>NZ_JBXAQT010000006.1:0-838 GCF_058807515.1 Ferrovibrio sp. GW821-FHT12B10 | reverse complement strand
TCAGACTGTGGAGAAGGCAAAAAGAAAGGGGGCCAAAAGGCCCCCTTTCCGATCTGGTATCAGACTGCCGATTAACGGAACAGGCTGAGCAGGGTGTTGGGCTGCTGGTTGGCGATCGACAGCGCCTGGATGTTCAGCTGCTGGCGGACCTGCAGGGACTGCAAGGTGGCGCTTTCAGCCGCGACATCGGCGTCGACCAGGGCGCCGAGGCCCTTCTTGGTCGCGTCGACCAGGTCGTCAACGAAACCCTTCTGCAGCGTGATCGAGCGCGACTGCGCGGCGATCTGCGCCGAGACGGAGTTGACCAGCGATTCGAACACGCCCAGGCCCGACACGGCGTTCGAGTAGCCGCCAGCCGAGGTGTAAGCCGCAGCCGTAGCAGACAGACCAGCGGCGCCAGACGTGGCGGTCGACAGGTTGCTGCTGTTCTGCAGGGTCAGCGTGGTGCCCGACACGTCGGCCACGAAGGTGACCGCTGAGGTGCTGTCGCTGTTGAGCAGGTTCTTACCGTTGTAGGTCGCCTGATTGATGTAGTTGGTGACCTGACCGATCAGCTTGTTCACGTCGTTCTGGTACACGGTGCGCTGATCAGTGGTCAGCGAGCCGTCGGCGAGGTTGGCGAACTTCGCCTTGATGTCGCCGACCAGGTTCGAGATACCGGTCAGAGCGGCAGCGGTCACCTGACCGAGGCCTTCACCGGCCGCCAGCGACGACTGCACCGAGGCATACGCCTTGATGTTGCCGCGGATGCCCTGGGCGACGGCGAACACGGCCGCGTCGTCCGAAGCGTCGGCAACCTTGAAACCGGTCTGAACTTTCTTGGAGGTCTTGTCGAGCT
>NZ_JBXAQT010000005.1:0-1198 GCF_058807515.1 Ferrovibrio sp. GW821-FHT12B10 | reverse complement strand
GCGTAACTTACGCGATGACCTTGGCGACGACGCCGGCGCCGACGGTGCGGCCGCCTTCGCGGATCGCGAAGCGCAGACCTTCGTCCATGGCGATCGGCGCGATCAGCTCGACATCCATCGACACGTTGTCGCCCGGCATCACCATCTCAACGCCGGCCGGCAGGGCCACAACACCGGTCACGTCGGTGGTGCGGAAGTAGAACTGCGGACGGTAGTTGGTGAAGAACGGGGTATGGCGACCGCCCTCTTCCTTGGTCAGGATGTAGGCTTCGGCCTTGAACTTGGTGTGCGGGGTGATCGAACCCGGCTTGGCCAGAACCTGGCCGCGCTCAACGTCTTCACGCTGCACGCCGCGCAGCAGCGCGCCGATGTTGTCGCCAGCCTCGCCGCTGTCCAGCAGCTTGCGGAACATTTCAACGCCGGTCACGGTCGTCTTCACCGTGGCCTTCAGGCCCACGATCTCGACTTCCTCACCGACCTTCACGATGCCGCGCTCGACGCGACCGGTCACAACCGTGCCGCGGCCCGAGATCGAGAACACGTCTTCAACCGGCATCAGGAACGGCTTGTCCTTCGGACGCTCCGGCTGCGGGATGTAGCGGTCGACTTCAGCCATCAGCTTCAGGATCGCGTCGTGGCCCAGCTCCTTGTTGCTGTCCTCAAGGGCAGCAAGCGCCGAACCGCGCACGATCGGGATGTCGTCGCCCGGGAAATCATACTTCGACAACAGCTCGCGCACTTCCAGCTCGACCAGGTCGAGCAGTTCGGCGTCGTCCACCATGTCGCACTTGTTCATGAACACAACCAGCGACGGCACGCCGACCTGGCGCGCCAGCAGGATGTGCTCGCGGGTCTGCGGCATCGGGCCGTCAGCAGCCGACACCACCAGGATCGCGCCGTCCATCTGCGCCGCGCCCGTGATCATGTTCTTCACATAGTCAGCATGGCCGGGGCAGTCGACATGCGCGTAATGGCGGTTCGCCGTCTCGTACTCGACATGGCTCGTCGAGATCGTGATGCCGCGCGCCTTCTCTTCCGGCGCCTTGTCGATCTGGTCATAGGCCGTGAACGACGCGCCGCCAGTCTCGGCAAGCACCTTCGTGATCGCAGCCGTCAGCGACGTCTTGCCATGGTCAACGTGACCAATGGTCCCAATGTTGCAGTGCGGCTTGGTACGCTCAAACTTTGCCTTGGCCAT
>NZ_JBXAQT010000004.1:0-2690 GCF_058807515.1 Ferrovibrio sp. GW821-FHT12B10 | reverse complement strand
TCCGGCCATCTTCCAGTCAATCACTGTTGTCCCCCAGATCCCCGCCGACTCGCGTCAGCACTGCCTGCAACCAGCTAAAGGACGGCAACCAAGGTTGTCAATTTTTTAGCACTCGCCCTTGTGGGTAATCATGGGATTGTGAAATGACAGCTTGGGGGCGATAGTGTTTCAGTTCGCCTGCTGCATGCTGAAGACAATAATCGTTGCCGCAATAAGGCCGGGGCCGAAGGGAATCCTTGTCTGCCAGTCGAGCGCGCCAGTCCCTTTGCGTCGACCAGGACGAAGCAGCAGGAACAGCAATGTCAGAGTGGCGCCGGCGAAGATCACCGTGAAGCTCCCCTGCAGGCCCACCCAGACTCCCGCAGCAGCCATGTATTTGACATCGCCCAATCCAAGCCCCTCCACGCCCCTGCGCCACAAATAGAATTGACGAATGGCATACAGGCTAAGAGAGCCTGCGGAAGCGCCCAGTAGCATGTCCGATACATCTGGTCCGCCAAAGCCATGACGAAAATGCCAGCCGCAGCCGATCAGGCCGAATGCCAGGGTCAACATATCCGGCAGCCGCTGCTCGCGCAGATCGAAGATGAGCAGCGCGAGCAACACGCCGCCCCCCATCAGCAACAGCAGGCCCTCCAGCATCAATTCCCCGGCGTGGTGCTGGTGACTTCCGAGCGCGTCAACCGGCCCAGCAGCCAGTTGGCGGTGTCGTTGCTGTAGGTATTCACCGTCGTCTTGGCATGGCCATCGCCGGTCGAGACCCCGACCTGCGTGGCATTGCCAAACGCATCATACTGATAGCTGGTGGTCACCGCCGGCAGCGCCGTGCCGGTCAGCTCCCAGCTCTCTTCCAGGCTTTGCGTGAGGAACGGATAGCGCCGCGTGCCGCCCAGATTGGTGCTGCTGTAGGTGTTGGTGCTGCGGTTCAGCAACTGGCTGCCCAGCTTCTTCTCGCGCGACGCCACCAGCCCGGTGAAGGGATAATCCTGGCGATACGTCGTCACCTGCTCGACGCCGGTCTGCTCGTCCTTCACCGTCATCTGACGGAAACCGAGGAAGCCGCGGCCGGTGGTCTCGGCCTTGGCGCCGGTATAGCGATAGGTTGAGCGATACTCGCCGCCGAGACCATTGGCGGATTTCACTTCCGCGACCACATACATCGGTGCCTGCAGATCCATGCAGGGATGCGCGCAAGCATTTACCCCGGTGTCCTTGGTGTAAGGCGTGTTGGCGGTAGAGAGAGACCTGTAGATGAACCGGGTCATGGCACTGCCGGTCGTCACAGTGGCGAGAATGTCGGGTTGAACGCCCCCACTCAGTGACACAACCGGGCCATATCCCGCATAGCCGCCGACATCGGTGAGGCCATCGCCGTTCAGGTCCATCAGGAAACGGGGGATCAGCGCTTCGTTATTATACTGACCCGCCTCCCAATTGGCGCCGAAATGGTTGAGCCAGCGCGTATGCGGCAGGAATTTTGTGCCATCCGACAGCGCAACATACATGCCATCGGAATTGAAACCAACAATATCAGGCAGGCCATCGCCATTCATGTCGGCGATGCGACGCGGCGCAATATTCTCGACCGTCCATTGGCCGGCGGCTACCGACGCGCCAAAATAGTTGGTCCAGTAGGTCGGCGGCAGGAACTTGGTGCCATCCGACAACGAGACATAAACACCTTGCGTATAAAAACCGATGATATCGGCCAGTCCGTCGCCGTTCGCATCGATCAGGTAGCGGTTATAGGTTGAACTCCACCAGCCACCGGCGATGTTATTGGAGCCAAACTGATCGATCCAACGCGTCTGCGGCAAGAAGCCGCTGCCGGTGGAAATGGCGACATACGCGCCGTCACCATATAAACCCACCACATCAGGCAGGCCGTCGCCATTCACATCCGCAAAATAGCGCGGATAGTAAAATTCGGTGTTCCAAAGGCCCGCGCTGGCGAGCGAGCCGAAATGCCCGATCCACAATTGCGGTGCCGCAAAGCTGCTGCCGGTATTGAGCGAGACATAGACGCCTTCCTTGCCAAAGCCGGCAATATCCGTCAGGCCATCGCCATTCATATCGATCAGGATGCGGCGATAAAGCCCTTCATCGTTCCACTGGCCCTGCGAGATCATGGCACCGTAAGCGGCGACCCAGAGTGTGGGGGCGGCAAAGCTGGTGCCATTACCCAGCGCGACATAGACGCCTTCATAGTAGAAGCCGACGAGGTCTGGGATGCCGTCGCCGTTCACATCGGCGATATTGCGCGGATAGACCGTCTCATTCGTCCACCAGCCAGAGCTTTGATTATACCCGAACTGGGAGGTCCATTTTGTCTGCGGCGCGGCAAAGCTGGTGCCAGTTGAAATAGCGGCATAGGTGCCGTCTGAATCGAAACCGACAATGTCCGGCCGGCCATCGCCATTGAGATCGGCAAAACGGCGGGGACGGGCATTCTCATCACGCCATGTCCCCGCTTCCGGGGCAATGTCGAAATAGCTGATCCAGCGCGTCGGCTGAGGAAGAGCGGGCGGTAAGCCGGCCCAGGTCAGTGTTGTCGATGGCAGACAGACGCCCGCGCCATCGCAGGATGACAAAGACAGCAGCCGGCTGCGCTGCGTGCTGGGGCTGACCTCGTAAGCCGTGCGATATTCCCGCACCAGGTTTTCCGCCTGCCAGGCCTGTACCTTGGTCAG
>NZ_JBXAQT010000003.1:0-156031 GCF_058807515.1 Ferrovibrio sp. GW821-FHT12B10 | reverse complement strand
CTGACCAAGGTACAGGCCTGGCAGGCGGAAAACCTGGTGCGGGAATATCGCACGGCTTACGAGGTCAGCCCCAGCACCCAGCGCAGCCGGCTGATCTCCCTGACCTCCTGCGATGCCGCAAATGTCTGTCTGCCGGCGACGACATTGAGCTGGAACGCCGCCGATTTCACGTTCCCCCAGCCAGTGCGCTGGAACACCTATTTCGACTATGGCGCAGGATCGGGGCAATGGACCGATGAAAATGCCCGTCCGCGCAAGTTCGGCGACGTAAACGGCGATGGCCTGCTCGACATTGTCGGCTTCTATTACGACGGGACATATGTTTCGCCGTCGAACGGTAGCAGTTTCATTGCGCCGCATACGCGCTGGACCGATCAGTTCGGCTTCAACCAGGCCAGCGGATGGTGGACATATGAGCAGGTCTATCCGCGCAACCTTGCCGATGTGAATGGCGACGGCAAGGCCGATATCGTCGGCTTCTATTACGAAGGCGTCTATGTCTCGCTCAGTACGGGCACCGGCTTTGCCCCTCCGACCCTGTGGGTGCCGGCCTATGGCGCGATGATCGCGCAGGGGCAGTGGAACGATGAAACGATCTACCGCCGCCTGCTCATCGACATGAACGGCGACGGCCTGACCGACATCGCCGCCTTCGGCAAGGACGGCGTCTATGTCTCGCTCAGCACCGGCACCAGCTTCACCGCGCCGCAATTGTGGAGCAGCTATTTCGGTTATAACGATCCCGCCGGCGGTTTCACCATCGAGAGCTACAAGCCGCGCTTCTTCGTGGATGTGAACGGCGACGGATTGCCGGACGCCGTTGGCTTCAATTCCGATGGCGCCTATGTCGCCATCTCAACGGGCACCGGTTTCCTGCCGCAGACGCGTTGGATCAACGATTTCGGTTCGCTGGCCGGTGGCTGGTATGGCAACAGCTATACCCGTCACATGGTGGATGTGAACGGCGATGGCCTGGCCGATATCGTCGGCTTCTTTATCCATGGCGTCTATGTCTCGTTGTCGGACGGAACCAAGTTCCTGCCGCCGACCTATTGGACCAATAACTTTGGCATCACCGTGGCTGCAGGCCAGTGGTCGAACGACAACATATGGCCGCGCCGTATCGCCGACATGAATGGTGATGGTCTGCCTGATATCGTTGGCTTCAACTCCGATGGCATGTATGTCGGCTTGAATACCGGAACCAGCTTCCTGCCGCAGGTGCGCTGGCTCAACCATTTTGGCGCCGCCGTCGAGGCTGGGCAGTATAATAACGAGGCGCTGTGGACGCGCTTCCTGATGGACCTGAACGGCGATGGCCTGCCCGATGTGCTGGGGTATGAAGGCAACGGCCCCAAGGCGTCCGCCCCGGTCAAAAGCATCCCCGATCTGCTGCTGTCTGTCACGACGGGCATCGCCAGCACGACGCAGGTCGCCTACAAGCCGCTCTCGCTGGCCGGCGCGCCTTACACCAAGGACACCGGCGCAAATGCCTGCGCGCATCCCTGCAGCGATCTGCAGGCGCCGATGTATGTGGTCGCGGAAGTGAAGTCTTCCAATGGCCTGGGCGGCGAGTATCGCAGCACCTATCGCTACGCTGGCGCCAAGGCCGAGACCACCGGCCGCGGCTTCCTCGGTTTCCGTCAGATGACGGTGAAGGACGAGCAGACCGGCGTCGAGCAGGTGACGACGTATCGCCAGGATTATCCCTTCACCGGGCTGGTGGCGAGCCGCGAGAAGAAGCTGGGCAGCCAGCTGCTCAACCGCAGCACCAACACCTACAGCAGCACCAATCTGGGCGGCACGCGGCGTTATCCGTTCCTGAGCACCAGCCTGGAAGAGAGCTGGGAGCTGACCGGCGCGGCGCTGCCGGCGGTCACCACCAGCTATCAGTATGACGCGTTTGGCAATGCGACGCAGGTCGGAGTCTCGACCGGCGACGGCCACGCCAAGGCGACGATCAACACCTACAGCAACGACACCGCCAACTGGCTGCTGGGCCGGCTGACGCGCTCGGAAGTGACCAGCACGACGCCGGGGAACTGAAGCGCCCGGCGGGCGGCATGACGCGGATTGGATCAACGGATTCCCATGGCCCGGGTGGACGGGGCGATGGGGATCAGTGGCAGACGAAGGCCTGGACGGCCTAGGGGATTGTTGAACATGACTGCAGCGCATAAGCGTTTGATGGCCCGCATCGCGGCGGGCAGCCTCCTCGGCGCGCTCCTGATCGCCATGCCGCTGCAGGCCCAGGCCGCCAGCGCCACGCGCGTATCGAGCTGGACCTACGATGCGGCCGGCATGATCGCCACCGAGACGATCGAGCCCGATGACGCACAGTTCACGCTGGTCACCACCTATACCTACGATGCCTTCGGCAACAAGCTGACCACCACAGTCTCCTCGCCGGCCACCGGCGATGCGGCCATCGCGCCGCGCGCGACCACGGCGACCTACACCGCCGATGGCCGCTTCCCGGCCACCGTCACCAATGCGATCAATCAGTCCGAGACCCGCGTCCACGATCCGAAATTCGGCACGCTGACCAGCCAGACCGGCCCGAACGGCCTGGCCA
Organism: Ferrovibrio sp. GW821-FHT12B10; assembly: GCF_058807515.1. Lineage (NCBI taxonomy): Bacteria > Pseudomonadati > Pseudomonadota > Alphaproteobacteria > Rhodospirillales > Rhodospirillaceae > Ferrovibrio > Ferrovibrio sp. GW821-FHT12B10. The sequence continues at coordinate 153,456 of NZ_JBXAQT010000003.1, read as the reverse complement.
CCATCTGGGCCTATGACGGCTTTGGCCGCAAGATCCTGGAAACCCGCCCGGACGGCACTAAGACCAAAATCGAATACCTGTGGTGCAGCGGCTATAACGGCGGCAGCCTGAGTGGCTGCCCGACCTTGGCGCGTTTCGCCATTGTCACCACGCCGCTGGCGTCTGACGGCACGACGCAGTTCGGCGCGAAATCGAAGCAGTATATGGACGCGCTGGAGCGCGAAATCCGCGTCGAGACGCAAGGCTATGCCTCGGCGGCCGAGCCGGCCAAGGCGATCTATGCCGATACCGAATACGACAGCTTCGGCCGCGTGCTGCGGAAGAACCGTCCGTATTATGTCGGCGAGACGCCGGTCTGGACCACGTTTGAATATGATGCCATCGGCCGCGTGATTCGCGAAAACCGCCCGCAGGAGGAAAACGGCGTGGCGGTGATCAAGCAGGTGACAATCACCTACGCCGGCCTCGTCAACACCGTGACCAACGAGTGGAACGAGCAGCGCATCACCACCAAGAACAGCCAGGGCCAGACGATCACCGTCAAGAACGGCCGCGACGATGGCGGCACCAGTCTTTTCACGACCAACACCTATGCCTACGATCCCTTCGGCAACCTGAATACGGTGAATGACCAGGACGGCAACACCGTCTCCTTCACCTACGACAAGCGCGGCCGCAAGATTGGCATGTCCGACCCCGACAAGGGCGTCTGGACCTATGTCTATGATGCGCTGGGTCAGCTGAAGAAGCAGACTGACGCCAAGCTGCAGACCACCGAGATCACCTACGATCTGCTTGGCCGCACGCTTTCCAAGGTGGCGAAGAAGGCTGATACAACGGTCGATCAGACCGACAGCTGGGTTTACGACACTGCCACCTATGGCATCGGCAAGCTGGCTTCGGCCACGGCCACTGATGGCAGCAGCAATGTGATCCATGCCCGTGCCCAGGCCTATGACAGCCTGGGCCGCCCGGCGCAGACCGCGCTGACCCAGAATGGCGCGACCAGCTTCTTCACCCAGAGCTATGACAGTTTAAGCCGCCTCAGCAGCCTGAATTATCCCTCCGGTCTGACGCTGGATTACACCTATAGTGGCCTGAGCGAACTGCTCACGGTCACCAACGGTGGCAATGCGGTCTGGTCGCTCAATACGCGCAATGCGTCGCGCCAGCTCACCGGCGAAACCTACGGCAATGGCGTGGCCGGTGCCCGCACCTACGAGGCCGGCCGTGGCCTGGTCAAGACGATCTCGGCCGCCAAGGCGGGCACGACGCTTCAGAGCTGGAGCATCGGCTACGACTCCGTGGGCAACGTGACATCCCGCGCGGAATCCGTCACCGGCGTGACCGACAACCTGGAATATGACTCGCTCAACCGCATGACCAGCGCCACCACGCTGACCAATGGCAGCACCACGGCGACGCTGACCATGCAGTATGTCGGCGGCAATATTGCCTTCAAATCCGATGTCGGCACCTACAGCTATCCGGCCTCGGGCGCGGAATCCGTTCGCCCCCATGCGGTTGGATTCATTGCCAGCAACCAGTCCGGCGTGGCCGACAAGAGCTACACCTATGATGCCAACGGCAACATGTTGTCGGGCGACGGCCGCACATTTGTGTGGAACGCCTTTGACATGCCGGTCAGCATCAGCCGCGGCGGCAATACGCTGGCCTTTGCCTATGATGCCGGACATCAGCGCATCAGTCAGGTCACGCCAAACGACATCAAGCAATACCTCAATGATGCTGTGACTGGTGCGCGAGCTGAACGCAAGCTGACCACTAGCGGGGCCCATGTGCGCTGGGACAGCTACATCATGGTACAGGGCGAACTGGTCTCGTTGATCACCAAAGAGGTCAATGACAATGTCGTCCAGCGCTACTTCCATCGTGATCATCTGGGCAGCACTACGCTGCTGACCGACGCGGGCGGTACGGTAGTTGAGCGCCTAAGCTATGATGTCTGGGGTAAGCGACGCTTTACCACGGGCGCGCCGGACTTCTCGGACAGCATCGCCAGCCAGGTGGACCGTGGTTTCACCAATCACGAGCATCTGGAAGAGGTTGCCCTCATTCATATGAACGGTCGTCTCTATGATGCGACGATTGCGCGTTTTGTTAGCGCCGATCCGTTCATACAAGATGTAATGTCGACGTTGGCGTTCAACCGGTATGCTTATGTAGATAATAATCCGCTGACTTATACCGACCCGACCGGCTACTTAAAAATTGGCCGCATATTCAAGTCCATTGCTAATGCGGTCAAAAGTTTCTTCAGAAATGAAATTGTGCAGTCTGTCGTTCAGATTGTCGGGGCGTACTTTGGCCCTCTAGGTGCGGCAGCCGCGGCAGCCTTTAATGCGGCCGTTAATGGCGGGTCTCTGGGCGATATGTTCAAGGCGGCGGTTATTGCATATGTTACCGCCGTAGCATTCCAGGCTGTGGGTGATCTAACTGGCGGTCATTTCGATCCCAATACCAAAACATTTGGTGGGAAAGGATTCGAGAGCTTAACGCCTGAAAAATATTTCGGCAGTGCACGGCATCTTGCGAATATTGCCGGACATGCTGCTGTCGGATGTGGCAGTGCGGCTGCTCAAGGCGGTAAATGTGGCGCCGGGGCGCTTGCTGCTGGGATGAGTGCGGGCGCTGGCCCGCAGATTACCGGGTTGGATAAGATTTCGGGTACTATTGCCAGCGCAGTTATTGGCGGATTGGGCTCGACCATTGGCGGCGGTAAATTCACTAACGGCGCAGTGACTGGAAGCTTCGGCTATTTGTATAATCAAATGATGGGCAAAGATGTATCCAAGGAAATAACGAAGTGGCGTGATCCAGACGGATATATGGCAGAACAACAGGGCGCTGCGATTGAGTGCATTTCTTGCGATGCTGCAGCCCAGCTGGGGGAATATCGAGGGGCTAGTGCTACGGTGCTGTCAAATTATGCTGATGTTGCAAAATTTAGTGGTACATTCTTACTTGCGGGTGATTTTTGGGTGACGGGTGCAACCGTCATTGGATCTGGGTATGCGGCGCAGGGGTTATCGTATGTATTAAACCCGCAGCCCTATCAGTTGGGTACATCACTTGTTATTGACATTACTCTTGATATCACCCCTGGTGTTCGGGGGGCGCCCGCTCCTGCAAAGGCCGCGATGGGGAATATAATTGAGAAGTTTGCAGCCCCATACGTAGACGAAAAAATGAGAGAGTTTGCGAAGTAATAAAACATGCAATATCTCGGGTTTGCACTCGTCACAGTCGGGGTCCTGACAAGTCTCTTCCTTAAAGGGCTGTGGGCTGGAACGGAATTGTTATCGTTAATCCTTCTTGTTGGAGGGGGAACTTTGTTATGGCGCGGTAGGGTGCGGGATTTTACCTCACCGCATCCGGAATGCTTGCACTGTAGGCGTGGTGCAAAAATCGGAGGGGGAGTTCTCGCCGGTTCGATTTTGTTTTTTTCTGTGATTGCACCACTTGATTTGTCTCAAGGTGTAAGGGATGTGGTTTTTATCGTTGGCTTGATTACAGTGATTATTAGCTTGGTTTTTATAGGGCGGTATCTGGCTTGTATAAACTCAAAAATCTTAAGGCGTTGACTTTATAACTACACCGCCCGCGTTTTTTAGCTCCCACTGGGTAATCGAGAGCAATCGGGGACAGACCACGATTATTCTCGTCGCTGAGCTGGCTCGTCCTGTGGCGCGGGCTCACCTTCTGGACATTTTCCTCAGCCTTCCCATACGCCTTGATGCATCCCGCGTTGCGCGGATGCCTGCTGCTGTCGGACATGGTGAAGATGTGAATGCGCCCGTATGAGATGCGGGCCGCGAACCGCAGCGAACCCGAATGAGCGCCAGCGAACCGTAACGAACGCGAATGAAGCGCTAACGAACCCCAGCGAACCGGAATGAACCCTGGCGAAGGCCAGCGAAGCAAAACGAACGCCAGACCGCCTGTTTTCAGGCATTGATGGCAGTGCAATCACTGGGCAATCACTGGGCAATCGCTGGGCAATCGCTGTCGCTCCAGACCCTTTTTCCAGCCTCATGACTCGGCCCGGTATTTGCGGGCGACTGCATTCCCCGGTAGGCTGTCGCCATGCTGCCGCTGCGCCGGCGGCGGGCGGATTTCACAGGTTTTCAGGGGGATGAGCGGTTCATGGGCGACTCCGGTCTGGCTGTTTCCGCGCCGGGAGTTGCGGGGTCTGGGATGCCCGACCTCGGCGCTCTTCTGCTCGCGTCCGGCCGTCTCACCGCACCGGCGCTCACCCGCGCCCAGACCCTGCAGCGCGAGACCGGCGAGCGGCTCGATTCCGTGCTGCTCAAGCTCGGCCTGCTGGCCGAGGGCGACCTTGCCGCCGCGCTGAGCGCCGCGCTCGGCCTGCCGCGCATCCGCCTCGAGCAGTTTCCCGCCGCCGCACTGCTGCTCGATCGTCTGCCCGCTGCCTTCCTGCGGCAGATCCGCGCCATTCCGGTCGCCGTGCAGGATGATGCCGTCGATGTCGCCGTGGTCGATCCCACCGATGCTTATGTGGCAGAGGCCATCGGTTATCGCCTGAAGCTGCCGGTGCGGCTGCAGGTGGCGCTGGCCAGCGATCTGGAGCGCGCCTTCGAGCGGCTCTATGGCGAGGGCCGGACCGCGCAGGCCGAGCTGGCGAAGACCGCCGGCGAAAAGGTCGCGGCGCTGCGGCATGACGATGTCGAGCGGCTGAAGGACCTGGCAAGCGATGCGCCGGTGATCCGCCTGGTCAATCGCTGGATCGAGGATGCGGTCGAGCGCGGCGCCTCCGACGTGCATCTGGAATCAGCCGAGGATTCACTCGCCGTGCGCTATCGCATCGATGGCGTGCTGGTGCCGGTCGACCAGGCGCCGCCGCAGATCCAGGCCGCCGTCGTGTCGCGCCTCAAGATCATGTCCAAGCTCGATATCGCCGAGCGGCGGCTGGCACAGGATGGCCGCATCGGCATGGCGGTCAAAGGCCGCGAGATCGATATCCGCGTCTCGATCATTCCCACCGTGGCGGGCGAGAGCATCGTGCTGCGCCTGCTGGAGCGCGGCAATATCGCGCTGGAATTCGGCAGTCTCGGGCTGGAAGGCGAGGCGCTGAAACGTTGGCTTTCTGCGCTGGAGCGTCCGCATGGCATCGTGCTGGTCACGGGTCCGACCGGCAGCGGCAAGACCACCACGCTCTATGCCTCGCTGCTGCGCCTGCGCAAGCCCGAGGTGAAAATCCTCACCCTGGAAGATCCGGTGGAATACCGGCTCGACGGCATCAACCAGACCCAGGTGAAGCCGCAGATCGGGTTCACTTTTGCGTCTGCCTTGCGCAGCTTCCTGCGCCACGATCCCGATGTGATGATGGTCGGCGAAATCCGCGATGTCGAAACCGCCAGAATAGCTGTGCAGGCGGCGCTGACCGGCCATCTGGTGCTGTCCACCCTGCATACCAACGACGCGGCCAGCGCCATCACCCGCCTGATCGACATGGGGCTGGAGGATTTCCTGCTCACCGCCACCATCAATGGCTTGGCGGCGCAGCGCCTGGTGCGCGTGCTCTGCACCCACTGCCGCGAGCCCTACAAGCCTTCGGCTGAACTGACCGCGCGGCTTGGCTTCTCTGCCGTCAGTACCGGCGCGACGCTGCATCGGGCCGTCGGCTGTCCGCAATGCAACGGCACCGGCTACAAAGGGCGCACGGCCATTTCGGAAGTGCTGGTGATGAGCGAGCCGATCCGCCGCCTCGTCATGAGCAAGGCCTCGGCGCAGCAGATCCAGCAGGCCGCCTCAGCCGAGGGCATGGAAACCATGTATCAGCATGGCCTGCGCAAATGCATCGCCGGCGCCACCTCGGTAGAAGAGGTGGTGCGCGTGACCCGCGACATCTGATGCCGCTCTATCGCTACCAGGCCATCGCGCGCAGCGGCGAAACGCTTTCCGGCGAGCGCGACGATGCGGATGCCCAGGCCGTCACCGTCTGGCTGCAGGCACAGGGGCATTTCCCGCTGCAGGTCGAAGCGCTGAAGGGGGCCCGACAGTGGCGCCTGCCGGTGCTGCAATTCGAAAGCAGCAGCGGCAAGCGCGAGGTGGCGCTGTTCACCTTCGAACTGGCCGTGCTGCTGCAGGCCGGTTTCCCGGTCGACCGCGCGCTGCAGGCGGCGATGGATTCTGTCACGGATCGCGGCCTGAAAAAGGCGCTGGCGGGAATTGTCGAGGTGGTGCGCGGCGGCGGCAGTCTGGCCGAGGCGCTGAAGCCATACCCGGCCCTGTTCCCGCCGCTCTACTGCGCCCTGGTCGAGGCCGGCGAGGCCAGTGGCGCGCTGGCGGCCACCCTGGAGCGCCTGGCCGAAGACCTGACCAAGGCCGAGGAATTCCGCGGCGCGGTCACATCCGCTTTACTATACCCGGTGCTGCTGGTGGTGCTGGCGGTCGTCTCGGTGATCTTCATCCTGGCGGTCGTGGTGCCGTCCTTCCGCCCCATGCTGGCCGATGCCGGGGTCGAACTGCCCTGGTCGATGACCCTGCTGCTGGCGGCTTCCGACCTGCTGGCGGCCATTGGCGGGCCGCTGGCGCTGCTCGCCGCCGCCGCTCTGGCGGGGGTGTTTTATGCCTGGAACCGCCCGGTTTTCCGCCTCTGGCGGGCCGGGCAGGCGCTGCGGATCCCTGGCCTGCGGGATATCGTCGCCAAGGCGGATACAGCGCGGCTTTGTCGCAATCTTGGGTTGCTGCTGACCAACGGGGCCTCCATAACCGTCGCCTGGCGCACCGCCCTGGCCGGATTGAGCAATGCCGCGTTCCAGGCGCGGCTCGGGGCTGTCGGCGATGCGATCGCGGAGGGCGACGGCCTCTCACAGGGACTGGATCAGAGTGGCGTGGTGACGCAACTGGCGGTACACATGATCCGGGTTGGCGAACAGACAGGCAGGCTGGGCGCCATGGCCGATCAGGCCGCCGGATTGATCGAGCGCGATGTGAAGCGTCGCCTCGACCGTTTCCTGGCCATCCTGGTGCCGGCGCTGACCATCGGTGTGGGGGCGATGATCGCCTTTCTGGTCGCGACGGTCTTCTCGGCCTTGCTGAGCGTGAATCAGATCGTGCTGTAAGGCCGGTTGGGGTTAAGGGGGATAGTGGTGTTCAAGACGACGCGTAAGGACCGGTCGTGGGCGCGGCAGCGCAGCGACAGTGGGTTCACCCTGATCGAATTGCTGGTGGTGCTGGTGATCATCGGTTTGCTGGCCAGCGTGGCGACGCCGCCGGTGATTCGATACTTGAGCAAGGCCAAGAGCGATACCGCGAAGATCCAGATCCAGGCGCTCAGCGCCGCCGTCGACATGTTCCGTCTCGACAATGACCGCTATCCGACCACGGAAGAGGGCTTGCAGGCGCTGGTCGCCAAGCCGAACAGCGCCGAACGCTGGAACGGCCCCTATGTGAAAAAGGATTCCAGCCTGAGCGATCCCTGGGGGCAGCGCTATCAGTATCGCGCGCCGGGTGAACATGGCGACTATGACCTCTTCACGCTGGGCGCCGACAAGACGCAGGGCGGCACGGGCGAGAATGCCGATGTCGGCAACTGGCAGTAAGGCCGATGCCGGCTTCACGCTGGTCGAGATGTTGGTGACGCTCGCCATCACGGCCCTGGTCGCCACCAGCCTGGTCGCGTTCTGGCCTAGGGGCGGTGGCGCAACGGCGCTGCAGGCCGCGGCGCAGACTCTGGCCGGCGACCTGCGCGCGGCGCGCGGCCGCGCCATTGCCGAAAACCGGATCGTCCACGTCAGCCTAGACGACATGCGCCTCCTGCCGGCCGGCGTCTCGCTGCCGGACACCGGCCTGCGCGAGATCGTGTTCCAGCGCGACGGCACCACCGCCGGCGGCAGCATCGCCCTGCAGGCGCAAGGTCTGGGACTGGCGCGCCGAGTCACCGTGCAGGTCGAGCGTCTGTCGGGCCGGATCACGGTGCTCGAGCGCTAGAGATGAAAGACGCCGGCTTCACCTTGCTGGAAGTGCTGATCGCCGTGGCGATCTTTGCACTGGGGATTCAGGCCTTGGTCTGGGTGTTTACCGAACAGTCGGCTGGGCTGGTGCGAGCTGAACGACTGCAATATGCGACCGCCATGGCGGCTGGCATGTTCGATCGTGTTGGCCAGGACATTCCGTTGCAGCCAGGGCGCCTGCAGGGGCAGTGGCTCAGTGGCATGGACTGGGAACTCACCATCGGCACCTATGGCGCTGCAGCGCCTGCGCCGGTGCGCGCCTATCGCATCAGTCTCGTCGTGCAAGATGGTGTGGCACGCAAGCCGTTGCTTGACCTGACGACACTGCGTCTTGCCACGATGCGTCCATGAAGACCCGTCTCCGCGATGGCGGTTTCACGCTGGTCGAGACTCTGGTCGTGCTGGTAATCATCAGTCTTCTTGCTGCAGCACTCTATCAGGGCCTGCGGCTGGGCAGTCGTGCGTGGAACGGCCTGAATGCCAGGGCTGCCGCCATCGACGAGGCCGGCGTGGCGCAGCGTCTGATCCGTCAGGCGCTAGACCAAGCCTATCCCATGCCGTCGCCGACAGCGCAGGGCTATCGCGTCGATTTCCGCGGCGAGGTCGGCCACGTCGCCTTCTGGACGCCGCCACCGGAGATCTGGCGCCATCCGGGTGGCTATATTTCGGCGCAGCTGCATGTCACCGGTCCGGAAGGACGGCAAGACTTGGTTTTATCCCTGTCAGAGCAAGGCGGGGGCCAGCGCACAACCGAAGATGTCGTCCTGCTGCGCAATATCGCAGGTATAACGCTGGACTATTTCGGTGCGGCCGGTTCTGGGCCCGCCGCCTGGACATCAAGCTGGATGGATCGTGCGAGCATGCCGGGCCTGGTGCGTTTACGCGTGACGTTCGCTGACGGCGACCGCCGGCGCTGGCCCGAGCTTGTGGTGGCGCCGAAGATCACCATGGACGCCGAATGCGTGCCCGATCCGCTCACGCAGCGATGCAGGGGGCGGTGATGAAGATATCAGCCTCACGCCTGATGCCGTTTGCTGAAAGAGCCGCCCATATGATGGCGGACGGTCTGCGCTGGTGGCGCAACGAGTTGCTGGGCATGCTGCCTGCACCCTGGCGTCGTCGGCTGTCGCGGTCGGTATTGATCGCGCGGGTTGATGCGGCTGCCCAGACGCTTGACCTGCGGCCGGCAAGTGGTGGCGAGCATATCTATAACGGGCCGGCAGATGCAGATGCCGTTCTGGTGGCCATGGGGCACCTGCAGCCGCCTTTGTCGCCGGATCGGGTAACGATCCTGATGAGCTTGGCCAGGCAGGACATCCTGGTTCGTCAACTGGAATTACCTGCCGCAGTCCGGCCCAGGCTAGCCAAGGCGCTGAACTTCGAGCTCGCGCGTCAGACCCCCTTCAATGCGGATGAGGCGTATTTCGACTGGCACATCACTGGCGAGGCCAGCGGACGGCTACAGCTTTGCCTGATTGCTGCAGAGCGTGCGTCGGTCGATCGCATGTGTGCGGTCCTTCATCATTGCGGCTTGATGCCGGCCGCAGCCCGGATCGATGCCGTCGATCTTCCGGCGGACATGAACCTGCTCCGGCAGGCAAAACGTAGTCTGTCCCTGCGCTGGCAGAGCTTTGTGCCAGCCGTATTGGTATGCTTGGTGATCGGGCTGGGGTGGGTGGTTGCGAGCCTGGAGGTTTCGCATCGTGAAGCGGTATTGAACCTTTTGACGGCAGAGCTTGCGAAGGAGCGCAAAACGGCAGTTGAAGTCGAGACGCTTCGCAAGGGCCTGATCGAAACGCAGGCGCGTATCGATTTCCTCAACGGAAAATTCGGCGACAGGCCCGTTTCGACCGGTGTGGCCAGACTCAGCCGGATTCTGCCGAATGATACTTGGCTGTATCAGATGCAGATTCAGGGCGGGGAGGTCCGACTGTACGGCTACGCGCCAGATGCTTCGAATGTCACGGTCATTCTTGAAAAATCCGGCTGGTTCCGGGATGCACAGTTCCGGTCACCGTCGGTCCGCCGCAGTGGTGGCGATGCCGACCGGTTTGATATTTCGGCGACGCTCCTTCGAGGGGAAACGCCGTGATGTTGTTGCAGAACCGGTCCATTCGCCGTGCGTCGGCGCTGGCAATGCTCTTCTTACCCATTCTGTTGGCTTGGCAGGTTCTTGTCGTTCCGCTGGCCGAACGGTACGCCGATACGGAAGAGGCAATCGAACGGTCAACGCAGTTGTTGTCGCGGTATCGCGCTAACGCGGGTCAGAAATCCCAGCTGACCGAATGGACTGCTACCCGACGTCAGGAGTTGGCGCAGGTTCGCGGTTTCATTGAGGCGCCAAACCAGCCGTTGGCGTCATCTCTGCTGCAAACCTCGCTGCGGCGTGTCGTCGAGACTAATGGTGCATCGGTGCGCGTGTTGACCGTCCTGCCGTCGGCAAAGGATGCTGGTTATGATCGTCTGGCGGCGCGGCTTGAGGTCTCGGTTGGTGCGGACCGGTTGATCGATGTGCTGCAGGGTATAGAAACCAACGGCGCTCCCAGCATGGCCATCGAAGTGCTGGATGTTCGCGCACCCGATCAGGGATTGCCGCCACAGAAAAGTGAAGGCAACACTGTCCTGACTGTACGTCTGGACGTCATCGGTTACTGGGTGGCCCGATGAACCGGATCGGGCCTCTCGTGAATCCGCTGAATGCAGGACTTCTGGCCGGCATGCTGCTTTTCGTGCTGCTGTTCGTCTGGCAGATCGCGATCCGGCAACCAGAGTTGCCCGACATCGCCGTTGCGGCGGCTGTACCACTGCCTGATGCCGGGCGAAGCACCAGTGCATCGGCGCTGCCGTCCAAGGCATTGTTTTCCGATGCGGCCGAGCGGCCGCTTTTTAATCCATCGCGCCTCAGGATGGCGCCGCCGCCGGCTGCATCGCAGCCTGTATCAACAGGTGTGGTGTTTCGTGCGCCGCTCCTGCTCGGGATCGTTGGCAGCGGGGGCCGCAGGCTCGCTCTGGTTCGCGGCGTGGATGAGAAGGACGGGCGGCGGTTGCGTGAGGGCGACACCTACGAGGGTTGGCAGGTCGGCGCCATACGCAGCGATGCGGTGGTGTTCCGAAACGGAACGGAAGAACGGGAAATCCGCCTTGTTGTGGGCAAGGAGTCCGGTGGCGTGAATGCTGCGCAGCCGGGGCCTCGACGATAATGGCGGCGCGTGGGGGTATAAGGTCTTGTTGAAGAGCAAAAGCATTATTATGGCGGGATTGCTGGCGGCCATGCTGTCGGCCTGTACGGAGCCAGGCCGGCGTCAGGCCAATCAGCTGCCGCCAGCCAATATATCGACCCGCAATACGGCGGCGGTTTCAGTCAGTCCGGTCGCCATGCCGTCTGCGGAGGCGGCGCATGAAGACAGCAGCCGCGATGTCAGCAAGCAAATGTTCCCGGGGACTGGCCGGATTGTCGGCGGGCGCCCGTTGGGTGTGCGCAGCGGTACATCCGTCGAAGGCGATATCACGTTCAATTTCGTCAATGCAGACGTCAAGGATGTGATCCGCACGGTTCTGGGCGACATCATGCAAAGCAATTTCGCCATTGATCCGAAGGTGCAGGGGACGATTACGCTTCAGACCAACCGTCCGATCAACCGAGACTCTGTCTTGCCGGTTTTGGAAGGCGCTCTGAGGCTGAATGGCCTGGGCGTGGTGCGGTCTGGTGATGTCTACACGGTCGTTCAATCCAGTGAAGTGCTGCGGTATGGCCCTGGCGTTGGCCGGTCCAGTATCGCGATGGCGGATCAGCCGGGTTATGCGATCCGTGTCGTCCCGCTCTCTTACGTCTCGTCTGAGGAAATTGCCGGCTTGCTCAAATCCTTCATGCCGGCAGAGACGGTCATTCGCACCATTCCTTCGCGGAATGTGCTGCTGCTTGGCGGCAGTCAGGGTGAGATTGCCACGATGATGGATACGGTTGGCGTTTTTGACGTCAACTCGATGGCCGGCATGTCCTTTGGTCTGTTCACGCCGCGCAATGTCGAAGCCAAGACGGTGGTAAAGGAACTCGAGATCATTTTCGCCCTGAATCTCAAGCAGGCTGGAGTGGGGGCGTTGCGGATCGTGCCGATCGAGCGGATCAATGCCGTGCTGGCGATTGCGGCGACAGCAGAATCGTTGCGCGAAGTCGAAAGCTGGGTCGACCGGCTGGACCGTGGCGCGGAAAATGTCGATGCCCGGGTGTATGTCTATTACGTTCAGAACGGCCGTGCTGCCGATCTGGCCGCGGCCTTGACGGGTCTGCTGAGCGAGGGAGGGGAAGCGACCGCTGCCCGGCCGGCCGGTCGGCCCGATGCAGGTGCTGGGCGCGCTGGCCTGTTGGCGGGCAGCATGTATGAAGGCCGAAGCACCGTTGGGTCCGCGGACATCAGTCCGGCAGCGCCAATCGGAACGCGCGTCGAATTCACGGGCGGGACCGATGGCGGGATCAAGGTCGGCAGCGTGGGAGGCATGCGGATCAAGGCGGATGAAGTCAACAATGCGCTGCTGATCCTGGCGACACCGCGTGAGTATCGCGTCATCGAGGCCGCTCTTTCCAAGCTCGATATCCCGCCCCTGCAGGTCATGATCGAGGCTGTGGTTGCCGAGGTCACCCTGACTGACGATCTGCGTTATGGCGTGCAGTGGCTGTTTCAACCCGGCGCGCAAACCTTCACTCTCAGCCAGGCAGCGACCGGCGCTGTCAGCGGCACATTTCCAGGATTCTCTGCCGTCTTGACGAAGGGCAGCGATATCCGGGCTGCCTTGAGCCTCTTGGAAGGCATCACCAACGTCAATGTCGTTTCATCGCCCAAACTGATGGTGCTGAACAACCAGACCGCCACATTGCAGGTTGGTGATCAGGTTCCGATTGCCACCCAGTCGGCGGTCAGTGTCGGTTCACCGGGTGCACCGGTGGTCAATACAATCCAGTTCCGTGATACCGGCGTGATCCTGAAGGTGACACCGCGTGTGAACGAAGGGGGGCTGGTGCTGATGGATATCAGCCAGGAGGTCAGCGATGTGGCGCGTACGACCACATCCAATCTGGACTCTCCGACCATCCAGCAGCGCAAGGTTTCCAGCTCCATCAGCGTCAATACAGGCGAGACGATTGCCTTGGGCGGCCTGATCCGCGACCGCCGGGTCGACGGCAATTCCGGCATTCCTGTTCTCAAGGATGTCCCGTTGCTGGGAAACCTGTTCAAGACCACGACGGAAAGCACCAATCGGACCGAGCTGCTGATCCTGATCACGCCGCAGGTGGTGCGGGCGCCGGCCGATATCCGCCGTGTGACGCAGGAATTGCGCGAACGGTTGCGCATTCCGCCGGGCATGCTGGGCGAGCAATAGGCGATGGCCTATGCCGGAGACCGGGGCTCGGTTCTGGTGGCCAGTCTCTGGGTGGTTGCCGGCGCTGCGCTGCTGGGGGCGGCGATGATCGCCGTCACCCGGCCTTCGCAATCCATCGCCCGCAATGAGACGGACAATCTGAAGCGGGTCTTGCGGCTGGAAGCGGCGGTGATGACCGTGATTGATGGCTTGTTGCAACAGCAACAGGGGCTGCGGATCGATGGCTTACCCCGCGACATAGCCGTTGATGGATCGACGGTGCGCATCCTGATCGAGGATGAGGCCGGGAAATTCGACCTGAATGCCGGAACCGAGGATTTGCTGCGACAGGTGATGTCGTCTGCGATTCCTGCTGCCCGCCAGCGTGATGCTGCTGTCGATGCCACCCAGGACTGGCGTGATGCTGATACCGCCCGGCGGGCGAATGGGGCGGAGGCTGCCGAGTATGCCGCTGCGCAACGCCCCTACGGACCGACGAACCGGCCGTTTCAGAGTATCTCGGAATGGCAGCGCGTTCTCGGAGTTACTCGAGAGGCCTATTTCAGGCTGGCCTCGCTACTGACGGTCTACACGCACCGGACCGGTATCGACAGCCGCCTGGCATCACCAGCGGCTCTCGCGCTTCTACCTGGCATGGATGCCGCGAGCATTCAGGCAATCGTGGAGGAACGCCGGACGCAGTTCAGGGCGACAGAAACGCAAGGTGTCACAGGACGCACGATCATGATCCTGGCGGCTGAACGACATGCATCGCCCATAGTCTGGATGGCTGTCGTGCGCCTAACCCAGTCCCTAAATCGGCCTTTTGAGGTTCTGCTCTGGCAGCGGGCCGATGAGCGACTGATTCGGGCGAATAGCGCTCTTAATCAGTAGGATGGTCGGAAAGATGGTTTTAGTAAATTTTAAACGATAAGATATTGAAATTACTAACCATCTGGCGGACAGGGTGAGATTCGAACTCACGGTACCCTTGCAGGTACGGCGGTTTTCAAGACCGCTGCCTTAAACCACTCGGCCACCTGTCCGGCGGCCCGGTGATACGGCCGGCCCGCCGGGGCGTCAACCCGCAAGAGCGGGAAGAGCGCGATCCTGCGGCCGGGCGCCGCCCAGCAGGGCTTCGACCAGGTTGAAGCCGGCGGTCCAGGCTGCCGGGATATTGCTGGCGGCCGGCTGGTCCAGGATACGGTCGACCGACCAGGCCAGCGCCGCCTTGGCGGTCTGGAATTTGCGATCCCCCGACCCATAGATACTGTAGCGCCGGGCCAGCGCGGCCAGGCGCTTCTGCAGCAGCGGGCTGTCGTCCAGCAGGTCGATGATGCTGCCCAGCACCAGCATCAGCTGGGCACGCTGCTCGGTCATGGTGCTGCTGGGCAGGCGCAGGCGGATATCAGGGTCCAGCGCCACCAGGCGGGCATAGAACATCTCGGCGAAGCGGTCCTTCTCCAGCGCCAGCATGCGGAAGGTGGTGCGCACCAGCGCGATCTGGACCAGCGTGATATGCGGTCCCTCCGGCTGCGGCATCAGCAGCGTCTGGGGCATCGCATAGTCGGCCTGGTGCAGGGCGGCGGTGACGGTCATGGTCATGGCGGTATCCTTGATGCCGGCTGTCTCAGGTCTCATGGCGAACCAGGCTGAGCAGGTCGAAGTGACGGGTGGCGCCGATTTTGCGGTAGAGCGAGCGGCGCTGGACCTTCAGCGTGTTGACGCTGACGTTGAAGCGGGTGGCGATGTCCTTGAGCTGGCCGCCGACGATCAGCGCCTCGGCTAGGCGCAGTTCGGCCTTGGTCAGGCTGAACCCGGCCAGCGCCGACTGCGCCGGTACGCCCTGGCGGGCCAGCGGATCGGTGATCTCGATGGCGGCGGCGATCTGGTTGTCTTCGAAATGCGCATTGCGGCCGATCACCGGGAAGACCCAGAGATTGTAATGCGGCTTGCCGCCGCTGCGACGCAGCAGCAGCGTGCCGCCAGCCATGTTGCGGCTGTCAGGCGGCAGCATCTCGGCCTCGCTGCAGCGGGCGATCATCTGTATCAGCCGCTGGTCGTCCTCGCGGTTCTGGGTCAGGAAGCGGTCCTGCATGTAGGACAGGCCGTCATTGAGCGCGAGAATACGCTCGGCCTCGCGGTTCATCGAAACAATGCGGCAATGGCGATCGAGGCAGATCAGGCCCTTGTTCTTGGCGTCGAGATACTGCTGGCTGATGTCCTCGTAGCGGCCCATGCCGACGAACTGCGAGCGGATTCGATAGGCCAGCGCCAGATGCGGCAGCAGGTTCTGCAGCGCGGCGATCTGCTCGTTCGCGAAAGCGCCGGAGCGACGCGAGCGATGCACGGCGACATAGGCGGCGGTGCCTTCACCAACCTTAAAGACCGAACCCAGCAGATAGCGGATGTCATAGTCGGACAGATAGTCGGTATAGAATTCGCTGTTCTCGAACTCGCTCGTCGAAACGACCTGGTGGCAGGCCAGCGCGCGGCCGATATTCTCGCGCTTGAACAGAACGGGGCGCAGCGGACTGACGCGTGCGAAATGCGCGGTGTAGCGATCGTACCAGCTGCGGTCGAAGGTGCGGCTGGTGTATTGCACGATGGGTTTTCCAGTGCGGGTATTGACCGTCGCCAGCGAGCAGTTCACACCGTCGAAGGACTCCGTCAGGATGCGCAGGAAGTCGGCCCAGTGACCATATTCGATGGTGCCGGAATACAGATGCGCCAGCAGTCGCGACTGCTCATCCGTCGATATGTGCCCCATAACAACCCCCACTGCGTTCCTGCGTACACCGGCTTGCAGGCCGGCGTGATCGCAGTTCGTCATGCCGTTCAGTCCGGCGCGTGCGACACCCATATGTCTTACGGCATACGCGTGTTGGGGCGGCTGTATAGTCGGATTGGGCGATGCCTACTACGTCTTTTTTCTGAACTTCGTGTAAATTTTATTTCAACGTAAACATCAATTATATCAGCGTTCAGTAATCTAGAACGCTTCAAATAATCGTGGCGTCTTTCGCGGCATTGTATGCCGACAATCGCGGGCTTTGTTTCAGGTGGAAACAAAGCGGATTGATAATCGCACGGTTCAAAAATTGAACGGGTACAATGATGCCCGCGTGGGATCAGCTCTTGGCAGCCGCAGGGTTGGACTGGCCGATCACCTTCTCCAGGCGCTCGACCGACATGCGCAGGGCCGAAATCTTCAGCATCAGTTCCGCCATCGTCTGGCGGTCGGCAACGGTCTGCTGCTCGAGATCGACGATGCGGCGACCGCGACGCTGCAGCTCGCCCGAATTCCAACCGACTGCAAGGATCTGCCGCTTATGGGCGGCCATCAACTGCAGAACGATGAAGGCGCCGCCAGGAACACCGATCAGGAAGAAAGCGAGGATAAGCATGAATTCGGTCATCACAGGAGCTCCGGAGGGGGGCTGTGGTGTGGAAGCGATACTGTTACCACAGTTCCGCTACCCAGTTGACTGAGAATCGTCAAGGTGCCGCCGTGCAGTTCGGTCAGCGCCTTGGTCAGGGGCAGGCCCAGGCCGGTGCCGCCGCTGCCGGTTTTGTGCATGTCGCCGATCTGCACGAAAGGCTCCAGAATGCGGGGGATATCGGCTTTGGCGATGCCGCGTCCGGTATCCCGCACCATCAGGGCGATGCGGTTTTCATTACTTAACGCCGTAACCGAAACCGTGCCTCCGGTAGGCGTAAACTTGATCGCATTCGAGAGCAGGTTGATGACGATCTGCTTGAAGCGCAGCTGGTCGGCCTTGATGTCAATGTCGGGAATATCAACCTGCAATAGTACGCCCTTTTCATGGGCCTGGCGGGCGAACAGCCGCTGGCAGTCCTCCACGGCGTCCCGCAGGTTCATCGGTTCGATCATCACCTGCATCTTGCCGGCTTCGATCTTCGACATGTCCAGGATGTCGTTGATGATGCTCAACAGATGCAGGCCGCTGTTGCGGATGTCGGTGGCGTATTCGACATAGCGGCTTGCTATCGGACCATGCAGGCCGCGCTCCATGATTTCGGAGAAGCCAATGATGGCGTTCAGCGGCGTGCGCAGTTCGTGGCTCATCATGGCGAGGAAATCCGAACGCGCCTTGCCGGCGGATTCGGCCGCCATCTTCGCGGCGATCAGATCGCCCTCGCGCCGCTTGAGTGCCGTGATGTCGGTTTCCAGCAGCACCGACATCCCCGAGGTGGTGCGGGCCTCGTCGACCTTGACCCAACTGCCTGAATCATCACGCTCGATCGTCGTGGTCTTCATCACCGGTTCGGAGAAGATGATCGTGGGATCGCCACCATTGCGTCGGCGATAGGCCTTGTTGGCCAGGACCATCTTGCCGCGTGCATCGAACACGGCAAGGCCATCGCCGATGCCTTCGATGGCTTGCGCGACCTCGACGAACATCCGGTTCGCGGCTTCACTGCGCATCTGGCGGTGGTTCTGGCGGAAGAACACAAAGGCCAGGCCGACGGAGACGACAAAACAGACAAGCGCAATGCCGATGCCTTCGTTGCGTCGCGCGGCCATGAAAGCATCGACCGGTGCGTCCATGATGAATGCGCCCATCATGTCGCCGATCAGCCAGCGATGCTCGGGGCTAACGGCCTGGTGCCACTGGACATCGTTATGACAGGTGACACAGTCCTGCGTCGCCAGCGACGGATAGATGGTGCGCAGCAGGGTTGCGCCGCCGATCTGCACGAAACGGGTGCGAGGCTTGGGCGCGGTCTGGCGCGCCATCATGCCGAGTTCGCGGGCGGCATCGGTATCCGGTGGCGGCGTGGTGATGTAGCGGTCGGGCAGGCCAGACCAGACGATACGCATCGCCTCGCTGTTGTCGCGGCTGGCCGCCAGCGCCTGCATGGCCGAGCGACTGAAGGTTGCGGGCACTGGCATGTCGGCCGACTGATGCATCGAATACACGCCGACATAGGCCTCGATCAGCTGCAGCACCGTTTGCTGCTCGGCCTGCGCGCTGCGCTGAAAGGCATGACGCGCCGACAGGTAATAGCCAAGGCCAAGTCCGCAGCAGAGCAGGAAGGACAGGATTGCGAAAGCGATGAAATGGCGCCACGAACGCGAGTGTCCGAAGCGCATCGAAGGCTGCGTCACTAATGGTGTATGCAGATAAGTCTGATACAAGGCGCTCGGTCTCGATGTCCTGCCAATGAAGATGAGTGCAGGCAATTGTCACGGAACGGGCGATTCTCCGCCATAATCCTGGGGGATTAAGGCGGTGATGCAGGTTTTTGCGCTCAGTGGGGCCCGGGAAGAACCAGCGCGACAGGCTTTTTTGGCAATGTTGCGCGTGAGACGACCGTGGCCGGATCATTATTCAGTTTGATTTCGTGAGAATCCCGCAGTCGCGCCAGGAAACGCTCCAGCGTGCTGTCACTGAAGTAATGCATCGGGATGACCAGCGGGGCGCCGATCTGGGTGATGACCTCCTGCATGTCGAAGATGTTGAGCGTGAGCCCGCCATCGACCGGCACGAAGACCACATCGATCTTGCCCAGATCGGCCAGATGTCCCGGCGTCAGTTTGTGATGCAGGTGGCCCAGATGGGCGATGCAGAGGTCGGCGACGTCGAAGATGAAAATCGAATTGCCGTCATATTCTGTGCCGTTGAAATTGCGGATGTTGGTCGGCACGTTGCGCACGCGCATGTCCTTGAACTGAACGTTATGGCGCGCGGGCTTGTCCTGGTAGGACCAGCCGCGCAGCACATGGGCAATGCCGGGTTCGGGGCTGTCGGTATAATGCGTGGTATGGGCGTAGTTCATCGTCACGATATCGGGCCGCACCCGGGGGCGGATGTAATCGTTGTAGTCGGTGGCCGCCGTCACGCCCTGCGGGCTTTCGATCAGGAAGGTGGCGTGCCCGACGAAGGTGATGCGCGCGCTGCCGGCGGGTGCCGCCGCCAGTCGCATGCTGGCCGGCATGATCTGAGGACGGGATTGCGACACGGCGCCCAGACAGGCGGCCCATCCCAAGCCTGGCAACATCATGGTCGTGAAACTCGTCAGAGCAACGAACAACGCCGGGCGCAGCATGGCAGTCACCTCAGGACTTGGGGGGCACGATCCATTTTTGGGTGTTCTTCGGCACCAGCGAGACCGGTTCGCGATCTTCCTGGCGACGGCCGGGATGGTCGGTCGTGTTGCGGCGGCGGCGATCCGGTCCGGCGTAATCCTTCGACTTCACGAAACGGCGCGAGCGCTCCAACAGGCTCGACAGGCAACGCACCATGACCTCCGGGTCGACGGGCTTGACCAGAAAGTCATCCACGCCGCATCCACGCGCCTCGGCGACACGCTCCGGATCGGCATGCGCCGTCACCATCACAATGGGGACATTCGGATTGCCCAGGCCATCGGGCCGGCGGATCATGCGCACCAGCATCAGCCCGTTGACGATGCCAAGCTGGAAGTCGCACAGGATCAGATCGAAAGCATTCTGTTTCAGCGCCTCGATGGCCGAGGACATGTTGGCCATATGGGTGATCTTGGTGAAACCTAGCGCCTGCAGGATGCTCTGCAGCGTCGCCGCCGTGGCGGCGTGGTCTTCAATCAGCAGGATGCGGGCACGCAGCGACTCTGGTCTCATGCGAGGACGACCCCGATGTTGCACAAAGCCATACGCATCAGCTGTCGGAAATGGAGTGTCACCGGCAGACCTGTCTGGATGAGAAAGCCTCCCGGGATATTAGCGGGGCAGCACCCTCGCCGGAAAGCAACAATCTGTCATTTCGGGCAGATGTTTATGCCCAGAATGCAGGCGAATCCGGCCGATGGCCCGGTTCAGCGCCGGATCAGCGTTTGCAGATCGGGATCTCGTTGGCCAGGATGCGCTCCTGGAGGCGGCTGTAGTATTTGAAGCCCGGCCATTTCTCGGCCTTGATCCGGTCGATGATGTCATAGGTGCTCTTGCAGACGCTGTCGTTGGTCTGCAGCGGCTTCATCGTGGCGACGGCGGCATCGGTCTCCCACTGCTGGGCCTGCGCGCGATTGGGATAGATGCGCGAGATGGCTGCGCGCCGCAATTCGACGGCGGCCTTGAACCGGTCGCCATTCTCCTTGTCGAAGGCATACCAGTCGTTCAGGTAGGTCTGGCCTTCGGCGTCGGTCTGCGCGCAGCGGCGCAGCGTCTCGCGAATCTGGATGCCGGTGCGCACTTCCGCCTCGGCCTCGGCTTCCTTCGGACCGAAGCAGGGGCCGCTGCTCGCGCCCCGCTTGTTCTGCGTCTGCGACCAGGCCGGCAGCGCCGTCAGCACAATGAAGAAGAGAATCAGGGCGCGCAGCATCATGAGACGATTATAGCATCCGGTCGGGCAGGGCAGGCAACGGCCCATCCCCGGCCAGCGCCAGAATGGACTCAACGAATTTGACAGGGTCGGCAATGCCGCCATGACGCAGCAGCATGACGGCCTTGTCGCGCATCGCAGTTTCGTCCAGCGGGTTTTCCGGATCGCCGAAGGCATGCCGCCGCTCGGCGCTCAGCTCCGTGCCGTCATCGAGCAACACTTTCACGTGCGCCCCCCAGGCCCGCGGATAACGGTCGATGAACGGCGATGTCGCCGCGATGCTGACAAGGGCGGTCTGTGGCGCAAGACGCGTGCGCGCATCCGCATCGAAGCTGCCGAAATCCACGCGTCCATCCGTCAGCGCTGCGGCCGCCGTATGCTGCAGCGAGAATTTCGCCGCGTATTCGCTGTCCGGCGTCGCGCGGTCGCAGACATCGAGTGCGGCCTGATAGGTATCGACATGCACGCGTTCGATCGTGCGATTGCCGATGCGTGAGGCCAGTTCCAGGCTGGCGTCGATGGTTGGATGGGTATGACGGCAGCAGGGCCAGGGCTTGATGGATGTGAGGCGCAGCTGCCAGGGCGCATCGGCATCGGCCAGCAGGCGTTCGGGCTGCGCATCGGTACAGGTGGCCTTGAAGAATCCCTTGTCGCCTTCGAGGATATGCGGTGGTCCAGAGAAGCCGCGCGCGGCCAGATCGGCGGCCAGAAGTCCGGCTTCCGCCGCGCGGCCCGCATGCAGATGCTTGCTCATCGCGCCGGTCTCGAGGAACTGCCACAGGCCCGACGACTGCGTGCCGGCATTGCCCAGCGCATCCGTCATCGCGG
The DNA here is from genome assembly GCF_058807515.1 of Ferrovibrio sp. GW821-FHT12B10. Taxonomy (NCBI): domain Bacteria; kingdom Pseudomonadati; phylum Pseudomonadota; class Alphaproteobacteria; order Rhodospirillales; family Rhodospirillaceae; genus Ferrovibrio; species Ferrovibrio sp. GW821-FHT12B10. Next base: position 131,948 of record NZ_JBXAQT010000003.1, on the reverse strand, counting down.
CATGATCGAGGCCGAGCAGATCGCCGGCCGCATAGGCCGACCCGAAGGGACCGCAGGTCGCGGTGTTATGCCAGATGCGGTAATGCGCCGGACCGACGGCCATGCCGACGCGGCAGCAGGCTTCGAAGCCGCGCAGCACGGCGGCGAGAAAGACCTGGCCGCCTGTATTGCGGCGGCGGGCCAGCGCATAGGCGGCCGGCACTACCACGCAGCCCGGATGCACGACGGAGGCGCGATGGAGGTCATCGACTTCCAGGATATGTGTCAGGCCACCCAGAAGCATGGCCTCGCGACCGGTGGTCAGCGGTTCGGCGGCGGCCCAGTCCAGCAGAATCTTGCCAGGCGCGGTATTGCGGCCGGCCAGGGCATTGGCCAGGGCGTCCAGTGTGAACAGCGCGGCGCTGCGATAGTCGTCGGCCGTGATCGGTTTGGCGGCGATCAGGGCGGCCAGGCGCTGGGTCAGGGAAAGCGGGGCGAGGGCGGTCATAGCTGTGTTGCCGGTGAGACGTTGCCGCTAGGCTTGCTCCGAATGTACCGATTCACGACCGAGAATCCCATGTCCTGCGCGCGGGTGATCCGCCGATGACACAAATCCTGGGCGCTTTGGTCAATCCGGGCAGCATCCTGTTCATCCTGCTGCTGCTGGCTCTGCCGCTATCGTGGTGGCGCGCCACCCGGCGATTGGGCATGTGGTTCGGCAGCGGGGTGCTGGCCATCGTGCTGGCGGTGGGCCTGCTGCCGGTGAACGACTGGCTGTTGCGGCCACTGGAGACCTATTTCCCCCGGCCGGCGCTGCCTGACCGCATTGACGGCATCTTGGTGCTGGGTGGCGCTGAGGAGCCGGCGATCATGGCGATGCATGACTGGCCGGAGCTGAACGGCCGCGCCGACCGGCTGGTGGCCTTTGTCGCACTGGCCCGCCGTTATCCCGATGCGCGGCTGGTCTTCAGCGGCGGCGCGGCCGTCCCGCACCCACCCGGCACCGTGACTGAAGCGGATGTGGCGGCGCGCGCCTTCACGCTGTTGGGACTCGATCCGGCGCGCGTGACCTATGAGCGCACCTCGCGCAATACCGCTGAAAATGCCCGCAACAGTGTGGCCCTGATCCGGCCGCAGCCCGGGGAGGCCTGGCTGCTGGTCACCTCGGCCCGACATATGCCGCGCGCGGTCAACACGGTTGAGTCTGCCGGCTGGCCCGCCGTGCTGCCCTATCCGGTGGACTTCCGGATGCAGGATGATTCGCGCGGCTTTCATCTGCTGCACAGGCTGGCTGGGCTGGATGCGGCGAGCCGCGAATGGCTGGGGCTGCTGGGATATCGGGTTATGGGGTACACGCACGATTTACTGCCGGCGCGCAGGAGCGATGCACAGAAACCGTGAAATATCACAGTTTGGCACTGGCGGCGGCGGCCCCGGCAGGTTAATGCCTTGAAGGTCTTACAAATTACGGATTCGGGGATTCAGATGCGCAGCTGGCGGCTTGCCGTGGTTCTGCTCGGTTTCGGGATGGTCGCGGCCTGTGGCTGGCGGCCGTCGGGCACGCCGCGTGAAGGCTCCGCGGCGGCACAGACTGCGGCGCCTGAAGCGACCGCCCAGAAAAGCACCACCGCCCCGACAACCGCCACTGCAGCAGCGACGCCGGCCACGCCTGCTGAGTCCGCGACCGTCACGCCTTTCAGCCGCACAGAGTTCGAAGCTTTCCTCGCCGAAGTCCGCACCGAGGCTCTGCAGAAGGGCATCAAGCAGGATGTTGTGCGCACGGCGCTCACCGGCGTCGAACCGGTCATGCGTATCATCGAGCGCGACCGCAACCAGGCGGAATTCAAACTCAGCTTCGCCACTTATCGCGATCGCGTCATCACCCAGCAGAACGTGCAGCGCGGCCAGCGCCTGCGCGACGACCATCAGGCCGTGCTGCGCCAAGTGGCGCAGCGCTACGGTGTGCAGCCACGCTTCGTGCTGGCGATCTGGGGCATCGAAACCCGCTATGGCGCGGTGAAGGCCGATGTGCCGCTGATGCATTCACTGGCCACGCTGGCCTTCGACCGCCGCCGCTCGACCTATTTCCGCAATGAGCTGTTCGCCGCGCTGACCATGCTGGATCGCGGTTATATCGATTTCCCGACCATGAAGGGGTCATGGGCCGGCGCCATGGGCCAGCCGCAGTTCATGCCGACCAGCTACCTGTCCTATGCCGAGGACTTCGACGGCGACGGCAAGCGCGACATCTGGAACAACACCAACGACGTTTTCGCCTCCATCGCCAACTATCTCGCCAAGCACGGCTGGAACACGAATCAGACCTGGGGCCGCGAGGTGCGAATCTCCAACGACCTGCAGCGCAAGCTGCCCGACCTGGTGCGCGAGGGCCGCTCGGGCTGCCGTGCCATCGACCAGATGACCCGGGACCTGTCGGTGGAAGACTGGAGTCGGCTGGGGGTACGCCGCGCCGATGGCGGCGAATTGCCCAAGGCCCAGCTCTCCGGCGCCCTGGTGCAGCCCGATGGTCCCGGCGGCCAGACCTTCCTGGTCTACGGCAACTACCGGTCGATCCTCCGGTATAACTGCGCCCATCACTACGCTTTGACGGTCAGCCTGCTTGCCGATCGCCTCGGCGACGGTTAATATACGCAACATCTAGACCATGCAGCGCCGTCGGCACGCCATCCCTTGCTATTCCGAAGGGGTCGGGGAGGACTCCCGACCTAGCCGGACCGGGCGCGCCCGGATGGCCGTCCTGGCGGTTCTGGCCCTCGGACTGTCGGGCTGCGCCGAGGCCACCCTGTTCAACCATACCGCCAAGTCGGTCGCGCGCGGCGGGGAGACCAAGCAGTCCCAGGTTGGCAAGGGCGGCATCTACAAGGTCGGCAATCCCTATCAGATCGCCGGCGTCTGGTATTACCCGAAGGAAGATCCGAATTACGACGAGACCGGCATCGGCTCGTGGTACGGCGAACAGTTCCATGCCAAGACCACCGCCAATGGCGAGGTCTTCGACATGAACGAAGTCACCGCCGCGCATCCGACGCTGCCGATGCCGTCGCTGGTGCGCGTCACCAATATGGAAAACGGCCGCACCATCGTGGTGCGCGTGAATGATCGCGGTCCCTATGTGAACGGCCGCGTGATCGACCTGTCGCGCCGCAGCGCGCAGCTGTTGGGCTATGATCGTCAGGGCACCGCGAAGGTGCGTGTGCAGTATATCGGTCCGGCACCGCTGTCTGGTGGTGATGGCACCATGATTGCCTCGCGCAGCGCTGGCGGCGACGAACGCCCGGCTGCCGCACCGCGTGGCGGTGTTCAGGCCGAAGCCTTGCCGCCGCCGCCCGGCGCGAAGGGCCGCAGCGGCGATGTGGTGCAGACCGCGCCGGCGCAGCCGTCACCGATGCAGATCCTGCAGGCTCAAAGCAACAGCCAGAATCCTCAGGGCACGCAGACCAAGGTCGGCGATACGGTTGCCGTGGCCGATCTGACCCAGCAGAAGGTGGAGCAGGGTCCGGCGCGCGGCGGTCAGATTTACGTTCAGGTCGGCGCCTTCACGCTGCACGAGAATGCCCACAAGCTGGCAGCCCAGCTGTCGGGTATCGGTCCCACGGGTGTGTCGTCCACATTCGTGAACCGGCAGGAATTCTTCCGCGTCCGCCTCGGGCCCTTCAATCAGGTGGCCGCAGCCGACCAGGCCCTGCAACAGGCTATCAACAGTGGACAGAACAATGCGCGTATCGTTGTCGACTAGGTTTGCCCATGCGGCTTTCGCCGCGCTGGTGGTTTTCGCTGCCGGCACTTTGCCGGCCAGAGCACAGCTGGGTCAGGTCGATACGGTGGCGCGCCAGATGCTGCTGATCGATTACGACACCGATACGGTGATCTTCGAGAAGAATGCCGACGAGCTGATGCCGCCGTCGTCGATGTCCAAGCTGATGACCGCCTTCATGGTGTTCGAACAGCTGCAGGCCGGCAAGCTGCGCCTGGATGACATGCTGCCGGTCAGTGAAAAGGCCTGGCGCATCCAGGGTTCGAAGATGTTCGTGCCGATCGGCGGCCGCGTGAAGGTGGAAGACCTGCTGCGTGGCATGATCATCCAGTCGGGCAACGATGCCTGCGTCGTGCTGGCCGAAGGCGTTGCCGGCACGGAAGAGCGCTTCTCCGAACTGGCGACCGAGCGCGCGCGCCAACTGGGCATGAAGAACAGCACCTTCCGCAACGCCTCGGGCTGGCCCGATCCGCAGCACATGATGACGACGCGCGATCTGGCCATCCTGGCCAAGCAGCTGATCTCGCGCTTCCCGCAGTATTACCACTTCTACTCCGAGAAGGAGTTCACCTACGGCATCGACCAGGTGACCAAGAAGCCGATCACCCAGGGCAACCGCAATCCGCTGCTCTACAAGGATGTCGGTGCCGATGGCCTGAAGACCGGGCATACCGATGCGGCCGGCTATGGCCTCACTGTGTCGGCCAAGCGCGGTGAGCGCCGGCTGATCCTGGTGGTGAACGGCCTGAAGAGCATGAACGAGCGCTCGCGCGAGTCCGAACGCCTGCTTGAGCTCGGCTTCAGCCAGTTCGACAATTACAAGCTGTTCACCGCGGGTGCGACGGTCGACGAGGCCGATGTCTGGCTGGGTAATGCGCCGAAGGTGCCGCTGGTGATCGAGAAGAATCTGGCACTGACGCTGCCGCGCCAGAGCAAGGCCGGTGTCAAGGTAACGGTCACCTATGAGAATCCGATCCCGGCACCGATCGTGAAAGGCACCCCGGTGGCCAAGCTGGTGGTGGCCAACAAGGACGCCACGCTGATGGAAGTGCCGCTGGTTGCCGGCGCCGATGTGCAGCAGCTCGGCTTCACCGGCCGCATCAGCGCCGCCGTCAGTTATCTGCTCTGGGGCGCGAAGAAGCAGTGACCGCAAAACGCGGCCGCTTCATCACGCTGGAAGGCGGCGAGGGCGCCGGCAAATCGACCCAGGTCAAGCGGCTGGCCACGAAGTTGGCCGAGCGCGGCATTGATGTCGTGCAGACGCGCGAACCCGGCGGCACGCCAGGGGCTGAAGCCATTCGCACCCTGCTGGTCACCGGCGATCCTGATCGCTGGGACGCCATGACCGAGACTCTGCTGCATTACGCCGCCCGTCGCGCCCATGTCGAAAAGACCGTGAAGCCGGCGCTTGCGCGCGGCGACTGGGTGATTTCGGATCGTTTCGCGGATTCCACCATGGCGTATCAGGGTTATGGTGGGTCGGTCGGCCGCGACACGATTGCCGACTTGCATAAGCTGGTGCTGGGCGATTTCGCGCCGGACCTGACGCTGGTGCTCGATCTGCCGGTCGAGATCGGCCTGCAGCGCGCCAAAGCCCGGATGCAGGGGCAAGTTACGGCCGAAGACCGTTATGAACGCATGGGCACGGCTTTCCACGAGACGCTGCGCAAGGCTTTCCATGATATTGCTGCCCGCGAACCGCAGCGCTGCCGCATCGTGGATGCCAGCGGCGATGTCGATACTGTCGCCGCCGCGCTCTGGCAGGCGGTCGCCGCACAGTTTACCCTGACCCCATGAGCGGCTACGAGCCACAACAGGCGGCCTCCTGGGGGCCGCGCCATAATGCTGCGCTGTTCGGCCATGCAGCCGCAGAGAAAACGCTGCTGGATGCCTGGGCATCCGGCCGGCTGCCGCATGCCTGGATGATCACCGGGCCGCGCGGCATCGGCAAGGCGACGCTGGCCTTCCGCTTCGCGCGCTTCCTGCTCAAGCATGGTCCGGCCGGGAATATGGACAGCGGCCCCAGCCTGTTCGGCGACGGGCCGGTGCTGCCCGAGACGCTGGCGATTGCCGAGGATGATCCGGTGTTCAGCCGCGTCGCCAATGCCGGCCATGCCGACCTGATCACGGTCGAGCGCAGTTATGACGAAAAGGGCGACCGCTGGCGCGGCGACATCGTGGTGCAGGATGTGCGCGCGGTGATCGACCGCTTCGCCATGACGGCGGCGGAAGGCGGCTACCGCGTCTGCATCGTCGATGCTGCCGACGACATGAACGTCAACGCGGCGAATGCGCTGCTGAAGATTCTGGAAGAGCCGCCGCCCGATGCCGTGCTGCTGCTCGTCACCCACGCGCCGGGCAGCCTGCTGCCCACCATCCGCTCGCGCTGCCGTCGTCTGCCGCTGAAGGCGCTGGACGAGACTGCGCTGGTGCCGGCGCTGGAGGGCATGCTGCCCGATCTGGACGTGGCCGAGCGCCGTGGCCTCGCCGTGCTGGCCGAAGGCTCGCCCGGCCGTGCTGCGATGCTGGCCGGGCAGGGCGGGTTGAAGCTGTTGCAGGGCCTGCTCGACATGGTGGCGCAGTTGCCCAAGCCCGATATTGCCAAGCTGCATGCCTTCGGCGATGCGCTGAATCGCGACCGTAGCGGGGCCGGCTTCCAGCTGATGACCGATCTGTTTCGCTGGTGGCTGGCGCGCCTGGTGCGCTCTGCCGCCGCAGGCCGGATCGGCGGCGCCGGCTGGTCGGAGATTTTCCCCGGCGAAACCGCCCTGGCGCAGCGTCTGGCGCAGTGGCAGGGGCCGGATCGCTGGGCCGAGGACTGGGAACAGATCGGTCGCTTGCTCGACCGCGGGGAATCGGTCAATCTTGACCGCAAGCAGATGCTGCTGAACCTGTTTGCAGCACTGGCGCGGTCTGCAGCCGCTCGTTGATTTTGCTTACCGTTCAGGGGCAGGGGGATTTCATGGCCAAGGCCGCCGTTGGCGCCAGCGCACCCGATAGTCTGGAGAAGATCGAACTGCTGTCCGATCTGAGTCCGGCTGCGCGCGCCGAAGTCGAGCGCGCCTGCCAGTGGCGCCGTTTCGCCGCCCATGAACAGATTCTGGATCGCAACAGCGACAGCCGCGATGTCTATTTCGTCGTCGAGGGCACGGTCGAGGTGGTGAACTTCTCCGGCAACGGCCGCGAGATTTCCTATGCGCTGGTTTCGGCCGGCAGTTATTTCGGCGAGATCGCCGCCATCGACGGTGAGCGCCGTTCGGCCAGCGTGGTGGCGCAGACCACCTGTCGTCTGGCCGCGATGCCGCCCAAGGCCTTTGAGGCACTGGTGGCGCGCGAGCCCGCCGTCGGCCTCAAGGTGATGCGTCGCCTGACCAGCATCATCCGCGCCAACAATGAACGCATCATGGATCTGGCGACACTGGGTGCCATCCAGCGCGTCTATCGCGAGCTGCTGAAGCTGGCGCGCCAGGACCCGCTGAATGCCGATGGCTGGATGATCTATCCGATGCCCAAGCAGCATGAGATCGCCCGCCGCGCCGCTACCACACGCGAGACGGTGGCGCGCGTGCTGGCCAACCTGCTGCATGGCGGCCAGGTCACGCGCAAGGACAAGACTTACTACCTGACCGACCGCGGCGCGCTGGAGCAGGCGATCCAGCGGCTGGATGTGCGCCAAAACAGCCACGGGCTGGCGTAAACCCTCCACCTGTCACCTGTCGATACAAGTGATGTTGCGCTGCACCGTCTGCGCATGAGGTCGAACCGCGCCTGCCCGTTTTGCAGATTGCTCTGACATATCAGATGCGAGATAGTAACCGGGTGGTGCATAGACGCGCGGCTTAAAGACGCGTCGGCACAACGAGGAAACGTCAATCAGCAGGAGGGTAACCCATGCGTGGGTTCAAGGCATTCGTCACGGGTCTCGTCGCGGGCGCGGCATTGCTGACATCCGTCGGCGCGCAGGCTGCATTCCCGGACCGTCCCATCACCATGATCGTGCCCTGGGGCGCCGGCGGCGGCACCGATGCCACCGCGCGCATCATCGCCAGCCTGATGGAAAAGGAACTCGGCCAGCCGGTGAACGTCGTCAACCGCACCGGCGGCAGCGGCGTGGTCGGTCATGCCGCCATCGCACAGGCGCCGGCCGATGGCTACACCATCGGCCTCATCACGGTCGAGATCGCGATGATGCATTGGCAGGGCCTCACTGAACTGACGCCGTCATCCTATACGCCGATCGCGCTGGTGAATGCCGATCCGGCCGGCGTGCAGGTCGCTGCCGATGCGCCCTACAAAAACGTCAAGGAGCTGCTGGCCGCCGTGAAGGCCAGCCCGGGCAAGTTCAAGGCCTCGGGCACCGGGCAGGGCGGCATCTGGCATCTGGCCATCGCCGGGCTGCTGCGCGACCAGGGCATCGATCCGGCCTCCGTCGGCTGGGTGCCCAGCAATGGCGCGGCGCCGGGCCTGCAGGACATGATCGCTGGCGGCGTGCAGATCGCGCCGGTATCGCTGCCCGAGGCGCGCGCGCTGATCGAGGCTGGCAAGGTGAAGAGCCTCGCCATCATGGATGCCAAGCCTTCGGCGCTGTTCCCCAACGTGCCGACGCTGAAGTCGGAAACCGGCAGCGATTGGACCATGGCGGCCTGGCGCGGCATCGCGGCGCCGAAGAACATCCCGAAGGACGCGGCCGACAAGCTGCTGGCGACGGTGAAGAAGGTCTATGACAGCAAGGACTATCAGGACTTCATGGCACAGCGCGGCTTCGGCATCGTCTGGGCCGGTCCGGAGGACTACGCCAAGTTCATGGCCAAGTCGGATGCCGATATGGGCACGATCATGAAAGCCGTCGGCATCGCCAAGTAAGCGCAGTGTCTCTGCCGGCGCGGCTTGCTCTGGCCGCGCCGGCGTTTCTATTTCAGACAGGTCTTTTTCAGGCAGGTCCAGCCCATGCGTATCCATGATGCCCTCAGCGGTGCGGTTCTGGCATTGCTGTCCGTTCTGATCCTTGTCACCGTCAGCCAGTATCCCCCCATTCCCGGGCAGAATATCGGCCCCTCGGCTTTCCCCGGACTACTCGCCGTTCTGCTGCTGGGCTGTTCGCTGGCGCTGGTCTGGCGCGGCATCCGCGCCGAACGCCAGCCGCTGATCGTGCTCGGCGCCTGGGTGCGCTCGCCGCATCATGTCGCCAACTTCCTGCTGATCATCGGGACCCTGCTGTTCTACGTTTTCTTCTCCGATACGCTCGGCTTCATCATCACCGGTATTCTTATTCTAAGCGTGCTGTTCTACAGCCTGCGGGTGTCGCTGCTGCTGATCCTGCCGGTCGCCGCCGGGATGACGCTGCTGATCCACACGATCTTCTACAAATTCCTGCGTGTGCCGCTGCCTTGGGGGCTGCTGCTGGGTTTGAGCTGGTAGGGGCCGCATCATGGATCTGTTTCATCATATCTCTGTCGCCTTCCAGCTTGTGTTTGACCCCTATGTCATAGTGGTCATCCTCTGCTCGGCCATGTTCGGGATGTTTGTCGGCTGCATTCCCGGCCTGACGGCGACCATGGCGACGGCGCTGCTGGTGCCGATCACCTTCTTCATGCCGCCGGTGCCCGCTGTTGCCGCCATTGTCACGGCGACGGCGATGGCGATTTTCTCCGGTGACATCCCCGGCGCGCTGCTGCGCATTCCGGGCACGCCGGCCTCGGCCGCCTATACCGACGAAGCCTACAAGATGACCCTGAAAGGGCAGGCCGAAGTCGCGCTGGGCGCCGGTCTGATCTTCTCGGCCATTGGCGGCCTGTTCGGCACGGCGGTGCTGGTCACATCCGCACCGGCGCTGGCCGAAATCGCGCTGAAGTTTTCCTCCTTCGAGTATTTCTGGCTGGTATTGCTCGGGCTGGCCGGCGCGGTCTTCATCGGCAGTGCCAGCATCCTCAAGGCCTGTATTTCGCTGATTCTGGGTTTGCTGATCGCCTGTGTCGGCCTCGACAATCCCGGCGGCTATCCGCGTTTCACCTTCGGCAATACCGAACTGATGGGTGGCGTCAGCCTGATTCCGATGATGGTTGGCATGTTTGCCGTCTCGGAAATCCTGCGCTTTGTCGTCAACATGGACCCGCCGATGCGCATTGCCGTGACGCGGCTGGGTAACGTGTTTACCGGCATGTGGGACCTGCTGGTGAAATATCCGGGCGCGTTACTGCGTGGCAGCATTCTGGGCACCATCATCGGCATCCAGCCGGGTTCGGGCGCAGACATGGCGTCGTGGATGTCCTATGCCATGAGCAAGAAGTTCTCCAAGGAACCCGAGAAATTCGGCACTGGCCATGTGGAAGGCATCGTCGAGTCCGGCGCGGCCAACAATAGCTCGCTGGCGGGCGCCTGGATTCCAGCGCTGGTCTTCGGCATTCCAGGCGACTCGATCACAGCCATCGGCATCGGCGTGCTCTACCTGAAGGGCCTCAATCCCGGCCCGACGCTGTTCCTGAACAACCCGGAAAATATCTATGCGATCTTCCTGGTATTCATCCTGGCCAATATCATCATGGTGCCGCTGGGCTGGCTTACCATCCGGCTGGCGACCAACATCCTGCGCGTGCCGCGCAACATCCTGATGCCGGTGATCATGCTGTTCTGCATTGTCGGCTCGTTCGCCATCAACAACACGGTGTTCGGCGTGCTGCTGATCCTGGTCTTCGGCGTGCTCGCCTATGTGATGGAGGAGAACGGCTTCGCGGTCGCGCCGGCCATCCTGGGCGTGGTACTGGGCACCATGCTGGAAGAGACCTTTGTCACCTCGATGATCAAGGCGAATGGCAATCCGCTGGTCTTCTTCGAGCGGCCGATCTCGGCGGGACTTGGCGTCGCCACCTTCATCATCCTGTTCTGGCCGCTGGGCAGCTGGCTGGTCCGGCAGATGCGCGCCAGACCAGCTCACTGACGTTTAGATCAGGCCGAAGCGGTCGCCACCCGCATGGCGCGGCGGCCGCGCCACCAGCCGGCCAGCCGGAGGATGATCGCCAACACGACCAGCGCGATCGGCAGCCAGTAAAGCGGCATGTCCGGCGTGCGCTTGAGGTTGGTGAAGATGAACGACAGCGCGATATACCAAGCGCCGATCCAGTGCAGGATGCGCCAGTTGCGTGCACCCAGTGCCCGCACCGCGCCGTCGAACGACGTGGCCGCCATCAGGACAATGAACAGATAGGCCGAACTGCCGCTGATGATCGAGCCCATGGTGGTCATCTGGCCGAACAGTTCCGGATCGCGGATGGCGAAGGCGATGATGACGATGGCGTGCAGGCCATGCGAGGCGGCGAAGCTGACACCGAGATAGCGCCGGTTGCGCAGCAGCCAGCGGGTAAGCTCGCCGGGCCAGAATTTCACCAGCGCCGAGGCCATGAAGACCGGCAGGAACAGCACCAGCGAGGTGCGGGCCGTGACCCGGATCGCCAGGCGGATGCTGTCGGTGGAGTAATCACCGCTCCCGACAATGAGCAGAACCATAATGGTGAGCAGGGCGGATATCAGCCCGGTCAGTCGCCAGCCGTTGAGATACGGTTTCATGGAAGCTCTCCCTGCAAAGCCATGCGCCATCCTTCTCAGGCAATGGCGGGGGCGACAAGTGACGGCCGTTACAACCGGCTTCCGGTCACGGCCACGTGAAACCTGGCAACACTCAGGGTACGATGCAGTGCTGTGCGGTCAGCGCGGCTTGATGGCGATACCATTGGCGATCATCGCCATGGCGTCATCGACGACGGGACCAAGTGGTGTCTTGGTGTCCCACAGGCCGTAGCGCTTGCCGAGGAAATCGGCCATGCCCATCAGCATCCAGGCGCGGATTTCGGTGGCCTGCCGGCCGCCGCCGGGCGCGATCTCGTTGCGCTGCTCGGCTTCGTCCAGCACCTCGCAATAGCCGGCGACGAAATCGAGATAGTACTGGCGGTAGATCTTCGGATCGACGAACTGCGATACGTCGACCACCTGGTAGAGGTCAGGGTTGCGTCGCACGAATTCCAGGAAGGCAATCAGGCCCAGCCGTTCAGCCTCCATGCGGTTGCGCGCCCCGGCGATCGCCTCGGTCAGCTGGTGACGCAGGCTGCGGCCCATATGCAGCACCAGCTCGCGCAACACGTCTTCCTTGGTGCGGAAGTAGATGTAGAAGGTGCCTTGGGCGACGCCGGCCTCGGTGGTGATGGCGGCGATCGAGGTTTCGGCAAAGCCGTGTCGGCCGATCTCGCGCTTGGCGGCGTCGAGGATCTTCTGGCGGGTCTGCTCGCCGCGTCCGGTCTTAGGCCGGGGCAGGGCGCGTTTCTTCTGGGTCGCGGTCGCCATGGGCGCTGGTGTCATCTCCGGGAGGCGGCCGGCTTCTGCCGGCTGCGAACCGCCTTGACGGGCGGGTGGCCTGAGAGTACGAATACATGAAACATGAATCAACTGTCATGTTTGGGCCGCCCGGGTGGGTGCGGCCCGGCACTGGGGACCCCACTGGGACCACCCGGGCCGCCGCAGGCTCATCCATACTGTTTCAAGGGAGAGGAAACATGCAGCGCATCACCAAGACGGCCGGTCTGGCCGCTGTCCTGACGGCCAGTCTGGCGCTGTCGGCGCAGGCCGCCGACCTGAAGATTGCCCTGATCACCAGCAAGACCGGCCCGCTGGAGGCTTACGCCAAGCAGACCGAGACCGGCTTCATGATGGGCCTGGAATACATCACCAAGGGCACCATGACCTGGCAGGGTCGCAAGATTCAGGTGATCACCAAGGATGACCAACTCAAGCCCGATCTGGCCAAGTCGCTGCTGGAGCAGGCCTATGCCGACGACAACGTCGACATCGCAGTCGGCACCACCGGTTCGGGCGGCGCGCTGGCCATGCTGCCGGTCGCCGAGGAGCACAAGAAGATCCTGATCGTCGAGCCCGCCGTGGCCGATGCGATCACCGGCGAGAAGTGGAACCGCTATATCTTCCGCACCGGCCGCAACTCCTCGCAGGATGCGATTGCCGGCGCTGCCTCCTTCCCGGCGAGCGGCGAGGTGAGTGTTGCCACGCTGGCGCAGGACTACGCGTTCGGTCGTGACGGCGTGAAGGCGATGAAGGATGCGCTCGCGCAGATCCGTCCGAACGTCAAGATCGTGTTCGAGGAATATGCCCCGCAGCAGGCGACCGACTTCACCGCCTCGGCCCAGCGCATGTTTGACGCGTTGAAGGACAAGCCGGGCAAGCGCATCATCGCCGTCATCTGGGCCGGCCCGCACCCGTTGCCCAAGATCGCCGACCTGAAGCCGGAGCGTTTCAATATCGAGATCGCACCGGGCGGCAACATCCTGCCGGTGATGAAGGGCTACAAGCCCTATCCGGGCATGGAAGGCGCTGTTTATTATTACCATGACTTCCCGAAGAACCCGGTGAACGATTGGTTCGTGGCCGAGCACAAGAAGCGTAACAACGGCAATCCGCCGGACTTCTTCACCGCCGGCGGCTTCGCGGCTGCCTCCGCGGCGCTCACCGCGATCCAGAAGGCGGGCGGCTCCAACACCGAGAAGCTGATCGCCGCCATGGAAGGCATGGCCTTCGATACCCCGAAGGGCACCATGATCTTCCGCAAGGAAGACCATCAGGCGATGCAGCAGATGTATCACTTCAAGGTCAAGAAGGACGGCAAGGACGACAACGATCTTCTGGAATTGGTGCAGACCATCCAGGAATCGGCCATGCCGCTGCCGATCCGCAACAAGCGTTAAGTCACAACGGCCGGGGCAGGGGACTGCTCCGGCCGGTTTTCTTAGTCTGCTGAGATCATGTCCGTCACGCCCACGCTCGAGACCCGCGACCTGACCATCCGTTTTGGCGGCCATGTCGCCGTGAACGCGGTGAGCTGCGCCTTCCGGCCCGGTACGCTGACGGCCATCGTCGGCCCCAATGGCGCCGGCAAGACCACCTATTTCAATCTGATTTCGGGCCAGCTGAAATCCACCGCCGGGCAGGTGCTGCTCAATGGCGAGGATGTCACGGGCCTGAGCGCGTCCGCCCGCACCAAGAAGGGCATGGGGCGCGCGTTTCAGCTCACCAACCTGTTTCCGAACCTGACCGTGCGCGAAAATGTGCGCCTTGCCGTGCAAAGCCGTGCCGGTGCCGGGCTGCAACTCTTGCAGCTCTGGAGCCATCGCCGTGATCTGATCGACAAGGCCGATGCGCTGCTGGCTTCCGTACGCCTGCATGACAAGGGCGACGCCACGGCCGGCGCCTTGCCGCATGGCGACCAGCGCAAGCTGGAAGTCGCGCTGCTGCTGGCGCTGGAGCCCGACATTTTCATGTTCGACGAGCCGACCGCCGGCATGTCGGTCGACGAAGTGCCGGTGATCCTGGAGCTGATCCAGGGCATCAAGGCGCGCGGCGACAAGACCGTTCTGCTGGTCGAACACAAGATGGATGTGGTGCGTAGCCTGGCTGACCGCATCATCGTGCTGCATAACGGCCAACTGGTTGCCGATGGCGAGCCGGCGGCCGTGATTGCCTCGCCGGTGGTGCAGGAGGCCTATCTCGGCATTTCTCCGGAGCAGGCGGCATGAGCGACCTGCTGCGCCTGGACGGCGTTCATACCCATATCGCGCAGTATCATATCCTGCACGGTGTCGATCTGACCGTCCCGCGCGGCCAGCTCACCATGCTGCTCGGCCGCAATGGCGCGGGCAAGACGACGACCCTGCGTACCATCATGGGGTTGTGGCAGGCCAGCAAGGGCAAGGTCGTCTTCGACGGTGAGGACATCACGACGAAGCCGACGCCCGAGATCGCGCAGGGCGGCATCGCCTACGTTCCCGAGAATATGGGTATCTTTGCCGACCTCACGGTGCGCGAGAACATGATCTTGGCCGCGCGCAGCGGCGATATCGATGCGGCGCGGCTGAAATGGATATTCGGGCTGTTCCCGGCGCTGGAGAAATTCTGGCTGCTGGCAGCGGGGTCGCTGTCGGGCGGGCAGAAGCAGATGTTGGCGATTGCCCGCGCCATCGTGGAACCGCGCGCCCTGCTGCTGATCGATGAGCCGACCAAGGGGCTGGCGCCAGCGATCATCATGAACATGATCCAGGCCTTCAAAGAGCTGAAATCGACCGGCGCGACCATCCTGCTGGTCGAGCAGAATTTCCTCGCCGCCAAATTGCTGGGCGATCATGTCGCCGTAATGGATGACGGCCGCATCGTGCATAGCGGCGCAATGGCCGAACTGGCGGAAGACAAGACCCTGCAGCAGCGCCTGCTGGGCCTCAGCATGGATGCGCATCAATGAGCACTGTTGTTGTCACCGCCGAAACCGGCAGCCTGCCCAGGGTGAAGGTGGATATCCTGCCGGTGCTGCTGGTGCCGGCACTGATGCTGGTGGCGCTGCCCTTCGTCGGCAGTGTGTCGACCTGGGTGACGCTCACGGTGGCAGCCCTGGCGATGGGCATGATGATCTTCCTGATGGCCTCGGGGCTGACCTTGGTTTTCGGCCTGATGGACGTACTGAATTTCGGCCATGGCGTGTTCATTTCCTTCGGCGCCTATATGAGCCTGGTGGCACTGGGGCCGCTGGCCGCCTGGGTTGAGGCCGACAGCCTGCTGCTCAATCTTGGTGTTCTGCTGGCCTGCATTATCGTGGCCATGGTGGTGACTGGCGGTCTGGGCTGGGCGTTTGAGCGCGTGGTGATCCGGCCGGTCTACGGCCAGCATCTGAAGCAGATCCTGATCACCATGGGCGGTATGATCGTGGCTGAGCAGATGATCCATGTGCTCTGGGGCGCCAGCCCGATCCCGCTACGCCTGCCGACCGCGTTGCGCGGCGCCATCGTGATCGGCGATGCGGCCATGGAGAAATACCGAGTCATCGCCGTGGTGCTGGGCCTGACCGTCTTCGGCATCATGTACCTGATCCTGAACCGCACGAAAATCGGCTTGCTGATCCGCGCCGGCGTCGAGAATGCCGAGATGGTGGAAGCGCTGGGCTACAAGATCCGCCGGCTGTTTGTCGGCGTGTTCATCGCCGGCTCGGCGCTGGCCGGCCTGGGTGGCGTGCTCTGGGCCTTCTACCGCCAGACGCTGACCGCAGGCATGGGTATGGAAGTGAACGTGCTGATCTTCATCGTCATCATCATCGGTGGCCTGGGTTCGGTCGGCGGCTGCTTCACCGGCGCACTGCTGGTGGCGCTGGTCGCCAATTACACCGGATTCCTGGCGCCCAAGCTGGCGCTGGGCAGCAGCATCCTTCTCATGGTGCTGATCCTGCTGTGGCGGCCGCAGGGGCTTTATCCCGTGGCAAAGCGCTGAGAGAGGAGAGACCAATGCTGCATAGTCTTCTCTCCGGCGACTATCCGCGCTCGCGGCCGCTGGCCGCCGTGCTGGTGCTGATCCTGATCAGCCTGGCCTTCGCACCGTTCCTGTTCCCAGGCAGCCAGCCGCTCAATGTCGCGGCCAAGATCTGTGTCTTCATCATCCTGGTGGCGAGCTACGACCTGCTGCTCGGCTATACCGGCATCGTGTCGTTTGCCCATACCATGTTCTACGGCATCGGAGGTTATGGCGTGGCGATCGCCATGTACAACTTCGATGCCGGCTGGGGCGCGCTCGGCATCGGTATCGTGGTGGCGCTGGTGCTGGCCATGCTGCTGGCGCTGCTGATCGGGCTGTTCAGCCTTCGTGTCCGCGCAATCTTCTTTGCCATGATCACGCTGGCCGTCGCATCCGCCTTTGCGATCCTGGCCTCGCAGCTCAACGAGATTACGGGGGGAGAGGACGGCCGCAGCTACCGGATTCCGGAACTGCTGCGGCCGGCTTTCCGGCTGTTCGACGATCCGGTGCTGGGCGTCAACATCAACGGCCGTATCCTGACCTATTATCTGATCTTCTTCTCGGCGCTGGCCCTCTTCCTGCTGGCACTGCGGATGATGAACTCACCGTTTGGCCGCGTGCTGCAGGCGATCCGCGAGAATGATTTTCGCGCCGAGGCGCTGGGCTATCGCGTCGTGGTCTATCGCTCTATTGCCAACTGCGTTTCGGCTGGCATGGCTACGCTGGCCGGCGTACTGATGGCGCTGTGGCTGCGCTATACCGGGCCAGACACCACGCTCAGCTTCGCCATCATGATCGATATTCTTCTGATGGTGGTGATCGGCGGCATGGGCACGCTTTATGGCGCGGTGCTGGGCGCGACCATTTTCATCTTGGCGCAGAATTACCTGCAGGTGCTGATGGGGCAGTTCAGTACGGCCCTGGAAGCCGCTGGCGTGCCACTGCTGCCCAGCCTGTTTCATGCCGACCGCTGGCTGCTCTGGCTTGGCATCCTGTTCGTGCTCAGCGTCTACTTCTTCCCTGCCGGCATCGTCGGCAAACTACGGCAGTTGCGTCGATGATCCCTGAATCCCGCTACTTCACACTCGCCGGCCGCAGTGTTCATGTCCTCGACTGGGGCGCCAAGGATGCGCCGCCGGTCATTCTCTGGCATGGCTTCGCCCGCAACGCGCATGACTTCGACGATCTGGCCATGGCACTCGGTGATCGGTATCGCCTGATCGCGGTCGATACCATCGGGCGAGGGCTGAGCGCCTGGAGTCCGCAGCCGGATGCCGAATACAGCGTGCCCTTCTATGTGCGGCAGGCGGCCGAGCTGCTCGACCAGCTGCAGGTTTCCAGCGTGCGCTGGGTCGGCACTTCGATGGGCGGCCTGATCGGCATGCTGGCCGCTGCGACAGTGCTGAAAGACCGGATCAGCCACCTGGTGATCAACGATATCGGACCTGTGATAGCGCCGGCCGCCATCCAGCGAATCCTCGCCTATGCGGGTTCGCCGCCGGCCTTCGACACTTTGCCGGAGCTGGAACAGTATTTCCGCGACATCTATGCGCCTTTCGGCATTACCAGCGATGCCGGCTGGCGCAAGCTGGCCGAGACCTCGTCGCGCCGTCTGCCTGATGGTCGCCTGACGCCCAACTTTGACCCGCGCATCGCGGCGGTTTTCGGCCGTCAGGTCGCGGCGGCGCCGGGCGATGCCTGGCCGATCTATGAGCTGATCACGGCCCGCACGCTGCTGCTGCGCGGCGCGGTCTCTGACCTGCTCAGCGCCGATACGGCCGATGACATGACCCGCCGCGGCCCCAAGGCGCGTCGAATCGATATTCCTGGCATCGGCCATGCCCCGGCGCTGGACACTCCGGAGCAGATCGGCCTGATCGCGGCTTTTCTGGCGGAATAGCGGCAGTTGGCCGGGCCGGCGGCCCGCCCTATACTGAAGCCATGTCCAGCGCGCCCCACCAGCTTCATACCCATGCCCACGCGCATGGCCATGACCATGCCAGTTGCATTTCCGATGCGCTGGCCAAGGCGGAGGCCCATTGCGCCGCCCGGGGCGCCAAGCTGACGCCGGTGCGTCGGCGCGTGCTGGAACTGATCTGGCAAAGTCACAAGCCGGCCGGCGCCTATGATCTGCTGGCGCAGCTTGGCAGCGACGGCCAGAAGGCAGCGCCGCCCACCGTCTATCGCGCACTCGACTTCCTCGTCGAGCAGGGCCTGGTGCACCGTGTCGAAAGCCTGAATGCCTTCATCGGCTGCACCGAGCCGGGCCATGCCGTTCAGCAGGAAATCTTCATCTGCCGCAAATGCGGCACGGCGATCGAGATCAACGATCCCGAACTGGGCAGCCGCATCCAGCAGGATGCCCGCGCGCTCGGTTTCCAGGTCGAACGCCAGACCATTGAAGTGGTTGGCGTTTGTCGCGACTGCCGCGCTTTGTAAGCGGCGTACACAGACTGCGTCCCTCAATTGTCATTTTGCCGTGCCCTGAATCCGGCGTAGCCTGATCGCAATCGGCGGTCATGCCGGGGGAAACAGATTGAAACCGGCATGCCGTCACCCTTGCAGAGGAGGGTGCCATGGCACTTGCGACCAGTCTGCGGCAGTTTCTCGACCGTCACGACATTCCCTATGACATTGTCTTTCATCGCCGCGCGGCCACCATGCAGGAAGCCGCGCATGCGGCCGGGGTTCCGGAATCCTGTGTCGTGAAAGCCGTGCTGGTGGAAGACGATGACGGTTTCATGCTGGCGGCCGTGCCGGCCTCCTGCGACGTGGCATTGCACAAGCTTTCGCGCGCCGTGAAACGGCCGGTAGGCCTGGCCAGCGAACGCGATATCGGCACCCTGTTCAAGGATTGCGCCAAGGGCGCCCTGCCGCCGCTGGGCAGCGCCTATGGCGTGGAGGTGGTGATCGATCGCAGCCTGGATGCCGTGGATGATCTCTATTTCGAAGGCGGCGATCACTGCACGCTGGTGCATGTGCGCTCCAAGGATTTCCGGCGGCTGATGCCGGAAGCACGGCACGCGCGAATCAGCGTCGAGCACTGATCCAGAATCAGAAAGGCCCGCAGTTGTCTGCGGGCCCTCCCTCCGTCTCCCTGTAAACAGGATTAGTGCTTCTGCTTCTGGCGGTCGCCGTCGATCTCGCCGGGCTTGCGGCCCGGTTTCACGACGCGGCCATCGCCGTCGGTGTCCTTGCCGATGAAGCTGTCGCTCTTGTGCTGGCGGCTGCCATCGACCTCTCCGGCGACATGGCCTGGCTGCACGACACGGCCGTCGTTATCGGTATCGCGGCCCACATCGCTCTGGCCGGATTTCGGCGGCATGCGGGTCTGCTGCGGCGAAGGCTGAGGTGTCTTGTTGGGCATGAGAATCTCCCTTTCTGGTTATGAAGGGAAAACCCATGCGCAGCGATGATGTTCCGTTTTTAATTACGGTTGGGCTTCGCTTGAATCAGCCGAATTTCGGCGGCCTTTTCTCGAAGAAGGCGGTCATCGCCTCGCGCGCCTCGGCCGATTGCAGCTGGGCGCGGAAATGCACGCCCTCGGCCGCCATCTGGCCGGCGATGTCGCCGCGGCTTTTGCGCAGCAGCTCCTTGGTCAGCTTCATCGCGGTCGGCGGCTTGGCCGCCAGCTTCTGCGCCACCTTGGTCGCCTCGGCCAGCAACGTGTCGTCGGGGAAGATCGCATTGGCGATGCCGTAGTCTTTCGCCGTTGCGGCCGTGAAGGGTTCGCCCAGCATCACCAGCTCGGCGGCGCGGTGATAGCCGACCATGGCCGGCAGCAGCAGTGACGAGGCAGCCTCGGGCACCAGCGCCAGGTTGACAAAGGGGAAGGACAGCTTGGCGCTTTCGCCCACATAGACCAAGTCGCAATGCAGCAGCATGGTCGAGCCGACGCCGACCGCGACGCCGGAGACGGCGGCAACCATCGGCTTGGACAGCGTGCTGATCGCGCGCAGGAAGCGGAAGACCGGGCTGCCGTCACCCTGTGGAGGATTGTTCAGGAAGTCCTGCAGGTCGTTGCCGGCCGTGAAAGCGCCGCCATTGCCGGCGAAAAGCACGACCCGCACGGCGCTGTCGGTCTCGGCCTTTTCCAGCGCATCCGCCATGATGGCGTACATGGCGGCGGTGAGCGCATTCTTCTTGTCGGGCCGGTTGAAGGTGATGGTCAGGATGCCATCGGCCTGTGCGGTCAGGATGTCCGTCATTGTGTTCGCTCCCTAGTCGGCGAACAGCAGGATGGCATAGTCCCCGATCTCGGTGAAGCCTAACGCTAGGTAAGCCGTCAGCGCCGCGGCATTGTCGGCTGCCGTGAACAATACGGCATTGTGGATGCCATCGCGGCGCGCCTGATCCAGTGCGCCGGCGACAACCGCGCGCGCATAGCCGCGGCTGCGGCATTCCGGCGGAGTCCAGACATTGCCGATCTGCACGGTATCGGACAGCCGGGCATTGAAGCTGCAGCCTGAAACCGGGCGGCCATTGTCGAACAGAATGAACTGGCTCTTTTCCGCAATCCAGCGTGCGGCTTCTGCCGCACTGGCCTCGGCCAGCGCTTTTGACGGCGTAGCGCCCAGGCTTTCCTGCGTATAGGCAGTTCGCCATTGCTGGACCATGTCCAGATCATCCGTTGTGGCAAGCCGGCAGAGCAGATTTTGCCCCTGCAGCAGCGGGGCCGGTATCTTGAGGTTGGCCAGCGTCAGCGTCATCAGCACTTCACGCGAACGGAGTCTGTGATGGGCCGCGTCCAGGCCCAGCGCTTCCTGGGCGTCCAGGGCCTGCTGCCAGGGGCCGAGAATGCCGGCAAGCCGCCGGCCGTCTGTCGCCATTGTGGCAAGCTGGGCGGCATGACGCGGCGCGTAGACGATCAGCATGCCGTTCCAGTAACGGGCAGCCACGCCGACGATGCGGTCGCCTTCGAATGCGGCGGCGTAACGACCCTGATAGGGCTCCGTACCGTCAACAATGCCACTGCGATTCAGGTTGGCCTGCAGGATCATGGTCGATGCAGTATGCGCGCGCAGGAATGTTTCAAGTTGGGGCTGGTCATGCGGAACCAGCAGGCGGATGTTCGACATGATGGATTATCCTTGTGTCTTGTTCAGGCGGTCAAAACCGGCCTTCATGTCGTCCATCAGGTCGCCCACATCTTCCAGCCCGATATGCAGGCGCAACAGCGGGCCATGGTCGCGCCAGGGTTCGGCCGAGCGGATGCCATGCGGCTTGGCCACGGTGACCAGGCTCTCGAAGCCACCCCAGGAATAGCCGATGCCGAAGAGTTCGAGGTGGTCGACGAAGGCGGCGACCGCTTCATCGGAGTATTTCTTCTGCAGTTCGATCGAGAACAGGCCGCAGGCGCCGAGGAAGTCGCGCTTCCAAATCTGATGACCCGGATCCTGGGGCAGGGCGGGATGCAGCACGCAGGTCACTTCCGTCCGGCTGCGCAGCCAGTCGGCCACCGCGATGCCGCTTTCCATATGACGCGCCAGCCGCACCGCCATGGTGCGCAGGCCACGCAGGCCGAGGAAAACCTCATCGGGTCCGGCATTGGCGCCAATGGCGCGCGCGGTCTCGCGCAGGTCGGGCCAGCTTTCCTTGGTGGCGACGACGATGCCGAGCATCGCATCGGAATGGCCGACGATGTATTTGGTCGCCGCATGTACCGACAGGTCGACGCCGTGGCTGAAGCTCTTGAAGTACAGCGGCGTGCCCCAGGTATTGTCGATTGCCACCTTGGCACCGTGCTTGTGCGCGATGTCGCAGATCGCCGGCACGTCCTGCATCTCGAAGGTTAGCGAGCCCGGAGATTCCAGGAAGACCAGTGTGGTGTTGGCGCGGAGCAGCGCCTTCAGCCCCGCGGTATCCTGCATCGGCCGATAGTATTCGGTTTCGACGCCCATGCGCTTGAGCACGGTGTCGCAGAAATGCCGAGTTGGGCCGTAGATGTTGTCCGAGACCAGGATGTGGTCGCCGCTTTTAACCACGCTCAGGATTGCGCCGGAGCAGGCGGCGGCACCCGAGGGATACCCCATGGCGCGATAGCCGCCTTCCAGTTCGGCCACCGTATTTTCGAAGGCGTAGGTCAGCGGCGTGCCGATGCGACCATAGGAGGTAACCTGCTCGTCACGCGCGCGCGCGGCATAGACATCGGCCAGCGCCTTGAGGTTCGGCTGCAGGATGGTGGAGGCGCGATAGACGGGGATATTGACCGCGCCATGATGGCCGTCGGGATCGCGGCCGAGCGCGGAAAGCTTGGTTTCGTCTTTCATGTCGGAACTCCAGTCTGGACCCCGACTATCGCAAAGGCCGGCGCGGCTGGAAAGCCGCACCGGCCCGGATATGGACTGAGAAATCCTGATGTCTCGATTTAAAAACCGGCGAGCACCAGTTTGCCGCGGGTGCGACCGCTTTCCACCATGCCGTGAGCCTTGCGCAGGGTGGCTGCATTGATCGGGCCCAGGACCTCGGCCAGCGTGGTGCGCAGCGTGCCGGCATCGACCAGGCGGGAGACCTCGGCCAGCAGCTCATGCTGCGCCACGATGTCGGGTGTCTGGAACATCGAACGCGTGAACATGAACTCCCAGTGCACGCTGACGCTCTTGCGTTTGAACACCGAGATATCCAGTCCCTTGGGATCGTCGATCAGGCCGAATTTACCCTGCGGCGCGATCATCTCGGCGAAGGCGGCGACATGCTGCATCGTCTCGGTGGTCGAGAAGATGTAGTCGATGCCGCTGCCGAAGCCCGCGGCCTTCACCTGCTCTGGCATCGGTTTGCCATGGTCGATCACGTGATGCGCGCCGAGTTCCTTCACCCAGTTCTGGGTTTCCGGTCGCGAGGCGGTGGCCAGCACGGTCAGGCCTGTGAGCTGGCGGGCCAGCTGCACAGCGATCGAACCGACGCCACCAGCGCCGCCCAGAATGAGCAGGCTTTTGCCTTCGCCTTTGCGGATGCCGAAGCGGTCGAACAGCATCTCCCAGGCGGTGATGGCGGTCAGCGGCAGGGCGGCGGCGGCGGGGAAGTCGAGCGAGGTCGGTTTGGGCCCGACGATGCGTTCGTCGACGAGATGGAATTCCGCATTGGTGCCGCTGCGGGTCAGGTCGCCGGCATAGAAGACGGCATCGCCCGGCTTGAACAGCTTTGCCTCGGGACCGACGGCTTCCACCACGCCGGCGGCATCGAAGCCCAGCACGCGGGCGGCGCCTTCGGCCGGCGCCATGTTCCGCCGCACCTTGGTGTCGACCGGGTTCACCGATACCGCCAGCACTTTCACCAGCAGGTCGCGGCCAGCCGGCTGGGGCTTGTCGAGGGAGATATCGAGCAGGGCTTCGGCGTGGTCGGCGGGGTGAGAGGCCTTGTAGGCGACGGCTTTCATGATGGACTCCGGAAGAGGGTAAAGGCGGACAGGATGAACTATGGCGCAGTCTTATTCATATGAGAAATTGATAGTTGCTATTTTTATCATTCGTTTTAATTATTGATCCATGCGCTATCCCGATCTCGATCTCGATGCCCTGCGATCCTTCGTGGCGATTGCCGAAGCCGGCGGCTTCACGGCGGCCGGGGACCTGCTGGGCCGCAGCCAGGCCGCCATGTCGATCAAGATCAAGAAGCTGGAGGAGTCACTGGGCCGCCGGGTGTTTGAACGCACGAGCCGCTCGCTCAGCCTCACGCGCGACGGCGAGGTGCTGCTGGATTACGCCCGCCGCCTGCTGGAACTCAACGACGAGACCGTGCGCCACTTCGCCGAACCCAATGCAGCCGGTGAAATCCGCCTCGGCGTGGTCGAGTATTTCGTGCCGAACCACCTGCCCGAGGTGCTGAGCCGCTTCGCCCGCGTCTATCCGCGCATCCATATCGACGTGAAGGTCGGCATGAGCAGCAGCGTGATAGATGCGCTGGACAGCGGTCAGCTCGATATGGTGATCGCCAAGCGCGACGAGGGCGAGACGCGTGGCCGCGTCATGTGGCGCGAGAACCTGCAATGGGTCTGCGCGCCGCAGTTTCCGCTGGACCTTTCCGCACCATTGCCGTTCTGCGCGCTGCCGCCGCCCTGCATTTTCCGCAGCCGTGGGCTGGAAGCGCTCAAAGCCGCCGGTCATGCCTGGCGTGTGGTCTATACCAGCGAAAGCGGCATGGGCGTTCTCGCAGCCGCGCGCGCCGGCCTGGGGATCGCCGTGATGGGCGAGGGCAGTCTCACGCCCGAGTTGCGCCGCCTGCAACCGGAAGACGGTTTCCCGGCGCTGGGCAGCGTCGAGCATGCGGTGTTTGGCGAGGGCGGCAGCCAGCGCGAACTCAAGGCCGCTCTGGTCGGCTTCATCGAAGATAGCCTGCGGGCCTTGGCGGGGACCCGTCAGGCGGCCTAACCTGTCTCATCGTTTTTCCGATGAGAGTGCCCCATGACCCGCGCTGCAGCTATCAAGGCCGCCACTGCCTATCTGGACGAGGGCGGCTTCGCCGCCGATCTCGCCCGTCGCGTCGCCATCCCGACCGAAAGCCAGAACCCGGATCGCGCCAGCGCGCTCGGCGACTATGTTGAGAAGGAGATGCGCGCCAGTCTCGAGGCGCTCGGCTTTGAATGCAGCGTACATCCCAATCCCTCGCCGAAGGGCGGGCCATTCCTGGTGGCGATCCGCCGCGAGGCGGGCGCGACCAAGACGCTGTTCTCCTACGGCCATGGCGATGTGATCCGCGGCCAGGAAGCGCAATGGCGTGACGGCCTCAATCCCTGGGTGCTCAAACAGGAAGGCGAGCGGCTGTATGGCCGCGGCACGGCGGATAACAAGGGCCAGCACACGGTCAACATCGCGGCCATGGCGGCGGTGCTGAAGGCGCGTGGTGGCAAGCTCGGCTTCAATGTCGTCCTGCTGATCGAGACCGGCGAGGAAGTCGGTTCGCCCGGCCTCGATGCATTTTGCAAATCCCAGAAAGACGCCTGGAAGGCCAATCTGTTTCTGGCGTCCGATGGTCCGCGCCTGTCGCCGGAACGGCCGACGCTCTATTGCGGGGCGCGCGGCGCGCTGAACTTCGACCTCACCATTGACCTGCGCAAGGGCGCGCATCATTCGGGCAACTGGGGCGGTCTGCTCGCGGATCCCGGTATTATCCTGGCGCATGCCATTGCGAGTATCGCCAGCCCGACCGGCCAGATCCGCATTCCTGAATGGGTGCCGAGCGAATTGCCGGCCAATGTGAAACGCGCGCTGGCCGATTGCGAAGTCAGCGGCGGCAATGATGGCCCGCAGATCGACACCTGGTGGGGCGAGCCGGGCCTGACGCCGGCCGAGCGCGTCTATGGCTGGTGCAGCTTCGACGTGCTGGCCTTCAAGACCGGCAACCCGGAATTCCCCGTCAACGCCATTCCGGGCACGGCATCCGCGCATTGCCAGATTCGCTTTGTCGTCGGGCCGGATTCCTCGCAGTTCCTGCCGGCGCTGCGCCGTCATCTGGACCGGCACGGTTTTCCGCAGGTGCAGGTGGCGCAGGCGCGCGCCGAGATATTCCAGGCGACGCGCCTCGATCCCGACCATCCCTATGTGAATTTCGCGCTGGCTTCGGTGGAGAAGACCATGGGCAAGCGCCCGGCGCTGCTGCCCAACCTGGGCGGCTCGCTGCCCAACGAAGTCTTCGCCGAGACGCTGGGCCTGCCCACCGTGTGGATGCCGCACTCCTATGCAGCCTGCTCGCAGCATGCGCCCAACGAGCACATCCTGCTGCCCGTGATGCGGGAAGGGCTGCAGATGATGGCCGGCCTGTTGTGGGATCTGGGCGAGGCGGATGCCGCCGTTCTGCCGTCGTAACGCGTGATTCTGGAGTCCGCGCTCAGCCTTGGCGGCCTGTTCGCCTGGTCGCTGCTGGCTGCCACGCTGGTGCCGCTGTCTTCGGAGGCAGCCTTGGCGGCGGCGCATGCCGCCGCCGTCGCACCACCCTTAGTTTTGTTTGTCGTTGCGACAAGCGGGAATGTGCTGGGTGCCCTGATCAATTGGTCACTGGGTGTGTGGTGCCTGCGCTTTAAGCACAAACGCTGGTTTCCGATCAGCCCTGTGCAGTTGCAAAAGGCCCAGGCCCGGTTCCAGCGCTGGGGTGGTATAACCCTGCTTTTCTCATGGATTCCAGTGGTCGGCGATCCACTCACCTTCGCCGCTGGAGCCCTGCGATACCCTCTGGCCCGATTTTTGATAGCAGTCACTGTTGGAAAGGCAGCCCGTTACGCCATGGTTCTGTGGATAACGGATGTTGCCTTGCCGGTTTTTTTGGCGTCATGATGATCGGGACTTGGCGCTGAGTAAACCGCAGTGCCCTCGTCGTAAAACAGGGAAAAGGCTAACTTCAATGACACTTCTGAAATCGATCACGGCTGCGGCCGTTCTGGCGTTCGTCGCGCAGGGAGCGCAGGCGGGTGCCACTTTTGACGCCGTCAAGGCCAAGGGCTTCGTGCAATGCGGCATGAACGGCAGCGTCGGCGGCTTCGGCGCGCCGGACGCCAAGGGCGAAATGAAAGGCATCGACGTCGACCTCTGCAAGGCGGTTGCCGCCGCGATGTTTGGCGATGCCACCAAGGTGAAGTTCACTCCGCTGACCGCGCAGCAGCGCTTCACCGCCCTGCAGTCGGGCGAAGTCGACCTGCTCTCGCGCAACACCACGCAGACCCTGTCGCGCGATGCCTCGCTGGGCCTGATCGGCGCCGGCGTGAACTACTACGACGGCCAGGGCTTCATCGTGACGAAGAAGCTGGGCGTCAAGAGCGCCAAGGAACTGAATGGCGCCACCGTCTGCGTGCAGCCGGGCACCACCACCGAACTGAACCTGGCCGATTACTTCCGCGCCAACCGCATCACCTTCAAGCCGGTTGTGATCGAGAAGCTGGACGAAGTGGTTGCCGCCTATTCGGCCGGCCGCTGCGACTCCTACACCACGGATATCTCGGGCCTTGCCTCCACCCGTGCGACCCAGCTGCCGAACCCGGATGACCATATCATCCTGCCGGAAGTCATCTCCAAGGAGCCGCTCGGCCCGCTGGTCCGTCAGGGCGACGACACCTGGCTGGTCATGGTCCGCTGGACTCTCAATGCGATGATCGAGGCCGAGGAATATGGCATCACGTCGGCGAATGTCGATGAGATGCTGAAGAGCGACAACCCGAACATCAAGCGCATCCTCGGCGTCACCGCCGGCGGCGGCAAGGCGCTCGGCGTTGACGAGAAGTGGGCCTACAACATCATCAAGCAGGTTGGTAACTATGGTGAAAGCTTCGAGCGCAATGTCGGCAAGGGCAGCGCGCTGAAGCTCGACCGTGGCGTGAATGAACAGTGGACCAAGGGTGGCCTGCTGTACGCCTGGCCGATCCGCTAAGGGTTCAGGGGCGGGCGGAGTCGCGGGCAGTGCGCCCGGGATTCCGTCCGTCCCCTGCATAATATGTGATCTTCTACAGACGGTACGGCGAGCCGCCCTGTGGATAACTGTGGTTATGTTGCCGGTTTTTGGGGCGTCATGATATTTAGGCAGGGTGTCCGGACCCCCCATAAACGCTCTGGCCACAGGCAGTACCTAGTCAAAACGAGAAGGACTAACCCAATGAAACTTTTGCAAACAGCCGTCGCCGCGGCTGCCCTGATGTTCATCGCGCAGGGTGCCCAGGCGGGCGCCAGCTTTGACGCGGTGAAGGCCAAGGGCTTCGTGCAGTGCGGTGTCCATACCGGCCTGGGCGGTTTCTCCGCGCCTGACGCGCAGGGCAACTGGAAGGGCCTTGATGTCGACATGTGCAAGGCGGTTGCCGCCGCGATGTTCGGCGACGCCACCAAGGTGAAGTACACCCCCGTCACCACCCAGCAGCGCTTCACCGCCCTGCAGTCGGGTGAAATCGACCTGCTCGCGCGCAACACGACGCAGACCCTGAGCCGCGACGGCTCGCTGGGCCTGATCGGCGCCGGCATCAACTATTATGACGGCCAGGGCTTCATCGTGACGAAGAAGCTGGGCGTCAAGAGCGCCAAGGAACTGAACGGCGCCACCGTCTGCGTGCAGCCGGGCACCACCACTGAACTGAACCTGGCCGACTACTTCCGCGCCAACAAGATCACGTTCAAGCCGGTTGTGATCGAGAAGCTGGACGAGCTGGTGGGGGCCTATTCCTCTGGCCGTTGCGACGCCTTCACCACCGACAAGTCGCAGCTCGCCGCGATCCGCTCGACGCAGCTGCCGAACGGCGATGACCACGTCATCCTGCCCGAGACGATCTCCAAGGAGCCGCTTGGCCCGATGGTGCGTCAGGGCGACGATGCCTGGCTGGTCGTCGTGCGCTGGGCGCTGAATGCGATGATCGAGGCCGAGGAATACGGCATCACCTCGAAGAATGTCGACGAGATGCTGAAGAGCGACAACCCGAACATCAAGCGTATCCTCGGTGTGACTCCGGGTGCCGGCAAGGCGCTGGGCGTCGACGAGAAGTGGGCCTACAACATCATCAAGCAGGTAGGCAATTACGGCGAAAGCTTCGAGCGGAACGTGGGCAAGGAAAGCCCGCTGAAGCTCGATCGCGGCGTGAACGAGCAGTGGTCGAAGGGCGGCGCTTTGTACGCCTGGCCGATCCGTTAAGTCCGTGATGACGACCGGCGGCGAAACAGGGCGCCGCCGGTCACTCATCCCGGGTTGTGTTTTACAAGTCTAGCCATGGGGGGCACATGGCCAATGGTAAGCTAACCGGCGCGCAAGCCGCGCCGAAACGTCGACTGAGCTGGAACGATCCCGACGTCCGCTCCGTCGTTTATCAGGTGGTGGCGATCGGTCTGGTCGTCGCCGTCGGCTGGTTCCTGATTTCGAACACGCTGCACAACCTGGCGGTTCGCAATATCTCCACCGGCTTCCATTTCCTCCAGCGCGAGGCGGGTTTCGCCATCGGCGAATCGCCGATTGCCTACGGGCCGGAAAACACCTATGCCCGCGCCATCCTGGTCGGCCTGCTGAACACCCTGCGCATCGCGGTGGTCGGCATCATCCTGGCCACCATCATCGGCACCGTCATCGGCATTGCGCGCCTGTCGAAAAACTGGCTGATCGCCAAGCTCTCGATGATCTATGTCGAGGTGATCCGCAACGTGCCGCTGCTGCTGCAGCTGTTCTTCTGGTACGCGATCATCACGGAATCGATGCCCGGGCCGCGCGACTCGCTCAAGCCGATGCCCGGCGTCTTCATCTCCAACCGCGGCATCAAGATTCCGTCGCCGACCGACCATGTCGCCTTCGACCTGGCGGCCGGCGGCTTCTTCCTGGCGCTGATCCTGATCGGCGTCGTGGTGCATTTCGCCAAGAAGCGGCAGGACGCCACCGGCAAGGCCTTCCCGGTCTACCGCACCGCCATTGCCATGCTGATCGGCCTGCCGTTCCTGGGCTGGCTGTTCGGCGGTGCGCCGATGGAACTGGATGTGCCCAGGCTGCAGGGCTTCAACTTTGTTGGCGGCTCGACGCTGACTCCGGAATTCGCGGCCCTGTTGTTCGGCCTCGTGCTTTACACCGCCGGCTTCATCGCCGAGGTGGTGCGCGCCGGCATCCAGGCGGTGAATTACGGCCAGTGGGAGGCGGCGGGGGCACTGGGCCTGAGCCGCAGCCAGACGCTGCGGCTGATCGTGCTGCCGCAGTCGCTGCGCGTGATCATTCCGCCGATGACCAGCCAGTATCTGAATCTGACCAAGAACAGCTCGCTGGCTGTGGCGATCGGCTATCCCGATATCGTCTCAGTCGCCAACACGACGCTGAACCAGACCGGTCAGGCCATTGAAGGCATCATGATCATCATGGCCGTCTATCTCAGCATCAGCCTGTCGATCTCGGTCTTCATGAACTGGTACAACAAACACATAGCGCTGGTGGAGCGGTAAGATGAGCACAGCTTCCGAAACCATGGCGCCGCCGACCAGCACCACCGGGCCGATTGCCTGGATACGCGACCGGCTGTTCTCCTCGCCGCTGAACGCGATCCTGACTGTTCTGGCGGCGACGATCCTGATCTTCTCCTTGCCGCCCTTCGTCGAATGGGCGCTGATCAAGGCGAGCTTCACGGCCTCCACCTCGCAGGAATGCCGCGCCGGCGGCGGTGCCTGCTGGGCCTTCATCGGGCAGAAATACCGCCTGATGCTGTTCGGCCTGTATCCCTATGACGAGCAGTGGCGGCCGCTGATCGCCGCCATCATGCTGATCTGCATGATCGTCATGAGCTGCATGCAGCGCTTCTGGAATAAGAGCCTGCTGTACATCTGGATCGGTGGCCTCGTTTCCGTTGCCGTCCTGATGTGGGGCGGCATCCTGGGTCTGCGCTATGTCGAGGACACGCTTTGGGGCGGCCTGCCGCTGACCCTGATCCTGTCAACCTTCGGCATCGCCATCGCATTCCCCTTCGGCCTGATGCTGGCGCTTGGGCGTCGGTCCAAGATGCCGGCGATCAAGACCATCTGCGTGCTCTACATCGAACTGATCCGCGGCGTGCCGCTGATCTCGATGCTGTTCATGTCCTCGGTCATGCTGCCGCTGTTCCTGCCTGAGGGCTTCAGCATCGACAAGCTGCTGCGGGCTCAGATCGCCATCATCCTGTTCGCCGCCGCCTATCTGGCGGAGGTGGTGCGCGGCGGCCTGCAGGCGATCCCCAAGGGTCAGTATGAAGGGGCGGACTCGCTGGGTCTCAGCTTCTATCAGAAGTCCCGCCTTATCATCTTGCCGCAGGCGCTCAAGATCGTGATCCCGCCGCTGGTCAGCCTGTTTATCGCGGTATTCAAGGACACCTCGCTGGTGGTGATCATCGGCATCTATGACCTGATGCAGTCGACCAAGGTGTCGCTCACCGATCCCGCCTGGCGCGGCTTCTCGATCGAGGCCTACATCTTCGTCTCTCTCATCTATTTCGTCTTTTGCTACTCGATGTCCAAGTACAGCCGGAAGCTCGAAGAGCGCCTGGCCACTGGACACAAGCGCTGAAGGAACCGTTGAACATGGCTGCTCCCGTTATCGAACTGCAGAGCGTCAACAAGTGGTATGGCGAATTCCACGTGTTGCGGAACATCAACCTGAACGTCAAGAAGGGCGAGCGTATCGTCATCTGCGGGCCGTCCGGCTCCGGCAAGTCGACGATGATCCGCTGCATCAATCGCCTGGAAGAGCATCAGAAGGGCCATATCATCGTCGATGGTACCGAGCTGACCAATGACCTGAAGAACATCGACGCCATCCGCCGCGAAGTGGGCATGGTGTTCCAGCACTTCAATCTCTTCCCGCATCTCACCGTGCTTGAGAACCTGACGCTCGGCCCGATCTGGGTGTTGCGCCAGCCTAAGGCGGAAGCGGAAGCCACGGCGATGAAGTATCTCAGCCGCGTGCGCATCCCCGAACAGGCCGGTAAGTATCCGGGGCAGCTCTCCGGTGGCCAGCAGCAGCGCGTCGCCATCGCGCGCTCGCTCTGCATGAACCCCAAGATCATGCTGTTCGATGAGCCGACCTCGGCGCTCGATCCGGAAATGGTCAAGGAAGTGCTCGACGTCATGGTCGGCCTGGCCCAGGACGGCGGCATGACCATGCTCTGCGTGACCCATGAGATGGGTTTCGCGCGCAAGGTGGCCGATCGCGTCATCTTCATGGATCGTGGCGAGATCATCGAGCAGAACACGCCTGATGAATTCTTCTCCAATCCGCAGAACGAACGCACCAAGCTGTTCCTCAGTCAGATCCTGCATTGAGCGCTGGGACGTAACTGTCCCGTTTACATGAACAGGGCAGAGCGGTGTCGACGTAAGCGCGGCCCATACCCGTCTTTGACATTCGGGTGATGGCGCCGCGCTTCGTTATTTGGATCGCTGGAACCCGTGATAGGCTTCTCTCCATAATAAAAAGGGAGGAGCATCATGCGTCGTATTGCCCTTGGTCTGCTTGCCGCTCTGGCCGCCATTATCGCGGGCCCCACCATCGCCCAACTACCCACCACTCAGTTGCCCGCTGTCGATCCCGTCGATCAGTATCGCCTGATCGGCCCGTCCGGCCGCAGCGACAACCGCTGCATCGGTCAGACCGATACGCCGGTCTGCGCCGTTGAGACTCTGCTGGCCTGCTTTGCCCGCCGCGATACGGATCTGTGCCGCAAGGTCTGGTCGTTCGGTCCGGTCGGCCTGGGCTTCGAGGGCACCGAGCATCTCGGCTACTGGTGGAGCTACCGCATTACTGGCATAGAAACGCCGGGCCGGGATGAAGCCGTTATCGCCGTCGCCGGCCGCAACTGCGGCTTCCAGATGGAGCAGCCCGACTGCTTCACCACGCCGGCGCCGCCCACGCGCTATCACCTGCGCCGCACCGACGGCCAGTGGAAGGTGTTGGACTGGCAGTCGCAACCGGGCGACCCGACACCGCTGCAGCGATAGACGGAACTGCCGTTTACCACGATCCGTTATACTCTGGCCTGCCTGACCGCATCCCAGAGGACATGATGAACCGCCTGTTTGATATCCTGCGCCATATGTCGGCGGGCTGGCGCCTGCTGATCTGCCTGTGCATCGGGGCCGGCATCTTCCTCTGGCCGTTCCAGCCCGACGACCCGATGGTGCATGCCGGCGCGGCCTGGGTGGCCGGGGTGGTGCTGTTCCTCGGCTGGACCGCCTATGCGGTCAGCTGCATCTCGATCGCCCAGTTGCGCAAACGGGCGCGCGAACTCGACGACAATGCCTGGGTCATCTCCCTGCTGGTGATCATCGCCGCCGCCATCAGTCTGGCGGCGCTGGGCCTGATCATCGCGGGCAAGGATTCGGCGCAGGGGCTGATCCTGGCGCTGCGGCTGGGTTTCGGCGGCGCCAGCATGATCTGCGCCTGGTTGCTGATCCATACCGTGTTGGCGCTGCACTATGCGCATCTCTATTACGGCGATATCGAAGGCGATGGGAAAAGGGAAGACCGCAAGGGGTTGGATTTTCCCGGCAAGGGCGATCCGGACTACTGGGACTTCTTCTATTATTCCTTCGTCATCGGCATGACCTGCCAGGTCTCCGATGTGTCGATCTCGTCCCGGGGGATGCGGCGGCTGACGCTGGTGCACAGCATCGTGTCGTTCTTTTTCAACACCACGGTGATCGCGCTCACCGTCAACCTGATCGCAAGCAACTAAAGCGGCAGCCAATTATAAAAGCGGCAGGGCGTACCGCATCCCGATGGCGACCAGCATGCCGATCAGGATGGCGGTCATCGACTTGCGCAGCACCAGCATGACGACGATGGCGGTGGCGAGGCCGGCCCACATCGCCGGATCGCCACGCATGGCGGCCGCCGTGACGATGGCGACCAGCACGCCGCCGGCCATATGGCGCAGGAAACGCTCCAGCCGGGGTGAGATGGTGACGTAACTCATCATCCAGAAGCCGCCGACGCGGGTCAGCAGCGTGGCCAGCGCCATGCCGGCGATGGCGATGACGGCGGCGGTGTTGAAGGTCAGGAATTCAGTCATTGCGGCCGCTCCACAAACCGGCAAGGCCGGCGCAGGCGCCGCCGATCAGGATGTACCAGTTGCCCGGCAGCCAGAGCAGGGCGGCGACGGTGCCGGCCACGGCGGCGAGCCAGGGCAGGATGTCGCTGCGCCCACGATAGAGTCCGATCACTGATGTGGCGAAGACGCCGGCGATCAGGACGTCGAGACCCCAGCGTTTTACATCCAGGCCGCCGGAGCCGACGAAAGCTCCCAGCGCCGTGCCACTGACCCAGACCGGCCATTGCATGATCACGGTGCCGAGCAGGATGCCGAGATCGCGGCGACCGTTCATCATCGCCTGCAGCGTGATGGCCCAGCCGGCATCGGTCATGCCGGCCGAGACCGGCAGCACCCAGTGGCGCGGCAGGTTGGCGATATAGGGCTGCATCGCCGCGCCCATCACGATATGGCGCGCATTGACCAGGAAGCTGGTCAGCACGATGGCCAGCACGGGCAGCGGCGAGGCGCTCCACAGGCTCAGCACGGCGAACTGCGCGCTGCCGGCAAAGGTGGCGATGCTCATCAGGGTGGCTTCGCCCGGCGACATGGTTACGCCCAGCGCCGCTGCGCCGAAGGCGATGCCGAAGGGCAGGGCGCTGATGCTGTAGGGCGCGGTCAGCTTCATGCCGTACCACACGCCCGCGCGCGTGAAAGTGCCGCCAGCGGAAGCAGCGGCGGAATCGGAAGGCTGGATGGTCATGCGGCGAAAACTAGGAGTTGGCGCACGGGCAGTCAACCGGTATGATGGTTATATGGCGAAGACGCTGCCGATCCTCGAACTCAGTCTGCATGGCGGTCATCCGGTCCTGGATTACGTCAATACCGTGGACTGGCGCGACCGGCCGGAGAGCGAGGGCGGATCAGTGGATACGCTGACGTCCTATGACGCGCTGCTGGCCTGGTGCCGGCGTTGCGGCATCATCGGCACGGCCACCGAAACCGAGCTGGAGCGTCAGGCCGCCGCCGCACCAGCGCGTGCGACAGCGGTGCTGACCGAAGCCGTCGCGCTGCGCGAGGCGCTGCATGGTCTCGCCAAGGGTACGCGGCTGGGCAAGGCACCGCGTCCGGCCGATCTCGATATCCTCAACAAATGCCTGCTGCGCTATCCCGAAGGCCGCAGTATTGCGCCATCGGGGCAGCGTTTTGTGTGGAAATCGCATGGCGACGGCATTGCGCTCGGTTCACCGCTCGGTGCGATTGCGCGACTGGCGGCCGAGCTGCTGGTGACGGTGGAGCCGGCCAGCATCCGCTGCTGCGCGGGGCCGGGCTGTGGCTGGCTGTTCCACGACAGCAGCCCGAACAAGCGCCGTCGCTGGTGCTCGATGGAAAGCTGTGGCAACCGCGCCAAGGCACGCCGCCACTACGAGCGGGTCAAAACAACTCATTAGAGATGAATCCGGAACTTTGCCCCTGAGCTTTCATTTGGAATCATTCCAATTGAAGTGACCAGCAGCAGAGGTGGATCATGGCCAAGGCCCCGACTAAAACCGCGCCGGCAAAGGCAGCGGCTGTGAAGACCGTTGCCGGCAAGGGCGGCGAGACGCATCAGCAGGCGAGCGCCGCCGACGGCCGCGACCGGCTGACCACCAATCAGGGCACGGCGATTGCCGATAACCAGAATTCCCTGAAGATCGGCGCCCGCGGTCCGACGCTGCTGGAAGACTTCATCCTGCGCGAGAAGATCACGCATTTCGATCACGAGCGAATTCCTGAACGCATCGTGCATGCGCGCGGTTCGGGGGCGCATGGCTATTTCCAGGTCTACAAGGACCAGAGCGCCATCACCAAGGCGGCCTTCCTGAGCAATCCGCGCGAGAAGACCAAGGTTTTCGTGCGCTTCTCCACCGTGGCCGGCGGCGCGGGCTCACCGGATACGGTACGCGATGTGCGCGGCTTTGCCGTGAAGTTCTATACCTCCGAAGGCAACTTCGATCTGGTCGGAAACAACATTCCAGTTTTCTTCATCCAGGATGCGATGAAGTTCCCCGATCTGGTGCATTCGGTGAAGATGGAGCCCGACCGCGCCTTTCCGCAGGCGGCCTCGGCGCATGACACCTTCTGGGATTTCGTTTCACTGATGCCGGAAAGCACCCATATGCTGATGTGGGCGATGTCGGATCGTGGTATTCCGCGCAGCTACCGCATGATGGAAGGATTCGGCGTCCATACCTTCCGCTTCATCAATGCCAAGGGCAAATCCACCTTCGTGAAATTCCACTGGCGGCCGACCATCGGCGCGGCCTCGCTGATCTGGGATGAAGCCGTGAAGCTGGCCGGTGCGGATTACGACTTCCATCGCCGCGACTTGTGGAATGCCATCGATACCGGCGACTTCCCGGAATTCGAGTTGGGCATCCAGGCCTTTGACGAGAAGACCGCCGATGCGCTCGGCTTCGATGTGCTGGATCCGACCAAGCTGATCCCCGAAGAAATGATCCCGGTGCAAATGATCGGCAAACTGGTGCTGGACCGCAACCCGGACAACTTCTTCGCCGAAACCGAGCAGGTCGCCTTCCATCCGGGCCATGTCGTGCCCGGCATCGACTTCAGCAACGATCCGCTGCTGCAGGGGCGGCTCTTCTCGTATCTCGACACCCAGCTCAGCCGTCTCGGCGGCCCGAACTTCCACGAGCTGCCGATCAACCGGCCGGTCTGCCCGATGCGCAACTTCCAGCGCGACGGCATTCATCGCATGGACGTGCCCAAGGGCCGCGTCGCCTATGAGCCGAACAGCCTCGCGCCGGACAGCCCGCGCGAGCATCCGACTGCTGGATTTTCGTCCTTCCCCGAAAGCGTGAGCGACGACAAGCTGCGCGCCCGTCCGGAAAGCTTCGCTGACCATTACAGCCATGCCCGGCTGTTCTGGCTGTCGATGACCAAGCCCGAGCAGACCCATATCGTCAGCGCCTTTGCCTTCGAGCTGGCCAAGGTCGAGACCATCGCCATCCGCCGCCGCATGTTGGGTCGGCTGAAGCTGGTCCATGACGACCTGTGCAATGGCGTCGAGGCGGCGCTGGGCATGGAAGGGCAGGCCGAGACGCTGACGCCCGCGGTGCCGGCCAAGACCATGAAGCCCTCCAAGGCGCTCAGCCTGATCGCCAAGGCGCCGCCGACCATCAAAGGCCGCAAGATCGGCGTGCTGCTCAGCGATGGTGGCGATGCCGCCTTGCTGGCCGCCGTGCGGAAGGCGGCGCAGGCCGAGAGCGCGGTGGTCGAGATCGTGGCGCCCAAGATCGGCGGTGCCAAGCTCAGTGATGGCAGCAAGGTCCCGGCCAACCACACCATTTCGGGTGGGCCGTCGGTGCTGTTCGATGCCGTGGTCCTGCTGCTGTCTGCCGATGGCGTGAAGACGCTGGTGCGCGAGGCCGGCGCGGTGGCCTGGGTGCATGACGCCTTCAGCCATCTGAAGGTCATCGGCCATGTCGCGGCGGCGAAGCCGCTGATGGACAAGGCCGGCGTCGAGCCCGATGACGGCATCGTGGCGCTGGACGGCAAGGGTGGCACCAAGGCCTTTGTCGCCGCGGCCAGCCAGCATCGCATCTGGGCGCGCGAGCCGAAGCTGCGCTCGCCGGGCTGATCACCGGCGCGGGTCGAACAGCGCTTCGCGCGTCTGGTACGGCCGGAAGCCGGTCTTCTGGTACAGCGGCAATGCGGCCGGGTGGTCGAGGTTGCAGGTGTTCACCATCAGCCGCTGCGTGCCGTAGGAGAATGCCTGCCGCACGCCGGCGCGCAGCAGCCATGGCCCCAGGCCGCGCCCGAAGAATTCGGGCGCCAGGCCGAAATAGGCGATGTTGATCGGCTTGCGCGGATCGCTACCCTCGTCGCGGCGGTCGAGTTCGATATAACCGGCCGGCACGCCGCCGACATAGGGCACCCAGATCTCCACCAGCGGATCGGTAATGATCTGACCGAGCGCCAGATCGCTCAGGCGATGGCGGTCGAGCCAGTGCCAGGCGCGGCCGACGGTGTCATAGAGATAGCGGTAGAAGCCGACTGTGGGCTTTTCCAGCCGCAGCAGCGCCAGCTTGGGTACCAGCGGCGGGCGGTCGCTGCCCTCAGGCAGGTTCCGCAGCATTTCGAGATAGACGACGGTGACGTTGTAACGCCCATCATCCAGCAGCATGGCCGGCGGCAGCCGGAAGATCGCCGGCGCAACCGTATTCTGATCGGTATGGCGGGCTTCGGCCATGGCGCCCCGTTCAGGCCTTGTTGAGTTCCGCCGGCAGGTCGGCGCGGCCGCCCCATTCGGTCCAGGAACCATCATAGACGGCATTCTGGCGATGGCCCAGCAGATGCAGGCCCAGCATCAGGATGCAGGCCGACACGCCCGAGCCGCAGGTGGTGGTGGTCGGCTTGGCCAGGTCGACGCCGGCCTTGGTGAAGATGTCCTTCAGCGCATCGGCCGGCTGGAACAGGCCGGTCTTGGGATCGGTCATCAGTGACGAGGGCACGTTCAGCGAACCCGGGATATGGCCGCCGCGCAGGCCGACGCGCGGTTCTGGCTCGGTGCCTTCAAAGCGTCCCTTGCTGCGGGCATCCACCACCTGTTCGCGCGGGTTGGTCATGTTGGTGCGCATCTGGTCGACATCGCGCACGAGGAGGTCATTGCGGCGCGCGGTGAAATGCCGTTCACGCGGCATCGGCGGCAGGTCCTCCACCGGGCGGCCTTCCGCTTTCCATTTCTTGAAGCCGCCGTTCAGGACGGCGACATCGGTATGGCCGAAGACACGGAACATCCACCATGCGCGCGGGGCGGAGAGATGATTGTCAGAGCCGTCATAGACCACGATGCGGTTGCCGTCGCCGATGCCAAGCCGCCGCATGCGCGAGGCGAACTTCTCTGCGCTGGGCAGCATATGGGGCAGCGGCACGTCGGTGTCGGCGATCTCGTCAATGTCGAAGAACACCGCGCCGGGGATATGGGCATCGGCATATTCGGCCTTGCCGTTGCGGCTCATGGTCGGCAGGTACCAGGAGGCGTCGACGATGCGTAAATCAGGCGCTCGCAGATGCTCGGCCAGCCATTCGGTCGATACCAGCGCGTCCGGATTGACGTAGTTCATTGTGCAACTCCCTGATTGCGGTCTTCAGGCCGTGAATTCGATATTCACCCGGCGGTTCTGCCGGCCCTTGTTCTCGACCTTGCGCACCACCACCGGCCCGATCTCGCCGGTCTGCTTCACATGGGTGCCGCCGCAGGCCTGCAGGTCGAGCGGGCGGTCGACGCCCACCACCTCGATCAGGCGCACCCGACCCAGACCCATCGGCGGCTTCACCGCCATGGTCTTCACCAGGTCGGGGCTGGACAGCAGCTCCTCGTCGGTGATCCAGCGCGAGGTCACGGCATGGTCGGCGGTGATCAGTTCGTTCAGCTTCGCCGTCAGCGTGTCCTTGTCGGGAATGCTGTCGGCCATGTCGAAATCCAGCCGGCCCTTGCCGTCGCCGACCTGGCCGCCGGTCACAGGAAACGGCACCAGCGCCGACAGCAGATGCAGGCAGGTATGCATGCGCATCAGGCGATGACGGCGCGCCCAATCGAGTTCCAGCTTGCCCTTGGCGCCGACTTTGAGCGCCGCGGTGCCGCCGGCCGGCACATGGATGATGCCATCGGGGCCGTCGCCCTTGCGGGTGTCGGCGATGGCGACGATCTCGCCGCCCTCCAGCACAAAACGCCCGACATCGCCGGGCTGGCCGCCGCCAAGCGGATAGAAGATCGTGCGGTTGGTCTGGAAGCCGCGCTCGTCGATGGCGGTGATCACCGCATCGCAAGTCGTCAGATAGGCATCGTCGCGGAACAGGAAGTCGGTCATGCGATCAGGCCATCCAGGCGGGAACCGGCAGGTTCTTGCTGCGCAGGAATTCCGGATTGAACATCTTGCTCTGGTAGCGCGCACCGCCGTCGCAGAGCACGGTGACGATCGTGTGGCCCGGGCCCATCTTCTTGGCCAGCCGTATAGCGGCGGCGACGTTGATGCCGCTCGAGCCGCCCAGCACCAGGCCTTCATGCTGCACCAGGTCGAACACCACGGGCAGGGCTTCCTCGTCGGTGATCTGGAAGGCGTCGTCGGGCGTGATGCCTTCCAGGTTGGCGGTGATGCGGCCCTGGCCGATGCCCTCGGTGATCGAGCTGCCCTCGGCCTTCAGTTCGCCGTGCTTGTAATAGTGATAGAGCGCGGCGCCCATCGGATCGGCCAGCGCGACCTGCACCTTCGGATTGCGTTCCTTCAGCGCCATCAGCACGCCGGCAAAGGTGCCGCCAGACCCGACCGCGCAGGTGAAGCCATCCACCTTGCCGTCAGTCTGGTCCCAGATTTCCGGGCCGGTCGTGCGGTAATGCGCTTCGCGGTTGGCGACATTGTCGAACTGCTGCGCCCAGATCGCGCCGTTGGGTTCGGTCTTCGCCAGCTCCTCGGCCAAGCGGCCGGAATATTTCACGTAGTTATTCGGATCCTTGTAAGGCACGGCGGGCACCAGACGCAGGTCAGCGCCGCACAAGCGCAGGAAGTCCTTCTTCTCCTGGCTCTGGGTGTCCGGCATCACGATCACCGACTTGAACCCCATGGCATTGGCCACCAGCGCCAGGCCGATGCCGGTGTTGCCGGCGGTGCCTTCGACAATGGTGCCGCCGGGCTTCAACGCGCCGCGCTTGATCGCGTCCTGCACGATGAAGAGCGCAGCCCGGTCTTTCACCGAACCGCCGGGATTCATGAATTCGGCCTTGCCGTAGATGTTGCAGCCGGTGAGTTCGGAGGCTGCCTTCAGGCGGATGAGGGGCGTCTTGCCGATGCTGTCGATGAAGTCTTTACGGATGTCCATGCCGGGCTCGGTCTGTTGGGGTTGGGGCTGATATAGCGCCTCCCGAAGCCCATCCTATACCGAGGGGGGGTTAGGGTCGCAACCCGCGGGGATCGGCCCATTTTTTCCGCAACTGCTCACGGTATACCCCCAGCCACAGCAAGCCGATGGCGGCCGGCGAATTGGGGATTTTTCCAGCTTCCCACTGTGCGAAAGCCTCGGTGAAGGGCAGGGCGAAAACCCGGATATCCTCATGCTCGTCGTCCAGCCCATGCAGGCCGCCGGCCTTGGCGGCGTCGACCCGGGCGCAGAACATGTGGAACCGCTCACAACAGAAGCCCGGCGTCGAATAGGTCATGCCGATCGGCAGCAGTTCGCCGATGGCTTCCAGGCCGCTTTCCTCCTTCAGCTCGCGCCGGCCGACATCCTCGATGGTTTCGCCATCCTCGATCAGGCCGGCGACAACCTCGATCATCCAGGCGCGATCACCGTTGAACAGGGCAGATGCGCGGAACTGTTCGATCAGCACCACTTCATCACGCACAGGGTCATAGGGCATCACGCAGACGGCGTCGCCGCGATAGACGACTTCCCGGTCGATGCTCAGCGTGCCGCCGTCGAACCGGCCATGGTTGAGCCATAGTTTGTCGACCTTGAGA
The DNA here is from genome assembly GCF_058807515.1 of Ferrovibrio sp. GW821-FHT12B10. Lineage (NCBI taxonomy): Bacteria > Pseudomonadati > Pseudomonadota > Alphaproteobacteria > Rhodospirillales > Rhodospirillaceae > Ferrovibrio > Ferrovibrio sp. GW821-FHT12B10. The sequence goes on along the minus strand of NZ_JBXAQT010000003.1, from coordinate 90,928 downwards.
TGGCCGCGGAAGATTGCTTCCTGCCGCACCAGCTCCACAGGCATCGGCTGGTGGCTGACATCTACCGACTTGCGCATGGCATGGGTCCCTGATGATGGAGGCTGCGGAGGAAATCGGTTTTCTGGTGGCGCTGCCATGTCGACAGCCGCCAGTCGGTCCGCGAGGCGGGCAGGGCGCCGCGTGCCGGCAGGAAGACCAGCGCGAGCTGGCTGCCGGCGGTATCGGACGGCGCAGGGCCTGGACCGGCCGGCACAGAGGCGTGATGCACGCGGGCGTGATGCACGGGCAGTTGGCGGGTCAGGTATTCTGGCCCCTCGTAGCTGGCCAGGCGGGCGGCATCCTGGGGCCGGGCCGCCTGGAACAGCAGGCCGTCGACCACGCCGCCGGGGGCCCGGATCAACACGGGGTAGCTGCGGCCCAGGGCCTGCTTGCGCCGGTAGCCATGGAGGCGGGCGGGCTGCAACTGGCGCGGGCTGGGCCTATAGCCGAGAATCAGGCTCTGCACGTCCGGGTCGCACAGGGTGCCATAAAAGAAATACTTCATCGGGGGCTGGCTTGACCTGTCTGGGGAATGATCCACATTGCGGTGACCTGCGTATATTAACCGTGTAGTTGAGAGAGCGGAAATCCTCAAAGACCATGACTGTGACCAACCTGAGCCCGACCCAAGAGACTCGCCTGCCGGAACATCATATTCCGGCCGAGTTGCTGCTGGATTACGCCAGCGGCAATTTGGCGGAATCGTGGTCGCTGGCGGTCGCCTGTCATCTGACATTCTGTCCCCATTGCCGCCGCGAGCTTGCCACGGCCGAACGGGCAGCCGGCAGCATGCTGGAGGCCACCCCTGCGGAAACCGTCAGCACCGCCGGGTTCGAGGCCATTGCGGGCCGTCTGGGCGAGCAGGACAAGGCTAAGACCAAGACGACCAAGGCTCCGGTCGAAGGCGTGCGCATGGACGGCATCCCGTCGCCGCTGAAATCCTATCTGGAGGCCGATTTCGACAACCTGCCCTGGCGCTGGAGCGGCACGGGATTCCAGTCTTATGCGCTGCCCTTGCCCAAGGTCGATGGCGGTATGATCAGCCTGCTCAAGATTGCCCCCGGCGCTGGCCTGCCCATGCATACTCATCGCGGCGACGAGCTGACGCTGGTGCTGAGCGGCGGCTTCACCGATGAAATTGGTGCCTTCCGCAAGGGCGATCTGGAAGTTGCCGACGGCAGTGTCGAGCATCGTCCTGTTGCCATGCTGGATCAGCCCTGCATCTGCCTGGTCGTGACCAATGCGTCCCTGGACTTCCGGGGTCCGCTCGGCTGGTTTTTCAATCAGTGGGCAAAGCTCTCGGCCTAGTCGCGGTTGCCTCCGCTCTGGCTCTCGTTTCTGGCGGGGCCGTGGCGGGGGAAACCGAAATCCGTGATTTCGAAGTCTGGCGCAATGGCGAGACCATTGGCCATCACCGTGTCACCATCGATCGGGACGAGGACCGGACCCGCGTCGCCGTCGATATACGGCTGCGCGTCACCTTCGGGCCGTTGACGGTGTATCGCTACATGCATGAGGCCGAGGAAATCTGGCAGGGCGACCGCCTGGTCAGCCTGGTCTCCACCACCGATAACGATGGCACCGCCGAACATCTGCGCGCTGAAACACAGGGCGAGGGCCTGGCTGTCGCGGGCTCGGGCTTCGCCGGCCACCTGCCGGCCGAGGCGATACCCACCAGTTACTGGCGCAGTGACTTCACACGCCGCAGCCCGATCATCAACAGTCAGAACGGCCGTGTGCTGGCGCTGACTGTCGAGCCGCAGAGGCTTGAGATGGCTTCTGCCAGCGGCGCGGATGTGCCAGCCTGGCGCTATCACCTGTATGGCGATATCGATCTGACGCTATGGTATGATCACGCCGGCCAATGGGTGAAAGCCGCCTTTCCTGCGAAAGACGGCTCTCTGATCGAATACCGGTTGCGGTGATCGACGGTCAGCTTTTGGTGAAGCCGTACTGCATCACGTCGATGGTGCCGGCGTTGAAGCCACCCTCGCAATAAGCCAGGTAATAGCGCCACATGCGGCGGAAGCGCTCATCAAAACCGAGCAACCGGCTTTCCAGCGCGCGGATCTGCGGCCAGGCGGCCTCGAAGCGGCGATGCCAGTCGTTCAGCGTGCGCGCATAGTCGCGGCCGAAGCTGAAGGAGTCGGCGATCTGCAGTCCGGCCGCATTGGCCTGGGAGGCGACCATCTCGGGCGAAAGCAGCATGCCGCCGGGGAAGATATGCGCCTGGATGAAATCCATCGTGCCGCGATAATCGTCGAAATACTTGTTGTCGATCACGATGGCCTGAATGCCGGCGCGGCCCTGCGGCAGCAGGCGGTCACGCAGCTGGCTGAAATAGGTCGGCCAGTATTTCTCGCCCACCGCCTCGATCATCTCGATGGATGCAATGGCGTCATACTGCCCGGTCAGGTCGCGGTAGTCGCGCAGCTCGATGTTGACCAGATCGCTTAAGCCTTCGCGCTGGACGCGGGCCTGTGCGTAATCGTGCTGTTCGCGGCTGATGGTGACGGCATGCACCTTGGCGCCGAACTCGCGCGCCGCGACGCAGGCGAAACCGCCCCAGCCGCAGCCGATCTCCAGCACGCGCTGGCCGTGCTGCAGGCGCAGTGTCTCGCCGGCCAGCCGGCGGTACTTGTTGAACTGGGCTTCCTCCAGGCTTTCGTCGCCACGATGCCACAGCGCCGAGGAATAGGTCATCGAGCGGTCGAGCCAGTGGCCGTAGAAGTCGTTGCCCAGGTCATAGTGATAAGCGATGTTGCGCTTGCTGCCGCGCTTGCTGTTGGCGGCGAAGGCAAAGCCGATGCGGCGCAGCAGCCGCAGCCATGGCTTGCCCATCAGGGTGGAATCGAGGCCGCTGTTGAGGCAGGCCCATTCGGTCAGCGCGGCGAGATCGTCGCAATCGTAATCGCCGTCGATATAGGCCTGGCCGACGGCGAGGTTGCCGCCGAGCAGCAGCCGTTTGGCCACCCGCTGGTGATTGACATGCAGCGTGGCGACAGGGCCCGGCTCGGTGCCGTGGGCCTGCAGGGCGCGGCCGTCGGGCAGGGTGATGGTGATGCTGCCATGGCTGATGCGCGCCGACAGTGACAGCATCAGCCGCATCCAGCGGGTCAGGCCAGGCAGGCGCAGCACATCCTGCGGCGAGCGGACAACCAGCGGTTCGGCTGAAGCGGACGAAGTTGCGCGGGGATGCGCAAGACGGGCATGGACGGCTTCTGCGGCGACTTCCATCGCGGCCTCGGCGGCTTCACCCAGGGTCGTCTTGCGATCGATATAAGCTTCAGTCATCCAAAATGCTCCGTCACACTTCGTCGTGTTTGGGTCGGCCGGCCGAGACAGGATCGCGCGGCGGCGCCGTCCAGCGGAAGAAGGCTGCACCCTTGCGCCAAAGCTGCAGGGCCTCCCAGTGGATACCGGCAACGATTTTTACGGTCATCAGCGGATGACGGATGAAGGCTTTCAACAGACTGTGATCGGACAGCGCTTCATGGCGGCCGCTCTGGGTGGCGATCAGCTGTAGTGCGCCGCTGGCGGCATGCTGATGGATCGCGATGCCGATTTTTTCGCCAGGTGGCAGCAGGCGGAAACGGTATTCGCCACTCAATGGCAGGAAGGGCGAGACATGGAAGCGCTTGGCCACGCTGTGCTCGAGAGGGGCACTGTTCTGCTGCGCCGGAATCTCGATCAGGTAGGTGTGCTGGTCGCCGAAAGTGTTCTTCACTTCATAGAGCACGGCGCGCAGGCGGTCGGCCGCGTCGTAGCAGAAGAAGACGCTGAGCGGATTGAAGACATGACCGAAGAAGCGCGGAAAGCAGAAGATGCGGATGCGGGCTGCAGCCTCGCTCAGGTCCTCGCGCGCCAGCGCCGCTTCCACCCAGGGCCGTAGCGGCGAGCCGTCGCGCGGGCCGTGGTCGCGGTCATGGAAGCCGAGCAGGCCAAAGCTGTTGTAGCTGAGCAGGCGCGACCGCGCGGCGATCTGCGGTAGCCGGTCGATATCCAGCAGCAGCGAGAAGACGCGATAGTTGAACTTGTGCCGGAACGGCAGCAGTCGTTCGTGCATCACTCGGCAGCGGTACAGGCTGGCATCGGGCAGGGAAAGCATTGCTGTCATGCTCAGCCCGCCGCCGCCAGATCGGATAACGGCGCCGGCGCCGCGAAAGGATCGGCGATACCAAGGCCTGCGGCAACGTTCAGCCCGGCGGTGAAGCCATCTTCATGGAAACCGTATTTGCACCAGGCACCGCAGAACCACAGCCGGTCGCGGCCCTGGATCTCGCCCAGGCGCTTCTGCGCATTGACCGCACGCTGGTCGAACAGCGGATGCTCGTAGTGGAATTCGGCGAACACCTTGTCCTTCGCCGGCTCCTGCAGCGGATTGAGCGTGACAAACAGCGGATGGCGTTCGTCGATCGATTGCAGCCGGTTCATCCAGTAGGTGAGGCCGACACGGCGCTGCAGGTCACGGCGCGGCTCGGTCAGGTAGTTCCAGCTCGACCACACGCTTTTGCGCACCGGCATCAGGGCGGGATCGCGATGCAGCACCGCGCGGTTGGGCTGGAAGCGGAAGCAGGACAGGATGTCGCGTTCGGTGGCGGTTGCCTGGTCGCCGAGCAGGCGCAGAGCCTGGTCGCCATGGCAGGCCATCACCACCTTGTCGAAACTCTGGCTGACGCCATTGACGATCACTGTGGCGCTGTCGGCCGTGCGGCGCACCGCCTGCACGGGCGTGTTCAGATGCAGCGTGAAGAGGCGGTCGGCCAGCAGGCGGCGCACATATTCGCGGCTGCCGCCCTGCACGGTGTACCATTGCGGCCGGTCGTTGACGCTGAGCAGGCCATGGTTCTTGAAGAAGCGTGCAAAGGTCTCGGCCGGGAAATCCATCATGCCGGCTAAAGGCGTCGACCAGATCGCCGCGCCCATCGGCAGCAGGTAATCCAGCATGAAGCCGTCGCCATAGCGGCCGATGCCCAGATAGTCGCCCAGCGACAGGTTGGCCATGCGGCCCTTGGCCAGATCGGTGATGGCCGAGGCATTGAAGCGCAGGATGTCGCGCCACATGCGGTGGAAGCTGGGCCGCAGCAGGTTGCGCTTCTGTGCGAACAGCGTTGCGATGCTGCTGCCGCTCCATTCGAGCTGGCCGGGATCCTGCGCATCGCCCACCGTGACGGCGAAGGACATCTCGCTCTTGATCGAGGGCACCTTGAGATGCTCGAACAGCCGCGTCAGGTTGGGGTAGTTCCAGTCATTGAAGACGATGAAGCCGGTATCAACCGCAATGGCGGTGCCGTCATAATCGACGACCGCCGTGTTGCTGTGGCCGCCGGGATAGGCGTTGGCTTCAAAGACGGTGACATCATGCTGGCGGGACAGCGCCCAGGCCGTGCCCAATCCGGAAATCCCTGCGCCGATGACGGCGATGCGTTGCCGCCGTTCGTTGTCGGTCCGACTCATTCAGCCCCCGCTGCCTCTTGAATATCATTGCGTAAAGCGGCGAAGCCCGCCAGTGCTGCTTTACGGGCCTCGTTGTGGTCGACCAGCGGCTCGGGATAGTCGCGCCCGAGTCTCAGGCCGGCGGCCGCCATCACTTTCTCGGGCGCCATCCAGGGCTGATGGATGTATTTGTCGGGCAGGGCTGCGATCTCGGGCACCCAGCGCCGCACATACTGGCCCTGGCTGTCGAACTTTTCACCCTGAAGGGTGGGGTTGAAGATGCGGAAATAGGGCGCGGCATCGGCGCCCGAACCGGCGACCCACTGCCAACTGGCCGAATTGTTGGCCAGGTCAGCATCGACCAGCGTGTCCCAGAACCAGGCCGCGCCGCGACGCCAGTCCTGCCGCAGATGCTTCACCAGGAAGGAGGCCGTGATCATGCGGACGCGATTATGCATCCAGCCGGTGTGCCAGAGCTCGCGCATGCCGGCATCGACAATGGGGTAGCCGGTGCGGCCTTCCTGCCAGGCGGCGAGCAGGCCGTTGCGATTGTCCCAGGGAAAGGCCTCGAACTCCTCGCGGAAGCTGCGGCCGGGCAGATCGGGGAAATGGAACAGCAGGTGATGCGAGAATTCGCGCCAGCCCAGTTCAGCCAGAAATTTCTCGGCGTTGCGCCCGATGCCGAAGCCGCCCTTGGCGCTCAGGTGATGGATCGCATGCCAAATCTGGCGCGGACCGATCTCGCCGAAATGCAGATACGGTGACAGGCCCGAGGTCAGTGCGCGATCGGGGCGGTCGCGGCCCTCGGCATAGCCCTGCAGCGATCCGTCGAGGAAGTCTTTCAGCTTCTCGGCGGCGGCATCTTCGCCCGGCACCCAGTGATCGCGCAGGCCATGCGCCCAGTCCGGCGTGCGCGGCAACAGCTTCCAGTCCTCGAGCGCATCGCTGTCGGGCGCCGGCAGGCAGCGTTCGACCGCGGCCGGCGCGCGCTGCGGCGGTTCAGGATCGGGCAGGTAGCGGCAGGCGCGCCAGAAAGGCGAGAAGACCTTGAACCAGCCGCCGGCCTGGGTCTTCACGGTCCAGGGCTCGAACAGCAGCGCGGCATTATGCGTCTCGACCGCGACGCCGTGATTCTTCAGTGTGGCCTTGACCGATGTGTCGCGCGCAATCGCCCCCGGTTCATAGCAGCGGTTCCAGTGCACGCTGCCGGCGCCGGTTTCGCGCGCCAGCGCATGCAGGATGGCATGCGGGTCGCCGCGCCGCAGCACCAGCCGGATGCCGTAGCGCTTGTCCAGCGCCGCGCCGAGCTTGTCCAGGCTGTGATGCAGCCACCAGCGGCTGGCGCCGCCGGGCGCCCAGGCCGTGGTGGCGGTGTCGAGGATATAGAGCGCGATGACCGGGCGCCCGCCTGCGGCAGCCTGCGCAAAGGCCGGATTGTCATGCAGGCGCAGGTCCTGGCGGAACCACACGATTGCCGGGGAGAGGGAAGAGGAAGACGCTGACATGCCCTGCCGTATCTGCTGTGCGCCGCAGCATGAAATCGCTGCGGTGTTCGCTTTTTGATACGCAGGGCCGGAAGGGGCGGATCACCGTTCTGCCGGCTCCATTGTGGTTCGCCATGGTCCGGTGACCGGCGTCACCACGTTCCCGTGAGCAGGCCCCTGAGAGGGGCTTTACCGGCCGCTGTTGCCGTCGGTATCGCGCTCGAGCAGGCGCAGCGCCAGCGAGGCGGCCTGGGTACGGTTGAACACCTGCATTTTGGTGAAGATCTGGCGCAGATGCGCCTTCACGGTCACCTCCTGCACGCCGAGCCGGATGGCGATGGCCTTGTTAGAGTCGCCCTGGCTGACCCATTTCAGCACCTCGCGTTCGCGGTCGGTCAGCGCGGCCAGGCGCGGATCGGCTTCCGACGTCGCCAGCGGGCGCGGCGGCGCATCGTCGCCGGCATCCAGCTCCTGCCGCAGGCTGCGCAGCAGCTCGCGGTCGTCGGCGCCGTTGCGGGCGCGCTCGGCCAGGTTGGCGAACTTGGCGGCGGCGATATAGCTGGGCAGGAATTCCTCATACAACCGCAGCGCCTTCACCACGGTGAGGATCATGCTCTGCTGCGTGATCTCGGTCTTTTCCTTGTAGTCGTTGATGCCGTGGTTCGACACCACGGTCAGCGGCGGCGCCTGGCCTGGCTGGCCGGTGCGGATCACGATCTGCGTCGACTTGTTGTTAAGGTCGGTACGGATGAAATCGACCAGCGCCAGACCGGCATGCTCGGTCTCCATCACCACGTCCAGCAACACCAGCGCGATATCGGGATTGTCGCGCATCACGTCGCGCGCCTCGGTGGCCGAGAAGGCGCTGAGGAAATTCAGGCTGCGCTTGCGGTAATTGAAATTGCGCAACAGCAGCTTGGTCAGGGAATGGACATCGGGCTCGTCGTCGACGATCAGCACTTTCCAGTGCCGCGCGCTGCCGGGCGGACGGGTGTCGTCGCGCCGCTCAGACTTCTCATCGACAAAGTGAAGCGAGGGTTCCAAAGCCACTACCTTTCGTGGAGTCTCATTCTAGCGAATCGCCGCATAAAAGATACGCCGCGCCAGTAAGACCTTCTGGGTAACCTTGGGTGGAGAATTGGTTCAGCCGGGGGCCAATTGGTTTAAACCCGGCGGGGCCGCAGCAGGGTATCGCCAGGCTGCAGCAGGCGGCCGTCGGCGGCGCGCAGCTCCAGGTTCCGCACGCGGGTGCCGGTCTCGCGGTCGACCAGTTCGACTGGGCAATTGCCATCGGGAAACTGGTAGGTCTCGCCCCATTCCCGCATGGCCACCAGCACGGGAAACAGGGCACGGCCCTTGTCGGTCAGCCCATAGTCGTTCCAGGCACTGCCGTCCGCAGCCGGTGCAGTCTGCAGGATGCCCTGGGCCACCAGGCCGCGCAGGCGGGTGGTGAGGATGTTTTTGGCCAGACCCAGGCTTTTCTGGAAATCCCCGAACCGGCGCGGACCACCCAAGGCATCGCGCACGATCAGCAGCGACCACCAGTCGCCCACCACGTCGAGGGTGCGGGCGATGGGGCAATCGGCGTCTTGCAGGCTGGTGCGGCGCATGGCGGCTCCTTATGGCGGCGCGGACGGGAGGCTTTGTGAGGGCCGTCACCGGGGCGACCTGTATAGTGGTTGCATTATAGGACTAGTGGGCTTATCCATCAAGTGCGGTTTCATTATTAAACCATTCAGACCTGGAGAAGACCATGAGGCTCAAGAACAAGACGGCGCTGATCACCGGCGGCAACAGCGGCATCGGCCTGGCCACGGCCAAGGCCTTCATCGCCGAAGGCGCGCGGGTCGCCATCACCGGGCGCAACAAGGCCACGCTGGATGCCGCGCTGAAGGAACTCGGCGGCATCAATGGTGAAGGGCGGGCCATCGCCATCCAGGCCGATGCCACTGATATTGCCGCGACCGAAAAGGCCGTGGGCGAGGTGGCAAAGGCTTTCGGCAAGATCGATATCGTCTTCGCCAATGCGGGCATCCCGGGCAGCACCCCGCTGGGCAGCAGCAAGCTGGAAGCCTTCGAGCAGATCCTGCGCACCAACATCACCGGCGTATTCTTCACTGTGCAGGCCGCCGCGCCGCATCTGAGCAACGGTGCCTCGGTCATCCTGAATGGTTCGGTGATGTCGCAGTTGGGCTCGCCCGGTTCCTCGGCCTATGCCGCCAGCAAGGCCGGCGTGCGCGGCATGTCGCGCGTGCTGGCCTCTGAACTGGCGCCGCGCGGCATCCGTGTGAATGTGGTGTCGCCCGGTGCGACCCGCACGCCGATATGGAACGGCGCGGCGCCCACGCCCGAAGCCATGACCCAACTCGACAAGCGCCTGAGCGGCATGATCCCGCTCGGCCGCCTGGGCGAGGCAGACGAGATCGCGAAGACCGTGCTGTTCCTGGCCTCCGACGAGGCGTCGAATGTCAACGGCGCCGAGATCTTTGTCGATGGCGGCACCAATGGCTCACCGGTCGGTGGGCCGGTCTTCCGCGGCTGATATGGACTGAAAAATACGAGGGGCCGCCACGGAAGCATGGCGGCCCCTTTGTTGAGTCCAGGCCTACTGCAGGCGCGCGGTCAGGATCTTGAAGCCGGCATAGCCAAAGGCCAGCGCGAACACGCTCTCGAACCAGCGGCGCAGGCGCAGATAGACGCGCACCGCCGGCGCGCTGGAGAACAGTATTGCATAACCGTGGAAGACCAGGGTGCTCTGCACCGCCACGGCGGCGATGATGGCGAGCAGCGTCAGCGGCGAGGCCTGCGCCGGCACGCCCACGGCATAGAGCGAGCCGAAGAACAGAATTGCCTTCGGGTTGGTCAGGTGCAGCGCCAGCCCGCTGCCATAGGCGCGCTTGAGCGAGGTGTAGGTCGCGCCCCTGATGGCGGCATCGCCAGGCTTCAATGCCGAGCGCGCCGACTTGAAGGCCAGGAAGATCAGGTAGCCGGCGCCGAAATAGCGCATCACTTCAAAGACCCAGGCATTGGCCAGCATCACGGCGCCCAGGCCGAAGGCGGCGGCCGTCGACCACATCAGCGAACCGGTGCTGACGCCTGACGCCATGGCAAAGGCATAGCGCCGGCCCGAGGTCATCGCCGTGCCGGCGATGTTGAGCGTGGCAGGGCCAGGGCTGCCGGTGGCGAGCAGTGCCGCGAGCAGGATGAGGGGGAGATTGATATCGTCGATCATGGCGCAATGCTTGCCGGATATTTGGCGTCAGGCAAGCGCGGACATGTATCGCTACAATTTCAGCGCTGGGTATACTGTGCAGGATTCCGGACTCACCCGCACAGGTTCTCATGAACTCCAGTCACCAGATTGCATCCGGCCGTGCCATGCTGGCAGCAGAGACCGCAGGTCGCGGCGATCCCGTCGTCTTCCTGCACGCCAATGTCTGCGACCGGCGCATGTGGCGCGCCCAACTGGACAGCTTGAGTGCCAGTCACATGGCGATTGCCTATGACCGGCGCGGTTTCGGCGAGACCCGCGCGGAACCGGAAGATTTTTCCGCCATCGACGACCTGATGGCGGTGATCGCAGCCACGGCGAAGGGCGCGCCGGTGATCCTGGTCGGCTGCTCACAGGGCGGACGCATCGCGGTCGACGCCACGCTGCGACATCCGTCAGCGGTGCGCGGTCTCGCTCTCATTTCCCCTACCGTGACCGGCGCACCCGATCCGGTGCTGTCGCCAGCGATCAAAGACATGATGGCGCGGCAGAAGCAGGCCGAAGCGTCCGGCGATCTCGATGCGGTGAACGCGATCAAGGCGCATCTCTGGCTCGATGGCCCGCTGCAACCGGAAGGCCGCGTCACCGGCGCGGCGCGGCAGTTGTTTCTCGACATGAACGGCATTGCGCTGCGTGCCAGCCCGGTCGGCACCGACAGCGATCTGCCGCCCGATGCTTTCCGGCGTCTGGGCGAGATTGCCGTGCCGTCGCTGGTGATCTGCGGCGACATGGACTTCCCGCATATCCAGGAGCGCTGCCATCACGTGGCGGCGCTGATGCCGAAGGCCGCGCATCATGCGCTGAGCGGCGGTGCCCATGTGCCGAGTCTGGACAGGCCGGCCGAGGTCACGCGGCTGCTGACGGATTTCATCGCGCGCTGCTGACGGCGCAGATATCGTTACATTGCGAGAGCGATGCGCCGTGCTTTCTTTCGCTGCACGGCGCGTCCCACGCGTTCGCCGGCGATACGGACCAGACGGCGGAAGGTGGGACATTCCAGATGGCTGGGCGCGCTGCATTGTGCCGCGTGTCTCAGGCCGTCGCGCATTGCCATCATGCGCCGGATCGTCAGGTCGAGGTCATCCGCTTTCGCCGCCAGTTTGTCGCGGCGGATGCGCAGCCGGCCATCAGGCGCGAACATGGCGACGATTTCATCCAGGCTGAAACCGGCCGTACGGCCGAGCGCGATGAGTGAGAGCCGCTCCAGCACATCTGGATCGAACAGCCGGCGCAGCCCGCGCCGCCCGATGGAAACGATCAGGCCTTTTTCTTCATAGAAGCGCAGCGTCGAGGCGGGCAGGCCGGCACGCGCGGCCACTTCGGCAATATCGAGGACTTTCATGCTTGACCTCAAGTGAACTTGAATTTGTAGGGTAGGGCCAGTTCCCAACTGAAACAAGCGAGGTTAAGTCATGAATGAGATTGTTTTGCGTACCATCCTGGTTGGCGTCGGAGCGACGCTGGCGATGGATGTCTGGGCCGTTCTGCTGAAGCGCGTCTATGGCGTTACCGGGCTGGATTACCGTCTGCTCGGCCGCTGGCTGGGCCATCTGGCCAAAGGCCGCGTTGCGCATGACGGGATCGGTCGCGCCTCACCGGTGCCGGCCGAGGCCGCGCTCGGCTGGATCGCGCATTACGCTATCGGGATCGTGTTTGCCAGCGGACTCGTCGCCATCTGGGGCGACGGCTGGCTGCAGGCGCCCACGATGACGCCGGCGCTATTGACCGGCCTTGCCACCATCATCGCGCCATTCCTGATCCTGCAACCGGCATTCGGTCTCGGGATTGCTGCGTCACGCACACCCAGCCCGGGCACGGCACGTCTGCGCAGCCTGGTCACGCATCTGGTGTTCGGCACCGGCCTCTATCTTGCGGCCCGTGCGGTCGCGGCGTTCTGATTGCATCACGGAGACAGCAACAATGATTCCCGCAAGATTTGCACCCGTCGTATTCGGCTTTGTTCTTTCGGCCCTGATGTCTTTCATTGTCTCGGGGATCGCCACTCTCCGCACGGCCGGGCCGGTTGAGGGTTTTGCCGGACTCTGGATTGGCGCATGGCTGCCGTCATGGCTTGTCGCATTCCCGGTCGTACTGGTGGTTGCGCCGATGGCGCGCCGGGTCGTGCAGCGTCTGGTCAGGGCCTGACCAGCGGAGAGGGACGGGCGCGCGCTAGGCGCGTCCGGTCGCCGCTACGATGCAGCGGGTGATGAAGGACTACGATGTCTGGAGAATGGCTCCGAGGGAGGGATTCGAACCCCCGACCGGGCGGTTAACAGCCGCCTGCTCTACCACTGAGCTACCTCGGATCAGTGCGGGGCGGAACCTACCCACCCAGGCCCCGCGCCGCAAGCCCCCAAGATGACAACCGGTTCAAAAATTTCGTGGCAGTGCCGATGCCCCGTCAAACCTGCTTTTCCCCTTGCGCGCCAGATGCTAAGCGGGAGGAGAGGGAGCCGCAAAACATGAAAATGACCAAGGCCGAACTGGAAGCCTTTCTCGACAGTGAATTCCCGCAGATGCGGCCGATGCGGATCCGAATCGAACACTGGGATGGCCAGACGATCCGCGTTGCCATGCCGATCGGCGAGCAGCATCTGCGCCCGGGCAACACGGTCTCCGGCCCCACCATGATGACGATGGCCGATGTCGCCGCCTATCTGCTGATCCTGGGCCTGATCGGGCCGGTGGCGCTGGCCGTCACCACCAACCTCAACATCAATTTCCTGCGCAAGCCGGGCCTGGGCGACCTGAGCGCCGAAGCCAGCATGCTCAAGCTGGGCAAGACCCTGGCGATCACCGAGATCAGCCTGACCTCGGCCGGGGTGGATGGCCCGGTGGCCCACTCGGTGCTGACCTACGCGATTCCGCCGGCGCGTTGATACGTTCGGCCCCAGGTTTGGTCCCGGGCTTGATATGAGGCAGGGCGTTCCTATATTGTTCCCTGCGGTTGTGGCAGGCGCCGGCTAAACCCGCGGAACCAGAAACGAAGCAAAACGAAGGCTTGCGAAGCATCGTGAAGCCCGGCGAAGGCGCGGGAAGCGCCGCGACGGCGGGCGAGCGCCAGCGATGCGGAAACAGCGGGTTTGGCGAAGGCTGGAAGGGGTCGGAAACGCTGGTTCAGCGGGGCAGTGTGGCCAAGTGATTGGATAATCGTGTAAGTCTTTGATTTATCTATATAGGCATGTAGGTATTATAATACCGCTGCGTAAATACATGATTTCGCGTGCTGATCCCGTTTGACAGTGCGCCAAAAATCCTCATAGTGCGCCCCGATCCGTCCGCCGGCCTGTCCGTCGGGCAACTCTACCCGTTAGGAACCGTGATGAAGACCTTCACTGCCAAAGAGTCCGAAGTGGACAAGAAGTGGCTGCTGATTGACGCGGACGGCCTGGTGCTGGGGCGGCTTGCCTCCCTGATCGCCATGCGTCTGCGCGGCAAGCACAAAGCGATTTTCACCCCGAACTGCGACACCGGTGACAACATCATCGTCATCAATGCGGAGAAGGTGCGCGTCACCGGCCGCAAGGAATCGCAGAAGGTGTTCTACTGGCACACCGGTCATCCGGGCGGCATCAAGGGCCGCACCATCGGCGAGGGCCTCAACGGCCGCTTCCCCGAGCGCGTGATCCTGAAGGCCGTTGAGCGCATGCTGCCGAAGGAGAGCCCGCTGGCTCGCCGTCAGCTCGGCAAGCTCAAGGTCTACAAGGGCACGGCCCATCCGCATGAGGCGCAGCAGCCGGTCAAGTTGGACGTCGCCGCGCTCAATCCGAAGAACAAGAGGAACGACTAATCATGGCTGAGTCCCGCACACTCGCCGATCTGAGCCTGGGCAACGCGCAGGCCGCCGTCGCCAGCAAGGCCGTCGTTGAAGAACGCAAGGTTGACAAGCTGGGCCGCGCTTATGCGACCGGCAAGCGCAAGAACGCCATCGCGCGCGTCTGGCTGAAGCCCGGCTCGGGCAAGTTCACCGTGAACGGCAAGGAGAGCAACGATTACTTCGCTCGTCCCGTGCTGCGCATGCTGCTCGCCCAGCCGCTGGTCGTCACCAACCGCACCGGTCAGTTCGACATCATGGCCACCGTGGTCGGCGGCGGTCTGTCCGGCCAGGCCGGCGCGCTGCGTCACGGCATCTCCAAGGCACTGACCTACTTCGAGCCGACACTGCGTCCGGCGCTGAAGGCTCAGGGCTTCCTGACCCGCGACAGCCGCGTCGTCGAGCGTAAGAAGTACGGCAAGCCGAAGGCCCGCCGCAGCTTCCAGTTCTCGAAGCGTTAATCGATCCGCTGCCCAGGCAGCGATACGACGAGGGCCGGAGCATTGCTCCGGCCCTTTTCTTTTGCCCGCTGTGTTGCGTTTCGTTTGCATTTGAATGTCGCGGCGTCCCGCATACACATCTGCGTGTCACCCATGAGAGTTATGGTGGTCGCCGCGACAACCTGCACACTATGCGGCCGAGACAGGAGCCCACTGCAATGAGTCCTGAAAGCGCCTTTGTGCTTGTCGTCCCGGCCATGCTGGTGCTGCTGGCCGTCGGTGCGCTCGCCGGATATATCGAGACTGCGGTCTATCAGCTCGCCGCCTCCGATCTGTCGAACGAAGCCATCGGCAATGCCCAGCTCGAAAGCAATTTTTCCAGGAGCCGCATGGAATTCGCGCGCCTGCGCGACGAGCGCGCGCGCCTGGAAGAGGAGCTGAGCCAGATGCAGAAGGAGCGCGCCAGCCTCGCCGACCAGGAGCGCCAGCTCGCCGACCGCACCAAGAATTTCGTCACCGAGGCGAATTACCCGACGCCGGGGTCGGCGGGCTATTACTTCAAGATCGAGGGCCCGGCTTCCGAAATGCCGTTCGCTGGCATCGCCTCACAGGCGACCGCGCTGGGTGGCAAGCGGCGGGTGCGCCTGATCGTCTGGGGCATGGCCCTGGCCGAGGCACAGAGCATGGCGCTGAACTGGGCCGGTAATGACGGCAAGATCATCCTGACCCGGGAATTCGCCGGCAAGCTGTTCTGGCATGAAGCCTGACCATGAATGACATCCTCACCATACTGGCGGCGGTGATCGCGCTGCTGCTGACCGGGCTGGCAGCGGTGATCGCCATCGACCGCGCCCGCATGGGGTTGCGCCGGGCCGAAAGCGAAAAGCTTGGCCGCCGGCAGCGCCAGCAGGAACTGACCCGTCGCCTGGAGCAGCTCGAAAGCGCCATCGCGGAGCAGAAGAGCGCGATCACCAATGTGGAGCGCGACCTGAACAAGGCGAGGCAGGAGAACGACGCCCTGCGCCAGCAGCTCGACAGCACCCAGCATGTGTTCAGCTACACCATCGTGCCGCTGGAAAGCCGCGACATGTATGCCCGCGTCTTCCGCTTCACCGCGCGGCATCCGGGTCTTGGCGGCGATGCGCGCGAACCCGACCCGGTGGCGCAGTGGGATCAGGGCCGGCTCTATGCCGTCGCCGCGTCGAACCTGACCGAGGCGCGCTCCACCGTCGATCGGCTGCTGCCGCGTCACCGGGGCTTCACTGTGGTTAACGCGGGCGAGGCTGCGGCCGAAAGCGAGCGCGAGCAGGTCTGAAGCGGCAGATTGCCTGCGATTCGGGCAGGTTCGCGGTCTTGCGCGGCGAACATTTCGTTGATTTGCCACTGGCTTTGCCTGACATTTGCCTGAGGGAAACTGTCAGAAAGCCGCCGGCATGGACGCCGTCGATATCGTTGCCGCCCTGCTGCCGTCGCTCGGGATGTTCTTCGCCGTTTCACTCGGCGCGAACACGCTGGAGCGCTATGTGCAGAACTATGCGCGCGGCCGGTTCGAACTTGACCGCATCGCCGGCGAGGTGGAGCAGGGCCGCGGCCGCATTTCCGAGATCCGTCTGGAATACGACCGCCTGCTGGAAGAAAAGGCCGAGGTCGAGCTGCGCCTGTCGGAAAAGCAGACGGCCTATGGCGACATGATGGCGCGCGAAGTCGAGTTCACCGACCAGCGCTACATGATGGTCTACGAGATCGGCATCCCCAGGCCGCGCCAGACCGGCTGGTATGTCAAGCTGATCGGCCCCGAGATGCACGAGATGTTCAGCGGCCCGGGTTCGCTGGTGTCGCCGTTCCCCGGCCGCCGCGCCGCCCGCCTGATCGTCTGGGGCATCGATACCGAGGATGCAGTGCGCCTGCGCACCAAGAAGTCCTTCGGCGCGCTGTCCGAGGTGCTGGTGATCCGTCCCTTCAGCGGCAAGCTGAGGCTCGGCGATGTTTGACACCTCGGTCAACCAGTTCATCGGCATCCTGGCCGCGGGCGCCAATATCGCGATCGCGGTCGCCATCATCCTGCTGCTGGGCGAGCGCAGTCATGCGGCCTGGACGCGGGTACGCCTGCGCGCGGAAGAGCTGCAGATGCTGAAGGAAGAGGTGGCGCGCAACATCGAGGAGAGCGAGCGCGTCGTCCAGAACCTGCAGGAAGAGATCGCCACGGTGAAGAACCAGGTGGTGCGCGCCGAGCAGGATATCGAAGGCCTGATGCAGCGGCATCGCGAGACTGACCTGCCGGTCGGCTATACCGCCACGCCGCTCGATGTGGTCGACCGCCGCTACCGCACCTGGCGCGTCGTGGTGCGCAATGCCGATCTGGGCGCCGATGCCGGGTCGTTCAGTCATCCGGCCCATCGCTGGATCGAAGGGCGCTTCTACGAGGTGCCGGCGCCGAACATGGATTACGCGGTGTCGACCATGCAGGCCCGTTTCCTGGCGCGCGACGGCTTCACCGTCGAGCCAGCGCCATTCCGCCAGCCGCTCGTGACCATCGAAGCCGCCGAAGTGGCTTTTTGACGCCTGGCCTTTTGACGCCCGGCTCCTGACGCCTGTCTGGCGTCCGCTTCCGACTTTCCCTACCATGGTGGCGAGCGTCCGAGAGAGGCGCCGCCTGGAGGAATGCCATGACCCGACTGCCCAGCTTCGTTCTTGCCGCCATTCTTCTTGCCGGCGCGCTGCCTGCCACGGCCCAGCAGGATTACCCCAATCGCACCATCCGCTTCGTCGTGCCGTTTGCGCCGGGCGGCTCGTCCGACATCATCTCGCGCTCGGTCGCCAGCCAACTGTCGGTCACGCTGGGCCAGCAGGTCTATGTCGAAAACAAGGGCGGTGGCGGAGGCAACATCGCCATGGAGGAGGTGAAGCGCGCGGCCCCGGATGGCTACACCCTGATCCTTGGTCATATCGGCACGCTGGCGGTCAACCCGGCGATGTATGGCGCCAAGCTGCCCTACGATCCGGTGAAGGATTTCCAGCCGATCTCGCTGCTGGCCGTGGTGCCGAATGTGATCGCGGTGAATCCCAATGTGCCGATCAAGACGTTGGCCGAATTCGTGAAGGCCGCGAAGGACAAGCCGGGCAAGATGAACTACGGCTCGGCCGGCAACGGCAGTGCCGGGCATCTCGCCATGGAATATTTCAAGCTGCAGACCGGCGTCGATCTCGTGCATATCCCGTATCGCGGCACCGGCCCGATGCTGGCCGATCTGCTGGGCGGCCAGCTGGAAGCCACCTTCAACGGCATTCCGCCGATCATCAGCCAGATCAAGGCCGGCAAGCTGCGGCCGCTCGCGGTTGGGTCTGCAGTGCGAGTACCCGCATTACCAGACGTGCCGACGATCGCCGAAAGCGGCTATCCGGGTTTCGAGACCTCGCAGTGGTACGGCCTGATGGCGCCGGCCGGCACGCCGCGCCCGATCATCGACAAGCTGCAGAAGGAAGTGGCCAAGGCGCTGGCCACCGATGAAGCGAAAAAGCGTATCAGCGACGATGGCGGCGTGGTCGCCGGTGGCACGCCGGAACAGTTCGCCACGCTGATCGCCAAGGAGAAGGAGCGCTGGACCAAGGTAGTGGTGAGCGCGAAGATCCAGCCGGACTGAGCCTAGCGGTTCAGCTCGCGCATGCCGCGCTCCAGGCCTTCGAGCGTCAGCGGGAACATGCGGTTGGTCATCAGCTGCCGCACCACCTGCACCGAGGGCGTGAAGTCCCAGTACTTCTCCTGCACCGGGTTGAGCCAGATCGCCTTCGGATAGGTGTCGAGTAGGCGCTGCAGCCACACCGCGCCGGCTTCCTCGTTCCAGTGCTCGACGCTGCCGCCGGGCTGTACGATCTCGTAGGGGCTCATCGTCGCGTCGCCGACGAAGATGATTTTATAGTCATGCTGGTAGGTGCGCAGCACCTCATGGGTCGGCAGGAATTCGCTGTGGCGGCGGCGGTTGTCCTTCCACAGCTTCTCGTAGACGCAATTATGGAAGTAGAAGAACTCCATATGCTTGAACTCGGCGCGCGCGGCCGAGAACAGCTCTTCCGTCACCCGGATATGGTCGTCCATCGAGCCGCCGATATCGAACAGCAGCAGCACCTTCACCTTGTTGTGGCGCTCGGGCACCAGCTTGATGTCGAGATAGCCGGCATTGGCCGCCGTCGACTTGATGGTGTCGGGCAGGTCGAGTTCCATCTCTGCGCCTTCGCGGGCGAACTTGCGCAGGCGGCGCATGGCGACCTTGATGTTGCGGGTACCTAATTCGACGCTGTCGTCGAGGTTCTTGTATTCGCGCTTGTCCCAGACCTTCACGGCGCGACGGTTGCGCGACTTGTCCTGGCCAATCCGCACGCCTTCGGGATTGTAGCCATAAGCGCCGAAGGGGGAGGTGCCGGCGGTGCCGATCCACTTGTTGCCGCCCTGGTGGCGGCCCTGCTGTTCCTCGAGACGCTTTTTCAGCGTCTCCATCAGCTTGTCCCAGCCGCCCAAGGCCTCGATCTGAGCTTTCTCTTCCTCGGTCAGCACCTTTTCGGCAAGACGCCGCAGCCATTCTTCCGGAATCTCGGCCGTGACTTCGCTGCCGGCATTGCCGGCCCCGACAAAGGACAGCCCGTTGAAGCACTGGCCGAAAACGCGGTCGAACTTGTCGAGATTGCGCTCGTCCTTCACCAGCGCGGTGCGCGCCAGGTAGTAGAAGTCCTCGACCTTGTATTCCGGTACGCCCTTGTCCATCGCCTCGATCAGGGTCAGGTATTCCCGCAACGAGGCGGGCACCTTGGCCTTGCGTAGTTCGAGGAAGAAGTTGATGAACATCGGGCGTCTCCCTGATGCTTATCCGCGGTCGCGCCGCGCCAGGAAGGCCAGGCGCTCGAACAGATGCACGTCCTGCTCGTTCTTCAGCAGCGCGCCGGCCAGCGGCGGAATCAGCTTGCCCTGTTCCTTGGTGCGCAGTGCATCGGCCGGCAGGTCCTCGGCCATCAGCAGCTTGAGCCAGTCGAGCAGTTCGGAGGTGGAGGGCTTCTTTTTCAGGCCCGGTGTCTCGCGGATGTCGTAGAAGACGTTGAGCGCGTCGCGCACCAGGTTCTTCTGCACGCTCGGGTAATGCACCTCGATGATCTCTTCCATGGTCTCGCGCTCGGGGAAGCGGATGTAGTGGAAGAAGCAGCGGCGCAGGAAAGCGTCGGGCAGTTCTTTTTCGTTGTTCGAGGTGATGATCATGATCGGGCGCACGACGGCCTTCACCGTCTCGCCGGTCTCGTAGACGAAGAACTCCATGCGATCCAGCTCAAGCAGCAGGTCGTTGGGGAATTCGATATCGGCTTTGTCGATCTCGTCGATCAGCAGCACGGGACGCTGCGGCGCCGTGAAGGCCTCCCACAACTTGCCCTTCTTGATGTAGTTGCGGATGTCCTTCACGCGCTCGTCGCCGAGCTGGCTGTCGCGCAGACGCGATACGGCGTCGTATTCGTACAGGCCCTGCTGCGCCTTGGTGGTCGACTTCACATGCCAGGTGAGGAGGGGGGCCTTCAGCGCCTTGGCGATCTCGATGGCCAGCACGGTCTTGCCGGTGCCCGGCTCACCTTTCACCAACAAAGGCCGCTCAAGCGTGATGGCGGCATTCACGGCCACCTTGAGATCGTTGGTGGCGACGTAAGACTCTGTACCGGTGAACTTCATTGCGACGTTTCCCACGGGCTTATCGATAGCGATGGAAGACGCTAGGTCGCAGGTCGCCGCCGCGCAAGGCGTGACGTTACGTCAACTGCAGGGAGAGGCCGGGAGGGCCTAGTTGGTGGTCTTGTAGTTGACGCAGATCTTGGTCTTCTCGACCTGGTCCACGGTGTCGCCGGTATTGCCGCAGACACCGGCGGCGGCTTCCTGCGCATTCACGCAGAACAGCGAGCAGTCCTGGCAGACGCCGAACTCGACCGTTTGATGGCGGGTCTGCAGGTCGTGCAGCAGGCGGGTCAGGCCCTTGACCATTTCCGCGCCCAGTTCATCGGCGATCTCAGTGCTGGCGCGCTCCAGCGTCTGCATCGGGTCATTGCCCAGCATGGTCTGGCCGGCTTCGGTCAGGCAGAGCTCGACCTGGCGGCGGTCGTCGGTCTTCTTGCAGCGGGTGATCAGCCCCTTGCTTTCCAGCGAGATCAGGGTCTGGGAGACGGTCCCCTTGGTGGCGCCGAGGTATTCGGCCAGTGCGGTGGGGGAGCGGGAATATTTGTTGGCCTGGGCCAGGAAGCGCAGCGCTTCCCATTGGGCGGGGTTCAGGCTATTGGCGAACTGGAGCTCGCGGGTGAGGCGCCCCAAACGGTCGAGCAATACGATAACCCGTTGAGCCAGCGCGGCTTTTCCGGTTCCGACTGCGCCATTGCCGGCCTCTTCGGGACCGGCACGGAGATGCGTGGTGATAGGCATCACAGTTTTGTTTCGACTCGCTATTACAAGCTTGCTGGGGAACAGGGCGAGGCGTATCGTGTTTTGGTATCGACCCGATACCAATAGCCATTCGCCCGGCAGCCAGCACCAGCAACCTAGTGCAGGACCCGGTGAAAGTCGATGGAGGACATACAAATGGCCATCGCATCAGCCCCCCGGACCCTGGACGGCGCCGACCGGCGCTATCTGTCCACCGTCATGACCAAGGCGCTCCTGAGCGAGGAAGAGGAACTCGACCTCGCCCGCCGCTGGCGCAACGATGGCGACCAGCGCGCCATGCAGAAGCTGGTTACGGCTTACCTGCGCCTGGTTGTCGCGACCTCGACCCGTTTCCGCAATTACGGCCTGCCGATGCCCGACCTGATCCAGGAAGGCAACATCGGCCTGATGCTGGCCGTGAACCGCTTCGACCCCGAGCGCGGCGTGCGGTTCTCGACCTATGCCGCCTGGTGGATCCGCTCGTCGATCCAGGAATACGTGCTGCGTAACTGGTCGATCGTGCGCTCGGGCACTTCGGCCGGCCAGAAGGCGCTGTTCTTCAACCTGCGCTGGCTGCGCGCCAAGCTGGAGCGGGCGGGCGGCAGCATGAGCCAGCTCGACAACGCCTCGCGTGATGAAATCGCCAAGGCGCTGAAGGTGTCGGCCAAGGACGTCACGCATATGGCGGAACGCCTGTCCGCACGCGATCACTCGCTAAATGAGACCGTGGGCGGCGAGGAGGGCGGCGACGCCTTCCAGGATTTCCTGGTTGATCCGGGTCCGACGCCCGAGGAGATCGTGACCACCAAGATGGACGGCGGCCAGCGTCATGTCTGGCTGACGGAATCGCTGAAAGAGCTGAATCCGCGTGAACAACTGATCATCGTCGAGCGCATGCTCAAGGATGATAAGGCGACGCTGGAAGAGCTCGGCGGCCGTCTTGGCGTCACCAAGGAGCGTGTGCGCCAGATCGAAACCAAGGCCTTCCGCAAGCTGCAGAGCGCAGTCCAGCGCAAGGCCAAGCAGGCCGGCGAAAAGATCGTCGGCAAGCTTGAGGATTTGAGTAATCTCATTCCGGCCTGAGCTTACCCCTAAATTCGCCCACCCCCTGCTTGACATCGGGGTGGGCGACGGGTAAACCGCCGCCTGCCGCGGGGGTGTAGCTCAGTTGGTTAGAGCGCCGGCCTGTCACGCCGGAGGTCGCGGGTTCAAGTCCCGTCACTCTCGCCATTCCCCGCCGGCACCCTTTCTCCCTAAATTCGACCATTCGACACCCTGGCAGGCATCCTGCCGGCCTATTGCCGTATGCGGATCGATTCGGCCAGCCCGTACCGCAGGTGGCTCTGCGAGCGATTCTCAGAAAGCCGAAAATCGTTTTTTAGCCGGCAACTTGCGGGGTTTTTCCCTCACGGAGGCGTGTTGCGGCGCGACACGGAACCGGCTAGAACAGCCACGAACTCGGGCGGGGTGGGACCGGTCCGGGAAGTCACTGTTTTCGGAGGGGAATGACCGTGGACGCCCTGCTGCGGGAATATCTGCCGATCCTGCTTTTTCTAGGCCTCGCCATCGTGCTGGCCGTGGTTCTGGCCCTGCTACCCTTCGTGGCCGCCAAACGCGCGCCTGACCCCGAGAAGAATTCCACCTACGAATGCGGCTTCGAGCCCTTCGGTGACTCGCGCAAGCAGTTCGACGTGCGCTTCTATCTGGTCGCCATCCTGTTCATCATCTTCGACCTTGAAGTGGCCTTCCTGTTCCCCTGGGCGATCAGCCTGGGCGAGATCGGCGTGTACGGCTTCTGGTCGATGATGGCCTTCCTGGGCGTGCTGACCATCGGCTTTGTTTACGAGTGGAAGAAGGGGGCTCTGGAATGGGAGTGAGCAACACCATGCAGGCAACCCCCAAGACGAGCACGGCGGTTCAGACCGGCGCGTCGCAGGACGAATTCTTCAAGGACATTTCCGACGAGCTGGCCGACAAGGGCGTCGTCATTTCCTCGCTCGACAAGCTCGCCAACTGGGCCCGCACCGGTTCGCTCTGGCCGATGACCTTTGGCCTGGCCTGCTGCGGCGTCGAGATGATCCATGCCTACATGGCGCGTTACGATCTTGATCGTTTCGGCTCCATGCCGCGCGCTTCGCCCCGCCAGTCCGACGTGATGATCGTCGCCGGCACGCTCACCAACAAGATGGCCCCCGCGCTGCGCAAGCTCTACGACCAGATGGCCGAGCCGCGCTATGTCATCTCGATGGGCAGCTGCGCCAACGGCGGAGGCTATTATCACTATTCCTATTCGGTGGTGCGCGGCTGCGACCGCATCGTGCCCGTCGACGTCTATGTGCCGGGCTGCCCGCCGACCGCGGAAGCGCTGATCTACGGTCTGCTGCAGTTGCAGAAGAAGATCATCCGCACCGGCACCATCGCCCGCTGAAGAGAGCCCCATGACCGACAGCAACGCTCTTCGCGATCTGGGTGACCATGTCGCCGCCCGTCTGTCCGGCGCCGTGCTGGATAGCGCGATCGCTCATGGCGAGCTGACCATCCGGGTGCCGGCCGAGCGCATCGTGGAGGTGATCACCTTCCTGCGCGATGACGCCCAGTGCCAGTTCTCCGAGCTGGTCGACATCACCGGCCTGGACTGGCCCGAGCGCGCGAAGCGCTTCGATGTCGTGTACCATCTGCTGAGCATGGTGAAGAACCTGCGCATCCGCTTGAAGGTGCAGACCGACGAAGAGACGCCGGTGCCGTCCATCGTCAGCGTTTACTCGGCGGCCAACTGGTTCGAGCGCGAGACCTGGGACATGTACGGCGTGATGTTCTCCGGCCATCCGGACCTGCGCCGCATCCTGTCGGACTATGGTTTCGAAGGTCATCCGCTGCGCAAGGATTTTCCGCTCACCGGGTATATCGAAGTCCGTTACGACGAGGCGCAGAAGCGCGTGGTCTACGAGCCCGTGCAGCTCACGCAGGAATTCCGCCGCTTCGATTTCATGAGCCCGTGGGAAGGCGCGCAATACGTGCTGCCGGGCGATGAGAAGGCGGCGGGCGAGGGGCAGAAGTAAGATGGCCGAAGTCACGATCGCCAACTACATGGTCAATTTCGGGCCGCAGCATCCCGCGGCCCATGGCGTGCTGCGCCTGGTGATGGAGCTCGATGGCGAGATCGTCGAGCGCTGCGATCCGCATATCGGCCTGCTGCATCGCGGCACCGAGAAGCTGATCGAGCACAAGACCTATCTGCAGGCTGTGCCGTATTTCGATCGCCTCGATTACGTCGCGCCGATGAACCAGGAGCATGCCTTCGCACTGGCGGTCGAGCGTCTGCTCGGCCTGGAAGTGCCGGCGCGCGGCCAGGCGGTGCGCGTGCTGTTCGCCGAGATCGGCCGCCTGCTCAATCATCTGCTGAACGTGACCACTCACGCTCTCGACTGCGGCGCAATGACGCCGGCGCTCTGGGGTTTCGAAGAGCGCGAGAAGCTGATGGAATTCTACGAGGGCGTTTCCGGCGCCCGCATGCATGCGGCCTATTTCCGTCCCGGCGGCGTGCACCAGGATCTGCCCAAGGGCATGGACGAGGCCATCGTCAATTACCTGCCGCGCATGCTGAAGGTGATCCAGGATATCGAAGGCCTGCTGACCGAGAACCGCATCTATCGCCAGCGCAACGTCGATATCGGCGTGATCAGCGCCAAGGATGCGCTGGACTGGAGCTTCTCGGGCGTCATGCTGCGTGGCTCGGGCGTCGCCTGGGATCTGCGCAAGGCGCAGCCCTATGACGGTTACGAGAAGTACGACTTCGATCTTCCCGTCGGTAAGAACGGCGACTGTTTCGACCGCTATCTCTGCCGCATCGAAGAGATGCGCCAGAGCGCGCGCATCATCGAGCAGGTCATCGCCACCATGCCGACCGGGCCGATCGCGTCCGACGACCGCAAGGTCGTGCCGCCCAAGCGCGGCGAGATGAAGCGCTCGATGGAAGCGCTGATCCACCACTTCAAGCTTTACACCGAGGGCTATCACGTGCCCGAGGGCGAGACCTATGCCGCCGTTGAAGCCCCCAAGGGCGAATTCGGCGTTTATCTGGTATCCGACGGCTCGAACAAGCCGTATCGCTGCCGCATCCGCGCTCCGGGCTTCCCGCATCTGCAGGCCACCGACTTCATGTCGAAGGGCTACATGCTGGCCGACGCGGTCTCCATCGTCGGCAACATGGATGTCGTGTTCGGAGAGATCGACCGATGAGTGGCGTTCATATCGCACCGCCTGAACTGCAGCCGGCCAGTTTCGCCTTCACGGCGGAGAGCATGGAACTGGCCAAGATGCATATCGCCAAGTATCCAGCCGGTCGCCAGCAGAGCGCCGTGATGCCGCTGCTGGATATCGCGCAGCGCCAGCATGACAACTGGGTGCCGCAGGCCGCGATCAAGTATATCGCCGAGCTGCTGGGCATGCCGTCCATTCGTGTGCTGGAAGTCGCCAGCTTCTACACGATGTACAACCTCGCGCCGGTGGGCAGGCATTTCGTGCAGGTCTGCACGACCACGCCCTGCTGGCTCGCCGGTTCCGACAAGGTGCTGAGCGCCTGCAAGAAGCATCTGGGCCTCAATCCGGGCGAAACCTCGGCCGATGGCCAGTTCACCGTGATCGAAGTCGAATGCCTGGGCGCCTGCGTGAACGCGCCGATGCTGCAATACAACGACGACTTCTTCGAGGACCTCAACGAAGAATCGACCGGCAAGATTCTGGAGGCGCTGAAGCGCGGCGAAAAGCCCAAGCCCGGCCCGCAGAACGGTCGGCTGTCGTCCGAGCCGCTGGGCGGCGCCACGACTCTCACCACTTTCAATCCCGCGGCCCAGGGATCATCCCCGGCCGGCGGGAATGACGACTGAGGCGGAGCCAGACCATGCTTCAGGATAAAGACCGCATCTTCACCAATCTCTACGGCCAGCAGTCGTGGCGGCTTGAAGCCGCGCGCAAGCGTGGCGACTGGGACAACACCAAGGCCATCCTCGACAAGGGCCAGGACTGGATCATCGACGAGATGAAGAAGTCCGGTCTGCGCGGTCGCGGCGGCGCCGGTTTTCCGACCGGCATGAAGTGGTCCTTCATGCCCAAGCAGTCCGATGGTCGTCCGTCGTATCTCGTCGTCAATGCCGACGAGGGCGAGCCGGGCACCTGCAAGGACCGCGACATGATGCGCCACGATCCGCACAAGCTGATTGAGGGCTGCCTGGTCGCCGGCTTCGCCATGCGCGCGGTCGCTGCCTATATCTATATCCGCGGTGAGTTCTATCGCGAGGCCGAGAACCTGCAGGGCGCCATAGACGAGGCCTATGCGGCCGGTCTGATCGGCAAGAATGCCTGCGGGTCGGGTTTTGACTTCGATGTCTTCGTGCATCGCGGTGCCGGCGCTTATATCTGCGGTGAAGAGACCGCGCTGATCGAAAGCCTGGAAGGCAAGAAGGGCCAGCCGCGCCTGAAGCCGCCGTTCCCGGCCAACATGGGTGTCTGGGGCTGCCCCACCACCGTGAATAACGTCGAGAGCATCGCGGTCGCGCCGACCATCCTGCGCCGCGGCGGCGACTGGTTCGCCGGCATCGGCCGCCCGAACAACACCGGCACCAAGGTCTTCTGCATTTCGGGCCATGTGAACAAGCCGTGCAATGTCGAAGAAGAGATGGGCATCCCGCTGAAGGAGCTCATCGAGAAGCATGCCGGCGGCGTGCGTGGCGGCTGGGACAACCTGCTGGCCATTATCCCGGGCGGCTCCTCCGTGCCGCTGCTGCCCAAGGCGATCTGCGACGACGTGCTGATGGATTTCGATAGCCTGCGCGCCCAGCGTTCGGGCCTCGGCACCGCGGCCGTCATCGTCATGGACAAGTCGACCGACGTGGTGCGTGCGATTGCACGCCTGTCCAAGTTCTACAAGCATGAATCCTGCGGCCAGTGCACGCCGTGCCGTGAAGGCACCGGCTGGATGTGGCGCGTGATGGAGCGGCTGGTTCAGGGTCGCGCCGAGCGGCGCGAGATCGACATGCTGCTGGAAGTCACCACGCAGGTGGAGGGCCACACGATCTGCGCACTCGGCGATGCCGCCGCGTGGCCGATCCAGGGCCTGATACGGCATTTCCGTGGCGAGATCGAACGCCGCATCGACGCGTATCATTCGGGCTCGCCGGTTCTGCCGGCGGCGGCCGAGTAGGCGGGGAACACGCAATGCCCACGTTGACCATCGACGGCATCCAGGTAACGGTCGAGCCCGGCACCACCGTGCTGCAGGCCTGCGAGCTTGCCGGCAAGGAAATCCCGCGCTTCTGCTATCACGAGCGTCTGACCATCGCCGGCAATTGCCGCATGTGCCTGGTCGAGCAGGAGAAGGCGCCGAAGCCGATCGCGTCCTGCGCGATGCCGGCCGCCGACAACATGGTGATCAAGACCGACACCCCGCTGGTCAAAAAGGCCCGCGAAGGCGTGATGGAATTCCTGCTGATCAATCATCCGCTCGATTGCCCGATCTGCGACCAGGGCGGCGAGTGCGACCTGCAGGATCAGTCGCTGGGGTACGGCAAGGGCAGCTCGCGTTACGACGAGAACAAGCGCGCCGTCAAAGACAAGTATATGGGTCCGCTGGTCGAGACTGTTATGACCCGCTGCATCCATTGCACCCGTTGCGTGCGCTTCGCCACTGAAGTGGGCGGCGTGCCGGAGCTGGGCGCGATCGGCCGCGGCGAGGACATGCAGATCACCACCTATCTGGAACAGGCGATGACGTCGGAGCTGTCCGGCAATGTCATCGATCTCTGCCCGGTCGGTGCGCTGACCTCCAAGCCTTATGCCTTCACCGCGCGCTCGTGGGAGCTGCGCAAGACCGAAAGCATCGATGCGATGGACGCCGTCGGCGCCAATATCCGCGTTGATGTGCGCGGTCGCGAAGTGATGCGCGTGTTGCCGCGCGTGAATGAGGACGTGAACGAGGAATGGCTCTCCGACAAGAGCCGCTTCGCCTATGACGGCCTGAAAGCCCGTCGTCTGGACCGTCCCTATGTGCGCAAGAATGGCAAGCTGCAGGAAGCAACCTGGCCCGAAGCCTTCGCGGCCGTTGCGGCCGGCATGAAAGGCCTTCAGGGCAGCCAGATCGCCGCCATCGCCGGCGACATCGCCTGCGCCGAAAGCATGACCGCCCTGAAGGACCTGATGGGCAAGTTCGGTTCGCCGAACCTCGACTGCCGCCAGGATGGCGCGAAGATCGATCCTTCGACACGCGCCGGCTACATCTTCAACAGCGGCATTGCCGGCATTGAAGAAGCCGACGCGATCCTGATCGTGGGCGCCAATCCGCGCCGCGAAGCCGCGCTGATCAATGCGCGCATCCGCAAGCGTTACCTCACCGGCAAGGTGAAGATCGCGCTGATCGGCAGTGACCAGCCGCAACTGACCTACAAGTACGACTATCTTGGCGCCGGCGCCGCCACGCTGAAGGACATCGCCGAAGGCAAGCATGCTTTCGCCGAAGTCCTGAAGGGCGCGCAGAAGCCGATGATCATTCTTGGCCAGGGCGCCATCGCCCGCGCTGACGGCGCTGCCGTGCTGGCGCTGGCCAAGCAGGTCGCCGACACCGCCGGCCTGGTCAAGGATGGCTGGAACGGCTTCAACATGCTGCATACCGTCGCAGCCCGCGTCGGCGCGCTCGATCTCGGCTTCGTGCCGGGGCAGGGCGGCAAGGACGTCGCCGGCATTCTGGCTGGTGCGCAGTCGGGCGAGATCAAGGCCGTCTACCTGCTGGGTGCCGACGAGATCGACACCGCCAAGCTTGGTTCGGCCTTCGTGATCTATCAGGGCAGCCATGGCGATGCCGGCGCGCGCCGCGCCGACGTGATCCTGCCGGGCTCGGCCTATGTCGAGAAGGACGCCACCTGGGTGAACACCGAGGGCCGCGTTCAGCTCGGCCGTCGCGCTGCCGCGCCTCCGGGCGATGCCCGCGAGGACTGGGCCATCATCCGCGCGCTGTCCGAGCATGTCGGCCACAAGCTGAGCTATGACAATCTCGGCATGCTGCGTCGTCGCATGCTGGAGATCGCGCCGCATTTCTCGGCCGTCGACAAGCTGACCAAAGCTGCCTGGGGCGCCTTCGGCACCGCCGGCAGCGTCACCGACGCGCCGTTTGTGTCGGCGGTTGCCGATTTCTATCTGACCAATCCGATTGCCCGCGCCTCGGCCACCATGGCCGAATGCTCTGCCATCGCGCGCGGCGTCACCATGCCGAAGACGGGTACCCATGACTGAGTCTCTCTGGCAAACGCTCTGGACTGGCTACGTCTTCCCGGGCGGGCTGATCCTTGTCCATATCCTGATGCTGACGGTGCCGCTGCTGATCGCGGTGGCCTACCTGACGCTGATGGAGCGCAAGGTGCTGGCGGCGATGTCGCTGCGCATGGGCCCCAACGTGGTCGGCCCCTTCGGCCTGCTGCAGCCGTTCGCCGATGCGGCCAAGCTGATCTTCAAGGAAACCATCATCCCCTCGGGCGCGAACAAGTTCCTGTTCATCGCCGCGCCCTGCATCACCTTCATCCTGGCGCTGATCGCCTGGGCGGTGATTCCGGTAGGTGAGGGCCTGGTGATCGCCAACATCAATGTTGGCGTGCTGTACCTCTTTGCCATCTCGTCGCTCGGCGTCTACGGCATCATCATCGCCGGCTGGTCGTCGAACTCACGCTACGCCTTCCTCGGTGCGTTGCGTTCCTCGGCGCAGATGGTGTCCTACGAAGTCTCGATGGGCTTCGTGATCATCACGGTACTGCTCTGCGTCGGCTCACTGAACCTCAGCGCCATCGTGCAGGCGCAGAAGACGGTGTGGTTCGCCATCCCGCTCTTCCCGATGTTCATCGTCTTCTTCATTTCGGCGCTGGCCGAGACCAACCGCCATCCCTTCGATCTGCCGGAAGCGGAAGCCGAGCTCGTCGCCGGTTACCAGGTCGAATATTCCTCGATGGCCTTCGCGCTGTTCTTCCTTGGCGAATACGCCAACATGATCCTGATGTCGGGCATGACGACGATTCTGTTCCTGGGCGGCTGGCTGCCTCCGATGGACATTGCGCCGCTCAACTGGATCCCGGGCATCGTCTGGTTCTGCCTCAAGATATTCGTGCTGCTGTTCGTGTTCATCTGGGTGCGCGCCACCGTGCCGCGCTACCGCTACGACCAGCTGATGCGTCTGGGCTGGAAAGTCTTCCTGCCGTTCTCGCTGTTCTGGGTGGTGGCCACCGCGGGCGTTCTTCTCGCCTTCGACCTGCTGCCGAAAGGGGTCTAGGCCATGGCTTTGCTCGATCGCGGTGCCCGCACCATCTTCCTCTGGGAAGTGGTCAAAGGCCTCGGGCTGACCTTCAGCTACATGTTCAAGCCGCGCGCCACAGTGAACTACCCTTATGAAAAGGGTCCGCTCAGCCCGCGTTTCCGCGGCGAACATGCGCTGCGCCGCTACGCCAACGGCGAAGAGCGCTGCATCGCCTGCAAGCTCTGCGAAGCGATCTGCCCGGCGCAGGCCATCACCATCGAGGCCGAGCCGCGAGATGACGGCTCGCGCCGCACCACGCGTTACGACATCGACATGACGAAGTGCATCTACTGTGGTTTCTGCCAGGAAGCCTGCCCGGTCGATGCCATCGTCGAAGGCCCGAACTTCGAGTTCGCCACCGAAAGCCGCGAGGAGCTGTTCTACGACAAGGACAAGCTGCTGGCGAATGGCGAACGCTGGGAATACGAGATTTCGCGGAACATCGCCGCGGACGCGCCGTACCGTTGAGCGCGCCGCAGGCGGGGGAGTAGAGCATGATTATCCAGGCCTTGGCCTTCTATCTGTTCGCGGCGATCACCGTGGCCTCCGGCTTCATGGTGATCTCGGCGCGCAATCCGGTGCACAGCGTGCTCTTCCTGATCCTGGCCTTCTTCAATGCGGCCGGTTTGTTCGTGCTGATGGGTGCAGAATTCCTCGGCATGATCCTGGTGATCGTCTATGTCGGCGCGGTCGCCGTGCTGTTCCTGTTCGTCGTGATGATGCTCGACATCAATTTCGTCGAGCTGCGCCAGGGCTTCCTGCAGTATCTGCCCATCGGCGGCCTCATTGGTGCCATCCTGCTGATCGAACTGGCGCTGGTGCTGGGCGGCTGGGTGCTGACCCCGGCGGCGCTGTCGGGTGGCACTGATCCGATCCCGGCGATGGACAAGGTCACCAACACCCATGCGCTGGGCGCGGTGCTCTACACGAAATACATCTACCTGTTCCAGGGTGCGGGCCTGATCCTGCTGGTCGCCATGATCGGCGCGATCGTGCTGACGCTGCGCACCCGTCCGGGTGTGCGCCGCCAGAGCATCAACACGCAGGTCAATCGCCTGCGCGAGGATGCGGTGGAGATCAAGAAGGTCGAGACGGGCCAAGGCATCAAGAGCGGGGGCATCTGATCATGACCATCGGTCTCGGACACTATCTGACGGTCGCCGCCATCCTGTTCACGCTCGGGATCATCGGCATCTTCCTGAACCGCAAGAACGTCATCGTCATCCTGATGTCGGTCGAGCTCATGCTGCTCGCCGTCAATCTGAACCTGGTGGCGTTCTCGACCCATCTGAATGACCTGGTCGGTCAGGTCTTCGCGCTGTTCGTGCTGACCGTGGCTGCCGGCGAGGCCGCCATCGGCCTGGCGATCCTGGTGGTCTACTTCCGCAACCGCGGCACCATCGCGGTTGAAGACATCAATATGATGAAGGGCTGAGACGACGATGACGATGTACCATCTGATCGTTTTCCTGCCGCTTCTGGCCGCCTTCGTCGCCGGCCTGTTCGGCCGCCGCATCGGCGACAACGCCGCCATGGCCGTCACCTGCGTGTCGGTGATCATTTCCGCCATCCTGTCCTGGGTTGCCTTCTACATGGTCATCCATGGTGGCCAGGTCGTCACCATCAAGGTGCTCGACTGGATCGATTCCGGCAGCTTCAGCGTCGACTGGGCGCTCAAGATCGACCAGCTCACGGCTGTCATGCTGGTGGTGGTCAACACCGTGTCGGCCGTCGTGCATGTCTATTCCGTCGGCTACATGAGCCACGACGAGCATCGCCCGCGCTTCTTCGCCTACCTGTCGCTGTTCACCTTCGCCATGCTCATGCTGATCACGGCGGACAACTTCGTGCAGCTCTACATGGGCTGGGAAGGCGTGGGTCTGGCCTCGTATCTGCTGATCGGCTTCTGGTTCAAGAAGCCCTCGGCCAACGCCGCCTCGATCAAGGCCTTCGTGGTCAACCGCGTCGGCGACTTCGGCTTTGCGCTCGGCATCATGGCGCTGTTCCTCGCCACCAACGCCGTCACTTTCGATGCCGTCTTTGCCGCGGCCCCCGCGCTGGCCGGTAAGACCTTCCATTTCCTGTGGAAGGACTGGGACATCCTGACCGTTGCCACCTTCCTGCTGTTCCTCGGCGCCATGGGCAAGTCGGCCCAGCTCGGCCTGCACACCTGGCTGCCCGACGCGATGGAAGGCCCGACCCCGGTGTCGGCGCTCATCCATGCCGCGACCATGGTCACCGCCGGTGTATTCATGGTCGCCCGCTGCTCACCGCTGTTCGAATACGCCCCCGACACGCTGGCCTTCGTCACCGTGATCGGCGCCTCGACGGCCTTCTTCGCCGCCACGGTCGGCCTGGCGCAGAACGACATCAAGCGCGTGATCGCCTACTCGACCTGCTCGCAGCTCGGCTACATGTTCTTTGCCTTGGGCGTCTCGGCCTATCCGGCCGCGATCTTCCATCTCTTCACCCACGCCTTCTTCAAGGCGTTGCTGTTCCTGGGCGCGGGCTCGGTGATCCACGCCGTCGACGGCGAGCAGGACATGCGCCACATGGGCGGCCTGTGGAAGCATATCAAGATCACTTACGCGATGATGTGGATCGGCAGCCTGGCGCTGGCCGGCTTCCCGATCTTCGCCGGCTACTATTCCAAGGACATGATCCTCGAAGTGGCTTACGCCGCCGGCGGGGTAGGGCAGTACGCCTACATCATGGGCATGGCCGCCGCGATCCTGACGGCCTTCTATTCCTGGCGCCTGATCTTCATGACCTTCCACGGCAAGCCACGCGCCGACCATCACGTGATGGAACATGTGCATGAAAGCCCGATGATCATGCTGGTGCCGCTGTTCGTGCTGGCCTTTGGCGCGGTCTTCGCCGGCATCGCCTTCCATGACGGCTTCATCGGCCACCACTGGAAGGAATTTTGGGGCAGCTCGATCCTGATCCTGGACAACCACAAGGCCATGGAAGAGGCGCATCACGTGCCCTTCCTGGTCAAGGTCGGCCCGATCATTGTCGGCGTCATCGGCATCTTCATCGCCTGGATCGCCTATGTCCGCGACACCACGCTGCCGCATCGCGCCGCTGCGCAGCAGCCGATGCTGTATCAGTTCCTGCTCAACAAGTGGTATTTCGACGAGCTGTACGATCGCGTCTTCGTGCGCCCGACCTTCTGGCTCGGTCGCCTGCTGTGGAAGGGCGGCGACGGCAAGATCATCGACGGTTTCGGCCCCGACGGCTTCGCCTCCACGGTCATCCGCCTGGCCAAGCGCGCCAGCGTGCTGCAGACCGGCTACGTCTACCACTATGCCTTTGCCATGCTGATCGGCGTCGCGGCGCTGGTCACCTACTTCTTCAGTTCGATGGGGCACTAAGTCATGTCCAGCATGCCCTTGCTTTCGATCGTCACCTTCCTGCCGCTGATCGGCGCGGCCTTCATCTTCCTGGTCCGTGGCCCGGAAGAGCTCGTCGCCCGCAACGCGCGTTCGGTCGCCCTGTGGACCACCGCGATCACCTTCCTGGTGTCGCTGCTGATCTGGTTCAACTTCGATAACAGCACGGCCAATTTCCAGTTCGTCGAGAAGGCGGCCTGGGTTGGCGCCGGCATCAACTACCACATGGGCGTCGACGGCATTTCCATGCTGTTTGTCATCCTGACCACTTTCCTGATGCCTTTCTGCATCCTGGCCTCCTGGGAAGCCATCGAGCACCGCGTCAAGGAATACATGATCGCCTTCCTGGTCATGGAAACCCTGATGATCGGCGTGTTCTGCGCCCTCGACCTGGTGCTGTTCTACCTGCTGTTCGAAGCCGGCCTGATCCCGATGTTCCTGATCATTGGCATCTGGGGTGGTAAGCGCCGCATCTATGCCAGCTTCAAGTTCTTCCTCTATACGCTGCTCGGCTCGGTGCTGCTGCTGCTGGCGCTGCTGTACATGTACTTCACCGCCGGCACGACTGACATCCCGAGCCTGATGAAGACCGGGCTGTTCTCGGCGCAGGCGCAGACCTGGCTCTGGCTCGCCTTCTTCGCGTCCTTTGCCGTGAAGATGCCGATGTGGCCGGTGCATACCTGGCTGCCCGATGCCCACGTCGAGGCGCCCACCGCCGGTTCGGTCATCCTGGCCGCCGTGCTGCTGAAGATGGGCGGCTACGGCTTCCTGCGCTTCTCGCTGCCGATGTTCCCGATCGCCTCGGAATACTTCGCGCCCTTCGTCTTCACGCTTTCGGTCATCGCCATCGTCTATGCCTCGGTGGTGGCGTTGGTGCAGGAAGACATGAAGAAGCTGATCGCCTATTCGTCGGTCGCCCATATGGGCTTCGTGACCATGGGCATCTTCGCGCTGAACACCCAGGGCATCGAAGGCGCGATCTTCCAGATGCTCAGCCATGGCATCATCTCGGGTGCGCTGTTCCTCTGCGTCGGCGTCGTCTATGACCGCCTGCATACCCGCGAGATCGCCCGTTACGGCGGCCTGGCCAATAACATGCCGAAATACGCCGTGGTCTTCATGCTGTTCACCATGGCCAATGTCGGCCTGCCGGGCACTGGTGGTTTCGTCGGCGAACTGCTGACGCTGGTCGGCGCCTTCCAGGCGAATACCTGGGTGGCCCTCATCGCCACCTCGGGCGTGATCTTCGCCGCCGCCTATGCGCTGTACCTGTACCGCCGCATTGCCTTCGGTGAACTGACCAAGGACGACCTCAAGGCCATGACCGACATGACCCCGCGCGAGATCGCGATCTTCGCACCACTGGTGATCATGACGCTGTGGATGGGCGTTTATCCCGCGCCGTTCTTCGATGTGATGGCTGTGTCGGTCAAGCACCTGCTTGACCAGCACCAGACCGCCATGGCCGCCGCCAAGGCGCTGGCCACCGCTGCCCGTTAGGAGTGAACCCGTGACCGCTGCCACCATGCCGCTTCTGGCGCCGGCCTATCCGGAACTCTTCCTCGCCATCGCTTCGATGGCCATGCTGATGCTCGGCGTCTTCCGGGGTGACGGGTCCAGCCGTCTGGTCTCCTGGCTCAGCGTCGCCGTGCTGCTGGTCACCATCCTGCTGGTCGTCATGCAGCCGGCCGCCACTGCGGTCACCTTCGGCGGCATGTTCATCTCCGATGCCTTCGGCCGCTTTGCAAAGGTCCTGATCCTGCTCGGTTCGGCCTTCGCCATCATCCTGTCGCTGGGGTATGTGCGCAGCGAGAAGATGGAACGCTTCGAGTATCCCGTGTTGATCCTGCTGGCCAGCACCGGCATGCTGATGATGGTTTCGGCCAATGACCTGATCGCGCTGTATCTCGGCCTCGAGCTGCAGTCGCTGTCGCTGTATGTCCTTGCCGCCTTCAAGCGCGATTCCACCCGCGCCACTGAAGCGGGCCTGAAGTATTTCGTGCTGGGTGCGCTGTCGTCGGGCATGCTGCTGTACGGCGCCTCGATGATCTACGGCTTTGCCGGCTCGACCAACTTCGCGCTCATCGCCAAGGCACTGGCTGGCAGCCACCAGGGCTCGATCGGCCTGGTGGTCGGCATCGTCTTCCTGTCGGCGGGCCTGGCCTTCAAGGTCTCGGCCGTGCCCTTCCATATGTGGACGCCCGACGTCTACGAGGGCGCGCCGACCCCGGTGACGGCCTTCTTTGCCGTCGCCCCCAAGGTCGCTGCCATGGCGCTGTTCGTGCGCGCCATCCTGACGCCGTTCAGCGCCATCGCCCATGACTGGCAGCAGATCATCATCGTCATTGCCGTGCTCAGCATGCTGCTGGGCGCCTTTGCCGCCATCACCCAGACCAACATCAAGCGCCTGATGGCCTATTCCTCCATCGGCCATGTCGGTTATGCCCTGATCGGCCTGGCGGCCGGTACGGAAGAGGGCGTGCGCGGCATCCTGATTTACCTGGCCATCTACCTGGCCATGAATGTCGGCACCTTCGCCATCATCCTGTCCATGCGCCGCGACGGCCAGATGGTCGAGGGCGTCAGCGACCTGGCCGGCCTGGCCAAGACCCATCCGGGCATGGCGCTGCTGCTGGCTGCCTTCATGTTCTCGCTGGCGGGCGTGCCGCCGCTGGCCGGCTTCTTCGGCAAGTTCTACGTCTTCATGGCTGCGATCAACGCCAAGCTCTATGTGCTCTCGGTGATCGGTGTGCTCAGCTCCGTCGTGGGCGCCTATTACTACCTGCGCATCGTCAAGCTGATGTATTTCGATGAAGCAAGCGCGCCGCTGGCCAAGCCGGTCGGTCGCGAGCTGGGTGTGGTGATGACCGTGACCGGTCTCTTCACGATCCTGTTCTTCGTCATCCCGGCGCCGATGCTCAACCTCGCCGGCGCGGCTGCGAAGTCGCTGTTCCCCTGATCAGTCTCCCGAAGGCCCGGACTCCCTCATGAAGTGGGATCTCCGGGCCTTCGATACCCTCGACAGCACCAACGAGGAAATCCGCCGCCAGGCCGAAGCCGGCGCAGGCGAGGGTCTTGCCGTAATGGCGCGACAGCAAACCGCCGGCCGTGGCCGCCGGGGCCGGGCCTGGACCTCGACCGAGGGCAATCTGTTCCTGTCCCTGCTGCTGCGTCCCCAGCTAAGCGGAAAGGGGGCGACACCGGCCCAGGCCGCGACACTGTCCTTCCTCACCTGTGTGGCCGTGGCCGATGCGGTCGAGATCGCCATGCCGGGCCTGCCGCTGGCCACCAAATGGCCGAATGACGTGTTGGTCGGCGGCGCCAAGGTGGCCGGCATCCTGCTGGAATCCCGCACCACGCCCGAGGCCGCGCTCGACTGGGTTGCGGTCGGCATCGGCGTGAACCTGAAGCACCATCCCGACGGCACGGCCTATCCGGTCACCGATCTGGGGCAGCATGGCATCGACGTTACGCCCGCGGTCTTCGCTGAATGGCTGCTGGCGCGCTACGGCTACTGGTATGGCCGCTGGCAGGCAGAGGGCTTCGCGCCGGTGCGCGCTGCCTGGCTGGCCCGGGCGCAGGGCCTGGGCAAGCCGGTGGTCGTGCGATTACCGGATGCGGAGCTGCACGGGCGATTTGCCGCGCTGGACGACAGCGGGGCGCTTTTACTGGAATTGCCTGACGGCCGCATGCAGACTGTGACCGCCGGCGACGTCTTTCCGGCCGCCTGAGACCAAGAGGGACGCATGCTGCTCGCCATCAATGCGAACAACACCAACGTCAAGTTCGGCGTCATCGACGGCGATCGTATCGTCGGCGAGTGGCGTCAGCACACTTCGGCCATGCGTACGGCGGACGAGCATGCTGTCTGGCTGCTGCAGCTCATGCAGATCGAGGGCATCGATCCGAAGACCGTCACTGGCGCGATCATCGCCAGCGTGGTGCCGCAGGCCACGTTCAACCTGCGCCGGCTCTGCACTCGGTATTTCAACACCGAGCCGCTGGTGCTGGGCGAACCCAATGTAAAATACGGCATCGAGATCAAGGGGCAGGGTGCTGGTGCCGACCGCATCTGCAACACGGTCGGCGCCCATGTGCTGTTCCCCAAGACGGCGATGATCGTGGTCGATTTCGGCACCGCGACCACCTTCGACGTGGTCGACGAAGAGGGCAGCTATTGCGGCGGCGTCATCGCGCCGGGCATCAACCTGTCCATTGAGGCGCTGGTTAGCGCCACCGCTCTGCTGCCCAGGATCGTGGTCGAGAAACCCAAGACGGTGATCGGCGTCAATACCGTGGCCTGCATGCATTCGGGCGTGTTCTGGGGCTACGTCGGCTTGATCGACGGTATCGTCGCCCGTATCCGCGAAGAATTCGGCCGCCCGATGAAGGTGATTTCCACCGGCGGCCTGGCCCCGGTCTTCGACGGCTCGACCAATGTGATCGAGCAGATCGTGCCCGATATCACCGTGCGCGGCCTGATCGAGATTTACCGCCGCAGTATGCAGTAAGCATTGAAAGTTGGAATGTCAGAACGCCTGGATAAGGACAGCCTGTATTTTCTCCCTCTCGGGGGCGTCAATGAAATTGGCATGAACCTGAACCTGTATGGTTACGGGGATCAGTGGCTGATGGTCGATCTTGGCACCAGTTTCGCTGACGACAACATGCCAGGCGTCGACATGGTGGTGCCGGATGTGGCCTGGATCGCCGACCGCGCCGAGCAATTGCTCGGTATCGTGGTCACCCATGCCCATGAGGATCACCTCGGCGCCATAAGCCATGTCTGGGACGATCTGAAATGCCCGATCTGGGCCACCGGCTTCGCCGCCTCGGTGCTGCGGCGCAAGCTGGCCGAGAAGGGCATGGAAGATGAGGTCCCGGTTCATATCTACCAGCCGGGTGACCTGATCGAGCTGGGGCCGTTCAGGATCCGCTCGATGAACATCACCCATTCGACGCCCGAGAGCCAGGCTCTGGCCATCGAGACGCCGCGTGGCACTGTCCTGCATACCGGTGACTGGAAGCTCGATCCGCGCCCCATGCTGGGGCCGCAGACCGAAATCGAGGCGTTGCGCGGTTATGGCGATCGTGGCGTGCTGGCGCTGGTCTGTGACAGCACCAATGTGTTCAGCCGTGGCACGTCCGGATCGGAAGGCGAGGTGCATGACAGCCTGATTCCGCTGTTGCGCGACAAGCCCGGGCGGATCGCCGTCACGACGTTTTCGTCCAACCTGGCGCGGCTGGAGACCCTGTTCACGGTCGCCAACGAACTGGGGCGGCATATCTGCCTGATCGGCCGCTCACTGCACCGCTTTCTGGCTGCCGCCCAGGAGAACAACTACCTCAAGCACATTCCCAATCTGGTCGATGAGCGCGAGGCCGGCTTCCTGCCGCGCGACAAGATCATGTATATCTGCACTGGCTGCCAGGGCGAGCCGCGCGGCGCCATGGCGCGCATCGCCTTCGGCAGCCATCCGCATGTCGTGCTGTCGCCGCATGACACCGTGGTCTTTTCGTCCAAGATCATCCCGGGCAACGAGCGCACGCTGTTCAAGCTGCATAACGAGCTGGTCAATCGCGGCATCGAGGTGATCACCGAGAAGGATGCCTTCGTCCATGTTTCCGGCCATCCCTCGCGCGACGAGCTGGCCGAGATGTATGCCCTCGCCCGGCCGCAGATTGCGGTGCCGGTACATGGCGAGCCGCGCCACCTGGTCGAGCATGCACGCTTCGCCCAGAGCCTGCAGGTGCCGCATGGCATCGTGCCGCGCAACGGCGACCTGATCCGCCTGGCACCCGGCGAACCCGATGTGGTGGAGCAGGTGCCTGCAGGGCGTCTGGCCATCGATGGCGACGAGCTGATCCCGTTGCAGGGCGGCACCCTGCAGGCGCGTCGCAAGCTGGCCTTCAACGGCGTCGCCTCGGTCAGCCTGGTGGTCGACAAGCGTGGCGCTCTGAAGACGCCGCCACAGGTCAGCCTGGCCGGCGTGGTGAATTTCGAAGTCGATGAGATCGAGGACGAGATCGCCGAGGAGATCGGTGAGGCGATCGACCGGATCGCGCCCGGCACCGCCCGGGACGATAGCGCCCTGGAGCAGGCCGCCCTGAAGGCGCTGCGCGGCTATATCCGGGAGTTGACCGGGCGCAAGCCGGTCATCCACGTCCATATTCTGCGCCTGGAAAAATAGCCTGCCGTAGGGAAAACCGCGTCGCCTGCGTCATTGCAGCATCTTGTCGGACGGGCTTTCCGGCCTCATATTGCATTGCAGAAAAGACCAGCAGGAAACCCGCTCATGATCGGCCGCCTCAACCACGTTGCCATTGCCGTGCCCGACCTCGCCGCCGCCGCCGCGACCTATGCCAATACGCTGGGCGCCAAGGTGTCGGCGCCGCTGGCCCAGCCCGACCACGGCGTCACCGTCGTCTTCGTTGAGCTGCCCAACACCAAGATCGAACTGCTGCATCCGCTGGGCGAGGGGTCGACCATCGCCAAGTTCCTGGCCAACAATCCCTCAGGCGGCATGCATCATGTCTGCTACGAGGTGGAAGACATCATCGCGGCGCGCGACAAGCTGAAAGAGCAGGGCGCGCGCGTGCTGGGCGACGGCGAGCCGAAGATCGGCGCGCATGGCAAACCCGTGCTGTTCCTGCACCCCAAGGATTTCGCCGGCACGCTGGTGGAAATCGAGCAGATCTGAGTTTTGGGCGGGTAGAGCGTCATGAGCTGGTACAACAACGGCATCGCCTTCGTGATCATCTACATGGTCACGCTGTTCTGCGTGCTGCCGATCGGCGTGAAGACCGCTGCTGAAGCCGGCGAGACAATGGTGGATGGGCAGGCCGATTCCGCGCCGACCAATCCGCGGCTCGGCTTCAAGTTCCTGCTGACCTTCGGGATCAGCTGGGTGATCTTCGGGATCTATTACGTGATCGGCTATTTCGATCTACTGGATGCCGGCACCCTGTTCGGTCGCGGCAGCTGATCAGCCCGTTTTAAGGTCAAAATTACTACTTAAGCGGGAATTTCGGAGGCGAGAGGCCGGCTGGTCATTGCCATGGCTCACAAAAAGAAAAGGAGCAAGGACATGCCTCGCTCCGTACCCCGTCTCGCACGGGTAAGTTTAAGCCTCCCCAGACTTGGGCCGCCTGTTACCAAGCGGTTGCGTAATTTATATACCGACTGATCAAACCATTGTCATCCAAAAAGTTATAGGTCTCTAACAAAATGGTAATAATGCCGCGCGAGGGTTGTGGGATGTGTCGGATTTCGACTGTCGTCATACTGACTGCCCTTACGGCAACCCTGCCGGGAACCGTCTTTGCCCAGCAGGGAGGGGCGCAAAAGCCCGCCGACTCGCGTTCTGCGCCAGTTGTCGTGGCCCTCGATGCCAAGGACTGCCGCCGAATTCTGGCCCAGCGCGGCATGGTGGTCCAGCACACCCCCGATCCTGGCGTCACCTATCAGCCCGGCCGCGATGTCGACAGCAAGGGCCGCCCGATTGCGCCGGCGGACCTGCCCAGTAGCACGCCGGGCTATTTCGAGGGGCCGATCGAGTTGCCTGTCGTCATCCCGCTGGAAGCGCTGCCTGGCGCGCAGCGGCCCGGCATCGGCAAGTCGGAACTGCCTGTGGGCCGGGTCACCATCGACACGCTGACCGGCAAGACCGCGCTGAACGGCCGGCCCATCGACCCGCCGGCCGAGGACGCCATTGCGGTCGCCTGCCGCGACTATCTCGCCCAGAAGCCGAGCCAGCCTCCGCTGCGCCGCTAGTCATTGCTAGTGGGGGAGCAGGGCCTTAAAAACGCCCCATTATCCCGCCATTCCCAATGCGACTGTTAAGGTTGTCCCGCCGATGCGTCTCAGCACCTACTTCCTGCCTGTCCTCAAGGAAAACCCGAGCGAAGCCCAGATCGTCAGCCACCGGCTGATGCTGCGCGCTGGCATGATCCGCCAGACCGCTGCCGGCATCTACACCTGGCTGCCGCTGGGCCATCGCGTGCTGAAGAAGATCGAGCAGATCGTGCGCGAGGAGCAGGACAATGCCGGCGCCCAGGAACTGCTCATGCCGACCATCCAGTCGGCCGAGCTGTGGCAGAAGAGCGGCCGCTACGAGGATTACGGCAAGGAGATGCTGCGCATCACCGACCGCCACGAGCGCCCGATGCTCTACGGCCCGACCAATGAAGAGATGCTGACCGATATCGTCGGCGGCGAGCTGAAGAGTTACCGCGACCTGCCGAAGATCCTCTATCACATCCAGTGGAAATTCCGCGACGAGGTGCGGCCGCGCTTTGGCGTCATGCGCGGCCGAGAGTTCCTGATGAAGGATGCCTATTCCTTCGATCTCGACCAGGCCGGCGCGCGCCGCGCCTATAACCGCATGTTCGTCGCCTACCTGCGCACCTATGCGCGCATGGGCCTGAAGGCGATCCCGATGCAGGCCGATACCGGCCCGATCGGCGGTGACCTCAGCCATGAATTCATCGTCCTGGCCGAGACCGGCGAGAGCGGCGTCTTCTGCGACAAGGCGCTGATCGACCGCAATGTGCTGGGCGAGGGCGTGGACTACAACAGCGACCTGCAGCCGATCGTCGACAGCTGGACGGCGCCCTATGCCGCCACCGAGGAAAAGCATGACGCCGGGCGCTTCGAGGCACTGCCCAAGGAGCGCCAGGTGGCCGCGCGCGGCATCGAAGTGGGCCATATCTTCTATTTCGGCACCAAGTATTCCAAGCCGATGGGCGCCGTGGTGCAAGGCCCTGGCGGTGAACCCATCACTT
Source organism: Ferrovibrio sp. GW821-FHT12B10 (assembly GCF_058807515.1). Taxonomy (NCBI): domain Bacteria; kingdom Pseudomonadati; phylum Pseudomonadota; class Alphaproteobacteria; order Rhodospirillales; family Rhodospirillaceae; genus Ferrovibrio; species Ferrovibrio sp. GW821-FHT12B10. Next base: position 48,498 of record NZ_JBXAQT010000003.1, on the reverse strand, counting down.
TGGAAATGGGCTCCTACGGCATCGGCGTGTCGCGCCTGGCCGGCGCCATCATCGAGGCGAGCCATGATGACAACGGCATCATCTGGCCGTTCGCGGTCGCGCCCTTCCATGTCGGCCTGATCAACCTCAAGGTCGGCGACGCCGATTGCGACAAGGCCTCGGAAGAACTCTACGCCAAGCTGAAGGCGGCCGGCTTCGACGTGCTATACGACGACCGGGACGAACGCGCCGGCGCCAAGTTCGCCACCATGGACCTGATCGGCCTGCCGTATCAGGTCACCATCGGTCCGCGCGGCGTCAAGGCAGGCACGGTGGAAGTGAAGAACCGCGCGACGGCCGAGAAGGAAGAGATCACCGTGGATGCAGTGTTGAACAAGCTGGCCGCCGTGCGCCAAAGTCAGCCTTAAGCTGGCCCAGCCTTAATCCCCAGAGCAGGATACCGGATGCCGTTCTTCTCGCGTTTTGAATGGATGCTGGCGCTGCGCTATCTGCGAGCCCGACGTCAGGAAGGCTTCATCTCGGTGATCGCCGTGTTCAGCTTCCTCGGCATCATGCTGGGCGTGGCGACGCTGATCATCGTCATGAGCGTGATGAACGGCTTCCGCGCCGAGTTGGTCGGCCGCATCCTCGGCCTCAACGGCCATCTGACCATCCAATCCGATTCCGCCCCAATCATCCGTGACTTCCAGTTCGTCACCGACGCAGTCAGCCAGATGCCCGGCGTGGTGATGGCCAACCCGATGATCGAGGGCCAGGTGATGGCCACCACCGATCGCGGCGCTTCGGGCGTCATGGTGCGCGGCATCCGCCCGGAAGACCTGATGAAGGAAAGCGCCATCGCGAAGGGCATCCGCGAGGGCAATATTCGCGACTTCAAGGGTGACGATGCCGCCGTGATCGGCCACCGGCTGGCCCGCAAGCTGGGCCTGCGGGTGGGCGACGAGATCACGCTGATTTCTCCGCAGAGCAACGCTACGCCCTTCGGCAGCGTGCCGCGCCTGGTGCGCTACCAGGTTGCCGCCGTCTTCGATGTCGGCATGTTCGAATACGACAGCGCCTTCGTCTATCTGCCCTTCGAGACCGCGCAGACCTATTTCCGCCTGCAGAATGCCGCCAGCGGCGTCGAGGTGCGGCTCGCCGATCCCGATCAGGCCCGGGCTTTCGGCCGGCAGGTGCTGCAACGGCTCGGTCCGCAATACCGCATCTACGACTGGCAACAGGCCAATGCCCAGTTCGTCAGTGCATTACAAGTCGAACGCAACGTGATGTTCCTGATCCTGACGCTGATCATCGTGGTGGCGGCCTTCAACATCATCTCCAGCATGATCATGCTGGTGAAGGACAAGGGCAGGGATATCGCCATCCTGCGCACCATGGGCACCTCGCGCGGCACCATCATGCGGGTCTTTGTCATCGCCGGCGCCAGCATCGGCGTGCTGGGCACTGCCAGCGGTTTCTCGCTCGGCCTGGCCTTCGCGCTGAATATCGAGCATATCCGCCAGTTCCTGCAGACACTGACCGGCTGGCAGCTTTTCCCGGCAGAGATTTATTTCCTGTCGCAACTGCCGGCCAAGGTCGACAGCACCGAGGTCGTCTATGTCGTGGTCATGGGCCTGGTGCTGACCCTGCTGGCGACGCTCTATCCGAGCTGGCGTGCCGCCCGCCTCGATCCGGTGGAGGCGCTGCGCTATGAGTGAGGCCGTCCTTCAGTTGGAGAATATCCAGCGCAGCTTCCATCAGGGCAGTGCCGAAGTCGCGGTGCTGCGCGGCGTCGATCTGGCCGTGAAACGCGGCGAGATCGTGGCGCTGCTGGGCCCGTCGGGCTCGGGCAAGTCGACCTTGCTGCATATCGCCGGCCTGCTGGAACAGCCCTCGTCAGGCCGCATCGTCATCGGCGGGCAGGACTGCAGCGCGATGAGCGAAGTGGAGCGCACGCTCACGCGCCGCCACCGTATCGGCTTCGTCTACCAGTATCATCATCTGCTGCCGGAATTCTCGGCGCTGGAAAACGCCGCCATGCCGTTGCGTGTGCGCGGGCAGGGCGCTGGCGAGGCGAAGAAGACCGCTGGCGACCTGCTGCAGCATCTGGGCCTTGGCCATCGACTGGATCATCGCCCGGCGCGGCTCTCGGGCGGCGAGCAGCAGCGCGTGGCGATCGCCCGCGCCGTGGTCGGCAAGCCCGACCTGCTGCTGGCTGACGAACCGACTGGTAACCTAGACGAGAAGACGGCCGAGGTGGTATTTGGCGAACTGACCGGTCTGGTGCGCAACACCGGCATCGGCGCGCTGATCGCCACTCATAATCTGGAGCTGGCCCAGCGCATGGACCGCGTGGTCACCCTCCATGAGGGGCTGTTGAAAGCAGCCTGACAGGCAATGAGTTCTGATCGCCCCGTATCCGATGCCGGTTTCGGCGAAGCCGGTTACCAAGATGACCTGGCGCTGCGGATCAGCGGCGACAGCACGGCGCGCGCCTTCGCCTTCAGCCTGCTGATCCTCGCCTTCAATATCTGGGACCGTTTCGTCGATGCCGATCATGCCGGCCAGGCCCTGGTTTGGCGCATCGGCACGGCGCTGGCGATCATCCTGGTGCATGGCGTCTGGGTGGCGGCGCGCAGGAAGACCTATGCGCTGTATCGCGGCCTGGTGCTGATCCATACCATCACGGTGCCCTTCGGCATGGCTGGTGCGGTGGCCTGTCTGGACAATGGCCTGCTCTACGGCCTGTCGAATTTTGTTTTCATCTATCTCTGGATCCCCAGCGTGCTGCCTGGCCGGCGCGACGCCATGCTGGGCGGCATTCTGGCGGCACTCTCCATCCTGGTCGTCGTGCTGGCGCAAGGCTACGGCGGTATCCTGGTCGGCAATATCGTCATGCTGGCGCTGCTCGGCATCGTGCTGTCGATCAGCACGGCAACCAAGTTCGAGGCCGCGCTGCGCCGCGCCTGGAGCCACGAGCAGGCGGCGGCGCTGGAAGCCCGCACCGACAGCCTGACCGGCATGGTCAACCGCCGGCGCTTTTCGGAGGCCGCGGCGGCCGAATGGGGCCGCAGCATCCGTTATGGCCGCCCGGCCAGCCTGATCCTGTTCGATCTCGACCGCTTCAAGCAGATCAATGACGAGCATGGCCATGTGGCGGGCGACCTGGTGCTGCAGCGGGTGGCCGAGGTCTGCCAGTTCGAGATTCGCGACATCGACCTGCTCGCCCGCATTGGCGGCGAGGAGTTTGCCGTGCTGCTGCCCGAGACCGGCGCCGAGGCCGCGCTCGGCCTGGCCGAACGGCTGCGCCGCTGCATCGAGCGGCTGGAGGTGCTGACGCCGAAGGGCACCCTGCGCCTGACCGCCAGCTTTGGCGTTGCGCCGCTGACGGTGGAAGGCCATGACTGGACCGAAGCGCTCGACCTGGCCGACGGCGCGCTCTACCGCGCCAAGGAAAACGGCCGCAACCGGGTGGAAACGGCCGTTCTGCCGTAACCTATCGGCGCCGCCGCGCCTTCCACTGTTCCTTCGTCTGGCCCCAGGCAACGATGTCCTTGTTGAACGGCTCCGGCAGTCGCGTATCGCGCAGGATGGTCGAGCCCAGCCGTTTGGCCACGGCCTGCGAATTGGTGTTTTCCGGCACGATGGTATGGATCACCTCGGTCCAGTCGAGCGTATCGAAAGCCCAGTCTATGGCGGCCGTCGCGCCCTCGGTGGCGTAGCCCTTGCCCCAGACATCGCGGATCAACCCCCAGCCGACCTCGGTACCGGGCCAGTCATGCGGCTGCCAGGGGCCGAGGCGGCCGACCCAGCGACCGGTCGTTTTCTCGATCACCGAGAACATGGAAAAGCCGTTGATCGTCCAGGAGCCGTTCATGATGCAGAGCGAACGCCAGACCAGCGCCGGCGGCATCACGCCACCCAGATGGCGCATGGCTTCCTCATCGGTGGCCCAGTTGCACCAGGCGTCGAAATCTTCCTTCTGCGGCATGCGCAGGATCAGGCGGTCGGTTTCAAGACGGACAGTCATCGGTTTCCCCAGGGGCTCTGCTTGGCCCGCATCCCAGTGGAAGAGGCCCGTCCGGTCAAGCCGATGAAATGACACCGATACAATAAAAGGGGAGGGCAATAAAAAAGGGGCCGGATCGCTCCGGCCCCTCATGTCGCGGTGATGACCGCTGCGGTCAGAAGCCGCCAGTTTAGAAGTCGACCGCGGCCGACAGCAGGAAGGTACGCGGTGCGCCCAGCGACAGGCTTTCGAAGCCGCGGTTGGTCGAGGCCCAGTAGTTGCTGTCGAACAGGTTCTCGATATTCGCGCGCAGCACCAGCGGCGTGTTGCTGATGGCCGTGCGGTACCGCGCGCCGATATCGAAGCGGGTCCAGGACGGGATGCTCATCGTGTTCGCCGCATCGTAATACTGCGAACTGGTATAGATCATGCGGCCGCTGAAGGTCAGGTTGCGGTCGAAGAAGGTATCCCATTCCGCGCCGAGGTTGAGTTGGGTCTCCGGCACGCCCTGCGCATCCTTGCCGTTGTTGGCGCTATTGAGCGTCCTGGTCTGCTGGCCATCGATCAGGGTGAGGCCGCCCAGCACACGCAGGCCGTCGGTCACCGTGCCGAAGGTGTTCAGCTCGACGCCCCGGTTGCGCTGCTCGCCATCGGCGCTGAACAGCGTACCGCCGCTACCGCCGACCGCATTGGGCTTGGTGATCTGGAACACGCTCAGCGTGGTGGCGAAGCGGCCATGATCCATCTTCACGCCGGCTTCGTACTGCTCGGTCTCATAGGGCGCGAGCCGCTGGAAAGCGTTGGAGGCAGTCGAGGGCGCCTGCTGGCCTGGCGTCAGGCCCTGCATGAAGTTGCCGTAGAGCGAGACATTCTCCCAGGGCTTGACCACCAGGCCGGCGGCTGGCGATAGCTTGCTTTCGTCATAGGACGTGCTGCGGGTGACGAAGGCGGTGGCCAGGTTGGTCTGCTCGATGCGCTGGTTACGCACGCCGAGGGTCAGCTGCACCTTGTCTTCGAGGAAGGACAGCGTGTCGGCGACACCGACCGAGGTGAGCAGGCTGTCATTCAGCTTCGGCGCACTGGTGGTGAAGCCGGCATGACTCGGCTCGGGGACATTGGCGGGATTGTAGATGTTGGATGCGTTAAGTGGGCCAAAGAACCGCGAGAAGTTGCCATCTTCCAGCCGGGTGGCATTGCCGGTCACAGCCAGCTCGTGCTTGACCGGACCGGTATCGAAGGTGCTGCGCACACCGGTCTCGCCGGCCAGCGTGTTGTATTCGGCCACGATGAAGCTGCCATCGAAACCGCCGTTGTTGCCGAAGTTTCCGGCATTGGTCAGGCTGATCGACTGGCCAAAGGTGATGTTGCGTGAGCGCCGGCCGCCCAGTGTCGCGTAGCCGGTCAGGTAGTCCGTGAAGTCGACCTCGGCGCGGGCCATGCCGAACAGGTCTTTGGTCTCGGCGAAGTTCCACGGCGCCAGGAAGCTCTTGCTGGCATCCGGTGCGTCGGGAATCTGGGTGCCGCTGGCGGTGATGAAGGCCAGCGGACGGGTGGTGCGCTGCTGCTGGTAGCCACCGTCGAGCGCGATGCGGATGCGCTCGCCGCGGAAATCCAGTCCCAGTGCGCCGAGGCCGAATTCCTGCTCCTGGCCATCGACAGGGGTATCGCCGTCACGCAGCACGCCGTTGAAGCGCAGGCCGTACTGCTTGCGATCGCCAGCGCGGCGGCCGATGTCCACATGGGTGCCGAAGGTGGCATCCGACATGTAATTGAAGGTCAGGCGGGTGAGGTCGGCATCCTCGGCGCGCTTGGGCACCACATTGATGGTGCCGCCGACGGTGCCGCTCGGATTGATGCCGCCCAGCATGGTGCTGGGGCCGCGCAGCAGCTCGACGCGCTCGGCCATCTCGGTGCTGGTGACCTGGCGCGGCAGGATGCCGAACAGGCCATTATAGGCGATGTCGTCATTCGAAGCCTGGAAACCGCGGATCATGAACTGGGTGTCGTAGGATCCGCGCGAGGTGGTGACGCGCACCGACGGATCGTTGTCGAACACATCGGCCAGCGTACGGGCCTGGGTGTCCTGGATGGTCTTGGCCGTATAGCTGGTGGTGTTGAGTGGAGTGTTCATGAAGTCGCGGTTGCCCAGCAGGCCGACCTGTCCACCGCGCGCCACCTGGTTGCCGGAATATTCGGCCGGCAGGTTGCCGATCATCGCTGTGGAGGCGGGCGCAGCCTGGCCCTGCACCGTCACGGGCGGCAGCAGGGTGGCGTCGCCGCTCCTGGGCGCTTCAACCACGGTCACGGTGTTGTCGGCGGCGAAGCGGTATATCAGCCCGGTACCGGTCAGCAGGCGCTGCAGCGCCTGTTCGGCGCTCATCTGGCCGTTGATGGCCGTGCTCTGGCGGCCGGCCAGCAGGTCGCTGCTCACCAGCAGGCGCAGGCCCGAAGCTTCGCCGAAGGTGGTGAGTGCCGCGCCCAGCGGGCCGGCGGGAATGTTGTAGCTGCGGATGGCCTGCGCCTGCGCAAGCTGCGTGGTGTCCTGTGCAAGAGCGGGAAGGGTGGTCAGGGTGGTGGTGGCCAACAGAAGCACGGCCAGATGACGACGCATTACGGTAATCCCCCAGGGAAGCAGGAAGTCTTACAGGGGAAGACGACGCAGCCTCCGGACACGACAGCGGTATTTTATAAAAATGCGTTCAGTGCGGATCGGCCGGCCGGATCACGGCCAGCCAGGGCAGGCGGGTGACACGCACCGGCAGGATGGCGGCGACGGCCTCGACCAGCGCCTCGCCGTCGCCGGTTTCGAACACGCCGGTCACCGGCAGGGCGCGCAGGCGCGCATCGCTGATCAGGATCAGGCCGGGGCGATAGCGCTGCATCTCGGCCACCACATCGCCCAGCGGCTTGTTGTCGAAGACCAGGCGGCCGCGTTGCCAGGCGGTCATGCCGCGCAGATCGGTGGCCGGGCCGGTCACTCCCAGGCCGCGCGATCCGTATTGCAGGCTGTGGCCGCTCTGCACCTCGCGGCTGGCCGCGCCTTGTGTCACCCGCACGGCATGTTCGGTCACCAGCACCTGCACATCGCTGCCCTGGCGCCGCACGTCGAAGGCGGTGCCGAGCGCACGGATGCGGCCATCTGCGGCCAGCACCTCGAAGGGCCGCACCGTGTCAGGCGCGACGGCGACATGCAGCGCGCCATGATGCAGTGTCAGACGGCGGTGATCGGCGGTGATGTCGATGTCGACGCTGGTGATGGCATCGAGCAGCAGCTGTGACCCATCGGCGAGCGCGATGCGGCGCTGTTCGCCGCTGCCGGTTCTGGCATCGGCGAGCCAGCCCTGTGGCGTGCTGAGACCGGCCAGGGTTGCGAGGCAGCCGGCGACCAGCAGCGCGATCATGGTGGTGCGGGTGCGCTTCGGCCGGCGCAACGCCGGGCCGACGCTTTCCCATAAGGCCTCAGCGCGGCGCGCGGCTGCCTGGCGTTCCAGCGATGCCGAGCGCCAGTGTTCGTACGCAACCCAGTCCTTGTCGCCTGCCGTGCCGTCATGCAGGCGCACCAGCCATTCCAGCGCCGCCTCGCTCAACGGGTCGAGCGGCGCGTCTGGATCGGCGGCGGCAGTGAAAGAGGCGGCAGTGGGGCTGGTCATATCAGGTAAGACGACGCGGTCGGGGCAAACCGCACAGGAAAAATTATGTCAGGCGACGGATGCAGTGGCGGAGCGCGCGCATGATGTATTTGGTCACCATGCTGCTGGAGACATCGAGCCGGGCCGCGATCTCGGCATGACCCAGGCCGTCGAGGCGATTCAGCAGCAGGGCGCGGCGGCAGTTCTCGGGCAGCTCGGAGAGGGCCGTGCGCAGGCGCTCGAGCTGCTGGCGGCCTTCCAGATGACGGTCGGCGGTCGGCGCGGGATCGACCAGATAGTCGGCGACCTGCTCCAGCCCGAGATGATCGCCGCGGCGGCGTTCCAGCCGGCGCAGGTCGATCAGCAGATTGCGCAGGATGCGCCAGAGGAAGAAGCGGGGCTGCTCGATGCCGAGGCTGCCGCCCGGCTGGCTGGCGTAGCGGACGAAGGCGTCCTGCACCAGGTCGGCGGCGCGGTCGCGGTCGCGCAGCTCGCGATAGGCAAAGCGCCGCAGCTCGACGCTATGCTCGCGGAACAGGGTATCCAGATCGGCGGCCATCGCGGGCCACCTTAGTTATTTTGCGATTAATTCGCAATAGCGCCAGGGGCAATATGCCTCAGCTGCGCCAGCGCAGCACCGTATCCTTCACCGCGTTGACGAAGGCGCGGCCCTCGTCGCGAGCGCGCTGGTATTCGTTCTTGAGCTGGTAGTACCAGCGTGCCTGGGTATCCGTGTCGCGGATCAGCATCAGCGTCGGGTCGTATTTCAGGCCGCGCTGCTGGCGGATCAGGATGTCGCGATCCTGGCCCAGGAAATGCCCCATCAGATACAGGGCGATGGGCTTGAGCAGGCCGAGCCAGGGCATGGTCCAGAAGAACAGGTTGGTCACTTCGGTGCGGCTGTCGTCGATGGGCGTGACGGCGGTGAAGTTCCAGACGCTGTTGGCGCCGATCCTGATATGCTCGACGCGCACGCCCGGCAGGCGGAAGCTGATCTCGGTTTCTGGCGCCGCGCCGAGGATGCGATAGGCCAGCGTGATCGCAGGCTTATGCCGTTTCATCACGAATCCATAAGGACTTGGGCCAAATTCCTTAGCCTTTGTCTTAAGTTTGATCGGGCCGGTGCGCCAGTACCATGAGCGATGGATGAAGGGGACATGGGCGGGGTCCATCAGGCCGACAACGGCATGGTCCATCGAGCAGGGGAATTCCATCGCCTTGTGCAGGGTCGGCATGGCGCCGGCCGGCAGGTCGGGCAGGGTCGGCGGCGCCTCGTCGGGTTCGGCGATCTTGTCGGCCATCCAGATCCAGACCAGGCCGTTCTGCTCCCGCACGGGATAGCGCTTCACCTTGATCTTGTTGATATCGAAGTCCTGGCCCTCGACCAGCGAGGGAATATGGGTGCATTGGCCGGACGCGCCGAACTTCCAGCCGTGATAGGGGCATTGGACATCCTGGCCGTCGAAGCTGCCTTCGGAGAGCGGCACGCCGCGATGCGGGCAGATGTCGCGCAGCGCGAAGACCTCGCCGGCTTTGGTCCGTCCGAACAGAATTGGCTGGTTTAGCAGCAGCTTGGCCTCGGTGGCACCGGGCTTCAGCCGGCTGCCGTCGAGAGCGAAGTACCAGATGTCCTTGAGCAGAAACATGGGGTCGGTCATGGAACGGGAGTCGCCTGCGCCGGAAAGATCATTCCCTAGCAGGTCGCGGCTTGAACGGCCAGTCGTTCGCACTATGTTCTAATAGTGGTATCGGTCCCCGGCCCAAACCCGGGGAAGGCGAAACGAAGCCAAACGAAGCATGGCGAAGCTCCGGCGATGCACAGGGGAATCGGTGCTTATCCCGAAGCCAAGCTATAGATAGGATTTCCGGTTCGTTCGCCTGTATCTGGGATTCGTCCGCGTGTGTTCCTCAAGTTGCGCCACAGGATACCCACTTATCCACAAGATATTGGGAATCAACACAATTTCGCCATACTCTCTTTGGGATTCGGATGGCATGCGTTCTGGTTTCAGGGGACTAGGTCGCGTATCGTAGAGCAGGAACGGGAATCGAAAATCGTCATATGAGCCACGCCGACTTCGTCCATCTCCGGGTCCATACCCCCTATTCGCTGACCGAAGGCGCGATGCGCCTGCCCAAGCTGGCCGAGCTCTGCGTGAAATACGCCATGCCGGCGGTGGCGATCACCGACACCAACAACCTGTTCGGGGCGCTCGAATTCTCCAAGGAGATGGCCGGCAAGGGCATCCAGCCCATCATCGGCTGCCAGCTCAGCCTAGGCAGGGCCGACCAGCAGCAGGGCGGCTTCGGCAAGCAGACCCGCAAGCCCGACCCCGACCGCATCGTCCTGCTGGCCCAGACCGAAGCTGGCTATTCCAACCTGATGAAGCTGTCGACCAAGGCCTACCTGGAGACCCCGCCGGGCGAGGTGGCCCAGATCCAGTGGGCCGACCTGGAACAGTTCAACGAAGGCCTGCTCTGCCTGACCGGCGGCCCGCAGGGCCCGATCGTGCGGCTGCTCAACGAGGGCCAGACCGACGCCGCGCGTCAGCAGCTCGAGCATTTCAACCGTATCTTCCCGGGTCGGCTCTATGTCGAGATCCAGCGGCATGGCTGGGCGCTGGAAGCCAAGACCGAACCGGCGCTGCTCGATCTGGCCTATGCGCTCGACATTCCGCTGGTCGCCACCAACGACTGCTACTTCCCCGACGAGGACATGTACGAGGCGCATGACGCGCTGCTCTGCATCGCCGAAGGCTCTTATGTCGGCGAGCAGAACCGCCGCCGGGTGACGCCGGAGCATCGCTTCAAGTCCGCGAAAGAGATGCGTGCGCTGTTCGCCGACCTCCCCGAGGCCATCGACAACACGCTGGTGATCGCCAAGCGCTGCGCCGTGAAGGCGAACGAGCGGCAGCCGATCCTGCCCAGTTTCGGCGATGGCACGGGGGAGAGCGAACCCGACATGCTGCGCCGCATGGCGCGCGAAGGCCTCGAGCTGCGCCTGCAACAGGTCGGCGTCACCGATCCTGAAAAGGCCAAGGTCTATTACGACCGTCTCGATTTCGAATGCGAGACGATCATTGGCATGAAATTCCCCGGCTACTTCCTGATCGTGGCTGACTTCATCCAGTGGGCCAAGCGCAACGGCGTCGCCGTCGGCCCGGGCCGCGGTTCCGGCGCCGGCTCGGTGGTCGCCTGGGCGCTCACCATCACCGACCTCGATCCGTTGCGATTTGGCCTGCTGTTCGAACGCTTCCTCAATCCGGAACGCGTATCGATGCCCGACTTCGATATCGACTTCTGCCAGGAACGCCGCGAAAAGGTGATCGACTACGTCCAGCAGAAATACGGCTCGGCGAACGTCGCCCAGATCATCACCTTCGGCAAGCTGCAGGCGCGCGCGGCGCTGCGCGACGTTGGTCGTGTCCTGCAGTTGCCGCTCGGTCAGGTCGATCGCATCTGCAAGCTGGTGCCCAACAACCCGGCCAATCCGGTGACCCTGGCGCAGGCGATCAAGGAAGAGGTGCGGCTCCGCGAGGAACGCGATGCCGATGAAGGCGTGGCGCGTATGATCGAGGTGGCGCTGAAACTGGAGGGCCTGTTCCGCAACGCCTCGACCCATGCCGCCGGCGTGGTGATCGGCGACCGCCCGCTGGTCGAGCTGGTGCCGCTCTACCGCGATCCGCATGCCTCGATGCCGGCGACGCAGTTCTCGATGAAATACGCCGAGGCTGCCGGCCTGGTGAAGTTCGACTTCCTCGGCCTGAAGACACTGGACGTGCTGGAGAAGGCGGTCGACCTGATCCGCGCGCATGGCACCGAGATCGACCTGGCCACCATTCCGCTGTCAGACCAGCCGACCTTCGATCTGCTCGGGCGCGGCGATGCGGTCGGCGTGTTCCAGTTTGAAGGCAGCGGCATGCGCGACATGTTGCGCAACATGAAGCCCGACGCCTTCGAGGATCTCATCGCGCTGGTGGCGTTGTATCGCCCGGGCCCGATGGAAAACATCCCGAGCTACATTGCGCGTAAGCACGGCAAGGAAAAGCCCGACTACCTGCACGACTGGCTGAAGCCGGTGCTGGAGGAAACCTACGGCGTCATCATCTATCAGGAACAGGTGATGGAAATCGCCAAGGTCCTGGCCGGCTATTCGCTCGGCGATGCCGATCTTCTGCGCCGTGCCATGGGCAAGAAGATTAAGGCCGAGATGGATGCGCAGAAGGACCGCTTCGTCAGTGGCGCCAAGGAAAAAGGCGTCGATCCCGAGCGCGCGGCCTTCATCTTCGAGCTGGTGGAAAAGTTCGCAGGCTACGGCTTCAATAAGAGCCATGCGGCCGCCTATGCGCTAGTCGCCTGGCATACTGCCTATCTGAAGGCCAACTTCCCGGTCGAGTTCATCGCTGGTTCGATGACGCTCGATATTTCCAACACCGACAAGCTGAATGTTTTCCGGCAGGAATGCGCGCGCCAGAGCATCGCGCTGCTGCCACCCGACATCAACAAGTCCGATGTCGAGTTCTCGGTCGAATACGACAAGCACGAAAAGGGCGCGATCCGCTACGCGCTCTCGGCCGTGCGTAATGTCGGCGCCGCGCCGATGGCCGTCATTGTGGCCGAGCGCAAGAAGAATGGGCCTTTCACGTCGCTGTTCGATCTGGCCGCCCGCGTCGACCCCACGGCGCTGAACAAGCGCATGCTGGAAAACCTGGCCAAGGCCGGCGCCTTCGACACGCTGGAAAAGAACCGCGCGAAGGTGCTGGCCGGTCTGGAGACGCTGGTCCGTTACGCCCAGAGCAAGGCCGAGGAGCGCGCCTCTAGTCAGGTCAGCCTGTTTGGCGGCGGTGGCAAGACGGAAGAGCGCCTGCCCAAGATGCCGGAGGGCCCGCATTGGAGCCCGATGGAGCAATTGGCCAAGGAGTTCGAGGCCATCGGCTTCTATCTCTCGGCCCATCCGCTCGATGCCTATCAGGCGACGCTCAACCGCGTGGGCGTGAAGCGCTACACCGATATGCTCAAGCAGCTCCACAGCAGCGACCAGTTGTTCAAGATCGCCGGCACGGTGATTTCGAAGCAGGAACGCACCTCGCAGAAAAGCGGCAACCGCTTTGCCTTCGTGCAGTGTTCCGATGCCTCGGGCATGTACGAGGTGATGCTGTTCTCCGAAGTGCTGGCCAAGTATCGCGACCTGCTCGAGCCGGGCACCAACGTGGTCTGGCGCATGTCGGCCAAGCTGGATGGCGAACAGCCCAAGCTGAACGGGCAGGGCATCGAGAAGCTGGACGATGTGGCGGCGCGCGCCGCCGCCGGTATCAAGATCATGGTCGACAACGCCCAGCCGATTGCCCAGATCAAGGAGCTGCTGGATAAGACCGCGCGCGGCAAGGGCCAGGTCCTGCTCGGTCTGCATCTGCCGGAACAGGGCCTGCCCAGCGGGCTGGAAGCCGACATCAAGCTGCCCGCCGCCTATGCCATCACGCCGACCGTACGACACCAGATCCGCGTGCTGCCCGGCGTGGTCGAGGTCTACGACATCTGATTTTTGTTTCCGGAGTGCACCATGTCCGCAGCCGAGCCGCAGACGATCCATCGCAAGGATTACCGCAAGCCTGATTACAGCATAGGCACAGTCGATCTGGAATTCGATCTGCAGCCCGAGGCCACGATTGTCAAATCGACGCTGACCTTGCGGGCCGAGAATATTGGCGCGCCGCTGCGGCTGGATGGCGAAGACCTGGAGCTGCTGTCCATCGCCATCGACGGCAAGCCGCTGGACAAGGCTGCCTATAATGTCGATGCCGAAAGCCTGACCATTTTTATTCCGCCGGCCAGCTTCAGGCTGGAGATCGTCACCAGGGTCAACCCGAAGGGCAACACGCAGCTTTCGGGTCTGTATCAGTCCAGCGGTAACTACTGCACGCAATGCGAGGCCGAAGGCTTCCGCCGTATCACCTATTTCCTCGACCGTCCCGATGTGATGGCGGTCTATCGCACCACCATCCGCGCCGATAAAAAGGCCTGCCCGGTGCTGCTGTCGAACGGCAATCTGGTGGAAGAGGGCGCGCTGCCTGATGGCCGACATTTCGCCGTTTGGCAGGATCCGTTCCCCAAGCCCTGCTATCTCTTTGCGCTGGTCGCCGGCGATCTGGCTGTGAATGAAGACAGCTTCGTCACCCAGTCCGGCCGCAAGGTGGCGCTGCGCATTTTTGTCGAGCATGGCAAGGAAGGCCGGACGGCCTACGCCATGGACGCACTCAAGCGCTCTATGCGCTGGGATGAGACCCGCTTCGGGCTGGAATACGATCTCGACCTGTTCAACATCGTGGCCGTCAGCGACTTCAACATGGGCGCAATGGAGAACAAGAGCCTGAATGTCTTCAACGACAAGTACATTCTAGCCGATCCGGACAGCGCCACCGATTTCGATTATGCCGGCATCGAGGCCGTGGTCGCCCATGAGTATTTCCACAACTGGACCGGCAACCGCATCACCTGCCGCGACTGGTTCCAGTTGAGCCTGAAGGAGGGCCTGACCGTCTTCCGTGACCAGGAATTCTCCTCCGACATGCGCGCCCGTCCGGTGCTGCGCATCCAGGAGGTGCGCAACCTGCGCGCCCGCCAGTTCCAGGAGGATGCCGGCCCGATGGCGCATCCGATCCGGCCCGACAGCTACATCGCCATCGACAATTTCTACACGGCGACGGTCTATGAGAAGGGCGCGGAAGTCATCCGCATGATCCATACCCTGCTGGGCGAAGAGGGCTTTCAGAAGGGCATGAAGCTCTATGTCGAGCGCCATGATGGCGAGGCCGCGACCTGCGACCAGTTCGTCGATGCCATGGCCGATGCCACGGGCGTCGATCTGGCGCAGTTCCGCCTGTGGTACAGCCAGGCCGGCACGCCGGAGCTGAAGGTCGAGGGCCGCTACGATGCCAAGGCTGGCGCCTATGAGCTGACGGTGGTGCAGACACTGGCCCCGACGCCGGGGCAGGAGACCAAGCTGCCGATGCATATCCCGGTCAAGGTCGGCCTGCTGGATGCGCAAGGGCAGGGCATTCCGCTGACGCTGGACGGCGAGGATAGGTCTGCCGGTACCAGCCGCGTGCTGTCGCTGACCAAGCCCAAGCAGACCTTCCGCTTCACCGGCGTACCTGAGCCGAAGGCGCTGTCCTTCAACCGCGGCTTCTCGGCGCCGGTCAATATTGTCTCGAATCAAAGTGGCGCCGAGCGCGCCTTCCTGATGGCGCATGACGAGGATGCCTTCGCGCGCTGGGAGGCCGGCCAGCAATATGCCACCGACCTGCTGCTGCAGCGCGTGGCCAAACCGAACCAGGCCTTCGATCCGGCCTTCATCGATGCAATCGGCCTGATCCTGAAGGACGACAAACTCGAAAAGGCCTTCATCGCCGAGGCTATCGCGCTGCCGTCGGAAGATTATATCGCCGACCGCATGACGGTGGTGGATGTGGAGGGCGTGCATGCGGCGCGCCGCAGCCTGCGCCGCCAGATCGCCGAGACCTTCCGGCCGCTGCTGACCGATCTCTACAAGGCCAACGCCGTTGCCGGGCCCTACAGCCCTGATGCCGGTCCGGCCGGGCAGCGTGCGCTGAAGAATGCGGCTCTGTCCTATCTCTCGGAACTGGCCGATCAGGATGCCGGCCTGCGGCAGACCATCTTCGATCAGTATGCCAAGGCCGACAACATGACCGATCGCATGGCGGCGTTGCGCCTGCTGATCGACATTCCGGGTGAAGAACGACAGAAAGCGCTCGACGATTTCTACAAACGCGCCGATGGCGATGCGCTGGTGATCGACAAGTGGCTCGCCCTGCAGGCGATATCGTCGCTGCCCGACACGCTGAAGATCGTGCAGGGCCTGCTCGGCCATCCGGCGTTTTCGATGCAGAAGCCCAACAAGGTGCGCGCGCTGATCGGCAGCTTCACCGCCAATGCCCTGCGCTATCATGCGGCCGATGGGTCAGGCTATGCCTTCCATGCCGACCGCATCCTGGAGCTGGAGCCGATCAATCCGCAGGTGGCGGCGCGTTTGCTGGCGCCGCTCGGTCGCTGGAAGCGCTTCGATGCCGCACGGCAAGCCAAGATGAAGGCGCAGCTCGAGCGCGTGCTGGCTAAACCAAAACTCTCGCGCGACGTCTACGAGATCGCGTCGAAGTCGCTGGTCTAGGGGGCAGGAGCGTAGGCGCGCAGGAAGGCGGTGACGGCGCTGTCGACGCGGCGCTGGATTTCGGCGGTGGGCATTTCACCGTCGATGCGCAGGGTGCGCCGCATGCTGCGATGGCCCATCAGCATGCCGAAGAACTGCTCGGCGGCCAGCACCGGGTCTTCCACCGCCAGATGCCCGGCTTCGGTCTCGCGGTCGAGATAGGCCGACAGCCGTGCCAGGCCACGGCCCGGACCGTTTGCGTAGAAGGTGGGACCGAGGGTTGGGAAGCTGGCGGCCGAGCCGATCAGCAGGCGCTGGAACTGCACCGCGCGGTCGGACAGGATCTTGGTCAGGAAGCTGTTGCCCAGCGCGCTCAGCACCTCATAGGGCGTGGCTTCCGGCGAGAGTTCGGCCAGCGCCGCGGTGATCTGACCCGAGCTCTCCTGCACGATGGCGGCGAACAGCTCGTCCTTCGAGGCGAACATGTTGTAGATGGTCTGCCGCGACACGCCGGCCTGGGCGGCGATCGCTTCCAGCCCGATGCCATAGCCATGCTCGAAGAACATGTCGCGCGCGGTCTCCAGAATCGCCGTGCGCTTGGCCGGGTCGACGGGCCGGCCACGCTTGATGGGAGCCTGCTTGTTCAATGCGCCTCTCCCGGGGCGGGGGCCTGTTTCGGTTTCTGCGCCAGGATGACAGCGCAGGCGGCGGCGGCGAACAGGATGCTCAGCAGGGTAAAGGTGTCGATGAAGCTCATGATGTAGGCCTGGCCCTGCACCTTGTTGCCCAGCATCTTCATCGCCAGCGCGGTCTGGTCGGCTGCCGTGCGGTCGCCGAACATGTTGGCGATGCTGTCGATATACTGCTGCACCTCGATGCGGCCAGGGTTGATGAAGTCGGTCATGCGGTTCCAGTGGAAATTGGTCCGCTCGGTCATCAGGGTGTTGATACCGGCCAGGCCAAACGCGCCACCCAAGTTGCGCGTCAGGTTGTAAAGCCCGCTGGCATTCTTCAGGTCCTGCGGCGGCAGGGTGCCCAGCGCGATCACGTTGATGGGCACGATGCAGAACATCAGGGCGGCACCGCGCATGATCTGCGGCAGCAGCAGCTCGTCGAACTGCCAGTCGCCGGTCAGGCCGGTCAGCGTCCAGGTAGAGGCGGCCAGCAGGGCGAAGCCGAAGGCCAGCACCGGGCGCGGATCGGCCTTGCGGGCCAGCGTGCCGGCAATGGGCGCGGTGAGGAACTGCGCCAGGCCGGTGATGAACATGATCTCGCCGATCTGCAGGCTGTTCAGTCCGCGCACCCGGCCAAGATACAGCGGCATCAGGTAGACGAGGCCGTAGAGGCCGACGCCGATGGTCAGGCTGAACAGGCAGCCGGTGGCGAAGTTGCGATTGCGGAAGGCCTTCAGGTCGACGATGGGATTGCGGTAGGTGAAGCTGCGCCAGAAGAACAGCACCGCGCCGATGCCGCAGGCCAGTGCCAGCCAGCGCATGGTCTCGTCGTTGAACCAGTCCTTGCGTGTGCCTTCTTCCAGCACGTATTCCAGGCTGCCGAGGAACACCGCCAGCGAGCCGAGACCGATATAGTCAAAGCCCTTGAACAGCGAATAGTCCGGCTTGTCGATATCCATGAAGGTCCAGACCAGCAGGCTGACGATGACGCCGGGCACGATGTTGATCAGGAACAGCCAGTGCCAGGAGAATAGCTGGGTCAGGTAGCCGCCCAGCGTCGGCCCGATGGTGGGCGCAAGCGTGGCGACCAGGCCGATGATCACGGTGGCACCGGCCATCTTGTTACGCGGGAAGATCAGGTAGGTGCTGGCAAACACCGTCGGGATCATGGCGCCGCCGAGGAATCCCTGCAGCGCGCGCAGCACGATCATGGTTTCCAGGTTGGTGGCCATGGCGCAGCCCATGCTGGCGATGGTGAAGCTGAGCGCCGAGGCGGTGAACAGCACGCGCGTCGACAGCAGGCGCGAGAGGTAGCCGCTGAACGGGATCATGATCACTTCGGCGATCAGGTAGCTGGTCTGCACCCAGCTGATCTCGTCGGCCGAAGCCGAGAGGCCTGCCTGGATTTCGCTCAGCGAGGACGAGACGATCTGGATGTCCAGGATCGCCATGAACATGCCCAGCACCATGGCGAAGTAGCCGATCATCCGGCCCTTCGGCAGTGCCCCGGCGGCAGCCGGTGGCGGACCCATGGTGGCAGCGGCGGCGGACATGACGCGGCTCAGTTCTTGGCGGCGACGGTGCGGGGCTGGTCGCCGGTGGTGCGCAGGTCGACATCGACCACCACCGACATGCCGGGCACCAGCAGCGGCTGGGCCGAGGCCTTGTCGAGCACCAGCTTGACCGGCACGCGCTGTACGATCTTGGTGAAGTTGCCAGTCGCGTTGTCTGGCGGCAGCAGGCTGAACTTGGCGCCGGACGCCGGCGCGAAGCTGTCGATGCGGGCCGGCAGCACCTGGTCGGGGAAGGCATCGACATGCAGCATGGCGGCCTGACCCGGCTTCATGGACTTCAACTGCGTTTCCTTGAAGTTGGCGACGACATAGACGGCATCGGTCGGCACGATCACCATGATCTGGGTACCGGGCTTCACATACTGGCCGGTCTGGCCGGTGCGATTGCCGATCACGCCATCGACCGGCGCGCGGATCACGGTGTTTTCCAGATCAAGCTTCGCGGCGGCAAGGTCGGCTTCGGCCTGGGCGATCTGCGCTTTGGCCTGGGCGTAGTTGGCGCGCAGCACGGCGATCTGGTTCTGCTCAAGCTCGCGGGCGGCATCGGCGCGGTCGACGGCGGCGCGCGCCTTGCGCTGGTCGGCCTGGGCCAGCTCCAGCTTCTGGTTCGAGACATAGTTGCCGGCGGCGAGCTGGCGGTAGCGCTTGAGGTCTTCTTCGGTGCGCGACTGGTCGGCCTTGGTGCTGCGCAGCTGGGCGGCGGCTTCGGCGATGGCGGCCTGCTGGCTGCCGATCTGCTTTTCGACGACGTCCAACGCGGCGCGGCGCGCCTGCACGGCGGCTTCGGCCTGCGCCACCTTGGCGCGGTAGTCGCTGGCATCGATCTCGAACAGCACGGTGCCGGCCTTGATCTGCTGATTGTCGTTCACCGCCATCGATGTGATGTAGCCGGTCACCTTGGGCGCGACGACGGTGATGTCGGCGCCGATATAGGCGTTGTCGGTGCTCTCGATGAAGCGGCTGTAGCTCCACCAGTGCCAGGCGCCATAGGCGCCACCGGCGAGGGCCACGAGGGCGAGGAGGGAGAGGATGCGTTTCTTCTTGGTCATCGGAGGATTCCAGCGAGGAGGACGTCTTGGAATGACTTTTAGGATTACTGGACGGGACTGTCTATAAATTAGGTGATAACACCCGGTGACGGAGGTCACAGGCCGGCTCATCTCATGACAGCGCAAGCTCCGGATAGAGCCAGGAGGGCGAAAACGGCTACCTCAGAGGGGCAGCCCGGAGGCCAGCATGTCCCATAATAAGTCTTTGTATTACTTGTCATTATCCAATCTGGCCGCCAACGGTGCCGAACAGTTCGCCCTGGCGGCCATCCCGCTGATGGCGGCCATGGTGCTGGGGGCCACGGCCGAGACCATGGGCGCGCTGAGCGCCGCCCAGACCCTGCCGTATCTGCTGCTGTCGCTATTCGCCGGGCTCTGGGCTGACCGGGTGTCGCGCAGTCGTCTGATGGCCGGATCGGAGGCCGCGCGGGCCCTACTGCTGGCCCTGCTGCCGCTGGTCGCCATGGCCGGCTGGCTGAACATGACCGCGCTGGCGATCTTCGGCTTCGCGCTGTCGGCGGCCACGGTGGTGTTCAATGTCGGGCTGCAGGCGTATCTGCCGGGCATCGTGGCGCGCGAGATGCTGCCGACAGCCAATACGAAGATCGAGTTCACGCGCGCCACCGCGATCTTCCTCGGGCCGGGACTGGCCGGTGCGGTCGCTGCCTGGACCTCGCCGGTGACCGCGCTGGCATTCTCGGCCATCACCTCGGCGCTCACGGCCGGCGTGCTGCTCAGCCTGCCGCGCGACAAGGCACCGACCACCGCGCGGCCGCCGATGCGCGAGGCGCTGGCGGAAGGGCTGACTCTGGTCTGGCGGCATCCGCTGCTGCGCGCCATTGCCGGCTGTGCCATGGCCTGGAACTTCAGCTGGTTCGTGCTGATGGCTGTCTTCGTGCTGTTCGCCATGAACGAGATCGGTCTCGGCCCGGCCGAGATCGGCATCGCGCTGGGTGCGCAGGGCTTGGGCATGCTGCTGGCGGCGATCGCCATGCCGGTGATTCATGCGCGCCTGCGTCTGGGGCACATGATCCTGCTCGGGCCGGCGATGTCGGTCTTCGCTGCACTGTTCATCGGCACGGCGACGATCTTCCCCGAGCGTGACACAGCCTTCATGCTGCTTTGCGCCGGCTATTTCACGTTCGGCTTCGGCCCGATGCTGTGGACCATCGGCCAGACCAGCCTGCGGCAAGCGATCGTGCCGCTGCGGCTGATCGGCCGCGTCAGCGCGATCCAGCAGGTGGCGACGCTGGGTATGCGGCCGCTCGGCGCCCTGGCCGGCGGTTTCGTCGGCGGGCAATATGGGCTGACGGCGGCGATCTGGCTGGCGGTGGCCGGCTACGGGGTGCAGTTGCTGGTCATCCTGCTGTCGCAGATGCCGGCGCTGAAGGAATTGCCGCCATCGATGGACGACGAGGAAAGCGCCGTCGCTATTCCGGCATCTTGAAGCCGATCACGCCGCGCAGATCAGCGCCTTCCAGATCGGCGCCGCGCAGATCGGCATTGGTGAGATCGGCATCGAGGAAGGAACAGCCGCGCAGGTTGGCGCTGCGCAGATCGGCCAGAGTCAGGATCGAGCGGTTGAAGCTCGCACCCTCAAGGTCGGCGCCCTGGAACTTTGCCTGTGTCAGGTTGCATTCCTGCAGGCTTGCGGCCTGACGGCGGTTCATCGCGCCGGCAATGCTGATCGGCGACAGCTTGGCGCCACGGAAATCGGCATTGGTCATGATGGCGCGGTCGAATTTCGCGCCCTGCAGATTGCTGGTGGCGAAGTTGGCATTCAGCATCATCGCGCCGCGCAGGTCGGACAGCACGAAGCGTGATCCGGAGAAATCGGTGTTGCGCAGGATGGCGTAAGAGAAATCGCCGGCCGAGAAGTTGATGTTGTTCAGCTTCAGGTCGGAGAGGTCATAGCGGCTGAAATCCACCCGCATACCCTGCTTGCCCAGAGTCTCGATCCAGGTGAGATGCTCTTTGACGATGAATTGCAGCGAGCGATCGAGACTGTCCAGGCTCTTGGGCATGATCGCCTTGGTGACGTCAGCGTCACGCAGGTCGACCGGGCGGAAATAGGCAGCCGTCAGATCGGCGCCGTCGAAGTTGGTTTCGTTCAGCACCGCGCCGGCCAGCACCGAACCATGCAGCACGCAATGCGACAGATTGGAGCCGGTGAGATCCGCGCCGGTGAACAGGCAGCCAGAGAGGTTCGAGCCTGACAGATCCGCGCCGTTCAGTTTGGCGTTGGAGAAATTGCAGTTACTCAGATCCGTGTTGCGGCCGACCACCTTGCCGAGCTTGGCGGAGGTGAGGTTGGCACCGGCCATCTTGGCGTTGTCAATGGAAGTGGCGCGCTTCAGCACCGCGATAAGGTTGCCGTCGTCATCGGGCCGCAGCAGCACGCCGTCACGGATGTCGGCGTTGGTGAGGTTGGTGCCTTCGAGATTGGCGTTGCGCAGGTTCACGCCGCGCAGGTCGGCCTTGGTCAGGTCGGCGCGACGGAAGTCGGCGCCCTGCAGGTCGGCAGCGAAGAAGGAGGAGCCAACCAGGATGGCGTGGCTGAAATCGGCATAATTCATCTTGCTGCCGACGAAATCGGCCGAGGTCAGTTCCTTGCCGCTGAAATCAACCCGCGATGCATCGCGGAAATGCATGACCATGCGTTTGCCGCCCCGAACCCCACGCACGTAGTTGGCGTGGTTCTCGAACAGCTCGTCGACTTCGTACTGGGCAATGACCTTGACGGGATTGTTCATTCAGCAGGTTCTTTTTCGGCCTTCACGGTCAACCTAGCACAGGGTCAGGACAAGTTCACGCCAGTTGCACCCGAGAAGTCGGCACCAGCCACATCGGCGTCACGCAGGTCGGCACCGGTCAGATCGGCGCCGCGCAGGTTGGCCCCTTTCAGGTTGGCGTCGCGCAGGTCGCAGTGCATCAGAATGGCGCGGGTCATGTTGGCGCCTTCCAGGTCGCAAGCGCTTAGGTTGGACTGGCTCAGATTGGCATTTTCCAGATTGGCATGCCAGCGCTTGGCATGCAGGGAGGAGATGGCCATGGGTGAGAGCCGGGCGCCCCGGAAATTGGTGCCGATCAGATTCGCGCCGGCGAGTTTCACACCGCGCAGATCCGCATCGGTGAACTTGGTATTCAGCAGCATGGCGTCGGTGAAATCGCACATGGTTAAAACCGCGCCGGTGAAATCGGCTTCCACCAGGGTCGACTGCACGAACAGGGCAGCGGACAGGTCAATCTGCCCGAGTTTCGCCCCGGACATGTCGATGCGGCTGAAGTCGGCGCGGCGGCCCTTGGCCCCCAGGCTGTCGGCCCAAGCCAGGTGTTCGCGCAGGATGATCTGCAGCGGCTTGTCCAGATCGCTGATCGCCTTGGGCAGCATGGCGCCACTCAGACGAGCATCCTTCATTTCCGTGTGGCGGAAGAAGGCGCCGGCCAGATCGGCGCCATCGAATTTCGTGCCGTTCAGCATGGCACCGGCCAGCACCGCGCCGGACAGGGCGCAGCCGCTCATGTTGGTATTGGTCAGGTCAGCGCCGACAAAGATTGCGCCGCGAAGATCAGAATTCGACAGGTCGGCATCGACCAGCTTGGCATTGGCGAGGTTGGCATGGCTCAGGTCGGCCTGCTGGCTCATGATGCGGCCCAGCTTGGCGCCTACCAGCTTGGAATGGGTCATCTGCGCCCGCTCGGTGACCGCGCCACCCACGGCAATCGGCACCAGATTGCCGTCCTCGTCGGGTTTCAGCAGCCGGCCGTCCCGCAGATCGGCATTGGTCAGATCGGCGAATTCCATGTTGGCGCCGCGCAGGATGGCGCCGCGCAGGTCGGACCGGGTCAGGTCGGAGGAGGCGAGGTCGGCGCTTTCCATGTTGGCGCCATAGAAGTTCGCCCCGATCAGCTTGGCGAACTTGAATACGGTGCCCCTGAACCGGCCGCCGACCATGTTGCATTCCCGCAGGTCGCGGTTGGCCATGTTGAGGCCAGAGGCGTCACGAAACTGCAGGTTGAGCCGGATACCCCCGCGCATGCCCTTGGCAAAACGCTCCTGGCTTGCCAGCAGAGGGTCTAGGTCTTTTTGCTGGATCACAGGCTCTTCAGACATGGGCGCATATGACCATGACACCTATGCAGGCGCCAGTATCTGTTTGTCAGTAAACGGAAAAATCTTTGGCGGATGCTCCGGGGCGCAAAGCCCGGGTGGGCCGCCCCTAGGGGGGCCGGACGGGGCGGCGTTCCTGCTTGCGTTCCCGGTCCGAACCGGTTACAAGGCGCGCACTCAAACCCACACGCAGGCTTGCGCGGTTATCGGGGAGACATCCCGATACAGCGTTCCGGTGTCCGAGTTCCACACGAGGAGCAAAGGACGTGCCTGCGGCGGCCCAACCGGAGAAGGACATAGGATGACCCTGCCGACCTTTACCATGCGTCAGCTCATTGAAGCTGGCGTGCACTTCGGACACCAGACTCATCGCTGGAACCCGAAGATGAAGTCGTATCTCTTCGGAGATCGCAACAACATTCACATCATCGATCTGCAGCAGAGCGTTCCGCTGCTGCATCGCGCCCTGCAGGCCGTGCGTGACACGGTTGCCGGTGGCGGCCGCGTGCTGTTCGTCGGCACCAAGCGTCAGGCCTCGGAAGCGATCGCGGAAGCTGCCGCCAAGTGCGGTCAGTACTACGTGAACCATCGCTGGCTCGGCGGCATGCTGACCAACTGGAAGACCATCTCCCAGTCGATCAAGCGCCTGAAGGACCTCGAAGAGCTGCTAGGTTCGGGCGAGCAGGGCACTGCTGGCCTGACCAAGAAGGAAGTCCTGAACCTGACCCGCGAGCGCGAGAAGCTTGATCGCGCGCTGGGCGGCATCAAGGACATGGGCGGCATCCCGAGCGTCATGATCGTCATCGACACGGTCAAGGAAGACATCGCCATCGCCGAAGCCCGCACCCTGGGCATCCCGGTCGTCGCGATCCTCGACTCCAACTCGGATCCGCAGGGCATCACCTATCCGGTGCCGGGCAATGATGACGCGCTGCGCGCCATCAACCTGTACTGCGATCTGTTCTCGCTCGCCGTGCTGAGCGGCGTGGAAGACCAGATTTCCTCCAGCGGTGCCGATCTCGGCGCTGCCGAGGAAGCCCCGGTCCTGGCCGCCGTCGAAGGCGAAGCCGCGGCCCAGCCCCAGGCCTAAGACGCCTGTAACTGTTCCGGTCGCGGCGCCTCTGTCGTTTTTCGACGGGGCGCCGCAGCCGTTTCCGTGACCCGACCGTTCAATACGGTTCAATGACATTGGAGAAGATTCATGGCTGAGATTACTGCGGCCCTGGTGAAGGACCTGCGCGAGAAGACCGGCGCGGGCATGATGGATTGCAAGAAGGCGCTGGGCGAGACGAACGGCGACCTGGACGCCGCCATCGACTGGCTGCGCAAGAAGGGCCTGTCGGCCGCCTCCAAGAAGGCGGGCCGCGTGGCCGCCGAAGGCCTGGTCGCGGTTGCCGTGAAGGACAACAGCGGCGCCATCGTCGAAGTGAACTCGGAAACCGACTTCGTCGGTCGCAATCCGCAGTTCCAGGCGCTGGCCAGCGGCGTTGCCACCGTGGCGCTGAGCGCGGGCGACGATGTCGCCAAGATCGAAGCAGCCGCCTTCCCGGGCAGCAGCCGCAATGTGAAGGACGAAGTGACTCATGCCATCGCCACCATCGGCGAGAACATGACGCTGCGTCGCGCCAAGAAGCTGACCGTCGACGGCGGCGTGGTCGTGTCCTACGTGCATAGCGCGCTGGCCGATGGCCTGGGCAAGCTGGGCGTTCTGGTTGCGCTGAAGTCGACCGGCAAGCGTGAGGTGGTCGAGCAGATCGGCAAGCAGGTGGCCATGCATATCGCGGCCGCCAACCCGCAGTCGCTGAGCCCCAAGGACCTCGACCAGAGCCTGGTCGAGCGCGAGCGTCAGGTGCTGACCGACCAGGCTGCCGCCTCGGGCAAGCCGGCCGACATCATCGCCAAGATGGTCGAAGGCCGTATCCGCAAGTTCTATCAGGAAGTCGTCCTGCTCGAGCAGACCTTCGTGATCGACGGCGAGACCCCGGTGGGCAAGGCGGTCGAGAAGGCCGGCAAGGATGCCGGCGCGCCGATCGAGATCACCGGTTTCGTCCGCTTCCAGCTGGGCGAAGGTATCGAGAAGAAGGCGGACGATTTCGCCGCCGAAGTGGCCAAGATGGCGGGCTGATCGCCCGTCCGGATTGCAATTCCAGTGTCAGGGGGGCGAAAGCCCCCCTTTCCGTGTCTGGCCGGCCGCCTCCGCAGGGCGGTGACAAGTGAGGGTAGGCCGGCCGCGCGGGGCCGGGACCGCTGCCATGGGATTGGCGGGCATGGTATAAAACCGCCACAGAATCGCCGCGCTTTTCCGTCATCCCTTGGCCTGCCACAGCGCCGGGAACGCCCTTTCGAGGACCTCATGAGCTTCAAATACCGCCGTGTCCTGCTGAAATGCTCGGGCGAGGCCCTGATGGGTCCGACCCCTTATGGCATCGATTTCGAGACGGTCGACCGCATCACCGCCGAGATCAAGGCGGTGCACGCGCTGGGCGGCGAGGTCTGCCTGGTGATCGGCGGCGGCAACATCTTCCGCGGCGTCTCCGGCGCCACGCAAGGCATGCAGCGCGCCTCGGCCGACTATATGGGCATGCTGGCCACCGTCATTAACGGCCTGGCCGTGCAGCATGCGCTGGAATCGCATGGCGTGCCGAGCCGCGTGATGTCGGCCATCCGCATGGACACGGTCTGCGAGCCCTATATCCGTCGCCGCGCCATCCGCCATCTGGAGAAGGGCCGCGTGGTCATCTTCGCCGCTGGCACCGGCAACCCGTTCTTCACCACCGACACCGCCGCCGCGCTGCGCGCCGCCGAAATGGGCTGCGATGCGCTGCTGAAGGGCACGCAGGTGGATGGCGTCTACAGCGCCGATCCGAAAAAGGACAAGACAGCGAAACGGTATGAGACGCTGACCTATATGGATGTGCTGCAGCAGGACCTGAAGGTGATGGATGCGTCCGCCATCAGTCTGGCGCGGGAAAACCGGATTCCGATCCTGGTGTTCTCCTTGCACGAGGCAGGCGGCTTCGCCAAAGTGCTGACCGGCACCGGCCGCTGTACCGTGATCGAAGGCGAGTAGGTCGGGCGTATCTCTTAAATATTTGGTATTATTTAGAAAAAAGACGGGAGCAGGCAGGTGGCCGAACCGGATATCGACGACATTGAACGACGCATGGCCAAGGCCATTGATGTCTTGAAGCACGAATACACCGGCCTGCGCACCGGGCGCGCCAGTATCAGCATGCTCGATCCTGTTCGCGTCGACGTCTATGGCAGCTCGATGCCGATCAATCAGGTCGGCACCGTCAGCGTGCCCGAGCCCCGCATGATCAGCGTGCAGGTCTGGGACAAGAGCAACGTGAAGGCGGTGGAGAAGGCGATCACCACCAGCGGCCTCGGCCTCAATCCGCAGGCTGACGGCACGCTGATCCGCATCCCCATCCCGGAACTGAACGAGCAGCGCCGCAAGGAACTGACCAAGGTCGCCGGTCAGTATGCCGAGCAGGCCAAGGTGGCGGTGCGCGGCGTGCGTCGCGACGGCATGGATAACCTGAAGAAGTCGGAGAAGGACGGCGACCTCGGCGAGGACGACGTCAAGATGTATCAGGACGAGATCCAGAAGCTGACCGACGACTCCACCAAGAAGATCGACGATCTGCTCGCCCAGAAGACCAAGGAGATCCTGCAGGTCTAGCATGTCGCAGCCCGTTGCATCGCAGGCGCTTGCGCCGCTTCCGCCTCGCCATATTGCCATCATCATGGATGGCAACGGGCGCTGGGCGAAGGCGCGTGGCCTGCCGCGCAACCTGGGGCATCGACAGGGTGTCGACACCGTGCGCGAGGTGGTGCGTGGTTGCCGCGATCTCGGGATCGAATACCTGACGCTCTACGCCTTTTCGTCGGAAAACTGGAAGCGGCCGGAAAGCGAAGTCGCCGGCCTGATGGACCTGCTGCGGCTGTTCATCCGCCGCGAGCTGGATGATCTGGCGCGCAATGGCGTTTGCATCCGCATGATCGGCGACCGCAGCAAGCTGGCCCCCGACATCGTGTCGCTGATCGCGGAATCCGAGGCCAAGACCCGCGACAACCGCAAGCTGACGCTGACGATCGCGCTGAGTTACGGCAGCCAGGCCGAGATCGTCGAGGCCTGCCGGCGCCTTGCGGAAGAGGTGGCCGCTGGCCGTTTGAAGCCGCAGGATATCACGGCCGACACACTGGCCGGCAGCCTGCAGACGGCGGGCATTCCCGATCCCGACCTGATCATCCGCACCAGTGGCGAGCAGCGCCTGTCGAATTTCCTGCTGTGGCAGTCGGCCTACAGCGAGCTGATCTTCGTCGACAAGCTCTGGCCCGATTTCTCGGTGCAGGATCTCGCCGCGGCTGTTGAGAACTTCCAGCAGCGCGAGCGGCGCTACGGCGCCAGCGAGTGAACTTCCGGTCCGCATGACCTCTGTCGCACTCAGTAGTCTTCAGCTTCGCGTGCTCTCGGCCATCGTGCTGCTGCCGGTTGCGGTTGCAGCCGTCTGGTTTGGCGGCATCGCCTTCATCGCGCTGGTGGTGCTGGCCGGCGTGCTGATGCTGTGGGAATGGCTGCGCTTTCCCAAGCAGGCTGAGGCTTCAGCGGGATGGACGCGTGGACCGCTGTGGATCGTGCTGGGACTGGTTTATGTGATTCCGCCCTGTGCCGCCCTGATCTGGCTGCGCGAGCTGCCCGAGCATGGTCGTCATGTCGTCTTCTGGCTGTTCTGCGCCGTGTGGTCGACCGATACCGGGGCGTATTTCGCCGGCCGCACCATCGGCGGCCCGAAGCTGATCCCGCGCATCTCGCCGAACAAGACCTGGGCCGGTCTGCTGGGCGGCATGGTTGCCGCCGCGATTGTCGGCGGACTGGTTGCTGCCATCGATCCGACATTGCCGGCGCTGTCGCTGGCCGCCCTGGCCGGCGTCGTGGCCGTCGTTTCGCAGGCCGGCGACTTCACGGAGTCCGCCATCAAGCGCTATTTCGGCGCGAAGGATTCCAGCCATCTCATTCCCGGCCATGGCGGCGTGCTCGACCGGCTGGATGGCCTGCTGTTCGCCGCACCGTTTGTGGCGGCCTGCATTCTGCTGTCGCGAGGGGCGCTATGGGGATGACGGAAACCGCCGTGCGTCGCGTCACCATTCTCGGTTCGACCGGGTCTGTCGGCCGCTCGACCATCGACCTGGTGGTGCGCGAGCCGGACCGCTTTCCTGTCGAGGCGCTGACTGCGCAAAGCAACGTCGCGCTGTTGGCCGAGCAAGCCATGCTGGTGAAGGCCAGGCTAGCGGTGATCGGCGACGAGAGCCTGCTGGCCGAACTGCGCCAGCGTCTTGCCGGCACCGGTATCGAGACGGCGGCCGGGGCGGCCGCCATCATCGACGCGGCATCGCGGCCGGCGGAATGGGTGATGGCGGCAATCGTTGGCGCCGCCGGCCTGGAGCCGACCCTGGCGGCCGTGCGGCGTGGTGCGCTGGTCGCGCTGGCCAACAAGGAAAGCCTGGTCTGCGCCGGCGCGCTGGTAATGCGCGAGGCGGCCCTGCATGGCGCCACCATCCTGCCGGTCGATTCCGAGCATAACGCGATCTTTCAGGTTTTTGATTTTGACGCTCCTGACAGCATCGACCGGGTGATCCTGACGGCTTCGGGCGGCCCGTTCCGCACCCTGAACCTCAGCGAGATGCGTGAGGTGACGCCGGCCCAGGCCATTGCCCATCCGGTCTGGAGCATGGGCGCCAAGATTTCGGTCGATTCAGCCACCTTGATGAACAAGGGGCTGGAGATGATCGAGGCTAGTTTCCTGTTCCCGGTGCCGGAAAGCCGCATCGAAGTACTGATCCACCCCCAGTCAGTGATCCACAGCCTGGTTTCCTATGTCGACGGTTCGGTGCTGGCCCAGCTCGGTACCCCCGACATGCGGACCCCCATCTCGGTGGCGCTTGCATGGCCGGGCCGCATGCCTACACCGGCAACCCGGCTGGACCTGGCCGCGATCGCCAAACTGACCTTTGAAGTACCTGATTTTGCTAGATTTCCTGCCCTTAACCTGGCACGGCAAGCCTTGCAAACAGGGGGCGCTGCGCCTACTATCCTGAATGCGGCCAATGAAGTGGCCGTCGATGCCTTTCTGAACGGCCGGATCGGGTTTCTCGACATCACGCGGATCGTCGAACAGACCCTGTCCCGCGTACCCAGCGGTCCTCTGATGGATCTGCCGGCGGTGCGCGAGGCGGATGGTGCGGCGAGGCGCTACGCGGCGCATCTGATCGACCCGACGGATGACGACCGGGTCGTGCGGGTGCAAACGAGAGGACGGGGCCTGCGCTAAAGCGCGGCTTGTTGAGGTGCCATGGACTTCATTGCCAGTTTTGCCGGATACGTCATTCCGTTTGTCGTCGTCCTCACCATCATCGTGTTCGTACATGAACTCGGCCACTATTCGGTTGCGCGCCGCTGTGGCGTGAAGGTCGAGGTCTTCTCGATCGGCTTCGGCCCCGAGTTGTTCGGCTGGTTCGACAGGCATGGCACCCGCTGGAAGATCAGCGCCATACCGCTGGGCGGCTATGTGAAGTTCTTCGGCGATGCCGATGCGACTTCAAGCGCCGACAACACCGCTGTTGCCGCGATGTCGGAAGCCGACAAGAAGGTTTCCTTCCATCACAAGACGCTGGGCCAGCGCGCCGCCATCGTTTTCGCGGGCCCGGCGATCAATTTCATCTTTGCCATCCTGGTTTATGCCGCGCTGTTCAGCCTGGTGGGCCAACCCTTCACACCGCCGGTTGTCGGTGATGTGGTGCAGGGCAGTGCAGCCGAAAGCGCCGGCCTGCGGTCGGGCGACCGGATCCTCAGCGCCGATGGTGGCAGTATTCAGCGCTTCGAGGAGTTGCGCTCCTATGTGGCGCTGCGCGCCGAGACCCCGATTGCCCTCCGTGTGCTGCGCGAGGGCGCCGAGATCGGCCTGACCGTGGTGCCGCAGCGCGTCGACGTGGCTGACGGGGCAGGCGGCACACAGAAACTGGGCCAGATCGGCATCCGCACCGCCGGCATCGATTTCGTTCGCCATGACCCGGCGACCGCCGTGGTTCAGGCCGTGCGCGAGACCTGGCAGGTGGTGGCCAATACCTTCACCTATCTGGGCCGCATCATTAACGGCAAGGAATCCGGTGACCAGCTCAGTGGCCCGCTCGGCATCGCCAAGATGTCGGGCGATGTGGCCAAGTCGAGCTGGCTCGGCCTGGTCTCCCTGATGGCCACTCTGTCGGTCGCCATTGGCCTGATTAACCTTTTCCCGGTGCCCATGCTGGATGGCGGCCATTTGCTGTTCTACGGCATCGAGGCGCTGCGCGGCCGCCCGTTGGGCGAGCGGGCCCAGGAATACGGCTTCCGCATCGGCTTTGCCCTGGTCATGTCCCTGTTCGTGTTCGCTACGTGGAACGACTTGAACCGCCTGCCAATTTTCAATTTCCTCACTGGGCTTTTCTCGTGAATCCGGCTAAGTGAGGGGCGGTCTCAAGACGATGGGGATTGTGGCGGGGATGTTCCGAAGCGACGTGTTGTCCGTGCTGTGCCGGCTGTTTGTGCTGCCGGTGCTGGCCTTGTTGCTCGCCAGCCTGCTGGTCGTTGACCCCGTCCAGGCCCAGACCGGCCCTCAGATCCGCGACGTCGTGATCGAGGGCAACCAGCGTATCGAAATTTCGACCATCCAGAACTACCTGACCCTGCAGCCGGGTACGATCTATTCCGCCGCCGAAGCCGACAAGTCGCTTAAAGCCCTGTTCGCCACCGGGCTGTTCGCCGACGTCAACCTGCGCCTGCAGGGCAGCAGTGTGATCGTCCGCGTGACCGAAAACCCGGTGATCAACCGCATCCTGTTCGAAGGCAATCGGCGCGTTCAGGCCGACCAGCTGCGCGGCGAACTGCAACTCAAGCCGCGTCAGGTCTATACTCGTGCCAAGGTGCAGGCCGATACCCAGCGCCTGCAGCAGATCTATCGCCGCACCGGCCGCTTCGCCGCGACCGTCGAGCCGAAGGTCATCCAGCTCGAGCAGAACCGCGTCGATCTGGTGTTCGAGATCACCGAAGGCCCGCTGACCGGCGTCAGCCGCATCCGCTTCATTGGCAACAAGCGCTTCAGCGATTCCCGTCTGCGCGAAGAAATCCAGACCAAGGAAAGCGCCTGGTGGCGTTTCCTGAGTTCTGACGACAGCTATGATCCCGATCGCGTCACCTTCGACCGAGAGAAACTGCGTAAGTTCTATCTCAGCAAGGGTTATGCCGACTTCGCGGTGAATAACGCCGTCGCCGAGCTGCTGCCCAATCGCGAGAAGTTCGTGATCACCTTCACACTGGAAGAGGGCGAGCGCTACAAGTTCGGCGCGATGGATGTGGTCAGCGACATCAAGGGCGTTGATGGCGCGCAGTTGAAGTCGTTCATCGAGACCAAGACTGGCGACATCTACAACGCCGACCTGGTCGAGAAGACTGTTCAGGCGATGACGACCGAACTTGGCCGTTTCGGCTATGCATTCGTCGATGTGCGCCCGGACGTCAAGAAGGATCGCGAGAAGCGCATCATCGACGTGACCTATCGCATCGGCGAGAGTCCGCGCGTCTTTGTCGAGCGCATCGACATCGTCGGTAACGTGCGTACGCTGGACAAGGTGATCCGTCGCGAGTTTCGCCTAGTGGAAGGCGACGCCTTCAACTCGGCCAAGCTGCGCCGCACCCGTACGCGCCTGCGCGGCCTGAACTTCTTCGACAAGGCCGAGATTACCGAGAACAAGGGCAGTGCGCCCGATAAGGTGGTGCTGACCGCCGAGGTGACTGAAAAGTCCACCGGTGAGCTTTCGCTGGGTATCGGTTACTCGACGACGGAAAGCGTGTTGGGCGACATCACGATCCGCGAGCGCAACCTGCTCGGTCGCGGTCAGGACCTGCGCCTGGGCTTCAGCCTCTCGACCCGTCGTCAGCAGCTCGACCTCGGCTTCACCGAGCCGTATTTCCTTGATCGCGAACTGGCTGCCGGCGTCGATGCGCTGCGTCGCCGCACCGATCTGGAACGTCGCAGCGGCATCGACCAGACCACGACCTCGCTGACTCCGCGCCTGTCGTTCCCGATTACGGAAAATCTGTCGCAGTTGGTCTATTATCGTATCCGCCAGGATGAAATCGATAACGTGAATGCGAACACGTCACGCTTCATCAAGGCGCAGGAAGGCAAGTTCCTGACCTCGGCGGTCGGCCATACGCTGACTTATGATCGCCGCGATGACCGCATCGAACCGACGACCGGCTATGTGCTGCGCCTGTCGCAGGAAGTCGCTGGTCTGGGCGGCACCGAGCACTATTTCAAGAATGTCGGTACCGCCACCAAGTATTTCGCCGTGACAGACGAAACGGTGTTTAGCCTTGCCGCCGAGGCCGGCATGATTAATGGTCTGAGCGACGACATCCGCCTGGCGAACCGCTTCTTTATCGGTGGCGACACCTTCCGTGGCTTCGAAAATGGCGGTATTGGCCCCCGCGACCGCACCACGGGGGATGCCTTGGGTGGCGAGCGCTATTACAAGGGTGAGGCAAATCTGATATTCCCCATTGGATTGCCCAACGAATTCGGCATCAAGGGCCGGCTCTTTACCGAGGCCGGCACGTTGTGGAAGACCTCCGATGTCGGGCCTGAAGTGTTGGATGAGAAGAGCATCCGCGTTTCGGTCGGCACCGGCGTTCAGTGGAAATCGCCGCTGGGCCTGATCCAGGTTGATCTGGGCTTCCCGATCGTGAAGGAAGACTTCGACGAAAAGGAACTGATCCGCATCAACTTCGGGTCCAGGTTCTAACAGCTCTGTTTAGCAAGGTTTGATGGTTATGACTTCGATGTTCAAATCCGCTTTTGTCGCGTTGGCGCTGGCTGCTGCCGTGCTGCCGGGCGTCGCCATGGCCCAGGCTGCTGGCGGTGGCGGTGGCAAGGTTCCGCCGGCGATCATCGCTGTGATCGATAGCCAGCGGGTCACCCGGGACGCCGCCGCCCTGAAGGGCGCGCGTCAGCAGCTGGAACAGTATCGCTTCAACTTCCAGTCCGAGATTGCCAAGGAAGAAGAGAAGCTGCGCGCCGAGGAGCAGGAGATTGCCCGTCAGCGTTCGGTGCTTTCGCCTGAAGCCTTCGAGCAGAAGCGTCAGGCCTTCCAGGGGAAGGTCGTCGACCTTCAGAAGCGCATTCAGGAGCGGTCGCAGTCACTGGAGAAGATGCTGAACGGCGTGCGCGAGCAAGTCACGGTTCAGGTCGTGGAAATCCTCAAGGCCCTCGCGACCGAGCGCGGATTCAACATGGTGCTCGATCGTGCTCAGGTGCAGATCTATATCGGCGACAGCATCGACATCACGCCGGAAGTGCTCAAGCGCCTCGACCAGCGTCTGCCGTCCGTCAAAGTGAATCTTCCCACCGGGAAATAAGGCATGGCTGATCCGCGCTTCTTCGAGCGGGCCGGCCCCTTCACTCTGGGCGATCTGGCAACCCGTTGCGGGGCCAGGCTGGCCGATCCGTCCCAGGCAGGGCGATCGGTGGAAGATGTCGCGCCGCTTGATCAGGCCGGGCCAGCGCATCTGGCGTTTCTCGACAATACCAAATACGCCGATGCCTTCTCGGCCACCAAGGCCGGGGCCTGTATCGTCCACGAGAAGCATGCGGCACTGGCGCCGGCCGGCACGGCGTTGCTGATTTCGGCCCGGCCGTATCACACCTATGCCCGCGCGGCGCAGATTTTCTATCCGCCTGCCAAACCGCCGGCCGGTATTCATCCGGCCGCAGCCGTTGATTCCGCCGCCCGGCTGGGCGCTGGCGTGAGCATCGCGGCTTGTGCGGTGATCGAGGCGGGCGCTGAGATCGGTGCTGAAGCCGTGATCGGCCCAGGCACCGTGATCGGCCGGAATGTGAAAGTGGGGCAGGGCAGCCGCATCGGCGCCAATGTTACGCTGAGCCATTGCATAATCGGTGACCGGGTCACCCTGCATCCGGGTATCCGTATCGGACAGGACGGCTTTGGTTTTGCGCCCGATCCCAGCGGCCATATTAAGGTGCCGCAGCTCGGTCGCGTTCTGATCGGTGACGATTGCGAGATCGGGGCCAACAGCACCATCGACCGTGGCGCGGGTCCCGATACCGTGATCGGCCCGGGTTGTTGGATTGATAATCTGGTGCAGATCGGGCACAACGTGGTGCTGGGGCGCGGCTGTATTATTGTGGCACAGGCGGGTGTTGCCGGGTCCACCCAGTTGGGTGATTTTGTCGTGTTAGCGGCCCAGAGCGGCATCGCCGGCCATCTGAAGATCGGCACCGGCGCGCGCATCGGGGCGAAGTCGGGGGTCATGACCGATATCCCGGCCGGCGAAAGCTACTTCGGCATTCCCGCGACCAAGGTAAAAGAATATTTCCGTCAGATCGCCACCATGCGGCGTCTGGCGCAGAAGAAAGGCCAGCAGGATGAGTGAGACCGAGACCGGTATCGATGTAGCGTCAATCGACGTGCTGCGGATCATGGAAATGATCCCGCATCGGTATCCGATGCTGCTGATCGACCGTGTGGTGGACTTGAAGGTCGGTAAGAGCGCGATCGGCATCAAGAACGTCACCATCAACGAGCCGCAGTTCACCGGTCACTTTCCCAGCCAGCCGGTCATGCCGGGCGTGATGATCGTCGAGGCGATGGCGCAGACGGCGGCCGTGGTGGTTGTGCACAGCTTGGGCAAGGAAGCCGAAGGCAAGCTTGTGTATTTCATGACTATCGACGAAGCCCGCTTCCGCAAGCCGGTCACGCCGGGCGACCAGATGCATATCCATGTCTCTGCCCTCAAGCAGCGCGGCCCGGTGTGGAAATTCGAAGGTAAGGCCATGGTCGATGGCAAGCTGGCGGCCGAGGCGATCTTCTCGGCCATGATCCTCGACAAGAAATAATCAGATGTCGAAGATTCATCCCACAGCCGTCGTTGAGGACGGGGCAAAGCTTGGCGCCGATGTGAAGCTCGGTCCTTACAGCATCGTTGGTGCGCAGGCTGAACTGGGCGATGGCGTTGAGCTGTTGAGCCATGCCGTCGTTGCCGGCATCACCTCGGTCGGCGCCGGCACGAAAATCTTTCCTTTCGCCTCGGTTGGGCATCAGCCGCAGGACCTGAAGTATCACGGCGAGCCGTCGCGCCTGGTGATCGGCAAGAATAACGTGATCCGTGAAGGCGTCACGATGAATACCGGTACCGAAGGTGGCGGTATGCTGACCAGCGTCGGCGACAACTGCCTGTTTATGACCGGCGCGCATGTTGCCCATGATTGCCATGTCGGCAACAATGTCGTGATGGCCAACAACGCCACGCTGGCAGGCCATATCGACGTGGGTGACTTCGCCTTCGTCGGCGGCCTGGCAGCGATCCACCAGTTCTGCCGGATCGGGCCGCATGCCATGATCGGCGGCATGAGCGGCGTCGAGCAGGATGTGATCCCCTATGGCATGGTCATCGGCAACCGCGCCCATCTGACCGGCCTCAACCTGGTCGGCCTGAAGCGCCGCGGCTTCGAGCGCGATGATATTTCCAAGCTGCGCGAGGCCTATGACCTGCTGTTCGCCAAGGGTGACACACTGAGCCAGCGCCTGAACGACGTTGCCGCACAGTTCGCTGACGCCAAGCTGGTGCAGGAACTGGTCGAGTTCATCCGTAACGCTTCCAAGCGTGGCGTTTGCCAGCCGCAGGCGGATGGCGCCGGCGCTGCCTAAACTTGGTCTTATCGCTGGCGGCGGCCAGATTCCGTCGCTGATCCGCGATCTTTGCCGCGAGCAGGGACGTCCGCTGTTTGTCGTGGCGCTGAACGGTTTCTGCGAACCGGCGACGGTGGCTGACACAGAGCATGCCTGGTTCGACTTGCCGCAAGTGGGCGGGCTTTTGAAGGCCCTGAAGACGGCCGGCGTCGAAGAGGTCTGTCTCTGTGGCTCAGTCGCCAAACCCGATTTCAAATCACTCAAGCCCGATCTGAAGGGCGCGCTGCTGTTGCCCCGCTTCCTGAAGGCAGCTCTGGTTGGTGATGACGCCATCCTGCGTGTGGTGGTCGATATCTTCGAACAGGAAGGCTTCCGCGCCATTGGTGTCGACAGCCTGATGCAGGGTCTGCTGGTGCAAGCGCAGTCCTATAGCGCGGCCGCACCCACGGTGGCGCAGCGGGATGACATTGAAGCAGCCTTGCGTGCCGCCCGCGATCTTGGCGCGGCCGACAAGGGCCAGGCTGCGGTGGTCGCCGGCGGCCGGGTTGTCGGTCTGGAGGATGATTCCGGCACCGATGCGCTGCTGCGCCGCATGGCGGCCGAGCCGGCGGCGCGCGGCGGCGTGCTGGCCAAATGCGTCAAGCCGCAGCAGGATCGCCGCGTGGACTTGCCCACGGTGGGCGTGACGACGGTGGAGAACGCAGCCGCTGCGGGGCTGAGCGGCATCGTGATCGAGGCCGGCGCTGCTCTGATGGTGGATGCGCCGGCGACGGCGCGGGCTGCAGATCGTCTGGGACTCTTTGTCATCGGGGTGCGTCATGACGGCTGAGCGCAGGCTGCGGGTCGCGCTGCTGGCCGGCGAGCCTTCGGGCGATGTGCTGGGCGCCAGCCTGATGCGGGCGTTGCGCAGCGAGACCGGCGGGCGCGTCGAGTTCATCGGCACTGGCGGCGCGCAGATGGAGGCCGAGGGCCTGCACAGCCTGTTCCCGATTGCCGACATGGCCATCATGGGTGTGGTCGAGCTGCTGCCGAAGGCGCGTTTCCTGCTGAAGCGCATCGACCAGGCTGCAAAGTTCGTGCTGGCGGAATCTCCCGATGTGGTCGTCACCATTGACAGTCCCGGCTATACCCGTCGCGTGATGCAGCGGGTGCCTGGTCGCAACTTCCCCATCGTGCATTATGTGGCGCCGACGGTCTGGGCCTGGCGGCCGGGCCGGGCCCGCCGCCTGGCGCGGTTATGCGATCATCTGCTGGCGCTTCTTCCGTTCGAGCCGCCATATTTCGATGTTGTCGGCCTGCCCACCACCTTCGTCGGCCACCCCGCCGTCGAGACCATTGCCGCGGCGCGCAGAACAGAAGCCGAGGCGACCGTGGCGGGCAGGGGCTTCCGCCAGCGTCATGGCATTGCCGCCACTGCGCGCCTGTTCGCGCTGATGCCGGGCAGCCGCCGGGGCGAGGTGACAAAGCTGCTGCCGGTCTTCGCCGAGGCGCTGTCCCGGCTGAAGGCGCAGGGGCAGGACCTGCATCTGCTGATCCCGACTGTGGAAACAGTTTCCGAGATGGTGAAGGCCGCCGTGTCGTCGCTGCCATTCCCGGCGACAGTGCTCGATACCGCACCGGAGCGGTATGCCGCCATGCTGGAAGCTGAGGCCGCTCTGGCCGCCTCCGGCACTGCGACGCTGGAGTTGGGGCTGGCCGGCACGCCGACGGTGCTAGCCTACAGGGTCAATCCGATCAGCGCGGCGATCATGCGGCGTTTCATCACCATTCCCTATGTCGGCCTGGTCAACATCCTGCAGCAGCACGAGATCATGCCGGAATTTCTGCAGGAAAATTGCACGCCTGAGAAGATCGCCGCTGCATTGCACCAGTTGTTGACCGATCCTGCCGTGCGCCAGCGCCAGATCGATGGCTGCGCGGCTGTAGCGACGCAGCTGGGCGCTGATGATCCGGTGCCGCCAGCCCATCGTGCCGCCCGCACGGTGCTGGCCGTGGCGGCAAAGCGGTTGCCAGGACCGGCCTGATCTCGCATATCATACCACGCCCAGACCCGGAGGATTGCCCCATGAACGAGACCGCCCCGATCGCCAAGCCTGCAGGCCAGGCCGGTTCCTTCCAGATGCTGCACACCATGCTGCGCGTGCTGGATCTCGAGAAGTCGCTCGACTTCTATGTCAACAAACTGGGTATGACCCTGCTGCGGAAGACCGATTATCCGACTGGTGAATTCACCCTGGCCTTTGTCGGCTATGGCGACGAGAAGGCCAACACCGTGATCGAGCTGACCCATAACTGGGGGCAGAAGGAGCCGTACACGATTGGCACCGGCTTCGGCCATCTGGCGTTGGGCGTTCCCGATATCTACGGGGTCTGCAAGGTACTGGAAGAAGCCGGTGTGAAGATTCCGCGCCCACCGGGCCCAATGAAGCATGGCGGCAGCGTAATCGCCTTCATTGAAGACCCGGACGGCTACAAGATCGAGTTGATTGAACGCAAGCCCGCATAAGAAAAGGCCCGGTCTGAGACCGGGCCTTTTTACTATCCGTCTGTATCAGGGCGTGACGGTTACGGTTGCCTTCATCTTGGGATGAATCCGACACTGGATGATATAGTCGCCGGCTTCCTTGAAGGCGACGGATGTTTCCGAATTCGGCGCCTGCAGGCCAATGTCGAAGATGCCCCCCTTGCTGGGTGAGTAGACATTATGCCCGAAGGGGTCCTGGTTGCGGAATGTTACCTGTCCGCCGACCGGGACCTTGACCGAGCCCGGCTTGAAAGCAATGCCCTGCTGCAGAATCGTCACGCCTGTCTGTGCTTCCGACCAGGCGGAATACAGCATAATGACGATGGCCAGCAGAACGCTGCCGATGAAAACCGCAATACCGTCACGCAGCATGATGACCGCTTACATGCGCGGGGTCAGGACCGCGATATCGATAATGGCAGCCTTGCCATTGCCAATCGCGCCGACCTTCTTGGCTTTGCCCGTGCCGACATCCAGGCTGTAGAGCGTACCGCTGGCAACGGCAAAGCCCATATAGCCACCCTTTGAATCGGTATAGATGTCGATGCCCTCGACAATAGTGCCGGCCGGAATGCCCGTGGTACCCACGGTGCGCAGGACGCCATCGTTCGGCGGATCCTGCACGATGTAGGTGCCATTCATGCTGTCGATTTCAAACAGCTGGGTCTGGGTCGCACCAACGAAGGAGTTGATATAGGCGCCGGCATACACGCCCATCGGCTTGCCCGCACCGGCGTCGCCTGCCCGATAGGCGAGCTTGCCGTCCACCACGGTTTGACCGGTGTCGACATTGACACGCAGGCTCTGACCGGTCGACGAGATCACGCGCATGCGGTCGGCCTGGGGGTTGAAGTCGACAATCACATGGTCGACGGCTTCGATGGTCGTCGACAGCTTCGCCTTGCGGGTGGCGGCGCCGGTCGCGGTATCGACCGTGTAGATCGTGCTGTCGGTGGTGAGGGCATAGAGCTTGCCGTCAGCCGGGCGCACGTCGATGCCAAGGACCTTGCCCTCGATACCCGTGATGGCGACGGACTTGATCTTGCCCGGAGCCTTATCGCTGAACAGAACGATTTCGTTATGGTTGCTGAGGCCAGCCAGATCCAGCGCGAGCGCCGGGCCGGCAAGGGCGGTGAGGGCGACGGCAGACGTCATCGCGGCAACGGTCTTAAAACGCATAAAATCCTCCTGTTGAGACAGCGGAATGGCTATCGCCAAGAGTGGTAGGCCGAACCAGGGGCAGGTCAAGGCCGGAAAAGGCCGATAACCTTGTTGTTATTGAAGCTTAATATTGAACATGGCTGCAATCTTCTGCTGCAGCTGGGCGGAGGAGAAGGGCTTGATGACATAGGCGTCGACCCTGTTGTTGCGGGCTTGGATCACGAATTCCTCATTCGCATTTCCAGTCAGCATCAGGAAAGGCATGTTCTCCCAGGTCTTGCGGACATGTTTTAGCAGGTCCAGGCCGGTGACATGGGGCATGTTCCAGTCGGAAATGATCAGGTCGTAGCGGACTTCCGTTTCGCCCAGCAGGTCGATGGCCGCGCGGCCGTCCTTGACCACGGTCAGGTTGTTAATACCCAGCTGGCGCAGGACCGAGGCAGCCAGTCGCTGGGCGAATATGTCGTCCTCGACCAGCAGGACGCGCAGTGCCCCAACTCCGGGGATTTTGTTATCCAGCAGCATTCTTCAATTCCGTGGCCGGTGACGAGGCCAGTCCGTTTTTCCACTGTTGCAGCCAGGCAATGCCCGACCCCAAGGATTGTTTCAGGGCCTCAGTATAATACTTCACGCCCGCCACGTCGCCCGCGAGACCGGCTTTTTCCAGTTCCAGGGCTTCCCGGTTCACGGTCATCAGCCCGAGGCTGGCAGATGAACTTTTCAGGCTGTGGGCCAGTTCCGCCATCTTGCGGCAATCGCCATCCTGGTCGAAGGCCGCCAGGTCTTGCGTCATCTCGCCCGCAAGGCCGATGAAGGTGTCGACCAGATCGGCGACCGTTTCGGCATCCAGATCGTCGACCAGCAGCTGAAGAACTTGTGCGTCGAATGCTCCAGCAGCGGCCCCTCCATATGGCGAGGGTTCGGGAACGGCTGGCATCGGTGCACCGACAAAACCCATGACCCGTCGGATGGCCTGATCCAGTGCGGCAGGCACGATCGGCTTGCCGACATAATCGTTCATGCCGGCGACCAGGCAGCGCTGTACACCGTCAGTGCTCAGCGAGGCCGTCACGGCGATAATGCGGGTGTCGCGCCAGGGCTCGGGCAATTTGCGAATTTCCTGGGCGGCCGTGATACCGTCCATCTCCGGCATATGAACGTCCATCAGGATCAGATCGAAGGGCGGCGTGGCCTGGCTGGCGGCTTCCACGGCGAGCTTGCCGTTGGTGGCAAAGGCCACCTGATGCTTCTGCTCCATCAGGATGCCGGCTGCGACCTTGCGGTTCACCGGATTGTCCTCGGCCACCAGGATGCGCAGCGAGGGCAGAGGCGTATCAACGGCATCTTTCTTCACTGCCAGCGGTTCCTGGCCGGCCACCAGCGGCAGTCGGAACCAGAAAGTGCTGCCCTGACCGAGCTCGCTGTCGACGCCGATGGTGCCGCCCATGGCTTCGACCAGCCGCTTGCAGATGGCCAGCCCCAGTCCAGTGCCGCCGAAGCGGCGGGTGATCGAGGAATCGGCCTGCACGAAGCTGCCAAACAGCTTGCTCAGACTTTCCTTGCTCATGCCGATTCCGGTATCGCGGATTTCAAAGCGCAAGCCGGCGGCATTGCCGTTTGAATCCGGTTCGGGACGGACAACGACCTCCACCCCTCCGGATTCAGTGAACTTGATGGCATTGCCAATCAGGTTAAGCACAACCTGGCGCAGGCGGTTGGGATCGCCGACCAGATAGGCAGGCAGGCCGGGGGCCACCGATGCGGTCAGCGTCAGGCCTTTTTCCTCGGCGCGGTTCTTCATCAGCATCAGGGATGCGCTGATCACGCGGGTCAGATCGTAGTCGATTTCCTCGACGTCGACGCGGCCCGCCTCCAGCTTGGAGAAGTCGAGGATGTCGTTCAGGATGACCAGCAATGCCTCGGCGGAATCCAGGACGGTGCCGGCGAGATTGCGCTGATCGGCGTTCAGCGGCGTTTTGACCAGCAGGCGCGTCAGGCCGAGAACGCCATTCATCGGTGTGCGGATCTCGTGGCTCATCATGGCCAGGAATTCCGACTTGGCCTTGGTCGCTGCTTCGGCATGTTCGCGAGCGATCTGCAGGTCTTCCATGGCCTGACGGAACACCCTGAGCGCCGAGCCCATCTGTCCGATCTCGTCGCGCCGCTTGGTCCTCGGCACCTTGACGCTCATGTCGCCGCCAGCAAGCCGGAACATGGTCTGCGTCATCGTGTTCAGCGGCGACACGATATTGCGGGTGAGCAGGATAGAGACAATAAGGATCACGGCCGCCAGGGCGATGATCATCGCCATGGTGCGGTCGCGGGTGTCCTGAATCGTGGCCTCGGCCCGCATGCGGAAGACAAAGCCGTCTTCGGCAGCGATCTGGGTCAGGATTTCCAGGTTTTCAGAAATAGCGGCCGCAATGGTTTCACGCGTGCGGCTGTATTCTCGCCGCGCTGGGGTTTCTGCGGGTTCGGCCAGACCATTGAGGGCGGACTGCAGCCAGATTTCGTTCAGGCTGCGAATCTTGTCGCCATAGCTGCGAATGGCGGGGTTCAGGCCGCGCTCCTCGGCAATGCCGAGATCGGCGAGGAATTCATCGTTTTTGGTCCGGATATCCTCGGCTCGCTGGGCGCCATTGGCCATATCGGGATCCGTCAGGATTTCCCGGGCGATCAGCTCCTCGGTCGCAAAGCCGGTCTGCGCCAGGCGGGCATAGTTGATGGTCATCAGCGGCTGGTCGTACATCCGTACCACCAGATCGCCGACGGCCTGCACCGCCCAGAAGGTCGCCAGACCCAGACCCGCCGCCGTCAGGACGGAGATCGCGAAGGCGGCGGCCAGTTTGAGGCGCACGGTAATGCGCATGCGGAAATTCACCCTGCCTTTTGGAGGGGAACTATCGGATTTTTATGAGCTTACGGCCAGCATTTCCGGCGACGCCAAAGGCCGGAAAAGGAAAGGGCCGCCCGAAAAGGCGGCCCTGTAACTCGATTGTGTGAGGTCAGAAGCGGCTGACCATCCAGGCGGCGGCCGTGACC
This sequence comes from Ferrovibrio sp. GW821-FHT12B10, assembly GCF_058807515.1. Classification (NCBI taxonomy): domain Bacteria; kingdom Pseudomonadati; phylum Pseudomonadota; class Alphaproteobacteria; order Rhodospirillales; family Rhodospirillaceae; genus Ferrovibrio; species Ferrovibrio sp. GW821-FHT12B10. Next base: position 5,835 of record NZ_JBXAQT010000003.1, on the reverse strand, counting down.
GCCGTTGCCAGCCAGATCCAGAACTGTGGCCGGCGCAGCAGGAAGCGGGGGGCGATCCGGTTATCGTTCGACGCCATCGGCATATTCAGAAAGCCGGGGCGAAGCCAGCCGTAGCCAGTCGCCTGCGTTCCCGAGGGCGGTTTCCCGCCATGCCGTTCAGCCTGTTTTCCCATCGGCCCGCCTCCCAGTCGGTGCCGTCAATCCACGCCAATAAGACGCGGATTACTTACGCTTGTCGAGCGGAATATACGGACGCTTGGTGGCGCCGGTGTAGAGCTGACGCGGGCGGCCGATCTTCTGGGCCGGATCCTCGATCATCTCGTTCCACTGGGAAATCCAGCCGACGGTGCGGGCCAGCGCGAACAGCGCCGTGAACATCGCGGTCGGGAAACCCATGGCGCGCAGGATGATGCCCGAATAGAAGTCGACGTTCGGGTACAGCTTCTTGGAGACGAAGTAATCGTCTTCCAGCGCAATACGCTCGAGCTCCATCGCCATCTTCAGCAGCGGCTCATCCTTCACACCCAGTTCGTCCAGCACCTCGTAGCAGGTCTGGCGCATCACCTTGGCGCGCGGATCGTAGTTCTTGTAAACGCGATGGCCGAAGCCCATCAGGCGGAAGCCCGAGTTCTTGTCCTTGGCCTTCTTGACCGCTTCGCCGACCTTGTCGGGCGAGCCGATCTCTTCCAGCATCTTCAGCACGGCCTCGTTGGCGCCGCCGTGAGCGGGACCCCAGAGGCAGGCGATGCCGGCGGCGATGCAGGCAAACGGGTTGGCGCCCGACGAACCGGCCAGACGCACGGTCGAGGTCGAGGCATTCTGCTCATGATCGGCATGCAGAATGAAGATACGATCCATGGCGCGCGCCAGGACCGGGCTCATCTTGTAGGGTTCGGCCGGCACACCGAAGGTCATCTGCAGGAAGTTTTCCGCATAGCCCAGGTCGTTGCGCGGATACATGAACGGCTGGCCGATCGAATACTTGAAGGCCATCGCGGCGATCGTCGGCATCTTCGCGATCAGGCGATGCTGTGCGATCATGCGCTGCTTCGGATCATCGTAATCGGTCTGGTCGTGATAGAAGGCGGAGAGGGCGCCGACGACGCCGCACATCACGGCCATCGGATGCGCATCGCGCCGGAAGCCGCGGAACAGGAAGTGGATCTGTTCATGCAGCATGGTGTGGTTGGTGATCGAGGTTTCGAACGACTTGCGCTGTTCGCCGTTCGGCAGTTCGCCGTTCAGCAGCAGGTAGCAGGTTTCCAGGAAGGTCGAATGCTCGGCCAGCTCGGCGATGTCGTAGCCGCGATACAGCAGCACGCCTTCGTCGCCATCGATATAGGTGATCTTGCTCTCGGTGCTCGCCGTGGAGGTGAAGCCCGGGTCGTAGGTGAAATGGCCGGTCTCAGCATACAGCTTGCGGATGTCGATGACCGAGGGGCCCACCGAGCCGTCCAGCATGGGGAGTTCGATGGTCTTTCCGGTATTCGGATCGTTAAGCGTGACGGGCTTGCTGCCGGCGGCCATAGGTGGGTACCCCCAGGTTAGAGACTGCGTATCTGATTGTGTTGCCAACAATTATAGGGGGGCAGGCATGTCAGAGGAAAGTGTTCCGTGACTCGCAAAATACCCGACCTTGGATGAATAAAATTCGTATAGCGCCGCAACTTACAACGATGTCGCTCCGGATTTCGCGCGGCCGGTCGGCATGCTAGGCGTTGACGGAATGAACCCCGACAATGCCCGGAGGCATGGCCCATGATCGACGAAGCCGCTCTCGACACACTGTTCCGCACGGCCCGCACGCATAATGGCTGGCTCGACAGGCCGGTGACGGACCAGCAACTGCAGCAGATCTACGACCTGATGAAGTGGGGGCCGACCAGCGCCAACTGTTCGCCGGCCCGTATCGTCTTTGTGCGTAGCAAGGCGGCCAAGGAGCGTCTCGGGCCGGCCATGAGCGCCGGCAACCTGGAGAAGACCATGGCGGCTCCGGTCACCGCGATCATCGGCTATGATCTGAAGTTCTACGACCAACTGCCCAAACTCTTCCCACATAACCCCGAGGCCCGGGGCTGGTTCGCCCATGACGCGAAGGCGGCCGAGGTTGCTGCTTTCCGTAACGGAAGCCTGCAGGGGGCCTATTTCATGATGGCGGCAAGGGCGGTCGGCCTGGATTGCGGCCCGATGTCCGGATTCGACAATGCCAAGGTGGACGAGGCCTTTTTCCCAGGTGGGCAGGTGCGGTCTAACTTCCTCTGTAACCTCGGTTATGGCGATTCCCGGGCTCTGTTTCCGCGGAGTCCTCGCCTTAGCTTCGGCGAGGCCTGTAAAGTTCTTTGAATGTTCTCATTTTCGATGGCCGGCCGGAGCCTACTTCTGGCCAGAAATCCCGCTGTTTATGCCCATTCGTACAGATGCGAAAAAAGTTCATGCAGACAATGGCAAACGCGCTTGACCGGGTAGGGTGCGGCCAGTATGTTCCGGCCCGCGAGTCGACCCGGTAGTAGGGAATTTCCCTAGACACAGGTTGGCGAACAGCCCGGTTTCCGTAGCGCTCACGTTGAGGCTTGGCTTACGCAAGAGATAATGACCCCTCTCCGCTGCCGATGGGCAGTCAGTGATGGGTCTGGAGTGGAGTGCGAGGCGGATTGCCGGGCCGAAAGGCCGACGGTGGTTCGCCTTGAGTTGTTTTTTTATGTGTTGAACCAAAACTTGGCGGAGTTTCAACTCGTATGCCGACTATTAACCAGCTGATCCGCAAGCCGCGCTCGCCGAAGCCGGTCCGTGACAAGGTCCCCGCGCTGCAGGAATGCCCGCAGCGTCGTGGCGTTTGCACTCGCGTCTACACCACGACCCCGAAGAAGCCGAACTCGGCGCTTCGTAAGGTCGCCCGCGTGCGTCTGACCAACGGCTTCGAGGTCAGCAGTTACATTCCTGGCGAAGGCCATAACCTGCAGGAACACTCGGTCGTCATGATCCGCGGCGGTCGCGTCAAGGATCTGCCGGGCGTTCGTTATCACATCGTCCGCGGCGTGCTCGATACTCAGGGCGTCAAGGACCGCAAGCAGCGCCGTTCGAAGTACGGCGCGAAGCGTCCGAAGTAAGGAGAGAGATCCATGTCGCGTCGCCACGCTGCTGAGAAGCGCGAGATTCTGCCGGATCCGAAGTTCGGTGATCTCGTCCTGACCAAGTTCATGAACATGCTGATGTACGACGGCAAGAAGTCTGCCGCCGAAGCCATCATCTACGGCGCTCTGGACCGGATCAAGGCGAAGTCCGGCAACGACCCGGTCAAGATGTTCCACGATGCGCTGAACAACGTGCGTCCGGCCATCGAAGTCCGTTCGCGTCGTGTCGGTGGCGCCACCTACCAGGTGCCGGTCGAAGTGCGTCATGACCGCGGCCAGGCCCTGGCGATCCGTTGGCTGATCTCGGCGGCCCGCAGCCGCGGCGAGAACACCATGATCGATCGTTTGTCGGGCGAGCTGCTCGATGCCGCCAACAACCGTGGCGGTTCGGTCAAGAAGCGCGAAGACACCCATCGCATGGCGGAGGCCAACAAGGCCTTCTCCCACTACCGCTGGTAAGAAGCGGCTTAAGAGTTCTCGGAGATCGTCATGCCTCGCACTACTCCCTACGAGCGCTACCGTAACATCGGCATCATGGCCCACATTGATGCCGGTAAGACCACGACCACGGAGCGCGTGCTGTACTATACCGGCCGTTCGCACAAGATCGGCGAAGTCCATGATGGCGCTGCCACGATGGACTGGATGGAGCAGGAGCAGGAGCGCGGCATCACGATCACGTCGGCCGCTACGACCTGCTTCTGGAACGATCATCGCATCAACATCATCGACACCCCCGGCCACGTCGACTTCACCATTGAAGTCGAGCGTTCGCTGCGTGTGCTCGACGGTGCGGTTTGCCTGTTCGACGGCGTTGCCGGCGTCGAGCCGCAGTCGGAGACCGTGTGGCGTCAGGCCGACAAGTACGGCGTGCCGCGCATGTGCTTCGTCAACAAGCTCGACCGCATGGGTGCGAACTTCTTCCGTTGCGTCGACATGATTGTCGATCGTCTGGGCGCCACTCCGCTGGTGCTCACGCTGCCGATCGGCGCGGAAGCCGATTTCAAGGGCATCGTCGACCTGGTCCGCAACCGCGCGATCATCTGGAAGGACGAGAGCCTGGGCGCCGAGTTCTTCTATGACGAGATTCCGGCCGATCTGAAGGAGCAGGCTGCCGAGTGGCGCCAGAAGATGATCGAGACCGCGCTCGAGATGGATGACGCTGCGCTGGAAGCTTATCTCGAGGGCAAGGAGCCCGACGAGAAGACGCTGACCGCCTGCATCCGCAAGGGTACCATCGCCTCGAAGTTCGTGCCCGTGCTCTGCGGCTCGGCCTTCAAGAACAAGGGTGTGCAGCCGCTGCTCGACGCCGTCATCGACTACCTGCCGTCGCCGGTCGACGTCGCGGGCGTCGAAGGCCTGAAGCCCGAGAGCGATGACAAGCTGGTTCGCAAGACCTCGGACGATGAGCCGTTCTCGGGTCTCGCTTTCAAGATCATGAACGATCCCTTCGTCGGTTCGCTCACCTTCGTGCGCATCTACTCGGGCGTTCTGGAAGCCGGTTCGGGCGTCCTGAACACCGTGAAGGATAACCGCGAGCGTATCGGCCGCATGCTGCAGATGCATGCGAACACCCGTGAAGAAATCAAGGAAGCCCGTGCTGGTGACATCGTCGCGCTGGCCGGCCTGAAGAACACCACCACGGGTGACACGCTCTGCGATCCGAACCATCCGATCATTCTCGAGCGCATGGAATTCCCCGAGCCGGTTATCGAGGTCGCGGTTGAGCCGAAGACCAAGAACGACCAGGAGAAGATGGGCCTGGCGCTCAATCGTCTCGCTGCCGAGGATCCGTCCTTCCGCGTGTCGGTTGACCATGAGAGTGGCCAGACCGTCATCAAGGGCATGGGCGAACTGCATCTCGAAATCCTCGTCGACCGCATGCGTCGCGAGTTCAAGGTCGAAGCCAACGTCGGCGCGCCGCAGGTGGCGTACCGCGAGGCCCTGACCAAGAAGGCCGAGATCGACTACACCCATAAGAAGCAGTCGGGCGGTTCGGGCCAGTTCGCCCGCGTCAAGCTGCGCTTCGAGCCGCTGGAGCCTGGTCAGGGCGTGCAGTTCGAAAATGACGTGGTCGGCGGCAACGTGCCGAAGGAATACGTCCCGGCTGTTGAAAAGGGCATCCGCCAGATCGCCGCTTCGGGCGTGCTGGCCGGCTTCCCGGTCATCGACTTCAAGGTGACGCTGTATGACGGCGCCTACCATGATGTTGACTCTTCGGCGCTCGCCTTCGAAATCGCTGCTCGCGCGGCTTTCCGCGAAGTTGCTCCGAAGGCCGGTGCCAAGCTGCTTGAGCCGATCATGCGCGTCGAAGTCGTCGCGCCGGAAGACTTTGTCGGCGACGTGATGGGCGACCTGTCGTCCCGCCGCGGTCAGCTGACCGGCACCGAGCCGCGCGGCAACGCGCAGGTCATCAATGCGATGGTGCCGCTGGCCAACATGTTTGGTTACGTCAATAACCTGCGCTCGATGACTCAGGGTCGCGCGCAGTACACCATGACTTTCGATCACTACGCCCAGGTGCCGCAGAACGTGTCGGACGAGGTGCTGGCCAAGATGGCCGGCTAATCCGAAGCACACGAACGCGCATCTACATAGACACACATCCGATCTAGCGGAGAAGTAAAATGGCCAAGGCAAAGTTTGAGCGTACCAAGCCGCACTGCAACATTGGGACCATTGGTCACGTTGACCATGGCAAGAC
>NZ_JBXAQT010000002.1:0-413939 GCF_058807515.1 Ferrovibrio sp. GW821-FHT12B10 | reverse complement strand
TCTGCGCTTCGCGATCCGCGAAGGCGGCCGCACCGTCGGCGCCGGCGTCGTCGCCAAGGTCATCGCGTAAGTTACGCGGCGATCTGACGCGCATGCAGGGGTGTAGCTCAACTGGCTAGAGCACCGGTCTCCAAAACCGGGGGTTGGGGGTTCGACTCCCTCCGCCCCTGCCAGCGTGGCAGACGTAACGAGTTTAGAGTTTAGGATAACAAGGCGATGGCCAAAGTCAGTCCGATCGAGTTTTTCCGGCAGGTCCGGCAGGAGACCATCAAGGTCACCTGGCCGAGCCGTAAGGAAACCCTGATCACCACCGCGATGGTGTTCGTGATGGGACTGGTCGCCGCGCTGTTCTTTTTTGTGGTCGACACGATCCTGCGCTTTGGTGTGCAGACGATCCTCGGCCTGGGGAGCTGAAGACGATGGCGGCGCGGTGGTACATCGTCCATGTCTACGCGAACTTCGAGAAGAAGGTCGCGCAGGCGATCCGCGATGGTGCGGCACAGAAGGGTATGGCTGAGCACTTTGAAGAAGTGCTGGTCCCGACCGAGGAAGTGGTGGAAGTCCGCCGCGGCCAGAAGGTCAATGCCGAACGTAAGTTCTTCCCCGGCTATGTGCTGGTGAAGATGACCATGACCGACGAGACCTATCATCTCGTCAAGAATACGCCGAAGGTCACCGGCTTCCTGAGTTCGGGCGGCAAGCCGTCGCCGATCACGGAGGCCGAGGCGCAGCGTATCGCCAATCAGGTGAAGGAAGGCGTGGAGCATCCCAAGCCTTCGGTCACCTTCGAGGTGGGCGAGCAGGTGCGCGTGGCCGACGGCCCGTTCACGTCGTTCTCCGGCGTGGTGGAAGAAGTGGACGAAGAGCGCGCGCGCCTCAAGGTGGCTGTGTCGATCTTCGGTCGCGCCACCCCGGTGGAACTGGAATACAGCCAGGTCGAGAAGCTCTGACCTGACTGCTTGAGTACCCGGGCAGAGCATCGCCCGGTTCACCGCGTGGGAGACAGCTAAGGTCCACATTCGCCGGACCGACCCTGTCGCACCACGCATCCGCTAGCGGGGGAGCATGGCTCTCCGAAGCAGGAAAGGAAGACCAGTATGGCGAAGAAGATTGAAGGCTATATCAAGCTGCAGGTTCCGGCCGGTAAGGCCAACCCGTCGCCGCCGATCGGCCCGGCCCTGGGCCAGCGCGGCGTCAACATCATGGAATTCTGCAAGGCGTTCAACGCGCAGACCAAGGACCTCGAGCAGGACATGCCGATCCCGGTGGTTATCACCGTGTATTCGGACCGCTCGTTCACCTTCATCACCAAGACCCCGCCGGTGACCTACTTCCTGAAGAAGGCCGCCAACATCAAGTCCGGTTCCAAGACGACCGGCCGTGGTGACAAGGTCGGTTCGGTGACGATGGATCAGGTGCGCGAGATCGCCAAGGCCAAGATGAAGGATCTCAACGCTCACGACATCGATGCGGCGTCCCGCATGATTGTTGGTTCGGCCCGCTCGATGGGCCTGGACGTTCGTGGCGAATAAGGGGAGATCCGGATCATGAGCAAGCAGGGCAAGCGTTACACCACGGCCGCCAAGACCGTGAACCCCGATCACCGCTACGGCGTCACTGAAGCCGTGAAGATGGTGAAGGCCAATGCCAAGGCCAAGTTCGATGAGACCATCGAGATCGCCGTGAACCTGGGCGTTGACCCGCGTCACGCCGACCAGATGGTCCGCGGCGTGGTCACCATGCCGTCGGGCACCGGCAAGACCGTGCGCGTCGCCGTCTTCGCCAAGGGTGCGAAGGCCGAGGAAGCCAAGAAGGCCGGTGCCGATCTCGTCGGCGCCGACGACCTGGCCGAAATCGTCAACGGCGGCAAGATCGAGTTCGACCGCTGCATCGCGACGCCTGACATGATGGCCGTCGTGGGCAAGCTGGGTAAGGTGCTGGGTCCGCGCGGCCTGATGCCGAACCCGAAGCTCGGCTCGGTCACCATGGATGTTGCCGGCGCCGTCAAGGCGGCGAAGGGCGGCCAGGTTGAGTTCCGCGTTGAGAAGGCTGGTCTGCTGCAGGCCGGTATCGCCAAGGCGTCCTTCACCGAGGAGCAGATCCTCGCCAACGTGAAGGCGTTCATCGATGCCGTGATGAAGGCCAAGCCGACCGGCGTGAAGGGTCACTACGTCAAGAAGATCGCGATCAGCTCGACCATGGGTCCGGGCGTGCGTCTCGATCTGACCGACGCGATTGGTGGCGGCGAAAAGGCCGCTGCGTAATCAGTACGAGTTTCGTCAGCCTTCCTCGGAAGGCTGACGGAAGCGGTGTTGCGGGTAACCGCAGCAGCGCAACCTGTCCGAGACTGCAGGCGCACCGGAGCTTTTTAGCCGAGGTGTTTAAGGGAAGTGCCACCTGCATAGACGGGGAACAGAATTTTCAAGAATCCAGTCAAGGCTGGGTTCAAGAAGGTTCGAGCCCTGGGACAGGCGAACCGGGTAATCGGTTTGCCGCGGACGGCCAAGCTGGAAACAGCGGACGCCGGAGCGACCAGATCGATTGCTCAAGTGCCAACCAGGATCAGGGCAACCTGATTCCTTGTTTAGGAGACGAACAGTGGATCGTGCTCAAAAACAGGAGATGGTGACCACCCTCAACCAGGTCTTCAACAAGGCCGAAGTTGTCGTGGTAACCCAGAATAACGGTCTGACCGTTGCTCAGGTGTCTGAGCTGCGTCGTCAGATGCGTGCCGCTGGCGCCAGCTTCAAGGTCGCGAAAAACCGTCTTGTCTGCCTTGCCCTCGAGGGCACCACCTACGCATCCTTGAAATCTATGTTCAAGGGGCCGACCGGCATTGCCTATGCCAATGATCCGGTCGCCGCAGCGAAGGTCGCCGTGGAGTTCGCCAAGAAGAACGACAAGTTTGTCGTTGTTGGCGGCGCCATGGGCGAAACCGTCCTGAATGCTGATGGTGTCAAAGCCTTGGCGACTCTGCCGTCGCTCGACGAACTGCGCGGCAAGATCATCGGCCTGCTCAACGCGCCTGCGACCAAGGTCGCCGGCGTCGTGCAGGCGCCGGCTGGCCAGTTGGCCCGCCTGCTCAATGCGTATGCCACGAAGGGTTAAGGCTGTAAGCCGAACCGTAACTGTCTAACCAGGTATCGAACCTACACACTAAGGAGTCACTCAAATGGCTGATTTGAACAAGATCGTTGACGAACTGTCGACGCTGACCGTCCTCGAGGCTGCCGAGCTCGCCAAGCTTCTCGAAGAGAAGTGGGGCGTTTCGGCTGCTGCTCCGGTGGCTGTTGCCGCTGCTGGCGGTGGCGCTGCTGCTCCGGCCGCCGAAGAGAAGACCGAGTTCTCGGTCATTCTCGCCGACGCCGGCGCCAACAAGATCAACGTCATCAAGGAAGTCCGCGCCATCACCGGCCTGGGCCTGAAGGAAGCCAAGGACCTCGTCGAAGGCGCCCCGAAGCCCGTCAAGGAAGGCGTCAACAAGGACGAAGCCGGCAAGATCAAGGCCCAGCTGGAAGCCGCTGGCGCCAAGGTCGAAGTCAAGTAATCAGTATCGCGTAAGCGGCGGGGCAAGTCCGGTGTGGACTTGCCCCCCGCACTTGCTTTGAGTACGGGCTGCCCTAGTTCAGCAGCCTCGATTTTAAGGCCCACACCCCGTCCGCCGCGGTTTCCGGCGGGTCGATACGGTTTCGGATCTTTGGGCGCGGCGATCGCCCGGCGGGATTAATAGGCCCGCGAAAATCATCGCTTGGTCCGAAGCCGCGCGGCGCGACATTACAGTCGCCGCACCAGATAGATTTGGGACAGACATGACCTTGTCGTTCACCGGCCGCAAGCGCGTTCGCAAAAGCTTCGGGCGCATCCCGAGCGTTGCATCGATGCCGAACCTCATCGAGGTTCAGAAGAGCTCCTACGACAGTTTCCTGATGATGAACGATGCTGGCGACCAGCGCCCCGATGTGGGGCTGCAGGCCGTCTTCAAGTCGGTCTTCCCGATCAAGGATTTCAGCGACAGCTCGTCGCTCGAATTCGTCAAGTATGAGTTCGAGGCGCCGAAGTACGACGTCGACGAGTGCATGCAGCGTGGCATGACCTTCGCCGCGCCGCTGAAGGTGACGCTGCGCCTGATCGTCTTCGAAGTCGATCCCGATACCCAGGCCAAGTCGGTCAAGGGCATCAAGGAGCAGGACGTGTACATGGGCGACATGCCGCTCATGACCGACAAGGGCACCTTCATCATCAACGGCACCGAGCGCGTCATCGTTTCGCAGATGCACCGCAGCCCGGGCGTGTTCTTCGACCACGACAAGGGCAAGACCCATTCGTCGGGCAAGTATCTCTACACCGCCCGCGTCATTCCCTATCGCGGCTCGTGGCTGGACTTCGAGTTCGACGCCAAGGACATCGTGCATGTCCGCATCGACCGTCGCCGCAAGCTGCCCGTCACCACGCTGTTCTTCGCGCTGGGCCTGACCCAGGAAGAGATCCTGGATTCCTTCTACAAGAAGGTGATCTACAAGCGCGACAAGAAGGGCTGGCGCACCGATTACAACGCCGAGCGCATGCGCGGCGTCCGCCTGAACGCCGACCTGATCAATGCCAAGACCGGCAAGGTGGTGGCCGAGGCCGCGACCAAGATCACCCCGCGTCTGGCCAAGAAGCTGGCCGAGGAAGGCCTGAAGGAACTGCTGGTTTCCCCGCAGGACATGGTCGGCAAGTACAACTCGCTCGACATCGTCAACGAGGAAAGCGGCGAGATCTATCTCGAGGCGGGCGAAGAGCTCGACATCAAGAAGATCGAGATGCTGGAAGCTGCCGGCATCGAGCAGATCTCGGTGCTCGACGTCGACCACGTCACCATCGGCTCCTACATCCGCAACACCATGGTTGCCGACAAGCACCAGGGCCGCGAGCAGGCGCTGTTTGAAATCTATCGCGTCATGCGTCCGGGCGAGCCGCCGACCATGGATACGGCCGAAGCGCTGTTCCACGGCCTGTTCTTCGATTCCGAGCGTTATGACCTCTCGGCCGTCGGCCGCGTGAAGATGAACGCCCGCCTCGGCCTGGAAGCCGAGGACACCGTGCGCGTGCTGCGCACCGAGGACATCCTGGCCTGCGTGCGCACGCTGACCGAACTGAAGGATGGCCGCGGCGAAATCGACGACATCGACCATCTCGGCAACCGCCGCGTCCGCTCGGTCGGCGAGCTGATGGAAAACCAGTACCGCATCGGCCTGGTGCGCATGGAGCGTGCGATCCGCGAGCGCATGAGCTCGGTCGAGATCGACACGGTCATGCCGCATGACCTGATCAACGCCAAGCCGGCCGCCGCCGCCGTCCGCGAGTTCTTCGGCTCGAGCCAGCTCTCGCAGTTCATGGATCAGACCAACCCGCTGTCGGAGATCACCCACAAGCGCCGTCTCTCGGCGCTTGGCCCGGGCGGTTTGACCCGCGAGCGCGCCGGTTTCGAAGTGCGCGACGTGCATCCGACCCATTACGGCCGCATCTGCCCGATTGAGACGCCGGAAGGCCCGAACATCGGTCTGATCAACTCGCTGGCGACCTACGCCCGCGTGAACCAGTACGGCTTCATCGAGAGCCCGTATCGCCGCATCCGCGACGGCAAGGTGACCGACGAGGTCGTCTATCTGACCGCTATGGAAGAGGGCAAGTACACCATCGCGCAGGCCAATGTCGAAATCGACAAGGGCAAGCTGATGGGCGACCTGGTCTCGTGCCGCCGCAACGGCGATTTCGTCATGGTCCGCCCCGAGGGTGTCGACTTCATGGACGTGTCGCCCAAGCAGCTCGTGTCTGTCGCCGCAGCGCTGATCCCGTTCCTCGAGAACGACGACGCCAACCGCGCGCTGATGGGGTCGAACATGCAGCGTCAGGCCGTGCCTCTGATCCGCGCCGAAGCGCCGCTGGTCGGCACCGGGATGGAAGAGGTGGTGGCCCGCGATTCCGGCGCCACGATCGTTGCCAAGCGCACCGGCGTGATCGACCAGATCGACGGTACCCGTATCGTCGTCCGCGTGTCGGATGAAGCCGACATGTCGAAGTCGAATGTCGACATCTACAAGCTGCTGAAGTTCCAGCGCTCGAACCAGAACACCTGCATCACCCAGCGTCCGCTGGTGAAGGTGGGCGATCAGGTGCGTGCCGGCGACATCATCGCCGACGGTCCGTCGACCGAGCTGGGCGAGCTGGCGCTCGGCCGCAACGTGCTCGTCGCCTTCATGCCGTGGAATGGCTATAACTTCGAAGATTCGATCCTGATCAGCGAGCGTATCGCCAAGGACGACGTCTTCACCTCGATCCATATCGAGGAATTCGAAGTGATGGCCCGCGACACCAAGCTGGGGCCTGAGGAAATCACCCGCGACATTCCGAACGTTGGTGAAGAAGGCCTCAAGAACCTCGACGAAGCCGGCATCGTCTACATCGGCGCCGAAGTCCATCCGGGCGACATCATGGTCGGCAAGATCACGCCGAAGGGTGAAAGCCCGATGACGCCGGAAGAGAAGCTGCTGCGCGCCATCTTCGGCGAAAAGGCCTCCGACGTGCGCGACAGCTCGCTGCGCGTGCCGCCGGGCGTCTCGGGCACCATCGTGGAAGTGCGCGTCTTCTCCCGCCATGGCGTGGAGAAGGACGAACGCGCCCTTGCCATCGAGCGCGCCGAGATCGAGCGTCTGGCCAAGGACCGCGACGACGAGAAGGCGATCATCGAGCGCTCCATCTACGGCCGCCTCAAGGAACTGCTGCTCGGCAAGCAGGCCGACAAGGGTCCGAAGGGCTTCAAGGATGGCGGCAAGATCACCGACGAGATCCTGCACGAGCTGACCCCCGGTCAGTGGTGGCAGATCAGCGTCAAGAACGAAAAGAACATGGCCGACATCGAGGCCTTGAAGAAGCAGTATGATGCCGCGACCTCGCGCATCCAGAAGCGCTTCGAGGACAAGGTGGAGAAGCTGCAGCGCGGCGACGAGCTGCCGCCCGGCGTGATGAAGATGGTCAAGGTCTTCGTCGCGGTGAAGCGCAAGCTGCAGCCCGGCGACAAGATGGCCGGCCGTCACGGCAACAAGGGCGTCATCTCCCGCATCGTGCCGGAAGAGGACATGCCCTACCTGGAAGACGGTCAGCCGGTCGATATCGTGCTGAACCCGCTGGGCGTGCCTTCGCGCATGAACGTCGGCCAGATTCTGGAAACCCATCTGGGCTGGGCTTCGGCCGGCCTGGGTCGCCAGATCGGCGAGATGCTCGACAAGGTCAACCGTAATGCGGCCAAGGCGGCCGACCTGCGCACGATCATGAAGGGCGTCTATTCCAAGCAGGAATACGCCGACAAGATCAACGATCTGTCGGATGACCAGGTGCTCGAGCTCAGCGCCAACCTGCGCCGCGGTGTGCCGATGGCCACCCCGGTGTTCGATGGCGCGCATGAGCCCGACATCGTGGAGATGCTGGAGAAGGCGAGCCTGCACAGCTCGGGTCAGTCGACCCTGATCGACGGCCGCACGGGTGAGTCCTTCGATCGTAAGGTGACTGTCGGCTACATCTACATGCTGAAGCTGCACCACCTGGTCGACGACAAGATCCATGCCCGTTCGATCGGTCCGTACAGCCTCGTCACCCAGCAGCCGCTCGGTGGTAAGGCCCAGTTCGGCGGTCAGCGCTTCGGTGAAATGGAGGTCTGGGCTCTCCAGGCCTACGGTGCCGCCTACACCCTGCAGGAAATGCTGACGGTGAAGTCGGACGACGTGGCGGGTCGCTCGAAGGTTTACGAGTCGATCGTGCGCGGCGACACCAACTTCGAAGCCGGCATTCCGGAATCGTTCAACGTGCTGGTCAAGGAGATGCGGTCGCTCGGCTTGAATGTCGAGCTCTCGCAGCGCTCCTACTGATCGCCACGAAACCTTTCCTCCGATAGGAGACGACAGACATGAACGAACTGAGCAACGTTTTCGGCCAGCCCCAGGGCGCCCAGGCTTTCGACCAGATCCAGATCTCGATCGCCAGCCCTGAGCGCATCCGTTCCTGGTCCTACGGCGAAATCAAGAAGCCTGAGACCATCAACTATCGTACCTTCAAGCCGGAGCGCGACGGCCTGTTCTGCGCCCGCATCTTCGGCCCGATCAAGGATTACGAGTGCCTGTGCGGCAAGTACAAGCGCATGAAGTATCGCGGCGTGATCTGCGAGAAGTGCGGCGTTGAAGTCACGCTCTCGAAGGTGCGTCGTGAGCGCATGGGCCATATCGAACTGGCGTCGCCGGTTGCGCATATCTGGTTCCTGAAGTCGCTGCCGAGCCGCATCGGCCTCATGCTCGACATGACGCTGAAAGACCTTGAGCGCATCCTGTACTTCGAAAACTACGTCGTGGTGGAGCCGGGCCTCTCGCCGCTCAAGCAGTTTGACCTGCTGACGGAAGAGCAGCTCTTCACCGCCCAGGACGAATACGGCGATGACAGCTTCGTCGCCAAGATCGGCGCCGAAGCCATTCGCGACCTGCTGATGGCGCTCGACCTCGAAAAAGAGCGCGACAACATCCGCCAGGAACTGGCCGAGACCACGTCGGAACTGAAGCCGAAGAAGCTGGTCAAGCGCCTGAAGCTGGTGGAAAGCTTCATCGAGTCCGGCAACAAGCCGGAATGGATGGTGCTGACCGTGGTGCCGGTGATTCCGCCGGAACTGCGTCCGCTGGTGCCGCTGGACGGCGGCCGCTTCGCGACCTCGGATCTGAACGATCTGTATCGCCGCGTCATCAACCGCAACAACCGCCTGAAGCGTCTGATCGAGCTGCGTGCGCCGGACATCATCGTGCGTAACGAAAAGCGCATGCTGCAGGAAGCCGTCGACGCCCTGTTCGATAACGGCCGCCGCGGCCGCGTCATCACCGGCGCCAATAAGCGTCCGCTGAAGTCGCTCAGTGACATGCTGAAGGGCAAGCAGGGCCGCTTCCGTCAGAACCTGCTCGGCAAGCGCGTCGACTATTCTGGCCGTTCGGTCATCGTCGTCGGCCCGGAGCTCAAGCTGCACCAGTGCGGCCTGCCGAAGAAGATGGCGCTCGAACTGTTCAAGCCCTTCATCTACTCCAAGCTTGAGCTGCGCGGCCTGGCCGCCACCGTCAAGATGGCGAAGAAGATGGTGGAGAAGGAGCGTCCGGAAGTCTGGGATATCCTCGAAGAGGTCATCCGCGAGCATCCGGTGCTGCTGAACCGCGCGCCGACCCTGCATCGTCTGGGCATCCAGGCCTTCGAGCCGACCCTGATCGAAGGCAAGGCGATCCAGCTGCATCCGCTGGTCTGCGCGGCCTTCAACGCCGACTTCGACGGTGACCAGATGGCGGTGCACGTGCCGCTGTCGCTGGAAGCCCAGCTTGAAGCCCGCGTGCTGATGATGTCGACCAACAACATCCTCAGCCCCGCGAACGGCAAGCCGATCATCGTGCCGTCGCAGGATATCGTGCTCGGTCTGTATTATACCACCATGGAGCGCAACAGCCCGCTGGGCGATGTGCTGAAGATCAAGGACGCCAACGCCGTTCTGAAGGCCTGGGCCGAAGACGACGTCGTCGTTTACGATCCCAAGACCAAGGTGGAAGTGCCCAAGACCGCGGTGAAGGCCGAGCTGGAGCGTCTGCTGCAGAACGGTGCCGTCGTCGAGCGCACTCCGGTGTTCGCGACGATCGCCGAAATCCAGCAGGCGCTGGATGCCAAGGCGATCACCCTGCATCACCGCATCAAGGCCCGTCTCAGCACGGTGGACGCGGACGGCAATCCGATCATTGCCCGCGTCACCACCACGCCGGGCCGCATGCTGCTCAGCGAGATCCTGCCGCGTCACAAGAACGTGCCGTTCCGCGTGATCAACCAGCAGCTGACCAAGAAGGAGATCACCAACGTCATCGACGTGGTGTATCGCCATTGTGGCCAGAAAGAGACCGTCATCTTCTGCGATCGCATGATGTCGCTCGGCTTCACCCGCGCCTTCAAGGCCGGTATTTCCTTCGGCAAGGACGACATGGTCGTGCCGCTGACGAAGGAAAAGCATATCGACGACACCAAGAAGCTGGTCGGCGAGTACGAGCAGCAGTACCAGGACGGCCTGATCACCCAGGGCGAAAAGTACAACAAGGTGGTCGATGCCTGGTCGCAGTGCACCGATCGCGTGGCCGATGAAATGATGAAGGTCATTCAGACCGACATCGACCAGGTCAGCGGTCAGCGCAAGCCGATCAACTCGATCTGGATGATGGCCCATTCCGGCGCCCGCGGTTCGGCGGCGCAGATGAAGCAGCTCGCCGGCATGCGCGGCCTCATGGCCAAGCCGTCGGGTGAAATCATCGAGACGCCGATCATCTCGAACTTCAAGGAAGGCCTTACCGTGCTCGAGTACTTCAACTCGACCCACGGCGCCCGTAAGGGTCTGGCCGATACCGCCTTGAAGACCGCGAACTCGGGCTACCTGACCCGTCGTCTCGTCGACGTGGCGCAGGACTGCATCATCACCGAGGACGATTGCGGCACCGAGCGCGGCCTGACCGTGCGCGAAGTGGTCGAGGGCGCTGAAGTGATCGCCACCCTTGGCGAGCGCATCCTGGGCCGTACGCCCAGCCTGGACGTCAAGCATCCGCTCACCGGTGAAGTGCTGGTTCCGGCCGGCACACTCATCGAGGAGAAGGACGTCGACACCATCGAGACGGCCGGCGTGGAATCCATGCTGATCCGTTCGGTGTTGACCTGCGACAGCCAGATCGGCGTTTGCGGCAAGTGCTACGGCCGCGATCTGGCCCGTGGCACCAAGGTGAACATCGGCGAAGCCGTCGGCGTCATCGCGGCGCAGTCGATCGGCGAGCCGGGCACCCAGCTCACCATGCGCACCTTCCACATCGGCGGCACCGCCCAGGTGGCGGAGCAGTCGAGCCTTGAGGCCGCCTATGACGCGACCCTCAAGATCGCCAACCGCAACCTGGTGACCGACAGCCAGGGCCGCTTCGTGGTCATGGGCCGTAATTGCGAAGTCATCCTGGTTGACCAGAATGGCCGCGAGCGCGCCCGCCACAAGGTGCCCTACGGCGCCCGTCTGGTCGCCGATGAAGGCGGCAAGGTGAAGAAGGGTCAGCGCATCGCCGATTGGGATCCGTACACCCGCCCGGTCATCACCGAGCGCGAGGGTATCGTGCACTACCGCGACCTGGTCGAGGGTGTGTCGATGCGCGAAGCGACCGATGAGTCGACCGGCATTTCCTACAAGGTCGTGTCCGACTGGAAGCAGAACCCGAAGGGCAGCGAGCTGCGTCCGCGCATCACGCTGCGTGACAGCAAGGGCGAAGTGCTCATGCTCGTCAGCGGCGCCGAGGCCCGCTACTACCTCTCGGCCGACGCCATTCTGTCGGTGGAAGATGGTGCGCAGGTCCATGCCGGCGACGTGCTGGCGCGTATCCCGGTGGAAGGCACCAAGACCCGCGACATCACCGGCGGTCTGCCGCGTGTGGCGGAACTCTTCGAAGCCCGCCGCCCGAAGGATCACGCGATCATCGCGGAGATCGACGGTCGCGTCGAGTTCGGCAAGGATTACAAGGCCAAGCGCCGCCTGATCCTGAAGCCGGCCGAAGAGGGCGTCGAGGCTGTCGAGTACCTGATCCCGAAGGGCAAACACATTGCCGTTCAGGAAGGCGATTTCGTCCGCGTTGGCGACCATCTGCTTGATGGCAACCCGGCGCCGCACGACATCCTCAAGGTGCTGGGCATCGAGGCGCTGGCCAACTATCTCGTGAACGAGATCCAGGAGGTCTATCGTCTGCAGGGCGTGAAGATCAACGACAAGCACATCGAGGTGATTTGCCGCCAGATGCTGCAGAAGATCGAGATCACCGACCCGGCGGAAACCACCTTCCTGATCGGCGAGCAGGTCGACCGCAGCGAGTTCGAGGAAGTGAATGCCAAGACCGAAGCCGAAGGCCGCAAGGTGGCCAAGGGCATGCCGGTCCTGCTCGGCATCACCAAGGCGAGCCTGCAGACCCGGTCGTTCTTCTCGGCCGCGTCGTTCCAGGAAACCACCCGCGTGCTCACCGAAGCTGCCGTCGGCGGCAAGGTGGACAAGCTGGTCGGCCTCAAGGAAAACGTCATCGTCGGTCGCCTGATCCCGGTCGGCACCGGTGCGATCATGAACCGCATGAAGGGCCTCGCCGCCCAGCGCGATCGCGACTTCGCGGACGCCCTGGAAAGCGAACTGCAGGCTGCCGTCGGCGACGCCGCCGAATAAGCCTGTCGGTCATACCGATACGAAGAGGGCGGCCTTCATCGGCCGCCCTTTTTTCGCAATACGCAGAATCAGAACAATCGTCTAACCTCGCGATATGCTGAAAGTATTGTCCGCGGTGGGCTTTATACTCCTGGTGACGGCCTCATTCCGTGAGGCTTCTGCCTGCATACCCGTCCCGATGAGCGATGAGGAGCGGTTCGATCGCGCCGATACCGTCTTCTTTGCGCGTATTATCGATACCGACAAGCCGCTGATCCGGCTGCCATGGAGTGATCCGCAGCCGACCATCGTCGCCCGTTTTGAGCTGATCGAGACGTTCAAGGGTAGGCCGCCGGTCGATCGCAGGATGCGGGACGAACAGACGAGTTGCAGCCTCGATCTGGTACCGGGCGGGTATTATATTTTCTTCGCCCGGGAAGGAAACAGTCCGCCAGCCTCGATGCCGGCTGGGTCTCGTGGCTATACGGAATCCTCTAATCCAGAACTGCTGCAAATGCAGGATAAATTGAGGGCCTTGGCAAAGCGCTGACCTTGCCGCACCCTGCGAATCGCCTTAAGTCCAATGCATGGAATGGCAGGATGATGGCGTGGTCCTCAGCGTGCGCCATCATGGCGAAAGCGCCCGCATTGTCGCGCTGCTGACCGAGCATCATGGCCGCCATGCCGGCCTGCTGCGCGGCTCGGGCGCGGGGCAGGGGCGTTCGCTCGGCGGCGCCTTACAGCCAGGCCAGATCGTCCGCGCCGACTGGCGCGCGCGGCTCTCCGAACAGCTCGGCTATTTCACCCTTGAATCCCTCGGTCATCCGGCCGCGCTGATGCTGGACGATCCGGCGCGGCTGGCGGCGCTCAGTTCGGTCTGCGCGCTGGTCGACACGGCCCTGCCCGAGCGGGAGCCGCATCCGGGCCTGTTCAACGCCACCAAGTCGCTGTTCACCCTGATGGCCGAGATGAACGAGCCTGGCGACTGGGGCGCGCTCTATGTGCGCTGGGAGATCGGCCTGCTGGCCGAGATGGGCTATGGCATCGACCTCGACAGCTGCGCCGCCACCGGCGCCACCACCGGGCTGACCCATGTCTCGCCGCGCACCGGCCGCGCCGTGTCGGCGGAAGCCGCCGCGCCCTATGCCGAACGCCTGCTGACCCTGCCGGCCTTCCTGGTGCCGGGACGCAGTGGGGCGGCCGTGGCGAATCATCCGCTGGTCGATGTCGAATCGGGTTTGGCCCTGACCGGGCATTTCCTGGAAAACCGGCTGTTCGCCCAGCTTCATAAAGCGGTGCCGCCGGCCCGCGGCCGCCTGCTCGAAGTGGTGCATCGCAGTCTGCATCCGTAGCAGAATCAGCCTGTTTGTTGTAAGAACACCGCCATGAGCAAGCACCTCCCGCCCAAAGAGATTCCCGAAGACATCCGCGCCGTCCCGCTGCCGGACGCGCTGTCCGAGCGCTACCTGGCCTATGCGCTCTCCACCATCACCTCGCGCTCGCTGCCCGATGCCCGCGACGGGCTGAAGCCGGTGCAGCGCCGCGTGCTGTTCGCCATGCGGCTGCTCAAGCTTGATCCGGGCGCCGGCTACAAGAAATGCGCCCGCGTCGTCGGCGACGTGATCGGTAAGTACCATCCGCACGGCGACCAGTCGGTCTATGACGCGCTGGTGCGCCTGGCCCAGGATTTTGCCCAGCGCTATCCGCTGGTCGATGGCCAGGGCAACTTCGGCAATATCGACGGCGATAACGCCGCCGCCATGCGATACACGGAAGCGCGTCTCACTGAGATCGCCCATGTGCTGCTGGCCAACCTGGACGACGAGACCGTCGATTTCCGCCCCAATTACGACGGCGAGAATGACGAGCCGGTCGTGCTGCCGGCCGGTCTGCCCAACCTGATGGCCAATGGCGCCACCGGTATCGCGGTCGGCATGGCGACCTCCATTCCGCCGCATAACCTGCCCGAGCTCTGCGACGCGCTGCTGCATCTGATCAAGCACAAGAACGCCACCATCGAAAAGCTGGTGGAATTCGTGCAGGGGCCGGACTTCCCGACCGGCGGCATCCTGGTCGAGCCGCTGTCGAGCCGCATCGAGGCCTATAAGACCGGTCGCGGCAGCTTCCGCCATCGCGCCAAATGGGTGAAGGAAGACCTGCCGCGCGGCATGTGGCAGATCGTCGTCACCGAAATTCCTTACCAGGTGCAGAAGTCGAAGCTGATCGAACGCATCGCCGAGCTGATCACCGACAAGAAGGCGATGCTGGTCGACGACGTGCGCGATGAGTCGGCCGAAGACATCCGCCTGGTCATCATCCCGAAGAACCGCACCATCGATCCGGCCGTGCTGATGGAAAGCCTGTTCCGCACCACCGATCTGGAGACGCGCTTCCCGCTGAACCTGAACGTGCTGGACGGCGGCAAGCTGCCCAAGGTGATGAACCTGCGCGAGGTGCTGCAGGCCTATCTGGATCACCGCCACGAGGTTCTGGAGCGCAAGAGCAAGTATCGCCAGGGCAAGATCGAGCATCGCCTCGAGGTGCTCGACGGCTACCTGATCGCCTATCTGAACCTCGACGAGCTGATCGAGATCATCCGCCGCGAGGATGAGCCCAAGCCGGCGATGATCAAGCGCTTCAAGCTCACCGATGTGCAGGCCGAAGCCATCCTCAACATGCGCCTGCGCTCCTTGCGCAAGCTGGAGGAGATGGAACTGCGCGGCGAGCACAAGGAGCTGTCGAAGGAACTGGCCGAGCTGAAGAAGCTGCTGGGCGACGAGGACCTGCGCTGGACCGCGATTGCCGGTGAGATCCAGGAACTCAAGAAACAGTTCGGTCCCAAGACCGCGCTGGGCAAGCGCCGCACCCTGGTCGGCGATGCGCCGGTGATTTCGGAAGAGGCCTTCGAGGTGCTGGTCGAACGCGAGCCGATCACCGTGATCTGCTCGGCCAAGGGCTGGATACGGGCCATCAAGGGCCATGTCGCCGATGACGGCACGGCGGCTTTCAAGGAAGGCGACAAGGGCCGCTTCTGGCTGCATGCCGAGACCACCGACAAGCTGCTGCTGTTCGGCACCAACGGTCGCGCCTATACGATCGCCTGCGACAAGCTGCCGCGCGGCCGTGGTCATGGCGAGCCGGTGCGCCTGATGATCGACCTGGGCAACGACCAGGACATCGTCACGCTGTTCAAGTATCAGGGCGAGCGCAAGTTCCTGGTCGCCGGCTCTGACGGCCGCGGCTTCATCTGCGCGGAATCCGAGATGCAGGCCGCCACCCGCACCGGCAAGCAGATCCTCAACCTGCAGACCCCGGCCGAGGCCTGCGTGCTGACCCAGATTGAGGGCGATACGGTGGCCGTGGTGGGTGAGAACCGCAAGCTGCTGCTGTTCCCGCTGAGCGAACTGCCCGAGATGACCAAGGGCCGCGGCATCACCTTGCAGAAGTACAAGGATGGCGGCCTGCTGGACGCCAAGACCTTCACCTACAAGCAGGGCCTGAGCTGGACCGATTCATCGGGCCGCACCAAGACCGAGACCGACCTGAAGGAATATCGCGGCGAACGCGCCCAGGCCGGCCGCATCGTGCCACGCGGTTTCAACAAGAACGGCCGGTTCAGTTAAACCACTGTTGTCACCCCGGCCTTGAGCCGGGTCCCATTTGTTATGCTAAAATGGGATCCCCGCTTTCGCGGGGATGACGGAAGAGGGCGGTGTGCTACCCCGTCGCCTTCAGCTTGTCTTTTTCGTAGCCGGCGACGCGCTTGTAGTTGTCGGTGATCGCGGTCAGTTCGGCCGGGCTGATCACATCCCCGATCTTCGCAAACGGCTTGTCGCCGGTGCGCTCGAACACCTCGCGCAGGATGGCATCGGGCGGATTGGTGCGGTTGGTCAGCACGACATTTGTGGTGGCCGGCAGGCGCTGGGCCTCATAGGCCTTCAAGGCCTCGCGCGCATCGGCGCTTTCGGCCAGCAGGTCGGTCAGCACGCGGCAGTCGATGATCGCCTGGCCGGCGCCGTTGGAGCCGCGCGGCACCATCGGATGCGCCGCATCGCCCAGCAGAGTGACGCGGCCATCGGTCCAGCGCTCCAGCGGGTCCTGGTCCACCATCGGGAATTCCAGCGCCATGTCGGCATCGCGGATCATCTTCGGCACGTCGAGCCAGTCGAAATGCCAGTCGGCAAACGCCGGCAGGAAGTCATCCAGGTTGCCCGGCCGACTCCAGTCGCGCTTGCGGTATGTCGGCGTCTCGATCTCGGCCACCCAGTTCATCAGCTGATTGCCGGCGGCGTCGATGTTTTCGCGGATCGGATAGATCACCATCTTGCCATGGCTCAGCCATCCCGCGCGCACCATGCAGGCACCCGACAGGATCGGCTGCATCCGCGTCACGCCGCGCCACATGTTGACGCCGGAATAGCGCGGCTCGCCTTCGCCCGGATGCATCTGCTTGCGGATGGCCGAGTGAATGCCGTCACAGGCGATGATCACATCGGCGCTCTGGTCGGGCAGGGCGTCTCCGGTCTCGGTGTTGCGGAACTTCGCCGTGGCGCGTTGCGCATCCTGCGTATAGCCGGTGCATTGCCAGCCGGTCTGGATGCGGTCCTTGCCCAGGCGCTGTTCGGCCGCCGCCAGCAGCAGCATCTGGAGATCGCCGCGATGGATCGAGAATTGCGGCCAGTCATAGCCTGCCGCGCGACCCAGCGGCTCGCGATGGATGAGCTGCCCGAAGCGGTTGAAGAAGGTGGCGTCCTTGGTCGCCACCGCCACCTTGGCCAGCTCGGCTTCGAGACCGAGCCGGATCAGCTCCTTGGTGCTGTGCGGCAGCAGGTTGACGCCGACGCCGACCGCCTTGATCTGCGGCGCCATCTCGAAGACGCGGCAGGGAATGCCGCGCTCGTGCAGCGATAGAGCCAGCGTGAGCCCGCCGATGCCGCCGCCGATGATGATCACATCCATACTGACAATCCTTGACTGAACGCGATGCTTACTCGGCTTCGATCTTGGCCTCGGTGACCACCTTGTTCCAGCGCGCGAGGTCGCTGGCGGTCAGCTTGGCCAGTGCATCCGGCGTGCTGGTCTTCACCACCAGGCCCTGCTTCTGGATCGTCTCGCGCACACTGGCATCGGCCAGGATGGCGTTCAGCTCGCTATTCAGCGCCTTTACCATCGCGTCCGGCGTCTTGGCTGGCGCGTACATGGCGTACCACAGATCGACGTCGAAGCCGGTGACGCCCTGTTCGGCCAATGTGGGCAACTGCGTCGCGATCGGCGAACGCTCGGCGCTGGTCACGCCCAGCACGCGCAGGCGGCTGTCGGGCAGGAAGGGAAGCGCGGTATGGACGGGCAGGATCATCACGCCGACAGTGCCGCCCAGCAGGTCCTGCACCGCGCCGCCCGAACCCTTGTAGGGGATGTGGTTGAGGTTGATGCCAGCGGCCAGCTTGAAGGATTCCATGGCCAGATGCTGCGGCGTGCCGTTACCGGGCGAGGCATAGTCGATCTTGCCCGGATTGGCCTTGGCCAGGGCGATGAACTCCTTGGCGTTGGCGGCCTTCACCGACGGATGCACGGTCAGCGCCATCTGGCCCTGCGCGATCAGGCCGATCGGCGAGAAGTCCTTGTTCACGTCATAGGGCACGTTCTTGTAGAGCGACGGCGTCATGGTGAAGGTATTGGCCGTCACCATCAGCGTGTAGCCATCGGCCGGCGCGGTGGCGACCACCTGGCTGCCGATATTGCCCGAGGCGCCAACGCGGTTTTCCACGATCACCGGCTGGCCCGAGCGGGCGCGCATCTGCTCGCCGATCACGCGGGCCAGGATGTCCATGCCGGTGCCCGGGGTGAAGGGCACGATGATCTTGACCGGGCGCTGGATCAGCGACTGCGCGGCGGCCGGCAGGGTGAAGCCAGTGATGGCGAGGGCGGCGCCGGCGGCCAGCAGGGCGCGGCGAGACAGGGCGGTGCAGATGGCGATCGACATAATTTCCTCCAGTGCCGGGCCCCTTGCTGGCGACCCGCTATAATCGGCATACGTCTGACTATTACGCCGGCCGGTGCCTGTGTCAATTCACGAAATATGCTATGGGATCGGGGCAGGGACGATCATGGCCAAGACAGAACGCAACGAGCATCCGGTACCCGAGATATACGACCGTGCCGGGTTTCAGATCCGGCGCGCGCACCAGAATTCGGTGTCGACCTTCCTGCAGATGCTCAAGCCGCATGACCTGACGCCGCCGCAATATGGCGCGCTGTCGGTGCTGTTGCGTTGGGGGCCGATCAGCCAGATTGATCTGGCGCGCAGCCTGGGCTTCGACCGCTCCACCACCGCGCTGGTGGTTGGCCTGCTGGTCAAGCGCAAGTTGATCGCCAAGACCGCCGATGCGAAGGACCGGCGCAAGTTCGCGCTGACGCTCACGCCGGCGGGGCGCAAGCTGATCCAGGCCTGCGCATCTGATGCGACGGCTGTGCGCGAGGCGCTGCTCGCACCTTTCACCAAACAGGAAGCGGCGGAGTTCCTGCGCCTGCTGCGCAAGTTCAATGATGCTTTCGATGGTGTGTCGAAGGCGCCGCCCGTGGTGGGCCGCAAGCCGCGCGGCTGATACTCCCTTCGGAGTACGATGATCAGTGTATGCAAGCGAAGAGGGAAATTCTTTTCGCTGGACAGTCCTTGCGTTGCATCCGCCATGCTCTCGCCGTAATTCGGCAATGAGCTAGAGCGTGGGTGCAATCGTGATGTCGAGCATGGCCGAGGCAGGCAGTGCGGACGATCAGTCGATGGCTGATTGTGATGATGGGCAGGTCAGTCCGCTGACCGGGTGGATTTACGCGCTGATCGATCCGCGCGACCACTGCATTTTTTATGTCGGCCAGACCCGCGACATCGAAACGCGCAAGCGCATGCATTTCGCTGGCGGGCATTCCGTCTCCGGCGAGAAGATCAAGGTCATCCGCAAGAACGGTCTGCTGCCGCTGGTTGTCATCCTGCAGGCCGATGTGCCTGCCGGTCGCCTGACGGCGGCGGAGGCATTCTGGATCGGTCTGCTGCGACTGCGCGGCAGCGCACTGCTGAACGTGCCGCCCGATGGCGATGCCCGCCGACAGCTTTGGCATGATGCGCGCAGCGAAGGCTTTGGTGCGCCGCGCTTGGAACCTGGTGTACAACCCGGTTTGGCAGAGGAGGTCGTTCCGCCGCCATATCCCGGCCATGAACAGCGCCGGCAGCAGCGCGTGCGCGATCTGGGCCAGCCCATCAACACGGGCAAGGCCTGGACCCGGCAGGAGGAACTGGCGGTCTGCGCGCTGTTCCGGCGTGGCCTGCGTGCTGATGATATCGCCCGCCGGGTCGGCCGCTCGCGCGATGCCGTGGCCGCGCGCCTGGTCCGGCTGGGGCTGGTGGAGGAGCGAGGCTGAATCAAAAAGGCCGACCTGACGGGGTCAGGCCGGCCGATTG
Source organism: Ferrovibrio sp. GW821-FHT12B10 (assembly GCF_058807515.1). Classification (NCBI taxonomy): domain Bacteria; kingdom Pseudomonadati; phylum Pseudomonadota; class Alphaproteobacteria; order Rhodospirillales; family Rhodospirillaceae; genus Ferrovibrio; species Ferrovibrio sp. GW821-FHT12B10. The sequence continues at coordinate 394,239 of NZ_JBXAQT010000002.1, read as the reverse complement.
TCAGTCACAGGATGGTTTGCGGCGCTTACAGCACGCCAAAGAGATAAAGCAGAATGATGATGGGGATCGGAATGCCGATCAGCCACAGTAAAATGCCGCGCATCGCAAAACTCCTTTGTTTGTAAATAACCTGCCCATAAACGCTTGATGCGACATTTCGTTTCACGTTTGCGCCGCCGCTTCCCGCCGCGCAGCGAAGGCTGTCTGATAGGGCAGCGGTGTTGCCGAGTCTCGCCGTATGTACTATATTTGTTCTTTAGAGACTGGATGGGTCGGCGAAGGATGTTCTGCATGTCATTGTATGCAGTCTGTTTGGACGAAATTGGACGAAATTGGACGAGATTGGCTCGGGTTGGCTCCGATTGGCTCGGATTGGCTCCCCTTGGCTCATCTTTGGCCTCTGGTGGGCTCGAATTGGCCGGGCCTGGCGCATGCTGATGGATTACCTGCAGGCCGCGTTCCTGGGGATTGTCGAGGGATTGACGGAGTTTATCCCGGTCTCCTCGACCGGCCACCTGATCCTGCTGGTCGATCTGCTCGGTTTCGAGGGCCCGCCGGGCAAGGTTTTCGAGATCGCCATCCAGCTTGGCGCCATCCTGGCCATCTGTCTGGTCTACTGGCCGCGGCTGTGGGGCACGCTCTCGGGGCTGGGCCGCGACGACACCGCCAACCGCTTCACCGTGAATGTGCTGTTCGGCTTCCTGCCGGCGCTGGTGATCGGCTTCTTCGCCCATGGCTTCATCAAGAGCGTGCTGTTCAATCCCTGGGTCGTCTCGGTGGCGCTGATCGTCGGCGGGCTGCTGATCCTGCTGATTGAGCGCCGGGTGGGCGAGGGCGAGGTGAAAAGCGTCGACGACTTCAAGTTCCGCCTCAGCCTGAAGATCGGCTTCCTGCAATGCCTGGCCATGATCCCCGGCGTGTCGCGCTCGGGCGCCACCATCATGGGCGCGCGCCTGCTCGGCGTGCAGCGCGCCGCGGCGGCGGAATTCTCCTTCTTCCTCGCCGTGCCCACCATGGTGGCGGCCACCGCCTATGACCTGTTCAAGAACCGCGACGGCCTGACCCTGGATGGCGCCGGGCTGATCGCGGTCGGCTTCATCACCGCCTTCCTCTGTGCCCTGCTGGTGGTCCGCACCGTGATCGCCTTCATCAACCGCTATGGTTTCACGCCGTTTGCGTATTACCGCATTGCGATCGGCCTCGTGATGCTTGCCGTCCTGTCGCTGCGATAGAAGAATGCCGGCAAAGGGAGGAACCGCTCATGCAATATGAGGGGCTGCCGTCCTCCGTCTATGCGGCCTTTCGGCAGACGGCGGCGGCGCATCGCGAGCATAGTTTCCTGTGCGTGCCGGCGCGCGCGGGCCGCGACTGGGCGCCGGAAGGTCTGGAGCTGACCTACGGCGCGGTGCTGGCCATCGTCGATGCGCTCAAAGATCGCTACGCCGCCGCCGGCTACGGGCTTGGCCATCGCGTCGCGCTGCTGCTCGACATGCGGCCGGAATTCTTCTTCCACTATCTCGCCCTGAACGGCCTTGGCTGCGGCATCGTGCCAGTCAATCCCGACTACCGCCATGATGAGATGCTCTATCTCGTCGAGCATTCCGAAGCCGATCTCGCCGTGGTGCTGCCCGGCCGCATCGACGATCTGCGCAAGGTTGCAGCAGAGTGCGGTTCCAAACCGCTGCCGGTGCTGAACGGCCTCGACATGCCGGTCGATCTGCCGTCGCCGCAGACGAAGCCGCGCGCCGGCGCGCCGGATCACGATACCGAATATTCGCTGCTCTACACCTCTGGCACCACCGGACGGCCCAAGGGCTGCGTGCTCAGCAATTTCTACACGCTGAATGCCGGCCACTGGTATGCCAGCCTCGGTGGCCGGCTGGCGATGCGGCACGGGCAGGAGCGCTTCTACAATCCGCTGCCGCTGTTCCACATGAACCATGGCGCGATCACCGTGGCCTGCGCCATCCTGGGCGCCCATTGCCTGATCCTGACCGAACGTTTCAGTCCGAACCGCTGGTGGCAGGAGATCGCGCAGACCAGGGCAACCATCGTCCATTATCTGGGTGTGGTGCCGCCGCTGCTGCTGAACCAGCCGGTCAGCGCGGAAGAGAAGCAGCACAGCGTGCGTTTCGGCCTGGGCGCTGGTGTCGAGCCGCAGCTGCACAAGCCGTTCGAGGACCGCTTTGGTTTCCCGCTCTGCGAGGTCTGGGGCATGACCGAGACCGGGCGCATCTTCTGCGACTGCATCGAGCCGCGCCAGATCGACATTCGCGCCTTCGGTCGGCCACTGCCGGGGCTTGAAGCCATGGTGGCTGACGAGCAGGGCCGGGAAGTGCCGCGCGGCGAAGAGGGCGAGCTGCTGGTGCGCCATTCGGCCGCCACGCCGCGCTACGGCTTCTTCTCCGGCTATCTGAAGAACGAGGCCGCCACGGAAGAGTCCTGGCGCGACGGCTGGTTCCATACCGGCGACGTGGTGCGGCAGGCCGAAGACGGCATGATGGTGTTCGTCGACCGCAAGAAGAACATCATCCGCCGCTCGGGCGAGAATATCGCCGCCGCCGAGATCGAGGCCTGCCTGCAGGCGCATGACGCCGTGGCGCAGGTGGCGGTGCTGGCCGCGCCTGATGAGATCCGCGAAGAGGAAGTGATGGCCTGCGTGGTGCCGATGGCAGGACAGGTGGCGGGGCAAGAGCTTGCCGCGCGCCTGTTCGACTGGTGCTTTGAACGGCTGGCCTATTTCAAGGCGCCGGGCTGGGTTCTGTTTGTCGACAGCCTGCCCACCACCGGCACCCAGAAGGTGCAGAAGACGCAGATTTTCCGCAGTGGAGAAGACCCGCGCCAGCGTTCGGGGATTATCGACCTGCGGAGTCGGAAGAAACGTTAAGTGTAGAGTCGTCATGCTCGGGCTTGGCCCGAGCATCCACGAGTTTCTTTTAAAACAACGCATGGATGCCACGGCCAAGCCGTGGCATGACGGGGTAAAGGGAAATACTGGCATGAGCCAGGTTTGAACCGCCGACCCATGCGACACTATAGGCTCGCCCGGCAGCCTTGACCCTGCCGGGGTGCCGGTCTTTGTTCTGGACCGTATGTATCGAAGGATTTGATCATGGCGACGACGATTACGGCGATGGTGACGGAACGGCGGCAGCAGGATGCCCGGGTTGTGGCGCTGTGGCTGTTCGCGGTCGCCGGCCTGGTGGCGCTGATGGTTGTCATCGGCGGCCTGACGCGCCTGACCGAGTCCGGTCTGTCGATGGTGGAGTGGAAGCCGATCACCGGCTGGCTGCCGCCGCTGTCGGAAACCGCCTGGGCGGCTGAGTTCGAGAAGTACAAGCAGTTCCCCGAATATCAGAAAGTGAATATCGGGATGACGCTGGACGGCTTCAAAGGCATTTTCTGGCTTGAATACATCCATCGTCTGCTCGGCCGCCTGATCGGTGTCGCCTTCGCGCTGCCGATGATCCTGTTCTGGATCGGCGGCCGCATTCCCGTCGGCATGAAGCGACATCTGGTTCTGATGTTCCTGCTCGGCGGCAGCCAGGGCGCGCTCGGCTGGTTCATGGTGGCGAGCGGCCTGGTCGATCATCCCGATGTCAGCCACTACCGTCTGACCGCGCATCTGGGGCTGGCTTTCTTCATCTACGCCTATCTGCTCTGGGGCGCGCTGTCGCTCATACGCCATGGCAACATGGTGAGCGCCAGGGGTGGCGGCATCGCCATGGTGCTGGCGGTGGTGGTCTTCCTGCAGGTGCTGTCGGGTGGCCTGGTCGCCGGCATGAATGCCGGTCTTGCGCATAACACCTGGCCGCTGATGGACGGCGCCTTCATCCCCGACGGCCTGCTGATTGCGCAGCCCTGGTGGATCAACTTTTTCGAGAATGCGATGACCGTGCAGTTCCAGCATCGCATGTTGGCCTATGCCGTCTTCGTGCTGACGCTCGCCATCTCGGTGACGTTGAGGCAAAGCGCGCCCACCGGCTTGCGCCATGGCCTGCTCACCGTCGTGCTGGTGCAGGTGGGCTTAGGCATCGCCACGCTGCTTCATCACGTGCCGGTGTCACTGGGCACGCTGCACCAGGCCGGTGCGGTGGTGGTGCTCGGCGTCGTGGTGGCGCTATGGCATGACCAGGCCCTGAAGGCCGCCGCTGATGACTGACATCGTCCTGCTCTACTGCACGACCTCCACTGTCGCCGAAGCCGAGGCGATCGCCGAGGCCGTGGTGGGGCAGAAGCTGGCCGCCTGCGCCAACATCATTCCGGGCATGCGCTCCGTATACTGGTGGCAAGGGAAAATGGAAAAAGCCGAGGAGGCCGTGCTGATCCTCAAGACCCGCCCCGATCTGGTCGAGGCGGTCACCGCCGCCGTGCAGGCCGCCCATAGCTACAGCGTACCCTGCGTGCTGCCGTTGGAAGTTGGGCAGGGTGGCAACCCGGATTACATCGCCTGGCTGCTGGCCGAGACCACAAAGTCGTGATCCGGCTTTTCCTTGGTGGTCGCGAGGACTACATCTGTCCGATCAGCCTCCGGAGTCCGCCATGTCCCGCCTGACCATCGCCACCGCCTTTGTCGCCCTGATGCTGGTCGCCGCCGTGCCGGCCGCCTTCGCCTTCGAGAAAGGTCGCGCCATTCCCGCGCCGGTGACCGATGTGGCCGCCAAAAATACGCCGACCGCAACCGCCATCTTGGCCGGCGGTTGCTTCTGGGGCGTGCAGGGCGTGTTCCAGCATACCGAGGGTGTGATCAGCGCCGTCTCAGGCTATGCCGGCGGCAACCAGGCCTCGGCCGACTACAAGAAGGTCAGCAGCGGCGTCACCCCTCATGCCGAGGCCGTCGCCATCACCTACGACCCGAGCAAGATCAGCTACGGCAAGCTGCTGCAGATCTATTTCTCGGTCGCCCATAACCCGACCCAGCTCAACCGCCAGGGTCCTGATGTCGGCCCGCAGTACCGCTCGACCATTTTCCCGGTCGATGCCGAGCAGGCCGACGTGGCCAAGGCCTATATCGCCCAGCTCAACCAGGCGAAAGCCTTCGACAAGCCGGTGGTCACCACCATCGAGGCGGACAAAGCCTTCTTCCCGGCCGAGGACTATCACCAGGATTACATGACGCTGCATCCGACCCAGCCCTATATCGCCATCAACGACTTGCCCAAGATCGGTGAGCTGAAGAAGTTCTTCCCCGCCGTTTATCGCGACAAGCCGGTGCTGGTGAACGCCGGCTCCTGATTGCTGCGATACATTTTCGGGCTTGCCTGACGCGGCCCGGGGAGTAGGCTTCCTGGTATCCCCATAAGAGATGCCAGAGAGTCGATATGTCGCGGTATTCCGGTTTCCTGACGCTGACCTTTTCCAGCGTCGCCCACACCTTTTCCCATCTTTTCACGCTGCTCTACGCCACCGTGGTTCTGGTACTGGAGCGCGAATGGGGCATGGGCTACGACACGCTGTTCGCGCTCTCGATCCCGATGAGTGTGCTGTTCGGCGCGGCGGCCTTGCCCGCCGGCTGGCTGGGCGACAAGTGGAGCGCCTCAGGGATGATGGCGCTGTTCTTCCTCGGCGTCGGCATTTGCTCGATCCTCACCGGCTTCGCCGATACGCCGCTGACCATCTGCTTAGGCTTGGCCGGTCTTGGCCTGTTCGCCGCCATCTATCACCCGGTCGGGATTCCGTGGCTGGTGCGCAATGCCGTGAATCGCGGCCGGGCGCTCGGCATCAACGGCGTGTTCGGCTCGGTCGGCACGGCGGCGGCGGCCGTTATCGCCGGCCTTCTGGCCGATCTCTACGGCTGGCGCGCCGCTTTCATCATCCCGGGCATCGTCTGCCTGATCGTCGGCGTCGCCTTCGTCTGGGCGCGGCAGGCCGATCTGCTGCTGGATCGCGGCGAGGACCTGGTACCGACGCCGGCGCCCGGCAAGAGCGATATCTGGCGCGTCTTCTGGGTGATGTCGGCCACCATGCTCTGCACCGGCCTGATCTTCCAGGCGACCGCCTTTGCGCTGCCCAAGGTGTTCGATACGCGGCTTGCCGGCGTGTTCAACGACAGCATGCTGGGCATCGGCGGCATGGTGACCATCGTCTACACCGTTTCGGCGCTGTCGCAGATCATCGGCGGCGAACTGGCCGACCGCTATGCGCTGCGCAGCGTCTATGCCGCCGTGCAGTGGCTGCAGATTCCGGTGATCGTGACCGCCATGCTGCTGATCCATCCGGCCTTGGTGCCGGTGGCGGCGCTGATGGTCAGCCTCAATGTGGCGGGGCAGGCGGCCGAGAATTCCCTGCTGGCCAAATACACCCCGCCGCAATGGCGCGGGCGGGCGTTTGGCGCGAAGTTCGTGCTGACGCTCGGCGTCTCGTCGCTGGGTGTGGCCGTGATCCCGGTGATCTACCGCGTCACCGGCACGCTGGATGGCCTGTTCATCCTGCTGGCGGCGGCGGCGGCCGGCGCGGGCATCTTCGCGCTGCTGCTGCCGCGCGATCGCGCGGAAGTTTCAGAGCCAGTGGCGCAGCCGGCCGAGTGATCAGGCTGCATTGAGGGCCTTGTCCAGGTCCTTGATCAGATCAGCCACGTCCTCGATGCCAATCGACAGGCGGATGACGTTATCGCCGGCACCGGCGGCGGCGCGCTGTTCGGGCGTCAGCTGGCGATGCGTCGTGGAGGCCGGGTGGATCACCAGGCTGCGCGTGTCGCCGACATTGGCCAGATGCGAGAAGATCTCCACGGTGTCGACAAACGTCATGCCGGCGTCATAGCCGCCCTTCAGGCCGAAGGTGAAGACCGAGCCCGCGCCCTTTGGCATATAGCGCTGTGCCAACTGATAATACTTGTCGCCCCTCAGGCCGGCATAGGATACCCAGTCGACCTTCGGATGCTTGGACAGGAACTCGGCGACGGCCTGCGCATTGTCGCAATGTTTGCGCATGCGCAGGGACAGCGTCTCCATGCCGGTCAGGATCATGAAGGCGTTGAAGGGCGAGATCGCCGGGCCGAGATCGCGGAGCGAGATCACGCGGCAGGCGACGGCAAAGGCCATGTCGCCGAAGGTCTCCCAGAAGGTGAGGCCGTGATAGGCGGGTGAAGGCTGCGACAGATGTGGGAACTTGTCGTTCTGGCCCCAGTCGAACTTGCCGGAGTCCACAATGACGCCGCCCATGGAGTTGCCATGGCCGCCGAGGAACTTGGTGGCCGAGTGCAGCACGATATCGGCGCCATGTTCGATCGGGCGGCACAGATAGGGCGAGGCCATGGTGTTGTCGATGATCAGCGGAATGCCATGGCGATGCGCGATGTCGGCCAGCGCCGCGATATCGACGATCACACCGCCCGGATTGGACAGGCTTTCGGCATAGAGCGCCTTGGTCTTCGGGGTGATGGCTTTCTCGAAACCGGCAAGGTCATCGGGATCGACAAAGGTGGTGTGCCAGTCGAAGCGCTTGAAGCTGACGCCGAGCTGGGTGATCGAGCCGCCATAGAGCTTGCTGGACGACACGATATGGTCGCCCGGGTTCATCAACATGTGGAAGGCGACGGCCTGGCTGGCATGGCCGCTGGCCACCGCCGTGGCGGCGCGGCCGTTCTCCAAGGCCGCGACCTTCTGCTCCAGCACCGCTGTCGTCGGATTGGTCAGGCGGGTGTAGATGTTGCCAAAGCTCTGCAGGTTGAACAGCGAGGCGGCCTGGTCGGCATCCTCGAACACGAAAGCCGTGGTCTGGTAGATCGGTGTCGAGCGCGCACCGGTGGTGGGATCGGGCGCGGTGCCGGCATGCACCTGCAGGGTGTCGAAACCGTAAGGCGAGGTATTCTCCGCCGCGCGGTTGGCCGCAGCGGCCTTGGTCTTATCGATCATGACTTCAGATCCTGCGATTGCGCTTGGAATTGATGACGCGGGTGTTCACACCCATCCAGCCGATTTCCTGGCTGAGGCGCCCGTATTCGATCTTCGGGCAGCGGTTCATCACGACTTGCAAGCCTGCGGCTTCCGCTGTCTTCGCCGCATCGTCGTTGCGCACACCGAGCTGCATCCACAGCACCTTCGCGCCGATCTTGATCGCCTCTGCGGCAATCGGCGGAATGGCTTCAGAATTGCGGAAGCAGTCGACCATGTCGACCTTCACCGGGATTTCGGCCAGAGAGGCATAGGCCTTCTCGCCCAGGATATCCTTGCCGGCTTCCTTCGGGTTGACCGGAATGACCCGGTAGCCCTTCTGCTGCAGGTATTTCATCGCAAAGAAGGAAGGGCGGTTCCAGTTTGCGCTGGCGCCCACCATGGCGATGACGTTCACCTTGCGCAGGATACTGCGGATATAGGCATCGTCGTAATTGTCGTGATCGATCTTGTCCAACGTGGCACTCATGGTCAGCGACCTTCCCAGGTCGGGTCGCGTTTTTCGATAAAAGCATCGATGCCTTCCTCGGCATCGCGCGCCAGCATGTTCATGGTCATCACCTGGCTGGCATAGTCGTAGGCCTGAGCCAAGGTCATCTCGCGCTGCCGATAGAAGGCTTCCTTGCCGATCTTCACCGTCAGCGGTGATTTCGCGGCGATCTGCCGGGCCAGCGCCAGCGCCGCCTGGGCCAGTTCGGCATCGGGCGCCACGCGATTGATCAGGCCGATCTCGGCGGCGCGCGCCGCGGGGAGCAGGTCGCCGGTGAGCAGCATTTCCATCGCATGCTTGGGCGCGACATTGCGCGACAGCGCCACCATCGGCGTCGAGCAGAACAGCCCGATATTGACACCCGGGGTGGAGAAGCGCGCGCTTTCGGCCGCCACGGCCAGGTCGCAGCTCGCCACCAGCTGGCAACCGGCGGCCGAGGCCACGCCATGCACCTGGGCGATCACTGGCTGGGGCAGGGCGACGACCGATTGCATCAGCATCGAGCACTGGCGGAACAGCGCCTCGTAATTCTTGCGGCCGGGATTGGCGCGCACCTCTTTCAGATCATGGCCGGCGCAGAAGCCCGGGCCATTGGCGGCGATGATCACGGCTTTGACACTGCCGTCCTGCCGGATTGCGTCCAGCTCGGCCTGCAGCGCGTTCATCATCCCGGTCGACAGGCTGTTATAGGCCTGCGGACGATTGAGGGTGAGCCGGACGATCCCGGCTTCCGGCTGGTCGCGCAGGACAGGGGTAGTGGGTGGACTCAGATCGGGCGCGGCGGACACGGCTTTCTCCGGACGGGTGATGGCGCCATGATAGGGGGGTGGGCGTGCCGGGGGAAGCTGCCGGACCACCCCGGAAAGCCTTCCGGACAGCACTCCGCTCGGGCCGTATTTTTGCCCCATTACGGGGCCATGAAAGCGGAACCCGGCCCCCCGTGGCCCCGTTGCGCCATACCGCCGGCCGGCGTAAAACCGCGCAAAGGCCAAGGCCCGAATCGCAAGGTTCGGCTGACGGCCTAACAACAAGAAAGTCCTGCATCCATGATCCGTCCGATCCGCAAAGCCGTGTTTCCCGTGGGTGGCCTCGGCACCCGTTTCCTGCCCGCCACCAAGGCGATGCCGAAGGAAATGCTGCCGGTCGTCGACAAGCCGCTGATCCAGTATGCGGTCGAGGAAGCCCGCGCCGCCGGCATCGAGGAGTTCATCTTCGTCACCGGTCGCGGCAAGCAGGCCATCGAGGATCACTTCGACCGCTCCTACGAGCTGGAAGACGTGCTGAAGGATCGCAGCAAGACTGAATTGCTGGATGCCATCAACAGCTGGATGCCGAAAGCCGGCGCCGTGTCCTATACCCGTCAGATGGAACCGCTGGGCCTGGGTCATGCCGTGCGCTGCGCCAAATCGCTGGTCGGCGACGAGCCCTTTGCCGTGCTGCTGGCCGACGATTTGATCCTGTCGAAGGACGGCTGCCTGGCGGAGATGGTCGCGGCCTATAACAAGGTCGGCGGCAACCTGATCGCCGCCATGGATGTGCCGCATGAGCACACCAAGCGCTACGGCATCATCAAGCCGGGCAAGGATGCCGACAAGCTGGTGGAGGTGACGGGCCTGGTGGAAAAGCCGAACCCCGATGCCGCGCCCAGCAAGACCGCCGTCATTGGCCGCTATATCGTCCAGCCGCAGGTCTTCGACCATCTCGATAAGGTGCAGCGCGGCGCTGGCGGCGAAATCCAGCTGACCGACGCGCTGGCCCGCATGATCGGCGAGGTACCGTTCCACGGCCTGCGCTTCAGCGGCACGCGCTATGATTGCGGCGACAAGATCGGTTTCCTGCACGCCAACATCGCTTTCGCGCTGGATCGCCCTGACATGCGCAAGGATGTCACGGAAATCCTGCAGGGTTACAAGACGCTTTAATCGACGGCATCACGACCATTAAGGCTAGTACCGGGGGAACAGACAATGCGTGTAGCGATGATCGGCACCGGCTATGTCGGCCTGGTGTCCGGGACCTGTTTCTCCGAATTCGGCCATACCGTCACATGCGTCGATAAGAATCCCGACCGCATTGAAAGCCTGAAGCGCGGCCAGATCCCGATCTTCGAACCGGGACTGGAAGACCTGGTGGCCCGCAACGTCAAGGCCGGCCGCCTGTCCTTCACGCAGGATGCCGAGACGGCGGTGGCCAATGCCGATGCGGTGTTCATCGCGGTCGGCACGCCCTCGCGTCGCGGCGACGGCGAGGCGGACCTGTCGTATGTCTACGCCGCGGCCAAGGAAATCGCCGGCTCGCTGAAGGACTACACGCTGGTGGTCACCAAATCCACCGTACCCGTCGGCACTGGCCGCGAGGTCGAGCGCATCATCCGCGAGACCGCGCCCAAGGCCGATTTCGAGATGGCTTCCAATCCGGAATTCCTGCGCGAAGGCGCGGCCATTGAAGACTTCATGCGGCCCGACCGCGTGGTCTGCGGCGCCGAGAGCGAGCGGGCGCGCGAATTGCTGCGCAACCTCTACCGGCCGCTGTATCTGAACGAGACGCCGATCCTGTTCACGGCGCTGGAAACCGCTGAACTGATCAAATATGCCGCCAATGCCTTCCTGGCGACCAAGATCACCTTCATCAACGAGATCGCCGATCTGTGCGAGAAGGTGAATGTGAATGTCCAGGACGTGGCGCGCGGTATCGGCCTGGACGGCCGTATCGGCGGCAAGTTCCTGCATGCCGGCCCGGGCTATGGCGGCTCCTGCTTCCCCAAGGATACCCAGGCACTGGTCGCCATCGGCAAGAAGAATGCCGCGCCGATGCGCATCGTCGAGACGGTGATCGACATCAACGACCGCCGCAAGCGCAACATGGCCGACAAGGTGATCGCGGCCTGCGGCGGCTCGGTCAAGGGCAAGACCGTCGGCGTGCTCGGCCTGACCTTCAAGCCCGAAACCGACGACATGCGCGACAGCCCCAGCCTGGAGATCGTGCCGGCGCTGCAGGCGGCTGGCGCCGTCATCCGTGCCTATGATCCCGAAGGCATGCCGGAAGCGAAGAAGCTGCTCAAGGACATGGTCTGGTGTGAGGATGCCTATGGCGTCGCCAGTGGTGCCGACGTGCTGGTGCTGGTCACCGAATGGAACCAGTTCCGCGCCCTCGACTTGCCGCGCCTGAAGGGCCTGCTCAAGCAGCCGCTGATCGTCGACCTGCGCAATGTGTACAAGCCGGCCGAGATGAAGCAGGCCGGCTATACCTATTATTCGGTCGGCCGTCCGCCGGTTAAGCCATAGGCGATGGTTAAGCCGGAGGGGCTTTCCTCTTTTCCGTCAGCAGATACCAGCCGAGCGTCAGCACCAGCAGCGTCAGCGCCAGGCCGAAGGTCCACTGATAGGCTTCGACCGGATAGCTGCCGCCGGCGCCACGCGGCCACTGGCCGATCAGCCAGCCCATGCCGGCCTGCGCGAAGAAGGCAAAGCCGAAGACCACACCGTTCAGCAGCGTGTTGACGCGGCCGGCCTGTTCCAGGCTGAACTGGCCGCTCAGGATCGGATAGGCCAGCACGGTGGTATTGCTGAGCAGGCCGAAGGCAATCCACAGCAGCGGATTGGTCGGCGTCCAGCCGGCGGTCAACACCGCCAGCACCAGCGCATAGAGTACGACGCCCCAGACCATGGTGCGGCTCAAGGGGAAGCCGCGCTGCTGCAGCCGGTCGGCGGCGATGCCGGTGAGGGTGAAGCCGGCAGTGAGTGCTGCCGCTACGATGAACAGCACCTGCGCCGTGGCGGCGCGGTCGAGCCCGCCGACATCGCGCAGATAAGGTCCGGCCCACAGGCCCTGGATCGACAGGCCGCTGCCCATGCCCATCATCGACACCGGCGCGATGCGCCAGAAGCGGCGATCGGTAAGGAAGCGACCGCATTCGCGCAACTGCGTGCCCAGGCTGCTGGTCGCCACTGGCATGGCGCGCTCGCGCTCGGGCACCACGAAGAAGATCGCGGCCGAAGCGCCGACCGTCAGCACGGCCAGGCCCCAGAACAGCGCGGTCCAGTGGAAATGCTCCAGCGCCAGTTCGACGGGCAGGGTGGCGGCCAGCGCGCCAAGGCCGCCGGCCGTCATGAACACGCCGTTGGCCAGCGCCCAGCGTTCCTTGGGCAGCCACAGCGCGATCGCTTTCATGGCCGACATCAGCCCCCCGGCGACGCCCAGGCCGACCAGCGCGCGGCCGATGACAAGATGACTCAGTCCGCTGCCCACGGCGAAGACGACGGCGCCGAGTGCGGCCGAGAGCAGGAATGCGGCCTGCACCCGGCGCGGGCCGAAGCGGTCGAGCAGGATGCCGAGCGGCAGCTGCACCAGCGCGAAGGTGACGAAGTAGGCGGCGGTCAGGGTGCCGAGATCGCCGGCACCGATACCGAGGTCGCGCTGCAGGTTCGGCGCGATCACGGCGTTCACGCTGCGGAACAGGTAAGACATGAAATAGCCGCAGGCGAACGGCAGCAGGACACGGAAGGCCACGAAGGCCATGCTGAACTGGGACGTCGACATCACACGCGATCCTCTTGGGTTATGCCATCCAGCCGGTCCGGGCAACCGGACAGGGGGAAGCAACCAAGGGGCGGGATGCCATGCCATCCGACGGAGCGGGACGGCAAATCAGGGCTTCGGGCGGTGGCAATATTAAAGGCAACTGACGCATTTGTCAGCGCAAACACGACGGGCATCTCCTCGAACTCTTTTTTTGTTGATGACTCAGGTCACGCTGTACAGGGCGACAGGAGCAGATTTTCCCGGCAGGGGGAAGGTGCCAAGGCTCTGCGACGTCATGTCCTTGGGCAGGGATGTCGCCGCCAGAGCTTCGGCCGAGGCGATGATCCCGCCAGATAAGGTCTTTGCGACCACCTCGATCTTAGCGGTGGTGTTGACGGTATCGCCCAAAAGTACGATCTCGCGCTTGACCTCGCCCATTTCGCCAGCGATGACCGGGCCGGCATGCAGCACCGCGCGGAAGTCGGGCGCGACACCGAACTCGCTGCGATAGCGATCGGCCAGCAGCGCGAATCTCTGGTGGGCCTCGCGGGCCGCGGCATAGGCGCCGGCCGGGTTCTTGCCGTTCTCCAGCGACCAGGTGACGATCATCTCGTCGCCCACATATTTGTGCACGATGCCGCCCCAGGCGAGCACGGCCTCGGTCAGGTCGACGAAAAAGCGATTCAGCAAGCCGTGGAACGCCATGTCACCGATCTTTTCGGCGATGGCGGTGGAACCGCGCATGTCGAAGAAGACCAGCAGCCGGCGCTCCTGGCGTGGACGGTGGTAGCGGCCGCGTAGCATGGCGCCCAGCACGCCCGGGCCAAGCAGCATGGACATTTCCATGATGAAGTTGATTAGCAGGGCGAAGCCGACCGAGAAGACGAAGGTGACGGCGGTGATGCGGTTGAGGCCGAAGCCCGGATCGCCGGGCGAGCCGAGCAGGGTGCTGCCCAGCCAGTCGCCGCCAAGGATGGCGGCGGTGTAGACGACCTCCTTGATCGCCAGCAACTGCCAGAACGGACGGCGCCGCAGCCCATATGCGCCTTCCACCATGTAAAGCTCGAAGAAGGCGATCACGCCGCTGACCAGCATGCCGGTGAAGGCGCCGCGCAGGCTGCCATGCAGGAAGGTATGGAGGCCCAGCGTCTCGTCCATGATGACGGCGACGGCGGTGCCATAGGCCGTGCCGAGCGCAATGCCGAGCAGCATGAACATGAGCAGAAGATTCAGACGGCGGCGGCGGGTGTGGGTCAGGTCCATGGAAGCCTTGGCGCTAGGGGCTACCGATCATAGGAAGCCCGGGCCGGGGTGGAAAGGCGAGCCGGCTGCCGTGCTGTGTCGCCGGGCACAAAAATGAAAAGGGCCGCGGCAATCTGCATCGCCGCGGCCCGGGTAACTCGAGATGAGGGAAGGCTCAGGCGTCGGGCGATACGACCGAGCAGGTCATCTTCTCGCGCTTGAGCTGCTCGCAGGCCTGGCGGGCATCCGCCTGGGTCAGGCCGGTGAGGCGGGCGCGGTACAGCGTGATCTTGTTGCCGGCATCGACGGCGTCGACCAGCGGTTCGGCGGCCGGCAGCTTGCCACGTGCCTTGGCGACCAGCTTCTCGGCGGCGGCGGCCTGGCGGAAGGCGCCGAGCTGCACGGCCCATTCGCCGTTGGCCTTGGCGGGCGAGGCGGCGGCAACAGCTTTCTTGCCCTTCTTGGCCTTGGCCGGCGCGGGCGCAGGCGCGGTGGCGGCCTCGGCGCTGGAGATCAGGCCGAAATGGCGATCGGGCTTGCTGCTGTCGGCCATGACCGGCGCGTTGGTGTCGCCGTTCTCGATCTTGTCGAAGGCCGCATCCAGCAGCTTGATCATCTGGTTGTCGCGGGCGACCACGCTGGAACCGCCGAACACCACGCCGATGACGCGGCGGCCGTCGCGCTTGGCCGAGGCAACCAGGTTGAAGCCCGAGGCGCGGATGAAGCCGGTCTTGATGCCGTCGACGCCTTCATAGCGCTTCAGCAGATGGTTGTGATTGTTGAAGACCTTGTCATTCCACTCGAATTCCGGGGTCTGGAAATAGGCGTAGTAGCTGCGATGGTTCTTCAGCAGCGCCAGCGCCAGCACCGACATGTCGCGAGCGGTGGTCTTCTGGGCCGGGTTGGGCAGGCCCGAGGCATTCTTGAAGGTGGTGCTGGTCATGCCGAGCGCGCGGGCACGGCGGGTCATCATGTCGGCAAAGACGGCTTCGTTGCCGCCGGCGATGGCTTCGCCGAGCGCGACAGTGGCATCATTTGCTGACTTGGTGACGGCAGCCAGGATGGCATCCTTCACGGTCAGGGTCATGCCTGGCGACAGGCCGATGGCAGAAGGGGCCTGGGTGGCGGCATGGGGAGAAACCGGGATACGCTGGTCCAGACGGAGGCGGCCGTCTTTCAAGGCATCGAAGGCCATGTACAGCGTCATCATCTTGGTCAGCGAGGCCGGGTAGCGCAGGGTGTCGGCTTCATGGGCGTGCAGCACCCGGCCGGTATCGGCATCCAGCACGATGGCGGAGTAGCCGGCCGCCTGCGCAGGGGCGGCGAATATGGCGGTAAACAGGATGAAACACATTGTTACAAGGACGGGCAGATTCCACCCCTTGGCCACGCTGTTCGCCTTCATTATGCCTTCCTCGATTGCCCTAATACTCGGACGGCGACCGGGATCCCCCCTAGCCGCGAATCGGATGCAGGATATTTAACCATGGCACCCTTTGTCCAGAATATTGTTCAGTAACGACTTGAATCTACTTGGATTCAAGGCGACTAACGTCCCGCAGAAAACTGCAGAGAACAGGAACTCTATGTCGACGACGTTTAAGAAAGTGTTGGCCCTGGCGGCCATTCTGATCACTCCGATCGTGGGCTGCGCCTCCCAGGGGCCGACCGACAATCCGTTCCAGCGCCGCTTCTCCTGGGACCGTTATGTCGGTGGCGATGACATCTTCCGCGCCTGCGCGCCGGGCGAGCCCGACCGCATTCGGCTGGTCTACAATGCCCGCCAGGACTACCAGCAGAAGACCTACGACTTCTCGAGCCAGCCGGATGGCGGTGCCATGCTGGAGGCCCGGGTGGTCGGTCGTGGCAACCTGAACGATCCTAAGACCCCGATCTCGATCACCGACCCCATGGGCCCTTGGCGCGGCCCACAGGCGCTGTATCGCCTGACGCCGGCCGAGATGACCAAGGTGAAGGCAGCGATGACCGCGGCCGGCTTCGAGGCGCCGGCACCCGATGGCCTGTTCCTGCGCGGCGACAGCTTCTACTGGGCCGCCAGCGCCTGCCGGGATGGCAAGTTCCACTTCCATGCCTGGGGGTACCCGTCGCCGGAATTCGACCGTATGGCCGTGCCGATGATCGAGGCGCTCGCCCCTTACGATAAGACCGGGGTGGAGGCGACCAAGCCCTACGAGATCCCGCTGCCGCCCTACAGCCTGCTGGTCAACAACGAGCCTCGCTACCATGGCGGGACGGCGCCGCATCAATATCAGGTGGGCAAGAATGGCCTGCGATATAGTCAGGGTACGTTGTTCTAAGGGGTTTATCGGTTTTCAGCCGATTCTGGTGCGGCGCACAAGATTTTTGTGCACCGCACCATTTTTTCATTGACCACACGCCTAGGGGTGCCTAAATTAGGGGCGTTGCGATGCAGCATTTCTGCCGTCCCCGCTCAGGCGGGTCTGGCCCCGTTACAAACCCGGACAGCAAGGACGAACCCCATGACCGCCAAGACCACCAAGAAGATCGAGACCGAAGCCCTCAACGGCACCTCGTATGACTCCGTGATTGTCGCCTCCAAGGAGCAGATCGAGAAGGCCATCAAGGCCAGCACCGAGGCTCTGGAAAACGCCATGGCCGCTGGCAAGGATCAGGTCGATGCCTTCGTGACCGCCGGCAATGTCGCGGCGAAGGGCTTTGAGACCATCAACGCCGAAGTCATCGCCTACAGCAAGAGCCAGTTCGAAGACCAGGTTTCTGCCGCCAAGGCCATGATGGGCGCCAAGACCCTGCAGGAATTCATCGAGCTGCAGAACGATTACGCCAAGAGCGCCTTCGAGGCCTACACCGCTTACAGCACCAAGCTGAGCGAAGTGGCCACCAAGGTTGCGCAGGACGCCTTCGCGCCGATCAATGCGCAGGTTCAGGCCACTGTCGAGAAGATGGTGAAGCCGATCGCTGCTTGATCGGGCGGGGGACCTGGGACGGCTTGACCGCCGTCACATTTCCTCCCCAGAGTTAGCGTGCAATACCGGGCCCGGCTGGAAAGCCGGGCCTTTTTTTGTCCCAAGGGTGCTGGTATTTTTAACCTGTGAGGCCATATCATCCTCCGTGCACCCCTTTTGGTGCCACAGTCTGGATTGAGGCATGAGCGAACGGGACGGACGAGACGGGCGTGGACGCACCGACGTGGGTGTGGTCACCAAGACCCGCCCGAAAACGCAGAAGCCGCCCATGTATAAAGTGCTGCTGCTGAACGACGATTACACTCCGATGGAGTTCGTCGTTCATGTTCTGGAGCGCTTTTTCAACAAGGCGCGCGAAGATGCGACGCAAATCATGCTGCATGTCCACCAGAAGGGCGTCGGCATCTGCGGCGTCTTTACCTATGAAGTGGCTGAGACCAAAGTAACCCAGGTGATCGATTTCGCGCGCCAGCACCAGCACCCGCTGCAGTGCACGATGGAACGCGACTGAGGAAGGCGGAAGGCGCATGGCATCTTTCTCCCGTACACTCGAGCAAACCTTGCATCGCGCGCTCTCGCTCGCCGGTGCCAAGAAGCATGAATTCGCCACGCTGGAGCACCTGCTGTTCGCCCTGACCGAAGACCAGGATGCGATCGCGGTTCTGCGCGCCTGCAATGTCGATGTGGAAAAGTTGCGGCAGCGCATCGGCAGCTTCATCGACGAGGACCTGCGCGGCCTGGTGGTGACATCGGTGCAGGATGCCAAGCCGACGCTCAGCTTCCAGCGCGCCGTGCAGCGCGCGCTGTTCCATGTCCAGTCGTCGGGCCGCGAGGAAGTGACCGGCGCGAATGTGCTGGTGGCGATCTTCTCCGAACGTGAAAGCCATGCCGTGCATTTCCTGCAGGAGCAGGACATGACCCGCCTGGATGCCGTCAGCTACATCAGCCATGGCGTCGCCAAGTCGCCAGGCCGCAGTGGCGAGCGCCGCCCGGTGCGCGGTGCTGACAGTGATATTGAGCAGCGCGCTGAACGCGCCGACCGCAGCGAACGCGAGCGGGGCGGCAGCGACCGCAATGCCGCCAACAAGGACAAGGAGGCGCTGAGCGCCTACTGCGTCAATCTCAACGAGAAGGCAAAGGCCGGCAAGATCGACGCCCTGATCGGCCGTGAGGCCGAACTCGAGCGCACGATCCAGATCCTGTGCCGCCGCACCAAGAACAACCCGCTCTATGTCGGCGATCCCGGCGTGGGCAAGACCGCCATTGCCGAAGGCCTGGCGCGCCGCATCGTGCGCGCCGAGGTCCCCGACATCCTGAAGGATGCGGTGATCTATGCGCTCGACATGGGCAGCCTGCTGGCCGGCACGCGCTATCGCGGCGACTTCGAGGAACGCCTGAAGCAGGTGATGCAGGAGCTGGAGAGCCAGCCCGGCTCGATCCTGTTCATCGACGAAATCCATACAGTGATCGGCGCCGGCGCCACCTCGGGCGGCGCCATGGATGCCTCCAACCTGCTGAAGCCGGCTCTGGCCTCGGGCGCGCTGCGCTGCATCGGCTCGACGACCTATAAAGAGTTCAGGTCCTATATCGAGAAGGACCGCGCGCTGCTGCGCCGCTTCCAGAAGATCGATGTCAACGAGCCGACGCCGGCCGATGCCGTGAAGATCCTGAAGGGCATCAAAGGCTATTACGAGCAGCATCACGGCGTGCGCTATACCGAGGATGCCATCAAGGCGGCGGTCGAGCTGTCGTCGAAATACATCAACGATCGCAAGCTGCCCGACAAGGCGATCGACGTGATCGACGAAGTGGGCGCGGCCGAGCTGATGAAGCCGGAAAGCAAGCGCCGCAAGACCATCGGCGTGAAGGAGATCGAGGCCATCGTAGCCAAGATCGCCCGCATTCCCCCCAAGTCAGTGTCGCGCGAAGACAAGGAAAGCCTGCGCAACCTGGATGCCGAGCTGAAGCGCGTCGTCTATGGCCAGGACAACGCCATCGATGCGCTGTCCAGCGCCATCAAGCTGGCCCGGGCCGGCCTGCGCGAACCGGAGAAGCCGATCGGCAACTACCTGTTCTCGGGTCCGACCGGTGTCGGCAAGACCGAAGTCGCGCGCCAGCTCGCCACCATCATGGGTGTCGAGCTGATCCGCTTCGACATGTCGGAATACATGGAACGCCACAGTGTCAGCCGCCTGATCGGCGCGCCGCCGGGGTATGTTGGCTTCGACCAGGGCGGGCTGTTGACCGATGCGGTCGACCAGCATCCGCATTGCGTGCTGCTGCTCGACGAGATCGAGAAGGCGCATGGCGACCTGTTCAATATCCTGCTGCAGGTGATGGACCACGGCAAGCTGACCGATAACAACGGCAAGCATGTCGATTTCCGCAATGTCGTGCTGATCATGACCACCAATGCCGGCGCGTCGGAAATGTCGAAGAATGCCATCGGGTTCGGTCGCGACATGAAGGAAGGCGAGGATGAAGAGGCGATCAAGCGCCTGTTCACGCCGGAGTTCCGCAACCGTCTGGATGCCGTGATTCCGTTCGCGCCGCTGTCGACCGAGGTGATCAACCGCGTAGTCGACAAGTTTGTCGCCCAGCTGGAAGGCCAGCTCGCCGACCGTAACGTCACCGTCGCCCTGACCGACGAAGCCCGTGCCTGGCTGGCCGAGCGCGGCTACGACAAGCTCTACGGCGCGCGGCCGCTCAGCCGCGTGATCCAGGAGCACATCAAGAAGCCGCTGGCCGACGAACTGCTGTTCGGGCAGCTGGCCAAGGGCGGCCATGTGCTGGTCAAGGTCGTGGACGACAAGCTCGCCTTTGAATTCACCGCCGAGAAAGCTGGCGGGAAGGGCGGGGCGACCGACGGGACGTCTGACGGCAAGGTGCCTGAATACGCGCATTAAGCGTCCGGAGGACAGTTTCCTCCCGAGTCCGTAGACATAAATTCTCCGTAAAATTACAGTGGTGCCATGCGGCGCCGGCCGGGTCTTCCGGTCGGCGCCACAAGGCCGCATGACTGACGTGCGGTGGACCATAAAAGACAAAAACAGGAGGCTTTATGGCCAAGATTCACATGAAGGCTGCGCTGCTTGCCGGCGCTCTTACCCTGGCGCTGCCGCTGCTGGCCGCGCCGGCTTTCGCGCAGGGCAAAGTCCTGCGCTGGGCCAGCCAGGGTGACTATCTCACCATGGATCCGCACAGCCAGAACGAGGGCCTGACCCGTACCGGCAGCTTCCAGAGCTACGAAGGCCTGGTCGGCTACAGCGCCGACCTGAAATTCGTGCCCGCGCTCGCCACCTCGTGGAAGGCGGTCAACGACACCACCTGGGAATTCAAGCTGCGCCAGGGCGTGAAATTCCATGACGGCGCCGACTTCACCGCCGATGACGTGGTGTTCTCGATCAAGCGCGCCCAGCATCCGAGCTCGGACTTCAAGACCTATATCGCCAGCGTCAAGGACGTGAAGAAGGTCGATGCGCATACCGTGCATGTCGAGACCAATGGCGCCAACCCCATCCTGCCGAACCAGATCGCCAACATCTTCATCCTGTCGAAGGCCTGGGCGGAGAAGAACAACGCGGTCAATCCGCAGAACTACAAGGACAAGGAAGAGACTTTCGCCGTCCGCAATTCCAACGGCACCGGTCCTTTTATGCTGAAGCTGCGCGAGCAGGATGTGCGCACGGTCATGGTGCGCAATCCGACCTGGTGGGGCCTGAAGGACAATCCGCATAACATCGACGAGATCGTCTACACGCCGGTCACCACGCCAGCGACCCGCGTCGCGGCACTGGTCTCCGGCCAGCTCGATTTCGTGCTTGATGTGCCGGTGCAGGACGTGGAGCGCGTCAAGCGCTCGCCGGGCCTGCAGGTGAAGAAGACCAATGAGATCCGCTCGATCTTCCTGGGCTTCGATGTCGGCAGCCCGGAACTGAAGTATTCGGATGTGAAGGGCAAGAACCCCTTCGCCGACAAGCGCGTGCGTCAGGCCTTCTATCATGCCATCGACATGCAGGCGATCGCCCAGAAGGTGATGCGCGGCGATGCGGTGGTGGCCGGCATGATCACCTCGCCGGGTGTGCATGGCTATGACAAGGCGCTCGACAAGCGGCTGCCCTATGACGTCAACAAGGCCAAGGCACTGCTGAAGGATGCCGGCTATCCGAATGGCTTCGGCATCAAGCTCGACTGCTCGAATGACCGCTATGTGAATGATGAAGGCGTCTGCCAGGCCGTTGTCGGCATGCTGGCGCAGGCCGGCATCAAGGTCGATCTGGCGGCGCAGACCAAGACGCTGTACTTCCCCAAGCTGCAGAAGAAGGATACCAGCTTCTTCCTGCTCGGCTGGGGCGTGCCGACCTTCGACAGCCACTATGTCTTCTCGTACCTGGTGCAGACGCCGGACGGCAAGAACGGCAGCTGGAACTTCACCAACTACACGAACCCCAAGCTGGACGGTATGTTCAACGCCATGCTGAGCGAACTGGACATGGCCAAGCGCGACAAGATGATCGCCGAGGCCTGGCAGACGATCAACGATGAGGTGATCTACCTGCCGCTGCATCACCAGGTGCTGAACTGGGCGATGAGCGACAAGCTGGACATGCCGATCATTGCGGACAACGTGCCGCGCTTCCACTTCGCCAAGATGAAGTAACGGTTCTGCCGTGCCCGGCCTCTGGCCGGGCACGGCGCCTTTTATGCGTTAGGCCCCATGCTCGGTTATATTGTAGGACGACTGGCGCAGGCGCTGGCGGTGATGCTCGCCGTCGCCCTGGTCGCCTTTATGCTGTTCAATTATGTCGGCGATCCCATCAACAACATGGTGGGGCAGGACGCGACGACGACCGACCGTGCCGAGCTGCGTGAGCAACTCGGTCTCAATGATCCCGCCGTGGTGCAGTTCGGCCGCTTTCTGGGCAATGCCGTGCAGGGCAATTTCGGCCTGTCCTACCGCTTGAAGCGTCCGGTCTCAGCACTGATCCGCGAACGCCTGCCGGCGACGCTGGAACTGGTTTTCCTCTCGGCGCTGGTGGCGGTGGCGATCGGCCTGCCGCTCGGCGTCTATACGGCGCTGCGCCGTGATGGCTGGCTCAGCCGTGTCGTGCTGACCACCAGCCTGGTCGGCGTGTCGCTGCCCACCTTCGTGATTGGCATCGGGCTGATCTACCTGCTGTCGGTGCAGTTCGATCTGTTGCCCAGTTTCGGGCGCGGGGAGGTGGTCTCGCTCGGCTGGTGGAGCACCGGCTTCCTCACCAAGTCGGGCTGGGCCGCCATCGTCATGCCTGCCGTCACGCTGAGCCTGTACCAGCTTACGCTGGTGCTGCGGCTGGTGCGGACGGAAATGCTGGAAGTGTTGCGCACCGAATACATCAAATTCGCCCGTGCCAGGGGGCTGAGCAACCGCATCGTGCATTTCCATCATGCCCTGAAGAACACCATGATGCCGGTCGTCACCATCGTCGGTTTGCAAATCGGCGGTCTGATTGCATTCTCGATCGTCACCGAGACGGTGTTCCAGTGGCCCGGCATGGGGCTGCTGTTCATCCAGGCGGTTGGTTTTGCCGATGTGCCGGTGATGGCCGCCTATCTGGTGCTGGTGGGCGCCATGTTCGTGGTGCTGAACCTGATGGTCGACCTGGCCTATTTCGTGATCGATCCGCGCCTGCGCATGGACCGCTCCAAGGCGGCGGGGCGTGCGACATGAGCACGGTAACGATGCTCCGGCGCTGGTACGACAGTGATCTGGCCTACAGCTTCCGCCGGTCACCCGCGGTGGTGGTCGCCGCGGTGGTTGCGCTGGTGATCATCCTGGCCGCCGTCTTCGCGCCGCTGGTCGCGCCGTTCAATCCCTTTGATCCGGGTGCGCTGAAGCTGATGGACGCCTTCACCGCGCCAGCCTGGACGGAGGAAGGCAAGGCGCTCTACCTGCTGGGCACCGATGACCAGGGCCGTGACCTGCTGTCCACGATCCTCTATGGCAGCCGCATTTCGCTGCTGGTCGGATTTTCCGCCATTACCTTCGCGGCCGTGTTCGGCACGCTGATCGGTGTGCTCTGCGGCTACCGCGGCGGCTGGCTCGACATGGCGGTCATGCGCCTGGCCGATGTGCAACTGACCATCCCGAGCATCCTGATCGCGCTCACCATCGATGGCGTGACGCGCACGGCGCTGCCGCGCGAGCTGCATAACGAGATTGCGATCTTCGTGCTGATCTTCGCCATCGGCATCGCCGACTGGCCGCAATTCGCCCGCGTCGCGCGCTCGGCCGCTATGGTCGAGCGTCACAAGGATTATGTCTCGGCCGCCCGCGTTATCGGCCAGCCGTCCTGGGTTATCGTGTTCCGGCATGTGCTGCCCAACACGCTCGGCCCGGTGCTGGTGCTGGCGACCGTGGGCCTGGCGCTGGCGGTGCTGTCGGAAGCGACGCTGAGTTTCCTCGGCGTCGGCGTGCCGCCGACCCAGCCGTCACTGGGCACGCTAATCCGCGTAGGCCAGAGCTTCCTGTTCAGCGGCGAATGGTGGATCACCTTCTTCCCGGCGCTGACGCTGGTGCTGCTGGTGCTGGCGGTCAACGTGCTGGGCGACTGGCTGCGGGATGCCCTGAACCCGAAGCTGCAGTGAGAGACGGGTAGGAGAGCGGGCAGGGGCGCTAGTTCACCTTGCGCGCCTTGTCCTTCCAGTATTTCTGCTTGGCCGGATCGGGCGGGATGCCGGGCCGGCCTTCGGCATAGAGGCGCGCCAGATCGTACATGGCGCCGGCATGGCCGCTGCTGGCCGCACGCTCCATCCAGCGCAGCTCTTCCTTCGGATTGACGTCGCCTTCCTCGCTGTTGCCGTAATGCAGCGCCAGCGCATAGGCCTCGGCCGTATCGCCCAGCTCGGCGGCATGGCGGCTGGCGCGCAGGGTTTTGGGCATATCCTTCATCGAGCGGTAGCAGTCGGCCAGCAGCGCCCACAGCCGGACATCCTTCGGCGTGTCGAGCACCGCCAGCTCCAGCTCCGCCGCTGCCTGCGGATATTCGTTCACCAGTGCGGCATAGCCGGCGAAGCGGTAGCGATAGCCGGCATCGCCCTTGGAGACGCGGATGGCCTGGCGGAAGGACTGCAGGCCCTCCGGATAGAAGCCGCTGGCGAAATAGGCCTGCCCCAGCAGGGAATGCAGTTCGGCATCCTGCGGCCGGGCGGCGACGGCGCGCTCGCAGGCCGCGGTCTGGCCGCGCTCTCCCTCTCGATGGCATAGGGTGACATCGTCCTGCGCCGCCACTGGCCCGGCCCAGAGGGCCATGCAAAGCAGGAGGGAAAGGCGGTGGGGAGCGGTCATGGCCGGCGTCAGAGCCGGGCCTTGATATCGGCGGCCAGTTTCGCAATCGCCTCGTGATCGCCGGGCGACAGGCTCCAGTTCAGTTTCGCGTTATCGCCGAGTCGGCGCGGCAGCACATGAACGTGATAATGCTGCACCGACTGGGCTGCGCCCTGGCCATTGGCCTGCACGATGTTGAACCCGTCATTGGGTACGGCATCCACCACGGCGGCGGCAATCCTCTTCGCGGTGCGGGCTACGGCGGCGATACTCTCGTCGTCGGCGTCCAGCAAGGTGGAGTGGTGTGCCTTGCTCAGCACCAGGGCATGGCCGTGATTGAAGGGGTTGATGTCCATGATGGCGAAGCTGCGGTCATCTTCATAGAGCTTGAAGCTCGGCGCTTCGCCCTGCACGATCTTGCAGAAGATGCAGTTCTTGTCCTGCGGCAACCCGGCCATGCTTCCCTCCCGCTTTTTTCCGCATGTTAGCGCGGCCTTTGAGGGGATGCTATTCGCTTTCCTCGATAGGTTGCACTTGACGAAATGGTGAATGCTCGTCCAGTGCGGCGATCATGTCGCCCATATGGGCGCGTTCCTGTTTCAGGTAGCGGCCCACGGCATCGTGAAAACCGGGATCTGCCATCTTGTGGATAGAATAGATCGGCACCGGCAGATATCCGCGCGCCAGCTTATGCTCGCCCTGTGCGCCGGCTTCCACGCGGGCGAGACCGTGGCGGATCGCATAGTCGATGGCCTGGTAATAGCAGCATTCGAAATGCAGGCCGGGGTGGTATTCGATGCAGCCCCAGTTGCGGCCATAGAGCGTGTCGCCACCCAGCATGTTCCAGGCGCCCGCGATCCAGCGGTCTTCGCGCCTTGCCATCACCAGTACGATGCGATCCGACATGGTCGCCTGCAGGCGATGGAAAAAGTCGCGGTTGAGATACGGCCGGCCCCATTTGCGGCTGCCGGTATCCATGTAGAACTCGAAGAAAGCATCCCAGTGCGCGTCGGTCAGGGCCTCACCCTGGAAGATCTCGATCTCAATGCCGGGCGCTACCGCTTCGCGACGTTCCTTGCGGATCGCCTTGCGTTTGCGCGAGGCGAGCTGCTCCAGGAAGGCGTCGAAATCGCGGTAGCTGTCATTCTGCCAGTGAAACTGCTCGCCGATGCGCAGCAGGATGTCGTCGTTATCGGCAAGCTGGTCGCTTTCGGCCTTGGTCAGGAAATTGACATGCAGGGAGGACAAGCGATAGCGCCGCATCACTTCCTCGGCGCCCTGCAGCAGCACATCGGCGATGCTGGCGAAATCCTGGTCCGGCGCCACCAGGAAGCGCGGGCCTGTAACAGGCGAGAAGGGCACGGCGGAGAGCAGCTTGGGGTAATACTGTCCGCCGGCGCGGCTATAGGCCTCGGCCCAGTTGTGATCGAAGATGTATTCGCCCTGGCTGTGGCCCTTGATGTAAAGCGGCAGGCAGCCGATCACCCGGCCATCGCTCTCGGCCACCAGATGCGTGGGCTGCCAGCCGGTGCGCGGCGTGACACAGCCTGACTGCTCCAGGGCATCGAGGAAGGCATGGGCGATGAAGGGATTGTCAGGTCCGGCGCAGGCGTCCCAGTCGGCAGCCGGAATGTCGGCGATCCGTGCCAGTGCGCGGATGCTGATTCCAGTTTCGGTTCCGCCTGGGCTGCGAGGTGTCATACCAGAAAGATCATGCTTGGGTCGACAGGTCCTCGAAGATCACGTTGTCGGCATGGGCCGCGGCGCGCGCGCGCTCGGCCGTGGTGCGGACGGTCCAGCTCAGGAGAGGCAGGCCGCGCCGCCGGGCTGCTGCCGTGATCTCGGATGGCAGGTCGCGGACATCGTAAGCCAGGAAGTCAGGATTGCCGTAGCCGGTCATCAGGGCGCGCTTCAGTTGCATCCGGGTAAACCAGTTAAGGCCCTTGGTCATATTGGCAAGGTCCGTCGAGATCTGGCCGCGCACGATCTGCGGCGCGTTCTTCTGGAACCACTTCACGGTGCGCGGATTGAAGGACTGCACCACGAAGGGGCCGGGATAATGCTGCAGCATGCGGGCGACGCTGGTTTCCAGTGGGCCGACCGGCTCGCCCTTGTCTTTCTTGATCTCAACCACCAGCGGCACGGCGCCCTGCACCTGGTCCAGCAGGTCGCGGAAGCTGGGCACGGTTTCCTCGGTGCCGAGCAGCTTGAGCCGCTTCAGATCGGCCAGCGCCATCTGGCAGACGATGCCGTCTTGGCCGCACAGGCGCTTCAGGTCGGCGTCGTGAAACACCACCACTTGCCGATCGCCGGTGATGCGCACGTCGGTCTCGATGGCAAAGCCGGCATCGATGGCTTTCTGGAAGGCAAGACGCGAATTCTCCGGCACACCCAAGGCGATGTCATGCAGGCCGCGATGCGCTACCGGCGTCTTGGTCAGCCATTTGGGAAGATCATCGGGACGGGTCATGGCGGCAGTCTCAACGTAGGAGGAAAACGGCATCGGCCTCGAAGGCGATGTCCATCGGCAGGGACGGCGCCGCCGTAGTGGTGCGCGCCGGGCGGTTCTCGACGCCGAACAGATCGGTCAACATGTCGGTCGCGCCATTGGCAACCTTCTGCGCGTCGATGAAATCCGGCGTCGTGTTCACCAGGCAGAGCAGCTTCACGCAGCGGTCGATGCGGTCGAGATCACCATCGCAGGCAACGGCCATATGCGCCAGCAGGTTCAGCGCGGTCAGGCCGGCGGCGGCATAGCCATCTTCAAAGCTCAGGTCGCGCCCGACCTTGCCGCGATAGCGGATCTCCGATCCCCAGGTGGGGCCGACACCGGCCACATGCACCAGCTTGCCTACGGCGACGAAGCCGACATAGGTCGCAACCGGCTGCGGGGCCGGCGGAAGCGTCAGCCCTTTCGCCTGGAGAACCTCGGCGACCGGAGCGCGCATCGGGTCAGGCGATTTCGAAGATGGCGTCCACTTCGACGGCCACGCCGCGCGGCAGCGACACCGCGCCGACGGCGAAGCGCGCATGCTTGCCGGCATCGCCGAAGACCTCGACCATCAGGTCGGAGGCGCCGTTCACCACCGTCGGGTGGTCGATGAAGTCCGGTGTGCAGTTGACGAAGCCGCCGACTTTCACGCAGCGCACAATGCGATCCAGGCTGCCGCCCAGTGCATTGCGGGCCTGCGAAATGATGTTGAGGCCGCAAAGACGCGCTGCCTGCTTGCCGGTCTCGATGTCGACGCCGGCGCCGAGCTTACCCAGATAGCGGACTTCGCCGTTGAAGATGGTGATCTGGCCGGCGACGAACAGCAGGTTGCCGGCGATCACGGTCGGCACATAGTTGGCGGCGGGGGTGGCCGGGGCGGGCAATTCAAGCTTGAGGGCGGCGATGCGGGCGTCGTGGCTCATGGCGAATCCTGGGGGTTGAACGGCACGGAAAACCTGTGCCGGTTCTAGCCCGGATGACGCGCGACTGGCAACGCGCCGGCCTGTCGGTAGGCCCCAAGGTCAGGATTATTGCTGCTGGCGGGCCTGTTTGCGGCTGTACATTGCCCGGTCGCAATCCCGCAGCAGGTCTTCCAGCCGGGTGGCGCCGTCATAAGGCGCGAGGCCGTAGCTGATGCCGGTGGGGATCAGGCTGTCGCCATGGCGCAGCGGCTGGCGCTCGATCCGGGTCACCAATTCGCCGAGACGGGTCTCGGCCTGGGCCGGGCAGGCGCCGGGCATCGCCAGCACGAATTCGTCGCCATGCAGGCGGGCGAGGCAGTCGGTGGCGCGGGCGATCGGAGCCAAGCGCTGGGCCACATGGCGCAGCACCGCGTCGCCGGCAGGGTGGCCGTGGCGATCGTTGATCGCCTTGAAGCGGTCAAGGTCGAAGAAGGCCAGCGTGCCGCCACGGGCTTCGCGCTTGGCGCGGGCAAGTTCAGCCTGCATGAAGCTTTCAAAAGCGCGCCGGTTGGGCAGGCCGGTGAGTTCGTCGGTGGTGGAGAGTGCCTGCAGTTCGGTAATGCGGCGCGCCTGATCGACCAGCATCTGCTCGCTTTCGGCGGCCGCGGTGAGAATCTGCTCGACCAGATCATGCTTGCGCGGATCGGGGTCGCGGCGCAGCGCCAGGCGCAGGCGCAGAACCAGACTGGCGAAACCCGGTGCGGAGCCACTCTCCGCAGGCGGGGCGGCCAGATTGAAAACAGAGCTGTCGTTTGCAGGGTTCATGACACATATCCACTCTTGCTCCCTAGACGTAGCAAGCGGTGTGCCAAGCATAAAATACTGGAAAACTGCCATTTATTTTGTCGGACTCAGGCAGATTTTGCCGGTTGGAGCGAGGCCAGCAAGGCCAAAGCATGGCACCGCGCCGTGCCCTGCGGTCGGAAAGCCGTGCATGGTGTCCGGCCGTGATCAATCGGGGCGCGTTACGGGCTGCGCAACGTCGGCCACAGACGGGGCGCGGCGTTTGTGTGCGGAGCGACATGTTTCTTTCCAATTCGCCTAAGGCTATTCTCGGCCAGTGTTTTTTGGATTTACCCCCAGCCGGGATTCGGTCGTGTCGATGCGCCGCGCGTTGTTTTCGCTGTTTTTGCTGCTTGGCCTGACCGGCCTGCCGGCTGATCCCGCTCCGGCGGTCGACAACAGCGCCGAGCTTCAGGTCATTGCCAAGGGGCTGGCCAGCCACCGGGCGCTCTATACCCTCTCGGTTGCCCGTCTCGACCCTCGCAATTACCGCAACGGCGTGGCCGGCGGCCTGAGCATGGAATTCGTTCATGCCTGCGACGGCTTTGTGCTGAACCAGCGCTTTGTGATCGAGACCAGCACCGAAGACGGCGCTGTGCTGACCAATATGACGCTGAACTCCTGGGAGGCGCTGGATGGCCAGCGTTTCCGCTTCAAGATGAAGGACGAGGTCAACGGCGACCTCGAGCAGGAGCTGAACGGCGAAGCGAAACTGAATGGCCGCAGCGGCGGCGAGGTGCGTTTCACGCTGCCTGAGGACACCGATCTGTCGCTGCCGGCAGGCACGCTTTTCCCGACCGATCATACGGTGCGGCTGCTGGGTCTGGCGCGCAGTGGCGGCAATTGGCTGCAGGCTTCGGTTTATGACGGTTCGTCGGCGGATGCCTATAGCGAAGTGGGCGGCTTCATCGGCGGGGAGATGGCGGTGGAACTCGGTGAAAAGACGGTGCTGGCGCCGCTGAAAGGCCAGCGCTCCTGGCGCATCCGTCTGGCGTATTTCGCCTCCGACAAGCAGTCCGATACGCCGGAATACGAGATCGCCTATCGCCTGTACGAGAATGGCGTGGCCGATGACATCGTTTTCGATTATGGCGACTGGGCGATCCGCGCCACGTTGAAACTGCTGGAAATGAAGCCGCGCGACGCCTGCTAAAGGCTGCTGCCGGCTGGCCAGAGCCAAGCCGCGCCGCGCACGCCCGAACTGTCGCCGTGCTTGTTCTTCACCAGCGGCGTCGTCACCACATCCGAGAAGACGAAGGCGCCCCACAGGCGCGGCACGTTGCGATACAGCCGGTCGAGATTCGACAGGCCGCCGCCCAGCACCACCACATCGGGGTCCAGCACGTTGAGAATGGTGGCCAGTCCGCGCGCCAGCCGGTTTTCGTATCGCTGCAGTGCAGCTTCGGCCTGCGCGTCGCCGGCCTCGGCGGCAGCAAGGATTTCACCGCCCTTGAGCATGCGGCCCGTGGCGGTGACGAAATCCAGTTCCAGCCCGGTACCTGACAGCCAGGTCTCCTGACAGCCGCGCTTGCCGCAATAGCATTGCGGGCCGGGCAGTTCATCGGGTTGCGGCCAGGGCAGGGGATTGTGGCCCCATTCGCCGGCAATCGCATTGGGTCCGCTGACGACGCGGCCATCCACCACGATGCCGGACCCGCAACCGGTGCCGAGAATCGCGCCGAACACCACGCCATGATTCGCCGCCGCGCCGTCGCTGGCTTCGGACAGCGCAAAGCAGTTGGCATCGTTGGCGAGCCGCACCGGCCGGCCAGTGGCTGCGGCCAGATCCTGGTCCAGTGGATGACCGATCAGCCAGACCGAGTTGGCATTCTTGATCAGGCCGGTGGCGGGCGAGATGGTGCCGGGAATGCCGACGCCAATCGGCCCCTGCGCGCCGGCCTCGGATTCGACAGCGATGCTAAGATCGCGCAGCGCCTGCACTGTGGCGTTGTAATCGCCGCGTGGCGCCGGCACGCGACGGCGCGCGCGGATGGCCCCGTCATCGTCCAGCGCGATGGCTTCGATCTTGGTGCCGCCGAGGTCGATTCCGATCCGCATGACCATCACGTTTCCGTCAGCAGCGCGGTCACATGGGCCTGCATCAGCGCCCAGCTTTCGATGCGATGATGGCAGTCCGGCGCCGGTCCCAGCAGGGCGGCCAGTCGCGGATCGGCGATGTAATGCAGCCGGTGCACGGCCGGCGCCATCTGGGCGACCGAGCTGTGGTTGTGCGGGATGTCGTCGATGAACACGGCCGTGGCCGCAGTCTGCCGCAGCATGGCGACAACCGCCGGCCCCTTGGGGCCACTGTTGGCGATCAGCGGGAAGGGCATGCCATGCCGGGCCAGCGCCCGGCTGCGCGCGGCACGCGCCGCCATCGGCACATTGCTCAGGATGACGATCTGGGCGGCTTTGGACAGCTCGGCCAGGGCGTCGGCCGCGCCTTCCACCGGGTCCATCAACTCGGTGGCTTCGGCGAAGAAGCGCTGCAGCAGGGGATGCAGGACCTCGGCATCCACCGGACTGTCATCCTCGCGGCGGCGAATATTGCCGTGCAGGGCGTAGGAGGCCCAGTCGAAATAAAGCTCGCGGCCGGCTAGGAAGGTCTCCAGCCCGCGCATGAAGTAGAACAGCACCTCGTCGGCATCGACGATCAGCAGCGGTTTCCCGGCCTGCAGGGGCAGGACGGCCAGTTGTTCGGCAACTGGGGCGGGAAGCTCAGGCAAAGGTGCGGATTTCAGGCTCATCTGGCGGCTTAATGTCATCGTAAACGGCTTGGCCCGGGCGGATCAGAATGCTACAAAATACTGGATACACAGGAAAATCGCGTCGGGCGTAGGCGCAGACACTATCCGGGGACGGGGGCTGATGAGCAAGACCGTATTGATCGTCGAGGACAACGAACTCAACATGAAGTTGTTCCACGACCTGCTGGATGCCCATGGCTACCAGACCCTGCAGACCAAGGACGGCATGGAAGCGCTGGCCATGGTCCGCAAGCACCGTCCCGACCTGATCCTGATGGACATCCAGCTGCCGGAAGTCTCCGGTCTGGAAGTCATCAAATGGATCAAGGAAGACGACAACCTGCGCACCATCCCGGTGGTGGCCGTCACTGCCTTCGCCATGAAGGGCGATGAGGAGAAGATGCGCGAAGGCGGGTGCGATGCCTATATCGCCAAGCCGATCTCGGTGGGTAAGTTCATCGAGACGGTGAAGCAGTTTCTCGAGCCCAAAGCCTGATCCACAGCAGACAGTAGACCGATGACCGCGCGCATTCTGGTCGTCGACGACATCCGCACCAACATCAAGGTGCTGGAAGCGAAGCTGACCAGCGAATATTACGAGGTGATCACCGCCGCCAGTGGCCCGGAGGCGCTGGAGGCGGCTGTCGTTCAGAAGCCAGACCTGATCCTGCTGGATGTGATGATGCCCGGCATGGACGGCTTCGAGGTCTGCCGCCGCCTGAAGGCCGATCCCGAGACGGCGCATGTGCCGGTGATCATGGTGACTGCGCTGGGCGATCCCGAGGATCGCGTGCAGGGCCTGAGCGCCGGTGCCGACGACTTCCTGACCAAGCCGGTCGACGACATCGCCATGTTTGCGCGCGTGCGCTCGCTGCTGCGCGTCAAGCTGATGCTCGACGAACTGCGCATGCGCGAACGCACCTCGGCCTCGCTGGGCGTGATCTCGCCGCCGGTGCCCAGTCTGGATGAGGACTACGCGTCGGCGCGTATTCTGCTGGTAGAAGACAATCCACGCGACCAGGTGCGCCTGCAGCGCATGATCGAGGGCCAGTTCCAGATCGAAATCCTGGCCGATGGCATGGAGGCGCTGCATCGCGCGCGCCAGACCGAATACGACTCCATCGTGATCAGCCTGGGCCTGCAGAACCCTGATGGCCTGCGGCTCTGCTCGCAGTTCCGCACCACCGAAGAAACCCGTAATGTGCCGATCCTGCTGCTGGTAGGGCCAGACGACCAGAAGCAGCTGGTGAAGGGGCTGGAGATCGGTGTCACCGACTATGTCGTGCGCCCGATCGATCGCAACGAATTCATCGCCCGTCTGCGCGCCCAGGTGCGCCGCAAGCGCTATCAGGATCGCCTGCGCCTGCATTACCAGCAGAGCATGGAGATGGCGGTCACCGATCCGCTGACCGGCCTGTACAATCGCCGCTACATGGCCTCGCATCTGTCGACGCTGCTGAGCCAGAGTGCCAGCCAGCATGGCACGGCGGTGGCCATCCTCGACCTCGATCACTTCAAGTCAATCAACGACACCCACGGCCATCCGGTGGGCGACGAGGTGCTGCGTGAGCTGGGCAACCGCATCGTACGCAACATCCGCGGCATCGACATGGCTTGCCGCTATGGCGGCGAGGAATTCGTCGTGCTGATGCCCGACACAGACCTCGAATCCTCTGAGGTGGTGGCCAACCGCCTGCTGCAGGCCATCGGCACCAAGCCGATCGTCACGCGTGGTGCCGGTGAACTGACGGTGACCTGCTCGATCGGCTGCACCTCGTCGAATGACGCCGACACGGCGGACACGCTGCTCAAGCGGGCGGACGAGGCGCTGTACGAGGCCAAGCATGGCGGCCGCAACCGGATCGTTTATCGCCAGGCTTGAGACCAGATATTCAGGCAAATAAAAAAGCCCCGCTCGATTGGCGGGGCTTTTTGCATTTCAGGCCGGCGCGAGGCGCGCCTGGCGGGAAACCTTACTTGATCTTGGTTTCCTTGAATTCGACGTGCTTGCGCGCCACCGGGTCGTACTTCTTGAACGACAGCTTTTCGGTCTTGGTGCGCGGGTTCTTCTTGGTCACGTAGAAGAAGCCGGTGTCGGCGGTGCTCAGGAGCTTGATCTTGAGGGTAGTCGGCTTGGCCATGACTCGTGTTCCAAAAAAGCGTGCGGCTGGGATTGGCGGCGCAGCATAGGGATTCGCACCCCGATGTCAACCGCTTAAGGATTATCCCAGCGGATCATGGGTTTACCCTGGCGATAGCGCCAGAAGGCGGTGCGTTTGGGCTGCAGGTCAGGGTCCAGCCCGGCGACCAGACCCAGGACGAACTCGGTGATGTCGGCCAGTGGCAGCCTGAGCGCCTCCTGGACCGGCCGGAAGGCCAGGTCGAGCAGCTCACCCGAGCCGGCCAGGGTGACCGGCAGATCGGCGGCGTCCTGCAGGAAGAAACGGGCATGGAAGCGGATCGGGCTTTCGGACGGCGTGATGGCCCGGCAGAGGTAGCGCAGGCCCGACAGGTCTGGCCGCAGCCGGCCATGCTCCAGCCGGCCGAGCAGGATGCCGGTCTCCTCCCAAGTCTCGCGCACGGCGGCCACGGCCAACGCCTCATCGATCCGGTTATGGCGTATAGTCAGTGGCTTGATCGGGCTTTCTGATCTATCGGATAAATCGAGCCGGCCGCCCGGAAAGGCGTAGACATCAGGCAGGAAGCGGTGTTTTCCAGCGCGCCGGCCCATCAGCACTTCAGGCCCGACAGGGCTGCGGCGGACCAGCACCAGGCTGGCGGCATCCCGGGGTATGACCGGCCGGGTCATACCAGGTCCTGCTGCCTCTGGCCCCGGCGCATGTAATGGAAGGGCACCGGCCGCGCCGGATCCGTGGCGGCGGCCGGACTGAGCCAGGCCGCCAGCTCGGCCAGCACGAACTGGGTGATGCCGGGCAGCAGCAGGTCGCCGGTATCGGCCGGGGCGATCCAGGTCAGCTTGTCGAGCTCGGGCGAGGGGCGCAGTGCGCCCTCGGCGGCTTCGGCCGGAGCGGCAAAGAAGCGGGCGTCGAAGCGGCGCGGCCGGCCGGGCGGGGTGATGGCGCGACAGATATAAAGGAGCATCGAGGGGTCGGGCGCCAAGCCGCCGGCGCAGAACTCGGCCCAGCTCGGCGGCAGGTCTTTCTGCGCCCCGGCCCGGCCGGCGATGCGCAGCCCGGATTCCTCGAAGGTTTCGCGGATGGCGGCGAGCGCCAGCGCCAGCGCCAGCGCCTTGCGCGGGCCGGTGCCCTTGGCGCGGCCGAGCCGCGCCGCGCTCACCGCGTTGAGCGGCGCGGCAGCGCGAATGCGGTAGTCGGCGAGGTCGAGGCGGCCACCAGGAAAGACATAGCGGTTCGGCATGAAAGCGCTGGCACCATGGCGCTCGCCCATCAGCACCTCGAGACGGTCACCCTTGCGGCGATACAGCACCAGCGTGGCCGCGTCGCGGATCGCCTGCAGGCGAGATTGGCTGGACTGGGGCTTCGAGTCGGCGTTTCCCATCGGGACAGTATAGCTTCAGTGCGGCTCGCTGCCGAAGCCATGCATGCGCTTGGCCCATTGCAAACCAATCAGCGCGCCCTTGATCTGTGGCAACAGCCACAGGCTGAGCAGCAGGGTCAGCGGCAGCCACAGCGCCATATGCACCCATTCCTCCGGCTGGACCTTCTGTTCCAGCAGCAGCATCAGCGGCACGATGATATGGGCGACGATCAGGATGGTGAAATAGGGCGGCGCGTCATCGGCGCGATGGCCGGCAAGTTCCAGGCCGCAGGACGGACAGGTGTCGTTGACCTTGAGATAGCGGCCATACATCCGCCCTGTGCCGCATTGCGGGCAGCGCTTGCGCCAGCCGCGCCACATAGCCTGTCCGGTCGGCCGCTCGATCAGGTCGTCGAGCGACAACGGCATCACATCCAGCCTTTGCGCTTGAACCACCAGTAGGGCAGCACGGCGGAGGCAACCATCATCAGGATGGCGAGCGGATAACCGACCTGCCAGCTCAGTTCAGGCATATGTTCGAAGTTCATGCCGTAAATGCTGGCGATCAGGGTCGGCGGCAGGAACACGGTGGCAGCCACCGAGAAGATCTTGATGATCTTGGTCTGCTGGATGTTGATCAGGCCCAGTGTCGCATCGAGCAGGAAATTGCCCTTGTGCGCCAGGAAGGCCGCCTGTTCGTTCAGCGACTGCACGTCGCGCGCCAGTGTCTTCAGCCAGGTGCGGCTTTCCTTGGTGCCGCGCTGCTCGGCCATGGTCAGCGTCAGGAAGGCGATCAGGCGTGTCAGCGACAGCAGGCTATCGCGGATGCGCGAATTCAGATCCTCGACATGGCCGAGTTTGCGCACGGCTTCTTCCAAATCCACTTCATCGGCGGACTCGTGTTGTGGAACTCCGTAGCCGAAGATGTTGCGCGAGACACCGTCCAGGTCCTTGCCGGCGATCTCGAGCACGTCGGCAGCGCGATCGATAATGGAATCGAGAATGCCGCACAGAACTGCATCGGGCGAGGCGAGCAGAGTCTGCTGGCGCTGGGCGCGGGCGACGAACTGGCGGAAGGCGAGCGGATCGGCATAGCGCAGCGTCACAGTGGCGCGTGGCGTGCGCATGAAGGTGACGGCCGTAGTCTGCGGCTCCGGCGTCTCGGCCTGATACAGCACGTTGGCAGTCATGAAGCTTGAATCGCCCTCGCGATAGAGGCGACTGGAGATCTCGATCTCCTGCATCTCTTCGCGCGTCGGCATTTCGATACCGAGCAGGCGTTCCACGGCCTTCTCCTCGACCTGGCTGGGCTCAAGCAGGTCGATCCACACGACGCCTTCGGGAAGCGTCGAGTCAGGGGAAAGCTCAATCCGTTGCAATTGGCCGCTAAGCGGCAGGTAGGCAGTGATCATGCTGGCCGTCCCTGGTGTTCCGGCGCTGCCCCGGCGGTGCAGCGCGGCGCCCTTGTAGCCCTGTAAGCCGGGCCTGGGAAGCCCTGAAAACACGCCTGCGGCAAATTTGCCGCCACGGCAACCTAGGGCCGAGATACGGCAGTTTTATGGCGTGACAGGGTTATGGAGAAACAGGGCTCGGAATCGGCAGGGGCAGGCCGCGGGCCTGCATGACGCTGCGCAGGCGGTCGGGATAGTCCGAGATCAGGCCGTCCACCTTCATGGCGATCAACTGCTCCATGACGGTTGGATCGTTCACCGTCCAGGGGATCACCTGCAGCCCCAGCGTCTGCGCCTCGGCCACCAGCTCCGGCGTCACATTGCGCCAGAAGGGCGACCAGATCTGTCCACCCGCCGCTTTGACGAGCGCGGGCGTCGAGGCATGGTCATCGGCGTCCAGGCCGCCGAGCCAGGGGCTGGCGCCGGGTTGTCCGCGCTGCACATTGTCCGAGTTGCCGCCTTCGATGGTGAGGTAGGCGCGCGGGATATTCGGCGCGAGACGCCCGGCCACCTTCAATGTGCGCCAGTCGAAGGACTGGATCGAGGCGCGCCCGGCCAGGCCGGCGCTCTGAATGGCGAGCACCAGCGCGGTGGCGAACCGCTCGGGCGGCGCGCTCTCCTCGGGCTTGCCGGGATGAATCTTGGTCTCGATGTTGAAGCGCACGGCTGTGTTGCCGCTTTTGGCGACCAGCGCGAAGACATCGCCCAGCAGCGGCATGCGGGTGCCATCGACCGGCTTCTGCTCGGGATAGGTCTGGCCATAGCGGCTGCTCGGGTCAAGGCGGCCGACATCGTAGCGCTGCAGCTCGGCCAGCGGCGTCTGCCAGATGACCGGGCCGGGTGTGGCGATCCACTTGCCGTCCAGGCGCGCCAGATGCGGCAGCAGCACCGGGTCATGGCCGACCACAAGGTGGCCGTCCTGAGTCAGGTTGACGTCGAATTCCAGCGTGCTGACGCCGAGCGACAGCGCCGTGGCGAAAGCCGGCAAGGTGTTCTCGGGCGCCAGGCCGCGTGCGCCGCGATGGCCCTGCAGATCGAAGGCGAAAGCGGGGACTGTGACCAGCACCGCAGCGATGGCAAGAGCAAGAGAGCACTTCATCGGTTCTTCTTGCTCCTGTGCTTGGCCCAGCTCGGGCGGTTGGTGGGTTTCTTGACCACTGGCTTGGCATTGCCGCCGCTATGCTGGCGACGCGGGCGAGCACCGCCGCTGCCGACAATCTCGAAGCGCAGGCCACCGGTCACCGGCGTGGCCTCGGCCAGCAGCACGGTGGCGGCATCACCGAGCCGGAAGCGCTTGCGGGTGCGCTTGCCCACCAGGGCGCGATGCGCCTCGTCATGCTCGTAGAAATCGTCACCCAGGGTGGAGATCGGCACGAAGCCGTCGGCGCCGGTATCGTCCAGTTCGATGAACAGGCCAAAGCGGGTGACGCCGGTGATGCGGCCCTCGAATTCGGCGCCGACATGGTCGGCCATGAAGGCAGCCACGAAGCGGTTCAGCGCATCGCGCTCGGCCTGCATCGAACGACGCTCGGTCAGTGAGATATGCTCGGCGATGCCCTCGAAATTCGCATCGTCCTCGGGCGGCAGGCCGTCGTCACCCAGGCCGAGCCCGCGGATCAGCGCGCGATGCACCAGCACGTCGGCATAGCGGCGGATGGGCGAGGTGAAATGCGCGTATTTGTTCAGGTTGAGGCCGAAATGGCCGCGGTTCTCGGGGGAGTAGGTCGCCTGCATCTGGCTGCGCAGCACCACTTCATTGATCAGGCGCTCGTGCTCGGTGCCTTTCGCGGCATCGAGGATGGCATTGAAATGCATCGGCCGCAGGCCCTGGCCCTTGGCCAGCCGGTAGTCCAGCGTGGCAAGGAACTTGCGAAGACTGTCGATCTTTTCATCGGACGGCTGCTCGTGCACGCGATACATGCAGGGCTGCTTACGTTTTTCAAGCTCCTCGGCCGCCGCCACATTGGCCGAGATCATGAAATCCTCGATCACCTGGTGGCTCAGCATATGCTCGCGCGGCTTGATCGCGGCGATATGGCCGTTCTTGCCCATGACGACGCGGCGCTCGGGCGCGTTGATCGCCAGCGGCTGGCGGGCGGCCCGCGCCTTGTTCACGGCGGCATGGCAGGCATAGAGCGGCTTCAGCACGGTTTCCAGGAAGGGAGCCGCAGCGTCATCCGGTTCTCCGTCAATCGCCAACTGCACCTGACGATAGTTCAACCCGGCGGCGCAGCGCATCAGGCCGCGCACGAACTTGTGGCGCAGCTTGTTGCCGTTGGCGTCGAACCACAGATGCACCGCCATGCAGGCGCGGTCCTTGCCCTCGACCAACGAGCAGAGATCGGCCGACAGCGCCTCGGGCAGCATCGGTACGACACGGTCGGGGAAGTAGGTGGAATT
Organism: Ferrovibrio sp. GW821-FHT12B10; assembly: GCF_058807515.1. Taxonomy (NCBI): domain Bacteria; kingdom Pseudomonadati; phylum Pseudomonadota; class Alphaproteobacteria; order Rhodospirillales; family Rhodospirillaceae; genus Ferrovibrio; species Ferrovibrio sp. GW821-FHT12B10. The sequence goes on along the minus strand of NZ_JBXAQT010000002.1, from coordinate 355,490 downwards.
GCCGCGCTGGCGGGCGTCATGGTCCAGCGCCGCGCCCGGCCGCACGTAATGGGCGACATCGGCGATGGCGACGATGGCATGCCAGCCGCCGGAATTCTTCGGATCGTCGTCGGGTTCGGCAAACACGGCATCGTCATGGTCGCGCGCGTCTTCCGGGTCGATGGTGATCAGCGGGATGTCGCGCAGATCGTCGCGCTTGCCCAGGGTAACCGGCTTGGCCTTCTGCGCATCATGCAGGGCGGCATCGCTGAACTTGGTCGGGATACCCAGCGTATGGATGGCGATCAGACTCAGCGCCTTGGGATCGGTGCTGCTGCCGATCACCTCGATGACCTTGGCTGTCTTCAGGCCGAAGCGGCGGCCTGACATCGGCTGCGCCACCACGATCTCGCCAGCCTTGGCATGGCCGCGATGCTCGGGCGCGATGATGTATTCGTGCCGCACCTTCTTGTCGGTCGGCTGCAGGCGGCCTTCGCCGGTCTCGGTGAGGGTGAAGACGCCCAGGACCGGCTGCTCTTCCTTTTCCAGCCGCTTGATGACGCGGCCGGCATAACGGTTGCGGCCGGCGCGCTGCAGGCGGGCCAGCACGCGATCGCCGACGCCGACATCGGCCAGTTCACGGCGGCGCTGCTTGCCGCTGACTTCAAAGATGATGCGTGGCGCTTCGCCTTCGCCAGCCCATTCCACTGGCCGGCCCATCAGATCGCCATCGCGATCCAGTCGCACAATGTCGACCAGCGTCACCTCGGGCAGCTCGCCCTTCGGCGTCATGCGCTTGCCGTGGCTGGTGCTGACGTCGCCCTCGGCCTTCAACTCGCGCAGCAGGCCTTTGAGCTGGACGCGCAGTTCCGGCCCGACGCCGAAGGCCTTCGCGATCTCGCGCTTGCCCACCTTGCCGGGGTTGTCGGCAATGAACTTCAGGATGTCCTGTTTGGACGGAAGGCCGGGATGGTCTTTCTTCTTGGCCACGCCGCTTACGCTGCTGCGGCTTTCTTGGCCGCGGCTTTCTTCTTCGGCGCGGCCTTCTTCGCCCTGGTCGCTTTCTTGGCGGCTTTCGGCTTGGCCTCGGGCTTGTCAGCTTTTGCGGCCTTGGCTGCCTTCGGAGCGGCAGCCTTCTTAGCCTTCGGTGCAGCCTTCTTCTTGCCCTTGCCGCCCTTCTTGGCGCGGCTGGCAATCGCCTCGATCGCCATGTCGAGTGAAACAGCATCCACTTCGGTGCCGCGCGGAATCGGGGCGTTGGTGGCGCCGTGCTTCAGATAGGGGCCGTAACGGCCGTCGATCACCTGGATCGGCGCGTCGTCATCGGGATGCTTGCCGACTTCGCGCAGCACCTTCAGCTCGGCGCGCTGGCGCGGGCCTTTGCGGCGCGCATCAGCCTCGGCGATCTTCTCGACGGCATGATTGATGCCGATCTCGAGCGCCTCCATGGCGTCCTTCAACTTGGTATAGGCGCCGTCATGTAGCAGGTAGGGGCCAAAGCGGCCCAGACCGGCAAGGATTTCCTTGGCGGTGACGGGATGCATGCCGACGATGCGCGGCAGCGCCAGCAGCTTCAGTGCCATTTCCAGCGTGACGTCTTCGATGGTGACGCCCTTGGGCAGCGAGGCGCGCTTGGGCTTGGTCTTGGCCTTGCCTTCGCCTTCCGCTTCACCGAGCTGCACATACGGGCCAAACGGGCCCTGGCGCAGCGTGATCATCAGGCCGGTGGCCGGATCGGCGCCGATTTCCTGCGGGCCGGAGATGGCGATGTCGCCATGGCCGTTGCCGCCGGCGCTCAGCGGCCGGGTGTAGCTGCATTCGGGGTAGTCCGAGCAGCCGATGAAGGCGCCGGTGCGGCCGGCCTTGATGGCGAGCTGGCCTTTGTTGCAGGCGGGGCAGAGGCGGGCGCTCTTACCGTCTGCGCGTGCGGGGAAGAAATGGTGTTCCAGCAGCGCGTTGATGGCATCCAGCACTTCGCCGCGACGGCCCATCTTCTCGTCGATGCGGGTGACCGCATCTTTCACCGAGAAGGGAATGGGGTTTTCCTTGGCGTCATGCAGGCTGAAGTCCTGCCAGAAATCCTCCAGCACTTTCTTCCACTCGAGCTTGTGCTCGGCGATCTCGTCCAGCTTCTCCTCGAGGCCGGCAGTGAAGCTGTAGGCGAAATACTGCTCGAAGAAACAGACCAGGAAGGCGTAAGCCAGCCAGCCGGCGTCTTCGGGTGTGAAGCGCTTGTTCTCCAGCTTGACGTAGGAGCGGGCCTTCAGCACTTCCAGGATGGCGGCATAGGTCGAGGGACGGCCGATGCCAAGCTCTTCGAGCTTGCGCACCAGGCTGGCTTCCGAATAGCGCGGCGGCGGTTCGGTGAAGTGCTGTTCCGGCATGATGCCGTCTTCCTTCAGCGCTTCGCCGACCGACATCTTCGGCAACCGTGCGCCTTCCTCTTCATCGCCGGTCTTGTCGTCGACGCCTTCTTCGTAAAGCTTGAGGAAGCCGGGCGACAGCACGACAGTGCCGGTGACACGGAACACGCCGGTTTTCTTCGCATCGGTGATATCCACCGTGGTGCGTTCCAGCTCGGCGGATTCCATCTGGCTGGCGAGCGCGCGCACCCAGATGAGTTCGTACAGCTTGAGCTGCACTTCATCGAGATAACGGGCAACCGCCTTCGGGCGGCGGCGGAAATCGGTGGGGCGGATCGCCTCGTGGGCTTCCTGCGCGTTCTTCTGCTTGGTCTTGTAGACGCGCCAACTTTCTGGCACGGCCTCGCGGCCGAAATCCTCGGCGATCACGTCGCGGGCGGCGCGGATGGCTTCATCGGCCATGCTGACGCCATCGGTACGCATATAAGAGATGAGACCGGTGGTCTCTCCGCCGATGGTGACGCCTTCATACAGGCGCTGGGCGATCTGCATAGTCATCTGCGCCGAGAAGCCGAGCTTGCGGGCGGCTTCCTGCTGCAGGGTCGAGGTGGTGAAGGGCGGTGCCGGATTGCGCTTGGCTGGCTTGATCGAGACGTCGGCGACCGAATAACTCAGGCCACTCAGCTTGGCGACCGCGGCCTTGGCATCGGCCTCGTTATTGATGTCGAACTTGTCGAGCTTCTTGCCGCCTAGCTCGATCAGGCGCGCATTGACCTTCTGGCTCGACTTGGTGCCGAAATCGGCGCCGATGGTCCAGTATTCGCGGGCGCGGAAGGCCTCGATCTCGGTCTCGCGCTCACAGATCAGGCGCAGGGCGACCGACTGCACGCGGCCGGCCGACTTGGCCGACGGCAGCTTGCGCCACAGCACGGGCGAGAGGGTGAAGCCGACCAGGTAATCCAGCGCACGGCGCGCCTGCTGGGCATTCACCAGATCCATGTCGATGTCGCGCGGATTGGCCATCGCCTCCAGCACGGCCGACTTGGTGATCTCGTTGAAGACCACGCGCCGGACGGTCTTACTCTTCACGACCTTGCGGTTGTTCAGGGCTTCCAGCACATGCCAGGAAATCGCCTCGCCTTCGCGATCCGGGTCAGTCGCCAGGATCAGGGTGTCGGCATCCTTCAGGGCGCCGGCAATGGCGCGGATCGATTCCGACCCGCGGCCTGACATCTCGTAGTGCATGGCGAAGTCTTTGTCGGGCTCGACCGAACCGTCCTTGGCCGGCAAATCGCGGACATGGCCAAAGGAGGCCAGGACCGTATGGCCGGGACCGAGGTATTTCTCGATGGTCTTGGCCTTCGCCGGGCTTTCGACGACTACGACTTTCATAAGGCGCGGTTTTCCAACAAAAAATCAAAGAACTGGGGGCGGGTGAAGACCCGTCGCGGCCCGGGGAACATGGGCGATGGAATCCCCCTTGTCAAATCCAGGGGGGTAACGGGCCTCATAAAATGGCCGTTTTCCGTAGATTTTATTGAGTGTAGCGGTCTTCCGCCGAGGGCTCGATCGGGAAGGCAGCGACCAGCAGCATCCGGACCTCGTCGGTGCCGGCGGTCAGCGGCAGGGCCAGGCGCTCCCAGCTCCGCTCCACCTGCCACTGCGAGCGCTTGTCGCGGGAGGTGTAGTCGAAGGTGGCGGTATAGCGCCGCGACATCGGCATCCGGCTGTGCACCACCGCATCATATTCGGTGCGCAGCAGCTCGGCCTGCTGGGCGGGCAGTTCGTTGACCCGCTTGCCGGTCATGTCGACCTTGAACTGGTTCACGAAGGTGGAGCCATAGAGACGATATAAGTAGTCACCGTCGTCCTTGCGCTCAACCAGCATCAGGTTGCCCAGCCAGGGCTTCATCTCGATGGGGTCGATATCGGCGCGATCAGGCATGGGGCGGCCGTCGCGCTTGCCGGCCCAATAGGCATACAGCGCCTGGAGCGTTTCCAGCGTCAATTGCGGTGCGCCTTCCAGCATCCGTCCCATAAACTGTTTGCTACCCCCGGTCGTGCCGAACCGGATGCCAACCCAACATCCGGTATGTTTCGACGCAGCATACCGCAAATGGCAGGGAATGTCAGCCGATCCAGCCGGCATACACGCAGATCCGGATCTCTTGTCGACCGATTCCGGCAGGTCGGGCGGCTTTCTCGGGCTCCGGTGAATCCCGGTCCGGCTGCCGAGGTCTATGAAAGGGTGTTCCCAGGGGGCGAAGGGGGTCTCAAAAATAGCAAAAACGGGAAGCTGAGGGGCACGCCGCGTCATTAGATGGTGACGTTGCAGAATATCGATTTGCGGGGGTTTCGCGATCGACCGAGAAGGGGGCGTCGTCAATACCACGGTGCCCTATGCTTTTCAGAATTCCCGTCCGAGGCGCTCGTCCATGAGCGCGACAGTGATGGTCGTAGCCGGAACCCGGCCGGAGGTGATCAAGCTGGCGCCGGTCCTCGTTGCGTTGCGGGACCACCACCCCGCGATCAAGTGCCATTTCGTGTTGACCGGCCAGCACGAAGATCTGGCTGACGACATGGCGCGGGTATTCAAGCTGGAGGTCGACACGCATCTTCATGAGTTGCGCGCCGACGATGATCTGCCGCATCTGGTGGCCCGTGTGCTGGCTGACATGAGTGCGGTTATCACTCGGGTGCGGCCTGACCTTGTTCTGGTGCATGGTGACACGGCAACAACGGTCGGCACTGCACTGGCCGCCTTTTACGAACGCGTTCCCATCGGGCATGTGGAAGCCGGCCTGCGTACCAACGATCTGGGGCATCCATTTCCCGAAGAGGGGAATCGCAGCCTGGTGGCCCGCATCGCCAATCTGAATTTTGCACCCACCGAGCAGGCCCGGGATGCCCTGATGGCTGAAGGCATTCCGCCACACACAATTGCGGTGACCGGCAATACCGTTGTCGATGCCGTCGCCATGGCGCAGCAGCACATCATGGGCGGCGCATCATTGACGCTGCCGCTGCTGACCCAGCCGCACACTATGCTGGTGACGGTGCATCGCCGCGAGAACTGGGGCGATACGCTGGAGCAGATCTGTTCCGCGCTGCGGCGTCTGGCAAAAAACCGGCATGATCTTGATATTGTGCTGCCGATTCATCCTGGGCCGGCAGTCCACGATCGTATTGTCAGCGAATTATCCGATTTGCCGCGTTTGCATCTGGTGCCGCCACTGGACTATCTGTCGATGATTGCTCTTGTGCAGCGCGCCCGCGTGGTCCTGACCGATTCCGGCGGATTGCAGGAAGAATGTCTGACCCTGCACAAGCCGGTACTGGTGATGCGCAAGGAGACCGAGCGGCGTGAGGGCGTGGATGCCGGAGGCGCCGCATTGATAGGAACGACCCCGGACAGGATTCTTGCCGCGGTCAACGCCCTGCTCGACAACGATGGCGTACATCTGAGGATGAGCGACACGCGGAACCCCTTTGGTGATGGCCGCGCAGGTCGTCGCATTGCCACCGTGATCGATATGTTCGTCACGCGGATTATGGCCGCGAGTGAACAAACCGGATCTCTCGCGCGGGCGTCTTGAATCGTGACCGATATTTACCCGCAGGTATTCTTCTGGTCGCTCGCCATTCTTGCCCTGATCTACTTCATCAGCGGTGTCGACGAGATTCTTGTCGACATGGTTTTCGTGATCTGGCGCGTGTTTCGCCGCTTCGTTTTCATGCGTCGACACAGGCAGCTCCTGGAAGGCGATCTGATGATCGAGGCGGAGCAGCCGGCCGCCATTCTGGTGCCTGCCTGGCAGGAGGCGCGTGTGATCGGGCAGATGCTGCGACGGAACGTGCAAAATCTGCGCTACAAAAATTATCATATTTTCGTTGGGCTGTATCCGAATGACCCGGAGACATTACGGGCTGTCCAGGATGTGCAGGCGCGTCATTCGAACATCCATGCCGTTCTGGTCGATCACGATGGACCGACCAACAAGGCGGATTGCCTGAATGCGGTTATCGATGCTGTCGAATCTTTCGAGCGCAAACATGGCGTGCGATTTGAAATATTTGTTGTGAACGATGCTGAGGATGTGGCGCCGGCACTGGAGTTGAAGATTTTCAACCATCTCATTCCGCGTAAGGATATCGTCCAGCTTCCCGTGTTTCCCATACCGGTGCGATGGTGGCAGTTTACCGGCGGGCACTATATGGACGAATTCGCGCATCAGCATCTGCGCGATCTCCGGGTGCGCGAGTGGCTGACCGGCTCCATTCCCACGGCCGGCGTGGGATGCGGATTCAGTCGGCGCTGCATCGATGTTGCTAGAGCCAGCGGAAACGGCCAGGCCTTCAGCACGGATTCGGTGACCGAGGATTATGAATTCTCGCTGAAACTATCGGCGGCCGGCCTGGATGAAGTGTTCTTCGACGGCATTGTCCGTGCCGATCAAGAATATGCATCCGGCCTGCGCTGGGCTGACCAGGTTCCGGCTGTCACCGAGGCTTTCCCTAAAACATTCTGGACGTCTGTCCGTCAGAAGACCCGTTGGATTCTGGGAATTGCCTTGCAAGGCTGGAGTCATCTCGGTTGGCGTGGCGGCTTGCTCGGTTGCTACATGCTGTTTCGTGACCGCAAGGTCCTGGCGACCAGTCTCGCAGTCATCTTCGGCTATGTGCTGGTGCTTGCGATGCTGGTGTATTGGGGCATGCAGGCGCTGCTGTACGGGAATCCGGAGTTCCCCGATCTGGTTCCAGCCGGGAGCTGGGTTTGGGGCCTGTTATTCGCCAACTTCGCTTTTATGCTCGTGCAACTGAGCACCAGAGCCATCGCTGTCTTCATCATCTATGGACCGCTGCAAGCGCTGCTGTCGGTTCCGCGGGCGGTCTGGGGGAATGCCATCAACGCCACCGCGACCATCCGTGCAATCGGCCAATACGTTGCGGCCAAGCGACGCCGGCAGCTTCCTGCCTGGGACAAAACGCATCATGAATATCCCAATCCCGCGGAATAAGTGGCGGCGTCGGCTGCTGGTCGCTCTTGCGCTGTTGCTCGTGCAGCAGCCAATGCCTGCGAATGCGGTGGATCCGACCGCCGACGGATTGCTCAACGTCTATTACCAGCAAAGGGGCAGCGCTCCGCAAGCGGCGCGAACGGCTCTTGAGGATGCATATCGGCGCTTTCCCTATGACCCGCGGCCTGTCCTGGAGATGGGGTATCTGCTTCTGGCCGAAGGAAATGCCGCTGCCGCATTGGAGGCCTTTGAAGCGGGTGTGCGTCTCTTGCCCGGCCGCGCCGATCTCTGGGCGCAATTAGGATATCTGCGCCTGCGGCTTGAACGCAGCAAAGACGCGATTGCGGCCTTTCAGACAGCTGCAGCTCTGGCTCCCGATCACAGCGACTATGTGCTGCAGGCTGCGTATCTGGAGGAGCAGGCAGGGCGGCGTGCCGAGGCCTTGCGGGACTTCCGTCATGTCGCGCTTGGGTCCGGTCCGCAGGCGGAGCGGGCCTGCGCAGACTGGCGTGCTCTGCAGGCAAAACAGACCATGCTGCCGTCGCCATGGTTTTCCGAACTATATGCAGCGCCGGAGATGCGCAGCCATCGTGCTGTTTCAGTCCTGCCGCTGGAGGCGCGTGCCGGCAGGACCGTCGATGCGGACTATCAGGTGGATCTGTATGGCAGCCTGCGCGCAACGCGAGATAACCGCAGCGGTGTCAGCGATCTCGGGCCGCAGGTTTATTTTGACAACGCAGCCATCGTCGCCGGCGGCATCAGGGCGAAACCATGGCCGGAACTGCCGGTGTCGGCTTTTATCGAAGCCGGTGTTGCGCATGACCTGACGGACCGTGCACGTCCGGCAGACCGCGGCGATATCCGCGGCGGCCTTCTGCTGTATCAGGAGTGGAATATGGCGCCGGGTTGCGGCCCCGATTGGCGCATGCCGTTCCGCTTCGTTGCGGATATTTATGGCGAGGCACTGTACTTCACCCGCTATTCCGATGCTCTCGGCAGCCTGCGCGCGCGCCCGGGATTTCGTCTCTTTGAGAGTGACGCGATCGGACTCGACGGATATGCAATGCTGCAGGCCGGTGCCGACGGCGAGAATGTCGCCGGCAACCGCTATATCGAGGCCGGGCCTGGTATGGCTTTGCACGTGTATGAAGCCTGGCCGGTGACGTTGCGGGGCGAGGCCGTGCAGCACTGGACGGCCGACAATGACTACAGGGACTATCGTTTGAGGCTGGAATATTTTGCCCGGTTTTGATCAGGGATTCCGCAGCATGCTGCCGGCCTGAAGATACCAAAATAACTGGCCTCTACCTCGTTTGCGCCAGGGATGACCAGAGCTGACCTTGCTATGACCAAATGTCATCGCCACGCGCTCATCGAACGGGAGGCCGCAATGAGATTTTATCTGTCACTCGCTGCGCTGGCGCTGCTGCTGGCGGCGCTGGGTGTCCGCGCCGCCGAAGATCCAGCCGAGGTCGAAACCGTGATTGCCGCCACCAAGCAGGCGCATCCCGACAATGCGAGGCTCTGCCAGGCCGGCCAGACCGGCATCCTGAATGCCGTGTCGATCCAGGTGAAGGCGCTCGCCATGGATGGCAAGGTCAACGGCAACCAGCAGGCACTCGGTGTCGAGGCCAGTGCGCAGATCGGCAAGGAATGCTTTGGCGGCGGCTGATCGGCGACAGGCGGTTACGCCGGCTTCTCGTGCGTCTCGGCCGGACGGGCGAACTGCGGGAAGTTCGGATGCATCGCCAGCGGGATCACATCCACCTTGGTGAAGCAGGGGTAGAGTGGCATGCCGCGCAACGTGGCCGCCACGGCGTCGGCGTCCGGCAGGTTCCACAAAACCATGGTGCCCAGCGCATTGGCGCGACGCCAGATGCCGACGAGCTGCCGCTTGGCCAGCATCGCTTCCGAGGCGCGCCATTCCGCCTGCACTAATTCCTGGAACTTGTCGCCAGCGCGCAGGTATTCGATGCGCACATCCACCAGGTAGAGGTTGCTATCCGGCTTGGGTTTCGTGTCCGGTTTCTCGTGCTCTTTCGCGCCACGGGCGAATTGCGGGAAGTTCGGATGGCTGATCAGCGGCGTGACGGTCACGTCGGTGAAGAAGGGATAGAGCGGCATGGCGCGGACCTGGTTGCCAGCGGCCTCGTTGGTCGGCACGTCGATGATGAACATCGTGCCCATGCCGTTGGCCTTGCGCCAGATGCCGACGAACTGCCCCTTGGCCAACAGCTCTTCCTCGACCTTCCACTCGGCTTTGACCAGTTCCTGCGCCTTGTCGCCGAGCGTCGAGAAATTGAATTTCACATCGATCATAAACAGCATCTGAAAATCCTTAGTCCACAATCCGCTTTTTCACGAACGAGCCCGGTGCGGCCTCGATCACCTTGAGCTTGCCGTCGCCGGGTTTGCGCGCCGGCACCTTCGAGCCCGACTTGGCCGACAGCCATTTGTCCCAGTCGTTCCACCACGAGCCAGGGTATTCCTTCGCACCCTTGATCCAGTCCTCCACATTGGGCGGATTGGTTTTCGTGTCATTCAGCCAGTGCTGATACTTCTTGGCATCGGGATGATTGATCACGCCGGCGATATGGCCGGAACCCGCCATCATGAAGCGCACCGGGCCGCCATAGAGCTGTGTCGCCTTGTAAACCGACTTGTAGGGCGCGATATGGTCGTCCTTGCTGGCCTGGATATAGACGGGGATCTTGATCTTGCGCAGATCCAGTTTTTCGCCGGCCAGTTCCAGCTTGCCCGGCTGCGACAGCAGGTTCTGCTGGTACATGTTGCGCAGGTAGAAGCCATGCATCTTGGCCGGCATGCGCGTGCAGTCGGAATTCCAGTACAGCAGGTCGAAGGGGAAGGGCTCCTTGCCCAGCAGGTAGTTGTTGATGACAAACGACCAGATCAGATCGTTGGCGCGCAGCATGTTGAAGCTGGTCGCCATCTCGCCACCATCGAGATAGCCTTTCTCCGACATCAGGCTTTCCAGGTATTTCACTGTATCTTCGTCGGTGAAGACGCTGAGCTCGCCGGCATCCGAGAAATCCACCTGGGCGGCGAAGAAGGTGACGGCCTTGATGCGATCGTCATTCTTGGCGGCCATCCAGGCCAGCGCCGACGCCATCAGCGTGCCGCCGATGCAGTAGCCGATCGCGGTGACTTCATCTTCACCGGTCGCCTTCTTTACGGCGTCGAGGCCATCGAGGATGCCTTCGCGCATGTAGCTTTCGAAGGTCTTGTCGACCAGCGATTCATCGGGCTGGTTCCAGGACACGACAAAGACGGTGTAGCCCTTTTCCGTCATCCAGCGGATGAAGGAGTTCTGCGGCTTCAGGTCGAGGATGTAGAACTTGTTGATCCAGGGCGGCACGATATAGAGCGGCCGCTTGTAGACCTCCTTGGTCGTCGGCTCGTACTGGATCAGCTGCATCAGGTCGTTCTGGTAGACCACCTTGCCCGGCGTGACGGCAATATTTTCGCCAACGGTGAAGGCCTTGGAATCCACCATCTTGATATTGAGCTTGCCGTGGCCGCGGTCGATATCCTCCAGCAGGTTCTCCAGGCCCTTCACCAGGTTCTCGCCCTTGCTGTCCATGGTGGCGCGCAGGACTTCCGGATTGGTCAGGGCGAAATTCGACGGGGACATCGCGTCGATGAACTGGCGAGTATAGAAGTCCACCTTGCGCGCGACCTTGGGATCGACACCATCGACATCGGTGACGGTCTTCTGCACCCAGCGCGCGGTGAGCAGGTAGGACTGCTTCAGGTAGTCGAAGACGGCGCCATCCTGCCAGGCCGGGTCCTTGAACCGCTTGTCGCCCTTGTCGGGCTGCACCAGGGGGGCGGTTTCCTTGCCCAGGAACCGGTCGGTCGCATTGGCCCAGAGCGCGGCATAGTCCTGCCACAGCTTGACCTGGGCCTGGGCCAGCTTGGCCGGGTCGGCCATCAGCTTCTGGGCGATCTCCAGATAGGCTCCGGCCAGGTTCAGGGGGTCGGGATTGGCGGGCGCCGGCGGCTTGCCTTCGGGGGCATGGGCCGCCTCGGCCTGCTGGCGGGCGGCATAATCGGCCAGCAGCCTCTGGCTCTGTTCGGCCACCCGGGCCCAGGTCTGGGCCCAGACAGCCGGGTCCGGCAGCGGAATATCACTGTCGGGCTTTAAGTTGCTGTCCGGTCTGCCACTGTCCGGTTGCTTCGCCATCCGACAGTCCTTATTCTCGGGGCCCGTTTCCTCGCCTGTACGATTCCGGCTCTTGGCCGGATTTTCTCGGCACGGATTGAGGTTAAGGGATAGGGAATCCCCCTGCAAGGCCGTCAGGCCGACTAGGGCGATATAGGCGTTTTTGGGCTTTAAGGGGTAGGAACATATGGCTGGGATCGGCACGGCTTCCGCCGGCATAGCGACGCGGGGCATGCAGGGTCTGCGCGACCGGGGCCTGTTTGGTCACGGCCTGCGCGGCGCCACCGCTGCGGCACTGCTCGCCGTCATGCTGGGCCTGAGCGCCTGCGGCACCTGGGCGGATCCGACCCAGCTGTTCGGCGATGATGAGGATTCCGCCCCGCCGACCGCGGCAACGGCCACTTCGGGCAATTCCCCCAACAGCGACCGTTTCCCGAATTTGGCCCGCGTGCCGGCGCGTCCGGTTGAAACCAGCACCTCGGGCGAACGTCGCCAGGCCCTCGACAATCTGGCCGCCGACCGCAGCAATTCGCGCTACACCGACGAAGAGCTGCGCGCGCGCCCGGCCGACACCACCACACCGCCGCCTGCTCCGCGCGCGCCGGTGACACAGCTTCCGTCCGCCGCACCCGCGGCCCAGCCGCGCGGCGCTGTGGCGCCGGCGAATGGCCAGGCCCTGCAGCCGCCGCAGCCCCAGCAGCCGCAGGCCGCACCGGGTTCTGCGCCTGCTCCCGGCCGTGCGGCCAATGTGACCGACACCTTCTCGCAGTTCCTCGCGCAGTCCTCGGCGACGACCTTGCCGGCGGGCCTGCCGCAGGGCGGCAGCGGTGCTGCGTATTCGCCGTCGCCACTGCCCGGCAGCACGCAGCTTCTGGCCATCGTGCGCTTCAACGGCAACGAAACTTCGCTCGGCAATGACGACAAGGCACTGGTCAACCGGGTTGCCGAATACTTCAAGGGCATTGGCGGCAAGGGTTCGCTGCGCGTCGTCAGCTATGCGCCGGCAAACCAGGGCGCCGTCTCGCAGCGTCGCGCCGAACAGGTGGCCGCCGAACTGCGCCGCCGCGGCATTTCGGCTGCTCAGATTCGTCTCGATACGCAGGCCGGTTCGACCGCGCCGGCCTATTACGAAACGGCAGCGCGAGCTACCGACCAGAACCGCCGGGTTGAAATCTACATCGTGAACTAAACAGATTTCAGCTAAGGATCGGCGGGGGCGCGGGGCGATAAGCTGCCGCGCCTTCGTGTAACTGAAGCCCTGTAATTTCCCGCAACCAGTACCGTCAGTGGACCCGAAGACCATGGATACCGAGTTCTACCGCATCAAGCGCCTGCCGCCCTACGTGTTCGAGGAAGTGAACCGTATGAAGGCCGCCGCACGAGCTCGCGGCGAGGACATCATCGACTTCGGCATGGGCAATCCCGACAATGCCACGCCGCCGCATATCGTGGCCAAGCTGGTAGAGGCCGCCACCAATCCGCGCGCCCACCGCTATTCCTCCAGTCGCGGCGTGCCCGGCTTGCGCAAGGCGCTGTCCAACTATTACGGCCGCCGCTTCGGCGTCGAACTCGACCCCGAGAAGGAAGCCATCGTCACGCTGGGTTCGAAGGAAGGCCTGGCCAACCTGGCCATGGCGATCTCGGCGCCGGGTGACACCGTGCTGGTGCCCAATCCCAGCTATCCGATGCATGCCTTCGGCTTCATCATCGCTGGCGCCAATGTGCGCAGTGTGCAGATCGGCCCGGGCATCGACTTCTTTGCTGGCCTGGAGCGCGCCTACCAGCACAGCATCCCGAAGCCGATCGCGCTGATCGTCAGTTTCCCGGCCAATCCCACGGCGATGACCGTTGATCTATCCTTCTACGAAGAGATGGTCGACTACGCCAAGAAGCGCAACATGTGGATCATTTCCGATCTCGCCTATTCGGAGATTTACTTCGACGGCAATCCGCCGCCCTCGATCCTGCAGGTCAAGGGCGCCAAGGATGTCGCCATCGAGTTCACCTCGCTGAGCAAGACCTACAACATGCCGGGCTGGCGCATCGGTTTCGGCGCCGGCAACCCGGCATTGATCGGTGCGCTGGCGCGCATGAAATCGTATCTGGATTACGGCGCCTTCACGCCGATCCAGGTGGCGGCCACCGCGGCGCTGAACGGCCCGCAGGATTGCGTCGAGGAAATCCGCCAGACCTACAAGTCGCGCCGCGACGTGCTGGTGAAGGGGCTGAATGCTGCTGGCTGGAATATTCCGATGCCGAATGCCTCGATGTTCTGCTGGGCGCCGATCCCCGAGCGCTATGCGCATCTCGGTTCGGTCGAATTCTCCAAGCTGCTGCTGCGCGAGGCGGAAGTCGCCGTCGCGCCGGGCATCGGCTTCGGCGAACATGGCGACAATTTCGTGCGCCTCGCCTTTGTCGAGAACGAGCACCGCACCCGTCAGGCTGTGAAGAACATCAAGAAGCTGCTGGCATCGCCGTCCAATCTTCAGGAAGAGAAGGCGGCCGTGAATGGTTAAGGCGTACAAGACGGCCCCGGCGCCGCTGAAAGTTGGCGTTGCCGGTCTGGGTGTGGTGGGGCAGGGCGTGCTGCGCCTTCTGCACCAGCATGCCGATGCTCTGACGGCGCGTACCGGCCGGCCGATCAAGGTGGTTGCCGTTTCCTCGCGCGACAAACGCAAGAAGCGCGACATCCCCAAGGGCAGCTGGCGCTGGCATGCCAAGGCGATCGATCTGGCTGCTGATCCCGAAGTCGATGTCGTGGTCGAGTTGATCGGTGGCGCCGATGGCGTGGCGCGCAACCTGGTTGAGGCCGCGTTGAAGGCTGGCAAGGGCGTGGTCACCGCCAACAAGGCGATGCTGGCCATGCATGGCGCCAGGATCGCGGCCTTGGCCGAGCTGAAGGCTGCGCCGCTGGGCTTCGAGGCGGCGGTCGCCGGCGGTATCCCGATCCTGAAGGCGCTGCGCGAAGGCTTGATCGGCAACCGCGTCGAAGGCATCACCGGCATTCTCAACGGCACCTGCAATTACATCCTGACCGAGATGCGCGAGACCGGCCGCGATTTCCGCGATGTGCTCAAGGAAGCGCAGCAGCTCGGGTATGCCGAGGCCGATCCCAGCTTTGATATCGACGGCGTCGATGCCGCGCACAAGCTGGCGGTGCTGACCTCGCTGGCTTTCAACACCAAGGTCGATTTCAAGGCCGTGCATGTCGAAGGTATCCGCAACGTCTCGGCGGTCGACATCGCGTTTGCCAAGGAATTCGGCTATCGCATCAAGCTGCTGGCGATTGCCCGCCGCACGCCCAAGGGCGTCGAGCAGCGCGTGCATCCCTGCATGGTGCCGGCCAATACGCCAATCGCCCATGTCGACGGCGTGTTCAATGCGGTCGCCGCCGAGGGCGACTATGTCGGCCGTGTGATGTTCGAGGGCCGCGGTGCCGGCAGCAACCCGACCGCCTCAGCCGTGGTGGCCGATCTCGCCGATATGGCGGCCGGCCGCTATGCGCCGGCCTTCGGCGTGCCGGCGGCGCGGCTGCAGCCGCTCAAGGCGGCGGCGATGTCAGAGCATGTCGGGCGCTATTACATCCGCCTGATCGTGCGCGACCAGCCCGGCGTGCTGGCCGATGTCTCGGCCGTGCTGCGCGACGAGAAGATTTCCATCGAAAGCCTGGTCCAGCGTGGCCGTTCGGAAGCCGAGAACCAGCCGGTTGCCGTCATGCTGATCAGTCATGAGGCGCGTGAGGCCGACATGACCCGGGCGATGAAAAAGATCGGCAAGCTGCGCTCGGTGCTGCAGGCGCCGGCGCTGATCCGTATCGAACCGCTCTGAGAGACGGGAGCAGGCCATGGCCGCGACCAAGACAGCCAGCGTGAAGAAGGCGAAGCCAGAAAAGGCCGCCGAAAGCAGCCCCGGCGCGACCCTTTCGGTCGAGCGCAACCTCACGCTTGAGGTGGTGCGCGTCACCGAAGCCGCCGCCATTGCGGCGGCGCGGCTGACCGGCCTGGGCGACGAGATGGCTGCCGATCAGGCGGCCGTGGATGCCATGCGCACCGCACTGAACGATCTCGATATCGATGGCACCATCGTGATCGGCGAGGGCGAGCGCGATTCCACGCCGATGCTTTATATCGGCGAGAAGGTCGGCCGCGGCAAAGGCGCGCGCATCGACATCGCGCTCGATCCGCTGGAGGGCACCTCGGCCACCGCCAAGGGCGGCGGCAACGCGCTCTGCGTCATTGCCTTTGCCAATGCCGGCTGCTTCCTCAATGCGCCCGACGTTTATATGGACAAGATCGCCGTCGGCGGCGGCCTGCCTGACAATGTCGTCGATCTCGACCTGCCGCCGAGGGAAAATCTGAAGCGTCTGGCCGAGGCCAAGGGCATCGCCGTTTCCGAGCTGACGGTTTGTATTCTCGATCGTCCCCGGCATATGGACCTGATCCAGCAGGTGCGCGACACCGGTGCGCGCGTCTCACTGATTTCCGACGGCGACGTGGCCGGCATCATCGCGACCACCGATCCGGCCACCGGCATCGACATCTACATGGGTTCGGGTGGCGCGCCGGAAGGTGTGCTGGCCGCTGCGGCGTTGCGTTGCATTGGCGGCCAGATGCAGGCCCGCCTGATCTTCCGCAACGAAGACGAGCGCAGCCGCGCGCGGCGCCTGGGGATCGAGAAGCTGGATCGCAAATACAGCCTGACCGACATGGCCTCAGGCGACGTCATCTTTTCGGCGACCGGCGTCACCGACGGCACGATGCTGCAGGGCGTGAAGCGCGTCGCCGGCGGCTTCCGGGTCAATTCCCTGGTCATGCGCTCACAGACCGGCACGATCCGCCGCATCGAAGCGGTGATCCGTCCTCTCAGCCCGGCTTGACCATGCTGGAGTCCGCGCCTGCGTTTCTGGGCGTCACGAGTTCCGTGAAGGGGCAGCGCTGGCGTCTGCGCAACACCGATGACCGTCTCGCCATGGCATTGGCGCAGCAGGCTGGCCTGCCGGAAATCCTTGGCCGCGTGCTGGCCGGGCGCGGCATCGCCATCGAGGCGCTGGAAGATCATCTCAATCCGTCACTGCGGCGCCAGCTGCCCGATCCCTCGCGCTTCCTCGACATGGACGCGGCCACCAGCCGGCTGGCCGATGCGATCATCAAGGGCGAAAAGGTTGCCGTCTTTGGCGACTACGATGTCGATGGCGCGACCTCGACGGCGCTGCTGAACCGCTTCTTCCGCGCTATCGGTCGCGAGCTGCGCGTCTATATCCCCGATCGCCTGAAGGAAGGCTATGGCCCCAACGCGCCGGCGCTGCGCCGGCTGGCGCAGGATGGCGTCAAGGTGGTGGTGACCGTCGACTGCGGCACGCTGGCCTTTGCCGCGCTGGAAGATGCCGCCAGTGTTGGCCTCGAGGTGATCGTCGCCGATCACCATCTGGCCGAACCGGAACTGCCGAAGGCCATTGCCGTGGTCAACCCCAATCGCCTGGACGAAGCGCCGGGTTTTGGTCAGCTTGCCGCCGTGGGCGTCACTTTCCTGCTGATCGTCGGCGTCAACCGCCGCCTGCGTGAGCGCGGCTATTACACCTCCGATAATCCGCAGCCCGACCTGATGGCCTGGCTCGATCTGGTGGCGCTGGGCACCGTCTGCGACGTGGTGCCGCTCACCGGCCTCAATCGTGCGCTGGTGACGCAGGGCCTGAAGATTCTGCGCGGTCGTGGCAATGTCGGGCTGGCGGCGCTGGCCGATGTGGCTGGCGTCAGCGAGCCGCCGGGCGCCTATCACCTGGGATTCCTGCTCGGTCCGCGCGTCAATGCCGGCGGCCGTGTCGGCCAGGCCGATCTGGGGACAAGGCTGCTTTCCACTGACGATGCGCGCCTCGCCCAACAGATGGCTGGCGAGCTGGATCGCTATAACCGCGAGCGGCAGGAGATCGAGGCCGGCGTGCTGCATGAGGCCATGCAGGAGCTGGAGCATGTCCCCGAGACGGCAGCGCTGGCGCTGGTGGCGCGGCAGGGCTGGCATCCGGGCGTGATTGGCATCGTGGCGGCACGTGTGCGCGAGAAGGCCGGCCGCCCGAGCTTTGTCATCGCGCTGGACGAGAACGGCATCGGCAAGGGATCGGGCCGGTCGATCCCCGGCGTTGATCTGGGCGCGGCCGTCGTCGCCGCCGGTCAGGCCGGGTTGTTGATGAATGGTGGCGGCCATGCCATGGCGGCGGGCCTGACGGTCGAGGCAGCCAAACTGAACGAGCTGAAAGCCTTCTTGAATGAACGTCTGGCCGCGGCCGTGACGAAAGCGGGGGCGTCATCCTCGCTGGGCTTCGACGGCGCGCTGGCGATCGGCGGCTGCAATGCCGAACTCTGCGACAGGCTGGAACAGCTCGGCCCCTATGGCTCGGGCAATGCCGAGCCCCGGTTTGCGCTGGCCGGGGTGCGCGTGGTGCAGGCCGATGTGGTGGCCGAAAAGCATGTGCGCTGCCTGATCACTACGGGCGATGGCAGCGGCCCGCGCCTCAATGCCATGGCGTTCCGTTCGGTGGATGGCGATCTCGGCCCGGCGCTGTTGCAGGCACGCCAGACCGGCGCGCCGCTGCATGTCGGCGGCCATCTGCGGCCCAATCACTGGCGCGGCGAGA
Source organism: Ferrovibrio sp. GW821-FHT12B10 (assembly GCF_058807515.1). Classification (NCBI taxonomy): domain Bacteria; kingdom Pseudomonadati; phylum Pseudomonadota; class Alphaproteobacteria; order Rhodospirillales; family Rhodospirillaceae; genus Ferrovibrio; species Ferrovibrio sp. GW821-FHT12B10. The sequence continues at coordinate 337,319 of NZ_JBXAQT010000002.1, read as the reverse complement.
AGCGCGTGCAGTTCCTGCTGGAAGACGCGGCGACGCCGTCTTAAGGCGGCGGTTCGGTCGGCGCCGGCGTCAGTCCGCGCAGGCGCTCGCGATGCAGGATATACAGGCCGCTGGCCACGATCAGGGCAATGCCCACGGCCGCCAGTTCATTCGGCACATCGCCCCAGACCAGCCAGCCAATAAGCAGCGCCCAGGGCAGGCCAGTATAGCGCATCGGCGTGATGACCGGCACCTCGCCATGGCGGAAGGCATCGACGGCGAACTGGTAGCCGGCGGCGATGCAGCAGGCGGCCATGGCCACGAAGCTGAGATCACGCCAGGTCATCGCCACCCAGCCTTCGATCAGAGCCAGCGTCAGCGCCGCCAGCGCCATCAAGCCGACATTGGTGAGATTGATGACCGATGACGGAATGCCGGCATCGATCCGCCGGGTGATGAGGTCGCGCGCCACGATGCACACCGCTGCGCCGACGCCGAGCAGGGAATAGGCGCTGAAATTATCGGCGCGCGGCTGCACCACCAGCAGCACGCCCAGGAAGCCGGCCACCACGGCGCTCCAGCGCCGCCAGCCCACGGGTTCGCGCAGCAGTACGGCAACGGCTGCAGTCATCATGAGCGGCGAGGACATATGAATCGCCATCACGCTGCCGATCGCCGTATGAAACAGCGCGATCATGTAGAGATAGCTGCTCACCAGGTCGATGCCGCTACGCAGCAGGATCTGTCCATCGAACATTTTACGCATGTGATGGGCGGCGCCGGTGATCAGGATTACGCCCAGGATGATCGCAGTGGCGATCAGGCCGCGCACCGCAAGGATCTGGCTGGCCGGGACGTTGCCATAGACCAGCTTGCACAGCGCTTCGTTGATGACAAAGAGGAAAACGGCCAGCGAGAAGGAAATGATGCCGCGGCGGTTGCCGGTGCCCAGCAACCGGTGGAGATAAGACATTCCGAAGATCAGCGCTTGGCGTCCGGATGCGCGTGAATGGGGTCAACCCAGGGAACATCTTCAGGCTTTTCCACCGGCTCGATATCCAGGTTGACCACCACCGGGTCCTGGCCCGAGCGCACCAGCACGCATTCCAGCACCTCATCGGAGCTGGCGTTGATTTCTTGATGCGGCACGAAGGGCGGCACGAAGATGAAATCGCCGGGTCCGGCCTCGGCGGTGAATTCCAGATTGTTGCCCCAGCGCATGCGCGCCTTGCCCTTGACCACGTAGATCACGCTTTCCAGATCGCCATGATGATGCGCGCCGGTCTTGGCATTGGCATGGATATGCACGGTGCCGGCCCAGATCTTCTGGGCGCCGGCGCGGGCGAAATTGATGGCGGTGGCGCGGTTCATGCCGGTGGTCTGTCCGGCCGTCGTCGGGTCGAGCTTGTCGCCCGGGATCACCCGCACGCCGTCATGCTTCCAATCGGTGTGATGCCCGCTGTCAGAATGACCGTGATCGTGACCCATGAGACTCCTCCACGCTGAAGGAGAAATGGTAGGCAGGCCCGACGATCAGGGCAAGGGCTTCAGCCTACTCCCGGTGGCGCGGATCCAGCGCGTCCCGCAGGCCATCGCCCAGCAGGTTGAACGACAAGACGACCATGAATATCGAAATGCCTGGATAGATCGCCATCCACGGCGCCTGGGTGAGGAAGTCCTTGGCCGAGTTCAGCATGCTGCCCCAGCTTGGCGCCGGCGGCTGCTGGCCCAGGCCGAGGAAGGACAGGCTGGCCTCGGCGATGATGGCCGAGGCGATGGTCAATGTTGCCTGCACCATCAGCGCCGGCCAGATGTTGGGCAGGATATGGCGGAAGGCGATGCGCAGCGGCGGATTGCCCACGGCGCGCGCCGCCTCCACATAGTCTTCCACCTTCACGGCCTGCACCTGGGCGCGCGTCAGCCGCACGAAGATCGGGGTGGCCGAGATGCCGATGGCGATCATTGCATTGGTCAGGCTGGGGCCGAGGAAGGCCGCCAGCGCGATGGCCAGGATCAGGAAGGGCACGGCCAGCATGGCGTCGGTGATGCGCATTAGGATCCCATCCACGAGTCCCCCTGCGTAACCGGAAAGAAGCCCGACCGGAATGCCCACCGCCAGCGAGATGGCGACCGAGAAGACACCCGCCAGCAGCGAGGCGCGGGCGCCGAAGATGACGCGCGACAGCACGTCGCGACCGAGTTCATCGCCACCGAACCAGTTGGCCAGCGACGGCGCGCCGCGCACGGCACCCCAGTTGGCCTCGATGGGGTCGTAGGGCGCGATCAGCGGCGCGAAGACGGCGGCGGCCACGAACAGCAGCACGACCACGAGGCCAACCACGGCGCCCTTGCGCTTGAACAGGCGGCGCAGCGCGCGGCGGGCCGGACTCTGCTCGGTGGCGGGCTTGACGGTGGCGGGAGCGATGTTTGCGGTCACGGCGGTCATGCGCGCAGCCTCGGGTTGACCAGGAAGTAGGCGACATCGGCCAGCAGGTTCAGCACGATATAGGCCGTCGCGGTGCAGAGCACGACGCCCTGAACGACGGCATAGTCTCGGTTGAACACGGCGTCGACGATCAGTTTGCCGAAGCCGGGGATGGAGAAAATCTGCTCGGTGAGCACGGCGCCTGACAGCAACTGGCCGAACTCTAGCGCGCCCAGCGTGATGACCGGCACGGCGGCATTGCGGAAGGCGTGCTTGGCGATCACCACGCGTTCAAAAAGACCTTTCGCCCGGGCGGTGCGGATGTAGTCGCTGGACAGCACCTGCAGCATGGCGCTGCGGGTATGGCGCATCATCACGGCGGCGATGGCATTGCCCAGCACGAAGGCTGGCATGACCATGGATTCGAGATTGCCCCAGAAGTCTTCGCGCGGGCTGATATAGCCTGAAGCCGGCAGCCACCCGAGTTCGACCGAGAAGAGCAGGATCAGCATGATGCCGAGCCAGAAATTCGGCGTCGACAGACCCCAGAGGCCGACGATATTAGCCACGTAATCCGGCCAGCGCCCGTTATGCAAAGCCGAGATCACGCCCATCGGCAGGCCGATGGCGAGCGCCACGATCATGGCGAGGATGGCAAGTTCGACGGTGACGGGCAACTTTTCGACCAGTAGCTGCGAAACCGGCATCTGGATGCGGATCGATTCACCGAAATCGCCCTGCAGCACGCCGCTGATCCACAGCCAGTATTGTACAGGCAAAGGCTTGTCGAGGTTGTACTTGGCCCGCACCTCGGCGATGGCCTGCGGATCGCGCTCTTCGCCGGCCATGGCAATGGCCGGGTCGCCGGGCAGCAGCTGCTGCAGCCCGAAGATGATGATCGACACGAACAACAATGTCGGCAGCAGGATGGCGATACGCCGGAACAGGAAGCGGGTCATGGCTGGGGCTGGTCACATAAATGGAGGAGGGGGCCGCAGTTGCCTGCGGCCCCGACGCAGTTAGCTGTTCTTCATGCCGGTGAAACGCACCAGGCCGTCCGGATATTCCTTGAAGCCGGTGACCTTGGGCGAATAGGCCCAGAGCCACTTGCGATGCATCATGTAGATGATCGGGCGTTCGGCCAGCACGATTTTTGCTGCGCTGTCCCAGGCCTGCTGGCGCTTGGCCAGATCGGTGGTCAGGCGGGAGTCGTTCAGCACTTCATCCAGTGCCGGATTGCACAGGCCGGCGTAGTTGAGCGGCTGGTTGCAGGCATGGAAGCTGTACAGGTTGCCGTCCGGATCGGGGCGGCCGCTCCAGGCCAGGATATAGGCCTCGAAGTCGCCCTTGTCGGCCATGTTCAGCGAGGTGGCGAATTCAGTGGCCTGGATGCGGATATCGAAACCCGCCTCCTTGGCCATGGCCTGCACCACCTGCGCGATGTTGCGGGCATCCGTGGTGGTCGGCGTCACCAGATTGACCACCGGGTTCGGATTGCCGGCTTCCTTCAGCAACTGCTTGGCCTTGGCGATGTCGCGCTTGGGCATCGGCACCGACTTGGCATAGTAGGGGTTGCTCGGCGGCACCCACTGGTTGCCGGCCAGCGCGAAGCCGTCGAACACCACCTGCACGATGCCCTGGCGGTCGATGGAAAGCTCCAGCGCCTCGCGGATCTTCTGGCTCGAGCCGATCGGCGACTTCGACTTGTCGCTCTTGCCGATATTGATGGTGATGCCGTAATAGCCGATCTCAGCGATCTGGCCGAACTTCAGCTTCTTGTCCTTCTGTACGTCCTTGGCATCCGGACCGGCCAGGCGCTCCAGCATGTCGAGCTGGCCTGAACGTAGATTGGCAAGGCGCACGGTGGCGTCGATGAAGGGGCGGAACTCGATGCGCGACAGATGCACATTGTCCTTGTTCCAGTAGCCATCGTATTTCTCGACGACGATGCGGTCCTGGGCGATGCGCTCGACAAACTTGAACGGGCCGGCGCAGACCGGAGCGGTGGAGAACTTGTCGCCCAGCGCCTTGCCGGCCTTGGGCGAGATCATCATGCCGGAACGGTCGGTCAGCGTGGCCAGCAGCGGCGCGAAGGGCGCCTGGGTGTTGATCTTGACGGTCAGCGGATCAACCACATCGACCGTCGTGACAGCCGAGAGCTCGCCGCGGCGCTGCGAACCCTGCAGGGTCTTGTGGCGCTCGATATTGTACTTCACGGCTTCGGCGTCGAACTTCTCGCCGTCATGGAAGGTGACGCCGGGGCGCAGTTTCATCACCAGCGCTTTGTTGTCGTCGGACCATTTCCACTCGGTGGCGAGCTGGGGCACGACGCTCAGATCGGGTGCGATATCGACCAGCTTGTCGCAGAGCGACGAGAAGACGATGCGGCTGACGAAGGTGCGGGCCAGCGTCGGGTCCAGCGCATCCGGGTCCTCGGCCAGGCCGAATTTCAGTGTCTGCGCAGACGCGGCGGTCGCCGTGCCCAGCAGCAGTACCGCGGCCAGCGCCGCCCAGGTGATCTTGTTCAACATTGTTCAGCCTCTCCTTGTTTTATTGGTCGGAAACAGATGAATGGGCATTGACGAAACGGGCCTGCAGCCGCGCCAGCCGTTCTGCGCCTGCAGCCGTACCTTCAACAGGTAAGGGCGCGGCGGCGGGCAGTTCGCGCCAGCGATGGCAGGCCACCGTATGGCCGCCGATATCCTCCATGGCCGGTGCCTTGCTGCGGCACAGGTCGACCGCGAAGGGGCAGCGGGTATGGAAACGGCAGCCGGCCGGCGGATCGATCGGGCTCGGCACGTCGCCGGTCAGGATCACGCGCTGGCGCACGGCATTGGGCTGCGGCACCGGGATGGCCGAGAGCAGGGCGCGGGTATAGGGGTGGCGCGGATTGGCGAAGAGTTCTGCGGTGGTCGCCACCTCGACGATGCGGCCCAGATACATCACGGCAATGCGCTGCGCGATATGGCGCACCACGGCCAGGTCATGCGCGATGAAGATCATGGCGATGCCCAGCCGCGCCTGCAGGTCCTTCATCAGGTTCAGCACCTGTGCCTGCACGGAGACGTCGAGCGCCGACACGGCTTCGTCGGCCACGATCAGGTTCGGTTCGACGGCGAGCGCGCGGGCGATGCCGATGCGCTGGCGCTGACCGCCGGAGAATTCATGCGGGTAGCGCCGCGCATGCGCCGGCCGCAGGCCGACCAGGCTGAGCAGCTCTTCGACACGCGCCTGGCGTTTGCCCGGCGGCACCAGGCCGTGCAGCATCAGCGGTTCGGTCAGGATATCGCCCACCGTCATGCGCGGGTTGAGCGATGCATAGGGGTCCTGGAACACCAGCTGCATGTCTCTTCGCAGGTCCCGCAGCGCGGTGCCCTGAAGCCGGGTGATGTCGCGGCCATCGAACTTGATCGTGCCGGCGGTGGGGTCGATCAGGCGCAGCACCAGCCGGCCGGTGGTCGACTTGCCGCAGCCGCTTTCGCCCACCAGGCTCAGCGTCTCGCCGGCCTTCAGGCTGAAGTCGACATCGTCGACGGCGCTGACATGGCTGATCGGGCGACCGAACCAGTTGGTCTTGGCGGTGAAATGCTTGGTCAGGCCGCTGACCTCGAGAAGGTTGCTCATAGCAGGGGAGCCTTGATGCAGGCGACCGCATGGCCCGGTGCAATCTCGCGCAGTTCCGGTATGGCGGCGCGGCATTGCGCATCGCCGAACGGGCAGCGCGGGTTGAAGCGGCAGCCGTCGGGTGGGTTCATCGGATCGGGTACGCTGCCTTCGATGGCGGCAAGGCGGTCCTTGGTCTGGTCCAGGCGCGGGATCGAACCCAGCAGGCCGATGGTGTAGGGATGCTGTGGCGTGGCGAACAGCTGCTCGACCGGCGCCTGCTCGACGATGCGGCCGGCATACATCACCGCGACATGATCAGCCATCTCGGCGATCACGCCCATGTCGTGGCTGATCAGCATGATGGCGGTGCCCAGGTCGCGCTGCAACTCGCGCAGCAGGTCGAGGATTTGCGCCTGCACCGTCACGTCGAGCGCCGTGGTCGGCTCGTCGGCAATGAGAAGTTCGGGGCCACACGCGAGCGCCATGGCGATCATGGCGCGCTGGCGCATGCCGCCCGACAGCTGGTGTGGATAGTCGTCGATGCGCTTTTCCGGCGCGGGGATATTCACCTTGCGCAGCATAGCGATGGCGGCTTCGCGCGCCTGCGCCGCGCTCATGCTCTTGTGCCGGATCAGGCCTTCCATGATCTGGTCGCCGATGGTGAAGGCCGGATTCAGCGAGGTCATCGGCTCCTGGAAGATCATCGCCAGGCGATTGCCGCGCAGGTCGCGCATCTCATCCTTGCTGATGGTGCTGAGATCGGTGCCGGCGAAACGGATGTTGCCGCTGGCGATGCGGGCGCCGCGGCTGGGCAGCAGGCCCATCACGGTCAGCGAGGTGACCGATTTGCCGCAGCCGCTTTCGCCCACGATGCCCAGAGTCTTGCCGCTGTCGACGGCAAAGGACACGCCGTCCACGGCGCGGAACTCGCCGCCATCGCTGGCGAAATAGGTGCGCAGGTCGTCAACTTCGAGCAGCGCCATCAGCGCGTTCCCATCATGGCTTCATGTTTCTGCACTTCCGCCTCGATCACGCTGCGGTCCCAGATGCCGCTGGGATTCCTCGTCGTAGCGTAAAATTTGAGGAAAGCGGCATAACGTCCCTGTGACACACCGTAAAGGCGACGCAACTCGGCCAGAGGCTCGGCATGGTCGTCGACGCGCAAGGAAAGCGCCGGATAATCCTCGCTGGTATGGATCAGCAGCGCGGCCGATTGCTTGCCGCGCTTGTCGCCGCCTTCGGCCTGCCCGGCATCCAGCGCATCGAGGAAGCGTTCGGCGAAGGGCTTCTTGCTGGCGGCAAAGCTCTCGAAGGTCGCGCTCACCACGCTTTCACCGGCCAGCATGTTGCCGGCGACCGAGAAGCCGTCGCCAGTCTTATGCCCGCACCAGCCGATGCAGGCGTCGCCGGTATGCGCCGCCGTGCGGCCTTCGCGGTCCACGACATGAATCTGCCGCGCCGCCGCGCCATCGTCGGAGAACACCAGCCAGCTCACCACATCGGCGGCAGCCATGCCGCTTTCCAGCATCGCCAGCCCGCGCGGGCCGTAGGTTGGATTGATCAGCGCCTGTGTCGCCAGCGCGCCATGCCCGCTTTTCGCATGCGGGCAGAGTGCGCCGACAGCAAAGAACTTTGTCGTCACGGCGACGCCATAGGCGCCGGTCGCCGGATCGCGGGCGACAATCGACCAGGTCATGCCCTCAGCGTCCTACCGCGTAGCCCTGCATGCCGCGCGGATTGGCGCCGGCGGTCAGCAGCGTGCCTTCGGATGTTTCCGTGGTGCCGCAGGCGGTGAGGCGGCCTTCCGACCAGTCGCCGCCGACCTCTACCTTGTGGCCCCGCGCTTTCAGCGCCTCGACGGTAGCCTTGTCGAAGCGGCCTTCGAGGCCGAGATGGCCGGGCTTGGCGGCGCGCGGATAGAAGGAGGAGGGGAAATGCTCGCTGTGCCAGGCCGGGCTGTCGATGGCTTCCTGCAGGTTCATGCCGTGATGCACGACCTTGAGGAACATCTGGGGCGACCACTGGTCCTGCTGGTCGCCGCCGGGCGTGCCGAAGGCCAAAGCCGGCTTGCCGTCCTTCAGCGCCATCGAGGGCGACAGCGTGGTGCGCGGGCGCTTGCCCGGCAGCAGCGAATTAGGCAGGCCCTCTTCGAGCCAGAACATCTGCGCGCGGGTGCCGAGGCAGAAGCCGAGTTCGGGGATCAGCGGCGAACTCTGCAGCCAGCCGCCGGACGGCGTGGCCGAAACCATGTTGCCCCAGCGGTCGATCACATCGACATGACAGGTATCGCCGCTGGCGGCGCCACGGCCGGTGACCTTGCCGTCGCTGGCTTCCAGACGGCCGACCGTGGGCTCGCCCACGCCGACGCCGCCGGCTTCACCCGCCTTGATCGAGGTCAGCTTCGCCGCCTGGCCCATCGGGTCGCCCGGGCGCAACTCCAGCGATGCCGTGTCGCCCATGAGTTTGCGCCGCTGCGCGTTGTAGGTGTCAGACAGCAGCGCGGCCATCGGCACCTCGACGAAGTCGGGGTCGCCATACCAGGCTTCGCGATCGGCGAAGGCCAGCTTGGAGGCCTCCACCAGCGTATGGATGAAGTCCGGGCCGGCCGGGTCCATCTTCGCCAGATCGAAGCCTTTCAGCAGCGCGAGTTGCTGCAGGAAGGCCGGACCCTGACTCCAGGGGCCGCATTTGGCCACGGTCCAGCCGTGATAGTCATAGGTCAGCGGCTTTTCGATATAGGCCTGCCACTTGGCCATGTCGTTGCCGCTCAGTACGCCGCGATGGCGACGCCCCGAGGCATCCATGGCTTCGGTGCCGGTCGAGAATTTGTCGATGGCCTCGGCGACGAAGCCTTCGCGCCAGGCCTTGCGCGCCGCTTCGATGCGCTGCTCGCGGCTGCCGCTGCCGGCAGTGGAAAGCTTGCGATAGGTTGCGGCCAGACCCGGCTGGCGGAACATCGTGTAGGCCTTGGGAAGCTGGCCGCTCTTGTCGAGCCACAGCGCTGCCGAGGTCTTCCATTCATCCTGGAACAGTTTCTGCACCGTGCCGATGGTGTCGATCACGCGCGGCACCAGCGGGCAGCCGTTCTCGGCATAATGAATGGCAGGCGCCAGCGCGTCCGCCAGGTCGATGGTGCCGTAGTCGCGCAGCATCAGCAGCCAGCCGTCGACAGCGCCCGGCACGCAGGGCGCCAGCAGGCCGGAGCCGGGGATGAGGTCGAGGCCGAGCCCCTTGAAATGCGCGATCGTCGCCTTCTCGGGCGCCGGGCCCTGGCCGCAGAGCACATCGATGCGGCTATGCTTGGCGCTCCACAGCAGGGCAGGCAGGTCGCCGCCCGCGCCGTTCAGATGCGGTTCGCACAGATGCAGCACGAAGCCGGCGGTGACGGCGGCGTCAAAGGCGTTGCCGCCGCGCTCCAGCACGCCCATGGCGACAGACGATGCGATCCAATGGGTGGTGGCCACCACGCCGAAGTTGCCTTTGATTTCGGGGCGGGTGGTGAAAGCGAACGGAATCTTGGTCATGAAAAATCCGGGGTGCTGGTGCTGGAAGGACTGGATGGCGCGTGGGACATGCCCTGGTCGTCGTTCATCGCCCGGAGCAGGGCTTCCCGGTGCGAGGCGATGTGCTGGCGCATGATCGCGCCGGCCTTGGCGGAATCGCGTTCCGCGATGGCATCGGCGATCTCGAGATGCTGGTTGGCCGACCGGACCTTGCCTTCGGGCGTGCGGGCGCGCTGGCGCATGCTCTGCCACGAGGCGTCGTAGCGGATCTTGTCGATCACTTCGAACAGGTCGAGGAACAGGCGGTTGCCGGCGGCTTCGGCCAGGCTGCGATGAAACGCGCTGTCCCAGCGTTCCAGCGTGGCCGGTTCGGTATCGAGGCCGGCGGCGGCGACGCGCTCGGCCAGCTTGCGGATCATCGCCACCTGCTCGGCGCTGGCGCGATGCGCGGCGAGCTGCGCGATGCTGGGCTCGATATGCAGTCGCACTTCCATGATCTCGTAGAAGTTCGTGCGGCTGGCAAGGCGGCTCAGGGTCGGCGCGGAAGACGAGGGCGCCGGGCCGATGAAGGTGCCCTTGCCCTGGCGGCGCCAGATCTTGCCTTCGGATTCCAGCTCGGCCAACGCCTGGCGCACCATGCGGCGGCTGATGCCCCAGCGCGCCGAGAGGTCGCGTTCGGTCGGCAGCGGCTTTTCAGGGAAGCCGGCTTGCTCCACCAGCAGGCGGCGCAGCATGGCGACAGCCTCGGCGGCGGTATGCAACGGCTGGGTCGGCGCTTGAGCAGACGTCTGATGACTCTGGGAAGCTCGATCCTGGATTTGCCCCGGAATTTGCGTCTGGGGCGAGCGCGGCAACATTTCGTTCATGAATACGAACCTAAACACAATGGTTCGGGTGCCGCAATCCTAAACATCTGATTCAAATGCCAATTTAATGGGCGAATTGCTGCCTCTTCCGGCACGGAAGGGTGGAGCAACGCGAACCATTCCGGAAATTGGTACCAATCAGGCCCGGCGATTTCGACCCTTCGACTCGCCCGGCAATCGGAAAAACGGAGGCGCTCCAACAGCATCCACCTGGTGTTCCCACCGGCGGGGCAGGGACTATTGATTTGTCAGGTCGGACCCATTACACAGCGCCTCACGCCGGGCGACCGGCGATGCGGTTCGGATCGTTTGATTCGCACCGCCACAGGCCGACCCCATCGTCTAGAGGCCTAGGACGTCACCCTTTCACGGTGAAGACACGGGTTCGACTCCCGTTGGGGTCGCCACTTCCGGCGATCAGCTGACATTCAGTTTTGGAAGATGCCGCGCGGCATCTCGGCGTGGTCACGCCGCTCGATCATGTCATGTGAAACGGCGTCGGGCCTGCGCGTTCGGCCAGCAGTTGGCGGCGCGCTTCGGTGGCGCAGCGCTCAAACGCATGCATCACTTCATTGGCGGCCACGCCAGCCGGCGTCACCAGGCGCACGATGTGGAGCAGCAGGTCGCGATCGTCCATCTCGCGCACACGACAGGTCACGGCCGCGAGCTCGGTTTCAACCGTTGCACTGATGCTTCCCGTGCCCATCCGATGGTGTAGCCATTCGGTGAGCAGATGCAGGCGACGTCTGCGCAGCCGGAGTTCGAAATCCTCCAGCGCCATGCCGTCGCCATCCTTGCGCAGCGGCGCAGGACTCAGATCGCAGCTCATATCCACCCATTCCGCGGGCGCATCCGGCCTGCCTGCCGGCGACGTCCGCTGACCTGTTCGTGAATGCCGGGAAATGCGGGCTGCCCCACAGATCAGCGACGGGAAAGCATCATCTTCAGGGTCATATCCGGGTATGATGCCGGGGCCGGGCAGAAAGACTCCGGCGAGCGACAACCAGAACCGGTCTGCATACCATTGGATGATCCCATTTTAGCTTACTCAACCGCAGGGACTATATGCCCTGTATTACTCTGACTCAAGCTGTTCGTTTCCGCTTCATGGAAGCACGACGGGTAGTTGGTTGGAATGTCAGGCGTATTCGCGTAGAGCGGGGTCTGACGATCGAGGCATTGGGCGGGGATGCAGAGGTGGATGCCTCGATGGTTGCACGCATCGAGCGTGGCCGCGTGAATTCCAGCATCGACCTGCTTGAACGCCTGTCGCGGGTGCTCCGGGTACGCATGGTGGAGCTGTTCGTCGAGCCCTTGCCGGGTGCGCCGATGCCCAAGCCGCTGAAGGGCGGCCGCCGGCCGGCAAAGTAGGTCGCCCTCACGGCAAGACCGGCGTCAGCCCCTCCGGCCTGCGCCACCTGCTGATATAACCAGGGCATCGCAGACGAAATCATCAGGAGATTCTCATGGCCCGCGCCCAAGCCAGTATCGGAGCCGCCCGCTACGCCGTCAGCATCAAGGCCGGGCATCATGCCGTGGTGGCCGATGAGGGGCCGGGTCTCGGCGGCAGGGATATCGGCCCGGCGCCGTATGAGCTGCTGCTTTCTGCTCTGGGAGCCTGCACGGCGATCACGCTGAAGATGTATGCCGAACGGAAAGAATGGGACCTGCAGGCGGCGCATGTTTCGCTGCTGTACACGCGCGAGAAGGATCAAGGCCGCATTGATCGCACACTCACTTTCGAGGGCGCGCTGGACGACGCGCAGAAGGCACGGCTGGCCGATATCGCCGAACGCACGCCGGTGACGCTGACGCTGAAATCCGGCACGCCCATTCATACCAAGCTGGGATAAGACCATGCAGAGCCGCAGCTTCGATTTCACCGGTGCACAGGGTCAGACGCTCTCCGGCCGGCTTGAGTTGCCCGACGGTCCGGTGAAGACCTATGCGCTGTTCGCCCATTGCTTCACCTGCACCAAGAAATCCATTGCTGCCGTGCGCATCACGCGGGCGCTGGCGGCGCGCGGCATCGGCGTGCTGCGCTATGATTTCACCGGTCTGGGCGACAGCGAGGGCGATTTCGCCGACAGCACGTTCAGTGCTGATGTGCAGGACATAGTCGCGGCTGGCGCCATAATGGCCGAAGCCGGCTTTCCGCCGCAGTTGCTGATCGGGCATTCGCTCGGCGGCGCGGCCGTGCTGGCCGCCGCGCTCGATATGCCAGGGATCAAGGCGGTCGCCACCATCGCCGCGCCTTTCGATGTCGAGCATGTCACCGGGCAGTTCGGCGACACGCTGCACAAGATCATGACGGATGGCGAGGCGCGGGTGGATCTGGGTGGGCGGCCTTTCACGGTGCGCAAGTCCTTTGTCGACGACCTGCACCGGCATGACCAGAAGGATCGGGTCGCGCATCTGCATCGTGCCTTGCTGGTGCTGCATGCGCCGCAGGACATGACGGTCGGCATCAACAACGCCAGTTCGATCTTCATGGCGGCAAAACATCCGAAAAGTTTCGTGTCGCTGGATGGCGCCGATCACCTGCTGACCAAACCCGCCGATGCGGATTACGCGGCCGAGGTGATCACCGCCTGGGCCTCGCGCTATGTCGTGGCCGCCGCGCAGGGTGCGGCGGATGCGCCGGCGAAAGATGGCGAAGGCGTCATCGTCGAGGAAACCCGTGCCGGCAAATTCCAGGTCGCGGTGCGCGCACCCGGCGCTACCTTCTTCGCCGACGAGCCGGTCGCGGCCGGCGGCATGGGCACGGGGCCATCGCCTTATGATCTGGTCAGCGCCGGGCTGGGCGCGTGCACGGCGATGACCGTGCGCATGTATGCCGACCTGAAGCAGCTGCCGCTCACCCGCGTGAAGGTCGCGGTCGGGCATGCGAAGCAGAAGGGGAGCGTTCCGCCTGATGTCTTCTCGCGCCGCATCAGTTTCGAGGGCGCGCTGACGCCGGAGCAGACGGCGCGGCTGCTCGAGATCGCCGACAAGTGCCCGGTCCATCGCAGCCTGGAAAGCGGGTCACGGGTGAAGACCGAACTGGGCAATCCGCCGGCGCCGTCGGGTCCGCCCGAGGAGCATGAACGCGAGATGGAGCAGATCTGCGCCACCTGCTGATCGTTATCTTGTTGATATTAGGATGATTTATAATATACAAATAATATAAGTAGTATATTATATTTTACGATAGACATGCGATAGATGTTTCTGCTCTCATATCATTAATGTGAAATGAGAGTCGGAGCGCGCCTCATGCTGCGCCAGAGCATCCCCCAGAGCATCGCTATGAACGGCAAGACCCCCATCATTCCCGGTAAGGCCCGGGCGCCGGCTGCCAGCATCCTGTCGCCGCGTCAGGCCAAGAAACGCCTGCCGCCGCTGATGTCGCTGCGCACGTTCGAGGTCGTGGCGCGTCATCTCAGTCTGATCAAGGCGGCCGACGAGCTTTGCGTCACGCCGGCCGCGGTCAGCCACCAGATCCGCACGCTGGAAGCGCATCTCGGCCTGCCGCTGTTCCGTCGTAATGGCCGCAGCATCATTCTCACCGATGCAGGTCAGGCCTGCCTGCCGGGCATCCGCGACGGCTTTGAACGTCTGGGCGATGCGATCAGCCAGCTTGAAACGCTGGGCGAGGGGGGCGTGCTCACGGTTTCGGTGGCGCCATCCTTCGCCGTGAAGTGGCTGGTGCCACGACTGGATCGCTTCCAGGAGAAATTCCCCCAGGTCGATGTGCGTGTGGCGGCATCGAACCAGCTTGCCAATTTCGCCAATGACAATGTCGATGTGGCGATCCGCTATGGCTCGGGCCGGTATCCCGACCTGCAGGTCGAGCGTTTGCTGCCTGAAGCGATCTTTCCGGTCGCCAGTCCGGAACTCGCAGCGAAACTGAAATCGCCGCAGGATCTGGCGCAGGTCACGCTGGTGCATGACGACAGCCCCGATGACGACCAGTCCTGCCCGACCTGGCAGATGTGGCTGCGTGCGGCTGGTGTCAGTGACGTGGACTGGAACAGGGGCGCGCGCTTCACGCAGTCGAGCCTGGTGCTGGAAGCGGCGCTGCATGGCAAGGGCGTGGCGCTGGCCAAGGCAACGCTGGCGGAAGCCGACATCAAGGCCGGCCGCCTGGTGCGGCTGTTCGGCGACCAGACTCCGATCGACTTCGCCTATTACATCGTCGGGCCGCAGCGCAAACTGCAGCTGGCCAAGGTGACGGCCTTCGTCGACTGGCTGCGCAGCGAAGTGGCCGGTTAGGCCACGGACGCGCCCTTACGCGACAGACGCGAAGGGTTCCCAATGCGGATGCAGCGCGCGGATCTGCGTGCGGTGCAGGCGACGGCGCGCGGACGGATCGAAGCCGTCGCGCCGGTGCATGACGGCGATGTTGTTCCACAGCAGCAGGTCGCCGGGCTTCCATTGATGCCGCAGGATGAAGCGGTCCTGCCGCGCATGGGTCCACAGGTCGTCCAGCAGTGCATGGCCGGCTGACGGTTCCAGCTTGTCGACCTGGCGGTTCAGGGTGCGCCCGAGGAACAGCGACGGGCGGCCGCTGACCGGATCGCTGTTGAGGATTGGATGCCAGGCGCCGGCGCCGGCCTTGGTGTTGGTGCGTGCCGTGCCGGCACTGGTATAGCCGGCATCATGGAAAATGCTGTGGCGCGCGATTGTG
The DNA here is from genome assembly GCF_058807515.1 of Ferrovibrio sp. GW821-FHT12B10. Classification (NCBI taxonomy): domain Bacteria; kingdom Pseudomonadati; phylum Pseudomonadota; class Alphaproteobacteria; order Rhodospirillales; family Rhodospirillaceae; genus Ferrovibrio; species Ferrovibrio sp. GW821-FHT12B10. Next base: position 322,271 of record NZ_JBXAQT010000002.1, on the reverse strand, counting down.
CTTTTCAGACCCGCCGGCAGCGCCTCGTAAGCGCCCAGCAGATCGAGGAAGTAGGTATCGCCGCCGCCATTCTCCGGCAGCTCGCGCGCCAGCAATGCGCATGCCACGGGCGGATCCTGGACATAGGTCATGTCGCTGTGCCAGGCCAGTTCGCCATCGCCCAGGCCGCCCAGCGGTTTGCCCTCGCGCTTGATGTTCGACACCACCGCGATCTCTGCGAAGCCGTCGAGGCTGGATTTCTCGGTATCGAAATTCGGCGCCGGATCGAGGCGGCCGAGCGCGCGGCTGAACTGCAGCAGGTCGCTGTCGCTGACATGGCCCTGATTGCGGATCACCACCACGCGCGCCTGCCGCCAGGCATCGACTACGCGGCCGAGCAGCCGGTCGTTCTGCGGCTTCGCCAGATCGAGACCAAGGATTTCCGCGCCGAAGTGCGGAGAAAGGGGGCGGATATCGAGCACCATGACAGGGCCTCCAGCAGTCTGTGTCAGCCTGCAGTTTCACGCAGGCCCGCGTAAAAATCACGCAAATAAATGTATATCGAGATTTAAGAACGTTTGCGTTTGTGAAATGGGAGCCGCGCCTTATTCCTCATGGTCAGACCTCCGTCTGCATCGGCGTCTGTCTCCCCGGACCAACAAGAAGGACTGATCATGCGCCACCTTTCCCGTCTCGCAACCATTTTTGGCATTGTCGCCGCCCTGACTTCACCGATGGCGCAAGCCGAAACGAATGAAGTGCGCATCGCGCAGCAGTTCGGCATCGGCTATCTGCCGCAGACCATCGTCCGCAACCAGAAACTCATCGAAAAGCATACAGCTGCACTCGGCCTGCCTGCGGCCAAGGTCACCTGGGCACGGCTTAGCGGCGGCGCCGCCAGCAACGATGCGTTGCTCTCGGGCAGCCTGGATTACGCCGCCGCCGGCATCGCGCCGGTGCTGGTGCTGTGGGACAAGACGCGCGGCAATCTCGATGTGCAGGCCGTCGGCGCGCTCGATGCCTCGGCTGCTTTCCTCAACACCAGCAATCCCTCGGTGAAGACCATCAAGGACTTCACCGAGAAGGACCGGATCGCGGTCGCCGCCGTGCGCGCCTCGATCCAGTCGCTGTGGCTGCAGATCGCCGCCGAGCAGGCCTGGGGGCCGGGCCAGCATGGCAAGCTCGACACCCTCACCGTGACGCTGCCGCATCCGGAAGCCACTGCGGCGCTGCTGTCGGGCCGCTCGGAGATCACCGCGCATTTCGGCACGCCGCCGTTCAATTTCCAGCAGCTGGAGAACCCCAAGATTCACCGCGTGACGACGTCGTGGGAAATCCTCGGCGGCCCGGCCAGCGTCAACCTGCTCTACACGACCTCGAAATTCCGTCGCGAGAATCCGAAGACCTACCAGGCCGTCTTCAATGCCTTCGAGGAGGCCTTCACCGTCATCAATAACAACCCGAAGGAAGCCGCGCGCATCTTCGTCGAGGAAGAGAAGGGCAGCTTCACCGCCGAAGGCATCGAGAAGCTGCTGCGCGACCCGTCGGTCAAACTGAGCTGGGCGCCGCTCAACACCCAGAAGATTGCCGATTTCCTCTATCGCACCGGCCAGATCAAGAACAAGCCGGCCTCCTGGAAGGACTACTTCTTCCCCGAGATTCATCCGCAGACCGGGAGCTGAGCGCATGAGTCCCGCCAGCATCGCCCGCCTGCCGTCGCCGCTGCTCTCGGCGCGTGGCGTGACCCTGCAGTACAAGACCGCCGACCGCCTGGTCACGGCCGTGCAGCGCGCCAGCTTCGATGTGCATGAGGCCGACCGCTTTGTGCTGCTCGGGCCGTCAGGCTGCGGCAAGTCGACGCTGCTGAAATCCATCGCCGGCTTTCTGGCGCCGGTCGAGGGGGAAATCCTGCTCGACGGCCAGGCGGTGCGCAAAGCCGGCCCGGACCGCGTGATGGTGTTCCAGGAATTCGATCAACTGCTGCCCTGGAAGACCGTGCGTGAGAATGTGGTCTTCCCGCTGACCGAGAACCGCATTCCGCGCCGCGAGGCGATCGAGAAGGCGGATCACCTGCTGGAGAAGGTCGGGCTCTACAAGTTCCGCGATGCCTATCCGCACACCCTGTCGGGCGGCATGAAGCAGCGCGTGGCGATTGCCCGCGCCATGGCGCTGGAGCCGAAAGTGCTGCTGATGGACGAGCCTTTCGCGGCGCTGGACGCGCTTACCCGCCGCAAGATGCAGGACGAGCTGCTGAAGCTCTGGGAGGACGTGCGGTTCACGCTGTTGTTCGTGACGCATTCGATCGAGGAGGCCATCATTGTCGGCAGCCGTATCCTGCTGCTGTCGCCGCACCCCGGCCGCGTTCGCGCTGAGCTGAATGTGCCGCAGAACCACGGCCCGGCCGGTGGCGAAGCGCAGACCGTGCTCGGCCGTCGCATCCATCATCTTCTGTTCGGCGACACGCCCGTTCATACGGAAGGCGTGAATGAGGAGGCCCGCGCCCATGGCTGAGGGTATTCTCCATCCGCTCGAGCGGCCCGAATTCATCCGTCCGGTGGAAGCCGCCTTCGGCGATGTCGAGGTCGAGCGCAAGCTCAGCCTGGCCGAACGCGTCTTCCGCATTGATGCGGTGCGTCAGGTCTCGCTGCTGCTGATCCTCGCCGCGATCTGGCAGGTTTACGCGGCCTACCTGAACAACCCGCTGATCATCCCGACTTTCCGCGATTCCGTTGTGGCGCTGTGGGACGGCTTCGTCACCGGTCCGTTGATGGTGCGCGCCTGGACCTCGGTCAAGCTGCTGCTGGCCGGCTATCTCGCCGGCATCGCGGTGGCCACGGTGCTGACCCTGCTGGCGATCTCCAACCGCATCGGCACGGATCTGCTCAGCCTGCTCACCGCCATGTTCAACCCGCTGCCGGCCATCGCGCTGCTGCCGCTGGCGCTGCTGTGGTTCGGCCTGGGCGAGAAAAGCCTGATCTTCGTGCTCATCCATGCCGTGCTCTGGCCGCTGGCACTGAATGCCTATAGCGGCTTCCAGGGTGTGAGCGAGACGCTGCGGCTGGCAGGGCAGAGCTTCGGGCTGCGCGGTCCGCGGTATGCCTTCAAGATTCTGATCCCCGCCGCGTTCCCGGCCATCCTCACCGGCCTGAAGATCGGCTGGGCCTTTGCCTGGCGCACGCTGATCGCCGCCGAACTGGTCTTCGGCGTCAGCTCCGGCTCGGGCGGTCTGGGCTGGTTCATCTTCGAGAACCGCAACCAGCTCGAGATTGCCAATGTCTTTGCAGGGTTGCTGACCGTCATCGGCATCGGCCTGCTGGTCGAAAGCATCATCTTCCGCAGCCTGGAGCGCATCACCGTGCGCCGCTGGGGCATGCAGCGCTAAGAACGAGGAGAGGGACCTATGGGTATCGTACAGACCAAACCGGTATTCGCCTATCGCCGCTTCGACGCTCCGCTGGGCGGCGAGATTGTTGGCCTCGACCTCACGCGTCCGCTGGATGACGAGACCTTCGATGCCGTGCGCGCAAACTTCCTCGATGCGCAGGTGCTGGTCTTCCGCGGCCAGCAGACCCTGACGCCGGACCAGCAGATCGCCTTCAGTCAGCGATTCAACACGCTGCAGATCCATGTGCTGAAGGAATTCCATCTGCCCGGCCATCCGGAAATCCTGGTCGTTTCCAACGTGGTGGAAGACGGCCGCAAGATCGGCCTGGGCGATGCCGGCCGCTACTGGCATTCCGACCTGTCCTATGTGGCCGAGCCGAGTCTGGGTTCCATGCTGCTGGCGCGCGAACTGCCCAAGGATGGCAGCGGCGACACGCTGTTCGCCAACATGTATCAGGCCTACGAGACGCTGCCCAAGGAGATCAAGCAGCGCCTGGCGGGCCGCAACGCGGTGCATTCCTACACCCTGAAATACGATGCCCTGCGTGCCGTCTCCAATGCGCGCAATGCGCTGACCGACGAGCAGAAGCGCCAGGTGCCGCCCAGCATCCATCCGGTGGTGCGCACCCATCCGGAAACCGGCCGCAAGGCGTTGTTCGTCAGCGAAGGATTCACGTCGTCCATCGAAGGCATCCCGGAGGGCGAGAGTGAGGAACTCCTGAAGTTCCTGTTCGCTCATTCCACGCAGCCGGCCTTTGTCTATCGTCATCAGTGGCAGCCGGGCGACATGGTGTTCTGGGACAACCGCGCCACCGTGCATCTGGCTGTCGGCCCTAACCCGGGCGAGCGCCGCACGCTGCACCGGACCACCATCAAGGGCGACGTTCCGCGTTAAACCGTATCGGTTAAACAAGAAGGGGATTCCATCATGCGACGACAGTTTCTGAAAACCACCCTGGCGGCTGCGGCCGTCAGCCTGATCCTGCCGCTTGCTGCGCAGGCCCAGGACATAACGCTGCTCAACGTGTCCTACGACCCGACGCGCGAGCTGTACCAGGACGTGAATGCGGCGTTTGCCAAGACATGGGACGCGCAGAACAAGCAGAAGCTGACCATCCGCGCCAGCCATGGCGGCTCGGGCAAGCAGGCGCGCTCGGTGATCGACGGCCTGGAGGCCGATGTGGTGACGCTGGCGCTGGCGTCCGACATCGACGAGATCGCGGAGCGCGGGCTGCTCAGCACCGACTGGCAGAAGAAGCTGCCTGATAACGCCTCGCCCTATACCTCGACCATCGTCTTCCTGGTGCGCAAGGGCAACCCCAAGGCCATCAAGGACTGGGACGACCTGATCAAGCCCGATGTCAAGGTGATCACGCCGAACCCGAAGACCTCGGGCGGGGCGCGCTGGAACTATCTCGCCGCCTGGGGCTATGCGGCTCGTAAATCAGGCAACGAGCAAGACGGCAAGGCATTCGTGCAGGCGCTGTTCAAGAATGTGCCAGTGCTGGATACCGGCGCACGCGGCAGCACCATCACCTTTGTCCAGCGCAATCTGGGCGACGTGCTGCTGGCCTGGGAGAACGAGGCTTTCCTGGCCATCAATGAGCTGGGCAAGGACAAGTTCGACATCGTGGTGCCCAGCATCTCGATCCTGGCCGAGCCGCCGGTGGCCGTGGTCGACAAGGTGGTCGACAAGCGCGGCACCCGCAAGGTGGCCGAGGCCTATCTGAACTTCCTCTACACCCGCGAAGGCCAGGAGATTTCAGCCAAGCATTACTACCGCCCGCGCAATACGGAAGTGGCGGCCAAGCACGCCGATACCTTCCCCAAGCTCAAGCTGTTCACCATCGATGAGCAGTTCGGCGGCTGGGCCAAGACCCAGAAGGCGCATTTCGGCGACGGCGGCGTCTTCGACCAGATCTACAAGCCGGGTAGCTAGGACGGTTTCCAACTGTCGCGCCGGGGTACTCCCACCCTCCGCCCGGTGCGGCAAAAGGAAAGGGGCCGGTTGGCGAGACCGGCCCCATCTTTTTTATCATCGTGCTGTCAGATGACGGCAGTAGAGATCAGCTGCCGGGGCGGTTATGCACGTCCGGGAAGAACAGATCCTTCCAGCCGGGCTTCGCCTGGATGCTGCCGATGCGGTTCATGAAGTCAGAGAACTTCTCCACATTCTGCGGCGCGGTGGTGAAGATGATGTCCTTGTCGGCCAGAATGCCTTCGATGAAGTCTTCCGGCAGCTTGGAATTGTCCAGCTTGTTGAAAATCTGTGCAGCCTCCTTGCGATTGTCCTTGATGAAGGCGGTCGCTTCTTCAACGGCGGCCAGAACAGCTTGATAGGTCTTGGGATTGTCGCTGCGGAATTTGCTGGTGGTCCAGATCGCACTGAAGGATGCTGGGCCGTTGGTGATGTCGTAGGAGCTGAGCACCTTATGCACCTTGGCGTCCTGAAGCTGCTGATATTGGAAGGGCGGGCTGGTGAAATGCGCGGTGATCTCGGTGCGGCCGGTCAGCAGCGCCGCCGTGCCATCGGGGTGCGCCAGCGACACCGTCAGGCCGTCCAGCTTGTTCTGCTGGCCGGGGCCGAAGGTCTGCTCGGCCGCCATCTGCAGCAGGATCGCCTGCAGCGACAGCTTCACCGTCGGCAGGGCGATGCGGTCCTTCTCGGTGAAATCGCGGATCGACTTCACATTGGGGTTGATCGTGTTGAGAAACGCCGGCTGCGAGTTCAGCGCTGCCACGGCGCGCACCTGCACGTTGCTGCGCGTCTTGTCCCACAGGATGATGAAGGGCGTCACGCCCGCCGCGCCGTAATCAACCGACCCAGAGAGCAGCGCATCGTTGATCGCCCCGGGATTGCCGATCGGCTTGTAGCTGGTCTTCAGCCCTTTCAGGCCGAGTTTCTCAGCCTGTTTCTCGACCAGGCCTTTTTCCTGCATGACGTAGAGCTGCAGATAGCCCAGTCCGAGATTGCGGGCGAAGCGAACCTCCGACACTTCGGCCGTCGCCGGCATGGCGGCGAGGCTAAGCAGGGTCGAGGCGAGCAGGACGGATTTCAAAGACGACACTGTTATTCTCCATTGTCTGTGCGGGATCAGGGCGACCCTAGGCCCCGGCCGGCATCTGGAGAATTTAGTATTCCTATCGCGAGGATTTAGGCGTGGTTGCGAAACGTATCGCCATCGTCGGCGGTGGCCTGAGCGGCGCCGCCATGCTCTGCACGGTGCTGGATCAGGGTACGGTAGCTGGGATCACGGTCTATGAGCCGGCCGAAGAGATCGGGCCGGGGCTGGCCTATGGCGCTGCCGCGCCCTGGCATTTGCTGAATGTGGTGGCGACGCGCGCCAGCCTGCTGGCCGACGATCCCGATCACGCCTGGCGCTGGGCCCGGCAGCATGGCGCGCGCCACGGTTGGGCAGAGGCTGCTGCCTTCGGGCCGGACAGCTATCTGCCGCGCAGCCTGTTCGGCCGCTATATCGTGGCGCATGTGGCCGATGCCAGGACACGCAGTGCGGTGCCGGTGCTCCATCGCCGCATCGCCGTCGCCGATATTGCGACAGGCAGAGCGGGCCTGACGGTGATCGCCGCCGATGGCAGCCACGCGATGTTCGATGCCGTCATCCTTGCGGTGGGTGCGCGCGAAGCGCCGGCGCCCCCGGTGGAAGGACTGGCCTCGGCCCGACTGATCACCGATCCCTGGCAGCTCGAGCGCCTGCGCGCCATCGCGCCGGACGCCGGCGTGTTGATCCTCGGCTCGGCGCTCACCATGGCCGACACGGTGCTGTCGCTGCACCGGCTCGGCCACCGTGGCCCGCTCCATGTGCTGTCGCGTCGTGGCCTGGTGCCGCAGGCGCGGCGCAACGATGCGGCGAAGCCCTGCGGTCTGGACAAGACCGATGCCGGCCTGCCACTGAGCCTGACGCTGCATCGCCTGCGCCGCGCCGCCATTGCCGCCGTGCCTGAGGATTGGCAGGCCGTGTTCGAAGGCCTGCGGCATCAGACCAACGATCTGTGGATCGGACTGTCGGATGAACAGAAGCGGCGCTTCCAGCGTCATCTGCGCGCTTTCTGGGACGTGCATCGTTTCCGCATGCCGCCCAGCACGGCCGACCTGCTGCAGACGCTGAAGGACGAGGGCAGGTTGCAGTTTCATAAAGGCCGCGCGCTGCGCATCAGCGGCACGACAGTGACATGGCGGCCGCGCGGGCGGGACGAGCTGCGGCACCTGCAGGCCGACACGGTGATCGACTGCACTGGCCCGCGCCGCACGCCCTATGACTGGAAGGCGCGGCTGATCGACCGCCTGCTGGATCAGGGCCTGCTGGCATCGCATCGCATGGGGGTGGGGCTTGCCGCCACGACGCAAGGCGAGGCGCTCGATCGGGATGACAGGATCGTGCCGGGCATCTTCCTGCTCGGCCCGCCGATGCGCGGCGCGCTGCTGGAATGTTCGGCGATATCGGATATCCGCAGCCAGGCCGGCCGGCTGACGGCGCTGATCGCGCCAATGCTGCAGCCGATGAAGGTCTGAGTCAGTTCAGGCCAGTCGGTGCGGCGTCGGGTCGCCGCGCTCGGCGATCAGTTGCTTGCGCGCCATCACGGCGCAGCGTTCGAAGACATGCATCACGTCATTGGCGGCAATGCCGTGTTTCAGCGCCAGATCGGCAATGCCGCGCAGCAGGGCGTGATCGTCCTGATCGGCGATGCCGCCGGCCAGGGCCGTGGGATCGATCAGGGCAGGGTCGGGCAGGCGGGTCTGCAGCCATTCGGCCAGCAGGCGCACGCGGCGGCCGCGCAGGCGGAACTCGAAGTCATCCAGGCGGGCGGTTTCAAACTCCTGCTTACGCAGCAGGGCATCGCGAAGGTCGAACGTCATGCCGTGGAGATAAGGCAGCGCCGGCGTAATTGGCACAGTTACGCCCTGCGACATGCTATCGCATGTGCGCAAATGACCCTGTCCTTGTCGAATGAGCATAATGTTGCTATAATGTTCTAATATTGGGACGCACTTCGCAAGTGGAAAGACAGAATTTGACGGCTACAGCATGAAATTCGACGTCTACAGCACCGAATTCGACCCCTACAGCATCAGTTTCGACGTCCAGAGGACGACATTGGACGATGACAGATGGTGCCGCGTGTCTGTCAAAGCCGGAAAGGCCCCGGTAGCCTGACGCCATGATTCGGGTCACCCATCGCATCAGCCTCGATCCACGCGAGATCGAGACCACCTTCATCCGCGCCTCCGGCCCCGGCGGGCAGAATGTGAACAAGGTCTCGACCGCCGTGCAACTGCGCTTCGATGTGCGGCAGTCGCCCGGCCTGTCCGAGGATGTGAAGCAGCGGCTGGAAAAGCTGGCCGGCAGCCGGCTGACCAACGATGGCGTACTGATCCTGATCGCCCAGCAGCATCGCAGCCAGGACCGCAACCGGCAGGATGCGCTGGACCGCCTGCTGGCCCTGATCCGCGAGGCCGCTGTGGTGCCCAAGGCACGGCGGGCGACGCGGCCGACGCTTGGATCGAAGAAGCGTCGGCTGGAATCCAAGGGCAAGCGCTCGGCGGTCAAGACCATGCGCGGCAAGCCGGGATACGATTAATGGTAACGAAACACGTCCTGCCCCGTTCATGCCATAATCGGCGGGCAAGACAGGCCAGCCGTTCCCCTTTGTCGTTTTTATCAGTGTTGCATCCTTTCATGACATTCCGTTCCCTGCTGGCCCTTGCGGGCCTCGCGCTGCTTGCTGCGCCTGCCATCGCGCAGGATCAGGCCCAGACCCAGCCTTCGACCCAGCCCGAGAATGAGGCGGTGCCGGCTGCGGCTGGCGAAGTGCCGCCGCCTGAGCGCAAGCCCGAGGATCGCGGCATCTACAGTCTGGTTGTCGAGAACGACCTGTTCTACAACACCGACCGCCGCTACACGAGCGGTGTGCGCTTCAGCTACATGACGGCGAAGGGCGACGAGCCCCAGTGGCTGCGCGATGCGACCAGTTATGTGCCGATGCTGAGCTGGCACAGTGACATCCGCGTCGAATACGCGCTCGGCCAGAATATGTACACCGCCACCGACAAGCTGCAGCGCAATCCGCCGCCGGGCGACCGGCCCTATGCGGGCTGGCTCTATGGATCGGTCGGCGTGGTGGCGCGCACCGACAATGTGCTGGACCAGATGCTGGTCAGCGTCGGCGTGATCGGCCCGGCCGCCCTGGCGCATGAGACGCAGGACTTCATCCATTCCATTGTCGACTCTCCGGAAGCGCAGGGCTGGGACACGCAGCTCAAGAATGAACCGACCCTGCAGTTGACCTATCAGCGCAGCTGGCAGTCGCCGGAATTCAAGCTGCCCGCCGGCTTTGCCATAGATGCCACGCCGCATGCAGGCGCGGCTTTGGGCAATGTCTATACCTATGCCAATACCGGCGCGATGCTGCGCTTCGGCCAGAACCTGCCCACAGATTTCGGTCCGCCGCGCGTGCAGCCCAGCCTGCCGGGCTCGGGCTATTTCGAACGCGCGCCGGGCGGCTTCGGCTGGTATCTATTCGGCGGTGTTGATGGCCGCGCGGTGGCGCGCAACATCTTCCTGGATGGCAACACCTGGGCCGACAGTCGCAGCGTCGACAAGCGGCACATGGTGGGCGATGCCCAGTTTGGCCTCGCTGTGGTGGTTGATGGCATACGCCTGGCCTATACCCATGTGCTGCGCACGCGCGAATACGAGACCCAGGATGCCAGCGACCAGTTCGGCGCTTTCTCGGTGTCGCTGAAATTCTAGGCTGAATCCGGCACAACCTGCAGCGCCTCGCAGTCTTGTGAGGCGATATCACTTGCCCGGGGCGGCGTTTTACCGGAATTTTATGCCATGCCTTTCGCTGGATTTTTCCGCCGCCTCCTGCCGGCCGTTTTCATGGCCTTGGCTTTTGCGCCTGCGGCCCCGGCTTCGTCTGCTCCGGCCGAGCTGCCCGGCAACCGGCTGGTCAAGGCGGCGCTGATCGCCGAGCCGCAGACTGTGCGCGGCGGCGAGCCTTTCTGGGTCGGCGTGCGCCTGCGCATGGAGCCGCACTGGCATACCTACTGGCGCAACCCCGGTGACTCCGGCCTCGCCACCGAGATCGCATGGACCCTGCCGCCGGGCTACAGCGCCGGGCCGATCCACTGGCCGGTGCCCGAGCAGATCCCCGTCGCCCATCTGGTCAACTATGGCTATGAGGGCGAGATCCTGCTGTTGACGCAGATCACGCCGCCAGCGGTCGTGCAGGACTCTGCAAAAATCCAAGCCGATGTGAACTGGCTGGTCTGCCAAAAGGAATGCGTGCCGGGCGAGGCGACGCTGAGCGCGACGCTGTCTGCTGGTGACGGCGCACGCAATCCTGAAACAACAACGGCCTTCGATGCCGCGCGCATGCAGCTGGCGCAACCGTCGCCCTGGCAGGCGCGTCTGGAGCGGGATGCGGATGGCTTTGTGCTGCGCGTGATGGCACCGGGCCTGAAAGCCGAGCGGATCGCCAAGGCTGTCTTCCTGCCCGACAGCGAGACGCTGATCGAACATGCCGCTGCCCAGCCGCTGACCGTGGATCGCGACGGATTGGCGCTGCGGCTGAAGCGCAGCACCTATGCCGCCGCCGAATTGCCCAAACAAAGTGGCGGCCTGCTGGTGCTGACCGAAGACACTGGCGGCACCCAGCAGCGGCAGGCTTTCGAGCTGACCAATATCCCCATGGCTGCGCCGATTGCACAGGCCGCCGACTGGCAGATGATCCTGCAGGCCGCGCTGCTGGCATTGCTCGGCGGCATCGTGCTGAACCTGATGCCCTGCGTCTTCCCGGTGCTGTCGATCAAGATCTTGGCATTGGTGCAGCATGCCGGCGCGGGCAGGGCGCGCATGCGCCGCCATGGCATCGCCTATACGCTCGGCGTGCTGCTCAGCTTCGCCGTCCTGGCTGGACTTCTGCTCGGCCTGCGCGCGGCCGGTGCCCAGATCGGCTGGGGCTTCCAGTTGCAGATGCCGCTAGTGGTGGCGCTGCTGGCCTATCTGCTCTTCGCCATGGGCTTGAGCCTGTCGGGCGTGTTCCATATCGGCGGACGCTTTGCCGGCATCGGCGATGGGCTGGCGCAGCGCGCAGGCTATCAGGGCTCATTCTTCACCGGCATTCTTGCCGCCGTGGTCGCCACGCCCTGCACGGCGCCCTTCATGGGCGCGGCGGTGGGCTTTGCGCTGACGCAGCCGGCCGCGATCGGCCTCAGTGTCTTCCTTGCGCTCGGCTTCGGCCTGGCGCTGCCCTTCCTCGCGCTCACCTTTATTCCGCGACTGGCCGACCGTCTGCCGCGCCCCGGCCTGTGGATGGAGCGTGTGAAGCAGGCACTGGCGTTTCCGCTCTATGCCACGGTCGCCTGGCTGATCTGGGTGCTGAGCCAGCAGGTCGGCCAGACCGGACTGCTGGCCGCCATGCTTGGACTGGTGCTGCTGGCCTCGGCCGCCTGGGCCTGGAACCTGCGCGGCCGTTGGGCTGCCGGCTTTGCCACTATTGCCATCATCGCCACCGGTGTGGCGCTGGCCGGCGTGACACGCGATCCGGTGCAGGCCACGACGCAGACGGCGCAGACAGCCGGCAATGCGGAAAGCTTCACCCGTCAGAAACTGGATGCGCTGCTGGCCGAAAAGCGCCCGGTCTTTGTCAATATGACGGCGGCCTGGTGCATCACCTGCATGGTCAACGAGCGTACCGCGCTCAGCACTGACAGCGTGCAGACGGCCTTCCGTGAGCGCAACGTCGTCTATCTGAAGGGTGACTGGACCAACCAGGATCCAGAGATCACCAGAATTCTCGAACAGAATGGCCGCAGCGGCGTGCCGCTCTATCTCTACTACGCCAACGGCCAGAGCGTGGTGCTGCCGCAGATCCTCACCCCCGCCATCGTGCTGGAGCATCTTGAGTCCATCGACCGCATCGGATCTCGCGGTCAGTCTGAGAAAAGTGCGTCTCTCTCCAACCCAACCAGGAGTGTAAAGCCATGACTGTTGCACGTCGTACCCTGCTGACCGCCGGCCTGATCGGCGCGGTGGCTTTCTTCGCTGCTCCGCAGCTGGTGTCCGCTGCCGGTGTGCAGGTCGGCCAGCCGGCGCCTGCCTTCAGCGCCAAGGACACCAACGGCAAGACCGTGTCGCTCGCCGACCTCAAGGGCAAGACCGTGGTGCTGGAATGGTCCAACCATGAATGCCCCTTCGTGAAGAAGCATTACACGGGCAACAACATGCAGGGCCTGCAGAAGAAGTGGACGGCCCAGAACGTGGTCTGGCTGACTATTGTCTCATCCCCGGTGGGCGAGCAGGGGTATGTCGATGCGGGCCAGGCCAACAAGCTGACGGTTGACCGTGGCGCCGCGCCATCGGCCGTGCTGCTCGATCCCAAGAGCCAGATCGCGCGGGCCTATGGCGCCCAGGTGACGCCGCATATGTATGTGATCGCACCGGATGGCAAGCTCGCCTATGCCGGCGGCATCGACGACAAGCCGTCGACCCGTGTGGATGACCTTGCCGGGGCCAAGAATTTCGTCGACAGCGCGCTGACCGAGATGGCGCAGGGCAAGGCGGTGACGGCCAGCACCTCGCGTCCCTATGGGTGCACGGTCAAATACGACACCACGTCGTAATCGCGGTCTCTCTGAAACAGGAAAGGGCGGCCCAGGGAGATTAACTCGGGGCCGCCCTTTTTTTATTCTGCTGCCTGAGGCAGCGCTTTCAGGCTCGCCTCGAAATCGGCGAGCGTATTGCTCAGCGACTGCCCATCCGGATCGGCCAGTGCCGCCGTGCGTGCCTGCACGACGGCCTCGATAGCCCGTGCGACGGGCAGGCGGCCATCCAGCGCCGGCAGGATCACACGGTCGCGGATCAGGGTGAAGTTGCCCACGCCGCGCTTGAAGGTATCGCCATAGCCCTTGATCAGCCGGGCGCAGTCGGCGATCTCGCGCGCCAGCGCCGCATCCTTGGCGGCAGCCGCTAGGATCAGGTCGAGCCAGTCGCCGATGCGCTGCTGCTCTTCCATGTAGCGGAAGCTGCGCGGACGCCATGTGCGCAGGCCCGCCAGCAGGCGGAAGCGCAGATAGCCGCCCAGGCGGTTGGACTGCACGGTCATGCCGAAATGCACGGTCTCGATCCAGCCCTTGCGGATGCTGAGGTCGATCACCCATGTCGCCAGCGTGGGCGGCAGCAGCGAGGCGATCTCCTCGATGCCGGGTTTCACATAGTCGGCCACCGCATAGGGCTGGGCATCCTTCACGCGCATCTCGCGCTCGATGGCGGCAAACCGTTCAGGCTTCAATTTGAGCTGCGCCACGCGGATGACATCCTCGAAGCTCATGCGCAGCGCCAGATGACGCGCGACTTCGCTGGTGAGCAAGACGTCTCCGGTTTTGGCAATTGTATCGAGCCGGTCGAGATAGAGTTCGGCATAGGCGACATTCTGATAATCGATCAGGCGTTTCACGCCTTCGGTCGCCAGACGGCGCGCGGCTTCGGGCAGGCGGCCGATGCGGTCGGCCAGCGCGCCGGCGCTGCTGACCTGAGGAAGTGCGGCGGCGCGCGCCTGACGCTCGGCCAATTCGCCCTGACCGTGACTGAGGCCGAAGCGGAAACCGGCCAGATTGCTTTCGACAGCCTTGCCTTCGGTGCGTATGCCGTCCTCGAAGGCTTGCGCGGGAATGGGCAGCACGCCGGAACCGGCGAGCGCGCCCAGCAGCACGGCATTGAGGATCGAGCCGGCGTCCTTGGCGGTCTGGTCCATGTCGAACAGGATAGTCTGCTGGGCGAAGTCCTGGGCGGCGCGGAACAGTTTTCCAGTGTCATAGCGGCCATCGCCCATGGCACTTTTCTCGGCCACAGCGAAGACACGATGGGTGGAGGCGATCAGCAGCGTGCGATCGGGTGAGACGAAGCCGTTGGCAATCGCGCGGCCGGCCTCGACGAATTCGCTGGCGATCATCACATCCACCTGGCCCGGCATCGGGTTCAGGCACATGACCGGACGCTGTGTCGTCCGCTCGGGCCACAGCTCGATGTAATAGGTGGTGGCGCCGGTGCGCTGGGCGACGCCGGGGATCGAAGTCGCCTGAACGGGATAGCCGAGCCGCTCGGCGGTCTCGACGATCCAGTTGGTCAGCACGCCGCCGCCTTCGCCACCCATGGCTGCGATCAGGACGCAGAGAGGTCTTGTCGCGGCCATGTCTATTCTCCCGCCGCAATCTGGGGCGCCGAGGCTGGCTTGCCGTTCAGCCAGCCGATCGCCGTGCGGTGCAGGCGGTCGCTGATGCGGTCCCACCAGCCGGGGTTATGCACGATCTCGGTCTTGTAGAAGGAGGGGCAGAGCACGGCGGCATGGGCGACCTCGCCGCAATGGCCGCAGCCGACGCAGCTGCTGATCACGCTTGCCACCGGATCGGTGCGCAGCGGATCGGGATTGGGCTTGATGGTCAGCGACGGGCAGCCGCTGAGCCGGATGCAGGAATGGTCGCCGGTGCAGACGCTGTCGTCGATGCCGAAACGGGTGCGCACCACGCGCTCGCCGGATTTCAGGGCTTTCGCCTCGTCGCTGCGCAGGCGGCGCTGGCGTGCGAGCTGGCACTCACCCTCCGCGATGATCACCTTCAGCCCCTTGCCTGCCGTGGTCAGGGCATCCTTCAGGCTAGCCGTCATGTCCTTCAGGCCATAGGAGCGCAGGCGCTTCACCCATTTTACGCCGAGCGCTTTCAGCGTGCTTTCGATATCCGAGCCGCTGGCCAAGCCGTCGACGCGGTTGCCGGCGGAGGAGGGGATATACTGCACGCCGGTGGCAGACGTGTAACCGTTCTGCATGATCACCAGAACGCCGTCGCCGCGGTTGAAGAGCGCCGAGGCCACGCCGGACAAGACGCCATTATGCCAGAAGCCGCCATCGCCCATGATGGCAAGCGAGCGCGTGTTCATAATCGGGCCGACGCCGGCGGCCGAGGCCAGCGACATGCCATAGCCGAGAATGGAATGACCCAGCGAAAACGGTGCGAAGGTGGCCAGCGCATGACAGCCGATATCGGCGGCGACATGCACCTTGCCGATCTGACGTTCCACCAGCTTGATCGCGGTGAAGACCGGACGCTCGGGGCAGCCGGTACAGAAGGTCGGCGGCCGCAGCGGCAGGGTCGGGCCGATCAGCGCCTGGGCAGTGCGGCGGTTGTCCAGTGCGGTCTCGAAGCCGGTCTCGCTGCCGGTCACGTCGATCTGCGGCTGTTCGGCCTTGATGAAGGCGAGCAGGCCGCGTGTCAGGACTTCGATGGTGTATTCGCCGGCCGCCGGCAGCATGCCCTTGCCGTGGATGCGAGTGTTGATATCGGCCTTGCGCAAGGCCATGTGTAGCGCTTGTTCGATATATTCGGGCGAGCCTTCCTCCACCATCAGAACGGCGCGCTTGCCGGCACAGAACTGGGTCAGCTGCTCGGGCACCAGTGGATATGTGACGTTGAGAACCAGGGTCGGCACGCGACTTTTGCCGAAGGCATCGGCGAGACCGAGATTCATGAGTGCGCGGTTGAGGCCATTATACAGGCCGCCCTGCACGATGATGCCGATTTCCGACAGATCACCTGGCATGGTCTCGTTCAGGCCACGCTCAAGGATGAACTTGCGCGCCGCCGGCAGGCGTTGCTCCAGTTTCAGCTTCTCCTGCATGAAGGTGGCCGGCGGATGAGCGAGTTTATCGTAATTGAACGCCGATGGTCCCGGTAGGCGGCTATTGCGCGAGACTTTCGCATGCTGGTTGGTCTTGGCCGGGAAGCTGCCGGTGACATGGCAGGCGCGAATACGCAGCTCCAGCATCACCGGCGTGTTGGAGATCTCCGATAGCGCAAAGGCATCCTCGACGTTTTTCGTGATGGTGGGCAAGTCCGGGCGCGGATCGAGCAGCCACATGGATGATTTCATCGCATAGGCATGGCTGCGCTCCTGGATCACGCTGGCGCCTTCGCCGTAATCCTCGCCGATCACGATCAGCGCGCCGCCGGTGACACCGGCGGAAGAGAGGTTGCTCAGGGCGTCAGACGCCACATTGGTGCCGACGATGGATTTCCAGGTGACGCAGCCGCGCGCGGGATAATGAATGGAGGCGCCGAGCAGAGCCGCAGCCGAGGCTTCGTTGGTGCAGGTTTCGAGATGGATGCCGAGATCATCGAGGATGTCCTGCGCCTGCACCAGAACGTCGACCAGATGCGAGACCGGCGCGCCCTGATAGCCACCGACATAGGAAACGCCGGACTGCAGCAGCGCCTTGGTGACCGCGAGAATACCTTCGCCCCGGAAGGTGTCGCCGTCGCCTAACCGCAGTGATTCAATCTCTTTCGCGAAAGAGCGTTCCATCATCTTCCTCCCACTGAAGCGAAATCTGACGCGCGCCCCCGGGATCGTCAAGGAATTAGTTTGGCGTCCAACAAAATCCGATGGACAGCATCGGGGCGGGGCTGCTAGCCTTTTCATGCAGACAAAAGGACGGCTCCGGACGAGAGCCGCCTGCAAGCGGAGGAAACAAACAATGGCGTTAAAACAGCATTTCTATGCCTGTGCAGTTGCAGCAATCGGGCTGGCAGCGGCGTTGCCGCTTGCGACTCCGGCCGTCGCGCAGGACAAGCCGGTCACGCTGCGTCTGGGGCACTGGTTGCCGCCAGCGCATCCGTTGCATCCGTCGTGGCAGGAATGGGGCGCGTCGCTGGAAAAGGCGACCAACGGCACCGTAAAGATCCAGATTTTCCCGGCGCAGCAGCTTGGTCAGGCGAAAGACCACTATGACATGGCGCGCGA
Source organism: Ferrovibrio sp. GW821-FHT12B10 (assembly GCF_058807515.1). Classification (NCBI taxonomy): domain Bacteria; kingdom Pseudomonadati; phylum Pseudomonadota; class Alphaproteobacteria; order Rhodospirillales; family Rhodospirillaceae; genus Ferrovibrio; species Ferrovibrio sp. GW821-FHT12B10. The sequence goes on along the minus strand of NZ_JBXAQT010000002.1, from coordinate 305,094 downwards.
TGGCGTCGCCGACATCACCTATGTCAATCCGGGCTACACGCCGGGCCGTTTCCCGGTGATCGCCGGCAGTGAGCTGCCCTTCCTGTTCTCGAATGGCAAGAGCGGCTCGGCAGCGATCGATTCCTGGTATCGCAAATACGCCGAAAAGGAGATGGCGGATGTGAAGGTCTGCATGACCTTCGTGCATGATCCGGGCACCTTCCACGGCAAGAGCAAGATCTCTAAGCCCGATGACGTGAAGGGCCTGAAGATCCGTCCGGGTAATGCCACCGTGGCGCGCCTGGTGACGCTGACCGGCGGCACCAACGTGCAGGTGACTGCACCGGAATCGCGCGAGGCGCTGGAGCGCGGCGTGGCCGATGCCATTACTTTCCCGTGGGACAGCCTGTTCATCTTCGGCATCGACAAGGTGGTGAAGTATCACATGGACGCGCCGCTCTATATCAGCAACTTCGTGCTGGCGGTGAACAAGGCTACCTATGGCAAGCTCTCGGCGGCCCAGAAAAAGGCTTTCGACGAGCATTGCACGTCGGACTGGTCGGAGAAGGTCAACACCAAGTGGTCGGATGCTGAAGCTGCCGGCAAGGCCAAGATGCTGGCGCTGCCGGGGCATGAGGGCGTGAAGCCCAGCGACGCCGACATGGCGGCCTGGCGCAAGGTGGCCGACGAGATGACCAAGGCCTGGTATGAAGATGCCAAGAAGGCCGGTGTCAACGGCGAACAGGCCCTGACCGAGCTGAAGGCCGAGCTGAAGAAGCGCAACGCCGCCGCTTTCTGATCGGCGCATACGTCATGGCTGCGGCGGCTTGTCCGGCTGCCGCAGCCATGTTTTTGTTTCCGGCAGGGGGGACTGCCTATGGACCGCTTCGTCAACAAGGTTGAGCTGATCGCCGGCCTCCTGCTGGGCGCGATCGCCGCATTGACCTTTGTCGCCGTCATGCTGCGCTGGCTGTTCAACTATGGCCTGCCCGATGCCTATGACATTTCCCGCCTCCTGCTTGGCACCGCGATGTTCTGGGGCATTGCATTGGCTGGCTTCCATAACCGCCATATCCAGGTTGACGGCTTTTGGGAGATGGCGCCGCCCTGGGGCAGGCGGATCATCGACATCACCGCCACGGTAGTCACGCTCGTCTTCATGGGCCTGTTTGCCTGGATGCTGGAAAGCAAGGTGATCAGCGTCTACGCCAGCAACGAGCAGACCTTTGACTTGCGGCTACCGGTCTGGCCTTTCCATGCCGTGGCGGCGCTGGGCATCGCGCTGGCGGCGGTTCTGCTGCTGCTGCGCCTGATCCGGCTGATGCGCGGCACCACCGTCGGCAAGGGAGCCTGAGCATGGATCAGGATTTCGTCACCGTTGGCGGCTTTGTCGTTCTTTTCCTCCTGATGATGCTGCGCATTCCGGTGGGCGTTGCCATGGGCATCGTCGGCGTCGGCGGCTTTGGCATTCTGGCGGCCATGAAGCCGGCGATGAATCTGTTGGCGCAATCGCCGATCCGCATTGCCACCGATTACGATCTGGCCGTCATCCCGATGTTCATCCTGATGGGCGCCTTTGCCACCGCCGCCGGCATGAGCCGCGAGCTGTTCCGCGCGGGCGAGGCCTGGCTGGGCCATCGTCGCGGCGGGCTTGCCATGGCGACGGTTGCCGCCTGCGCGGGCTTTGCCGCCATCAACGGCTCGTCCGTGGCGACGGCGGCCACCATGACCAGCGTGGCGCTGCCCGAGATGCGGCGCTGCGGCTACCATCCAGGTTTCTCCACCGGTGTCATTGCCGCCGGCGGCACGCTCGGCATCATGATTCCGCCCTCGGTGATCTTCGCGCTTTACGGCATCCTCACCGAACAGGATATCGGCAAGCTGTTCATCTCGGGCATCCTGCCGGGCCTGCTGGCTGTCGTGCTCTACATGGTCGTGATTCAGGTCATCGGTATGCTGAAGCCACACTTGCTGCCACGCGGCCCGAAATTCAGCTTCGCCGAGAAGATGGCTTCGCTGCGCGACATCTGGGCCACCGTGTTGCTGTTCGGTGGCATTGTGGGCGGCATGTATGGCGGCGTATTCACCGCCACGGAGGCGGCTGGCTGCGGCGCCTGCGGTGCGCTGATCATCGGCATCCTGCGTGGCCGCCTCGGCTGGGATGAGATCAAGGCCAGCCTGGTCGAGGCGGTCCGCACGGCCGGGTCGATCTTCACCATCGTGGTCGGCGCTTTCCTGTTCGGCTATTTCCTGGTCATCACCCAGACGCCGCAGAAGGTGAGCGACTTCCTCACCGCGCTGCCGATCGGGCCCTATGGCGTGCTGGTGCTGATCCTGATCATGTACCTGATCCTGGGCGCCCTGATGGACGAACTGGCCATTATCCTGGTGACGGTGCCGATCATCTATCCGGTGATGATGCAACTGGGCTTCGACCCGATCTGGTTCGGTGTCATCATCGTTATGGTCACCACGCTGGGCATGGTGATGCCGCCGGTCGGCATCAATGTGTTCGTCATCAACTCTATCGCCCGTGACATCCCGCTATGGGAGATTTACAAGGGCGTGATGCCGTTCATCCTCATTGATCTGATTCGCTTGGCTCTGCTGGTGCTGTTCCCTGCCATCGCCCTGTATCTGCCGAGCCAGATGAACTGATGGCGCGCAAGCCCACCTCTTCGGCAAAGGCCGCACCGGCCAAAGTCGCCCGCAAGACTGACAAGCTGGATCGCAAGCTTGATCGGGGGCCGCTGCCGGGCCTGTATGGCTATAACCTGCGCATCGCTCAGGTGGCGGTGTTCGAGAACTTCATCCAGGTGGTGGGCGAGGGGCTCGTCGGCCGCATGGGTGGGCTGACACCGGGGCGGTTCAGCCTTCTGGTGTTGCTGCGCGCCAATCCGGGCATCAACCAGACCGACCTTAGCCGTGGTGTCGGCGTCGACAAGTCGACACTGACCCCGGCGCTCGACCAGCTCGAAAAGAAGGGCCTGATCCAGCGTCACCGTACGGCCAACGATCGCCGCACCTATGCGCTGTCGCTCAGCGCGGCCGGTGAGGCGCTGCTGACTGAACTGATGACCAAGGTGACCCAGCATGAGAAGAATATCGTCGCCGGTCTGTCGCCGGCCGAGCGGGCAACCCTGAATCGGCTGCTGAAGAAAATGGCCAAAAGCCTGGGCAGCGAGGCGCTGGAATAGGCATTCGATCATGGCCTGCGGTTATGGCGGGCAATGCTGGAAAACCGCAGTCTACCTTGAAATATACGGTGCGGCGGACCAGAACAAATCGTCGCCTACCCAATTGACAACGCACGAAAATCCGGGCGGAATGAAAATCGGGGAACGGAACGGCATTTCTGCGTCCGGCCCTCACCTGCCTGTTCTGCTGCATGCCACGGACAAATTGTCGAGGTGTCGCGCGGGCCGATAGCGAGACCGCCCTTCAATCTGTTCCGCCATGCACCGGCATTGGCGGATCATCGGCATTTCGGGGAAGACGGATGAGCGAGCAGAACGCAGTCACGATCGTCATGATCGAGGATGATGAGGGCCATGCCCGCCTGATCGAAAAGAATATCCGCCGCGCCGGCGTCAGCAATCAGATTGTGCATTTCGCCTCCGGCGGACCGGCGATCGAGTATCTGGTCAGGATCGGCGATGGCGATACGGGTGGTCATGGCGGCGCGTTCCTGGTGCTGCTCGATCTCAATCTGCCGGACATGTCCGGCGTCGATATCCTGAAGCGGGTGAAGGATCATGCCGGTTTGCGCCGCACCCCGGTGGTGGTTTTGACCACGACAGACGACAAGGCGGAAATCCAGCGTTGCTACGATCTGGGTTGCAACGTCTATATCACCAAGCCGGTCAACTATGAGAATTTCGCCCAGGCTATCCGTCAGCTTGGCATGTTCTTCATGGTGATGCAGGTTCCTGAAGCGACCTGATCGGACCCATGACAGCACCCCGCCCATATCTGCTTTATATCGACGACGATGCCGGTCTGTGCCGTCTGGTGCAGAAGGATTTCGAACGCAACGGCTATCAGGTCGAGACCGTGACCAGCGGCGCCGATGGCATCGCGCGCATCCGACAGAACCGCGCCATCGACGTGGTGGCGCTGGACCATCACATGCCGGAACAGACCGGCCTGGAAACGCTGGCCGCGATTGTCATGCTGCCCGATCCGCCGCCGGTCGTGTATGTCACCGGTGAATCCGAGGGCCGCGTGGCGGTTTCGGCCCTGAAGGCCGGCGCCACCGATTATGTCATCAAGGATGCCGGCCCGGAATTCCTGGCCCTGCTGCGCGCTGCCATCGCCTCGGCCATCGAGGTGCGACAGCAACGCCGCCTGCGCGAAAAGGCCGAAACCGAGCTGCGGGAGTCACGCGACCGCTTCGAAGCTCTGGCCAATGAACGCGCCGTCCTGATCCATGAGGTGAACCATCGGGTCTCCAACAGCCTGCAGCTCATCGCCAGCCTGCTGCAGGTGCAGAGTTCAGCCCAGGCCGATACGCGGTCGGCGCAGATTCTGCTGGATGCCTACAAGCGCGTTGCCGCCGTGGCGCGCGTGCACAAGCGCCTCTACAGTTCGTCCGATGTCCGATACGTCGATCTGGCCGACTACCTGCTGAGTCTGGTGGAAGACCTGCGCCAGTCTGGCGACGAGGGCGGGAGTTCGCTGCAGTTCCTGGCCAGCCAGACCCGCATCGGCACCGATTTCGCCATCCCGGTCGGCCTGCTGGTCACCGAACTGGTGATCAATGCACTCAAGCACGCCTATCCTGATGGTGGCGGCGCGATCCGCGTGAAAGCCGAGCGTAACGGCGATCTGATCACGGTGCAGGTCGAGGATGACGGTGTCGGCATTGACGAGACTGCCTGGCGCAAGAGCCGGGGCATCGGCAGCAAGATCGTCATGGCCATGATCGAGAAGATCGGCGGCGCGTTGACCATAGAGCCGACCTCGATCGGCACGCGCATCACCGTCACCTTCACGGCAGCCGATCCGCTGCCCGAGCCGGAAACGGCCATGGCGACGGATACGACCTCGGTGCTGGTGGTGACGGAGAGCCTGGGCCGGGACCGTAATGCTCCGGGCATGGCGCAGCCGCGCCTGCTGCTGGTCGAGGACGACCCGCTGATGCGGGCTGTCGTGGCCGGCAATCTCGAGGATTCCGGATTCCTGATTGATGAAGCCGCCAGCTGTGCCGATGTGCGGCGGTTATGGGCAGCAGGCAAGTATGCCGCCGCCATTCTCGATATCGGCCTGCCCGATGGCCGCGGCGATCAAGTCGCGGGCGAGCTGCGCACAGCCGACCCGTATTTCCCGATGATCCTGGCCACCGGCTATGACGAGAAGATGGTGGCCGCCGGCTTCCTGGGCAGCCGTTTCAGTCGCGCGCTGGCCAAGCCTTATGATCATGCCGTGATGCTAGATGCGCTTGCCGCGCTGGGCGTCAAGGCTGGCCCGCAGGGTCCGCCTCCGGCGCAGCGTCAGGAACAGCAGGCGCCGCGCCAGGTGTCGAACTAGACCCAGCCCGGAAGCCTAGCCCCGGAAAACCACCGTCCGGTGGCCGTTCAGGAAAATCCGGCGTTCGACGTGGTATTTCACCGCGCGCGCCAGCACCAGGCTTTCGATATCGCGTCCCACGGCGGCCAGTTGGTCCGGCGAATAGCCGTGTTCGACGCGCGCCACTTCCTGCTCGATGATCGGGCCTTCATCCAGCGCTTCGGTGACGTAATGTGCCGTCGCGCCGATCAGCTTCACGCCGCGCGCATGTGCCTGGTGATAGGGCTTGGCGCCCTTGAAGCTGGGCAGGAAGGAATGATGGATGTTGATGATGCGGCCAGCATAGTCCCGGCACAGATCCGGTGACAGCACCTGCATGTAGCGCGCCAGCACGATCAGGTCGATGCGTTCCTGCTCGATCAGCTCGCGCAGCATCTTCTCCTGCCGGCCCTTGCTGGCGGCGGTGACCGGCCAGTGGTGAAAGGCGATGTTGTGGTTGGCGGCGCGCTGATACCAGTCGCGATGGTTCGACACGATGGCCGGAATCTCCACCGGCAGCGCATCGATGGAATACCGGTAGAGCAGGTCGTTCAGGCAGTGGCCGAATTTCGAGACCAGGATCAGCACGCGCGGACGGTCCCGGTCGTCATGCAGCTCCCAGGTCATCTCGAAGGGCGCGGCCACCGGCGCGAAGGCGGCGCGCACCTGCTCCAGCGGGCGGCCGGCGCCGTCCGCACCGGCATCCAGGTCCTCGATGCTGACCCGCATGAAGAACAGGCCGGTCTCACCATCACCGAACTGCGCGGAATCACGGATGTTGAAGCGCTGGGCGGCAAGGAAGCCGGACACGGCAGCGACGATGCCGGGGCGGTCTTGGCAGGACAGCGTAAGGATGAGGCTCATGGACGGGGAGGGGACAATCGGTTGACGGGGCGCGACTGTAGCCTTCCTGCCGCCATGCCCGCAACCGGAGGGTTAATGGCCCGGGATGCGGGGACTCGGGGTGGGTGCGGTGTCCAAGAATAGGCTCGCATCCCCGTCGGCACCCCTTTAAGCTGCGGCGAGCCCAGAATGGATTCGATGGCCAGAGCAGACAAACACCGATGATTCTCCGCGGTCCGGATTTTCTCCGACAGATGGCCAACAAGCTGTTCGACGCCCTGGTCCAGGGCGCCGAAGCGCAGGCCCAGAAGGCGCCTTTCACCATCGATACGCTGCGTCAGCTCGTCGATGCGATGAAGACGGCTGCCGATTACGACCATTTCTATCGCGCGTCCTACGATGGCCTGATGAAGGTGATCGCCGAGGATGAAAGCCGTGGCGCCCGGGTCAATGCTTTCGGTCGCCTGCTGGTGCATCCCCTGGATACGGCGTTTGCCGAGGACAAGCTCGATCGCCGCCTGATCGGCAATTACTTCTTCTTCGTCCGCTCGCTGTTCGGCGACGAGGTCGAGGTGATGGCGGACGAGGCGGCGTCGGTCGCCGAGGAAATTCGCATGGCAGCCGGCGGCTCGCTCGACTGGGCGGCCTTCTATGCCGATCCGCGCGCCAAGCAGCTATACTTCAAGGTTGTCGCCCGCGTGATGCGCGCCTTCCGCGTCTTCGAGACCCGGCGCGACTGGGTGATGAAGGTGATGCAGCACGATCCCACCGCGGTGGGGCTGTCATCGAATGTCTATATCGAGCGGCCCTTCGAGGGGCAGGCGCTGCCCTTCGGGGATCGGGAATTCTATCTGTTCTTCGATGGCCTGATCCGGCCATTGGCGCGGCTCAGCGGCGACGACGCGACGCTGTTCAAGACGGCGACGGGCGAAGACGCGGGACGTCTGGCCAGCAGCTTCCTGCGCGAACTGGAAGCCTATCGGCCGGCGGCCTAGTTCCTTAAATCAGTTGGAGTTGGCCGGCTCGCGGTGATCGAGCTTGGCGGCGAACTGTTCGAACAGTTCCGACACGCAGCGGGCGACCGTGCGCTGATGGTTGTCGTTCAGCTGGTCGGCGGCGCGCATGCACATGTCCGCGAACTTGCGGGCCAGGATCACGGCGTCGCGATTGCTTTCCTGCCGGATGTCGTCGAAGACGGTGACGATGAAGTCGCGTGTCTGGTTGCTCTCGTAGCTGGTCATCGGGCGTTCGCCCATCAGCGAGTCCAGCATCGCATTGAAGGTCTGCGAGGTATCGATGGCGATGCTCGCCAGAATCTTCTCGATCCGCTCGTTATCCTTGGGCGCGACCGGCTTCTTGCCGGTAGATGTGGTGGCGCTGGGCGCCGGAGCCGTAGCGCGGACAACTTCCGTCACAGTGTTCTCGGTCTGGTTGGGGCGCGGGCCGGAGCGATTCCACATACTCTGATTCCTTACTCGATATGACGGTTAGAAGGGGCTGAAGCGCCGCGGCGCTTCAGCTGACGACTTCACGCGACGCACGAATCATGTTGTCGACATGCCAGCCCTGGAACAGGCGGATGCCGGCGGCCAGGCCGGCCTTCATGGCCTCTTCGGTCTCGCAGCGGGCCATGATCACGCGATTGGCGTCGGCTTCAGAAATCTTGCTGGCCAGATCCTTGTCGATCCACTGATCGTGATGGTCCTTGAAGTAGAACAGCTTGATGAAATCCGCTTTCAGTTCCTTGCGCCCGAACAGCTGCAGCAGGTCGGGCGTAATGCCATCGATCAGCATGCGGTAGCCGGAATTGTGCAAGAACTCCGAGGCCAGCAGATATTCGTTGTAATCCCAGAACACATCGTAGCGCTGCAGCTCGATGATGATCTGTTCCTTCTTCACGATATTGCCGATGCGGCTGTCGAAATCGCGGAAGGTGTCGCTCAGTACGGTGCTGACGTTCATGTTGATGCTGAACGGTCCGCTGTTGCGGGTGACGTAGCCATCAAGCAGGGCGCGGAACACGCGGGTGTCCAGCGTACGTGTCAGGTGGTGGAACAGCGACCGCGCGCCGCGCAGGTTCACGTTCGGCGCAATCGCCTGGCGCAGTTCGTTCACGCCGACGAAGATTTCCTGGAAGATCGGCTTGGGCGGCTGATTGCCAAAGCATAGCGCCACCGGCTGACGCTTCATGAAGGTCGATACATCGGCCTTTTTCAGAATGTCGTCGATCTGCTGCAGCGCACCGGGCGTCAGCGGCATGCCTTCGCCCTGGCCTTGGGCGGTGCCGGCCTTGGCCAGCAGGCGCTTGCGGCGCTCGGAGAAGACGCGGAAGCGCTGCTGGATGACATCCATCAGTTCCTGCAGGTCTTCAAACTGGCTGTCGAAGCGGTACCAGCGGACGGCGTTCTCGGCTTCCTCAGGGGTCAGGCCGATGGCGACGTTGTTGCGGGTGAGAATGTCGTCGATCTCGAGCACCAGCTTTTCGAAGGTCTGGTCGAAGAAGCGCTCGGAGAGGCGCACGAACAAGACGATCGAATAGTCGTGCAGCGTGTAGAACGTGCCCTCGTATTTCGACATCAACGACCGGATCGAGTGCACAACGATGTTGTAGCTCTCGCGGTTGCGTTCGAACGTCTTCGGATTGACGAACTGGATGACGGAGGCCAGGCGCCCACCGAAAATCTTGCCGCGCACCAGGCGGTCAAAATCAGTGAACATCTTCTCGTCGTCGGACGAGGCCTGGTTCTGTTGTGCTTCACTCATAGAAACTGTCGCTTTCTCCGGTAACGGTCGTGGAGAGGGCGGCAAAAGACACGGCTATAAAAGCTGTATAGATGCCCCCCGCAGCCTGCGCACTATGGCAAATTCCCCGGAATGGAGAAAGCCGCACGACATAGTTAATGTCGTAGTTGTGTATAATATTCGCTTAAAGCCAATGACTTGCGGTTAAGAGTCGGTAACCCCGCGAGAAGCCAGCGCGGCCGGCGTGTCGTAATCCAAAAGGATGCCCGGGTCGTCCACAGGCACCTCGCAGACCCATTCCGCATGCGGCAGAAACAGGCTGCGGGCGCCGGTATCGCCTTCCAGCCGCAGCAGATCAGGCAGGAATTGCAGGCCCCAGAGCGTCGGATTGCCGCGTTTGCCGCTCAGCACAGGCAGGCAGATCGCCCGGCCCTCGACCGGATTGAAGGCGGCGATCAGGGCTTCCAGCGTCTGCGGGCGGACATCGGGCATGTCGCCCAGGCAGACCAGGACGCCATCCAGGCCGGGCGGCAGGGCCGTCAGGCCGGCGCGCAGCGAGGAGGCGAGGCCGTCGGCATAGGCAGGGTTGTGGATAATCTTGACGCCGCTGCCGGCCGCGCGAGTGACCGCCTCGGACTGGTGGCCGGTCACCAGCAGCACGGGGTCGGCTGACGAGGCTTGGATCGCCTCGACCACATGGCGGACCACCGGTTTGCCGTCCAGGTCGGCCAGCAGTTTGTGCCCTTCGCCAAAGCGCCGAGACAGGCCGGCGGCCAGGATCAGGGCGCCGATCCGGGGGCGCCGGGGCGCTGCGGGGGCGGCCGTGTCTGCGCCGGCATCGGCCAGGCTGCGCGGCATGGGCCGGGTCGGGATTTCCTTCAGCAGGCCGCCGGCGCCCATGCGCATCAGGTCGCGGCGACCGATCGGCAGATCGGCGCAGAGCCGCTGCAGCACCCAGTCGAAGCCGTTCAGCTTGGGTGACCGGGCACAGCCCGGCACGCCAACCACGGCAATATCCTGCAGTTGGCCCAACATCAGCAGATTGCCCGGATCGACCGGCATGCCGAAATGCAGCACTTCGCCGCCGGCCCGCACCAGCCCGGCCGGCACCACATCCAGCCTGTCGACAATGGCCGATGCGCCAAAGACCAGAATGGGCGCGCAGCCCTGCGCCTTCAGGTCTGTAATGGCGGCAGCCACGGCCGCTTCGTCATGGGCGACGATGCTTGTGCCGCCGATACGGCTGCCGAATTGCGCCAGTCGCTGCGTTACGGCCTGCTCGGTCTTGGTCAGCACGCTGTCCTTGGTGCTGCCCACGCGCGTCATCACCAGGCCGAAGTTCTGGGCACGGAAGGGCGCCACCTGCACCAGCGGCGCGCCGTCGCGCAGCAAGGCCTCGCCCGCGGCGATCACGGTCTTCGGTGCGGCAAATGGAATGATCTTCACAGTCGCCAGCATCTGGCCGGCATCGACCGGTTCGTAATCGGCAACCGTCGCCACTGTCAGGGCTTCGTCCAACTGGTTCAGGTCGTCCAGCCGTGCAGTGTCGATGCGCGCAAGGCCAGCGCTCTCGGCATAGAGATTGGCGCGACCGGTGAAGGCGGCGGCTGTACGCGCCTGCGGGCCGGCGAGTACAGCGGCGATGCGGCGTGCAGCTTCATCCTCGGCCATGTCGCCGTCATCGAGGCGGGCGATGTAGATTCTGGCATGGCCGGCTTTTTCGAGCGCCGCGACATCCCCGGCGCTCAGCAAGCGACCCTTGCGAAAGCGCTCGCTGCCGGCGCTCAGACTGTGGCCGAGAATGCCGCCGGCTGCCTCGCGCACCGGCACGGGACCAAAGAACATGTCAGGCCGCCGCCGACGAAGAAGCGGGCGCGGTCGTCTGGCGCAGGGTCACGGTCATCTGCGCCAGGATGGAGATGGCGATCTCGGCCGGCGATTTCGCACCGATGCTCAGGCCGACCGGACCATGGATGCGGGCAAAGTCATCCAGCCCGAAACCGGCGGCCATCAGGCGCTCGATGCGCGAGGCGTGGGTCTTCTTGCTGCCCAGCGCGCCAATATAGAAGACATCGGATTTCAGCGCCGCGATCAGCGCCGGATCGTCGATTTTCGGATCATGGGTCAGTGTCACCACGGCGGTGCGCAGGTCGGGCTTGAGCTCGGCCATGGCTTCGTCGGGCCACGCATTCGACAGCGTAACGCCGGGGAAGCGCTCGACCGAGCCAAACGCGCTGCGCGGATCGATCACGGTGACGGCGTAGCCAGTGAACTGCGCCATCGGCACCAGTGCCTGGGCGATATGCACTGCGCCGACCAGGATCAGGCGCAACGGCGGATTGAATACATTGAGGAAGAGGGGGCCTTGCTCGGTTTCGATCGTGCGCGGCTTGTCTTCCAGCAGGGCGGCGCGCGCCGCTTCGCCGATGCGCGGATCAATGTCCTTCAGGCCTTTCTTGCCCATCAGATAGAGCAGGCGCTGTTCACCTGTCTTCAGAAAGGTGGCCAGCACGACGGGGCGCTTCTCGGCGCGGTCGGCCTGCAACTGCGTGAGGATGTCCTGTTTCATCCGTCCAGCCGCTCCACATAAACCTGGATCTTGCCGCCGCAGGCGAGGCCGACTTCCCAGGCCTGCGCATCCGACACGCCGAAATCAAGCAACCGCGGCTTGCCGTCGCCGATCGCATCCAGCGCTTCGGTCACAACGGCGCCTTCGATACAGCCACCCGAGACCGAACCGATGAACTTGCCTTGGTCATCCACGGCCAGCTGGCTGCCGACGGGGCGCGGGGCCGAACCCCAGGTGGTGACGACCGTGGCGAGCGCCACGGCCTTGCCAGCCTGTTTCCAGTCCAGTGCGGTGGCGAGGATGTCCTCGGAGGCAGTGGCGGAAAGATCGGTGCTGGTCATGCGGCCATCCTTCTCAGGTTCTGTTTCAGCCGGTTGCCGGCATCGCTGTCCTGCGACAGGGCGGCGGCCAGATCGGCGATGGAGCTAAGATTGTGAACCGGGCGGAAATCGTCAACCTGGGGCAACAGCGTGCGAATGCCGGCGGCTTTCGGTTCGAAACCGTCCCAGCGTAGCAGGGGGTTGAGCCAGATCAGGCGGCGGCAGGATTTGTGCAGCCGTTCGATCTCGCGGCTCAGGCCCGCACCGCCGTCACGATCCAGGCCGTCGGTCAGCAGCAGCACGACGGCGCCCTGGCCCAGCACGCGGCGCGACCAAAGGCGATTGAACTCGGCCAGCGTCGCCCCGATGCGGGTGCCGCCGGACCAGTCGGGCACGCGTTCGCTCACCGCGGCCAGCGCCTTGTCGACATCGCGCTGCCGCAGCAGGCGGCTGATATTGGTCAGCCGCGTACCGAACAGGAAGCTGTGCACGCGGCTGCGGTCGTTGCTGAGCGCATGCATGAAATGCAGGAACATGCGGCTGTACTGGCTCATCGAGCCCGAGATGTCGCACAGCACCACCAGCGGAGGCGGGCGCTCTCCTGCGCTCTTGCGCTTGAGCGGGATGATGGTACCACCGGTGCGCAGCGACGCCTGAAGGCTGGCGCGCAGATCGATACGATGGCCGCGGGGGTCGGGTTTCAGGCGACGTGTCTTTGCCGGCCGGAACGGCCATTCGATATGCTTGAGCGCGGCTTTCGCGATTTCCAGTTCTTCGGCCGACATGTCGGCGAAGTCCTTCTTCTGCAACAGCTCGTCCGCCGAGAAGGTCAGCGTGGCGTCGATATCGACATCCTTCGGCTCCTGTGAAGGTTTGCTTTCGCCGCGGCCCGGCAGAAGGGCCTGCCGCAGGCGCTGCGACACGGCATTCTTTTTCGGCTCAGCCGTACCTTCGGCTTCAGGCAGCAGCAGCGCCATCATGCGCTCGAGGATTTTCGGATCGCGCCAGAAGATGTGAAACGCCTGGTCGAACAGCTCGCGCTGGTCGCGACGGTTCACCAGAACCGAGAAGAGAGTCCAGTAGAGATCGTCGCGCCGCCGGATGCCGGCGGTCTCCACGGCGCGTACCGCGTCGATGGCCTTGCCGGGCCCGAGGGGCAACCCGGAGGCGCGCAGCAGGCGCACGAAATGCACGATGTTTTCCGCAAACGCGCCGCCGCCGCCGCGTTCACCTGAGGTGTGATCGGGCAGCAGCGTCATGTCAGACGCTCCCCATGTCAGACACCGAGGGCAGCCATATCCTGCTGCACCTGGCGCAGGATGGTGGCGGCCTCCGAGCCCTTCATCTTGGCGATGTCGTCTTGATACTTCAGCAGCACGCCCAGCGTGTTGTCGATGGTATCGGGATCGAGGCTGACTTTGTCGAGGAAGGCCAGCGCGCGCGTCCAGTCGATGGTTTCGGCCACGCCGGGCAGCTTGAACAACTCTGTTTCGCGCAGGTGCTGCACGAAACCGACGATCTCGCGGCTCAAGCGCTGCGGTGCGCCTGGCACCTTGCGTTGCAGGATACTGAGTTCGCGCTCGGCGTTGGGATAATCAACCCAGTAATACAGGCAGCGGCGCTTCAGCGCGTCGTGGATCTCGCGCGTGCGGTTCGAGGTGATGATCACGATCGGCGGTTCTGCGGCCTTGATCGCGCCGATCTCCGGGATGGTGATTTGGAAGTCGGACAGCACTTCCAGCAGATAGGCCTCGAAGGGCTCGTCGGTGCGGTCGAGTTCGTCAATCAGCAGCACCGGTGCGCCGGCCGGGTCAGGCTTCAGGGCCTGCAGCAATGGGCGTTCGATCAGGAAGTCCGGGCTGAACAGATCGCGGCCGAGCTTGTCCTTGTCACCGGTGCCGGCGGCTTCGGCCAGGCGGATTTCCAGCATCTGGCGCGGGTAGTTCCATTCATAGACGGCCGAGGAGAGATCGAGGCCTTCATAGCATTGCAGGCGTACCAGGCGGCGCCCCAGCGTGGCGGCCAGCACCTTGGCGATCTCAGTCTTGCCGACGCCGGCTTCGCCCTCCAGGAACAGCGGCCGGCCCATCTTCAGGGCCAGGAACAGCGTCGTGGCGAGTGAGCGGTCGGCAACATAGTCGCCCCGGCTCAGCAGGGCTTCGACGGCATCGATGGAAGCGGGCAGGGCGGCGTTCTGAGCGGACATGGCGACAATCTAGGGCAGGGGTGGCGGAAATCATGCCCGGTTCAGGCCTGTGTCACAAGGCAGCCGGATCCCGCGTCTTGGTCTGAGGAACCCGGAGACGGTCACAGTCTGATGCTGCTGGGCGACGGCGCCGAAAAGCGCTGCAGCAAGGCTAGCGCGCCAGGACGGTGTAGCCGCGCTCGATCACGCGTTTGGTTGCCTCGAAAGCCTGCACAAGCTCGTCATTAGCCTCGCGGGCAGCTTTCAGGTGCCCAATGTCCTCGGGCGTCGGGTTGGCTTTCTGAGACAGTTCCAAAGCAGCCTTCACATAACGGGCGCGCGCTTCCGCCACGCGCACCGCGAAGGCCATGAAGGATTCCCGGGTCAGTTCCGGCACGGCCTTTTTCAGTACCTCGCGATTGGCGCTGAAAATGCCCATTTCGACCTCTTCCAGGAATTTCTGCAGCTTGCGCTGAGATTCCCGGTCCAGCATGTCCTTGCTGACGAAGTGATCGACCTTCTCGTTCTTGCTGTAGCCGAGAATTTTCACCGCCGCCTCCTGCTGCGAGTCGCCTCAGCCTAAGATAGAGGAGGTGGGGGGGCAGGAATAGCAGGCAAGCGGCCGGGCAGTCCGTTTGAGGGCCTGGGGGGCAGGTCAAATTGTTAAGGAAATGATGGAGGTCTGGGCCGGAATTGAACCGGCGTACGCGGATTTGCAGTCCGCTGCGTCACCACTCCGCCACCAGACCTCGGAGAGGGCCCTTACTAAGGGTTTCGGGCCGGCCGGGTCAAGGCTTTGCCTGTTTCACCACCGAGCCCCCCGCGAGAGGTGGGGAAGCTGTGACGGTGGCCACCGCCAGCACCCTCGGGATGGGCTAAACCACAATAGAACCGTTGTTTTTACGGCACCGCAGCATTATAACGGCGCCAGTCTTTTGTCGTATCCGGACCTCCCGTCCCAGCCTCGGATATTACCCTCATGGCCGCCGCCGAACTCTTTGCCGAAGCCCGCCGTCAGATGGTGCTCACCCAGCTCCGTCCCAACAAGGTGATCGACGAGCAGTTGATCGCCGCCATGGCCGGCGTGCCACGTGAGGATTTCGTGCCGCAAGCCTATCGCGGCGTGGCTTATATGGACGAGGACGTCACCGTCGCCCCGGGCCGTTGCCTGATGGAACCGATGGTGCTGGCCCGCCTGCTGCAGGAAGCCGAGATCGAGCCGACCGACAAGGTGCTGGTCGTTGGCGCCGCCACTGGCTACGACGCTGCCGTGATCGCCCGGCTGGCCGGTTCGGTCACAGGCATTGACTCCGATGCAGCCCTGGTTGGACAGGCCAGCAAGACCCTGCAGGCCATGCAGGTTGCCAACGCCTCCGTCGCCCAGGGTTCGCTCAAGGACGGCGCGGCGGGCAAGGGGCCCTTCGATGTCATCCTGATCTCTGGCGCCGTGCCGGAAGTTCCTGCCACCCTGCTGCAGCAGCTGGCCGATGGCGGTTGCCTGATCGGTGTGGTGCGCGGCATCGGTGCCCCGATCGGCCAAGCCGTGATCATCAAGCGCGCGGGCGATCTGTTCCCGCAGCGTGTGCTGTTCGACGCCGGTACGCCGGCGCTGCCGGGCTTCGAGGCTGCGGCCGGTTTCGTGTTCTGATGCCCGACGCGCCGCTCGAAATCGGCGTGGCGGAACTCGCGGACTGGCGCAGTGCCGGCCGCGAGATGACGGTTCTGGATGTGCGCGAGGACTGGGAGGTCGCCACCGTGGCCCTGCCGGATACGCTCAACATCCCGATGCAGCAGCTGCCCGCACGGGTGGCCGAGCTGCCGAAGGACAAACCGCTGGTGGTGATGTGCCATCACGGCGGGCGCAGTCGCCAGGTGACCGGCTGGCTGCGGCAGAACGGCTATACGCAGGCGACCAATCTCGCCGGCGGTATTCATGCCTGGGCCACGCAGGTGGAACCCGGCATGGCGACCTACTGAGTTTAGTACAGTTATAAAAAAATAAAGAGTTTCGGGAACACGATCGGGGCGCGCTGGTGCGAAAAAAGTTTTGGACAGAATACAAGGACGGATGCGCGTCATGAGCTTCAAGAACATTCTGCTGGCGACCGCTGTCGCCACGAGTTGCCTGGTGATCGTGCAGCCGGTCAGCGCCCAGGCGCTGAATGAAGTGCTAAGCGCGGCCTACAACAACAACCCGACCCTGCTGGCGGCACGTGCAGCGTTGCGGGCTACCGATGAAGGCGTGCCGCAGGCGCTGTCCAACTGGCGTCCGACCGTCAATGTCACCGGCGAGGCCGGTAAGCAGCGCCAGGAATTCGATCCCTCGACCGTTTCGCAGCCGAGCGACACCATCGATCCGCGCACGCTGTCGCTGACAGTCTCGCAGCCGTTGTATCGAGGCGGCCGCACCGTTGCCGCGACGGACTCTGCTGAGGCGTTGGTTCTCGCCGGCCGCCAGGACCTGGCCGCCACCGAGCGCCGCGTGCTGCTGGATGCCGTCACCGCCTATATGGACGTGGTGCAGAACCAAGCGGTGCTCGACCTTAACCGCAACAACGAAGAAGTGTTGCGCCGCCAGCTCGACGCCGTGCGCGAGCGCTTCCGCGTTGGTGAAATCACCCGCACCGACGTGGCGCAGTCTGAATCGCGCCAGAGCCGCGCCACCGCCGATCGCATCTCGTCGGAAGGTGCGCTGGTGTCGTCGCGCGCCGTGCTGGCTCGCGTGATGGGCGAAATGCCGCGCACGCTGAATGCGCCGCCGCCGCTGCCGCAGTTGCCGGCCAGCGAGGAAGAGGCGGTTGCCATTTCCTATGACGAGAACCCCGATCTGCTCGGCGCGCGCTTCCGCGAGGTTGCCGCCAAGAATGACGTGCGTGCCGTTTCCGGTGCGCTGCTGCCGACCGTGTCGCTGAATGGCACGCTGACCAAGGCGGACGAGACCACGCGCGCCAACTTCGAGTCCGAGACCGCCAAGGTCGCGTTGCAGTTGACCATGCCGCTGTATGAAGGCGGCGCGGTCTACAGCCAGACGCGCCAGCGCAAGCAGGTGCATAACCAGCGCCGCATCCAGGTGGAAGAGCAGCGCCGCGCCGTGCGCCAGTCGGTGGTGCAGGCCTGGGAAGGCCTGTCGACCGCACGCTCCAACATCACGGCGCGCCGATCGCAGGTCGATGCCTCGCGCATCGCGCTGGAAGGCGTACAGCAGGAAGCGGAAGTGGGGTCGCGCACCACGCTCGACGTGCTGGATGCCGAGCAGGAATACCTCGACGCCCGCGTGGCCGAGGTGCGCGCCCGCCGTGACGAATATGTTGCTGGTTTCACGCTGCTGTCGTCGGTCGGCCGTCTCGGCGCCCGTCAGCTCAGCCTGAGCGTCGACTATTACGACCCGGAGACGAACTACAAGCGCGTGCGCGACAAGTGGTTCGGCACCGATGGCGGCCTGAACGCCGACGACTGAGCTCCCGACTGAACACCGCTGCCCGATTCATGGTTAAAAACCGCCGCGAATCGGGTGCGGTCTGCAGAAAAACATAATCGGGCCGGGAATTTGGGGAAATATCCCTTAACCCAGGTTAACAGTTCGGTTATCTTTCCCACGCATACCATGGACCGGATGATTCGGCTCAGGCCGCACGGTTTTGGCCTGCAATGCGTAGCAGAAAGATAGTATCGGGCACGGGATGAGCGACCCCAAAGCTGGCCAAAATGAACCGACAATGGAGGAAATCCTTGCCTCCATCCGCCGGATCATTTCCGAGGACGGGGCTGATCAGGCCCCGCCGGCTGATGCCGCGCCTGCGGCTGCGCCCGCACCGGAGCCCGAACCCGAGCCGATGATGGATCCGGAGCCGGTCATGATGACCGAGCCGGAACCCGAGCCCGAGCCGGAACCCGCTTTCGAACCCGAACCGATGATGCCCGAGCCGGAGCCCGAGCCCGCCATGATGGCTGCGCCCGAGCCGGAACCGGCTTACGAACCGCCACCGCCGCCACCGCCACGTCGGGCTGCCTCGCCGCCGCCGCGCCCGCAGGCCCAGGCGCCCCGCGAAGATATCTTCGAACTCACCGACGTGGTGCATGGCGAAGTCGAAGGCCTGGTTTCGCCGCCGATCGCCGCCCGCGCCGCCGCCCATCTGGGCCATCTGTCGGGCGCCGTTGCCGGCAGCCGCGCCATGGCCATGGGCAACAGTCAGCGCACCCTTGAGGAGCTGGTGAAGGAACTGCTGCGTCCCATGCTGAAGGAATGGCTGGACGCCCATCTGGCCACCATCGTGCAGCGCATCGTCGAGCGCGAGGTCGCCCGCCTGACCATCCAGGCGGAAGAAGAGCAGGACCACCTCTAAAACGGGCTTTTCCCGACTGCTGAGCTGATCGCCGGGGCAGGCCAAGGGCTGGACTGCCGCGCCCGGATCGTCTTTATTTTGCGCCCCTTTCCCAAGCTTACGCCCGAGTTGCCAAGATCATGCTGGACAAGACCTATCTGCCCCAGGACGTCGAGAACCGCCTGTACAAGGCCTGGGAAGACGCGGGTGCATTCAAGCATGGCGTGAAGACGGGGAAGCCCTACACCATCGCGTTGCCGCCGCCGAATGTGACCGGCAGCCTGCATATGGGCCATGCCCTCAATCACACGCTGCAGGACATCCTGATCCGCTTCCAGCGCATGCGCGGCCGCGATGCGCTGTGGCAGCCGGGCACCGACCATGCCGGCATCGCCACGCAGATGGTGGTGGAGCGCCAACTGGCCGAGAAGCAGGTCAACCGTCATCAGCTGGGCCGTGAGAAATTCGTCGAGCGCGTCTGGGAGTGGAAGGCGGAGTCTGGCGGCATGATTACCGGCCAGCAGCGTCGCCTGGGCGAAAGCTGCGACTGGAGCCGCGAACGCTTCACCATGGATGACGGCCTGAGCGCTGCAGTGCGTAAGGTCTTCGTCGAACTTTACCGCGAAGGCCTGATCTACAAGGACCAGCGCCTGGTCAACTGGGACCCCAAGCTGCTCACCGCGATCTCCGACCTTGAGGTCGAACAGCACGAGGTGAAGTCGCATCTGTGGTACTTCCGTTATCCCGTCGAAGGCATGGCTGATACCTTCATCACGGTGGCGACCACGCGTCCGGAGACAATGCTGGGCGATACTGGTATCGCCGTGCATCCCGAAGACGAACGCTACAAGGACCTGATCGGGAAATTCGCCATCCTGCCGCTGGTCGGTCGCCGCATTCCCATTGTCGCCGACGAATACTCCGATCCCGAGAAGGGCTCGGGCGCGGTGAAGATGACGCCGGCGCATGACTTCAACGACTTCGAGGTCGGCAAACGGCATAACCTCGAGATGATCAACATCTTCGACAAGCACGCGCATCTGAATGATGCCGTACCCGAGAAGTATCGCGGCTTGGAGCGCTTCAAGGCGCGCAAGCAGATCGTGGCCGATCTGGAAGAGCTGGGCCTTGTCGAGAAGATCGAACCCAACACCCACATGGTGCCGCATGGCGACCGCTCGCAGGTGGTGATCGAGCCTTGGCTGACCGAACAGTGGTATGCCAATGCCGAGGTGCTGGCGCGGCCGGCCATCGAGGCGGTGGAAAAGGGCGATATTCAGTTCGTGCCCAAGAGCTGGGAAAAGACTTATTTCGAATGGATGCGCAACATCCAGCCCTGGTGCATCTCTCGCCAGCTCTGGTGGGGCCATCAGATTCCGGCCTGGTACGGCCCCGACGACAAGGTTTTTGTCGCTTATGACGAAGCCGAGGCGCAGGCCGAGGCCACGAAGCATTACGGCAGGGCCGTCGAACTGCGCCGCGACGAGGATGTGCTCGACACCTGGTTCTCGTCCGCGCTCTGGCCGTTCTCGACGCTCGGCTGGCCGGAACAGACGCCGGTGCTGCAGTCGCATTACCCGACCGACGTGCTGGTGACCGGCTTCGATATCATTTTCTTCTGGGTCGCCCGCATGATCATGATGGGCCTGCATTTCACCAAGCAGGCGCCGTTCCATACGGTCTACATCCATGCCCTGGTCCGCGACGAGAAGGGCCAGAAGATGTCCAAGTCCAAGGGCAATGTCATGGACCCGTTGGACATCATCGGCAAATACGGCGCCGATGCGCTGCGCTTTGCACTGACCATCTTTGCGGCCCAGGGCCGCGACGTGAAGATGTCGGAGCAGCGCGTGGAAGGATATCGCAACTTCGCCACCAAGCTCTGGAACGCCGCCCGCTTCGCCGAGATGAACGGCTGCGCGCTGCCGCCTGATTTTGATATCGCCAAGGTGCAGGGCACCGTCAACAAATGGGCGCTGGGCGAGTTGAGCAAGGCGGCCCGCGACGTTGAAGCCGCGCTGGATGCCTACAAGTTCAACGAGGCCGCCGGTGCGCTCTATCACTTCACCTGGGGCACTTTCTGCGACTGGTATCTGGAACTGATCAAGCCGGCCCTGACCGGCGAGGATGCGGCACTCAAGGCCGAGACACAGGCGATCTGCGCCTATGTGCTGCGCCAGCTGATCCATCTGCTGCATCCCATCATGCCCTTCGTCACCGAGGAGTTGTGGGAAAAGCTGTATGGCGCGCCCAAGACATCAGAAGACCGTGGTTTCCTGATGCTGCGCGACTGGCCCAAGGACGGCGCACGCCCCGAGGACAAGGCGGCCTCGGCCGAGATCGATTGGCTGATCCGTCTGATCGACGGCGTGCGCGCCGCCCGCTCGGCGCTGAATGTGCCGGCGGCAGCCAAGATCGAGATGATCGTCAATGGCGGCTCGGCCGAGACGGCGGCGCGTCTGGCCCGCCATGCCGATCCGATCAAGCGTCTGGCCCGCATCGAGACCATCACGGAGAATACGGCCGCGCCGCAGGGCTCGGCCCGTATTGTGGTGGATGAGGCGACCTTCGTGCTGCCGCTGGCTGACGTGATCGACATTGCCAAGGAAAAACAGCGCTTGGGCAAGGAGCGCGAAAAGGCACTGGCCGAGATTGCCAAGATCGACGCCAAGCTGGCCGACACAACCTTCATGTCGCGCGCGCCGCAGGCCGTGGTGGACGAACAGCACGAGCGTCGCGCCACGCAATCCTCGCTGGCGGAAAAGCTGGCCGATGCGCTGCAGCAGCTGGGCTGATCATGACGCCCGCTGACAAGGCACTGCTGGAAGCCGCTTCGGCGCTGATCCGCAAGCGCTATGCCGTCGGGCGCCATCACATTGCCGCGGCGCTGCGCACGCGCTCGGGGAAGATCGTCACCGGGCTTCATCTGGATACCTATGTCGGCCGGGCTTCCGTCTGCGCCGAGGCCGTCGCCGTGGGGCAGGCGATGGCCGAGATTGGGTCGGATGATCCGATCACCGATATCGTCTCGGTGCGCCATCCGCGTCCGACCGAGCAGAACAAGGATATCCAGGTTGTCGCGCCCTGCGGCATCTGCCGCGAGATGCTGCGCGACTTCGCGCCCGATGCACGCGTGCTGCTGGCCAGCGAAGACGGTGGCCTGAAGGCTTATAATCCGGCCGAACTGCTGCCGCTCAAGTATCACCGGCAGCCATAGGCTGCTCTGGTTCAGCCCAGCGTGGCCAGCGCCACGCGCATGAAGTTGCCGCCCAGCAGCTTCAGCATGTCCTCGCGCTTGAAGCCGCGCGCCAGTAGCGCTGCGGCCAGCTCCGGCAGTCTGCGATAGCTCGGCAGCGCCGACGGGCTCAGCAGGCCCTGCATATCCGTGCCAATCCCGACATTGTCGATGCTGGTCAGATCGACAAGTTGCGCGATGCCGGCGGCATAGGCGTCCATGTCGGGGAAGATCGTGGTGGGCGGCCAGATGCCGATCACGCCGCCGGTGCCGGCCACCAGCCGGGCATGGTTGGGCAGGATCAGGCGGGTGAAGGCCCGGCTCTGCATGGTGACCGAGGTATGCGAGATCACCAGCGGCTTGGTGGTGACGCTGACGGCCCGCTTGACCAGATCGTAAGTGCCATGGGCGACGTCGACGATGACGCCGCGCTCGTTGCAACGGCGGATGACTGCCGCGCCGGCATCGGTCAGGCCACCGTGCACAGTGGGTTCAGTCTGGATGTCGCCCAGTTCGTTCACGCGGTAATGCGTCAGTTGCAGGAAGCGCAGCTTCCATTTTTCGTAAGCCTCGTCGACACGATCCGGCCGGCCTTCGGTGAAGTCGCCGCCCTCAGCCGAAACGATCACGGATGGCCGATCCGGATGCGCCGCCCTCAGGCTGGCGGTATCGGTGATGATCCCGAGTTTCTGCTCCTTCACCATGTCGTGCAGGCGGCCGAAGGCCTGCTGCGCGTATGTGTAGAGTTCGCCTGGATCCGGATTGCGGAACGGTCGGATGCGCTTGTCTTCGGTCGCATGGGTGGCGGGCGTGTCCGCCACCATGGCAAGGCAGATCACCGCCATGCGGCCGGCCTTCATCGGCTCGGCGACGGGTGTGAAGGGCGCGCGCTCCTGGATGCGCTTCAGGCCGCCGATCGAGCCGGTGTGGCTGTGGATGTCGATGGTGACGGCGCTGTCCAGCATCTGGCGCGCAGCAGTGATGGCAGCCTCGCTGGGCGCGGCCGAAGCCTCGGGCATCCAGGCCGACAGACCGAGCGCGGCGCCGGCGGCCGCGCCGCCAGCGAGCACCGCGCGGCGGCTGAAGCCTGGTGTCGTCCGTGCCGGCGGCAGCAGGCGGGCCTCCTGCAACTGATAGCGCCAGCCCATGGCGTCGTCGTTCAGCACCGTCCAGCGGCCGGCCAGCCGCACGGCATGGCCCGTGGACTGCACGGTTTCGTCGGTAAAGACTTCGATGCGGGCCTTGGGGCTGCGCGGCAGGTGGTCAGCGCAGCAGGCCGGCTCCTCGGTCAGGGCGAAGTGGCTGGTCTCGACATCGGGCTCGGCCGAGATCCAGCCGTCGATCTCGATCCAGGTGCCGGCCAGCCGGTCGGCCTCATCAGTCTGCGTCAACGTGTCCCAGGTGAGTCTCATGGCGCCCCCATTGCCATATCCTTGCCTGCTCCGGGGCGGCTGTGAAGGGGAAATGTGTCGGGACAATGCATCGCTTGACGGTCAGGCCGGCCGCTGCTCTGCTGCGGCAAAAGGGAGCCCGCCATGAGCAATCCGCAGGTCAATGACATTCTTGCCGTCGTCCAGATCTATCTGGACGGCTTGTATGAAGGCGACACCGCCAAACTGAAGCAGTCCTTCCATCCGGCCTCCAGCCTGTTTGCCGTGGCCGCCGATGGCAAGCTGGTGAACATGCCGCGCGATGAATGGTGCACGATGGTGGAAGGCCGTCCGTCGCCCAAGGCCAACGGCCAGGGCCGCGAGCATGACCGCATCCTGTCGGTGGACATCACCGGGCCGAATACGGCGCTGGTCAAGCTCAACTGCGCGATCCTGCCGCGCGTCTTCACGGATTACCTCAGCCTGATCAAACTGGACGGCCGCTGGCAGGTGATCAGCAAGACTTTTACAGCCGAAACCCTGAAGGCCTCGTAATGCGTGTCTTTGCCGTTCTGGTCATGCTGTTGATGCTCGGCGCCTGCGCCGATCCGGCGACGATGTTCGCCGGCGGTGCGCGCAACTGGTGCAAGAGCGCACCGAACTGCACCGTTCAGGACTGACGCTCATTCGGCCATGACGGCCTGAGCCTTCCTGGTTGAACTCTGGCGGATCGCCACGGCGGTCAGCGTGGTCAGTGCCAGCATGGCGGCGACAAACCACAGCACGCGGTCGGCATGGTCATGATCGAGCAGGATGCCGATCACCAGCGGCGCCATGGCCGAGCCGGCATCCAGGCCTGAATAGACAAAGCCGAAGACGCGGCCCGAGGCGCCTTTGGGCGCCGCGCCGCGCACGATCAGGTCGCGCGACGGCGTCGTGAAGCCCTGCAGGAAGCCGGCGCCGGCGATGGCCGCCACCAGCGCGGTGGCCGGCAGGTTGAGATTGGCCACCACCAGCATCAGCGCTGCCGCGCCCAGCAGGCCGGTGATCACGATGGCTTCCAGCTTCACACCCCTGTCGGCGACCCAGCCGCCAACCATCACGCCGCCGGATGCGCCGAGCAGGAAGCCGGTCAGTGCCGTGGTGGCCAGCGTCAACTCGGTGCCGTAGAGCGCAGCAAGCGTGGCCGGCAGGAAGTTCTGCGTGCCGATCAGCGCAAAGGACAACAGCAGGAAATAGCCAAAGCACATCACGACGGGCAGGCTGAGCAGCGGGCCGAGTGCTTCGGTTTTTTCACCGGCCTTGGCGGCGGCGCGACGGGCGGCGCCGGCATCGTCCTTGATCAGGTCGCGGTTCAGCAGCACGGCGGCGAGAATGGCATAGCCGATAAGCGCGGCGATGATCGGCGCGGCACGCCAGCCGAAGGCGGCGGCACCACCGGCCATCAGCACCGGCGCCAGGCCCCAGCCGAGATTGCCGCCTAGCGTATGCGTGCCATAGGCGCGGCCGAGGCGCTTCTGGTCGACCGAGGCGTTGAGGATCGAGAAATCGGCGGGATGGAACACGCTGTTGCCAATGCCGGCGACAACAGCGACGGGAAGCAGCATCCAGTAGCTGGGCACCAGGCCGTAGAGCAGGATCGCCGTGCAGAAGATGGCGAGGCCGCCGATCAGCACGTTGCGGGCGCCGACGCGGTCGACCAGGAAGCCAGCCGGTGTCTGCAGCACGCCGGAGGTGACGTAGAACAGCGTCATCACAAGGCCAAGCTCGGTATAGCTGACGGCGAAGTCTTCCTTCAGGAAGGGGAACAGCGGCGGCAGCACGAGCTGGAAGAAATGGCTGCAGCCATGGGCGATCCCGATCAGCGCCATCACCTTGACGTCGCGATTGGAAATGGCGGGCTGCTGGCCGGGAAGGGCGATGTCGGTCATGGCGGGCCTTGAGAAACGGCAAGAAACCCGGCTGTATCGCCGGTTGCCGCAAGCCTAACAGCTAATCCGCATACGACAACATGCGTAATGCGCAGGGCTATCATGTTTATGGAAAGCTTATACGCGATCTCGCAAACGCAAAAAAAAGCGCGGGGTTTGTGCCCCGCGCCAGTTCGCATCCCCGCGTGACTGGGGCTGCGCCTCATTTGGTCATCTTAACAGACTTATCGAGATAGTCATTGGTATAGAGCTTGGTCACGTCGAAGTCATGCTCCATGCCGAAATAGGTCTTCACCATCTCATAGTCGCTCTGCATGCGCTTGGCATCGAAGGCGCCAAGGGCGACACCGGTGGTGGTCGGATCCGTCATCAGTTCCTTGATGCGGTTCCACTGGTCGCGCTGGTTGGCTTCATCGAGGCCGCTGACGCTGGCCATCAGAGCCTTCAGGCAGGGACTGACATCGGCGACGCAGGCGGCAAAGGCCTTCTGCGAGACGGAGACGAACTTCGCCACCTTGTCAGGGCTCTTGGTCATGTAGGCGCCGCTGACGATGATCGAGTTGCCATACAGGTTCAGGCCCATGTCGCGCCAGGCGAGGAAGCCCAGGTCCGGGCCGAACTCGCGCACCTTCAGGTCATGCTCGTTATAGAAATCGCTGGTGATGTCGATCGCCTTCGCTTTCAGCGACGCGACCTTGGCCTGCGGCGTGATGTTGACGAAGGTGACGCTGTCCGCGCCGATGCCGGCCTGCTTGGCAAAGGCCGGCCACATGACACGTGAGGCGTCGCCCGGCGGATTGCCCAGCTTCTTGCCGGGGAAGTCCTTTGCCCCGGTGATCCCGGAGCTCTTGAGCCAGTAGAAGCCCTGCGGCGAGTTGGCATAGACGGTCATCACC
Organism: Ferrovibrio sp. GW821-FHT12B10; assembly: GCF_058807515.1. Lineage (NCBI taxonomy): Bacteria > Pseudomonadati > Pseudomonadota > Alphaproteobacteria > Rhodospirillales > Rhodospirillaceae > Ferrovibrio > Ferrovibrio sp. GW821-FHT12B10. The sequence continues at coordinate 279,155 of NZ_JBXAQT010000002.1, read as the reverse complement.
GCGGCCAGATCGGCACCCTTGCTTTTGGCGACCAGCGCGGTCGCCATGTCGGCGATGGCGAATTCGGTGTTGGCCGCGCCCACGCGCTGGGCAGAGACGCCCGAACCCTTGCCGCTCTCGATGCTGACATCCAGACCGGCCTGGTCGTACCAGCCCTGTGCCTTGGCGTAGTAGTAGGGGGAGTGGTCGGCGGTCGGCACCCAGTTCAGCAGCAGGTTGACCTTTTCCTTGGCCTGCGCGCTGGCATCGGCCACAGGCAGGGCCAGGGCCGCTGTCACCGCAATGGCAAGAAGTCCACGGACTGTCATGATGGTTCCCCTCCGTTATGTGATTCGCCCCGGGATGAGTGATTTGGCCGGGCCGGCTGAAAGAAACTCTAGCCATACGGCAAAAGACGTTCAATAATTAATCAACCAGTTGGATGATAAGATAATGGGTATGCAGGAACCGGTTCAGGCCAGGGAAGACGGTGTTGCCGCCGCTGCGGGCGAGCGTCGCCGCGACCCGGTGGCGACCAAGGCGGCGCTGCTGAAAGCGGCGGTGGGCGAGTTCGCCGCCAAGGGTCTGGCTGGCGCGCGCATCGACGAGATCGCGCAGCGCGCAGGCGTCAACAAGCAGCTCGTCTATCACTACTTTGGCAGCAAGGACGAACTCTACCGGGCCGCACTGGAGCTGGTTTATGCGGAGATCCGCGAACGCGAGAAGGCGCTGCATCTGGGCGACTTGCCGCCGCAGGCGGCGATGGAGCGGCTGATCGGATTCTCCTTCGACTATCTGGCCGAGCATCCGGAATTCCTGGCGCTCCTCAATGACGAAAACCGCCAGGAGGCACGCCACATCCGCGGCTCCGAACGGCTGGAGGAAATGCATTCGCCGCTGGTCGCCCTGCTAAAAGAAACCCTGGAGCGGGGGGCAGAGGAGGGCGTGTTCCGCCGCGACCTCGAGCCGGTGCAGCTCTATATCTCTGTCGCCGGACTCTCCTACTTCTTCTTCTCCAATAATCGCACATTATCCGCCATTTTCGGGCGTTCTCTCGATACGCCCAAGGCAGTGGCCGAGCGCCGCCGCCATATCATCAGCTTCGCCATGAGCGCGCTGCGGCCCTGATTTAATCAATCAACTATTTGGTTGATTGTATCGAAAGGGCCGGCTAGGCTTCAGGTCAGGGACAGGGGAGTAAGCATGGCCGTGAGCGAGCCGAACGCGCAGCCTGAGGACAAGCCGAGAAGCAGCCATTGGCTGCGCTGGCTGACCATCGCCGCGATCCATGTGGTGGCTGTGATCCTCTGGGAAGTGCTGGTGCGCGCCACCAAGTTGCCGGCCTTCATCCTGCCGGCGCCCAGCGCCATCTTCGCCACACTGTCCAAGACCAATTACAGTTGGGTCTCCAACACGCTTGTCACTGCTGCCGAGATCTATGGCGGCTATCTGGTGTCGGTCGTCGCCGGCGTCGTGCTGGCGCTGATGTTTACCTGGTCGCGCGTGCTGACGCTGTTGGTGTTCCCGCTGTTCATTACGCTGAACATGATCCCCAAGGTGGCGCTCGGCCCGCTGATCATCGTTTGGTTCTCCTACGGTATCGGCACGAACATCCTGATCACGCTGTCGCTTTGCTTCTTCCCGATCCTGCTCACCACGGTGCGTGGCCTGAAGGAAGTCGAGCCAGACCTGCTCGATCTGGTGAAATCGCTGAAAGGTTCGCGCTGGCAGACCTTCATCTACATCCAGCTCCCGGGCTCGCTGCCCTACATCTTCTCCGGCATGAAGGTCGCCGCCATCCTCGCCGTCGCTGGCGCGGTGGTGGGCGAGTTCATTTCGTCTGACAAGGGCCTGGGCTATCTGATGATCCAGGTTCAGGCCTCGCTCGACACCCCGGCCATGTTCATGGCCGTCATCGTCATCACCCTGCTCGGCATCGCGCTCTACCTGCTGGTGCTGCTGCTCGAACACCTGCTGATTCGCAAGGATGCGAGGATCTCGTCATGACCAAGCACGGCAAGACCGAAACCTGGCTGGATGACAGCGCATTGCCCAAGGGCTTTGCCGACGAGGCGGCGCTGGAAGAATTCATGACGCGGCCGAGCCGCGCGCTGGCCGCCGATCTGGAAGCGGTCGATGGCGACATCATGATCCTCGGCGTCGGCGGCAAGATGGGCCCGACCATGGCGCGTCTGGCCAAGCGCGCGGCACCCGGCAAGCGCGTGATCGGCGTTGCCCGCTTCAGCGAGAAGGGCCTGCGGGAGGGCCTGGAAAGCCACGGCGTCGAGACTGTCACCGCCGACCTGATGGATCGCGATGCCATCGCCAAACTGCCGGTGGCGGCCAATGTCATCTTCATGGCCGGGCGCAAGTTCGGCGCCAGTGGCAACCAGGCGCTGACCTGGGCGATGAATGCCCATGTGCCGGCGCTGGTCGCCGAGCATTTCCGGGCCGCGCGCATCGTCGCGTTCTCGACTGGCTGCGTTTATCCCTTCGTGCCCGTCGACAGCCAGGGCGCCACCGAAGACATGCCGCCCAATCCACCCGGTGAATACGCGATGTCCTGCATCGGCCGCGAACGCATGTTCGAGCATTTCTCGCAGGTCCACAAAACGCCCGGCCGGCTGTTCCGCCTGAACTACGCCATCGATGCGCGCTACGGCGTGCTGCATGACATCGCGCGCCTTGTGCTGAATGGCGAGCCGGTCGATGTCACCATGGGCCATGTCAACGTGATCTGGCAAGGCGACGCCAACGCGCAGGCTTTGCGCTGCCTGAAGGCAGCCACCGTGCCGACCTCGCCGTTGAATGTGACTGGTCCTGAGACCATCGCCGTGCGCTGGCTGGCCGAGAGCTTTGCCCAGCGTTTTGGCAAGAAGGCCGTGATCACCGGCCAGGAAGCGCCGACGGCCTGGCTGAACAACGCCGCCGAAGCCGCGCGGCTGTTTGGTTATCCGCGCATTCCGCTGGCCAGCATGATGGACTGGATCGCCGACTGGGTGTCGCGCAGCGGCCGCAGCCTGGGCAAGCCGACGCATTTCGAGGTGCGCGATGGCGCCTATTAAGACGCTCGATATTGATCGTCTTGAGGCATCCGCCATTCCGGCGGCGCTTGGCTTGTCGGCCGAGGCCGGCTGGAACCAGACCGAGGCCGACTGGCGCATCTTCTTGGACCAGGGCCGCGTCTTCGCCATTCGCAATACAGACGGCAATCCCGTCGCCACCGCCGCGATCCTGCCCTATGGCGGCTTCGCCTGGATCAGCATGGTGCTGGTGACGGCCAGCCATCGCCAGCAGGGGCTGGGCAGCCGGCTGCTGAAGCATTGCATCGCAGAGCTGCAGCGCGCCGGCCGCACGCCGTATCTCGACGCCACGCCGGCCGGTGAGCGGGTCTATCTGCCGCTCGGTTTCCGCCCGGTCTTCGGCATCACGCGCTGGCAAGGGCAGGGCAGCCTGAAGGACGGTCTGGTGACGGCCGTCGATCTCGATGCCTGCCTGCGCCTCGACACAGACTCTTTCGGCGCCGAACGCGATGTGCTGCTGCGCTCGTTCACGGATCGCATGCCGGTGCTGGCGCTGCGCAAGGGCGAAGGCTTCGTGGTCGGGCGCAACGGCCGGCTCGCCACTCAGATCGGGCCGCTGAGCGCAGCCAATGAACCGGATGCGCTGCAACTGATGACGGCCGCGCTCGATCGCACCGTCGGTCCGGTTTTCCTGGATGTACCGGACCGCTGGACGCTGCTCAGTGCCGAGCTTCAGCGCCGCGGCTTCTCGGTGCAACGCAATTTCCGCCGCATGGCGCTGGGCAGCACCGCGCCCAATGGCGATCCGTCGCGCAGCTTTGTCATTGCCGGCCCGGAATTCGGCTAGACGCAATTCGGAATAAGAGGACAGATCATGGGTTTGCATCATTCCAAGCTTCCGGCCGATGTTCTCGCCAGCCTGCGCAAGGGCACGGTGATCCCGGCGCATCCGCTGGCGCTGGACGCCAACCGCGATTTCGACCGCAAGCGCCAGCGCGTGCTGACGCGCTATTACGTTGATGCCGGTGTCGGCGGCCTGGCTGTCGGCGTGCACACCACGCAGTTCGCCATCCGCGATGTCGGACTCTACGAGCCTGTGCTGTCGGCCGCCATGGAAGACGCGAAAGCCTGGACGGATCGCCCGCTGGTCATGGTCGGCGGCCTGGCCGGCAAGACGGCGCAAGCCGTGAAGGAAGCGCAGACCGCCGTGAAGCTTGGCTACCATGCCGGTCTTCTCAGCCTCGCCGCCATGAAGGATGCCGGCGTCGACGCGATCATCGCCCATTGCGAGGCGGTGGCTGCCGAAATCCCGCTGGTCGGGTTCTATTTACAGCCGGCGGTTGGCGGCGTGGCGCTGGATGCCGAGTTCTGGCGGCGCTTCGCCTCCATCGATAACGTCATCGCCATCAAGGTCGCGCCCTTCCACCGCTATCGCACGCTGGATGTGATGCGCGGCGTGGCGGCGGCGCGGGCCGAAAAACGCATCTCGCTCTATACTGGCAATGATGACCATATCGTCCTCGACCTCACCATTCCCTTCACGGTGAAGCGTGGCGACGAGACCGTAAACCTGCGCTTTGTCGGCGGCCTGCTCGGCCACTGGTCGGTCTGGACCCAGCAGGCGGTCAAGCTGCTGGAAAAGGCCCATGCCGCCGTGGCGAGCGGCAGCGTCTCGCCTGAGCTGCTCGGCCTCGATGCCCGCGTCACCGACTGCAACGCGGCCTTCTTCGACGTGGCCAACGACTTCCACGGCTGCATCGCCGGCTGCCATGAAATCCTGCGCCGTCAGGGACTGCTCGAGGGCATCTGGTGCCTCGATCCGAAGGAAGGCCTCAGCCCCGGTCAGGCCGCATTGCTGGATCGCGTCAGCACGGAACATGCCGATCTGTCCGACGATGCCTTCGTGAGGGCCAATCTGGCGCGGTGGCTGGCATGACGGCCGTAGCTCCTCTTATTCACCTCCAGAACGTCCGCAAGACCTATCGCGGCCGTGGCAAGGATTTCATCGCGGTCTCCGATGTCACCTTCGATGTGGAGGAGGGCGATCTGGTCTCGCTGGTCGGGCCGTCGGGCTGCGGCAAGACGACCGTGCTGAAGATTCTGGCCGACCTGCATCACGCTGATGACGGCGGCACGGTCGAGATCGGTGGCGGCACGCCCTTCACGCCCGGCCGCGATGTCGGCATGGTGTTCCAGCAGGCGCTGCTGCTGAAATGGCGCACCATCCTCGACAACGTGCTGCTGCCGGCCGATATCCTCGGCCTGCCGCGCAAGGCCGCGAAGGAGCGGGCGCGCGGCCTGCTGGCCATGGTCGGCCTGGCCGGCTTTGAAAGCAAATACCCCTACGAGCTGTCGGGCGGCATGCAGCAGCGCGCCGCCATCGCCCGCGCCCTGGTGCATGACCCCAAGCTGATCCTGATGGACGAGCCCTTCGGTGCACTGGACGCGTTGACGCGCGAGAAGATGAACCTGGAGATGCTGCGCATCTGGCAGGAAAGCCGCAAGACCATCATCTTCGTGACGCACAGCATCCAGGAAGCGGTCTTCCTCGGCTCGCGTTGCGCGGTGCTGACGGCCGGTCCGGCCCGCATGGCGGACTGCTTCACCATCGACCTGCCATTCCCGCGCACCCTCGACATGAAGACCTCGGAAGCCTTCGGCACCTATACCAAGCGGATCTACCGCCTGCTGGGCATGGAATAGACCCGGCTTGAAATTTCCGCTGGCCGTATCACATTGGTGGTATGGAAAACGCCGTCCATGATAATCCCGCCCACAGCCGCTTCGAACTCGATGTCGATGGCCAGACCGTCTTCGCGAACTACCGCTGGCAGGGTGACGTTCTCGCCATCACGCATGTCGAAGCGCCGGTCGCCTTGCGCGGCACCGGCGCGGCCGGCCGCTTCATGCAGGGTCTGATGGAGCAGATGCGACAACAGCAACAAAAAGTGCTGCCGCTCTGTGGCTATGCCAGCGCCTGGCTGCGCCGTCATCGCGAATTCAGCGATCTGGTCGTCTGACTCAGACCGGCTGCTGCCGGACCCAGTCCAGATAGGATTGCAGGATGTAGCTGGCGGCCAGCTTGTCGACCAGTTCGGCGCGGCGCGCCCGGCTCAGGTCGGCTTCCTCGGTCATCATCCGCTGCACGGCAACCGTGCTCAGGCGCTCATCCCACAGCGCGACGGGCACCGGGATCTGCAGCGAGATGTTGCGGGCGAAGGCGCGGGTGGCCTGGCAGCGTGGCCCTTCGGTGCCGTCCATGTTGACCGGCAGGCCCAGTACCAGGGCGCCGACATTCTCCTTGGCGGCGATTTTGACCAGCTCGGCGGCGTCCTGGGTGAATTTTTTCCGGGCCAGCGTCAGGTAGGGGCTGGCGATATGATGGCCGGTATCCGACAGCGCCAGGCCGATGGTCTTGGTGCCCAGATCGAGCCCGAGGTAGCGGCGGCCGGATTCCAGGCGGATGGGGCCGTCGGCGGGCCGGAACGGGGCCGGTTTCTGGCTGGTTTCAACTGGGGGTGCAGGGTTGCCGGTGGACATGCCGGATGATACTTTCCGCCGCCATTTCAAGGGGATTCTCCCCGGTACTATAGCGAACGGACCGCGCATGTCATTGGATAGAGCAGCCGTGGCGAAGATCGCCAAGCTGGCCCGCCTCAAGATGGACCCTGACCGTGCCGAGGCCATGGCCTCGGAGCTGAACCAGATTCTGTCCTTCGTGGAAGAGTTGCAGGCGGTCCCGACCGACAACGTCACCCCGATGACCTCGGTGACGCCGATGAAGCTGCGCCATCGTGAGGATGTCGTCACCGATGGCGGCCAGCCGGAAGCTGTGCTGAAGAACGCGCCGCAGCGCCAGGGCGATTTCTACACCGTGCCGAAGGTGGTGGAATAATGACCATCGACCCGAGCGCGCTCACCATTGCCGATGCCCTGGACGGGCTGGCCAAGAAGCAGTTCACCTCCGCCGAACTGACGGAAGCCTGTATCGCTGGCATGCAGGCGGCCAAGTCGCTGAACGCCATGATCACCGAAACGCCCGACAAGGCGCGCGAGATGGCCAAGGCGGCCGATGCACGCCGTGCCAAGGGCGAGGCCGGCCTGCTGGAGGGCATTCCGCTCGCCATCAAGGACCTGTTCGCCACCAAGGGCGTGTTGACCACCGCGGCCAGTCATATCCTCGACGGCTTCCACCCGGAATATGAATCCACCGCCACCGCCAACCTGTGGAACGCGGGCGCGGTGATGCTGGGCAAGCTCAACCTCGACGAATTCGCCATGGGTTCGTCGAACGAGACCAGCTATTACGGCCCGGTCGTGAATCCCTGGCGTGGCCCGGACGGCACCAAGCTCGTGCCCGGCGGTTCGTCGGGCGGGTCGGCCGCCGCCGTCTCCGCCGGCTTTGCTTTGGGCGCCACCGGCACCGATACCGGCGGTTCGATCCGTCAGCCGGCCGCGCTCTGCGGCATCACCGGCATCAAGCCGACCTATGGCCGTGTCTCGCGCTGGGGCATAGTCGCTTTCGCCTCCTCGCTGGACCAGGCCGGGCCGATGACGCGCACGGTGCGTGATAGCGCGCTGATGCTGCAGGCCATGGCCGGCTTCGACCCGAAGGACAGCACCTCGGTCGATCGCCCGGTGCCGGACTATGCCGCCAATCTGGAAGGCGGCGTGAAGGGCATGCGCATCGGTATCCCGCGCGAATACCGCATGGACGGCATGAACCCGGAAATCATTGCGCTCTGGGAGCAAGGCAAGCAGTGGCTGAAAGATGCCGGCGCCGAGATCATGGATATCAGCCTGCCGCACACCCATTACGCGCTGGCGACTTATTACATCGTTGCTCCGGCGGAAGCCTCGTCGAACCTCGCCCGCTATGACGGTGTGCGCTTCGGCCTGCGCGTGCCGGGCAAGGACCTGACCGAGATGTACGAGAATACCCGCGGCGAAGGCTTCGGCCGCGAGGTACAGCGCCGCATCATGATTGGCACCTATGTCCTGTCGGCTGGCTATTATGACGCTTATTACACCAAGGCGCAGAAGGTGCGGACGCTGATCCAGAAGGACTTCGACCAGGCCTTCCAGCGCGTCGATGCGATCCTGACGCCGACCGCGCCGAATGCGGCTTTCGCGATCGGCTCCAAGTCGAACGATCCGGTGACCATGTACCTGAACGACGTGTTCACCGTGCCGACCAGCCTTGCCGGTCTGCCGGGCATGTCGCTGCCCGCCGGCCTGAACAGCGAAGGCCTGCCGCTCGGCCTGCAGCTCATCGGCAAGCCCTTCGAGGAGGCGCAGTTGCTGCGCGTCGGCCGCACGCTCGAGAAGGCCGCCAATTTCACCGCCAAGCCCACTGCATGGTGGAGGTCCTAACATGGCTGAGAAAGATTATATCCAGGGCGCCACGGGTGCGTGGGAGATCGTGATCGGCATGGAAGTCCATGCCCAGGTCTCGTCCAAGTCCAAGCTGTTCTCCGGCGCCGACACCACCTTTGGCGCCGAGCCGAACCATCAGGTCAGCCTCGTCGATGCGGCGATGCCTGGCATGCTGCCGGTGATCAACAAGTATTGCGTTGAGCAGGCGGTGCGCACCGGGCTGGGCCTGAGGGCGCAGATCAACCTGCATTCGGTGTTCGACCGCAAGAACTACTTCTACGCCGATCTGCCGCAGGGCTATCAGATCAGCCAGTACCTGCAGCCGATCGTCGGCAAGGGCGTGCTGTTGCTCGACATGCCCGACGGCTCGACCCGCGAGATCGGCATCACGCGCCTGCATCTGGAACAGGATGCGGGCAAGAGCCTGCATGACCAGAGCCCGCGCGAGAGCTTCATCGACCTGAACCGCTCCGGCGTCGCGCTGATGGAAATCGTCTCCGAGCCCGACATGCGGAATTCGGAAGAGGCCGGCCTCTATCTGAAGAAGCTGCGCACCATTGTGCGCTATCTCGGCACCTGCGACGGCAACATGGACGAAGGCTCGATGCGCGCCGACGTCAATGTCTCCGTGCGCAAACCGGGCGGCCCGCTGGGCACGCGCTGCGAGATCAAGAACGTCAATTCCGTGCGCTTCGTGCAGCAGGCCATCGAATACGAAGCCCGCCGCCAGATCGAAATTCTGGAAGACGGCGGCAAGATCGATCAGGAAACCCGCCTGTTCGATACCGGCAAGGGTGTGACGCGGTCGATGCGCTCCAAGGAAGAAGCGCATGACTATCGCTACTTCCCCGACCCCGACCTGCTGCCGCTGGAATTCGAGCAGAGCTGGGTCGATGGCATCAAGGCCACGCTGCCCGAACTGCCCGACGAGAAGAAGGCGCGTTTCATCGAGAAGCTGGGTCTCAGCCCCTATGACGCCTCCGTGCTGGTGGCCGAGAAGGAGTCGGCCGACTTCTACGAGAAGGTGGCCAAGGGCCGCGACGGCAAGCTCTGCGCCAACTGGGTGATCGGCGATTACTTCGGCATGCTCAACAAGTCGGGCCAGTCGATGCAAGATTTCACCATCACGGCTGAGAAACTGGGCGGGCTGATCGACCTGATCGCCGACAACACCATCTCGACCCGCCTGGCCAAGGATGTCTTCGCCCTCATGGTGGAAAGCGGCAAGGATGCCGCCACCATCGTGGAAGAGAAGGGCATGAAGCAGGTCACCGATACCGGCGCGATCGAGAAGGTGATCGACGAGGTGATGGCGGCCAATGCCGACAAGGTGGCGGAGTATCGCTCGGGCAAGGACAAGCTGTTCGGCTTCTTCGTCGGTCAGACCATGAAGCTCTCGGGCGGCAAGGCTAACCCGGCAGCGGTGAACGAACTGCTGAAGAAGAAGCTGGCGGGGTAAAGCCCGTGATCAAGCTGTGAGCACAAAGCTGGGCGGGGCCGGGGTCGATTGACCCCGGCCTTTTTTCTGACAGTTTTGCGGGATTATTCGCGATCTGCGTCGTTGAGGCTATGCCCCCAGACGAGGAGTCCCGATGATCCGGCCCGCCATTCTCTCCGCCGCCGCCCTGCTGCTGGTCCTGACCGGCTGTACCTCGCGCCGTGAAACCGATCCGCAGCGCTCGGCCAGCGAACAGCTGCTGTTCTCGACGGCATCGGACCGCGCCGCCGACAAGCTGACCTTCAACATGCAGCCCGGCACCAAGGTCTTCATCGACACAGCCTATGTCGAGGGCACCGACAGCAAATACCTGATCAGCGCGCTGCGCGACCGGGTGGCGCGCAAGGGCGGCGACCTGATGGACGACAAGGGCAAGGCCGATCTCATCATCGAGCCGCGCCTGGGCGCACTGTCGGTCGATCGCGACCGCACGCTGTTCGGCCTGCCAGCGATCCCGGTGCCGCTGGTCGGTGTCGAGGTCCCCGAGATCGCGATCTTCAAGCGCAGCTACCAGCAGGGCGTGGTCAAGCTGGCGGCGACCACCTACGACCCCAAGACCGGCCTGATGGTGCAGTCGCTCGATCCGGTCTACGCCTTCTCCAACCGCAAGGACTGGGTCTTCCTGATCTTCTTCTCCTGGAGCAGCACCGACCTGATGCCGGAGGAGGAGAAGAAGGACTGGATCGGCGACTAAAGGTAGAGCCGGGGCTGACGGGCCGGTAACGTAACCGGTTTTCAACGTTACCCGCACAAATTCCGCATGGCATGGCTGGCGCAGGAGACTGCCTCCATGCGCGATCAGGATACATTCTGCCTCGTCGAAACCGACCTGTTCCGCGGGCCAGCGCGCGACCTCGTGTTCCGGTTGATGCGGCCGTATCTGGAGCAGGAAACCGCCACCGCCACCGAACTGATGTTCAACCGTGGCCGCCAGCGCAGCCTGGCCAATGACGGCAACCGCCTGGCCGATGCGGTGCAGCGCGTCGCCATGCTGCAGGCGCAGCAGACACGCCAGCCGGTGCTCGACCGCCGTCGCGAACTCACTGCGATGACCAATCAGGCGATCCGCCTGATCGACAGCCTGACGCGTCAGACGCCGTCCGATTTCGTTCTGACCGGCAGCGATCTGAGTCGACTGTGCCACGAGACGCAGGATCGCGGCTTCATCCGCACCGCCATCATCGTCGCTGCCAGTCTGGCCGAGCGCGGTGACTGGATCGGCAAGATCGAGCTTTGCCTTGACCTGCTGGAAAGTGGCGCCGAGGACGAGATGGCTGGACTGCTGGCGCAGACGCTGGCCGAGCTGCTGCGGTTGGAACCGGCCGGCAGCGCCTTCGGTTTCACCAGCACACCGCGCAGCGTGATCGATGCCTGCCTTACCATGGCCGACCCGGATGCGCCGGAGGTCCAGCCGCTGCAGACCCGCCTGCGCGGCTGTGTTCAGGCCAATGCGGCGGGTGACCTCACCGACGCGCTCTGCGACCGGATCTCCGAGGCGCTGGACCAACCCGGTGCGCTGGCGACGGAGAGCGATTTTTCAGAATGGTCCTATCTGCTCGAGGCCAAGCGGCGCATCGCCAGCTTGGCCGGCCTGGCTGAAGACCCAGTGCTGGCGCAGGCGCTGGCGCGACGCTTTCTGCGCCTGGCCCAGGCCGAGCAGCTCAACCGCACTCTGGCGGAGATTCCGGCCTTCGGCAAAAAAGTGCTGTATCTGGCGCAGCTCTATCCCGAGGTGCAGGACGGTCCGGCCCGCCGCGACCTTCTGGCGGCGCTGACCTTCTATCTTGAACACCGCGATTTCAGCACCCAGTTCGCTGAACCGGGCACCAGCGTCGAGCAGATGTTTGCCCAAGCTCAGGTGATCGAGGAGGTTCTGCAGAATCCCGAGTTGCCCGAGCATCGCCGCGACCGGTTTCGCGGCAGCATCCTGAAGCAGTATATGGAGATCAAGAAGCTGGCCGAGCGCCGCCGCGATCCGCGCGTCATGGGTGGGCCCAACGATGCCGTTTGCCTTGGCGGTCAGCGCGTAACGTTGCGCAATTGGAGCACTCTCGGCATCCTGTTCGGACCAGCAGCTGGTGAGTTCAAGCCGGGCGATACCGTTGATCTTGCGGTCGAAGTGCATAACGAGGGCATCGACATTCGCTTTGAGGCCTCCGCTGATATCATCCGCGCCACCGACGGCATCATCGCCGCGCGCTATTACTGCAGTGACAACGAGGCCGAACAGCGCATTCGTAGCTATTTCTCGCGCTGAGCCAACTACAGACTGCTCAGCACGCCGAGCAGCCCGGCGGCGCCCAGGCACCACAGCGGATTGAATCGCGTGAAGACCGTCACCAGTGTGGTCGCGGCAGTCAGGGCCAGCATCGGCCAGTTGCCGCCCTGGTCCTGCGCCAGCACGGTACCTGAAGCCAGCACCAGCCCGGCGCTGACCGGCGTCAGTGCCACGGCGGCACGGCTGCGCCAGGGCGAGAAGCGAAAGCGTTGCCACAGTCGCCCGGCCACGAAGGTTAGCACCGAAGAAGGCAGGCAAAGCGCCAGCGGCGCCAGCAGTGCACCGGCATAGCCGGCCACGCGCCAGCCGAAGATTGCCACCACCATGATGTTCGGTCCTGGCGCGGTTTGCGCCAGCGCAAACATCTGGACGAATTCCGCATCGGTGAACCAGCGGGCGATGTCGACGAACTGGCGGTGCATTTCCGGCCATACGGAATTGCCGCCGCCTATGGAGACCAACGACAACCCGGCCAGCGTGGTGAGAAGGAAGAGCAGAGGATTGTCATCCTGCATAGCTATAGCTTCTTCATCCAGGCCAGCAGCAGCGCCAGCGGCACCAGCAGCAGCACCAACGGCGGCAGCGGCCAGCGCAGCAGTCCGATGCCGATGAAGGCGATGGCTGCCAGGGCATAACAGGCCGGCCTGCGCGGCAGCCGCCAGAGCAGCCGCAGGCCCAGTCCAAGGACAAGCCCTGCCGCCGCGGCGCTCATATGTCCCAGCGTCCCGACCACGACGGCGACATGGCTGTAGGCGAGATAAAGGATTTCCAGTGTCACCACGATGCCGATCGGCACCAGCGTCAGGCCTGCGACCGCGACGATTGCGCCGCGTAGACCAAAGAAGCGATCACCGAGGAAGACCGCGAGATTGACGATGTTGGGGCCGGGCAGCACATGGCACAGACTGAGCGCCTGGGCGAAGTCGTCCTCGTCGAGCCATTGCCGGCGCAGAACCAGGATTCGGTGCGCCCAAACGAAAGCGCCGCCGAAGCTGCAGAGCGCGATCTCGAGGAAGCCGAGGAACAGCGCGGTCAGGCTGCCCGGCGGCGTCGGGACCTGTGCGGGGGTGGCGGCAGCGACTGGCATGCCTGTGCATTAGACCCGTCGGGCGCACGCGCCAATGGAAAAGGCTTCCGGGCGGCTGCAGAAAATCTCAAGCCGGTCAATCAGCGTGCGCTTGTGTTTTGAGGAATTCAAAGCAGGCTTGGGTAGCATTTACAATTGCAACAGGGGTGATGGTTGCGCGGGGGGCGGGTGCGGGCTAATCCAGCATCACCACTTCGTGAAATTTGCCGAAAACCAATGTTTTGTGAAACCGAAGCCGAGACTTATGCCGACCCGGCGCGCGAGCTGATCTTTCAGGTCGCGCGGGCGTATCTCGAGCGCGGCGGTCTCACGGCGACCGAGCTGGTGTTCAGCCCGGCGCAGCATCAGGTGCTGCTCAACGACGGCGCGCGCTTTCAGGAGCTGGCCCAGCGCATCGCCCTGCTGCAGGGCCAACATACCAAACGTCCGGTTGCCGAGCGCATGAAGGAACTGACCGCCATGGCCGAGGCGGCCATGAAGCGGGTCGAGAAGCAGGCGGCCGCCTTGCCGCCGGGCATCACCTTCCCGCAGGCGCTGCAAGCCGGGCTGTTCAACGGCAAGACTCTGAACGAATGGGTGCTGGGTGGCGTGGTGCTGGCCAGCCTGCTGGCCGCCAATGCCGACTGGCAGGTGCGCGCCGGTCTCTGCCTCGATCTGATCGAGAGCGATATCGGCAGTGAAGCCCATACGATGGCGGACCAGACGCTGTCGGAAATCCTGCGCCTCAAGCCTGCCGCGACGGCGCTGTTCGGCGATGCCAACCGACGCCGCATGATCGAACTCTGCCTGTGGCTGGGCGGCGCCGAGGGGCAGCCGCGCGATGTGCCTGCGGCGCTGATCCGCCTGCGCACCGGTCTGGCCAGCGGCAGCCTCGAACGTTGCCAGGCCGCCGTGCGCGAGCGCCTGGCCGAGATGCTGGGCGGCACGCTGCCGCTGTATAATCACGACGTTTATGACGAGTGGACGGCGCTGCTTCGTCTGAAAGAGCGCATCACCGCGCTGCCGATGCTGGCGGTGGACGAGAATGTCGCTGCCGCGCTGACGCGCCGCTTCACGCGCTTCGCCAATCCCGAGTTGCTGAATCCACTGATCGGCCGCGATGCCGAACTGTCGCGCAAGCTGCTGACCTTGCTGCGGCTTTATCGGGAGATCGAGGAGGGCAATGCCCGCTTCGAGCTGCAGGGCATCATCAGCCATTACATGGAGCATCGAGAGTTCAAGACGCAGTTCATTGGTGCATTGTCCAGCAAGGACGATTTCGCCATGCTCTCGGCCGAGATTTCCAAAGCGCTGATGCAGGCCGATATCCCGGAGCCGCGCAAGTCGCGGCTGCTCGAACAATATCGCAGTCAGCTCGCCACCGTGGTCAAGCCCAGCGGCCAGCGCATTGCCCAGCGCGGCGTGGGAACGGCCAAGGATGCGGTGATCGTGCGTGCCCTGCGCATGCCGCTGAAAAACTGGAGTCCGGTCGGCATTCTGTTCGGACCCTGTCCGGCCACGCTGCTGGACAAGATCGCCGTGGGTGAAAAGCTGCGTATCAGCGTCGAGATCCGCGGCGCTCTACTGAGTATGGATTTCACCGCCGATGCAGAAGTGATGCGCGTGGCTGACGGCATCATCGCGGCGCGCTATGTCTGCAGCGATGCCACCGTCAACCAGCGCATCCAGAATTACTTCACGCCCTGACTTAACTCTATCTGATCCGATCCATCCGGACTGCCCCGACCCGGTGAAGGGTTAGAGCAGGATCAGGTTTCAGCGTATGCCGGATATGCTCTGGCCATGCGCGCCGCCGGGTTCGGAAACCTTGCGCAGCGTCTCCACAGAGTGGCGCGGCTGCGCCTCGGTGGCGACATCGGCCAGCGACACGATGCCGACCAGGCGCTTTTGCCGGTTTACCACCGGCAGGCGGCGAACCTGGATATCGCCCATGTTCTTGGCGACATGGGCCAGGTCTTCATCCTCGAAACAGTATTTCACATCCTTGGTCATCACGCTGCTCACCTTGGTGTCGGGATCGCACCCGCGGCCGACGCCGCGGATGGCGATATCGCGATCGGTGATCATGCCTACCAGCCGGTCGTCTTCGCCCACCGGCAGGCTGCCGATATCCATCTCGGCCATGATCTGGGCCGCGTCGGCAATGGTCTGGTTGGGGGAGGCGATCCGCACTTCCCGGCTCATGGCTTCATTCACGCGCATTGTGTCCTCCATGTACGCCTATCAGGTGCGACAGTTTTGGCGCCGCCGGTGACATGTGGGAGCGGAGCATATATGCGCAACCGTGGCCGTGGGGAATGCCATGGCATGGTCACAGGAGCGCTGCAGATGGATATTCACGGGGTGTCTTTTTGCGCGGAATCAGCGCGAAAACCTGTGCTAGGCTTCGTCCGGATTCGGAGCACTGCATGAACCTGATGGAAGCCACCATATTCGCGATCCTGATCAGCACGCCGGCTGTCGACCAGCCGCCGCCCAATCAGCCACCGGGCTTTTCCTGCCGCCTGACGGATGATCCGAAGCAGGCGCTGTGCAGCAATGATCTGGTGATCAAGGAGTTCGACGACGGGACGCTGGAATTCGGCTCGAAATACACGGTGAAGAAGGGGCGCCGCCGCGAGCTGATCTTCTCCAACGGTGTCACATCCTATTTCGACAGCTTTGGCTGGCTGCAGTTTTCCAACGGCTATGCGGTGCGCCGCATGGAGGGCGACATCTTCAAGATGGCGCAACCCAACAAGGGCCGCGACCTGACCTGCCGCTATACGATCCCGAACAAGCAGACCCGCTGCGTTTTGGGCTGATCAACGCTTCATGTCGATGGCTTTGGACCACATCTGGTCGGCCGTCGTGATCACCTGGCTGTTCATGCCATAGGCCTGCTGCGCCACGATCAGCTTGGTCATCTGCTCGGCGATATCCACGGTCGACTGTTCCAGGGCGCCGGCGGTGATCTTGCCCACGCCGGTGAGCCCGGTCGGATCGCCGGGAATGCCAAAGACGACGTTGCCGGAAGTGGTGCGGCCGCTGGCCAGGTAGGCGGTGCCGTCGACGCGGTCGAGGCGGTCGACTTCAGGGAAATTTCCGAGCAGCAACTGGCCGCCCAGACGGCTGCGTCCGTTGGTGTAGTTATAGACGATGCCGCCATCCTCATCGAAGGTGACGTAGTCGAATTCACCGCCTGGCCGGCCGTTCTGAGTGAGGACCTGGTTCGAGGCCTCGGTGCTTTCGCTGGTGAACTGGGTCAGGCTGCTGGTGGCGCTGACATCGAAGCCGCCGCCGAACTCGCCCAGGTTCAGGGCGATGGTCTGGGCGCCGCTGCCGTAATCCACGGACAGCGTCGCGCTGGCGGCGCCGGCGGTGGTCAGCGCCAAGTTGGTGTCGGCCGTGGTCATGGTGGCCAACGTGCTGTTCGTGAAGGTTATGGCGATCGGGCCAAAGGACGCGGGCGTGCCGCCTTCGGTATTGATGGTCAGGTTCCAGGCATTGGTGCCGGTCTTGTTCCAGACCATCTGGAAATTGCGCTCTTCGCTGGCTGAATCGATGACGCCGATACCGTCGGTGATCTGTTTGCCGGGCAGGGCCTTGCCGGGCAGATTGATGATGTAGTCGACGCTGCTGGTCGGGATCGCCGGAATGTCGCTCTGGTCGACGACGAAATCGGCCGGTGTGGTGCCGCCCACGGCGGCCGCGCGCAGATAATAGCCGGCCGAGTTGACCAGGCGATTGGAACTGTCGAGGTGAAAATCGCCCAGGCGCGTGAAGTAATTGGCGGTTTCAAAGCCGCTTGGCGTGCCGTCATCGTTGAGGCCGGTCGGCTTGGCGACCGGGATGAAGCCATTGCCGGTCACCGCAATGGACGACAGGCTGGTGTCGCTGATCAGCGTGCCCTGTTTGCGGTTGCCGAAATCGGCCCGCGCCAGCACGCCCATGTTGCGGTTGGAATCGATGACCGGGCTGTCGCCGGCCACCTTGTTGAACACCAGATCTGAAAAGTAGGTGTTGACGGTCTTGTAGCCGATGGTCGTCGAGTTCGCGACGTTATCCGAAATATGGCCGATCGCTGTCGCCTGGGCACTGATGCCCATGACTCCGGTGTTGAAGGCGTTGAACGACATGGCGGGACCCTCCTGGTCCAGATGGATTCTCTCACCGCCTTAGAAGCAAAGCCCGTGCCGAACTGCTAAATCCCGCTATCTATCTGAAAACACTGGGGGTAAGCTGAGGGGGAAGCCGCCGGGACTAGGCAAGAATTGCCGGCTGGCTTTCCGGTGCCGACCATGGTGGTCATAATGTGCCGGGGGTCGATCTGCGCTGATGCTGCACACGCCATTCTCATCACTGCTGCAAACACCGGACGAGCGGCGGATTTTCCACTGGACCGGTGAATTTCGGGACCGGCGGGCCGAACGCCTGTTCCGTGAACAGCAGCGCGAGTCCGTCCGGCACATGCTGCAAGCCTGCGGCATCGCTGGCACCACCGTCTTCGTTCTGGTGGCCGCCCGCGATTATCTGGTGGCAGGGCCGACCCAGATATTCCTGCAGCTTCTGGCCGTGCGCGTGGCGGCCCTGGTGACTGGCATAGGATATCAGATCATGGTCCGGCGGGCCGCGAGCTGCGCCCAGCTGGATGTCATCGGCGGGGTCGGCATGGCCTGGCTCACCACGCTGACCTTCATGACCTGGTTCATCAGCCCGCCGACCACGCTCAATTCCGGCCCGCTGTCCTTCGCCTATTTGCTGGTCTTCTTCCTGCTGATGCCGATCGCGTCCGGCGCGGTGATCCTGAATGCCGCGTACCTGTCCATTGGTACGATGCTGATGGGGATTACATGGCTGAATATGCGGCTAGAAGGAATCATCATCCTCACGCTGTTCCTGCTCGCCGGTAATGGCCTCGGCTTCGTCGGCATGCGCCAGTTCAAACTGGAGCGCCGACGCAACTACATGGCGTCGGAAGAGGCGCGACGGGTTACCGAGGCGCTGACACTGGCGCGGCTGGAGGGGCGGCGGCGCAACGAATATCAGGCCTGGGCGCTGGACGCGCTGCAGGTCGGTGTCATCCTGTTCCATCCGGGTGGCGTGATTCACACCATCAACCGCCGTGCGGCCGAACTGCTGGCCCTGCCGCCCGGCATGATCAATCCGGGCGACAGCCATGAGCTGCTGATCCGCTTCATGATCGACCGTCGCGATTTTGGCGACCTGGAAATCAGCGATGTGAAATATCATATCGATCGCCTGCTGCGCGGCGCCGGCCAGTGGGCCGCGATCCGCCATGCCAGCACGGGCAATGTGCTGGAATTCACCCTGAACCGGCTGCCCGACCGTTCTGTGGCGGTCACCATCAGCGACGCGTCCGAGCGTTATGCGCTGCATCGCCGCCTGCGCCATGCCGTGGAGGTGGCCGGTGACGGTTTCGCCATCTATGACGCCAGCGACCGCATCTCGATCTGCTCCAGCCGGTTTGCCGCGCTCTATGGCCTGTCGGCCGAACAGGCGGTCGGAAAATCCTTCCAGGAGCTGGTCGAGCGTAGCGTTCAGCAGAAGATCTTCGTGCATGACGAACGTGAATCCGGCAATACCGACAGCGTCAGCCCGGCACGCCGACATATCCCTGAGCGGATGATCGAAATCCGCACGGTGGCAGGCGAATGGTTCCTGGTGCATGAACGCCTGACGCCATCGGGCGATCTGGTGGTGGTGCGTACCAACATCACGGCGCGCCGTCGCATGGAAGACGAGTTGCGCCGTGCCAAGGAAGAGGCCGAACGCGCACTGGCCGAATTGCGCGGCGCCCAGGCCAGCCTGATCCTGGCCGAGAAGATGGCATCGCTGGGTTCGCTGGTGGCGGGCATGAGTCACGAGATTTCCACGCCGCTGGGCATCGGCGTCTCGGCCGCCTCGCATCTGTCCGAGGAAGTCGACCAGCTCACCGCGCGCTTCAAGGATGACCAGCTCAAGCGCAGTGACATGGAGGATTTTCTCGAGACCGCCACGGAAGCGACGCGCATCATGCAGGGCAACCTGACCCGCGCCGCCCGGCTGATCCAGGCCTTCAAGCAGGTGTCGGCAGACCAGACCACCGACGAGCTGCGCGATTTCGACATCGGCGAATATCTGCAGGAGATCATGCTCAGTCTGGCGCCCGCGCTGCGCCATACGCCGCACAAGGTTGTGATCCAGGGTGGCGAGAACCTGATGATCCGCAACCGGCCGGGCGCGCTGGGTCAGATCGTCACCAACCTGGTGATGAACGCGCTGCAGCACGGCTTCGAGGGACGCGAGCAGCCTGGCCTGCTGGAAATCCAGATCAGTAAGCCGCGCGAAGGGCGCATCGTCGTGGATTTCCGCGACAACGGAAATGGTATCGCGGCCGAGGACCTGCCGCGGGTCTTCGATCCCTTCTTCACCACCCGGCGCGGCACCGGCGGCACCGGCCTTGGGTTGCATATCGTTTACAATCTCGTCAGCCAGGTGCTGGGCGGAACCATTGCGGTGTCCAGCCGACTGGGCGAGGGCAGCCGCTTCACGATAAGTTTCCCGCAGGATGCTGCACCCTGAGCTATATCACCGACCATGACTGATCGCAGTTTGGACCGTCCCGCTCCCGTCTTCGCCACCGCCCGTGCGTCCGTTTCGTCCTGGAAGCGGGGCTGGCCCTGGCAGGACAAGGGCGGGCGCTTCGTTCCCTTCAAGGCCGTGGTTCTCGCTGCGCTGTTTCTGCCGGCGCTCTGGCTGTTGTGGCGAACCGGCAGCAGCGATCTCGGGCCGCGCCCGATCACCGAACTCACCCTGCAGACCGGCACCTGGGGCATCCGCATCCTGCTGGTCGGGCTCAGCATCACGCCGATGCGCCAGCTCACGCGCTGGAACCGCATGGCCATGCTCCGCCGCATGACCGGTGTCGCTGCCGCGCTATATCTGCTCACGCATTTCATCCTGTTCATGGCCAACCTGGCCTTCGACCTCAACCGCATCGTGCTTGAGATCGCCAAGGCCAATTACCTGATCATCGGACTGGTCGGCCTGATCATGCTGATGCTCCTGCTGGCCACCTCGACCGACGGCATGCTGCGCCGGCTCGGCGGCCGCCGCTGGCAGTTGCTGCATTATCTGGTCTTCCCGGCCGCGTCGCTCGGGCTGTGGCATTATTTCCTGCAGGTGAAGGCCGATATCTTCCAGCCGCTGCTGCTGATCGGCTTCCTGACCTGGCTGCTGGGCTATCGGCTTTGGCGCAAATTTAGGCCGCAGGGCGCCGCGCTGGCGCTCTGGGCCGTGGCTGTCCTCGGTCTGGTTGCGAGCCTGCTGACCGTGGCGGGGGAGGCAGCCTACTTCGGGTGGAAAGCCGGTGTGGCCTTCGTGCCTCGCGTGCTTGAAGCCAATCTGTCGATCGAGATGGGGCTGCGGCCCGGGATATGGGTTTTCGTCTGCGCCGCGGGGGTGACACTGGCCGCCGCCGCCGCCACAATACGGGCTCGTCGAACCTGAAAAAGCGAGTGTCCCGTGCGTGCTGTCTTCGTCGATGCCAACGCCACCCTTGGTGATCTGGCCGAAAGCCTGCGTCTTCCCACCGACCCCGCCGTCACCGTCAATCGCCAGCCCGATGTGAAGCCGGCCGAACTGCCCGCCGTGATCGGCGATGCCGCGGTGATCTGGGTCGACCACACCGCTCTCCCCACCGAGATCGCCAAGCAGTGCAAGGCGCTGAAGCACGTGGTGTTCCTGGGCACCGGGGCGCGCAGCTACATGAATATCGAGGAGCTGGCCGATCTCGGCATCCAGGTCCATCTGATCAAGGGTTACGGCGACACCGCCGTGGCCGAATGCGCGTTTGCGCTGATGTGGGCCTCGGCCAAGGGCTTCGCCCGCATGGACGGCCAGATGCGCGCCGGCAACTGGCTGCGGCTGGATGGCAAGCAGCTCACCGGCAAGACCGTTGGCCTGATCGGCTATGGCGGCATCGCGGCCGAGATGGCGCGGCTCTGCCTGGGCGCCGGCATGACCGTGCTGGCCTGGAACCGCAGCAAGAAGGATGCGCCGGCCGGCGTCACCTTCACCGAAATCGACGACCTGCTGGCCAAGAGCGACGTCGTTTCGATGCATCTGCTGCTCAATGACGAGACGCGCGGTTTCCTGTCGGCGGCCCGCATCGCGAAGATGAAGAAGGGTGCGATCCTGATCAACACGGCGCGCGGCGCCACGGTGGACGAGGCGGCGATGATCGCGGCGCTCAAATCCGGTCAGATCGGGCATGCCGGCCTCGATGTCTTCGATGTCGAACCGATGCCGGCGGGCCATGCGCTGACCACGCTGGACAATGTCACGCTCTCGGCCCATTCGGCCTTCCGCACGCCCGAGGCCAGTGACAACCTGATCAACGCGGCGCTAAGCCATACCCGCCGCATTGCGAAGGAAGGCAAATAGCATGACCCGCCGCTATGACCTCGCCATCCGCAACGCCCGCATCTACGACGGCAGTGGGGCGCCGCCCGTAACGGGCGATGTCGGGGTCAGCGGCGACCGTATCCTCGGTGTCGGCGATCTGGGCGGCAGTTCGGCCGACCGCGAGGTCGACGCGAAAGGCCTAGCGCTGGCGCCGGGCTTCATCGATGCCCATACCCATGACGACGGCGCGGTCCTGCACGGGCCGGAATGCATGCATTGTAAGCTCAGCCAGGGCGTCACAAGCGTCGTGGTCGGCAACTGCGGCATCAGCCTGGCGCCGGCCACCATGACGAAGCGCCCGCCACCGCCGCTCGATCTGGTCGGCACCGAAAGCGCCTGGGCGTTTCCCAGTTTTGGTGACTATGCCGAGGCTTTGCGCAAGACGCCGCCAGCCACCAATGTCTATGCGCTGGTCGGGCATATGTCGCTGCGCGTGGTGGCGATGGATCATGACGTGCAGCGCGCCGCCACCGACAAGGAAGCCGCGCAGATGCAGCAGCGGCTGATGGAATCGCTCGACCAGGGCGCCTCCGGCTTGTCGTCCGGTTTGTGGTATCCGCCGAGCCGCGCCGCGCCGACCTCTGAAGTGATCGCGGTGGCCGAGGCGCTGCGCGCGCGCGGCGGGCTGTATGTGACCCATATGCGGGACGAGGCCGATGGCGTGGTCGACAGCATCCAGGAGACGCTGAAGATCGGCCGCGACAGCGGCTCCGCCGTGGTGATCAGCCATCACAAATGCACCAATCCGGAAAACCATGGTCGTTCGGTCGAGACGCTGGCGCTGATCGACAAGGCAGCAAAAGAGCAGACCGTCGATTTCGACGTCTATCCTTACGCGGCCAGCTCGACGGCGCTGCTGCCGGACCGTCTCAGAGATGACATGGCGGTGCAGATCGCCTCGTCGGAGGCTTATCCCGAGATGCGCGGCCGCATGCTGGCGGATATTGCAAAAGAATGGGGCACCGACATCGTCACGGCGGCCAAGCGGCTGCTGCCGGCCGCCGCCATCTATTTCATGATGCATGAGGATGACGTGCAGCGGATCATCGCGCATCCGCGCAGCATGATCGGTTCGGACGGATTGCCGTCAAATGACATGCCGCATCCGCGCCTGTGGGGCACCTTCCCGCGCGTGCTCGGGCATTACAGCCGTGACCTGAAGCTGCTGAAGCTGGAAGCCGCCGTGCACAAGATGACCGGGCTGACCGCGCGCGTCTTCGGCATGCAGGACCGCGGCGCGATCCGCGCGGGCGCTTTCGCCGACCTGGTTCTGTTCGATCCGGAAACCGTGATCGACACGGCGACTTTCACCAAGCCGATCCAGCCGGCGCGCGGGATCACGGAAGTCTGGGTGAACGGCGTGTCGTCTTACATTGGCGGCAAGGGCGTCACCGGCGCCGCCCATGGCCGGCTGGTGACGCGGCAGCATTGAGGTTCACGGAAACGTTTGTGGCCGTCGGCACAGCATGATTTAGCTTGTTGGCCATGACACGCTTCCTGATCCTGCCGTTTCTGTTCTTTAGCGCCCCGCTGATGGCTGCCGACCTGCCGCGCAGCCAGATCGTCGTACCCTCCGTCTTCAGCGTCGATCCAGTGGCCAACACCGTTGTCATGCCGCTCTATCGCGGTGAAGCTGGCGGCAAGACCGTCTGGTACATCGTGACAGACTCATCCGATAAGGCCGATGCCGTCCGGCGCGGCGTGGTGCATGCGCCGCTGCTGGCCCGTGTCGGGCATGTGCAGGAGGTCCGCCGGCAGGGTGAGCGACTGATTTTCCCGGTCGCACCCGATTTCGGTCCGCTGCGCCGGCTCACCGTCGGGCCGCAGGGTTTCCCGCCGGTCGGCGCCAGTCCGGGCGCTACCGCGCCGGCAGGCTATTCGCCCTTCATCCGCATTGCCGGCGAGACCACGGTCCTCAATGCACCGATCGTCGCCGTCGGTGACGGACCTTTCGATGTGGCCTTGCATAGCAATGTGATGGACCGTGTGCTCGCCATCGAGCCGCAGCGCGGCCGGGTCACGCTGCTGCTCAGCCACGGCTTCGCCGAGGGGCGTGCCGTGGTCTATATCAGCACCGAGGCCTCCGATGAGGCTGCCGCCGTGCTGGAGCGCGCCACCTATGTGCCGCGGCTGGGCGAAGGCGAGGGCGATATCGGCCTGATCGCTATTGTCAACGGCCAGCGCGGTGCAGGTAATGCGCAGGCCCAGGGGCTCAGCTACGTCCTGCTGGATGGACGCACCGATGTCGAGGCGACGCTTGGCGCTGCCGCGCAGATCGGAAGCGCGCGCAATATCTTGACGGCATTCCCCACCGGTAAGACCGCCAGCGGTTATTCGCCGCTGTGGAGCGTGACGCCGGTGGTGTGGAATGGTGGGGCCGGCCCGGCGTTGACGGCCCAGGCCGATATCTACAAGCTCGCAGCCGCCAAGACACTCACAGGTCCGCATGGTGAGCCGATGCAGCCTGCCGGTTTCGTCATCAACTGCCCGGTGATCGCCTGGCTGGATGCTGCGCCTTAATCCTGCCGGGCGCCGGAGCTTTCAACCACGCTTTTCCACATCGGGCGTTCCTTCACGCCGCGCGCGGTGACCACCTCGGGTGTGCTGCCCAGGCTTTTCGCGCCGGTGGTCAGGAACTTCTCCTGGATCTCGGGCTTCTTGGCGATGTCCTGCAGCGCCTGCGACAGCGCCGCGACGATCTCCTTCGGCGTGCCGGCAGGCACCACGAAGGCGGCCCAGGAAGTGACGACGAAATCGTCCATGCCGGCCTGCGCCATGGTCGGGATATCGGGCATGGTGGGCCAGCGGTCGGCCGACGTCACCGCCAGCGCGCGCAGCTTGCCCGACTGGATGAAGGGGATGTAGGAGGCCAGGTTGTCGACGGCGATATGCACGTCGCCCGACAGCATCGCCGGAATGGTCTGCGCCGCGCCGCGGAAGGGCACATGCTCGCCCTTCAGGCCGGCGCGCTGGCAGAACAGCACGCCCGAGAGATGCGGCGTGGTGCCGATGCCGGGGCTGCCGTAGGAAATGCCGGCCGGGCGCGCCTTGGCCCAGGTGATGAATTCCTTCAGCGTCTTGGCCGGCACATGCTCGGCCGGCACCACGGCGACATTGGGCAGCTCCCAGGTCATCGAGACCGGCAGGATATCCTTGTCGGCATCCCAGCTCATCTTGGAATAGAGATACTGGTTGATCGAGAAATGCCCGATGGTCGCCGAGCCCAGCGTGTAGCCGTCCGGCGCGCTCTTGGCCACGGCGTCGATGCCGATATTGCCGCCGGCGCCGGCGCGGTTGTCGATCAGGAAGGGTTGGCCGAATTTGACCTTCAGCTCTTCGGCGAGGATGCGGGTCAGCACGTCGGTCGACCCACCGGCCGGGTAGGGCACGACGATCTTCACCGGCTTGTCGGGCCAGCCGGCGGCAAGGGCGCGGCTGGCGGGCAGGAGGCTGAGGGCGGACAGGGCGGCAGCGGCCTGCAGCAGATCACGACGCGTGGTATTCAAGACATCCTCCGTTATGCGGTTTTTATGCCTCCAGCCTTGCTCAGTATGCGGACGCGGACAAGCGGAAAGTAGAACGTGCAGCAGGGGGTCTGATGCACGCCTTGCGTGCCGGGCCATGGCCTGGCCGGGGGCCTTTAGGCAATCGTGATCACTCTCGCCCCTGCGTTACCGGATATTTAGCCGACCGAATCTGATCCAGGTGCTACAGCGGCGGTCGAACAACGCCGGATACCGCTCGTGACCGTGCTGCCCCTTCAGTCCCAGCTTCCCGCTGCCCCGCCGCTGCTTCCCACCGAAGCCGAGCGTCTGGCCGATCTTGTGGCGCATGGCATTCTCGACACGCCGGCCGACCCGCGGTTTGACCGGCTGACCGCCTTCGCGCGTCGGCAGTTCGATATTCCGGTTGCCGCGATCTCGCTCGTCGATGCCGAACGCCAGTGGTTCAAGTCCAAGGCTGGTCTGGATGTCGTGCAGACGCCGCGTGGCATGACCTCCTTCTGCTCACATGCCATCCTCGACAACGCACCTTTCGTGGTCTGCGATACGGCCAGCCATCCGCAGTTCAGCCGCAACGGTCTAGTCACCGGCCACGGCATCCGCTTCTACGCCGGCGTGCCGCTGATTTCGAAAAGCGGCCATCCGCTCGGCACCTTCTGCATCATGGATTACGAGCCGCGCAGCTTCCTGCCGGACGATCAGGAAGATCTGATCGCGCTGGCAGGCATGGCTTCCGATCTGCTGGAATTGCATCGCACCGAACGCCATCTGCAGGGCGCCATGGAGCGCCAGCAGGCCGCCAATCGCAGCAAGACCACCTTCCTGCAGTCGATGAGCCATGAATTCCGCACACCGCTGAACGCCATTCTCGGCTTTGCCCAGGTCCTGCGCCTGCACACCGGCGTGCCGCTGAATGGCGAGCAGCATGAATATGTCAATGCCATCGAGACCGCCGGTCAGACTCTGCTGAACCTGACCAAGGGCATGCTGACGCTGGCCCAGTTGGACGAAGAAGCCATTCGCGCCAGCATGGTGACCCAGAGCAGCAACGATCTGCTCGACGACCTCGATTGCGAGTACACCGGCACGGCGATGGCGCGCAAGATCACCTTCCGCCTGCGCGACGAGCAGGATTACAAGGTCATCTGCCAGCGCGACGCTGTCATCACGGTGCTACGCAACCTGCTGGACAATGCCTTCAAGTTCACCCCCTGCGGTGGCCGCGTCGAATTCGGCTCCGATGCCGAGCACGGCATGGTCCGCTTCTATGTCCGCGATACCGGCCCTGGCATTCCCGCCAGCCGTCAGGCCGAGGCCTTCCAGAGTTTCAACCGTCTGGGGCGCGAGGGCACCAATGTCGCCGGTGTCGGCCTTGGCCTGTCGATCGCCCGCCGGCTGACCGAAGCCATGGATGGCCAGATCGGTTTCGAAAGCCGGGAAGGCGAGGGCAGCACCTTCTGGATTCGCCTGCGCCAGCAGCAGGGCTGACCTGCCGCGATATGCCCGTCGCATCGCAAATTGTGGATATCGACGCAGTCGCATCTCTGAGTAGACCTGACTCGGAATGCCGCTCCTTGTCACAGGGAAACTCTGCTCCCAGGCTCCCTGAAAGGGCAAACAGCGCTGGCTTCGAACCAGTGGCCGTTTAGACTTCCAGACAATGGGACAGCAGGGCATCAGAACGACCGGGGGCATGACCTCGTCCCAATGGGCATCGCCGGGCGCACTGCTGGCCCTGTTCGTGGTGATTGCCTGTCTGATGCCTCCCGCCTTCGTCGCCTGGAATGGCTGGCAAGCGCGCAGCCTGGCCCTGGAGCAGGGCTATGCCCAGGCCGACGATCTGGTGCTGTCGCTGAGCCAGCATGCCGCGCGCACTTTCGCCAGCCCCCAGTTGGTCCTCGCCGACGCCATTGAGCATGTAGAGTCGGATGGCACGGGCGCCGCCTCGCTGGCGCGCCTGAAGCGCATTCTGACGAGTCATGTGCGGGATTCTCGCGTGGTGCGTGAATTGGGATTGTTCGACGCCCAGGGAAACTGGATCGCATCGTCGCTGAAGGATCTGCCGACCTATAGCAATGGCGACCGCAACTATTTCATTTACCACCGCGACAACCCCGACCGCAGCATGCGTATCAACGCGCCTGTGCGCAGCCGCCTGTCCGGCACCTGGACGATCGCCCTCACGCGTCGCTACAACAATCCCGATGGCAGTTTTGGCGGTGTGGTGCTTGCCTCCATCGATTCGGATTATTTCCAGAGCTTCTACGAGACCCTGAATGTGGGGCGCACCGGCCAGATTTCCCTCTATCTCGAGGGCGGTCAGCTTCTGATCCGCAGGCCGTTCGATGACAGCAACTACGCGCGCGATGTCTCCACCATTTTCCGGCAGGTACCGGCGAACGAGGTTACCGGTCGCCTCTATGGCCCCTCGGTCTATGACGGCGTCATGCGGGTTCTGGTCTGGCGCAAGATCGAGGATTTCCCGCTACTGATCACCGTTGGTCGGGCTGAGAGAGATGTGCTGGCCGGATGGGAAAACACGCTGCGCATCAATATCGCCCTGGCGCTGGCGGCCAGTGTCTTCATCGCCGCGCTGGGTCTGTTGTCACTGATCCTGCTGCGCCGGCGCGACCGAGCCGAGCAGGCTGTCGCGGATGCGGCGCGGCAGTATGAACAGATCGCCGAGGCCGCGACCGACATCATCGTTCGCACCACCCTCGATGGCCGCCGCCTCTATGTCTCGCCAGCCAGCCGCGACATGTTGGGATACGAACCCAACGATCTCCTGGGCAGCAGTTTTCTCGATCTGGTACATCCCGACGATCAGGTCCTGGTCGAACAGGCGATGCGGGACCTTAATGCTCCCGATGCGCGCGCCACCCTGATCTATAGGGGCCGGCATAGCAACGGGCATTATGTCTGGCTGGAAGTCGCCTTCCGCGTCCTCAGCGACGTCACCGGTGAGCCCGTCGAGATCATGGCCAGCACACGCGACATCAGCAGCCGCAAGATCATCGAGATGCAACTGGCACGCGCCAAGGAGGCGGCCGAACTGGCCAGCCGTGCCAAGTCGAACTTCCTGTCGGGCATGAGCCATGAATTGCGCACGCCACTGAATGCGGTGATCGGCTTCTCCGATCTGCTGGCGCGTCAGCTGTTCGGCCCCCTCGGCAACCAACGCTATGTTGGTTACGCGACCGACATCAAGGTCAGCGGCGAGCATCTGCTGCAACTGATCAATGACATTCTCGACCATGCCAAGATCGAGGCTGGCCATCTGGAACTGCATGAAGAGGTCGCCAACCTGGCCGAGATGGTGCAGTTCACCATCCAGATGCTGGCCCTGCAGGCCGAAAGCGCCGGGCTCACGATCAGTACGGATGTCAGCCCCGGCATTCATCTGCTCTGCGACGAGCGGCGCATCCGCCAGATCCTGATCAACCTGCTGGGTAACGCGATCAAGTACACGCCGTCCGGCGGGCGCATCGATGTGACGGCGAGCTTCGATACCGACGGCAACCTGATTCTGGCGGTGCGCGATACCGGCATCGGCATCGCGCCCGATAATCTCGACCTGATCTTGCAGCCGTTCACCCAGATCGATCATGACCGTAATCGCAGCCTGCAGGGCACTGGCCTCGGCCTCGCCCTGACCCGGCAATTGGCCGAGTTGCATGGCGGCACGCTCTGGATCGAGAGCCAGCTGGGCGTGGGGACTGTGGTCTCGGTCCGCCTGCCGGCGGCGCGTATGGTGTCCTGATCCCCGAGCGAGCGAGCCAGTAGCTTCCCTGCAACTAAGTCTGGTTGTCTTTTGCACTGCAATATCGTCTACTCAGTAGACGGATTCTCGACCGGGGGGTGGGGACAATGCAGCTTCCAGAAACCAAAGTCGTGGGTAACGCCCGCTATTTTCCGCGCGACAGCGATCTGCTGGTCATGCGCTGGTGCACGGCGTCTGGCACCAATCTGGAAGGCCTGGCGACGCGGGTGGGCGTGCCGCGGGTCAATCTCAGCCTGATGTTGAAGGGGGTCGATCCGGTGCCGGCGCAGCTTGAGAAAAAGCTACGCGAACTGATCGGATAATCATTCAATTACAATTTAGTGTCAGTCGTATCTTATTCATCGAATGAGCTTATTTTCTTCGATCTTGAAAGGAACAATAAAAGAACATATACTGTGACTATTTACCCATATGGAGATAGTCATGGCCACTGAAACCGATCCCTTCAAAGACGAGAACTGGCGCGACTGGCCAGAGGCCGCGCAGCCTGCCATGCCGCAACGGGGCGCCATCCCACCCGATAGTCCTGGCGTCCGTCATATCCGCCCGCCGGCGCCCGGCCAGTTTCTGGATTGGGGCTATGCTGCTGCCCAGTTGGCCGCTGGCCGGAGTGTGGAGGAGGTGGCGCGGCTGCTGGGCTGCCCGCCGGCCCGCATCTGGCGCAATCTGAAGCGCAGCCGGAAGTTCCAGGCCCGCATCCAGATGGCGCATGACCGGCTGACCCTGCAGACGACCCTGCGCTTCCGCCAGCTGGGCGAGCGCACGGTAGGCCAGATCGAACGCTATAGCGAAAAGCTCGATGCGCGGGCGCTGCTCTGGCTCGCTGAGAAGCTCAATCTCGGCACGGTGCCCAGCCTGGTGAGCGGTATCGGTGGCTGGTATGGCGATGTGGCGACGCCCAAGCAGCGCAAATAGCCGGACAAGACTGGCTGTTACCGGTGGGGAACCGGCTGCAACTGGCCATCAACTGGACGCAACTGGCTCGAACTGGCTTCAACTGGTCGCCAACCGGCATGGCAACTGGCTCTACATGGGCTAGTCGTGGCGTCACATTGGTTTGATAAGTCCCTGTTCCCGTTCTACTTCGCCCAGAATTCGGGTGGCTGTGCGTCTTGCCCGGCGCAATCCGATGCACCATCCTTCCGTCACCTCTTCCCACGTGACGCCTTCAGCGCGGAGCCCGCTCATGATCGATCTGTATTACTGGCCGACCCCCAACGGCCACAAGATCACCCTGTTCCTGGAAGAAGCCGGCGTCGAGTACACGATCAAGCCGGTCGCCATCGGCAAGGGCGAGCAGTTCAAGCCCGACTTCCTGAAGATCTCGCCCAACAACCGCATGCCGGCGATCGTCGACCAGAAGCCGCTCGATGGCGGCGCGCCGATCAGCGTGTTCGAGAGCGGCGCGATCCTGCTCTATCTTGCCGACAAGTATAAAAAGTTCATCCCGCAGGACCTGCGCGGCCGCGTCGCCTGCACCGAATGGGTGATGTGGCAGATGGGCGGCCTCGGGCCCATGTGCGGGCAGAACCACCATTTCACGCAATACGCGCCGGAGAAGATCGAGTATGCGATCAACCGCTATGTCAACGAGACGAACCGGCTCTATGGCGTGCTGAACAAGCGCCTGGAAAGCCGTGCCTTCATCTGCGGCGACGACTACACGATTGCTGACATGATGAGCTATCCCTGGATCGTGCCGCATGAACGCCAGAGCCAGAAGCTGGAAGATTTTCCAAACCTGAAGCGCTGGTTCGACAGCATCTGGGCGCGCCCGGCCACCAAGATCGCCTACGAGAAGGGCAAGGCGATCAACCAGGGTATCCCGGTGATGACGGAAGAGGCCAAGAAGGTGCTGTTCGGCCAGACCGCCAGTGTGGTGAAGGGGTAACGCCAACCTTTGTGTCATGGCCGGACGTGTTCCGGCCATCCACGTCTTCACGACCGTCGAAAACAACACGTGGATGCCCGGGCCAAGCCCGGGCATGACATGGGAGTTAGCATTAGAGATGACCAAACCAAATATTCATATCGCCGAGAGCGATGATCAGATCGCCGCCTGTTTCCCGGTGATGCACGACCTGCGGCCGCATCTGAAGGACGCCGCCGAGCTGGTGTCGCGCGTGCGGCAGCAGCAGTCGGAAGGCTATGTGCTGGTCTATTCCGCCGATGCTGACGGCAAGCCGGCCGGCTGCATGGGATTCCGCCGCCAGACCCGTCTGGTGCATGGCAAGGTGATCTATGTCGACGATCTGGTGACGCTGGCCGACCGGCGCTCGGGCGGTCACGGCAAGGCGCTGCTAGACTGGTTGGACGCTCTGGCGAAAGCGGAAGGCTTTGCAGCCGTCGATCTCGACAGTGGCACCCAGCGGGTGGATGCGCATCGCTTCTATCTGCGCGAACGCTTTGTCATCAGCTCATTCCATTTCCTGAAGAGGATCAAGCCGTGATCGATTTCTATACCTGGGGCACGCCGAACGGCCGCAAGATTTCCGTGATGCTGGAAGAGACCGGCCTGAAGTATCAGGCTTTCCCGATCAACATCTCCAAGGACGAGCAGTTCGCTCCAGACTTTCTGAAGGTCAATCCCAACAACAAGATTCCGGCCATTGTCGATCATGAGCCGCCGGCGGCCTATGGCAAGGATCCGGTCAGCGTGTTCGAGTCCGGCGCGATCCTGATCTATCTGGCCGAGAAGAGCGGCAAGTTCCTGCCCAGCGATGCCAAGGCGCGCATGCAGGCGCTGCAGTGGCTGATGTGGCAGATGGGCGGCTTCGGTCCGATGCCGGGGCAGCTTCATCACTTCGGCCGCTTTGCGAAAGAGAAGATTCCCTACGCCATCGAGCGCTTCACCACCGAGACCGCGCGTCTCTACAAGGTGCTCGACGGCCAGTTGGCGAAGAACGAGTTTGTCTCGGGCAAGGATTACACCATCGCCGACATGGCCATCCTGCCCTGGGCGGCGCGCTGGGAATGGCACAGCATCGACTGGGCGACCTATCCCAATGTGAAGCGCTGGTTCGACAGCCTGATGGCGCGTCCGGCCGTGCAGCGGGGCTTCGAGGTTCCCTGACCGTGGCTCCGACTGAATCAGGCGCTATTCTGGAGAACGCTTCGGTGAAGCGGGTGCGCGAGGCGCTGGTCGCGCGCGGGGCGGGGGAGCGAGTGATCGCGCTGGATGGCGCGGCGCGCACGGCGGCCGAGGCCGCGGCCGCGCTGGGCTGCGATGTTGGCGCCATCGTGAAGTCGCTCGTCTTCGCCCATGAGGGCCAGAACGGAGAAAAGCGCCCGGTCATGGCGCTGGTGGCAGGCGACCGCCAGTGCGATGTCGCGGCGCTGGGGCGGGCATTGGGGCTGGGCGCGACGCCGGGCCGGGCCGATGCCGATCTGGTACGCCGGGCGACCGGTTTCGCCATCGGTGGCGTGTCGCCGTTGGCCCATGCGGAAAAGCTGCCCGTCGCCATCGATGCCAGCCTCAAGCGCTTCCCGCTGCTGCATGCGGCAGCCGGTCATCCCTATGCCGTATTTCCCTTGTCTTACGGGGAATTGCTGGACTGGACCGGCGGAGTGGAGGCCGCCGATCTGGCAAAGGCTTGAGCGTTGACAGGCCACACCCGGCCCCTTAGAACAGCCCCCGCATACACTGTGTTAATACCCACTCACGTGCGGAGGGGTGGCCGAGTGGCTGAAGGCAGTGGTTTGCTAAATCACCGTACGATGTCAAGTCGTACCGCGGGTTCGAATCCCGCCTCCTCCGCCATTTCCTTTTTTACTTTTTATCCCTCTTATGCGGCATTACGGCAGTCTAAAGCTCGCATAAGTTGAAAGCTGGAAGGCGCCGTTAAAAACCGCTTTTTCCCGCCATTTCTAAAGCGAAAAATGCTTAGAAAAGTATTTAAAAACAAACACTTTAGCTGCGTGACAGACAAAATATCTCTTGTTGTATCAGCCAGTCTTCCTTTATACATTCCTGCCATTCCGCTTACTAAAGGTTGCGAATCATGGGTCGTCCCCTGCAGATATTTCTTGGCGATCTCGTTCACGATTATCGCCCTGAATATTATTGCGCCCCCTTGGGTATAGGGTTCATCGGCGCGTATCTGAAGGAACGCTTTGGAGCCAACGTCGAGATTAAGCTTTTCAAATCCCCGGGTGAGTTGATCGAAGCGATTAGGAAGCAGGGCGGGCCGGATATTCTGGGCCTGTCGAATTATTCCTGGAACTGCGAGATCAACAAGGCTGTGGTCAGGCGGGTCAAGGCGGAGTTTCCTCATACAGTCGTTCTGCAGGGCGGCCCCCATATCCGTGTCGATCGGGCTGGTATCAAGACCTATTTGGAATCCATGCCGGGCGTTGACTATTACGCCATGCTGGAAGGGGAGTTTCCCACTGCGGCGCTGGTCGGGCATATGCTTGCCACTGGGGACATGAGCCGTGAAAACTGCCCGGAACTTCCCGGCGTTGCCTTCCTGCGCGATGGCGAGCTGGTGTATGCCGAGCGGAAGATGGAGAAGGACGAGTTGGCTGGCATGCCATCACCCTATCTGTCGGGAATGCTCGATGATTTTCTCGCCTCGCCGTCGTACCTGCCTTTGCTTGAGACGAACCGGGGCTGCCCCTTTGCCTGCACATTCTGCGTCTGGGGCATTGCGGCGCTGGATAAAGTCCGGCGCTTCGATCTGGATCGCATTCTGGCGGAGTTCGATTACATCTCGGCCCGCTCCAAGGCCTCGCTTTGGTATTTCACGGATGCCAACTTCGGGATGTTCGAGCGTGACGTGGAGATCGCTAAGGCGATCCGAGTTCATGCCGATAAAAGCCCTTACCTGCAGCGTGTGATTATTCAATGGGCCAAGAACTCGTCCAAGCACTGCGTTGAAATTCAGAAAATTCTAGTCGGTCTTTCCGACACGTTGGTTGCCGTGCAGACGACCGACCCGCATGTGCTGAAGGAAATCAAGCGCGACAATATCAAGATGACCACCATGACGGATCTTCTTGATCAGGCCAAAAAGGACGGCCTTGCAATGACGACCGACGTGTTGGCGGGCCTTCCGGGCGAGAGCCTGGAGAGTCATTTCAATACGTTGCGGACGGTCTTCGCGTTGGGGTTCGAGAATTTCAACGTTGGCCAGATCAGGCTGCTGCCCGGATCTGAGATGGAGTCGGATGCGGACCGCGAGAAGTACAAGCTCAAGACGAAGTTTCGGGTTATCTCCGGATTCGCCGGTATTTATGACGGCGAGCCCATAGCTGAAATCGAAGAATGCGTGGTGGAAACGTCAACTATGTCTCAGGAAGACATGTTTACGCTCCGCTTTGTCCACTTCTTGAGTTGGTCGATGTGGAATTCAGGTATGGCTCAGCCATTGTTGCGCCATTTGTTCCACGCGCAGGGCATTAACCCCCTCGATGCGTTGCTGCAATTCATGTCGCCGGATTTGCCGCAGGAAGTACGCGAGCTCATCGAAGAGTATAAAGCTGAGGCGCGTGCCGAGTGGTTCGATACGGAAGATGAAGCAAAAGCTCATTTCCAGGCCAATTTCCAGAAATACCTTGGAAACGAAAATCTGAAGCTGAACCTGAGGTATCTCTCACGCCTCTATATGAATCGCGATCTTGCTGCGGCCGTCATAGGCGTATTGGCGCGAGGCTGTAATCCCGACATTCGGGACGAGTTCGTGAAATTCTGCCTGGAGCGGGCTATTTTCGTAAATGAACGGAAACTCAAGAAGCAGGTTCTCTTCTCCGACAAGCTGATTGACGCGCTGACGGGTATTTACCCCGCTATCAAGTATACTGGCGACAATGTAGGCACATTTACGCTGCAAGAGAAATTTCTGCGCGCAATCGAATATGAATTGGAGCGCTTCAATTACGAAGGAAACCCCCTGCAGGGCCTGACGCTCACCCTGTCTAGTTATGGCGCGAAATTTTTCTATGATTTCTCGTTCGGTGGTGTGAAAGAAGTGGTGAGCACGACCAAGACCTTCGACTCGTTCGATTACGAAACGCAGTGGACGCCTGACGCGCAGCCAGCCGTGACTTAAGGCCAGATCAGGGCTGCCGCCGGCTGAGTGCTGCCGGCGGATATTACTCTCAGGTAGGGGCGTTCTGCCGATTAGGCGGCAATGCCGAGCTGCTGCAGCAGGGGCAGCCGCCGCAGGAAGTCGGCGTGGCGCTCGCGCAGGTAAGCCAGGTTTTCCTCGGCCGTGCGCAGCAGCTTACCCTCACGCTTCAGGCCTTCGTTGCGTGCCACCAGCAGTTCCATCACCAGCGCCGGCGGATCGGCCTGCTTGCGCTCGCGCGCCAGCAGGAACAGCTGCTCGAAGCGGTTGATGTGGAAACCGCCGCCGGTGACCGGCGAGGCGAGAAAGCTCAGTTCGCTGCTGGTATGGGCACGCAGCATGACCGCCGTATTGAAAGCCGCCGTGTGTTTTCTGCGTGCCGCGACGCCGGCGGCATCCAGGCAGGGCTGCAGGTGATTGCCGGCGATCAGGATGACGATGGTCTCGAGCAGCACCGGGAAGCCGCCGAGGTCGCGGGTGGCGGGGTCCTGTTCCAGTTCGCGGATGCTGCGTGGTCCACGTGCAAAGGCGTTGACCAGCGGATCGAAGACGGTGGGGTTGACGTTATGTGATCCGCGTACGGTGGTCAGCGTGCGGGGGATGTCGGCCGGCATGGTAGTCAGCACGAAGCGCGTATTGGCGATGCGTTCGTTGCGCTCCGCAATGTCGATCGGCAGGCCACCCTTAGTGTAGAGGTCGCGGCGGAACTGTCGGTTCACGATGAAGTCGTGCATGACCTCGCGCTGGTCGGCATTCGGGGTGTCGTTCAGCAGCGCCTGCTGCTCCGGGGTCAGGTTGAAGGAATCAAGGTGATCGATCATCTGCACCGTGGTGGCGAAGTCGAGCTTCGCGGTCCGCAGCTCGCCCGCGACATCGGTATGATGGAATACGGTCCAGTCGCGGTTGAAATACTCATGGGCGACGTAGGCGCGTGACTGCTGCAGAATACTTTCGAAGCGCTTCTTCAGCGACGGGTTGTTCTGGGTGTAGGCGCTGTTGGTGTCGAACAGCGCCTGTATCTTGGCCAGCGCCCGGTCGACGCGCGGCAGGATCGGGTCCGTCGGGTTGCCCGAGAAGATTGTCATCAGGTCGCGCAGTGGGCTGATGGCCGCCCAGCCCGGATGGCAGTTGTAGCTGATGTAGACAATGCCGCCGACCTTCAGATGGCGCGCGATGAAGGCGATGATGTGACGACGGTTCTCTTCCGAGATCCAGCTATAGACGCCATGCAGGGCGATCACGTCGAAGGCAGGCAGGCTGCGTTTGCCAAAATCCTCGAAGGAGTCGTCGTAGAAGGTGGCGTTGCCGGTGCCGGCGTCGCGGGCCAGCTTGCGGACATAGGCGATATGGCCGGGCAGGATGTCGTTGGCGTGGAATTCGCTCTCCGGATGGGCGGCTGCCAGCAGCAGGCTGCTGAAACCATGGCCGCAGCCCAGCTCGCAATAGGCGAACCGGCTGGCATCTCCGCCGGCCTCGATGCCGCGAGAGAGCAGGGCGAATCGATGCAGGGCCGGCGTCAGTTCCCGGTAGAAATCATGAGTGTATCCGACATCGGCAACATAACCTTCGGCCCAGTTCACTGCAGCGTCCCCCGGTTTTTATGATTATTGTGCGGAACATCGGAGCATCCGGACTGCTTTTTATCGCTGCGCCATTTTGCCTAGGTCCGATCGGATTGACCGGATCACGGCAAGGACTGACTATGAGCGATATATAACCAGCATAGTCGCGTGGTTGGTTCAGTGAAGCAAGCGGGATCGGAGTAACGAGTATGTTGACGAGGCGGGAGATCATGCTGGCGGGTGGCGCTGCGTTTCTGCTGCCGCGCGTCGCTCTCGCGGCCGGCGATCCGGTGCGGATCACCGCCTCGGTGAAGGCGCAGACCTTGCCGACGGCCGTGGGCCCATCCGATCTCTGGCTCTACAACGAAAAGTTTCCACTGGTTCTGCGTGCCAAGCGCGGCGAGCTGTTCAGGGCTGAGTTTCATAATCAGTTGGCGGAGCACAGCACGATCCACTGGCATGGCGTGCGTGTGCCCTACAAGATGGATGGCGTACCGTATTTCACGCAGGATCCGGTGAAGTCGGGCGAACGCTTCACTTACGAATTCTCGCCGCCCGATCCCGGCACTTTCTTCTTCCACCCCCATTGCAACACGGCCGAGGCGCTGGGCCGTGGCCTGGCTGGCGTGTTGATCGTCGACGATCCGCGCGATCGGGGCCTGTTCGATGTCGAGCATGTGCTGGTGCTCAAGGACTGGCGGGTCAAGCATGACGGCGGCTTTGACGCCTTCACGACCGATGCCGGCGCCGGGCGCGCCGGCAGCTTCGGCGATCTGCGGACCGTGAACGGCGAGGTAACCCCGACCGTCACAGTCAGGCCCGGTGCCCGGGTGCGGTTGCGCATCCTCAATGTGGATCCCACGCGCATCCCACAGCTGTCTCTGCGTGGTGTGGCGTCCGCGCAGGTGATCGCCACCGACGGCAATGCCTGCGAGCAGCCCTTCGCGCTGAATGGCTGGCGGCTCGGCCCGGCGATGCGCGCCGATATTGGCTTCATCGCGCCGGAGAAGCCTGGCGCCGAAATCGTGCTTGAGGATGTGTTCAGCACCCGGCCGCGCCCATTGGCGAAGATCGTCACCGCGGGCGATGCCCTGCGCAGCACCAAGGCCGCCCTGCGGCTGCCGCCGGCTGAATTGCCGCAGCCAGACCTGAAGGCGGCGACCAAGCTGGATGTGCAGCTTCTGGCTGGCCATGCCGATCCCGCCATCGAAGCCTGGGCCAAGCAAACGGGCATGAGCGTCGATGATCTCTGCCTGACCCAGAAGGTCTTCTGGTCGATCAATCGCCAGTCCTGGCCAGGGAGCACGCATGACAAAAAATCGCCGCCGCTGTTCGAGCTGAAAAGCGGCAAGAGCTATGTCGCCGAACTTTTCAATGGCACGCCGCATCAGCATCCCATGCATCTGCATGGTCATACTTTTCGGGTACTCAGTTCATCGGAGCGCGATCTGCCGGCCCATTGGGCCGACACGGTTCTGGTTCGCCCTCAGGAACGCGTCCGCATTGCTTTCGTGGCCGGCGAACCCGGTGACTGGATGTTCCACTGCCATATCATCGAGCACCAGGAGACCGGCATGATGGGTTACTTCCGGGTCACCTGAGCCCGAACATTAAGCCGAATTAATCCAGCGTTCAGGTGCGGTAGAGCCGCGGCTTCCTATGTTGCAGGGGAGAGTTTTCCCCGCTCATAAGGAGCCACCCCATGAAGATCACCCGTATCAAGCGTACAATCGCCGCCGTCCTGCTGGCCAGCACCGTGTTGTCCGGTGGCGGCGGTTATCTCGTCGCCCGCGCCTTTGCTGCCAGCGATGCGCCCATCACCGTAGCCCCGGCCGAGCAGCCGATGGTGAGCGCCGCCCGTCCGGGCTTTGCCGATCTGGTCGAGAAGGTGAAGCCGGCCGTGGTGAATATCGCCACCACGGAAAAGGTCGATACGAAAGCGGCCGGTCGGCAGCAGATGCAGCCCGGCTCGATGGAGGAGTTCTTCCGTCAGTTCATGGAGCAGCAGGGCGGCCAGCGTCGCAAGGGGCCTGCCCATGCGCTGGGCTCGGGTTTCATCATCGATTCGACTGGCTATATCGTCACAAACAACCATGTCATCGAGGACGCCGCCAAGATCGTGGTGACCCTGGAGGACGGCAGCGAGCATCCTGCCGTGGTGAAGGGCCGCGACCCGAAAACCGATGTGGCGCTGCTGAAGATCGAGAGCAAGACGCCGCTGCCCTATGTGGCCTTTGGCGACAGCGACAAGGCGCGCATCGGCGACTGGGTCGTAGCTGTGGGCAATCCCTTTGGCCTGGGCGGCAGCGTCACCGCCGGCATCGTTTCGGCGCGCGGCCGCAACCTGAACAACGGGCCGTACGACAACTTCATCCAGATCGATGCTCCGATCAATCCGGGCAATTCCGGCGGCCCGATCTTCGACGCCACCGGCCGGGTGATCGGCATCTCGACCGCGATCTATTCGCCCAACGGCGGCAGTATCGGGATCGGCTTCGGCGTGCCGGCCAACCTGGCCAGCACCGTGGTCGCCCAGCTGCAGACGAGTGGCAGGGTGGAGCGTGGTTGGCTCGGCGTCAGCATGCAGCCGCTGACCGAAAACCTGGCCAAGGCGGTAGGCCGTAAAGGCACCGAAGGCGTGCTGGTCAGCGAGGTGCAGCCCGATGCCCCGGCGGCCAAGGCCGGCCTGAAGCAGGGCGACGTGGTCACCGCGCTGAACGGCCGGGCCATTCGCGACGCCCGTGACCTCGCCACCCAGGTGGCCGCGATCAAGGCCGGCGACACCGCGAAGCTGACGGTCTGGCGCGACGGCAAGGATAAAACTTTGTCCGTGACGGTCGGCGCCCAGCCGGCCGACCAGACCGCCGCCCTGAATGAGGGCGGCAACGAAGAAGGCAAGGTGGGCCTGAGCCTAGCCCCGCTGACGCCGGAACTGCGCAACCGTCTCGGCATCGAGGCCGGCGCCAAGGGCGTGGTGGTGGCCGAGGTGGCCTCCGATAGCAAGGCCGAGGAGAGTGGCGTGCAGCCGGGTGACATCATTGTCGATGTGGCCGGCCGTAAAGTGGCGACCCCGGCCCAGGCCGTCGAGGCAATCAAGACCGCCCAGCATGACAAGAAGGAGGCGGTGACCCTGCTGGTCATGCGCAACGGCACAACCTATTATCTGGCTCTGCAGCTCGCATAAGGCCCAAGAGCATTTCCTGGGGCCGGAGCGGGATGACCGCTCCGGCTTACACTTTTTGATAGCCATGAAATTCCTGCTCGTCGAAGACAATCCGCAGGTTTCCCAATTCATCCGCAAGGGACTGGCGGAATCGGGCCATACCGTCGACCATGCCGATAATGGTCGCGATGGCCTGTTTCTCGCCAGCAGTGAATCCTACGATGCGATCATCCTCGATCGCATGCTGCCCGGCGGCATTGATGGTTTAGGGATCATCGAGAGTTTGCGGCGCACCGGCAGCACGGTGCCGATCCTGATCCTGAGCGCGCTGGCCGATGTGGATGAGCGTATCCGGGGCCTGAAAGCTGGCGGCGACGATTACCTGACCAAGCCGTTCTCGTTTGGCGAACTGGAGGCGCGGCTGTTTGCCCTGACGCGCCGCTCTCAGGGCGGCAATTCGACCGAGACCGTGCTGACCGCAGGCGATCTCAGCCTTGACCTGCTCAGCCGCAAGGTGACGCGGAGCGGCAAGCCGATCACGCTCAAGCCGCGTGAGTTCAAGCTGCTGGAGTATCTGATTCGTCATGCCGGGCAGGTGGTCACCCGCACCATGCTGCTGGAGAATGTCTGGGATTATCACTTCGATCCCCAAACCAATGTGATCGACGTGCATATCAGCAATCTGCGCCAGAAGATTGATGCCGGTTTCGAGCGGCCACTATTGCACACAGTACGCGGCGCCGGCTACAGGCTGGGTGATGCTTAAGGTCTTCCGCTCGACCTCGCTCCGGCTGGCACTCGTCTTTGCCGCGCTGTTCGTTGTCGCCTCGCTGCTGCTGACCGGGCTGCTTTGGTGGAACACCACCGGATATCTGGACCGTGAATCCGATGCGGTGATCGTGGCCGATACGCGCGCCATCGGTGATCGCCTGCAGGTCTTCGGGCTGCCGGGTGCAGTGCAGCTGATGAACGAGCGTATCGCCGCCGATGCCGATCGCAAGGCGATCTATCTGCTGACCGACCCGCAGTTGCGGCCGCTGGGCGGCAATGTCGGGGCCTGGCCGCTGAAAGTCGGCGCGGCGGCGGGGTGGTACGAGATTGAGCTGGTGCATCGCGACCGCCTGCATGCCACTCGGCTGCTGCATGTGGTGCTGCCGGGGAACTACCAGCTACTGGTCGGCCGCGACGTGCAGGACCGCGTCGATATCCGCAACCTGTTCCTCGGCAGTCTGATCTGGGCCGGTCTGGCGGTCTTCGCTCTGGCTCTGCTGGGCGGCTGGCTGATCCGCCGCACCGTCTTGCGCCGGATCGAAGGTATCAACCGCACGGCCACCGCGATTGTTCAAGGCGATCTCGCGCATCGCATTCCCCAGCGCGACACCGATGACGAGTTCGACCAGCTTACGCTGACTCTGAATCGCATGCTGGACCAGATCCAGCAACTGATCGAGGGCGTGCGCAATGTCTCTAATGCCATTGCCCATGACCTGCGCACGCCGTTGGCCGAGGCGCGCGCCCGGCTGGAAGACTTGCTGCGGCGGCCTGAACGGTCGGAGGCGGTACTGGATGGCATTGCCGCCTCGATTGCCGATATCGATCGGCTGATCGGCGTGTTCAATGCGCTGCTGCGGCTGGCGGAGCTGGACAGCGGCCTGCGGCGCGCCGGCTTCGCGCCGGTCGATGTGCCAACGCTGCTGGAAGATGCTGGCGAGCTGTATGCACCGGCAGCGGAAGCGCGGGGGTTGGCATTTGCTTTCGAGGCTGCGCCCGGCCTGACCGTGACGGGCGACCGGCTGCTGCTGGCCCAGGCGGTGGGCAACCTGCTGGACAATGCCGTCAAATATACGCCGTCCGGCGGCCGTATTCGTCTTGCAGCGCAGCAAGATGCTGATGGCGGTGTTCGCATCGTGGTGTCCGATACCGGACCGGGCATCCCGGCGGCCGATCTCGAGCGGGTGAAACAGCGGTTTTATCGCGGCGATGCCAGCCGGCATGCCGAGGGCGTGGGGCTGGGACTCAGCCTGGTCGACGCCGTGGCCCGCCTGCATGGTGGAGATCTGAGATTGGAAGGAGGCAATCCGGGGCTGCATGCGGTCTTGGCACTGCCGGCCCCGGCTTGATAGACTTCGGCCATGGGACACGATCATCACGGGCACGACCACCATCATCATGACCATGATCACGAGCACGGCACCGTGCTCAGCGATGTCGAGCTGCGGGTGCGCGCGCTGGAAAGCGTGCTGGTCGAGAAGGGCTATGTCGATCCGGCCGCGCTCGACCTGCTGATCGAGACTTACGAGACCAAGGTCGGGCCGCATAACGGTGCGCATGTGGTGGCCAAGGCCTGGAGCGATCCGGCCTATCATGACTGGCTCATGAAAGACGCGAGTGCGGCGATCCAGTCGCTCGGCTATGTCGGCCGACAGGGCGAACATATGATAGCGGTCGAGAACACGCCGAAGACCCATAACATGGTCGTCTGCACGCTCTGCTCCTGCTATCCATGGCCGGTGCTGGGCCTGCCGCCGGTCTGGTATAAGTCAGCACCGTATCGCTCGCGCGCCGTGATAGATCCGCGCGGCGTATTGAAGGATTTCGGCGTCACGCTGCCAGCCGACAAGCAGATCAAGGTCTGGGACTCCACGGCTGAAGTGCGATATCTCGTGCTGCCCGAGCGGCCGAAAGGCACCGAAGGCTGGAGCGAGGAAAAGCTCGCCACGCTGGTCACCCGCGACAGCATGATCGGCACCGGCCTGGCGAAAGAGCCGACAGCATGAACGGCGCGGCTGATATGGGCGGCGTGATGGGTTTTGGCCCGGTGCGCCACGAAGGCGAGCATGAGCCGAAATTCCATGCCGAGTGGGAAAAGCGCGTTCTGGCCCTGACGCTGGCAGTCGGTGCGACCGGGCAGTGGAATATCGACATGTCGCGCTCGGCGCGGGAGAGCCTGCCGCCGCCGGAATACCTGTCCAAGACCTATTACCAGATCTGGCTCGCCGGCATCGAGAAGCTGATGATCGAGCGGGGCATGATCACGGCCGAGGAGATCGAGGCCGGCCGCGTTCTGGCGCCGCCGAAAAAGCTGTCGCGCGTCCTGACTGCGGATATCGTGCCGGCGGTTCTGGCCAAGGGAGGCCCGACCGAACGGCCGAATGACCTGCCGGCCCGTTTCAAGGTCGGTGATCGCGTGCGGGCGAAGAACATGCATCCGGCGGGGCATACGCGGCTGCCGCGGTATGTGCGCGGCCATGTCGGGACTGTTGAATTGCTGCATGGCGTGCATGTCTTCCCCGACAGCAATGCGACCGGCAAAGGCGAGGCGCCGCAGTGGCTCTATACCGTGCGCTTCGCAGCGACCGAACTCTGGGGGCCGCAGGGCGATCCGCATCACTCGGTGTCGGTCGATGCCTGGGACAGTTATCTGGAGCCGGCATGACCACTGCCGGCCTGAAAGAGCTGCTGCCTGATCTGCCCTGTGACGACACGGCCGCGCCTGTGTTCAGTGCGCCTTGGGAGGCGCAGGCTTTCGCCATGGCCGTAGCTCTGCATAAGCAGGGACTGTTCACCTGGCCGGAATGGGCGGCGACTCTGACGGCCGAAATCAAGGCGGCGCAGGCGGCTGGCGATCCCGATACCGGCAGCACCTACTATCGGCACTGGCTGAACGCGCTCGAGCGTCTGGCGGTGGAGAAGGGTGCGGCCACACCGGCAGCGCTGCAGGACAAGGCGGCGGCCT
Source organism: Ferrovibrio sp. GW821-FHT12B10 (assembly GCF_058807515.1). Taxonomy (NCBI): domain Bacteria; kingdom Pseudomonadati; phylum Pseudomonadota; class Alphaproteobacteria; order Rhodospirillales; family Rhodospirillaceae; genus Ferrovibrio; species Ferrovibrio sp. GW821-FHT12B10. The sequence goes on along the minus strand of NZ_JBXAQT010000002.1, from coordinate 235,653 downwards.
GGGATCGGGCCGCGCGCGCCACGCCGCACGGCCAGCCGATCAGTCTTCCTTAAGCGGCGGTAGCGGCGGCAACGGCCGCTTGGCTATTTCATCGGCATCCTTCGGTGCCATCCCTAAACCGCGCAGGATGGTGGCGGCCGTAAGATTGACATAAGGCTTGCCGGCCTGGCCGCGCAGGATGCTGTGGATGGCGGCGTAATTGGTGCCGGTGATCATATCCATGGCGGCTTCCTTGCTGGCGACATGGAAGCGCTTCTGTTTGATGCCTCGCTGCAGGTCAGCATAGATATAGGGGCGGATCTGCGCGTCCCAGGCCGGTGAGGCCACGGCAACGACCATCATGAAGCTGGCCAGTTCAGGTTGTTCAATGGCCAGCATCATGTAGTGCTTGCCGCCGATGGCCATGCGCTCGGCCGCATCGGCGATCTGGCGCGAGCTGGTGTCGATTCGCTCACAATACTCAATGCCGATCGCCACCGCGGCGGCTTCCATGATCTCTTCCTTGGTCTGGAAGTAGTTGTAGAAGGTGCCATTGGCGACCCCGGCGGCCTCGGCGATCTGCTGGATGCTGGCGGCCTCTATGCCTTTGGCGGCAAACACTTTTACCGCCGCCTGTGTGAGCAGGCGCCGGGTGCGTTCGCGCTTGGGCAGGGCGGCGGGTTTGCGCGCCGGAGGTTTTCGTGTTGACAAACTGAGATCATCCTCATAATTGAGGCAACTCTCATAAATGAGGTTTGCCTCATTAATGATACGGAATATTCCAGCGAGGGCAACCGCGTCATGACTGAAGATTCCCCGCGCCGCAAGGTCATCGTCATCGGGGCCACCGGCAACCTTGGCCGCCGGCTGGTCGCCCGCGGTCTGGCCTGTGGGCATGAGGTCACCGCCTTCGTGCGCAGCGCCGACCGTTTTGCCGCACACTGGGGCGGCGCGCCGCCTGCCGGGGTGCGGATCGCGGAGGGTGACGTGCGGGATTCCGCTGTGCTGGGTGCGGCGATGGCTGGCCAGGACGCGCTGGTCAACGCCGCTGGCCATGCCACGGAAGGACAGGATTTTGTCACGCTGTTTGACACGGTCGTCAGCGCGGCCGACCGATATCTGCCGCCATCGGCGCGACTGTGGATGGTGGCCGGCGCCGCCGTGCTGACGGTGCCGCATACCAGCCGTCTGGGCGTCGACCTGCCGGGCGTGCCGGCCATCTACAAGACCCATGAAACCAACTGGCGCCGCCTGCAGGCGGCGAAACATGACTGGGCGCTGATATGCCCCGGTCCGATGGTCGCTGCCGCTGATGGCCAGCCGCGCGGCGATCTGCGTACCACCACCGATATCTCGCCGCTTGATATCGGCGCCTGGGCGGGCTGGGTCCCGTCGATTGCGCTGTCTTTGGCGATGAAGCGCGGGCTGCCCGGACTGATCGTCAGCTACGAGGATGTCGCCGATATCATGATGACCCATCTTGCGCCCGGCGATCACTTCAGCCGCCACCGGGTCGGCGTGGCACTGCCGCGCAACGAACGCGGCCGCAAGTCGGGCTGGACGCCCGGCCAGCGCGGTCCCAACAGCTAGTCCTATAAGAACCGGCAGAGAGACCATGCGTAAAATCTTCAAGATTGCCGTCGGAACCATCGGTGGCCTGGCCGTGCTGGCCGGTGCGGCCGCGCTCTATGCTCAGCTCGGCAGCGAGCGGCGGATGAACCGGATCGTCGCAATCAAGCCGTCGCCTGTGGCCATCCCTACCGATGCGGCAGCGTTGGCCCGCGGCAAGTATCTCTATGACTCACGCGGCTGTACCGATTGCCATGGCACTGATGGCGCTGGCCGCACCTTCATCGACGATGGCGCGCTGGTGGTGCGCGGGCCCAACCTGACCGCTGGCAAGGCGGGCATCGCAGCCGGCTACAGTGATCTCGACTGGGTACGCAGCATCCGTCATGGCGTCGGGCCGCAGGGCAAGCCGCTGCTGATCATGCCGAGCGAAGACTATGCGCGGCTGAGCGACGAAGACCTCGGGTCGATGATCGCCTATATCCGCAGCCTGCCGGCGGTCGATGGCGTGGAGCGCGAGATTCGACTGCCGCTGCCGGTACGCTTTGCCTATGCCGTTGGCATCGTGCGGGATGCAGCCGAGAAGATCGATCACAGCCGGCCGCCGACAATTCCGGATGCTGGCATCATTGCGCAGGGCGCCTATGTGGCGGCGATGTGCATGGGCTGCCATGGCGAGAGCTTCACCGGCGGCAAGATTCCGGGAGGTCCGCCGGACTGGCCACCGGCGGCCAACCTGACGGCTGTTCGTGGCGGCGCAATGCAGAACTACAAGAGCACGGCCATGTTCGCCGCCATGCTGCGCAGCGGCCTGCGCCCCGACGGCACGGCGATCAAGGTGATGCCATTCGACTCCCTCAAGGAACTGAACGACGACGAGATCGCCGCGATGTATGCCTATTTCGCGAGTCTACCTGCAGCCGGCAAATAGTCAGAGGGTTGCGGGCAGCGGCACGCCCAGTTTCTCGGCCCAGGGCTTCAGGCCGGGCATGATCTCTGGATGCAGGGTCACGCCCTCAGCCTGCTGCTGACGGCGCAGCTTCAGCCCGCGTTCACCTGGCATGCGTACCGGCGGGTTGCCGGGCTTCACCGGCGCCGAGCGACAGGCTTCGGCCAGCCAGCCGGTTTCGGTGGTGAAGGCGTCCAGCCCGCCGAAGGCTGCGGGATCGATCACCTGCACGAAAACGCGCGCGCCCCACTGCTTGGAGCCGATGGCGCGACCGGAGCCGGCCAGCGAACTGGTCAGCATCTCGACCAGCAGGCCGAGCGCAAAGCCCTTGTGGCCGAGGTCGATGCCGCCCAGCGGCAGCACCGCGCCCGGCGGCGTGGTCGTGAAGCTCTTGGGGTCATCGGTGGCATTACCCTGGTTGTCGATCAGCCAGGGGCCGCCGAGCCTGCCGCCCGTACGGTTGAGCCGCGCCACCATGCCGTTCGTCGTGGTGGAGGCGCTGACATCGAAGATCACCGGATCGCTGTCCTTCACCGGCCAGCCGCCGGCGATCGGATTGGGTGTGTAGCGTCCGGCGATGGCGCCGAAGGGCGCAACCGAGCCGCTGGCGGGGTCTGAGCTTGCCAGCAGCAATGCCATGCCCTGCTCAATGGCGCGCAGCGGATAGGCGGCCAGGCAGGCGATGTGATGGGAATGGTTGATCACCACCGTGCCGGTGCCATAGGTCTTCGCGCGGGCGATTGCGGCATCGACCGCTTTCAGCACCAGCCAGGGGCCTGGCAGGTAGCGGCCATCCCAGGTGAGCGTCGCCGGTCGTTCGGCGATCACGCCGGGCTCGCCGGTTCTGGTCATGCGGCCAGCCTCGATCTCGCCCAGATACTGCCCCAGGAGCTGCAGGCCATGGGTGCTGTGGCCCATCAGGTCACCCTCGACCAGGATCTGCGCCGTGGTGGCGGCCTTGTCGGCGTCGAGGCCAGCCTTGCCGAGCAGGCTGGTGGCAAAGGCGATGAGGGCGGCAGCGGAATGACGGTCTGTCACAGGACGTTTCCTTGATATTTTTTTGCGTAAAAGAAAACGGCGCGCTGTTGAGGCGCGCCGTTTGTAAAGGAGAAAGGCGATCAGCCGAGTGCGTTCTGCACGGCGCGCTTGGCGACCACACCAACCAGATGGGCGCGGTATTCGCCGCTGCCATGAATGTCGCTGTTCATCGTCTTGGGATCGGTCTTGATGCCCTTCAGCGCATCGGGGGAGAAGGACTTGGAGAGCGCGGCCTCCATCTCCTTGTGGCGGAAGACGCAGGGGCCGGCGCCAGTGACGGCGACACGGATGCCATTCGCCGTCTCGGCCACGAAGACGCCGACCATGGCATAGCGCGAGGCAGGATTGCGGAACTTCTCGTAGCCAGCGCGTTTGGCCGTGGGGAATTCGATCTTGGTGATGATCTCGCCATCTTCCAGCGCGGTCTCGAACAGGCCGGTGAAGAAGTCATCGGCGGCGATCTTGCGCTTGGAGGTATGAACGGTCGCGCCCAGTGCCACCAACGCCGCCGGATAATCAGCCGCCGGGTCGTTGTTGGCGACCGAGCCGCCAATGGTGCCCATGTTGCGCACGGCGGGATCGCCGATCAGGCCCGCAAGATGGGCCAGGGCCGGAATGGCCTTCTTCACCTCGGCCGAACTGGCCACCGCGCCATGTTTGGTAACGGCGCCGATGGTGACCGTGTTGCCTGAAACAGACAGCCCCTTCAATTCGGCGATGCCGGTCAGGTCGACCAGATCGGACGGCTGTGCCAGACGGTTCTTCAGGGTCGGCAGCAGGGTCTGGCCGCCGGCCAGCAGTTTGCCGTCGTCGGCACCGCCAAGCAGCTTGGCGGCATCGGCCAGCGAGGTCGGACGGTGGTAGTTGAACGCATACATGGTGGCTTCTCCGTTTGAACTTTTATTCCGCCGCTGCGGCGAGGTTGTTGCTCTGAATCACCCGCCACACCTTCTGCGGGGTTGCCGGCATGTCAATCTTCTCGGTGCCGAGCGCGTCGGTGATGGCATTCATCAGTGCGGCAGGTGCAGCAATTGCGCCAGCCTCGCCACAGCCCTTCACACCCAGCGGATTATGCGGGCAGGGCGTCTGGATCATGCCGACTTTGTAGGAGGGCAGGTCATCGGCGCGCGGCATGCAGTAATCGTTGAACGAGGCGGTGAGCAACTGGCCGCTTTTGGGATCATAGACCACGCCCTCCAGCAAGGCCTGGCCCACACCCTGGGCGATGCCGCCATGCACCTGACCCTCGACGATCATCGGATTGATGACATTGCCGAAGTCATCGACAGCCGACCAGTTCACCAGCGTGGTGACGCCGGTGTCGCTGTCGATTTCCACTTCGGCGATATGCACGCCAGCAGGGAAGGTGAAGTTTGCCGGGTCGTAGAAGGCGCTGGCCTCCAGACCCGGCTCCAGATCGGCAGGGTAGTTATGCGGCACATAGGCAGTGAAAGCCACCTGCGCCATCGGCACCTGCTTGTCGGTGCCTTTGACGGTGAAGTTGCCGTTCTCGAAGACGACATCGTCGGCCGAGGCTTCCATCAGATGGGCGGCGATCTTCTTGCCCTTCTCGATGATCTTGTCGGTGGCACGCACGATGGCGGAGCCGCCGACGGCGAGCGAGCGCGAGCCATAGGTGCCCATGCCCATCGGCACCAGCGCGGTGTCGCCATGCACGACTTCGATGCTCTCCAGCGGCACGCCGAGCTTGTCCGACACCACTTGGGCAAAGGTGGTTTCATGGCCCTGGCCATGGCTGTGCGAGCCGGTATAGACGAAGACGGTGCCGGTGGCGTTGAATCGGATCTGGGCCGACTCCCAGAGGCCGACGCCGGCGCCAAGCGAGCCGACCACGGCCGACGGCGCGATGCCGCAGGCCTCGATATAAGCGCAGAGGCCGATGCCGCGCAGCTTGCCTTTACGGGCGCTCTCGGCCTTGCGTTTGGCGAAGCCGGCATAGTCGGCAAGCTTCATTGCCTCATCCAGCGCCTTGGCATACTGGCCGCTGTCATAGACGCAGGCGACGGGTGTCTGATAAGGGAAGGCATCGACCGGCACGAAGTTGCGCTTGCGGATTTCGGCCGGATCGAGCTTCAGCTCGCGTGCGGCAGCCTCGACCAGACGTTCGACCACATAGGTGGCTTCCGGGCGACCGGCGCCGCGATAGGCGTCGACCGGCGTGGTGTTGGTGAAGACGGCTTTCACCTCGGCATAGACCGCCGGCGTGGTGTACTGCCCGGCCAGCAGCAGGGCATAGAGATAGGTCGGCACGGCTGACGCGAAAGTGGACAGGTACGCGCCCATATTCGCCATGGTGGCGACACGCAATCCTAAGAACTTGCCGTCCTTGTCCATTGCCAGTTCGGCATGGGTGACATGGTCGCGGCCATGGGCATCGGTGAGGAAGGCCTCGGTGCGGTCCGAGGTCCATTTCACCGGTTTCTTCAGCTTGCGGGCCGCCCAGACACAGACGGTTTCTTCGGCATAGTTGAAAATCTTGGAACCGAAGCCTCCGCCGACATCAGGGGCGATCACGCGCACCTTGTTTTCTGGCAGGCCTAGCACGAAGGCGCAGAGGATCAGCCGGATGACATGCGGATTCTGTGAGGTCGTGTAGACCGTCGTGGTGTCGGTGCCAGGGTCGTACTCACCGATGGCGCTGCGTGGCTCCATCGGATTGGGCGAGAGGCGGTTGTTGATCAGTTCCAGTTTGGTGACATGCGCGGCTTTGGCGAATGCCTGCTCGGTGCTGGCCTTGTCGCCGAATTCCCAGTCGTAGCAGAGATTGCCTGGCGCATCGGCATGGACCTGCGGCGCGCCTGTCTTCAACGCGCTCACCACATCGACGACCGGCGTCAGCACGTCGTAATCCACCTCGATCATCTCGGCGGCGTCGCGGGCCTGGGCATAGGTTCTGGCGATAACCACCGCGACCTGGTCGCCGACATGGCGGACATGCTCTATGGCGATGATGTCGTGGCGCGGCGCCTTGTGCGGCTCGCCCTTTTTATCTTTGACGGTCCATCCGCAGATCAGGCCGCCGATCTTGTCGGCCGCCACATCCTTGCCGGTATAGACAGCGACGACACCGGGCATGGCCCGCGCGGTCGCCGTGTCGATCGATTTTATTTTCGCGAAAGCGTGCGGCGAGCGCAGGAAGGACGCATACAACTGACCAGGGCGATTGATGTCATCGGTATAGTGGCCCTGACCCGTAATGAAGCGGAAATCTTCCTTGCGACGGACTGATTGACCAATGCCCTGGTTCGTCATGATGCTTACCCTCGCATTGCTTGAGCCCCGGCCATCACGGCCTTGACGATGTTGTGGTAGCCGGTGCAGCGGCAGAGATTGCCTTCCAGCTCGTGGCGCACCGTTTCTTCGCTCGGAGTCGGATTGCGCTTCACCAGATCGATGGCACTCATGATCATGCCTGGCGTGCAGAATCCGCACTGCAGGGCGTGATGCTCGCGGAAGGCTTCCTGCATCGGATGCAGCTTGCCGTCCTGCGCCAGCCCTTCGATCGTGGTAACTTTGGCATTCTGCGCCTGCGCCGCCAGGATGGTGCAGGACTTCACGCTGTTGCCGTCGATATGGACGACGCAGGCGCCGCACTGGCTGGTATCGCAGCCGACATGCGTGCCGGTCAGTTCAAGATGTTCGCGCAGGAACTGCACTAGCAGGGTGCGGGGTTCAACGTCGCGTGTCACCGGCTGGCCGTTGACGGTGATCGTCACGGAGATGGTCATGGATTTCCTCCCATGGAGCGCGGAGAAGTGTTGGGGCATATCGCGCGCTACACCCTGTAACTTTGGGCGCAACGCGCAAGGGGCGTCAAGTTGCAAAAGCGGATTGAATCAGTTGCGCAGTGCCAATGCCGTTGCGGCACATACAACGACGATCAGGCCGCCGATCCACAGCCAGCTTGGTATCCCGCCGGTTACCGGCTTGCCAGTTTGCGATGCAGCAGGTGCAGCAATGGGCGCGGCCGCGGCAAGATCCTGGGCTGCCTGCGCAGTTGCGGCGGCACCTGGGGCGGCCACGATCTGATTGAACTTGGCGAAGAACTCATCAGCCATTTTGGCGGCCACGCCATCGATCAGGCGGGCACCGATCTGGGCGAGCTTGCCGCCGACCTGTGCGTTGACGTTGTATGTCAGCCGGGTGACACCGGGGTCGGCATCGGTGAGCTCAATCTTGGCGCTGCCCTTGCCGAAGCCGGCGGCCACGCCGCCCTGGGCCTCGCCGCTGAGCGTGCAGCTGTTGGGCGGATTGAGATCGTTCAGCGATACCTTGCCCTTGAAGCGGGCCTTCACCGGTCCCACCTTGACCTGGACGCTAGCCTCAAACTCGGTCTCCGAGGTCTTGGTGACGGTTTCGCAGCCGGTGATGCACTGGCGCAGGACTTCGGGGTCGTAAAGGGCGTCCCATACGGTCTGGCGGGGGGCGGGTATCAGCTGTTCGCCGGTCAGGTCCATGGCAAAAACTCCAAAGCACAACAGGAATTGAGTGGGGAAATCGATTCACGTCCTGTTAAGATTAGCCCCCTAGCTTGGGCATAACTAGGTTCAGGTCTGTTTGAGGTAAAGGGGTACACATGGTCCCCGCGACACGGTCCGGTATTGACGTCAGTTTCTGGCTCCTCGAAAGGGCGGCATCGGAACGGATCGCCATGTCTTTGCCCAAGCTTCGCTGGCTGCTCTACCTCGCACAGGCCCATTACGCGATTGCCCGCGAGGGTGCCAAGCTGATGCCCGCGACCTTCCTGGTCGGCGACGACGGCCCGGTGGAGCCTACGCTGGACCTGGTCTTCCAGGCCGGCATCGAGAACCCCTGGACCCCCAATCTGAGTGAAACTTCGGAAGCCTTCCTGGATGCCTTCTGGAAACGCTTCGGCATCCTGCCCGCGGTTGCGCTGCACAAACTTGTGATCGGCGATCCCGCCTGGCGCAAGGCGCAGGAGAACGGCCCCGGCAGCGAAATCGCGGTCGAGAATCACCGCAGTGCGGTGAAGACCTCCACGCCCCGCATCAACGCGCCCGGCCTGGCTCCGGCCGGCGGCGGACGTCGCGAACGTCCGGTCGAACTGCCCCCCTTCGAAGAGGCCGTCCAGGCCAAGATTGCCGAGCATGCTTTCGGTAGCTTGCCGCAACATCCGCTGTCCAAGGCGATGCGCGGTCAGCCGGTCAAGGGGCCGGCTCCCGGGCAGGGCGGCCGCACCGCCTCGGTCGCCGAAGCCGCCAATCACCTGCGCGCCGCACCGCCGGACAGCCAGGAAGTTCGCTTCACCGCCGACGGTCGTTCCGTCACCCGCTGGCGTCCGAAACGCCGCGTCGAAGGCCCCACGATCTGACCCTTCGTGAGACCTTCGTAGAGGGTGCTAACCCTCCGCAAGCCTTGTTAGAATCGTTTTGGCAGCGCCCGTAAAAGGTGTTACGCTTTGGGGCGTAGTGGGGCTAATGAAGGGTCAAAAGAGTGGATCAAGGGGGCTTCGGCGACGCCGAAATCGTCAAGATTTCCGGCAAGGTCAAGTGGTTCAACGCCGTCAAGGGATTTGGTTTCGTCAGTCCTGACGACAATTCCGGCGATGTGTTTCTGCATCTCTCCTGCCTGCGGCAGGCCGGTTACGAAAGCATTGAAGAAGGCTCCACCTTGCTGCTTGAGGTCGCAAAGCGACCCAAGGGTATGCAGGCAGTCCGCGTGCTTTCGGTCGATACCAGCACAGCCGCGCCTTCGGGCGGCGGCGGTGGCGCTTTTGGCGACCGCGGTCCGCGTCCGCCGCGCCCATCACGTTTTGGCGGCGATGACCGTGGCTTCGGAGGCGGTGATCGTTTCGGTGATCGAGGCGGCCCCCGTGGTGGTTTTGGTGCTGATCGGGGCGGTCCGCGTTTCCCCTCGGTGACGGCCCAGGGCGACTTCTTCGAGGCCAAGGTGAAGTGGTTCAATGCCGTGAAGGGCTATGGCTTTGTCTCGCGTGGCGAGGGCGACCAGGACATCTTCGTGCATATGGAAGTGCTGCGCCGCGAAGGTATCAATGAATTGCAGCCGGGCCAGTCGGTCCGTGTGCGCGTCGGCCAGGGCCCCAAGGGTCCGCAGGTCGCCGAAATCCGTATGGACTGAGACAGGCTGCAACCTGTCGTCTGAACGCCGGCGCAGTCATCTGCGCCGGCGTTTTTCGTTCAAGGCCGGGTATAGGGCGGCAACGGCCGCAGCCGTGCAGACTTTGAAGTTTCCTGCGGCGGCCGGTCGTTTTCATCGTCCGGATAGAAATTCAGGATCAGCAGTTTGTCGACGGCCCGGCCATCGCCGGCCAGCGGGAAATAAACACGTTCGCTGTCGATGAAATCGCGATCTTCATAGGGCATGGGAAAGCGGTCATAGACCGGCCTTCCCGTTTTCACCACGGCGGTCATGTTGGCGCGAATGCGCTCGGCAAAGGCTGGAGCGACCGCGTCTTCCAGATATTTTCCACTGATCTCGCGGCCGGCTGCCGTGGTCTGCAGGGTGCCTATCAGGCGGTAGCGAAACCGCAGCACGCCATCTTCGCCACGCTCGACATCGACAAGGTTGACGAAGGGCAGAATAGAGCGCAGCGCCACCGGATCGATATGCTGTCGTCCAGGCAGAAGGCCGGGCGGTGCGACCGTATTCAGATAATCGCGCATCCAAGAAAACCGTGGATGCAGATCGGCGTAATTCGGGTTCCGCATGCACTGCTCCTCCCACGCCTTTTGCGGAACAGTAGCATGTGGATGATGGGGGCGCGATCACATTGGCGAGCATCCGCCCATTAGGACAGGGTACGGATTAACGCAATTCCACTGCATAATCCGCGACGGGCAGCGCCTTTGGGATCAGGCCCTGCTTAACCATGTAATCGGCAAATCGGCTGTACCGGCGGCCATCCAGCGCGCGCGGCGCCTGCGCAAAACGGGGCAGGGTGGCGGCCCAGGCGCGACGGTTCAGTTCGTCGTCCAGCGTCTTGTTCTCCTTGATGAAAGCCTGCCAGCTTTTCTCCGGCTCGTTGTGCAGATAGGCGACCGATTCCTCGAGTGCATCGAGCAGGCGGTTCAGGCGATCATCTTTCAGCTTATCTTTATGCGCGACCAAGATGAGTTCGTCATAGAGCGGCACGCCGTAATCTTCGGGATAGAAAGCGCGGCCAGGTTTGCCGGCGATGTCCATCTGGTTCAGTTCGAAATTGCGGAAGGCACCGATGGTCGCATCGACTTTGCCGGCGAAGATAGATGGCGAGAGTGCGAAGTTCACATTCACCAGCGTCACATCGGTCAACTTGAGACCGTATTGTTCCAGCATGCTTTTCAGCAGCGCATCCTCGAAGCCACCGACCGAATAGCCGATCTTCTTGCCCTTGAGGTCGGCCACCGATTTGATCGGCCCGTCGCGCAGCACCACCAGGGAATTCAGTGGCGTCGCCACCACGGTGCCGATGCGGCGCAACGGCAGGCCCTGTGCCACCTGCACATGCAGCTGCGGCTGATATGAGATCGCGACATCGGCCTTGCCGGCGGCGACCAGCTTCGGCGGATCATTGGGATCGGCGGGTGCGATCAGATCAACCAGCAGTTCATGGCGATCAAAAATGCCGGTGTGCTTGGCGACCACCAGTGGCGCGTGATCGGGGTTGACGAACCAGTCTAGCAGGACGGTGAGCTTGTCATGGGCGGAGGCCATGCCAGGCAGCAGGGCTGCAGTAAAAGCAATGGCGGCTAGGTAACGACGGGTCATCGGGAGACTCCTTCAGCAACAGGCTGGGCATGGCTGTCGGCCTGCCAGGGCAGCAAGCGACGGGTGAGGTAGTCGATGGCGGCATAGAGCGCCACCGCGCAAAGCGCGAGCAGGATCAGGGCCGCAAACATCAGGTCGGTCTGGACACGGGCATTGGACTGCAGCATCAGGAACCCCAGCCCCGCGCTGGCCCCGACCCATTCGCCGATCACCGCGCCGATCGGCGCCACGGCTGCAGCGATCTTCAAGCCACTGGCAAAGGCCGGTAATGCGGCCATCAGGCGAATGTGCAGCAGGATGCGATGACGATGCTGCGGCGCGTCGCCGGTCATGACCCGCGCCAGGTCGAGCCAGCCGGCATCGGTGCGGCGCAGGCCGTCGTAGAGCGCCGCCGAGACCGGGAAGAAGATGATCAGCATGGCCATCACGATCTTGGACGCCATGCCGTAGCCGAACCAGAGTACCAGCAGGGGCGCCAGCGCGAAGACAGGCACGGCCTGACTGGCAACGATCAGCGGCAGCAGCCAGCGCCGCGCCGTTGCCGAAGCCAGAAGGCCAAGCGCCGCGCTCGCGCCGAGCAGGGCGCCGAACAGCAGTCCGAGCAGCATCTCGGCCAGCGTGACGAACGCTTCGCTGAACAACACATCGGCGCGTTGCACGAAGGCCTGCGCCACCTTGTGCGGCGGCGGCAGGATGTAGGGTGGCAGGTCGAACAGCCAGACCACGGTCTGCCAGAGCAGGACCAGACCGAGCAGCGTGAGTAACGGACGCAGCCAGGCCATCATGCGTTGGCCTCCAGCATGGCCTGCACGGCGCGAAGGGCCGGCAGCAGGGCCTGTGACAGCGGATCGCGCGGCTTCGGCTGCGGCAGCTCGATCACCGGCTGCAGGCGCGCAGGTTGGCCGCCCAGAAGGTAGATACGGTCGGCCATGCGGCAGGCCTCGGCCGGGTCATGGGTCACCAGCAGGACGGCGCGACCGGCCAGTTCCTTGCTCGCCAGGGTCTGCATCGCAGCGCGTGTGATGCTGTCGAGGCCGGAGAAAGGTTCGTCCATCAGTACCAACGGGCGGTCTTCCATCAGCGTGCGGGCAAGTGCCGCGCGCTGGCGCATGCCGCCGGATAGTTTTGCTGGCAGGGCATCGCCCCAGTCGGCCAAGCCCAACCGCTGCAGCAGGTCGTCGGCGCGGGCATGATCGGGGGCTTCGCCGCGCAGGCGCATGCCCAGCAGGGCATTCTCGCGGATACTGGCCCAGGGCAGCAGCAGGTCCTGCTGCGCCATCCAGGCGACCTGGCCGGCCAGTGATGCCGACATGCCAGGCAGCAGGCCGGCGATCATTTTCAGCAGGGTGCTTTTGCCGCAGCCGCTGCGGCCCAGGATGGCGACAGTCTCGCCCGCGGCAATATCGAGCGCAAACGGTGCCAGCACCGTGTGGGCGCCATAGGCAAAGCCGCTGCCGGCCAGATGCAGGGCAGGCAGAGCGGTGGCGGCATGAAGGGTGGTCTGCAGTGTCACGGCCGCTGATCCCTACGCCGGTATCAACCGGATCAGGTTCGAGGGGTCGTCCGGCTCACCCGGACCTCTCAGCCGCCCATCGGCTCCCCCTCAGAGGCAAGGCCGCATTATAGGCTCCGGGGGCGTCTTGTTAAGCCCTGCCGGGCCGCTAGATTCCATCCATGCCCAGGGTGCCGCTTTTCATCGGAAACGAGATCTATCGCTTGTCCACGCTGGGTGGGAAACACCCGCTGTCAATCCCGCGCGTGTCCACGGTCATGGACCTGGTGCAGGCCCTGGGCTGGCTGCAGCCCGGGCAGTATCGCGAAAGCCGGCCGGCCACGCCCGAGGAGCTCGTGCGGTTTCATCGCGCGGATTACATCGCCGCGGTGCAGAAAGCCGAGTGCACGCTGGAGATCAGCGCCGAAGAGTCCGAGCGCTACAATCTGGGGCGCGGCGGAAATCCGATCTACGGCACCATGTTCCGTCGCCCGGCTACCGGTGTCGGCGGCAGCCTGATCGCCGCGCGTCATCTGCTGGCGCATGAAGGCATCATCTACAGTCCCGGCGGCGGCACGCATCATGGTCGGCCGGCGCAGGCCTCAGGCTTCTGCTACTTCAACGATCCGGTGCTCGGCATCCTGACGCTGCTCGATGGCGGGCTGTCGCGCGTGGCCTATGTCGATCTCGATGTACATCACGGCGACGGCGTGGCCGATGCCTTCGCCGATGATCCGCGCGTGCTGGTGCTGTCGGTACACGAGGCGGGACGCTGGCCACGATCAGGTGGTCTGGACGAGGAGGGGGCGGGCAACCTGTTCAACCTGCCGGTTCCGCCCGGCATGCAGGATGACGAGATGGCGGCGCTGATGAATGAAGCGATCGGTCCGCTCGTGGAGAACTTCAGGCCGGAGGCGCTGGTGATCCAGTGCGGCGCGGATGCTCTGGCCGATGACCCGCTCGGTAAACAGGATTTGTCCAACGGTGCCTTGTGGCAGGCTGTCGCAGCCTTGAAAGGCGTGGCACCGCGCCTGTTGGCGCTGGGCGGTGGCGGGTATAATCCCTGGTCGGTGGCGCGTTGCTGGGCCGGAGTCTGGGCCCAGCTGAGCGCGGCGGAAATCCCGGACCGGCTGCCGCCGGCGGCGGAAAGCCTGCTGCGGGAGCTGAACTGGAACCGCTCGGCAGGCCGTAATCCGCCGGAGCACTGGTTTACCACGCTGGCCGATGTCCCGCGGCATGGTGCGGTGCGTGAAGATGTCCGGCTTTTGGTGCGTCGCGTGCAGGAAAGGATGAGGGCGTGAAACTTAAGTCGGTGCTCGGCGGTTTATTCGCCATGGTTCTGCTTGCAAGTCCCCTTCCGGCATCGGCGCAGCCGCAGCCGACCTTGCCCCAGAGCGACCTTGTGATCCGCACCGAAAAAGGGCCGCAGAAATTCAAGGTCGAGCTGGCCGATAACGACCTGAGCCGGTCACGCGGCATGATGTTCCGCACCACCATGGCGCCGGACGCCGGCATGCTGTTTGATTTCAAGCAGGAGCAGATGGCCTCCTTCTGGATGCGCAATACGCTCATCCCGCTCGACATGCTGTTCATCAAGGCCGACGGCACCATCCTGAATATCCATCAGCGCGCCATCCCCCGGGATGAGACCGGAATCAATTCCAATGGCCCGGTCCGGGCAGTACTGGAACTGAACGGCGGAACCGCGTCGCGGCTGGGGATCAAGGCCGGCGACAAGGTCGAACACGGGATTTTTGGCGCTTCGCCAAGACGTTAACTGCCAAATCAACCTCTCCGGAGGGGCTGGTCGGCTCCCCCAGCTTCATGCTAAAAGGCGCTCACTTTTCCGCCATTTCGGGCGGGGTGTAGCTCAGTCTGGTAGAGCGCTTGCTTTGGGAGCAAGAAGTCGCTGGTTCGAATCCAGTCACCCCGACCATAATGGTCAGACGAAATCACGAGGACGGCCCATGACGACCAAGGCCCGGATTTACCAGCCCACCAAGACCGCGATGCAGTCCGGGAAGGCTCGGACCCGCCAGTGGGTGCTGGAATACGATACCGCCGACAGCCGCTTTGTGGAGCCGCTGATGGGCTGGACGGGCGCCGCAGGCACGCTGGGCCAGCTGACACTGCGGTTTGACACCAAGGAAGAGGCGGTCGCCTATGCCGACAAGCGCGGCATTCCCTACGAGATTGAAGAGCCGCAGGCGCGCAAAATGAACCGCCGCGCCTATGCCGACAACTTCGCGTTTACCAGAATTCGCTAAGACCGATCCGGCGGGGTGCCCAAGCGGCCGGCCTCGCCGGCCGTTTTTCGTTTTGGGCCGCAATGATCACGGGTGCCCTTAGCTCAGTTGGATAGAGCAGCCGCCTTCTAAGCGGCAGGTCGGTGGTTCGAATCCACCAGGGCACGCCATTTTCCCATCATTATCACGGCATTGGGCGCTCCGGCGCATTGCCCGGCCCGAGGACGCTCCGCTATCCTCCGCCATCCCAGAACAAGAAACACGAGGAACACCTGAAATGAGCAGCAACAAGGTTGCCCTGATTACCGGCGCGGGCACTGGCATCGGCAGGGCTTCAGCCATCGCGCTGGCCAAGGCGGGCTACAACGTTGTGCTCGCCGGTCGCCGTCTGGAAGCGCTGGATGGCACGGCACGTGAATCCGAGAAGCATGGCGTGCGCGCCGTCGCGGTCGCCACCGACGTGGGCGATCATGCGCAGGTGAAGGCGCTGTTTGCCAAGACCAAGCAGGCCTTCGGTCGCCTCGATGTGCTGTTCAACAATGCAGGCATGGGCACGCCGGCGATGCCGCTGGAAGATCTGTCCTACGAACAGTGGAAGGCTGTGGTCGACGTCAACCTGACCGGCCCGTTCCTGTGCACACAGGAAGCTTTCCGCATCATGAAGGATCAAGATCCGCGCGGCGGCCGCATCATCAATAACGGTTCGATCTCGGCCTATGCGCCGCGGCCGTTCTCGTCGCCTTATACCTCGACCAAGCACGCCATCAGTGGTTTGACCAAGGCGAGTTCGCTGGATGGTCGCGCCTATAACATCGCCGTCGGCCAGATCGATATCGGTAATGCCGCGACCGACATGACCGAGCGCATGAAGAACGGCGTGCTTCAGCCCGATGGTTCGACCCGCGTCGAGCCGCGCATGGATGTCGAGCATGTCGCCAATGCCGTCGTGCATATGGCCAGCCTGCCGCTGGATGCCAACGTGCTGTTCATGACCGTAATGGCGACCAAGATGCCCTTCGTCGGCCGTGGGTGAGCAGGGCAGATCCCTTCGATAGCCCAGACCGCATGGGGGGCGAGCCGCGCTCCGGCCGGGTTGATGAGGCCCAGACCCATCGGCACACCGATGCAGGCGAAGTCCAAGCCGTCGAGATCGATTTTATCCACAGCCTCGAGGCGGTCGGACACCCTGATGAAGGTGGCGATCTCTACAAACAGCCGTTTTTGCCGGTCATCTTCGTGAATTGCGGGCTGGCTGCGGTCCGGCAGGGCTGCTCATGGGGATCGCTGCCCTGGGATGCGCCGTATTGGGCCACACAGGCACTCCCCACGCGGTTGTCGGCGCCTCCTACGCCTTTAGAACAGCTTGGCGTGGGGTCTGGAGACGTCTAAGAAGGCCTTGCCGGGTACCCGCCCCGATCCGGCCGGCCAAGGCTTACCCCCGGAGGAACGGTTTTGAGTGATGCGATTACCCAGATGCGGGAGCAGATCGGGAAGCTCCAGGAGGAAAAAGCGCGGCTGGAAGACAATATGAACAGTTTGGCCAAGAAACGTCCGGAACTGGACAAGGCCATTCTCGATATCCAGGCCGCCTTACGTAACGCCAAGGGTCCGTCACCCCAGTTGCAGGCCGATCTGCGCAACGCCAAGGAGGCGTCCCAGGGTGCTGCCGCCGGCGGACAGGCCGTAAAGATGAAAATTGCGGAACTGTCTGGGAAGATTGCGGAACTAGAGAAAAACATTAAGATTGTCGAAGATTTTATGCGGCCGAAGAAATAGGCTGTATCAGTGCTCAGGCTGAGGGGGCTCGGGTAATGAACCCGATGGAAGTGGAAAAGATGCTTGCGCGCCACCGGGAGTGGCTGCTGAAGCGTCCCCGTGGAGCCCGCCTGAATCTCTCCCTGGCCGATCTGCAGGGCTATGATTTTAGTGGGGCAGACTTACGTGCCGCGAAGATGTCGGGCGCGAACCTGTCTCGTTCCGTTCTGGTCGAGACAAATCTCTCCGAAGCCGATCTGTTCGCCGCCAATCTGGAGCGGGCGGACCTGTCCCGGTCCGACCTGACCAAGGCCGATCTGCGCGGCGCATCCATGCGCGGCGCGACCCTGGCTGGTGCCCGGTTGATGGGCGTGGATTTCCGCGGTGGCGCGCTGATGCAGGCCTCCGATGACGGCGTGGGCTTCGGCGCAGCGGACAGCGTCACCGGCAAGAAACCGAAAGCGAATACCGGTGGCGCCGATCTGGCAGAAGCCAATCTGCGTGGGTCGAACCTGACCGGCTCCAACATGAACGGCGTGAATCTCGCTGGTGCCAATCTTTCGCGCGCCAACCTGACGAAGGTTTCGCTGCGCAAGGCCAATCTGGCCGGCGCCGATCTCAAGGGCGCATGCTTGCGCGGTGTCGACATGTCGATGGCGCTGATCGATGGCGCCGACTTCCAGGGCGCTGATCTGAAGGGTGCGATCTTGGAAGACGTGGATATGGATTCCGCGAACTTCACTGGCGCCGAACTTTTCGTCGATGTCTCCAGCTTTGGTGACACCGTGGCGAGCATCCTTCAGGAACACGAAAAGTGGATCAAGACGGATGGTCGTGAAGGTACGCGCGCCGATCTCGCCGGTCTGAACATGGAGCGCATCGATCTCACCGGTAAGGATCTGAGCGGCGCGAACCTGAAAGGCGCCAAGCTCGCCGGTGCGAAGCTGCAGAACACCACGCTGGTGATGACCGATCTTTCTGAAGCCGATCTTACCGGTGCCAATCTGATCGGTGCGCTGGCGAATGGCGTGAATATGGCGCGTGCAATCCTGCAGAAAGCGATTCTGCAGCGCGCTCAGCTGGGACAGGTGCCGCTGCGCGGTCCCGACGGCAAGCCGATAGGCCGTTTCTGGTCGGCCAGTCTGGCGGCTTGCGATGCGACCGAAGCCGATTTCTCGGATGCGTTGCTGAAGGGTGCCAACCTGATCGATGCCAAGCTCAATCGAGCGCGGCTCGTCAATGCGAACCTGACAGATGCCAAGATGGTCAATACGGACCTTAACGGCGCCGACCTGACGGGCGCGCAAATGCCGCCCAGGGACTAAATCAAAAACCAAAGTTGTGCAGGGTGTGATTAAGCGGCGCCGTATCAGATGCAGCGCTCGCCCATCCGGATATCAGCCTTCCATATTACGCACGCGCTCCATGCGCATGCGGCCGGCATGATCGATTGATTCCTTGAAGGATTCGGGTGCGATTTCCAGCAGCTTGTGGTTCAGGTTGCGGGTCATCTGCCATTCTTTCTTGGGCTCTGTTTTGCTGAGCAGAGCTTTGGAATTGAGGTTGGACAGAATGCGCTCCCAGAGCGTCTCGGCACAGAAGACCAGCCGACCTTCACCCAACAGGCGATTGAGTTTTTCCAGAATGGGATCGGGCTTGGCCGGCATGGCCAGCTTGCCGGCGGAGAGTTCGGCGAGAGCCATCAGCGCTTCGGACAGGCTATTGCGCGGGCCGAGGAGATCCTGGATCAGCGTCGTGGCATCCAGGCATGACGCGGAGGCTTCATCCAGCAGCGGCGCGAGGCCGTTCATCGGCCGCTCGATCATGTCGGTGAGATACAGATCAAGCCGGCCGGCATAGCTGGACAGGCTCTGGGTGACCTTGGCGGTCTGGAAAAAGAACAGGAAGCGCAGCTGGTCGTCCTGCACGCGATGCGACAGCCGTTCGTAGAGGCGGGCAAAGTCATTGTTCTCGAATGCCGGCAGGCCTTTTTCCGCCATGGCATCACGCGTGAGCTGGATTTTTTTGTCGAAGAGGGCTTCCAGTTTCTTGCTGCGCTCGCCTTGGCTCGGCAATCCAGGTTCGGTCTGGGCTCCGGCAAGAGCATAGATGCCGGCACGCATGAAATTGCTCATGTCATTGAGCTTGCGCTGATGCTGCGGCGAATGAAGCAACTCGATCGCCGTGGCGTTCTGCTTGTCGAGAAACTCGCGGAACACGGCACTGAAACCTTTTGCGGCCGGCCGGCGGGCCAGGTCGTACGGCGTCGCGCAGACCGGGAAGGGGCCTTTGAACGGACGTGTGGCCATCACCTTGGGCCGCACCGTCGCCGTTTTGTTGAAGATCTCCGACTGCGTCGTAAAGCCGTCCGAACGCGCCCGTGAGCGCAGCACCTTGACCGCCTGATAGTCGCCGAGATTGAGCAGGGCGTTCGCCTGGGCGACGGCTGATTTCTCCAGTTGTTCGTTGGCATGCTGGGTCATGCTGGACTCGCCTTCCAGACGCTTGTCTAGACGCCAGCGACCATCGACCTGTACATAGATTTCAAAGGCGTAGGCACGTCCGCCGCCGAACATCGACCCAAAAACCATTTTTCCCCCGCCGTCCCCCGGCTTATACGCTGTTACTCTACTTGACCGAATCTTTGCTTTCCGGGCGGCTTTTGGCAAGCCTTGTCCCTGCCAATGACTTTTAATCCTGCTGTTCGCGCCGCTGTTTTTCCGCGATGGCGCGCTGTTCAATGGTCTGCAACTGCTTGGCAAAGCGCTCGAAAGCCTGCGCCACCGAAAGTACGAACTGCCGCTGCTGGGGGTCCGGCATTTCCAGGGCTGCTTCAGAGAAGCGGCGGGACTGCTGCCAGGCGAGGCCTGCAGCGTCACGGAAGGCATCCACGCGGACCTGTTCGAAGGTCGACAGGATGCAGTGTCGGGTAATGCTTTCCTCGACCGTCTTGAAAGAGGCTTCCTTGACCATGCCGTCCTTCAGCAGGTCGAAAACCAGAAGCGTCTCCTCGGAAATCTTGTTGATTATGCCATCGACGCGCTCACGGTCGCGCGGCGTCGGAGTCAGATCAGGCTCCGCCGTGCGTTTGGTTGCTCGTTTTACGACACTGCGCCACATGGCGTTGGAAAGACGGTCCTTTCTGGCATCCGTCGAAGTCACTGCCTGCCACTTTCATAGTGCGACACAACTCGGAGGTGCGCCAGTAATTTTGTATGCAAATGGTTGCCCAAGGCTTAACCGGGACAACGCATCAATGGAAATTAAGAGCTGGTAATGCGTTTTTAAAATGTTCCGGCCTGCAAAAAATGAAAAAAGGCCCCGGTTTCCCGGGGCCTTTCCAGTCCGTGGTGGAACAGGCTCAGCCGCGCTTGCGCTGAGACGCCGCGATCATGAAGTTGTCGAAGGTATTCTCCGAGACGCGGAACCAGCTGACCTGCTCATCGCGGAACTTGACCCAGCTGTCGAAGACTTTCTTGAACTTCGGGTTCTTCCCGCAGGTTTCCTCATACAGCTCGGTGGCGGCCTTGAAGCTGGCCTCCATGACCGGGCGGGGGAAGGCGCGCAGCTGTGTGCCGCCAGCCAGGAGCTTTTTCAGAGCCGCCGGATTGACTGCATCATATTTGGCCAGCATCCAGACATTGGCTTCGGCGCAGGCCGCTTCCAGGATGGACTGGTATTCCTTCGGCAGCTTGTTATAGGCATCGACGTTGGCGATGCAGGAGAGCTGCGGGCCGCCTTCCCACCAGCCGGGGTAGTAGTAATACTTGGCGACCTTGTTGAAGCCGAGCTTCTCGTCATCATAGGGGCCGATCCATTCGGCCGCGTCGATGGTGCCTTTTTCCAACGACGGGTAAATGTCACCGCCAGCGATCTGCTGCGGCACGACGCCCAGCTTGCTCAGTACCTGACCGGCGAAGCCGCCAACGCGGAACTTCAGGCCATTGAGGTCTTCAACGGTCTTGATCTCTTTGCGGAACCAGCCACCCATCTGCGCGCCGGTATTTCCGGCCGCGAAGGGAATGCAATTGTAGTCTTTGAAGAACTCGCGCATCAGCTGCTGGCCGCCGCCGAAACCCATCCAGGCATTCTGCTGACGGGCATTCAGACCGAAGGGAAGAGCGGTATCGAAGGCGAAGGTCGGATCTTTGCCCACGTAGTAGTAATTGGCGGTGTGGCCGATCTCCACGGTGCCGGCCTGCACAGCATCCAGCACCTGCAGACCCGGAACGATTTCACCGGCAGCGAAGGTACGGATTTGGAACTTGCCGCCCGTCGAGGCCTCCACCCGCTTGGCCACGATATCGGCTGCACCGAAGATGGTGTCCAGGCTCTTTGGGAAGCTGGAAGCAAGGCGCCAGCGGATTTCCGGCTGGCTCTGCGCCAGCGCCGGCATCGGGAAGTTTGCTGCTGCAACACCGATACCGCTGACGCCGGCCAGGCCGGCGCCCTTAAGGAACTTACGTCTTTGCATTTGTTCTTCTCCCTGTTTGACCTTCCGGTCGCGGGCCGGACTCTCGCGGCCCGATACCGGTCACTCTCACGAACTGACGCCGCGATGAATGATTGATTGGGAGATTACGGGATTCGTTCGATCAGCGACAGATAAAGAAAAGCCCCGCAATGCGGGGCTTTTCCATCAATACGTAGGCTGACGGATGAATTCCGATCAGCCGCCCTTCTTCGGGGTAGCAGGCTTGCGCTGGCTGGCAGCCGACATGAAGTTGTCGAAGGTGCCTTCGGCCACTCGGAACCACAGCAGCTGGTCGTCGCGGTACTTGGACCAGCTGTCGTAGATCTTCTTGAACTTCGGATTGGCGGCGGACACTTCGGCATACACCTCGTTGGCGGCGTCGAAGCAGGCTTCCATCACCGGACGCGGGAACGGACGCAGCTGCGTGCCGCTACCGACCAGCTTCTTGAGCGCAACCGGGTTCTGCGCGTCGTAGCGACCGAGCATCCAGCTGTTGCATTCCGCGCTGGCGGCTTCGAGAGCGGCCTGATACGGCTTTGGCAGGCTTTCCCACTGCTGATTGTTGACGTACAGCGAGACCTGCGGGCCGCCTTCCCACCAACCCGGGTAGTAGTAGAACTTGGCGACCTTGTTGAAGCCGAGCTTCTCATCGTCATACGGACCGACCCACTCGGCCGCATCGATGGTGCCCTTTTCCAGCGCCGGGTAGATGTCGCCACCCGCGAGCTGCTGCGGAACGACTCCCAGCTTGGTGAGGATCTGGCCGGCGATGCCCGCGATGCGGAACTTCAGGCCCTTCAGATCTTCAACGGTCTTGATCTCTTTGCGGAACCAGCCACCCATCTGCGTGCCGGTGTTGCCGGCCGGGAACTGGACGATGTTGTAGTCCTTGAAGAACTCACGCATCAACTCCAGGCCGCCGCCGTTGCGCATCCAGGAATTCTGCTGGCGCACATTGAGGCCAAAGGGCAGGCAGGCGTCGAAGGCGAAGGTCGGGTCCTTGCCGACGTAGTAGTAGCTGACACTGTAACCGGCCTCGACGGTGCCAGCCTGCACGGCATCGAGCACCTGCAGACCCGGGACGATTTCGCCAGCGGCGAAGACGCGAATCTGGAACTTGTTGTCGGTCAGTTCAGCGACGCGCTTTGCGAGCTGCTCGCCACCGCCATGGATGGTGTCGAGGCTCTTCGGGAAGCTGGTCGGCATGCGCCATTTGATTTCGGGCAGGCTCTGGGCAATCGCGGGGGCCGGGAAGCTGGCGGCGGCGCCAACGGCACCGGCGCCGGCAACGGCCGCACCGGAGAGGAATTTGCGACGAAGCATGGTTTGTAATTCTCCCTAGAAGGTCGATGGCCCGCGTTCGAACAAGCGCAGACGCAACACGTGAGTACACGGAGAATCCGCATACGGTGCTGGAAAATACCCCCGGGGAGGGCGGGACGCAAGAAACGGGGGGTCAGACCAAGGTTGCGGGCGACAGAGTCGCGGGTGCTGGCTCTGCGTCCGGATCGAGACGGCGCCAACCCTCCTGGGTTAGGGCTTCCAGCGGGCGGAAGCGGCTCTTGTAGGCCATCTTCTGGCTCTCGGAAATCCAGTAGCCGAGATACACATAGGGCAGGCCCAATTCGTAGGCATTCTGGATATGCCAGAGAATGATCATGCTGCCGGGGCTGCGGTTTTCGAACTCGGGATCGAAGTAGCTGTAGACCAGGGAAATGCCGTCATTCATTTCGTCGATAAGGCAGACGCCCAGCAGACGGCCATCTGGCATGCGGAATTCGGTCAGGCCGCTGCGCACCGGGCTGTCCTCGACCATGGCCCGGTAGTCGGCGAATTCCATGTCGGCCATGCCGCCGCCATCGTGGCGGGCGGTCACGTAGCGCCGGAAGACCTGGTAATGCTCGCGAGTGGCATAGGCTGGCAGGCGGCGCGCCATAATGCCCGTGTTGCGGCGCAGCACGCGGCGTTGCGGGTGGTTGGGCTGGAATTCGGCGACCGGAACCCGGACCGGCACGCAGGCATTGCAGTTTTCACAGGCTGGCCGGTAGGCCAGGTCCTGGCTGCGCCGGAAGCCTGCCTGGCTCAGGGCGTTGTGCAGGCCATCGGGATCGTCACCCGCCAGTAAGGTCACGACCTTGCGCTCCAGCCGTCCCGGCAGGTAGGGGCAGGGCGTGGGCGGAGTGGCGAAAAAGTGCCGTAGGGGTATCTGCAGGCGATGTTTCACGTCGCAGTCCATCAATGATTCAAAAACAGATTAGCGTAATTGCCCCGGTTGGGGAGGGGGATTCTGTGTTTAATCACGCCCGACGGACGACGAAGGTGCCACAGAGCAGGTCATGCAGGCAGCGCCGGCGGTTACTGAACAGGGGCCAGAGCAGGATCAGACCGCTGGTGAAGCCGACCGTGACATAGAAAACAACAGTATGAAGCAGGGCCTGCAGATAGCCTGGTTTCCCGCCACTCCAGACACGAACCTCGATACCGAACATCCGCATGCCCAGCGTGGCCGAAGCAGGGCCGCCGATGGTGAGGGTATGATAGGCGGTCGGGATTACGGCACTCAGCAGCAGCAGGGGGGCCGTCAGCAGACCGAAAGAGATCACTGAGAGCATCGCCAGGGCGAAATAGTAGACCATGAACAGGCCGCCCAGAATGAGCAAGTCGACCAGATAGCCGAAGGCGCGACGCCAGAGCAGGCCTTCGAAGCGGCCTGGATCAGCAAAGGGATCGAGCAATGGTGCGCCGGCTGGAACCGGCTGCGTCGAGGACATCTGGGACGAGTCTGCCACAGTGATCAGCGGGTCGGCAGAATACGAATGGCACCATTGCTGGGACCCGGTCCGCTCAGACCTGGTGGCAGTGGCGGCGGCGGCGGCGGATTGCGCAGGGCACCCGGACGCGCCGGTCCGGCCTGGCCGCCAGGCTGGCCGCTGGCGGAACCGCCTGAACCACCTGCAGCAGCACCAGCCTTCGGCACATCGCTGAGCAGCAGTACTGCAATACGGCGATTCCGCGGGTCAAGCGGATTGTCCTTGATCAGCGGATCCTGGTCGGCATTGCCGGTGACCTGGCGGATGCGCTCGCTCGGCACGCCAGCTTCGATCATGGCACGCCGTGCCGCGTTCGCACGATCAGCCGAAAGCTCCCAGTTCGAATAAGCGCCCTGGCCACGGAAAGGCTGTGCATCAGTGTTGCCGCTGATCGCCAGCTTGTTGGGCAGCTTGGAAACCACCTGCGCGACCTGCTGCATCAGGCGGCGAGCCTTGTCATTCATGCCAGTGCCGCCGGACGGGAACATGGATGACTGTTCTTCATCGACGAGCTGGATGCGGAAACCTTCCGGCGTGTTGTCAAAGACGATCTGCTTCGACAGTTCGGCGAGTTGCGGGTTGCTGGCGATCGCCTGGCGAATCTGTTCCTCGGCCTCGCGGAAGTTTTCAGCTTCGGCCTGTGCGACACGCTCGCGCGCAGCCTGTGCATCGATCTGCTGCAGGTCGGTGATCTGCTGCTGGTCGGAGGCGCCAAGGCCGCCTTGCTGCGCCTGTTCGCCTTCGCCTTGCTGGGCGACGGAATTGGGATCCTGGAAGCGATCGCCCTGCCTGCCAGGTGCTGGCGGCGGTTGACGTGAATCCGGATATTTCTGGTCGTACTGCGGTTGATCAGGCTGGTCGGATTTTTCAGATGATGGGCCGACGATCACGGTCGGTAGACCGAAGCTGGAGATTTTGCCGCCGTCTTCCAGAATGGTGCGGCCGCCCATCACGCCGCCGGCGCCCGAGAAGCTGCGGCTGACAGAGGCGGGCGAGAAGTAATCGGCAACACCCTTCTTCTGCTCGTCAGTGGTGACGTTCAGCAGCCACAGCAGCAGGAAGAAGGCCATCATCGCGGTCACGAAGTCGGCATAAGCCACCTTCCAGGCGCCACCATGGGCGCCCGCTGCGGTCTTCTTGACCTTTTTGACGATGATTGGGCGTTCGCCCTCAGCCGATGCCATAGCTCAGTGTTCCCGGCCGGTCAAACTGACTGGACCTTACTGGTCGCTTCTTCAACCTCGTAGAAGCTCGGTCGCACATTCGAGATCAGCGACTTGCGCGCGAACTCGACCGACACGGCCGGCGCATAGCCCTGCAGATGGGCGAGTAGACCAGCCTTCATGCAGAGCATGTATTTCGCTTCATGCTCCATGGTGGCTTTGGCAGCCGCGGCCATGGGCGATACGAAACCGTATGAAATCAGAATGCCCGCAAAGGTACCGACGAGCGCACCACCGATCAGCTTGCCCAGCACTTCCGGCGGCTCGCTGATCGAACCCATGGTGTGAATAACGCCGAGCACGGCGGCCACGATGCCGAGCGCTGGGAAGCTTTCGCCGAAGGATGACAGGGCATGCGCGGCCTGATGATCCTCTTCGTGATGGACTTCAAGTTCCATATCCATGAGGGATTCCATCTCATGCGGATTCTCGCTGCCCAGAGTCATCAGGCGGAGGTAATCGCAGAGGAAGTCCATCGCATGGTGATCGGACATGAACTTAGGGAACTGGGTGAAGAGCTTGCTCTCTTCCGGCTTCTCGATGTGCTGTTCCAGCGCCAGCATGCCCTTGCTCTTTGCCAGCTTGAATACGCTATAGAGCATCGACAGCAACTCGAGGTAATCGTCTTTCGTGTAGCGGGGTCCCTTGAAGGCCAGCTTGAAACTGCCCAGCGCCTTTTTCAGGACCGGCTTGGGCGAGCTGATGATGAGGGCGCCGATGCCGGCGCCGAAGATGATGACGAACTCGAATGGCATCCAAAGAACTTCAAGATGCCCGCCACCCGCGACATAGCCGCCGATGACACTTCCGAGCACGATGATCGCGCCAATAATTGTCAGCATCTCAAACTTCTCCATGCCCGCGCCTGGCGAATCCATCCCGGCGCGTCAACCCAACCCCTGTTTATCGTATGCGAGGGGTAAATAGAATATTGAAAAGAAGTAATGGTTTACGGGGCCTGACGGCCTGTCAGGCGTAGGCGGCCCAGGGCCCCGGCCTCGATATCCCCAGGACGCAGTGACATGGGGACATACTGGTTGCCGCTCCAGGGGCCGGCAAAGTCGCGGTAATTCGGTGACAGGGCATGGCCGGACTGGCCGGTCGAGTGGATGAATTGCGAGCGGTTCAGGTCAGCCAGGTCGTAGATGGCCCGCAGGGAGGCCCCGTGGCGGTTGACGAAGGGTTCGGCTTCGTTACCGAGGTCGTTCTGGCCCGCATTGACTGTGAATGTATCGCCCGGGGTCGGCACGTTGATCTCGAAGAACCGGCGCAGAATTGCAATATTACTGAAGGGCCGATGCACAGCCTTGGAGTAATGGGCATCGCCCCAGCGCCAGCGACCGAGATCGCCCCCGTACCGACTTTTGAGATCGGTTAGCGCCAGATCCAGGGCTT
The DNA here is from genome assembly GCF_058807515.1 of Ferrovibrio sp. GW821-FHT12B10. NCBI lineage: Bacteria > Pseudomonadati > Pseudomonadota > Alphaproteobacteria > Rhodospirillales > Rhodospirillaceae > Ferrovibrio > Ferrovibrio sp. GW821-FHT12B10. The sequence goes on along the minus strand of NZ_JBXAQT010000002.1, from coordinate 208,974 downwards.
CGGCGATCAGGTCGTTGCAGGGGCTGGCAATGCCGGTGGCGACATTCGAGCACCAGCGCGCCTGGCCGTTCTGGTTGGTGAGAATGTTCTTCATCAGCAGCGGTCGGGAACGCCAGAGTGGCTGAAAGGTCTCGCCCAATTCGTCCGCCAGCACCAGCCGGGTCAGTTCACGATACCAAGCCTGGAAGATTAACGGCTCGGCCCGGTTCACGGCCATGTTACCGTCCCAGGCAGCCAGCATGGCATGGGTGGCCAGCAGTTCGTTATTTATGGGTGTCTGTTTCGACGGCGCAGCCAGCATGAGCGGCAGGATGTCGGTCGCCATCAGCGAAAGGGTGTCTGCCTGAATCTGGCGGAAGCTCTCGACGGAATGGACGGAGCGTTCATTCAGCAGCTGCTCGATCCGACGCGCGCGATAGGGTTCAGCCCATTCCGTCGTGAGGAAATGCGGATAACTGTCCGAGACGATCTTGTGATTGGCCGTCACCAGAATGCCGCGTGGCGGATTGTAGCTGCGAGGCAACTGATCGAAGGGAATGAAGCCGATCCAGTCGTAGCGGGTATCCCAGCCGGGCGCCGGGGCAAGGCCCTTGATGTCATTGTCCGGGCGACGCACCGGAATAGAACCCGGCGCCAGGAAACCGATATTGCCCTCGCGATCGGCATAAACGATATTCTGTTGAGGTGCGACATAGCGCTCGAAGTTGCGGACAAACCCGTTCCAGTCCGCCACGGTCTCCATACCCAGCAGGGAGTCTGCCGTAGTATCGTCATCGCGTAATGCCGTCCATGCAAAAGCCAGCACATACTCGGCGCCTATGGAACGCTGAGCGATCTCATGCACATCGGAAATAACCGGGCCATGGCGGGTTTCGCGCACGGTGATCGTGACATCGTTTTCACCGCGTAGCTTGATGGTTTCCTGGCGCGTCGTGAAAGCCGCGCTGCCGGTCGGCGTGATGTAGCGCGAGGAATCCGCCGGATCAATTTTCTCGATGTAAATATCCTGCGTATCCGGTCCGGTATTGGTGAAGCCCCATGCTACGCGGCCGTTATGACCCAGGATGATGCCCGGGATACCCGGCAGGGTCGCGCCGATGATGCCGCTCGTCGGGGTGGTGAGATGGGCGAAATACCATACTGCCGGCGACGAGAGGCCGAGATGTGGGTCATTCGCCAGCAACGGAAGGCCAGTAACCGTGCGCTTGCCGTTGATCACCCAGTTGTTGGAGCCGAGCCCTTCGGGGGGTGGCGGTGGCAGGGCTTTCATCAGAGCGTCGACATCGACTGCCGTTGCGACTTGTTGATAAAGGGCGTCGAGTTCGGCCAGTACGACCGGGCCGTCGCCAGGGTAGGGCGGATAGAACTCTTCGATCTGCTGTTTGCTGAGGCGTCGGGCCAGATTGAGGCGTGCCAGTTCGCTGCCCCAGTTGCCGCTCAGGTCCCAGGCCATCATTTTTAGCCAGCCCAGAGAGTCTGCCGGTGTCCAGGGTTCCGGAGTCAGGTCGAAGGCAAGGAATTCCGGCGGCAGCGGCGCACTGCGATGGGTCAGAAAGGCATTGATGCCGTCAGCATAGGCCTGCAGGTAGCTTTGCGTTTCTGGCAAGAGGGCGCCGAATGCTGCTTCAGCCTTGCGACGGACGCCCAGCGTACGCAGGAATTTGTCGGTGTTCAGCGCCGGTGCGCCGAATATCTCCGACAGGCGGCCAGCCGCAATACGACGCTGGGTTTCCATTTGCCACAAGCGGTCCTGTGCATGCACATAGCCAAGGCCGAAGGCGGTGTCATTGCGAGTGGCGGCGCGGATATGAGGAATGGCATGGCGGTCGCGGAGGATGTCAACCGGACTGGATAGCGTCCGTTCGACCTGGACCTCGCCGTTCACACTGGGCAGCGACAGGCGGGCAATGACGTAAATGCTTCCTCCCGCAAGCGCGACGAGCAGGACTGCTGCCATAACCAGTCTAAAGAACCAACGCATACGTTTCCGCCCGACTACAAGACACGAGCAGGATTAACAGATTCGCCGATTGTTTGCAGGTTTGAAATGCGCTGGCGGCAATGCAGCCAGAGATGGCCGGCCTATATCAAGCGATGGCCAGTTCGCGTGCGCCGACGAGGGTATTCTGAACGCTGGCGAAGGCAGCGGTGGCAGCGCGGGCAACGCCGGAGGCCGCGGGGGCCGGAGCACTGCCCGTGGTGCTGTCGCCCTGTCCAAAGGTCACAGCCGGGGTCTTGGCGCTTTCGGCAGCCTTATCCTCCGCGCTACCGATGATGCGCGGCGCGTTGATATCGCCTGAATCCTGCTGACCACCAGATGCCTGGTTCTCGACGCGCAGATCGGAGTCATCAGGCAGGTTCTGCGCGTATTCGCGCACGGCTCGCGGGCTTGGATACTGCTGCTGGACTTCACCGGTCTGGCTGTTGCGGATTTCAACAATGGCCAGACGGGTCTTGATATCGACCCGGATAAAGGGGCTGACGTAAACAGCTGCGATCTGGGAGGAGGAAACGTCCACTTCTTCGCCACCGGTCGTGCCACGACGCGACGAAGCAGCCGCAAACCCTATGGTTGCAGCAGACGAACTTTCCGTACTTCGAGCAGTATTGCGGGCAATCGCACCGCTACTGCCCGACGCGGCGTAACTGCCGATAGTGTCGAGCGGCATGATGGGCTTCTCCCACGCCAGATAAAGTAACTGTCTTTGTTTACTATGTTTCCACCTGTCCAGCAAGTTGAAATTGTATGTGTCATGCAATCAAAACGCAGTATGGGAGAGTGCGGAAGCTGAGGGGGGATGATTGCCCCCGCCTGCAGCTTGAGGCAAACTGCTCCATCAAATGGGGTTTTAACCCTAACTATTTCAATATTCAGGATTTTTAGGGAGAAACGAATGGCAAAGGTGGCATTTATCGGTCTGGGCGTTATGGGTTTCCCCATGGCCGGACATCTGGTCAAGGCCGGGCATACCGTGACGGTCTGGAATCGTTCCCAGGACAAGGCCGATCGCTGGGTGGCCCAGCATAAGGGGCAGAAGGCATTAACCCCGAAGGAGGCCGCCGCTGGCGCCGAGTTCGTCATGGCCTGTGTCGGCAACGACGATGACCTTCGCTCGGTCGTCTACGGGGACACCGGCATCCTGGCCGGCCTGGCCAAAGGCGCCGTCTTTGTCGATCACACCACTGCCTCGGCCGATGTGGCCCGTGAAATCGGTGAGAAGGCCAAGGCCGCCGGACAGAGCTTCATCGATGCGCCGGTCTCCGGCGGTCAGGCTGGCGCGGAAAACGGCCAGCTAACCATCATGTGCGGCGGTGATGCCTCGACCTATGAGAAGGTTAAGCCGGTCATCCAGGCCTATGCAAAAATGCAGAACCTGATGGGCCCGACGGGCAGCGGCCAGCTCACCAAAATGATGAATCAGATCTGCATCGCCGGTCTGGTGCAGGGCTTGGCCGAAGCACTGGCTTTTGGTCGTGCCTCGGGCCTCGACCTCACCAAGGCCGTGGAAGTGATCTCCAAGGGCGCGGCTGGATCCTGGCAGATGGACAACCGCCACAAGACGATGATCGAAGGCAAGTTCGATTACGGTTTCGCAGTCGACTGGATGCGCAAGGACCTTGGCATCTGCCTGGCCGAAGCGCGCCGTAATGGCGCCAGCCTGCCGGTGGCGGCGCTGGTTGACCAGTTCTATGCCGAAGTGCAGCAGATGGGTGGCAACCGCTGGGATACGTCCAGCCTGATCGCGCGTCTGGAAGCGACCAAGACCGCCAAGAAGTTCTGATTGCTAGTGGTGCCGGTGGCAGCAGCCGTCAAGGCTGCTTGCCATCGGTGATCATGCGCGCGACGTCGCGCGCGAAGTATGTCAGCACGCCATCGCAGCCGGCACGTTTGAAGGCGAGCAGGCTTTCAAAGGCAACCTTGGTGCGATCCAGCCAGCCGCGTTCGGCGGCGCCGGCCAGCATCGCGTATTCCCCAGATACCTGATAGGCGAAGGTCGGCAGGCGGAAGGCCTGCTTCACGCGCCAGCAGATGTCGAGATACGGCATGCCAGGCTTGACCATCACCATATCGGCGCCTTCGGCCACATCGAGCGCTACTTCGCGCAGTGCTTCATCGCCATTGCCGGGATTCATCTGGTAGGTACGTTTATCGCCAACGCCAAGATTGACAGACGAGCCAACAGCATCACGGAAGGGGCCGTAGAAGGCCGACGCATATTTTGCCGCATAGGCCATGAGCTGAACATGCTGCACGCCTTCACGCTCGAAAGCCGTGCGGATGGCGCCGATGCGGCCGTCCATCATGTCGGACGGCGCGATGATGTCGCAACCGGCGCGCGCCTGGACCAGTGCCTGCTGTACCAGCAGTTCCACGGTCTCATCGTTCAGAATCCGGCCGTCGTTCAGCAGGCCGTCATGGCCGTGGCTGGTATAGGGATCGAGTGCCACGTCGCACAGCACGCCGAGATTCTTGGTGGCAGCCTTGATGGCGCGCACGCTGCGGCAGACGACGTTGTCCGGATTGAGGCCTTCGCGGCCGTCTTCGGTCTTCAGTTTCGGATCGGTAGCCGGGAAGAGTGCGATGGCCGGAATGCCGAGGGCCTCGGCTTCCCGAGCGGCTGCCACAGTTGCGTCGATGCTCAGGCGCTCAACGCCGGGCATTGAAGGGATGGCGGCGTTGGACTTGCCGTCATGAACGAAAATCGGCCAGATCAGGTCGTCGATGCCGAGACGGTTCTCCGCCACCAGTCGCCGTGTCCAGTCGGACTGTCGCAGACGGCGTGGACGCGAAAGGGGGAAGGCGGGGGGCGGGGTAATCGGCTGGTTGCTCATTCACAGAGCTTTATCAAACCGTTCCTGAAACGCAATCCAGACCCAGGGGGATGTGCCAAAAATCCGGCCCAGACGCAGGGCAAGCCCGAAAGAGATAGGCCGTTCGCCGGACAGGACCAGCCTGAGCAGTTTGCGGGGAATATGGGCTTCGCGCCGGAAATCGTCAGGATCGGTGCCGCGGGCTACGATTGCCCGTTCGAGAAGGACGCCTGGATGTATCGGCAGCATGATCGGACCTCACATACCGTGACGACGGCATCGAGAATCATGCGCCCCGTTGGTTAATGTCCCGTAACACCGCCGCCATTTCCGCGCGGCGGTCGTCCGGCGAGACGGTCGAACTGGCTGACCAGATTGGTGACATCCTTATCGAGCGGCTCAGGTGGCAACAGGGTGACTGCATCGTTGGCCGGCGGCGGCGCGGCGGCCTGCTGTTGATCGGCCAGCTTGGCCGTAAGCTCCACGTCTTCGCGGCAGCGCACGGTGAACCAGAAGGTCGACCCCTCGTTTAGCGCGCTGACCACGCCGATCTCGCCGCCCATCAGATGCACGAGATGGCGACAGATCGTCAGCCCCAGACCGGTGCCACCATAGCGACGCGTCATTGAGGCATCTGCCTGCGTGAACGGCTCGAACAGCTTGCTCTGCTGGTCGGCCGCGATGCCGATGCCTGTATCCCGTATGGCGCAATGCAGCATGAACTCGCCATTCTGCAGTGGTGTCGCCGTCATCGTAATCGTGACGCTGCCGTTTTCGGTGAACTTGATGGCATTGCCGATCAGGTTGATCAGAATCTGGCGCAGACGCAGTGGATCGCCGATCACATGCTCCGGTACATTCTCGGCCAGGTCGAGAGTGATCTGATTGTTGTTGTCGCGAGCCCTTGGCGCCAGCAGCGCCATGACATTGTCGATGCTGGGGCGCAGATCGAAGTCGACTGCCTCGATATGCAGCTTGCCGGCTTCCAGCTTGGAGACATCGAGGATGTCGTCAATCAGGCCAAGCAGGTCGCGAGCGGACTGATGCGCCACTTCCGCATAGCGCTTTAGCGCTGGCTCCAGTTCGCTGCGATGGATCAGGCTCAGCATGCCTAGCACGCCATTCATTGGCGTGCGGATTTCATGGCTCATCATCGCCAGGAAGCTCGACTTGGCCCGGTTGGCGGATTCAGCCGCATCCTTGGCCAGCACCAGCGCTTGCGCGGTTTCGGCCAGCTTGACGGACTGCTCCTCCAGCATTTGGCGTTGCCATTCAAGTTCATTCACCTGGCGGCGGATCTGGTCGACATCCTCAAGGCTGCCGGTCATGCGAACTGGACGGCCTGTTTCATTGCGCGAGACTTCTGCGCGTCCGAGAACCCATATGTAGCGGCCGTCGGAGCGCCGGATGCGAAACTCGATATCATACGGCTTGCCGTAGCGAAGGCTGTCTTCGGCATGCTTCTGCAGCGTGACGAGGTCATCGGGATGCACCAGATTATTAAACGCCTGGATGCTGGTACGGGAGGCCAACAGGTTGTTGTCTTTGTCGTCCTGCAGGTAATTGGCGATGATCAGCAGGTTTCCGCTGGCCAGGTCCCAGTCCCAGATACCCAGACGACTGCTGCGCGCCGCGGCCTGGAACAGGTTGTTGCTGGCCTCCAGCGCTGCGTGCGCATTTTCCATGGCGCGCTGCTGAAGCATGACGCGCACAGCCAGCGCCATCAGACCAGCGATCATGTAAGTGGCCACGAGACAGGCCATGAAGGACAGCGCCGGCACCAGGCGGTCCGATGTCGTGGCGACATTCGCCTGCCATAACACGAATGAGGCCAGGATGCCGCCGATGATGATGCTGGCCTGACCGACCAGTAACGCTGCAGGCGCGATGGATGCGGATGGATGATAGGTGCGGGCAGCGCCGGCCGCGCCAAGCAGCAGCAGCATGATCGCGCCATCGGGCAGGGCGGCGGCGTGCAGTGTCCAGTTCGGGCTCTGCGGCAGGATATCCAGCGCGCCGATGGTCAGCGTGAGCGCCAGCGCCAGCAGGGTCATGGCATTCGACCAGCCCAGCGGCACATTGCTGACGGTAGCCCGGTTGGCGGCAGGCACATAAAGACGGATGGCAGTCATCAGGAAGCCGAAGGCGACCAGCGGCCCCATATGGCCGGACCAGAGCGTGCTTATGACCGGAGGAAGAAACTCGCCAGCGTGCCGCAGGTCCTGATGCTGCAGGAAGGCGAAGGTGCTCACAATGGCTAGCATGGCGAGCGCCAATGCCAGAAGACGCGACAGTCGTCCGGCTGTGTCGCGCGTGAGCAGAGACAGAGCGGCCAGCACGGTGCCGGTCGCGATGTCGATATGAACGGGGGGGCGTCCCGGCAGCCAGGCGATCCTGCCGGCATCGCTGAAGAAGGCCGTTGCCAACAGGATCGTTGACAGACCGAGCATCAGGCCAGCCATGCCATAGGCAAGGCTACGCATCGGCCAGCCGATACCGATACCGGTGCCGGTATCCGGTAAAGCTGGAGGGGATGGCGATAGCGGCATCAGCGTAAGTGTCAAAAGAAGCTGGTTTATCCTGTCGCGAAACTAGCATGCGGACCAATCCCATGCGACTCTGTTGCGGACTGTTGACGCTGCGGCGGTGGCGTTGACGAGCGCGGAACGGGCGATTAAGACCCGTTTAAAGGGAGAAAACAGAATGCTGTTCGAGCTTACGGAGGATCAGCGGGCCATACAGGACACGGCTCGGCGCTTCGCGGCCGACCGGATGCTGCCCAATGCCGCACGCTGGGACGAGAACAAGCATTTCCCGGCCGACGAATTGCGGGAAGCCGCGAGCCTCGGTTTTGGCGGCATCTATGTTCATGAAGACGTCGGCGGTTCCGGCCTCAGCCGTCTGGATGCGGCGCTGATCTTTGAGGAACTCGCTGCCGGTTGCACCTCGACGGCGGCCTATATCTCGATCCACAACATGGCGGCCTGGATGATCGACCGCTTTGGCGGCGATGAGCAGCGGCGGAAGTTTCTGCCCGACCTCTGCCGGATGCAGACATTCGCCTCCTATTGTCTCACCGAGCCGAATGCCGGGTCGGATGCGGCGGCGCTGCAGACCAGAGCCGTGGATGCCGGTGATCACTATGTGCTGAATGGCACCAAGGCCTTTATTTCGGGTGGTGGGCGCTCGGATGTGTATGTATGCATGGTGCGGACCGGCGAACCCGGTGCGCGCGGCGTCACCTGTCTGGTGGTGGAGAATGGCGCGCCGGGGCTGTCCTTCGGCGCACAGGAGCGTAAGCTTGGCTGGAACAGCCAGCCGACCGCCATGGTGATCTTCGAAGACTGCAAGGTGCCGAAGGCCAATCGCATTGGCGCCGAGGGCGAAGGCTTCCGCATCGCCATGGCCGGCCTGGATGGCGGGCGGATCAATATCGGCGCCTGCTCGCTCGGTGCCGCGAAGGCCTGCCTGACAGCGACGCGCGAATACGTCGCCACGCGTAAGCAATTCGGCAATGCCATTGCCAATTTCCAGGCGACGCAGTTCAAGTTGGCCGACATGGCCACTGACCTGACAGCCGCCCGGCTGATGATCCGTCAGGCCGCGGCCATGCTGGATGCGAAGAGCCCGGAGGCCACCATGCATTGCGCGATGGCCAAGCGCTTCGCCACCGATGCCGGCTTCGCCATCTGCAACGAGGCGCTGCAGCTGCATGGCGGATATGGCTATCTGAAGGATTATCCGATCGAGCGATACTTGCGCGACGCGCGGGTCCATCAGATTCTGGAGGGCACGAATGAGATCATGCGGGTGATCATTTCGCGTGCGCTGCTCTCCGGTTCGTTTCACGATTGATCGCTTCCAACTCAAGGTTCCCATGACTCAGGACATTCTGTTTTCGGTTCAGAACGGCGTCGGCATTATCACACTGAATCGACCCAAGGCGCTGAACGCGCTGACCCATGAGATGTGCATTCCGCTGGAGCAGACTCTGCGGGCCTGGGCATTGGATGCTGCCGTGAAGGCGGTGATCATCAAGGGCGAGGGCGATCGCGCCTTCTGTGCCGGCGGCGATATCCGCAAGCTGGCCGATCGCAGCCCGGAGGGCGCGATCTATCGTAAGCGGTTCTGGCATGACGAATATCGCTGCAATACTTTGATTGGCGAATATCCGAAACCCTTCATTGCTTTGATTGACGGCATCTTCATGGGCGGCGGTGTCGGCCTGTCGGCGCATGGCAGTCATCGCGTGATCAGCGAGCATGCGCACTTCGCCATGCCCGAAACCGGCATCGGCCTTTTCCCCGATGTGGGCGGCACGTATTTCCTGCCGCGTTGCCCGGGTGAACTCGGCGTCTATCTCGGCCTGACCGGCGCGCGCCTGAAAGGTGCAGATATCATCACGGCCGGTATCGCCACCCATCATGTACTGCGCGAGCAACTGCCGGCCCTGGAGCAGGCGCTGATCGCGGCGGCCCCGGCCGACAAGGCGGCCGTGGATGCTGTTGTGGCGACATTCGCCAGCGATCCGGGCTCTTCGCCGCTGGTCAACCTGAAGCCGCAGATCGACAAGCTGTTCGCCGGCCAGAGCGTGGCAGAGATCATGGCGGCGCTGGAGGCTGAGGCTTCGCCTTTCTCGATTGAGCAGGCATCAGTCATCCGGGGCAAGTCACCGACTTCGGTGAAGCTGACCTTCGCGCAATTGCGGCGTGGCCGGTCGCTTACGCTGCGTGACTGCATGAAACTCGAATGGCGCATCTGCAATCATGTGGCGCTGGGCCATGATTTCTACGAAGGCGTGCGGGCCGTGATCATCGACAAGGATCACCGACCGAAATGGCAACCGCCGAGGCTGGAAGATGTCAGTGATGCCGACATCGAGGCCTATTTCGCGCCGATCCCGGACGGCGACCTCAAATTTGACTGAACAAGAAAAAGACCAAGCGGAGGATATCATGGCGAGTATCGGCTTTATCGGCGTCGGCAACATGGGCGGGCCGATGGCGCGCAACCTGCTGAAGGCCGGCCATACGGTGAAGGCTTTTGATTTGGCTGCCGATCTGGTGCAGAAGGTGGTTGATGCTGGCGGTGTTGCGGCCTCTAGTGCGCAGGATGCTGCCAGGGAAGTGGATGCGGTGGTGACCATGCTGCCGGCCGGCAAGCATGTGCTGAGCGTCTACACGGGCGAGAAGGGCGTTCTGGCCGTGGCACGGCCGGGTACGCTGTTCATCGATAGCTCCACTATCGATGTGCGGTCGGCGCGTGAGGCCATTGCCGCGGCTGAGGCCAAGGGCATGCATATGTTGGATGCTCCGGTTTCGGGCGGCATCGCGGGTGCTGAAAATGCCGCACTGACCTTCATGGTCGGCGGCACAGATGCCGCCTTTGCCAAGGCTAAGCCTCTCTTGGAAGCGATGGGCAAAAAAATCGTGCATGCGGGCGGTGCGGGGAATGGCCAGGTGGCCAAAATCTGCAACAACATGGTGCTCGGCATCACCATGGTCGCCATCTCGGAAGCTTTCGTGATGGCGGAAAAGCTGGGCCTGTCGGATCAGGCTATGTTCGACATCGTCTCCAGCTCATCCGGCGGATGCTGGGCGTTGGCCAACCATTGCCCGGTGCCGGGTCCGGTGCCGACATCGGCTGCCAACCGTGACTACAAGCCGGGCTTTGCCGCTGAACTGATGTTGAAGGACTTGAAGCTGTCGCAGGAGGCCGCCCGCAGCGCCAAGGTGCAGACGCCGCTGGGTTCGGAAGCCACCGCGCTGTACGCGGAATATGTGGATAGCGGCAATGGCCAGAGCGACTACTCGGGCATCATCCGGATGATCCGCAATCTGGGCTGAACGGGTTTAACTGCCCTGACGTTTCGGCGGGGTGAATTTCGCAAGGCCGCGGAGTTCATCCTTGCTGAGCGCCGTGACGAAAAACGCATCCGTATCCTTGCGCTCGAACCGGACCTGCTTCCATTCGACCTCGACCTTGTCTTCGGCCAGTCCAAGCAGTTTGTCGACACCAATGATCAGCGAGATCACATGGCCCTCGCGGTCCATGATCAGGTTGTCGACAGTACCCAGGGCCTCGCCATTTTCATGGCGCAGCTTCGTGCCGATGACAACGACCTGCTCAGTGCTGAGCTTGGGCATGTTCTCTTCAACTGAGAAGTCCGGCGCTTTGGTTTTTTCGCCTAGCGGCACACCGGGCTCCGCATTAGGGCCGGGCACAGCTGCGCGCGGCTGGCGTGGCTCTGGGGATTCCTGCTGGGGCGCCGGTGCCTGGGCGAAAGCGGCAAGCGGCTGTGCCAGCAGAATGGCGGTGGCTACAAGCGCGGCGCGCATCAGCGGCGCTCCACCGTTGCATTGACCGTGACGATTTTCGGCATGCTGTAGGGTTGTCCGGTCTGACGCAGGTCGTCGCCCCACAGGCTGACGGTTTCATGATGGCGAGGCGCAGTCTGAAACCATTCGTTGAAAGCCACGAAAGGCAGGGCGGCGATGCAGGCGGCAAACAGGATGAGAATGGCTTCGCGCATGGTTCTTTCTCCCTTGGGAGCATGGTGCCCGTCAGCGGGCGGCCAAGTGTGAACCAAACGTTAATGCTCTGAAGCGGTTCCTGGAGGGGCTGCGACAAAACCGTGAGAAAAGCCGGCATCAGGCCGGGATAACGGCCGTCGCTTCGATTTCGACCTTGGCGCGGTCTTCCAGCAGGGCGGCGACCTGAACCAGCGTCATCGCCGGATAATGACGACCCAGGATATCACGGTAGACCTTACCCAGATCGGCATTGCGGGCCATGTAGTCGCGCTTGTCGACCACATACCAGGTGAGGCGCACGATGTGTTCAGGCCGTGCTCCGGCTTCTGCCAGCACACGAACGATATTACGCAGTGCCTGCCGGGTCTGATCGACCAGGTCGTCGCTTTCAAACTTGGCGTCCGCGGTCCAGCCAATCTGACCGGCGATGAAGATGAGGCGCCCCTCGGCAGCAATGCCGTTTGCATAACCCTTGGGTTTGGCCCATTCCGCCGGATTGAGACTCTTCATGCTATGCCTTCGCTGCGGTATAATTGTTTTATATATAAAATATTATTGCCGGACAAGCCGATTCACGCCGTTTGTTTCCCCCAGGGAACCAGGGGCGGGCGGGATTCGGTTCAACAGATCAAAGTTGCATAAAGCTTGAGCCGGGTTGCAAAGCGATGGTAACAGAGACGTTATGTCACACGCGACAGGGAGCGGTGGCGGAGATGCAATCATCGAATTTCGTCGCGTCGGGGCGGCGTTGAAGGTGATTGCAGTCGATCCGGCAACCGGCATGGAAGTATCTGTCATCGGCGACCCGAGAGTGTCGCAGCAGGAACTTGCACGGCTGGCAGTCCAGAAACTCCGTTACAGGCTGGCCAAGCAGCAAAGCGACAACGGGGGATAATGGAGTATTTTCTTCAACAGTTGATCAACGGCATCACCCTAGGCGCGGTTTATGCGCTGATCGCCATCGGATACACGATGGTTTACGGCATCATCGGCATGATCAATTTCGCCCACGGCGAAATCTACATGATCGGGGCCTTTATCGCCGTCATCGGTTTTTCAATCCTGGGCTTGGTCGGCGTCACCTGGGTGCCTTTCGCACTGGTGATCGTGTTGATTGTCTCGATGGTCGTCACCGGCCTGTATGGCTGGACCGTTGAACGCATCGCCTACCGGCCATTGCGGGGATCGTCGCGCCTGGCGCCGCTGATCTCAGCGATCGGCATGTCGATCCTGCTGCAGAATTACGTACAGATCGTGCAGGGTGCCCGTATCAAGCCGCTTCAGCCTATGGTGCGCGGCGGCATCGAGTTGATGAAGGGTGAGACCTTCTCGGTCACCTTAAGCTACCTGCAGGTCATCATTGTCGTCCTGACACTGGCGCTGATGGTCGGTTTTTCCTGGCTGATCGCGGCGACACCGCTCGGTCGTGCCCAAAGAGCTTGCGAGCAGGATCGGACCATGGCGTCGCTGCTGGGGGTCAATACTGATCGTACGATCTCGTTGACCTTCGTGCTGGGTGCCGTTCTGGCCGCTGTGGCCGGTGTGATGGTGTCGCTCTACTACGGCGTGGTTGATTTCTATATCGGTTTTCTGGCGGGACTGAAGGCGTTCACGGCGGCTGTGCTCGGTGGCATCGGCAGCCTGCCAGGTGCAATGCTGGGGGGGCTGCTGATCGGTCTCATCGAGGCTTTCTGGTCGGCCTATTTCAGTATCGAATACAAGGATGTCGCGGTCTTCGGCATTCTGGTGGTGGTGCTGATCTTCCGTCCCACCGGGCTGCTCGGTCGTCCGGAAGTCGAGAAGGTGTGACATGAGCATCGCTGAACGCCTGCGCGATGCCGTCATGGCGGCAATCGTCGCCGCCATCCTCGCCCTGCCGCTGATGGGTTTCGAAACCGTCGATACCGGCGGTCCGCTCGGTATCAAGATGCGCTTCGACTGGGTCGCCTATGCGGCCATCGTTGTTTTCATCGGCCGCTTCGGCATGCGTTATGCCCTCGACTGGCGTCGGGCCTATCGTGAGAAGATCGCCCAGGACATCGCACCGGCCGATGCCGTCACGCGCAAGTCGCTGCTCAGCGATCTCGGCCGTAAGGCGGACAAATGGCTGATGCCGGCACTGATCGGTTTTGCCATCATCCTGCCGTTCCTGCCATTCGCCAGCCGCACCGTGGTCGATCTCGCGACCGTCGTGCTGATCTACGTGATGCTCGGCTGGGGTTTGAATATCGTGGTCGGTCTCGCCGGGTTGCTCGATCTAGGTTACGTGGCTTTCTACGCTGTCGGCGCTTATACCTATGCATTGCTGTCGCAGCATTTTGGGTTTGGCTTCTGGGCCAGCCTGCCGCTGGCGGGCCTGTTCGCCGCCACCTTCGGTGTCATTCTCGGTTTCCCGGTTTTGCGTCTGCGCGGCGACTACCTTGCTATCGTGACGCTCGGTTTCGGCGAGATCATCCGGGTGATCCTGCTGAATTGGCAGCCGGTCACCGGCGGCCCGAATGGCATCAGTGGCATCCAACGCCCGTCCTTCTTTGGCATTCCCTTCACCAGCACGCCGCCTGATGGCGTGAAAGCCTTCCACGAGATATTCGGCCTGGAATTCAGCTCGATCCACCGCATCATTTTTCTGTATTACGTGATCCTGGTGCTGGCGCTGATCACCAATCTGTTCACCATGCGCATCCGCAAGCTGCCCGTGGGACGCGCCTGGGAGGCGTTGCGCGAGGATGAGATCGCGTGCAAGGCGCTCGGCATCAATCCGACCAACACCAAGCTGACTGCTTTTGCCATCGGCGCGATGTTCGGCGGTTTCGCAGGCAGCTTCTTTGCCACACGCCAGGGCTTCATCAGTCCGGAAAGCTTCAGCTTCATTGAATCGGCCGTGATCCTGGCCATCGTGGTGCTGGGCGGTATGGGCAGCCAGGCTGGCATCGTGCTGGCGGCAGCCTTCCTGACGTTGCTGCCGGAAATCGCCCGTGAGTTCTCGTTGTTCCGTATGCTCGCTTTCGGCGCATCCATGGTGCTGATCATGGTCTGGCGTCCGCAGGGCCTGCTGTCGTATCGCGAGCCGACGATCCGCCTGTTGCCCCGAACGGCAGCCGGGGAGGCCAAATCATGAGCGCGGCCATCCTGCTGAAGGTCGAGCATCTGACCATGCGTTTCGGCGGCCTGATCGCGGTCAACGACGTCTCATTCGATGCGATGCCGAACCAGATCACCGCGATCATCGGCCCGAACGGCGCTGGCAAGACGACGGTGTTCAACTGCATTGCTGGCTTTTACCGGCCGACAGTCGGTCAGTTGCTGCTCGACAATAACGGCAAGCATTTCCATCTCGAGCGTATGGCCGGCAACGATATCGCCGGCAAGGCGCGGGTGGCGCGCACCTTCCAGAATATCCGCCTGTTCCCAAAAATGACTGTGCTGGAGAACCTGATTGTCGCTCAGCATAATCGGTTGATGCGCGCCTCGGGCTTCACGCTGCTCGGCTTGGTCGGTTGGCCGGGCTACGCCAAAGCGGAAGCCGAGGCAGTCGAACGTGCACGCTACTGGCTGGAGCGCACCAACCTGACGGCCGCGGCCGACGAAGAGGCAGGCAGTCTGCCTTATGGCGGTCAGCGCCGGCTCGAGATCGCGCGCGCCATGTGTACCGATCCCGTGCTGCTCTGCCTCGATGAACCGGCCGCCGGCCTCAATCCGCGGGAGTCGGCTGAGCTGAATGCCTTGCTGCGGTTCATCCGCGACGATCACAAATGCGGTGTGCTGTTGATCGAGCATGACATGAGTGTCGTGATGGAAATTTCGGACCATATCGTTGTGCTGGACTACGGCAAGAAAATCGCCGACGGCACGCCGGATGCCGTGCGTAACGACCCGGCCGTCATTCGCGCCTATCTGGGCGAACCTGAAGATGGTGCGGCCTCGGCGAAGGGAGTGGCCTGATGCTTAAGGTCGCTGGCCTGCATACATATTACGGCGCCGTGCACGCCCTGAAAGGCGTCGATCTAAATGTGGGGAAGGGTGAAATCGTTGCCCTGATCGGCGCTAACGGTGCTGGCAAGTCCACTTTGTTGATGAGTCTGTGTGGCAACCCCAAGCCGCGTCATGGCACGGTCCACCTGGCCGGTGAAGACATCACCGGTGTTGCGACGCATACACTGGTGCGTCGCGGCATGGCGCATGCACCAGAGGGGCGGCGCATCTTTCCGCGCATGACTGTGCTGGAGAATCTGCGCATGGGCGCAGTGGCCAGCAATCCCGCCCATTTCGATAGCGACATCGAACGCGTTTTCACGCTGTTCCCGCGCCTTAAAGAGCGTCGTGAACAGCGGGGCGGCACGCTGTCGGGCGGCGAGCAGCAGATGTTGGCGATCGGCCGCGCGCTGATGAGCCGGCCGCAACTGCTACTGCTTGATGAACCCTCGCTCGGCCTTGCGCCCCTCGTGGTGAAGCAGATTTTCAGCATCATCGAAGAGGTCAATCGTGAAGGCATGACTGTGCTGCTGGTCGAGCAGAACGCCTATCACGCGCTCAAGCTGGCCCATCGTGGCTATGTTCTGGTCAATGGCCGTATCACCATGAGCGGCAGCGGCGCCGAGCTGCTGGCCAACGAACAGATCCGCGCCGCCTATCTCGAGGGAGGGCACTAATGCTCAACGCCATCCTGGGCGAGAATGTCTGGGTCTTCCTGGGGTTGACCGTGGTGTTGGTGGGCGGTTGCGCCTTCCTGATGGGGCAGGCGATTGCTGCCACCTGGCGACCGTACTGGCAAATTCTGCCCTACAGCTTTGTGCTGGCCGCGGCGAACCGCTTTTTGGCCTTCTCGCTGTTCAAGGAACAGTTGCTGGCCGTCATACCCTACTTCATCGGGGTTATCGTTGTCTGGGCACTGGCCACATTGGGGTATCGCCTTACCCTGGTCGACCTGATGGTGCATCAGTATCCGTGGCTCTATGAGCGCTCCGGCCTGCTCGGATGGCGCGAAAAGCAGGGGGCACCCTAGGTTGTTGCCGAGCCCGGCCGGACTGATCTAGACTTTCATTCAGGGTTTCATAACAGGGAGAAAAAGATCATGCGTAAACTTATGACTGGATTGGCGGTTGTGGCGTCGATCGGCCTGTTCGCCGGCGCGGCCTCGGCCCAGATCAAGGTGGCGCTGAACGGTCCGATGACCGGCCAGCTGGCCAGCTTCGGCGAGCAGATGAAGCGTGGCGTCGAGATGGCGGTCGCCGATCTCAATGCTGCCGGCGGTGTCAACGGCCAGAAGCTGCAGCTGGTGATCGGTGATGATGCTTGCGATCCGAAGCAGGCGGTGGCTGTCGCCAACCGCGCGGCCCAGGAAAAGGTGGCCATCGTGTTCGGCCATTTCTGCTCAGGCTCCTCGATCCCGGCGTCGGATGTCTACAAGGAAGAGAACATCCTGCAGATCACGCCGTCCTCGACCAACCCGCTCTACACCGAGCGCGGCTACAAGAACGTATTCCGCGTCTGCGGCCGTGACGACCAGCAGGGCATCGTTGCCGGCGACTACATCCTCGACAAGTTCAAGGGCAAGAAGGTCGCGATCCTGCATGACAAGACCGCTTACGGCAAAGGCCTGGCCGACGAGACCAAGAAGCGTCTCAATGCCAAGGGCGTGACCGAGGCCCTGTACGAAGCCATCACCCCCGGTGAGAAGGACTACTCGGCGCTCGTCTCCAAGATGAAGGCTGCCGGCGTGGAACTGATCTACCTGGGCGGCTATCATCCGGAAGGCGGCCTGATCGTGCGTCAGGCCAAGGAGCAGGGTCTGAATGCTCCGCTGATGGGTGGCGACGCGCTGGTCGACAAGCAGTTCTGGGCGATCTCGGGCCCGGCGGGTGAAAACACGCTGATGACCTTTGACGCCGATCCGCGTAAGAACCCGGCCGCCAAGCCGCTGGTCGACAAGTTCAAGGCTCAGGGTTACGACCCCGAGGGCTACACCCTGTACAGCTATGCCGCCGTGCAGGTCTGGGCCCAGGCTGTGACCACCGCCAAGTCGATCAAGACCGCGGATGTCGAGAAGGTCATGCGCACCAGCAAGTTCCAGACGGCGCTGAACGAGATTTCGTTCGATGCCAAGGGCGACACCACCTCGCCGGCCTACAAGGTCTATGTCTGGAAGAACGGTTCCTACGACTATGTGAACTGATCCCTGCCAGTAGTCAGGGTGAGGAAGGGGCCCGGCGGGATGACCGTCGGGCCTTCTTTTTTGGGCCAAAAGTTCTTTTTTTGTTCCACACTCTTTAAGTCAGCCCCGGAAGGGGATACAGGCATTTCCTTGGTGGTAGGGTTGGCACCAGCCACCGGATATTGTAGGGTCCGGCCGTCTTCCCCCGAGGTGCGCTGTCCATGTCCAAGCCCACGGTTGCCTTTGCCGCCGATCATGCCGGTTTTGAATTGAAAAACCTGCTGCGGGATGAGCTTAAGGCCCAGGGCTATGCGATCATTGACCTTGGCACCAATTCCTCCGACAGCGTCGACTACCCCGATTTCGGCCGCAAGCTGGGCGAGACTGTCGCCAGTGGGCAGGCCCAGTTCGGTGTAGCCGTTTGCGGCAGCGGCATCGGCATCTCGATTGCGGCCAACCGTATTCCCGGCTGCCGGGCCGCCCTGTGCAGCGACAGCCTGATGGCCCGGTTGTCGCGCCAGCATAATGACGCGAATGTCCTTGCGCTCGGCGCCCGCTTGATTGGTACCGATCAGGCGCGTGACTGCCTGAAGGCTTTCCTCGATACCGGCTTTGAAGGAGGCCGGCACCAGCGGCGCGTCGACAAGCTCAGCGCCGCCTGACCCATTCAAACGATCAAGATCCGGAGTAAGCCGATGTCCAGCACCGCCGCCAAGCCCACCGTGACCCATGCCGGTTTCTTCCAGCGCACGCTGCAGCAGGCCGATCCCGAAATCTATAAGTCGGTGACCGACGAACTGGAGCGTCAGCAGAATCAGATCGAGCTGATCGCCTCGGAAAACATTGTCAGCCGCGCCGTCCTGGAAGCACAGGGCTCGGTGATGACCAACAAGTATGCCGAGGGTTACCCAGGCAAGCGCTACTACAATGGCTGTGAATTTGTCGACGTGGCTGAGACGCTGGCGATCGAGCGCGCCAAGAAGATCTTCGGCTGCAATTTCGCCAACGTGCAGCCTCATTCCGGCGCGCAGGCAAACCAGGCTGTGTTCATGGCCGTGCTGAAGCCGGGCGACACCTTCATGGGCCTCGACCTTGCAGCGGGCGGTCACCTGACCCACGGTGCCGCCGCTAACCAGTCGGGCAAGTGGTTCAACGTGGTCAGCTACACCGTGCGCAAGGAAGACCAGCGCATCGACATGGACCAGGTGGCCAAGCTGGCGCAGGAACACAAGCCGAAGCTGATCATTGCTGGCGGCTCTGCCTATCCGCGCTTCTGGGACTTTGCTCGCTTCCGCGAGATCGCCGACAGTGTCGGTGCGCTGTTCATGGTGGACATGGCGCATTTCGCCGGTCTGGTTGCCGGCGGCACGCATCCAAGCCCGTTCCCGCATGCGCATTTCGCCACCACCACCACCCACAAGACCCTGCGTGGTCCGCGCGGCGGCATGGTGCTGACCAATGACGAAGGGCTGGCGAAGAAGATCAATTCGGCTGTGTTCCCCGGCCTTCAGGGCGGTCCGCTGATGCATGTGATTGCCGCCAAGGCGGTTGCCTTCGGCGAAGCGCTGACCCCTGAGTTCAAGTCCTATGCTCAGGCTGTGGTCGACAACGCCAAGGCCATGGCGGCGGCACTGCAGGAGCGTGGCTACGACCTCGTCTCCGGCGGCACTGACAATCACCTGATGCTCATCGACCTGCGTTCCAAGGGTCTGAAGGGCAATGTCTGCGTCGAGAGTCTCGAGCGCGCCCGCATCACCACCAACAAGAACGGCGTGCCATTCGATACCGAGAAGCCGACGATCACTTCGGGCATCCGCGTCGGCAGCCCGGCTGGCACAACGCGTGGCTTCGGCGTGGCGGAATTCCGCCAGGTCGGCAACCTGATCGCCGATGTGCTGGATGGCCTGGCCAAGCAGACCAATGACAATTCCGACGTGGAGCGTGCCGTGGCCGACAAGGTCAAGACGCTCTGCGAGCGGTTTCCGATTTACTGATTTCCAGTTATCGATCTAGGGCGGGGGAATTTGAACTATGCGTTGTCCGTTCTGCGGCAATGACGACACCCAGGTGAAGGATTCACGGCCGACCGAGGATAACTCGGCGATCCGCCGTCGTCGCTTCTGCCCGAATTGCGGTGCGCGTTTTACAACATTCGAACGCATCCAGCTGCGTGAGCTGACAGTCATCAAGAAGAACGGCATCAAGGCGCCGTTTGATCGTGACAAGCTGGCACGCTCAATCATGATTGCCACGCGTAAGCGGCCGATCGATGCCGATCGCATCGAACGCCTGATCAACGGCATCGTGCGGCGCCTGGAAAGTTCGGGCGAGAGCGAAATCAAGTCCGATACCATCGGCGAGTTGGTGATGGACGGCCTGGCGGCACTCGACAAGGTCGCTTACGTGCGCTTCGCCTCGGTCTATCGCAATTTCCGCGAAGCCAAGGATTTCGAAGAATTCATCGGATCTCTGGCTGGTCCAGGCAGTGAAGATGACTGACAAAGCCGCCGCCGCCCGCGACGAACGCTACATGCGTATCGCGCTGGGTCTGGCGGCGCGGGGGCTGGGTAATACTTGGCCCAATCCTTCGGTCGGCTGCGTCATCGTCAAGGACAAGCGTATTATCGGTCGCGGCTGGACGCAGGTTGGTGGCCGGCCGCATGCCGAAACCATGGCACTGCAGCAGGCTGGTGAGGCCGCGCGCGGAGCTACGCTCTATGTCACGCTCGAACCCTGCAGCCACCACGGCCACACTCCACCTTGTGCAGAGGCCGTCATTGCCGCGGGCATTGCGCGATGCGTGGCTGCGCTGGAGGACCCGGACAGCCGGGTGGCCGGTCGCGGGTTTGCGATGCTGCGCGACGCTGGCGTTGATATCAGCGTCGGGTGCCTGGCCGATACCGCCGCCGATCTGAATGCTGGCTTTTTGATCCATCGCGAGCGCGGCCGGCCAGCAGTGACACTGAAGCTGGCCGTCAGCTTGGACGGTCGCATCGGCACGCATTCCGGCGACAGCAAATGGATCACCAGCCCGATTGCCCGCATGCGCGCGCATCTGCTGCGGGCCCAGCATGACGCCATCATGGTGGGTAGCAACACGGCGCTGCAGGACGATCCCGATCTGACCTGCCGGCTGCCGGGCCTGCCCAGGCGACAGGCTATTCGTGTCATCCTGGACGGTCGCCTCCGGCTTAGTCTGACGGCCAAGGTGGTGACAACGGCCAAGCAGGCGCCAACCTGGATCGTGACCCGCGAAGATGTCGATCCGGCCCGGCGCGCGGCCTTTGAGGATTGCGGCGTGGAGATCATTGCCGTGCCGGCCGACCAGGCTGGCTTCCCTGATCTGGTACCGGCTTTGGCCGAGTTGGGCGAGCGCGGGATTACTCGGATTCTGGTCGAGGGCGGGGGTAAACTGGCTGCCAGCCTGATCCGGGCGGATCTGGTCGACCGCATGATCTGGTTCCGTGCCCCCAGTGTGATCGGTGGTGACGGATTGCCGGCGATTGCCGGTTTCGGGATTGATACCGTAGCGGAAGCGCCGCGGTGGCAGCGGGTCAGGGCCGATATTCTGGGTGATGACCTGCTGGAAACCTTCGTCCGGCCCCTCTAAAACTACAGACATGTTTACCGGCATTGTTACCGACATCGGCACGGTCGTCTCCCGCGAAACCCGCGGCGACACCCATTTCCGCATCCGCACCAGCTACGACACCGGCACGATCGCCATTGGCGCATCGATTGCCTGCTCGGGGGTCTGCCTGACCGTCGTGCAGAAGGGCGCCGACTGGTTCGCGGTTGACGTCTCGGCCGAGACCCTGTCGCGCAGCATCCTGGGAGGATGGAAGGATGGCAGCGCTATAAACCTGGAGCGCAGCCTGAAAGTCGGCGATGAACTCGGCGGTCATATCGTTTCCGGCCACGTTGATGGCGTCGGCGAGGTGACCGGTGTACAGCCCGAAGGAGAATCTCTCAGGATCAGCTTCAGGGCGCCGGATACGCTTGCCGCTTTCATCGCCGAGAAAGGCTCGGCGACCATCGATGGTGTTTCACTCACCGTCAACGATGTTCAAGGCGCAGTCTTTGGCGTCAACCTGATCCCGCATACCCAGCAGGTGACCACGCTCGGCAAGCTCAAGGCTGGCGACAAGGTCAACCTGGAAATCGATGTGCTGGCGCGCTACGTGGCGCGGCTGCAGCAGTGGAGCAAGCTGTCGTGAACAGCATGGATGACATCAAGCGCTATATCGCCTCTTCGGAAGAGATCATTGCGGAGGCCCGTCAGGGCCGCATGGTGATCCTGGTCGACGAAGAAGACCGCGAGAACGAAGGTGATCTTTATATTCCGGCCGAAATGTGTGATGCGGCCGCGATCAATTTCATGGCCAAGTATGGTCGTGGTCTGATCTGCCTGACGCTGACGCGTCAGCGCATCGAGCAATTGGGCCTGCCGCTGATGGCGCAGAACAACGCCTCGCGGCATCAGACGGCCTTCACGGTTTCCATCGAGGCCCGCGAAGGTGTTACCACCGGTATCTCGGCCGCTGATCGTGCTCAGACCGTGAAGGTCGCCATCGACCCGAGCAAGGGCCCGCAGGATATTGCTGTGCCGGGGCATATCTTCCCGCTGATGGCCCGTGATGGCGGCACTCTGGTGCGCGCCGGTCATACCGAGGCCGGCGTCGATATCGCCCGCCTGGCCGGACTTAACCCGTCGGGTGTGATCTGCGAGATCATGAATGACGATGGCACCATGGCGCGGTTGCCGGACTTGGTGTCATTCGCCCAGCACCATAATCTCAAAATCGGCACTATTGCCGACCTGATTGCCTACCGCCGCCGACATGACAACCTGATCCAGAAGGTAGTCGAGGGCGAGATTGATAGCGTCTGGGGCGGCAAGTTCCGGATGCTGGTTTATCGCAACCGGGTTGAGTACGCCGAGCACATTGCCCTGGTGAAAGGTGATGTTGGTGACGGAAAACCGGTCATGGTTCGCATGCACGCCATGAATGTGCTGGAAGACGTCCTGGGTGACCATGGCGCCCGGTCAGGCATGCTGCATGGTGCGATGCAGATGATCGGAGAGACGGGGCGCGGCGTAGTGGTGCTGATCCGTGAACCCCGGCCGACGGCCTTGTCCGACAAGGTCCGCCAGAAAATGGGCGAAACAGTTGAAAAGTCAGCACAACTCCGGGATTATGGCATCGGGGCACAGATCCTCATCGATCTGGGGGTGAAAGACATGATCGTTCTATCGAATATTGAACGCACCATTGTCGGGCTCGAGGGCTACGGCCTCTCGGTTGTCGAAACCCGCCGCATCAAGACAGGCAGGGAGATCTGAACATGGTGGCGCGTAAGCCGGCTGGCAAAAAGAAAGCGGCGAAGAAGTCTGCCAAGACGCAGACGTTCTCCAAGAGCAAGACCCAGATGATGGGCGATCTGACGCTTGAGATTCGCAAGCCGCGGGTCCTGATTATCGAGGCGCGCTTCTATGAGGATATCGCCGATGCCTTGTTCGAGGGCGCGAAGGCAGTGATCGAAGCGTCCGATTTCGATTACGACCGGATCGATGTTCCCGGCGCGCTGGAGCTGCCGGCGGCAATCCGCTTTGCCATGAACCGCAAGGGCGAACGTGCCTATGACGGATATGTGGCGCTGGGCTGCGTGATCCGCGGAGAGACTGCTCATTTCGATGTCGTGGTCAATGAAAGTGCGCGCGGCCTGCAGCACCTTGCCATTGAGCACCAGCTCTGCATCGGCAATGGCATCATCACCGTCGAGAATGAGGAGCAGGCCTGGGAACGGGCCCGCAAGGATCGTCAGGACAAGGGCGGGCAGGCAGCCCTGGCTGCCGTTGCCATGATCGGTCTGAAGCAGCTGTTTTCGATATGAGTGAGGGAGGGCAGCGCCGGGGAACACGCAACGATCGACCAGCAGGACGCCGGTCGGTTGCGCGGTTGTTTGCGGTGCAGGCTCTCTATGAAGTCGAATTCGGCGGTGCCAATCCTGAATCCGTAATCGTCGATTTCCGTACCCATCGCCAGTCCGAGGAAATTGAAGGCGTGCAGATGCGCGAGGCGGATGCCGACTGGTTTTCCGAGATCGTGCGTGGCGTCGTGCGGCGCGGAGACGAGATCGACAAGGTCATCAAGGATGCCATGCCACGGTCCGATGCCCTGGATCGCATGGAGATCATCCTGCGCGATGCGTTGCGTTGTGCAGCTTATGAAATCATTGCCCGTATCGATGTACCGGCAGCCACGGTGATCGACGAATATATTGGCATTGTGCGGGCCTTCTTCGGCCCGCGTGAAATCAAGCTGGCCAATGGCGTTATCGATGCCGTGGCGCGCAAGCTGCGCCCCGGCGAGTTTACGGCCTGAGGCGATCATGGCCGGGCCGCGCCTCGGCGAATTCGATCTGATCGCCCGCTATCTGGCGCCCCTGAGCCGGAAGGCCGCCGGCAGTTTCAATCTCACCGATGATGCTGCGATCATTACCGTGCCCGAAGGCGCGGAGCTGGTCGTGACGACGGATGCCATGATCGAAGGCGTCCATTTCCTTGCCAAGGATGGTGCCGAACGCATTGCGCGCAAACTCCTGCGCGTGAATCTATCAGATCTTGCCGCCAAGGGCGCCGTGCCGCTGGGCTACCAGCTGGTGCTGGGGCTGCCGATGATCGATGAGCCATGGTTGGCGCAGTTCTGCGCAGGATTGGCGCAGGAACAGAGGGCTTTTGACATCGCTCTACATGGCGGCGATACGGTGCGCACCCCGAGCGGGATCATGCTGAGCGTGACCGCCTTCGGCCATGTGCCGGCCGGCCAGATGATCCGGCGCGGCGGTGCGCAGGCTGGCGATGATCTTTATGTCACGGGCAGTATCGGCGACGCGGCACTCGGCCTTGAAGTGAAGCTGAACAGTCGGCTGTTTTCATCGGCCTCGATGATGATGTTCGATGCACGCCTGCATCTGCCCACGCCGCGCGTTGCTTTCGGTCAGAGCCTGCGTGGCGTGGCGCATGCTGCCATGGATGTCTCCGATGGTCTGGTCCAGGATGCGGGGCATATTGCGGCTGCCGCCGGGCTACAGGCGGTGATCCATGCAGCTGCCGTTCCGCTGTCGCTGGCGGCGCGCCAGGCCATGGCGGATGACACCGATCTTATACAAACGGTGTTGACCGGCGGCGATGACTACGAGTTGCTGTTCGCCGCGCCGCCGGAGGCAGCCGAGCGGATCGCCGCTCTATCGAAAGCGGCCGGTCTGGCCGTTACCCGGATCGGCAACCTGAAGGTGGGAGGGGGCGTAATCGTGCAGGATGGCCAGGGCCGGCCGATTCCCCTCGATCGCGGTGGCTTTCAGCATTTCGGCAGTACGATAGACTAAGGCCCTGATTCGGGAGCGCTGTGGTGCGCAAGATTGCACTGATCATTATTGGCCTGGTCGTGCTGCTTACCCTGGCGGGGGGCGGTGCCGCGGTATATTTCCTGATCGTCGCCCCGAAGAATCAGGATGAGGCCAAAGTTGATCCGGCCGATCCGCCGCCGCCGCCGGTGATCAAACGGCCGGCCTTCATTCCGCTTGAGCCATTTAGCCTGTATGTGCATCCGGAAGGACAGAAGCCGCGCGAGATCATGATCATCCTGCATCTTGAAGTACCGCCGGATAATGTTCCCTCGGTGAACGACAAGATGTACCTGTTGCGCGATCGCTATGTACGTGAGCTATTGAAGGGCGATCCGGTCGAGGTGCCGTCACGCTTCACCACGCGCGACCTGTATCCGGTGCGCGACAGGCTGCGCGGCCCCACCGACGAAGTTTTGGGCAAAGACGTGGTGACGCAGGTCCTGCTTCTGAATATTATTGGCCAGTTGAAATAAGTAGAATCGAACTGGTCCTTCTCCCATGACAGTATTATCGCCGGCCGCTGCGAAGCGGAATGTGTTCATCCTTGCCGCTTGCATGGCCCTGGCGAATTCGGCGGTGACATTGCAGGTCACGCTCGGTGGCCTCGTCGGCTATCTGCTGGTCGAGGACAAGGCGTTGGCCACGCTGCCGGTCACCTTCGTTGTCGGTGGCACGGCGCTGGCGACCATCCCTGCCTCCATGCTGATGCGTCGCTTCGGCCGCAAGCTGGGTTTTATGACAGGCTGCCTGTTTGCCATCACCGGTTCACTAATTGCAGCGCTTGGCATTTACCAGGCGCATTTCTGGCTGTTCTGTCTCGGGACGTTCATCTTCGGCGGCTCCACGGCTTTCGTGCAGCTCTATCGCTTCGCTGCTGCGGATATCGCGCCGCAGGACATGAAAAGCCGTGCGATTTCCTGGGTCATGATTGGCGGCCTGGTCTCGGCCTTCCTCGGACCCGAGTTGGCGAAATACACGCGCGAGCTGCTGTCGCCACACCTGTTCCTTGCTTCGTATCTTGTTGCAGCGGCGATGCCGGTCGCCGTGCTGGCCATTTTGTCGACCATCAATATTCCTGCGCCCACTATGGCTGAAGTGCAGGAGAAGGGGCGGCCGCTGAGCGAAATCATGCGACAGCCGACATTCCTGGTCGCCGTCATCTCCGGGATGTTCAGCTACGGCGTCATGAACCTGATGATGACGGCCACGCCGCTGGCCATGCAGATCTGCGCGCATCCCTTCGCGGCGGCTGCGACCGTGATCCAGTGGCATATCGTCGGCATGTACGCTCCGAGTTTTGTGACCGGCAGCCTGATCGCCAGGTTCGGTGCTTTGCGCATCATTCTGACTGGCGCATTGCTCAACCTGGTTTGCATCGGCGTGGCGCTGGCCGGCATCGAGGTGCTGAATTTCCAACTGGCGCTGCTACTGCTCGGGATCGGCTGGAACTTCATGTACATCGGCGGCACGGCACTGCTGACCGAGGTTTACCGGCCGGCCGAGCGGAACAAGACCCAGGCAGTGAATGACTTCCTCGTCTTTGGTACCGTGGCGCTCGCCTCGCTGGGATCGGGCAAGATGCTCTACCACTGGGGGTGGGACTTTGTACCGCTCTCGGGCCTGCCCTTCATCCTGATGGCAGGCATGGCGGCCACTTGGCTGCTGCTGCGCCGACGCCGGGCCGCGTCACCCGCATAAGTTTCGGAAAAATAAGTCTTATTGCGCCAAAAGCGCATCTCTGGCATAACGATTCCGTTCCGCCCCGCGTCGAGTCTGGGGCCAATAATGGTAGCAGTCGCGTAACCCGCATGGGGCAGCGATGCCCGGTCGGGTTTTGTCTCGATTAAATAATCAGAGGAACGAAGGGAAACGCTCATGACGGAGTTGTGGTTCGCCATCGCCTGTGGCGGTTTGGCGCTGTTGTACGGCATCTGGACATCACGTTCAGTGCTGGCTGAATCCGCTGGCAATCAGCGCATGCAGGAAATCGCCGCGGCGATCCAGGAGGGCGCATCTGCCTACCTCAATCGTCAATATCGCACTATCGGTATCGTTGGCATCGTGGTCGCGATCATTCTGGGCTTCACGCTCGGTCTGAAAGTGGCCATCGGCTTCATCATCGGCGCGGTTCTGTCGGGTGCGGCCGGCTATATCGGCATGAACGTTTCCGTTCGCGCCAATGTCCGCACCGCTGAAGGAGCGCGCAAAGGCATGGAGCATGCCCTGAGCATTGCGTTCAAGTCCGGCGCCGTCACCGGCATGCTGGTTGTCGGTCTGGCACTGCTCGGCGTCGCGATCTACTACGTCGTGTTGCTCAAGATGGGCGCTCCGGTTCGCGAAATGGTCGATGCGCTGGTGGCGCTCGGCTTCGGTTCGTCCCTGATTTCGATCTTCGCCCGTCTCGGCGGCGGCATCTTCACCAAGGGTGCAGATGTGGGCGCCGACCTCGTCGGCAAGGTGGAAGCCGGTATCCCGGAAGATGATCCGCGCAATCCGGCGGTGATCGCCGATAACGTGGGCGACAATGTCGGCGACTGCGCCGGCATGGCGGCCGACTTGTTCGAAACCTATGCGGTGACCATCGTCGCCACCATGGTGCTGGCGTCGATCTACTTCGCCGCTGATGCAGCCCTGATGGCGAAGGTGATGGCCTATCCGTTGGTGATCGCCGGCGCCTGCATCATCACCTCGGTGATCGGGACTTACTTCGTGCGCCTGGGCAGCAGCCAGAACATCATGGGTGCGCTGTACAAGGGTCTGATCGTGACCGGTATCCTGTCGGCGATCGCGCTTTGGCCGATCACCGATTACATGCTGGGCATGAACACGAAGATGACCGCTGGCACCGCCACCTTCACGGGTATGAACCTGTTCTGGTGCGGCATCATTGGTCTGCTGGTGACGGCAGCTATCGTCTGGGCCACGGAATACTACACCGGCACCAACTATCGCCCGGTGAAGAGTGTGGCGCAGGCCTCGACCACGGGGCATGGCACCAACGTGATCCAGGGCCTGGCTGTCTCGATGGAGGCCACGGCGATGCCGGCGATCTTCATCGTCATCGGCATCATCTCCACCCACATGCTGGCGGGCCTGTTCGGCATCGCCATCGCAGTGACGACGATGCTGGCGCTCGCTGGTATCGTGGTGGCGCTCGATGCCTATGGTCCGGTGACCGACAATGCCGGTGGCATTGCCGAAATGTCGGACCTGCCCAAGGATGTGCGCAAGACCACCGACGCGCTCGATGCGGTCGGCAACACCACCAAGGCCGTGACCAAGGGCTATGCCATCGGTTCGGCCGGCTTCGGCTCACTGGTGCTGTTCGCCTGCTACACTGAAGATCTGAAGTACTTTTTCAAGAGCGTGACGATCGATTTCTCCCTGAGCAACCCATATGTCGTGGTTGGCCTGCTGATCGGCGGTTTGCTGCCGTATCTGTTTGGCGCCATGGGCATGACGGCGGTCGGCCGCGCGGCCGGTTCGGTCGTCGTGGAAGTGCGGCGTCAGTTCAAGGAGATACCGGGCATCATGGAAGGCACGGCCAAGCCTGATTACTCCAAGGCTGTCGACCTGCTGACCAAGGCTGCGATCAAGGAAATGATCATTCCCAGTCTGCTGCCGGTGCTCAGCCCGATCGTGCTGTACTTCATCATCAACCTGATTGCCGGCCAGGCTGCTGCCTTTGCCGCGGTTGGTGCGATGCTGCTGGGCGTGATCGTCACTGGTATCTTCGTCGCCATCTCGATGACGGCGGGCGGCGGTGCCTGGGACAACGCCAAGAAGTACATCGAAGAGGGTCATCATGGCGGCAAGGGTTCGGATGCCCACAAGGCGGCCGTGACCGGCGATACCGTCGGCGATCCTTACAAGGACACCGCTGGTCCGGCCGTGAACCCGCTGATCAAGATCACCAACATCGTGGCACTTCTGCTGCTCGCCATCCTGGCGCACAGCTGAGGCCTGCGAAAGTCGACATGGACAGGGCCGGGGAAACCCGGCCCTTTTCTTTTTGCTAGACGGCGACCATGACAGCGCCGATGGTCAGCAGCACGGCGATCTCGGTCACCTGCTGCGTGGCGCCCAGCACGTCGCCTGTATGGCCGCCGATCTGGCGCCAGGCCAGCAGTGCCATCCCCAGGGCCAGCAGCGCGGCGGCACCCAGCACATAGGCGAAGGTGAAGCCTGGCAGCAGGATGACGGCCAGGGCGGCCGAGAGCAGGATGCCGATGATGGCGGAGGCCAGCGGCACCACGCCACTACCGGCTGCCAGACCGTCGCTGCGCGCCGGTGGCAGCAGATACCAGACCAGCCCCATGGCGGCGCGCGACACCGCGCCGGAGATCACCAGCGCAATGATGATCGCGCCAGTATGGCTGACTGTCTCGTCCATCTCGTCGGTCACCGACAGCAGGTTGCTGGCGAGTTCCTGCAGGGCGGTAAAGCGCAGGCCAAAGGCCAACAGCAGGGCGACGACACCATACGTGCCGATACGGCTGTCGCGCATGATCGTCAGCTTATGTTCGCGGTCCCGGCCACCGCCAAAACCATCCGCCGTATCGGCGAGGCCGTCTTCATGCAGGGCGCCGGTCATGACGACCTGCCAGGCCAGGGCCAGCACAGCCGAACTCGATATTCCCAGACCGATCCTGTTGGCGAGTAGGAAGATCACGCCGCCGCCCAGGCCGACCAGGATGCCGACAATCGGAAACACCCAAGCCGCGCGGGCCACATTCCCGAGGACTGGCTCTGCGGTACGGGGAAGGGGCAGGCGGGTCAGCAGCATCAGGGCGAGACGCAGATCGCCGAACCAGCGCTGACGGCTGCGGGGCTGCTGGGAAGCGGATTCTTGATCAGGCATGATGCATTGCGATGAGGTCTGGGGTGGCTTATAGCACGCAGATGCGATGACGCGAAGCTGGGCAGGTCTGATAAATCGATGACTGACGCATACCGGGATTTTACCGCTATCCGCGCCGCGCTTCAGACCCTGCCCTCGCCTGATGCCGCCGCCATTACCGCCGCCCGTGGACGGGATGCGGTCCTGACCAAACCCGCCGGCGCCTTGGCCCGCCTGGAAGACTGCGTCTTTCATCTTGCTGGCTGGCAGCGTAGGGCCATACCCCAACTGGATCGCGTCCGCATTGTCATCTTTGCGGGGAACCACGGCGTTGTCGCGCGTGGCGTCTCGGCTTATCCCGCCGATGTCACCGTGCAGATGGTTGCCAATTTCGAGCGGGGCGGTGCGGCCATCAACCAGCTGGCCCGCCTGCATGGCGCCGCCTTGTCGGTGATTGCGCTCGACCTTGCCCGACCGACAGCGGATTTTACGACTGCTGCGGCCATGGATATGCCGGACTGCCTCGATGCTATTAACCGCGGCATGGCCGCCGTCACAGCGGATACCGATCTGCTGATCCTGGGCGAAATGGGGATCGGCAACACAACGGCTGCGGCAGCACTGGCGGCGGCCTTGTATGGCGGCGATGCGTCGTCATGGGTGGGGCCAGGCACAGGCGTCGCTGGTGCGGCACTGGCCGCGAAGATTTCAGCCGTCGATGCAGCACTCGGATTGCACGCGGAAAGCCTGCAGGACCCGCTGGAGGCGTTGCGGCGGGTCGGCGGTCGTGAAATCGCCGCGCTCTTCGGTGCATTGCTGGCGGCACGACTGCGTGGCATTCCGGTGCTGCTGGATGGATTTGTGGTGGGGGCGGCGGCAGGCGTTCTCAATCGTCTCGGCGAAGATGGACTGGCCAACTGTCTGGCCGGTCATGTGTCCGCCGAACCTGGTCATCGACGCCTGCTGGACAAGCTGGGCATGACGCCGCTGCTGGATCTGGGGATGCGCCTTGGGGAAGGTTCAGGCGGGGCTGTCGCACTGGGGGTGCTGAAAGCTGCAATCGCCTGTCACACAGGCATGGCGACCTTTGCGGAAGCCAGCGTCAGCAATCGCGATTAGCGGCCACTCGGTAGATTGGGGGCCGCACCGCTTGAATTGAAGCGACCGAGATTGCCGAAGACTTGTTCGAGGAAAGTAAGCTCCTTGCCGCGCGTCGGCGTCTCGCGATCCACGAAGGCAATCGGCTTGCCATCCTTCAGGCCGTAGCGCTTGACCTCTTTGACCTTGTTATCCTTGTCGAAGGAAATCGCCACCACCTGCTGATCGATCAGTTCGGGCGCAAGGAAGGCGACCGTCTCGGTTTCGCTGGAGATGTAATAGTAGGTCATGCCCCAGTCGGGGAAAGTCGAGATGGTCGACGGCGAACCGAGCAGCGCGCCAACCTGGGCTTCGGTGCTCTGCCCCACCTGAACCAGCTTCAGCTTGTCTTCATCCAGCAGACTGCCACGGTAGTCCTGTCGCGGCGCGCAGGCCGCGATACCGAGAAGTAGCAGGGCGGTCAGAAAGACCTTGATCCGGGCTATTTGGAAGAGACGCATCGACATCGCTGAAGACTCGCTATAACGCGGGTCGCATATTATCTTCAGCCGCCCTGAAACGCAAACGGCCGCCATTGCAAGGCGCATTTTATAAAACGAGTGCAAATGCTTAATCGTCTTATTTCACTTTTCAAGGGAGGCGCGGCGGACGATACCGCCGTTGCATTGTACCGCCAGATTGTAGCTCAGGCGCGGCAACCGGGATTCTATCTTGAGCATGCGGTGCCAGACACCCTGGATGGTCGCTTCGACATGATCGTGCTCCATGCCTTCCTGACCATGCGCCGGTTGAAGCGCATCGAGGGCCCTGAGGCCCAGGGCCTGAGCCAGCGGTTGTTCGATCTGTTGTTCGCCGACATGGACAGTAACCTGCGGGAAATCGGCGTGGGCGACCTCGGCGTGGGCAAGCGGATCAAGAAGATGGGTCAGGCCTTCTATGGCCGGGTCGAGGCCTACGAGGCCGGCTTGGCGGCTGAAGGTCCCCATGCCCTGGCAGAGGCACTCCGGCGTAATCTCTACGGCACCACCCAGGTTGCCGATGAGGTACCGATCGCCATGGCGGATTACCTGCGTCGGGCGGATCAGGCCTTGATCGGGTTGGACGATGCCGGAGTCATGACGGGAAAGCTGACGTTTCCTGTCATTTAATTAATAATTTCAATAACTTGTAAGGCAGTTGACCGTCCGGCCGCTTGCACTTATGTTCCGCCGCCTTGGCTGCCAGGTCTGAGTCGGTCGGGCCGAAAGAGGATTCACCGTGGCGAAAGACGGAATTGGCAATGAATTCAGCCATATCGTCGAACTCGACCGGGTTGGTCCGCAGGGTCTGACGCTCAAGCTGCAGGCCGGCGAAGCCGAGCGGGTTGCCTTGGCCCGACGCCTGAAAATTCCGGCCGTGCTGGAATTGACGGCAGAGGTCCGGGTTTCGCTCGATCCGGCGCTGAACGGCCATTTTCGGGTCAAGGGACGGCTCGCCGCCCAGGTAGAGCAGACCTGCATTGTATCGCTCGAACCGGTGCAGCAGCGGGTGGAAGAAGGGTTTGAGCGGCTGTTTGCCCCGGCAGGCAGTCTGAAGCCGGCCGAGGAGCTGGGCGAGGACGAGGCCGAATGGCTGGATCCGGATGCCGAGGATCCGGCCGATGCCATTGAGGGCGACGCCATTGACGTTGGCGCCGTGGTGGCGGAAGAACTGGCGCTGGGATTAGACCCTTATCCGCGTAAGGGCGATGCCGGCCTGCCGCCGGGGTATAAGCCGGATGCGGAGGAAGAGGCGAAAGTCAGCCCCTTTGCGGTCCTGGCGAAGCTGAAAAAGGATTGAGGCGAAAGAGCTTGGTCCCCGGGCGCGCCGAGAGTATATAGGCGGGGATTCTGGGGTGGTGTGTTAACGCGGATGGCGTCCGCCCCGCGCGAATTTTTGAGAGAGACTGTGTCATGGCTGTTCCTAAGAAGAAAAAGTCCAAGTCGAAGCGCGATATGGGTCGTTCGCATCACGCCCTGGCGCCGAGCGCCCATATGGAATGCTCGAATTGCGGCGAACTGAAGCGCCCGCATCATGTCTGCGGCGCCTGCGGCCATTACGACGGCCGTGAAGTGGTTGCCAAGACGGCCGCTGCCTGAGCTGATGCTTGAACGGTTAAGGGCAACGGTGTGACCGCGGCCTTTACCATCGCGCTTGATGCCATGGGTGGGGATCATGCCCCCGATATGGTGATCAAGGGCACCGCAGCTATTTTGCCGCGCTTTCCGCTGGTGAAGTTCATTCTGTTCGGTGATGCCGCACGGATTGAGCCGCTGCTGCGTCAATTTCCCGCCCTGAAAGACCGTTGCGAACTTCGCCATACCGCCGAGAAGGTGGGCAGCGAGGACAAGCCGAGCCAGGCGCTTCGCCGTGGCCGCAACACTAGTATGCGCCTTGCGATCGACACGGTCGCCAGTGGCGAGGCCCAGGCCATCGTTTCCGCCGGCAATACCGGCGCGCTGATGGCGATGGCGAAATTCGTTCTGCGCACCTTGCCCGGCATCGAACGTCCGGCGATTGCATCCTTCCTGCCGACCATGAAGGGCGAGACGGTTGTTCTCGATCTTGGCGCCAATGTCGAATGCGACGCGCGCAATCTGGTTCAGTTCGCCGTCATGGGTGCGAACCTTGCGCATTCGGCGCTTGGCCGGCATCGCCCGCGCGTAGGTCTGCTGAACGTCGGCGTGGAAGAGCTGAAAGGGCACGAGGAAGTGCGTGGCGCTGCCGAGTTGCTGCGCAATGTCACCAATCCGCCGTTCGAATTCGTTGGTTTCGTCGAAGGTGATGACATCACCAAGGGTGAGACCGATGTGATCGTCACCGACGGCTTCACCGGCAACATCGCACTGAAGACCGCCGAAGGTACCGCGAAGCTGATGTCGGGCTTGCTGAAGTCGGCCTTCCAGCGTTCCTGGCTCACCAAGCTGGGGTACCTGCTGGCCCGCTCGGGTCTGTCCATGCTGCGTGATCGCATGGATCCGCGGTTTTACAACGGTGGCGTGCTGCTGGGCCTGAATGGCATTGCCGTCAAAAGCCACGGCGGTACGGATGATGTCGGGTTCGCTGCAGCACTGGAAGTTGCCATCGACATGGCGCAGGATCGCCTGATCGATCGCATCAAGGCTGATTTCTCTGGTGCCTTCGCTGAATCTCTGGCGGCGCAGACGGCCGCTGTGAACGAACAACAAGCGTCGAGTGCGAGGGCATTATGATTCGCTCAGTCGTGGCGGGTGTAGGCAGTTACCTGCCGGAGCGGATTTTGACCAATGCCGACCTCTCCAAGATGGTCGATACCACCGATGAGTGGATCATCGAGCGGACTGGTATCCGTCAGCGTCATATCGCTGCTGAAGGTGAAAAGACGTCCGACCTCGCCCTGAAGGCGACGCAGGATGCCCTCCAGCATGCTGGCATCTCGGCCCAGGATGTTGACCTCATCGTGCTCGCGACCGCGACACCCGACGAAACCTTCCCGGCCACAGCCTGCCGCGTACAGGCTGCACTGGGCATGACGCGCGGTTTTGCCTTCGATGTGCAGGCGGTATGCTCTGGCTTCATTTACGCGCTGGCGACGGCTGACAATTTCATCAAGGCCGGCCAGGCCAAGACAGCCGTCGTGATTGGCGCCGAAACATTTTCGCGCATTATCGACTGGACCGACCGCACCACCTGCGTGCTGTTCGCCGATGGCGCTGGCGCGATCGTGTTGAAGGCGGAAGAAGGGTCGGGGCAGAATACCGATCGCGGCGTGCTTACCACGCATCTGCATTCCGATGGTCGTCATCATGACTTGCTGTATGTCGATGGCGGTCCGTCCAGCACGCAGACCACCGGTCATCTGCGCATGCTGGGCAAGGAAGTTTTCCGCCATGCCGTCGTCAATCTGGCTGATGTCGTCAAGGAAACGCTTGCAGCTGTCGGCATGAAGGCCGAGCAGATCGACTGGCTGGTGCCGCATCAGGCCAACAAGCGCATCATCGACGGCACGGCCCGCAAACTGGGCCTGGGCACTGAGAAGGTGGTTCTGACGGTCGATCGCCACGGCAACACCTCGGCAGCCTCCGTGCCCCTGGCGCTGGCTGAGGCGGTCAAGGACGGCCGTATCAAGAAGGGCGATGTACTGCTTCTGGAGGCCATGGGCGGCGGTTTCACCTGGGGCAGCGCCCTGGTGCGCTGGTAATTCACCCACAGGGGGTGGAAATGCTTCGGCATCCCCGATTCGGCTTATCCTCCGGCTAAGGTCTTGTTGACGCCCGCTTTTCCTTAAGTTAGCGTGCCTGCTATAAAATTTAATAATAAGGGGCGTTGGCGATGAGCGAGAATACCCTGACCCGGGCGCAACTGAGCGAAGCGATCTACCAGGAGGTGGGTCTCTCCCGCAGTGAGTCTGCACAACTGGTCGAAACGGTGCTGAACGAAATTATCGACAGCCTGATCGCCGACCATATGGTCAAAATCTCGTCCTTCGGCACCTTCCAGGTGCGTTCCAAGGGCGGTCGCATGGGCCGCAATCCCAAGACCGGTCAGGAAGTGCCGATCGATCCACGCAAAGTGCTGGTTTTCCGCGCCAGCCATGTGCTGAAGGAAAAGATCAATGCCGGCATGCATGCGGTGTCGCAGCAGACCAAGGCCGGCTCGTAATCCCACATTTTTCTTGGTGAATCCGAGGCATGGCCGATCAGCCTGAGCTGCAGGACAAGACCATAAAAAGCAAGACCGGCGCGGCCTTCCGCACCATCGGTGAGGTCGCCGACAAGCTGGACTTGCCGCAGCATGTGCTGCGCTTCTGGGAAAAGAAATTCCATCAGATCCGTCCCGTAAAGCGCAATGGCGGTCGACGCTACTATCGTGTCGAGGACATCGCGCTCTTGAGCGAAATCCGCGCCCTGCTGCATGAGCAGGGCTATACCATTAAGGGCGTGCAGAAACTGTTGCGAGAAGGCGGACTGGCCAAGGCCGTCCGCGCGCGCGCGCAAAACGAGAAAGGCGCGGCGCCCGTCGCTGAAGCGACGCCGGCACGCAAGGTGGCAGACACCCGCCAGATCGGCATGCCCTTTGATCTGCTGAACGACATGGGCAACATGAAACAGGCGCTGAAGACCTGTCTGAAGGACCTGGAGTCGATCCACGCCGACATCATGGCGCGGCAAAACCGCTGAATTTGCGCTTTTTCCAAGGGTTTCGCGCGGTTGCGCGTGACGGGGGCGGTGGCTATAGTGCGCGCCGCTTCGCAGCGCCGCCTGCTTACCCGGTAGCCCTGCTAAGCCCGGTCGGACTGTAGCGCAGTCTGGTAGCGCACTTGTCTGGGGGACAAGGGGTCGTGGGTTCAAATCCCGCCAGTCCGACCATTTCTCTTTTCATTTTACGACCGGTCAGGCTTCCAACTGCTCCTCGGCGAGGCGCGGCAGATGCCAGATTTCATGTTCGACCATGATACCGACTTCATCGCGCCACCAGCGCTCATCTGCGGCCGCACGGCGGGCGCTGGCTTGGTTCTGGCGGCCTTGGGATCGCGTGCTGTGGTCGGCATGGCGTTTGGTCATGGCAGGCCTCGCTTGGGGCGGGGGAGGGATGCAAGCCTAACCTGGCTCGGGCGGGGTCGTTCCGCTGCAGTGCGGGATGTCTCGGCAATGCCACATGGGTCACACCGCTTTCACGGAATAACACCGCAGGTTTTGCAGTCACGTTCCCGCCACCACCTATCCGGCTAAGGTGAAAATTAACCATTCCAGCCTCCACTGGTCACGGGTGGGCAAACAGGCGTGGGGGTAGGTGGTGCATCAGCATGCGACCGAACGCGAGGCGGCCGTCCGTCTGGGCGAGAAAGCTGATTTCGTGGATATACGGGCCGAGAACGGCATCCTGACCATTGATCTGGTTGGCGCGCCTCACGGCGACCAGCTCTATATCGGCCTGCAGCAAGGATACGAGCGGGGCTGGATCAAACTGCGGATGCAAACCCTGATCGATGTGACGGCTTTCCAGGGCACCATTGACTGGAGCGCGGTCAAGGCCATTGCAAAAATGGCCAACTGGGGTGGCCGTAATCAGGCGCCGCAGCGCGTGGCCTATGTCAGCGCCGATCCGTTCTTCGTTTTCGTGATCAAGGCCATCAACGTTATCTTTCCGCAGTCGTCGCACTGCCTGTTTTCAGATCGTGCTGCGGCACTGGGCTGGCTGCGCGGCATCCATCACTAAAAGGCTAAAACCGCCTTAGATCTTGTCGCTTTCGACGATGCCATAGCCAGCGTCCCGGATAGCATTGCGCACCACAGCCTGGCGCTCGGCCGGCAAATCCTTGAACCGTACCTGTCGTCGCTGCAAGTCGACCTCGAAGGCGAGACCAGGGGCGGCGAGGCCGATGGCATTGCCGATCGCCCGTTTGCAGGCATCGCAGGTCATGCCTTCGATCTGCAGGATATGCATGGTGAAACTGCTCCCGGCTGTGCTGTCCCGATTATAGGACGAGGCCGCCCTAACGGCTATCCCGGCTGCTGCGACCTGACAGCGCAGGCACTTGATATGGCTGGGCTTTTACCCGCCTGAAAGCCGTCCGAAAGAGGGCGCGATGCTTGCTTTTGGGGCGTCCCCGGCTATAGTCCGCCTCTCTCGCCGGCGGCAGGTTTGCCGTCAGGCTGCACATACACGACAGGGAGCGTTTCATGCTGATTTCTGAGGCCTATGCGCAGGCGGCCGGTGGCACCACCGACATGCTGACCTCGCTGCTGCCGCTGGTCCTTATCTTCGTCGTCTTCTACTTCCTGCTGATCCGTCCGCAGCAGAAGAAGATGAAAGAGCACAAGGCCATGATCGAAGCCGTTCGTCGCGGCGACGTGGTGACCACTGCCGGCGGCATTATCGGCAAGGTGCTGAAGGTGCAGGAAGACGGCCTGGTTCAGGTCGAAATCGCTGACGGAGTCAAGGTGAAGGTACTCAAGGGCACGATCGGCGAAGTCCGCTCGAAGGGCAGCGATACCGATGCCGAGGACAAGAGCGAAGCCAAGGCCGGCTGATCTCCCGACTGTTGCGAACGGCGCCGGATCCTACGGCGCCGTTTGTTCTTGAACGATACGATCTGGTGTAACGGCAATGATGTATTTCGCGCCCTGGAAGATTGCGCTGATCGCCCTGGTCTGTCTGGCCAGCGTGATCTTCAGCATTCCCAGCTTCTTCCCGGCAGCCACGGTGGCGACTTGGCCGAACTGGCTGCCCAAGCGGCAGATCAGCCTAGGCCTCGACCTGCGCGGCGGTGCGCATCTGCTGCTGGAGGTGGATACCAGCGCGGTGCTGCGTGAGCGTCTCGAAGCCGTGGTCGAAGGGGCGCGCAATGAGCTGCGCCAGGCTCGCATCGGCTACACCAATCTCGGAGTCTCCGGCAGCAATGGCGTGCTGGTTCGTCTGCGCGATCCGTCCCAGACCGAACAGGCGCGTCAGTTGCTGACCAAGCTGGGTAACGCCGTGCAGAGCACGGCCGGCCTCGGTTTCGGTGCGACGCAGACTGATCTGCAGATCACGACCACACCTGATGGCCAGATCCGCATGACCCTTTCCGAGGCCGCGCTGCAGGAGCGCGCCCGCAATGCCGTCTCGCAGTCCATCGAGATCGTGCGGCGCCGTATCGATCAGGTTGGCGTTTCCGAACCGACCATTCAGCGTCAGGGCGATAGCCGCATCCTGTTGCAATTGCCGGGCGTAAGCGATCCACAGCGCCTGAAGGAACTGGTCGGCAAGACCGCCAAGATGACCTTCCGCATGGTTGATACCGGCGCCGATCCGAATGCGCCGCCGCCCGGTTCGGAAGTGCTGGAAGGCGACAAGGGGCGTGGTGAACGCTATGTCGTGCGCCGCAAGGTGGAAGTGTCCGGCGACAATCTGGTGGATGCCCAGCCGGGTTACGACCAGCGCGGCGGTCAGCCCATCGTGTCCTTCCGTTTTGATACTACGGGCGGTAAGCGTTTTGCCGAAGTCACACAGCAGTCTGTGGGCCAGCCCTTCGCTATTGTACTCGATAACAAGGTGCTGAGTGCCCCGGTGATCCGCGAACCCATTCTGGGCGGTTCAGGCCAGATCAGCGGCAACTTCACCGTGACCGAGGCGAACGATCTTGCCGTGCTGCTGCGCGCCGGTGCGCTGCCGGCGCCGCTGAAGGTCGTGGAAGAACGGACCGTCGGTCCGGATCTGGGCGAGGATTCCATTCGCGCCGGCCTGATCTCGATTGCGGTCGCTGCGGCCCTGGTCGTGGTTTACATGGTGCTTGCCTATGGGCTGTTCGGCCTATTCGCCGACGTGGCGCTGCTGATCAACCTAGTGATGACGCTCGCGGCCATGTCTCTGCTGCAGGCGACGCTGACACTGCCGGGTATCGCGGGCCTGCTACTGACGCTTGGCATGTCGGTCGACGCCAACGTGCTGATCAACGAGCGTATCCGTGAAGAGGTCAAGCTGGGCAAGTCGCCGATGGCGGCGATGTCGGCCGGCTTCAGCCGCGCCTTCAGCACTATTTTCGACGCCAACGTCACGACGCTGATCAAGATGGCGCTGCTCTATTCGCTGGGCTCCGGCACAGTGAAGGGCTTTGCCGTCACCATCTCGATTGGCATCCTGACGTCCATGTTTACCGCCACTGTCCTGGTCCGCCTGATGATGGTGACCTGGCTGCGTCAGCGTCGTCCGACGCTGCTGCCGGTGTAAGGAGGCGACCCATGTACAAGCTCCGTCTTATCCCGGATAACACCACCTATCCCTTCATGAAGGGCCGCTTCCTCGGCCTCGGCCTGTCGGCCCTGCTGTCGGTCATCTCGGTGGTGCTGTTCTTTTATCCGGGCCTGAACTACGGCATCGACTTCAAGGGCGGTATCGTCATCGAGGCGCGCCTGCAGCAGGAAGCCGATTTCCCGGCACTGCGCGGCCTGATTGGCAATCTGAATCTCGGTCATTCCGCCCTGCAACAGTTTGGCGGACCGAATGACGTGCTGATCCGTCTCGAACGGCAGGGTAACGAAGATGCTGCAGCGCAGGTCGCGGCCGACAAGGTGCGTGGCGCACTGACCCAGGCCTATCCCGGCACTGAAATCCGCCGCGTGGAAGCCGTCGGCGCTTCCGTCTCCGAAGGTCTGTTCCGCGATGGCATGCTCGCCATGGGTCTGGCCCTGGTGGCGATGCTGATCTACATCTGGTTCCGCTTCGAATGGCAGTTCGGCATCGGCGCCATCGCCACCCTGGTGCTCGACGTCACCAAGACGATCGGCTTCTACGTGGTCACCGACATCCAATTCAACCTGGTCGCCATTGCTGCGGTGCTCACCGTGATGGGCTTCTCGGTGAACGACAAGGTGGTGGTCTATGACCGCGTGCGCGAGAACCTGCGCAAGTACAAGTCGCTGCCGCTGCGTCAGCTGATCGACAAGAGCATCAACGAGACGCTCAACCGCACGGTCAACACCTCGCTGACGGTGTTCCTCTCGACCATTCCGCTGGCGCTGTTCGGCGGCGAGGCGGTGCGGGAGTTCGCGCTGGTGCTGCTGTTCGGTATCGTACTGGCGACATCCTCCTCGATCTTCATCGCCGCACCGATCCTGCTGTTCCTGGGCGAGAACCGCCTGCGCCGCGGCCAACCGGCCGAACAGCCCGAGGCCAAGACGGCCGCACAACGGCCATAAGGGTAGGAGGCAGCCATGGATTTGCTGCCCCGCATTCCGGTTGATCGTCAGGTGATCAACGCCTATGGCGATGGCGGCTTCCGCATATCGGGCAAGCACTGGACGGAATCCGTGCTGGTCTTTCCGGGGCAGACGCTGTCCTGGGGCATCACCGACATCAAGGGTATGACGCTCGCCTCGCTGGAGCCGGTCTTTGCTGCGGGCGCCGAGGTGGAAATCCTGCTGCTGGGCTGCGGACCCAGCATGGCCTTCATCGACAAGGCGCTGCGGAGCGAAGTTCGCGCGCGTGGCCCTGTGATCGAGACTCTGGATACCGGGGCGGCCTGCCGTACCTATAACCTGCTGATGGGCGAAAGCCGCCGCGTGGCTGCCGCCCTGATCCCGGTCTAGGGGCCAGATATCAGGGCAAAGAAAAAGGGCGGCTGGTGACAGCCGCCCTCATTCGTTTTGACTGGAGTGGCGCCTTACCAGGCGCCGCCATTCTGCTGGGCGACCATGCAGTACAGCATGGGGATCGACAGCACGAAGTTGGTGCGCGAGGCCAGCATGGCGAAACGCGCCGCCTTGGCCTTCGACGCGTCGTCGGTCGGGACGATGCCCAATGCCTTCTTCTGGTTCGGCCAGATCACGAACCAGACGTTGATCGCCATGAACAGGCCGAGATACATGCCGATGCCGATGGTGCGGCTACCTTCCTGCAGGGCGAAGGCCTGGTGGCCGTAGCCGTTCAGGATCGACAGCACCAGACCGGTGACGACGGTCGCGATAGCGGCCCAGCGGAACCAGAACAGAGCTTCCGGCGCGATGAACTTGCCCACGGCGGGCTTCAGCTCGGCCGGAATCTTCGGCATGGTCGGAATCTGCACGAAGTTGAAATACCAGAGCAGGCCGATCCACAGGATGCCTGAGAGTACATGGAGCCAGCGGACGAAGAAGCTGGCGAAGGCCGCGTCGACGCTGTTGCGATGGACAAGGAGGAAGACGACCAGCGCCAGGACGACGCCAGCGCCGAGCGCCTTGTAGAGGTTTTCCAAAATCTTTGCCATGATGCTGGTCCTTGTTGTTCTTGTTCAGGCGTTGCTTGATGCGGTCCGCGGATCGGGCGCCCCGGAGGCGGGGCAGGGATGGGGCGAATCGATGACCCTGATCTGCGTGCAACATTCCCCTGATTCGCTGGCCGAACCGTACCATAAAACCGCCATTTCCAC
Source organism: Ferrovibrio sp. GW821-FHT12B10 (assembly GCF_058807515.1). NCBI lineage: Bacteria > Pseudomonadati > Pseudomonadota > Alphaproteobacteria > Rhodospirillales > Rhodospirillaceae > Ferrovibrio > Ferrovibrio sp. GW821-FHT12B10. The sequence goes on along the minus strand of NZ_JBXAQT010000002.1, from coordinate 167,245 downwards.
ATGACCGAATCGCCCGATGACCACTGTGCCCGCGAGCTGAAGCGATACGATCCTGATCGCTGGCTGACCGCATTGTTCGCACCGGATGATCGGCGCGCCGGCCTGTTCGCGCTTTACGCGTTCAATGCCGAAATCGCGCGGGCGCGCGAGGCCGTGAGCCAACCCATGATCGGCCAGATCCGCCTGCAGTGGTGGCGCGAGGCCTGGGATGGCATCCGAGCCGGTATGCCGCGCCAGCATCCGGTCGTGCTCGCCCTGCATGCCTATTGCCGCGATCTGGATATCGAACAGGTGACGGCGCTGATCGATGCGCGCGAGCAGGACATGGAAGAGCGGCCGCCGGCAGATATGGCGGCGCTGTTGTCTTATGCCGAGCAAACTTCCGCGCCGCTGATGCGGCTGGCTCTGCAACTGCTAGGGAGCACGGCCGATGAGGCGCTGATCCGCGATGCAGGCATGGCTTATGCGCTGACCGGCCTGTTGCGGGCGACGCCGCATCTGATCGCGCAGCAGCGTATTCTGCTGCCGGCAAACCTGCTAGGCGCGCACGGATTGAGTCCGGATGCACTGCATCAGATCGACTACAGTGCGAAACTGCCGGCCGTACTGACTGAGCTGGCTGTTGAAGCCAGGCAGCGGTTGCAATCTGCGCAAAAAGCCAGATTGCCCCGTGCCGCGCTGCCGGCACTGCTGCCGGCAACACTCGCCGGCCTGCATCTGAAGGCGCTGGAGAAAAGTGGCTACGATCCAATCCTGGCCGAGGCCAGTGTCACACCGCTGAAAAAGCAGATGACGCTGCTCTGGGCATCCTTGCGCGGGCGGCTCTAGGCCGCAACTGCAGCGTGGCCGTTGAGCCAGAGACCAAGATCGTTCAGCGCCCGGCGGCTCAGGGCGCGTTTCCGCTCGCTCTTGTGCACCTCTTCACCCGGCGGTGGGAAGAGGCCGAAGTTTACATTCATCGGTTGGAAATGCTTGGCATCGGCGCCACCGGTGATGTGGTTGTGCAAAGCACCCAGCGCGGTGGTCGGTGGTGGCGGCGTCTGTTCACTGCCCAGGCGCTGCGCAGCAGCCATACGGCCGGCAATCAGCCCGATGGCCGTGCTCTCGACATAGCCTTCCACGCCAGTCACCTGGCCAGCGAAGCGCAGGCGCGGCATCGCCTTCATGCGCAACTGGCCGTCAAGTAATTTGGGTGAATTGAGGAAGGTGTTGCGATGAATGCCGCCCAGGCGGGCGAACTGCGCATTCTCCAGACCCGGGATCATGCGGAAGATGCGGGTCTGCTCGCCATGTTTCATCTTGGTCTGGAAGCCGACCATGTTGTAGAGCGTGCCAAGCTTGTTGTCCTGGCGCAGCTGCACCACGGCATAGGGTTTACGGCCGGTCTTCGGGTCGGTCAGGCCGACGGGTTTCATCGGACCAAAGGTCAGTGTGCGCGGCCCGCGTTCTGCCATGACCTCGATCGGCAGGCAGCCCTCGAAATAGGGGGTGTTCTTTTCCCAGTCCTTGAACTCGGTTTTCTCCGCGGCAAGCAGCGCGGCATGGAATTCTAGGTAGTCCGGCTTCTCGAAGGGACAGTTGATGTAGTCGGCGCCGTCGCCGGCCGGGCCAACCTTGTCGTAGCGAGACTGGAACCAGGCCTTGTCCATGTCGATGCTGTCTTTATGGACGATCGGCGCGATGGCATCGAAGAAGGCAAGACTCTGCAGACCGCTCAGCTGGCCGATGGCTTCGGCCAAAGCTGGCGAGGTGAGGGGGCCTGTTGCCACGATCACATTGTCCCAGTCTGCCGGCGGCAAGCCGGCAACCTCGCCACGCTCCAGTGTGATCAGCGGTTCGGCTGTGATGGCCTTTTGCACTTCGCCGGAGAAGACGTCGCGATCGACGGCCAGTGCGCCACCGGCCGGCACCTTGGCTACTTCGGCTGCGCGCATGATCAGGGAATTGCAGCGGCGCAATTCTTCATGCAGCAGGCCGACGGCATTGCCTTCGACGTCGTCGGAACGAAATGAATTCGAGCAGACCAACTCGGCCACGTTATCGGTCTGGTGCGCATCGGTCTTGCGATGCGGTCGCATTTCATGCAGCACCACCGGCACGCCCATGCGTGAGACCTGCCAGGCGGCTTCCGATCCCGCGAGGCCGCCGCCGATAACATGGATGGGTTTAATCTGCGTCATGCAGTAATTCCTCCAGCGCCGGCACATCGGCAGCGCTTAAAATCTTCATCGCAATTGCCTGGCTGAAGCCGCGGCGCGCCAGTGCGCCGAGATCCTTCTGCTTCATGGCGCGGCGTTCTTCCGGGTCGGTCCTGTATGGCCCCAGTTTGCGCTTGCGGGCGAAGGCGGCTGCTGCGGGCAGGTCAGAGACCGGTGTATCGGCTTCATCCTGCAGCCGCTCCAGGGCGGCAACAACATCCTCTTTACCCACGCCCTTCACGGCGAGTGTTTGCCTGATGCGCCCGAGTGACTTGCCTTCGGCATACAGGCGCCGGACGCGGCTTTCGGCATATTTGCGATCATCCAGCAGGTGATTGCGCTGCAGCTTTGCGATCAGGGTGGCTACCCAGCCGGTGGCTTCGGCTTCTGTCGGTGCGCCATGCTCGGCAATCGAGCGCCGTATTTTGCGATCCAGAGTCCGGCGGAGATTCTCCGCCGAACTGCTGTACCGTTCCAGATAGAACAAAGCAGCCTTTTCCAGATAGTCCGGGGTGATCTTCTTCGGGACTTTTCTCTGGCGGCCGCCTGTCATGGGAGGATGGATCAGGCCAGCTTGGCGATGCCGGCCAGGGCGATCTGGGAATCCTCACTGGATTTCACGCCAGAGACGCCGACCGCACCGATGCAGACGCCGTCCACGATGATCGGCTCGCCGCCTTCTAGCAGCACCATGTCGCTGACAGCAGCAGCGGTCAGGAAGGCCGTGCGGCCATTGCCGATCACCTCTTCCAGGCCCTTGGTCGGCTTGCGCGAATAGGCGGCTGCCTTGGCCTTGCCTTGGCTGATGTAAGTCGACTGGGTCGGTGCGCCGTCAAGGCGCTGGAAATGCAGCAGGTGGCCGCCGTCATCGGCGATGGCGATGCTGACCTTCCAGTTGTTCTTCTTCGCCTCGGCCTCGGCACCGGCGGCTATGGCCTGAACGTCGGACAGGGTGAGGGCCTTACGCGTAATCATGGATGCTACTTCCCCTTGGTTCGTTATTCAGCCGCAGCACGGCTGGACTTCTTCAGATTGGTGGGTGCGGCACGCTGTGCCGCTGGCTTCAGATATTCTTTCAGATACTGGCCTGTATAGCTTTCTTTCACCTTGGCGACATCTTCCGGCGTGCCCTGGGCCACCACGCGGCCACCGCCGCTGCCGCCCTCGGGGCCCATGTCGACGATCCAGTCGGCCGTCTTGATCACTTCGAGGTTATGCTCGATCACGATCATGGTGTTGCCGGATTCGACCAGCGTATGCAGCACTTCAAGCAGCTTGCGTACGTCCTCGAAATGCAGACCGGTGGTCGGCTCATCCAGAATGTAGAGTGTGCGGCCAGTGGCGCGCTTGGACAGTTCCTTGGCCAGCTTGACGCGCTGCGCCTCGCCACCCGAAAGCGTCGTCGCCGATTGGCCGATCTTGATATAGCCCAGGCCGACTTTTTCAAGCGTTTCCAGCTTTTCGCGGATGGTGGGTACCGCCTTGAAGAACTGGGCACCGTCTTCAACGGTCATGTCGAGCACGTCGGCAATCGACTTATCGCGATAATGGATTTCCAGCGTCTCACGGTTGTAGCGTTTGCCTTTGCAGACGTCGCACTGCACATAGACATCGGGCAGGAAGTGCATTTCGATCTTGATCAGGCCATCGCCCTGGCAGGCTTCGCAACGGCCGCCCTTGACGTTGAAGGAGAAGCGGCCTGGCGCGTAGCCTCGTGTCTTGGCTTCCGGCAGGCCGGCAAACCAGTCGCGGATGGGACCGAAGGCACCGGTATAGGTGGCCGGATTGGAGCGTGGTGTGCGGCCGATCGGCGACTGGTCGATATCGACGATCTTGTCGAGCCATTCCAGGCCCTCGATGCGCTCATGCGCACCCGGCAGTTCGCGGCTGTTGTTCAGTTTGCGCGAGATCGCCTTGAACAGCGTCTCGATGGTCAGGGTCGACTTGCCACCACCCGATACACCCGTGACACAGGTGAAGATGCCGAGTGGGAAATCGACATTGATGTTCTGTAGGTTGTTGGCCTTGGCGCCGATCACCTTGATGGTCTTGTTGGGCTGGCGCTTGCGGCGCAGCTTCGGCACGGCGACCGATTTGACGCCGGTCAGATATTGGCCCGTGACTGATTTCTTGGACGCCATGATATCTTCGGGCGTGCCTTCGGCGATGATCTCGCCGCCATGCACGCCGGCAGCCGGGCCCATGTCGATGACATGATCGGCCTGCCGGATCGCTTCCTCGTCATGCTCGACCACCAGTACGGTATTGCCGATGTCGCGCAGATGGACCAGCGTTTCGAGCAGCTTGGCGTTGTCGCGCTGGTGCAGGCCGATGGAGGGTTCATCCAGCACGTATAGCACGCCGGTCAGGCCTGAGCCGATCTGCGAGGCCAGACGGATGCGCTGGCTTTCGCCGCCCGACAGCGTGCCGGATGAGCGCGACATCGACAGGTAATCGAGACCAACATTGACCAGGAATCCGAGGCGATCGTTGATCTCCTTCAGGATGCGTGAGGCAATGTCTTTTTCCTTGGGCTTCAGCTTCTTGGTCAGATCGAGGAACCACTGCCGTGCTTCCAGGATCGAGAATTCGCAGACCTCGCCGATATTCTTGGCACCGACCTTCACCGCCAGGGCCTCGGGCTTGAGGCGGTAGCCGTTGCAGGCTTCGCAGGAGGTGGCGGACTGGTAGCGCGACAGTTCCTCGCGGATCGTGTCGGACTCGGTCTCGCGCCATCGGCGCTCCAGGTTGGGCAGCACGCCTTCGAACGGCCGCTTCACCGTGTAGGTGCGCATACCGTCGTCATAGGTGATCGGCACGACGTCTTCGCCCGATCCATGCAGGATGGCCTTGCGCGTCTTGAGCGGCAGGTCCTTCCATTTGGTCGCCAGCGAGAACTTGTAGAACTTGGCCAGGCCTTCCAGCGTCTGCAGATAGTAGGGTGAAGGCGTGGCGGCGCGTGACCAGGGCACAATGGCGCCTTCGCGCAGGCTGATACCTTCCTCGGGCACGACCATGGCGGCATCGAAATACATCTTCGAGCCAAGGCCGTCGCAGACCGGGCAGGCGCCATGCGGGCTGTTGAAGGAGAACAGCCGCGGCTCGATCTCTTCAATCGTGAAGCCGGAAACCGGGCAGGCGAACTTGGCCGAGAAGATCGTGCGCTCGTCCTTGTCGGCATTCTCGGCGAAGGCGATGCCGTCGGCCAGATTGAGCGCGGTCTCGATGGAATCGGCCAGACGGCTCTGGATATCGCTGCGCACCACCACGCGGTCAACGACCACTTCGATGTCGTGCTTCAGCTTCTTGTTGAGCGCCGGCACCTCGCCGATCTCATGCAGCTTGCCGTCGACCTTCACGCGCTGGAAGCCGCGCTTCTGCAGGTCCTGCAGCTCCTTGCGGTATTCGCCCTTGCGGCCGCGTACGATGGGGGCCAGCAGCAGCAGGCGGGTACCCTCGGGCATGGCCAGCACGCGGTCGACCATCTGGCTGACCGTCTGGCTCTCGATGGGCAGGCCGGTGGCCGGCGAGTAAGGCACGCCGACGCGGGCATAGAGCAGGCGCAGATAATCATAGATCTCGGTGACGGTGCCGACCGTCGAGCGCGGGTTCTTGGAGGTGGTCTTCTGCTCGATGGAGATCGCCGGACTGAGGCCGTCGATATGGTCCACATCGGGCTTCTGCATCAGCTCCAGGAACTGGCGCGCATAGGCCGAGAGCGATTCGACGTAGCGGCGCTGCCCTTCGGCATAGATGGTGTCGAAGGCCAGCGAGGACTTGCCGGAGCCGGACAGGCCAGTCAGGACGACCAGCTTGTCGCGGGGGATGTCGACGTCGACATTCTTCAGATTATGCTCGCGGGCGCCGCGGACGGAGATGAACTTCTGCATGGATAAAGGCCGGTATCTGGGGGTGCCGATTATTGCGCTTTACGGGACAGTTGTTCACTATACCCGCCTTGTATAATATAGGACTAGTTCGAGAACGGATAGGGGTTAAACAATGGCTGGCAGCGTCAACAAAGTAATCCTGGTTGGTAACCTAGGGCGCGACCCCGAAATCCGCAGCATGCAGTCGGGCGAGGAGATCGCCCAGCTGTCGGTTGCGACCTCCGAAACCTGGCGGGACAAGGCCTCGGGCGAGCGCAAGGAGCGCACCGAATGGCACCGGGTGGTCATTTTCAACGAGAACCTGGTCAAGGTCGCCAAGCAGTACCTGAAGAAGGGCTCGAAGCTCTATATCGAAGGCTCACTGCAGACTCGCAAGTGGACCGATAAGGACGGTGCGGAAAAATTCACCACCGAGGTGGTGCTGCAGCGCTTCCGCGGCGAGCTGACCATGCTGGATGGCCGTGAAGGCGGCGGTGGTGGAGGCGGTGGCTTCAGCAGTGGCGGCGGCGACGATTACGGCAGCGGCGGGGGTTCTGGCGGTGGTGGCGGCCGTTCCGGCGGTGGCGCTCCTCCGGCCCGTCGCGACGACATGGACGATGAAATTCCTTTCTGATCCATCAGGATCCGAACAGCAAAAAAGGCGCAGACAGAAATCTGCGCCTTTCTTTTTGTGCTGACGGCTGGTTTCGCTACTTGCGCAGCAGCGAACTCAGGATCACGCCCAGCCCGGCGGCGACACCGATCGAGGCCAGCGGATGCTTGCGCGCCAGAGGTTCGAGCTCAGCGCGGATTTTTTCGATATCGTTCTGGAAGCTGTGGCGTGGCCAATAGGTCCAGGCCAGCGCGGCCAGAATCCCGATCAGTATGATCACCCCGATCAACGTGCCGCCGGCTGCGGCGGCCGCCCCTTGCGGGGTCATGCTCAGTCCATAATTCAGGAACAGGGCCCAGCCGAACAGCACAAAGGCTGCGAAGAGGGCGGCGCAGGCAATGATTCCCAGCACGGCAACGACAGCCATACGCTGTCGTTGCCGTTTGGATGCAGCTGCCTGGATGCCGCTCAGCAGCAGGCCAGGCAGCATCGCTGCAAGTGGAGAAGCCATTACTTGCGCAGCAGGATGGCCAGCAGGGCGCCGGCGGCGAAGGCCGCAAGCAGACTGCCGCCCGGATGTTCCTGCACGGTCTCTTCAAGCTTGTCTAAGGCTTCGCGACCACGATCTTTCAGATCGCCGGTCACTTCCTGCAATTTGGCCTGCAGGGCGACGATCTCGGCTTCGGCCAGGGCCGTGCCATCCTTCTTGGCGCGTTCGAGCAGTGAGCCGAGCTGGCTGCCGACATCCGCGACCTGGTCGCGAAGAACGGCAAGATCACCTTCGGCTGTTGCGGCGCCACGCCGGCGGGTACGAGCTACCATGATCATTACTCCTCAATGCTTGCTTTTTGTCTGGGGTTTGGAGACTTCGTTGAGCCAGTCGGCGACCTGACGTTCGGCCTGATCCGTCAGAATGCCATAGCGCTCTTGAATCTTGCCGATGAGTTGCTGTTGGCGGCCGGCAATGACATCGATGTCGTCATCTGTCAGCTCGCCCCAGCGTTCGCGGGCCTTGCCGGCAAACTGCTTCCAGTTCCCTTCAACGCGGTTCCACGAGGGCAGGGCTGCCTTCAGGTTGGCTTCAGCGCGTTTGGTAGCGTCACCCATGGTCAAATCCTTTCTTTATCTGGCATCGTGGCAGGTCAGTTGCGGATCGCCTGGGTCTTTTGCCATTCGTCGACTTGCTTCTCGGCTTCCTTCTTGGCGATGCCGTAGCGCTCCTGAATCTTGCCGACCAGTTCCTGACGCTTGCCGTTGATCACGGCGACGTCATCCTCGGTCAACTTGCCCCAGCGCTGTTTGGCTTTGCCAGCAAACTGGTTCCAGTTGCCTTCAATCTGGTCCCAGGTACCGCTGGAGGCGGCATAGACGGTTGCCGGCGGCGCGGCAGCGAGCAGGGCGAGGGCAGAAACGGCGGCGATGGCGATCTTGCGCATGGCAATGTCCTCCTGACGCGTGATGAATGACCCGATTAAAACCGGAACGCAGGCCTGCTAGTTCCCGCCGCGAATGCAGAAAAGCTTCCCGCGACAGCTACAAGCCTTTGATTCGGCTAATAGTGCATTGCAGGATATCGGAGCGAAGTGTGGCGCTCAGGAGACGCCCGGAAGGCTATTCCGGGGCCATATCGTGACAGGAGATCGTCAGCGTTTTTCGCGCCGCTTGGCTTCGTTCCAGGCCGCGTCCATGGTCGCGAGATCACTGCTGGCAAGATCTTTATGTTCTGCCTTCAGTATAGCTTCCATCTGGCTGAACCGCCGCTCGAATTTGTGGTTCGCTGCGCGCAGGCAGGCTTCCGGATCAAGCTTCAGGTGACGCGCGAGATTGGCGACCACGAACAGGAAGTCGCCGAATTCCTCAGCCATGGCTTCCGGGGTTCCGCCATCGAGTTCGTCTTCAAGCTCCTGCAGTTCTTCCTTGATCTTGTCGAGCACGGGACGCGTGTCAGGCCAGTCGAAGCCGACACGGGCGGCACGGTTCTGCAGCTTCACGGCCCGCAGCAGCGCCGGCAATCCTGCCGTCACGCCAGCGAGGACCGGCGACAGGCCATCCTCGATGGCGGCTTCGGTCTTGGCGGCACGTTCGGCCGCCTTGATGCTTTCCCAATTGCTGCTCACCACATCGGCATGATCGGCCTCGACCGTGCCGAAGACATGCGGATGGCGTCGGATCATTTTGTCGGCGATGCCGGCGGCGACATCGGGGAAGGCGAAGTGGCCAGCCTCTTCGGCCATGCGGGCATGAAACACCACCTGCAGCAGCAGATCGCCCAGTTCGTCCTTCAGGCCGGGCAGGTCGTTGCGGGCAATGGCATCCTCGACCTCATAGGCTTCCTCGATCGTATAGGGTGCGATGGTCGCGAAATTCTGCTCCAGATCCCAGGGGCAGCCGCCATCAGGATTGCGCAGCTGCGCCATGATGCGCAGCAGATCGGCCAGACTGGAAAGATCGGGAGAGGTGGTCATGCGGGCCTCGTGGAATCGCCGGCTTCAGCATGCCGGAATCGAAACGGGCCCGCCATTGCTGACGGGCCCGCCTGATCTCGCGCCTTAGATGACGCGGAAGTTCTTGAACTGCCACGGATCGTCGCGATCCACGTCTTCAGGGAACAGCGTTTCACGATCCTGCAGCGGGGTCCAATCGCTGTAGGCGCCGGCCATTTCGCCCAGGTAGGGCAGGCAGATTTCCATGATGCGGGCATGGTCCAACTCGTCGGCCTCAACCAGGCCGGCATTCGGGTTTTCCATTGCCCAGATCAGCCCCGCGAGCACGGCAACCGTCACCTGCAGCGATGTTGCATTGTTATGCGGCACCAGCTTGCGGGTTTCCTCGATAGTCAGGCGTGAGCCGTACCAGTAAGCGCCCTTTTTGTGGCCCATCAGCAGCACGCCGAGTTCGTCCATGCCGCTGGTGATCTCGTCCATCATCAGGCGCTTGCGCGACTGCATTTCCCAGTTCTTGCCGGCGATCTCGTGCACCGAAAGCACGGCGTCGTCGCTGGGGTGATAGGCGTAATGCACTGTCGGGCGATAGGCGACCTTGTCGCCCTGCTTCACGGAGTAGTAGTCGGAAATCGAGATGGATTCGTTATGCGTGACCAGGAAGCCGTGGAAGGGACCTTCCAGTGGAGTCCAGGTGCGCACGCGCGTGCCGGCGCCCGGACGCAGCAGATAGATCGCGGAATCGCAGCCAAAGTCATGACGGCGGCCATCGGCCGGCATCTGCTTCTCGTGGCTGCCCCAGCCCAGTTCGGCCGGCTGGCAGCCTTCACCAACGAAGCCGTCGATCGACCAAGTGTTGACGAACTCGTCGCGCTCCTTGGGCTGGTTCTGCGCCACCTGGGTGTCGCGTTCGGCGATATGGATGACCTTGACGTTCAGCTGCTGCGCCAGCGCGCTCCAGCCGGCGCGGTCCTTCGGTACGGCCGTGCTGACGCCGGTATCGCGGGCAATATGCAGCAGCGCTTCCTTGACGAAGTGCGACACCAGGCCCGGATTGGCGCCATGGGTCAGCACTGCGGTCGGGCCGTTCTTGTACTTGGGGATCAGCGTGCGAGCAGATTCACGAAGCGCATAGTTCGAACGCTGCGAGGGCGACTTCGACGGATCGGTATAGCCGCCGGCCCAGGGCTCGATGCAGGTGTCGAGATACATGGCGCCGAGTTCCTGCGCCAATTCGATCAGGGCGACCGACGAGACATCGACCGACAGGTTCAGCAGGTAGTCGCCCTTGGACAGCAGCGGCTGCAGCACTGTGCGATAGTTGTCGCGGGTGAGCGCGATTTTCTCGAACTTGATCTTGTACTCGCTGGCGACGTCATGGCCACGCTCTTCGGCGGTCACGATAGTGATCTTGTCGGCCGGCATGTCGATATGGCGCAGGATCAGGGGCAGGACGCCCTGACCGATGCTGCCAAAACCGAGGATCACCAGACGGCCGGAAAACGCCACATGCTTCATTCTTCGAGACTCCTGGAAGGCAAAGGATTTTGGGATGGGCTTTACTCGATCATGCCCTTCGCTACCAGAGCCGGATGACAGTCATGTGGAGCCGGTGGGCGGGAGGCCCCCGGAGCCAAGGGCAGCAGAAGCCGGCGGGGGACACGCGGGACTCGGTGTGCGACAATGATTTACCATTGAATTCAGTCTGTTATGACGCATTTGTGGCCCGATGGGTGGATTCAGATTCGGCTGCTCGAGCGCATCATGAAGGACACCAGGTCATAAGCGTCCTGCCAGCTTCGACGGGTTTCGTCGTCAAAATCGGGCCCCAGTATTTCCCCGATGGTCAGCAGCAGGGCTTCGCCGGCCTGGTCGTAGTGCATTTTGGTCACGCCATAGCCGGTATGACGGGTGCCGAGCTCCAGGATGGCGCCGGTGATCTTGGGCAGGTCGTAGAGGTTGGCGACGATGACCTCGAGTGTGGCCAGCAGCTTGGTCTGGAGGGCGGCCATGTCGGTCGACTGGAACAGCGCCTCGGCTGTCGGATCCGTCACAAACAGGGTCTGGTAAAACAGGGCCGCAAAGTCTGCGCGGTGCTGCTGGATGATACGGAAGGACCGCTGTACCCGTTCAACTTGGTCGTCTCGCATGTCGTCCGCCTTGCATCCAGCGCTGGAAGTCGGGACGCTGATAGACAGGGAGGCCATGCAATTCTCTAGCCTCGTGGTGCTACCGGTTTGCCTCGGGCCGGGCAGTCAGGGCGATATCCATACGTGGCCTGAATCCATACCAAAGTATCGGATAATGTATATTATGGAAAATATAGAATACCGGTTTTCAGGCAAAAACAACATTCACACCGGTAATGGCCTACAGGGTCACGTCTTTCAAGCCTCAAGCAACCGTGGCCGGAAATACGATCACCTCTGCCATTTTCCATGCGTCGGATTGGGCAGACCATAGGCATCAACTGGTTCACCCGGCCCCGAGCCCCCGGATATGCCGGTTTCTTGCCATGGCGCGCTCTTTGCAATTTCTTCGCCGTTGCCCGGCATCCACTGCGGCGACCATTTCTGGAGATACCGACATGAGCCGCTCTTTGAGCCTCCCCAAAACCCTTCCGCAGGCGTCCTGGCGCCGCACCCTGACTGCTGCAGCCCTGGGCCTCACCCTGCTGGCCGGCACTGCCCTGACGACAGCGACAGCCCATGCACAGAGCGTCATCCGCTATGGCATCTCGATGGCCGATATTCCGCTCACTGCCGGCCAGCCGAATAATGGCGCCGGCGGCTACCAGTTCACCGGCCACACCATTTACGACCCCCTGGTGGCGGTTGAGCTCAACATCGCCGACCGTCCGGGCAAGCTGGTGCCGGGGCTGGCCGAAAGCTGGAAGGTCGATCCTGCGGATCCGAAGAAGTGGGTTTTCACCCTGCGCAAGGGCGTGAAGTTCCATGACGGCTCGGAATTCACGGCCGATGCCGTGGTCTGGAACCTGGAAAAGGTCCTGAACGACAAGGCGCCGCATTACGACGTCAAGCAGGCCTCCCAGGTGCGTCCGCGTATTCCTTCGGTCGCCAGCTGGCGCAAGATCGACGACTACACTGTCGAGATCACCACCAAGGCGCAGGATGCCCTGTTCCTCTGGCAGCTCTCATGGTTCCTGATCTCCAGCCCGGCCCAGTATGAAAAGGTCGGCAAGGACTGGGACAAGTTCGCCTCTACCCCGTCGGGCACCGGCCCGTTCATGCTCAGCAAGCTGGTGCCGCGCGAGCAGGCCGAGCTGACCAAGAATCCGAACTACTGGGACAAGACCCGTATCGCCAAAGCCGACAAGATCGTACTGGTGCCGATCCCGGAAGCCTCGGCCCGCACCGCGGCACTGCTGTCGGGCCAGGTCGATATCATCGAGACTCCGGCGCCGGATGCGGTGCCGCAGCTCAAGAAAGCCAACATGAAGATCGTGCAGAATGTCACGCCGCATGTCTGGCCGTATCACTTCAGCCTGCTGCCGGGTTCGCCCTGGACCGATATCCGCGTGCGCAAGGCCGCCAACCTGGCGATCAACCGCGATGAGGTTGTTGCGCTGCTGAACGGTCTGGCCATGCCAGCCAAGGGCCAGGTCGATCCGACCAGCCCGTGGTTCGGCAAGCCGACCTTCGACATCAAGTATGATCCGGCAACGGCCAAGAAGCTGATGGCCGAAGCAGGCTATTCGAAGGAAAAGCCGCTGAAGGCCACCGTGGTGATCGCAACCGGCGGCACCGGCCAGATGCTGTCGCTGCCGATGAACGAATACGTACAGCAGGCGCTGGGCGAAGTGGGCATCCAGCTTGAGTTCAAGGTGGTGGAGCTGGAAACGCTGTACACCCACTGGCGCAGTGGTGCGAAGTCGGACATCAATCAGGGCATCACGGCCATCAACCTGGCCTATGTGACTTCGGATCCGTTCTATGCTTTCGTGCGCTTCCTCTACAGCAAGTACACCTCGCCGAACGGCGTGAACTGGGGCTTCTATGAAAGCCCCAAAGTGGATGCGCTGGTCGATGAGGCGCGTGCCACGGCCGATATATCAAAGCAGGACGCCATCATGGCCAAGCTGCATGAGCTGTATGTCGACGAGGCGCATTACCTCTGGGTCGTGCATGACACCAATCCGCATGCCATGCATCCCAAGGTGAAAAGCTTCATCCAGGCCCAACACTGGTTCCAGGACCTGACAACGATCGGCCTGAACTAAACGCGTCAGGCGACGGCCACCATGTGGTTGTCCCACTGAAGCCTGCTGCGGGCGGCCAGATCCTCGATCGGGCCGCCCGTTTGCAATTTGTATAGCCGGCCCAGGCCGTTCGAGACAAAGAAACCGTTGGCGGCCTGCGGTGCGATACCGCAGACATCACGCGCCTCGCCCACCTGCACCAGCTCTTCCCGCGCCATGTCCCAGATCAGCACGCGGTTGCCGCGCGGACTGCTGACCGCCAGGTAACGGCCGCTGCCGTCCATGGCGGCCGAACCGCAATACTGCTGCAGCGCGGCACGCTGTTCCTCGGGCATGACGAGATAGCGCAGCGCCCTGGCACCGGCCGGCGCGTCATGCAGCGCCACCAGCGGTACGTCATCGTCCTCTGGGCCTTCATACTGCATGGCGATGGCCACGCGGCCCTGCCGGTCGATGGCTATATGGCGAATGCTGAGCTGGTGCAGCGCCCTCTCCGGCCTGATCTGACCGATCACGCGACCATCGCGGGTATCGAGATAGACCAGCGACGGATCCATGTCGACGATGTTCAGCTTCAGGCGCGGCAAGTCGGAGCGCATCAGGATGCCGCCATTGGCGACCACCAGGGTCTGCCCGTCAGGCATCAGCCGCACTTCATGGGGATCGAGACCGTGGGTGCGATACTCGCCGACGCGGTTCCAATTCTCGCGCACGGCATAGATGCCCAGAACGCCCTCGCCCGTCGAGGCGATCACTTCGGTGGCGAACAGCAGGCGGCCATCAGAGGTGAAGGCGCCATGACCGCAGAAGCTGCGGTCGCGGGCTGCCGGGATCATGCGGCCTTCATTGCCGCTCTGCGGATCGAAAGCGAAAGCGAAGTCGCCCGGCCGGCGCGAAAACGCCACGGCGATGCGGCCATCTGGACTGCGGGCGAAACTGTGGCCCCGCTGCGGCAGCGGCCGCTGGTAGCGGATCGTGCCGTCGGCATCGAAGGCAGCGAAACCGAATCCGCTCTTCTCGCCGTAGGCATTGAGATACAGGCGCTCCGGTGCAGCGGCCCGCAGGCCTGCCGGCAGAAGCGTCACCGTCCCCAGCAGCGAGAGCGCAGTGCGACGGGTGATGATCATCTCAGTCACCGTCCAGTGCGTTGAAGCCAACCGGAATGTCCAGCGCCGGTGGCAGCTTTTCCATCAGCAGCTTTTTCAGTGCCAGCACTTCGGCCGCCAGCTTCTCGGCCTGCGGCCGGGCCGCCTTGTCCTGCACGGCGGTTTCGAGCGGTACCTTGAGGGTCGCAGCCGCCGCCAGCGACTTCGAGAAAGCATCCCGGATAGCGGCATCGAGCGGCTTGTCGGGCACGGCCGGCCCGAAGGCAGCCTCATAGAGAGTCTGCGCCGCCTCCAGATTACGTTGCACATTGCGCAGCGAGCGCTGGCTACGCCAGGATTCCGCCACGCGCGGCCGGGCATCATTGACGGAGGCGCCCAGCGGACGCGCCAGCTTGTGGTCGGCGGCCAATTCCACCGCAGTATAGAGGCTCTTGAATATTTCGAGTGCGGCCTCCTGCTCGTCACGATACGGGGCATCCGGCTTGCCGGTCTCGGTCACGGATTTGGCGAAGGCCTTGTCGCCGCCATCGCGCCAAGCGCTACGCGTCTCCTGTGCTATATGCGACAGGTTGGTGGCGATCGCCTGCACATAGCGGCAACGATAGGCAGATTCATTGCCGGCGATCAGCTTGCTGGCATCCTCGCCGAAGATCAGGCGCTCCAGCGCCGGCAGGCCCTGGGTGGCGACGCTGCCCTTGGCCATGGTGTCGACATCGACGGCGCCGGCCGCATGCTTGGCCAGCATCTCGGACATCTGCTTGGCGATGGTGTTACGCTGGTCTGGCCAGAAGGCGAAGCGCTGGCTGCGGAAGAACCAGTCGATCGGTCCGAAGCGCACATGCTGGATGTCCTGCCAGGCATCCATGGTGCGGCCAAAGGCGGCCTGCAGATCGGGCAGTTTTGCAGCCGAAGGTGCGGTGCAGAAGACTTTGGCAGCGGCGTCCAGATCGGCGGTCGCCGTTACCAGGGCATCATAGCGCGGCAGGATATGCGTCTCGACCGCCGTGCGATTCAGGGCCTTGTAGGCTTCAGTCTCCACGGCATGGCCGGGCAGATTGAAGAGACCAGCGAGAAGACACAGGATCAGGCCGGAGAGACGCATGGCAGACTCCAAGGATTACAGGGAACTGATAAAAGCCAGCAGATCGTCGCGTTCGCTACGGTTCATCTGCAGGACGCGACGTTTTGCCGCCGCCGCCTCGCCGTCATGCCAGAGGATCGCCTCCAGCACGCCGCGGGCGCGGCCGTCATGCAGCAGGTTATCGTGACCGCTCACCGTTTTAGTCAGGCCGACGCCCCAGAGCGGCGGCGTACGCCAGTGACGGCCGCTGGCCAAGCCTTCCGGACGATTGTCAGCCAGCCCCTCGCCCATGTCATGCAGCAGCAGGTCGCTATACGGAAAAATGATCTGGCCGGAGAGCTCGGGCTGTGCAGCAGCTTGTCCCGTCGTGAAGCGATCGACATGGCAGGCGCCACAGCCTGCCATGGTGAACAGATTTTGCCCGCGCTGCACAGCCGGCTGACCAGCCTGACGCCGCGCCGGCACCGCCAGATGCTGTGCGTAAAAAACCGTGAGATTGAACATTTTCGCCGGTACTTCGATGCCCTCGCGCGGATCGTCGCCAGTGGGCATGCGCAGGCAGTCGCGCTGCGTCGATGTGCATTCCCCATGCGACGCTTCACGGCGCAGCGGCGTGGACAGGCCGAGATCGTTGGCGAAGGCCTCGGCCACTTGATCGGCAATGGTCGCCATCCCAGCCTTCCAACCGAACCGCCCCAGCATTGCCCTCTCCCCGGCCTGGCTCCAGACTTGGTTTGGAATGCCGGCGATCCCATCGCCATCGATGTCTTCCGGATCTGCGCGCCTGAGGATGTCAGCGTCCGGGATCAGCTCCAGCAGACCCAGGCCGATCAGCGGCACGGCCACGCGCGGTGAGACCATGGTCTGCGGATGCAGTGGGCCATAATGCGTCTCCGTGATCCGGTATTGCGGCTTGCGCAGGGTTACCACCGTGCCATCGGCGAAGCGTACCGGCATGTCTGTATAGCTGACGCCAACTCGACCCTCGGCCAGCAAGCCGTGGACCGAGAAGGTCTGCAACTGCGTGCCGTAGGCCAGTTCTGGCGTCACACCGCGCTTCAACGTAGCTAGCAGTGCATGATCGGCATCGGTTTGCGCCGGGATGCTGAGGCGCAGGATCAGGGAGACCGGCTGTTCGGCCTTTGCCGGCGGACGGCCGCGGCCGTCATTGAGATGGCAGGACTGGCAGCTGCGCGCGTTGAACAGTGGCCCCAGACCGTCAGATGACGTAGTCGAACTGGGCGACGAGGCCCAAAGCTTGCGGAAGATGCCGTCGCCGACACGAAAGTCGAGCTGCCGTTCGAGCGGCATGGTGGCCACGGGATGAGAGAAGGCTGCCGCATCGGCTGGCTTGCGGCTAGTGGCCGTGCCACCCGGCAGGCGGTCGTCAGCCGCCTGCGCACCGGTCGCGCCCAGCAGGCAAAGCACAAAGATCAGGCAACGGGGCGCAAACATCGTCACACAACATGATCATGCACCCCGGCACCGCCGGAGTGGTTACTTCTTGCCGACCTTGTCGGGCGCATCGAGGCTATCGGAACCTTCGAAGGTCGCCTTCAGCTTGAGGGCGGACACCACGCGCTCCAGCGTTTTGGTCTGATCAGTTAGGCGATCGATGGCAGCCTGGATCACAGCATTACCCTCGGCATTCCCATCGGCCAGCATCTGGTCATAGGCTTCCTTGGTTTCGGCGCGCTGCTTGATCATGGCAACCGCATCCAGCGTCGCCTTCAGCTTGGCGCGCATCTCGGCATCGATCTCCGGTGCCACACCACGCACCAGTTGGGTCAGGGCCGGGCCCCTCACCTGTGTGCCATTGGTGCGGGTATATTCGCCGCCATAGACAGCCAGCATGCCAACCACGTTGTAGTAATGCGAATTGTGGGTGTTGTCGGAGAAACAGTCCTGCTCTTCTTCCGGGTCGTGCAGCAGCAGGCCCAGCTTCATGCGTTCGCCGGCCAGTTCGCCGTAGGACAGACTGCCCATGCCGGTTAGCATCACGCTGATGCCGTTGTCCTCGCTCTTGGCGGTCAGCACCTTGCGTGCCGCACCATCGGGCTGCCACTGCTTGGCCATGAAGGACAGATCGTCGACCAGCATCTGCGTCGCGGTGGCGAGATACTGTGCGCGGCGCTCGCAATTGCCATTGGTGCAGCCTTGCTTGGCGTAATCAGTGGCAGGGCGGTTGCCGGCTCCCGGACCGGTACCGTTCAGATCCTGGCCCCAGAGCAGGAATTCGATAGCGTGATAGCCGGCGGCGACGTTGGCCTGCACGCCACCCACTTCATGCAGTTTGCGCAGCAGCTTCCAGTCGATCTTGCCGGCATCCAGCGTCTTGCCGCCGAATTTCAATTTCTTGTTGGCGATCACATTGGCGGTGTAGAGCGGGTTCTCGTCGGACTCCTCGCCATACTTGCCGGTATCGACATAGTCGATCAGGCCTTCATCCAGCGGCCAGGCATTCACCTTGCCTTCCCATTCATCCACCACCGGATTGCCGAAGCGGAAGACTTCCGACTGCGAATACGGCACGCGGGCGGCGATCCATGCCATGCGCGCCGCTTTCAGTGTCGCGTCCGATGGTTTGGCGAGCAGTGCGGTGACGGCCTTCTGCAGCGTGCGGGCGGTGCTGGCGGAGTCTTCATAGATCGCCTGCGCGATGTCACCATAGGTCTTGATGGCGGCGGTCTTGGCCTTGTCGGCTTCGGCTGCGCCGGCTGGCATGCTGATGAGGGCCAGCAGGATGGCAAAACTCACGATCAGTCGCGTCATTGGTCTTCCCCAGACTAAATATCAGTTCACTTCAAGAAGAACTGGATGGGTACCACCACATCCAGGGTGCTTTTATTGAGGCTGGCTGGAATTGGCGGTAGCGGCGATGCCTTGGCGATCATCCGTTCGACGGCTTCATCCAGAACATCATAGCCCGAACTGCGTTCGATCCTGTGCCGCATCACCCGTCCCTGCTCATCGATGGTGAAGCTCAGATGGGTAACGCCTTCCATGCGGCGCAGCTGGGCGCGGCGCGGATATTCCTTGTTCTTCTCCAGCGCCGCCAGCAGCAGCGCATGATAGTTGGCGACCGCGTCCGGATTGGTCGGCAGGCGCGGCGCAGAAATGACGGGAGCTGCCGGGGCGACGGGCGCGGCGGCCACCTGCGGCATGGCCTGATCGGCGGGCGTCGCGGTCGGCGGCGTCTCCACCACCGGCTTCGGCGGCTCCGGTTTGGGTGGCTGCGGCTTGGGCGGCGGACGCGTGACGACCGGCTTGGGCTTCGGGGGCGGCACCGGGTCGACATCCGGCTCGGTGCTGGTGGAGGTAATGATGTCCGGTTCTTTCTCCGGCGGCGGAGGCGGTGGCGGCGGGGGCTGCATCATTGGCTGCGGCGCCGCTTCCACCGGCGGTGCGCTGGCCAGCAGCAGAACCTCGATGCCCTGGAATTTCTCTTCGGCCTGGATTGGCTGGTGGAAATACGGCAGGCCGAAGAACAGCAATGCGGCCGCTGCCACATGTGCAGCGATCGAAATCGTCCAGGATGAAATCTTGGCACGCATTGCGATCACCGTGCCGGAGCAGCCGCCTGTGTGGCGCCTTCGGCAACCAGTGAAATCTTGCCGAACCCGGCTTTGCCGACCAGGCTCATCAGATCCATGATCTTGCCGTATTCCAGCGTCTTGTCGCCGCGCACATAGATCACGGTGTCGGGTTCGTTGCCGCGCAGATCCTGCAGGCGTGGAATCAGGTCTGCCTCTTCCACCGGATCCTTGCGGATGAACAGCTTGCCATCCTTGTCGATGCTGACGACCAGCGGCTCCTTGGGCGGTGTCACCTTGGCGGCTGTTGTCTTGGGCAGTTGCAACGGCACGCCCACCATCATCAACGGCGCGGCAACCATGAAGATGATCAGCAGCACCAGCATGACGTCGACGAAGGGCGTCACGTTGATATCCGACATCGGCTTGTAACCGTCAAAGCCGTCGTTGCTATAGTCGCTGCCGCCGGTGCCGATGGGTGAAATGGCCATGATGCCCGCCCTTACTGACCGGCCTCGGCATGCGGACGCGCCACATGCGAGGGACCGGAAACGCGCGAGAACTGGCGGGCAGCCTCATTGATCGCGCTGTTGAAGCGGGCCGCGAGGCGGCCAAGATCGGTACTGAACTTGTTGTAGAGCACGACGGCCGGAATGGCGGCCACCAGACCCAGCGCGGTGGCAAACAACGCCTCAGCAATGCCGGGCGCGACCACGGCGAGGCTGGTGTCGTTGGAACCCGCGATGGCGGTGAAGCTGTTCATGATGCCCCAGACGGTGCCGAACAGGCCGATGAACGGCGCGGCCGAACCAACGGTCGCCAGGAACGGCAGGCCGGGTTCGAGTTTGCGCAGTTGCTGCGCCATGGCTTGGCGCATCACCATCTCCAGGCGCACGCGGAATTCATAGCGGCTTTCACCCGGGTCGATGCCATCGCGCTTCTCGCGTGCGGCTGCAGCCAGAATCGAGCCTTGAATGCCCTCGCCCGGCTTGGCCAGCAGAACATCTGCCTTCACGGCGGCTTCAAAGGAACGGGCAGCGCGGCGGGCCTTGGAGAAACCGACCAGTTTCTCGACCACAATGGCCCAGGTGGTGACCGAGCTGAGCACCAGGATCGCCATCACGATCTGGACGATCGGATCGGCATGAAGCACCAGCGCCATGAAGGAAAGTTCATGGTTCATCAGATTTTACTCCGGGTTCACCGCGTCTTTGCACGGTCTGCGTCTGTGAGGCGGCCTATTAATAATGAGAACCGCTCGCAAGATAAAGAGCTTAGACCATAAATGTTATATTATAGCGTCAAATTGACGCAGACGTGTTATCGCCAGCCCAACCGGACCCGAACGTCATTGGCAATATGGTCCATATCGTCCAGACGGCGATTTTCCCACTGCATCAATCGTCCGTCGAACCACTGAATCAGCCCCTGGCTGAGCAGACTCTCGAAAAAGGCATCAAACCGCTTGGAACGGCCCGGCAGCCGAGCCACCAGCACGGGTTTGCCAGTCGAGCAGGCTTCCGAGATCATGGAGATGCTGTCACAGGTCACCACAATGCTGTCAGCCAGACCGAGGAAGCCGAAATACGGGTTCGGCCCCTTCCCGTCCCATAGCGCCGCCGGCAGGCTGGCCAGACCGCCGCGCAGGATGTTGGTCTCGGTCTCGCCGGTGCGCCGCGACACGCTGGTCAGCAATCCGCAGCCTGAGCGTTCCGTCATATTGCGCAGTTGCGCGACGAAGCCCTGCATCCATTCGTCATCAAGCGTGTAGTAGCGGTTATTGCCGCCAACCAGTACGGCGACCAGCGGCCGCGGCAGATGCTGGTATTCGCGACGGATGGATTCCGCGCCACTATCCAGCTTCATGCGCGTCACGCGATGCAGCGCGCCCTTCGACAGCATGACATTGGGGCCGCGCACGCGATCATGCTCAGGCACGATCAGCAGATCCCAATGGCGCGGATCGGCCTTGGGGTCCTGGATATGAATCAGCACCGTGCGGCCACCGCTAGCCTTCTTCACCGCCAGCGCCCAGAGCGCCGACTTGCGACCGCAGGTGATCAGCACATCTGGCCAGGGCTGGCCATCGAAGGCGGCCGCTGTCTCCGGCGTCGCTGATTTCAGGCTGGCGAACAGCGGATGCATCGGCGACCAGGTATAGGGCCAGCGATAATCCAGCTCAAAGGTCTGTGGCAGAGCAAAACCGCCGCCGTTGAACAGCGCCTCGGCCAGGCCGAGCGCCTGGTTGGCCATGCCAACCGCGCCACGCTGTGACACGGCCCAGATCGATTTCAGCGACGGCGCAACCACGCTCAGCATTCGATCACCATGCCGTCATAGGCCGGCTCGACACCAGGGGGTAGTTCGGTCTTCAACGTGTTGTAATCGAGATCGATATGCATGTTGGTCAACACCGCGCGCTCAGGCTTGATCCGGGCGATCCATTCCAGGGTCTGGGCCAAATGGCTGTGGGTCGGATGCGGCATGTAACGCATCGCATCGACAATCCACAGCTTCACACCTTCCAGAGCCGCAAATGACTCCTCCGGCATCGACACCAGGTCGTTGGAATAGGCCAGATCGCCACAGCGGAAACCAAGGGAATGAATGGCGCCGTGGTTCTGCATGATGGGCTGGACATTCATGGTGCCAACCGTGAACGGCCCGTCGATCAGGCGTGGCTCGATGATAGGCGGATAACCCTCCGCCACTTTGGCGAAACAGTAGCTGAACTTCTTGTTCAGACGCTCCATCGTGAAGGCATCGGCATAACCGATGACCCGCTGGCCTGATGTATAGGCCAGGATGCGCAGATCATCCAGACCATGAGTCTGGTCGGCATGGTCATGCGTCCAGGCGACAGCCGTCACGGATTTGAGGCCATTGTCCAGGAACTGTGTGCGCATATCGGGGCTGGTATCGATCAGCAGGCGCGTATCGCCCTCTTCCACCACGATGGAGCAGCGGCTCCGACGGTTCTTGGGTTCCGCCGGATCGCAGACGCCCCAATCGCCGTCGATGCGCGGCACGCCGGCGGATGTTCCGCAACCGAGGATGATGGCGCGCATGTGTGACCTCAGGCGGCGCGGCGGTCGCTGACGGCGTCGCGCGGCACCTTGTCGAACAGGCGCAGGAAATTCGTCGTCGTCGTATCGGTGATCTCGGCCACGCTGACACCTTTCAGCTTGGCCAGGAAGGCGGCGGTATGCGCCACGAAGGACGGTTCGTTGCGTTTGCCGCGCATGGGCACGGGGGCCAGATACGGTGCGTCTGTTTCCACCAGCAGGTTCTGCATCGGCAGCGTCTGGGCGGAGTCCTGCACAGCCTTGGCCTTGTTGAACGTCAGGATGCCGGAGAAGGACACCATCATGTCATGCTTCACGGCCTGCTCGGCCAGCGCATGGCCGGACGAGAAGCAGTGCAGCAGCCCCTTGAATTTGCCCTTGGCCATTTCGGCGTCCAGGATCGCGGCGGTGTCTTCGTCTGCATCACGGGTATGGATCACCACCGGCAGCCCGGTTTCGCGCGCCGCCACGATATGCGCGAGAAAGCAGGTTTTCTGCGCCTCGCGGTCGCTGTGTTCATAGAAGTAATCCAGCCCGGTCTCGCCGATACCGACCACCTTTGGATGCTTGGTCAATTCGATCAGCTTCGCCGCGGCCACATCGACATGATCGTCGGCTTCATGGGGATGGATGCCGACAGTGCAGTAGACATCGGGATAGGCTTCCGCCACCGCCAGAACGCGCTCGAACTGGTCCAGTCTGGTCGAGATGGTCAACATCAGGCCGACGCCGGCCTGACGGGCGCGCGTGATGATGGCATCACGCTCCTCGGCGAAATCCGGAAAATCCAGATGGCAATGGCTGTCAATCAGAAGCGCCATCTCAGGCCCCTTCTTTGGCCGCTTCCACATGGCGCGGAAACACGCCCTGCGGCGTGGGCAGCGGCGTGCCGGCACGCAGGCGGCCAGCCTCGCCCAGATGTGCGAAGCTGCGCGCGGCTTCCGACACGCCGAGTTGGTCCAGCATCTTGGCCGAGGACTGCGGCATGAAGGGCTGAGCCAGAATGGCAAGCTGACGGATCGCCTCCAGCAATGTCCACAGCACGGTCTGCATGCGCGCCGGATCGGTCTTGCGCAGCGTCCACGGCGCTTCCACGTCGATATACTTGTTGGCGGCATCGACCAGGTCGAACCACTGCTGCATGCCGATATGAATCGCCTGCTCGTCCAAAGACGTGCGTAGCTGTTCGATCAGACTGTCGGCCTGGGCCAGCAGAGCCTCATCCGCTTCGTTCAGCGGACCCGGCGTCGGCACCGAGGCATTGGTGTTCTTGGCGCAGAAGGACAGCGTGCGCTGCGCCAGGTTGCCAAAGCCATTGGCCAGTTCCGAGTTGATGCGGTTCATGATGGCAGAGCGGCGGAAATCGCCGTCATTGCCGAACGGCACTTCACGCATCAGGAAATAGCGGGTCTGGTCGAGGCCATATTCCTCGATCAGCGCCAGCGGATCGATCACGTTGCCCAGCGACTTGGAAATCTTCTGGCCTTCATTGGTCCACCAGCCATGGGCGAAGACGCGCTTCTGCACGGCCAGATCGGCGGCCATCAGGAAGGCCGGCCAGTAAACGGCATGGAAGCGCAGGATGTCCTTGCCGACCATATGCACGTCGGCCGGCCAGTAGCGCGTGTACTTCTCGCCTTCGATATTCGGATAGCCGGCGGCGGTGATGTAGTTGGTCAGCGCATCCAGCCACACATACATGATATGGGCTTCATCACCGGGCACGGGAATGCCCCACTTGAAGGTGGTACGCGACACCGACAAGTCCTTCAGGCCGCCCTTCACGAAGCTGATCACTTCGTTGCGGCGGCTGGTCGGCAGGATGAAGCCGGGATTGTCCTCGTAGAATTTCAGCAGCCGGTCGGTCCAGGCCGACAGCTTGAAGAAATACGATGGCTCTTCCACCCATTCGACCGGCGCGCCAGACGGCGCCAGCTTCTGGCCGTTCGGGCCATCGGTCAGTTCGTCTTCCTGATAGAAGGCCTCATCGCGCACGGCATACCAGCCGGCGTACTTGCCAAGATAGATATTTCCGGTGGCGACCAGCTTCTGCCATAGCGCCTGCACGGCGGTCACATGCCGCGGCTCGGTCGTGCGGATGAAATCGTCATTGGAGAAATTCATCGCCTTGGCGAGATCACGGAAGGTCTGGCTGACCTGGTCACAGAAGCTCTGCGGATCGGTGCCGGCGACCTCGGCCGATTTCTCCACCTTCTGGCCGTGCTCATCCGTGCCGGTCAGGAACATCACATCGAAGCCGTCCAGCCGCTTGAAGCGCGCCAGCACGTCGCAGGCCAGCGAGGTGTAGGCATGCCCGATATGCGGCTTGTCGTTCACATAGTAGATCGGCGTGGTGATGTAATAGCTTTTGCGGGTCATGAGCTTAAAGGTAGGGTCTGGGCGCGGCACATGCCAGCGGCGGGCCTTTTGCTAACACCGCAGGCGCTATTTTGCCAGTGATTCCAGCCCTCTGACCGCATCCTGCAGCGCGGTTTCGGTCCCTTCCCCGTCCTTCAGGCGTGAAATCCGCATGGAAGGATACCAGGGTGTGCTGTCGCCGGCGGTCATCAGGTAGAAAAACAGGCTTTTCCCGCGCGGCGCCAGCACCTGCACCGGACGGCCGAGCGCCCCGGCAATATGCGCCGTGACGTTGGAGACGGTGAAGACCGCATCCAGTGCCGCGATCTGGTCAGCCAGCGCCGTCAGGTCATTGCGGGCATCCACGGCCGGGTCATGGATGTAGCGCGCGCCAAACAGGCTGCGCAGCGCGGCATGCTCCTCCTCCGTGACGCCGTATTGCAGGCAGACGAAGCGGCAATCCTTCATGGCCGCCAGCGGTGCAAGGTCATCGGACCTGAGCGACTTGGCCGCGCCCAAAGCAGGATTGGCGCTGCGCCACGACAGGCCGATCAGGCGATCCTGACTGTCGCCGCGATACTGCTTCGCCATGGCAGCGGCGTGTGCGGCATCGGCCTGCAATACTGGCAGGCCCGGCGGTGCGCCATCCGCCAGGTTGCCAAGCGGCAGATGCGCATCGAAACGGCGCTGCATCAGTTCGGGCGAAGCCTCTTCGCCTTCGGCCACGAATTCTACGCGTGGGAAGCGGCGCTGCAGCAGCGTGATCAGGCGTGGATCAGTTTCGACCGTCACCTGCGCACCGGTCTTCAGCAGCACCGGCAGGTATTGCAGTGCCAGCAAACGGTCGCCCAGTCCCTGCTCACCCCAGATCAGCAGGCTTTTGCCCGTCAGCGTGCCGCCGGGCCAGACCGGCCACGGCCAGGCGCGACGCGGCAGCGGCGGTTCGGCTTTGCGCCAGCGCCAGCGATAGGCCGGCCAGCCCGCGGTGAAATCTCCGGTCGCCAGTGCCGCGAGCGCGAAATTCCATTGCGTTT
Organism: Ferrovibrio sp. GW821-FHT12B10; assembly: GCF_058807515.1. Classification (NCBI taxonomy): domain Bacteria; kingdom Pseudomonadati; phylum Pseudomonadota; class Alphaproteobacteria; order Rhodospirillales; family Rhodospirillaceae; genus Ferrovibrio; species Ferrovibrio sp. GW821-FHT12B10. Next base: position 141,728 of record NZ_JBXAQT010000002.1, on the reverse strand, counting down.
CGGGGTCGTCAGGGCGGCGCGATAGCGCCTCGCGATAGCCGCGCAGTGCAGCCTCGAGGTCGCCCGCGGTATGCTGTGCCAGCGCCAGTGCCGCATGAGCTTCGGGGTGGCCATGACTGGCAGATACCGCCTGTTCCAGCAGCGGCAGGGCTTCAGGGATGCGCTGCAATTCGCGCAGCGAGGCGCCCTTGTTGATCATGGCCGGCGGATAAAGAGGCCGTAGCGCCAGCGCACGGTCAAAGCTCTGCATTGCCGCTTCATGCTCGCCCGCCATGGCCAGCAGGTTACCCAGGTTGTTGTGGCATTCCGGTGCCTGCGGCGCGAGCTGCACCGCGCGTTCGGCCGCCTGCCGAGCACCCGGCAGATCCTTCATCGCCTGCAGGCAGGTCGCAAGATTGAGCCAGGCGCCGGCATGGCCGGGCTGAATGCCCAGCAGTTGCCGGTAACCGTCAGCGGCATCGCGCCAGGCAGATGTCAGGCGCTGCACCTCCGACCAGGCGAACAGCGCATCAGGATCTCCGGGCGCCAGGCGGCGCGCGGTATCGGCAGAATCCTTCGCCATGGCGATATCGCCGGCGGCGAGCAGCGTTTCGGTGTAGCTGAGCCACAGCCCGAGCTGACTTGGCGCGCGGTCGATCGCATGGCGCAGCAGCGGCGGCGCCTCGGCGGCGCGACCGCCCTGTACCAGCAGGCGTCCAAGAAGATTGTAGGCATCCAGCGTGTCGGGGGCTGCGGCCAGCACGGCGCGATACAGGCGCTCGGCCGTGGACAGGTCACCCCGTCTGTGCGCCTCAAGCCCGGCCTGCAACTGTTGCAGGATGGCGGCATCCATAACGCGCGCCGCTCCGGCGCTCACGTTTCGAAACGGAAGTCAGGAACGTCGACGCAGCGTTCCAGCAGCCGCTTCAGCCGGCCCAGGATTTCCGTACAGAGTTCGGGCATCGCGTCCGGCACCAGTTGCTCCGGCACATCGGTGAGGCCGTGCTGGCTGAAATCCATCAGTACATCCTGCTGCATCAGGAAGACGGCCTGGGCGAAGAAATTGATCGCGCCGCGCTTTTCCAGCGCCAGCAGATAGGCGCCCATGGCTTTCAGCAATGCATGAAAGGCGCGCACCTTCACAGCAGTGACTTCATACAGGATCGGCTCGCGCGTGGCCGGCGGCATATCGTCCAGCTTGCTTTCGATCACGTCACAGAAGGACAGGAATTCCTGCACACGGCGGAAGCCGTCCGCATAGTCGGCAAACGACAGCAGGGTCGCCATTTCGTACATGCGGGTGGTCACGGTCTGCACCTCGGTGGCGCGGCCGTTGAGCACCTGCAGGAGCCGCACCGCCTGGTTGGCGCCCGAATCCCCGGAGACCTGCTCAATCTGATTCTGACGATAATCCTGCATGATGGTCGCCAGCAGAGCATAAATTGGTTAATGGTTTCATTGCCCTGCGAGGGCGATTTCTGTATGGTGATTCGTCAATGTCAGCCAGTCGCGCCGCCTCTTCCGCCGATCAATCCGGCCTCCGGCCGTCGGCTACTTTTCCTCATCGCCATCTCCTTGGAATTGAAGGGCTTTCAGCCCAGGACATCCAGATTCTGCTGGATCATTCCGACCATTATGTCGACCTGAATCGGGCGGTTGAGAAGAAACAGTCCTCCCTGCGGGGCCGGACCATTATCAATCTGTTCTTCGAAAACTCGACCCGGACTCGCACCTCCTTCGAGCTGGCCGGCAAGCGACTCGGCGGCGACGTCATCAACATGTCGGTGGCCACCTCCTCGGTCAAAAAGGGCGAGACCCTGATCGACACGGCCATCACCCTGAATGCCATGCACCCCGACCTGCTGGTCGTGCGGCACCAGGATTCCGGCGCCGTCGCCCTGCTTGCGCAGAAGGTCGGCTGCAGCGTCATCAATGGCGGCGACGGCAGTCACGAACACCCGACCCAGGCTTTGCTGGACGCCCTGACCATCCGCCGCCGCAAAGGCCGGCTGGAAGGTCTGTCGGTTGCCATCTGCGGCGACATCCTGCACAGCCGCGTCGCGCGCTCGAACATTCACCTGCTGAACACCATGGGCGCCCGCGTGCGCCTGATCGCGCCGCCTACCCTGCTCCCGGCCTACGCCGAACGTCTGGGCGTCGAGGTCTTCCATGACATGCGCAAGGGCCTGACCGACGTCGACATCGTGATGATGCTGCGTCTGCAGATGGAGCGCTTCCATGGCTCCTTCGTACCGTCCACCAGGGAATACTTCCACTTCTACGGCCTCGACCACGAGAAGCTGGCGTTTGCCAAGCCGGATGCCCTGATCATGCACCCCGGCCCGATGAACCGCGGCATCGAGATCGACACCGAAGTGGCTGACGATATTCATCGCAGCGTGATCCACGAACAGGTCGAGATGGGTGTCGCCGTCCGCATGGCCTGCCTGGAACTGCTGGCCCGGCATTTGCCGAACTGGCGCCATAGCACGCCTGCCGGCTCGTAAAGAAACCCCCATGTCACGTCGTCGCAAACTCTACACCAACGCGCGCCTGCTCGACCCGGCCACGGGCCTCGACGTCAAAGGCGCATTGCTGACCGAAGGCGACAGGATCGTCGATCTCGGCCCCAAGCTTGCCAGTGGCAACTTCGCGGGCGACACCGAGCAGATCGACTGTCAGGGGCATTGTCTCTCGCCCGGTCTGATCGACATGCATGTCTGGCTGCGCGAGCCCGGCGCCGAACATCAGGAAACCATCGCGACCGGCGCACGCGCCGCGGCTGCTGGCGGCGTCACCACCATGGTGGCGATGCCCAACACCGAACCGGTGATCGACGAAGTGGCACTGGTGGAATTCATCGCCCGTCGCGGCGCCGATACCGCCGTGGTGCGCATCCTGCCGGCGGCCGCCATCACCAAGGGCACCAAGGGCGAAGAGCTGACCGAGCTCGGCCTGTTGTCGCAAGCTGGCGCCGTCGCTTTCACCGATGGCGAGAGGTCGATCTCCTCGGCACGGCTGATGCGTCGTGCACTTTCCTACGCCACCACCTTCGACTTGCTGCTGATGCAGCATTGCGAAGATCCCTCGCTGGCCAAGGGCGGCGTGATGAATGAAGGCGAGGTCGCAGCACGCCTTGGCCTGTCGGGCATGCCGGCGATGGCCGAGACCATCATGCTGGAACGCGACATCCGCCTGCTGGAAATGACCAATGGCCGCCTGCATGCCTCGCATCTGTCGACGCAGGAGTCCCTGGACGCGGTGCGTCGCGCCAAGGCGCGCGGCCTGAAGATCACCGCTGGCGCCGCGCCGCATAACTTCTCGCTGAACGAGTTCGATGTCGGCGATTACCGCACCTTCGCCAAGGTGAAGCCGCCGCTGCGTGTCGAGACCGACCGCAGGGCCGTGGTCGATGCCATCGCTGACGGCACGATTGACGTGATCTCGTCCGCTCATGCGCCGCAGGATCCGGAAAGCAAACGGCTGCCGTTTGCCCAGGCCGAGTTTGGCATGATCGGGCTGGAGACGCTGCTGGCATTGAGTCTTGAGCTTTTCCACAACGGTTCGGTGCCGCTGCTCAAGCTGCTGGCCTGCCTCACCTGCAATCCGGCCAAACTGCTCAAGCTGGAAAGCGGCCGCTTGTCGCCCGGTGCACCGGCCGACCTGCTGCTGTTCGATCCCGACACGCCCTGGCGCGTGGACGAGAAGAAGTTCCGCTCCAAGGCCAAGAACTCGCCTTATGACGGCCGCCGCGTGCAGGGCCATGCGCTGCGCACCGTCGTCGCCGGCGAGACCGTCTTCCAGCGCAAGCGCGAGGGCTGATCCATGGATGAGGCTTTCTGGACCTTCGGCCTGCCCTACTACATCGCTGCCGCCGTCTTCGGCTATATGCTGGGTTCGATCCCCTTCGGCCTGGTGCTGACCAAGATGAGCGGTCTGGGCGATATCCGCAGCATTGGCTCTGGCAATATCGGCGCCACCAATGTGTTGCGCACCGGCCGCAAGGATCTGGCGATCGCCACGCTGCTGCTCGATGGTGGCAAGGGCACGGCGGCCGCGCTGCTCGGCGCTTACTATGGCCTGGATGTGATGCTGGTAACGGCCTTCGCCTCCTTTATTGGCCATCTGTTTCCGGTCTGGCTGCGCTTCAACGGCGGCAAAGGCGTCGCCACCTATCTCGGTGTGATGCTGGGCGTCGCCTGGCCGGTCGGCGTCTTCGGCTGCCTCTGCTGGCTGGCAGTGGCTGCACTGTCGAAGCTGTCCTCTCTCTCGGCGCTGATCACCGCTATCGCCACGCCGGTGGTTGCCTGGATCTATGTCGCGCCGGAAGCCGGCATGATGGGCTTTGCCATGGCGATCCTCGTCTTCATCCGCCATCACCAGAATATTGCCCGCCTGCTCAAGGGCGAAGAACCAAAGATCGGCAAGAAGAAACCAGATGACGGCGGGTCGCCCGCTCAGTGACGCTGAGAAACGTGACTGGCTGCGGCTGATCCGCAGCGCGCACCTGGGACCGCTCACCTTCCACAACATACTCCGCTATTACGGGAGCGCCGCTAAAGCCATCGAGAAACTGCCCGAGATGGCGCAGCGTGGCGGCAATGGCGGTAAACGCGTCGTCAAACTGGCCGACGAGAAGACCCTCGCCCAGGAACTGAAAGCGCTGAAGGCCTGCAATGCGTCGCTGCTGGCCTGGGGTGAACCCGGCTATCCCGTTGGCCTGATGCAGCTCGAGGACGCGCCGCCCCTGCTGGCGGTCAAGGGCGATCCGCTGCGTCTGACCCAGCCCGGCCTTACCCCGGCTATCGCTATCGTCGGCGCCCGCAATGCCTCCGCCATCGGCCAGCGTTTCACGCGTGACATGGCGGCCCAGCTCTGCCGCGAAGGCTTTGCCATTTTTTCCGGCCTGGCCCGTGGCATCGACAGGGCCGCGCATGAAGGCGCGCTGGCTGTCGATGGTATCACCGCTGCCTTCATTGGTACTGGCATCGACATCGCCTTCCCGCCGGAGAATGCCGCGCTGCATGCGCAAATGGCCGAGCGCGGCGTGATCTTTGCCGAGATGCCGGTGGGAACGCCGCCCCTGGCGCAGAACTTTCCACGACGCAACCGGCTGATCAGCGGTGCATCGCTAGGCGTTCTGGTGATCGAGGCAGCGCTGAAATCCGGCTCGCTGATCACGGCGCGCATGGCAGCCGAACAGGGACGCGAGGTGATGGCGGTGCCAGGATCGCCGCTCGATCCGCGCTGTCACGGCAGCAACGATTTGATCCGTAATGGCGCGACCTTGATCGAACGTGTCGAGGATATTCTTGCCGTAGTGGCGCCACAGCAACGCCTCTCGGCGCCGCCGCCGCCTGTTGCAAAACCGGCACCGGTCAGCGACAGCGACCTCGGCCACGCCCATGCCGAACTCGACCGCCTGCTGTCGCCCACGCCGGTGCTGGTCGACGATCTGGTGCGGCTGAGTGGGCTGGGCGCGGCCGCCGTGCAGATGGTGCTGACCGAAAAGGAACTGGCTGGCGTCCTGCTGCGCCATCCCGGCGGCAAGGTTTCATCGGCCTGAAAATCGCGCTTGCCTTTCGGACAAAGCGGCGATAAGTCTCCAGTCACGGGGATAACGCGGTCTCCCCGGTTCAGATACCCTGGTATCCAAGTGCCGCTACTTGTCGCCATGCCGATTGCGCGTGGCAGGAGTAGCATCATGGATACATCCCTTTCTCCCTCCATTTCCGTTTCCGACCTGGCGCATGAGTTTGCGGCGGGGCGCTTTCCGTATCTGCTCGATGTCCGGCGCGAGGAGCGCTATGCCGAAGCCGCGGATGCGATCCGTGGCGCCCGTCGCCGCAGACCGGATCAGCTGGCGTTATGGGCAGCCAACACGCCCCATGATGCGGCCGTGGTCGTCTATTGCGTGTATGGCCATGAAGTCGGCAAGGATGCCTGCGCCGAGCTGCGGCGCCGGGGGCACAGAGCCTTCTATCTGGCAGGCGGCATCGAGGGTTGGCGTGAATCCGGCGGAGCGTTGCAGCCAAAGCCGCCCGTCGAAGCTAGTCGCTGGATCACGCGCGAGCGCCCCAAGATTGATCGTATTGCCTGTCCCTGGCTGGTGCGCCGTTTCATCGATGCCGATGCGCGTTTTCTGTACGTCCCGGCTGATCAGGTCCTAGCCCGTGCCGGGGAATGGCGGGCCACGCCTTACGATATTCCCGGGGCGGCCTACAGTCATGATGGCGATCTGTGCAGCTTTGACAAATTCATTGCCCGTCATAATCTGACGGACGATCCGGCGCTGACACGGCTTGCGACCATTGTGCGAGCTGCCGATACCGGCCGGCCGGACCTTGCGCCGCAGGCTCCCGGACTGCTGGCGATATCCCTCGGTCTTTCCACAATATTGCAAGATGATGACGAGATGCTGGAGCGCGGCATGCTGCTTTACGACGCGCTCTATGCCTGGTGCGCCAGCGCCAGCAGTGAAAGCCACAACTGGCCTCCGGCTGTGTAAAAGGCTAGAAAAAACCATGGATACGACACCGCAGATTCGCAGCCCCAGTTTTTCAGAATCCTTCTGGACTTGGGCCAAGATTGGCCTGCTCAGTTTCGGCGGTCCGGCCGGCCAGATCGCCATGATGCACCGCATCGTGGTGGACGAGAAGAAATGGGTCAGTGAACCGCAGTTCCTGCATGCGCTGAATTTCTGCATGCTGCTGCCCGGCCCTGAAGCACAGCAGACCGCCACCTATATCGGTTGGCTGCTGCATCGCTGGAAGGGCGGTCTGGTTGCAGGCCTGCTGTTCATTCTGCCCGGCCTTGCCGTGATGCTGGTCCTCAGCACCATCTATGTGCTGTGGCGGGATATACCGGTGGTCAGCGGATTGTTCTTCGGTCTGCAGGCTGCGGTGCTGGCCATTGTTTTCGAAGCCGTGCAGCGCATTGCGAAACGCGCCATCAAGACGCGTTTTCTGTTGGGCTTAAGCGCGGCATCCTTCATCGGCATATTCGTATTGCAGGCCCCTTTCCCACTGATCGTTCTGGGGGCCGGCCTGACCGGCTGGCTGGTCGGCCAACAAAAGCCGGAATGGATTGCTGCATCGGCTAGTCATGACGCCGACGTGTTGCCCAGCGTGGCGCCAAGCTGGCGCCGCAGCCTGGGGGTTCTGTTGATCTTCGGCTTGCTTTGGGCCGGACCGCTGCTGGGATTGAATGCCGTTTTTGGTGCCGATCATGTTTTCAGCCGCATCGGCATCTTCTTCAGCGAGATGGCGGTTGTCACCTTCGGCGGTGCTTATGCGGTGCTGGCCTATGTCGGACAGCAGGCCGTTGAGGTCTATCGCTGGCTGGGCCCCGAAGAAATGCTGCATGGCCTGGGACTGGCCGAGACCACACCCGGACCACTGATCCTCGTACTCACCTTCGTCGGTTATATCGCCGGGTTCCGTGAGAGCGGCCTCGATCCGCTGCTGGGCGGGCTTGCCGGCGGCTTGCTCGCCACCTGGGTCACCTTCGTGCCCTGTTTCCTCTGGATATTCCTGGGCGCGCCCTATGTGGAACGCGTCCGCCATGTGCAGGCTTTCGCCCACGGGCTGGCTGCCATTACGGCCGCTGTGGTTGGCGTGATCCTGAACCTGGCGGTCTGGTTTGCAATGCACGCTCTGTTTCGCGACATGCAGCCGCTGTCACTGGGCAGCATGACCTGGCAGCTGCCGGTGCCGTCCAGCCTCGATCCCTGGATGGCCGGGCTTTCGGTGGCGGCACTGCTCGCGGTTTTCAGATTTCACGTTGGGCTGGGCTGGCTGCTCGGCAGTGCGGCACTCGCCGGCATGGCGATCAGCCAGCTTTAGCGCTGTATCCTAGCTCGGTCATAACCTGTGGCAGGCGCGAGGCGATGAAATTCTCCGGCCGCACCATAGTGTCGGCGTCAACCATGTATTCGCCGCCGATCATGCGATTGCCGTAAATCACCTGATGAAACACCGTCTCGCCATTGGCGATGATGCAGGAAAGCGTTGGATAGGCCACCTTGTGGAAAGGGATATCCATGTGCAGCCGCTCGTTCAGCACCATGCCAAGGTCGTTGCGGTCGATGCCGACAGGCATGTCACCAAAGCGGTCGCGATAGACTTCCAGCGCACGCAGCATGGTGTATGAGGTATGCCACAACCGTGGTTCCTGATCGATATTGATGAAAAACTTGAGGCGATGACCGCTGATGGACCGCTTGAAGGTATCGACATGCATGCCGCGGTCCCGTGTCGGGGTCATCCGCGACGTGATGTTCAGCTCCTTCATCCGGTAATGCGGGAACAGTGCGGCGATGTCGCGACGAACAATCGTGTAGAGCTGGTTGATCTGATCGCGCAGGAATACCCGCTCGATCATGTCCATTTTCACGGTCAGTAGCGGATTGAGGCCGACGAAGCTGCCGTCGACGCGGCGCTTGAACATCGGGCCGTCAATGCGATTGGCGGACCCGATCTTCGCCATCTCGTTCGGCAACGTGAGCTGCTGCAGGTACGCCAAGTCGACGTTGGGAAGCTCCCAGTACGGCAGTACGATGATCTTATCCTGCTCGTACCATTCAGCAATCTGGTCGCCATAGGCCTTGGCGTAATCCGCAATCGTGTCGTGGCGGTCGAGGACAATGATATTGTCATCAACGGAAGGATTATGGGTGATCGCGGGCGCACTGGTCATGATGGTTTCTCCACCGTGGATAGTGTTGGCGACATTGTAAATGATCGATGAATTGCAGGGGTAAAAACCCCGTAATGTCGCCTGCGGATGCCCAGATCAGGCCTGAATCTTGAAACGCATCAGGATGGCGGTGAATTCACCGGATTGCCGCATCTTCTGCAGGCCCTGGTTGAGTAGATGCAGCATCCGGCCATGGTCCGGCTTCGCCTTGCTGAGGGTGGTGTAGATCGGCGTCCGGGTGACCGCCGGCTCCAGCCATTGCAACCGCGACCGCGCGGCGGGCAACCGCTCGGTAATCAGGTATTCGCCCACCAGGCGATCAATAAGCACCAGATCGATGCGACCGCCCTCCAGCTTGCGCAGGTTGGCGAAATCGTCGCCTTCTTCCTCACTGTGCAGATTGGCGGCAAGAAAGGCCGGAGGGTTGGCATAGCCGCGCACGGTACCGATCTTCAGCCCCTTCAGCTCGGACAGAGCAGCGGATTTCGGCGCCTTGTCGCGATTGGCGAAGAAGCCAATTTCGGTGTTCAGCAGCGGATCGGGAAAGACCAGGTAGTCTTCGCGTTCGCGGCTGTGCCAAGCGCCGATCAGGCCGTCGGCATTGCCAGACCGCACCTCGCTGAGCGCGCGGGCCCAGGGCATGAATTGCACTTTCACATTTGTGTCCGACTGCCGCAGCGCCGCCCGAGTGAGTGCGACCAGCACGCCGCCCTCGGGCATGGCATCCGACATGTAAGGCGGAAATTCCGTGGTGGTCAGAGTCAGTGGTTCTCCAGCATGTGCCCACGACGCCATGCACCAGCCCAGTAGTCCAACCAATACAGCTGTTTTCATTGCCCCTCAGGACGGGAATCCGTCGCACTCAGGATACAGAAGCGCACGAGGCCGATGAAAGAAAAAATGGAGGGCATATAAGCCCTCCATTTCACATTCCGGAGACCGGCTGAAACAACCGGTCGTTTATATCCGCAGGGCGGTTACAGGCCGACCTGGGTGATGAACTTGGTATTGAGGTAGGACTCTATGGCTTCCGAGCCGCCTTCCGAACCATAGCCTGAATCCTTGATGCCGCCGAACGGCACTTCCGGCAGGGCCAGGCCGTGATGGTTGATCGACACCATGCCGGCCTCGAAGGCGGCGCCGATGGCGGCTGCCGTCTTGGCCGACTTGGTATAGGCATAGGCCGCCAGACCGAAGGGCAGACGGTTGGCCTCTTCCACCACTGCATCGAAGCTCGAGAACGGCACGATCGGCGCCAGCGGGCCGAAGGGTTCCTCGTTCATGATGCGCATGTCGTTGTTCATGTTGGTCAGCACCGTCGGCTCGAAGAAGTTGCCCTTGTTGCCGATGCGCTTGCCGCCAGTCTCGATCTTGGCACCCTTCGACACTGCGTCGGCGACGAACATCTCCATGGCCTGCACGCGGCGGTCATTGGCCAGCGGCCCCATGCGGGTGTCCTTGTCCATGCCATCGCCCACCTTCAGCGACTTGGCGAAGCTGGTGAAGCCTTCGACGAACTTGCCGTAGACCGACTCATGCACCAGGAAGCGGGTTGGCGACACGCAGACCTGACCGGCATTGCGGAACTTGTTGGCCGACAGCACCTTCACGGCGGTATCGACATCGGCATCGTCAAAGACGATAGCCGGGGCATGGCCGCCAAGCTCCATGGTGATGCGCTTCATGTGCTGGCCCGCCAGCATGGCGAGATGCTTGCCTACCGGGGTCGAGCCGGTGAAGGTGATCTTGCGGATCACCGGATGCGGGATCAGGTATTCCGAGATCTCCGACGGCACGCCATAGACGAGCTGGATCGCGCCCTTCGGCACGCCGGCATCGACATAGGCCTGCACCAGGGCGGCGCAGGCGGCCGGAGTCTCTTCAGGACCCTTCAGGATGATCGAGCAGCCGGCGGCCAGGGCAGCCGAGCACTTGCGGACCGCCTGGTTGATCGGGAAGTTCCACGGCGTGAAAGCGGCAACGGGGCCGACCGGCTCCTTCACCACCAGCTGATAGACACCCTCGGCGCGCGCCGGCACGATACGACCATAGGTGCGGCGCGCCTCTTCGGCGAACCAGTCCATGATGTCGCCGGCCAGCAGCGTCTCGCCCTTGGCTTCGATGAAGGGCTTGCCCTGCTCCATCGACATGATCTTGCCGATGTCGTCGGCGCGGCTGCGGATGATGTCAGCGGCCTTGCGCAGAACCTTGTAACGGTCGTAGGGCGAGACCTTCTTCCACTCCTTGAAGCCCTTGTCGGCGGCGGCCAGCGCGCGGTCGAGGTCGGACTTGTCGGCATGGGCGACCTTGCCGATCTCTTCACCGGTCGCCGGATTCAGCACCGGCTGGGACTTGCCGCTCGCGCCTTTGCCCCAGGCGCCATCAATATAAAGCTGCACTTCGGGATACATACGGTCCTCCTTGGAAAGCCTGCGGGCATGATTTTTCAGGGCCGGGATTATGGCGGAAACCGGCGGGTCCCGCTACCGGTTGGCCCCGGTCTACCGGTTGCGCGGGAGCCTGTGCATCCGCAGAATGGCGGATCACACCACTTGTATCGCGATGTAATAAGCATGCCCAAAAAAGCCGCTCCGAAATCCACCCCGAAATCCGGGGCTGCTTTCCCCAAGGATACTGCCTCGACCGATGTGGCTGCCGCACTGGTCCGCATCGCTTCGGCACTCGAGCGTCTGGCCCCGCCGGCAGCTCCGGCCTTCGACGAGATGGCCGCCGACGCCTTCATCTGGCATGCCGATCCGGCGCCGGGCTGGCTCAGCCCGGTCGACCGCGTCAATGCCGTGCCGATCCGGCTGCTGCAGGGCGTGGAACGGGTGCGCGACATCCTGCTCGACAACACCCAGCGCTTCGCCAAGGGCCTGCCGGCCAACAACGCTCTGCTCTGGGGCGCGCGCGGCATGGGTAAGTCCTCGCTGGTCAAGGCGGTGCTCGGCGCCATCAACGGTAAGAAGGCGCATTCTTTAGCGTTGGTGGAAATCCATCGCGAGGATATTCCCACCCTGCCCGCACTGCTGACGCTGCTGCGCGGTTCCAAGCGACGCTACGTGCTGTTCTGCGACGACCTCTCCTTCGATGCCGAGGACCAGCATTACAAATCGCTGAAAGCGGTACTGGATGGCGGCATCGAGGGCCGACCCGATAACGTGATCCTCTACGCCACCTCCAACCGCCGGCACCTGCTGCCGCGCGACATGATGGAGAACGAGCGCTCGACGGCAATCAATCCGCATGAGGCCGTCGAGGAAAAGGTATCGCTGTCGGACCGTTTCGGCCTCTGGCTCGGCTTCCACTCCTGCAGCCAGGAGGATTTCTTCGCTATGCTGGACGGCTACTGCAAGGCTTATGACCTGAAGATCGATCAGAAGCAGCTGCGTGCCGAAGCGGTGGAATGGTCGATGACGCGCGGTGCGCGCTCGGGCCGCGTCGCCTGGCAGTTCATCCAGGATCTGGCCGGCCGCCTGGGCAAGCCGCTCGCCTCGCCGAAGGCTTAAGCGACCGACAGGAATTTCGCCGGATCGACGGCCTGGGTGCCGCGGCGGATTTCGAAATGCAGCTGTGGCTGCGTGACGCCACCGGTGCTGCCCACGGTGCCGATCGCCTGGCCGCGCGTGACCTTCTGGCCTTTCTTGACCAGCGCCTTGTCGAGATGCGCATAGGCGGTGATCCAGCCATCGGCATGGCGCACCAGCAGCAGGTTGCCGAAGCCCTTCAGTTCCGATCCCGCATAGACGACGACGCCATTCTCGGCCGCGATCACCGGCGCCCCGGCACGCGCGGCGATGTTGATGCCGTCATTGTGCAGGCCATCCGGCGTCGGCCCGAAGCCGGCCAGCACGCGGCCGCGCACCGGCCATGAGAAAGTGCGCCCCGAGCGCGGCGGCAGCACGGTGTCCTGCTGCGGATCGGCGGTGGGTGTCGAAACTGGTGGCGGCGTCGGCGCGGCGGCGAGCTGAGGCTGCGCGGTTTCAGCCGGCGGCACCGGTGCGCTGCGGCCCGGCACGGTCACTTCCGGCAATGGCGCGGGCTGCTGCTCGATCGGCGGCAATGTGCTGGTTGCTGACGGCGGCGGCAGGCTCTCGGCCTGGAAACCGCGCGGTGCCGGTGTCTGCGGTGCGGTTGGGCTTTCCGGTGCTGGTGCTGCGGCCGAGGTCACGGCATAGCCGGTGCGCGGTGGAATGCGCAGGCTCTGCCCGACGCTGATCGTATAAGGAGGCTGGATATCGTTGGCTTGCGCCATCACCGAAAGATCGGCGCCGAAGCTGCGTGAAATGCTGTAGAGCGTCTCGCCGCGCTGCACGGTATGGAACTGGCCGCCGGGCAGACGGATGCGCTGGCCGGGATTGAGCGTATAGGGCGGCTGCAGATTGTTGTCGTCGATGATGGCGCGCACCGGGCGATTGGTGCGACGCGACAATGCATAGAGCGTTTCGCCCGGTTGCACGGTGACGGTCTCGCCACCCTGAACCTGCTGCGCCTGGGCCTGCGGCTGCGGCTGTGATGGCGCCGGCGCACCGTCCAGCGGCGTCATGGTCACCACGCCCTGCGGCGCCGCCTGGGGCACGCCGCGCCCGGTGGTCGGCATCGGCGGATTGCGGCTGACGATACCGGACTGGTTGCCGCCGCGATGGCCATAGCTGACCGGCGCCGGTTCCTGCGTGCCGCAGGCCGCCAGAGCGAACAGCCCAATCAGGGCAAAAATGCGAATCCGTACCATCGGACGTGAGTCTAAGGCCCTTCCCGGCCTGCCACAATCTCAGGCAGATCGCCGGTTTTCACAGCCCGGTCATCCATGGATTTGTCAGCCCTGAGTCGCGGCTTCCCGCGCAATCCCGGGCAACAGCGGCACAAACCGCACCGGCAGCAGCCGTTCCTCGCGCACGGCATCACCCTCGCGGGTGTAGCGGATCACGTCCTGTTCGGTGGGATTGACGGCCACCGGGGCCACCATGATCCCGCCATTGGGCGAGAGCTGGCTGATCAGGGTATCGGGCCGCTGGTCGGCCGCGGCGGTCACCAGGATGCGGTCGAATGGCGCCTGCTCGGGCCAGCCCTTGTTGCCATCGCCCAGCTTCGCCGTGACATTGGTGATGTTCAATGCATGGAAGCGCTGCTCGGCCACGGTCAGCAGCGAGCGGTAGCGTTCGATGGTGTAGACGCGCCGGCACAGCCGGGTCAGCACCGCGGTCTGGTAGCCCGAGCCGGTGCCGATCTCCAGCACCTTCATGCGGTCGGTTACCTGCAACGCCTCGGTCATATAGGCGACCACATAGGGCTGGCTGATGGTCTGGCCCTGCGTGATCGGCAGCGCGATGTTGTCGTAGGCATGCTTGAGGAACTGTTCGGCCACGAACTGTTCGCGCGGCACGCGCTCCATGGCGGCCAGCACGCGCGTGTCGGCTATGCCCTGCTTGCGCAGCTCCATCAGCAACTGGATGACGCGGGTATCCACGATTACTTCAAGGCCGCCTTCAGCGCTTTCAGACCGGCCCGGTGGGTCAGGTCAAGCTGCAGCGGCGTCACCGAGATCGCGCCATTCTCAGTTGCGCCCAGATCGGTATGACGCTTGGACTTGTTCTTCTGGCGGCGAAAACCGATCCAGTAATACGGCACGTTACGGGCATCCACTCGCGCATCCAGCAGCAGGTCGGTCAGTTCGCGCTTGCCCTGGGTCACCACCTCGATCCCGGTGACCGATTCTGAAACCACATCGGGGAAGTTCACATTGATCAGCGTGTCCTTCGACCAGCCGACCTTGAGCAGCTTCTTGATCACCTTCGCAGCATGATCCTCGGCGGTCTTCCACTTCACCGGATGGCCATGCTGGAAGCACTGGCTCAGTGCAATCGATGGCACGCCCAGCAGCGCGCCTTCCATGGCGACGGCGACAGTGCCCGAATAGGTCACGTCCTCACCCAGGTTGGCGCCGCGATTGACACCGGACAACAGCAGATCGGGCCGTTTGTCCTTGAAGATTTCGTGCATCGCCATCATGACGCAGTCGGTCGGCGTGCCGCGCACGGCATATTTGCGTGCGTTGATCTTGCGCAGGCGCAGCGGCAGGGTCAGTGTCAGCGAATGCGACGCGCCGGACTGTTCGTATTCCGGGGCGACGACCCAGACATCCTTCGACAGAGACTTGGCCACCTTCTCCAGCACCTTGAGGCCCGGGGCATGGATGCCGTCGTCGTTGGATACGAGGATGCGCATTACTTGCCGACCTTTTCAATCTTGGTCAGGCCGCCCATGTAGGGCTTCAGGACGTCCGGCACCGCGATGCTGCCGTCTTCCTGCTGGTAATTCTCCATCACCGCGATCATGGCGCGGCCCACGGCAAGACCGGAACCGTTCAGCGTATGCACGAAGCGGGTCTGCTTCTCACCTGGGGCGCGGCTGCGCGCATTCATGCGCCGCGCCTGCCAGTCGCCGCAGTTCGAGCACGACGAAATCTCGCGATATTGGTCCTGGCCCGGCAGCCAGACTTCCAGGTCATAGGTCTTGCGGGCGCCGCCACCCATGTCGCCGGCGCAGAGCAGCATGGTACGGAACGGCAGTTCCAGCTTTTTCAGCACGGCTTCGGCCGCACCGGTCATGCGCTCGTGCTCTTCGACTGACTTGTCGGCCGTCACGATGCTGACCAGCTCGACTTTGTTGAACTGGTGCTGACGGATCATGCCGCGCGTGTCGCGGCCGGCCGCGCCGGCCTCCGAGCGGAAGCAGGCGGTCAGCGCCGTGAAGCGCCAGGGCAGCTCGCTCTCGTCGATGATCAGGTCGCGGGCCAGATTGGTCAGCGGCACTTCAGCGGTCGGGATCAGCCAATATCGGAATCGCGGATCGCGCAAGAGTGCGTCGAATTCTTCACCGATACGGCGGAAAATCTCTTCTCGAGAAATATTTTCCGAAATAAAACGTGCTTCCTGGCTATTAAAGACTTCAATAACGGCTTGCCGATCCACGGTTTGGAACAAGTCATTTCCAAACTTGGGCAACTGGCCGGTGCCGAAGGCCGAGGCATCGTTCACCATCAGCGGCGGCTGCATTTCAGTGTAGCCGAATTCGGTGGTGTGCAGGTCGAGCATGAACTGGCCGAGCGCCCGCTCAAGCCTGGCGAGCTGCGAGCGCAGCACGGTGAAGCGCGCACCCGCCAGCTTCACGCCGGCGACGAAATCCATGTAGCCCAGCTGCTCACCGAGATCGAAATGCTCCTTCGGTTTGAAGCTGTATGCCTTGGGCGCGCCGGTGCGGCGCAGCTCGACATTGGCCTTCTCGTCCAGCCCTTCCGGCACGTCGTCGGCCGGCAGGTTGGGAATGCGCGACAGCGCGTCGGTCAGGGCTTCCTCATGAGCCTTCTGCTCGACTTCCAGCAAGCCCAGACGTTCCTTCAGCGCCGCCACCTCGGCCATCAGCTCGGCGGCGCGGGCTTCGTCCTTCTTGCCCTTGGCGATGCCGATTTCCTTGGACAGCGCATTGCGCTTGCCCTGCAGTTCGTCGAACTCGGTCTGCGCCACGCGGCGCTTGCGGTCCATCTCGATCAGGGTGGCTGACTGCGGCGCAACACCACGGCGCGCGATGGCGCGGTCGAAAGCTTCCGGATTATCCCGGATCAGTTTGATGTCATGCATGACGCGTTACCAGTCGTTCAAGGAGCGGGCGGTGTATATTCGGTTTTCGCCGCGTCGTCCTTCTTCTCTTCCTGTTCGGCCTGCTCGGCGGCAGCCTTTTCTTCGGCCGCGCGCTTGGCGCGATCCTTTTCGATCATGCGTACCGAGATGATGGAGATTTCGTAGAGCAGGATCAGCGGTATGGCCAGGCCGACCTGGCTGATCACGTCCGGCGGGGTCACTACGGCGGCAAAGACGAACATGCCGACGATGGCATAGCGCCGCTTCGACGCCAAACCAGCCGAAGTGGCAATGCCGACCCGGCCCAGCAGGGTGAGCAGCACCGGCAGCTCGAAGGCGATGCCGAAGGCGAAGATCAGTGTCATCACCAGCGAGAGATACTCGCTGACCTTGGTTTCCA
The DNA here is from genome assembly GCF_058807515.1 of Ferrovibrio sp. GW821-FHT12B10. Classification (NCBI taxonomy): domain Bacteria; kingdom Pseudomonadati; phylum Pseudomonadota; class Alphaproteobacteria; order Rhodospirillales; family Rhodospirillaceae; genus Ferrovibrio; species Ferrovibrio sp. GW821-FHT12B10. The sequence continues at coordinate 125,015 of NZ_JBXAQT010000002.1, read as the reverse complement.
GCTGGATCGGCAACACGCCGTCGCCGCCGACGGTCTCGAAGCCGGCGAAGAACTTCAGCGCCAGCGGCATGATGAAGTAGTAGACGAAGCTGCCGCCGATGGCGAACAGCACCGGCGTGGCCACGAGGAACGGCATGAAAGCCTTCTTCTCGTGCTTGTACAGGCCCGGCGCAACGAACATCCAGACCTGCACCGCGATCACCGGGAAGCTGACCAGCGCCGCCGCCCAGAAGGAGAGACGGACCTGGGTGAAGAAGGCTTCCTGCGGCGCGGTGAAGATCATGCGCCGGCCTTCGGTGCCCAGCGCCTCGACCAGCGGATGCATCAGGATGTTGTAGATGTTGCCGGCAAAGAAATAGCAGACGCAGAAGGCGATGAAGATCGCACCGATCGCCCACATCAGGCGGTTGCGCAGCTCGATCAGGTGATCGAGCAGCGGCATGCGGGAGGATTCAACCTCGTCTTCGGGTTTCGCGGTCTCGCTCACGCTTTGGTCTCGGTCTTGTCGGCAACGGGCGCGGCAATAACCGGCTCCACCGGTTTTGCGTCCGGACCCGGGTCATCAATCTTGGTCACGCCGTCGGTTGCCGCGGTCTCGCCCTTCAGGTCAGACGTCGCGTCCATGATGGCCTGGTTATGCTCCTGGAACTGCTTCTCCAGGGAACCATCGGGATCGAAGGTTTTCTTGACCTCGTTCTCGATCGAGAAGTCGCTGACCGACTTGGCGGCCTTGCGCAGCTCGTCCAGCTCGGCCTCGCGCACCATGTCGTCGATACCGCTCTGGAATTCGCGCGCCATCGACCGCGCCTTGGAGGTCCACTGCCCCACCGTGCGCAAAACTTTGGGCAAGTCTTTCGGGCCGATGACGACAAGCGCCACCACCGCGATCACACCCAGTTCCGACCAGGCAATGTCGAACATCGCCGCCTACGCCATCCGTACCGTTGTTGCAGCCGGTCTTGTGCCGACCGCCATTGCTCAGCGCTGCGCGGTCTTGTCGGCCGGCGTACCGGTCGGGGTGTTGCCGTTCGGCGGGGTCTGCTGGTTGATGACCGGAGCCTGGGCGTCGGTCTTTTCCTCGGCGCCCTCCTCCTTCATGCCCTTGCGGAAGTTCTTGATGCCCGAAGCCAGATCGCCGGCGACCCGCGGCAGCTTGCCGGCGCCAAAGATGATCAGGATCACCAGCAGGACGATCAGCCAGTGCCAGAAACTGAAGCTACCCATACCCTTATCTCCTCCAACGCGGACCGGCCCAGGCAGTCTTCCGGGGCAGGCACCGCAGCGCTGCACTATGGCAGAGTTGGCGCATCCAAGGCAATCTTCCGCCCCCGAACTTCGTATCCGGAAACCGCCTTAAGCGGCCGGAAAAACAAAGCAGAAATCCGGATTCAGGCCGAAATGTAGGACGGTGCCGGCCGACGGCAATGGTCCGGCCGGCAGACGGGCGGCCAGGCGCAGGCCGCCGCTGCCGCTGATTTCCAGCCGGCGATAGGCGCCCAGGGCCGTCGCGCGCTCGACCGTGAAGGCAATACCGCCGCTGTCGCGCTCCTGCAGCGCTTCGGGCCGGAACATCAGCATGGCGGCGCTGCCATCGCCCAGCTTTGCCGGCGCCGGCATGCGGCCGAACGGCGTCTCGACGCTGCCGCCGCTCACCCGCACCGGCACTTCATTGGTCTCGCTCAGGAATCGCGCCGTAAACGGCGTGGCCGGCGTGGCATAGACCTGCGCCGGCGTATCCAGCTGCTCGATGCGGCCGGCCTGCATGATGGCGATGCGATCACCCATCCGCATGGCCTCTTCCGGATCATGGGTCACTAAAAGCGTAGCCGTGCCGGCCTGTTTCAGAACCATGACGGTTTCGTCGCGGATCTGGTCGCGCAGCCGACTGTCGAGGCTGGAGAAGGGTTCATCCAGCAGCATCACGCTGGGCTCGGGTGCCATGGCGCGCGCCAGTGCCACGCGCTGCTGCTCACCGCCCGACAGGCGATGCGGATAGGTGTCCAGATGCTGGGTCAGGCCGAGCCGACCCGCCCAGAGCGTCACCCGCGCCACGCGTTCGCCGGCATCCAGATGGCCGAGGCCGAAAGCGATATTCTGCGCCACGCTCAGATGCGGGAACAGCGCATGATCCTGGAAGACCATGCCGACATGACGGTGTTCGGTCGGGATGTTGATGCCGGCACCGGCAACCGTACGGCCGCCGATACGGACTTCGCCGGTCTGCAGGTCTTCAAGACCCGCAGCCAGACGCAACGTGGTCGACTTGCCGCAACCGGATGGCCCGAGCAGGCCGAGAATTTCACCCGGCGCGACCTTGAAGCTGATGTTGCTGACCGCGCGGCGTGCGCCGTAATCATGGCTGACCCCGATCAGGTCGAGGCCGCCTGCGCGCTCTCCGCCTTGCGGGCGATCAGGCATCGTCGGACTTGGCGGCCTTGCTCTTCGCGTCGTCGGCGTCCTCGTCGACCAGCGGCTCGAGATATTCGCGACCATCGTCGCCCTCGTCCAGCGGATCCTCGCCGGCCTCGTCCAGACTCTCGCCCGGCATCGGAATGCCACCAGACGCCGGCAGCGCTTCGAGCAGGCCGGACGCGCGCAGTTCCTCGATGCCCGGCAGCGCATCCGCATTTTCCAAGCCGAAATGCAGCAAGAACTCGTCGGTGATGCCATAGGTGACCGGACGACCCGGCACGCGACGGCGGCCACGCACCTTCACCCACTCAATTTCCATCAGCAGGTCCAGCGTGCCTTTGCTCAGGCCCACGCCGCGGATGTCTTCGATCTCGGCCCGGGTGCAGGGCTGGTGATAGGCGATGATCGCCAGCGTCTCCATCGCGGCACGCGACAGTTTGCGCTGCACCTGGCGATGCTCTTCCAGCATGTGCTGCAGGTCGGGCGAGGTCATGAAGGCCCAGCGATCGGCAACCTTGTTCAGCACCACGCCGCGTGTGCGGTAGATGTCCTGCAGGGCGGCGAGCACGGCCGGCACGCGGGTGCCCTTGGGCAGGCGCTTGCGCAGCGTCGCCTCGTCCAGCGGCTCGGCGGCGGCGAACAGCAGCGCCTCGGCGATGCGGATGGCGCCGGCGAAGGCGGCTTCGCGCTCCTCGTCGGTCATCTCCGGACCGGCGTCTTCCTCGTCGCCCTCTTCCTTCACGGTCTTCTTGCGCGGCGCGCGCGGCTTCTTCGGCGCTACGGCAGCAGCCTCGTCAGACGACGCAGTCTCGCCGGACTCATCCTCATCGGATTCATCCTCCTCGTCGTCGTCATCATCGTCGTCTTCGTCATCATCCGACTCTTCGTCATCGTCGGAATCACCGTCGTCATCGTCGTCGCCGTCTTCGTCGTCCGAATCATCATCATCATCGTCTTCGTCGTCGAAGTCGTCGTCATCCTCGTCGTCGTCTTCATCGTCGGCATCGCGCTTGGGCGCGGCGCCAGCCTGCAGCACAACGTCGTCTTCATCGTTGAAGGCAGCCACCACCAGCTGGGTTTCGTCTTCCAGCCGGTCGTCGGTCGGCAAAGCGGTATCGGACTGCATACGTCTTACTCTTCCGGATTGGCGGTCTCGACCGCGGGCATGTTGCCCTGGCCGCGACGGATATAAATGGGGCCGAAGGTCTGCACCTGCTTCAGCTCGATCAGGCCCTGCTTGGCCATTTCGAGGCTGGCGTTGAAGGTGGAAGCCAGCGCCGACTTCACGGTGAACGGGTCTTCTGAATCGACCGGCAGGAAGGACTGCAGCGTCGCCCAGTCAGGGATCTGGCCGATCATGTTGCGCAGGCGCGCCAGCGCCTCTTCCACCGACACGATGCGGCGGCGGGCCATCTTCATGGTCAGCACTTCGCTCGAGCCTTTGGAGGCGCGGAACTCGGCATAGGCTTTGAGCAGCTCGTAGAGCGTGGCGTTGTAGATCGATTTGCGGATCACGCGCACGCCTTCGGGCTTGCCGCGCAGGAACATGGCCAGGCCAACCTGGTCGCGCCGGGTCAGGTCCTCGACCGCCTTGCGCATCGCTTCCAGCTTCTGGAGCTGGAAGGCCAGGCGGGCAGCCATGTCGGCGCCGGACGGCTCGCCTTCCTTCTCCGGCTCAGGCAGCAGCAGGCGCGACTTCAGGTAGGCCAGCCAGGCGGCCATGACCAGGTAGTCGGCGGCGACCTCGATGCGCACCTTGCGCAGCTCGGCGATGAATTTCAGATACTGCTCGGCCAGCGCCAGGATCGAAATCTTGCGCAGGTCGACCTTCTGCTCGCGCGCCAGCGCCAGCAGGACGTCGAGCGGGCCTTCGAAGGCATCAAGGGTCAGGACCAGCTGTTCGCCGATGCGCAGGCCATCCACCAGGCCGTCGCGCTGGCCGGCATCGAAGCCGTCGCCGGCAGGTGCCCCCGTTTCGGGAGCCTGTACGGGCGCAGGAGTGTCGGCAGCTTCTGTCACAGGCACGAATCCTTGGGTCCCGGAGGACGAAAAATCAAACTGGGCGGCGGTGTTAGCCGCCGTGCCCGGACAACGCAAGCAGGATGTCCCGCAGGCCGATAACAATCGGTGTGATCAGCTCGAAAAGCGGGTTCCAGTCGCTGCCGAATTGCTGCGCCGCCAGAGGGACGATCATCAACAGAATCAGCAGCAGAACCATGCCATAGCGCTCCATCCGGGCCAAGGGACGCGCCAGCGCCAGGGGCAGTAATCCGACCGCCACCCGGCCCCCATCGAGCGGGGGTAAAGGTATCATGTTAAATATACACAATATCAGATTGATACTAATGGCATTATTCAGGTTCTCGGCCACCCAGATCACGCCCTCGCCGCCACGGTCTGGCAGCAGGTGGAACAGCAGCATGGCGATATAGGCCTGGGCCAGGTTGATCCCGGGTCCGGCGGCGGCCACCAGAGCCATGTCGCGGCGCGGCGACGGCAGGGCCATGAAGTTGACCGGCACCGGCTTGGCCCAGCCAAACAGGAAGGGCGCCCGGAACAGCAGCATCACCGCCGGGACGACAATCGTCCCCATGGGGTCGACATGCCGCAGCGGATTGAGGCTGAGCCGCCCTGCCCGCTGCGCCGTGTCATCGCCCAGCCGCCAGGCGGCAAAGCCATGGGCGGCTTCGTGCAGGGTGATGGCCAGCAGCGCCGGCAGGATCCAGGTCGAGGCCGTGTACAGCGTCTGGAGGATGCCCTCGCTCACGCCGCCACCTTCTCCATCAGGCTTTCGTAGCGCGCCTTCTCCTCGGCCGTGAAAGCCTTCGGCGCAGGCAGCGCGTTGCGCGCTGCCTTCACACGGGCGGCGGCCTGCGCTGTCATCACCGGCAGCGCCGCGAACAGCGCCTGCATCTCGGGCAGGTTACCCGAGCAGTGCAGCACCAGGTCGCAGCCGGCCTTCAGCGAGGCGACGCCAGTTTCGGCCGGCGTGCCTTTCAGCGCCTTCATGGTCAGGTCGTCGGAAATCAGCACACCGTCGAAGCCGATATGACCCCGGATGATCTCGGCGATCACCGTCGGCGACAACGTCGCCGGCTGGTCGGCATCCAGCGCGCTGTAGACGATATGCGCGGTCATCGCCCATGGGGCATGTTTCAGGCCGACAAACGGCAGGAAGTCGCTCATCTCAAGAATGGTGCGCGCGGTATCCACCACGGGCAGGTCGAGATGGCTGTCGGTATGCGAGCGGCCATGGCCGGGAATATGCTTGATGATGGGCAGCACGCCGGCATCGGCCAGGCCGCGCATCACCGCTTCGGAAATCACGGTCACGACCTTGGCATCACGGCCATAGGCGCGATCGCCGATCACGTCATGCGCACCTTCGACCGGCACGTCGGCGACCGGCGCGCAATCCACGTCGATGCCCAGCTCGGCCAGGATGCTGCCGATCCAGCGATAGTTCAGATAGGCCGCCTCTTCGGCAAGCTGAGGATCCTGCGCATAGAGCTGGCCGAAGACGGCGCCGCGCGGGAATGTCGGCCAGTGCGGAGCTTTCAGCCGCGCCACGCGGCCGCCCTCCTGGTCGATCAGCACGGGCGCATAAGCATTGCCGACCACGCCGCGAAAATCGCTGATCAGCGCCTTCACCTGCACCGGGTTGTCGATGTTGCGCGCGAACAGGATCAGCCCCAGCGGCTTGCGCACGCCGAACAGCACGCGCTCTTCCGATGTCAGCTGATGGCCGGCGCAGCCGACCACCACCGGGGCATAGGCGCCCCACTCGACCTGATTAACGTCCAACAACGATGCAGCCCTGGTTCTTGGCCGACAGCGCCGTGCAGGCGGCCTGCGCGGCGGCACGATCCTTCAGCGGACCGGCCTGCAGGCGGATGAACGTGCCCTTGTCGGCGATCTCCACTTTTTCATAAGACGGCTGCAGGCCGCCCAGTTCGGCGGGGAATTTCTTCTGCAGCGCGTTCCAGGTCGCGGTTGCCGCCGCCTGATCCTTCAGCGAAGCGAGCTGAATGCGGGCCGCACCGCCCGGTGTCGCGGTCACGGTCGGCGCTGTGGCGGCAGCCGGCGCAGCGGGGGCCGGCGTCGGTACGGCAGCGGTGCGCGGCGCCGGCGTCTGGGCCTGCGGGGTCACCGGCTGCGGCTGGCCCGGCTGGGCCTGTGGCACCGGCGTCGGACTCGGCGCATCGGTGCGGTTCGGCAAAGCTGACGATTGATTGGGAACCGTGCTCGGCGCAGGCCGCGTCGGCACGGTCACGCTGCCGGACTGCGTCGGCGCGGCGCTCGGGCGCTCCGGCGGCGGCAGCAGCTTTTCGGTCTGGTTGTTATTGGCCGTCTGCGGACCACCCGGCAGGCGTTCGTAGATCTGCTTGTCCTGGTTCGGTACCTGCATGCCGCCGGGATTTTCCGGCGCAACCTTGGTCGGGCCCTGATCGGCGCGGATCAGCGGCGGCGCGCCGGACGCGCCGCGTTTCACGCCCTGATCATAAGCGAACCAGATGCCGATACCGAACGCGACCACGGCACCAAGGGCGATGCCTGCGGTGATCAGGCGCTTGGGGCTGCGCATCGGGGCATCTTCGCCAGGCACCGGACGGGCGCTGCGGTCTCCGCGAAAGTCGCTCATGGTCTCACCTCATCTCTTCGACAGGCGTCACGCCCATCACGGACAGACCCGAGGCGATCACCAGGGCCACGGCGCGCAGCAGTGCAAGCCGCGCCCGGGTGAGATCGACGTCATCGGGCAACAGGAAACGGACGGAGGTATCGTCGCGGCCGACATTCCACAGGCCATGGAAGCCGGCGGCGACCTCCTGCAGGAAGAAGGCCACGCGGTGCGGCTCATGCGCCTCGGCCGCGGATTCAACCAGACGCGGCCATGCCGCCAGCAGCTTCACCAGCGCCAGCTCGGCCGGATGCGACAGCTTGGTGAAATCGGCCTTGGCCAGCGCACCATCGGCGGTGTCGACGGCCGAGACTTCGCTCTTGGCATTGCGCAGCACCGAGCAGATGCGGGCATGGGCATACTGCACGTAGAAGACCGGATTGTCCTTGGACTGCTCGGTCACCTTCTTGAAATCGAATTCCAGCGGCGCATCGTTCTTGCGCGTCAGCATGATGAAGCGCACGACATCCTTGCCGACTTCATCCACAACGTCGCGCAACGTCACGAACGTGCCCGCGCGCTTGGACATGCGCACCGGCTCGCCGCCATCCAGCAGATTGACCATCTGCACCAGCTTGACGTCCAGCTCGGCCTCATCGTTCGACATCGCCTTGACGGCGGCCTTCATTCTTTTGACGTAGCCGCCGTGATCGGCGCCCCAGACATCGATCATCTGGTTGAAGCCACGGCGGAACTTGTCGTCATGATAGGCAATGTCGGCGCCGAAATAGGTCCAGCTGCCATCCGATTTCTTCAGTGGGCGATCGGTGTCGTCGCCGAATTCCGACGCCTTGAACAGTTCCTGCGGCCGCGTCTCGTAATCCTCGGGCAGCTTGCCCTTCGGCGGCTCCAGCACACCGGTATAGATCAGGTCGCGTTGCTTCAGGCGATCGAAAGCCTGCTGCACCGCGCCGTTCTCGTGCAGCGCCTTTTCCGACGTGAAGGTGGCATGATGGATGTTCAGCGCCGCGAGGTCCTCGCGGATCATGTCCATCATCGCGTCGGTCGCTTCCTTGCGGAACAGCGACAGCCAGTCGGCTTCGTCGGCGGTCTGGAAGGTATCGCCATACTTGCTGGCAAGGTTGGCGCCCAGCGGCTTCAGGTAGTCGCCCGGATAGAGTCCTTCAGGAATGGTAATGGTTTCGCCCAGCGCCTCGCGGTAGCGCAGATGCGTCGAGCGCGCCAGCACATCCACCTGCGCGCCGGCATCGTTGATGTAGTATTCGCGGGTGACGTCGTAGCCGGCCTTGTCCAGCAGCGCGGCCAGCGCGTCGCCGAACACCGCGCCACGGCAATGGCCGACATGCATCGGGCCGGTCGGGTTGGCCGAGACATATTCGACGTTGATCTTGGTCTCATTGCCCAGCTTGGAGTCACCGTAGTCGAGGCCCATCTTGAGGATGACGCCGACCTGGGCCTGCCAGTGCGAGGGATTGAGCCGCAGGTTGATGAAGCCTGGGCCGGCGATCTCGACGGCATCCACGGCCGGCAGCGCTTCCAGCAGGGGCTTCAGCTTGTCGGCCAGCGCACGCGGCGCCATGCTGGCGGGCTTGGCCACCACCATCGCCACATTGGTCGCGAGGTCGCCATGGGCGGGATCGCGTGGCGGCTCGACGGCCACGGCTTTCAACGGCAGGTCGCCCTGCAGTCCGAGGCTCTGGACGGCCTCGATCACCGCCTGGCGGAATTCGGCAAAAACGTTCATTTCGGCAAGGCTTTTCTCAAAAACGCTGAATCGGAGCGGAAACTAACCATATGACTGCCCTGTCGCAATGTACGCAGACCAATGCCATGACAGGGCGAATCGGAGCCGAAATTGACTTCCGCGCCTAAGTCCCTAAATTGCCTTCCGAATGTGGCAAATTATTGGTAAATCAAGCGTTAAACCATCATGACCGACACCGCGACCCAGACCGCCCCTTCCACTGCTCCCGCCCCGCTCGGCGCGGAACAGCCCGGCGTCGTGCTGTCGGCATCGGCGGCGCGCCGCATCCTCAAAGTGGCCGAGGCCGAGGGCAATCCCGGCCTGGGGCTGCGCATCAGCGTTTCCGGCGGCGGCTGTTCGGGCTTCCAGTACAGCTTCAGCCTGGACGAGACTCCCACGGCCGACGACATCGTCATCAGCCGCGACGGCGCCCGCCTGCTGATCGACACGGTCTCGTTGGATTACCTCAAGGGCTCGGAAATCGACTTCGTCGAGGATCTGAACGGCGCCGGCTTCCAGATCCGCAATCCGCTGGCCGCCAGCAGCTGCGGCTGCGGCAACTCCTTCTCGGTCTGACCCAGGGTTGATCTAACCCCTCGGGGCACTGGTCCGGACCGCCGCTCTGACGGATACTCCGGCCATGAGAATCACCACCTGGAACGTCAATTCGATCAAGGCCCGGCTGCCCAACGTGGTCGCCTGGACGACGGCCAACAAGCCCGACGTCCTGCTGTTCCAGGAAATCAAATGCCAGGACCCGGATTTCCCGCGCATGGAATTCGAGGCGCTGGGCTATCACGTCCATACCCATGGCCAGAAAAGCTATAACGGCGTCGCGCTGCTCAGCCTGGCGAAACCTGACGCCGTGCGCACGCGCTTGCCAATCTACAAAACAGATAATGGCGATGATGCCGACGAACAGGCGCGCTACATCGAGGCTGATATCGCCGGCGTAACGATCTGCGGCCTTTACCTGCCCAACGGCAATCCGCGCCCGGGCGAGAAATACGATTACAAGCTGCGCTGGATGGACCGCCTCGCCCGTCGCGCCGCCGAACTGCTCAATAGCGACAGGCCATTCCTGATGGCCGGCGATTACAATATCTGTCCCGCCGATGCCGATGTGTACGATCCGGCCGGCTGGGCCGAGGACGCGCTCTGCTATACCGACAGCCGCCGCGCTTGGCGCCGCCTGACCAATCTTGGCCTGACCGAAGCCTGGCGCGCCCTGCATCCGGGTACCATCGAGTACAGCTTCTGGGATTACCAGGCCGGTGCCTGGCCGAAGAACAACGGCCTGCGCATCGATCACTTCCTGCTGTCGCCCCAGCTGGCCGACCGGCTGGAAGCCTGCGAGATCGATCCCGAGCCGCGTGGCCGCGAAAAGGCGTCCGACCACACGCCGGTCACCTGCCAGATCGCGGCCTGATCCTATGTCGCACGACAGGACACCAGTCGTGAAATTCGAAGATCTCTCGGTCCTGCTGGCCGAAGATGAATCCTTCACACGGCAGCTTGCCGTCTCCTGCCTCAACCGTATTGGCGTGAAGACCATCACTACAGTGCCCAATGGCCTGGAGGCGATGAAGATCGTCGACAGCACCCAGTCGCTCGACCTGATCATTTCAGACTGGGACATGCCGCAGATGACCGGCATCGATCTGCTGCGCCTGTCGCGCAACGTGCGGCCTGCCATTCCCTTCCTGATGCTGACCGGTCATGGTGATATCGAGCTGGTGAAGGCGGCGCGCACGCATCGCGTCGACGGCTATATCGTCAAGCCCTTCTCGGTCGACCAGTTGAAGACCAAGATCGCCGCGATCTTCAACATCCGGTCTTAATAGCCCACGCGCAACTCGCGCCGGAATGGATGGATGTCGGCATCGGGCTGGTGATAGCCGGTCTCGCGCATCACCTCCAGAGTGCCGACGGCATCGAACCAGGCGGCCAGCGAGGCATGCGCCGAGCGCCAGCCGGTGCTCTCGGGCCAGCGGAAGCCGAAATAGGCCAGTGCACAGGCCACCGAGATCGCGCCGATATCGCCCAGTTTCGGATCGAGCCAGGAGGCCTCGGCCTGCAGATGGGTGAGCGCTGCGGCAATGGCCTGGCGCTGGCGCTGCATCACCGCCGGCGAGCGTTCACCCGCCGGCCGCTGCTCATCGGCATAGAGCCGCGCGGCCGCAGCGCACAGGCCATCGGCCACCGCCTGCCGGCGCAGCGCGGTCCAGCGCGCCTTGCCCTCGCGTGGAAACAGCGGCACGTCCTTGCGGCCGAGCGCCTGCGCCTCGTGATCGAGATAGTCGCAGATCACACCGGATTCCATCAGCACGCTGCTATCATCCAGATGCAGTGCCGGCACTTTCGACAGTGGATTGATCTGACGCAGTGTGGTGCTGCTCCAGGGATCGACGGTGACCTCCTGCACGCGCGACAGCAGGCCAAGTTGGCGGACGACGACCCGCACCTTGCGGGCGAAGGGCGATGTGGGGGCGATATATAGCTTCATCGGTGACGGACTCCTTGCATGGGAGAGAGTCAGGGGTGAAGGACGGCCGAAGGTTGGCGCGTCAGTCCGGTATGACGTCGATGCGGTCGACGCGATCAGGATAGAAAGCCAGGTAACCGGCAATCTTGGCTGCGGCTGGATACGGGGTCTCGTAAGACCAAGTCGCATCGGGCACCTGCCTGCCATCGGCATCAAGCGTGAAATACGAAGCCTGGCCTTTGTATGGGCAATGTGTCTGCGTCTCGCTCGGGTGAAAGGCGCCCCAGTCGGCATCATCGCGCGGCACGTAATAGACCGGCGCATAACTGGCTTCCTGCAGCTTCAACGTCGCCCTGCTGTCGGCCACTACCTTACCGTTGACGGTAACGCGCACGCGGCCCTTGAAAGGTGTGATCGTCATCGGATGATCGGGGCCAGGCTCTTTCATGCCCGGAAAACGCGCCGTTGGATCCTGGTTAAGCGTGGCCATGACAAGCCCCTTCCCTCGAACGGATTTTTGCGTCTGTCTCACATAGGACAGCCTTCTGCAGGTTCAACACTGCAGCGCCACTGATTCAGGACTTTAGGGATTTTTTCAGGAAAGCCAGAAAGCGCGGATGGCTTGCATGCGCGACGTTCAGCCGCATCGCCGGCGCATGCGCTATGCGGTCTGGCCTGAAGACCGCGCCCGGCGCGAGGAAGATGCTCTGCGTCGCCGCCGCACGACACAGCGCCAGCTCGTCCACATGCGGGGGGAATTCGGTCCACAGGTAGAATCCGCCGCCGGTGGAGGCTGCCGGCGACAGCCCGATGCGCGCCAGATCCTCGAGCGTCTTCTCGGTTGCCTCCTGGACGCGGCCGCGCAGGCGGCGCAGATGCCGCAGGTAATGCCCGCCACTGATCAGCCCGTAGACAAAGCGTTCGGCATGCGCCGACGAGGCAGCCACCGTCACCAGCTTGATATCGGCCAGCACTTCGATCAGCGCCGCGCTGGCCGCGACGAAACCGACGCGCAAACTCGCCGACAGCGTCTTGGAGAAGGTGCCGACATAGAGCACGCGGTTGAGCTGGTCTAACGCCGCCAGTCGTGGGCTGTTGGCCGGCAGGATATCGGCGAAGGGATCGTCTTCAACGATATGAAAGCCATGGCGCTCGGCGGTCTGCAGCAGCGCGTAAGCCACCGGCAATGACAACCCGCCACCGGTCGGGTTATGCGCCAGCGACTGCGTGAAGAAAAGTTTCGGCGCATGCTCGGCCAGCTTCGCTGTCAGGTCGGCCATGTCGGGGCCATCGGCATTGCGGCGGATGCCGATGACCTTGGCGCGGCTTAAGCGCAACTTGCCGAACAGCGGATAGTAGCCAGGATCGTCGACAAAGACGGTATCGCCCGGTTCGAGGAAATGCCGCATGATCAAGTCGAGCGCATGGTTGGCGCCATGGGTGAGCAGGATCTGCTCCGGCACCGTGGCGATGGCCCGCTCGGCCAGCGACAGGCACAGCCGCTCGCGCAGCGGCAAGAAGCCGCGCGAGCTGCCATAGCCGTATTCGACGCCGACGCCGCGCGGCAGCCGCATGCTCTCGAACTGCGCGCCAAGCTCGGAGCCTTCCATCCAGGATGGCGGCGGCCGCCCGTCGCCCGGCCGCACCTCGTAATGCTGATCGAGTTGCTCGCGCAGCAGCGACACGATGTCGAGCGCCTCGGCCACATGGGCTGGCGGCCTGGGCGGCATGGCGCCTGCGGCGGCGCTGACCACATAGCCAGATCCCAGCCGCGCTTCCAGTTGGCCCAGGGCCACCAGGCGGTCATAGGCCTCGGCCATGGTGTTCTTGGAGACGTTGTGGTCGATGGCGGCCTTGCGGATCGATGCGATGCGCTCGCCCGGCTTGATCAGGCCCTCAGCCACCATCCGCGACAGCCGCTCGACGATGGCATCCACCCTGGTGATCCGGCGCGCCGCAGTTTTCACGTTGAACTGTCCCGCTCTTTTCGCTGGGACAGGCCCGGCGGGAAACCGCCAAACCGTCCCTTGTTGTGCATCGCCGTCTTGGTACAGTTTGCAAACTGTACCGGTGACGAGTCAAGCAAACGCGCGCCGGCGGGATGGAAACCAGAGAACGGGATTACCCATGAGCGGCCAGATCAACGGCAAGTCTTCGCGCGTCAGCGGCTTCCACAAGCTCGATCCGGCCGGCCGGCTGAAAGTGGTGCAGGACATCGCCGGGCTAGACGCCGCCACCACCGCGCACCTGCGCAGCCCTGCCCTCGATCCGCATATCGCCGACCACATGATCGAGAATGTGGTCGCCAGCATCAGCATCCCGGTCGGCGTCGCCACCAACATGAAGGTCGATGGCCGCGACGTGCTGATCCCGATGGCGACGGAAGAATCCTCCGTCGTCGCCGCCGTCTGCAACGCGGCACGGCAATGCTACGACACCGGCGGCTTTGTCACGTCCGTGTCGGGCACCGAGATGATCGCGCAGATCCAGCTCGTCAATGTCGCCGACCCGGAAGGCGCGCGCATCCGCATCCTGGAGCGCAAGGCCGAGATCGCCGATACCTGCAACGACTGCGATCCGGTGCTGGTGCGGCTCGGCGGCGGCTTCCGCGACCTCGAAGTGCGCGTCGTGCCGGCCGAAGGCGGCGCCATGGTGATCACCCATCTGATCGTCGATACCCGCGACGCCATGGGCGCCAACACCGTCAACACCATGGCTGAAAAGCTCGCGCCCTCCATCGAGACCTGGGGCCGCGGCAAGGTCTACCTGCGCATCCTGTCCAACCTGGCCGACCGCCGGCTGGCACGCGCCCGCGCCACCTGGACGCTCGACGCCATCGGCGGCGCCGCTGTGCGCGACGGCATGCTGAGCGCCTACAGGTTCGCAGCCGCCGATCCGTATCGGGCGGCGACGCACAACAAGGGCATCATGAACGGCGTCTCGGCCGTGGTGCTGGCCACCGGCAACGACACCCGCGCGGTGGAGGCCGGGGCGCATGCCTATGCCGCACGCGGCGGCCATTACGGCAGCCTCACCACCTGGGAGATGGACAACGACGGCAGCCTCAGTGGCACGCTCGAACTGCCGATGCCGGTCGGGCTGGTCGGCGGCGCCACCAAGATTCATCCCACCGCCCAGGCCTGCCTGAAAATCCTCGGCGTGAAATCCGCCGCCGAACTCGCCCGCATCATCGCCGCCGTCGGCCTGGCGCAGAATTTCAGCGCGCTGAAGGCGCTGGCCACCGTCGGCATCCAGAGCGGCCATATGGCGCTGCATGCGCAGAATGTGGCGATCGCCGCCGGCGCCATCGGCGACGAGGTGGCGGCCGTCGCGGCGACGCTGGTGCAGCGCAAGCAGGTGCGCCAGGACGTGGCCGAAACCGTGCTGCAGGAGATGCGCGCCATCAAGAAATAGACACCGCATACAGAATCAATCACAAGAAGACCAACCGGAGGAAACATGAAAAAGATTGCATTCGCGGCGGCGCTGCTCGGCACCGCCCTCGCCCTGCCTGCCGTCGCTCAAGAGAAAAAGATCAAGCTCGGCGTGCTGACCGACATGAGCAGCTTTGCTTCTGATTCCACCGGCATGGGTTCGGTGGTCGCGGCCAGGCTGGCTGTCGAGGACTTCGCGAAAGAACTGCCGGGCTACCAGATCGAGGTGATCTTCTCCGATCACCAGAACAAACCCGATATCGGTTCGGCCGCGGCACGCAAATGGGTCGACCAGGACGGTATCAACGCCATCCTCGACGTGCCCTTCTCCTCGGTGGCGTTGGCTGTCGCCGAAGTCACCCGCGATTCAAAAACCATGTTCATCGCCTCTGGCCCCGGCACGACGGTGCTCACCGGCGAGAAATGCTCGGCCAACACCATCCACTGGACCTATGACACCTACGCGCTGGCCAACGGCACGGCGCGCGCGCTCACCGAGGGCGGCGGCAAGACCTGGTATTTCGTCACCGCCGACTATGCCTTCGGCCATGCGCTGGAATCTGACGCCACCGGTGTGATCACGGCGACCGGCGGCCAGGTGCTGGGCAGCGTGAAGCATCCGCCCAACGGCAACGACTTCTCCTCGCCGCTGCTGCGCGCGCAGGCCAGCAAGGCGCAGGTGATCGGCCTGGCCAATGCGGTGGGCGACACCATCAACTCCGTGAAGCAGGCGGCCGAGTTCGGCATCGCCGGCAGCGAGCAGCGCCTGGCCGCCTTGCTGATGCAGCTCACCGACGTGCATGCGCTGGGCCTGAAGAATGCGCAGGGCCTGTATATGACCGAGGCCTTCTACTGGGACCTCAACCCCGGCACGCGGGCGTTTGCCGATCGTTTCGCGGCGAAGATGAACGGCAACCGGCCGACCGGCAACCAGGCCGGCGTCTATTCCGGCACGCTGCATTATCTGAAAGCCGTGAAGGCCGCCAACAGCACCGATGGCGCCATCGTGGCCAAGAAAATGCGCGAGATCCCGATTGACGACGCGCTGTTCGGCAAGGGCAACATCCGCACCGACGGCCGCGCCGTGCATGACATGCTGTTCTTCCAGGTGAAGAAGCCCGAGGAGTCGAAGGGCCCGTGGGACTATTACAAGCTGGTCCGCACCATCCCGGCCAAGGATGCCTTCCGCCCGATGGCCGCCGGCAATTGCCCGCTGGCCAAGTCCTAAGTCAGTCGCAGCAGCAGAGTACGTCAGCGGCGCCGGGTCACTCCGGCGCCGTTTGCGTGCCAACGCTCATGCCGGCGCGCTGCGCCTCGCGGTACAGCGTCTGGATCGCGTGGTCCTGGCGGTGCAGCGCCTGCAATCCGTCGGGATCGTATTGCTGCGGCCTGGTGCGGCCGTCGCCCTGCGTGATGATGGCGATGGTCTCTGCATGACTGAAGCCGGCCTTGTAGGGCCGCTCGGAGCGCAGCGCGTCATAGACATCGGCAATCGCCACCACGCGGGCGTGATGCGGAATGGCTTGGCCCACCAAGCCTTGCGGATAGCCGCTACCGTCGAAGCATTCGTGATGATACAGCGCCACCGCGGCGGCCATGTCGAGCGCCGGATGGCGGCAACTGCGCAGCAGGTCGTGGCCGCTGGCGGTGTGGCGGGCGACGATCTGGCGCTCGCTGTCGTCCAGCCGGCCCGGCTTGTGCAGGATTGCATCCGGCACGGCGTTCTTGCCGACATCATGCAGCAGCGCGCCCAGGCCGAGCGTCTCGATCTCCGTCGGATCGAGATCCAGCGCCTGCCCCAGCAGCCTGACCAGCGTGACCATCCGGGTGGCATGGCCGAGCGTGATCGCGTCATGCGCATGCGCGACGCGCGCCAGCATGCTGGTGAAGGTGTCCTGATCGATGGCGATGGTCGGCATGGAATCCTGCGGTTGCAAGGCCGGGTCAGATATAGAATTGAACCGGCACGCGCATCGATATCGACTCAATGCTACTCATACCGCTCAACCACTGCAGCAAGTTTATCGACACGCTCAGGCTGCGGATCGAATACCGCAGTATGAACAGCTCGCACACCGCATACGCTGCAAGATGCGCGAGCCCCTGGCGACGACGCCCTGTCCAGCGCAGGCCGGCATCTGTCGGTTCGCGACATCATGCGCGGGCCATCATCTGTGGCTGGATCGGGACTAGCCAAACCGCCGGGCTGCCATACCTAGACGGCAGTAGCAGCAGAGCAGAGTGCGGGCGGCGCCGGGTCATTCCGGCGCCGTTTTCGCATTAAATCCATATAAACATGGAACAATCCCGGCTCACACCGAAGTGACCCCAGTATGGATCGACAAACTTACCTACCAATTGGTAAGTACAAATCCATGACCTCGCATACGCGGCAGCTGATTCTCACCGAGGCGGAAACCCTGATCCGCACCCGGGGCTATGCCGCATTCTCCTATGCCGACCTGGCCGAGCGCCTGAGCATCACCAAGGCCAGCATCCATTACTACTTCCCCAGCAAGGAAGCCCTCGTCGTCACCCTGACCGAGGAATACATGGTGCGCTTCCGCGCCGAGCTGGCCGGCATCCTGGAGCAGCATGCCAAGGCCGGCCCGCGCCTGCGCGCCTATGCCCAGCTTTTCCTCGCCGGCTTCGAGCAGGGCATGCTGCCCTATTGCGGCGCGCTGGCGGCCGAGCGCTCGGCCCTGCCGGTGGTCATGCATCCGCATATCCATGATTTCTTCGAGGTCCATCTCGACTGGCTGCGCCGCGTGCTGGATGACGGCCGCACCGCCGGCGCGCTGACCCCCGATATCGCCGTGCCGCAGGTGGCGCTGCTGATCCTCAGCACGCTGGAAGGCGGCAGCTTTGTCGGCTGGGCGCTCGATCGCAAGGCCGTGGTGCTCGGCGCCTTCGAGGCCGTGCTCGCGACCATCGAGGCCCAAGCCAAGGCCCCAACCAAAGCCCAAGCCAAGGCCAAGGCCGCCAAGACCTGACTTTCCTCCCCGCAACACCACCCTCTGTTGTTGAGTGACATCATCATGACCGACAAACATACCGGCCACTGCTTCTGCGGCGCCGTCGAAATCGAAGCCACCGGCGCACCGGAGGCCATGGGCTACTGCCATTGCGAATCCTGCCGCTCCTGGTCGGCCGGGCCGGTGAATGCCTTCACCTTGTGGAAGCCTGAGTCGGTGAAGGTCACCAAGGGCAAGGAACATCTTGCTCGCTTCAACAAGACCGAGAAGAGCGATCGCCAGTTCTGCACCGTCTGCGGCGGCCATGTGATGACCGGCCATCCCGGCTTCGGCCTCACCGATGTCTATGCCGCCACTTTGCCCAGCGTGACGTTCCAGCCCGGCGTGCATGTGAACTACGCCGAGACCGTGCTGCCGATGAAGGACGGGCTGCCCAAGCTCAAGGACTTCCCGGCCGAGCTCGGCGGCTCCGGCATCGCCGTGCCGGAATAAATCGCCGCAGCCTGCCGACTTCCGTTGCGGGGAGGCGGTGGGATGCGACAGGCCCGGAGCGCAGACCCCTGCACTCCGGGCCACTTTCGCACGCTGGAGCATCAGCATCCGATGCCCGCATCGCCGTCACATGCCCGTATCCAGGCTCTGCATAGCCAGGCCCCGGCGGCCTGCCCGCTCACCCGCGCGCTGGAACTGGTCGGCCAGAAATGGTCGCTGCTGATCATTCGCGAGGCCCATCGCGGCCTGCGGCACTTCAACGAATTCCAGTCCAGCCTGAGAATCCCGCGCGCCCTGCTGTCCCTTCGCCTGCGCAGCCTGACGCAGCAGGGCATCCTGCAGGCCCTGCCGGTTTCCGGCGACAGCCGCCGCAACGCCTATATCCTGACCGACAAAGGCCGGGCGCTGGTCCAGGTCATCGTTGCGCTGAACGCCTGGAGCGACGCCTACCCCTGACCGTTGTTCCTGACCGGAGATTGCCATGGCGCTGCAGCTGCGACCGAACTGCGAATTCTGCAACAAGGACCTGCCGCCGCAGGCGACCGAGGCCCGCATCTGCTCCGCCTTCGGCCCATCCGCTGTCGCTGACGCCGTTACAGCGCCACGCCTTATT
The DNA here is from genome assembly GCF_058807515.1 of Ferrovibrio sp. GW821-FHT12B10. NCBI lineage: Bacteria > Pseudomonadati > Pseudomonadota > Alphaproteobacteria > Rhodospirillales > Rhodospirillaceae > Ferrovibrio > Ferrovibrio sp. GW821-FHT12B10. The sequence continues at coordinate 106,218 of NZ_JBXAQT010000002.1, read as the reverse complement.
TCTTTGAAAGAACGCATCGTATGCCGCCGCTCGGATCAACAACATCGCCAGCATATCGTGGGATCAAATGCACGTGTACGTGCATTCTGTTTTGTCCGGCGGCGCGCCCGATATTGACACCGATGTTGTAGCCATCCGGCGAATGGTCCGCCTCAATCTGGCTTTGCGCGCGATCAAGAAGTGATTGTATCTCGGCCTTCTCCTCGGCGGTCATGTCAAAATAATCCGCGACGTGTCGGCGTGGGATGACCAGGACATGCCCGGGGCTCAGGCTGTTATTGTCGTGACGAACATACGCAAGCGAGCCCTCAATCACGACGCGTTCGGGTCGGCACAACTCGCAATCCGCAGCCACCATAATATCCATCCTTTTCAATGAGAGACGCCAGGGCCCACTCGAATACCGGCGGCAGCACCTGATGCCGTGCTACTGCTGCTCTGGGAAATCCGACACGCACTGATTATATATGCGCCGTTCTCGCCCCACCCACTCCACCCTTCGGTCCATCGACCGTCGCTGACGCCGCCAGCTTCAGCACTTCGGCATAACTATCGCGCACTTCCATCCGGTCACGCAGTCCCTTCGCCACCAGCATCCGGTGCGCCGCCGGCAATTTCCAGCACGGCACGCTCAGCGCCAGATGATGCTCCAGATGGTAGTTCACCCAGTAAGGCGCGAGGCTGAGGCGCAGCAGCCAGCCGGCATGGGTGGTGCGCGTGTTGCGTAAGCAATCGTCATTGTCGGGCACCACGGCATGTTCGGCGATGTTGCGGATGCGGCTGATGAGCTGGTACCAGGTGGCGAGCGGCAGCAACCACAGCGCCAGATAGAGCCACCAGTACCCAGCCGCCGTCAGCAGCGCGAACAGCATGAGGTTCGCCGCCACGCCGCCGACCAGCCCGCCTTGGCTCAGCCGCGCCCAGCGTTCACGCCACGACAGCGCCTTTTCGTTGTTGCCCCAGGTGAGCATCACCTGCTCCTTGCGCCGCGTATAAGCCGTGCGCCCGGTGATGTCGCGCCAGACCTTGCGCTTGAGACTCTCGCGGCTGATCGGGAATGGCGCCGAGAGCACCAGGTCGGGGTCATCGGCCTGCTGGGTATGGCGATGATGCTTGAGGTGATACGGCCGGTAGAGATTGAGGTCGGTCACCACCGGCCAGGCGCAGAGCCACTGCCCGGCGAACTCGTTCCAGCGCCGCGTCCTGAACAGCAGGCCGTGCGCCGCATCGTGCATCAGGATGGCCAGCCCGAGCTGCCGCCCGCCGATCACCACCACGGCCGCGAGGAAGGTCAGCGGATTGGGAAAGGCGACGAAGACCGCCATGCTGCCGAAGATCAGCGCCCAGGCATGCAGCACCAGCAGGACGCCGATCAGGTCGGAACGCTGGCTGAGCGCGCGCAGCTCATCAGTTGTGAAGATCTCGGCCGCCTTCACATAGGGGGCCGCTTTTGGGGTGACGGCTTCCGTCATGACGCGCTTTCCTCGGACGCTTTTCTTATGGCACCGATGATAGCGCGGGAACGGCGTTCCGTCTGTTGGCAAAGGAAGACGTGGATGACCGGGACAAGCCCGGCCATGACACGAGAGGGCGGTCTCTACCCCTATTGTCATCCCCGGGCTTGTCCCGGGGATCCAAGCCTTTTTACCGCTTGAACTTCGCCTATAGTTCCCTACATGTTCTCATATCGGCTGCCTGCCCTGCATACACAGGAATGCGGCCGGACCGCACCGGGCTGTAACGGGCCGCAGCGGGCCGTAACGGGTGCCAGCGGGCTCCAGCGGGCGCTAACGAACCGCAACGAACCCGAACGAAGCCAAACGAACTGAAACGAACGCAAACGAACCGGAACGAACGAAAACGAAGGCAAAGGAAGCCAAAGGATTAAGGACTAAGCGCAGATAAGCCCCGGCTACCGCCGGATAAGGGTCCGATAGCGCCGGGTAAGAGCCGGATAAGAACGGATAAGCGGTTTCCGTCATACCGGCCTGGCGCCAGGATTCCATTGTTCAGGCCAAGAATGGGATACCCGCTTACGCGGGTATGACGATCAGGGGCGAAGCCCTATCCCGCATGCGCCCGCCCTTTCGGGCTGAGCCGGATGCCCTTGCGCAGGCGCTTGTATGGCAGGGTCTCGGCCCGCTCGACGAAGGCGCCGGGGCTTTCCACGTTCAGGATGTCATGGGCGATATCGGTGAAGTCGCCGCGGAAATGCACGGTGCTTTTCACGCCCACGATCTGGCGCTGGCCCGGCTCGATATTCAAGTGGCGGTACATCTCCTTGTCGGCGGCCTGCACGCGCACCGAATTGATGATGAGGTCGACGCCATTACACGTGAGCCGCGCCATCGGGCCGAGTGCCATTTTCGTGCCTTTGTAAAACGGTCCGGTGCAAAGGAACTTGCCGTTGCCCAGGCCGGCCACCTTGAAGCGGTTGCGATAGGGTTTCGAACCATCGAAGCGCTTGCCGCCGACCGCGATCTCGATCTCGGCATTCTCGCCCGCCTGATGCGCGATCTTGGCGGTCTCGGGGTCATAGAGCAGGCCCAGCGTGGCGTCCGGCACCTGCTGGCGGATCAGCGCCTCCAGCAGGCCGGTGGTGTCAGATGTCGCACCCGTGCCGGCATTGTCCTGCACGTCGGCCAGCACGATGGATTTGCGCGCGCCGGCCTGGATCTGCCGTCGCGCCTCCTCGATGGCCTCGTCGGGCGTCAGCAGGTTGAGCTTGAACTCGGCCTCGCGTTCGGTGATCAGGCGGGTCAGCGTATCGGCGGCCTTGTCGGCCTCGGCCTGGCTGTCGGCATAGGCCACGACAGTCGGGCCGCAATGGTGGATGTCGGCCGGATGGAAGCCCGGCGCAAAGCTGAGCGACGAGACCGCGCCGCGCTCCATGTCGGACAGCGTATCGTAGAGGCTCTTGCAGGGTTCGATGAAGGTGCATTGCGCGGTGAGCGGAATCAGGAACGGCAGTTGCCGGAAGGCTTTCGCCTGTGTCTTGCGCTCGCCGCTCAGCAGCTTTTCCAGGTGGCGGGCAACGCGGGCGCCGGTCACCGCCATGTCGAGATGTGGATAGGTGCGATAGGCGATCAGCACATCGGCAAGCTGCACCATCTCGGGCGTGATGTTGACATGCAGGTCGAGGCTGACGCCGATGGGCATATCCGGGCCAACGAGTGCACGCAGGCGGCGCAGCAGCTCGCCCTCGCCGTCCTCATGGGCTTCCGTGACCATGGCGCCATGCAGGTCGAGATAGACCGCGTCGATCTGGCCTTTCAGCGCGGCGACGCCGTCGAGGATTTTCTTGGCCACGAACTCAAAGGCCTCGGTGGTGACATAGGAGCTTGGTTGGGCGGCAGCCCAGACGATCGGGTGCAGTGTCCACGTCTTGGGCTTGGCCGCATGGATGAAACCGCCGATCGGAATGTTCATCGGCTCGAAGACCTCGAAGATCGCCTTGCCCTCGGTCAGCGGCGGCCAGCCCTCGCCCTCGATGAACTTGTTCAAGGTCGCCTTCTCGGGCGCGAAGGTGTTGGTCTCGTGCTGGAAGCCGGCAATGGCAATGCGATAGGTCATGGGGGCTCGCGTTTTTTTGTACTGAAATGAAGAAGGGCGCCGCAGTGGGCGCCCTTCTGGAAGTGGTCGGTTTAGATGTCGGCGTATTCGTGGGTCTCGGCCTTGCCGCCCGGCTGGGTCACCGCGCCGTCATGGGCATCGCCCACGGTCTGGGCGTATTTCCACAGCGCGCCCGACTGGTAGTCAGTCTTGCGCGGCTTCCACTTCTTCTTGCGCCTGGCGAACTCGGCCGCCGTGACGTTGACGCTTAAGATTCCCTTCACGGCATCGATGGTGATGATGTCGCCGTTCTTGATCAGGCCGATGGGACCAGCCACCGCCGCTTCCGGGCCGACATGGCCGACGCAGAAGCCGCGCGTGCCGCCCGAGAACCGGCCGTCGGTGATCAGCGCCACCTTCTCGCCCATGCCCTGGCCGTAGATGGCCGAGGTGGTCGACAGCATCTCGCGCATGCCCGGGCCGCCCTTGGGGCCTTCATAGCGGATGACGATGACATCGCCTTCCTTGTACTTCTTCTTCTGCACCGCCTCGAAGGCGTCTTCCTCACTGTCGAAGACACGCGCCGGGCCGACATGCTTCAGGCGCGCCATGCCCGCCACCTTCACGATGGCGCCGCGCGGCGCGAGGTTGCCCTTCAGGCCGACAACGCCGCCGGTCGGCGTGATCGGGTTGGTGATCGGGCGCACGACATCCTGGTTCTTCGGGAAGGTCACGCCCTTCAGGTTCTGCTCCAGCGTCTTGCCGGTGACGGTCAGGCAGTCGCCATGCAGGTAGCCGCCCTTCATCAGTTCCTTCAGCACGACGCTGACGCCGCCGATCTCGTACATGTCCTTGGCGACGTAGCGCCCGCCCGGCTTGAGGTCGGCGATATAGGGCGTCGACTTGAAGATCTTGGCCACGTCGTCGAGGTCGAACTTGATGCCGGCCTCATGCGCAATGGCGGGCAGATGCAGCGCGCCGTTGGTCGAGCCGCCGGTGGCAGCCACCACGCGGGCGGCATTCTCCAGCGACTTGCGGGTGACGATGTCGCGCGGACGGATGCCCAGCTTGATCAGCTCCATCACCTGCCGGCCCGAGGCTTCCGCGTATTGGTCGCGGGTCTCATAGGGCGCCGGCGCGCCGGCCGAACCCGGAATGGCCAGGCCGATGGCTTCCGAGACGCAGGCCATGGTGTTGGCGGTGAACTGGCCGCCGCAGGAGCCGGCCGAGGGACAGGCCACGCATTCCAGCTCGTGCAGGTCCTTGGCGTTCATCTTGCCGGCCGAATGCTGGCCAACCGCCTCGAAGACGTCGACCACGGTGACGTCCTTGCCGCGGAACTTGCCCGGCAGGATCGAACCGCCATACATGAAGATCGAGGGCACGTTCAGCCGCACCATGGCCATCATCAGGCCGGGCAGCGACTTGTCGCAGCCGGCCAGGCCGACCAGCGCGTCATAGCAATGGCCGCGCACGGTGAGTTCGGTGGAATCCGCGATGGCTTCGCGGCTGGCCAGCGACGACTTCATGCCCTGGTGGCCCATGGCGATGCCGTCGGTGACGGTGATGGTGGTGAATTCGCGCGGCGTGCCGCCGTTGGCCTTGACGCCCTTCTTCACCCACTGGGCCTGACGCGCCAGCGTGATGTTGCAAGGCGCCGCCTCGTTCCAGGTGGTGACCACGCCGACGAAGGGCTGCTTGATTTCCTTCTCGGTCAGGCCCATCGCATAATAGTAGCTGCGGTGCGGCGCGCGATCGGGACCGACGGTGACATGCCGGCTCGGCAGATTGGACTTGTCGGCCTTCGCGCCCTTACGCTTGGCCGCCGGCGCGGCCTTCTTCTTTTTGGTTGCCATGTGCTGGTCCGTCCCTCGAGGCATAAATACAGGGGACGGAGCATAGCCAGCGGCTCAGCGCTCGGCCAGAGCCTCGGCCGGCGGGCTTGAGGCTTTTTTGGCGGTGCGGCGCAGCAAGGCGGCATTCAGCTCGCCGCCGAAAATGAACAGGACCGCCGAGACATAGAAGAAGACCAGGGTGACGATCACCCCGCCCAGGCTGCCATAGGTGGCGCTGTAGCTGCCGAGTTTGGCCACATAGACCGAGAACAGGCTGGCCGACACCAGCCACAGTACCGCCGTCGCCGCCACGCCCGGCAGCAGGCAGCGTATCGGGATGCTTTTGCCCGGCAGCCAGCGATGCAGCGCCAGCAGGCCAGCCAGCAGAACCAGCCCGGCCAGGGTGTAGCGGAACAGGCTGAAGGCCCATTTGTCGGCCTCGCCCAGCGGAAAGGCCCAGAGCAGCGCCTTCCAGATCACCGGGCCCAGCACCACCAGTACCGACAGCATCAGGAAGGCGAAGCCCCCCGCGATGATGGCGCCGATGCTGCCCAGCTTGATCAGCCACCAGGGCCGCTCTTCGTTGATGTCATAGGCGGTGTTGAGCGCGATGCGCAGGGCATCGATCCCGCTGGAGGCGACCCAGAGCGCACCGAGCAGGCCTAGCGTGAGCAGGCCACCGTCACGGGTATCCAGCACTTCGTGGATGACCGGCTCCAGGGTTTTGGCCACGTCCGGCGGCAGCAGATGCAGCATGGTCTGCACGGATGCCAGGCTGCCGGCGATGTTGCCCAGGAAGCCCGCCAGCGAAGCCAGGAAGATCAGGAAGGGAAAGATCGCCAGCAGACCGGTATAGGCGATGTGGCCAGCCAGTTCGAAGGACAGGCTGTTGATCATGGCGCGGCCTGCTCCGAAAAACAGACGACCGATACTGAGCAGGCGGGTATTCATCCCGGCTTACCCGTCTGCACCTGCTGCAGCAGCGCGGCGCAATCGCTATCGCGTTCCAGACCCGGCTCGATGAAGGCCAGGATTGAGGCCAGCGGCGTCAGCAGTACGCCAAGTGCAATAGCCCCTGCTGTGCGCGCGGCCAAAGGTCCCGCCTCGATGCCGATGCTGGGACGGCTGAAAGCGCCCCGCACGGTGATCGGCGTGCGGGCCGACAGCAGGCTGGGATCCTTGGGATGCGCCTTCAAGGTCAGGCCGAGCAGCTCTTCCTTCAGGCTGATGCTGCCTTCGCTGGTCACCGTGGTATCGGTCGTGTCCAGGACAAAGGTGCGCGGCACCATGATGCCTTCCTGCACGTTGAAATCAGCCGCGAAGCAGCGCAGCGGAATCTGCTTGTCGCCACCGGCCCAGAAAGCAGCCGCTTCAGCCACGTCCAGGCCGATCAGCTCCATGGCCAGGTTGGACAGCGAGCCGCCATTCATGGTCAGGCGCAGGTCGCCGTTGGCGCTGCCGAGTGACTTCTGCACCGTGTCGCCATAGCCGGTCAGCCGGATGCGGCCATCGATCTGGCCGCTGCCCGTATCCTTCAGGCCGGCCTCATTCAGGAAATGCTCGAGCCGGAACTTGTTCAGCTTGATGTCATACTGCGTCAGCACGGTGTCGTTGCGCGCGTCGATGCGGATATCCGCATCGACCAGGCCGCCGGCCACGCCCAGCTTCAGCGGCCGCAGGTGAAGTACGCTGTTCTCCAGCAGAAGGTCGAGTTCGACGCCGCTGAGCGGCGTGTTCGGCGCATTCACCTTGTCGCCCCGGAATTTCACTCTGGCGTCGACCTGCCGGATCTGCTCAACCGCCAGCGGCGCATCGGGCAGCACCTTTGGCGGCGGGCCTTTCGCGACCGGCTTGGCCGGCTGCTTCGCCTTGGCCTCGGCGACCTGCTTCTCGCTCATCGTCGCGGCGGCGACATTAGGCGCGCGCTCTTCTTCAGGTCGCAGGCCGATCAGCGGACCGATGTCCCGATAGTCCAGAACCTTCGAATGCAGGTCCGCTTCCAGATACAGCTTTTCGCGATCGGTATCGATTTTCACCATGCCGCCCAGATCGCTGTTGCCGACCCGACCGGCCATATTCTCGATGCGCCAGATCGTGCCGTCGCGATGCAACTGGCCCTTGAGGTCATAAGGCGGCGTCATCGGCAGTGGTACGCCGGTGATGATCTGCAGCTTGCCCAAATCGGGACCGCTGAGCGCGACCTCCAGGTTCAGGCCTTCGAACCTGATCGGATCGGCCAGCGTGCCGGAAACACGCCCTCTGGTCCGACCCACTTCCATTTCAATCGTCAGCGGATAGGGTTCTTCGTTCTCGCGCAGAGACAGCAGCGAACCGCCTATCATGCGCAACCGGAAGGCTTCGCCATGCATGCTGCCGCGGCCACCCAGCCGCACCCGGTCGGTGCCGTTGCCGCCGGCCCCGATCACGGTCGCGATCTGAGCGTCAACATCAATGCCGGCTTTCTTGTCGACGTAGACGAAGCGGCCATCCTCGATGATCAGGCGGCCAATCAGCGGCATCTCGGTGCGATCTTCTGGGACGGCCGCATCCTTGGCCACCTTCACACCGAAGGTCCAGTTGCCCTCGCCGTCCTCGCGGCGCTCCAGCGCTACCACGGGCTTCACCAGCCGGATTTCCTTCAGCACCGTGCGGCCACGCAGCATTTCGCGCAGATCGACCACAACCTCGGCACGCTCGAAGCTGACCAGCTCGGGCTCCTTGGCCCAGTCTGCATTGGCCATATGGAAGTCTTCCACCACGAAGCGCGGCGTCAGAGACCATTCGCCAACCAGTCGTCCGTTGATCTTGGTGCTGCGGCCAGTGGCGGCAGTGATGAAGCCCTGCGCGGGGTTGCGCAGCCAGTTCCAGTCGAACAGCAGCATTCCCACCACCACGGCGAGCGCCAGGGCGCCGACGAGTCCCAAGGCCCAATGCCACCATTTTCTGCCAATACTGGTCTTAACCATGATGAATCTCCATCAAGGAAAACCGCCCTATCTCCTTCCAGTTCCAGAGAAAACGCTCGCCGGTAACGCAAAAGTTTAACGCGGTTTAACGTTTATTAAGAATGGTTTGAGAAATTCCCGTCATGGGCGTGCAGACAGAGATCGTCATCCCGCGATACGTCGTGCTGACAAAGCTGGCGGATAGCTGGATTCCGCGTGCCTCGCTGGACAGCGCCGACAATGCCGAGGCCGAAGCCTTCCGCTGGCGCCGCATCTACGGCCCGGGCCGCACCCGTGTCGCCGAATATCTGGCTTCCGAGCCTGTACGCAGCAACCTGCCGGCGGTCATCGACATGCCGGCCATCACCGTCATGGCCGAACCGGTCAGCAACCGCAGTTACCCGTTGCCACAGCGTCGCTACGCACCATCCGCAGGCACCTGGCAGGCTCAGGCCGTCACCCTGCAGGATGCCGCCCTGCGCGGGCTTGCTCTTTATCTCGGGTTCGGTTTCGCCAATCGCGCCATGGAACTGCTGATCATCCTCGCTCAGCATTAGTGCCGGTAGAGATCATCCGCTAGACTCTGGACAAGCATTCCCCAGTCCGAGTCTCCCCATGCTGACCGTCATTCTCGCCATCGTCCCGATCTTCCTACTTATCGCGATCGGCGGCGGGATGAAGCGTGTCGGCTTCCCGGGCGATGCCTTCTGGCCCCTGGCCGACAAGGTCACCTATTACGTCTTCTTCCCGGCCCTGCTGGTCGACAACCTGAGCAGCGCACGACTGGGCGGCTTTGATCCCACCGGCCTGCTGGGTGCATTGCTGGCCGGCATTCTGCTGCAGGCGGCGCTGGTCTACCTGCTGCGGCCGGTCGCCCGCGTCGACGGTCCTGGCTTCACGTCCGTTTTCCAGGGTGCCGTGCGCTTCAACACCTTCGTCGGCCTCGGCGCGGTCGCGGCGCTGGAAGGCGGCGCCGGCCTGACGGTGTTCGCCGTGGCCATCGCCCTGGCGATTCCGCTGCTGAACTTTCTTTGCGTGCTGACGCTGGCCCGCTATGGCGCCCATGGCCAGGGCACCAGCCTGCGGGCGCAGTTGCTGTTCCTGGCCAAGAACCCGCTGATCATCGCCTGCCTGCTCGGCATCGCAATGAACGCGCTCGACATCACCCTTCCGCAGGGCATCGCGCCGGTGTTCAAGATGCTGGGCAGCATGGCCGCCCCGATGGGCCTGTTGACCGTAGGCGCCGGGCTTCAATGGCAGGCAATCCGCATGGGCGGCCGCGCCGTGGCGCTGTCCTGCGCGCTCAAGCTGCTGGCCTATCCGGCCCTGCTCTATGTGATGAGTCGCCTGTGGGGGCTTGGTGCGCTGGAGACCAAGGTACTGGTGCTATGGGGCACCATGCCGACGGCCAGTGCCAGCTACATCCTGGCCAGACAGATGGGCGGCGACGCGCCGCTGGCAGCCGCCATCGTGACTATCGGCACGCTCCTGGCCTTCGTCACCATGCCGGTGATCATGCTGCTGATCGGCGTATAGGTCTCAGCCTTTGGGGAAATCCAGCCCCATGGCCTCGTAGCGCTCCGGGTCGTCGCCCCAGTCCTCACGGACCTTGACGAACAGGAAGAGATGGATACGGCGCTCGAACTGCTCCTCCATCTCCTTGCGGGCATAAGATCCGATGCGCTTGACCATCTGGCCACCATCGCCCAGCACGATCTTCTTCTGGCTGTCACGCTCGACAAAAATCACCTGATCGATGCGCGCCGAGCCGTCCTTCTGGTCTTTCCAGTTTTCGGTCTCGACGGTGATCGCATACGGCAGCTCGTCATGCAGCGAGCGGTAGACCTGCTCGCGCGTGATCTCGGCCGCCAGAAAGCGCATCGGCACATCGGCCAGCTGGTCTTCCGGATAGAGCCAGGGGCCGGCCGGCATGCGTTTGGCCAGCGCGCGGCGCACATCCTCGACGCCACTGCCCTTCAGCGCCGAAATCATGAAGACCTGCTCGAAGGGATAGGCCTCGCTGAGGGTCTGGGCCAGGCCCAGCAGTTTCTCGCGTGGAATGGCATCAACCTTGTTCAGCGCCAGCAATACGCCCTTGCGGTTGCGATCCTTGAGCGCCTCGATGATGGCACGGCTTTCGTCGTCGAAGCCACGCTCGGCATCGATCAGCAGCAGCACGGCATTGGCCTCGTCGATGCCGCTCCAGGCGGCGCTGACCATGGCGCGATCCAGTCGCCGCTTCGGAACGAAGATGCCGGGCGTGTCGAGATAGATGACCTGCGCCTGCCCTTCCATGCCGATAGCGGTGATGCGCGCGCGCGTCGTCTGCACCTTCTTCGAAACGATCGAGACCTTGGCCCCGACCATCTGGTTCAACAAGGTGGACTTGCCGGCATTCGGCGCGCCGACGATGGCGACATACCCGCACTGGGTATTCGCCGCTTCAACTCCAGTTTCTTCAGTCATGCTTTCCCGGCTGACAGCTGCCCGAGCAAATGCCCGGCAGCTTCCTGTTCGGCGGCCCGTTTCGAGCCACCCTGCCCCTTGGCCAGATTGCCACTGCCCAGCTTCACCGAGACGGTGAAACGCGGCTCATGCGGCGGGCCTTCCTGGCTGACGATTTCATAACGCGGCGCCGCCATGCCACGGGCCGCGGCCCATTCCTGCAGTGCCGTCTTCGGATCCTTGTCACCACCAGTCACTTCCGCGACCATCGGCTCCATGTAGCGGCGCACGAAGCGCTCGGCGGCCGGCAGACCGCCATCAAGATATAAGGCAGCGACCACGGCTTCGCAGGCATCGGCCAGAATGGCCGGCTTGCCCGCGCCGCCGGAATCGCGCTCGGAGCGCGAGAGCTGGATATAGTCGCCCAGCGCCAGTGACTGGGCAAAGCGCGCCAGGCTTTCCTGCTTGACCAGGGAATTATAGCGCAGCGCGAGCTCACCAGCTTCGGCTTGCGGAAAACGTTCGGCCAGTAACGTCGCCACGATCAACCCCAGCACGCGGTCGCCGATGAACTCCAGGCGATTGTAGTCGCGCTGGGTCGACGGGGCGGGCTCAACAGCAGCCTTCTCTTTCTGGCGGGCGGACTTGGCGCGGCTGCGACGCGGATTGGCCGAGGGATGCACCAGCGCCTCTTCCAGCAGCTTCGTATCGGCGAACTTGTGGCCGAGAAGCTTCTGCAGCTGTTCGAGGGCGGGTTTGCGGGTCTCGGCGTTCACGCGGCGACGGGCTCACTCGATACCGGTGAACATGCGGTTCCAGCGCAGCGCGCTGAACCAGGTCCAAGGTTTGACCAGCGACGCATTCTGGTCGATGGAAATCCAGCGCACATCGGCGCGGCCGATCAGATGATCCGCCGGCACATAGCCGACGCCACCGGACTCAATCGCGATGCGGCTATCCAGGGAGTTGTCGCGGTTGTCGCCCATCATGAAATAATGGCCCGGCGGCACGGTATAGACGCCAGTGTTGTCGCTGCTGCTGTACATGTTGATGTCGAGCGTGCGGTAGGTGACGCCGTTGGGCAACGTCTCCTCCCACTGGCGTTCGCGGTCGACCACGTTGCCGAACCGGTCGTGGCGCTCAAAATCCTCGACGCGGCGACGCTTCACCTGCTCGCCGTTGATGTAGAGCGCGCCTTCGCGCATCTGCAAGCGGTCGCCGGGCAGGCCGACCAGGCGCTTGATGTAGTCAACGGACGGATCGCGCGGCCAGCGGAAGACCACCACGTCGCCACGCTTGGGTTCCGACCCCAGGATGCGGCCCTCGAAAATGGGCGGGCTGAACAGCAGGGAATACTTGCTGTAGCCATAGGCATATTTGGAGACGAAGACGTAATCGCCGACCAGCAGGGTCGGCAGCATGGACTCCGAGGGGATGTGGAACGGCTCGTAGGCAACGGTGCGAATGCCAACCGCGATCAGCACGGCAAAGACCAGCGTGCGGAGGCTTTCCCAGATATCGCCAGCCCGCGACTTCATCTTCGCCACTGCCTGCTCCTGATCCATATAAATCAATCCCTTACACCCGGTTTATGGCCAACCGGCGCTGCATCAAGCGGCCAAGGCCTATACAAAGTCAAGTTCCCGCCGGCGATCCCGGAAAACCAAGTAATTTGGGGCGCGCGGAGATAATAACAATGGCTTGGGCGAGCGGCGGCTCATCGGTCAGCGAGACCTCGATCTGGGCCTCGTGGCCTTCGGGCAGCAGGCTCTGCAGACGGGTCAGCGCGCCGCCTGTGAGCGCCATGGTCGGCTTGCCGCCGGGCAGGTTGATCACGCCCATGTCGCGCCAGAACACGCCCTTGCGCAGCCCGGTGCCCAGCGCCTTGGCGCAGGCTTCCTTGGCGGCGAACCGCTTGGCGTAGGAGTCGATCCGGGTCAGCGCCCGCCGCTCCGACCGCGCTCGTTCAACCGGCGTGTAGATGCGGTCGAGGAAACGGTCGCCGAACCGCGCGATCGTCTGCTCGATGCGACGGATATCGATCAGGTCAGACCCAAGGCCGATGATCATGCCGATTTCGCGCTCAAGCCGCGGGCGTCATTCATCAGGCTGCGCATCCGGCGGATCGTGCCGTCCAGACCGCCGAAGATCGCCTCGCCGATCAGAAAATGTCCGATGTTCAGTTCGACAATGGTGGAGATCGCGGCGACAGGCGCGACATTCTCGAAGGTCAGGCCATGACCGGCGTGGCATTCCAGACCGATAGCTGCGGCATGGGCCGCCGCCTTACGGATGCGTTCAAGCTCAGCCTGCTGTTCAGCGCCCGTGACTTCGCAATAGCGGCCGGTATGTAATTCCACCACGGGCGCGCCCAATGCCTTCGCGGCATCCAACTGCTGCATGGACGGCTCAATGAACAGCGATACACGGATACCGGCGGCCGAGAGCTGGCGGATCATCGGATCCAGGTGCTTGTACTGGCCAGCGGCATCGAGACCGCCCTCCGTGGTGCGTTCCTCGCGGCGTTCCGGCACGATGCAGGCGGCATGCGGCTTATGCCGCAGCGCGATGGCCAGCATCTCCTCGGTGGCCGCCATTTCCAGGTTGAGCGGCAGGCTGATCTCGGCCATCAGGCGATCGATATCGTTATCCGAGATATGGCGGCGATCCTCGCGCAGATGCGCGGTGATGCCGTCCGCACCGGCACCGGCCGCCATCTTGGCAGCGCGCACCGGATCGGGATGCCTGCCGCCGCGCGCGTTCCGGATGGTCGCAACGTGGTCGATGTTGACGCCAAGACGCAGTGGCTGCACCGCCATGTGGCTCTCCTATTTCAGGCCGCGCGAGCCGGGCTTGATCGCCGGAATCTTCTGCAGTTCGGGCGGTAGCTCGTCCTCGCGATAGGCCATGACCTTGTAGCCGCACAGCGCGAACAGCGGCACGCCGAGATCGACTTCGCCGTCTGAGCGGTCGACGATGCAGGAGGCGCCGACGGTGACACCGCCATGATCGGCGATGCAGTCGATGCATTCGCGGCTAGACTTGCCAGTGGTGACCACATCCTCAGCCATCAGCACGCGCGCACCCTTCGGGATATCGAAGCCGCGGCGCAACGCGAACTTGCCGTCCACACGCTCGGTGAAGATCGCCGGCACACCGAGCTGACGCGCCAGTTCATATCCCACCACCACGCCACCCATGGCCGGCGAACAGACCAGGTCGACCGGCTTGGGACCGAGCTTGGCCCGGATTTTGTCGGCCAGCGCCTTGCACAGTGCCGCGGCGCGCTCGGGATACATCATCACGCGGGCGGACTGCATGTAGACTGGGCTGTGCAGGCCCGAGGTCAGGAGGAAATGGCCTTCCAGCAGGGCGCCGGACTCACGATAATGCTGCAGGACGTCGTCGCGGTTCATCGTTTCTCTTCTCTGGCTACTTTTCTCAACCCTTGGCGCGCTCGACCGAACTGATGACCGGTGTGGCGCGCAGGGCGGCAATGATATTGGTCAGGTGCTTCACGTCGCGGACCTCGATATCCACGAACATCTCGAAGAAATCCTGGCTACGGTTGGTGATCTTCAGGTTGGTGATGTTGCCCTTGTGCTTGGCGATAATTGTCGTGACGGCACTGAGCGCGCCCGGCTCGTTGTTGATCACCAGGCTGACGCGGCCGACATGGCCTTGCGTGCCGTCATTCTCGGCAGCGTCCCAGGCCAGATCGAGCCAGCGTTCGGGCTGCTCGGCGAACTGCTCCAGCGCATCGCAGTCGATGGTATGGATGGTGACGCCCTTGCCCGTGGTGACGATACCGACGATGCGATCACCCGGCAGCGGATGGCAGCAGCCGGCAAAATGCATGGCCATGCCGGGGATCAGGCCGCGGATCGGAATGCCGGCGCCGGCCTTGTCGCTGGGCTTATGCGGCTTGAGGGTTGGTGGCGCCTTGTCGGCTTCGTCTTCCTTCTGACCGGGGAAGACAATGTTCAGCACCTGCCGCGCGGTGATGTTGCCCTCGCCCACGCCGGCATAGACATCGTCGGCGCTGCGCAGCTTCAGCACCTTCACGACAGGGTCGAGCACCTTGTCGCTGACGGAAGCGTCCTGCTCCTTGAACTTCTTGACCAGGATCGCCTTGCCCAGCTCCTGATACTGGCCGCGCTGCTGTTGACGGATGAAGCGGTTGATACAGGACTTGGCGCGGCCTGACTTGACGAAGTTGAGCCAGGTCGGATTGGGCGCCGGCACCTTGGACCGCAGGATGTCGACCTGGTCGCCATTGCGCAGCACGGTGCGCAGCGGCACTACGCGGCCGTTGACCTTCGCGCCCACGGCGGTATCGCCTACATCGGAATGCACCGCGTAGGCGAAGTCGACCACCGTGGCGTCGCGCGGCAGGGCAATCAGATCGCCCTTCGGCGTGAAGCAGAAGACCTGATCCTGGAACATGTTGAGCTTGGTATGCTCCAGGAACTCTTCTGGATCGGCGGTCTGCTCCAGGATTTCCAGCAGTTCGCGCAACCAGCGATACTGCCGCGCCTCGGCTTCCGGCGCGGCCGTGTTGCCATGGCCGTTCTGCTTGTAGGTCCAGTGCGCAGCCACGCCCAGATCGGCGATGTCGTGCATCTCCTGGGTGCGGATCTGCACTTCGATACGCTTGTTCTCGGGGCCGATCACGGTCGTGTGCAGGCTGCGATAGCCGTTCTGCTTCGGCGTCGACAGGTAATCCTTGAAGCGGCCGGGCACCGACGGCCAGGTCTGATGCACCACGCCCAGCGCGTGATAGCAGGCCGCCTCGTCCCGCACGACGATGCGAAAGGCCATGATGTCGGACAGCTGCTCGAAGGCGATGTTCTTGCGCTGCATCTTCTCCCAGATGGAGAAAGAACGCTTCTCGCGACCCGAAACCCAGGCATCGACGCCGTTTTCCGCCAGCGTCCGCTTCAGCCTGTCGGCGATGCGATCAACCAGGCTGCCGCCTTCACTGCGCAGCTGATCCAGACGCGCAATGATTGATGCGCGGGCGTCGCCGTTCAGTTCGGCGAAGGCCAGGTCTTCCAGTTCCTCCTTCAGTTCCATCATGCCGATGCGATCGGCGAGCGGAACGAAGATTTCCATGGTCTCCTTGGCGATGCGGCGGCGCTTCTCCGGCGTCTTGATGAAATGCAGCGTGCGCATGTTGTGCAGCCGGTCAGCCAGCTTGACCAACAGCACGCGGATGTCGTTCGACATCGCCAGCAGCAGTTTGCGGAAATTCTCGGCCTGGCGCGCGCGGTCGGACTGCAGCTCGATGCGCGACAGCTTGGTCACGCCATCCACCAGACGCAGCACATCGCCGCCGAAATTCTTCTCGATCTCTTCGGGCGTGGCGACAGTGTCTTCGAGGGTATCGTGCAACAGGCCGGTGGCGATGGCCGTACTGTCCAGCTTCATGCCGGCGAGAATGCCGGCCACCTCGACCGGATGGGAGAAATAGGGATCGCCCGACGCGCGCTTCTGGGCGCCATGAGCCTTCATCGAGAACACATAGGCGCGATTCAGCAGGTCCTCGTCCGCATCGGGATCGTAGGCGAGAACCTTTTCTACCAGCTCAACTTGGCGCATGACTCGCGGGCGCATGGTCTTTGGTCCGTTTCACCTCTGGCAAACGGTTGAACCTAAAGACTAATTCTGAACGAAAATGCGGCGGGAACAAGCCCGCCGCATCACAAACCTTTGGTTTTATGGTCAGACCGGCCCTGCGGGCCGGTCATGGCAGCCGATCAGGCTTCGTCGGCCTCGGGAGCAGCCGGCTCGGCTTCCTCAGCCTCCTCGGCCTCGTCCTCGCCGTCGACCTCGTCGATCGACATCCCTTCAGCCAGGTCTTCGTTGTCCTGCTGCACGCCGGCCCATTCGCCGGACTGCATCAGATTGGCCATGTTGTCTTCTTCCGGCTCGTCGACTTCCGGGCTGTCCTGCATATCGCCGATCATGCGCTGACGCAGACCCTCGATATCCACGGTCTCGTCGGCGATTTCACGCAGCGCCACGACCGGGTTCTTGTCGTTGTCGCGATCCACGGTCAGCGAGGCGCCGGTGCCGATGGCGCGGGCGCGCTGGGCGGCCAGCAGAACCAACTCGAAGCGGTTCGGGATCTTGATGACGCAATCTTCGACGGTGACGCGAGCCATGGTCTACCCTTGGGCAAAACAGTGAATTACGGCGGAAGGCGCTTATTAAGGGCGATCCCGCGGGGATGCAAGGGCCCCATTCAAGCAGAAAACATGCCCGAACCCCAAGAAATTCCTTATAACCTATTGATATTCAATGGCTCTGCCCTCTGTATGAGGTCCGCCAGACCCCGCCGGCTGGCCGGATGATGCCAGTCCGGGGCGATTTCCTGCAGTGGCAGCAGGACGAACAGCCTGTCCTGCAGGCATGGATGGGGTAAAATCGGGACTCCCGCCGAGGCGATTTCTCCCCGGTAATCGATCAGATCAAGATCGAGTGTCCGGGCCTCCCAGCGTTGCTGACGGACCCGCCCGCAGATCGTTTCGATCCGGTGAAGCTGCTGCAGCAGGTCATGCGCCGACAGCGTGGTGCCGATTTCGGCCACGCCATTGATGAAATCGGGCTGATCCGAGGCCGGCAGCGGGGCCGACCGCCACCAGGAGGAGCGATTCAGCACGATGACATTCTCGGCCGCGAGCATCCGCAGCGCTGTTTCCAGCGTGGCGCGAGGCTCGCCACAGGGACCCGGCAGGTTGGCGCCCAGCGCTATGTAAACCCCGCCGTTCACGATGCGAATTCCCTTGCCATGAATGCCGTAACGACTAAGAAAGGTGGCATAAGATTTTAAGTGTCATTGCTTTCAAAGTCATTGAGCAAAGGAATAGCCATGAAGTTCTATACGCAAGAGCGCGTGGCGCTCTTTATTGATGGCGCGAACCTGTATTCCGCAGCGCGCAGCCTCGGTTTTGAGATCGATTACCGCCGCCTGCTGGATAGCTTCCGCAAGGAATCGCATCTGGTCCGCGCCTTCTACTATACGGCCCTCGTCGAGGATCAGGAATATTCGCCGCTGCGCCCGCTGATCGACTGGCTCGACTACAACGGCTTCACCATGGTGACCAAGCCGGCCAAGGAATACACCGATGCCATGGGCCGCCGAAAGGTGAAAGGCAACATGGATATCGAACTGGCCATCGACGTGATGGAAATGGCCCCGCATATCGATCATGTCGTGCTGTTTTCCGGCGATGGCGATTTCCGCCGGCTGGTGGAGGCCGTGCAGCGCAAGGGCGTGCGCGTCAGCGTCGTCAGTTCGACCAAGACCCAGCCGCCGATGGTGGCTGATGAACTGCGCCGCCAGGCCGATACCTTCATTGAACTGCAGGACCTGATGCCCAAGATCATGCGCGACCAGTCAGCTCGCGACCAGTCGCGCACCGCCGGTGTGCATGCCACCCTGCGCAGCGGCCAGGGGAATCAAGCGGGCGGCAATCACGCCCCCTCCAGCCCGGCGCAGGCGATGGACGATTTCGATGAGATCGACACGGCAGACCCCCGCAAGCATCTCCGTTGATCTGAAGGCGTAATCGCTATACACCGCGATCATGACCGCTGCCCCCGCCCTGCCGGGCCATGACTGCCCGCTCTGCCCTCGCCTGGCCGATTTCCGCAACGCCAATCGCGTCGCCTATCCGAGCTTCTTCAACGGTCCGGTGCCGCCCTGGGGCGATCCGCAGCCGGCCCTGCTGATCGTTGGCCTGGCGCCCGGCCTGAAGGGTGCCAACCGCACGGGCCGGCCGTTCACCGGCGATTATGCCGGTGACCTGCTCTATAGCACGTTGATCAAATACGGTTTTGCCAAGGGTGTTTTCAAGGCCGACCCGAAAGACGGCCTGCAGCTGGTACGCAGCCATATCACCAATGCGGTGAAATGCGTGCCGCCCGAGAACAAGCCAACGCCAGTCGAGACCAAGACCTGCCGCGCCAATTTCCTGACCGGCGAGATTTCAGCCCTGACCAATCTCAAGGCCATCCTGGCGCTGGGCCAGATCGCCCATGTCGCCACGCTGGATACCTTGAAAGTGAAGCGCGCCGCAGCCCCCTTCGGCCATGGTGCGCAGCACAGACTGGCCAGCGGCGTGACGCTGTTCTCCAGCTATCACTGTTCGCGCTACAACACCAACACCGGTCGCCTGACCGAGCGGATGTTCCACGACGTCTTCGACAAGATCGTCGCGGTCACCGGCTGATTAAGCTTTCGGTTTCATCATCAGCGCATTGAAGCGCCGCTCGGGCCGCGGCGTGATGCTGATATTGGCTTTGCTGGCCATCTCGGCATTCGGATGGAAGACCGGAATGATCGCCTGTTCTTCCATCGTGATATCAATGGCGGCCTGTACTAGCGGCTTGCGCTTCACCGGGTCCATCTCGGCCTGGGCCTTCTCGATGGCGGCATCGATATCGGTATGCGAGAACTTGGTCCGGTTGGCCGTGCCGTAGATTCCGCCCGGCGTATGGACCAGGGCACGCGGACCGATCGAGGCCTCATCGGTGCCATACTGGGCCATGAAGGCTGAGTATTCCTGCTTGGTGGCTTGATTGAAGAACACCGTGCCGGGCAGCGCCTCGACGCTGACCTGCAGGCCCAGGCGCGTCCAGGCCTGACCGACGGCCTGGGCGATGTCCTTATCCTTCGGATAGCGATCGTTGGTGGCATGGAGCGTGATCTTGAAGCCGTTGGCGTAGCCGGCCTCCTTCAGCAACGCCTTGGCCCGGTCGAGGTTAAAGGCATCGACCTTCAGCTTGGTGCTGGTGCCATCGAAACGCGACGGTAGGAATTGCGAGGCCGGGATCGCCGAACCATCCAGGATGCGATCCACAATCAGCTGGCGATTGATCGCCAGCGACAGTGCCTTGCGCACGCGCTTGTCCTTCAGCGGATTGCCGAGCAGCGCCGGCTGGCCTTCCTTGGCTGAAATGAAAGGGCTGACATCACGCACGGCATCCATGGCGATATACTGCACGGTGGCAGATGCGCCGCTGGAGATCGTGAATCGCTTGTCCTGCTTGATGCGCGGGATATCGAGCGTCGGAACCTCGTCGATGGCATCCACATCGCCTGACAGCAGAGCCGCGATACGACCGGCATCACCCTTGATGGTCTTCTCGGTCACCCGCGCCCAAGGCTGCTTCTCGCCCCAATAACCATCATTGCGATTCAGCACCAGCAGCTGGCTGTTTGTCCACTCCGCCACCTTGTAAGGGCCGGTGCCGATGGCAGCGCCGCCGGCGCCTGCATTGAAATCATTGGTGCTGGCGGCGACATGCTTCTTCGAAATGACAAAGACGCGGGCCAGGTCAGAGGGCAGCGTCGGCGCCGGGGTATCGGTGCGGAAGCGGATCTTGTGGTCGCCCAATTTTTCGCTTTTCACGATCTGACGGGTGAACTGCGTGAAGGGATTGGGGCTGTTCGGCACCTTCGGCACGCGTTCCAGCGTGGCGATCACGTCATCGGCCGTGAAATCCGAACCGTCATGGAATTTCACATTCGGTCGCAGATCGAATTCCCAGGTCAGGTTATCGACGTTGCGCCAGGCCGTGGCCAGGCCTGGGATCAGCCTGAGTTCGCTGTCGATCCCCAGCAGCGCATCGAAGATCAGCGAATGCGAGGAAGCCTGCGGGAAGCCGTTGAAGAAATGCGGGTCGAGCGTGTTGAGTTCGAGCTTGGTGGCGATCACCAGTGCGGGCGCGCCCTGCGCCGTGAGGCGGAATGGAGCGCCGGCCGCAGCCAGCATGGCGAAAGTGCCTCCGAGAAAATGACGGCGGGATACTGGAAGCATTTCGATATCCTTCTGGTTCTTGGCGTCGCGTTGAATCTATAACAGACTGCAATTCACGAACGTGTCAATTAACAGGATGACATAACCCCATGTCGCGTAAACATCGCATTGCTATTGGCGGTTTCATGCTTGAGAGCAATGGCCATGCCCCGGTGGCAACACGGGCTGAATTCGAAGCTGCCGTACTCCTGGATGGCGACGCCCTGCTCGCCGACCTGACCAGCGCCAATCCCCGCAGCCCCACCACGCTGACCGGCTTTACTGGCGAGATGGACCGACTGGGCGACTGGGAGCGCGTACCGCTGGTTATGGCTGCCGTCGGCGCATCCGGGCCGGTTGATCAGGCTTTCTTCGAGGAAACGGTCACCCGCATGTGCCAGTTGCTGCGAGACGCAGGCCCGGTAGATGGCGTTTTCCTGTCGCAACATGGCGCGGCCATCGCAACCGTCGATATCGACCCAGACGGCACCGTGTTTCGCGCCATACGCGAAATCGTCGGTCCCAACGTGCCGATTGTCGCTACGCTCGACCTTCATGCCAACGTCAATACCATCATGGTCGAACAGGCCGATATCCTGGTTGCCTATCGCGAGAATCCTCATACCGACATGCCGGATCGCGGTGCGGACTGCGCCCGGCATCTGCACGCCATGTTGCAGGGCCTGAAGCCCAAAGCCGCCTTCGTCAAGCTGCCCTTCATTCCGCCCTCGACCAGCCAGAACACCAAGTCCGGCCCCTATGCCGATGTGATCGCCTATGGCCAGTCCAAGGTTGGCCCGAATGGCATTCCGGGCGTGATCGATGTCTCGGTGTCGTCAGGGTTCTCGCTGGGGGATACGCCCAAGAACGGCATGTCGGTGATCGCCACCGCCACCGATATCAAGGTGGCTGAGACCGTCGCCCGCGATGTCGCGGCCTATGCCTGGAGTCAGCGGCACCGGTTCACCACCAACCTCACCAGCCTTGAACGCTGCACCGAGATGGCTCTGGCCTGCGGCCGCGACACCGCGAAACCGTCCCTGCTGTTTGCCGATGTGGCCGACAATCCCGGCGGCGGCGGCCGCGGCAATACGACCTACATCCTCGCGGCCTTCCATAAGGCCGGCGTCACCGGCTGCGCCATCGGGCCCGTCTATGACCCGCTGCTGGCCGCCGAGGCACATAAGCTGGGCGTCGGCGCCGAATTCGAGGCGCGCTTCAACCGCGACGAGACCACCACCTTCTCCGAATCCTTCACGGCCAAGGGTCGCGTCGTCGCGCTCAGCAAGGGGGTATTTGTCGGTCGGCGCGGCATGGCAGCTGGACGCACCCTGAACATGGGCCCGGCGGCTGTTGTCGCCGTCGATGGTATCCAGGTCGTGGTGACGACCAACCGGCACCAGGCGCTGGACCCGATGTTCTTTGAAACCTTCGGGATCGATATCGCCGCCCTGCGCAGCCTGGTGGTGAAGTCGCGCGGGCATTTCCGCGCCGGCTTCGACCAGTTCTATCCCGACGACCGCATCATCGAGGTCGATGTCCCAGGCCTGACCACGCCTGTGTTGAAGAATGTGCCCTGGCGGCAGGTGCCGCGGCCGATCTATCCGCTCGACCCGGAGATGAACTGGGCGCCGTAAGCCCCTAGAACCAGCGCATCTTGCGCAGTAGCCAAACTTCCAAGCCGATCAAGGCAACGGTGCTAACGCAGAGCGCGCCGAAGGCCCAGGGTTCGTCAGCAAACGGAATGCCGGCGACATTCACACCCAGCAGGCCCGCGAGCAAGCTCGGCGGCAGAAGGATGGCGGTCAGAGCAGTCAGACGATTGGTAGTCTGGGCAATCTGCTCACTCATGACCGTGGTCAGATCTTCGTGCAGGATGGTCAGGCGGTCGCGCAGCGCATCCAAGGTTTCCACGCTGCGCAGAACTTTATCCGTAAGCTCGCGCAGACGCTGGCGGTCGCGGGGCATGATCCAGCTTACGCTGGCGCCCTGCAGACGGAACATCGCTTCGCGCTGCGGCGCCATGTAGCGGCGCAGCGAGATCACCCGGCGGCGCATGTTGCTAAGATCGCCGCGCGCCATGCGTACGTCGCAATCCTCGATCTGATGGTCGAACTCATCGACCTCATCCTCCAGCTGCTCCAGCACCGGCTCGATGTATTTCATGATGCGGCGGGTAATCTTGGTCAGCAGATGGCCAACATGCAGCGGCCCCTGCCCGTCGCTGAAGGATTCGCGGATATCGCGCAAGGCATGCAGGTAATGATCCTTGTCGCGCAGCGAGATCATCCGGGTCTCATCGGCCCACAAATGCATCGGCACCAGATCAAGCGTGTTTTCGTTCGGATCGCGATTGACGCCGCGCAGCACGGCAATCAGGCCGTTGGCGGTTTCCTGGATACGCGGCCGCGATTCATCAGCCAGCAGCGCGTCGCAGACCACGGCATCGAGGCCGCTTTCGTTGCGCAGCCAACGCGCTGCCATGTCATGGTCACGCTCCAGATGGACCCAGAGGATGCCCTGCGCCGGTCGCCAGCGCCGCACTTCGTCCCAGCCAACCTCACGCGCACTGCCGGCGCCGTCCAGAATGAGCGCAAAGCGCATGCCCGGCTGTTCGCCGTATATCAGTCCACGCTGCTGATCCATCTACGCCCCCGCACTGCGGCCCCTCAGCCGTACCGGTCTTCTTTCCACGGATCGCCGGTATTGTGATAGCCGCGCACTTCCCAGTAGCCCGGCGCGTCCTGATCCAGGAACGCGATATGCTTAACCCACTTGGCCGATTTCCAGAAATAGTATTGCGGCATGATGATGCGCACGGGGCCGCCATGCTCGCGCGTCAACGGCGCCCCTTCCCAGGAATGCGCCAGCAGCACGTCAGGTGCGGAAAACATCTCCAGGGTCACATTCGTGGCATACCCGTCATAGGACTGAAACACGATGTGCTTTGCGTCCTTGTGCGGCTGCACGGCCTTGAGGAAATCCCGCGCCAGCACGCCGCTCCAGCGATTGTCATAGCGCGACCAGGCCGTGACGCAATGGATGTCGGATACGGTATCGGTCTGCGGCAGATCGAGGAAGTCGTTCCAGGTGAGCTTGAGCGGTTTGCCGACCAGCCCCCCGACCGTGAGCTGCCAGCGATCAAGCTGGATGTTGGGCTGCACGCCGAGGTCGAGCACCGGCCAGTCACGCGTCAGGCGTTGGCCCGGTGGCAGGCGACGCTTGTCCGGACTGCTGGTCTCGCCGGTCAGCAACCGGCCGTCCTTGGCCCATTGCTGCTTGGAGGCGATCAGCTTGTCTTTGATCTGGCCGAGCAGTCCGGGCTTGTACTCGTCGCTCATCGCCGCCTCCGCAGGGTTTTACCGGCTGCGCAGCAGCCGGTGTTTCTCACGATCCCAGTCGCGTTTCTTTTCCGTCTCGCGCTTGTCGTGCAGTTTCTTGCCGCGCGCCAGCGCGATCTTGACCTTGGCCCGGCCGCGCTCATTGAAAAATATCGTAAGCGGCACAAGGGTCACGCCCCCGCGCTTCAGGCTCCCGATCAATTTACCGATTTCCTTGCGGTTCAGCAAAAGTTTGCGCTGCCGGCGAGGTTCGTGATTGAACCGGTTGGCGCCGTGATACTCGGGGATATGAGAATTGATCAGCCATATCTCTCCGCCCTGCTCGGCCGCATAAGCATCCTGGATGCTGGCACGGCCGTCGCGCAGGCTTTTCACCTCCGAGCCGACCAGAACAATGCCGGCATCGTAGGTTTCGTCGAGATGATAGTCGAAGCGCGCCCGGCGGTTTTCGGCCACCGCGCGCGATTGCTGGACCATGAATGCTTACTTCTTCTTTTTCTTGCCGGTCTTGGCCTTGGACGCGGACTTGCCGCCCTTGGCCCCGGACTTGCTGCTCTTGGGACCGACGAGGCCAAGCGCCTTGACCACGGCCTTCACCTTGGCCTGGGTTTCCTTGGTCGGCTGCACCAGCGGTAGCCGCACTTCAGCTGTGCAGATACCCAGCAGCTCGGCGGCATACTTCACCGGGCCGGGGCTGGCCTCGGTGAACAGCACCGAATGCAACGGCATCAGCTTTTCCTGGATCGCCAGCGCCTTGGCGTGATCGCCGGCAAGACTCGCTTCCTGCATCTGCGCCACCAGCTTGGGCGCGATGTTGCCGGTCACCGAGATGCAGCCGCTGCCGCCATGAGTGTTGAAGCCCGGCGCCGTCGCATCGTCGCCATCGAGCTGGCAGAACTTGGCACCCGACGCGATCCGCTGCTTGAGCGGACGCACCAGATCGCCGGTCGCATCCTTCACGCCAACGATGCGCTTCAGCTTCGACAGCGCCGCCATTGTCTCGACCGACATGTCGATGATGCAGCGCGGCGGAATGTTGTAGATGAAAATCGGGATATCGGTCGCGTCGTGGATCGCCTTGTAATGCGCGTACAGCCCAGCCTGGGTCGGCTTGTTGTAGTACGGCGTCACAATCAGGGCGGCATCGGCGCCCGCCTCTTCGGCATGCCTGGTCAGTTCGATCGCCTCGTCGGTCGAGTTCGAGCCCGCACCGGCCATCACCGGCACACGGCCATGCGCCGCTTCGATGCAGATTTCCACCACGCGCTTGTGCTCGTCATGGCTCAGCGTGGGCGATTCACCGGTGGTGCCGACCGGAACCAGGCCATGCGTGCCCTGGGCGATCTGCCATTCGACGAAATCGCCGAACGCTTTCTCGTCGACTTTCCCCTTACGGAACGGGGTAATCAGTGCGACGAACGAGCCCTTGAACATGATGGTTCCTTTACCTTTGCACGTTACGAAACGGAGTAGCCGCGACCTTACCCGCGCCGGCAGGCCCCATCAAGGGCAAGCCGTGCTTTTGCCGGGGCGCGTCGCCTGCTATCATCCCTTTGGATTTGCGAAAGATTCGCCGTGCCACAGCATTGTATCGATTGTCTTGGTCTCTGGGGCCGCCGGTTAGTCAGCGGCGTCGTCCTGTTGGGCTGTCTGGGCCTGTTTCCCGCCCTCGCCAAGCAGCCGGCCAAGCACGCCCCCGATCTGGCCTCCACATCGGCCAGTGTCCCAGTGCCGGGCGAGAAACCACGCAAGGGCACCCCGCCGGCCCGGCCCGAGCAGACCAAGCTGCCCGCCGACCACATCATCCTCTCGGCCGAAGACCGGCAGATCGGCCAGAAGGCGATCCAGGAAGCGGGTGCCGGCCGCTTTGATTCGGCGCGCCGGATCGCCGCCACCGCCAAGAACCCCCTGATTGCCCAGCTGGTCCGCTGGCTTTGGTTGCAAACCGCCAATAGCGGCGCCAGCTTCGACGAGATCACCATCTTCATCGACACCAAGCCCGACTGGCCGGCCCGCGAGGCCCTGCTGCGCCGCGCCGAGGAAGCCATCGATGGCTCGACCGGCGATGGCCGCATCCTGGCCTGGTTCGACGCGCATCCGCCGGAGACAGGTCTCGGCCTGCTGCGCCTGGGTGAGACCCTGCTGCGGCTTGGCCGGGACAAGGACGCCTTCCCGATCATGCGGCGTGCATGGGTCGACGGAAACCTGTCGCAGCGCGACGAGAAGGTGCTTTGGAGCGAGTTCGGCGACCGCTTCACGCCAGCCGACAATGCCGCCCGCACCGACCGCCTGCTCTGGGATGGCAACATCGAGGCCGCCCGACGCATGATCCCGCGTCTGGACAACGATGGCCGCCGCCTGGTCGAAGCCCGCATCGCGCTGGCCAACAACGTTGCCGGCGCCGAAGCCCTGGTCGCCGGCCTGCCATCACATTTGCGCGATGATGGCGGCCTGAACTACGACCGCCTGCGCTGGCAGCGCAAGCGCGGCATGAACGATGGCGTCGAGGCCCTGCTCTACAACGCGCCCGACGATCTCGGCCGCGCCGAGAAGTGGTGGGTCGAACGTCATTTCCGCGCCCGCAAGGCCATGGCCGAAGGCCGCATCTCGGAAGCCTACCGCCTGGCCGCCGGCCACGGACTGAAGGCCGGCCCCGCCATGGCCGATGCCGAATGGATGGCCGGCTGGATCGCGCTTCGCCTGCTGCAGGAGCCGCAGATGGCGCTGAAGCATTTCACGATCCTGCAGGACAGCGTTCGCTTCCCCGTCAGCCAGTCGCGGGCGGCCTATTGGCTCGCCCGCACCTATGCGGTGCTGGGCAATACCGAACAGGCGCGAAACTGGTACAGCCAGGCTGCACGCAACAGCACCACTTTCTATGGCCAGCTTGCCGCACAGGAACTGGACCCCAAGGCGCCGCTCGACCTGCAGGATCCGATCCGTCCGACGCCCGAGGCCACGCGCCTGTTCCAGCGTCGCGAAGTGGTGCGGGCTGCTCAGATCCTGGTCGAACTGGATCAGGAAGAGCGGCTGCGCCCTTTCATCATCCGTCTGGTCAACACGGCCGACAGCCCGGAAGAACACAAACTGGTCGCCCAGTTGGCACGGAACCTGCGCCGCGTCGATCTGGCTGTTGCCTCCAGCAAGCGTTCGGCCCGACAGGGCATCGTCCTCGTGCGGGAAGCCTTCCCGCTGGTCGAGCCGATGATCCGCGTCAATGACCCGGATCCGGCCCTGGTTCTGGCGCTGTCACGGCAGGAAAGCGAATTCAATCAGTTCGCCGTCTCGCCGGTTGGTGCGCGTGGCCTGATGCAGTTGATGCCAGCCACGGCCAAGGGCGTGGCCAAGGACCTGAAGCTTGGCTTCGACCAGGGCCGTCTGACCAATGATGCCGGCTACAATGTCCAGCTCGGCTCGACCTATCTGAAGGGCCTGCTGCAGAACTGGGACAACAACTATGTCCTGGCGTTGGCCGGCTACAATGCCGGCGAAAGCCGCGTACGCAAATGGATCCAGGACTGGGGCGATCCGCGTCAGCCGCATGTCGATGTGGTGGACTGGATCGAACTGATCCCGTTCAACGAAACCCGCAACTACGTGCAGCGCGTGCTGGAAAGCGTGCAGGTCTACCGCGCGCTGATGGGTGGCGTCGCCATGCCGATCGATCGCATCCAAACCGACATGCGCGGAACGCTGCGCCAGGCTTGCAACGCTGCGAGCTGCTGATCCATGGCCG
Organism: Ferrovibrio sp. GW821-FHT12B10; assembly: GCF_058807515.1. NCBI lineage: Bacteria > Pseudomonadati > Pseudomonadota > Alphaproteobacteria > Rhodospirillales > Rhodospirillaceae > Ferrovibrio > Ferrovibrio sp. GW821-FHT12B10. Next base: position 78,558 of record NZ_JBXAQT010000002.1, on the reverse strand, counting down.
ACGCAGCGGCGATCAAAGCCTGCCTGTTCGATGCCTATGGCACATTGTTCGATGTCAGTGCCGCGGCCCGCGCACTTTCAACCGAAATCGGTCCGCAGTGGCAGGCACTGTCTGATACCTGGCGCGCCAAGCAGCTGAATTACAGCTGGCTGCGCAGCCTGATGGGCGGCGCGCATGCCGATTTCTGGCAAGTCACCTCCGATGCACTCGATTACGCGTTGGATGAGGCGCGTCTATCAGGCAATGCCGATCTGCGCAAACGCCTGCTCGATCTCTATTACAATCTCGCCTGCTATCCGGAGGCGCCTGCCATGCTGCGCAAGCTGAAAGATGCGGGCCTCGTCACCGGCATCCTGTCGAATGGCGCACCGGCGATGCTGGACGCCGCCTGCCGGTCTTCCGGTATTGAAAGTCTGATTGATCACCAGTTGTCCGTGGAAGACATTGGCATCTACAAGCCCGATCCACGCATCTACAAACTGGCCATGGATCGCCTTGGATTACCCGCTTCGGCTATCGCCTTTAACAGCAGCAATGGCTGGGATATCCATGCCGGAAAACGGGCCGGCTTCTTCGCCATCTGGATCAATCGCAGCGGCCAGCCGGCCGAGCGCCTACCCGATCCGCCCGACGTGACACTCAGAAACCTGAGCGATGTTCCGACGGTATTGGGGCTGACCGGATGACGATCCGGGACTACAGCGAGCACGGCTTCCATGCCCAGGATGACCTGCGGCTCAGTTATCGCGACTATGGCGATCGCAACAGCCCGCGCACGCCACTGCTCTGCCTGACCGGGCTGACACGGAATTCAAAGGACTTTCACGACTTCGCCCTGCGCCATGCCGGCACGCGCCGGGTCGTCTGTCTGGATTATCGTGGCCGCGGCCGCTCCGCCTATGATCCCAATCCGCGCAATTACGAAGCCTCGGTGTATCTTAGCGATATCCAGCATCTGCTGGCAGCGGCGAACATCCAGAAGGTGATCGTACTGGGCACGTCGCTGGGCGGCATTCTGGCCATGGCGATGACGGCAGTGATGCCATTCGTTCTGGCTGGTGCCATCATCAACGATATCGGCCCAGAGGTCAGCGAGGCCGGCCGGCAGCGCATTGCGGAATATGTCGGCCGTGGCGTTTTCGTACCCGATTACGAAACCGGCGCCAGCTCCTGGCGACAGGCCTATGCCGCCGCTTATCCCAACCTCAACGATGACGGCTGGCTACGCATTGCCCGCACCAGTTTTACCGAGGACGAACAGCGCGGCGGCCTGCGTCTGGATTACGATCTCAATATCTCGGTCGCCCTGAAGGAACAGGCGAAACACCCCCTGCCTGACTTGTGGCCGCTGTTCCGCGGCCTGCGGCATCTGCCGGTGCTGGCCCTGCGCGGCGCCCTGTCCGATGTGCTGACCGCCGATACCTTTATCCGCATGAAACGCGAGCATGCCGGTATGATCGCAGTAACCGTGCCCGGCGTCGGCCATATCCCCATGCTGGACGAACCAGAAGCCCAAACCGCAATCGACAGTTTCCTGGCAGGCCTGTAACCGGGCACAGTCCGGTTCTATACTGCCCGGCATTGCGCGGCCGGGTTTCGGGGTCTGGCCGCTCGCCTGTCCTGTCGGAGAAACCTGATGAACGCCCCTGCCAAACTGCCTGCTCTGCCTACTGTTGCTGATGTCGAGGATGCGGCCCGCCAGTTGCGCGGCATCACCGTGCGCACTCCCCTGCTCGAAAGCCAGTTCCTGAACGAAAAGCTCGGCGGTCGCCTGCTGATCAAAGCCGAGCCCCTGCAGGTCAGCGGCTCCTTCAAATTCCGCGGCGCCTATAACCGCATCAGCCGCCTGAATGCCGACGAGCGCAAGCGCGGCATCGTCGCTTTCTCGTCGGGAAACCATGCCCAGGCATGCGCATGGGCCGCCAGGATCTGCAACACGCCGGCCGTGATCGTGATGCCGAGCGACGCGCCGAAGATCAAGATCGACAACACCCGAGCCTATGGCGCCGAAGTCGTGCTCTACGACCGCTACAAGGAAGACCGCGAAGCCATTGGCATGCGCTATCGCGACGAACGTGGCATGACGCTGGTGCCGCCGTTCAACGATCCCTACATCATGTGCGGCCAGGGCACGATCGGTCTGGAGATCGCGGCGCAATGCGCCGAACACGACATCAAGCCCGATGCCGTGATTGCGCCGGCATCCGGCGGCGGGCTGATCTCAGGAATTTCACTGGCGATCAAGGACCGGCTGCCCGGCACCGATGTCTATTGCGCCGAGCCTGATCAGTTCGACGATATCGATCTTTCGCTCAAGGCCGGCAAAATCGTCAGCCATGCCGGCAAGGGTAATACGTTCTGCGACGCTCTGATGGCGCCTCATCCCGGCGACATCACCTTTGGTGTGATGAAAGCCAATCTTGCCGGTGCAGTATCCGCCACGGATGCCGAGGTTGAGACCGCGATGGCCACTGCTTTCCATTATTTCAAGCTGGTGGTTGAACCTGGCGGTGCCGCAGCGTTAGCCAGCGTTCTGAACGGCAAAGTCCCGTGCGCTAACCGCACGGTCATCGCCGTCTGTTCGGGCGGAAATGTTGACTCCGCACTTTACTCCGCCATCATCTCCCGCACGCCGCCGGTCTGACCTGAACCAGGCCTCACTGGGGGCGTGAATCCAACTCGGCCGAGAGACCTTAGGGAGAGACATATGACCGAGGCTTTTATCTGTGATGCCATCCGTACACCCGTGGGCCGCTATGGCGGTTCGCTGTCTGCTGTGCGTGCTGACGACCTGGGTGCCGTGCCAATCAAGGCGCTGATGCAGCGTAATCCCGCCGTCGACTGGGATGCCATCGACGACGTGATCTATGGCTGCGCCAACCAGGCGGGGGAAGACAATCGCAACGTTGCCCGCATGGCGCTGCTGCTCGCCGGCCTGCCCGACAAGGTGCCGGGCGCCACCGTGAACCGCCTCTGCGGTTCTGGTCTGGAAGCCGCCAGCGCCGGTGCCCGTGCGATCAAGACCGGTGAAGCCGATCTGATCATCACCGGAGGCGTCGAAAGCATGAGTCGCGCCCCCTTCGTGATGGGCAAGGCCGAAAGCGCCTTCTCGCGCACCGCCGATATCCATGACACCACCATCGGCTGGCGCTTCGTGAACAAGCTGATGAAGCAAAAGTACGGCGTCGACTCCATGCCGGAGACAGCCGAGAACGTTGCCGAGCAGTATCAGATCAGCCGTACCGACCAGGATGCCTTCGCGCTCCGCAGTCAGCAGCGCGCGCTGAATGCGATCAAGCTGGGCCTGTTCGAGGCCGAGATCACATCGGTCACCATCCCCAGCCGTAAAGGCGATCCAGTGGTGGTTGATCGTGACGAGCATCCGCGCGACACCTCGCTGGAGGCTCTGGCCAAGCTGCCGACACCTTTCCGCCAGGGCGGGACGGTGACCGCCGGCAATGCTTCGGGCGTCAATGACGGTGCCGCGGCGCTGATCATCGCCTCCGAGGCCGGCGCCAAGAAGCATGGCCTCACTCCGCGCGGCCGCATTATCGCGACCGCTGCGGCCGGCGTGCCGCCGCGCATCATGGGCATCGGCCCGGTTCCCGCGACCGAGAAGGTGCTGGCCAAGGCCGGCCTCAGCATCCGCGACATGGATGTGATCGAGCTGAACGAGGCCTTCGCGGCCCAGGCGCTGGCCGTACTGCGCCAGCTGCAGGTGCCCGATGACGCTACTTATGTGAATCCGAATGGCGGCGCGATCGCCATCGGCCATCCGCTGGGCATGAGTGGCGCCCGCCTCATCACGACGGCGATCAATCAGCTCGAGCGCACTGGAGGCCGCTATGGCCTGTGCACCATGTGCATCGGCGTCGGCCAGGGCATCGCCATGGTGATCGAGCGCATCTGACGGCTCATGCCGTTCAACGGAAAAGGCCGCCTGATGGCGGCCTTTTTTTTATGATCAGTTCGTCTTGTAACCGATCCGGAATCCACCCCAGTGGCGCCCCTGCACGGTGATCGGCGCCGACATGTCCTTCATCAGTACGAATACGCCACCGCCCATATCACGGCGATAGCATTGCAGCAGGTAGGACTTGGTATTGCGCCCGCAAGCCAGACCGACCGGATCGTTGAACAGGCGGCGGTTACGCGAATTGGCCGTGTTCCAGACCGGATCGACGCCCTGCGGCTGCGAGTATTTCAGGTTGTGCGTCGGGATGAAGCCATTGCGATCAATACTGACGCAGAAGGTGATTGCCGGGTTTGAGTCCAGCAAAGACTCCTGAATCTTGGGCAGGACCGCATCGGTGAACTTGACGAAGCGGGTCATGAACTGCTGCGGATTGGTGCCTTTGATCGGCGCATAATTCTCGTCGAACAGATCTTCCATGCCGATCTCGCCGCGACGGATCGCGTCCTCGAAAGCAGCGCTGATTCGTGCTGCGCCATCCTGCGCCGTGAGCAGCAGTGGCCGGTCGACGGTCGTGGTGACAAAGGCGATCTGTGTGGCCAGATTGGCGACCTGCTGGTCGATATCTTGAATGGCCTTACCGGTCCTTTGAACGACTGCCAGATACCCGCGTGTGGCCGCATTGATCTCGCTGATTGCACCGGTCACGCCGTTGACGCGGCTCGACTGATCCGTGCTGGCCTGCTCGATCTCATCGAGCTGCTCACCCATCGAATCGATGGCCTCGACGATACCATTCAAGACCTTGCCGGTCTCGGTCACCAGGTTGACGCCGGTCTTCACCTTGTCATCGGACTGCTTGATGATAGCGCCGATATCCTTCGAGGCATTGGCTGAGCGCTGGGCCAGCGCGCGGACTTCCTGGGCAACGACCGCGAAACCCTTGCCGGCCTCACCGGCGCGCGCCGCTTCCACCGAGGCATTCAACGCCAACAGGTTGGTCTGGAAGGCGATCTCGTTGATCAGCGAAGTGATTTCTGAAATGCGCTGCGACATTTCAGCCATCTCGTTCATCGCATCGACCGAGCGCCGGACCACGGTGACACCATTTTGCGCCGCCGCCCGCGCCTGCTCGGCGCGCTGACTGGCGCGTTTCGCCGCCGCCTCATTCGCCTTCGCAGCTTCGCTCATGGAGGCGGCCTCAGCCGCTGTGCGGTCCAGGCTTTCCGACTGGGCCTCGGCGCTGTCGGCCAGGCCTTTCGCCTCGCGGTTCAGCTGTACAGAGGCTCCGGAAATCGAGTTGGCTGCCTGCACGATGGTACCGATTACGCCCCCCAGCCGTTCGGCGACCTGCACCGATCCCTGGCTGATGACACCAAAATCGCCGGCATGACTGCTGTCCATACCGACCGACAGATCGCCCTCGGCCATGCGACTGAACAGGCGCTTCAGATCGCCCACGACGTCATCCAGCGTCGTGGCCATGTGATTGAACTTCTCGGCCAGCACATGGGCGGATTCCTCCTCGTCATGGGAAGCAACCCGCCGGCTCAGCACGCCGCTGCCGATCGCGGCGCAAAGTTCGGCCATTTCACTCAGAACGGCACTGTCGTTGCGACGCAACTGCTCCAGCTCTGACTGCAGCGCTGCCAGCTGCCGTTCGACGGCTTCGCGATGACCGGTTTCGTCTGTCCAGCTGCGCGCCAGATGCCGCAATGGCTCACGCAGGTTTCCCGGCGCATCGGAAATCCGGGCGGCCGAGGTCGGCCAGTTCCGGAGAATCTCCGCCACCCCTATTCCACCGCTGGTCAGAGACAAGATCAGCAGGCTGCCGAGGGCGAATACAACCACGGCGGCAATGATGATCGTCGTCGATGCACTGCCGACCCACACCCACCCCAGAGCCGTCACGGCAAACAGAACAATGGCCAGACCGACGCGTAAACCGGTCGGCAGATTGGCTAATCCCAGCATACTTCCTCCCGCCACAGAGCCTTTTTTTGGCTCCGGTTGCCTTTCGGCCTGACTGTTTGTTTGCTTTTTTATGTTGGCTTTATCTTAGCGTTACCCCTGCATGCACATGCAAGCTGTCCGTGTCCGATGCCCACAACACGCCCCCCTGACTTTAGTCGAATTAACTAAATTCAATTGTCGTCACGGTTGCGGCGCAACAAAGTTCATCAACCCGTCACAGAGGCAAGTTAGGAGGTTTAAGCGGGTTGTACAGCCCGATTCCAGGAGAAGACCATGCCCCAAGACCGCCCCGCCGGCCTCAGCCGGAGCGAAGCCTATGAAGCGTCCCAGAATATCGGCATCAATGACAGTGCAAATCCCACGCTGGGCGAGATTGTCGCCCGTCGCTACGGCCGTCGCGATGTCCTGAAGGGCCTGCTGGCCAGTGCCGCCGGCCTGACCGTTGCCCAAAGCCTGTCGCCGCTGAATGCGGCAGCGCAGACCGCATCGCCCCAGCCTGCTACAGCCAGCCGCTTCACCTTCACCGAGATCAGCCATGGCGTGGACCGCACGCATCATGTTGCTCCGGGCTATGACGCCGACATCCTGATCCGTTGGGGCGATGCCGTGATGCCGGATGCGCCAGCCTTCGACGTGCGCCGGCAAACTGCCTCAGCCCAGATCCGGCAGTTCGGCTACAACAACGACTTCGTCGGATTCCTGCCGCTGCCGCTGGGCAGCAACAGCTCCGATCGCGGTCTGCTGTTCGTGAACCACGAATACACCAGCGAGGAGGTCATGTTCCCCGGCGTCGGTCGCCAGGAAGCCAAGGACAAACTGTTCAAAGACATGACGCGCGAGCTCGTCGAGATCGAGATGGCCGCCCATGGCGCCAGCATCGTCGAGATCGCCCGCGGCGAGACGGGCAAATGGGGCGTCGTGGCCGGCAGCCGTTATGCCCGCCGGATCGATGCCGCCAGCACGACGATGGAGTTGACCGGCCCCGCCGCCGGTCATGCCCGCCTGAAGACCAGGGCCGATGCCACCGGTCGCCGTGTGATCGGAATGGTCAACAACTGTTCCGGCGGCATTACGCCCTGGGGCACGGTGCTGACGGCAGAAGAAAACATCCACGGCTACTTCTGGGGCAAGTTGGATGCCGGCCATCCGGAAGAGCGCAACCACAAGCGCTATGGCGTGCCGGACGGCTGGTATAACTGGGGTCAGTATTTCGACCGCTTCGATGTGACCAAGGAGCCAAACGAGGCCAACCGTTTCGGCTGGCTGGTCGAGATCGATCCCTATGATCCGCAATCGATGCCAAAAAAGCGCACGGCACTGGGACGCTTCAAGCATGAGGCTGCCTCGGTGGTGGTCAATCCGGATGGGCGCGTCGTGGTCTACACCGGTGATGACGAGCGTTTTGAATATATCTACAAGTTCGTATCAGCCCGGCGCTGGAATCCAAACGACCGCGCCGCCAATGCGACCTTGCTTGATGACGGCATTCTGTATGTCGGTAAGTACAATACCGATGGATCGCTCGACTGGCTGCCGATGGTCTTCGGTCAGGGTCCGCTGACCGGTGCGAACGGTTTCAGCAGCCAGGCTGATGTCGTGATCGAGGCGCGCCGCGCCGCCGATCTGCTCGGCGCCACCAAGATGGACCGCCCCGAGGATATCGAGGCCAATCCGGCGACCGGACGCGTCTACGCGATGCTGACCAACAACAATCGCCGAAAAGTCGAGCAGGTCGATGCGGCGAACCCGCGTGCCAGCAACGAATGGGGCCAGGTGCTGGAAATGACTGTGCCGAATGGCGACCACGCCGCCGCCAAGGCAAGCTGGTCGCTGCTGCTGCAGGCTGGCAATCCCGCCGATCCGAAGGTGGCCGGTAAATTCCATCCTCAGACCACGGCGAACGGCTGGTTTTCCTGCCCCGACAACTGCGCCTTCGACAACCAGGGCCGGTTGTGGATCACCACTGACCAGGGCGAGAACTGGGACAGGGCGAGCGACACGGCGGATGGCGTCTGGGCCGTGGAAACCGAGGGCCCCAACCGCGGACTGTCAAAGATGTTCTTCCGCGTGCCGGTGGGTGCCGAAATGTGCGGCCCCTGCTTTACGCCGGACGGCCGCACCCTGTTTGTTGCCGTCCAGCACCCGGCCACTGACGGTGGCGAAAAATTCACCAACAGCGGCAAGGGATCGACCTTCGAAGACCCGGCAACGCGCTGGCCGGACTTCCAGCCCGACATGCCCCCGCGTCCGTCCATTGTCGTTATCACCAAACAGGATAACGGGGTTATCGGGTCTTAACCGTAACCGGCAGTGTACAAGCATATGGGCAGGGCGATATAACCGCCCTGCCCGCCCGACGGGTATACCGGACAGACGGTATGACGGTGGGGACCGTTGCCAGAATGAGCAAGGCCAACAAAGCGCAGATCATCAAGGCACCGCAGGAACTGCGACAACGCGCGGTCAATTACGAGACGGGTGTCGACATCGTCCTTACCGATGATGTGCGCAGCCGCATCGAAAACGCCATCAGTGCCTCAGCCGATGCCTTCTCCAATGAAGTTTTGGAAAAACTGCGCGAGATGCGGCTCCAGGTGAAAGCCGCCGAGAACGATCGCCTCTCCCGGATTTTCATCCTGTCGACGATCTCCGAGCTCGCCTTCGACATCAAGGGTATGGGCAGCATCTTCGGATACCCCCTGCTCAGCCATCTGGCGAAATCGCTGAAGGATTTCATCGCGGGTCTGGCGCTGCCCAACGAAGCTCAACTGGAAGTGATCAGCATCCATATCGACGCAATGTACGTGGTTCTCGCCCAGGGCGTGCGCGGAACCACGGAAAAGCTGCAAAAAGACCTTCTGGACAATCTCAGCGTGGCCGTCCACAAGGTCCGGGATACATTTTAAGACCCTGCTAACGATTTGCCGTCAGTCTGCCGTCATGAGTTCCGATGCTGAAATCTGGCGCGCCGCGCGCGACCTGATCGCCGACCATGGCCCACGCCGTGCGGAATCGCATGCCAATCGCCAGCTGACCGAAATGACCCTGAGCAACAATTTTGCCGGCATGCTGGTCTGGCGGCGCATCCTGCGCGCCGTGAAAGGCCTTACGGCCAACGAGCCGAAGAAGTCGCCTCTCGGCCGAGCATCCACCAGCCGTCGCTGACGCTCAGTTCTTCTTGTCGTTCTGAACGACAGGCAGCCCGCGCGACCCTTCCGTCAGCGCGCCGCGCAGATCCGCATCCGTCAGGTTCGTATACATCAGGTTAGCCTCGCGCAGATCAGAACAGATCAGGCGGGCACCATGCAGATTGGCATTCGACAGATTGGCCTGCCGCAGGTCGGCGCCATTCAGGTTGGCATGCACCAGATGGGCACGCGACAGATACCACCCCGACAGGATGGCGCGTCGGCCAACCTGGCCGTCGGTATCAATCCAGGACTGATGGTCGCGCAGCACCTGCTCGATGACATCGACTGGAATTGGCTTCGGGATACGCGCGCCACTGCCCTGCAGCTGATTCAGGATCTCGAGTGGAAAATCCGCAAGGTTGAAATTGGCGTCATGCAGCTTGGCATTCTTGAACTGCACGTTGCTCAGCGTCGAATAGGAGAAGTCGGCGCCTTCCAGATCGGCATTATCCAGAATACAGCCATCCAGGATGGCGCCAACAAAGGACGCGCCGAGTAGTTTGGCCTGGCTGAGATTGGTGTTGTGCAGCGTGGTATCGCTTAAAGATACCGCACCGCCCTTGCCATGCGGCGGCACCGGCGGATCGGTCATCGGCCGCATATCGGCATTCTCAAAGCGCGTGCCCTTCAGGATCGCGCGCGAGAGATCGGCGCCGCGCAGGTTAGCCCATACGAAACGCGCGTTGGTCAGATCAGCACCCGAGAAGTCGCAGCCGGTCAGGACCGCCTGGCTGAAATCGGAATTGCGGAGATCAGCGCAATAGAAGCGGCAACTGCGGAAGATGGTGCGCTGCAGGTTCATGCCGACCAGCTTGATGCCGGTCAGGTCAGCGCCTACCAGCGTCAGCTGTTTGCCGCGCGTCAGCTTGCCCAGGCGACCCGACAGAAATTCGCCATGCGACTTGATCTGATCGTAGAGATCATCCGGCCAGGGGGCGTGGGTCGTAACGCCGACGGTCATGTTTCCATCCACAGAACCGGCTCAGCCGGCATATTGTTTCTGTATACGTGGAACCTTACAGACCGGATTTCAACAATATCTTAACGGCTCACCGTGAGTTGCTCGCGGTACGTACTACCCAGCCGGGCATAGTGCGCTGCCGTTTCCGCGATATTCCGCAGTTCATCCGCATCCAGACGGCGCATCAGCTTGGCCGGACGCCCGGCCCAGAGCTCGCCGGCGGCGATCCGCATGCCCGGCGTCAGCAGCGCGCCGGCCGCCAGCATGCCATCGCTCTCGATCACACAGGCGTCCATCACGGTGGCTTGCATGCCGACAAAACAGCGGTCTTCCAGGGTGCAGCCATGGATCAGCGCCATATGGCCGATGGTGACGCCCGAGCCGATCACCGTGGCGAACTTCGCCCGAGTCACATGCACGACGCTGCCGTCCTGAATGTTGGTGTCACTGCCGACGCGGATGCTGTTGACGTCACCACGCAGGGTGACCCCGAACCAGATCGAGCTGCGGGCGCCGATCTGGGTATCGCCGATCACTGTCGCGTTCGGCGCGACAAAGGCATCCGGCGCTATGGCCGGATGCTTGTCGCCGAACGGCAGGATCAAACTCACGAGCGATGCCTTAAGGGAACAGAGCGATCTGATCCAGGCCGGTGGTCTCCGGCAGGCCGTACATCACGTTGAAGTTCTGCACCGCCTGGCCACTCGCACCCTTCATCAGGTTGTCGATGGCCGAGAAGATCATCACCCGCCCCTTGATGCGGTCGGCGAAAATGCCGATGTGGCAGGAATTCGTACCGCGCACATGACGGGTCTGCGGAGACACGCCCTGCGGCAGAATCTGCACAAAAGGCTCCTCTGCATACCGCTTGAGCAGCGTGGTGCGCAGGTCGTCGACACTGACCCCCGGCTTGGTCTTCACATAGATGCTGGACAGCATGCCACGGTTCATCGGCATAAGATGCGGGGTGAAGCTCACCACCATCTGCTGACCGGAAGCGTCCGCCAGAATTTGCTCGATCTCGGGACCATGCCGGTGCGAACCGATGCCATAAGCATGGGTTCCCTCGGCGGCTTCGCAATACAGCGAACCTTCCTTGAGCGCACGGCCGGCTCCCGATACGCCGGACTTGGCATCGATCACGATGTCATCGGCATCGATCTGGCCGGCTTCCAACAGCGGCATCAGTGGCAACTGCGCCGACGTGGGATAGCAGCCCGGATTGGCCACCAGCCGCGCCTTGGCGACCTTGTCACGATACATCTCGGTCAGGCCGTAGACGGCTTCACCCTGCAGCTTCGGCGCCAGGTGCTCGTGACCGTACCACTTGGCATATTCATCCAGGTTGCGCAGCCGGAAGTCTGCCGACAGGTCGATAATCTTCAGATGCGTCGGCAGGCCGGCGATCACCTCCTGCGTCGTGCCATGCGGCAGGGCACAGAAAACGGCATCGACGCCGCTCCAGTCGACTTCCTTGATGGTGATCAGCTTGGGCAGGTTCAGGCCGGTGAACTGCGGGAATACTGTATCGATCCCCTCGCCGGCCTTCCGGTCCGCGGTCAGGGCGACCACGCGGATGCGCGGATGACGCAGGATGATGCGGAGCAGTTCCGCACCGGTATACCCGCTGGCACCCAAAATCGCGACCCGAATGGCTTCCGTGGCCATGTTGACCTCCATCAGTGAAAGATGGGGATGGGTATAGCGCGCCAGCCGGCGGGTTCAATAGTTAAATTGTCCCCCTAAACCCGGAATTGACCCACTAAATCAGCCAATTCCTGGGCCTGCCGGGCCATCGCCGTGGCCGAGGCCGTGGTCTGCTCAACCAGGGCGCCGTTGCGCTGGGTCATCTCGTCCATGTTGGAGACCGCCGTGTTCACCTCATCCAGACCCACGGCCTGCTCGCGGCTGGCGGAGGAAATTTCTCCAACAATATCGGCCACTTTTTTCACGGCCGTGACAATGTCGGTCAGGGTTTCGCCGGTCTGTTTGACCAGACGCGCGCCTTCCCGAACTTCGCTGGTGCTGGCCTGGATCAGGCTCTTGATCTCATGCGAGGCATCAGCCGAGCGCTGGGCAAGCGCCCGCACCTCCTGCGCCACCACGGCAAAGCCCTTGCCGGCCTCGCCCGCGCGGGCCGCCTCAACCGAGGCGTTCAGCGCCAGCAGGTTGGTCTGGAAGGCGATCTCGTCGATCAGGCCGACAATGTCGCTGATCTTCTGCGCGCTGCCCTCGATGCGGCTGACGGCTTCCACTGCCTGCTGCACCACGCTGCCGCCCTTCTCCGCCGTGTTGCGTGCGGTGGCGGCCAGGCCGTTGGCGGCCTCGGCATTGTCGGCATTCTGCTTCACCGTCGCGGTAATCTCATGCATCGACGCAGCCGTTTCCTCCAGGCTGGCGGCCTGCTGCTCGGTGCGCTGGGCCAGATCGTTGCTGCCGCTGGAAATCTCGGTGGCGGCATCACGAACCGTTGCCGCAGCACCCGTGACGCGACCAACCGTTTCGGCCAGCTGCTGCGCGGTACGGTTGGCGTCCTGCTTCAGGCGATCATAGACACCCTGATAGTTGGCAGCGATGCGATGCGTGAAATCACCGCCCGCCATCGCGCCCAGCGCATCACCCAGATTGCCAAACACGGTTTCCACTGTTTCCAGCATACCGTTCATGCGCTCGCCCAGCCGAGCCATCATACCGTCCAGCTTGCTGGTATCGATGCGCGCCGACAGATCCCCATCGGCGGCGGCGCCGACAACCTCGCCGACGGCGCGGTCCAGAAGTTGCTCCTGCACCCGGCGCTGTTCCTCGGCGCTCTTGCGATTGCGCTCGACCTCCTGCTGCAGTTCTTCGTTCTGAAGTCCATTCTCCTTGAACACCTGCACGGCGCGCGCCATAGCGCCAATCTCGTCGCCACGTGTGCGAGCCGGCACTTCCGTGGCCCACTCGCGGTTGGACAGCCGGTCCATCACGCCAGTCAGCGCCGACAGCGGATCGGCGACCTGACGGCCGATATAGAGCCAGCCGACCAGAACGGCAGCACCCAGGCTGGCGATGGCGACCGTGATCAGGATCAGCTTGCCCGTGCGGCTGCTGTCCTTGGCACCTTGTGTGGCGCCGGCGACATCCTTGTTGGCATCATCGACCACTTTCTGCGTCACGGCGCCGAGGCGCTTGGCCGCATCGCGGCTGGTCTTGAGCGTCGAGCGGGCATATTCGAGTGAGTCCAATTCCTGTTCACGGAAACTGAACAGGCCCGAACCGTCATCGCCAAAGCCCAGCACGGCCTTGGTCGCCTTGCTGAGTTCAGGATGCGGGTTGATCTTCTCCACCACCACCAGCGCCTTGGTGACGCGGTCGGAGGTGGTGGCGAAACGCTTCATGGATGCTTCCAGCTCGGCGCGCGTGCCGGACTGGGCACCGACCGCCATCTGGCCGACGGCATTGTTCACCTCACCGATCAGGGTCGCCGTGGCCTGCACCAGCATGACATCATTGTTGGCCATGCGGGTGAGCGAGCGCTCGATGCGGCTGAGGTCGCCGCTGCGCGTCACCGTGGTCATGCTGCCGGCCAGATCGGTGACAGCATCGTCGATCAGCGGATTGGCGAACTGCAGGAAATTGGTATGGGCCTTGGCCAGTTCCTGGGTCTCGGCCTCGCGCTGGCGAGTGATACGGATGCGGGCGCTGACCAGCTGCTGCAGGCGACCGATATTGGCCAACAGACCATCGGTCTCCTTCTTGATCTCCTCCAAACGCGCGCCGGTGACGCGCGTGGAGACCATAGTGAGCACCGAACGGATGTCGCTTTCACGGGTTTTGATGTCCGCGGCGGTGGCCGTGACTTCCTCTTCTGTGCTGGCCGAGACCAGATCCGGGGCGGCACCGGCCAGATCGGCGACACGCTCGGCCAGCGCCAGAGCGGCCACGACCGAGGTGACCCCTTCATCCGTCACGGTGGTGATGGCACTGTCCAGACGGGACAGGGCGAACCATCCGGCTGCGGCTGAAATCAGGGCGAAAGAGGCAATCGCGCCAACGGCGATGAACAGGCGCTGGCGGATTCCGCCCCGCTGTTGCTTGAGCGGCTGGATGTCAGCCATGGTACTTCCCCTTCCGATTCTTCAGAGACCCGATTGTTCTGGGTTTTTACCGTCCCCGCAAGCCCATGATTTCCAAAGAAAACCTTCTTTTGTGTACTAGCAATGCGGGTGTTCGGCCGTGGCGCGACGTAACTTCGTCATGTTAGGCTGCCGGCCTTGAGGAAATCGGCCCATGCTCGTCCTGATCGACAATTACGACAGCTTTACGTGGAATCTTGTCCATTACTTCGGCCAGATCGGCGCCGATGTGAAGGTCTTCCGCAATGATGAAACCACGCCCGAGGCGGTGCTGGCGCTCAAGCCTGCCGGGGTAGTGCTATCACCCGGGCCCTGCGACCCCGACCGGGCCGGTATCTGCCTCGCCATGATCGACAAGGCTGCCCAGGCCCGCCTGCCGCTGTTTGGCGTCTGCCTTGGCCACCAGGCCATTGGCCAGGCCTTCGGCGGCAAGGTGATCCGCGCCCCCAAACCCCTGCATGGCAAGATGAGCCGCATCAACCATACCGGTGAAAGCATCTTTGCCGGCCTGCCCCAGGACTTCCTGGCGACCCGTTACCATTCGTTGACAGTCGACCCGGCCAGCCTGCCGAACAGCCTGAAGGTGACAGCGCGGGCCGAGGACGGCGTGATCATGGGACTCAGTCACCATGACCTGCCGATCCATGGCGTGCAGTTCCACCCCGAGAGCATCGCCTCTGAGCATGGTCTTGCGATGCTGGCCAATTTTATGCGCTATTGCGGCCTGCCGGTGAAGGCGATTGCGGAGCACGGACAGGCGGCATGAGCGGGGATATTTCGGATTTCAAGCGGCTGCTGGGTCTGGTGGCCGGCGGCGCACGGCTCAGTGTTGACGACGCGCGCACAGCTTTCGACGTCATGATGTCGGGCAATGCCACCCCATCGCAGATGGGCGCCTTCCTGATGGCGCTGCGTGTGCGCGGCGAAACCGTGGAAGAGATCACCGGTGGCGCGCTGACCATGCGCGCCAAGGTCCATGGCGTGAAAGCCCCGGCCGGTGCCATCGATATCGTCGGCACCGGCGGTGACGTCAAGGGCACCTGGAATGTCTCAACCTGCTCGGCCTTCGTGCTGGCCGGTTGCGGCGTGCCGGTGGCCAAGCATGGCAACCGCGCCGTCTCATCCAAAACCGGTGCCGCCGATGTGCTGACAGCGCTGGGCGTCAATATCGACTGCGACTTCCGCCTGATCGAGAAAGCCATCGCCCAGGCCGGCGTCGGCTTCCTGATGGCCCCGCGCCATCACGGCGCGATGCGCCATGTCGGTCCGACCCGCGTCGAGCTTGGCACCCGTACGATCTTCAATCTGCTCGGCCCCCTGAGCAATCCAGCTCTGGTAAAGCGCCAGCTCATCGGTGTGTTCGATCGCCAGTGGGTGCAGCCGCTGGCCGAGGTGATGGGTAAGGTCGGGGCGGAAAAAGTCTGGGTCGTGCATGGCTCCGACGGCCTGGACGAGATCACCACTACCGGCCCGACCTATGTGTCGGAAATGGCCGGCGGCAAACTGCGTCACTTCGAAATCACACCGGAAGACGCCGGTCTGCCGTATGCCAAGATGGATGACCTGAAGGGCGATGAGCCGACCGCCAATGCCGTTGCGCTCCGCGCGGTTCTGAATGGCGCGCCAGGTGCCTTCCGCGATATCGTGCTGATGAATTCAGCCGCTGCTCTGCTGATCGCCGAGAAGGCGACGGACCTGCGCGACGGCGTGGTCCAGGCTGCAAAAGCGATCGACAGCGGCAAGGCTCGTGCGGCGCTGGCCCGCCTGATTGAAATCACCCATGAACCGCCGCCGGTCGACCCGGACGCGGATGAGAAGAAGTCGTCATGAGCGACGTGCTGACCAAAATCAACGCCGACAAACTGGTACACATCGCTGCCAGCAAGAAAGCCATGCCGCTGGCGCAGCTCGAACAGCAGGCGCGCGCCACGAAGACCCCGCGTGGCTTCGCACGCGCGCTGAAGGCCACGGCCGATGCCGGCCGATATGCCCTGATTGCCGAGATCAAGAAGGCCTCCCCGTCCAAAGGCCTGATCCGCGCCGACTTCGATCCGCCGGCGCTGGCCCGCGCCTATGCCGCTGGGGGCGCCACCTGTCTGTCGGTGCTGACTGACGTGCCGTATTTCCAGGGCAGCGACGACTACCTGCGCGCTGTCCGCGCCGCCGTCGAACTGCCGATCCTACGCAAGGATTTCATGCTTGACCCCTATCAGGTGGTCGAGGCGCGCGCGATGGGTGCCGACTGCATCCTGCTGATCATGGCCGCCCTCAGCGATGCACAGGCTGCCGAGCTTGAAACAGTTGCCGGCGACTATGGCCTCGACGTGCTGGTTGAAGTGCATGATGGCGACGAGCTTGATCGCGCACTGAAACTCAAAAGCCCGCTGCTCGGCGTGAACAACCGCAACCTCAAGACACTCGAAATCGATATCGCCAATACCGAGGCGCTGGCCGCCCGTGTGCCGGCCGGCAAGATGCTGGTGGCGGAATCCGGACTCTACACCAAGGCCGATCTCGACCGCATGGCCAAATGCGGTGCGCGTTGCTTCCTGGTTGGCGAGAGCCTGATGCGCCAGCCCGATGTGGAAGCCGCCACCCGCCTGCTGCTGACCGGCAAGGAGCTGGCCGCGTGAGCAACAAACTGACCCATCTCAACGCCGCCGGCGAAGCCCACATGGTCGATGTCTCGGCCAAGGCCGAGACCGAACGCGTGGCCCGGGCCGGCGCGCGGGTTCTGATGCAGAAGGCGACGCTCGACCTCATCCTGTCGGGTCAGGCCACCAAGGGCGACGTGCTGGCCACGGCGCGCATCGCCGGCATCATGGCCGCCAAGAAAACGTCCGACCTGATCCCGCTCTGCCATCCGCTGGCACTCAGTCAGGTGACGGTGGAGTTGACGCCCGACACCAAAGCCAATGCCATCGATATCGTTGCCACCTGCAAGCTGAAAGGCCGCACCGGCGTCGAGATGGAGGCGCTGACCGCGGCCAGCGTCGCAGCGCTGACCGTCTATGACATGGCCAAAGCGGTCGATCGCGGCATGCAGATCACCGATGTGAAGCTCCTGCACAAATCCGGCGGTAAGTCCGGTGACTTCAACGCGGCCTGAGCCATGCTAGCGGTCACCGAAGCCCGCGCCCGTATCGTTGCCGCCCTGCCGGCCATGCCGGCGGAAACCATCGCCCTCACCGCCGCCGCCGGCCGTGTGCTGGCCGAGGACGTCGCCGCGCGCCGCACCCAGCCGCCTTTCGACGTCAGCGCCATGGATGGCTGGGCCTGCCGCCAGGCGGACCTCGGGACCATTCCCGCCATTCTGAAGCCGGTTGGCGCTGCGGCAGCCGGTGGCCGCCACGAGGGTAGCGTCGGTTCTGGCGAATGCGTACGCATCTTCACCGGCGCACCCATCCCCGATGGCGCAGACGCCATCGTGATCCAGGAAGATGCCGATCTGGGCAGCGACGGCCATCTGACCGTGCGCGAGGCGCCAAAGCCCGGTCAGTGGATCCGCAAGGCCGGGCTGGATTTCGCCGCAGGACAGGTCCTGCTCAAGGCCGGTACGCAGTTGAGCCCGGCCGATATCGGCGTCGCCGCCGCCATGAACGTGCCGTGGCTCGCCGTCCGCCGTAAACCACGCATCGCCGTGCTGGCGACCGGCGACGAACTGGCCCGTCCCGGTGAGCCGATCGGTCCGAACCAGATCGTCAGTTCGAACAACATCGCGCTCTGCGCCCTGATCGGGATGCATGGCGGCACCGCTATCGACCTCGGCATTGCCCGCGACACCGAAGCCGACCTGCGCGCCAAGGCGGCGGCGGCTGCCGGCTGCGATCTGCTGCTCACGCTCGGCGGCGCCAGTGTCGGCGAACACGACCTGATCCATAAAATCCTGGGCGGCGACGGCACCGGTATCGACTTCTGGAAGATCGCCATGCGGCCCGGCAAGCCCCTGATGTTCGGTCATGCGGACCTAGGCGAATTGGGCCGCGTGCCCTTGCTCGGCCTGCCGGGAAATCCGGTTTCCGCCATCGTCTGTGGTTACAATTTCCTCCTGCCGGCGCTGCGTGGCATGCTGAGTCTGGACTGGGAAATTCGTTTTGAAACAGCCGTTACCGGCACAGATTTAAACGAGAATGACAAGCGTGAGGATTACCTGCGCGCCACACTGGAACAGGAAGACGGCCGCCTCGTCGCCAGCAGCTTCAGCAGGCAGGACAGCTCGATGCTGCGCCTGCTGAGTCAGGCCGACTGCCTGATCGTGCGACCGCCGCTGGCCCCGGCCCTGAAGGCCGGTTCGCCCGTGCCGATCCTGCGCCTGCGCTGATCCATGCGCGTCACCCTGCTCGGCACCGGCTGTCCGCAGGTTTCGACCAGCCGCTATGGACCGGCCAACCTGCTGACCTGGGGTGAGCGCCGCTTCCTGATCGACTGCGGCTCTGGCGTCACCCAGCGTCTGATCGCCGCCGGTACCGCCGGCAAGCAGATTGACGCCGTGCTGCTCACCCATCTGCATTCCGATCATATCGTCGACCTGTTCCAGCTCATCATTTCCAGCTGGCACCAGGGCCGCGACCGGCCGCAGCGCATCTATGGTCCGGCCGGCACCCGGCAGTATCTGAACGGTTTGATGGCGCTGTGGAAGCCCGAGCTCGACCAGCGCATCGCCCATGAAAAGCGCCCCTCGACCACGGCCCTGAAACTCGACATCACCGAGATCGAAGCCGGTACCATCATCCGGGACGGCGACCTGACCGTGACGGCCGTGGCGGTCCGGCACCAGCCGGTGAAGGCGGCCTTCGGCTATGTCTTCTCTGATGGGAAGCACAAGGTGACCTTCAGCGGCGATACTGCCTTCTGTCCGGAGCTGATCGATGCCGCCCGCGATGCCGATGCCATCGTGCACGAATGTTTCATCCACCGGGAAATGCTGTTGCTGCCTGGCGTTCGCACACCGGAAACCGTCGCCAATGTCGCCAGCTACCACACACTCTCCACCGAGGTTGGCAAGGTGGCGGCGCAGGCCCGGGCCCGATGCCTGATCCTCAACCATTTCGTGCCGGTGGTGTTCGACCAGGCCGTCCTGCTTGCTGAAGTCCGTGCCGACTATGCTGGACCGGTTCTCATCGGTGAGGACCTCATGCAGTTCGAAGCCGCCACTCGCACCATCAGCCATGCCGGCGCCACCATCGGCCTGCCGACCGGCTGATGCTCGAAGGCAAGCCATCGGTCCGTGTGGCCAGCCCAGGCGATCTGGACGCGCTGGTTGAACTGGAAAACCGTTGCTTCACCGGTGATCGCATGTCACGCCGCAGCTATGCAGCCGCGCTTCACAATCCCCGCGCCCGCCTGCTGGTCATTGCCGATGGCGAAAAACTGCTGGCTGCCGCCAGTCTCTTCCGGCGAGCCGACAGCAAGGCCGGCCGCCTGTACTCCATCGCCGTCGACCCAGACACCCGTGGCCAAGGATTGGGCAGGATACTGCTGGCAGCGATCGAACACGCGGCTGTGAAGTGGAAATTGCAAAGCTTGCGTCTGGAAGTCAGCGTTCACAACAAAGCCGCAATCGCCCTCTACCGTGATAACCGCTATGGAATCATCGGGCGCATCGCGCAATACTACGAGAACGGTTCGGACGCCTTGCGGCTCGAAAAGTCGTTGCGCTGAGGATCGGGCAAAGTCCCCCGCCAAGCTTCACGGGAGCCGCGTCCCACCGTCATGCATATTATAATCGTCGAGCGTAAGACCCACTTCCGCTATCGCAATCCGGGCTGCTTGGTCCTGAACAACCGTGAATTCATCACGCGGCCAGACCTGGTGCAGGACAAACGCGCCAAGATCATCAACCTCAGCAAGGATTATTCCTACCTGGGATACGGTTATTACTGCTCGCTGCTGGCTGAAGCGCGCAGCCAGAAGGTCATTCCCTCGGTCAAGACCATCCTCGACCTGCGACAGCGCAGCCTGTACAGCCACGCCCTGCCGGAGCTGGACGAATTGCTGCGCCAGCAGGTGAAGAAACTGGTCATGTTGCCCTCCGCCCCCTTCACGGTGAATGTCTTCTTCGGGCGCAGCGACGACCTGCGTTTCCCCGATCTGGCGCGGCGGGTATTCGATGAATTCCGCTGCCCGCTGCTCAAGCTCAGCCTCTCACCTGAGGATGGCTGGCACATCGCATCGGTCCGCCCAATGGCGCTCAGCGACCTGAAGCCTGAACAGCAGGAATTCTTCGAGCTGGCGCTAGAATCTTACACCCGCTCCAGCTGGCGGACGCCCAAGGCCAAACCGGCGGCAAAATACAGCCTTGCCATCCTGCATAATCCGGCCGAAGCGCTTCCGCCGTCGGACCGCCGCACCTTGCAGAAATTCGTCCGCATCGGCGAACAGATGGGTGTGGAAGTCGAGCTGATCGAAAAGAAGGACTATTCCGAACTAGCAGAATATGACGCCCTCTTCATCCGTGAGACCACGGCACTGGATCATCATACCTATCGCTTCGCCAAGAAGGCCGAGAACGAAGGCATGGCCGTGATCGACGATCCGACCTCGATCCTGCGTTGCACCAACAAGGTCTATCTGGCCGAGCTGCTGAAGGCGAACAAGATTCCGACCCCGAAAACCGTGGTGCTGGACAATCGTGGCGTCGAGGCAGTGGAACAGGAAATCGCCTATCCGATCATCCTGAAGATTCCCGACGGCTCCTTCTCACGCGGCACCGTCAAGGCCGAGAACCGCCAGCAGCTGGTTGAGGCTGCCGGTCGCCTGATGCGGGAATCCGACGTCATCCTGGCGCAGGAATATCTCTACACCGATTTCGACTGGCGCATCGGCATCCTGCGTGGCCAGCCGATCTATGCCTGCCAGTATTTCATGTTGCGCGGCCACTGGCAGGTGGTGAAGCATGGCGACGGCGGTCGCTTCACCGAAGGTGGCTTCCGGACCCTGCGCGTCGAAGACGCCCCGTCCGAGGTTGTGGAGATCGCACTCAAGGCTGCCAGTCTGATCGGCAACGGCTTTTACGGCGTCGATCTGAAGCAGACCGAAAAAGGCGTGGTCGTCATCGAAATCAATGACAACCCCTCGATCAACCAGGGTGAGGAAGACGCTGTCCTGAAGGACGAGCTTTATCGTCGCATTATCCAGGATTTCATCCGTCGCCTGGAGGAGCGCCCTGGCGGCGAAATACCACTAGTGCCGCCGGTCATGCCTACCAGCTATACCTCGGTTTCCGGCCAACCGCCCTCGCCGGCCCAGATTGCGGCCCAGGTCGCCGCCCGGGTCTCCAGCGAAGTGGCGGCCCGTATCGCGGCCGAAGTCTCAAGCCAAGTGATCGCCGCAGTCCTCGACAGCCGGCCGCACCTGATGGCGGCCGAGGATGGGCCGGACGAACCCTCCCTGCCGCTACCCTACAGCCGGAAATGATCTAAACTCGGGGCAATCGCCGCCCGAGACTCGGATCAAGAGGCCCCAATGCCCGTCGCCTGGCGCATCCTGCTTTGCGCCTGCTTGAGTTACACCATCAGTCAGTTCTACCGTTCGGCCAATGCCGTCATCGGACCCGATCTGATGACCGAACTGCTGCTGACGCCGGAGGATCTGGGCATCCTGACCGGCGCTTTCTTCCTTACCTTCTCGATCAGCCAGCTCCCGGTCGGCATTGCGCTCGACCGCTGGGGTCCGCGCCGGACCATCATCGCCACGCTGTGTATCGCTTTCGTCGGCGCCATCGCCTTTGCTCATGGCCGCAACCTGACCGAACTCAGTCTGGCCCGCGTGGTGCTGGGCTTCGGCTGCGCCGCCCTCCTAACCGGACCGATGGTGCTGTTCTCGCGCTGGTTCCCGGCCGACCGCTTCGCCACCATGTCCGGCATCCTGATCGCTGTGGGCAATCTCGGCGTGGTTGCCTCAACAGCCCCGCTGGCCTGGTTCACGGCCGCCTTCGGCTGGCGCTCGGCCTTCTACCTCACGGCGGCGATCACTGTGGCGCTGATCCTGCTGTCGCTCTGGGCGATCAAGGATCATCCCGAACCTGAAAAGGTGAGGCCATCCGGCGAGACGCTGCGACAGGCGCTGCGGGGAGTCGGCGCGATCATTCGCCACCCGTCTTTCCCCTACCTCTTCGCCATCATCTTCTGCGCCTATGCCACCTTCATTACCATCCTCGGCCTGTGGAGTGGGCCCTATCTGCATGACGTGCATGGCATGGATGCCAAGGCGCGCGGCAATGTGCTGGTCTTTATGGCGCTCGGCGCCGCCGGCGGCTATTTCATCTGGGGTCCGCTGGATCGCGTGTTCAACACCCGGAAATGGCTACTGGCCGTCGGCCTCGGCGCACAGCTTGCCTGCCTCGCCGTCATCGTGGCCGTACCCAGCCTCAGTATCTTCACGATCACCGGGCTATTCACCTTCATGGGGGTGATGAACGGCTGCATCGTCATGATCTTCGCCCATGCCAGTTCGGTCTTCCCTGCGGCGCTGGCCGGCCGCGCCATCACCACGCTGAACATCGGCACCATGGGCGGTGGCGCATTCCAGCAGATCCTGACCGGCTTTCTGATGGGACGCCTGGCGCCCAAAGGTCAGGTCCCGACCGAAACCGACTACCGCATCATCTTCGGTGTGCAGGGCGCGATCCTGCTCACCGCCCTGCTCTTCTACCTGCGTACGCCCGATGCCAAGCCGGGGCAGACCGCATGACCAGAGAACCCGTCCCGGCAAGGTTCAATATCGCGCGCTACTGCCTGGCCGAGAATGCCCGGCTGCGCGGCGGCAAGACGGCAATGATCCTGGTTGGCGATGCAAGCGAAACCCGGCTGACCTTTGCTGAGGCCGATCTGGCCGTGCGTCGGCTGGCTGCCGGCCTGCAGTCGCTGGGCCTGCCGGCGGGCAGCCGCGTCATGATCCGCATGGCCAACGATGCCGATTATGCGCTGACCTATTTCGCCACCATGGCGGCCGGCTATGTCGCGCTACCCTCCAGTTCCCAGCTCACGGCGGCCGAGGCCGATTACCTGCTGGAGAATTCGGGTGCTGCCGTCGTCGCCGCCAGTGCCGATCTCGCCGGCGGCCTGACACTGCCGACGGGGGTCATCCTGCTCGATCCAGCGAAACTCGCTACGCTGAAAGCCTTCGCGCCGCTGGCCGACTATGCCGATACGGCGGCGGACGATCCGGCCTATCTGGTCTACACCTCGGGCACGACAGGGAAGCCCAAAGGCGTACTGCATGCCCATCGCGCCGCCTGGGGCCGCCGCCCGATGCATCAAGGCTGGCTCGGCCTGCGCGACAGCGACGTGATGCTGCATGCCGGCGCCTTCAACTGGACTTACACATTAGGCGTCGGCCTGGTCGATCCATGGGCCGTCGGCGCAACAACCGTGCTCTACAACGGCCCGCGCGACATCCAGGTCTGGCCTAAGCTGCTGGAGCGTCATCGCGCCACCATTTTCGCCGCCGTGCCCTCGCTCTATCGCCAGATCCTGAAATACTGCGACCTCGATGCGCATGACCTCACGGCGCTGCGACATGGCGCCACCGCCGGCGAGGCCTTGCCGCCGCCGCTGCTGGAGGAATGGCAGGCCCGTACCGGCAAGCCGCTTTATGAAGCGCTCGGGATGTCGGAGATCTCGACCTACATCTCCACCGGGCCCGGCATGACCATCAAGCCCGGCAGTCCGGGCAAGCCGCAGGCCGGCCGCCGGGTCGCCATCCTGTCGCCCGACAGCGATGATCCCGTGCTGCTACCGATGGGCGAAACCGGACTGCTGGCTGTACATCGCTCCGAGCCGTCGCTGATGCTGGGCTACTGGCATCGGCCGGAGGAAGAAGCGCTGGTCTATCGCGGCGACTGGTTCTGCGGCGGCGACCTCGCCAGCCTGGACGCCGACGGCTATCTCTGGCATCACGGTCGCAATGACGACGTGATGAATGCCATGGGCTATCGCGTCTCGCCGGTGGAAGTGGAAATGGCGCTGGCCGACCATCCAGCCGTGGCCGAAATCGCCGTCACCGAACTCAAGGTGCGGGCCGATGTCTCAGTGATCGCCGCCTTCATCGTGCCGCGTGAGGGCCAGACACCCGACCTGGCCGAGCTGAGCCGTTATGCCGAGGCCCGCCTGGCTGCCTATAAATGCCCGCGCGAATGGCGCGTCATCGCCAGCCTGCCTCGCACCGCCAATGGCAAGGTCCAGCGCAAGAGGCTGGCAGCCGGCTGAACTGGCACCCGGCTTGCAGTTACCCCATCAGAATTGAACCGATGGGGATCACCATGAGTATCGCAGCCACTGCCGCCAAGAGTCCGTTCGGCGACGCTATGACCGCCCACCAGACCGTCGCCAGCAACACGCCGGCCACGATGATCGCGGCCAAATTCTCCGATTTACTCAAGGAAAAGCAGGGAAAACCCCAGACGACCGCGACACCGAACGGCGTTGCCCCGTCTCCGGACCAGCTCGCCAAATCCCTCTTCGGCAGCGCCTGGGACGACAAGGCCAAGAGCGTGCGACTGGATAAACTTGCCGCCGCCATGCAGAAGCGCACGGCAGAATTTGCCGACCAGCTGCATCAGCGCCTGGCCGCGGCCGGCATCGATCCGAACATCCCGCTCGAGCTGAACGTCGGAGCTGGCGGCCGCATCCTGGTTGATGGCAATCACCCTAAGGCGGCCGAGATCAGCAAGATGTTCGAGGAGGCTCCGGCCTTTGCCCAGGCCTATCGCGACATCGCCGGGCAGAATGATCAGCTCGCCATGCAGCAGATCGGCGGCGCCTATATCAAAGAATGGGATGCCGGCAAGACTGACGGCGAACGCCAGGCCAGCTGGAACCGCTACAGCACCCTGATGGACAAGCTGTCCAGCATGTTCAGCGGCCGCATGACCTTCGGACCCAGCACGGTGGTGACGGAAAGTCAGCAGATGCTGCGCCGAATGGATATCGCTTAATCCTGATTCCAGCCGAGGCCGCGGGCAGCCTCCTGGGCCTTCTCGTCGGCTTCCAGATTCTGCTGCAGCCGGGCACGTGCCTGCCGCTGCAGCGAAATCCGCTTCTCCATATCGTCATCCCAATGGGCGTGCAACTGCAGCAGCAGCTGCTCATTATGGGTCTTGAAGGTAAGTGTCTTCTGCCGTGCCGCATAGGCCGACTGGCCGAGCGCCTTCAGCGTCTCTTCTCCGATATGCAGCGCAGAGCGGAAGGTCTCGCGTTCCACCACCGGCACCTCACGGGTCATCAGCTCCATGGCATGTGGCAGGTCACGGGCGCGCGCCACGATCTTCAGGTTCGGGAAATGCTGCTTGGCCAGATCGACCAACTGCAGCGACGCGTCCTGGCTGTCGACCGCCACCACCAGAACCTTGGCCTTGGCCGCACCGGCCGCCTCCAGCAGGTCAAGCCGCGTAGCGTCGCCATAGAAGACTTTGAAGTCGAAACGCCGCAACGTGTCGATGATTTCCGGATCATGATCCAGAACCGTGACGCCGATGCGGTTGGCATACAACAGGCGCACCACAATCTGTCCGAAACGACCGAAACCGGCAACGATCACCGGATTGCCTTCGTCTTCCGGCACATCATGCGGACGGTCGTCGAACGTCACGAAACGCGGTTCGATCATCCTGTCATTGAACACCACCAGCAGCGGCGCCGTGGCCATCGACAAGGCCACCACCACAGTCAGCAGTGCCACGGTCTCCGCATCCATGATCCCGAATCCTGAGGCTGCCCCGAACATGACAAAGGCGAATTCACCACCCTGCGCCAGCAGGAAGGTGAACAGTGCCGTCTGGCTCATGGGCAACCGGTTGATCCGGCCGATCACGAACAGCACCACGCCCTTCACCACCAGCAGCGCCAGCACCATGCCCAGCACGGTGCCGGGCCTCGACACCAACAGGCCGAAATCAACCGACATGCCAACGGCAGTGAAGAACAGGCCGAGCAGCAGCCCCTTGAATGGCTCGATATCGCTTTCCAACTCGTGGCGGTATTCCGATTCCGCCAGCAGCACACCGGCCAGGAAGGCGCCCAGCGCCATCGATAGACCGGCGACCTGCATCATCAATGCGATGCCGACGACGATCAGCAATGCCGTCGCCGTGAAAATCTCACGCAGACCCGTCTCGGCGATGATGCGGAACAGCGGCCGGGTCAGATAGCGGCCACCGAAAACAATGATCCCGATGGCGGCAACAGCCTTGAGCGCACCGACCCACCCCTCACTCTGGCCGCTCACGGCCGGCGCAACGGCCAGCAGCGGCAGCAGCGCAAGCATCGGGATCACGGCGATGTCCTGGAACAGCAGGATCGAAAAAGCCGAGCGTCCGCCCGGCGTGCCGAGCAGATTGCGCTCGGTCAGGGGTTGCAGCGCGATGGCGGTCGAGGACAGCGACAGGCCGAGGCCGGCGGCCAGCGCCACCTGCCAGGACCAGCCCAGCAGGACGAACAGTCCGCTCAAAGCCAGCGTGCTGCCGACCACCTGACCGCCGCCCAGGCCCAGAATGGGCCAGCGCATCTGCCAAAGCCGCCGCGGATTGAGTTCCAGCCCGATCACGAACAGCAGCAGCACCACGCCAAATTCGGAAAAGTGCAGGATTGCTTCCACATCGGTGATCAGTTTCAGGCCCCAGGGACCGACGATCATCCCGGCGATCAGATAACCCAGTACCGAGCCGAGCCCGAAGCGCTTGGCGATCGGCACGGTGACCACCGCCGCCGCCAGGTAGATCACCGCATTGAACAGCAAACCATCCATGTGCTGATCCTAGCGGTCGATGGCCGGCACGGCCGGCTGCAGGCAGGCCCCGGCGGCCTTGGGATGCGGATAGACATTCAGCCAGTCGCGATAGGCCACGGCATGAGCCTCGACCTCGATCTGCTTTTTCAGTCGCACGCCCTGCAACAGGAAAGGTTCGCGATAGGTCATACCGCAGAGCGTGGCCGAGCGTTCGAAGGGCCGCAGCAGTTCGGCCATGGTGACGCCGTTATAGCCGCCAGCCTGATAAGCTTCGTCCGGTCCGCCGGTGGATACCGCCTGCACCAGATCCTTGCCGCGCAACGCATCGCCTCCGGTGCCATAGGCCCAGCCATACTCAAGCACGGAGTCCATCCATTCCTTCAGCAGCGACGGACAGGAATACCAGTAGAACGGATGCTGCATCACAACCACGTCATGGTCGGTCAGCAGCGCCTGCTCCCGTTTCACGTCGATATGGAAATCAGGATAGATCTCGTAAAGGTCGTGGAGCGTGACATGTGTCAACTCCCGGGCGGCATCGGCCATGGCGCGGTTGGCGCGCGACAGATGCGGATACGGATGCGCAAACAGCACCAGGATTTTCGGCTTTTCCGTTTCCGGTATGCTCACGCGGCCCTCATGTCTTCTGCCGCTAGGTTACAGTCAGACCGTCATCAGCGGCAATGATCGCACCATTGATAAAGCGCGCCTCGTCGGAGGACAGTAGCATGATCAGGCCGTCCAGGTCCTTGACGTCGCCGACCCGGCGGCGCGGCAGCATCTCGATCAGCTTCTGGCCGCCTGGCGTCTGCCAGTGGTCGCGGTTGATCTCGGTCTCGATATAGCCGGGACAGATCGCATTCACGTTGATCCCGTAGCGGCCCCATTCCAGCGCCATCGCCTTGGTCATATGCACCACGGCCGCCTTCGACATGCAGTAGACTGAAAGCTGGCTCAGCACCTTCAGGCCGGCAACCGAAGCGATGTTGATGATCCGGCCGGCTTTCTTCTTGGCGATCATGTCTTTCGCCGCCGCCTGCGCCACGAAGAAGGCGCCCTTGGCGTTGGTGTTCATGGCGAAGTCGAAATCTTCGGGCGTGACATCGACGATCTTGCCCTGGCTGCTGACGCCGGAATTGTTGATCAGGATGTCGACGCCGCCGAACTTGGCGGCCACCTCGGCAAAGGCCGCCTGGATATTGGCATGGTCGTTCACATCCAGCTTCACGATGGCAGCCTTGCCCCCGGCCTTCTCCAGCCGCTCAGCCAGGGCCGCGAGCCTCTCGGTCCGGCGCGCCGCCAGCACAACCGTGGCCCCGGCAGCGCTCAGGAGCTCGGCAAACCGCTCGCCCAGCCCGCTGCTGGCCCCCGTCACAACCGCTACCTTGCCCGTCAGGCTGGTTCCCTGGCTCATCGAATCCTCCGGTCTTTTCCTAGGCTTGGATGCTGGGTTGTCCCCGCCATCCGGTCAAGCCCCCACCCGCCAGGGACTGGTCTGGCCCGCGGGCCTGCGCTACCGTTGGGCCATGCGCATCGAAATCGTGTCCGACGTCATCTGCCCCTGGTGCTTCATCGGCAAGCGCCGTCTCGAACAGGCCCTGGCCAAACGGCCGGACATGCAGTTCGAGATCGGCTGGCGGCCCTTCCAGCTCAACCCCGACATGCCGCGCGAGGGTGTCGACCGCAAGAGCTATCTGGAAAACAAGTTCGGCGGGCCGGCCCGCGCCAAGGAAATCTATGCCCGCGTCTCCGCCGAAGGTGCCAAGGAAGGCATCGCCTTCGATTTCGACGGCATCAAGCGCACACCCAATACGCTGGCCGCCCATAGCGTGCTGCGCTGGTCGCTGGCGTCGGGTGTGCAGAACGAATTGAAGGAACGCCTCTTCCGCCTGTATTTCCTTGAGGGCCGCAATATCGGTGACCATCAGGTGCTGGCCGATGCCGCTGCCGCCGAAGGCATGGATGGCGCGCTGGTCAAGCAGCTGCTGGATGAAGGCCGCGATGCTGATGTCATCCAGTCCGAGGACATGATGGCCCGCGAGCTCGGAATCACCGGCGTGCCCTTCTTCATCTTCGAGCGCAAATATGGCGTCTCGGGTGCACAGCCCGCCGACACCCTGCTGCAGGTGATTGACAAGGTCGCCGCAGAACCGGTCGATGAGGCCGCCGGGGACTGACCATGAACGTTGAAAGCTCCACCACAATACCACAGGGGATGCCCAGCCTTGGTTTCGCCGCTGATGCAGACAGCGTGCAGGATTCCAATGTGCGGCAGTTCCTGCAGCTGTGGTTCGATACACGCGCCGCTGGCCAGATGCCCGGCAAGGAATTCCTCGATCCGCTGCGCCTGCGCTTCCTACTGGGATCGCTGTCCCTGCTCGAAGTGCATGCCGACCCCCTGCGCTTCCGCTATCGCCTGGTCGGCACGGATATTGTCGAACGCTTGGGCCATGAACTCACCGGCAAATGGCTTGATGAACACCCTGATCCTGCCTGGCGACCATTCCTGCTCAAGGGTGCCACGATGGTCCATCACGCCGCCATGCCGGTCTATGGCCATGTGAAGGCGCGCACCTTAGCCCAGGACTGGCTGCTGGAAGTGGTGGCTGTACCGCTGTTCGATTTGGATGGCAATGTCGCCTATATCGGCGCCGGCCAGAGCTTCCCGCCCTACAAGTCCGAACGCCCGCTCGGGCAACCCGCTTCCTAGGCGACTTTCTTCTTCGCCTTGCCCGCGATTTCGGCCAGCCGGGACGCGATATGCAGCACGCCTTTCAGGCGATCCTCCGGCTCGGGCCAGTCGTGCATCAGCACCACCTTGTGATCAGGCCGCAGCTTCGCCTTGCCGCGTTCAGACTGGATGAACATCACCAACCCGGCCGGATCGACGAAGGTATTGTCGCGGAAAGTCAGCGTGGCGCCCTTCGGGCCGGCCTCGATCTTCAGGATATTGGCGTCGTGGCAATGCTTCTTGATCGCCACGATATCGAGCAGATGATGAACCTCCTCGGGCAGCGGCCCGAACCGGTCGATCAGCTCTGCGGCAAAGCCATCGATATCGGCGCGATTCTCCAGATCGGCCACGCGACGATAGAGCTGCATGCGCAGGTTCAGGTCAGCGACATAGCTTTCCGGGATCAGCACGGCCGTACCGATCTGGATCTGCGGCGACCACTTCTCACCTGAGCCACTCTTCTCGCCGCGTGCCGTGGCGCGAGCAGCCACAATCGCCTCCTGCAGCATCTCCTGATACAGCTCGAAGCCAACCTCGCGGATATGCCCGGACTGCTCTTCCCCCAGCAGATTGCCGGCGCCGCGCAGGTCGAGATCGTGCGACGCGAGCGTGAAGCCCGCTCCCAGCGTGTCCAGGCTCTGCAGAACGCGGAGGCGCTGTTCGGCCGAGGTGTTGAGCAGCCGGCCGCCCTGGTAGGTGAAATAGGAATAGGCGCGCAGTTTCGAGCGACCGACGCGGCCACGCAACTGGTACATCTGCGCCAGGCCGAACAGGTCCGCGCGATAGACCACCAGCGTGTTGGCGGATGGAATATCGAGGCCGCTTTCCACAATATTGGTCGCCACCAGCACATCGTAACGCCGGTCGTAGAAGGCGTTCATCACATCGTCCAGTTCGGTCGGCGCCAGTTGGCCATGCGCCACCACGGCCTTCAGTTCCGGCACATGGTCACGAATGAAAGCCATTGCGGTATCGAGGAATTCGATGCGCGGACACACGAAGAAACTCTGCCCGCCACGGAAATGCTCGCGCAGCAGCGCCTCGCGGATCACCACAGGATCGAAAGGCGTGACAAATGTGCGCACCGCCAGGCGGTCGACCGGCGGCGTAGCGATCAGGCTGAGCTCGCGCACGCCAGACAGCGCCAGCTGCAGCGTGCGCGGGATCGGCGTTGCCGACATGGTCAGCACGTGCACCTCGGCCTTGAGCTGCTTCAGGCGCTCCTTGTGCTTGACGCCAAAATGCTGCTCCTCATCGATGATCAGCAGGCCCAGACGTTTGAAGTCGATGCTCTTGGACAGCAGTGCATGCGTGCCGATCACGATATCGACCGTACCATCGGTCAGGCCCTTCTTGGTCTCCGCCGCCGACTTGGCCGTGACCATGCGCGACAGTTGCTCGATACGCAGCGGCAAGCCGCGGAAGCGCTGGAAGAAGGTGCGGTAATGCTGACGACAGAGCAGCGTGGTCGGACAGATCAGCGCCACCTGCTGGCCCGACATGGCGGCGGCGAAGGCCGCACGGATCGCCACTTCCGTCTTTCCGAAGCCGACATCGCCGCAGATCAGACGATCCATCGGCTTGCCGCTGGCCAGATCATCCAGGACCTCACCGATGGCGCGATCCTGGTCCTCGGTTTCCTCATAGGGGAAGCGCGCGCAGAATTCCTCGTAAAGCCCGTCCGGCGGCAGCACCCGCTCGCCCTGCCGCAATTCACGCTCGGCAGCCACCTTCATAAGCTCGCCGGCCATGTCCTTCAGGCGCTGCTTCATGCGCGCCTTGCGGTTCTGCCAGCCGACGCCGCCCAGCTTGTCGAGCGTCACTTCCGCGTCGGGCGAGCCATAGCGCGATAGCATCTCGATATTCTCGACCGGCAGATACAGCCGGTCGCCGCCATCGTAATGCAGCAGCAGGCAGTCATGCGGTGCGCCAGCCACGTCCAGCGTCACCAGATCTTTGTACTGGCCGATGCCGTGGTCGATGTGCACGACAAAATCGCCGGGCTGCAGCGCGCTGGCTTCGGCGATGAAATTCTCGGCCCGGCGCTTCTTCTGCCGCGGCCGCACCAGACGGTCGCCCAGGATGTCCTGTTCGGCGACAACGCAGATATCTTTCGCTTCGAAGCCATGCTCCAGCGGCAGCACGGCAATGGCCGGCACGCTGCGGGCCAGACCTTCGATCTCGCTCGCCTGTTCGATCGGCTGCGGCGCCGGCAGCCCATGGTCCTTGAGCACCAGCGCCAGACGGTCGCGCGCACCGATGGAGAATGTGGCGAACAGCACGCGTTTACCCGCTGTCACCTGCTTGGCCAGATGGCCGCCCAGCGCGTCATAGACGCTGACGACCGCGGCCTTTTTCTCGGCGGCCTGCGCCGCCTGCGTGCGTTCTGGCGCGAAGTCGCGACCCGGCCGGCCGCCCAGATCGACCACGCTCACATCAGGGCCGCCAACGGCATCGAAGGGATACAACATGCCGACGGCACGGCGTTCCAATCGCGCCGTCCATTCGCCGGCGGTCAGGTACAGCCTGTCGGGCGGCAGCGGCTTGTAGGGCGCACCGCCCTCTTCCAACCCGCGCTTCATCGCGGCGCGACGAGCGTCGTAATGATCGGCAATCGCCTTAAAACGTTCGTCCACCGCATCGCCGGCCAGGTGATCCAGCAACACGGTCGCCTGCGGTACGTAATCAAAGACCGTACCCAACTGTTCAAAGAACAGCGGCAACCAATGCTCCATGCCGATCTGCCGACGGCCAGCCGACACCGCTTCATACAGCGGGTCCTCCTTGGTCACCGTGCCGAACAACTCGCGATAGCCACCGCGGAAGCGCGCGATGGACTCGGGATCGAGCGGCACTTCACTCATCGCGGTCAGCGACAGGGCGCTCACCGTGTCAATGGTACGCTGATTGGCCGGATCAAAGCGGCGGATGTTCTCAACCTCGTCGCCGAAGAAGTCCAGGCGATACGGCGCATCGCTGCCCGGCGGAAACAGGTCGACCAGGCCGCCGCGCACGGCATACTCGCCGGACTCATTCACAGTGGAAACGCGGCTATAGCCGTTGCGGCTTAAATATTCGATCAGGCTTTCCGGCCTGATGCGGCTGCCCTTGGCGGCTTGGAAGCCCGTGCCAGCGAACCAGTCTGGCTGCGGCAGACGCTGCAACGCCGCGTTCACCGTGGTCAGCATCAGCCAGGGCAGATCGGGACGTTCGCCTGCCAGCCGGTTGAGCGTGTCCATGCGCCGCGCAGCGATCTCGGCATTGGGTGACACGCGGTCATAGGGCTGGCAGTCCCAGGCCGGCAACACCAGCACCGGGAGATCGGGGGCAAAGAATTTCAGCGCCGCTTCCAGGGTCGCCATGCGCGCGTCGTCACGGCAGACATGCAGCACGCCCTGCCCCTTCTGTCGCGCGGCAAGCGCGATCAGCAGGCGCGCGTCCTGCCCCTCCGGCACGCCGGCCAAGGCCCAGCGGCCTTTGCGACTCAGGATATCTGGAAGCACGAAACTCATCGGTTCAAAGCGGCAGCTTGTAGGCTTTCAGCAGCTTCATCACGCCGGTATCCAGATGCTTGGGCACCGGATCGCGGCCAATGGCCCAGGCATAGATCTGGGGATCATCGTAATTCTCCAGCAGGGCTTCGTACTGGTCGAGCTCGACCTCGGTGAAGGTCGGCAGGTGCCGGCGCGCGAAGCTGCCCAGCAGGATGTCGACTTCCTTCATGCCGGTATAGAGGCTGCGGTGCAGCAGACGCTTGCGGCGGATTTCGATATCCTCGGCCATGACCTGCCCTAGTTGAGCCCCTGTGGGGGTGTTTCCGGAACGTGGGCAGGATATAGTACGCGAAGCTGTAGATTCTCAAGGTTTCCCAAGAAATTTCCCGCCCCATGCGCCCGGAATCGCTGTTTCCCGCCTTCGCGCCGATCACCAGCCTGAAAGGCTGTGGCCCGAAGCTCGCCCCGCTGGTGGAAAAGCTGGTCGGTGGCGGCCGCGTGGCGGATCTGTGGTGGCACCTGCCCAGCGGCCTGATCGACCGACGCTATCGTCCCTCCATTGCCGAGGCCGAGCCCGGCCGCATCGCCACGATACGCCTGACCATCGACAAGCACCTGCCGCCGCGCACGCCGCGCCTGCCCTACAAGGTGGTCGGCCATGACGGCAGCGGCCGGTTGACGCTGGTCTTCTTCAACGGCCGTGAAGACTTCCTCAAGCGTAGCCTGCCCGAGGGCGAGACGCGCGTGGTCAGCGGCACGATCGAACTGTTCGATGGCCAGGTGCAAATGACGCATCCCGACCGCTTTGGCACCGAAGAGGAACTCGAGCAGATGGCCGCCGTCGAGCCGGTCTATCCGCTCACCGCCGGCGTGATGCCGCGCACGCTGGGCAAGATCATCGACGGCGCGCTGGCCCGCGTAATGGACCTGCCCGAATGGCTCGATCCTGCCTATCAGAAACGCGAAGGCTGGCCGGCCTGGCGCGAGGCGCTGCTGACCGCGCATCGCCCCGAAGGCGCCGATGACCTGGAGCCTTTCACCAAGGCGCGACAGCGGTTGGCGTTTGATGAGCTGCTGTCCAACCAGCTGGCGCTGCTGCTGATCCGGCGGCGGCTGAAGCGACTGTCGGGCCGGCCGCTGATTGGCGACGGCTCCTTGCGCGACAAACTCGAAAAGCTGTTGCCCTGGCCGCTGACCAATGCGCAGAAGCTGGCCAATGCCGAGATCGCCGGCGACATGGCGTCGGGGAAGCGCATGCTGCGGCTGCTCCAGGGCGATGTCGGCAGTGGCAAGACCATGGTGGCGCTGAATGCCATGCTGCTGGCCGTCGAGGCCAAGGCACAGGCCGCGCTGATGGCACCGACAGAAATCCTGGCCCGCCAGCATGCCGAGACGCTGCGGCCCTACGCGGAACAACTCGGCCTGACACTGGCGCTGCTGACCGGACGCGATAAAGGCAAGCCACGCACGGCTTTGCTGGAGAAACTGGCCAGCGGCGAGATCAATATCCTGATCGGCACGCATGCGCTGTTCCAGGATGATGTGGTGTTCAACGATCTGGCCTTGGCCGTAATTGATGAGCAGCACCGCTTCGGCGTCAGCCAGCGCCTGGGCCTGGCCGCGAAAGGCCAGCGCGACAAGGGCGGCGTCGATGTGCTGGTGATGACGGCGACGCCAATCCCGCGCACGCTGTCGCTGACAGCCTATGGCGACATGGACATCTCGCTGCTGACCGAGAAGCCGCCGGGCCGCACGCCGGTCGATACCCGCACCATCGCCGCCGACCGTTACCAGGATGTGGTCGCCGCCGCGAAAAGGAAAATCGCCGCCGGCGAGCGCGTCTACTGGGTCTGCCCGCTGGTCGAGGAAAACGAGCAGCTCGATCTTGCCGCCGCGGCCGAGCGTCACTCGGCGCTGAAGCTGGCCCTGGAGCCCGAACTTGGCGAGGGCAGCATCGGACTCGTTCATGGTAAAATGAGCCCTGCAGAGAAAGATGCGGCGATGGAGGCTTTTGCCGCCGGCCGCTCCAAGCTGCTGGTCGCCACCACGGTCATCGAGGTTGGCGTCGACGTGCCCGAGGCCACCCTGATCATCATCGAACATGCCGAGCGCTTCGGCCTGGCCCAGCTGCACCAGCTGCGTGGTCGTGTCGGACGCGGCGGCAAGCCCGGCGCCTGCCTGCTGGTCTATTCCGGCCCGTTGGGCGAGACCGCCAAGGCGCGGCTCAAGATCATTCGCGAGACCGATGATGGCTTCCGTATTGCCGAGGAAGACTTAAGGCTGCGGGGCGCCGGCGAAGTGCTGGGCACCCGTCAGAGCGGCCTGCCCGAGTTCCGTGTCGCCGACCTGGCCGCCCATGGCGACCTGCTGGCGGCTGCACGCGACGACGCCAAACTGATCCTGGAACGCGACCCGAAACTGGCCAGCGACCGCGGCAAGGCGCTGCTGACCCTGCTCTATCTGTTCGAGCGCGATGCCGCGATCCAGTATCTGCAGTCGGGCTGATCGCGGCGCATTCGTTTGAGTTCGTTTGGCTTCGTTCTCGTTCGTTTGGCTTCGTTTGCGTTCGTTTCGGTTCATTCCGGTTCGGTTGAGTTCGTTCCGGTTCGCCCGGACAGAAGCCTGTCAATCCAATCAGCGGGCCAATAGGTACATATGGGAAACATTTTCGCGCAGGCAAGTGCGGACATCTGCATACGCAGCTAGGCTCAGTAATTGCGACTTATTCGCATTATTGATAAGATCGGCCATCCTCCTTTACCGGTCCGACGTGCTTACCCTCGACATCGATCTGCTGTTCCGCCGCCACGGCCGAGACCTGCTGCGCTTCCTGCGTCGCCGGATCACCCCCGCGCAAGCCGAAGACGTGGCCCAGGAAGCCTTCGTGCGGCTGATGCGCCAGCCGGCCAATACCGATATCCGCGACCCACGCGCCGTGCTGTTCACCACGGCGGCCAACCTCGCCCGCGACATCGCGCGCCATGAACGCGTGGCCCGCGTCGTCGACGATCCGGCTGCGGTCCTGTCGGTCATCGTCGATCCTGCGCCCAGCGCCGAGACCGTGCTTGCCGATCGTGAAGACCTGGCCCGCGCCATTGCCATTCTAAACACCCTGCCCGAACGCACGCGTATCGCCTTCGAGATGCACCGCCTCGGCGGCCTGAGCCAGCCCGAGATCGCCCGCCGCATGGGCGTGTCGACCACCCTGGTCTGGCGCATGATCCACGAGGCTTATGCACGCCTGCGCCCGGCGCTGGATGCAGCCGCAGCCGAGCCCGGTGAAAATAAAAGTGATAACGGAGTATAATTTTGCCGTTTCCAAACGTCCTATAGGCGAGACCTTCACAACGATCCCGCCTTGACCACCCGCCAGACGCAATGACCGCCCAGGACCAGCATCCGACCAATCCGCGCGACGACGCCCTCTGGCGTACCGCGATGGAATACGTGCTGGCCATCCACGCCCAGCCATCGGTTCCGCTCGGCACGCCGATGGTGCGTGCCCAGGCCGACGCCTGGTGTGCCGCCGATCCACGCCATGCCGCGCTGTTCCGGGAAGCCGAACGTCTATGGCAACTGAGCGGCGCGCTTCCTGCCCGTCGCCATGCCTGGCCAGCGACCGTTGCCTCTGCCGATGACCGCCGAGGGTTGTCGCGTCGCCAGATCGTCGCCGGCGGCGGGGCCGCAGTGGCGGCCGGCCTGACCGGTCTTGCCCTGCTGCCGGCGATGCAGCAATGGCTGAGCGGCGACCACGTCACCAGCACGGCGGAAATTCTGAGTATCGATCTGCCCGACGGGAACCGCATCACGCTTGGCCCGCGCACGGCGCTGCGCGCAACGAAGGAAAACCTGCACAGCCTCGAACTGCTGCAGGGCTTTGCCGTCTTCGAACTGCTGACTGCCGGCAAACCCTACACAGTGCGCGCCGGCGGCATCAAGGCCAGCACGCCGGCGGGACGATTTGAACTGCGCAGCGATGACGCCGATGCCTTTGTCGCAGTCGAACAAGGATCCGTGGAGATCAGAACAACCGGCATGGCCGGCGACAGGATGCTGCAGGCCGGCGACTGGCTGTCGCTGCATGGCCTGCAGACCGATGTTGGCCAGGGTGAGCCGCGTCGCGTCGGTCAGTGGCGCGACGGGATCCTGACAGTGGAACGGCGGCCGGTTCGTGTCGTGGCCGCTGAAATCGCGCGCTGGCATCGCGGCCGCGTCATGGTGCTGGACCAGACGCTGGGCGAACGCCCGGTGAGCGGCGTCTTCGACCTGACGCAACCCGAGGCAGCGCTACGCGCCATGCTGCAACCTTTCGGCGGGCGCGTCCGCACCGTCACGCCCTGGCTGGCCCTGCTCGATATGGTCTGAAATCCGGATCTGAGCGGCGTCCCCAAAGTTTTTTCATCTTCCCTGTTAAAGCCCGAACCTCTCGCCCGTCCTTGAGGGTGCAAATGCGTCGCAAAAACCAACGCGGCGCGGATCAGAAACCGTTTGCACCAAGGCCTTGGGGGCGAGTTCATGTCGAAAATCCATTCCTGCACCGGCGGCATGCTGGCCATTCTGCTGGCCAGCACTGCGCTCTGCGACATCATTGTCCAGCCGGCCGTCGCCCAGGTGGCGCCTGCCACCATCGCCTTTGAGATTCCTGCCGGCTCTCTCGCTTCGGCGCTCGCCGTCCTCGGTCGGCAGGCCCGTCTGCAGCTCGCTTATGACCCCGCCATCGTCGGCAGCAAGACCTCCGCCGGCCTGCGTGGCAGCTTCACGCCCGACCAGGCCCTACAGCGCCTGCTGGACGGCAGCGGCCTGATGCACCGCTTCACTGACGCAAATACCGTTACGCTGGTCGAGATGCCCCGCTCCGGCTCCGCCGATGTCCTGCCCGCCATTGCGGTGGAAGGCATTCGCGGCACCAACGATATCGCCCGCACCGAAGGGTCGCGCTCCTACACCGCCGATGTTGCGACTGTTGGCGGCAAAGGCGCGACGGCCATCCGCGACGTGCCGCAATCGGTCTCGGTGGTGACACGGCAGCGCATGGATGACCAGAACATCACCACGCTGGACGGTGCGATGAAGCAGACCACCGGCATGAGCGTCACACGATTTGATGGCGCGGGAAATTTCAACACCATCCAGGCGCGCGGCTTTGACGTGGACAACGTGATGCTGGATGGCGTGAACATGTCGACCAGTGGGAACCTCGCCACCGGCATGGATACTTCGATGTATGACCGCATTGAAGTGCTGCGCGGACCGGCCGGCCTGTTCCAGGGATCGGGCGAACCGTCCGGCGTCGTCAACATGGTGCGCAAACGCGCCCTGCCCGACCTTTCCTATGGCGGCGGCTTCACCGTCGGCTCCTGGGAGACCTATCGCTCTGAAGCTGATGTCACCAGCAAACTCATTGAAAACGGCCGGGTGCGTGCCCGGGCCGTGGCGGTGAATGACGAGCGGGATTCTTTTGTGGATCAGCTGACCTCACACAAGAAATTCCTGTACGGAACAATCGAAGTCGATCTGACACCTGACACAACCTTCTCTTTTGGCGGCACCAATCAGGAGGTTGACTCGGTACTTGATCAAGGCCTGCCCTCCTTCTCCGATGGCAGCCTACCGCGCGTCAGGCGTTCGACCTTCATCGGCGCGAACTGGAATCAGCTCGATACCCAGACGAAGGATATCTTTGCCGACGTGGAGCATCGCTTCAGCAATGGCGGCAGCGCCAAAATCAGCATGCACCACTTTGATCGCGCGATGCTTTACAACGGCTATCGCGCCAACGGAACCATCAATCTAACCACCGGCGCGCTGAATATGGCGCCGGCGAAATACGATCTGAGCCGTCAGGACCTGTCACTGGACGCCTATGCCACCACGCCCGTCGAGATGTGGGGCCTGACCCATACCGTCACAGTTGGCACTGACTATCGTCAGTACCAGAACCGTGGCCTGTCGGGCACTGGCACCAATATCGTCACCAATATCTACAATCCGATTCACAATGTTCCCGTCATTGACGTCGCCATGACGTCACAGACGCTGACTGACCAAGAGCAATTCGGCACCTATGGTCAGTTGCGAATCAAACCTCTTAGCTGGGCCACGCTGATCGGCGGCGCACGCGTCAGCCACTACAACACTCAGGGCTACAACCTGGTGAATGGCCGGCAAACCTCAAGCGACTCCATGAGCGGTAAGGTCACGCCCTATGCCGGCGCGATCGCCGATCTGAACGATAAGGTTTCGGTCTACGCTTCCTATGCCGAGATATTCAGCCCCCAGACGCAGTCGACAGTCAGCGGTTCAGTCGTAGGTCCGCGCACGGGCGAACAATATGAAACCGGCGTGAAGGGCACTTTTGCGGATGGCAAAGCCAACACCCATTTCGCCCTGTTCCAGATCAATGACAACAACCGTGCCATCACCGATCCGACAAATAACCTGTTCTCGATCGCCGGTGGCGAGATCGAAAGCCGTGGCGCCGAAGCCGAGATCAGCGGGTCGCCCATGCCGGGCCTCGATCTGCTCGCCGGGTATTCCTATGTCATCAGCGAGTTCCTGAATCGTGCGGCCATCCAGGCGCAGGCCACACATACGCCGAAGCACACCCTCGACCTCTGGGCCAAATACACCTTCCAGGAGCCGGTGCTGAAGGGCTGGTTTGCCGGCGCCGGCCTGCGTGCGGTCAGCGAATATTATGCGGACAGCAGCAACCTCCGTTTCCAAGAGGATGGGCATGCCGTGGTGAATGCCGTCATCGGTTATCAGATCACCGAGAACATCATCACGGCCCTCACCGTTACCAATCTACTGGACAAGGAATACTTTGAAAAAGTTAGCGGTCCGGGCCGGCAGAACTTCTATGGCGAACCGCGCACCGCGATGCTGGCTATCAAGGCAAAATGGTAAGGAGAATGATAATGCGTGTCCTGCTCTCGATGCTGCTCCTGCTTGCCTGTTCTCTTCCCGCCCAGGCCCATCAGGTCTGGGCCGAATGGGCCGGCGGACCGGAAGCGAAAGCCTATTTCGGCGAATGGGAAGACGACCTGAAGGAAGGCCGCGACTTTCTCGCCAAATACGCTGCCGACCCGCAGGCGATCACACCCAACGCACCGCCAAAGCCGGCGACGCTGAATGACGGCTTCTTCACCTTCCCGGTCGCGCCCGGCACCGATGCCCGCCTGACCGCCACCTATGTCAGTGATCGCGGCGCGGCCTCGATGTTCCATGCCCGCGCGGGCCGCAGCGAGACACGTGGCGCCTTGGCGCTCGAACTGGTGCCGATATCCGCCAATGGCAACACCTTCACGCTGCTGCTGAATGGCCAGCCGGCACAGAAAGCCAAAGTGGTGGTGATCGGCCCGCCGCGCTGGACCAAGCATCTGACCACCGATGCCAATGGCCAGATCACCATCCAGACGCCTTGGCCCGGTCAGTATGTGCTGGAAGCGATCGTCGAGGACAACACGGCCGGCAACTGGAACGGCAAGGCCTACAG
The DNA here is from genome assembly GCF_058807515.1 of Ferrovibrio sp. GW821-FHT12B10. Lineage (NCBI taxonomy): Bacteria > Pseudomonadati > Pseudomonadota > Alphaproteobacteria > Rhodospirillales > Rhodospirillaceae > Ferrovibrio > Ferrovibrio sp. GW821-FHT12B10. The sequence continues at coordinate 37,955 of NZ_JBXAQT010000002.1, read as the reverse complement.
CAAGCTGCGCCATGTCAGCACCCTGTCCTTCGTCACCCCGTAAGGAGCGCTTCCCATCGCGATCGCGAGACTGCATATACCGGCCAGCCTGCGGCACGGCCTAGGGATAGCCCAGCGCATCATAGCCGCCGTCTTCGGTGGTTATGGCGTTGCCCATTTGGCGTCCATCGGCCTGTCGCGCACCTTGCCGCTGGAGCGCGCCGAAGCGCTGCAGGCCGCCACAATGTCGGCTTTCCTGCTTTATGCCGGCGTGGGCATCTGGGCCTTTTCGCCAATCAGCCTGTTGCGCATGTGGGGCGGTCTGGTGCTGACGGCCGCGCCGCTGGCAGCGCTGTGCTGGCTCGTCTGAGGTCAGGAGGACGGAGCGCGTGAAGGACGGTTTCCGCCAATCTATGGCATGGCTGCATACCTGGGCCGGGCTCATCCTGGGTTGGCTGCTGTTTGCCATGTTCCTGACTGGCACGGCCAGTTATTTCCGACCCGAGATGTCGACCTGGATGCAGCCGGAACTGCCGGTATCGACGGTTTCCAATGTCGTGGCGGCCGAGAATGCCGTGCGCACATTGCAGCTGCTTGCCGGCAATGCGCCGCGCTGGTTCATCTCGCTGCCCGATGCGCGCGACACCGCGCTGCGCATCAGTTGGCCAGAAGGCCGCAGCTTCCAGAGCCGTGTGCTCGATCCGGCAACCGGCGAACCGGTGACCGCGCGCGCCACCCATGCCGGCCAGTTCTTCTACCGCTTCCATTTCGAACTGCACATGCCGCGCCCCTTCGGGCGCTGGCTCGCCGGCTTCGCCGCCATGGTGATGTTTGTCACCATCATCAGCGGCATCATCACCCATCGGCGCATCTTCGCAGACTTCTTCACCTTCAGGCCGCGCAAGGCAGCCCAACGTTCCTGGCTCGACGGCCACAACATGCTGGCCGTGCTGGCGTTGCCGTATCACCTGATCATCACCTATACCGGTCTGATCACGCTGATGTTCACCTACCTGCCCTTCGGTGTCGCCTCAGTCTATGCCGACCGCCAGGCCTTCAGCGCAGAAGTCTTCGGTGTTGCGCCAGTGGCGGCGCGGCCTGCTGGCCAGATCGCCGCACTGGCGCCGGTCGGGCCGATGCTGGCCACGGCGATCGAACGCTGGCCCGAGACGCCGCCGGAGCAGATATCCATCAGCTTCCCCAATGATGCCCATGCCTCAATCGAGATATCGAGCTTCGATGGCCAGCGCATCCATCATGACCGGCGCGGCATGCAGTTCAACGGCATCAGTGGCGCGATGGTGACCGAGATGAGTCCGGACAAGCCGGTCTCGCAAACCCGCCAGGTACTGTACGGGCTGCATCTTGGTCGCTTCGGCGGTTACGACATGCGGGCGCTGTTTTTCCTCTGCGGCATGATGGGCACGGCGATGGTGGGCAGCGGCCTGGTGCTCTGGGCGGTGAAACGCCGCGAGCGCGCCGAGACAAAGGCCGCGCGCTTCGGCGTCACCCTGGTCGAGCGGCTGAATGTCGCTGTCATTCTCGGCCTGCCGATTGCCATGGCCGGCTACCTGCTGTCCAACCGCCTGTTGCCGCTCGGCATCGCCGGCCGCGCCGACAAGGAGGCGCTGGCCTTCTTCCTGGTCTGGATCGCCGCCGCGCTTTACGCCTTCATTCGACGCCCGGCGCAGGGCTGGGCCGACCTGCTGCTCGCCGCAGCCATCATCAGCGCCGCCACGCCGTTGGCCGGCTGGATCACCGTGGGCCTGCAGCATGCCGGTTTCGATGCCGGACTTCTCGCTACAGCGCTCGGCTTCCTGCTGGTCTGGCGGAAAGTCGTGCGTCGCCGCGCGGGTGCAACACTGCCGGCAAAGGCTGTCGCGTGATGATGGTGCTGTCAGCCGCGCTGATCTTCTGCGGCGCGCTGCTTCTGTGCATCGCCATGGACCGCCATCAGGGTCCGGTGCTGATGGCGCGGCTCAAGCCCGGCACGGTCCGCCTGCTGCGCTTCCTCGCCACGCTGCTGCTAGCCGCCGCCTATCCGGTCGCGGCTGCTGCAAAGGGCTGGAGCATCGGTGCGGTCGCCTGGATGCTGCTCTGCGCCGCGACGATTCTGGTACTGGTTCTGCTGCTGAGCTATGTGCCGCGCTGGCTGCCCCGGCTTGGGCTGATCGCCGCTCTGATCGGTGGCCTGTTCGCGCTGCTGCTGTAGCGCCTACTCCGCGGCAAGCGCCAGCTTCGGCGCCGGCGCGAGGCGGAAGAAGCCGACCAGCTCCGCCAGTTCCCGCGCCTGGTTGCTGAGCGCCCGCGCCGAGGCATGAGTTTCTTCGACCAGAGCCGCATTACGCTGGGTCAGGTCGTCCATGCCGGCGATCGCGTCGTTGATCTGGTCCAGGCCGCGCGCCTGCTCGGCCGAGGCGCCGGCGATCTCGGTGACGATGCCTGAGACCTGGCGGATCGACTGCACGATGTCGCCCAGACTGGCACCAGCCTCATGGGCAAGATTGGCGCCAGTCCGGACTTCAGCATTGGAAGATGCAATCAGTGCCTTGGTCTCTTTCGAGGCATTGGCCGAACGCTGCGCCAGCGCGCGCACCTCCTGCGCCACAACGGCAAAGCCCTTGCCCGCCTCGCCTGCCCGCGCCGCTTCCACAGCGGCATTCAACGCCAGCAGGTTGGTCTGGAAGGCGATCTCGTCGATCAGGCCCATGATGTCGGAAATCTTGCGCGCGCCCGCCTCAATGCGGGCCATGGCCTCGACCACCTGCGCCACGACATCGCCGCCGCGCTCGGCATTGCCGCGCGCGGCTGCCGCCAGGCGATCGGCATCCTGGGCATTCTCGGCATTCTGCTTCACGGTTGCCGTCACCTGATGCATCGATGCCGCGGTCTCCTCCAGGCTGGCGGCCTGGCTTTCGGTGCGATGGGCCAGATCCTCGGCGCCGGCGGTGATCTCGCCCGAGGCATCGCGCACCGCATGGGTGGAGCTGCCCAGCCGCTGCGCGAATTCGGTCATGCGCCCGGCCAAGCCGTTGGCCGTGGTCTTCAGGTCAGCGAAGACCCCGGCATACTGGCCGTCCATCCGGTGCGACACATCGCCATCGGCCAGCGCATGCAGCATGTCCGACAATTCGCCGATCACGGCTTCCAGGGTGTCGGATAGCTGGTTGATACTGCGCGTCACCTCGCGGAAGTCGCCGTCCTTGCCCTCCAGTTCCAGGCGCTGGGTCAGGTCGCCCTGGGACACCGCGCGCGACAGCGCCGCGATCTCGGCTGCCATGGCTGCCTCGCGCTGATGCCGCGCCTGCTGCTCGGCCATGTGGGCGCGTTCGCGCCGCTGTTCCTCGGCCGCCATGCTGCGCCGGTCGGTTTCGCGCCTCCGGAAGACCTCATAGGCGCGCGCCATGGCGCCGATCTCGTCCTGTCGCACCGCATCGGGGCTGGCAATCTCGAGATTGCCCTCGGCAAGCCCGTTCATCGCCCCGGTCATGCGGTGGATCGGCTGCAGGATGCCACGCGCCACGACGATGCTGGCGATCAGGATCGCCAGAACCATGGCGGCCGTGATCCCAGCCGATATCAGGATGATGCGACTGCGGGTCGCGTCGGCACGCCGGCGCTCGGCCGCCTCGGTCGCGGCCGCGTGCTCGACCAGGGCAGCCAGTTGCGGCGCCAGCGTATCGCGGATGCGGCGGGCCTCGACTTCGGCGCCGCGCAACGCCTCGCTCGCCACGCCATAGTCCTTTGCCGCCGCCAGATAGGCCGTCAGCAGGCTCCGCACCTCGTCCTTCACCGTGTCGAAGAATGGCGCCATCTTCAGCGTCGAGGCGAATTCACCCGCCGCCTTGTCCAGATCTGCCTCGAAGGCCTGCCGGTCGCCACTCAGCGCGTAAGCGACCTCGAAGCCACGCATCTGCAGCATGGTGATGGTAAGCTGATTGGCGATATCGAAGGTCATGCCCATCGCTTTGCCGCGAATATCCTCCAGCTTGTCTTGGAAAGCGCGGCCGGCCTGCAGCAGCGCGCCGCGCCGGCCGCTGTCGTTATCGAAACCGATGGCCTGCCGCGTCTCAATCAGGCGCCGGTAAATGTCCGGCAACGGCGCCGTCTCCTGCTCCAGGATGGCAAAGCGCTGTGCGATCTCGCCATTGCTGGTCTGGCGCGCCTGCGTCAACGTCGCGGCGATCGCACTGCCTTCCTCGACCAGCAAACCAGCCAGTGATGCATCCTGACCGCCGACCAGACGCTCGACCAACTGCTGCAGCGCGATGAAGCGCTTATCCAACCGCTCGGCCGTCAGTTGCAAGGTGGTGGCGTCCCGCACCTGCTGCTCGACCTCGGCAACCGCCATGCGCTCATAGAAGGACGCCGCGATGGTGACCGCGACAGCGAGAACGGCACCCAGGATGATGACGCCGATTCGATGACGGATAGAGATACGCATAAGCTGACCCGAGGCATGTATTTTTTATGGCGTCAGCCTTACAGGAGCCAAATGACAGCCGGGTGACATCTGCAAGATTTGTCGAGATGCCTTCATGAAAAAAGCCCGCATGATAGCGGGCTTTCTCAACGGTTGAACTAAATGTGATCTATTGCTCGGACAGCTTGAGCTCCGGCGTGTAGTCGCCCGGCTTGTCCTTGATGATGGCCTGACCGGCGATCACCTGCCTGCGTTCGGCATCATAGGTCAACGTCGGCCCGCCATGCAGTTCCCAGCCATTGTTCAGCGCGGCGGTGATGCGATGGCAAAAGGCGGCGTCATCCTTGCCGGTGAGATAGCGATAGAGCTTCATGATGAAATCAATCCTGGCTGCGGCGCTTCAGCGCCAGTTTCCAGGCCGCCTGCATGATGGCGACGCCCAGCGCGGTCTTCACTGCGGTGGCGGCCCAGAAGGGATACAGGCCGACGGCCAGGGCCTTCTCGATGCCGACCAGGGTCGACAGCCAGGCAACGCCCAATGCCAGGATCACGCCATGGCCCAGAGTCATCGCGACGGCGCCACGCAGCAGCGAGCGATCCCAGCCACGCTCGGCCAGCCAGCCGATCAGCCAGACCGAGACGATGAAGCCGACGAGGTAGCCGGCCGTCGGCCCCATGAAATAGGCCGGGCCGGCAGCGGCGCTGGCGAAGACCGGCAGGCCGACGAAGCCTTCGGCCAGATAGAGCAGCACGGTGGCGGTGCCGAGCCGGCTGCCATAGGCCATGCCGATCACCAGGATGGCCAGCGTCTGCAGCGTCATCGGCACCGGCCAGAATGGTACCTGCACCTTGGCCGACAGCGCCAGCAGCGCCGAACCGGCGATCATGGCCAGCGCGACACGCCAGGCGCGCATACCGGGCATCACGTGATTGAGCAGCGTGGTGTTGATCGTGGCAGTCGACATCATCGGCTCCTGACTTTACGCGAATTCGAGAATGACCTGGTCGACCGCCAGGCTGTCGCCCTTCTTGGCGTTGACCTTCTTCACGGTGCCGTCGCGTTCGGCGCGCAGCACGTTTTCCATCTTCATGGCTTCCACCACGGCCAGCGCCTGACCGGCCTTGACCGCCTCGCCTTCCGCCACGCTGATGGTGACGACCAGGCCCGGCATCGGGCAGAGCAGATACTTCGACATATCGGGCGGCAGTTTCTCGGGCATCAACCGCGCCAATTCGGCCGCACGCGGGGTGCGCACCGCCACATCCAGCTCGGCGCCGCCATGGACGACGCGCACCCCATCGGGTCGCGCCGAGACGCGCGCCACGACGGTCTGGCCGTTCACGGTGCCACGGAAGAAGGGCTGGCCCGGCTTCCAGTCGCTGCGAACCTTGAGCGCCTTGCCCTTCCCGATTTTCACATCGCAGCCGCCATCGGCATCGGTAACGCCAATTTTGTACTCGGTCTTGTTCAGCACCGCGATCCACTCGGCATCGGGGACCCATTCGGGCAGCCCGAGCTTGCCGCCCAGGTGACGGGCGCGCAGCTCATTGCGGATATGCAGCAGCGTCGCCACGGCCAGTGCTGTGTTCTGGCGCTCGTCGGGCAGCACCGTGCCGCCATAGCCGTTGGGCCATTCCTCGGCGATGAAGTTGGTCGACAGCCGGCCCTCGCGGAAGCGCGGATGATCCAGCACGGCCGAGAGGAAGTTGACGTTGTGGCCGATGCCACTGATCCAGGTCTCGTCCAGGGCGGCCGACAGCGTCGAAATCGCCTCGGCGCGGTCTTTGCCAAAGCTGCAGAGCTTGGAGATCATCGGATCGTAGAACATGCTGATCTCGCTGCCCTCGACCACGCCGGTGTCGTTGCGGATGACATCGGATTCCGGCGCGGTGCGCCAGCGCGCCAGACGGCCGGTGCTGGGCAGGAAACCGCGCAGCGGGTCCTCGGCATAGATGCGCACTTCCAGCGCCCAGCCGTTCAGCTTTACGTCTGACTGCTTGATGCTCAGCGTCTCGCCGGCGGCGACGCGGATCATCTGCTCGACCAGGTCGATGCCGGTGATCAGTTCGGTGACCGGATGCTCCACCTGCAGACGGGTGTTCATCTCCAGGAAGTAGAAGCTGCGGTCCGGGCCAACGATGAATTCCACCGTGCCGGCGCTGTCATAGTTCACGGTCTTGGACAGCGCGACGGCCTGCTCGCCCATCGCCTTGCGGGTCTTCTCGTCCAGGAAGGGGCTCGGCGCCTCCTCGACCACCTTCTGGTGACGGCGCTGGATCGAGCATTCGCGCTCGCCCAGATAGATCACATTGCCATGCTTGTCGCCGAGCACCTGGATTTCGATATGACGCGGTTGCTCAATGTATTTCTCGATGAAGACGCGATCATCGCCAAACGAGTTCTTCGCCTCGTTGGTGGCCGAGGAAAATCCTTGCGCCACTTCCTCGGCCGAGCGCGCGATGCGCATGCCCTTGCCGCCGCCACCGGCCGAAGCCTTGATCATGACGGGGAAGCCGATCTCGGTGGCGATCTTGACGGCCTCATCGGTCGATGCAATCGCGCCGAGATAGCCGGGCACCGTCGAGACGCCGGCCTTCTGGGCCAGCTTCTTGGACTCGATCTTGTCGCCCATGGCGTAGATCGCGTCCGGATTGGGGCCGATGAAGGCGATGCCCGCCTCTTTCAGGGCCGCGGCGAACTTGCGGTTCTCCGACAGGAAGCCATAACCCGGATGCACGGCCTGGGCGCCGGTCTGCTTGCAGGCCGCCACGATCTTCTCGATCACCAGATAGCTCTCGGCGGCGGCGGCCGGACCGATATGCACGGCCTCGTCGGCCATGCGCATATGCAGCGCGCCATCGTCGGCATCGGAATAGACCGCCACGGTCTTGATGCCCAGTTTGCGGCAGGTCTTGATCACGCGGCAGGCGATTTCACCGCGATTGGCAATCAGAATCTTGTTGAACAGTTTCTCGGCCATGATACGCGCCACCCTTACAACGGAATGTTGTCGTGCTTCTTCCAGGGGTTCTCCAGCTTCTTCTCGCGCAGCATGGCGAGCGAGCGGGCGATCCTGTAGCGCGTGTTATGCGGCATGATCACATCGTCGATGAAGCCGCGATGGCCGGCGACGAAGGGATTGGCGAACTTCTGGCGATACTCTTCCGTACGCTCGGCGATCTTGGCCGGGTCGTTCATTTCGGCGCGGAAGATGATCTCGACGGCGCCCTTTGGCCCCATCACGGCGATCTCGGCCGAGGGCCAGGCATAGTTGACGTCGCCACGCAGATGCTTGGACGCCATCACGTCATAGGCGCCGCCATAGGCCTTGCGCGTGATCACCGTGACCTTCGGCGTGGTCGCCTCGGCATAGGCGAACAGCAGCTTGGCGCCATGCTTGATGATACCGCCATATTCCTGGCTGGTGCCGGGCAGGAAGCCGGGCACGTCGACGAAGGTGACGATCGGGATGTCGTAGCAATCACAAAAACGAACAAAGCGCGCGCCCTTGCGCGAGCTGTCGATGTCTAGGCAGCCCGCCAGCACCATCGGCTGGTTGGCGACGATGCCCACGGTCTGGCCGCCGATACGGGCGAACCCGATGATGATGTTCTTGGCGTAATTGGGCTGCACCTCGAAGAAGTCGCCCTCATCCACCACCTTCTCGATCAGCTCCTTCATGTCGTAGGGCTTGTTCGGATTGGGCGGCACCAGCGTGTCGAGTGAGGATTCCTGGCGGTTGATCGGGTCCCAGGTCTCGCGGACCGGAGCCTTCTCGCGGTTGTTCAGCGGCAGGAAGTCGAACATGCGACGTGTCTGCGCCAGTGCCTCGACGTCATTCTCATAGGCATTGTCGGCCACCGAAGACTTGGTGGTATGCGTCACCGCGCCGCCAAGCTGTTCCTGGGTCACCACTTCCTGCGTCACGGTCTTCACCACGTCGGGACCCGTGACGAACATGTAGCTCGAATCCTTCACCATGAAGATGAAGTCGGTCATCGCGGGCGAATAGACCGCGCCGCCGGCGCAGGGCCCCATGATGACGGAAATCTGCGGCACGACGCCCGAGGCGAGCGCATTGCGCTGGAACACCTCGGCATAGCCGGCCAGGCTGTCGACGCCTTCCTGAATGCGCGCGCCACCGGAATCATTGAGTCCAATCACCGGCAGACCGACCTTCATGGCGGTGTCCATGATCTTGCAGATCTTACCGGCATGACTGGCCGAGAGCGACCCGCCGAAAACGGTGAAGTCCTGGCTGAAGACGAAGGTCGCGCGACCGTTGATGGTGCCATAGCCGGTGACGACGCCGTCGCCGGCCACCTTCTGGCCATCCATGCCGAAATCGGTGCAGTCATGCTCGACGAACATGTCCCACTCCTCGAAGGAGCCGGGATCAAGCAGAAGTTCGATGCGTTCACGGGCGGTCAGCTTGCCCTTGGCATGCTGGGCCTCGATGCGTTTTGCCCCGCCGCCCTGCCGCGCCTGCGCGCGTTTCTCTTCCAACTGCCGGATGATGTCCTGCATGCAACTCCCCGATTTGGCGCTGTTGAATGGGGCGCCTTATGACATGGCCGTGACACGGCAATAGCACATCGCGCGGACCGGCAAAATAGCCGGCGCTGCAGTGCAATAGCGGAAGTGAAACCCTTGCGATAAAAGGAATTTATCGCCGCTGATATATCAGACGAAAGCGGATTACCGCTGGGGCAGCCGGGCGTCGACCAGATCGGCCCCGTCCAGCAGGGCGCGCGACATATCGGCCCCCTCCAGCCAGGCCTGCCGCAGCCGGGCGCCGCGCAGGTCGGCGCCGCGCAACAGGCTGCGTGACAGATTGGCCGGAAAGGACTTGATCAGGCCGACAGTCAGGGGGCTGAGGTCGGCTTCGCGCAGGTCGGCCCGCACCAGCAGGGCACCGGTCAGATTGGCGCCACGCAGGTCAGCGCTGGCCAGATTGCAATCGCGCAGATCGGCATCGACCAGGCGCGCGCCCTGCAGGGAAGCGCGTTCCAGATTGAGCCCCTGCAGCACCGCCCCTTCCAGCATCGCGCCGGTCAGCACCAGGCCCGGGCGCGGCCCGATGCTGCGCAGGTCGTAGCCGCTGAAATCGAACAGCCGCCCTTTCACGCCGTCGGTCTCGACCCAGAGGCGATACAGGCGGAAAGCCTCGTCGATGCTGACATCGAGTTCGGCAATCGAACGACCGCGCGGCGTGTCGTCCAGAATGCCCCGCAGATCGGCACCGGTAAGTTGCGTCTTTTCCAGGCGCACGCCGACCAGCACCGCATCACGCAGTTCGGCATCCTTGAGATTCGCACCGGTGAGATCGGCGCCGGAGAGATTGGCGCCGGAAAGTTTAGCCGCCGAAAGATTGGCGCGCGTCAGCACGCAGTTGATCAGCACGGCATCGCTGAAATCGGTGCGGCCTGCCATCACGCCGGTCATGTTCGCACCGGTGAGATCGGCCGCCACCAGCTTGGCGCCACCGAGGTCGACCGCATCATGGTCGGGCTTGACAAGATGCACGCCGCCGACGGGATCGCGATGGGCAACCATGCCGTCGCAGAGATCGGCTTCCTGCAGCTTCGCGCCAGTGAGGTCCGCCCCACGCAGCGATGCGCCGCGCAGGTCAGCATGATTCAGCCGCGCATTCTGCAATGACGCGCCACGCAGGTCGGCGCCAAACAGCACCGCGCTGCTCAGGTTCGTATCGGTCATGTTGACCGCCTGCAGATTACAGCCAGTGAAATCGGCGCCGGCGAGATCGACGCCCGCCATGGAGAGGTGGGACAGGTCGCGGTAATGCAGGATCGCCCGCCGACCGCCGGGCAGGCGCTGACGGTACTTTTCGTGATCCGCAATGATGGCCAGAAGCTCGCCATAGCCCATCTTGGGCCGTTGCCGCTTCGGCGTGTCCATGCCTGCCATATGTCGGGCCCCCCTGAAGGCCGACATCAAGTCCCTGTGATCGGCAGGGACTATAGCAAGCGATTCAAAGCGCTGCCCAGAAAAGGTTGTGCCTGTGGATTAAGCACAACCGGTGGGAATAGCACTAAGGGGTGACCTTCAGTAAAGCGAGAAATCGGGCCGTCGCCTCCAGGTCGGAGGCCAGTCCGGCCCGCCGTTTGGCGGCTTCGGCATCCTCACCCCAGAGCCTGGCCTGGTGCAGTTCGTCCACCAGCCCGGCCTCGGTGGCCGCGGCGGCATCGACTCGGCCTTCCAGCAGCGCCAGTCCCAGCACCACCGAGCCGGTATTGGTGGTGGCGGCATGGAGCGCGGTCAGCTGATAGGGATCGCAGCCCTCGCAGACCCGTTGCAGGCGGGGCCGCAGCTCCGGCGGCTGGTCCACCGCCATGATCCCGCTGGTGACCACAATCTGGACGTCAAAACGCTCACGGAACCAGTCCAGCAGCGGCTGCCAGACCTCGGCCTGCTTTTCGGCCAGGGCTGCCGGCTGCGCGGCACGATAGGCCAGCAGGTCGGTATCGCTGTAACGCAGGATATCGTCGGTGGCAAAGCTGCGGTCATGGGCCACACGGTCGATGGCGGTGGCCGTCAGCTGCATCAGCGGCATGGTCGAGGGCCTGATCTCGTTCGCCTGCGCCTGCCATTCGGCGGCGATTGCCTCGGCCAGCCCGAGCGTCGGCACGCGCATCTCGGTCTTGGCCGGCGTTTTCAGCATCCGACCATCCAGCCGCACGCTCGCCGTGCCATCTGCCTCGGGCTGCGCCGTCGCTTCCTTGTAGAACCGCTTCATGACTGCGGCTTATAGCTGCGCCCCTGCTCGCCTTCAACGGCCGAACAGATTGCCCAGTCCGCGTTTCAGATTGTCGACCGGAGTATTTGACTGCGGCTGCTGCTGGGCCGGTTGCGAACCGGGTTTCGCCGTCGAGGCCGGCACCGGGCGACCTTCAGCGAGCGCCACAGCCTTGCTGCAGGCCGTCGCGGCATCGTCGCCACCGGAACCCAATGCCGGCGACAGCAGCGCCAGCGGGCCCAACGCCGCCATGCCGGCTGCAGCGCCCAGCACATTCTTGGCCAGCGCCGCCGGATCGGGCGTGAAGCTCGGATCGGTCAGCTTGCCGCGCACCATCACCGGCGGCAGCGCGGCGGCAAGGCCGGTGTCGCGCGACGACGGCACCAGACGCAGGTTCAGCTGCTCCGTGCCCAGGTTGACCGTGCCGTCGCCGGTCATGGTCATGCTGCCAGTTTCCGCCAGCATCGCCTTGGGCGTCAGCACACCCCCCTTGATGTCGAGGCCGGTGACGACACAATGCAGCTTGGTCTTGGCGGCGGCGCGATCCAGTGCCGACACCGCGCGCGCCATCCCGGGCAGGAAGTCACGGATATATTCTTCCTTCAGCTCGCCCTCGCCGACTTTCAGGATCAGCTTGCCATTCAGGCCGGCCATCAACTGTCGCATGCTGGCGCCCTGGCTGGTGACGTCCAGCGCCAGATCGGTCGGAGCGCCGCGCCGCACGATGTCGGTGATGCCGGCCTTCTGCAGATATTCGCTCAACACCACGCCCTTGCCATCCAGCTTGGCGCTCAACGCCTTGGATTTGCCGTTCATGGTGATGTCGCCAGTGAGGCTGCCCTGTGCCAAAGCGGCAACGGCCGGTTTCACATTCAGCACCCCATCCCTCAGCGTCAAAGCCAACGACACGCCCTGCGCATCAAAAGCCGGCGCCTTCAGGTGATCCGCCTTGTAGGCGATCTGCGCATCCGCGGCGTTCAGGCCATCGAGCGGCAGCGGATCGTTGCTGAACAGGCGACCATCACCGGCAGGTGCTTTCGCGCCGCCGCCACTGCCTCCACTGGCAGGTTTGGCGGCGTCCTTGGGCAGCAGCTTGTTCACGTCCATGCTCTTGGAGGCAAGATCGGCTTTTACCGCTGGCTTTGCGCCGGCGAGGTTGAGTTCGGCCGTGCCGGTGAGATCGCTATCGGCAATCTTGGCGTTGATGTTGTTGAGCGCATAACGCTGCGGGCCGAGATCCTTCACATCGGCCTGGAAGGTCAGCGGCACCGCCGGCGCACTGGCACCGAAAGCGGCCGCCAGCTTGGCCAGGTCGGGCGCGTCGGCCGTCACTTTAAGCGCGATGCCCTTGCCCTGCATCGGCTGGGCAACGCTGCCATCCACAGTCAGCTTGGCATTGGGCACGGTGACGGTGAGCTTCACCGGCCAGGGCCGGCTCGGCGCCATCAGATCGTCCAGGCTGCCCAACGTGCCGTCGGCCTTGATCTCGTTGCCATTGACGATGGCGACCAGTTTCGTGGCCAGCGTGTTGCCGCTGGCCTGCTTGATCGAGAATTCGCTCAAATTCACATCGGTCTTCGCGCCGGTCTGCGCATCGTGATAGGCGAGCTTCACATTCTTCAGCGCGACATTCTCGACGGTGGGGATGCTGCCGCCGCCGGACTGTGCGGCAGGCGTCTGGGTCTGGGGTTGCTGCTGCGGGGCCGGCTTCTGGCCGGCGAAGTCCCAATTGGCCCGCCCCTGACGGTCTTTTTCCAGCAATAGATCGACGTCGTTCAACACGAGGCTGTCGATCTTGACCTGGCTGCGGATCAGCGCGATCAGATCGACCTGCGCTGTGAACTCGCCGATGGTGGCCATCTGTGGCCGGCTGCCCCAGCTCGCATTGGCGAAGCTGACTCGCTTGACCCCGATACCCAGCGGCCAGAGGCTGAGCTTCATGTCCTCGGCAATGTCGAGCTTGCGACCAGTCGCTTCTTCGACGGCCGCCACGATCTGCGGCTTGAAGCGGTTCACATCCACGGTCAGCACCGCAACCACGGCGGCGACAATCAGCAGCGCCAGAACGGCGCCAATCCATTTCAAAGCACGCATGCGGCACCTCCCGTCAAAACACTAACGATCAGGCCATCAATTCGATCACCAGATCAGGAAGTTCCTCGAAATTTTTAATGACCCTCTGCGCCCCGGAATTCCAGAGCACCTCTTCCTCGTGATAACCCCAGGCGACACCGATCGCCCTCACCCCGGCATTGCGGGCCATTTCCATGTCGTAAGTAGTGTCGCCCACCACAATGGTCGAGGTGCGATCTGCACCGGTCTCGGCCATGGCCTGCAGCACCATGTCGGGCGCCGGTTTGCCGACCGCCACCACGTCATTGGTCTGCAGGGTGACGAAGCGGCCGGTCAGACCATGGGTCTTCAGCGTGAAGTCGAGGCCGCGCCGCGCCTTGCCGGTGGCGATGCCGAGCAGGAAGCCGGCGGCCTCCAGCCGGTCGAGCGCATCGACCAGGCCGGGGAACAGCGGTTCGTGGTGATCGGGCACCAGACGCTGGGCGATCGCCGCCTGTTTGTATGCATCGACGACAGCAGTCAGGGAGCCGGCACCATAGGGCAGCAGGCTTTCGATCGCAGCATCCAGCGGCAGGCCGACCGTGCGACGCACCGTATCGGCTTCCGGCACGATCAGGCCGTTGGCAGCGAAGGCGGAGTGCATCGCGGAGACGATATGATGCTGGCTGTCGACCATGGTGCCGTCGCAGTCGAACACCACCAGTTTCGGCGGGATGAAATCGTGGCCTGCATTGTTTTTAGAGGAATCCATGACCCCAGACTCGCATGCCCGGCCGCCGCGCTCAACTCCAAGTCGCTTTCTCGGCTGAAAACCAATAAAAAAAGGCTCCCGTCCGAAGACGGGAGCCCCAATCAGCCGTCACTGCGCCTCAGTTGACGGCTTTCTTGGCGTCGCGGGACTTCTGGTCAGCCTTGGCCTGGTCCTGCTTGAGCTGGTCCTTCTTCAGATCGGCCTTGCGCTGGTCGTCCTTCTTCAGGTCGGACTTCAGCTCGGTTTTCTTCGCATCCTTGTGCTGGTCGGCCTTGTGATCCTCGGCCTTCTTCACCGACGGGCTGGCCGGGGTCGCCGGCGTGGCGGGCGCGGCAACGCCCGGCTGGGCCGGCGTGGCGGGCTGCGCCGGGGTGGCCTGGGCATAGGCGCCGGCGGCGCCAAAGGACAAGGCGCCGGCAACGGTCAGGGCGGTGGCGAGGGTTTTAAAACGGGTCATGAGCATGCCTCCTTCGGGGGCAAAAGCACCGACGGTACATCCACCCGGATGCCTCGGTCGGTACGGGTGTCACACTGTCGGCCGATCATGGCGGCACGGGGATGCAATCAAGGCGTTGTTGTGGCAGATAGATAGCATGACAAAGCCGACCAAATCCCGCTCGCCCTCCCGTCCCGGCACCCGCCGCGCCCCCTCGGTCGCCGGCCTGACCCAGCTTGGCAAGATGGCCGCCCAGCCGGCGCGCCCGGAAGATGCCGTGCTGGAGACCGTGCCCAACCCGCAACCGGGTGTGACCTATCTGATCCGCTTCACGCAGCCGGAATTCACCAGCCTCTGCCCGATGACCGGTCAACCCGACTTCGCGCATCTGGTGATCGATTACGTGCCAAACCGGCAGATCGTTGAATCGAAATCGCTGAAGCTGTTCCTCAACAGCTTCCGCAACCACGGCGCCTTCCATGAAGACTGCACCGTCGGCATCGCCAAGCGCCTGGTCGCGGCGATGCAGCCGCGCTGGTTGCGCATCGGCGGCTACTGGTATCCGCGTGGCGGCATGCCCATCGATGTCTTTTACCAGACCGGCAAGCCGCCGGCCGGACTGTGGCTGCCCGACCAGGGTGTCGCACCCTATCGCGGTCGCGGCTGATTCATGCATCGTCGCGGCCTTGCGCTGTTGCTTCTCGCTGTCGGCCTGGCCGGTTGCAGCAGCATGGAAAACAGCATCCGCGACATGAACCGCAGCCTCTACCGCGGAATGGGCGGCGGCAGCGACCGTCCGCGGTTGTCGGATGGCACAGCCGCCAGCGACCGCCCCGTCACACCCTGCTTCAACGCCGAGGCCGGACTGCTCTATCTCAGCCAGACCGGCCGTTGCGCACCGGGCTACAGTCCGGTCGGCACCGATATGGCTGAACGCCAGTTCCAGGCATCAAACTCACGCGCACCGGTCGCTGGCCGCGGCGCACCCGAGATCACGCCGATCCAGCCTCGCACCTATCAGCCGGCTACCCGTGGCGGCATCGGCAACACACCGCAGGCCAATGTGCCGCCCGGCGGCGGCGCGGCCATCGGCACCATCACGCCCTATGACAGCAACCCGGCGCGCGTCGGCGAAGGCGTCTATGCGCTGTGCTACAGCGACAGCACGGGACAGGTCTTCGAGGCGCAGGCCTGCCCGCCGGGCAGCCGCTGGATCAACACCGAAGAGGCCCAGCTGCTGCAACGCGCGCAGTTGACCGAGGCGATCTGGTGCTTCTATCCCGATCGTCGCGTGCTGTATCGCAGCCGCGCCTGCCGGCCGGGCGACCAGAAGCTGAGCGTGGCCGAGGCCAACCAGGTCTGGGACACCCTGCCGACAGACCGCCGCACGCGCACGCGGCCATCGGAAACACCAAACGCCGTGCAGGCGCCGGTGCCGACGATGAACCCCGTGCCGCGCAGCGGCGTGAACGCTACGCCGCTGCCTGCGCCGAAATAAGGCTGGCGTCTTTCAGCACAATTGCAAACCGGTCGTTCAGCGCCGCCATGGTGATGCGATGCATCTCGGTTGCCGAGATCGCACCGGTCCCGGTCGGGTCGGGCAGATCGCGGTCGGCGCAGGCCGAAGCGACCACGGCGGCACGGTAGCCGTGGTCCAGCGCACTGCGCGCCGTGGCACTGATGCACATATGGCTCTGGAAGCCGGCGATGATCACATCGGTGCGGCCGAGGCCTTTCAGCACCTCATCCAGGTTGGTCTTGGCGAAGCTGTTTGGCAGGCCCTTGGTGACGATGGTCTCGCCATCGAGCGGCCGCACGGCGGAAATGAAATCAGCTTTCGGCCCCTCGGGATTGAACAGCGCCCCGCCCGGCCGACCGTGATGCCGCACATGAATCACCGGCGCGCCGCTGGCCCGGGCGCCGGCCAGCAGGCGAGCAATCTCGGCCACTGCGGGCTCGACACCGGTCAGCGGCAGGCCGCCATCGACCAAGTATTCGTTCTGGGCATCCACCACCACCAGGGCGGCCTTGTTCCAGTGGAACGGCACGCCGGCGGCGCCGGCCATTTCAAGCAGGGTCTTGGGACGGGTCATCACGCACACTCCGATTGAGGATTATATGCTCTGATTTAGGCCATGGCAGGTCTTGTGCAAATTCCATAAGATCGCGCGATGACTATGCAAAAACGCACAGATGGCCAAAGCCAGCCGGACTGGAACGACCTCCGCTATGCCCTGGAGCTCGCCCGTCACGGCAGCCTGTCCGGCACCGCCCGGGTGCTGAAGGTAAACCACGCCACGGTGGCGCGGCGGATCGCCGCGCTGGAAGAGGCGCTGGGCTTCCAGTTATTCGAGCGCCGTGCGCGTGGCTACCGCCCAACCCCACTGGCCGCCCCGGTGCTGCAGGCGGCCGAACAGATCGAGGCACCACTGTTACGGCTGAACCGGCTGGCCGAAGCCCAGCGCGGTGAACAGGTGGAAGGTCTGGTGCGTATCACCGCCACCGAAGGCGTCGCCAGCCATTCCATTGCGCCCTGCCTGGCCGGGATGCGCCGGCGCTGGCCGCGGCTGGAATTGGAGATTCTGGTCGACCATCGCTCGCTCAGCCTGGCGCGGCGCGAAGCCGATATCGCCATCCGCTGGGCCCGACCCAAGACCGGCGAGCTCTATGCCAGCCGGCTGGGCGCCGTCCCCTATCGCCTCTATCGCCATGCCAACATCACCGACAGCATGGCGGTGGCCGCCTTCGACGAAAGCCTTCCCGACCTGCCGGAAACGCAATGGCTGGCCAAGCAGACAGGGCTGCGTACGGTGCTGCGCAGCAACAGCATGATCCCGATGGTGGCGGCCGCCCGCAGCGGCGCCTGCGCGGTGCTGCTACCCGATTATATCGCCCGGCAGTATCCCGAGCTGATCGCAGATAGTGGCAAGCCGCCGGTGACACGCGATCTATGGCTGGTGATCCACCGCGATCTGCGCAAGGCGCCGCGCGTGCGCGCCGTGGCGGACTATCTGTCGGACGCGATCAAAGCCGCGCTGCGCTAACCAATCAGTGCAGGCCGGCCTTCTGCAGGGAACGGCGAAAGCGGCGCAAGCCCCACCAGACGATCAGCGCGACGACCGGAATGGCAATACCGATGGCGATCTCCTTGTCGACCGGCAGGCCAACCGCATGCAGCGCCTGCGCGGCATAGCCGACCAGACCGACCGTGTAATAGGTGATCGCCGCAACCGAAAGCCCCTCGACGGTTTCCTGCAGGCGCAGCTGCAGTCGCGAGCGGCGGTTCATCGCATCCAGCAGTTCGACATTCTGCCGTTCCAGCGCCACATCGACGCGGGTGCGCAGCAGGTTGGCGATGCGCGTCGCGCGCCGTGAAAGTCCTTCGATGCGCTCGGCCATCGTGATGCAAGTCCGCATCGCAGGAGAAAGCCGCCGCTCCATGAATTCGCCGATGGTCGGCTGCCCTTCGATACGAATCTCGCGCAGCTCGGCGATGCGGCGCTCCACCAAAGCGTGATAAGCCCGTGCCGCGCCGAAACGATATGGCGTCTCGACCGCCAGCGTCTCTACTTCGGCGGCCAGGCCGGCAATCTCGCGCAGCAGCGTCTGCTCGCTTTCATGGGCCACATCGACCATGCGGCCAGACAGCTTGGCCAGCTCCTGTTCCAGCACCGTGATGCGCGGCGCCACCTGCTGCGCGAGCGGCAGCGCCAACAACGCCATCATGCGGTAAGTCTCGATATCGAGCAGCCGCATCACGATGCGGCCGCATTGTGCCGGCGTCAGGCCGCGATCGTGCAGCACGAAACGCACGGCATCGTCAGCGCCCAGATGAAAATCCGTCCACACCGTTGCCTGACCGCCGGCCAGACCGCTGGCCGCCAGCGTTGGCCCGTCGAACAGGCTCTGCAGCATCGTGGCATCCGGTTGCGGCTCGCTACCGGCCAGCACCGTCACATCGGCCGCGATCATCAGCCGGCCGGGCAGCTGCGCTAGCCAATCCGCTGGCAACGGCAAATGGCCCGCCGCCATCTCCTCGCCGGCGGCGCGCCGCAGATACAGCGTATAAGTCGAGAATTCCGTGCGCTTTTCCCAAATCAGATGCCCGCCATCCGGCAACGGTACCGCGACATGACGCGCACCGGCTTCGGGTTCAGCTGCTTTCACGATCCGGCATAGCGTTGCCAGATGGGCATGTTCGGCAGCGCCCTCCTCGCCTTTCAGCATCACGCCCAGATGCAAAACGCGACCGGGCGCCGCCAGTGGCAGCGGCGGACGGGCATGGACTTCGGCCGCAAGATCCGGACGCAGCGGATGCGCCCGCTGTCGCAGGTTTTCAGGCAGAAGCGGCTGGTCTATTCCAGCCATGCGTCGGCGCTTTTCTCGATCTCCAGACCGAGAAAGTCCCAAGTCGCCTGCATATGCTCCGACAGCGGCGCCCGCACTTCGAGCATTCCGCCATCAGGATGGGCAAGGCGGATAGCACGGGCATGCAGGTGCAGCTTGCGGCTGACACCGCCGGTGAGATGCGCTTCGGCACCGCCATATTTTCCATCACCGACGATCGGCCGCCCCATTAGGGCGGCATGCACGCGCAACTGATGGGTGCGACCGGTGAGCGGCGCCATGGCGAGCCAGGAGGCGCGCCGGCCAGCCGTGTCGATCGTGCGATAGAGCGTGACGGCATTCTTGCCGTCTTCCTCATCGGCCGCCATCTTCTCGCCGGCAGCGCCGGGCAGCTTGGATAGCGGCATGTTGATCTTGCCCTGACGGATCTCCGGCACACCCATCACCAACGCCCAGTACAGCTTATGCGCCTCCCGCGCTTTCAGCGCGCCGGCCAGCTTGGCGGCGGCCGAAGCCGTGCGCGCCAACAGGATCACGCCCGAGGTGTCCTTGTCGAGGCGATGCACCAGGCGTGGGCGTTCGGTGCTGCCGAACTTCAGGAAACCCAGCAGGCCATCCAGGTGTTCGGTCTGCCCGGTGCCGCCCTGGGTCGCCAGACCCGGCGGCTTGTTGATGACGATGACGGCATCGTCCTTGTGCAGAACGGCGGCTTCCAGTTCGGCGATGCGCGCCGGCGTGGCGCGAGCCGGCCGGGGTTCGCGCGGACGCTCGTCATCCTTCGGCGGTTCACCCAGCGGCGGAATGCGGATGGTCTGCCCCAGTTCGAGGCGTGTCGCTGCCTTGGCGCGGCCGCCATCGACACGCACCTGCCCGGTGCGCAGGAGCTTCTCCAGCTTGGCATGGCCGAGCCAGGGATAGTGGCGCTTGAACCAACGATCGAGCCGCAAATCGGCTTCGCCGTCGCTGACGGTGCGGGTGATGACCTGGGACATGAATTGATACTCTGACTGAAAGACGAAACTGCTTAGCGCCAGACGCGGCGCAGGCGATCTTTTTCCTGAGGCTCTTCCGGCGGCGTCTGAACGACTGGCTCAGCCGCCTTCAGCCGCGCCTTCTCGGCCTGGCGCGCGATCCATTCCTGCCGGCGCTGCTCATGGCCTTCGACCGACTGGACCTCAATTTCACATTCTTGGCCAGCCTGAAAGATAATCTGACGCGTCACATTCTTGAACTGCGCCAGCTTGCCATAGAAGCAGTCGTCACGGCTGGGAACCTGCCCCGGCACGTAGAAGGCCTTTTCCTTCGGCCCGTTGACGGCATGGTTCATCAGCCCTGCGAGAACCAGCAGCCCGAGAATCACACCACCATATAGGCCGAGCTTTTGCAGCACGGAGAACCTGCCCAGAAATTTGACGAGTGCGGACGGCATAGTCCAAAAATATACCAAATTAGTTTAACGGTCAGCGGTTGTAACTTGGTTAACGCCGCTGGAACGCTGCCGGGGTTATTCGCCCTCACCTTGGCGCCGGGTCCGCAGCTTCTGCCAGTACTCCAGCCTTTTCTGGATTTCCCGCTCAAATCCTCGCTCCACTGGCCGGTAGAAGTTTTGCCGCTCCATATCCGAAGGGAAGTAGTTCTGGCCCGAAAAGCCGTCCTCGGCATCGTGGTCGTAATTGTAGCCGGCGCTGTAGCCCAGTTCCTTCATCATCTTGGTCGGCGCATTCAGGATGTGCATCGGCGGCATCAGCGAGCCATGCTCCCGCGCGGCCCGCTTGGCCGCCTTCTCTGCCTTATAAGCCGCATTGGATTTCGGCGCCGTCGCCAGATAGATCACCGCCTGCACCAAGCCAAGCTCGCCTTCAGGCGAGCCGAGAAAGTCGTACATGTCCTTGGCAGCCAGGGCCTGCAGCAACGCATTGGGATCGGCCAAGCCGATATCCTCAGCCGCGAAGCGGACCAGACGGCGCGTGATGTATAGCGGATCCTCGCCGCCGGCCAGCATGCGCGCCATCCAGTAGAGCGCCGCATCGACATCGGAGCCGCGCAGTGACTTATGCAGCGCCGAGATCAGATTGTAATGTTCATCTTGGGTCTTGTCGTAGATCGGCGCGCGTTTCTGCAGCGTCTCGGCCAAGCGCGCCGGATCAAGCGGCTCAGTCTCGGCCGGCAGCGTGTAGATCTGTTCCGCCATGTTCAGCAGATAGCGGCCATCGCCATCGGCCATGGCGCGGAGCGCCGCACGAGCCTCAGATGTCAGTGGCAGCGGGCGCTCCTCGATTGCTTCGGCGCGGGCCAGCAGCGCTTCCAATGCCGTATCGTCAAGACGATGCAGAACCACGACGGAGGCCCGCGACAACAGCGCCGAGTTGAGCGCGAAACTGGGGTTCTCGGTGGTGGCACCGACCAACACCACGGTGCCGTCTTCCACATAAGGCAGGAATCCATCCTGCTGGGCGCGATTGAAGCGATGGATTTCGTCAACGAACAGCAGCGTGCGCTTGCCCTGTGTGCGACGTTCGCGTGCCGCCTCAAAAACCTTGCGCAAATCCGCAACACCGGAGAAAACGGCCGAGAGTGGCGCGAATTCCAGCTCGGTGGCATCGGCCAGCAGGCGCGCGATCGAGGTTTTGCCAGTGCCTGGCGGGCCCCAGAGGATCAGGCTGGCCAGCTTTTTGGCCTGCACCATGCGGGCCAGCGGCCCCTCGCCCTTCAGCAGATGATCCTGCCCGATGATGTCATCGAGCGTGCGCGGGCGCAGGCGATCGGCCAGCGGACCAGCCGGCGGCGTTTCCATGCCGGCGGCGCTGAACAGCGTCTCTGCGGTGCCGCCCGCCTTCTTGCTCATGCACGCACCGAGAAGGACAGCAGTTGCTTGCCGCGCCGCAGCACCACGGTCCACTGGTTACCGCCGCGCAGGATGCCCTGCAGGCTGCGCACATCGGCGACGTCCTGGTTATTGATCTTGACGACGATGTCTCCTACGCGCACCCGCAAGCGGTTGGACGGCGAACCTGGCGCGATATCGGTGACGATCACACCGCGCGCCAAGGTATCGATGCCGATCTCCTCGGCAAAAGCCGGCGACAGGTTGGCCACCGTGGCGCCCGATAGCGGCTGATTGCCGGTAAGCTGCGTCCGGTCGCGCGGCGGTATCTCGGGCGCTTCTGTCAGCGCGACCTGCAAAGTTTGCCGCTGGCCGCGGCGCATGATGTCGACGCGCGCCGTGTCGCCCAATTTGCGGGTGGCAATACGAAAACGCAGCGCCTGCGGATCGTTGACCTCACGACCGTCGATGGCCAGCACGACGTCGCCGACGCGCAGGCCGCCGCGCTCCGACGGACCGCCGCGATAGACCTCGCTGACCAGCACGCCATTCGGGCGCGTCAACCCCAGGCCCTGGGCGATCTCGGAGGTGACGGTCTCACCTGTGGCGCCGAACCAAGGGCGTCGGATGCCCTTCCCCGCCATGGCGCTGGCAACCGTCGACGAAACCAGATTGGCCGGGATGGCAAAGCCGATGCCGACCGAGCCACCCGACTGGGAAAAGATCGCTGTGTTTATGCCGGCGATCCGGCCATCCAGCGTGAGCAATGCGCCACCGGAATTGCCAGGATTGATTGCCGCATCGGTCTGGATGAAAGACTGCGCGGTCAGGTCGTCTGAGATGGCGCGGCCGACAGCGGAGACGATGCCCTGTGTCACCGTCTGCCCCACGCCGAAGGGATTGCCGATGGCGACCACCAGGTCACCAACTTGCAGTTCGTCGGAATCACTGAACTCCAGATACGGCAGGGTCTCTCCCCGCACATCGATGCGCAGCACGGCCAGATCGGAGCGCGGATCGGCGGCGATTACCCTGGCCTCGAACTCACGACGATCGCTGAGCGCCACCACGATCTCGGTCGCGCCGTCGATCACGTGATTGTTGGTCACGATGATCCCTTCGGACTCGACAATCACACCCGAGCCCAGCGACTGTGCAACCCGCTCGCGCGGCTGACCGCCGCCCGGCATCTGGTCGCCGAAAAAGCGACGGAAGAACGGGTCATCCATCAGGGGTGAACGTTGCACGCGCTCGACCCGGCGCGTGTAGACGTTCACCACAGCCGGGGCCGCACGCTGTACCAGCGGCGCGAAACTGAACTGGATCTCGGCGCGGCTGGCCGGCACGCGCGGTTGCGGCTGCGCACCTGCCGACTGCGCACCAGACTGGGCTGCCGGCAGCAGGGCCAGGAGAGAAATGGTCAGAATTCTGAGGATGGCTGCGCGTGTCATGACCGTGCTTAAATAAGGATGTTTCCGAAAGGTTTTCAATGGGGCGCCCCCATCAACAATTAACCCCGTCTTCATTCCCAGCCGGGATGCTGGTGTCATGAACCTGGAACAGCCGCTCCTGCAGCAGCTTTACGCCTACTGGGACACCAAGCGCGCCGGCGGCACACATCCCGGCCGCGATGCCATCGATCCCCTGGAGCTGCGTTTCATTCTCGGCAGCCTGATCCTGATCGATGTGGAGGCAGACCCGACCCGCTTCCGCTACCGCCTGTTTGGTAGCGACGTCGCCTACCGCCAGGGCTTCGACATGACGGGCAAGTATCTCGAGGATCATCCATGGCCGGAGCTGGCCGCGCTGGCGCGCGACGCCTACATGCAGGTGCTGCAGACCCGCAAACCGGCGTTGATCCGCCGCAAGGGCGTGATCGACGAGCAATATGTCGATCATCATTCGTTGGTGCTGCCGCTGGGCCAGAGCCGGGTCGAGATGCTGTTGATCGGCGTGATTTTCGCCCCCATCTCCGAGGAAGAGATGGCGCAGGACCTACGCTCCTAGACACACCCTCGTCTCTCTCTGCGGCAGACAAAAAAAATGGCGGGCACCGGGCCCGCCATTTTCGTATCAGGTGATCGAAGCGCCTCAAGCGGCGGCTTCGGCCTCGGCAGCTTCCTGCACCGGGCCCGAATCCTGGCCCTTGGCGGAAACGTCACGATCGATCAGCTCAACGACGGCGAGCGGCGCAGCATCGCCATAGCGGAAGCCGGCCTTCAGCACGCGGCTATAGCCGCCGTTGCGCGAGGCATAACGCTCGTTCAGGGTCGAGAACAGCTTGTCCACGGCTGCCTTCTCCGGCAGGAAGGACAGCGCCTGACGACGGGCGTGCAGATCGCCGCGCTTGCCGAGCGTGATCAGCTTGTCGATCAGCGGCTTCAGCTCCTTGGCCTTGGGCAGCGTGGTGGTGATCTGCTCATGCTTGATGAGCGACGCCGCCATGTTGCCAAACATCGCACGGCGATGAGCGCTGGACTTGTTCAGTTTGCGGCCGGCATTGCGGTGACGCATAGGGACTCTCCTCGATCTTCGTCAGGCGGACAGGATCAGTATTGATCCTGAAGCTTCTTCGCCAGTTCCTCGATATTCTCCGGCGGCCAGTTGGGAACATGCATGCCAAGATGCAGACCCATCTGAGCCAGAACTTCCTTGATCTCGTTCAGCGACTTGCGGCCGAAGTTCGGCGTGCGCAGCATCTCTGCTTCGGTCTTCTGGATCAGATCACCGATGTAGACGATGTTGTCGTTCTTGAGGCAGTTGGCCGAACGCACCGAGAGCTCGAGCTCGTCGACGCGGCGCAGCAGGTTCGGATTGAATTCCGGCTCGCTGGCGACCTTCTCACGCGATTCAGCCTTCGGCTCTTCGAAGTTGATGAAGAGCTGCAGCTGGTCCTGCAGGATGCGGGCAGCATAGGCCAGCGCATCGTCCGGCTTGATCGCGCCGTTGGTTTCCATCTGCATGGTCAGCTTGTCATAGTCGAGAATCTGGCCCTCGCGGGTGTTCTCGACCTTGTAGGAGACCTTGCGAACCGGGCTGTACAGCGCGTCCACCGGAATCAGGCCGATCGGCGCATCTTCCGGGCGGTTGGCAGACGCAGGCACGTAACCCTTACCGGTCTCGACGGTCAGTTCCATGCGGATGGTGGCGCCGGCGTCCAGCGTGCACAGCACGTGGCTCGGGTCCATCACTTCGATGTCGTGACCGGTCTCGATCATCTTGGCGGTGACTTCGCACGGACCCTGGGCGTTCAGGTGCATGCGCTTCGGGCCTTCGCCGTGCATCTTCAGCGCCATCGACTTGATGTTCAGCACGATGTCGGTGACGTCTTCACGCACGCCAGGGATCG
Source organism: Ferrovibrio sp. GW821-FHT12B10 (assembly GCF_058807515.1). Classification (NCBI taxonomy): domain Bacteria; kingdom Pseudomonadati; phylum Pseudomonadota; class Alphaproteobacteria; order Rhodospirillales; family Rhodospirillaceae; genus Ferrovibrio; species Ferrovibrio sp. GW821-FHT12B10. The sequence continues at coordinate 13,015 of NZ_JBXAQT010000002.1, read as the reverse complement.
ACGAGAATTCATGCAGCACGCCGTCGATCTTGATGGACGTGACAGCAGCCCCCTGCAGCGACGACAGCAGCACGCGACGCAGCGCGTTGCCCAGCGTCAGACCAAAACCACGCTCCAGCGGTTCGGCAACGATAGTCGCGGTCCGGCCCGGCACAGCGCCCGGCTCGATAACCAGCTTGTTCGGCTTAATCAGATCGGTCCAATTCTTCTGGATCACCTTAACCTCGTTCGGTTGCGGCGGGAGCGGAACTCCGCCTAGACCACCTCGGTTGCGACAACAGCCGCCTTGAAGAGGCGGCCGGCCGCGTTGTTCTTTTCTGCGCCGGACCTAAATCCGGCGCGGACCGTTTAGATGCGGCGACGCTTCGGCGGACGGCAACCGTTATGCGGGATCGGCGTCACGTCGCGGATGCTGGTGATGACGAAACCGACGGCCTGCAGAGCGCGCAGCGCGGACTCGCGACCCGAACCCGGGCCCTTCACCTCGACCTCGATGGTGCGCACGCCATGCTCGGCAGCGCGACGACCGGCCACGTCGGCCGCGACCTGCGCGGCATACGGGGTCGACTTGCGCGAGCCCTTGAAGCCCTGGCTGCCAGCCGACGACCAGGCAATGGTATTGCCCTGCGCGTCGGTGATGGTGATCATCGTGTTGTTGAACGAAGCATTCACATGCGCAACGGCAGAGGTGATGTTCTTCTTTTCCTTGCGCCGGGGGCGCGCGGCCTTGTCCTTGACCATGGGGATCCTGCAGTCCTTCGAAAACGGGGGCTAACGATTTATCGCGCGGCTTTCTTCTTGCCGGCGATAGCGACAGCCTTGCCCTTACGGGTACGGGCGTTGGTATGGGTACGCTGACCGCGGACCGGCAGGCCCTTGCGGTGACGCAGGCCGCGATAGCAGCCCAGGTCCATCAGACGCTTGATGTCCATCGCGATCTCACGACGGAGGTCGCCTTCAACCTTGTAATCGCGGTCGATCGTCTCGCGAATCTGCAGCACCTCAGCATCGGTCAGCTGATTGACGCGGCGCTCCGACGGGAGCCCCACCTTCTCGCAGATTTCTTTCGCCTTCACCCGGCCGATGCCGTAGATGTAGGTCAATGCGATCTCGACCCGCTTGTTGGTCGGAATGTTCACGCCAGCAATACGCGCCACGCTTTTTCTCCTCGAATCACTCATTCCGGCCTGACCGGAACGATCACTTGGGCGACATTTAGACACGAGACAAACCCAACGAAGTCAATGACTTACGTCGGGATCCGCTGCCTCTTATCCTGCTCGCGCCCCTTGCCCAAGGGGCGCGATTATAGAAACTCTTCCTACTCAGTCAACTACTTAAGTGCGGTCAGAGCGATGCTAAAACCGCCTCAATCTGACTGGTAACCTCGTCAATTTCAGCCATCCCGTCGACCCGCTTCAGGATACCTCGTCCGTCGTAATATGGGAGCAAGGGAGCGGTCTGCTCGTGATAGGCCTTCAGCCGGGGGACCACAGTCTCTGCCTTGTCGTCCGCCCGGCGGGTAAACTCGGTCGAGCCGCAACGGTCGCATACACCGGGCTGCTTGGTCGGCTGGAATTTGTCGTGATAACCCGCCCCACACTTGGCGCAGGTGAATCGGCCGGTAATCCGCTCAACCAGAATGGAGTCATTGACCTTCATTTCAATGACGGCATCCAGGCGGAGCTTGCGCTCGGCCAGCATCTTGTCGAGGGCTTCGGCCTGCTTGGTGGTGCGCGGGAAGCCGTCCAGGATAAAGCCCTTGCGGCAGTCCGGCTGGTCGATCCGGTCGGCGATGATGCCCACCACGATCTCGTCCGAGACCAGGGCGCCGCTGTCCATGATCGCCTTGGCCTTGAGGCCGATAGCGGAGCCGGACTTCACTGCAGCGCGCAGCATATCCCCGGTCGAGAGCTGGACCAGGCCATGCTTGCCCATCAGGCGCTGCGCCTGGGTGCCTTTGCCGGCGCCCGGCGGTCCGAGCAGGATCAACCTCATTTCCGCGCTCCCCTCAGCTTGGCCTTCTTGATGAGGCCCTCATACTGGTGTGCCAGCAGATGCGACTGGATCTGTGCCACGGTATCCATGGTCACGCTGACCACGATCAGCAGCGAGGTGCCGCCGAAATAGAACGGCACCGAATACTGCGAGATCAGGAATTCCGGCAGCAAGCAGACCGCGGAGATGTAGGCGGCACCAACGACCGTCAGACGGGTCAGCACGAAATCGAAATACTCGGCGGTGCGCTGGCCCGGACGGATGCCCGGCACGAAGCCGCCGTACTTCTTCAGGTTATCCGCGGTTTCGGTCGGATTGAATACGACAGAAGTATAGAAGAAGCAGAAGAACACGATCAGGGCGACGTAGGTCGCCATGTAGAGCGGCTGGCCATGGCCCAGCAGCGTGGTCACGGTGGTGACCCAACCAGGCGCGCCGGCACCGGCACTGAACTGCGCGACGGTCGCCGGCATCAGCAGCAGCGAAGACGCGAAGATCGGCGGAATGACGCCCGAGGTGTTGAGCTTCAGCGGCAAATGCGAGCTCTCGCCGCCAAACATGCGGGCGCCCTGCTGACGCTTGGGATATTGCACAAGGATACGGCGCTGGGCGCGCTCCATGAACACGATGAAGGTGATCACGCCGACGATCAGGATCATCAGGAACAGAATGAAGAAGGTGCTGAGCGCGCCAGTGCGACCGAGCTCAAGAGTCGCGGCCATGGCACGCGGCAGCTCGGCGACGATGCCGGCGAAGATGATCAGCGAGGTGCCCTGGCCGATGCCGCGCTGGGTGATCTGCTCGCCCAGCCACATCAGGAACAGCGTGCCGCCGGTGAGCGTCACAACGGTGACGAGACGGAAGAACATGCCCGGATCGAGCACGGCGCCACCCCGGCTGCCGGTCATGCCTTCAAGGCCAACCGCAATGCCATAGGCCTGCACGATCGCCAGGGCGACGGTGCCATAGCGGGTATACTGGTTGAGCTTCTTGCGGCCCGCCTCGCCTTCCTTCTTCAGCGCTTCGAGCTGCGGCATGATTGCCGTCAGCAGCTGCACGATGATGGAAGCCGAGATATACGGCATGATGTTGAGCGCGAAGATGGTCATGCGCTCAAGCGCGCCGCCGGCGAAGACGTTGAACATCCCGAGGATGCCACCGGCCTGCTGACGGAAAATATCGGACATGATCTGCGGGTCGATGCCCGGCAGCGGAATATAGGTGCCAAGCCGGTAGACGATCAGCGCGCCGATCGTGAACCAGATGCGCTTCTTCAGTTCGGTCGCTTTGCTGAAGGCCCCGAGATTGAGGCTGCCAGCCATGCGTTCCGCTGCCGATGCCATATGTGCGAACCCTAAAATCCGACCGCGTGAACCTGAGACGGACGGCGGGGCTTTTTGAGCCCCGCCTCCGGACCTGAAAAGATCTGACTTACTTCTTCTTGCCCTTGGCCTTCTTCTCGGCCTTCGGCTCGGCTTCCGCCTTCGGCGCAATCAGCACGGTGATGCTGCCGCCGGCCTTCTCCACCGCCGCCTTGGCGGTCGCCGAAGCGCCGCTGACGGTGATGGTGATCTTGGCCTTCAGCTCGCCGGTACCAAGCAGGCGCACGCCGCCCGACTTGCGCGAGCACAGGCCGGCCTTCTTCAGCGCCGCTTCGTCGATCGGCTGCGTGGCATCGAGCTTCTTCTTCTCGATGGCCGACTGCAGGCGGCCGATGTTCACGGTCTCGAACGAGACCGGGTTCAGCGGATTGAAGCCACGCTTCGGCAGACGACGATAGATCGGGGTCTGACCGCCTTCGAAGCCCTTGATGCTGACGCCGGTGCGGGCCTTCTGCCCCTTGACGCCGCGGCCCGAGGTCTTGCCCTTGCCGGAACCGATGCCGCGACCGACGCGCATGCGGTTCTTGCGGGCGCCCTCGTTGTCGGCAATCTGATTGAGACGCATGTTTCTAACCCTTCCGCTCGGGCCGGCCATGAAAGACCGACCGCTTAATCCTTAGCCTTCGACCTGAAGCAGGTGCTGCACCTTGGCGATCATGCCGCGCACCGAGGGTGTATCCTCGAGCTCACGGGTCTGATGCAGCTTGCGCAGACCCAGACCGACCAGAGTGCCCTGCTGGTCAGCAGTGCGCTTGTTGGCCGAACGGATCCAGGTAACCTTGACCGTCTTGCCGGCCGCCTTGGCGGCCTTCTTCTTTGCCGGAGCCATATGACTTACTCCTCGGTCTCAGACTTGCGGCCGAGAATGTCGGCCACCTTCTTGCCGCGCTTCGACGCGATGTGACGCGGTGCGTTGAGCTGCTTCAGCGCCTCGAAGGTCGCCTTGACCATGTTATGCGGGTTGGAGCTGCCGAGCGACTTGGTCACCACGTCAGCAACGCCCAGGGTCTCGAACACGGCGCGCATCGGACCGCCGGCGATGATGCCGGTGCCCGGAGGAGCCGAGCGCAGCACAACCTTACCGGCGCCATGACGGCCCTCGATGTCGTGATGCAGCGTGCGGCCTTCGCGCAGCGTGACGCGGATCATATTGCGCTTCGCATGCTCGGTGGCCTTGCGGATCGCTTCCGGCACTTCACGGGCCTTGCCCGAACCGTAACCGACGCGGCCCTTCTGGTCACCGACGACGACGAGAGCGGCAAAACCGAAGCGACGACCGCCCTTCACCACCTTGGCGACGCGGTTGATGCTTACCAGCTTGTCGACGATATCGCTCTCACCACGATCGCGATCACCACCGCGGTCGCCGCGTTCGCGGTCGCCTCGTTCAGCCCGTTGAGTAGCAGCCATGATACCCGAACCTTTCTTAGAAACTCAGACCGGCTTCGCGCGCAGCCTCGGCGAGCGCCTTGATGCGCCCATGATAGAGGTACGCACCGCGGTCGAAGGTCACCTCCGTGACGCCAGCGGCCTTGGCGCGCTCGGCGATCAGCTTGCCCACCTGCGAAGCGGCGGCCGTATCGGCACCGGTCTTCAGCGAGCCGCGCAGACCGGACTCCAGCGAAGAGGCCGACACAACGGTCACGCCCTTCACGTCGTCGATGACCTGGGCATAGATGTAACGCGACGAGCGATGCACGCTCAGGCGCGGACGGCCATGGGCCGCCTTGACGATACGAGTCCGGTTGCGGGCCTTGCGGCGGGCAGCCAGATCGTTCATGCGAGTCTTGTTGCTCATCGTCGCGATCCTTACTTCTTCTTGCCTTCCTTGCGGAGGATAGTCTCGTTGGCATACTTGATGCCCTTGCCCTTATAGGGCTCCGGCGGCTTGATCGAGCGGATGTCCGCCGCGACCTTGCCAACGAGCTGTCGGTCCGCGCCCGAAATCTTGATCGAAGTGGGCTTTTCCACCTTGATCTCGATGCCGGCCGGAATGGGATAAATAACCTCGTGGCTGAAGCCCATGTTCAGCTGCAGGTTCTTGCCCTGCATCGCCGCACGCAGACCGACGCCGTTGATTTCCAGTTCCTGGTTGAAGCCGTCCTTGACGCCTTTGACCAGATTGCTGACCAGGGTCCGCTGCATGCCCCACATGGAACGCGAGCGACGGTTCACCTGGCGCGGCTTGACGGTGATCTTGCCGTCAACGAGCGTGACGTCGAGATCCTCGACGATGGTGAGCTTGAGCTCACCCTTCGGACCCTTAGCGGTCAGGGTCTGGCCGGCCAACTGGACCTGCACTCCCTGCGGCACCGGAACCGGATGCTTGCCGATACGCGACATGATCGACTCCTTAGAACACGCGGCAGAGGACTTCGCCGCCGACATTGGCAGCGCGGGCCTCAGCGTCGGACATCACACCGCGCGGGGTCGACAGGATCGAAATCCCGAGACCGCCACGAACCTTGGTGAGGTCCTTGATACCGGAATAAACGCGACGACCAGGCTTCGACACGCGGTCGATGGTCTTGATCACCGGCTCGCCCTCATAATACTTGAGTTCGATGCGGAGATTGCGCTTGTTGGCTTCTTCCTGCAGCTCGTAGCCGCGGATGTAGCCTTCCTTCTTCAGCACTTCGAGCACGTTCATACGCAGCTTCGAAGCCGGGCTGGCGATAGTCGCCTTGCCCGCCTGCTGCCCGTTACGGATACGGGCCAGCATATCGCCCAGGGGATCGGTCAGAGCCATCTCTTGCTCTCCTTACCAGCTCGACTTGACCATGCCGGGGATCTGGCCATTCGAGGCCAGCTCACGCAGCATGTTGCGCGACAACTTCAGCTTGCGATAAACGGCACGCGGACGGCCGGTCAGTTCGCAACGGTTGCGCACACGGATCTTCGCGGAGTTGCGCGGCAGTTCGGCCAGCTTCAGGGCCGCCTCGAAGCGCTCTTCCGGAGTGATGCTCTTGTTCTTGATCGTCGCCTTCAGCTTCGCACGCTTGGCGGCATACTGAACCGACAGCCTGCGGCGGCGCTCGTTTTTCTCAACAGAACTCGTCTTTGCCATATCGGGCGTCCCTTCTCGGCTCAGTTCTGGAACGGCATGCGGAAAGCGGCCAGCAGAGCCTTGGCTTCCTCATCCGTCTTCGCCGTGGTGCAGATGATGATGTCCATACCGCGGACATCAGCGACCTTGTCGTAATCGATCTCAGGGAAAATGATCTGTTCCTTGAGGCCGAGCGAGTAGTTGCCACGACCGTCAAAGCTCTTGCCATTCACGCCGCGGAAGTCACGGACGCGCGGCAGCGCGATGTTGATCAGGCGATCCAGGAACTCGTACATGTGCTCGCGACGCAACGTGACCTTGCAGCCGACGCCCTGGCCTTCGCGGAGCTTGAAGTTCGCGATCGCCTTGCGGGCCTTGGTCAGCACCGGCTTCTGGCCGGTGATGGCGGCCATTTCAGCGGCGGCGGCAGTCAGCTTCTTGGAGTCCTGCGCGGCTTCGCCCACGCCCATGTTGACGACGATCTTGTCGATCTTCGGCACTTCCATGGCGTTCTTGTAGCCGAACTTCTCCATCAGCTGCTTGCGCACCTGGGTTTCGTAGATGTCTTTCATACGCGGATTGGCCATGTCAGCCTCCATCAGCGATCGATGACTTCGCCGGAGCGCTTAGCAACGCGCACCTTGCGGCCATCATCGAGGAGTTTCACACCAACGCGGGTCGGCTTGCCGTCCTTGGGGTCGGCGAGCATCACGTTGGAAACATGCAGCGGGGCTTCGCGCTGCTCGATGCCACCAGCCGCAGCGCGGCTCGGCTTGACATGCTTGGTCACCTTGTTGGCGCCAGCGACGGTCACGCGATTGCTCTCGCGGCTGACGCTCAGCACCTCACCGGTCACGCCCTTGGAGCGACCAGTGATCACGACGACCTTGTCGCCCTTCTTGATCTTCATAGCTTCGGCCATGGCTTACAGAACCTCCGGCGCCAGCGAAATGATTTTCATGTGACCCTTGCCACGCAACTCGCGGGTCACCGGGCCGAAGATACGGGTGCCGATCGGCTCTTCCTGCTTGTTGATCAGCACCGCAGCGTTGCGGTCGAAGCGGATGGCGCTGCCATCAGCACGACGGATTTCCTTCGCGGTGCGAACGATGACGGCGCGATGCACGTCACCCTTCTTCACCTTGCCGCGCGGAATGGCGTCTTTCACGGAGACGACGATGACATCGCCGACCTGCGCCGTCTTGCGCTTCGAACCGCCCAGCACCTTGATGCACTGGACTCGGCGCGCGCCCGAATTATCGGCGACGTCGAGATTGGTTTCCACCTGGATCATTGGACCTGTACCTCGCTAAATATCTTTATGTGCGGTTCAGGAAGCGTTTTCGACGACGATCCAGCGCTTCAGCTTGGAGATCGGCTTCGATTCCTGAATCGACACAACCTCGCCCTCTTTCCGAGAATTGTTCTCGTCATGGGCATGGTAGTTCTTCGAACGACGGATGAACTTCTTGTACACTGGGTCCATGATGCGGCGCTCGACCTTCACAACGATGGTCTTGTTGCCCTTGTTGCTCACCACGACGCCCTGCAATACGCGCTTCGGCATCTCTTCTCTCCTTACGCCTTCTTGGCGACGGCCGTCAGGGCCGTCCGCACACGGGCGATGTCGCGACGCACCTGGGTGACGCGCGCGGTGTTCTCAAGCTGGCCGGTCGCCTTCTGGAAGCGCAGGTTGAACTGCTCCTTCTTCAGGTCGACGAGCTTGGTGGCCAGCTCATCCTTGGTCTTGCCGACCAGTTCGTTACCCTTCATGGCTTACGCTCCCTCACCAATACGAGTGACGACCTTGGTCTTGATCGGCAGCTTGGCGGCGCCAAGCAGGAAGGCTTCCTTGGCGAGAGTCGCCGGGATGCCGTCCAGTTCGAACATGATGCGGCCGGGCTTGACGCGGCACACCCACAACTCCGGCGAACCCTTGCCCGAGCCCATGCGGACTTCGGCAGGCTTCTTCGAAACCGGCAGATCGGGGAACACGCGGATCCACATGCGGCCCTGACGCTTGATGTGACGGGTGATCGCACGACGGCAGGCCTCGATCTGGCGGGCGGTGACGCGCGCCGGCTCCAGAGCCTTCAGGCCGAAGGCGCCAAAATTCAGATCGGTGCCGCCCTTGGCGACGCCCTTGATGCGGCCCTTAAAGGCCTTACGGAACTTAGTACGCTTGGGTTGCAACATGTCTCGTTACTCCCGGCTCAACCCTGGCGGCCCTGATGACCCTGGTGACCCTGGGTCTGCTCAGCCATACGCTTGTCCTGCGCCATCGGGTCATGGGCCATGATTTCACCCTTGAACACCCACACCTTCACGCCGCAGCTGCCATAAGCAGTCTTGGCGGTGGCGCGGGCGAAGTCGACATCGGCGCGCAGCGTGTGCAGCGGCACGCGACCTTCGCGATACCACTCGACGCGGGCGATTTCGGCGCCGCCGAGACGGCCGCTGCAGGTGATGCGGATGCCACCGGCGCCCAGACGCATCGCCGACTGCACGGCGCGCTTCATGGCACGGCGGAACGCCACGCGGCGCTCCAGCTGCTGGCCAATATTCTCGGCAACCAGCTTGGCGTCCAGCTCCGGCTTGCGGATCTCGACGATGTTCAGGTGCACTTCAGACTTGGTCATCTTGGCCAGGTCGGAACGCAGCTTCTCGATGTCGGCGCCCTTCTTGCCGATCACCACGCCCGGACGTGCCGAGTGGATGGTGATGCGGGCCTTCTTGGCCGGACGCTCGATGACGATGCGGGCGACGCCGGCCTGGGCCAGGCGCTGCTCGAGATACTTGCGGATCTTCAGATCCTCATGCAGCAGACCGGCATATTCCTTGTCGCTGGAATACCAGCGGGAATCCCACGTGCGGTTGATGCCGAGGCGAAGCCCGATCGGATTGACTTTCTGACCCATTACGCCTGCTCCTGCGCTTCAGCCTTCTTCGCCTTCGGGGCCGACTTGGCCTTCTTGGCGGGGGCTGCATCAGCCTTTTCGGAAGTCGCCTTGGCCTTCTTGGCCGGCGCCTTCTTCTCTTCTTCGCGCTCGCGCACCACGATGGTCAGGTGGCTGAACGGCTTCTGGATGCCGGCGCCGCGGCCGCGCGCACGGGCATGGAAGCGACGCATAACCAGACCTTTGCCCACGCTGGCTTCCGACACAACCAGACGGTCGACGTCGAGCTGGTGGTTGTTCTCGGCATTGGCGATCGCCGACTGCAGGACCTTCTTGACGTCCTGGGCGATGCGACGCTTGGAGAAACTCAGCTCGGACAGAGCCGCCTCGACCCGCTTACCGCGGATCAGGCCGGCAACCACACCAAGCTTGCGCGGGCTAACACGGATGTTGCGCCCGATGGCCATGGCCTCGGTCTCGCCGAGGCGGGATTCGCGTGCCTGCTTGCTCATGGTTACTTCTTCGCCTTCTTGTCGCCGGCCGTATGACCCGGGAAGGTGCGGGTCGGCGAGAACTCGCCGAACTTATGCCCCACCATTTCCTCAGTCACGTTCACCGGGATGAACTTGTTGCCGTTGTGCACGCCAAAGGTCAGGCCGACGAACTGCGGCATGATCGTCGAGCGGCGCGACCAGGTCTTGATGACCTCCTTGCGGCCCGAAGACTGAACCTTGTCGGCCTTCTTCAGCAGATACCCGTCGACGAACGGGCCTTTCCAGACAGAACGAGTCACGATCTACCTCCTAGCCCGATCAGCTGTGCTTGCCCGACGGGCGGCGGCGCAGGATCATCTTCTGCGTCCGCTTGTTGTTACGGGTACGCTTACCCTTGGTGTTCTTGCCCCACGGGGTCACCGGATGGCGACCGCCCGAGGTACGACCTTCACCACCGCCATGCGGATGGTCGATCGGGTTCATGGCAACGCCGCGCACGGTCGGGCGGATGCCCATCCAGCGCTTGCGGCCGGCCTTGCCCAGATTTGTGTTCTGGTTATCCGGGTTGGACACCGCACCGATCGTGGCCATGCACTCGGCCTGCACCAGTCGCTGCTCGCCCGAGGTCAGGCGAACCAGGGCCATGCCCTGATCCTTGCCAACCAGCTGGACGAAGCTGCCGGCCGAACGGGCCATCTGGCCGCCCTTGCCCGGCTTCATCTCCACATTGTGGATGATGGTGCCGACCGGGATCGACTTCAGCGGCATCGCATTGCCCGGCTTGATGTCGGCCTTCTCACCCGCCACCACGCGGTCGCCAACCTTCAGGCGCTGCGGAGCGATGATGTAGTTCAGCTCGCCGTCATCGTACTTGATCAGCGCGATGAACGCGGTGCGGTTCGGGTCATACTCGATCCGCTCGACAGTCGCGCCGATATCGAACTTGCGGCGCTTGAAGTCGATCATGCGATAGCGGCGCTTGTGGCCACCACCGATATGACGGGTCGTGATGCGACCGAAATGATTGCGGCCACCGGTCTTCTTCAGGCCTTCGGTCAATTCCTTGACCGGACGACCCTTGAAGAGCTGCGAGCGGTCGATCAGGACCAGCTGGCGGGTGGACGGCGTAACCGGCTTAAAATTCTTCAACGCCATGGTTTAGATCCCCGTCGTCACGTCGATCTTGTGGCCATCGGCGAGGGTAACCATCGCCTTCTTCCAATCTGAGCGCTGGCCCAGCTCGCCACGAAACATCTTGACCTTGCCCTTAACACGCAGGGTGTTGACGGCCTTCACCTTGACCTTGAACAGCGCCTCGATGGCGGCCTTGATCTCGGGCTTGGTGGCCGACAGCGGCACCTTGAAGGTGACCTGGTTGTACTCGGAAGTACGGGTCGCCTTTTCGGTGATCACCGGCGAAAGGATCACATCGTAGTGGTTCACGTTGCTCATTTCAGGCGAGCCTCCAGAGCCTCAACCGCGGCCTTGGTCAGAACCAGGGTGTCACGGCGCAGGATGTCGTACACATTGGCGCCCTGCTCCGGCAGCACGTCGACATGACGCAGCATGCGCACAGCGCGAGCGAAGTTTTCGTCCAGCGTGTTGCCGTCGATGACCAGGGCGTTATCCAGGCCCAGGCCCTTGAACTTGCCAGCCAGTTCCTTGGTCTTGCCGGCCTTCAGAACGGCGCTGTCGACGATCTTCAGCTTGCCTTCGGCCAGCTTGGTCGACAGAGCGGTCTTCAGCGCGAGCTTGCGGACCTTCTTCGGCAGATCGATGGCATGGCTGTGCGGCACCGGGCCGAAAGCCTTACCGCCGCCGCGGAACTGCGGAGCGCGGATGCCACCATGACGGGCGCCACCGGTGCCCTTCTGCTTGATGATCTTGCGGGTCGAACCGGCAACCTCACCATAGGTCTTGGTCTTGTGCGTGCCTTGCTGGCGCTTGGCAAGCTGCCAGATCACATAGCGCTGCAGCAGGTCGGCGCGCGGCGGCAGGCCGAACACGTCCGCGGACAGCGTAAGCTTGCCCGAGTCCTTGTTCTCCAGCGTCGTCACGGCGATTTCGATTTTATCGGCCATGGTTATCTACCTTACTTCTCGGCGGACTTCAGAGCGGCCGGCATGGGCAGATCCTTGGCGGCCGGCTTCTTCACCGCGTCACGGATAACCACATACTGTCCCTCGGAGCCCGGGATGCTGCCCTTGACCATGATCAGGCCGCGGGTCGCGTCGGTACGCACGATCTGCAGGTTCTGCTGCGTGCGCTGACGGTCACCCATATGGCCGGCCATCTTCTTACCCTTGAAGACCTTGCCCGGATCCTGGCGCTGACCGGTCGAACCATGCGAACGGTGGCTGATCGACACGCCGTGGCTGGCTTCCAGACCACGGAAATTGTGCCGCTTCATGACACCGGCAAAGCCCTTACCGATGGTCGTGCCGGTCACGTCAACGAACTGGCCGACGAGGAAATGCTCGACCGACAGTTCGGCGCCGACCTCGACCAGGCCTTCGGCCGGGACGCGGAATTCAACGACCTTGCGCTTCGGCTCCACATTCGCCTTGGCGAAGTGGCCGCGCAGGGCCTTGGACACATTCTTAGGCTTGGCAGCTTCGATGCCGAGCTGAAGAGCGGTGTAACCGTCCTTCTCCTCGGTGCGCTGCGCCACAACCTGGCAGTTGTCCACCTTCAGCACGGTCACCGGCACGTGCGTGCCGTCGTCCGTGAACAGCCGGGTCATGCCCAGCTTGCGTGCAACCAATCCGGTCCGCATGGGTTCCGTTCCCTTACAGCTTGATCTCGACGTCCACGCCGGCGGCGAGGTCGAGCTTCATCAGCGCGTCCACCGTCTGCGGGGTCGGGTCGACGATGTCGAGAAGACGCTTGTGGGTGCGAATCTCGAACTGCTCGCGCGACTTCTTGTCGACGTGCGGCGAACGGTTCACCGTGAACCGCTCGATATGGGTCGGCAGCGGGATCGGACCGCGCACGCGCGCACCGGTGCGCTTGGCCGTGCTGACGATCTCGCTGGTGCTCTGGTCGAGCACGCGATGATCAAACGCCTTGAGGCGAATGCGGATATTCTGGCTATCCATGTCTCTCTATCCTGGTTCGCTCGGCGTAACTTACGCGATGACCTTGGCGACGACGCCGGCGCCGACGGTGCGGCCGCCTTCGCGGATCGCGAAGCGCAGA
>NZ_JBXAQT010000001.1:2386947-3539689 GCF_058807515.1 Ferrovibrio sp. GW821-FHT12B10 | reverse complement strand
TCCGGCCATCTTCCAGTCAATCACTGTTGTCCCCCAGATCCCCGCCGACTCGCGTCAGCACTGCCTGCAACCAGCTAGGGAAGAGACCAACCGGTTGTCAATCTACCGACGATAACCTCCCGGGGTAGTGATCAAACTTCGAATCTCACCCTGTCCGCCAGATACCTGACAGCGCTCACCAGGCGCCAGACAATCCGAAACCCGGCAACTGCCTCGCCTCTTCCAGCGTCGCCGTCACCAAAGCGACCAGGGCCTCGTTCTGGAACGGCTTGGCCAGGAAGCCCTGGATGGGCAGGCCATCGAGCGAGATATGGCGGGGGAAGACACCGCTCATCAGCAGGATCGGCGTGTTGCTGCGGCCTTCGAAGCCGCGGATCATGTCGATCAAGTATTCGCCGCTGCCGAACGGCATCTGGAAATCGGTGATCACCAGATCGAAGGGCACGATCTTGAATTTCTCGAAGCCGGAGATTCCATTTTCGGCCCGGGCGACGCGATGCCCCATATCCTCGAGCAGGTCTTCCACCACCCGCGCGACCAGCAGATCGTCCTCGACCAGAAGTATGTTTGCCATTCTCGTGTCCGTTCTCGATATCCGGCGGCACGATAGGCGAGCGAAATACAGGCGATCAGGTGTATTTCCGGCAACCGCCGGAGGCCTGCAATGAATATCCGGTAACCTTCCGAGGACGGTCTGGTGACCGGGCCGGTTTCCACCACCCGCTTCAGTCGGCAGCGTGCACCAGGTCCTGCACGCTCACCTGGTTGCGCCCGGATTCCTTGGCGCGATAGAGCGCGGAATCGGCGCGCGCGATGAAGGCTGCCGGATCATCCTCGGCCTGCAGCAGGGTGACGCCCACGCTCACCGTTGCCCGGATGCTGCGGCCATCCAGCGCGAAGCTGGCGCCTTCCACAGTCTGGCGGATCGTCTGCGCCAGCCGCTCCGCGTTGAACAGATCGCAGTTGCGCAGCGCCACCAGGAATTCATCGCCGCCCCAGCGGCAGATGATGTCCGACGAGCGCAGGCTGACCCGGACCGCATTCGCCACGCCGACCAGCACGCGGTCGCCGGCGACATGCCCCAGGCTGTCGTTGATCGCCTTGAACCGGTCGACATCGATCATGATGACAGACAGCGGCTGGCTGAAGCGCCGCGCGTCCCGGATCGCCTGCTCCATCAGAATGTCATAGGCATGGCGGCTGGCCACACCGGTCAGGCGGTCGGTGGTCGCCATCGCCTCCAGGCGTTTCTGGAAATGCGTGATGGTCAGCCAGGTGGCGATCAGCACCAAAGCGGTGATGACGATGCAGATGAGGATATTGATGTAGAGGGCATTGCGAATCTGCGCCAGGTCGCGATCCGCTTCCTTTTCCACCAGCAGGAACCAGTGCAGTTCAGGGATGAAGCGCACATTCAGGAAGCGCTTCTGGCCGCGGTAATCATATTCGAAGGTCTTCACGTCCTTGCGCGACCATTCCGGCATCAGCGCGTTCAGCGCGCCGCGCTCGGAGACATTATTCTCCGGCACTGCCCCGCCCTCGCCCACCAGCACGATATGGCCCTGCGCGTCGGCGAAGTAGACCGTGCGGCCATAGCGGTTCTGGTATTCTGTGATCAGGGTGCGCACGGCGTTCACCGTCAGACCGATGCCAGTCGCGCCGATGAAGTTGCCCTGGTAGTCCAGAACCCGGTAATTGATGAAGATCGTCATCGTGTCCTGGTTGGCCAGGTCTGGATCGACATTGATCTCATAGGGCAGCAGCATCTCGCGCACGCGGAAATACCACTCGTCGCGCAGTTCGTTCTTGTCGACCTGCTTCAGCACGCTTTCGGCATGATAGTAATTGCGGGTCTTCTCGGAGACGAAGAAGCTGGTGAAGGCGCCATAGCGCTGCTTGATGTCGTGCAGATACTGGATCAGCCGCTGCGGGTCCGTCTCGCCCGACAGCACCCAGTCGCGCACGAAGGTATCGGTCGCCATCACCGAGGAGATCAGGATCGGCTGGATCAGATCCTTCTGGATTTCGGAATAGATGTTGTCCGAGGTCAGCGGCAGTTCGGTCTGCACCACGGCATCGCGCAGCGACTGCCGGGAGACGAAATAGCTGGCCAGCGACGTCGCCAGAAAACCGGTCACCAGCAGCGCCGTCACGACCGCCACCAAGGCCCGCCTGTTGTTCAGGACCTGCTTCATTACCCCTGCCCCACCAGAATACCCTAACTACAATACTCGCAATCCGGGTGTTCTGAATAGGCTTCCGGCCCGTCGGAATGGCCCGGGAAGCCGGGGTCAGAAGAAGCTGATGACGAAGCGCAGGCAGACGGTAATGAGGAAGAGCCCGAACAGGACTTCCAGTTTCCGCTTCGGCAGGGCATGCGCGAGCCGGGCGCCCACGGGTGCGGTCCAGATGCTGGTCGGTACGAAGAGCACAAAGCCCAGCACCGAGACGAAGCCGAGCGCCAACGGCGGCTGCATGGCCGCCACCTCGGGATACAGCGCCGCCTTGGGCCAGCCGGCGTAGATGTAGCTGATCGCGCCGGGGATGGAGATCAGCACGCCAAGGCCCGAGGAGGTTGCGATGGCCTGATGGATCGGCCGGCCATAGAAAGTCATGAACAGGCTGGAGAGCTGGCCGCCGCCGATGCCCATCAGCGCCGAGAGCACGCCGATCAGCACGCCATAGATGCGCATGATCGAGTTGGAGGGCATGTCGTCGGCGATCTTCCAGCTGTCCTTACCGAACAGCAGGCGCAGCGCCGAGGCGCCGGCAACCAGCACGAACACGCCCTTGAACACATCGGCCGGCGCATAGCGGGCCATCACGCCACCGGCGATCACGCCCAGCACCACCGGCACCGCCCAGATCTTGACGATCGACATGTCGACCAAGCCTTTGCTCCGGTGCGCATTGAAGGAGCGGATTGAGGTCGGGATGATAATGGCGAGCGAGGTGCCGACGCAGAGCGGCAGCCGCACCTCTTCGGGAACGCCCATGATGGTGAACAGCTCGTTCAGCACCGGCACGATGACGGCGCCGCCGCCCACGCCGAACACGCCGGCCAGAACGCCGGTGAAAGCGCCCGCCGCCAGCAGAGCAACGGCAAGCCAGGCGAGTTCAGTGAAGGAAATACCGAAGATCATGGGACGCTCGACTGCGAAAAACAGGATGGCGCCAGAGTCGGCGCGGGCCGGGATTGTCGGCCGAATACGACCCCTGGGGCAACGGTCGGGCCGTAACCGGGGTGTAAAACCCGGGCGGCATCATGCCTTTTTGAGGCTTGGTCCCAAAGGTCCAGTCATCCTGTTGACAGACCGGGCTGCTGCAAGTCGCCATAGGACATGCAGATCATGAACTGCTCGACATAATCGGGCCGGTCAAGCGAGACCGGCACGAGGGCCGCTTCCAGCGTGATGAAGCTGCGGTCGACGAAAGCCAGCGTGCCATGCACGCGCACCGGCAACAATCGCGTGATGGCCCATTGATGTGCTTGCTGGTGTACGATGATGTCCTGTGGCGAATACAGGTCGTCTAGCCAGCGCCCGGTGCTGTCACGGCCGGTGGCGGCCACGACTTCAGTGCCGATCAGCCGGAACCGATAGCGTTCGCGCGCCGCATCCATGTCGATAATCACCAGGCGCGGCAGATGCTCGCGTAGGATTTCGGGCGGCAGGGCCGCACGGGAGGGAATCCGATGACCGGCAGGGACGGCGTTTTGCCACAAATGGAGAAAAGCCTGCGATTGCGGCTGCTGGAAGCGCGCATCGGTATCGCAGGACAGCGCCTGTCCCAGATATGCGGGTCTGGCCCGGCCCGCGAAAGGCTCACGCTGCGCCATTCACTCCCACCTTGCCCGGAAACATCCGGCTCCGGCGCATCATGCCAGAGTCCGCGATGCACACACCAACGGAATTGCGCAGACCTGCCATGCAAGAAAGCATGGGCGTCGCAGGAGGAAGATCAGATTGTGGGGGAAGGAAGAAGACCGGTGATGATACGCCGGCGGGTCACTGCATCCCGCTTTACGGTCGGCGATCATCGTTGGTCTTGACGACCAGGACTGAAGATAAGCACATCCTCCGTTAATTCAAGGTTACTTTCCGCTTATGGGCAGAAAAGCCAAAGATTTCACAATATTGCCGCAATTGG
Organism: Ferrovibrio sp. GW821-FHT12B10; assembly: GCF_058807515.1. Classification (NCBI taxonomy): domain Bacteria; kingdom Pseudomonadati; phylum Pseudomonadota; class Alphaproteobacteria; order Rhodospirillales; family Rhodospirillaceae; genus Ferrovibrio; species Ferrovibrio sp. GW821-FHT12B10. The sequence continues at coordinate 3,535,540 of NZ_JBXAQT010000001.1, read as the reverse complement.
ACCCCGTCCGGGCGGGCCGCTGACCCGCCGGTGCGTTGACAAGCGCGCACCCCTGCCGTCTTATGAAGACGCAATCGATGTTTTGGCCTGCTTCGGCAGGCCGTCGTAGTCTTCACGACCCGCGACAGCTGCCAGGCTTCATCCAAAATTCAGGTTGTCCGGACCATGCCTCACCGCATGGCCGTTTCCAATGGCATGTCGACGACATGCCTTTCTTGACTAAGCCTATCAGGAGTTTCCTATGGCGAACGGTACCGTGAAGTGGTTCAACAACACCAAGGGCTACGGCTTTATCCAGCCGCAAGCCGGCGGCGCAGACGTCTTCGTGCACATCAGTGCCGTTGAACGCGCTGGCCTGTCGAGCCTGAACGAAGGCCAGAATGTCGAATACGAACTGGCCACCCAGAAGGGCAAGACCTCGGCGGTGAACCTCAAGGTTCTCTGATCGCCCGCGATCATCCGCGAATGGAAACGGCGCCCTGACGGGCGCCGTTTTTTTCATACCAACCCTGGGCGCCCTGACGGGCGCCATTTTTATTTAAGCCCGAACACTTCGCGCGGCTCGGCCACGCCGCGCAAGGCATGATGCCCCAGTGAAACCAGCCCGGCCGCCGCCCCCGCCGCACTGGCGAAGGAGGCCGAGGCCAGCAGGTTGCGGCCCAGCGTGCCGCAGAGATTTTCCAGCCGCGCTGCTTCGTTCACCGTCGGCCCGATCAAGGTGAAGTCCAGCCGCGCGCCGGTGCCGACATTGCCATACATCACCGTGCCCTGATGCAGCGCGATGTCGAAATCCAGCACCGGCAGGCCGGCCTGCTGCCGGCTGGCATTCAGCTCGGTCACACAGCCCAGCGCCTCGCGCGCCGCCTTCAGCGCCGCGAGGCAGACCTCAGCCGTGCTGCGCGTGCCATCAAGCTGGAAGCTGGCCAGCAGGCCATCCCCTAGGAATTTCAGCACTTGGCCGCCGCCGTCCTCGATGGCCGGACCCAGGCAGTCGAAATAGGCATTCAGCGTTTCGAGCAGCGGCTCGATCGCCATGCGGTCGGCCAGCGCCGTGAAACTGCGCAGATCGGCATAAAGGATCACGGCATCGACGCGCTGGGCCTGGCCGCGCCGGATTGCGCCGTTCAGCACGCGATGCGCCGCATCGCCGCCGATATAGGCCGCCGTCACGTCCCGGCTGAGCTGCGTCAGCATCGCGGCCTTCATTGCCAGGGCCAGCAGCGGCACAAGGCGGCGCAGCCGCATGATGTGATCGTCGCTGAAGCCGCCGGGCCGGGCGGTGGTGAAGGAACTGATCATGCCGATTCCGGCATAACGATCAGTCACATGGGTGGAGTGCTCGAAGGTCCAGCCGAAGCTGAAGGCCATCGCCAGCCAGTCTGTCAGCCCCTGCTCGGCGAATTCACGCAGCACCGGAAAATCGAACGCGGCTTCGGCCCCGGTCAGCGGTCGGTGCAGTTCAGTGATGCCGTTGGCCAGCATGTGGCGCAGCGGGCTGGCGGACCAGGCTTCCGGCTCATCGCCCGGTTCGCGATGCGGCATGGCGTCGTTGCCGACTAGCCCGCCCTCCTTCGTCCAGGTATAGCCGCGCGCCCGCACCAGCGGATGCAGCGTGGCCATGCCGACGAAGACGCGCTGCAGCGGAATGCCGGCCGCGGTGATGCGGGCGCAGAATTCCGTCACCAGGGTTTCCGTCGATACGTCTTCCAGTCCGGACCGGATCAGCCACATCGCCACCGGGATGTCGCTGGCGGGCATATGCTCGGCATTCGGAATCATCATGCCGGCAGCCTATACGACTGCCATCGCGATTTCCGCCCTCGCAGGATATTTTTTGTGACCCCAGTCGGATTCAGGTGCCGGATCAGTTCCCTGCTTCAGGCCGCCTTCGCCGCCTGGTTCGCCACTTCGTCGGCACGCGGGTCGATATCGGCGCGCACCGGCGCCGTGCTGGGCATGGTGACAAAATCGGTCTTCTGATCCTGGGCGGGAGCGGCGCGCTGACCCATGCGATGGAGCGCGAAGGCCGCCATGGCGCTATGGACGATGGCGGTGAAGCCGAACAGGCCAAGCGGTCCCAGCTGCTGCATCGCCACGCCGGCCACCACCGGGCCGATCACCGAGCCCGCGCCGTTGATCAGCAGCAGACCGCCGGCGATGGCGACGAAATCCACGCCGGTCGCCATGTCGTTGGTATGGGCAACGCTGATGGCATAGAGCGGGAAGGAAAACACGCCAAAGAGAAACGCCGCACCGATCATCAGGTCGGGCATGGTGAGATACGTGAAGATCACCAGACCCGCCGACGCGGCCGACAGCGCGCAGGCCATGAGGATGGTCTTGCGTCGATCCATGCGATCCGACAATCGGCCAAATGGATATTGTGCAATCGCGCCACCGACCACCGTCGCGCTCATGAACCAGGCGACCTGCGAAATGGTCAGGCCGGCCTGCGAGGCAAAGGCCGGCGCCATGCCCCAGAAGGCGCCGTTGGCCAGCCCCACCGTAAGCACGCCGGCAACACCCACTGGCGAGACGCGATAGAGGCCGCGCAAAGACAGCCGCGCGGAGGAAATCGGTGCCGGCTGCGGCGAGCGCGTCATCGCCACCGGCACGGCGGCGAGCGAAACCAGGATCGAAGCCAGACTGAACAGGTGGAAGCGCACGGGATCGTCGACCAGCAGCAGCATCTGGCCCAGCGTGATGACCGAGAAATTCACCGTCGTGTAGGTGGTGAAGATCATGCCACGGTTCTGCGGCGTGGCGCGTTCGTTCAGCCAGCTCTCGATGATGAGATAGAGTCCGGCCAGACAGAGTCCGGTCATGGCGCGCAACAACCACCAGGGCAGCGGCCCGACAAACATCGCATGCGCCAGCGGCACGACAGACGCGACCGAAACCATGGCCGTGAACAAACGGATATGGCCGACGCGACGGATCAGCTTGGGCGTCAGGACACAGCCGGCGACGAAGCCGATGTAATAAGCCGAGCCGAGAATGCCAATGGAGAGCGAGCCGAAGCTTTCCAGATTCGCCCGCACGGGCAGCAGCGTGCCCTGCAGGCCATTTCCGGTCAGTAACAAGGCCACACTGAGGAGGAGAGCGCCGACGGGGGTGAGGCTGCTGATCATTCGTGTCCGGCGGATTCACAGGGAATAACGACATTGTTACAGAATTTAAATGTATCAGAGACGCTGTCGTTGAAAGAAGTGATCAAGCCCGGCACTCCCCATTCCTGCTCGCGTGAGTAGATATAACGCATAACAAGGCAGTCGGTGCCGCCCTGCGATTGCAGGGCCTAACGCTTTGTAATCCGCACCGAAACCATTTGCTAACCATTCGACTGCTCCGGCCCGACAACTACTTACGGTATTTTTATTAATGGCTTTGTTCCGCCGACAGCTATGACAGGGCTGTTCACGCGGAGCCACCAAAACCGATGTACATGCAGAACCTGAAAAACAAAGCCGTCACCCCCGGACGCATGCTGCGGATCGGCCTGGGTCTGCTGCTGCTTGGACTCTTCGGTTACGCCCTGCTGCCGGGCGTCTTCTTCGCCCAACTGCCAGCGGGCCGCGTCAATGCCGAACTGCAGACCCTGCGCTCTCCCATCGACGGTCAGGTCAGTTTCAGCGGCGTACGCATCGGCGAGCCGGTGAAGGCCGGTCAGTCGCTCGCGGTTCTGCGCGATCCGCCCGAACGCGATGTCCGCCTGGCCGGCCTGCGCGCCCAGGGCGATGCCCTGGCCGAACGCATCAACGGCATCGAGCAGCAGATCGAAGCGCTGGATCCCTTCCTGCAGCGGCTGGGCGGCGACAGCACCATGTTCCGCAACGCCGTGGTGAGTAACCTGAATGCCCAGATTGCCGAAGCCGAGGCGCGCGTCCGCCGGGCGGAAGCCAATGCCCGCCTGCTCGATGCGCAGTTCAAGCGGATCGAGCCTCTGGCTGAAAAAGGATATGCCAGCCGTGCCGATTTCGACCGTCGCCGCGCCGAAGCCGACGTTGCCCAGGCCGAACTCGTCGCCCAGCGCCGCAACCTTGACCGCGTGCGTCAGGAGCGCAGTGCGGCCGACCAGGGCGTTTACTTGAGCGACTCCTACAATAACGCCCCCTACTCGCAGCAGCGCCGCGACGAAATCGAGCTGCAGCGCCTGTCGCTGATCAGCCGCCGCGCAGAGCTGTCTGCTGAACGCGTCCAGGTCGAACGCCAGATCGAAGCCGAGCAGCGCCGTCGCCAGCAGACCGGCGAAGCGAATATCGCCACCCCGGCCGATGGTGTCCTGTGGCGCCTGCTGGAAAGCGAAGGCGCCACCGTCGGGGTCGGCGCGCCGCTGATGCAGATAGCCGATTGTTCGCGGATCTTCTTTGAGGTGGCCCGCGATCGTCGCACCGATGAGACCCTGTCGATCGGCGATGCCGCCGTGGTCGAGTTCGAACGTAACGGCCGGATGGTCAGCCACAAGGCCCGGCTGGTCGGCCTGCGTGGCGACCAGGATGGCGATCGCCGTGAATTCGCGATCACCACCGCCGCCGGCATAGACCAGCTGCGCTGGGTCTTCGCCGTGGATTTCTCCGCCGGCGAAGGACAGCAGGATGCCTGCCCGATCGGTCGGATCGGTCGGCTGCGCTCGGTCGATACCGCCATCGACCGCCTGAGCAAGCGCTTCACCACACTGTTCAGCGCCAGCTGATCCCATGAACAATCTGCTCGCTGCCGCACCGGGCGTCATCCTGCTGGTCGGCGCCTTTCTGCTGCTGCCGGTCCTGCGGCCGACCAACATGCTGGCGCGGCGCAGCCTGATCATTATCGTGCTGCTGCTCAGCCTGCGGTACTTCTGGTGGCGCATCACCGAGACGGTGCCGCCGCTGGCCCAGCCGGCTGATTTCGCGTTCGGCCTGCTGTTCCTGATCCTGGAGCTGATGCTGGCCTTCAGCACCTATATCTGCCTGCTCACCTTCTGGCGGCATCGCGACAACAGCCCCATGGCCGAAGAGAACGAGCGCCGCAGCTACGAATCCGAGATGCCGGCCGTCGACGTCTTCATTCCCACCTACAATGAATCCTGGGAGGTGCTGGAGCGCAGCATCCTCGGCGCCCGCGCGCTGGATTATCCCAATTTCAAGGTCTGGGTGCTGGACGATACGCGCCGGGACTGGCTGCGCGACAAATGCGCGGCCATGGGCGTGCGCTATCTGCGCCGCGACAGCAATGAAGGCGCCAAGGCCGGCAACCTCAATAATGCGCTCGGCATCTCCAAGCAGGAGACCAACGCGCCATACATCATGGTGCTGGACGCCGACTTCGTGCCGAAGAAGCGCTTCCTGCGCCGTGTGGTGGGATTCTTCAACGATCCGCAGGTGGCGCTGGTGCAGACGCCGCAGTTCTTCTTCAACCCCAACATGCTGCAGCATAACTTCATGCTGTCGGAATCCTGGGTCGATGAGCAGCGCTTTTTCTTCGACACCCTGCAGCCGGCCAAGGATGCCTGGGACGTCTCCTATTGCTGCGGCACGTCATTCGTGGCGCGCCGCGCCGCCATCGAGCATATCGGCGGATATCCGATGGAAACCATCACCGAAGATATCCTGCTCAGCTTCAAGCTGATCGACGCCGGCTATGTCACGCGCTATTTGAACGAAAAGCTGTCACGTGGCCTCGCGCCCGAAACCATCGGCGAATACATCAAGCAGCGCAGCCGCTGGGGCATCGGCGCCATCCAGTCGCTGTTCGTCAAGGTCGGGCCGTTTGGCCGCAACAACCTTGACCTGCTGCATCGCTTCCTGTTCCTCGAGACGGCGAATTACTGGCTCAGCCTGCCCGCCTTCTGCCTGTTCGGCCTGATCGCGCCCCTGCTCTACTGGTATGGCGGCATTTCGATCCTGCGCGCCGAAGCCGGCGACTATGCCTATCACTTCATGCCGGCCTTCTTCTCCTCGACCGCCTTGTTCGTCTGGGTATCCGGCGGCCGCATCATGCCGATCCTCACCGACCTGACCGAATTCGTCTGCGCCTCGCGCGTGGCGCCGTCGGTCTGGACCGCACTCCTGTTCCGCAAGACGCAGACCTTCAACGTCACCAGCAAGGGCGTGATGAGCGATCGCATCCAGATCAATTGGACCGTCTTCCTGGAAGCTGGCGCGCTGTTCGTGCTGACCGCTTTTGCCATCATGGCGTACACCGGCGGTCTGGTTGACGGCCGTCAGCCCGATGGCGGCGACCCGACCCTTTACACCTTCTGGAGCTGCTGGAATCTCCTGATCATCGCTCTGGTCATGCTGCTGGCCGTGGAACGGCCGCGCATGCGCCGCGAGGAGCGCTTCGACCTCAACGAGCCCGTCAGCCTGCTGTGGAAGGGCCTGCGCCAGCCGGTCCGGCTGCTCGACATGTCGGTCTCGGGCGCCCGGCTCGAAGTGTTGCCTGGGCTATCAAAGCATCTGCGCGACGCCGATATCATTGTCGAAATAGCCGAGGTCGGCCCGGTCACCGCCCATGTCACCTCGGCCGGCGGCAACCTGGTGCATCTGCGCTTCGGTATCGGCACGCCGCGCGAAGCCATCATCACCAAGCTCTATACCGGCGACTATGAAAGCGTGACGCATCTCGTCCAGGTGCGCACCGCCTTCGGCGACGTGTTCAAGCGCGCCTTCGGCCTGCGGTAACACGGAAGGTCAGGCGTCGCCCAGAAATGCGGCCAGCATGGAAGGCTTCACGCCAGCCTGGGCCGCAATGCGTGTCGCCAGCTGGACAGCCGCTGGTCGCGGTATGCCGGGCGGGCGATCCATCCAGTAGGACACGGAGTTGAGCGCGGTCTGCTTGTCGACCGCGACGATACGTCCTTGGTCGATATCCACCTGCGCCAGCGGCGGCCGCGCCAGCGCGATGCCAAGGCCGCAGGCGGCGGCATCCAGCACAAGATTGTAGTCTTCAAAGCGCCGGTCCTGCGGACGCGGCCGGTAGTCCAGCCCCTGCTTTTCAAGCCAGGCACGCCAGCCGGTGGCGCTGGAATCGTGCAGCAACGGAAATTTCAGCAAGCGTTCCGGCTTGCCCTTGCCAATCTGTTTGGCCAGGGCCGGCGAGGCGACGGGGAAACACTGCTCCTCGAAAAGCTGCATCGAGATACGGCCCGGAATGGTGCCGCGCCCGCAGCGGATGGCGAGGTCGATGCCCTCGTCCACCAGATCGACATGCCGGTGATCGACCAGCAACTGCACGCGCAAAGCCGGCGGGCCTTCTTCCAGCGCAGCCAGGCGCGGCATCAGCCAGCGGCCGGTGACCGAGGGAATGGAATTGAGTCGCACGACCAGCGAACCGCGCGGATCGGTCCAGCGGTCGGAATAATCGGCGATCAGCGAAAAGGCCTCGCGCGTGCGCTGGTACAGGCGCTGGCCGTCGGGCGTCAGGCCGACGCCGCGCGCCTGCCGGTCGAACAGCTTCACATTCAGCCAGCGCTCCAGCTTGGCCACCTGCCGGCTGATCGCGCCATGGGTCAGGTTCAGGGTCTCGCCAGCCGCCGAGAAACTGCCGAGCCGGGCGGACGCCTCGAAGGCGCGCAGGGTATCGAGCGGTGGAAGCTGGGCTGGCAAGCTGTGATCCATACGCACAGCAGAACCCTGATCTGTTCGATTGTCAATCAGCTCCGGAAGGCGCATCTCAGGGGCAGCACCCGCCCAACCCCGGATACCGTCATGACCGCCACCTGCGACGCCGCCCCTCTTCCCACCGCGCCCCTGCGCAGCCGGATCGACCCGGTCACCGTGGCCGCCGTGACCATCACCGTGGTGGCCTGGTCTTCAGCCTTCCCGGCCATCCGCGCCGGCCTGGCCGGCTTCGGCCCGCTGGAACTCGGCGCGGCCCGCTTCGCCATCGCCGCGCTGCCGGCTGCCCTGTTCCTGGCGCTGACCCGCCCGGCCCTGCCCAAGCTGCATGAGGCTTGGCGCTTCATCTCCGGCGGCCTGCTGTTCGTGGCGCTCTACACGGCGCTGCTCAATATGGGCGAGATGACCGTCACGGCCGGCGCCGCCAGCTTCATCATCAATGTCAACCCGATCATCACGGCCGCCCTTGCCATGGCGCTGCTGGGGGAGCGTTTCAATCGCTGGGCCTGGGCCGGCACGGCGCTGTCCTTTGCCGGCATCGGGCTGATCGCGCTCGGCGACATCGACAACCTGCAGCTCGATACCGGCGCGCTGATGATTCTCGGCGCAGCCCTCTGCACGGCGGTGAACATCATCGTGCAGAAACCGCTGTTCGCCCGCCACAAGCCGCTGACCGTCTCGGCCTGGAACATGGTGATCGGCGCACTGTTCCTGGCGCCATGGCTGCCCAACGCGATCAGCGAGGCACAGGTCGCCTCGACAGGCCTTCTGCTGTCGGTGCTCTATCTCGGCATCGTGCCCAGCTTCATCGCCTATGGCAGCTGGACAATCGCGCTGTCGCGCCTGCCCGCCGCCCGCGCCGCCAACTTCATGTACTGCGTGCCGCCGACCGCGACCCTGATGGGCTGGCTGTGGCTTGGCGAAATTCCAACCACGCTGGGCCTAATCGGCGGCGCGCTGGCGCTCGGCGGCGTGGTGCTGGTGAATTTGAAAAAATAGTCGCCGCAGACAAAAAAAGACCGGGCTGTTTTTCAGCCCGGTCTTTGTCCTATGGCGGAGGATCAGCGATCCGAGTGATGCGCCTTGGCTTTCACGGCCGCTTCGCGGATCTGGGTCAGGGTCATGCGCGGGGTCAGCGCTTCCGGGTCGAGCTTGATCTCGATGATCGACGCCTTGCCCGAAGCTTTCGCGCGTTCGAAGGCCGGCGCGAAGTCTTCGGTCTTCAGCACCGTTTCGCCATGGCCGCCGAAGGCGCGCGCGTAAGCTGCGAAGTCCGGGTTTTTCAGTTCGGTGCCGCTGACGCGCGCGGGATACTCGCGCTCCTGATGCATGCGGATGGTGCCGTACATGCCGTTGTTCACCACAACGACGATGATGGCGGCGTCATACTGGAGCGCGGTGGCGAATTCCTGCCCCGTCATCAGGAAACAGCCATCGCCGGCAAAGGCCACCACAGTGCGTTCCGGATGGGCGATCTTGGCGGCCACCGCCGCTGGCACGCCGTAGCCCATCGAGCCTGACGTCGGCGCGAGCTGGTTGTTGTGGCGGCGATAGCGATGGAAACGATGCAGCCAGGTGGCGTAGTTGCCGGCGCCGTTGCACAGCACCATGTCCGGACCCTGCGTTTTGGTCAGCCACTTCACGATCTCCGACATCTGCACATCGCCGGGTGACGGCGGCACGGTCTGCCAGGCCTCGTAATCGGCGCGCAGCGTCTTGGTGCTGTCGGCCCAGGCACGGCCATCAACCGGGCCGATCTTCTGCAACGCGGCGGCAAAGCCGGCCGCCGTCGCATTGATGGCGAGGTCCGCCGTGTAAACGCGGTTCAGCTCTTCAGGGCCGGCATGCACATGCACCAGCGTCTGGTTGGGCAGCGGAATGTTGATCATGGTGTAGCCGCCGGTGGTCATCTCGCCCAGCTTTGCGCCCATCACCAGCAGCAGATCGGCCTCATTGATGCGCGCCTGCAGCTTCGGATTGATGCCGATGCCGACATCGCCCACGTAATTCGGCCAGTCGTTATCCAGATAATCCTGACGGCGGAAGGATGCCCCGACCGGAATGCCCGATGCGCTGGCCCAGGCCTGCACCTGCTCGCGCACACCTTCGTTCCAGCCCGAACCGCCGACGATCATGAAGGGCTTCTTCGCCGCCTTCAGCATGTCCTTCAGCTTGGTCATCTGCGCATCCGACGGATGCGCCTCCACCGGCTGCACCGGTTTACCATCCACGGCCTCCACGACATTCGTCAGCATGTCCTCGGGCAGCGCCAGCACCACCGGGCCACGACGCCCCGACATCGCCACGCTGAAGGCGCGGCTGATGAATTCCGGGATGCGCGCGGCGTCGTCGATCTGCGCCACCCACTTGGCCATCTGGCCGAACATGCGGCGGTAGTCGATTTCCTGGAAGGCCTCGCGCTCGATCATGTCACGGCCGACCTGGCCGATGAGCAGGATCATCGGCGTGGAATCCTGATAGGCGACATGCACGCCGGCCGAGGCATTGGTGGCGCCCGGGCCGCGCGTCACCATGCAGATGCCGGGCTTGCCTGTCGTCTTGCCATAGGCATCGGCCATCATCGCCGCGCCGCCTTCCTGACGGCAGATCACGAAACGCATGTGGTTGGTGTGGTCATGCAGACCATCCAGCACGTTGAGGAAACTCTCACCCGGCACGCCGAAGATGGTATCGACGCCCTGGATGCGAAGCTGCTCGACGAGGATATGACCGCCGCTGCGTTTCATGACTCTGTACTCTTTCGTGATGGTTAGCGCTTGATCTGGAAGAAGCTGGCCGGGGTCATCAGCTGGTTCTGCTGGCCGGTCAGATAGCCCGCCTCGCCGCTGGCCTTCAGGAAAGCCTGCCACTCGGGATCGGCCTGCATGCCGGCGCGCTTTGTCTCGCGATCGGCGGCGCTCTCATAGGCCCAGATATGGATGTAGGTGTTGATCGGACCGGTCTCGGTGACCAGGAAGGCGAACGGCTGGCCGAGATGCCTGGTCTGCGGCTTGAAGCCGAGCTTCTCATACAGTTCGAGCTGCAGCTTGATGGTGCCGGGACGGCAGGTATAGGTGCGGACGTCGAGCAGCATTGTCTGGGTTCCTCTGCGTAAGGCAGAGGACACTAGGCAGCCCTCGACGACCGCGCAAGCGGCAGGCCGCACAGGGAACTTGTATTGGGCCGGGACAACCGCCGCGTTGCGCAATGGACCATTTCAAAGGTCCATTTGACCGTCAATTTTTGCCCCCTCGCCTTGCCCCCTCCCCGGAATCCCGGCATAAGCAGACGGGCTACAAACGGGAGGAAAACAATGCAGATTGCCGCGCGGATGTCGCGTCTGGGCTCGGAAAGCGCCTTCGAGGTTCTGGCCCGTGCAAAAGCCCTGGAAGCCCAGGGCAAGAGCGTCATCAATCTCGGCATCGGCCAACCCGATTTCCCCACCCCGCCCCATGTCGTCGAGGCCGCCATCAAGGCGCTGCGCGATGGCCATCACGGCTACACGCCAGCCAACGGCATCCTGCCCTTGCGCGAAGCGGTCTGCGCCGAGATCGCGCAGCGCTACAAGGTCAGCGTCTCGCCCGACCGCATCGTCATCGTGCCCGGCGGCAAGGTGACCATGGCCACCGCCATCGAAATGTTCGGCGAGCCTGGCGCCGAGATCATGTATCCCGATCCTGGCTTCCCGATTTATGAAAGCCTTGTGAATTACACCGGCGCGAAACTCGCCGGCTATCCGCTGCTGGAAAAGGATGGCTTCGCCTTCCGCGCCGAAGACCTGCTGGCGCGCATCACGCCGAACACGCGGCTGCTGATCGTCAACTCACCGGCCAATCCCACCGGCGGCGTCGCGCCGGCGGCGGAAGTGAAGAAGCTGGTCGAGGGCCTGCAGCGCTTCCCGCATGTCACCATCATGGCCGACGAGATTTATTCGCGCCTGGTGCTCGATGGCGATGGCGCGTATGCGAGCTTCATTCCCTATCTCGATCAGTTGCAGGATCGCCTGATCATCCTGGAAGGCTGGTCGAAGACCTATGCCATGACCGGCTGGCGCCTGGGCTGGGGCCTGTGGCCCACGCGGCTGGCCGAACTGGCCACCAAACTCGCCATCAACACCCATTCCTGCGTCAACGCACCGACGCAGTTCGCCGGCATCGCCGCGCTGCAGGGACCGCAGGACATGGTGGAGGAGATGCGCCTGGCCTTCCGTCGCCGCCGTGACCTTTGCGTCGCCGGGCTGAACAGGATCCCGGGCATCAGCTGCATCAAGCCCGAGGGCGCCTTCTACGCCTTCCCCAACATCACCGAGACCGGCCTGAACAGCCGTCAGATGCAGGACGGCCTGCTGGAGCAGGCCGGCGTCGCCACCATCGCCGGCACCAGCTTCGGCAGCCATGGCGAGGGCTACATCCGGCTCTCCTTCGCTGCCTCGGATCAGGCCATCGCCCAAGCGCTGGACCGGATGGCCGCGTTCCTGAGCCAACAGAAGCCCAAACATTAGGCTCTTTTTGGCCTATATTTTGTGCAAATAGGGTATTTTTGATGCAAACACCCCTTCCTGAGTTACCCACACCCCCACCATGAGCGGGAATCCTGCGGGTTAAGCCCGGGTTAATGCTGGCACAAAGCGTGCATTATTCCCGCCGTCATTTCATTCCGGCCAAAGTGTTGTCGCACCCATGAAAAAAATCGAAGCCATCATCAAGCCGTTCAAGCTCGACGAAGTGAAGGAAGCCCTTCATGAAATCGGCCTCCAGGGCCTTACCGTGACCGAAGCCAAGGGTTTCGGCCGCCAGAAGGGTCACACCGAGCTGTATCGCGGCGCTGAATACGTCGTCGATTTCCTGCCGAAGGTGAAGATCGAGGTCGTGCTCGACGAGAGCATGGTCGAGAAGGCCGTCGAGGCCATCACCCAGGCGGCCCGCACCGGCCGTATCGGTGACGGCAAGATTTTCATTTCCACTGTTGAAGAGGTCATTCGCATCCGCACCGGTGAAAAGGGCGCGGAAGCGGTCTGACGGCGGAGCAGGAACTCTCCGCCTCTGTCACCCAATCTCATCGGGACCGCCCCTTGCGGGCTGGTCTCGTGAGTCGTTTAAACCAGGGAAGAACTAGCAGGAAAAAACAGCCATGGCTGATGCAAAATCCATTGTGAAGCAGTTTAAGGACAAGGACGTCAAGTACGTCGACTTCCGGTTCACCGATCCGCGCGGCAAGTGGCAGCATGTCGCCTTCGACATCACCATGATCGACGAAGCGACCCTGAAGGAAGGCATCATGTTCGACGGTTCGTCGATCGCCGGCTGGAAGGCGATCAACGAGTCCGACATGCTGCTGAAGCCCGACTTCGACAGCCTCACCTACGATCCCTTCTCGGCCCAGACCACGGCTGTGCTGTTCTGCGACGTGCTTGAGCCGCATGAGGGCACCCCGTACAACCGCTGCCCGCGCTCGATCGCCAAGGCGGCCGAAGCCTACATCAAGACCAGCAAGACCGGCGACGTGGCCTATTTCGGTCCGGAAGCCGAGTTCTTCGTCTTCGACGACGTGCGCTTCAAGACCTCGATGAACGAGACCTTCGTGTATCTCGACGACATCGAAGGCGACTACAACTCGGGTAAGGTCTACGAAGGCGGCAACATGGGCCACCGCGCCCCGATCAAGGGCGGCTACTTCCCGGTTGCTCCGCTGGATCAGGGCGGCGACCTGCGCTCGGAAATGCTGACCACGATCGCCGGCATGGGCGTCACCGTCGAGAAGCACCACCACGAAGTCGCGAACAGCCAGCACGAGCTGGGCATCAAGTTCGCCACCCTGCTGAAGTCCGCCGACAGCATGCAGATCTACAAGTACTGCGTGCACAACGTGGCTCATGCCTGGGGCAAGACCGCGACCTTCATGCCGAAGCCGATCAAGGGCGACAACGGCTCGGGCATGCATGTGCACCAGTCGATCTGGAAGGGCGGCAAGCCGCTGTTCGCTGGCAACAAGTATGCCGGCCTCAGCGAGATGGCGCTGTTCTACATCGGCGGCATCATCAAGCACGCCAAGGCGCTGAACGCCTTCACCAACCCGCTGACCAACAGCTACAAGCGCCTGATCCCCGGCTTCGAAGCCCCTGTGCTGCTCGCCTACTCGGCGCGCAACCGTTCGGCCTCCTGCCGCATCCCGTTCGGCGCCGGCGAGAAGGCCAAGCGCGTTGAGGTCCGCTTCCCCGATCCGGGCGCGAACCCCTACCTGGCTTACTCGGCCATGCTGATGGCCGGTCTCGATGGCATCAAGAACAAGATCCATCCCGGCCCGGCCATGGACAAGAACCTGTATGACCTCCCGGCTGAAGAGCTGAAGAAGGTTCCGCAGGTTTGCGGTTCGCTGCGTGAAGCGCTGGAAGCCCTCGACAAGGACCGCGCCTTCCTCAAGGCCGGCGGCGTCTTCTCGGACGACTTCATCGACAGCTACATCGATCTGAAGTTCGAAGAGGTCTATGCCTTCGAGCACACCCCGCATCCGATCGAGTTCTCGATGTACTACTCGGTCTAACGACCTTCCCTGGGCAAGCGGCTTTCACAGCCGGGCGTCCAACGAGCCCCGCCGGTTCCTGCCGGCGGGGCTTTTTCGTTTTTTAACGTTCCGCTTTCTCAAAGCCCCGTCTAAACTTGCCCTGTCACCGGGTGGGTGATGGGGGAAGACCGATGCGGGCAGGCCCGGGAAAAATCCTGGTCGTCCTGGCGATAGCTCTGCTGGCGGCAGGCTGCGCCAAGGATTTCGAGACGACGAACATGGCGCGCTACCATGATGCCGGCATGCGCGCCGAGCTCGGTCGCGACTACCAGACCGCCGAGATGCAATACGAACGCGCGCTGGTCTGGGCCGGCACCGAGAAGGTGCCCTCCGCCCTGCTGTCGCTCAATCTCTACAATCTCGGCCGCATGAAGGGCCATAGCTGCAAGTTCGAGGAGGCGCGCGAGCTGCTGCTGACCTCGCTGGCGCTGGAAGAGCAGACCTCGGGCCCGGCCAGCGTGCAGGTCACGCGCCGGCTGTTCGAACTGGCCCGCCTTTCCTACGACCGCCGCCAGTATGCCGAGGCGCTGCCCTATTACGCGCAGGCCATCCCGATGGTGCGCCAGCTCGGCCTGGAAGCCGACGATCCGATCAACCTGGCCGAGGCGTTGCTGGAATATGCCGCTGCCTTACGCCAGACCGGCGACCTGCGCGCTGCCGCCGGCGCGCGCGCCGATGCCGACAGCCTGCGCAGCCGCTATCCGGGCCAGGACCGCAAATACCAGATCGCGCGCTACAGCCTGGCATGCCGCGGCACGGCGACTGCCCAGCGCGGCCGGGCCTGAGCAGAGGAGCCTGAACAGACAGGCCTGATTTCTCGCGTGACCGTCATCACCGTCCGGCCAGCGCGCCGTTGCGCCGCCATGGCAGCCCTGTAGCCTGCCCCCCACATGGCCTTGCGCGCGCTCCCTCTTCTCCTTGCCCTGCTGCTCATCAGCAGCTGCGCGCCGCGCCCGGAGGTGCAGATGCCCGACAAGCCCTATCACCATCTGACAGACGGCCGCTTCCGCAATCCCGAAGGCTCGGTTCATGTCGACCCACCGGGCATCGGCACCCTCCTGCCCTTCTGGTGGCGCATGACGCTGGCCAGCTTCAATACCGAGGCCGTGCCCGAGGGCCATGTGCTGCCGACGGCCGACGTGCAGGCCGGCCTCGCGCGCCACCACAATGCCGACAGCCTGACCTGGCTCGGCCATGCCGCCTTCCTGGTGCGCATCGGCGGCGCCACGCTGCTCACCGATCCCTATCTCTCCGACCATGCCGGGCCGTTCAACCGCTTCGGCCCCAAGCGCTACGTGCCGCCGGCGCTGACACCGGAAACGCTCCCCCCCATCGACATCCTGACCGTCAGCCACAATCACTATGACCATCTCGACCTGGCAACGCTGGAGGCCATGCCCAACAAGCCGCGCATCAGCGTCGTGGTGCCGTTGGGCCTCGGCTCCTACTTTACCGATCTCGGCTATACCGATGTCACCGAACTGGACTGGTATGAAAGCATCGAGCGCAAGGGCGTCACCGTCACGGCGACCCCGGCGATCCATTTCTCACGGCGCGGCCTGACCGATGGCAACCGCACGCTCTGGGCCGGCTTTGTCTACCGTGCCGGCGACAAGCGGCTGTTCTTCTCGGGCGATACCGCCATCGGGCCGGTATTCCGCGAGATCGGCGAGAAGCTCGGGCCCTTCGATCTCGGCCTGGTCGGCATCGGCGCCTATGAGCCCGACACCATCATGCGGGGCAGCCACACCACGCCGGAACAGGCGGTGGAGATCGCCCGCAACGTAAAGGCCAGGCATGTGATCGGCATGCACTGGGGCACCGTGCGACTGAGCGACGAGCACCAGTTCGAGGCGCCCGATCGCCTGCGCAAGGCAGCGGCCGATCAGGGCTACGGCCCGCACGAGGCCATCGTGATGAAGATCGGCGAAACCCGGGCTTTCTGATTCTTGGTCGTCTGATCGCCATATCAGAAGGAACTTCACTGGATTTCAGCCATTTCTATCGGGACCACCGCATGACCGTCCCTTTAGGAGCCCCCATGTCCAGCGAAGAGCTTCACGTCCCCCGCGAACGCCTCAGCAAGGAGGCGCTGCATCTGCATTACGCCATCACCTCGCTGATGGAGGAGATGGAGGCCGTCGACTGGTATCGCCAGCGCGCCGACGACTGCGACGACGCGGCGCTGAAGGAAATCCTCCTGCACAACATGCGCGAGGAAATGGAACATGCGGCCATGGTGATCGAATGGATCCGCCGCAACAGCAGGGACTTCGACACACAGCTGCGCGAATACCTGTTCACCGACAAGGACATCGCCAAGCACGAGGAAGAAGCGACGGGCAAGGGCTGATTGTCTGTTACGCCCTCCCTTCTTCTTGTCATGCCCGGGTCAAGCCCGGCCATGACACCTTAAATCCGAAGCCCCACCTTTCCGGCTCCATCGAAATGCGCGATCATGCTAGGCAAATCTACGGAGTTGCCTCCCATGGCCCATGCCCTTTCCACCAATGCCCAGCCGCTCGCCGGCCATAACCGCCCTGATCTCGACACGCCCGAAATCCGGCAGGCCCGCATCGACCTCGCTGCCTGCTTCCGCATGGCGGCCAAACTCGGGTTGCATGAGGGCATCTGCAACCACTTCTCCGCCGTGCTGCCCGGCCATGACGACCTCTTCCTGGTCAACCCTTATGGCAAGGCCTTCAGCGAAGTCTCGGCCTCCGATCTGGTGATCTGCGATTTCCACGGCAATGTCGTGCATGGCAGCGGGGTGCCGGAAGCCACGGCTTTCTACATCCATGGCCGCATGCATATGAACGTGCCGCGTGCCCGCGTCGCCTTCCATACGCACATGCCCTATGCCACGGCGCTCTGCATGATCGAGGGGCCGCCTCTGCTCTTCGCCGGGCAATCGTCGCTGAAATTCTACGGCCGCACCAAGGTCGACGACGACTATAACGGCCTGGCGCTCGACAGCTCGGAGGGCGACCGCATTGCCAATGCCGTCGGCGAGGCCGACATCGTCTTCATGAAACATCACGGCGTGATGGTGCTGGGCAAGACCATCGCCGAGGCCTGGGACGATCTCTATTACCTGGAGCGCGCCTGTGAGGTGCAGGTGATCGCGCAGAGCACCGGCCGCAAGCTGATCCCGGTTGACCCGAAGATCGCCGCCTTGACCTACGAGCAGATGCGCGAGGGCGACCGTGAATCGGCCCGCCTGCATCTGGACAGCATCAAGCGCGAACTGGACCGCGAGCAGCCGTCCTACAAGGACTGACATACAGGAGCTGACCGGCGAACCGGTCAGCCCCTGCTCATCTCAGCTCTTGCTGAGCAGCTCCTTGAGGTTCAGCCGTTCGATAATGACCTTCTCTTCCTCGTAGTTCTGCGCGACGAACTTGCGATACTCCTCGCCGTCCAGGTACATCACCACCATGTCGAGGCGATTACAGGTTTCCGTGTGCTCAGCGCTCAAAGCGGCGTTGCGAAACACCTGCCGCAGCCTGGCGGTGATCGCCGGGTCGAGGCCCTTGGGCGCGCCAACACCGTTCGGCGCCTGCATCACCACGTTGTAGCCGCTTTCCTTCAGGGTCGGCACATCAGGAAAGCCGGCCAGGCGCTGCTCGCTCCAGGTTGCCAGCAGGCGGAAGCGGCCGTCGCGCACCAGCGGCGCCCAGCTGCTGGAATCGGCCAGCACTTCCACATGGCCGCCCAGCACGCCCTGCAGGGCATCCGCCCCGCCCTTGAAGGGCACATGGCTCATCTTGATCTTGGCGGCGTAGGAGAATTCCTCCATGCCGATATGGGTCTGCCCGGCCACGCCTGACGTGGCATAGGTCACGGTGTCGGGCTTGGCCTTCGCCGCCGCCACCACATCCTGGATGGTCTTGAAGCGCGAGTCCGCGCGGACGGCGATGCCGAAGGTCTGCCCGGCCGTGCGCGCGATGAAAGTGAAGTCGCTGCGCGGATCATGCTGGAAGCTGCCCAGCTGCGAGAAGCGCGTCACGCTGAGCGGAATCTGCCCGATGGTGTAGCCGTCGGGCTGCGCCGTGGCGATGGCCGCGGCGCCGATCATGCCAGCCGCGCCAGCGCGGTTCTCCACGGTGATCGGCTGGCCCAGCTCGGCGGCCGCCACGCGGCAGAGCGCGCGCATCGTGGCATCGGCGGTGCCGCCGGCCGGCCAGGGGCAGATGAAGCGGATCGGGCGGTTGGGATATGCCGTCTGGGCCACGGCGGGTTTGACCAAGCCGCCGGTGGCCAGCACTGCGGCGGACGCAAGCGTTCCCGTGAGGACCTGACGCCTGTCAGGTCCCTGCATGACTTTTTTCATTGTCGTTTCCTCCGGTTATGTCGCTTTTTATGAGTTGGTCTTCGCTACCCCACGATACCGATCTGCCAGGGCACGAATTCATGGTCGCCGACGCCGAGCAGCTCGCTCTTGCTCTTCTCGCCCGATGCCGTGCGCAGGATATGCTCGAAAATCTCCTGCCCCATTTCCTGCATCGACTTGGTGCCGTCGAGGATCTGGCCGCAGTTGATATCCATGTCCTCTTCGAGGCGACGGTACATCGGTGAATTGGTGGCGAGTTTCAGCGACGGCACAGGCTTGGCGCCGAAGGCCGAGCCGCGCCCTGTCGTGAAGGCTATGATATTGGCGCCGCCGGCGATCTGTCCCGTGGCCGAGCACGGGTCATAGCCGGGCGTGTCCATGATGACGAGGCCCTTGGTCTTCACCGGCTCGGCGTATTTGTAGACTTCCATCAGCGGCCCGGTGCCGCCCTTCATGGAGGAGCCGAGCGATTTCTCGAAGATGTTGGCAAGGCCGCCGGCCTGATTGCCCGGGCTGACCACACCATTGATCTGCACGTCGCGGCCCACCGCATAGACGTCCTTCCACCAGCGGATGCGCTCCACCAGCTTCTCGCCCACGGCTTGCGTCACCGCGCGACGGGTCAGCGTGTGCTCGACGCCATAGAGCTCCGGCGTTTCCGACAGGATCGCCGTGCCGCCATGCTGCACCAGGATATCCATCGCCGCGCCCAGCGCCGGATTGGCGGTGATCGACGAGAAGCCGTCCGAACCGCCGCACTGCAGGCCGACACTGATATGGCTGGCCGGCACGGTGGTGCGCGTCACGTCGTTGGCCGATGGCAGGATCTTCTTCACGGCTTCGATGCCGGCTTCGATGGTCTTGCGGGTGCCGCCGGTATCCTGCATCACGAAAGTGACGAGGTTGGCGCTGCGTTCCAGCCCCTGCTCCTCCATCATGCCCCCGAGCTGGTTGCGTTCGCAGCCCAGGCCGATCACCACCACGGCGGCAAGGTTGGCATGACGGATATAGCCGCCCAGCGTCCGGCGCAGCAGCGCCATTGCCTCTCCCGTCATCTCCATGCCGCAGCCCAGCGCATGGCTGAAGGCCACCACGCCGTCCACGTTGGGGAAATCGGCCAGCCGTTCCTCGGTGAAATGTCGCGCCACCGCATGCACCACGGTGGCCGAGCAGTTCACGGTGGAGACGATGCCGATGAAATTGCGGGTGCCGACGCGGCCATCGGGGCGCACGATGCCCTGAAAGGTGGCGCGCTCGGCCTCGGGGATCATCTGCACCGGCTTGTAGCCCTGGGCATGGGCATAGTCGCGGTCGAATTCGCGGAACTCGGTGTTATGGCCGTGCAGCATGGTGCCGGCCCGGATGTCCTCGGCGGCGAAGCCGACCACCACGTTGTATTTGCGGATGGCCTCGCCCTTCCTGATGTCCTGCGCGGCGATCTTGTAGCCGGCCAGCGTCTTGTCGCGGATCAGGAACCCGGGATGGCGGTTGTCGCCCTCCACCGGAATGCCGGGCACCACGTCGATGCGGGCGACGACGGTGTTGTCGTCGGGATGCAGGCGGATGACAGGGCCGATCAGGCGCTTGGCGTGCAGGTCGATCTGGTTCATGGGGCATAGACTCTTGAATGAAGTAATGACTCGTCTGCTGGGTGATATCGCCCAGGTGCTGGCCTGGGTGCCGGCCCGGAATGTTACCGGTAACATGGAGGGCGAGACTACCGCCAAATCGCCGCGCTGGCTATACTCGTTTTGTGAAGAAGCCGTCGCAGAAGTCCGCCCAAAAGCCGCCGCGCTCAAAAGCAGCGCCGCGTTCCGCACCTGCGAAGACGCCGACATTGGCCGATATCGCGGCCGAAGTCGGCGTCACCAAGATCACGGTCTCCCGCGCGCTCAACACCCCCGACCAGGTCTCGCCCGAGACGCTCGACAAGGTGCGCGCGGCCGTGCGCCGCATCGGCTACACCCCCAACCTGCTGGCCGGTTCGCTGTCGTCCAACCGCTCGCGCCTGATCGTTGCGCTGGTGCCCAGCATCGCTGGCGCCATGTTCACCGCGACGATGCAAAGTATTGCTGAACATCTGCAGGCGCATGGCTATCAGTTGCTGATCGGCCAGGCCGGCTATGATGATGCGCGTGAGGACGAGCTGCTGGCCGCCATTATCGGCCGCCGCCCCGACGGCATCATCCTTACCGGCATCGTCCATTCGCCCGATGTGCGCCGCAAACTGCGCGCCGCACGCATTCCGGTGGTCGAGACCTGGGACCTGACCGACAAACCGATCGACATGCTGGTCGGCTTCTCGCATCCCGCCATCGGCGCCGCCGCCGCCGAGCATCTGTATAAACGCGGCTGCCGCCGGCCCGCGCTCATCGCGCCCGACGACCGCCGCGCCCAGTTGCGCGCCCAGGCCTTCAGCGATGCCTGGCGCCGCCTCGCCGGCAAGAAGACCCCGGTGCCGATGATGCAGGCCGCCGCGCCCACGCCGATGGGCGACGGCCGCACCGCGCTGCGGCAGTTGCTGGCTGCCCATCCCGATATCGACAGCGTTTTCTGTGGCTCCGACAACCTGGCGCTCGGCGCGCTGATCGAGGCGCGCGCCCGGGGCCTCAAGGTGCCGCAGCAACTCGCCGTGATCGGCTATGGCGACCAGAGCTTCGGCAAGGATGCCGATCCGCCCCTGACCAGCATGCGAATCGAGGGCGGCGAGATCGGCCGTATCGCGGCCGAGATGCTGGTGGCGCGCGCCCAGGGCCGCGCTCCGAAGACGAAGATCGTCGATGTGGGCTTCACGCTGGTGACGCGCGACAGCGCCTGACCACCCCTTCCCGGTACGACAATACGGATATGGCGGAGTCGGTCCGGGTTACCGGGCGATAATATTGGATTCCCTCAATACTACCTAAGCACTACAACCAAAAGTAATCATTAATATAACTACCAAGTAATGATCAGCCCTCAAGTCATTCTGGATAACACCTGAAGTAAAAAAACAGTAAGTCAGCGTTTGGTAACTGATCTGCAGCGCGTTTTTCTGCGAATAATCCGCACGCACATAGTTCTTCAAACCAGAATCATCCGCAAACACACCCTCAGCTGGCGGGCCAGGCCCCGGCAGATCAGAAAAGGAAACCCTCGATGTTTCAGTTTTCAGCCGGCGCCGCATCCAGTGACCTGCGGGCCCAGTTCGTCGCCATCAACCGGGTGCAGGCGATTATTGAATTCACGCTGGATGGCCGCATCCTGCATGCCAACGAGAATTTCCTTGGCGCCATCGGCTACACGCTGGAAGAGATCCGCGGTCAGCATCACAGCATGTTCGTGACGGCGGAATACCGCGCCAGCCCCGAATACCGCGCCTTCTGGGACAAGCTCGGCCGTGGCGAATATGACGCCGGCCAGTACATGCGCATCGGCAAGGGTGGCAAGGAAATCTGGATCCAGGCCAGCTACAACCCGGTCTTCGACAAGCGGGGCAAGCCCTACAAGGTCGTGAAATTCGCGACGGATATCACCCAGCAGAAACTGCTGATGGCCGATTACGAAGGCCAACTCGCCGCCATCGACAAGGCGCAGGCGGTGATCGAGTTCAATCTCGACGGCACCATCATCCGCGCCAACCCCAACTTCCTCGCCACGCTGGGTTACAGCCTCGACGAGGTGAAGGGCAAGCATCACAGCCTGTTCGTCGAGCCAGCCTATCGCGACAGCGCCGAGTACAAGGCCTTCTGGGCCAAGCTGGGCAAGGGCGAGTTCGATGCCGCTCAGTACAAGCGCATCGGCAAGGGCGGCAAGGAAGTGTGGATCCAGGCCAGCTACAACCCGATCATGGATGCCAGCGGGCGCCCCTATAAAGTGGTCAAGTATGCCACCGACATCACGGCGCAGACTAAATCCGCGCAGATGATGCAGCATGCCGTGCAGCAGGTACAGGGCGTGGTGGATGCCACCCGCGCCAATGACCTGACCCAGCGCATCGACCTCGCCGGCAAGGATGGCGACATCCGGACGCTGTGCAGCGGCGTCAACGATCTGGTCGACGCCATGACCGGCATCATCGGCAGCATCCGTGAAGCGGCGACCACCATCGCCGCCGCCTCGGGTGAGATTTCCACCGGCAGCCAGGACCTGGCCCAACGCACCGAAAGCCAGGCCGCGGCCATCGAAGAGACCGCCGCGTCGATGCATGAGATCACCGCGACGGTGAAGCAGAATGCTGACAACGCCCAGGCCGCCAGCCAGTTGGCGACCGCCGCCCGCGATACCGCCGAAAAGGGCGGCAACGTGGTGGCCGATGCAGTGCAAGCCGTGACGCAGATCGAAGCCAGCGCGCAGAAGATCAGCGACATCATCGGCCTCATTGATGAAATCGCCTTCCAGACCAACCTGCTGGCGCTCAACGCGAGCGTTGAGGCAGCGCGCGCTGGTGAGGCCGGCAAGGGCTTCGCCGTCGTCGCCCAGGAAGTGCGCTCGCTCGCGCAGCGCTCGGCCAATGCGTCGAAGGACATCAAGGCGCTGATCTCGGCCTCGAACAGCCAGGTCAAGACCGGCGCGGCGCTGGTCAATCAGGCCGGCAGCTCGCTGACCGAGATCGTCGGCGCCATCAAGAAGGTGTCGGATATCGTCGCCGAGATCGCTGCCGCCTCGAAGGAACAGGCCACTGGCCTGGAGCAGATCAACGGCGCTGTCGGCAGCATGGACGAGATGACCCAGCGCAACGGCGCGCTGGTGGAAGAGACCTCGGCTTCGGCCCAGTCGCTCTCCACCCAGGCAGAAGAGCTGGCCCAGCTGGTGCAGCGCTATCGCACCGTCGGCGGCGCGCCTGCCCTGCGCACCGCGCCTGCCGCCGCTGCCCCCGCGCCGACGCGCCCGGTTCAGAAGCCGGCCCCAAAGCCGGCGCTGAAGGTGATCGAGAATCGCTCTGCGAAGCCTGCGCCAAAGACTGCACCCGCGCCGGTCAAGGCCGCGCCGAAGCAGGCGGCCGGCAATGATGGCGACTGGGCGGAATTCTGAAGTCTAGCGCTTCGGGGTTTCGTCCCCGGTCCGTGCCACGGCGATCTGCCAGTTCCGGCGGATCGCCAGCACGCGGATCGCAAAACACAGCAGGCCGCCAAGGATGATGCTGGCGTGGAACGGGATGCCGAGCAGGTCGCCGGCCACCACCACGCCGGCACCAGCCAGCGCCGCCACCGCATAGACCTCGGCGCGCAGCACGGTGGGAATTTCCGCCAGCATGATGTCGCGCGCCATGCCGCCGCCGATGCCGCTGAGCACGCCCAGCATGACAGACGCCAGCGGATTGAGGCCGTAGATCAGGGCCTTCTGCGCCCCCAGGACGGCAAACAGCGCCAGCCCGGCCGCATCGAACAGCTGCACCGGATGCTTCAGCTTCTCAACCAGCCTGTATTGGAAGAACACGATCAGGGCGGCGGTGGCGGCGATCACCGGATAGGCCCAGTCACGGATCGCCACCGGCGGCAAGGCGCCGATCAGCAGGTCGCGAAGAATCCCGCCGGCAGAGGCGGCCGCAAAAGCGAGGACCAGCACCCCGAACAGATCGAGCCGGCGTCGCACGCCGGCGGTGGCCCCGCTGAGCGCAAAGACGAAGGTCCCGACGAAATCGAACAGGGTGAGCAGCAGACGGTCAGTCCTTTTTGCGCTCCGGCTTTTTCTTCCAGGCCGGCCGGTCCGATCCTGCCGGAACGCCTGCGCCTTCCGCAACCGGCTTTTTGAAGTCGGGCTTGTAGGGACGGCTGCTGTTGCCATCCCAGGGCTTCTTGGCGCCAAACGGCTTCTTCTCGCCGCCGAACTCCTTTTTGCCAAAGCCCGGCTTCTTGCCGGCCCACTCTTTCTTTTCGCCGAAGCCGCCGGCCTTCTTGCCCATCCAGGACTTCTTGCCGCCATCACCATCCGATGCCGTCTCGCCGGCCACGCCGGGCGGGCCATCCAGCCGCGTGATGGTGATCTGCTTCTCGCCGGTGCCTTCGCGCGCGATCTGCTCGGCGAAGCGCTGGGCGACGGCGGCCGTGATCTCGAACTGGCTTTCGGTATGGAAGATCTTGATCGAGCCGACATCCTTGCGGGTGACATGGCCGACGCGGCAGATCAGCGGCAGCAGCCAGCGCGGCTCGGCATTCTGCTTGTGGCCAGCGGTGATGCGGAACCACACGCCGCCACCGGCGAAGTCATCGCGCGACTTGCGCGGACGCTCGCCGCCACGGTCATGGAAGGCTGACGGCGCTTCGACCGCCACATCCAGCAGCTCTTCCGGCGCCGGCTGGCGGCCCTGATGCAGGCGCAGGAAGGCCGTCGCCACCTTCTCCGCGCCATGCTTGGCGATCAGCGCGGTGGCGAATTCCTGTTCTTCCGGCGTCGCGGCAGCCTGCAGCGTCTCGTCATTCATGATGCGCTTGCGGTCGACCGCCTGGATTTCGGCGGCCGAGGGCGGCTGCGCCCATTTGGCCTCGATATTGGCTTCCTGCAACAGGCGCTGAATGCCGCGGCGGCGGTTATGCGGCACCAGCAGCGCGCAGATGCCCTTGTTGCCGGCGCGGCCGGTACGGCCCGAGCGATGCAGCAGCGCTTCCTTGTTGGTCGGCAGGTCGGCATGCACCACCAGCTCCAGGCCCGGCAGGTCGATGCCGCGCGCCGCCACGTCGGTGGCGACGCAGATGCGGGCGCGGCCGTCGCGCATCGCCTGCAGCGCATGGGTGCGCTCGTTCTGGCTCAACTCGCCCGACAGCGCCACCACGCCGAAACCGCGATTGGACAGCCGCGCGGTCAGATGCGTCACCGCCATGCGGGTGCCGCAGAAGATGATCGCGCTCTTGGCGTCATGGAACCGCAGCACGTTGATGATGGCGTTCTCGCGCTCGTTCGGCGCCACCATCAGGGCGCGGTATTCGATATCCACATGCTGTTCGCGCTCCGACGCGGTCGAGATGCGGATCGCATCCTTCTGGAAGCGCTTGGCCAGCTGGGCGATCGGCTTCGACACGGTGGCCGAGAACATCAGGGTGCGCCGCTCCGGCGCCGCCGCATCGAGGATGAATTCCAGGTCCTCGCGGAAGCCCAGGTCCAGCATCTCGTCGGCTTCGTCCAGCACCACGGCGCGCAGGCCGCTGATGTCGAGCGCGCCGCGTTCGATATGGTCGCGCAGGCGGCCCGGCGTGCCGACCACGATATGCGCGCCGGCATTCAGCGCCTGACGCTCGGTGCGCATGTCCATGCCGCCGACGCAGGACACGACTTTCGCGCCGGTCGGCGCATAGAGCCATTCCAGCTCGCGGCAGACCTGCAATGCCAGTTCGCGCGTCGGCGCGATGGCCAACGCCAGCGGCGGTATCCAGTTGCCGCGACGCTGCGGCTCGAACCCGTCCGAGCCCTGCAGCAGGGTCGGCGCGATGTTGAGGCCGAAGGCAACCGTCTTGCCCGAGCCGGTCTGGGCCGAGACCAGCAGATCGGCTTCGGCATGTTCGGGGGCGAGGACGGCGGTTTGAACGGGGGTGAGCGCGGTATAGCCGCGCTGCGTCAACGCCTGCGCCAGCGGCGGAATCACGCCTGCAAATTCAGTCATGGCAATGTCTTTCAGGAGATAGGGTCGGCACATGCGCAGCGGCCCACCCAGCAGTCTTTGGGCCGATCAGGGAATGGCGATCATCCTGCGCCGGCCCTGCGGGGCGCTTTGTAATGATTTCCTCAACAATCGTCAACTACGCCCGATTAAGACTCACGAAGCCTATCAATCATGGCAACTACCTCTTGAATGTCGGTAGCCACAAAAACACCGTGTTTCTTATGATATTCAATGAATACGCCAACGATGCAAATTTCTATTGCGATCCCAGAGTTATCCTTTTCCATCCACCATACGGGCGCCCCACTCATACCTGCGGGCTTGGGAAATTCCCCGCCTATCTTTCCTTCTTTCCAAACCATACCTCTATCGAAGGGAGTCAATATGTGCGTATCGGGCGAACACCCAACTTCGGCGTATGGTAATTTTCCCATTGGGAAACCACGCGCAACAAATGGCGATGACTCTATTTGACCTCGAACTGGATGATATCGCCCTTTAGACCCCGGAAATCCGATTGTTAGGTAATCATGCCCCTCACGAGGCTGAGGGCCGCGTTTTAGAACATTAATAGAGAAAGCTTCTTTATTGATTTCTGGGTAAGGCGGCAGTCCTTTCCCCTCAAGGCGAACGACACCTACATCAAGTTTGCCTTGATCGCCTTTTTTTAGAAGGCGTTTTCCCGATACGGCTCGCAACTTATCTCTGGATGCATAAAAGAAAATTTGACCATCACCATTCCCAATTTCCAGAACGTGAGCCGCAGAAACCAAATACACATTTTTATGATCAAATATTAAGAAGCCAGTTCCCACCGAAATATATTTCCCGGAATCGTCCGCGCGAAAAATCGGTACGACACAGCGCAGGAGAGCCTCAGATAGCTTTCCCAGTTCGCTTAAGAAAAGATGATTGATCACAGATTCGTCCTACGGCCGCAATCATTGTAATCCAGCGCTCCGCTTAATCAACACGCTCATCTCAAGCCGCTTTACGCATATTGGCCGAGATCGTCCGCAACAATATGGCCGGATCGATCGGCTTGGCGACATGACCGTTCATGCCGGCATTGCGGCAGCGCGTGATCTCGTCGGTCATGGCGCTGGCGGTCAGGGCCACCACCGGCGTGCTGCATTTGGGCTCGGGCAGCGCGCGGATGCAGACCGTCGCTTCCAGCCCGTCCATCACCGGCATGTTGAGGTCCATCAGGATCAGGTCGAAATCCTCGGACGCCAGCTTCTGCAGCGCTTCCGCGCCGCTGGCCGCATCGACCACCGTGTTGCCGGTCGGCCCCAGCAGCGCCGAGACCAGGCGACGGTTGGTGCCATTGTCGTCGACCACCAGAATCTTGCCGGTGCGCAGCAGCGTCTCCACCGTCGGCTCGGCCTCGACCACGGCCGTGGCCACGACCCGGGTGAAGAGCAGCGTGAACCAGAAAGTGCTGCCGACCTCGAACTGCGAGGAGACGCCCATACTGCCGCCCATCATCTCGACCAGGCGCTTGCAGACGGTGAGTCCCAGCCCGGTGCCGCCAAAGCGGCGGCCCACGGTGGAATCAACCTGCGTGAAGCTCTGGAACAGCAATGGCATGTCGGCTTCGCGGATGCCGACGCCGGTATCGGCGATGGCGAAACGCAGCGAGTAGCGCGCATCGTCGCTGGCCTCCACGCTGACCGACAGCGTCACATGGCCCTCGGTGGTGAATTTCACGGCATTGCCGACCAGGTTGATCAGCACCTGGCGCAGGCGTGTCGGATCAGCCAGCACGCATGCCGGCGCGCGGTCGTCATAGCGCAGCCGTAGCGCTACCCCCTTGGCATCGGCGGCGGGGCGATTGAGCGCGATCACATCGTTGACCAGCTGGCGCAGGTCGGTTTCCACGGCCTCCAGCGTGATCTTGCCGGCTTCCATCTTGGAATAATCGAGGATGTCGTTGACGATCCTGAGCAGGCTGGTGGCGGATTCCGAGATGATGCCGGCATAGCCCCGCGCCTTGGCGGTCAGATCGAGATCGGCCAACAGCTTGGAATACCCGATCACGCCGTTCATCGGCGTGCGTAGCTCGTGACTCATGATGGCGATGAATTCCGATTTGGCGCGCAACGCGTCCTCGGCTTCGGTACGGGCCGCGATCAGCATGCGTTCACGCTGTTCGCCGCGATAGATGCTGCGCGCCAGCAGGATACCGCCCAGCAGGACGGCCATGGCGGTGATCAGCACGATGCCGCCGGCGATGATCGAATTGCGCCGCCAGATGGACAGGACCTGTTCCGTGGAAAAGCTGACGCCAACCACCAGCGCGCTGCGCGGCACGCGGCGATAGCTGAACAGGCGCTTCTGCCCGTCGATGCTGCTGCGCACATGCGCGGTGCCGGCCCGGCCCTGCGACAGGATCGTGGCGAAGACGGCGGGTGCCGCCGCCGGTTGCCCGGTCAGGGTCTCGTCGAACGGCGTGCGGATCAGCAGGATGCCGTCATCATAGATGACGGCGAAGGAACCACCCTCGCCCAGCGACAGCGAGGAATACAGCCGGGCAAAATAATCAAGATCAAACCGCGCTGTGACGATACCGAGGAAACTGCCGTCATCGGCCGAGATGCGGCGCGAGGCCAGCACGGTCTGGCGCTGGGTCACCGCCGACACGAAGGGATGCGAGATGTGCATCCGGTTGCTGTGGGCATTGTTGGCATGGAACAGGAAGGATTCACGCTGCGAGATATCCGCCCCGGCGGTGGCCCCGACCGAACTCAGCACGCGCTGGCCATAGCCGTCATAGGCCGCGATCGAAGTGATGGCCGAGGCATTGCCGTAGATGGCTTCCATGTCGTCCAGCGCCTGGTCATCGGCCGGGCGCTTGCCGGTCAGCACCGACCGCGACAGCCGGACGCTGTCCAGCAGGGTGCGGTCGACGGCTTCCAGCGTGCGGGTCATATGGGCGGCTGCCAGCTCGGACAAATTCTGGGTGCGGTGTTCGTAATCCGCGATCACGGCGTCATGGCGACGCAGGATCTCCATCGTCGTGACGCCAACCAGGAAAAAAGCCAGCAATGTGGTCAGCACCAGTACCACGCCGCCGCGACCGCGCCAGAATCCCTGCCGACGCAGCAGATGGCGCGGGGAGAGTTTGGCAAGCAGAGAGCGGATCGACATCAGGCGAGCCTCCGGAGATAGAGCCAGCATCAGCCGATTCTGCTGCAAAAGCAGGTTGAAAGCCGATAAGGCGCAAGCATGCCGAACGGGGTATCCATAAAATAATGTCGGAAATTTCAGTGGGAAAACCTGGAGATTCCGGACCTACCCGCCAGCAGGGACGAATAGTCTTGCGTCGCCTGCCGGTGAGGCAGAAGCTGGTCCGGTTCTCAACAATCGACCATCCGTCCGCACACTGCGGCGGCTTACCGATAGCGGATGCCCGCTGCCGTCCGAAAGACATCACCCATGACCAGCCGCAGCACCCAGGCCGCCCTCACCTTCCGCCATCCTTTCCGGCTGACGGCGCCTGATTTCGCCTTGCCGGCGGGCACCTATCTGGTCATCACCGAGGAAGAGCAGCTTGAAGGCCTGTCCTTCAGCGCCTTTCACCGCACCGCGACGCTGCTGCACCTGCCGGCGCAGGCGGTGCCCAGCGCGATCCGCCAGGTCGTCACCGTCGATCCCGACGAGCTGGCCGCCGCCCATGACGCCGACGGCCGGCACATCTGATGCTGCTGCATATCCATCACCGCACGACCTATCTCTACCGTCAGCCGGTGAGCCTGGAGGCGCACCGGCTAATGCTGCGGCCGCGCGAAAGCGCCGCCAACCAGTTGCTGGCCTTCACGGTGGAAACCACGCCGCCCAGCCTGGTGAGCTGGAGCGAGGACGTCTACGGCAACAGCATCGCCAGCGCGATGCCGCTCTGGCCGTCCGCCATCCTCACCATCGACAGCCGCCTGCGCGTGCTGCATCAGGCCGACGAGCGCACCAGCCCGCCCCCGCCGTTCGGCGTGGACGCCAGCCTGAACGGCCTGCGCTATCCCTTCCGCTACAGCGACGGTGACTGGGCCGCGCTGGGGCAGATGGCGCGGCCGCAGTATGCCGATTCCAGCGGCGCGCTGCTGCAGTGGGCAAATGCCTATATCGCACCGCTGCCAACCGATGCGCTGTCGATGCTGCGTGACCTCAATGCGGGAATCTCCGCGCGGATTTCGTATCAGAGCCGCGATGCCGAGGGCACGCAGAGCCCATTGGAAACCCTGGCGCGCGGCTGGGGCACCTGTCGCGATCTGGCGGTGCTGCTGGCCGATGTGGTGCGCTGGCTCGGCTTCGGCGCGCGGCTGGTCTCGGGCTATCTGTACAATCCGCTGCGCGACGGGCTCGACGATGCGATGGCGGGCGAAGGCGCGACTCATTGCTGGATCGAGGTCTACCTGCCCGGCAGCGGCTGGATCGCCTTTGATCCCACGCACAAGACCCATGGCGGCCACGGCCTCGTGCCGATCGCTATCGGCGCCCGCATCGAGGACCTGACGCCGATCCAGGGCAGTTTCACTGGCTTGTCGGGCGACTATATCGGCATGCGCGTCGGCGTCACCGTCTCCAGCGCCTCGCCGGCGCTGGCCTTCGACGGCCTGCGGATGGGATAGCGGGCGGCAGCCCGCAAGGATGCGGTTAGCGGCGGCCGCTGTTGCCGGTCTGCATCTCCTGCAGCAACTTCAGTTCGTCATGGTTCGGGCAGAAATACGGCTGCGCGCCCTCGTCGCGCGCCTCGGCCGGCACGGCGAGCCAGTCACGGCAATCCTCGCGCACCTGGCACAGGCCGCAAACCCGCTGCATGTCGTGCAGCGCGCCATACAGGGCCGCCGCCTGCCTGAGCCCGAGGCGGCCGAGCAGATCGTCCAACTCGGCGCTGCCACCGCTGTCAGCCATCAGGACATCCAGTTCACTGCTGGTCATGCCGAGATCATGCGCGATGCGCGTGCGATCAACCTGATCCATAGACTGCCATTCCTGGTCTTCCGCCATATGGCGAAAGCGCTGCTTGAGCCAGCCGGCCAGAGTAGCAATCGGGTGAGTGGCTGGCGGATGAGTGACTGGCTCCGGATCGTTGTCCTGGGTCTCTGGGGTCATGGTGGCGGCCTCCTGTGCCGGTTGGGCGCAGGACCAGCCTAGGCCACCGGGTCGCCGGCACATTGTCCTGGATCAATCCGGAACGAAAATCCTGCAAGGGGCTCACGGCACAATCCTTAACAGGGCAACGATGCGCCTTACCGCATCCGTGTCCAGGTCTTGGTCTTGCCGAACAGTGGCAGCATGGCATAGGCGCGGACGCGGAGTGTCGTGTCGTTATCGATGGACATCCTGGCGCGGTAGTCGACCCCGTCTTCCGGATTGTAAATCGCGCCGCCTTCCCAGCTGTTCTCCGCCGTGCGGCGCAGATCGCGCAGGATGGTCAGACCAAGCAGCGCACGGCCGCGCAGGGCCGGATCGCGATTCTGCAGATCGGCGAGCGGGCGGCCATCGTCGCCATCGGGCCATTTGAACCAGACCAGCCGGCCGCAGAGCCGGTCGCCGCAGGGGGCGATCTCCACCCAGACGCGACCGCTGTCATCCTGCCAGATGCCGACCGGCGTCGGCCTCCCCACACCGAGGGTCGGATCGTACATCGCGTCAGGCAGCAGGGTGTTGGGGGCGCTGGCCGACTCAATCTCTCCATCCCCGGACGGCGCCGGCGTTTGCGCGGGCGATGTTCCATGGATCAGCAGACCCGACAGCACGGCCAGACTCATGGCCACGCTGAACCATCGAAGCCTGACGATCGTCGTCACCCGGCGTCCCGCTTCAGCGTTCATCAGGCGACTGTAGGCCTGCGCCCGAGCGTTCAGGGGAATATTCCGGGTAAGGGCTTGAATGGCCCGATATTCACTATATGTTCTCTAATGAATAGAAATTCTCGCTATACGGGAGAAGTCCGGTGGCGAAAACCCGGAGAACCAGAAACGAAGCAAAACGAAGCGTTGCGAAGGCCCATGAAAGCCGCGGACGGGATCAGCCCGGCTTGGCAACCCGCAGGAAGACCTCACCCACCAGCAGGTGGGTGATCGTGCCGCCGGCCTCTGTCCCGCTCCCCTCTTTCCCACCACCGTCATCCAGCGGCAGCAGCAGGCGGTCATATTGCAGGATCTTCGGCCCATCCCAGCGCGTGATGCTGACATGGAAGGCCCCGCGCTCCTCGCAGGTCAGGTCGAAATGCTGGCGCACCACCGGGCGGGTCTCGATGGTCACGCCATCGGGACCGGCCACCAGGGCGGCCGTGCGGCGATAGCCCTCGCCCATCGCCACGTATGGATAGCGGCCGTCGCCGTTGACCTCGACCACGGCCAGGTCGGCGACCCCGGGCAGCAGACGCAGGTCAGGCAGCGCGGCGAAGGCGGCCATGGCGCGGCTGCCCCTGATGTCGTCGTACCAGGCCTTCAGCGCGATCAGCGCCGGCGCGACGATCTCGTCGGCGGCCCAATGACGTTTGCCATTCGTCATGATTGTACGGAGGTCATGTTTCTACAGGCACCGGACGCGGCCGGCCATTCTCGTCGATGGCCACGTAGGTGTAGACACCCTCGGTCACCCTGATCTCGGCGGGATCGAGGCGACGCGCCACGATGGTCTCCAGCTTGATCGCCATCGACGTGCGGCCGACGCGCAGTACGCTGCCATAGATGGAAACCACGTCGCCCACCTTGATCGGCTGGTGGAAGGTCATGGCATCCACCGCCACGGTGACAACGCGGCCCTGCGCGCGACGGGCGGCGACGATGCCGCCGGCGATGTCCATCTGGCTCAGCACCCAGCCGCCGAAAATGTCGCCGTTGCCGTTCATGTCGGCTGGCATCGGCGCGCTGCGGATGACCGGTTCGCCTCTGGATTTCTGCGCCGATTCGGTCATCGCTGCTCCTGACTTTGTCACTGGATGTTGGTTGTATCCCGCCTGCGCCCTACTATACTGCGGCCCAACAACGAGTCACCCCTTAATCCAAAACCGTGAATAGAATGAACGACTTGTTCCAGCAAGGAAGCAAGGGCGGCAGCGATTACACCGCCAAGGACATCGAGGTTCTCGAGGGCCTGGAGCCCGTGCGTCGTCGCCCCGGCATGTACATCGGCGGCACCGACGAACGCGCGCTGCACCACCTGTTCGCTGAAGTGCTCGACAACTCGATGGACGAGGCCGTGGCCGGCCATGCCGATCGCATCGAAGTCTCGGTGCTGGGCGACGGCAGCCTGCAGGTCGGCGACAACGGCCGCGGCATCCCGATCGACCGCCACCCCAAGTTCAAGGACAAGTCGGCGCTCGAGGTCATCCTCACCACGCTGCATTCGGGCGGCAAGTTCTCCTCCAAGGTCTATTCCACCGCCGGCGGCCTGCATGGTGTCGGCATCTCGGTGGTGAACGCGCTGTCCGACCGCCTGGTCGTGGAAGTGGCGCGCGAGAAGGAACTGTGGCGCCAGGAATATTCGCGCGGCGCCCCGCAGGGCAAGCTGGTCAAGGTCGGCGCCGCCCCCAACCGGCGCGGCACGGTGGTGACCTTCCATCCCGACGAGCAGATCTTCGGCAAGGGCGCGCATTTCCGCCCGGCCCGCCTGTTCAAGATGGCGCGCTCCAAGGCCTATCTCTATCCGGGCGTGAAGATCCTGTGGAAGTGCGACCCCGAGCTTCTGAAGGGCGATGAGATCACGCCGCAAGAGGCCGTGCTGCATTTCCCCGGCGGGCTCCAAGACTATTTGAACGAGCAGCTCGAAGGCCAGCAGACCGTGACGCCGACGCCGTTCGCCGGTCGTGCGGCGCTGGGCGGCGAGCGCGGCCAGGTCGAATGGGCCATCCACTGGCCGCAGGATATCGACGAAGGCTGGCTGCAGTCCTACTGCAACACGGTGACGACGCCCGATGGCGGCACGCATGAGGCCGGCTTCCGCTCGGCCCTGATGCGCGGTCTGAAGGATTATGCCGAACTGACCAACAACAAGAAGGCATCGCAGATCACGGCGGACGACATCCTGCTCGCCGGCACCGCGATGCTGTCGCTGTTCATCAAGGACCCGCAATTCCAGGGCCAGACCAAGGACAAGCTGGTCACGGTGGAAGCGCAGAAGCTGGTCGAAGTGGCGATCAAGGATCACTTCGATCACTGGCTCGCCGGCGCGCCGCAGCATGCCAATGCCCTGCTCACCCGCCTGATCGAGCGCGCCGAAGAGCGCCTGCGCCGCCGCGCCGAAAAGGATGTCAGCCGCAAGTCTGCCACCCGCAAGCTGCGCCTTCCCGGCAAGCTGGCCGACTGCTCCGACGAAGCCGCCAACGGCTCGGAACTCTTCATCGTCGAGGGTGACTCGGCGGGCGGCTCCGCCAAGCAGGCGCGCGACCGTCGCACCCAGGCCGTGCTGCCGCTACGTGGCAAGATCCTGAACGTGGCCTCAGCCGGTTCGGACAAGCTGGCCGCCAACCAGGAGCTGGCCGACCTGATCCAGGCGCTTGGCTGCGGCACGCGCGGCAAATATCGCGACGAGGACCTGCGCTACGACAAGGTTATCATCATGACCGATGCCGATGTCGACGGCGCGCATATCGCATCGCTGCTGATGACGTTCTTCTTCCGCGAGATGCCCAAGCTGATCGAGCATGGCCATCTCTATCTGGCGCAGCCGCCGCTCTATCGCCTCAGCCAAGGCGGCAAGACCTTCTACGCCATGGACGATGCCGACAAGGACAAGCTGATCAAGCAGCATTTCGGCACCCGCAAGGTGGAGATCAGCCGCTTCAAGGGTCTGGGCGAGATGCCGCCCGCGCAGCTCAAGGAAACCACCATGACGCGCAAGAACCGCGTGCTGCTGCGTGTGCAGGTGCCGGTCGAGGAAGTGAAAGAGTCGGAAGACCTGGTCGAACGCCTGATGGGCCGCAAGCCGGAGCTGCGCTTCCAGTTCATCCAGGAACGCGCCGCCTTCGCCACCGACATCGACGTCTGATCAGGCGGCCAGCCACTCCTTGAAGGCGTTGGCCGTCTGGTTCGGGTGCTCCATCGGCGGCAGATGGCCGCAATTCTCGATGACGAGCTGTTTCGCATTGGGAATCAGCGCCGCCATCTCGTCATGCAGCTCCAGCGGCGTCAGCGCATCCTGGCGGCCGCAGAGCACCAGCGCCGGCACCTTGTAGCTTTTCAGATCGGCGCGCCCGTCCACCCGGTTGATGATTGCGGTCTGCTGCTTGGTGAAGCCCTCGCGGCCGATCTCCTCGGCCATGGCGATCAGTCGGCCGGTCAGCACCTCGTCCTTCTGCTTGTCTGGATGCAGCAGCAGCGGAATCAGCTGTGGCGTGATGCCCTTGAAACGGCCGATCTGGCTCAGGTGAATGAGGCCGCGGCGGCGCTCGGTCTGCTCCGGCGTATCGGCACGCGCCGAGGTGTCCATCAGGCAGATGCGCGTCACCCGCTGCGGCGCCTGCCGCATGATCTCCTGCGCGATATAGCCACCCATGGAGAGGCCGCAGAGCGCGAAGGTCTCCGGCGCCTCGGCCAGCACCAGCCGCGCCATGTCGCTGAAATTGTCCTGATGGAAATGGCTGGTCGGCAGGATGCACTGCGCGACGTCAGACAGACGCGCCACCTGCTCGCGCCAGAAATCCTCCGTCAGCAGCAGACCGGGAAGAAGCACCAAAGGCTGACGCATGGACTGAACCCTTCTACTTGATGAGGCGCGACAGCGCCTTGAATTGCGGATGCGCGGCCGAACCCAGCCACTCGAACAGGCACATTTCGGTGGTGACCAGCAGAACGCCGGCCTGCGCCATGCGCTGCTGCGCCGCCGTCACGCTGTCGGCTTGGCGCGAGGAAATCGCATCCGTCACCACGGCGACACGGCGGCCGGCGCTCGCCATGCCGATGGCGGTCTGCAGCACGCAGACATGCGCCTCGATGCCAGCGATCACGGTGAGCGGCTGACCCAGTGCCGTAATATGCGCCCGTACCGACGGCTCGGCCCAGCTGGAGAAATGCATCTTCTCCAGTACCACAGCCTCGCCGGCTTCGACTTTGATTTCGGGGACTGTCGATCCCAATCCTTTCGGATACTGCTCGGTAATGACGCAGGGCAGTTCCAGCGCGCGGGCGGCCTGCAGCAGGATGCCCGTGTTGCGCAGCACGCGCTCGCCATCCTGCATTACCGGTAGCAGGCGCTCCTGGATATCGACGACGAGCAGCAGGGTCTCAGCGGCGGAAATCAGCATCATGAACCATCCATGAAACTGCAGTGTAAGATGAACACCACGCCGCCGTAAATGCCCGCACTTGTTCCCGCAGCGTTGCTTTTGCAAAAGCCTCCAGTGCACAATCACCGCCCACAGTACGCATCGCCGCCCATCACCCCCAGTTGATTACATGAATCTCGATACACCGACCGTCAGCTTCATCACCGTGCTCGTGGTTTGCCTGGAAAGCGGAATCCTCACCGCTCTATGGATCATTCACCGCAACATCACGGGCGTGGGCTATTGGGCAGCCGGTGCCTTGGCGATCGCCGCGGGTGTCCTCGGCATCTCCCTGCGTGACTTCATGCCGCCCTTCGTCTCTTTCATCCTCGCAAACCTTTTGATCATCGGCGGCTATGTCTTCACCTGGTGGGGCATCGAGGCATTCTTCGGACGCCGCCTGCCCCATCGCGCCGGATTTGCCATCGTCGGCCTGGCCGCCATAGGCCTGATCTATTTCAACCTGATCGCACCCGATACCCGCCCGCGCATGCTGCTGCTGCTCGGGCTGTTCGCGCTGCTCGCCGCGCTACGTGCCTACAGCCTGCTGCGCGGCCTCAAGCCAAGCACGCGTTTCTCGCAGCTTCTCGGCGGCACGGTCCTGTCCTGCCAGTTCGCTTACCACCTCGCCCTCGTGGTGGTCGTCTGGTCCTCGCCGCCGATCGAGAGTCCTCTGATGCAGATGCCCTTGTCGGGCTGGATTTTCCTGATCCCGATGCTGCTCTCCATCGCCGTGGTGTTCGCTGCTGTGCTCCTGGTCAACCAGACCATCGCCGCCCGACTGCAGGATGCCGCGCGCCATGACGCCCTGACCGGCGCACTGACGCGGCGGGCGCTGGACGAGGCCGCCGAAATCGAGATCGCCCGCAGCCGGCGTCATGCCACCCCACTGACCCTGCTGCTGCTGGACATCGACCATTTCAAGCTCGTCAACGATCGCTACGGCCACCCGGCCGGCGACATGGTCCTGCGCCGGTTTGCCAAGTTGACACGGCAATGCTTGCGGCGGGAGGACCTGTTCGGTCGCGTCGGTGGCGAAGAATTCTGCGCGCTGCTGCCCGACACCTCACTAGCCGGCGCGACACAGCTGGCGGAACGTATCCGCAAGGCCGTCGCTGACCTTGTCATCGACATTGGCGCGCACCAGTTGTCGCTGCAGGTCAGCATTGGCATTGCCACCTTCGGCGAACACGGCAGCGAATGGCCGGAGGTTGTTCGCTACGCCGACGCGGCGCTCTATGCCGCGAAACATGCCGGCCGCAACCAAGTCGTGGTCGCTGGCAGTTTCTGAGCCAAGCGGAGAGCACACTAGTCCGTTGGCCCGTGCCGATGACGCGCTCTATGCGGTCAAGCGCGCCGGCTGAGCCGGCCGCCTGACCTTGCTGATCGGCCTCAGACCGGCCGGTCACCCTTCTGCACTTTCAGCGTGCGGTTATCCACGCCAGGCAGCATCCGCCCCGGATCGCGGGTGACAACCACGTCGATGACCGTCGGGCTATCCGTCTTTGTCAGCGCCTCGGTGATTGCCGGGCCCAGCTTCTCCGGATCGGCGACACGAATGCCGTGGCAACCCATCGCCTTTGCAATATTCGCATAGTCCATCTCGATCAGGTCGGAGGACTGATAGTTCCCCGCGCCGTAGACAGCATGCTGCAGCGCTTTCACATAGCCGGAGGCGGCATTGTTGAAGACGATGGTAATGAAATTCGCTCCTAGCCGCCGCGCGGTTTCAAGGTCGCCCAGCGACATGTTGAATCCGCCATCGCCGGTCATCGCCACGACACGGCGCTTCGGACCAACGCCGATCTGGGCGCCCAACCCACCCGGCACGCCATAGCCGATCGAGGCAAAGCCGCGGTCGGCAACGAAATGACGTCCGGCTGCCTTGGTCTCGAACAACAGGCCACCCCAATGCGCGGCAAAGCCGCCATCGGCCACTAACACGGCGTCAGCCGGCATCCGCTTGTTCAACTCGCCCATGATGCGCCCGATATTGATCGGCGTCTCGGAGGATTCCAGCCGGTCGGCCGCGCCCTTGCGCCATTCGGTCATCCGTACCGGTACTTCGGCGCAATAGTCCGCCCTCGCCGCCACCCGCTTGCGACCATCCCCCAGCGCGGCGGCCATGGCCTCCAGCGTCAGCTTGGCATCGCCCACCAGCGCTACATCGGTGCGCGTGGTGCGGCCGATTTCCTCTGCCCAGATCTCGACATGGATGACCGGCTTGCCGGCACCGATCAGCGAGAAACGGCGGGTGGCGATCTCGCCCAGCTTGCAGCCGACGACGATCAGGCAATCAGAGGCTTCGACCAGCTCGTTGGCAATACGGGAATAGCGGCCAAACACGCCTGCGGAAAGCGGATGGTTGCAGCCGATCGCACCTTTGCCTGACATGGTATGAGCGACCGGAATGCCTTCCTGCTCCGCCAGCGCGATCAGCGCATCATAAGCTTCGGAGACATGGATGCCGCCGCCGACCAGAAGCAGCGGCCGCTTCGCCTGCGCCATCATCTGCACTGCCCGACTGAGCTCGGCCGGATCGGGCAGCGAACGCCGCGCCTGCGCCTTCAGCGTACCGGCGTCGATCCAGAAATCGGCAGCGGAAAAATCATGCTCCGCATGGGCAATGTCTTCCGGGATGTCGATCAGGACCGGGCCCGGCCGGCCGGACGTGGCAACCGCATAAGCACGGCGCACCGCTTCGGGGATGCGCTGGACCATGTCGATGCGGATCACCTCCTTCACCACCGGGCGCAGGATATCGATCTGCCGCGCCTCCTGCGTCATGTTCTTGAAGGAATGTTCGCGATTGGTGTTGCCAGTGATCGCGATGATCGGAATGCCGGCATTGTAGGATTCCGCCAGGCCGGTAACGATATTCGTGGCCCCAGGCCCTTGCGTCGCATCCACCACACCAGGGCGGTTGGTGACACGGGCGTAAGCATCGGCCGCAAAAGCACCGCAGCGTTCATCGTTGATCAGGGCATGCTTCAGCCCCAGGGCACGGCAGGCCTCATAGAAGGGCAGCAACTGGAAACCGCCCATTCCAAATAGAAGCCCTGCATCGCTCAACTTGAGCATTTCGCCGAGGGCGCGTCCGCCTTGCATGGTGCGGGTCTCATTCGTGAACTGGGGAGAGGCTGTCATGGTCTCTGCTTTGCTGTGTGTTTGTTGCTTTGGAGTCTGGTCATTCCGCCTGGGCGCCGGACTTGCGCACGACCTCGCCCCAGTTGCGGGCTTCCTCTGCGATGAAGGCCGTGAGAGCCGCACCGGTCACGGAGCGCGGATTGGCGCCGAGGGCGGCAAGCCGCTCGCGGAATTCCGGCACCTCGTGAATGGCCGTCACCTCGCGGGTCAGCCGTTCGGTGATTGCCGCCGGGGTGCCGGTCGGCGCAAACAGCACGAACCAGCTTTCCGCCACGAAGTTTGGGAAGCCCGATTCCACCATGGTGGGCACATCAGGCAGCACTGGCGAGCGTTGCGCCGCGGTGATCGCCAGCGCCCGCAGGCCGCCGCTCTTCACCAGCTGCAGGGCGGAAGGCAGATTGTCGAACATCAGGTCGACATTGCCGCCGACCAGATCGGCCACGGCCGGACCCGAACCGCGATAAGGCACATGGGTCAACTTCAGTCCGGAGGCGGCCTTGAACATCTCGCCCGAGAGATGAATTGAGGTGCCGTTGCCAGCCGATGCGAAACTGAGGCCATCAGGCTGCGCCTTGATCTCCTTCAGCAGCTCGCTGACGGTCTTGGCCTGGACCCGCTTGGGGCTGACGACCAGCAGATTGGGCACGCCGGCGATATAGGCGATGGGCGCGAAATCCTTCACCGGATCATACGTGAGGGTCTTGTAGA
Source organism: Ferrovibrio sp. GW821-FHT12B10 (assembly GCF_058807515.1). Lineage (NCBI taxonomy): Bacteria > Pseudomonadati > Pseudomonadota > Alphaproteobacteria > Rhodospirillales > Rhodospirillaceae > Ferrovibrio > Ferrovibrio sp. GW821-FHT12B10. Next base: position 3,495,347 of record NZ_JBXAQT010000001.1, on the reverse strand, counting down.
GTGAGGGATTGATCGCATGGGTGCTCACCGCCCCCATCAGCAGCGTGTAACCATCCGGCGCGGCCTTGGCCACGGCACTGGCACCCAAACCGCCGCCGGCACCGGCGCGGTTCTCGACGATGACCGGTTGGGCGAGCCGGGTGGAGAGTTGCTGCGCCACCAGACGACCGAGGGCATCCGTCGTGCCGCCCGCCGCGAAAGGCACCACGACTGTCACGGGGCGCACAGGCCATGCCTGCGCCCTGACCAGCCAGGCCGGAAAGACAACTGCCAGAAAAGCGGCCGCACAAACCGCGAGCCAAAATGCCTTGATTAAGGATTTCATCGTTTCTTCCCCTTGCCGCGCCGATATCGGATGACCGACGCAAAAATACTTGTCTCGTTTAACGAAACTATGTATCTATTATTGAGACAGATACAGCCGGCCTTTGTCAAGCCGTCAATGTAGAGGCCAAGCCTTGCCCCGCATTTCCGCGAAAACTCCCGCAGTTACCGCCTCGGCCGTCGATGGCGGCATGCATCAAAGCATCGCCCGGATTGATCTGCTGATTTCAGCGCTGAGTCAGGAGCCGGAGAAAGGCCTGCGCTTGGTCGAGGTCTGCGCCGCGACAGGGCTCGGCAAGGCTACCGCGCATCGGCTGCTATCCGGGCTGGTGCAATACCGACTGGTGGATCAGGACGCGGAAAGCGGCCGCTATTTCGTTGGCTACAAGATCTTTTCCTGGGCCAGCGGCGTGTCCAACCGCAACGGCCTGGTCGAGCTTCTGCATCCCGCCATGGTCCGTCTGGTCACGCAGTTTGGCGACACGGTCTATCTGGTCGTGCGCAATGGCGATGCGGCGGTCTGTGTCGAGCGGCTGGAGGGCAGCTATCCGATCAAGAGCCTGACCCTGAAAGTGGGCGACCGGCGACCATTGGGCATCGGTGCGGGCAGCGCCGCCATCCTGGCCGCTCTGTCGAAGCCCGAGCGGACGGCAATCATCGCCCAAGACGCCGCTGCACGTCGCGCCTTCCCGCTGTCGGATGCCGGCCTAGCCGCTATTCTTGGAGAGGCCGACCGTAAGGGCTATGCCTGCATTGACGGCGCCATCGTGCCGGGCGTCTGTACCATCGGTGCCGCAATCACGCTTGATGACGGCAGCCCGGTCGCGGCAATCAGCGTCTCGGCGATCGCGGATCGCATGAGCGCGGAGCGCCAGCTTGAGATCGCACAAGCGATCCAGGCGGAAATCGAGATATTGCGGAAGACCAATGCCGCCTTTTTCAAGGCGGCGAACCGCTCACGCCTGATGAGCGGCATCGGGGCATAGCCGACGTCGCACCGTCAATTGCTCAGGAGCACCGGCAGCGTCATGTTGGCCAGCACGGTTTCGGTCACGCCGCCGAACACCATCTCGCGCAGCCGCGAATGACCGAAAGCTCCCATCACCATCAGGTCGCAACTGCGACCCTGCGCTTCGGCCAACAGGGCCAGGCCGACCTTGGTGCCGTTGCCGTTGATGATCGTTGTTTCCAGCCGCAGGCCGTGGCGCTGCATATGGCCGGCGATCTCGGCAACCGGCGTGCGCCCCTTGCGCTCGGCGCCGATGGTGACGATATGCACGACCTCGGCGCCGCGCAGCAGCGGCATCGCATCGTGCAGCGCGCGTGCCGCCTCACGCTTGCCGTTCCAGGCAACCAGCACCCGGCGGCCGACATCGGTCACCGTGCCGGCATGCGGCACGGCGAGGATGGGACGCCCGGCCTGCAGCGCCAGTTCATGCGGCAGCACGTCTGTGCCATAGGGAATCGCGGCAGGATCGGATGGATTGGGATCGGGCTGGCCGACCAGGGCAATGTCGCTGGCGCGGCTGGACAACCGCAGCGCCTCCACCGGGGCCATGTCGCTGCTGAGCCAGCGATGCTCGATGCCCGCATCGGCGCAGGTAGCGAGGAATTCATCCTTGGCGCTGCCCGAGGATTTCTGCGCCTCGTCCATCTGCTTCTGGATCAGTTCGGTCGGGATATACTCGCCCATGTAATAGGGCACATTGGGCGGCGGCACCGTATAAAGGCCGCTGACCCGCGCGCCGAAGCGCCGTGCCATGGCAATGGCGAGCTGCGTCCGCGCCATGTTGCGTGGATCGAGTGTCAGATGCACCAGGATATCGCGGTAACTCATCGCCCGGCCTCCTCGTTATGGCCGTGCCGCATTCCCCCTGCGACTTCGGCCGTTATTATCGGAAGTGCTGATGATTACGCCAAAAAGTCAGGACTCTGCGTCCCTGCCCATGACTGTAGGCAGGACCGGCGCAAGAGACAAGCGGGTCTAAGCGGAGCGAATCAGGCGTTTACGCGGCGGGCGGTTTAGGCCGCAGCCTGGGCTTTCCACGGCGGCAGGCGGTTTTCCTCGACCGCATGACAGGCCACGGCGCCGCCCTCGACGGTCAGCGCCTTGGGGATTTCGCGGCGGCAGCGGTCGTTCGCCAGCGGACAGCGGGGATGGAAGCTGCAGCCCGGTGGCGGATTGAGCGGGCTCGGCACCTCACCCGCCACCGGCGTGCGCTGGCGGCCAGTCATGTCGAGATCGGGGATCGCATCGAGCAGCATGCGGGTATAGGGATGCAGCGGACGCGAGAACAGCGTCTTGGTATCGGCCCATTCAACCAGCCGGCCGAGATACATCACACCCACCTTGTCGGAGACATGATACACGACGGCGAGGTTATGGCTGATGAACAGGTAGGTCAGGCCGAGGTTGCGCTGCAGGTCCTTCATGAGGTTGAGGATCTGCGCCTGCACCGACACGTCGAGCGCCGAGGTCGGCTCGTCGCAGACCAGGAATTCCGGCTCGCCGGCGAGCGCGCGGGCGATCGAGATGCGTTGGCGCTGACCGCCGGAGAATTCATGCGGATACTTGCGCGCGTCCAAGGGCGACAGGCCGACCTGACTCAGCAATTCGCCCACGCGCTTGTCGATGGCGGCTGTGCCGCTCAGCAGTTTGCGGAAGCGCAGCGGCTCGGCCACGATCTTGCCCACGCGCCAGCGCGGATTGAGCGAGGCGTAAGGATCCTGGAAGATCATCTGCATGCGGCCCTGGATGTCAGGGTGACGCGCGCGTTCGGCAGCCGAACCGATCTCGACGCCTTCGAAATTGACAGAGCCGTCGCTCGGCTCGTACAGGCCGACGATCAGGCGGGCGACCGTGGACTTGCCGCAGCCGGACTCGCCCACCAGGCTGAAGGTTTCGCCTTTGTTGATGGAGAAGCTGACGCCGTCAACGGCGCGCACAATGCTCTTGCCCTTGCGCTCAAGCACGCGGTTCAGCCAGGGCGCCGACACGTCGAAGACGCGCTTCAGGGCAGTGACGGTCAGCATCGGAACAGTGACCTTAGACATGGGCCGTCTCCTCCACCAGCCAGCAGGCCGCATGGCTCCTGCCCGCCGGCATCGGTTCGGGCCGGTCGCGGAAGCAGCGGTCGAAGGCCTTGGGGCAGCGCGGATTGAAGGCGCAGCCCTTCGGAATGGCATTCAAGCGCGGCATCGACCCGTCGATCTGGGTGAGACGCTCGACCTTGCCGGCCATCGACGGGATCGCACCCATCAGACCGACGGTATAGGGATGATGAGGGCGCTGGATCACATCCTGCACCGGGCCAATCTCGGCGATGCGGCCGGCATACATGACGGCGACGCGGTCGGCGGTCTCGGCGATGACGCCCATGTCATGGGTCACCAGCATCACCGCCGTGCCATGTTCGCGGCACAGGCGCTTGAGCAGCTGGATGATCTGCGCCTGAATCGAGACGTCCAGCGCCGTGGTCGGTTCGTCGGCAATGATCAGCTTGGGCTCGGCCGCGAGAGCCAGCGCAATCACCACGCGCTGGCGCATGCCGCCGGAGAACTGGTGCGGATAGCTGTCGATGCGCTCGGAGGCGGACGGAATGCCGACATCCTCGAGCAGCTTGATCGCCCGCGCCCGCGCCTGGTCTTGGTTCATCGGCAGATGGGTCAGGATGGTTTCCACCAGCTGGTCGCCGATCCTGTACAGCGGGTTCAGGCTGGTCAGCGGATCCTGGAAGATCGCGCCGATCTGGCGGCCGCGGATCTTGCGCATCTCGTGATACGGCAGGTTGTCGATGCGGCGGCCATCGAGGCGGATTTCGCCGCCGGCGATGCGGCCCGGCGGTTCCAGCAGGCCGATGATGGCCGCGCCGGTCATGGACTTGCCGGCGCCGGACTCGCCCACCACGCCCAGCACTTCACCGGCCGAGATGCTCAGCGACACATCGTCGACGGCCACAAGGGTGCCGCGCCGGGTCGGGAACTCGACGCGCAGGTTTTCGACTTCAAGCAGCTTCGGGCTGGTCATGGCAATTACCGGAGCTTCGGATTGAGGGCATCGCGCAGCCAGTCACCCAGCAGGTTGACCGACAGCACGAGAATGGCCAACGCCGCGCCGGGGAAGATGGCGATCCACCATTCACCCGAGAACAGGAACTTCTGGCCGATATTGATCAGCGTGCCCAGCGAGGGCTGGGTCGGCGGCAGGCCGACACCCAGGAAGCTGAGCGTGGCTTCCGTGATGATGGCGAGCGCCAGGTTGATGGTAGCGATCACCAACACCGGGCCCAGCACATTGGGCAGCACATGCCGCAGCGCGATCAGCGGTCCCGGCAGGCCGATGACGCGGGCCGCCTGCACATATTCCTTGTTCTTCTCCACCAGCACCGAGCCGCGCACCGTGCGGGCATACTGCACCCAGAAGCTGAGGCCGATGGCGATCACCAGCACCACCAGCGCCGAGTTGTCGCGCCGGTCGCTGCCCAGCAGACCGCGGCTGACGCCATCGACCAGCATGGCAATCAGGATGGCAGGGAAAGACAACTGAACGTCGGCGATGCGCATGATCAGCGCATCCACCGGGCCGCCGAGATAGCCGGCGATCAGGCCGAGGGCGATGCCCAGCACCATGGCGAAGATGACGGCGAGAAAGCCGACCAGAAGCGAGGTGCGCGAGCCGTACATGATGGCCGACAATACGTCGCGGCCCTGGTCATCGGTGCCGATCAGATATTTGGTCGTCCCGCTGGCATCCCAGGCCGGCGGCAGGAAGGCGTCCGACAGCTCCAGCGATGCCAGGTCGAAGGGGTTGTGCGGCGCGATCAGCGGTGCACCGATGGCGGCGATGAAATAGATCACGGTGACGGCGGCCGAGGCCATGATCAGCTTGGAGCGGGTGAAACTCCAGAACAGGTCGCTGTCAGTGATCTGGCGCCAGGTGGCGGCGATGCTGGCCATTTACTTGCCCCCTGCCCGGCCGCTCTGGGCGCGAAGCCGCGGGTCGACCACGAAATACAGGCTGTCGACGATCAGATTGATCAACACGAACAGGAAGCCGATCAGCACCAGGTAGGTGGCCATGACCGGGATGTCGACGGCGATCACCGACTGCAGGAACAGCAGGCCCATACCAGGCCAGGAGAACACTGTCTCGGTGATGATGGCGAAGGCGATGATGGCGCCGAGCTGAAGCCCGGTGATGGTGATGACCGGCACCAGCGTGTTCTTCAGCGCATGGCCGAAATGCACGGCGCGATTGGCAAGGCCGCGCGCACGGGCGAACTTGATGTAGTCGGTGCGCAGTACTTCCAACATTTCAGACCGCACCAGGCGCATGATCAGGGTCATCTGGAACAGGCCCAGCGTGATCGAGGGCAGGATGATGGCGCGCCAGCCGCTCGCGGTCAGGAAGCCGGTATTCCAGAAGCCCAGCTTCACCACCTCGCCGCGCCCGAAGCTGGGCAGCCAGCCCAGCAGAACGGCAAAGATCCAGATCAGCAGAATGCCGATCAGGAAGGTTGGCAGCGAAATACCGATCAGCGAGACCGTCATCATGGTGCGGCTCAGCCAATGCGACGGATACAACCCGGAGAACACGCCCATTGGAATGCCGGCGGCCAGCGCGAAGATGGCGGCGATCAGGCTGAGTTCCAGGGTGGCGGGCAGACGGTCGATGATCATGCGGCCCACCGGCTCGGTGGTGCGGTAGCTCAGGCCGAAATTGCCCTGCATGGCGTTGCCGACATAGCGCGCGAAGCGCACCGGCGTCGGATCGTCGAGACCGAGCGTCTTGCGCAGTTCGATGCGCTGCTCGGCCGGCAGGTCCTGGCCTGCCATGAGGGCAACCGGATCGCCGACGAAATTGAACATGGTGAATGCGATAAAGGCGACCGCCAGCATAACGAGGGCGGACTGCACGATACGGCGGATGATGAACGCAATCATGGGGCTGGTCGGGAATAAAAGATGTGGCGCGGCCCAGACAATCCGGGCCGCGCCACTTGTGTCAGATTACTTGACCTTGACGAAACGCAGCGGGAAGTAGTTGTCCGCCTGCTGATGGATATCGACCGAATCCTTGGCCGCCCAGACAACATACTGCTGGTGCAGCGGGATCACGCCGTAATCGGCAAGATACAGCTTGGTCGCTTCCTTGATCATCGCATCGCGCTTCGGCTTGTCGGTCTCCTGCTCGATCTTGTCGGCCAGCGCATCGAACGCCTTGTTCGAATAGCCGCCGGCGTTGAACAGGCCCTTGCCGCTCGCCTTGGACGGGGTCTGCAGCAGCGACTCAAAGACGTTGTGCACGTCGTAGGTGGCGCCCGGCGACCAGCCCAGCATGTACATGCCGATCTGCGGCGACTTCTCGATGTCCGAGGAGGTACGCAGGATCTGGGCGAAGTACTTGCCGCGGGTCTGGGCGACGAGGTTCACCTTGATGCCGATCTTGGCCAACATGGCAACGGCGGCGCGGCAGATCGCCTCGTCGTTGACATAGCGGTCATTCGGGCAGTCGAGGCGGACTTCGAAGCCGTTCGGGTAGCCGGCTTCCGCCAGCAGCTTCTTCGACAGTTCCGGATCGAACTTCGGACGGACGTCCATGTCCTTGTCGTAGCCGTTCAGGCCGGTGCCGATCATCAGCGCGCTGGGACGCGACTGACCGCGCATGACAGTACGCTTGATCGCCTCGGCGTCGATGGCGCGGTAGAACGCTTCACGGACCTTCACGTCCTTGAAGGGGTTCTTGCCCTTGATGTTGGACTCCGGCAGTTCGTCGAGCTGCTGGTTGAAGCCGAAGAAGACAATGCGGGTTTCCGGGCTTTCCAGCACACGGCGACCGGCGGTCTTCTTGATGCGCTCCACGTCCTGCGGCGGGACGGTGTAGATCATGTCCACTTCGCCCGACAGCAAGGCGGCCACGCGGGTCGCTTCGTTGGCGATGCGCTGGAACACGATTTCCGTCACGTTATGCTCGGGCTTGTCCCACCAGGTGGCGTTGGGCTCGAGGATGGTGCGCACATCGGGCTCGCGCACCTTCAGCTTGAAGGGGCCGGTGCCGTTGGCGTTGCGGGTGGCGAAGTTCTCTTCGTTCTTCGTCATGTCCGCCGATTCAGTGGCGTTGTTCTTCTCCGCCCAGATCTTCGACATGATGCCGATCTGCACCAGCTTGTCGTTCAGCAGCGGATCGGGGTACTTGGTCTCGATCTCGAAGGTCATGTCGTCGACCTTGCGGGCTTCCTTCACCGAGGTGAAGTTGCCCGACACGTTCGAGCCCTTGCCCATCGCGCGCTTGTAGGAGAAGACCACGTCGTCGGCCGTGAACGGCTCGCCGCCCTGGAACTTCACACCCGGGCGCAGAGTCCAGCGCCACAGAGTCGGACTCGGCTGCTCGACCTTGGTGGCGAGCGCGGGTTCCAGCTTCAGGTCGCGGTTACGACGGAACAGCGGCTCGTAGATGTTGGCGTTGAAGCTGAGCAGGAACGTTTCGTTACGGGCGTATGGATCCATCGAATTGACGTCGCCGTCATTCGCCCACTTGAACGTCTTGGCCGAGCTCGGCTGAGCGCCGAGCAGAGCGACCGTAGCAACCGCCGCGATCAACGCGGCCTTGGTAAACTTGCGCTGCATAGTCCCCTTGTCCTTCTCCCAACGAAGAATTTGAAGCCCTGTTTTTTTTGGGCTGATGTCCCACTGGCCCCCCTGTTAAGGGCCTAGCGTTGCCCGGATCATAGGGCTGCGGACGTATATACGTCTACACCTGACTGTAAAAACATCATGCTGAAAAAACCGTCCTGTTGCATGACCTTAAGGCAGCCGGGACGGACCAATACGGACCATAAGTCTGTGGGGTTAGGAAAGCCTGCGTGCGAATGAAACCACATCGCGCCCCGGCACGATGCGACGCGCGGGCATGATGATGGCGCAGCCCTCGGCCGGCGTGCGCAGCACATCTTCGCCATCCGTGGCGATAACAGTGTTTCCCGGCAATTCCTCGAAGCCGACGAGCGGTATGGTAAATCTGAACTGATCGGTCTTCGCCACCATGACGTCAAGAATTTCATAACGTCGGGGCGCGCCCGCCTCGGCCTTATATTGCGCCGCAAGATCGGGGGAAATCTGGCCGAAAAAGTCGAGGAAGCGCATGGTGACCGCAATCGCCACGTCGCCGGCGGTGCGCTCGAAATGCTGGCCGCACTCCACAACCAATGCAACCTGGGGCGAGCGGGGATCGCTGAAGGCGCCATACTGGATCAGCGGCTTGCCGGGATGCTTCACCCCTGGCAGCACCACATGATGCAGCGGCGAATGCAGGTGCCGGGTCAGCGGCTGCAGCTTTTCATGGCCCTCCATCACCAGCATCGGCGGCACGGCATAGGAGGTCGAGTGGATATCGAGCAGCGCATCGGCTTCGGCATAGATGTGCCGCAGCGCGCGGGCACGCTGCACATCCACCGTCGCATCCGGGCCGTCCAGCGTGCCCGCGTCCCAGACACGGTTGAAATCGCGTTCGACATAGCGCGATTCAAATGGCGTGGCGGGATCGAAGCGGTGATAGGCGTCGACATTGGCAAAGGCGATCGTCAGTTTGCCGCGCAGCGGCCGGATGCCGGTTTCCAGCAGATGCGTCGCGGCGATCATGCCGCAGAATTCGTTGCCGTGGGTCAGCGCATTGACGATGACATGCGGACCAGGCCGGCCGGACTCGAAGGTGTGCACATAGTCGACGCCACGATTGCCGCTGCGGTAGGCGCTCAGATCCTTGGGCGTAAGCTCGATCGGCGGCAGCGCCGCATGCTGGTCCGTCATAATCCTCAACCTTTGAACAGGAATGCACTACCGAGGCCGTAAAGGCCGAAAGCAAGGATCAGCAGGCCCGACAGGCCATTGATCCAGCGCAGGCCGCCATTATTAAGGCGGTGGCGGAACGCGCCCGCCAGCCCCGCCAGCGACAGCCACCAGAAGGACGAGCCGGCGAAGACGCCGAGCACCAGCCAGGCCGCCATCTCGTTGGAGAGGCCGAAGCTGCCGATGCCGAAGAAGGCGAAGATGCCGAGGAAGGCAACGATGGTGATCGGGTTCGTCGCGGTCAGCACGAAGGTGGAGACGAAGCCGGCGATCAGGCCATCGCGCGTGACCGATACGGTTTCATGCGGCGGCGGCGGATGGAGCGCGGCGCGCAGCATGCGCCAGGCCATGAACAGCAGGAACAGGCCGCCGATGATGCGGAAGGAAAGCTGATGCGCTTCCAGCCAGCCCGAGATCAGGCTGAGGCCGAAGGCGGCGATGCAGCCATACAGCGCATCGGCCATCGCAGCACCCAGGCCGGCCGACAATCCGGCTAGCCGGCCGTCCAGTAGGGTCTTCTGCACGCAGAGCACACCGACCGGGCCCACGGGCGCGGCGATGATAAATCCCGCCAGAGCGCCTTTACCCAGCATCAGCAGGATGTCCCACACTCTCTTAGCGCTCCCGAAACTCTACGGCTTGCGGCTGTAGCATGGGCATGGGGTGCCGTAAACCGGCCCGCCGGCGAAACTGGCTCCATACGTTTTGCAAAAACTGGCGCTTCTTCTAGGACCGCCGTCGGGGTAATCGCATGGCTACAAGGAGTTACCCCTCATGACCGCAACAGCCGCCCCCGCCCCCGTGAAGCCCCCCAGCGCCCGCACCCGCATCAAACGCCTGCCCAAGCGCGGCCATTACGACGCCGCCACTCTGCATGCCGTGCTGGATGCCGGCTATGTCTGCCACATTGCCTTTGCCGACAAGGGCAAGCCGGTGGTGATCCCGACCGCCTACTGGCGCGAGGGTGAACATCTCTACATCCACGGCTCGAGCAAGAGCCGCATGGCGATGGCGCTGGCCGAGGGCATTCCGGCCTGCGTCGCCATCACGCTGCTGGACGGCCTGGTCTTCGCCCGCACCTCCTTCAACCATTCGATGAACTACCGCTCGGTGGTCGCCTTCGGCAGCTTCAAGAAGGTGCCCGACGATCACAAGCTGGCGGCCCTGGAGGCTTTCACCGAGCGCGTGGCGCCGGGCCGCTGGGCCGATATCCGCGGCCCCAACAAGCAGGAATTCAAGGCGACCATGGTGCTGCGCATGCCGCTGGATGAAGCCGGCGTGAAAATCCGCAGCGGCCCGAACAAGGATGACCCCGAGGACATGGAGATCCCGGCCTGGACCGGCGTGCTGCCGTTCAGGCAGGGCTTCGACGCACCGGTGCCCGATCCGCTGATGAAGGCCGGCATCACCCTGCCCGGCTATCTCAAAGCGCTGACCAAGCGCTGAACCGCTGCATCCAGTTCGGCTTCGTCATGGGCGGCGAAGCCGAGCAGCAGGCCGCTGACCTTGCGCGTCATCGCCTGTCGCGACAGCGGCGACACGCGCAGACCCGCCGCCTGTGCGGCGGCAGCCGCCGCGCGGTCGTCACGACCGTCACGGAATTCCGCCACCACATGCAGACCGGCATCGGAGGCGCGGATGGTGAAAAGATCGCCGCCATGGCGGTCGATGGCGGCCAGCAGCGCCTGCCGCCGCCTGCGGTACAGCACGCGCATGCGCCGCACATGCTGGGCCAGATGGCCATCCGCGATGAAGGCCGCCAGCGTCGCCTGCGGCCAGGGCGCGGCGAAGCCATCGGCCGAGACCTTGGCGCGCAGGAAGCCGTCGACCAGCGCCGGCGGCAGCACCACATAGCCAAGTCGCAGACCCGGAAACAGCACCTTGCTGAAGGTGCCGACATAGAGAACGCGCTCGCCGCCATCCAGGCCCTGCAGCGCCTGCAGCGGCGGACCGCCATAGCGATACTCGCAATCGTAATCGTCCTCGACGATCCACAATCCGCGCGCCCGCGCCTCGGCCAGCAGCGCCAGGCGGCGGCTCAGCGGCAGCGTCATGCCGAGCGGAAACTGGTGCGAGGGCGTCAGCATCACCAGCTTGGGCGACGGCTCAAGCCGCGACAGCCAGGCCGGGTCGAAGCCCTGCTCGTCGACCGGCACCGGCAGCAGCGTCGCGCCGACGCCGGCCAGCGCCTCGCGCATGCCGATATAGCCGGGGTCTTCCACGGCCACGGCGTCGCCCGGATCGAGCAGCACCCGCCCGGTCAGGTCGAGCGCCTGCTGCGCGCCCGAGACGATCACGATGGTCTCAGGCGTGCATTTCACGCCGCGGGTGTCGGCCAGATAGCGGGCCAGCACCTGGCGCAGCGCCGGCAGGCCCTGCGGGTCGCCCAGCCCCAGCATCGCCTGCTTCTCCCGCCGCAGGGTCTGCACCGACAGCTTGCGCCAGAGGTCGAAGGGAAACTCGCCCAGCGCCGGCTGCCCGGGCAGCAGCAGGGTCGGCTGATCGGGAGGACGACGGTCGGGCAGCCGGGGGAAGCGGTCGGCCCGCCGCGACAGCCGGGCCGGGCCGGCGTCGATGCCGGTGCCGATCCCCTCGGGCGGCAGGTCGGCGGCCACATACAGTCCGGCGCCCCGACGGCTCTCCAGATAGCCCTCGGCGGTCAGCCGCTCCATGGCGGCAAGGACGGTGTTGCGGCCCAGCGACAGGTCGGTGGCCAGCGCCCGGCTGGACGGCAGCCGCTCACCCGGAGCCAGTTCGCCCGACAGCACAGCGGTGCGGATGGCGGTGAAAAGCTGCTCCTGCAGGCTGTCGCCGCCGGCGATGCGCGAGGGCCTGAACCAGCCGATAAAGCGGCCTGCGGCACGGCGCGCCATCAGAATTCACTCATAAGATTATATAAATCTATTAAGCTTATGTTTTTATTATATAAATAGCAAATCATAATGCTGATTATCCGGTCTCAGGGGTGGTAGACCGGCACGCCGAACAGCTTTTCATGTCCATATAAGAAAGCAGTATAAATAACTGCTGTAATTACAATATTCAGGATTCCGATATCCGAGGCCTTTAGCCGCATCTTGCCGCTCAAAACAGCGCCCAGCGGCAAGATCGAGGTTTTGTCCTTAAACCGTTGCCATCGATCGGAAAACTCCAATTCCCGCTTGCGATCGATCGACAGCATGCCGTTGAGCGCCGTCACCAGGATCGCCCCGGCCATCAGCCAGGTGGCGACATCGCCATTGGCCACCATGTGGCCGACGGCCCAGAGGCTGAAGCCCCAGAGCATGGGATGGCGAGTGACCTTGGTGAAGCCGATCACCGGAAACTCCCCCTTCAGGATCATATCGGGTCCGGCGAGCGTGGGGCTCTTGGAGCGCAGGCTGCCGACCAGGAACAGGAAGGCCAGCGGCATGGTCAGGATCGGCACCAGCGCCAGGGTCGAAGTGGTCTCCCAGAATTCCACATACGGCGCCTGGCCATAGGTCCAGATCAGGGCAGCCAGCGACAGCGCGCTGAGCAGCGAGAACACCCCGCGATACGCCGGCAGGCCCAGACGTCGGACCAGACCCGGGCGCAGTGGCCCGGCCACGATCACATGCAGAAGCACCCAAACCAGGGCGGCCAGACTTAGAGCCGTCATTCCTCCTCGCTTTCCCGGCGCATGGTGCCGGACAGCCGGGTGATGGCGGCGACCGCCTGCTCCCGGTCGGCCGCGCCCAACCGGCCTTCGATATGGCGGCGGTTGGGTCCCGCCTCGGCCACGCCGGCCTGTTCGGCCAACCGCAGATAGGCCCAGGCAAGCGGCGGGTCGGACGGCCGCCCCTCGCCACGGAAGGTCATATCGCCCAGGACGAACAGCGCCTCCGGGTTGCCCTGCTTCGCCGAGCGTTCGAGCCAGCGCAGCGCGCCGGTCGGGTCAGGCTTGCCATCGCCCTCGCCCGTGAACATCAGGCGTGCGACCTGGAACTGCGCATCGGCATTGCCACGCTCGGCACCGGCACGATACCAGCGCAGTGCCGCCTTCATGTCGGCCTTCACGCCTTCGCCGGCTTCGAGATAGCTCGCGTATTTGAAGGCGCCGGCGCCATGCTTGCTCTCGGCCGCGCGCTTGAACCAGCGGATCGCCGCCGGCACATCCTTCGGCGTGCCCTGCCAGCCCTGCTCGTACCAGAGGCCGAGGCGGAACTGCGACGGGCCATAGCCCTGCTCGGCCTGCCTGGTCAGGATCTGCCGCGCCCGCGCCGGATCGGCGGGGCGGCCGCGACCGCTGGCCAGATAGGTCGCAAAGTTGTTCGCCGCCGCGCCATGGCCCTGCGCCACCGCTTTTTCCCACCAGTCCATCGCAGCGGCCTGATCGGGCGGCGCGGTGTCACCGTTGAACAGGATCAGCGCCAGCATGTTCTGCGCATCGGCCTGGCCGTTTTCGGCAGCGAAACGCAGCAGCGGCTCGGCGGCAGCAATATCCTTGGGGCCGCCCTCGCCACGGAACAGCTTACTGCCCCCAAGCCCGGCACCCAGCACATGGCCCATGCCGGCGGCCTTGAGCGCCATGCGGCGCGCCGCGACCTGATCGGCCTTGCCCAGCGCGCCGGTGTCATAGATCACCGCCAGATTGTACCAGCCATTGGCATCGCCGAGTTCGCCAGCCTGGTTGAACAGCGTTTCGGCGCGCTTGGGATTACGCGGCACCGCCGTGCCGCTCAAATGATAGCGCCCGAGCTCGTTGGTGCCTTCGGCGGAGCCGGCCTGCGCGGCGGCCTGCGCCAGCGCCAGACCCTGCGCCGGCGTCAGCGCACCGCCGTTGTTTTCGAGCACCAGCGCGGCGAGATAGGCTTGCGCATAGCTGCTGCCGGCATCGGCGGCCTGCTGCAGCAGCATGCGGCCGCGCGGCTCGTCGGCGGGCACAACCTTGCCTTCAAGCAGGAAACGCCCGAGCCGGTAGCGCGCATTGATCGCGCCATCGGCCACGGCCTTTTCCATCATGGCGATGCCTTCGGCGGCCTGCGCCGGCCGGTTGGCGAAAATCGCCTCGGCAAGATTGGCCCAGGCCGCGGCCTCGCCGCGCTCGCCAGCGGCGCGCAGCACGCGTTCGGCTTCGGGCAGGTCGACCGGCCCGCCCTGCCCCGTCAGCAGCATGTACCCCAGACTGTTCAGCGCACGCGCATGCCCCTGATCGGCGGCGCGTTTGAACCATTGGCGCGCGGCGGCATCGTCACGCGGCGTGCCGATGCTGAACTGATAGGCCAGGCCGGCATCGAATTGCGCCTGCGCCTCGCCCGCCTCGGCGCGCTTCAGCAGCTCGGGCAGCGTGGCGGTCGGCCCCGACGGCCGGGTGACGGGCGCGGAATACTGATCGCTCGGCCGGGCTGACGCGATGCCAGCAGGCGCCAGCGACAGGGCAAACAGCGGAAGAGCCAGCAGACGGGCCCGCCGGAAGGAACTGGAATGGGTCATTCAATGTCCGCGGATATCGAAAAGGGCGCGCCCGGTGGGGGTCAGTTTGCAGACCAGCCAGTCGGGCTTGATGGGATTCTCAAACCAGGGTTCGGCCCAGCCGGCACTGATGCAGGACTGGATGGTATGGACGCTGATCTGCTGGCCATGCTCGTCGAACAGCGGCAGCTTGCCACCGGCCTGACGCAGCCCCCTCCGCAGATAGCGCAGTTGCGCATCCGTCGGTTTGGTCTGGCCATTGCGGACGAACCGCGTCCCCTCCGCCATCGCCTGTCCTCCTGCCGGCACCAGCATAAATAAGCCCCGCCCGAGCGGCAATCGTACAATGATATCACGGTCTTCAAAGTCGTGACCGCCATCAAGGCCGGCCTACTTCTCAAGCCTCCAATATTTGCGAACAGCTTGCAAATGGCTTAAGCAGGGGCGTGACCGACACCGCCCTTTCTCCCGCTTCCCCGACCGCACCCGCAGCCCGTCTGCGGAGCAGCCATGGCCGTGGCTGGATGATCTTTGCCGGCCTGGTGGCCATTGTGATTGCGGCGCCGGTGCTGGCCATCCTGCTCAACCTCGCCCAGCCGGCAACCGAGACCTGGCGTCATCTGGTCTCCACCGTGCTGCCCGAGATGCTGCACAACACCCTGCTGCTGATGATCGGCACCGGACTGGGCTGCATCGTGATCGGCACCGGCTGCGCCTGGCTGGTGACGATGACCGAATTCCCCGGCCGGCGTTGGCTGGCCTGGGCGTTGTTCCTGCCCCTGGCCATGCCGTCTTATGTCAGCGCCTTCGTCTATAGCGACCTGCTGCAGTTCGCAGGCCCGGTGCAGACCGGCCTGCGCAACCTGTTCGGTTGGCATCGCGGCGATTACTGGTTCCCAGATTTCCTGTCGCTGCAGGGCGCGATCGGACTCTTCATCTTCGCCTTCTATCCGTATGTCTTCATGCTGGCGCGCGCCGCCTTCATCGACCAGTCGGTCTGCGTACTGGAAGTCGGCCGCACGCTCGGTTTGGGGCCGTGGCAGCGTTTCTTCCGCATCGCCCTGCCACTGGCACGGCCGATGATCGCCGGCGGCGCGGCGCTGGTCATGATGGAGACGCTGGCGGAGTTCGGCGCGGTGAGCTGGCTTGGCGTACCCACCTTCACCACCGCCATCTACCGCACCTGGTTCGGCATGGGCGATGTCATCGCCGCCGCGCAATTGGCCGGCGTGCTGCTGATCTTCGTGCTGGTCGTGGTGATGATCGAACGTGCCGGCCGCAACGCCAAGCGCTTCCACCACACATCCGCGCGCACACGCCCGCTGCCGCTGCGCCGTTTGCCGCCGCTGCAGGCCGGCCTCGCCATTCTCGCCTGCCTGACGCCCATCATGATCGGCTTCCTGCTCCCGAGCAGTTGGCTGCTGCATCTGGCGCTGGCCGAGGGCGACCAGTTCGGCATCGGCCGCCTCGCGGGCTTCACCCTCAACAGCTTCATGCTGGCCGGCCTCGCCGCCGTCGTGCTGATCGTGGTGGCGCTCAGCCTGGCCTATGCGCAGCGTCTGGCGCCGCGCCGCGCCATGTCATGGCTGATCCAGCTCGCCACCATGGGCTATGCCGTACCCGGATCGGTGATCGCCATCGGCATCCTGCTGCCGCTCGCCACCGCCGACCATTACATCAATGCCTGGTCCCAGGCCGTGTTCGGCCATGCACCCGGCCTGCTGCTGACCGGCACGCTGGTCGCGCTGCTCTATGCCTATCTGGTGCGCTTCCTGGCCGTCGCCTTCAACACCGTGGATGGCGGCTTGCACCGCATCCGGCCGAGCCTCGATCAGGCCGCTCGGGTGCTGGGCCAGTCGCCGCTCGGCGTCGTGCGCCGCATCCATGCTCCCCTGCTGCGCGGCAGCCTGATGACGGCGGCGATGCTGATTTTCGTGGATGTCCTGAAAGAACTGCCGGCCACCCTGATCGTGCGGCCCTTCGATTTCGACACTTTGGCGGTCCGGGTCTACCAGTTGGCCAGCGATGAACGGCTTGGCGAGGCGTCGACCGGGGCCCTGATCATTGTGGCGGTGAGCCTCATTCCCGTAATCTGGCTGCATGCAGCCGTGGCGCGTTCCCGGCCCGGTGAGTGAAGAAGCAGGATTCCAGGATGACCAATTCAGTCAGTGATGCGCTCATGCAGCAGGTTGGCGGCACCGACCCGATCAAGGCCGCCGTTTCGCTTGCCAATCAGGGCAACCTGGATGCCGCGCAGCATATCCTGGAAACGCAGTTGCGCCTGACGCCCAACCATCCTGAAGCCTGGTTTCGTCTGGGCGAGATCCAGACCGCGCGCGGCAACTTCAAGCCGGCCGCGCAGGCTTTCAAGCGAGTCATCGGCCTCGCCCCGCAGATCGAGGACGGCTATGTGCATCTGGGCAATGCCTATCTGCGCAACGGCCGCCTCAGCCAGGCCCTGCAGACCTATCGCGATGGTCTGGCGAAAGTGCCGAACAGCGCGCTGCTGGAATTCAACCTCGGCATCGCCCTGAAGCAGGGTGGCGACATCGACACGGCCATCGTTCATTACAACAAGGCCATCGCCCTGCAGCCGCAATATGCCCAGGCCTATTTCAGCCTCGGCAATGCCCATCGCGAAGCCGGCCGCAACACCGAAGCCGAAGAGGCCTACAAGAAGGCCACCACACTGCAGCCCGAGAATCCCGACTTCCGCGCCAACCTCGGTGCGCATTATGCGGCGCAGAAGAACTATGCGGCCTCGGCCGAGGAATGCCTGCTGGCGCTGAAGGTCGCGCCAAACCACATTCATGCCCTGCGCAACCTGTCGCTGTCGCTCTACCATCTGGGCGCCTATGCCGAAGGCGCCGATGTCACCGTGCGCGCGCTGGCCGTCGCACCGCAAGACACCATGCTGCATTACCATATGGGCGAGATGCTCTACGGCATGGTGCGCGAAGGCAAGACCGACAAGGCGCATGCCATGGCCGATGCCTGGAAAAAGCAGTTCCCCGAGCATTCGGTGGCGCAGCATATGGCCTCGGCGGTTCTGGGCGGCAACATCCCGACCCGCGCCGGCGACGACTATGTGCGCGAGACTTTCGACCGCTTCTCGGCCGATTTCGAAAGCACGCTGGACAAGCTGGGCTACCGCGTGCCCGAACTGCTCTGCGGCGTCGTGACCGAAGCGCTGGGCGACCGAAAGAATCTCGCCGTGCTCGATGCCGGCTGCGGCACCGGGCTTTGCGCACCGTTCCTGCGGCCGGTCTCCTCCGCGCTGGTCGGCGTCGACCTCAGCGGCGGCATGCTGGCCAAGGCGCGCGACCGCAAGCTCTACGACGCCCTGCATGAAACCGAACTGGGCGCTTTCCTCGACAGCACCAAGGACCGCTACGACGTGACGGTCGCCGCCGACGTCTTCTGCTATTTCGGTGCGCTGGACGACAGTTTCCGCGGCATCGCCGCGCGCAGCACGCCGCAGTCGCTGCTCGCCTTCACCGTTGAAGAAGCCAAGGGCGGCGAGATGCCGGCCAGCGGCTATCGCCTCGGCGCCACCGGCCGCTACCAGCATGACGCCGCCTATGTGCGCCGCGCCCTGGAACAGGCCGGCTACAAGATCCTGCGCTTCGAGGAAACCCATGGCCGTGAAGAGATGGGCCAGCCGGTGCCCTGTCTCATGGTGCTGGCGCAGCATGCCTGATACCGGCGCAGCCGGTCAGGCAAGGCGGGCGCCGTGAAGCGGCGCCTGGCCTTCATCGGCATCATCGGCAGTGCCGTGCTGCTCGGTGGCGCCATCGTCACCGTGATCCAGCCCGACTGGCGCACGTCGCAGGAACCGCTGGTCAGCCGGCCGACGCCGATCCACTACCGCTACATCCCCAACTTCATCCCGACCTCGCCGTTCAAGCGCGAGATGAACGGCCGCTACGGTCCGGAATTCCGCGAGCTGCGCGATGCGATCATCGCGCAGAGCCATGACGGTCGCGAACCGCTCTGCTCGACGCAGATCCTGAGCGAGACACGCGACCTGATCAATTACACCAATGCCAATGCCGCGGTGCGTGCGCGACTGGATGACCTGCGCGCCAGCCTGGAGGCGGATGTGCAGGACCACGCCTTCCAGCAGTCGGCCGAGGACGGCTCCTGGGGCGGCTGCTTCAAGGCCTGGTATCTGCGCATGCATGCCAGCGTCGATCCGCTGAAGGAACTCGTCGCCGCCGGCAAGACGCCGCAATTTCCGCTCGGCTTCATGAGTCCGGTGAACACGCCGGAGAAACTGCGCACCAAGCTGGAAGGCCTGCTCGTCTCCGATGTGCCGACCAACGGCGTCGACAACCGCAAGGAGCTCAACCTCACCATCACCGGTCTGGCGCAGCTTCTGTTCATTCCCGAACTGGCCGCCCTGCTGCCGAAAGATATGCCGGCCGCTGCATTGGCCGCCACGCTGCAGGACTTCCTCGACAACAAGGCGCAGAATCCGGAAACCGGCTTCTGGGGCGCCTGGTACATGATCGATGGCGAGCTGCGCAAGACCAACGACCTCAGCATCACCTTCCACGCGATCAGCTATCGCCCCAACGACCCGCCGCATATGAAGGAACTGGCCGACACGCTGTTCGCCATCCGCACCACGCGCTACCCTTACGGCTGGCGCGACCAGGGCACGCAGAACAATCACCATGCCTATGATGTGGCGCGTCTGCTGCGCCGGGCCTGGCCGCATATGACAGCCGAGCAGAAGGCGCGCTCGGCCGCCGAGCTGACCATCATGGTGGCGCGCTCGCTGAACGTCTCGATCCATGCCGACGGCACGTTCGACGAGACGCCCTATGACAGTGCCTCGGAGGCCTATTACTTCGGCGTGTCATTCCTGGACGAGGTGGGATTCTTCCGCTCCAGCCGCCGCTTCTGGACGCCGATGGAAGTCAGCAACCCCGACTCGCTGCGCAGCGTTCTGCTGACCAACCTGCGCAAGCTGGACCAGCGCAACGCCATGGTCGGCGCCGCCCTGCGCAAGCTGGAAGCGCGCGACTGACCTTCCCGCCCTCTTAGCGTCTATTGGCCGCCATGCTGCGGCCCATGTCACTGGCCTTGACCTCGAGCGCATCGAGGCGGTTGTTGATCTCGACGATGTCGGCGGCGACGATCTCAGTATCCGTCGCCAGCGAGGCGATGGCATTCACTGTCGCCACCGAGACGCGGTCGAGCGTTTCCTGCACCCGCGCATTTTCCACCGCCTGGCCGCGCATCACCTGCATGCTGCCGAAATAACCGCCGATCATGCCGCCGCCAAAAGAGAAGGCCAGCATTGCCGCCAGCATGATCAAGGTCCGGTTGCCCGCTTGGGTCATGGTCTGCATCCTGTTCGAGAGATGCCATCATTCTAGCGCAGTTGCGGCGATGAAAAAGGGCGGCCACGAAAAAGGGCGGGGTTTCCCCCGCCCTTCGTGTTTCGTGACTGCCGTCAGGCTTATTTCCAGCCTGCCCTTACTTCCACCCAGCCCGGTCCATCAGCTTGAGCGCGGCCTCGTTGTTGCGACCGAACACCGCCGCATTGATCTGGTCTTCCTTGAACTCGGCCCAGGAGGCGATCACCGGATGCAGACCGACATTGGCGATCACCGGGAATTCGTAATTGCCCTTGGCGAAGTAACCCTGCGCCTGCGCCGAGGCCAGGTATTCCAGGAACTTGATGGCGTTCGCCTTGTTCGGGGCATACTTGGCCACGCCGGCGCCGCTGATGTTGATATGGGTGCCGCGGTCGCCCTGGTTGGGGAAGATCACGGCCAGGTTGGCCACCACGGCCTTGTCCTCGGCCTTGGACGAATTCAGCAGGCGCGCGAAGTAATAGGTGTTGGAAAGCGCCACATCGCCCTCGCCCGCCGCCACCGCCTTGATCTGGTCGGTGTCGCCGCCCTTTGGCGCGCGGGCGAAGTTCTGCACCACATGCTTGGCCCAGGCTTCAGTGCCAGTCTCGCCCAGCGTGGCGATCATCGAACCGACCAGCGACTGGTTGTAGACATTGGTGGAGGAGCGGATCAGCAGGCGACCCTTCCACTTCGGATCGGCCAGATCCTCATAACGGGTCAATTCACCCGACTTCACCTTGTCCTTGTTCACCACGAAAATGCGGGCGCGCTTGGAAAAGCCGAACCAGTGGCCGTCGGGCTCGCGCAGATGGGCCGGGATGGCCTTTTCGAGCGCAGCGTTCTTGATCGGCTGCAGCAGGCCGTTTTCCTGGGCGCGCCAGAGGCGGCCAGCATCCACGGTGATCAGCACGTCGGCCGGACTCTTGTCGCCTTCGGCCTTCATGCGCTGCAGCAGCTGGTCCTCGCCGGCTTCCAGGCGGTTGATCTTGATGCCGGTGGCCTTGGTGAAGTTCTCGTACAGCGCCTCGTCGGTGTCGTAATGGCGCGAGGAATAGAGGTTCAGCACCTTGTCCTGGGCCTGGGCCGAAACCGGGAGGAGGCCGGTGGCGACAACGGCGGCCAGCGCACCCAGCAGGGCAGCGCGGCGAGACAGCGTGATATGGCGGAGAATGGCGAGCATGACGGCTCCTGACGGCGGCTTTTTGTGAATATGAGAATGACTAGCACCCGCAACCTATCACCCCGGTCAAAAGCCTGCAAGACCGCATAAAATTCACATAAACTTTATCCCCACCCGTTGCCAGGAAAGCCCACCGGCCTACCCCTCTTCACGGGCAGGTGACCGAGAAAATCGTTCGACAGGCCTGCAACTTGCTGTATTCAGCGCTCTCGCCGTCCCGGACCTCCAACCCATGCCCGTTGTCGACCTGCCGTATCTTTCCAACAGACTGACCGAGGCCTACCAGCTCGAACTGGTGCTCCTCAGCCTGGCCATCATCTTCTTCGCCAGCATCACGGCGCTCAGCCTGGCCGACCGCATGCGCGCGACCCATGGGCTGAGCCGCTATGGCTGGCTGGCCAGCGCCGCCATCGCGCTCGGCGGCGGCATCTGGGCCATGCATTTCATTGCCATGCTGGCGCTCGATCTCGGCATGCCGATGCGTTACCGCAGCGGCCTCACCCTGCTCTCGATGCTGGTGGCTGTCGTCGTGGTCGGCATCGGCATGGCGCTGGTCGCCTTCCGCAATGCCCGCCTGCCCAACCTGCTGATGGCCGGCGTCATCACCGGCCTTGGCGTCAGCGCCATGCATTACACCGGCATGGCTGCCATGGAGATGGGCGCACAGCTGCAGTGGCATACACCGCTGGTCGTGCTCTCCGTCCTGATCGGCATCGCCGCCGCCACCGCCGCGCTGTGGCTGTCGAACCAGTCGAAGTCGCTGACCTTCAAGCTGGTCGCCGCCACCCTGATGACCATCGCCGTCGCCGGCATGCATTACACCGGCATGGCGGCCGCCAGCTTCATGCCCACCCATGGCGCCCTGGTGCAGCCCGAAGGCATGTCGCCCGAGCTGCTGGCCGTGACGATCGCCGCGGCCTCCTTCGTCATCCTCTTCCTCGCTCTGATGGTCGCGATGTTCGACGAGAACATGGCCAACCGCGCCCAGGCCGAGGCGATCCGCCTGCGCGTGCTGAACGAGCGGCTGGAAAGCATGGTGGCCGAGCGCACCGCCGAACTGCAGGAAGCGCGCGACCGCGCCGTGCGCGCCAGCAACGCCAAGACCGACTTCCTCGCCAGCATGAGCCACGAGCTGCGCACCCCGCTGAACGCCGTGATCGGCTACAGCGAAATCCTGATGGAGGAAGCCCGTGAGCAGGACGCCATCAACGACACCGAGGTCGGCGATCTGGAAAAGATCAATACCGCCGGCAAGCATATCCTGGCGTTGATCAACGACATCCTCGACCTGTCGAAGATCGAGGCCGGCAAGATGGAACTCGCTGTCGAGCGCGCCCAGCTCAAGGACCTGATCGACGACTCCATGGCGGTCTGCCGCCGCCTGCTGGATGCCAACAACAACAGCTTTACCCTGAATAACCGCAGCGAAATCACCCAGCTCGACACCGACGTCACCAAACTTCGGCAGGCCATGATCAATCTGCTGGCCAACGCGGCCAAATTCACCCGCGGCGGCGACGTGTCGCTCGACACCCGCTCCTTCCGCCGCAATGAGGCCGACTGGATCGAGATCGCGGTGCGCGATACCGGCATCGGCATCGCGCCGGAATTCCAGGCCGATATCTTCGAGGATTTCCATCGCGGCGACAGCAACACCGCGCGCCATCATGGCGGCACCGGACTGGGCCTGGCGCTCAGCCGCCGGCTGATCCGCCTGCTCGGCGGCGATATCACGCTGACTTCGGCGGCCGGCCAGGGGTCGACCTTCATCATCGCGCTGCCGGCGCGGATCCAGGGCGCCGAGTGATGGCCAAAGTCCTGATCGTCGAGGACAACGCTCTCAACCGCGACATGCTGGGTCGCCGCCTGGCCAAGCGCGGCTTCGATCTCTGCTATGCCGAGACCGGCGAGATCGCGCTGGAAGTGGCCCCGCGCGAGAAGCCCGATCTGGTGCTGATGGATATCGGCCTAGGTGAAGGCATCGACGGGCTGGAGACCACGCGGCGGCTGAAGGCCCTGCCCGAAACCGCGGCGACGCCGGTGATCGCGCTCACCGCCCATGCACTGGCGACGGATCGGGAGCGCAGCATCGAGGCCGGTTGCATCGACTATGACACCAAGCCGGTCGACCTGGTGCGACTGCTCGTCAAGATCGAGGCGGCGCTGAAGCCCCAGCAGGCTTAATCGGCAGCCTTAGTCGGCAGCAATGGCATCCGTGCCGTTGCGCGTGGCCGTGAGAATGTCGCGCAGCGTGGCGAGCGACACCGGCTTCTGCAGCACGCCGGCGATGTTCAGCCCCTTGGTGCGGCCGATCTCGACAGCGGCGCGGGCGAAATTCGGATTATGACCGGTGATGATGAAGATGGCGGCGCGGCTGCGCTGCGTGGCCAGCCAGGCGATCAGTTCGATGCCGTCTTCATGCGGCATCACGATGTCGAGGCAAATGATCGCCGGCATCACATCTGGATAGGCGGCCTTGAAGGCTTCGCCGCTCTGCACGACGGTAACGGCAAATCCGGCTTTCTCGGCAACGCGCTGCACGAACTCGCCGAAGTCGCGATGGTCATCGACGACCAGAATACGATCTGCGTGCGGCTTGCCGGAAGAATTACCTGAGGGAGAAATGAACTCGGCCATGACCACCTGTTTAAATGGTATTGGTCCGTCTGCAACCTTATTTCACGTAAATGTGTCCGCCCCTACAAGGCAGACCATCGGTTGCATCCTGACGTCGCGAAAACAGGTGCGGATGCAGCCGGAACGGCTAGTCCTACGTGATTAGCCGCCGGCAAAACCGGTCGATCGCCCGCAGGCTCGAGTCGGGCTGGTCGCGTTGCGGCGAGTGCCCGCAGGCTGGCAGCAGCAGGGTCTCCGCGCCCTGGCCGATCTTGACCCTCGCCTTGATGCTGTCGACTTGCGCGGCCGTGCCGTATTCGTCGTCCACGCCCTGGATCACCTGCACCGGCACGGTGATGCGATCGACATAGCCTTCGATGTTCCAGCGCATGAAATCCGGATCGAGCCAGGCATCGCACCAGCCGCGGAACGCGCAATCGACATTGTCGCCATGATACTTGGCCAGACGCTGGCGCAGGTCGCCTTCGGCATAGGCCTTGCCGGCCGCGCGGATCGAGGTGACCGACAGTTCTTCGC
This sequence comes from Ferrovibrio sp. GW821-FHT12B10, assembly GCF_058807515.1. Lineage (NCBI taxonomy): Bacteria > Pseudomonadati > Pseudomonadota > Alphaproteobacteria > Rhodospirillales > Rhodospirillaceae > Ferrovibrio > Ferrovibrio sp. GW821-FHT12B10. The sequence continues at coordinate 3,471,044 of NZ_JBXAQT010000001.1, read as the reverse complement.
AGAAGACATGCGGCGCCATCGCGGTCACCCCCAGCAGGCCCTCGCGATGTGACGATCCGGCATAGATGAGAGAGATCGACGCGCCGTCGGAATGACCGACCAGGATATGGCGCTGGATGCCGAGCGCCGACAGCAGCGCGGGCAGCACCGTCTCGCCTTCATGATGCATGTAGGTCAGCGGCCGCGGCAGGTCGCAGGGCGACGAACCGCCATAGCCGATGCGGCTGTAGACCAGCGCCGGCAGGCCGGTGGCCGTGGCCACTTGATCGGGAAAGTCCTTCCACAGGGCGACGCAGCCCAGGCCTTCATGCAGGAAGACCAGCACCGGCAGCGCCGCATCATGCAGGGCAGAGCCACGATGGCCGATCCAGCGATACTCGAGGCGGCCGGCCGCAATCTGGATCGACTGCATGCCGCTCACGATCAGGCCCGCAGCTTGAAGCGCTGGATCTTGCCGGTGGCGGTCTTGGGCAACTCGGACACGAATTCGATCCAGCGCGGATATTTGTAGGGCGCGAGACGATCCTTCACGAACATCTGCAGCTCGCCGACCAGCGCCTCTTCCGCGATGAATTCCGCCTTCAGCACCACATAGGCCTTAGGCTTGATCAGCTCGTCGGTATCGGCATGGGCGACGACTGCTGCCTCCAGCACCTTGGCATGCGCCAGCAGCGCGGACTCGACTTCAAACGGCGAGACCCAGATGCCGCTGACCTTCAGCATGTCGTCGGAACGGCCGCCATAGGTGTAGTAGCCATCCTTGTCGCAGATGTACTTGTCGCCGGTGCGCGTCCACGGACCATGGAATGTGTTCAGGCTCTTGGTGCGGTTGTTCCAGTAGGCAACGGCACAGGACGGCCCGCTGACCAGCAACTCGCCGATCTCTCCCGGCGCCACATCCTTGCCGTCGTCACCCACCACGCGCAGGTCATAGCCGGGCACGGCCTTGCCCGTGGTGCCGTAGCGCACTTCGCCCGGGCGGTTGGACAGGAAGATGTGCAGCATCTCGGTCGAGCCGATGCCGTCGAGAATCTCGACGCCGAACAGCGCTTCCCAGCGCTTGCCGATATCTTCGGGCAGCGCCTCGCCCGCCGAGACGCAGCGCCGCAGCTTCGCCGAGACGCTGTCTTTCTTGATCGCCGGGTCGGCGAGGATGCCCGCATACAGCGTCGGCACGCCGTAGAAAATGGTGGCGTTATGGTCCTTCAGCCGCTTCATCACGGCCGCCGGCGTCGGGCGTTCGGCCATCAACACGCCAGTGGCGCCGACATGCAGCGGGAAGGTCATGGCATTGCCCATGCCGTAGGCAAAGAACAGCTTCGCCGCCGAGAAGACGACATCGTCCTCGCGGATGCCCAGCACCTCCTGCGCATAGAGCACAGCCGTGTGCACCAGGTCGCCATGCAGATGGATCGTACCCTTGGGCGAACCGGTCGAGCCCGACGAATAGAGCCAGAAGCCGATATCGTCCGGCGTGGTGGCAGCCGGCTCGAGCTGGTCGGACTGCTCGTCCATCAGTTTGCTGAGCGGCGACATCGAGGGCGGCACCTGGCCCGAGATCAGCACCTTCTCCAGATAGGGCTGGTCCGAGACGATCGGACGGAAGCGCTCCATCAGCGCATCGGACACGCAGAGCACCACGGCGCGGCTGTCGCGCAGCATGAAGTCATAGTCCGGCGTGGTCAGCAGCGTGTTCACCGGCACCGGCACGGCACCGATCTTCATCGCGCCGAAGAACATGGCCGGGAAATCGATGCCATCCAGCAGCGCGATCAGCACGCGCTGCTCGGGCTTCACGCCCTGACTTTTAAGCAGATTGCCGGCGCGGTTCACCCGCGCGGCAAGATCCGCATAGGTGTAGCTGCCCTTGTCGTCGATGAAGGCGGTCTTCGCCCCGCGGCCTTCGGCGATATGACGGTCGACGAAATGCGTCGCCGCGTTATACCGGCGCGGCAACTCCAGAAAGCGCGGCATGGTTTCCTCCCGGGAAATCTCTTTAGTCTTCGCCGCCCGCTATGTCTGCGGACTGTTATGCAGCCTTGGCCAGTGGGGCCACCTGCTCCGCCCATTCCACCGCCCAGGCGATGCCGTCCTCTTCCGGCAGCGAGCCGCCCGAGGCATTGTGCTGCATGCGCTCGCCCACCACGGAGGCATTGAGGCTGCGCACCGCATCCTCGAACTGCTTGCCGCCGTGATTGAAAGTGTCCTGGTAGGTCGTGTCGCCCAGGCCGATGATGCCGACATACTTGCCAGTCAGGTCGGGCCGCACCGCCAGCAGATCGGAGAGGAAATCGCGGGCATTGTCGGGCACGTCGCCCTGGCCATAAGTCGAGGTGACGATCAGGAAGGCGCCCGGACGCTCGAACACGGCGGCCTTCAGGTTGTCCATCAGCAGGATGTCGACGCCGTGGCCCTTGCCCTCCAGCGCCTTCTTCACGTCGCCGGCGACCAGCTCGGCGGTGCCGGTCATCGTGCCGACCAGAATGGAAACCTGCATGGACTGACCTTTCCTCAGACTGCTATCGAGGCCGAACTATAACGCATCATATGCTGGCGCTCCAGTGTAATTTGCACTATAGTGCATCACATGAGCGAGACCCGGGACAAAACCGCCCCCGAAGATACCGCCTTCCTGCAGGTGGTGGGCGAGCGTGTTCGCAATGCCCGCGCCCGCCGTGGCATGAGCCGCAAGATCCTGGCCAAGGATTCCGGCGTTTCCGAACGCTACCTCGCCCAGCTTGAAGGCGGCGCCGGCAACATCTCCATTCTTCTGCTGCGCCAGATCGCGCGCGCCATGGACCTGCCGATCACCGATTTCCTCGGCGACCGCGCGCAGATCGGCGTCGACCAGGCGCTGCTGCTGCGACAGATCGAGGATCTCTCGCCCGAACAGTTGCAGGAACTGCAAAGCTTCGTGCGCGACCGTTTCGGCGTGGCGCCCGGTGTGAAGCGCCATATCGCGCTCACCGGCCTGCGCGGCGCCGGCAAGACCACGCTGGGCAAGCTGCTGGCCGCCCATTTCGGTCTCCAGTTCGTCGAGATGGCCAAGGAAATCGAGGCTGAAGCCGGGCTGTCGCTGAACGAGATATTCGATCTCTATGGCCAGTCGGCTTATCGCCGCTTCGAGCGCCGCGCACTCGAACGCGTCACCGCCGATCCCGGCCCCAAGGTGATCGCCACCGGCGGCAGCCTGCCGTCCGAGCCCGGCACCTACGCCCATCTGTTGACGCATTGCTTCACCATCTGGCTGAAGGCCGCGCCCGAGGAACATATGGGCCGCGTCGTCGCCCAGGGCGACATGCGCCCGATCACCGGCCAGTCGGAAGCGATGGCCGATCTCAAACGCATCCTCACTCAGCGCGAAGCCCTCTATGCCCGCGCCGACATGGCCTTCGATACCGCCGGCAAATCGGTGGAGGCCGCTGCGGCCGAGCTGGGCGCCGCTTTGAAGGCTCATCCGGCCTGGCTGGCCCGGGAGGCTGCTGAATAGCAGCGATAGCTGCAAGATAATTCTTGCTTCGACTCGATAATGCATTATAATGCACCTTGCAGTCAGGGAGGATTATCAATGGCCGAACAACTCAACGGCACGCACCAGCCGGTCGATTTCCGCACCGAGCCGAGCCAGTACAAGCACTGGAAGCTGACCTTCGACGGCCCCGTCGCCACCCTGGCGATGGATGTCCGCGAGGATGGCGGCCTCCGCCCCGGCTATGAACTGAAGCTCAATTCCTACGATCTCGGCGTCGATATCGAGCTGCATGATGCCGTGCAGCGCCTGCGCTTCGAGCATCCCGAAATCAAGTCGGTAATCCTCACCTCGGGCAAGGAGCGCATCTTCTGCGCCGGCGCCAACATCCGCATGCTCAACCAGTCGGCGCATGGCTGGAAGGTCAACTTCTGCAAATTCACCAACGAGACCCGCAACGGCATCGAAGACGCCACCGCTGAGTCGAAGCAGACCTACATCGCCGCCGTGAACGGCCCCTGCGCCGGCGGCGGCTACGAACTGGCGCTGGCCGCCGACTACATCCTGATGGCCGATGACGGCAACACCTCGGTGTCGCTGCCCGAGGTGCCGCTGCTGGCCGTGCTGCCGGGCACCGGCGGCCTCACCCGCCTGGTCGACAAGCGCATGGTGCGCCGCGACCGCGCCGATTTCTTCTGCACCATCGAGGAAGGCATCAAGGGCAAGCGCGCCGTCGACTGGCGTCTGGTCGACGAAGTCGTGCCGCGCACCAAGCTGGCCGAAGCAATGCGCGAACGCGCCGTCAGCCTGGGTGAGAAGTCCGACCGCCCCGCCAATGCCAAGGGCATCGCGCTGTCCAAGCTGGAGCGCAAGATCGAGGGCGACACCATCCGCTACAGCCATGTCGAGGCCAAGATCGACCGCGCCAAGGGCATCGCCGAGATCACCGTGCATGGCCCCAAGGATGCCGCCCCCGCCTCCGTCGATGCGATCCAGGCCCAGGGCGTCAACTTCTGGCCGCTGGCTTTTGCGCGCGAGATGGACGACCTGATCCTGCATCTGCGCACCAACGAAGAGACCACCGGCATGTGGGTGTTCCGCAGCCGGGGCGATGCCGATCTGGTCGCCGCTTATGATGAAGCACTTGAGCGCTATAAAACCAATTGGCTGGTGCGCGAGATCCGCCTGTTCCTCAAGCGCGTGTTCAAGCGTATCGACGTCTCCTCGCGCTCGACCTTCGCGCTCATCGAACCCGGCTCCTGCTTCACCGGCACGCTGCTCGAACTCGTCGTGGCGTCTGACCGCGCTTACATGCTTGACGGCCAGATGGAAGGCGACAACCGCCCGCCTGCCACGCTCCGCCTGACCGAGCTCAACTTCGGCGCCTATCCGATGGGCAACGGCCTGAGCCGTATCGCCAGCCGCAACCTCGATGACCTCTCGCGCGTCGACAGCATCAAAAAGCTGATCAGCCAGGATCTGGATGCCGAAGCCTCCGATGAGGCCGGCCTCGTCACCTTCACGCCCGATGACATCGACTGGGAAGACGAAGTGCGCATCGCCATCGAGGAGCGTGCCGCCTTCTCGCCCGATGCCCTCACCGGCATGGAAGCCTCGCTCCGTTTCGGCGGTCCGGAAACGATGGAGACCAAGATCTTCGGTCGCCTCACCGCCTGGCAGAACTGGATTTTCCAGCGTCCAAACGCCGTCGGCGAACAGGGCGCGCTGAAGCAGTACGGCACCGGCCAGCGCGCCGCCTACGACCGCAAACGCGTCTAAGGGAGATCGATCATGGCTATCGACTACACGTCCCGCATTCCGAACAACGTCAATCTCTCCGACAACCGCCGCCTGCAGCGCGCGCTGGAAGACTGGCAGCCGAAGTTCCTCGACTGGTGGTCCGATATGGGCCCCGCCGGCTTCCAGGCCCGCGAAGCCTACCTGCGCACCGCCACCAGCGTGGATGCGCAGGGCTGGGCGCAGTTCGGCTATGTGAAGATGCCGGACTACCGCTGGGGCATTTTCCTGGCCGAGCCGGAAGCCGGCCGCAAGATCAACTTCGGCGACCACAAGGGCGATGACGCCTGGCAGGAAGTGCCCGGCGAGTATCGCGGCGTACTGCGCCGCCTGATCGTCACCCAGGGCGACACCGAGCCGGCCTCGGTCGAGCAGCAGCGCCTGCTCGGCCAGACCTGCCCATCCCTTTACGACATGCGCAACCTCTTCCAGGTCAATGTGGAGGAAGGCCGTCATCTCTGGGCCATGGTCTACCTGCTCGATGCCTATTTCGGCCGCGACGGCCGCGAAGAGGCCGAAGCCCTGCTGCAGCGCCGCTCGGGCGATGACGACAAGCCGCGCATCCTTGGCGCCTTCAACGAGGCGACGCCGGACTGGCTCAGCTTCTTCATGTTCACCTTCTTCACCGACCGCGACGGCAAGTTCCAGCTCGCCTCGCTGGCCGAGAGCGGTTTCGATCCGCTGTCGCGCACCTGCCGCTTCATGCTGACCGAGGAAGCCCACCACATGTTTGTGGGCGAGACCGGCATCAGCCGCGTGATCCAGCGCACCTGCGAAGTCATGCGTGACTTCAAGACCGACGACGTGCGCAAGCATGGCGTGATCGATCTGCCGACCCTGCAGAAGTACCTGAACTTCCACTTCTCGGTGTCGGTCGATCTGTTTGGCTCGGAAATCTCCACCAATGCCGCCAACTACTACACCATGGGCATCAAGGGGCGTTTCGACGAGACCCGCATCGACGACGACCACAAGCTGACCGACGCGGCCTACAAGGTTCTCGAGCCTCACGGCGACGGTTTCCGCGAGAAGGAAGAAGCGGCGCTGATCGCGCTGAACGAACGCCTGCGCGACGACTACGTGGCTGACTGTGCCCGCGGCGTGATGCGCTGGAACCAGGTGATCAAGCGTCACGGCATCGACTTCGAGCTGAAGATCCCGCACCGCGCCTTCCACCGCCAGATCGGCCAGTTCGCCGAACTGCGCGTCGACCCGCAGGGCAAGATCATCAGCCAGGCCGACTGGGACTCCAAGCATCATGCCTGGCTGCCCACCGAGGACGACCGCCTCTATGTCATCAGCCTGATGAAGCCGGTGACCGAGATCGGCAAATACGCCAACTGGATCGCCCCGCCGGCGCGCGGCATCAACAACCAGCCGGTCGATTTCGAATACGTCCGGTCGTAAAACGGTTCCCTCCCAGACAAACAGGGCGTCCGAATCCCCTTCGGACGCCCTTTTTTTTGCCCGGCAGCCTCCGTATCATCCCCGCCCATGAGCGATTCAAAGAGCTACAGCCCTGACCACCCCTTCTCCGTGCCGCGCATCGTGCAGTGGGGCGAATGCGATCCGGCCGGCATGGTCTACACCACGCAGTTCCTGGATTACGTGATGGAGACGCTGGAAGCCTTCTGGCGCGAGGTCGTCGACGTCTGGTTCCTGCGCCTGCACAAGGAATTCGGCCTCGGCGCCCCCACGGTCAGCACCAGGCTGGATTTCCAGCGCGCGCTGAAAGGCGGCGATGCCTTCACGGTCGAGCTGCGCATCGAGAAGATCAGCCGCTCCACCATCACCTTCGACATCAAGGGGCGCAACGCGGCCGGCGAGGTCTGCTTCACGGCCACCCATGTCTCCTGCATCGTCGATGAGAAGATTCTGAAATCCGTGGAAATCCCGGACATGGTCCGCACGCCCATGGAAGCCTATCGCCGCGCCACCACGGCGCCGGGAGCCTGACATGACCGAGACCCATGGCTACACCAAATTCTTCCCCGTCTCCTGGGAAGAACTGCATCGCCACTGCAAGGCGCTGGCCTGGCGCCTGCTCGATGCGGCGCAGGCCAATGGCGGCAAGTACAAGGGCATCGTCGCCATCACCCGCGGCGGCCTGGTGCCAGCGGCCATCGTGGCGCGCGAACTGAACGTGCGCGTGATCGAGACCATCTCCTGCTCGACCTATAACGAGCTGGAGCGCGGCTCCAAGGTCAACATCCTGAAGGACGCCACGGCGGCCCTGCCCGATCAGGGCGAAGGCTGGCTGATCGTCGACGACCTGGTCGATACCGGCGTCACCGCGAAAGCCGTGCGCCAGCTGCTGCCGAAAGCGCATTTCGCCACCATCTACGCGAAACCTTCCGGCCGGCCGATGGTCGACAGCTACATCACCGAAGTGAGCCAGGACACCTGGATCCTGTTCCCCTGGGACACCGAAGCGGTGATGTCCAAGCCGATCGTGGAACTGCGCAGCGGGCTCTGAGCCTTACAGAAAATCCTTGCGCATGTTGCCCAGCGACCACTGCACGGTGTCGCGCAACACCGCGCCCAGTGCCTCGTCAAACGCCTCGATCACCTGAGGCAGGGCCGTGCCCTTGGCCTTGGCGCGGCGCGAGAAGTTCATCGAGGCGACGATCTGCTGCCGCGTCTGGCTGACCAGCTTGGCGTTCAGCGCCACCAGCACTTCCGGCACGTTGCCGCCGTCTTTCAGCTCGGCCTGGAATTCACGCAGCTCGCTCTTCAGGTTGAAGTCCGAGCGCAGGCCCACCGACTGGCGCCCGACCGAGACGATCTTGCCGGTATTCTCGAAACTCTCGACCAGCAGGGTCTGCACCATGCGCGGCACCCGCTCGGCCCAGCGCACCTCGGCGTAATACTTCACCTCATAGGGCGTGGTGTAGATGGCGATGCGATGTGTATCCAGCCCGCCCGCCGCATAGGGTTCCTCCACCACCAGCTGGTAGTCCACCTTGGGCAGGTCCCCGCTGAAAGTGGTCTTGGGCGACAGCGTGTAGAGATTGGAGGGCGGCGTCTGCGGCAGCAGGCCGCCGCAGGCAGATAAAGGCAGTGCCGCGCCGGCCAGCAGCAGGCTGCGCCGAGTCATCATCGACATGGTCGTGGTCATGGCGCTCATCGACGGGCTCCTCCCCCTTCGGTCCGGTATTCGGCATCGCGATTGCCGAACAGCACGGCGCTCGGATCGTCCTCCAGCCGCTGCGCCACGCGCGACAGGCTGGTCACCAGGCTGCGCGCCTCGGCGATGAAGCGGCGGAACTCGCCGAAGCCATCAGTGGTGATGGCATTGATCGGCGCACGGTTCTCTTCGGCAATGGCGCGGAGCTGCGCCAGGGTGGCACGCGCATCCTTCAGCGTCGCGGCCACATCACCATCCAGCATCTTGTTGCTCTGCTTGAAGGTATGCTCGGCCTCGGTCAGCAGGTTGTCCAGCTTGCCGGCGATCTCGCCGGCAGCGGCGGCCATCTTGGCGATATCGGTGCCGGTGCGCTCGAAACTGTCGATGGCGCGGCCGATGCTGTCCTGCTTGGCGGCGAGCTGGCCGGTGACCGCCTTCATGTCGGCGATCATGCCGCTCAGGTTCTTCAGGTTCTCGTCGCTCAGCACCTGGGCCGCACGGTTGAACAGCTCTGGCGCGGCTTCGACCAGCGCCTCGATGGCCGAGGATTTCGAGCGGATGATCGGATAGTCCTTTGGATCGCTGCCGCTCACCACCGGCAGGATCTCGGCGCCCCGGCTGCCCGGCGAGATCTGCACATAGGATACGCCGGTGATGCCCTGCAGTTGCAGCGTGGCTTCCGAATCGCGGCGCACCGGCGTATCGGCGCCGATCTCCACGATCACCAGCACACGGCTGGTATCGTCGCGGTCGATCACGATCTGGGTGACATTGCCGACCTTGATGCCGTTGAAGCGCACATCGCCGCCGACGCCCAGACCCGCCACCGAGCCGGTGAAGTAGATGTTGTAGCGGGCGATGTCGCGGTCGGTGCGGCTTTTGGCCAGCCACAGCGTGAAAGCCACGATGGCCACCAGGAAGACCAGCATGAAGCTGCCGATCAGCAGATGATTGGCACGCGTTTCCATTATGTCACCTCTTCTCCAGCAGCGCCGTGGCGGCGGCTGCGCGGGCACGCGGCCCATGGAAATACTCCACCACCCAGGGATGCCTGTCTTTCAGCATGACATCCATCGGCCCGGTCAGCAGCACCTTCTTCTCGGCCAGCACGGCGATGCGGTCGCAGATGGCATGCAGCGAGTCCAGGTCATGCGTCACCATGAACACGGTCAGGCCCAGCGCCTTCTGCAGGTCGCGCACCAGCTGGTCGAAGGCCGCCGCGCCGATGGGATCGAGGCCGGCGGTCGGCTCATCGAAGAATACCACTTCGGGGTCCAGGGCGAGCGCACGGGCAAGGCCCGCGCGCTTGCGCATGCCGCCCGACAGCTCGGCGGGGAACTTGCCGGCGGCATCGGCTGGCAGGCCCACCATATGGACTTTGGCCGCCGCGATCTCGTCCAGCAGGTCCTGCGACAGGTCGTAGAACTCCTTGAGCGGCACCTGGATATTCTGGGCGACGGTGAGCGAGGAGAACAGCGCGCCATCCTGGAACAGCACGCCGAAGCGCTGGCGCACGGCGCGCAAGTCCTGGGGACTGCCCTCGATCATGTCGGTGCCCAGCAGCCGGATGCTGCCGCCCTTGGTGCGGTTCAGTCCGATGATGCTGCGCAGCAGAACCGACTTGCCGGTGCCAGAGCCGCCGACCACGCCCAGCACCTCGCCGCGATAGACATCGAGGTCGAGGCTGTCATGCACCGGCGGACCCTCGAAGCGGTTGACCAGCCCGCGCACCGAAATGACGACATCGGGCTGGCCGACACTGCGGGCAGGCTGTTCCGTTTCCATCACAGCCCCATCACGCTGAAGATGATGGAGAACAGCGCGTCGAACACGATCACCAGGAAGATCGACTGCACCACCGAGCGCGTGGTCAGGCGGCCGACGCTTTCCGCATCGCGCTTGACCCGCATGCCTTCGTAGCAGCCAACCAGCGCGATCAGCACGGCAAAGACCGGTGCCTTGACGATGCCCAGCGTGAAATGCCGCAGCGCGTTGCCGTCATGCAGGCGGCGGAAGAACATGAAAGGGTCGATGTCCAGGTTGTTCCAGGCCATCAGCGCACCGCCCAGCAGGCCCATGATGTCGGCGAAGAAACCCAGCACCGGCAGGGTCAGCACCAGCGCGAAGACGCGTGGCAGCACCAGCACCTCGACCGGGTCCAGCCCCAGCACGCGCATGGCGGCGATTTCCTCGTTCACCTTCATGGTGCCGATCTGGGCGGTGAAGGCGCTGCCCGAACGGCCGGCGATCAGGATCGCGGTCAGCAGGATGCCAAGCTCGCGCAGCACCGAGATGCTGATCAGGTCGACCACGAAAATCTGCGCGCCAAAGCGCTGCAGCTGGCTGGCGCCTTGATAGGCCATCACCATGCCGATCAGGAAGGACAGCAGCCCGACGATCGGAATGGCGCGCAGGCCGGTCTGCTCCATATGGTGCACGACCGAGGTGAACCGCAGGCGCTGCGGCTTGCCGATCAGCCGCAGGAAGGTTTCGGTCACCTCGCCGATGAAGGCGATGAAGCGCAGGGCCTCGCGGCCGAAGAAAACGGTCAGCCAGCCGAAATAGGTGATCAGCGCGATCACGCCGCTGCCGGGGCCGGGCCGCATCGGCACCGAGGCATCGGCACCCTTCACATAATCGACCAGCGCTTGGTGCTCGGGCCGCAACCCGCCCCAGTCGAGCTTCACGCCCTGCTTCGACAGCGCCGCATCCAGCCGGCGCAGCAGGATGGCGCCGGCGGTGTCCAGCCGCTCGATGCGATTGGTGTCCAGCACGGCCTGGCGCAGCCCGCTCGCTTTCACGGCCTCCACGCCCTCCAGCAGGGCCGCGGCACTGGCCAGCGTCCAGCTGCCGCTGGCGCTCAAGCGCAGCCGGCTGCCGTCGCGTTCCGCCTGCAAGATGCCGTTCGCCATGAGGTCCCTGGGAGTGGCCGGAAGGAGGCTGGGAAAAGAAGAAGACTTGCCCAACAGTTAGCAGAAATGACAGTCTCGGAAAACCAACGTCCGATGACAGATCGGGTTCTCGGCCAGAAAGAAATCCGGGAGAGAATCCGGGGGGAAACCATGCCGCGCTTTGCTGCCAATCTGAGCTTCCTGTTCCAGGAGGAGCCCTTCCTGGACCGCTTCGCCGCGGCCGCCGAGCAGGGCTTCCAGGCCGTGGAATTCATGTTCCCTTATGACCACAGCGCCGCCGCCGTGGCCGCCGCCGTACGGGATTCCGGCCTGCAGGTCGCGCTGTTCAACGCACCGCCCGGCGACTGGGCGGCCGGCGACCGTGGGCTGGCTTCCCTGCCCGATCGTCGCCAGGACTTCCGCGCCACCATCGGCCGCGCCTTTGAATATGCGCAGGCGCTGCGCTGCAAGCAGGTGCATGTGGTCGCCGGGCTGCAGCCGGCCAAGGCCGACCGCCGCGCCATGGAGGCCTGCTACATGGACAACCTGGCCTGGGCCGCCCAGCAAGCCGCGCAGGTCGGCATCACCCTGATGATCGAACCGATCAACCAGCGCGACATCCCCGGCTTTTTCCTGAGCGACTTCGACTTCGCCGAGCGGGTGATCAAGGAGATCAACACCACGAACCTGCGCCTGCAGTTCGATGTTTATCATGCCCAGATCATTCATGGTGATCTGGCCAAGCGCATCGAGCGCCAGATGCCGGTGATCGGCCATGTGCAGATCGCCAATCCGCCGGACCGGCGCGAACCGGGCAACGGCGAAATCAACTACGACTATATTTTCCAGCGGCTGGATGCGCTGGGTTATGATGGCTGGATTGGCTGCGAATACCGCCCGGCCGGGGCGACGGCGGACTCTCTGGGCTGGATCCGCACCTACGGCGTCACCCCGCCCCCGAAGAAACGCAGCGTCACTCCATAAATTTCGGCAGCCATAGCACGATGGCGGGGAATGCGATCAGCAGGCCCACGCGCAGGATGTCGGCTAGCACGAAGGGCAGGATGCCGCGTATCACGGTCTCCAGCTTCACGTTGCCCACACCCTGGATGACGAACAGGTTCATGCCCACCGGCGGCACGATCATGCCGATCTCGACAATCGTCACCATGTAGATGCCGAACCAGATCGGGTCGATCCCCAATGCCTGCACGGCCGGATAGACGAAGGGCAAGGTCAGCAGCATCATCGCTAGGTCATCCATCAGCGCGCCGAGGATGACATAGAAGACCGTGAGCAGGACCAGGAACATCGTCGGGCTGAGGCCCAGCGCCTGGATATGCTGCACCACCAGCTGCGGCGCGTTGGTCACTTCGAGGAAGAAGTTGAATAGCCCCGCGCCGATCAGGATCAGGAAGATCATGGCGCTGGTGGCCGCCGTCTCCAGCAGTGAATCCTTGAAGCGGCCCGGCGTCAGCGTGCGGCTGGCCAGCGCGAAGATCAGCGCGCCGACCGCGCCGACCGAGGCCGCCTCGTTGGGCGAGAAGATGCCGATGAACATGCCGCCGATCACCACGGTGAACAGCAGGAAGACCGGCCAGACCGTTTTCATGGTGCGGCGGCGGTTGGGCCAGTCCATCTTCTCGCCGGCCGGACCGCTGGCCGGATTGAGGCGCGTCACCACGGTGATCGCCAGCATGTAGAGGCCCGTCCCCAGAACACTCGGGAGCAGCGCCGCGATATACAGCTTGCCCAGCGACTGCTCGGTCAGCAGCGCATAGATGAGAAGAATGATCGAGGGCGGAATCAGAATGCCCAGCGTACCGCCGGCCGCCACCGTGGCGGTGGCGAGGCTGTCGGCATAACCATGACGGCGCATCTCGGGCAGCGCGACGCGGCACATGGTGGCGGCCGTCGCCACGGCCGAGCCGCAGATCGAGCCAAAGGCCGCACAGGCACCCATGGTGGCCAGCGCCAGGCCGCCACGATAATGGCCGAGGAAGGCATAGGCCGCGTCATAGAGTTGGCGCGACAGGCCCGCGTACGTTGCGAACACGCCCATCATCACGAACAGCGGCACGGTGGAAAGACTATACGGGATGACGGCCTCGAACGGCGCCGACCCCATCATATAGGCCAGCCCATCCCAGCCCTGCAGCCACAGGAAGCCCACGGCACCCACCACGCCCATGGCCACAGCGACCGGCACCTGCACCACCATCAGCAGCAGCACGGCGACAAAGCCGGCGATCCCCATCATCGTCGCGCTCACAGGATCTCTCCCTTGTGCTCGACCGACGGCAGGCGATCACGTCCAGTGATGACGACGCCCAGATGGCGCGCCAGAATCACGGCAACAACCAGCACCGTGAAGAACGAACCCGCCAGCAGCGGATACCAGAACCAGATCATCGGCAGCGCGATGGTCTGCGACCTGTCGCCCATCATCGCCACCGTGTTGGCCTGCCCGATGCCGTACCAGCCAATCGCCAGCATCAGCAGGCCGCCCAACAGAACGGCAAAGACACGCGCCAGCGCCCGGCCGCGCGGCGGCAGGAAATTCACCGCCACATCGACGGCGACATGGCTGTCGGTCATGAAGCCATAGGGGATGGTGAAGAAAGCGGCGGCGACGATCAGCATCTGGGTGATGTCGACGGTGCCGATGATGCCCTGCCCACCCATGTTGCGGATCACGATATCGAGGCAGGTGACCACACCGGCCAGCAGCGCGCAGCAGGCCCCGACCACGGCAAGCCAGGCGGTGGCGCGATCGGCCAGGCGATATAAAGCGAGCATAAACACGGTCCTGCAGAAACGAACCGCCCCGCACTGGGCGGGGCGGTTGAAAGTTTTCTTAGCGTTTGCCGCCTTCGTATTTGGCGACGCGCTGCTGCATCTCCTTGAAGATGTCGCGAGCATCCTTGACACCCTGCCCTTCCAGGTCGGTGAGCAGCTTTTCGGTGGTGGGCTTCAGCGCCTCGCGCCAACGGGTGCGCTCGGCCTCCGACAGCGAGGTCATCACGTTACCCTTCTTGCTGGCGGCTTCCAGGCCCGGCGCATCCCACTGGTTCCACCAGTCGCCGAAGCGCTCGGTCAGCGCGGTGCCGGTGGTGTCGTCGATGGCTTTCTTCACATCGGCCGGCAGGCTGTCGTATTTGCGCTTGTTGATGATGAAGTAGAAGCTCGCGGTGTAGGAGCGTGCATCGAGGTGATACTTCGTCACTTCAAAGAGGCGGAAGGAATTGATCGGGTCCCAGGGGAACACCGCACCATCAATCACGCCGCGCTGCAGGTTCTCGTAGACATCGCCCGGCGGCAGGCCGACCGGGGTCGCGCCCAGCTGCTGCAGCATGGCGTTGATCTGCGGGCTGGGCGACCGGATGCGCAGGCCCTTCAGGTCGTCCATGGTCTTGACCTGCTTGGCGCCGGTATGGATCAGGCCGGCATTATGGGCATGCAGGCCCAGCACCTTCACCGTGTCGGGGAACTCGGCCGCGAAATGCTTGGGGTACATATCCCACAGCGTGCGGCTGGCGGCATTCGCGGTCTCGACCAGGAAGGGGAATTCGATGATGCCCATGCGGTTGAAGCGGCCAGCCGGCACGCCGCGCAGGCCATGGGCGATGTCGACCACGCCGCTCACCGCCTGCTCCAGCTGGCGGGCCGGATTGCCGAACGCGCTGCCCGCCGGATAGACGGTCAGCTTGACCTTGCCGTTGGTGCGCTTGGCCAGCTCCTCGCCCCAGGGCACGAACCAGTCGCGGTGCATGCCGTGGCCGGGCGGCAGGAAATGGCTCAGCTTGAGCTCGATCTCCTGGGCACTGGCGGACGGCGCCGCCCCACCCCATATGACAGCGGTCAATGCTGCACTGCACAGCAACGTGATGACGCGAGACATTGCCATAGTGTCCTCCCGGGACAGGTCTTCGTTATCGTTTCTCTACCTTGCGGCAGGTTAGTTTCATGTGAAACTAAGGTCAAGCTGACGCCCGATCATCCGTGTATGCGTAGACGGCCGGCCCGGCAGACGCCTATTGTCACACACGATTACAAAGCCCGGCGCTGGTGGGCCCGAACAGGGCGGTGTGCGCAGGCAGGGGAAAAGGTAGTTCTGACATGGCACGCCTGGTCACGGTTGCCGGCCTGGCATTGGTACTTGGTATTCTGATCGGTATCGGCGCCGTTTCGTTGCAGCGGTCGGCCAATACCCCGGAAGCGCGTGCCATCAAGGATCCCGACACTGCCCTGAACGCCAGCGCCCAGGCCGTGACCGAAGCGCCCGGTCGTCCCGTCGTCATCAAGCTGGCCAGCGCCGCGCCGACCTCGGCGCCGCAGATCGGCACCATGGCCGTGGCGATGGTGGAAAAGCTGTCAACCGCATCCGACGGTAATATCGAAATGAAGGTGTTCGAGCCCAACATGCTGGCGCCGAATGCCGAGCTGTTCGCCAAGGTCTCGGACGGCAGCATCGACGCCGTCTGGTCCTCGCCCAATTTCTTCGCCGACCGCGACAGCGTCTTCTGGCTGTTCTCCACTGTGCCGTTTGGCCCGTCGGCCGGCGAGTATCTCGCCTGGCTGTCCTACGGCGGTGGCCAGGACCTGATGGACGAGAGCTTCGCCCGCTTCAACATCAAGCCGATCGTCTGCACCGTGCTGCCGCCGGAATCGGGCGGCTGGTTCCGCCGCGAGATCAACACCGTGGCCGACCTGAACGGCCTGCGCATGCGCTTCATGGGCATCGGTGCCAAGGTGATGCGCCGGCTCGGCGTCGACACAGTGGCGCTGAGCGGCGGCGACACCTTCTACGCCCTGCAGAGCGGCAGCATCGATGCGGCGGAATTCTCCCTGCCCTTCATCGACCTGCGCTACGGCTTCGAGAAGGCGGCGACGCATTACTACTTCCCCGGCTGGCACCAGCAGAGTTCGCTGATCACGCTGCTGATCAACATGAAAGTCTGGGACAGCCTGACGGATGCGCAGCGCGGCCTGATCACCAATGTCTGCGGCGACAATATCCGCGAGAGCCTGGCCGAGGGCGAAGTTCAGCAGGTGAAAGCCCTGCAGGAAATCCGCGCCCGGGGCGTCAACATCCACACCCTGCCCAAGCCGGTGATGGATGCGCTGAAAACCTCGTGGTTCCAGGTGGTGAAGGAAGAAAGCGCCGCCAATCCGGAATTCAAGAAGGTCTGGGAGAGCTATCACAGCTTCCGCAAGGCCTACACGGAATGGCGCAACCTGGGCTATCTGCCCAATTGATGCTGGTTTAGGCCGCTAAGGAGCGGCGCAGCTGGCGCACCCGGCGTTCCACCGAGATATCCAGCGAAGCGGTCACTTCCAGGCTGCGGTCTTCCAGCGCGTCGCCGCGCGGATTGGCGCGGCCGCGGGCTTCCACGGCGGCGTCGCGGCGGCGGATCAGCTCGACGATCTCGGGCTGGAACAGCTGCAGCAGGCCGTTGAGCCAGCGGTTCACCTCCTGCGAGGGCCAGGCATGGCGCAGCTCGAAGCGGCTCAGCATCGCGATCACCTCGCGCGCCGGGAACCAGGTCTCGTCCGTCACCCAGCGGTTGGTGGTGAACAGCCGGATCGGCTGGCCGTAATGATCCATGGCGACGCCGACGATATGGGCCAGCGCCTGCTCGCCGCGCGGCCAATGCTTGCCGATCGTTTCCTCGGGCGAGCAGCGGCCCACGCCCGCCTTCACATAGCGGGCCGGCTCGAACTGCTCGGCCTGCACATGCGGCCGCTGGAAGATATGGAAATGCCCGTGCTCGCGGTCGTCGTTGCGATGGGCATGGTAGTAATACTGCGCGCCGGTCGAGGGATCGAAGACATCGCCGACGGGATAATGCTGCTGCTCGAAGAAATCCTCTTCGCCGCGCAGGAGTTCGGCCACCAGGTTGCTGCGTTTGGCCGCCAGATCGCGCTGGACCAGCAACACATCGTTGCCCGCCGTCAGCATCGCCTGCAGCCGCGCCCGCTCCAGATTGGCCATCATGTTCATACAGCACTTCCCCTGCACTCAGGCGGGGCAGACTACGCAGCGGCGTCTTAAGCACCGGTAAATGCGACACCGCGTCACGCTTCCTTTCCCGAGTCGCTGTGCTACTTTTTTCGCTGTCGGATTATTTTCCTCCAGCGACTCGTACCCTTGATTGAAGGAGCCCCCCATATGTTGCGTCTTTTGCTCGGTATCGCCGCCCTCGGCCTGGTCGGCATTTCTTCCGCCCCCAGCGCTTCTTGGGCGGCCGGAAATCCGGAGGAGGGCAAGAAATCCTTCGCCAAGTGCCGTGCTTGTCACCAGCTGGAAGCCGGCAAGAATGCCGTCGGCCCCAGCCTCGCCGGCGTGTTCGGCCGCAAGTCGGGCAGCATGGACGGCTTCAAGTATTCCGATGCCATGAAGGCCAAGGCCGTGGTGTGGGACGAAAAGACCATCGCTGAATACATCGCCGATCCCAAGGGCTACATCCCCGGCAACAAGATGGTCTTCCCCGGCATCAAGAAGGAAAGCGAGGTCGCCGACCTGATCGCCTTCCTGAAAGACGCCACCAAGTAAGCGCGTCCATATGTGACGGTGACGGGCCTCCCCCATGTGATCCTGGCGGGAGGCCCTTTTCGTCTCCGGGGCACCTTTCTCCCCCTGTCCGCGTTGGATAAGCTGGCCCCAACCAGACGGAGGAAGAAAAATGCCCGCATACGGCCCCGACGTGGTCCTCAACAATCCGGCCTATATCCACGACACCGCGCAGATCTACGGCAAGGTGCGGCTGGAGGAAGGCGCCTCGGTCTGGATCAACGTCGCCATGCGGGCCGAGAATTACGAGATCGTGGTCGGCGCCCATACCAACATCCAGGATTTCTCGATGCTGCATGTGGGCAGCCAGACCGGCACCTATGTGGGCGCCCATGTCTCGATCACCCATCACTGCACCATCCATGGCTGCACGATTGGCGACAACTGCCTGATCGGCATCGGCTCGACCATCATGGACGGCTGCGTGATCGGCGATAACTGCATCATCGGCGGCCACACCTTCCTCAAGGAAGGCACCGTGATCCCCGCCAACTCCGTCGTGGTGGGCAGCCCCGGCAAGGTGATCAAGACCCAGAACAACTATGTGCGCTGCCGCCTGAATGCCTGGATGTATTACCGCAACGCGCTGGCCTACAAACAGCAGCAGTACCGCGACTGGGACGCCCCGGACATCGCCAAGGCGGTGGGCGCCGAGATCGCCCGCCTGACCGAGGAGCTGAAAGCCCTGGAAGCCGCCGGCCAGGCTTGATCTTCGGCCTGATGCCTGCCTGAAAACCGCCCTATTCCGGGCGCAGGAATCCGCCCATGCCCCCGTGTAACCCTCCAGACGATAACGGCATGAGCAGGACTGTTTCCCATGTTCGCTTCCCTCGCCCTGCCGCGCCTGGAAACCAGGCCGGCTGAGCCCATGAGCGATGTCGACGCCGCGCTGATGCAGCGGGTCGCCCGTGGCGACCACGCGGCCTATCGCCTGCTGGTCGACAAATACCTGCGCCATGCCGTCACCATGGCCTACCGCGTGCTGTTCGACCGCGCCGATGCCGAGGAGGTGGCGCAGGAAGCCTTCCTGCGCGTCTGGCAGCATGCCGGCCGCTGGCGCGCCGATGGCGGCGCCAGCTTCAAGACCTGGCTCAACCGCGTGGTGGTGAATCTCAGCATCGACCGCCGGCGCAAGCCGAAGATGGCGGTGCTGGACGACCAGCCCGAACCGATCGACGAACAGACCGCCTCGCCCTATGAAGCGCGGCTGGCGCACGAGACCGGCGACCGCGTCGCCACCGCGCTGCAGAAGCTGCCCGAGCGCCAGCGCGCCGCCATCCTGCTCTGCTTCTGGGAAGGCGAGAGCAACATCGATGCCGCCAAGGCGCTGGATATCAGCGTCGGCGCGCTCGAATCCCTTTTGATCCGCGCCAAGCGTAGCTTGCGCGACGACCTCGCGCCCAGCCTGGGCGGCAACGGTCGGGACAAGGAGTAAGTCATGGATATGGACCGTTTCACCGACCTGCTGGATGCCTGGGGCGCCGATCTCGACCGCTGGCCCAAGGCCGACCGCGAAGCCGCCGACCGGCTGCTGGAGTCTTCGACGCCGGCCCGCGCGCTGCTGCGCGAGGCCGCGCATTTCGATGCCCTGCTGCTGAACGCCGCGCTTCCCTCGGTCGAGCCGAGCGATGCGCTGCGCAGCCGCATCCTGGCGCAGATCGCCGCGCGCCCTGCCGTCAATGCCGGCTGGCGCAGCCAGATCGCCGAGGCGCTGGGCCTGCTGTTCCCCACCGGCCGCGCGGTGCCGCAGTTCGCCGCGCTGGCGCTGGCGCTGGCCATCGGCATCGGCGCGGGCTTCACCAATGTTGCGCTGCTGGATACGCAGAACGATATCGTCACGCTGCAACTGGCTGCGGCGACGCCGGTTTCGCTGGAGGATTGAGTCATCATGGCCGACACCGCCACTTCCCCTGCTGCGCCGAAATCCCGGATGAACCGCTGGCTCGCCGCCGGGCTGATCGTATCCGTCGCGGTCAACCTCGCGCTCATCGGCTTCGCCGGCACGCGCGTCTGGCAGCACCGCAGCATGAACCGCATGCCGGCCAGCCATGTCGAGGAACAGGTGGCGCGCCGCCTGCCCGACCATGCCGCCCAGGCCTTCCGCAAGGCGGTGGAGGAGACCCGCAAGCCGGGCCAGCCGCCCTTCCACCAGATGCGCCGCGAGCTGGCCGAGACCCTGGCCGCCGAGCCTTTCGACCGCGCGAAATTCGCCAGCCTGCTGGCCCAGCATCGCGACCGGCTGGACGATTTCCAGCAAAGCATGCAGGCCGGGCTGCTGGCCGCTGCCGACGCGATGACGCCGGCGGAGCGGCAGGAATATGCCGAGCGCCTGCTGCATATGGGTCCGCCGGGCCTGTCGCCGCGCCGCGCTGAACGACCCGACCGTCCTGATGGGCCGCGCCCCGACCGCCCGGATCGCCGGGACGGCCCGCCGCCCCTGCGTTGATCTGTCGCGCAGGGCTGCTGCACCGCACTCGCCGTACCATGGGCTGTACCACTGCCCTGCGCCTTGTCTGGCCGCGCCGAGGTGATTAGCGTGGGCGCTTCTTTCCGCAAGGAGCGTCCATGATCAATGTCGTCATCACCGGCGGCGCCGGTTTCATCGGACAGAAACTGGTCCAGGAACTGCTGCGCCGCGGCACGCTGGCCGGGCCGGATGGCAAGCCGCAGCCGATCGCGCATATCACCCTGTTCGACACCGTGAAGGCGGCCGGGCCCATCGATCCCAAGGTCACCATTCTGGCCGGCGATATCGGCGATGCCGCCGCGGTGAAAACCCTGATCGGCAGCAACACCAATTCCGTCTTCCATCTCGCCGCCATCGTCTCGGCCGGCGCCGAGGCCGATTTCGAGGGTGGCTATCGCGTCAACTTCGAAGGCACGAGGCATGTGCTGGAAGCCTGCCGCGCGCTCCCTAAGCCAGCCCGCGTGGTCTTTGCCTCTTCCGTGGCCGTCTATGGCGGCGACGACCTGCCGAAAATCGTGCTCGACAGCACGGCGCAGCGGCCGACCACCTCCTACGGCGTGCAGAAGCTGTCGGGCGAGCTGCTGGTCAACGACTACAGCCGCAAGGGCTTCCTCGATGGCCGCAGCATCCGGCTGCCCACCATCATGGTGCGCCCGGGCAAGCCGAACAAAGCCGCCAGCACCTGGGCCAGCTCGATCATCCGCGAACCGCTCTCGGGCGTCGATGCGATCTGCCCCGTGCGGCCGGACAGCCCGATGGCCTGCCTCTCTCCTCGCCGCGTGGTCGATGCCTTCATCCGCGCCCATGACCTGCCGGCGGAAAAATTCGGCAAGGACCGTGCGCTGCTGCTGAGCGGCATCCGCGTCACCGCCGGCGAGATGGCGGCCGCCGTGGAGCGCGCGACCCCGGCTCTGAAGGGCGCCAACCGCAAGGTCGGCACCATCCACTGGACGCCCGATGCGGCGATCCAGAAGATCGTCGACGGCTGGCCCGGCGCGACCAGCTCGCAGCGCGCCACCGACATGGGCTTCACCGTCGATGCCAGCATCGACGAGATCGTGGAGTCTTTCATCGCCGACGACCTCGACGCCCAAATCAAGAGTCTCCAGTCCAACTAGCGATTTTTGTGTCATGGCCGGGCTTGTCCCGGCCATCCACGCCTTACAAACTGAGCAATCAAAGACGTGGATGCCCGGCGCAAGGCCGGGCATGACACCGTTGGTAAAACAAAGGTACTCCCCATGACCTCCCCCAAGCCCAGTAAAAATGCCCTCGACATGATCACGCAGCTGGTCGAGATGCCGACCGTGAGCCGCGATTCCAACCTCGACCTGATCCACTGGGTGCGCGACCACCTGAAAGGCCTCGGCGTCGACAGCACGCTGGTGCATGACGAGACCGGCAAGAAGGCCAACCTCTATGCCACCATCGGCCCGCAGGACAAGCCGGGCATCGTGCTGTCGGGTCATACCGACGTGGTGCCGATCGATGGCCAGGAATGGGACACCGATCCCTTCAAGATCGTCGAGAAGGACGGCCGGCTGTATGGCCGCGGCACCTCGGACATGAAGAGCTTTGTCGCCATCGCGCTCTCCTATGCGCCGAAATTCCTGGCGCAGAAACTGGAAACCCCGATCCACTACGCCTTCACCTATGACGAGGAAGTCGGCTGCCTCGGCGCCAAGCGCCTGATCGAGACATTGAAGAAAATGCCGGTGCGGCCCAAGGCCTGCATCGTCGGCGAGCCGACCGAGATGCAGGTGATCGCCCAGCACAAGGGCAAGAAAAGCTGGCGCGTCGATGTGCGCGGCTTTGAATGCCATTCCTCGCTGACCCACCAGGGCGCCAATGCCGTGGAAGCCGCCGCCGAGCTGATCGCCTTCATCAAGGCGCTGGCCCGCAAGAAGCGCGACAACGGCCCGTTCGATTCTGAATTCGCCCCGCCCTACACCTCGCTGCATACCGGCGTGGTGAATGGCGGCACGGCGCTGAACATCGTGCCGAAGGACTGCTACTTCCTGTGGGAGATCCGCTACCTGCCGCAGGACGATGTTGACGCGCTGTTCGCCGAGGTGGTGGCCTATGCGAAAAACAAGCTGGAGCCCGAGCTGAAGGCGATCGATCCCAATGCCGGCTTCACCTTCAGCCAGGTGTCGGAATTCCCCGGCCTGTCGACCGACGACCGCGCCGGCGTGATCGAACTGGCCAAAGCGCTAACCGGTGCCAACCGCGTGCAGAAGGTGGCCTTCGGCACCGAGGCCGGGCTGTTCTCCGAGCTGGGCATTCCCACCATCGTCTGCGGGCCCGGCAATATCGAGCAGGCCCACAAGCCCAACGAGTTCATCGCGCTGGAGCAGGTCGCGCTCTGCGAGGCCTTCATGGACCGGCTGCTGGAGCGGGTGCGCACCGGCAACGGGATTCCGGCCTGACGCATCCGGCCCTGCTGAACTGACAGTTATCTCTTCACTCACAGGCGCCGCGCGGCTTTGGCTGCGCGGCGTTTCGTGTGTTTGGGCTTCGTTTGGCTTCGTTTCTAGCGCTGGTGAAATCGGCGCGGGTGGTTGCACAACCGGCGTTGCACATTTCTGCTGACGCCGCGCGCCACAGGCCGCACGCAGACGATCCGTGATCTCGGCCGCCGCCACGGCCTCCTTCTGCTTGATCTCGGCGCTCAGCCAGCCCAGCACATCGGCGGGCAGCGCCGCATCGCCCATGATGCCGCGCCGCAGGGTGGCCGAGACCAGCGCCGGGAACTGCGCGCGCGTCAGCTCGCGCTGCCGCTCCAGCGCCAGGCGGACATAGGTGGCAAACCGCGTGCTCTTGTGCAGATGCGACCAGATGCGCTGCTCAGGGATGTGAAGCGCATCGGCGATGAGCGGAATGCGTTCGCCCTCGGCGATCCGGCGCGCGACGCCGCGCCAGTCGATCAGTTGCGGGCGCTTGCGGGGCGGTTTGGAAACGCGCGCGGGCGGCGGGACCCAGGGCGTTTCGTCAGCCGTACCAAGGGTTTCATCCTTGAACGGGTCATAGGCTTCGCGGCGTGGCGACATGGCTTTTCTCCTGCTGGAAGGCACAGGAAAGACATGATACCGCAGGTTTGCAGGAATAAGAACAAAAAAAGAACATTTTGTTCCAATGGAAAAACAAATAAAATCAGTGATTTAAAGCACTCAACACCACCAACAGGACGGTCAGGGTTCTGATGCCATCGAGGAAAAGCCGAAGCCAGTGATAGAGAGGAGGCATTGCCGCACCTTGCTGTCGTTGAAAGCTGAACTGTATCGCCTGCGGCCAGGCTTGGCATTTGGCCGAATGGACGAATGCACCACATCGTCAGAAGCCGTCGCATCATTAGGCCATAAGGCCGATCTCACCGTTGATGCCCCTGCCCTCCCACGACCGTTTCTATACCAAAGCCCAATGCGGCAACTGTCGGAATCAGGCGTATAATCGCATCCGATACGGCAGACCATCTGCCCGCACGTCCCGCATGAGACGACCATGACGACACCCGAACCGCTCGCCCTCTTCGCCACCATCGTGCTGCTGTTCCCGATGGGCTACCTGCTGCTGGCCTGCCCGGCCTTCCTGCTGGTGCGGCTGTCGCATCCCGCCATCCCGCGCCTGATGCGCGCCATGTTCAGTGGCTATTTCCTGATGCTGATGGTCACCGGCGGCTTTGCCACCTTTGCCTATGCCGCCACCAACCACACGGTCTTCGCCGTCGCCATGTGCCTGCTGGCGGGCGCGGCCTTCATGGGGCGCCGCTGGTTCCTGCAGCGCATCGATGCCGAGATCGTCGCCCGCGATGCCGGCGACACGGGCGCGGTGCGGCGGATGCGCCTGATGCATGTGGGCGGCATGGCGGTCAATGCCCTGATCCTGGCCGTGTTCATCAACCGCATCACCACGATCTTCTAAGCCAGGCGGACCGAAGCCGGAGCTGCCGGCCACATCCGGCATCCACACACCTTTAACCCTACCCTTGCGAGAATAGTCCCGCATTCATACGGGACTATTCACTCTGTCAGACGCAGCGATCCACCCGAACCTCGCCGCCATCACCGCCGCGCTCGATGCGGCGGAGAGTTCGGTCATTGCCGATTTCCTGCGCTACATGCAGCGCATCCACCCGGCCGACCGCCTGCCGGGACGGCGCGACTTCGACCCCATGCATATCCCGGCGCTGCTGGGCCATGTGGTGCTGGCCGAGGTGCATCGCCGTCCCCTGCCCGAGCCGCCGCGCTTCTACATGCGCGTGGTGGGCGAAGTGATCCAGAATGCCGCACCAGTCTCGATGGCCAACCGCTATCTCGACGAGCTGGACGGCAAGCTGCTGGCGCCCGGCCCCGCTGGCGAGCGCAGCAATGTCATCGCCGATGTGCGTCGTCAGGTGGTGGAAAGCGGACGGGCCTATTACTGGCGCGGGCCGCCGCGCATGAAATTCCGCTTCGATTACGACGATCTCGAATACGTGCATTGTCCGCTGGCCGACGACGGCCGTAGAATAGACCGTATCCTTTCGGCCTTTTTCTACCGCGGCGGCGAGCAGGCTTGACGCATCCCAATCTGGCGGCCATCACGGCGGCGCTGGCGGCGACCAGGAGCTCTCTGATCGCCGACTTCCTGCGTTACCTGCAGCGCATCCATCCCGCCGATCGCCTGCCGGCGCGCGCCGCCTTCGATCCGATGATGCTGCGGCATATGCTGGAGCATCTGGTGCTGGTGGAGGTACGGCCGGGAGAGCATGGCGATCTGCGCTTCTTCGTGCGCGTCGCCGGCGAGCTGGTGCTGCGCGCCGCACCCGTACCGCTGATGAACCGCTATCTCGAAACCAGCGTCAATCTCGACAAAAGCAAGCCCGACGACAGCCAGGCCCGCATCCTCGATCCACGCCGGCGCGTGGTGCAGAGCGGCACGGCCGTGCACTGGCGCGGCCGGGTCAACATCCCCTTCCGCTTCAACTTCGCCGATGTGGAATTCGTGCATGCGCCGCTGGCCGAGGATGGCGTCACCGTCGACCGCATCCTCTCGGCCTTCGTCTATCACCTGGGCGATTAGGAAGCGGCGCCCGCCTGCAGTGGCCGGTCGCGCTGCTCCACCTCCGTCAGGGCGTCGTCAATGGCGCGCAGCAGCGCCTCTACGTTCAGCGGCTTGGTCAGGTAGCGGAAAAAACCGCTTTCCAGGCCGCGCTCCACGCTCTGCGGCATCGCATCGGCGCTGAGCGCCAACACCGGGGTGAGCACGGTTTCGGGCTGCAGACGAAGCTGCTGCAGCAGGGCGAAGCCGCTGACATCTGGCAGGTTGATGTCGAGGATGATCAAGTCGGGCCGGGTCTCGCTTGCCATGGCAAGGCCGGCCTGGCCGGTCGTCGCCTCCATCAACGTCACATCCTTCAGCGTGCCGATGATATGGCGCATCAGCGTGCGATTGCCCGGATTGTCCTCGACATAGAGGATCGAATAGCCGGTGCGCTGCGGCGTCGCCGCCATCGTCGCCGCAGGCGCGGCGACGATGGCCTCGGCCATCTCCATCTCGTCGGTGCTGACCGGCAGATCGATCCAGAAGCAGCTTCCCTCGCCCGGACTGCTGGTATAGCCGAGCGTGCCGTCCATCAGCTCGACCAGCTTGCGCGTCAGCGACAGACCGATGCCGGTGCCCTCCACCACCCCGCGTTCGGCGCCGAGCCGGTTGAAGGGCTGAAACAGTTCCCTCTGGCGCTCGAGCGGGATGCCGATCCCGGTGTCGTGCACGCTGATGCGCACATGACCGGCGTCGAGCAGCTCGCAGCCGATGGTCACGCGGCCGTTGGGCCGGTTGTACTTGATCGCATTGGTGCCCAGATTGATGATCGCCTGCGCCAGCCGCACCCTGTCCGCCCGGATTTCGGGCATGCCGAGCCCAGCTTCGCCCGCCGAAAGCGTGATGCCGTATTTGCGCGCATCCCCCTGCAGATTGGCGACCACCGATTTCAGCAGCGGTAGCAGCGCCACCGGCTCGGGCATGATGGTCAGCTTGCCGGCCTCGATCTTGCTGAGCTGCAGGATGTCGTCTATCAGGCCGAGCAGATGCTTGCCGCTGTCGAGGATGGCCTGGACGAATTCGGTCTGGCGCGGCGACAGCGTGCCGAAATGGTTGGTGGAGAGAAGCTGACCGAAGCCGAGGATGCCGTTCATCGGCGTGCGCAGCTCATGGCTCATCGAGGTTAGGAAATCGGACTTGGCCTGATTGGCCCGCTCGGCCTCGGCCCTGGCCTGCTCCATCGCCTCTTCCGCCTGCTTGCGCGCCGAAATGTCGCGCATGGTGCCGAGGATTTCCCGCGGCTCCCCAGTCGCCGAATCACGGATCAGCCGGAAGTTCACCTCGACCCAGACCCAATGACCATCCTTGTGACGGATGCGGTTGACCGAGACGCCGCGGTCCTGCCCACCCGCCATCTGCGCGCTCACCCCCTGCACTACTGGCGCATCCTCGGGATGAATCTGATCGAGGGGATGGATTTTTATCGCCTCTTCGGGCGTGTAGCCGATGATGTCGATGGAGGCCGGCGAGACATAGTGGCGAGTCAGGTCGAGGCCGAGCCGCACGATCATGTCGCGCGATCCGTCGGCAATCTCGCGATAGGCCTCGGCAGCTTGCTGCGCAGCGCGGTCCGCGGTCTGACGCAGGCCGATCTGGCGCGTGAGGTAGAGGCCTAGACCGCCCAGAATCACCGCCAGCAGGATCGAACCCAGGATGAAATTGCCGGCGCTGTCGTACCATTCGGCCAGAATATCGTTCTGCGCCAGCGCCACAGCGACCACCAGCGGATAGGACTCGATCCGGCGATAGCTGTTCAGCCGCACCACGCCGTCGGTGGAGGAACGGATTTCCACGCTGCCGACCGGACTCTTCGGCAGGTGGTCGCGGAAGATGCCGCCCTGGCGCAGGTCGCGACCGATATTGTCGGCGCTGAATGGTCGCCGCACCAGCAGGAAGCCATCGCCCGAAGCGAGTAGGATCGAGCCGTTCGGGCCGATATCAAAATTCTGGTAGAAGGCCTGGAAATAATCGGTCCTGACCGTGGCGACGATGACGCCGGCAAAGCTGCCGTCCAATGCATCGATCCGGCGCGTCACTGGAATGACGAAACCGCCGGTGGCGCGGCTCTGGATCACCTTGTCGAGAAAGGCGCCGGACACCGTCCGGTCGCGATGGACCTGGAAGTAGGTGCGGTCGGCGACGTTAATCGCACCGTCGGTCGCGGTGCTGACCACGACATCGCCGCGTGCATCGATATAGGACAGACCGGCGATCTGCGGCAGCACCGCCATCAGATCGTCGAAGGTCTTGCGTAGTTGGCCCACGCTGCTGGCATCACCCTTGTTGGCCAGGCGCCCGGCCAGGCCGAACAGCACGCCGTCGATGCCGCGAACCGTGTCCTCTGCATGCTGCGCGATCGAGCGGGCCAAATTGTCCGTATTTTGCCGGGCATAGGTGATGGTGGCGTTGCGGTCCTTCCATAGGACCAGGGTGTCGAGACCGACAAGCACCAGACAGACCAGAGCCGTGAAGGCGAAGGTCATGGCGCGCGGCGACAGCCGGATCGTCCGGCGCGCTGCCCGGCTGTCGGCCTTCTGGAGATCCATGCTCCAGCTCCCTCTCCACCGCATCCCAGCGATGCGGCCTGCCCCTGATTCTAAAGCCTCCGGGCAGGGCTGGTATAGCGAAGAAATGATAACCTAGCGGGCCGCGCCCTCGGCCAGTTGTGCCGCGACGGCGATCAGGACTGCGGTCTGCGGTGTCACCGGTTCGTCGGCGAGGCCTTCAGGCAGTGGCGCCAGCGCAGCGGTCGGCGACGCCTGCGGCTGGCGCGCCTGCAGCATCGGCGGCTGGCCGCCGATCTGCTGCTGACCCTGGATGGTGATCTGCGGCAGGCCCTCGCGCGCATGGCGGCAGAGCGCATGGATGAAGCCGAGCTTCTCGATGGCGCGCGGACTGAGCACGAAGGGATAAAGGTCGGGCTGGCCCATCGAACGGTTCAGGCTGTTCACCGCAAAGGTGATCGGCAGGAAGCCCTCGATGAGCTGGTCGATGCTCTCGGCCTGGTAGCTATCGAAATCGATGCGGGTGCCGATCTCCTCGCCGCGGCTGATGCGCGGCTTGACCCGCAGGCCGAAGGCGGCCGCGGTTTCCAGCGTGTCGACGATATGCATGTAATGCGCCCAGGTCTCGGCGAAATCCTCCCAGGGGTGCACGGCGGCATAGGCACTGACGAAACCGTCCTGCCAGCTCGCCGAGGGGCCATCAGCGTAATGGCGCTTCAGCGCCTCGGCGTAATCCTCGCGCTCGTCGCCGAACAGCGCGCGGAAGCCGCTCATGGCTTCCGAGTTGTCGCCGGCGCGGCGCACCAGGCGCTCCCAGTAGTAATGCCCGACCTCGTGGCGGAAATGCCCGAGCAGGGTGCGATAGGGTTCGTGCATGGCGACGCGGATCTTCTCGCGTTTGGCGTCGTCGGCCTCGATCAGGTTGATGGTGATCAGGCCGTTATCGTGGCCGGTGATGATGCGCGGCGCCGAGGGGTCGGGCGGATCGGGCAGGAAGTCGAAGGCCAGGCCTTCCTCCGGGTCCTCGTCGCGGGTCTCGTGCGGCAGGTCGAGCCGCTGGATGCCGTGGAACAGGCGATGCTTGGCGCTCTCGATGCGGCGCCAGTTGTTCAGATGCACCGGGTTGGAGAGATCGGGCACGGTGCGGTTATGGGCGCAGGCCGAACAATAGGCGTCGGGGTTGGGCGGCGCGCCTTTCGGCTCGGCCTCGACCAGCCAGTTGCAGGCATCGTGCTGCGCGTTGATGCAGAAGCGCCAGCGCTTTTCCGGCGCGGCCAGCGCGCGCCAGACGCCATTGGTGGCGCCGGGGTTGGCGGCATTGAGATCGGGTGGCGGGTCCTGCGCCGGCCGATGGTTGGCCGGCTCCAGCGCGCTGAGCACGCCGATATCCGGCAGGTAGCCGAGCCGGCGGCCACAGCTTTCGCAGGAGGTATTCTCGAAATAGACCGGCTGGCCGCAGCCGAGGCATTCAAACAGTTTCATGGTGCCGCACGCCCTCTTCCTAGGCCGGAAATCCGGCACAGGGAGAGGACGACGGGGCTGCGGGAAGGTTCCCCTCGCCTGTCGATATTGCAGTTACGTCACGGCTGGTTACGGGGCAGGCATCCGGTTCCGGCGAGTCGCCGGAACCGGAAGGCCGCATACGGCTTACGCCCAGCCCCCGCTTACGCCCAGGCCCACTTACGCCCAGCCCCACTTACGCCCAGGTGGTGGCGAAGACCGGTGCGAGGTCGTTGGCGACCTGGCTGTCGAGTGTGAACTGACCCGGCGCCGGCGCGCTGAAGCCCGCCATCGCCGTCACCAGCGCCTCGACATTGGCCGACGACAGGCTGTGGCTGCCATCGGCGGTCTCGATCACATCGACGCGGCGGCTGGCATCGGCATACCAGTCCTTCAGCAGCACGCTGCTGCTGCTCTCGCCGATCACGTCGACGCGCAGGTCGTTGCCGACATGGCTGAACCACAGCTGGTCATACGACACACCGCTGAGGAAGCGCAGGGTGTCGGTGGTGCTGGCCGCATCGGTGATGCCCGGCGGCATGCCCGGCGCGCTGCTCTGGTAGATGCTGTCGATGCCATCGCCGCGGCCGACGGCATAGATATCGTTGCCGTTCATGCCGACCATGATGTCGTCGCCGCCCATGCCGGTCAGGATGTTGTCGCCGGTGTTGCCGCCCACCTTGTTGGCGCCGGCATTGCCGGTGACATTGATGTTGGCGCTACCTTCCAGCACGATGCTCTCGATATTGGCATAGTTGGCCAGCGAGGCCGTGATGCTGGAGAACAGGAAGTCCTCGCCGCTGGTGCCGGTTTCCACCACCACATCACCCAGGCTGTCGATCACATAGCGGTCGCCACCCTCGCCGCCTTCCATGTAATCGTCGCCGGTGCCGCCGTTCAGGCTGTCATCGCCGGCGTCGCCATAGAGCGTATCGCTGCCGGCCTCGCCCTGCAGCACGTCCATGCCGTCGCCGCCGACCAGGATATCGTTGCCGTTGCCGGCGAAGATCATGTCGCCGCCACCATGGCCGAAGATAGTGTCGTCGCCGCCGGTGCCGGTGATCGTGTCGTTGCCCGACAGCGGCGCGGCGTAATGCGTCAGCAGATCGCCGCTCACCACGTCGATGGTGCCGGTGCTGGACCCGATCACCAGGTCCTGCTTGCCGTCGCCATCCATGTCGGCCACCGTCACCGCCGAGCCGATGCCCTGGCCGCTGGTGCCGCTGAACGACATGAAGCCGCCGTTGGCGGTGGGCGTCTGCGACAGGTCGATGCTGCGGGCTATGCCGCCCTGCTGACCCCAGATCACCCAGAGCTTGTTGGCGCCGCTGCTGCCGACCACGATATCGTCATAGCCATCGCCGTTCAGGTCGCCCAGCGCCATGCTGCTGATGCCGCCCGAGACGCCGGTGATGCGCATGCCGTTCAGGCCGTTCAAGGTGGCGATATCGACGCTGCCGCCGGCCGCATAGCTGCTGTTGCCATAGAGCACGAAGGCGCCGGTCGGCATGCTGGGATAGGTGCCTGCCCAGCCGACCATATCCTCGATGCCGTCGCCGTTGATATCACCGCCGCCGGCCATATGGCGGGTCAGCAGATCGCCGCCACCCACATTGAAGTTGTTGAGGATCAGGCCGCCGGTATTGCTGCTCAGGTCCGACGCCAGGCTACCCGCGGCATTGCCGAAGGTGATCTTGACCGGACCATACACCGCACTGCCATCATTGCGGGCACCGACAGCGGTGACGATATCGTCGAAGCCATCGTTGTTGATATCGACCGCGCCCATGACATAGGTGACATTGGCGGCGGAAGCCGAACCAATGCCGTTGATGCCGCTATAGGCGGTGGCGGCCGGGCTGCCGCTGATACCGCCCACGCCGCCGAGCCACATCGCCAGCGACGGCGTCGTGGCGCTCGCGCTGCCGTTATAGGCCGAGCTGTTATGCACGCTGAGGAACAGATCAGCGCGCCCGTCCCCGTTAAAGTCGGCGGTAATCGGCATGGCTGACCCGCCGGCATAGCCGATGCCAGAGTTCAGGCTCGTATCGTCGACAGCATCGACACCGGATCCGCCCAGCAACACGCCGAGGGTGGAAACACCGCCATAGCTGCCAATCGCATGCAGGGCGTCCTGGATTCCATCGGCGTTGACGTCTGCAAGACCGACGGCATAGCTGTAGCCGCCGAAGCGGATGACCTGGCTGCCCGTCCCCGAATAGAAGCCACCGCCATTGAGCGCGCTGGTCAGCGATCCGCTCTGGCCGAAGATCACGCCATGGTTGGCCGAGGTATGGTCGGGCGCTTCGGTGCGGACCAGGATATCGACCGCGCCATCGCTATTCACATTGCCCGCCTGCAGGTTCAGAACCGGATACAGGCCGGTCGTTATCCGGTTGCCGACGCTGCTAAGCTGCATCTCGTCGCCCAGCACGGCGACATGGACGGTCCCGACATCGAACTGGTTGCCGCCATCCCAGGCTGTATAGGTGAAGCTGGCCATGCCGGTGAAACCGGCCGTGGGCGTGAAGACGATAGTGCCGGTGCCGAAATCGTAATACGCGTCGCCATTCACGCCGCCATTGGGGAATCCGAACGACATCAGCGTGTCGCCATCGAGCTCGATGTCATTGGCGAACAGGGCCGCCAGGCTGGTATTCACCACCTCGCCCGGCCGGATATAGAAGTAATCGTCCACCGCGATGGGCACATCGTTCGTCGGCAGCACGTTCACGTTGACGGTCGCCGTCGTGGTGCCGCCCAGGCCGTCGCCAATCGTGTAGGTGAAGCTGGCCGGGCCGTTGTAATTGGCGGTCGGCGTGAAGATCACCGAGTTGAAATCGCCCAGCGCCACCGTGCCGTTGACCGCGCCCTGAACCGAAATCATGTTCAGGTAGTGGCCTTCCGGGTTGCTGTCGTTGCCCAGCAGCGTTTCGATGAAGATCATCTCCGAACCATCTTCATACAGCGTCACGCTGTCGTTGACCGCCACCGCCGCATCGGTCACCGGGGTGACGCTCAGGTTCACCGTCGCCGTGCTGGTGCCGCCGTTGCCGTCCGCAATCGTGTAGGTGAAGCTGGCCGCGCCGTTGTAATTGAGGCCGGGCGTGAACACCACGTTGCCCGAACCGTCGAGCGCCACGCTGCCGCCGACCGCGCCCTGCACCGACTGGATGGACAGCGTGTCACCCTCCAGGTCGGTGTCATTGGCCAGCAGGCTGCTGGCGGCGATGGTCACCGGCGTGTCTTCCGCCGTGGTGTAGCCGCTGTTGTTCACCGCCACCGGCGCATCATTCACCGGATTGACCGTCAGGGTCACGGTCGCCGTGCTGGTGCCACCATTGCCGTCCGCGATCGTATAGGTGAAGCCGGCCGCACCGCTGTAGTTGGCGGTCGGCGTGAACACCACGTTGCCCGAGCCGTCAATTGTCACGCTGCCGCCGGTCGCCGCCTGCACCGAGGCGATCGACAGTGTATCGCCATCGGGATCGCTGTCGTTGCCAAGCAGCTGCCCCGGAGTCAGGCTCAGCGCCGTGTCCTCATTGGTGCTGAAGCTGTTGGCCACCGCCACCGGCGCATCCTGCACCGGCGTCACGGTGAGATTGACCGCCGCCGTGCTGGTGCCGCCGTTACCGTCGCTGATCGTGTAGGTGAAACTGGCGACGCCGTTATAGTTGGCCGTCGGCGTGAAGATGACGTTGCCCGAACCGTCGATGGACACGCTGCCGCCGACCGCATCCTGCACCGAGGCAATCGACAGTGTGTCGCCGTCGATATCGCTGTCATTGCCCAGCAGGCTGGCCGGTGCGATGGTCAGCGCCGTGTCCTCGGCCGTGCTGAATCCGCTGTTGGCAACCGCCATCGGTGCGTCATTCACCGGCGTCACAGTCAGCGAAACCGTGGCGGTGCTGGTGCCGCCGTTGCCGTCACTGATCGTGTAGGTGAAACTGGCGGCGCCGTTGTAGTTGGCCGTTGGCGCGAAGACGACATTGCCCGAGCCGTCGATGGACACGCTGCCGCCGACCGCATCCTGTACCGAGGCGATCGACAGCGTGTCTCCGTCGATATCGCTGTCATTGCCCAGCAGGCTGGCCGGCGCGATGGTCAGCGCCGTGTCCTCGGCCGTGCTGAAACCGCTGTTGGCGACCGCCACCGGCGCGTCGTTCACGGGATTGACGGTGAGGCTGACGGTGGCCGTGCTGGTGCCGCCATTGCCGTCGGAAACAGTGTAGGTGAAGCTGGCCGCGCCGTTGTAGTTGGCTGCCGGGATGAAGACGACATTGCCGGAGCCATCGATGGACACGCTGCCGCCGACCGCGCCCTGCACCGACTGGATGCTGAGCGTGTTGCCGTCGATATCCGTGTCGTTGCCCAGCAGCTGTGCCGCCGTCAGGCTGAGCGCGGCATCTTCATTGGTGCTGAAGCTGTTGGCCACCGCCACCGGCGCGTCGTTCACCGGCGTCACGGTGAGGTTGACCGTGGCCGTGCTGGTGCCGCCATTCCCATCCGAAACGGTGTAGGTGAAGCTGGCAGCGCCGTTGTAGTTGGCGGTCGGGGTGAACACCACGTTGCCGTCCTGCAGCGCGACACTGCCGCCCGATGCGGTCTGGACCGACTGGATGGTGAGCGTATTGCCATCGGCGTCGAAGTCATTACCCAGCAGCTGCGCCGGCGCCAGGGTGAGGACGCCATCCTCGGCCATGGTGAAGCTGTCGTTGAGCGCCACGGGCGCGTCATTGGCCGGCGCGACGGTCAGGTTGACCGTGCCGGTGGTGAAACCGCCCTGGCCATCGGAGACGATGTACCTGAACGAGGCCGGACCGTTGTAGTCGGCCGTGGGCGTGAAGGTGACGTTGCCCTGCGCGTCCTTGGAGACCGTGCCGTTCACGGCGGTGCTGACCGCCAGGATCGACAGCGTGCCGCCCTCGATGTCGCTGTCATTGGAGAGCAGCTGCGATGCCGACAGCTGCAGCGGCGTATCCTCGGTCATCGAGAAGGATTCATTGACCACGATCGGCTTGTCATTCACCGCCGCCACATTCAGCACGACCGTGGCATTGGCGAAACCGCCCTGCCCGTCGGAGACCGTGTAGGTGAAGCTGGCCGCGCCGTTGTAGTTGGCGCTCGGGGTGAACACCACATTGCCCTGCGCGTTGAGGACAACAGTGCCGCCGACCGCGTTGGTGACGCCGGCAATCGAGAGCGGATTGCCGTCGACATCGCTGTCATTGCTGAGCAGCTGGCCCGGCGTCAGGGTGATCGCGGTGTCTTCTGTCGCATTGAAGCTGTTGGCCGCCGCCACCGGCGCGTCGTTCACCGGCGTGACCGTCAGGCTGACGGTGGCGCTGGAGAAGCCGCCATGGCCGTCGCTGATCGTGTAGGTGAAGCTGGCCGGGCCGTTGTAGTTGGTGGTCGGGGTGAAGGTGATGTTGCCCGCGCCATCCAGTACCGCGGTGCCGCCGACGGAATTGGCGACGCCGGTGATGCTGATCGCGTCGCCGTTGCTGTCGGTGTCGTTGCTGCGCAGCACCGACCCCGAAATGAACAGCGGGGTGTCCTCGCTGGTGGTGAAGCCGGTATCAGCCGTGGCAACCGGCGCGACGTTGCCGCCGCCGCCATTCACCGTCAGTGAAACGGTGGCGATGGATACCTCGCCCATGTCGTCCATAGCGACGTATTCGAACGAAGCTGCGCCGGTGTAATCCAGCGACGGCGTGAAGATGATATTGCCATTGACGTCGTAGCCGACGGTGCCGCCGATGGCGTTGCCGATATCCAGGATGCTGGTGCCGGCGGGGTCGTTGGCCAGCAGGCTGGCCGTGGTCAGGGTCAGCGGGGTGTCTTCCTGGGTCGAAAAGCCACTATCATTGTTTGCCGGACCTGACATCGCTTCCCCCTAAAGTAGCTATTTGTCGAATCAATAGTCGCAAAACTATATGACGACGCCACTACAGGTGTAACGATGGTATATGAAGGGTGGGAATAGGCCTTTCAGGTTGCAGTTTTATACAACCTGACGGATATCCCATTGATCTATCACGGACCCGTGAGATCAAAGCAGAGACTGCTCAGTCGCCCCAGCGCGTGCCCTTCACCAGCAGGCCGGTGGAAATGCCGTAGACCACCATCGCCGCGCCAGCCAAGGCGAACAGCGTCCAGACCTCGGCGCCACTGACCGTCAGCCACCAGCCGCCGAGCGCGACCATCACCAGGCGGATGGTGCCACCCAGCACCGGGCCGAGCACTTTGCCCGAACCTTGGCTGGCGAAGTATAGGCAGAGTCCGAAGCCGAAGAATGGGAAGCCGAAGCCGGCGGCGGTGAGATACTGCCGCGCGGTGGCGATCACCGCGTCATCCTGCGTGAACAATGTGGTCCAGGCATCGGGCACCACCACCACGATGGCGGCGATGATGGCGAGCGCTGCCGCTGCGATGCTGGCCGCCATCCAGGCGACATGACGCGCGCGCGTGATGTTCTTGGCGCCGATCGCCATGCCGACCATCGGCACGCTGGCGACGCCGACCGAAAACGAAATCGGCACTAGCAGGAATTCCAGCCGCGCGCCGATGCCATAGGCGGCCAGCGCCACGGTGCCGAAACGCGCAACAAGCCCGGTGAAGATCAGGATGGTCAGCACCGTCTGCAACGAGGACAGGCAGGCAAGCGCGCCGACTTTCAGGATATCCACATACAGCGCGCGGTCGGACTTGAAGCCCGCGAAGCTGAGGCGCAGGCGCGCGCGCCCTGAGCGCAGATACCAGAAGAGATACAGCGTGCCGAGCACGAAGGCGATCACCTGGCCGAGGCCGACGCCGATCATGCCGAAGCGCGGCACCGGGCCCAGGCCCAAGCCCAGCGTGCCGCCAATGACGATCTGCAGCGCCACGACAGCGAGCGTGACCGTGGAGGGCACGCCCATGCGGCCGGTGCCGCGCAGCACCGAGGCCAGCGTGTTGAACAGCCACACCCCCATCGCGCCCGCGAAAACCGTGTTGGAATAGAGGATGGCTTCGCTCAAGGCCAACCCGCGACCGCCGAGGAAGGCATAGATCATCGGGCCGAGCAGCCAGAAGAAGGCCGTGAAGACCAGGCCGCCACCGATGGCGATGATGATGGCATGAATGGCCAGCGTATTGGCGCGCGCCAGATCGGCGGCACCCAATGCACGGGCGATGGCAGACGAGACACCGCCGCCCATCGCGCCGGCCGACATCATCTGCATCAGCATGATCATCGGGAAGGCCAGCGCCATGGCGGCGAGCTGCTCGATGCCCAGCACGCCGACATAAGCCGTCTCGGCGATGGCGGCGAGCGCCGTCACCGTCATCGCCAGCGTATTGGGCAATGAGAGCCGGATCAGGGTTGGCAGGATCGGCGCAGACAGCAGGTTGTCGCGCGGTATGGCTATTTTGGGCGGGGCCGCCTGATTCATAGGGTGCTCATGTCATCGATGCGGGCCTTCAGGGCGGCACGCGAGTTTTTCAGAATGCGGTCGGAGAGCTGCGGGTCGCTGACCGCGCGGGCGATGGCGACCGCGCCGGCCATCTCGGCCATCAGCGAACTGGCGGCATCGATGGCATCGGCTTTGTCGGAGGTTTTGTCAGGCAGGTGTTTTGCAATGCGGCTGGCGATACCGCGCACGCCCTCGTCATAGGCCTGGCGCGCCTCGCCTTTCAGGCGCGGCATGTCGGAGATCAGCGCCGCCAGCGCACAGCCGCGGCCGGGATCGTCGCGATGGCTGCGCGAGATGTAGCTCTCGATCCAGCTCTTCAGCGCCGCGGCGCCGATGCTGCTGCCGATGCGCGCCACGTATTTGTCGCGGCCGCCAGCGAACATATGGCGGATGGCGTCGGCCACCAGCGCATCCTTGGATTTGAAATGCGCATAGAAGCCGCCATGGGTGAGACCGGCCTCGCGCATCACCGCGACCACGCTGACGCCATCGGGGCCATGGCGGCGGATGGCGTCGGCGGCGGCATCGAGAATGGCGCGCCGGGTGGCCTCGCCCTTGGTCAGGGCGGCGTCTGGAGCGGCAGCTTTGGTCTTGCGAGTCTTCATGGCGGCAGCAGAGCATAAAATATGATGATCGTCATCATATTTTATAGACGCCCTCTATCCTGCTAATATGGCTGGCCTTTTCCCGGAGCAGCCTCATGACGCCCAAGCCGCGCATCCGCATCACCTACTGCACGCAATGCCACTGGCTGCTGCGCGCCGCCTGGATGGCGCAGGAGCTGCTCTCCACCTTCGTGGATGATGTGGACGAGGTCGCGCTGAAGCCGGGCACCGGTGGCATTTTCGAGATTCATCTCAACGATGATCTGCTCTGGGAGCGCAAACGCGATGGCGGCTTCCCCGATGTGAAGACGCTAAAGCAGCTGGTGCGCGACCGCATCGATCCCGCGCGGGATCTCGGTCATACGGATCGGTGAGCCTCTACCCCGACGTGCAGGAATGATCCGGCAAAAGCTGCTGCGCGCCTGCGGCCAGATGGCAAAAATTTCCGGTTAACCGGGGTTAACCATACTCCGCAGACGGAAGATTCCGCAGTCTTCCGCCATACCCGCTGACATCATCCGGCCTGCAACCTCTGGCATGTGGCTTGCTTCCTCCGTGGGCAGACAACACGGAGGATCATCATGTCGACGATCAACGGAATCGGCTCCAGCCAGCTCACCCAACTGGATCGCCTCTTCGATCTGGAAGAGCTGAAGAAGGCGAAGAAGGCCGGCACCGCCAGCGCCAGCTTCCCCGCCGCGATCCAGGGCGCGCAGGCGCCGAGCGATCCGACCCGCGCCGCCGACTTCTTCTCCGGCGCCGCCAGCGGCGACACCAGCGGCAACGCCAGCACACAGAAGGCCGAGAAATCGGCCGAAGAGAAATTCTTCGACTTCTCCAAGCTCTCGGACACCGAAAAGGTCCGCATGAAGGAGCTGAAGGAAAAAGACCTGACCGAGGAGAAGCTGAACGAGATGGATGCGCAGGCGCGCGCCCGGATCGAGGAAGACATCCGCGAGAAGGTCGCCGAAACCATCATGAAGCAGACCGGCAAGAGCATCGGCGGCATCGCCGACCTGACGGTGTGAGGCAACGATGACCACGATCGGCACCAACTCCGTCAATCCCTATTACGGCGTCAACCAGGCCAACGGCGTGAAGCCGACCGATGCGGCGAAAGCGGCTGAGCAAGCGGCGACGCAGGAGGCTGCCGGTCTCGGCAAGTCTCCGGTCGCCAAGAAAGATGCCGCCCAGGATTTCCTCGACTACGCCAAGCTCTCGATCCCGGAGCGCATCCGCAAGAAGTATCTCGAGGACAACAACCTGAGCGAAGAGGACCTCGCCAGGCTGAGCTCCGAAGAGCGCAAGAAGATCGAGGATGAGATCAAGCTGGCGATCGAGGAAGCCGTCAAGAAGGGCATGCGCGAGGCCGGCACCCCCATCGACAGCATCGGCAGCATCGCCGACATTGTGGCCTGACCCTCAGACAAGCGTTCTCTTCAGCGTGAGCACGGCGGCCAGCGCGCCCAGACAGGCGCCGGCCGCCGACACCGCGAAGACCGGCGTAAAATCCGTACCGCCCAGCGAGACCGCGCCGAGCAGCGCGATACCGATGGCGAAGCCGGCCTGGCGCAAGGTTGTCGCCAGGGCCGAGGCCATGCCGGCGCGATCCGGCGGCGCGGTCGCCACCAACGCGCCCGACACCTGCGAATTGCTGATACCGGCGCCGCTCGCGCCGACCAGCATGGCCAGCAGCACCTGCCACAGCGGCGCAGCCTGCAGCGTGCAGACCACCAGCAGTGTCATGCCGAGGCCGATCAGCATCATGCCGCCGGTGAAATTGGCGCGCCATCCAACTTTTTGCGTGAGCCAGACACCGACCGGCGGCAGCACCAGCATCGGCGCGGTGGCAGCCAGCATGGCAAGGCCTGCTTCGTCCACGCTCAACGAGAACACCGTCTGCAGGTAGAGGGGCAGATAGACCAGCGTCGCCCAGTAGCTCAGCGACAGGCTGAGCAGCAGGCAGCCGATGCCGATCGGCTGCGCCTTGGCGAACAGCATGAGGTCGAGCATCGGCTTGGGCTGCCGGCGCTGCTGCAGCGCCAGCAGGACCGCGAACAGCATCCCGCCGAGCAGGCCCACCCAGCGCCACACCGCTGCGCCCCCCTGTTCATCACTGGCGTGCAGCAGCGCCTGCACCGGCAACGCAATCGCCAGCGTCAGCAGCAGCACGCCGACCATGTCGACCCGGCGGCCTTCGCTATCCTTCGATTCCTGGGCCATGCGTTGCAGGGCATAGTGGCTGGCGATGCAGATCGGCAGGTTGATCAGGAAGACCCAGCGCCAATCGAGCGCCGCCGTGATCAATCCGCCCAGCGTCGGGCCGAGCGCCATCGCCGCGCCGCCGGTGACGCCGATAATGCCGAAGGCGCGCGCGCGGCTCGCTGCATCCGACACCGGATAGGCCAGCGAGATGGAAGCCAGCCCGCCGGTGATGGTGAAGGCGGAGGCCGCGCCCTGCATGGCACGCGCGGCCCAGAGCGTCGGGCCGTCCCAAGCCAGGCCGCAGAGCAGCGAGGCCAGCGCGAAGGCGGTGTTGCCCATGAGAAGAATGCGGCGACGGCCGAAGCGGTCGCCGAGCGCGCCGGCGAAAAACAGCGTGCCGGCGAAGGCCAGGCTATAGGCGTCCATCACCCAGGCGGTGGCGGCGATGCCGAAGCCGAGATCGGCGCGGATGCTCGGCAGCGCCACGACCACGGCGGTGACATCGAACTGCGTGAGGCAGACCGCGAGCGAGAGCACCAGCGCCGGCAGCATGGGATGCCGGGCGAGACCGCCCGGGGAAGCGCCGGGTGCGGAAGAAAGTGTGTCTGTCATGGTGCCTGTCATGCCACGGCCACCCGCGCGAGGCCCAGCGACAACGCTTCACAGGATCATGAATCTAATTCATACTACGGCCATGCCCGCCCGCAAGACCGCCCCCCGCCCGCTGCCGCCCTTCGACTCCCTCGTCGCCTTTCAGGCCGTGTTGCGGCATGGCAGCATGACGGCGGCCGCCGCCGAACTCGGTGTCACGCAGAGCGCGGTGAGCCATCGCCTGCGCCGGCTGGAAAGCTTCATCGGCACGCCGCTGCTGCTGCGCCGCCGTGCCGGGCTGACGCCGACGCCGGCCGGCGCCGCACTGGCCGATGGCCTGAACGCCCTGTTCGACGGTATGGCCGGCCTGCGCGACCGCTGTCGTGCTGCCATGGCCCCTGCCCGTCTGCGCGTCGGCGTCGGCGCGGCGCTGGCGCATCACTGGCTGGTGCGTCGCCTGCCGGCTTTCGCCAAGAAGTATCCCGGCATCGATGTCGAGCTGGTGATCTACAACACCGTAGCGCAGGCCGAAGCGCGCAGCGGCGAGCTCGATATCCGCGTGCGCTGGGTGAAGCCCGAGGATGGCCGCAACTCCAGCACGCAACGCCTGCTGTTCCGTGAGCAGGTCTTCCCCGTCTGCGCGCCGTCCCTGCTCAAGACCGCGCCGCTGAAGACGCCGGCGCAGATCGCCACGCTCCCTCTCCTGCTGAAAAGTGCGGAAGGCGGACAAGGTGAGGAATGGGAATGGAGCACCTGGTTCAAGCGGCTCGGCATCGCAACACGCCCGAAGGCGGCGCTGCGCATGGAGGAATTGGGCACGGCGATCAGTGCGGCGCTGGAAGGCGCCGGCGTGGCGCTGGCACGCTCGCTGATCGTGCATGACGCGCTGGCCGAGGGCCGGCTGGTGCGCGTGCTCGGTCCGCGCTGGGACATGACCTCGGAAAAGGCGCATCTGGCAAGCTGGCCGGCGCGGCTCAGCAACGACACCCGCGTGCACGCCTTCGTCACCTGGCTGGCGGCGGAAGCGGAAAAGACGATTGCGCAGGTTGCAGCCAATCGGCCGGCGATTTCCCCACCCCCAGCCACCCCGGGCCGGCCCCGCCTCGTCCGGGCGTCCCGCTGAGCCGAATCGGGACCATTAACCCGTTGGTCCGGCTTCGTTATCCGCGGGCATGGCAGGGCTGCGTTTCCGTCATTGCGGCGCAACAAATCTATCCTTGTCACAATCCGTCCGGCCCCGTATAAACCCGGCAACTTTAAGCCCGAACCCAAAGGAATCGCGCCTGGCCACCTGCTCTCAGGATGGACCGGGCCTTTTGTGTAAGCCGCATGGATATCCGCAATATCGCCATCATCGCCCACGTCGACCATGGCAAGACCACCCTCGTCGACGCCCTGCTCCGCCAGTCCGGCTCGTTCCGCGAGAACCAGCAGGTCGCCGAGCGCGTCATGGACAGCAACGACCTGGAGCGTGAGCGCGGCATCACCATTCTCGCCAAGTGCACCTCAGTCGAGTGGCATGGCACCCGCGTCAATATCGTCGACACCCCCGGCCACGCCGACTTCGGCGGTGAAGTCGAGCGCATCCTGAGCATGGTCGACGGCGTCGTCCTGCTGGTCGATGCCGCCGAAGGCCCGCTGCCGCAGACCAAGTTCGTGCTGGGCAAGGCGCTCGGCCTGGGCATGCGCCCGATCGTCGTCATCAACAAGGTCGACCGCCAGGACGCCCGTCCGGTGGAAGTGCATTCCGAGGTCTTCGACCTGTTCGCCGCGCTGGACGCCAGCGAAGACCAGCTCGACTTCCCCTGCATGTTCGCCTCGGGCCGCAGCGGCTGGGCCGATGACAGCCTGGAAGGCCCGCGCAAGGACCTCGCCCCGCTGTTCGACCTCGTCGTCCGCCACGTGCCGGCGCCGACCGTCGAGCTGGACGCGCCCTTCAAGATGCTGGTCACCACGCTGGAAGCCGATAACTTCCTCGGCCGCATCCTCACCGGCCGCATCTACTCGGGCAAGCTGAAGGTCAACACCCCGATCCATTCGCTGCGCGCCGATGGCAGCGAGATCGAAGTCGGCCGCGTCACCAAGCTGCTGGCCTTCCGCGGCATCGAGCGCGTGCCGGTGGAAGAAGCCGACGCGGGCGACATCGTCGCCATCGCCGGCCTGACCACCACCACGGTGGCCGACACCATCTGCGAACCCGCCGTCACTGAGCCGGTGCCGGCCAACCCGATCGACCCGCCGACCCTGTCGATGACCTTCTCGGTCAACAACTCGCCGTTCGCCGGCAAGGAAGGCAGCAAGGTGCAGAGCCGCGTGATCCGCGACCGCCTGCTGCGCGAGGCAGAAGGCAACGTCGCCATCCATATCCGCGAGACCGAGGAGAAGGACGCCTTCCAGGTCGCCGGCCGTGGCGAACTGCAGCTCGGCGTGCTGGTCGAAGTGATGCGTCGCGAGGGCTTCGAGCTCTCGATCAGCCGTCCGCGCGTGATCTTCCAGAAGGACGAAGGCGGCAACCTGCTCGAACCGATCGAGGAAGTGCATGTCGACGTCGACGACGCCTATACCGGCGTGGTCGTGGAAAAGATGTCGCTGCGCAAGGCCGAGCTGCGCGACATGCGCCCGTCCGGCGGCGGCAAGACCCGCATCACCTTCCTGGCGCCGTCGCGCGGCCTGATCGGCTATCACGGCGAGTTCCTGACCGATACCCGCGGCACCGGCATCATGAACAAGCTGTTCCACAGCTATGGCCCGCATCGTGGCCCGATCCCGGGCCGCCGCAACGGCGTTCTGATCGCCAACGGCACTGGCGAAACCGTGGCCTATGCGCTGTGGTACATCGAGGAGCGCGGCACCCTGTTCGTCGATCCGGGCACGCCCGTCTATGAGGGCATGATCATCGGCGAGAACAGCCGCGACAACGACCTCGAAGTCAATCCGATGAAGGCCAAGCAGCTGACCAACATGCGCGCCTCGGGCAAGGATGAGGCCGTGCGCCTCACCCCGCCGCG
Organism: Ferrovibrio sp. GW821-FHT12B10; assembly: GCF_058807515.1. Classification (NCBI taxonomy): domain Bacteria; kingdom Pseudomonadati; phylum Pseudomonadota; class Alphaproteobacteria; order Rhodospirillales; family Rhodospirillaceae; genus Ferrovibrio; species Ferrovibrio sp. GW821-FHT12B10. The sequence goes on along the minus strand of NZ_JBXAQT010000001.1, from coordinate 3,427,770 downwards.
CAAGATGTCGCTGGAGCAGGCGATCAGCTACATCGGCGATGACGAGCTGGTGGAAGTGACGCCCAAGTCGATCCGCATCCGCAAGAAGCTGCTGGATCCGAACGACCGCAAGCGCGCGTCGCGTGCCGCAGACGCCGCGTAAGCAGCGTCACATCGAATACGAAAAAGGCCGGGTCACCCCGGCCTTTTTTATTGCCTGCCATTCAGCATCGGTTACTGGATGCTGGCGCAGTAGCGCGTCGATGAGCGGATCTTGGCGCAGGCGGCATCGGCATCCTTGCGCTCGGCGAAGCCGACCAGCACCAGGCGCGCGAACGGCCCGCGCTGGGTGTCGGTCCATTCCACCAGCGGATCGAACTGGCCATAGAGCGCCGCATTGCCCTTCAGCAGCTCCTGCCATTCGTTGATCGCGGCAGACTCCGTGCGGTGCGAGGCCAGATGCGCCTTCCAGCTGCCGCCCATGGCGCCGGCCACCATCGCGGCATTCTCTTTCATGCTGCCGCTCAGCATCGGCGGCTCGGGCATGGCACCGGCGGCAGCGGCCATCTGCTGCTGATCGGCGGCTGCCGCCGGCTGATCAACGACCGACGCCGAAGGCGTGTAGCCGGCAGGCAGGGTCGGCGGCGGCACCACAACGGGTCCGGGCGCCGGCATAGCCGTCATGGCGGCGGGATTGGGGCCGGCGGCCGGCGCAGGCGCGGCGGCGACAGAAGGCTGCGTGGCCGCACGTGATGGCTGCGACGAGCGCTGCTGGGGTGCGCTGACCGTGGCGGGTGCAGTCTGCGTCGGAGTGACGGCGACCGGCGTCGAGCCCGCTGCACCACTCTGGGCGGCGGGCTGCTCGGGTTCCTTGTAGCCGACCGGCACGGTGTTGCCCTGGCCGCTGTTCTGAAGGGTGGCGGTGCGCTGGGCGGCCCAGCTGGCCTGCGAGATCGTGCCCGGCGGCGGCATCGGCGTCTCGGCGCGCGGCGGATCGGTCGGATACATGCCGAGCCCCCGCTGCACCTCGTAGGACGTGCGCTTGAAATCCTCGCAGCCGGCCAGCAGGCCGGCGGCAAGCATTATGGCCGTGACGCTACGGAAGGACATCGACTCACCTCTCATCGGCGCATTTTAGGCAGACGGGTATACCGGGTCCAAGGTAGAAGTATGGTTAAGACACGGAGGAATCATGCCCAGTATCGTCAACAGGGCGAATTGGGCCTCGAAGTACAGGCACTTAGGCATCCCCTCCAATCCCTGTTACCTCTTCTGTCACCAGCGCCTCTAGTCCAACCACCAATACTCAACGCCTCCACCCAACCAACCGGCATCGTCAACCACGGCAACCAACAGCGATCCCTTTGAATGCACCCAAATGTATTCAAAATGTCGGGCGCCCGGTTTGTGGTTTATGGGCGATGACTGTGGACCTTTCAAATCCTCTCGCCTGATCCCTTTCTCCGCACATCTACGGGAGCAGGCTTTCTCCATTGCCTGAGTTGCAATTCGCTCGGATGACTCAAGGGTTAGATTCTTCGACCACAAATATGCATCAAGCCGAAGCCATGCACAGAGTGCGACCAGAATCAAAGCGGACAGAATCAAAGCATTCCGTCGCGTCAACTTCTCTCGCATCAATCCTGCCTCAAGTAAAAAAACGACTGATTGCGCACCGTATGTGGCGGCCACTACACTTGAGGGATACCGTAGAGATCGAACTATTGACAGGGAAATTCGATGCCCAGTATCGCCATCAAGGCCGACGTCACCGGCAAGGTCTGGAAACTCGAAGCCGCAGCCGGCGCGCAGCTTGGCGCCGGCGACGTCGTCATGATCCTGGAATCGATGAAGATGGAGATCCCGGTCGAGGCCCCGAAAGCCGGCAAGCTGGCCTCCCTCACCGTCGCCGAGGGCGACAGCGTCAAGGAAGGCCAGGTACTGGCCACGCTGGAAGTTTAACGGAGCGCCGCCGCGATATTGCCGCCGTCGACCGTGGCGACCGCCGCCGTGGTCTTGGCGGCCACCGCCAGCTGCACGAAGGCCTGCGCCACGTCGGATGCCTTCACTTCACGCTGCAGCAGGTTACCCGACATATAGTCCTTCTCGCTGAGGCCACGCGCCTTCGAGCGCTTGGCCACCATCTCGTCGGTCAGCAGGCCTGAGCGGATGCGATCGGCATTGACGGCCGAGGAGCGGATTCCTGCAGCGCCGTAATCGAGCGCATACTGGCGCGACAGGAACAGCGTCGCGGCTTTCGGCAAACCATACGGGCCGAAATCGGGGCCGGGATTCACCGCCTGCTTGGAGGCGTTGAACAACAGGCAACCGCCGGTCTTCTGCTGCAGCATGATTTTCGTCGCCGCCTGCGCCACAGACTGGTGGCTGAAGAAGTTCAGCTCGAATGACTGGCGCAGCAGATCGTCGGAGACTTCGCCGATCTTGCCGCCCCAGGCATTGCCGGCATTCGACACCACGATGTCGACGCCGCCGAAATGCTGCACGACCTTGGCAAAGGCCGCCGCCACCGCCGCCGGCTTGGTGACATCGCAGGCGATGCCGATGCCGCCGACCTTCTTCGCCACTTCGGCCGCCTTGGCGCCGTCGAGATCGAAGACCGCCACTTCAGCACCTTCGGCCGCCATCGCCTTGGCGGTGGCGGCGCCGATGGCGCCTGCCCCGCCGGTGATCACCGCAACCTGGCGCGACAGCGGCTTCTCGCCGCCCTTGCCCAGCTTGGCCTGCTCCAGCGACCAGTATTCGACATCGAAGATGTCGCGTTCCCTGATGCTGATGAATGTCCCGATGGCTTCCGCCTTGGTGATGATCGAGACGGCCATCTGGGCGACGTCGCCGGCGATCACCGCATCCTTGCGGGTCTTGCCGACGCCGATCAGGCCCAGGCCGGGCACCAGCAGCGCGCGCGGCATCGGGTCGAGCATGATCTTCTTCGGCTGTGCCTTGGCGTTATGGCGCTCGAAATAGGCCTTGTACTTCTTGATATAGCCATCGACCGCCTTCTGCGCCTCGGCCTTGAAGGCGTCGAGCTTGCCGGCTTCCGGCGCCGGCAACACCAGCGGCCAGGGCTTGGTGCGGATCACATGGTCGGGCGTCACCGTGCCGGCCTGGCTGTAACGCATCACATCCTTGCCGCGTGCAAAGGCCTGGATCTCGGCGCTGTCGCGCAGATTGAAGACCCAGCGCGTCACCGCGCCATCGGCATCCGTAGGGATGCTCAGCAGGCCACGCAGGATCGGCAGCACGTCTTCCGCGGCCGCGATCTTCTTGGGCAGCGCCTTGCCTGGCGTGAAGACGGTCTTCCTGCCCTTGGCCAGATGGGCTTCTGCCTTCGATACGAATTCGATCATCAGGTCGTAGGCTTCCTTCGCCGTCTCGGCAAAGGTGAAGATGCCATGCTTGAGCAGGATCAGGCCCTGCGCCTGCGGGTTGGCTTTGAAAGCAGCGGCAGCCTTCTTGGCCAGGCCGAAGCCCGGCATCTCGTACTCCACCAGCGCGACGCGCTTTCCGTACAGCTTTTCGCAGATGGCGGCGCCGTCGGGCTGGTCGGTGATCGCCAGTACGGCCGAGGCGTGGGTGTGGTCGATGAACTTGTGCGGCAGGAAGGCATGGAACAGCGTCTCGACCGATGGGTTCGGCGAGGTCGAGTCCAGCAGGTTGCAGCGCTGGATGTTGACCATGTCCTCATCGGTCAGTGCCTTCAGCGCGATCAGCTCCTTCAGCGGTTCCAGCTTCACGGCCGGCAAGCCCGGCGGCTCGATCACCGCCATGTCCCAGCCCGAGCCCTTCACGCAGAGCACCTCGACCGGCTTGCCCAGCGGATCGGGCATCGCGGTCTTGACCGAGGTATTGCCGCCGCCATGCTGCACCAGGTCCGGCACGCCGCCGAGCAGGCGCGTGGTATAGGTGCGCAGCGCCAGATCCTTGTTCACGCCCTGCTTGGCATAATGGGCTATCGCGGCCTTGGCGTCGCGGTCAGACCAGAGATTCTTCATGGGACGGTTCCTAAGCTGATCAGGCGAATTCGGGATAGAGCTTGGTGAGGCCGGCTTCCGAGGCGGCGCAGGTGCCGCGTTCGGTGACCAGGCCGGTGACCAGACGCGCCGGCGTCACGTCGAAGCCGAAATTGGTGGCCTTGCTGCCCTCGGGTGTGATGGTGACCGGCACGATCTCGCCGCTGGCCGTGCGCCCGCTCATCACGGTGACCTCTTCCTGCGCGCGTTCCTCGATCGGGATTTCCTTCACGCCATCGCGGATAGTCCAGTCGATGGTGGAATGCGGCAGCGCCACGTAGAAGGGAACGCCGTTGTCATGGGCGGCCAAAGCCTTCAGGTAGGTGCCGATCTTGTTGCAGACATCGCCCTCGCGCGTCGTGCGGTCGGTGCCGACGATGCACATGTCGACCTGGCCATGCTGCATCAGATGGCCGCCGGCATTGTCGACGATCACGGTATGCGGCACGCCATGGCTGTTCAGCTCCCAGGCAGTGAGCGAGGCGCCCTGGTTGCGCGGCCGGGTCTCGTCGACCCAGACATGCACCGGGATGCCCTTGTCATGCGCCTTGTAGATCGGCGCAATCGCCGTGCCCCAGTCCACCGTCGCCAGCCAGCCGGCATTGCAATGGGTGAGGATGTTGATGGTGCGCTTGCGGCCGGCCTTCTCGTAAAGGCCCTCGATGATCTTCAGGCCGTGGTCGCCGATCGCCGAGCAGGTGGCGGCATCGTCATCGGCGATCTCGGCCGCGATTTTATACGCTATCGCGGCGCGCTGCTCGACCGGCTGGTTGTGCAGCGCGTTGCGCACGCGGTCCAGCGCCCATTTCAGGTTGATGGCGGTCGGGCGCGTCTCGTTGATGACGTGATAAGCCTTGTCGAGCATGACGTCAGAGGGATCGGCGCGCATGGCCAGCGCCAGGCCATAGGCGCCGGTGGCGCCGATCAGCGGCGCGCCGCGCACGATCATCGCCTTGATCGCATGCGCCGCCTCGTCCCAGGTCTTCAGCGTGGTGGTGACGAAGGCATGCGGCAGCTTCGTCTGGTCGATGATGCCCACCGACCAACCGTCCTCGTTGACCCAGATCGTGCGGTAGGCTACGCCCTTAACCTTCATGGTCCGTCCTTCGCAAAAAAGCCGGAAAAAAACGCTGCCGGAGGCCATCCCCGGCGCGGCAGCAAAAACCGCGCGGAAGGTAGCCGACAGGGCCCCGCGCGGCAATGCCGAAGGGCCTGCCTTAGCTGCGGTTTCCGCGCTTTTTCATAGGATTGTCGCGTAAATGCTGGTCGCGATTTTCTTCACCACGGTGGTTGATCTGATCGGCTTCGGCCTGATCCTGCCGCTGTTGCCGTTTTACGCGATCCATTACGGCGCCTCGCCCTTCACGGTGGCGCTGCTGGCCGTGGTGTTTTCCATCGCGCAGTTCGCCGCCTCGCCGGTGCTGGGCGGCCTGTCCGACCGCTATGGCCGCAAGCCGGTCTACATCCTCTGCACGGCGCTCAGCGCTCTGGGCTATATCTGGCTCGCTTTCGCCGACACGCTGACTGTGATCTTCCTCGCTCGCGTTCTCTCCGGGATCGGCAGCGGCAAGATTGGCATTGCCCAGGCAATCATCGCCGATGCGACACGACCTGAGCAGCGGGCGCGCGGCATGGGCATGATCGGTGCCGCCTTCGGGCTGGGCATGATCCTGGGGCCGGTGCTGGGCGGGCTGCTGATCGGCCCCGACGAGGCGAACCCGCGTTACGCCTGGCCGGCCTTTGCCGCCGCCGCCGCCTCCAGCATCGCGCTGATGCTGGCGCTGGTGACGCTGCGCGAGACCCATCAGCGCCCTGACGAGCCGGGGAAGCTGTTCCGCAACCCGCTGGCCGGCATCGGCGACCTGAACCGTCAGGCGCTGGGGCTGATCATGGTCAACTTCGCCATCAACTTCGTCTTTGCCCAGCTCGAAACCCTGTTCCCGCTATTCGCTGCCACGCGGCTTGGCTGGCATGCCTACGACGTGGGGCTGGCCTTCACCTTCATCGGCTGCATCGTGCTGACCATGCAGGGTGTGCTGATCGGGCCTCTCACGCGCTGGTTCGGCGAACCATGGGTGCTGAGCACTGGCCTGCTCGTGCTTGCGATTGGCACGGCGATGACCGCGGGTGTGTTCAGCATTCCGCTGATGGTGGTCCAGATTCTGTTTACCGCTGGTGGTTTCGCTACGGTCAACCCGAGCATCAATAGCCTGATCTCGCGCAACGCCGATGCCGGCCGCCAAGGTCTGACCATGGGCGTCAACCAGTCCGTAGCCGCACTCGGCCGCGTCGCGGGGCCGATCTTCGGCGGCCTGTTGTTCGACGAGGTGGGCATCACGCTGCCCTACCTGATCGGCGGCGCCATGCTGCTGCTGACGCTGGCCCTGGGCTGGCGCATCATCCACCGGAAGCCATGACCGCCGGCGACTATCGCGCCATGCTCTGCCGCCGCCTCGGCCCGCCCGAGGTGCTGGAGCTCGCGACGCTGCCGCGCACGGCGCTGAAGCCTGGGCAGGTGCGTGTGGCCGTCCATGCTGCCGGCGTGAACTTCCCCGACCTGCTGCAGGTGGCCGGCGACTACCAGCACAAGCCGCCGCTGCCCTTCGTGCCAGGCTTTGAGGCGTCCGGCGAGATCATCGAAGCGGCCCCGGATGTCAGCCCCTGGAAAACCGGCGATGCCGTGATCCTGCGCGGCCAGGGCTGCTATGCCGAAGAGATCGCGACCGACACGCACAGCCTGCTGCCCAAGCCGGCCGACTGGAGCTGGGACGAGGCCGCCGCCTTCCCCGTGGCCGCAGCCACCGCCTGGATCGCATTGCTGTGGCGCGGCCGGCTGATGGCCGGCGAGACGCTGCTGGTGCTGGGCGCCGGCGGCGGCACCGGGCTGACGGCCGTGACCCTGGGCGCGATGAGCGGCGCGCGGGTGATCGCCGTGGCCTCATCAGAGGAAAAGCGCGCGGCGTCGCAAGCCGCCGGTGCGGCGCTCTGCATCGATCCGGCCATTGAGGGCTGGGAGAAGAGCGTGCAGGCCGATGTGGTGTTCGATCCGGTCGGCGGCGAGATCTTCAGTACCGCCTGGCGCGCGCTGAAGACCGGTGGGCGCTGGCTGGTGATCGGCTTTGCCGGCGGCGGCATCCCCAAGCCGGCTGCCAACCGGCTGCTGCTGAAAGAGGCCGAACTGATCGGCGTGCGCGCCGGCGAACAGGCGCGGCGCGTGCCAGAGGCAGCACAAGCCCTGGAGGCCGGCTTAAAGGACTGGTTAATCGGCGGCGAGCTTGGACGCCCGCGGATCGGCGGCGTCTACCGGCTTGATGAAGCTGCTGCCGCCTTGCGCTGCCTGGGCGAGCGTAAAGCGATCGGTAAACTGGTCCTGCGACCCCGCTAAAGGCCCCGGACGGCTGCGCTCGGGCGGCAGGGTCACCAGCACCGTCGTGCCCTCGCCCACCCGGCTCGCGATATGCAGTTCGCCGCCATGCAGCTCGATCAGACTGCGACAGAGCGACAGGCCCAGCCCCGTACCCTCATGGCTGCGCGACAGCGCATTGGCCACCTGGCTGAACGGCTGCTGCACGCGTTCGATGTCTTCTTCCGCGATGCCGATGCCGGTATCGACCACCGCGATCTCCAGCCGGCCATCGGCCTGCAGCTCGCAACGGATGTCAACGCTGCCGCCCTGCGGCGTGAATTTCACTGCATTGCTGAACAGGTTGATCCAGACCTGGCGCAGACGGCGGGTATCGCCCCAGATCGCCGGCGAGGGATTGGGAATCTGCTTGCGGACCTGGATGCGGTTGTTGGCGGCGCGCTCGCGCACCAGCAGCAGGGCTGCCTCCAGGCTTTCATTGGCGTCCAGCCATTCCTCGTCCAGCGCCATCTTGCCGGACTCGACCTTGGCCATGTCGAGGATGTCGTTAATCAACGCCAGCAGATGCTCGCCGCTCTGCACGATATCGCGACAGTATTCGCGATACTTGGCATTGCCCAGCGGCCCCATCATCTCGTCCATCAGCACCTGGCTGAAGCCGAGGATGGCGTTGAGCGGCGTGCGCAGCTCGTGGCTCATATTGGCGAGGAAGTCGGACTTGGCGCGGCTGGCAGCCTCGGCCTCTTCCTTGGCCATCATCAACTGCTGCTCGTTGCGGCGCTGGGTGCTGACATCGCGGAACATGCCCTCGATCATCACCACATTGCCACCGTCATCGGTGACGCGGCGCAGCGTCTTGGAAATCCAGATGGTGGTGCCGTCGCGGCGGCGCATCTCGGAGCGGAAGTCGCGCGCCAGCCCGTGGCGTTCGAGATGCTTGAGCAGTTCCTTGCGGCGGTCGGCGTTCACATAGAGCTGGTCGCCCGAGCGCGTCACGGTGGCCAGCATCTCTTCCGGTGAAGAGAACCCGAATATTGCGGCACCCGCGCGATTGACCGAAAGCACGCGGCCCTCCGGCGTCACCTGGATGATGCCCTCATGCACGTTGTCAAAAATCTGGCGGTACTTGGCTTCGGCCTGGCGCAGGCGGATCTGCGCGCGCTTGCGCACGGTGATGTCGGTGAAGACCGAGACATAGCCGCCCGGCTTGTCGCCGGTGGCCGGCAGGCGGCGCCAGTCGAAGTTCAGCCAGGTGCCGTCGGTGAGGCGCACCTCCTGCTTGCGGTCGGCCCGCGTCGAGGCGTCGATATAGGCGTTGATCCAGGCCGAGGCTTCCTCGGCGCGGATGGTCAGCGTGCCGCGCGCCACCAGCAGCGCCAGGAAATCGCGCGCCGGCAGGCCGGGCTGCAGCATGGTTTCGGGCACACCGAACAGATCTGGCAGACGGCGGTTGAACTGGACCAGATTGGGACCGGCATCCCAGACAGCAAAGCCCTCGCCCATGGTGTCGAGAGCGGCGTGCAGCAGCGCGGCTTCGGCCTCAGCCGGCGCGGACGGCGTTTCGTCGGCAGCCTCGCGATGTCGCGCGAGCGCAGCCAGGAAGCGGTCCTCGCCGAAGGGTGGTTCCTTCACCGCATTCTCCTTGCCAGCCGCCCGTTGCTGGGTGATGCCGGCCAGCTGACTGCAACCGGCCCCAATTCCCTGTTTCGCGACCCATGCCGTGGAGTCGCATTATTATACGCGTTTTTCGGGCGGCAAATTTGTCACACAGGCGAGACGTGGCCGCAACAGGAAACGGGGTTTTCCCAATAACACATAGATGTTAGGCAAATTGGAGTTGGGTTGTATGCACCCGTCACCCGTCCCCCGGTTGCAGAAAACCGGGGCAGATCGGCAAAAGACCGCAGACGGCCCAAAAACTGAACCTAAAACCTGTTGGCGTCCCCCCAGCAAAAAGGCCGGCCGCTTGCGCGGCCGGCCCTTTCGGAACCCACTCGGTACGTTGGAACCGCTACGCTGTTAGATGCAGTAGCTCTTCAACGGCGGAAAGCCGTTGAAGCCAACCGACGAATAGGTCGTCGTGTAAGCACCGGTGGACAGGATCTGGATCTTGTCCCCCACTTCGAGAGCCAGCGGCATCTGGTATTCCGCCTTCTCGTACAGGATGTCCGCGCTGTCGCAGCTCGGACCGGCAAGCGACACACGGCCGGTCGGGCCGCCGTCATGCGGAGTCACGATGCGATACTTGATCGCCTCGTCCATCGTCTCGGCCAGGCCGGAGAACTTGCCGATGTCGAGGTACACCCAGCGGCGGTCGTCGTCGTAATCCTTCTCCGAGATCAGGACGACCTCGGCCTGGATCACGCCGGCATCGCCCACCAGGCCGCGGCCCGGCTCGATAATCATTTCCGGCAGGTTATTGCCGAAATGATCGGTCATGGCGTTGCTGATCGCCTGGGCATACGCCTCCAGCATCGGGATATCGGTGCGATACCGCGCCGGGAAACCGCCGCCGAGATTGACCATGCGCAGGTCGACATCGTGCTGCTGCAGGACGGTGAACATCTGCGAGACCTGGGCGACAGCCTTGTCCCACTGGTTCAGATCGGTCTGCTGCGAGCCGACATGGAAGGAGATGCCATAGGGGTCCAGACCCAGCTCACGTGCCTTGACCAGCAGGTCGGCAGCCATGCGCGGGGCGCAGCCGAATTTCTTCGACAGCGGCCATTCGGCGCCTTCGCATTCCATCAGCACGCGGCAGAAGACCTGGGACCCGGGCGCGAGCTCGGCCAGCTTCTCCAGCTCGCACAGCGAGTCGAAGGCATAGAGGCGCACGCCCTGCTCGAAGGCCCAGGCGATGTCGCGCTTCTTCTTGATGGTGTTGCCGAACGAGATGCGGTCCGGCGTCACGCCCTGCAGCATGCACTGCTCGATCTCGTTGGCCGAAGCCGTGTCGAAATTCGAGCCGAGCGTGCGCAGGCGGCGCAGAATCTCGGGGGCCGGGTTCGCCTTGATGGCGTAGTACACCTTGGCCAGCGGCAGCAGACGGCGCAGCTCGCGATAGTTCTGCTCGACGATATCGACATCGACGACCAGGAACGGCTCGGTGTCCCGCGCTTCGGCGAGAAACTTCTGCATCTTGGGGGTAATTTGACCCAACTCGATACGCTTCTGCGAATTGCGTCGCAGACGGGTATTGGTGCGGCCAGCGCTGGCTGCAAGCATCGAAACCTCCCTCTCGGACCGGCTTTAAACCGGCACAGCTTTCAAACTGTGCGACCAAAAAGGACGCGTTCGTCGTTGCATAACCTGCCAGGGGCCATCGGCACGTGCGGGTGCGTCGTTGAAAGCGGTATTTACAGCATCGCGCCCCCATTGCAATAGGAAATTGCCCGGTGGGGAAAATTTTTTGCCGGAGCCGTGTTCCCAGCGACACAGCTGCGCTCCGCCACTTCGCCGCCGAGCATGAAAAAAGCCGCATGGTGTGCGGCTTTTCTTCATCTGGAGAGTTGTCGGCGGGAGCGTGGCCAGACGCGGCGGCTGGAGATAAAAATTTCGTAAGCAGGTGTCACATTGCCCCCGCGCGGGCCGCTGCGGCGGCGTCAGCGCGCCGCAGCGAAAACGAGTCGAGCGTCAGAGCGCCCCGCTCTGGTCGTGCGCACCGCCGGCACGCTGGGCGAGCTGGCTGGTCAGTCCGATGAAATCCTGCAGCCGCTGCGGCGGCAGAACCGCCGGCTGGCTCGGGCCGGCCAGGCCGTTCAGGCGCGTCGCGGCGCCGATCTGCTCCAGCTTCACGCTATGGCCGCCGAAACCGGTGACCTCGGCGCGGCCGACGCTCAAGAGCGCGATTTCCGTGGCGTCAGGCCCGATCCGGCCGCCCACGGTGGCGGCCTTCACCGCCACGCTGCCGGCCGGCATGACAACGTACACATTGCCGGGATTGGCGGAGTCCAGCAGGAAGCTGCCGCGCTCCAGCCGCAGCACCACCCGGTCGGCAGCGAACTCGTCGACGCTGATGACGCTGTTGGGGCCGATGATGACGCTGGTGCGGTCGTCCAGGGTGAACTTCACGCCCGAGCCGGGGCCGCTGGCGATCCGGTTGCCCAGAACGATGGGAAGGCCGCGCCGGCTCTCCTGCCCCACCACGCGAGGCTGAGGACTGGTGACGGCGGCCGGCTGGACGCCGAAGCCGGCGACAGGCTGCTCGGCAGCCCAGGCGCTGGCGGCGACGCCAGCCACAGCGGCAGCGGCAAGGGTGAGCGAGACGCGCAGAACGCGATGAAGGAACATGGTGGCCATGACACGGCTCTCCTTTCACAGGAGGACGGGGGACAGGTTTTAAGATTGTCCCGAATATGGCGCGGACCCGGCCCGGTGGCTGTGACCGCCGATACGAAAGGGCGAACCAGGCGCCCTATTTCGTCCCATAGATGCGGTCGCCGGCATCGCCCAGACCCGGGCGGATATAGCCGTGATCGTCGAGCTGGCGGTCGATGGCGCAGGTGAAGACCGGCACGTCCGGGTGGTTGTCCTGCATGACCCGCAAGCCCTCGGGCACGGTGAGCAGGCAAACGAACTTGATCTGGCTGGCGCCGGCCTCCTTCAGGCGGGTGACGGCGGCAGCCGCCGAATGGCCCGTCGCCAGCATCGGATCGACCACGATCACCAGGCGCTCGCGCACATCCTCGGGGAGCTTCAGGTAGTATTCCACCGGCACCAGGGTCTCGGGGTCGCGGTAGAGGCCGACATGGCCGACGCGGGCCGAGGGCACCAGGTCCAGCATGCCGTCCAGGATGCCGTTGCCGGCGCGCAGGATGGAGACGAAGCAGAGCTTCTTGCCCGAGAGCAGCGGCGCCTTCATATGCTCCAGCGGGGTCTCGATATCCACCTTCTCCAGCGGCAGGTCGCGGGTCACCTCGTAGCAGAGCAGCAGGCTCAGCTCGCGCACCAGACGGCGGAATTCGGCCGTGGAGACCTCCTTGCGGCGCAGCAGGGTCAGCTTGTGCTGCACCAGCGGATGCTGGACCACGGTGGCATTGGGAAACGCGTTCATCGTCTACTCTCCCCCGAGCATGAAATCAGAAAACCGTGCCGTCGCTGGCCACGGTCAGCGGCGGGCCGCCATCCGGACGCTTCTCCCGGGCGATCTTGCGCCCGGCCGCCCAGGTGCCGCCCTCCAGAATACGGGCCAGCGGCATCTCGGCCGCCGTCTTGCCCAGACGGGCCCGGACCGGGTCGGCGATGCGGTCGAGCAGCGCCAAAGTCAGCGCACGCCATTCCACCACGGCCTCGTCCTCGACCGGGATCGGGTATCTCAGCAGCGCGTCATGGCGCACGCCCAGCACGCCCAGATCGATGAACAGGCCGCCGTTGCGGTATTCCGGCAGGCCGGTCAGGTCATCCAGATCGGTCACGGCGATCCCGGCATCCTCGAAGATTTCGACCAGGGAATACGTGAGCCACTGCGACAGCTTGTGGAACGGGATCAGCCCGGAGGTGAGATCGCCACTCATCAGGCCGCGATGGCGCCAGACATCGCCCAGATTGACGCCGTCGATGGTCATGCGCGACGGCCAGATCGGGCCCAGCCCTTCCAGCACGGCCGACAGGATGGCGGTGACCGGCAGCTTGCGGTCTTTCACGCGGGCTTTCAGATAATCGTAAAGCCCGCCGATGCGGGCCTGCGGGCCGAACAGGTCCGGCCGGCTTTTCAGCGCCTGCCCCAGATTGCGCAGCAGTGCCGCACGGCCCTCGACCCCGACCAGCGGGTTCCTGTCACTGACCTGAAAAGCATGGGCGATGGCATTGGGGGCGAGCGGTGACAGCCCGGCGGCATCGGCGCGCAGCGGCTGTGCCTTGTCGCCCGAGAACAGCCCAGCCTTGAAGGCGTGCAGGCTGGCAACCGCCAGACCTTCCGAGCGTGCCACCGGGCCATGGCCCTCTTCGGTGTAGCTCCAGCCCGGGCCCGAGCCGGCATCCAGCAGCACGCTGGTGACGCAGAGGTCGAAGCGGATACGCGCGATCTCGTCGGCATCCACGCCGTGCAGCGTGCCGGCAAGCTGGCGCCAGCGGTCGATGCCGTTGGCGGCGAAATGCCGCCAACGCGCATGATAGGGGATGGCCAGCGTGGGATAATTCTCGCGGATCACCTGCGCCACGTAATCGGCGGCAGGCTCCAGCCTGTCCAGATGCAGGCTGAAATTCGGCAGTGCCTCGCGTTCGGCCAGGTTGAACAGCGAATGGCAGCGCTCGCGGATCGCCTGGGGACTGCGCAGCCAGGCCACCGCCTGCGCCGGATCGTTCAGATTACTCACAAGACAACTCCTTACTCTTCCCAGCTTATTCTTCTAAGGCGCGGCCCTTGGCCTTCTTCAACTCATCGGCGTCCGGCACCTTGTCGGTGAAATAGCCGGCCGCCTTCTTGGCGTCCATCTCCACCCGCGCATCGGCGGGGATCAGTTCATCGGGGATCGGCACGCGCTCGACCACCTGGATACCGCTGCTGACGATGGGCTCGAACTTCATGTTGCTCATCGACACCAGCCGGTCGATGCGGCTGATGCCGAGCCAGTGCAGCACGTCCGGCATCAGCTCCTGAAAGCGCATGTCCTGCACGCCGGCCACACACTCCGTGCGCTGGAAATAGGTCTCGGCGCGGTCGCCCGATTCCTGGCGCTTGCGCGCGTTGTAGACCAGGAACTTGGTCACCTCGCCGAGTGCCCGGCCTTCCTTGCGGTTATAGACGATGACGCCGACGCCGCCCTGCTGGGCCTCTTCAATACAAACTTCGATGCCATGGGCAAGGTAGGGCCTGCATGTGCAAATATCCGAGCCGAACACATCCGAGCCGTTGCATTCGTCATGGATGCGGCAAGCGATCCTGGTTGCCGGCTTGCCCAGCTTGGATACATCGCCGAACAGATAGATGGTCATGCCGCCGATCGGCGGCAGGAAGACCTTGAGGTCGGGGCGCGTGACGAGTTCGGGGAACATGCCGCCGGTCTGCTCGAACAGGCCGCGCCGCAGTTCGGTCTCACTGATCTTGAAGCGCTTGGCCACGCCGGGCAGATACCAGACCGGCTCGACCGCCACCTTGGTCACCTTCACGTCGCCATTGGACGCGAGGATATTCCCGTCCGGCTTGATGCGGCCGGCGCGCACGGCGTCGTGCAGCTCGGGCATGTTGATATGCGCCTTGGTGACCGCGATGGTCGGGCGCACGTCCCAGCCGGCATTGATCTGCTCGGCGAAGACCTGACTGGTGATATGGCCCCAAGGATCGAGCGAGACGATCTTCTCCGGATCGGCCCATTGCGGGAAAGGACCCAGCGGCTCGGCCGGCGCAGTGTTGGTGAGATCAGGCTTGTGCTCGGCCTTGAGCTGGCCCGACGCCACGGCAAGCGCGCGATAGAGCGAATAGGCGCCGGAATGCGTGCCGATGGCATTCTTGCCGCCTGGATTCTTGAGCGTCGCCACCAGCGGGCCGCGCTGCTGCGGGTCGGCCGCGCCCCACTCCACCGGCAGCGGCTTGCCGCTGACCGTGGTGCTCGGGTGCGAGGTCAGCACGATGGACTTCGGCGCTGCTTTCTTCTCGTTCGGGATATTGGGAATGTCGGTGGTGCTCATGGTCTGTACCCGAAGCTTGAGGGTCCTGTCTTACGCAAGGGGGCAGCAAGGTTGGCGAATTCGCAAAGCAGCGGCCGCGTGTCGCGCGGATCGATGATCTCCTCGACCAGGAAAGCTTCCGCCGTGCGGAACGGCGAGCGCACCTGGTTCAGTCTCTCTTCGATCTGTTTCAGCAATGCGGCGGGATCATCCGCCTTTTCCAGATCGGCGCGATAGGCCGCCTCGATGCCGCCTTCCAGCGGCAGGCTGCCCCAGTCGCCGGACGGCCATGCATAACGGTAGCGCAGGCGCGTGTGATTGGAATGCCCCGCGCCGGCGACGCCGAAAGCCTTGCGCAGGATGATCGAGCACCAGGGCACGCTGGCCTGGTAGACGGCGGTGAGCGCGCGGGCACCATGGCGGATGGTGCCGCTCTGCTCGGCTTCCGGGCCGATCAGGAAGCCCGGGATGTCGACGAAATGCACCACCGGCAGATGGAAGGTCTCGGCCAGATCGACAAAGCGCGTGATCTTGTGCGCCGCATCAGCGGTCCAGCCGCCACCGTAATGATAGGGATCGCTGGCCAGGATGGCGACCGGCCAGCCGTCGAGGCGCGCCAGACCCGTCACCACCGAGCGGCCATACATCCGGCCCATCTCGAAGAAGCTGCCGTCATCGACGACGGAGTCCAGAATCTCGCGGATCTTGTAGACGCGGCGGCGATCGCGCGGCACGACCGAGAGCAGTTTCTCCTCACGGCGGTTCGCGTCGTCTTTCGGCGGGATACGCGCCGGCAGCTCGTAGACCGACTGCGGCAGATAAGACAGGAAGCGTCGCGCGGCTTCAAAAGCTTCGGCCTCGCTGGCGACCGCCAGATCGACCGCACCGGCGCGCGTGTGGATATCCACGCCGCCGAGCTCTTCCTTGGTCATGGTCACGCCGGTGCGCGCCACCACCGGCGGTCCGGCGATGAACATCTGCGAGATGCCCTCGACCATCACCGAGAAATGGCTGCTGACGGCGCGCGCCGCGCCGAGGCCTGCAACCGAGCCGAGGGCCAATGCCACGACCGGCACGGTGGAGAGGTTGCTGACCAGATGCTCCCAGCCCGGCATCAGCGGCACGTAAGTGCGGCCTTCCATCTCCAGCGACTTGACCGAACCGCCGCCGCCGGTGCCGTCCACCAGCCGGATCATCGGCAGGCGCAGTTCGTTGGCCATCTGCTCGGCATGGACCTGCTTCTGCCAGATTGAGGCATCGGCAGCGCCGCCGCGCACGGTGAAGTCGTCGCCACCGACCACGACCGGCCGGTTGTCGATACGGCCACGGCCGAAGACGAAATTCGTCGGGCTGAACTCCTGGAGATTGCCGTCCGCGTCATAGCGCGCGCGGCCGGCGATGGCGCCGACTTCGTGGAAGGTGCCGGGGTCGAGCAACTGGTCGATGCGTTCGCGCACCGTCAGCTTGCCACCGTCATGCTGGCGCTTGATCTTGTCGGCCCCACCCATCTGGCGGGCCATCTCTTCACGTCGCCGCAGTTCGGCGATCTCGGCTTCCCAGCTCATTATTCAGGCCTCTTGGCACTGGAAAGCGATGGAGTGTAACGCTGAGCCGGAGGGTGCACAACAACCTCGGCGAGGCCAAAAGGCCTGCCCCGACGGCAGGTTACGCCGGGATTGCCCCTAGCATTGATCCGGCCTGCGACAAAACCCTGTCCTGCCCTGTCACAAACGGCGGCCCTGCCCCGTCTATCGGATGTCTACATGACAATGACTGGAGAAAAGACAAATGACTCCCCGACTGAAAGACCACTTCAAGGCCGCCACCCCCGAGATCATGAAGAGCATGCTGGCGCTGTCCGGCGCCGTCGCCAATTGCGGCCTGGAGCACAGCCTGCTGGAACTGGTGAAGCTGCGCGCCTCGCAGATCAACGGCTGCGCCTTCTGCATCCACATGCACGCCACCGACGCCCGCAAGGCCGGCGAGACCGAGATGCGGCTGTACATGCTGAACGCCTGGCGCGAAAGCCCGCTCTACAGCGAGCGCGAGCGTGCGGCGCTGGCCTGGACCGAGGCGCTGACGCTGGTGGCCCAGACCGGCGCGTCGGATGAAGATTACGCGCTGGTGAAGGCGCAGTTCTCCGAGACAGAGCAGGTCAACCTGACCATGGCGATCGGCGTGATCAATACCTGGAACCGGCTGCAGGTCGGCTTCCGCGCCCAGCACCCGGTTGAGAAGTAAGACCTACACCCGCGCGATCGTGGCCAGCGCCGTGGCCACGATCCGCTCCTCGCCATCCTTGACGGCGAAGACATCGGCGCGGGTCACGGCCTGGCGCTTGCCAGCCTTGATCACCGTGCCGACGGCGGTCAGCTTCTCGCCAATCGCCGGCGCCAGCAGGTTGAGCTTGTATTCCGAGGTCACGACATCGCCGACGACGGACGCTGCCGCCCAGGCGCAGACCGTATCGGCCATGTAGCCAAGGATGGCGCCATGGACAAAGCCATGGTGCTGCTTCATCTCGGGCCGCACATCGATCTCCACCTTGACCCGCCCTGGCTCCAGATCGAGCACACGGGTGCCGACCCAGCTGGTGAAGGTGCTGAGCGAGATCACATGCTCCAGCCGGGCGCGGTCGAGCAGCAGGGTCGGCTTGTCGTCACTCATTTGAGACTCCGTTGCATGAGTTTGCCGATGCGGCGCAGCGGCTCGGCCGAATGCTGGGTGCGGGCCAGGATGATCGCGCCTTCCAGCGTGGCGACCGCCCAGAGCGCCAGATCGCTGGCCTCCTTCACCGACTTGCCGTCACGGCGCAACTGGTCGGCGAGCAGGTCGGCCCAGGCCTGGTAGCCGGCCTGACAGGCGAGCCGCAGCGGCTCGACGAAGGCCCCGGTCTCAACCGCGACGATGGTGAGTGGCGAGCCGTCCTTGAAACCTGACTCCTCCATCCAGCCAGCGATGCGGTCGACCAGCACGTGGATGGCGGCGGCGGCCGAGCCGCTCTGCGCGATCTCGGCCTTCAGGGTTTCGAGAAAGCAGTCCGACGCCCAGGTGACGGCGGCGGCGGCCAGCTGTTCCTTGCCTGCGGGGAAATAGTGATAGAGCGAACCTTTCGGCGCGCCGCTTTTCTCGACGATCTCGTTCAGGCCCACACCGGCATAGCCGCGCCGCGACATCAGCTTGGCCGTCATCACGACAAAGCGGTCGCGCGTGGTAATGGGCTTTTTAGCCGCCGAGAGGGTTTTGCTCATGCTGCAATTATATAGACTGGTCTAGTTGGCGCAAGATCAAAAAGAAAGGGGGCGCAATGCCCCCTCTCCCACCATAAACAGCGTTAGAAACTGCCCGGGTAGTTGCCGCCATCCAGCAGCACATTTTGACCCGTCATATACGAGGCCTGCATCGAGCACAGGAAGGCGCAGACCTGGCCGAACTCCTCTGCCGTGCCGAAACGGCCGGTGGGAATGGTGGCGGCCTGCTTGATCAGCTCTTCTTCCAGCTCGGCACCTTCCTTCTTGCTGGCAGCACCGATGGTGGTCTTCAGGCGATCGGTGAGGAAACGGCCCGGCAGCAGGTTGTTGATGGTGATGCCATCCTTGGCCACCTGCTTCGACATGCCGGCGATGAAGCCATGCAGGCCCGAGCGCGCGCCGTTGGACAGGCCGAGCACCGGGATCGGCGCCTTCACCGAGCTGGAGGTGATATTGACAATGCGGCCCCATTTGCGCGCCGCCATCTTGTCGACCACCGCCTTGGCCAGCAGGATCGGCGTGATCATGTTGGCGTCCAGGGCCTTGATCCAATGCTCGCGATCCCAGTCGCGGAAGCTGCCCGGCGGCGGACCGCCGGCGTTGTTGACCAGGATGTCGATCTCGCCGGCGGCCGCCAGCGCTTCGGCGCGGCCGGCATCGGTGGTGATGTCGCCGGCCACCGTCTTCACGGTGACGCCAGGCGCGGCTTCACGGATTTTCTTGGCCGCCGCTTCCAGCGTGTCGGCGCCGCGCGCGGTGATGGTTACGTTCACGCCCTCCTTGGCCAGCGCCAGCGCCGAACCAAAACCGAGGCCCTTGCTCGCCGCGCAGACCAGCGCGTTGCGGCCCTTGATACCGAAATCCATGTTTCACTCCCTATGTCATCAGACGGAATAGAACCGCCCTAGACATAGCGCGCTCAGGCGGCGTGTTCCAGCATCGCGCGCAGCAGCACGTTGCAGCCCGCCGCGAGATCCTCAGGCGTCGCCGTCTCGACCTCGTTATGACTGATGCCGTCGGCGCAGGGCACGAAGACCATGGCGGTCGGCGCCACGCGGTTGATGTAGCCGGCGTCATGCCCGGCGCCGGAAGTAATGTCGCGCCAGGCGTAGCCACAATCCTGCGCCGCCTTGCGCACCGCCGAGATGCAACCCTCGTCATAATGGGTGGCCGGAGAATGCCAGATCTCCTTGCATTCAACCTTGAGCCCGAGCGGCTCACAGACCTCGGCGCAGGCCGCATGTAGCGTCTCGGTCATCTTGGCCAGCACATCATCGAAGGGATGACGCAGGTCGACGCTGAAGAACACCTCACCCGGAATGGTGTTGCGCGAATTCGGCATCACCTTCACCAGACCCACGGTGGTGACCGCCGGCGCGTTATCCAGCGCGATCTGGTGCACGCGTTCGACGATGCGGGCGCATCCCAGCATGGCATCCTTGCGGCGCGGCATCGGCGTGGTGCCGGCATGGCTTTCGCTGCCGGTGATGGTGACCTCGAACCAGCGCATGCCCTGGATACCCTGCACCACGCCGATGGTCTTCACTTCTGCTTCCAGGATCGGGCCCTGTTCGATATGCGCCTCGAAGAAGGCCTTGAACTTGCGACCACCGACCGGGAGATCGCCGAAATAGCCGATGCGCTTCAGCTCATCACCGATGGTCTTGCCATCGAGGTCGGCGCGGCTCAGTCCATACTCTTCGGTGAACACGCCGGCGAAAACGCCAGAGGCCACCATGGCCGGCGCGAAGCGCGAGCCTTCCTCATTGGTCCAGACCGAGACTTCGACCGGCGCTTCGGTCTCGAACTTGTGGTCGTTGAGGGTACGGATCACTTCCAGGCCGGCCAGCACGCCATAGACGCCATCGAACTTGCCGCCAGTCGGCTGCGTGTCGAGATGGCTGCCGGTCACCACCGGCGGCAGGTCGTTATTCTTGCCGGGCCGGCGGGCGAAGATGTTACCCATGCGGTCGACACTGATGGTGCAGCCGGCCTCCTTGCACCAGCGGACGAAGAGATCACGTCCCTGCTTGTCGAGATCGGTCAGCGCAAGGCGCGCGCAGCCGCCCTTGGGCGTGCCGCCGATCTTGGCCATCTCCATCAGGCTGTCCCACAGACGGTCGCGGTTGACCCGGATATTGCTCTCGACCATGACGTCACTCCTTGCTGGCACTGAAAGAGCATAGAAAATGCAAGGAGCATGCCGCAACCGGCCGCTACTGCCTGTCGGGCCGTTTATTGGGCGGTCATGCCGCCATCCACCATCAGTTCGCTGCCGGTGGTGAAGCTCGCGTCATCGCTGGCGAGATAGAGAATGGCCTTCGCAACCTCCTCCACCGTGCCCATGCGGCCAATCGGATGCAGGCGTTCGAGAAACTTGCGGACCTTCTCGGGTTCGCCCATCTGCGCCATGTGTTCCCGCACCAGCGGGGTGTCAACATAGGCAGGGTGCACAGAATTTACGCGGATGTTCCAGCGGCCATAGGCTGCCTCCATGGCCAGCGCCTTGGTGAACAGCGTCACCGCACCCTTGGAGGCGCAATAGGCACTGACATCCGGCGCGCCGGTCTTGCCGAAGACGGAGGCGATATTGACGATGGAGCCGCCACCATCGGGCTTGTTCGCCGCCGGCTGCCGCATCAGCGGGATGGCGTGCTTGCAGCCGAGAAAGACGCCATCGGAATTCACCGCCTGCACGCGACGCCATTCCTCGAGCGTCATCTCGGTCACCTTACGGCTCAGCCCGATGCCGGCATTGTTGACCAGCATATCCAGCCGGCCTTCGTGATCGCCGATATCGGTGATCACCGTCTGCCACTCCGCCTCCAGCGTCACATCCAGCGGCCGGAAGCGGGCATGAGCGCCAAGCGCCGCCGCAGCGGCCATGCCGCCATCGGTATTGCGGTCCGTCAGGATGACGCGCGCGCCCTCGGCGATAAACAGCGCCGCCGTGGCCCTGCCGAAGCCCGAAGCCGCGCCGGTGATCAGCGCAACCTTATTCGCCAGACGCGCCATGCTTCACTCTCCCGTTTTCAGGCCCCAGTCCTTGAGCGCTGCAGCGCCACCCTCGCCGCGCGTGGGCGGCTTGCGGGCAATCTTGCCCGGCGTACGCGAGAAACGCGGCGCCGGCGCGGGCTGCAGCACGTCGTCAGGCGACACAAAGGTCTGTCGCGCCGCCATATGCCTGTGCTTCGGCGCCTCATCCAGGCTCAGCACCGGGGCGAAGCAGATGTCGCTACCTTCCATCAGGGCGCACCAGTCATCGCGCGTCTTCGTCCGGAAGGTCGCGGCGATGGCGGCGCGCAAGGATGACCAGCGCTTGCGGTCATGCTGCTTGGGGAGAACAGCCGGGTCGAGGCCAAGCATCTTGATGAGGTCGGCGTAGAACTTGCCCTCGATGGAACCGATAGCGACGAAGCCGCCATCGCTGCATTCATACGTGTCATACCAGGGCGCGCCGGTATCCAGCATGTTGACGCCGCGTACATCGCTCCACAGCCCCGCGCCCTTCATGCCGTAGAACATGGTCATCAGCGAGGCCGCGCCATCCACCATGGCGGCATCGACAACCTGCCCTTTGCCGGACTGCTGGCGCTCGAACAGCGCAGCGAGAATGCCCATGGCGAGATAGAGCGATCCGCCGCCGAAATCGCCGACCAGATTAAGCGGCGGCACCGGTCTGCCATCCTTGTGGCCAATGGCATGCAGCGCGCCGGTCAGCGCGATGTAGTTGATGTCATGGCCGGCGGCCATGGCCATCGGGCCGTCCTGGCCCCAGCCGGTCATGCGGCCATAGATCAGCCTCGCATTGCGCTGCTGCGCCACATCGGGGGCAAGCCCCAGACGCTCCATCACACCGGGGCGAAAACCCTCGATCACCACATCGGCCTTGCCCATCAGGTCGAGCATCAGCGCGATCGCCTTCGGATCTTTAAGGTCGAGCGCAAGCGAACGCTTGCCGCGTCCGAGCAGTTCGTATTTCGGCTCGATCGGCAGGCCGAGATCAACATCGCCGGTGCGGTCGATGCGCAACACATCGGCGCCGAGATCGGCCAGCAGCATGCCGCAGAAAGGCACCGGACCGATCGCCGGCATCTCGATGACCTTGAGTCCGGCGAGAGGCCCGCTCATTTCTTGGTCCACTCAGTCGTGGGCAGCCCGAGCTTCTTCCACTCGCTGAAGCCGCCATCAATATGGGCGAGCTTCTGGATACCCATGTCCTTGGCGGTCTTGGTGGCCAGCGCCGAACGCAGGCCACCGGCGCAATAGAAGATGAAGGTCTTGTCCTCGGCGAACAGCGTCTTGTGATACGGACTTTCCGGATCGATCCAGAATTCCAGCATGCCACGCGTCGCGTGATAGGAGCCCGGGATCAGGCCATCGCGCTCCAGCTCGCGCGGATCGCGAATGTCGACAAAGACGACATCGGGTTTGCCGAGCTGTGCGGCGGCCTGCTGCGGCGTCAGGGTGACGATCTCGGCCAGCGCTTCGTCGAGCATGGCCTTGTAGCCTTTGGGCATGGGTTCCTCCGTCTATGGAGGAACTATAGGTCAGCCGTCAGAGCGAGGCCATGCCCACTGCAGCCAGCTCAAGTGCAGTCTGGGCGGCGCCGGCCACAACACCGGCTGCCACTCCCAGCCGGCCGCCAGCACGGTATCGCGCACGGCGCGCAGCAGCGGATCGCCGGCCTCGAACAGCAAGGCATTGTTGCGCCAGCGCGCCGGCGGCGGTGGCGGCGCGCCCAGTTGTTCAGGCTCGGCCGTGCGGCCGACCAGTGGCAACGCTTTGACGACGCTGCGTTCGGTATCGATGACCAGGTCCAGCCCGGCGATCCAGTCGCGCCCGGCCAGGAGGCCGAGATCCTTCTGCAGCAGGTCGTCGCTGCGACCCGAGAGGATCAGGCCATCGGGCTTGCGCAGGGCATTCAGTTTCAACCTTCCGCCATCCAGGCCGATCAGGCGCAGGCGCAGCTCGCTAACCGGCACTGGCGCGCCCTCGCCCGGACGCATGGCGGTGCGCTCCAGCCATTCGCTGGCCAAGCCCAGATGCAGACCGATCCACAGGATGGCGATCACCATATGACCGGTGCGGCTGTGCAGCAGGCGCAGCGGACCGGGGAAACGGCGCGCCCGCAGCGCCGGCGTGGCCTGGCGCCGGCGTGACAGCGCGGCGCTATCGGGGCCGTAAAAAGCAAACAGCGTGTCACCGATCACCAGCCACTGGCCACGCAGATAGCCGCCGCTTTTCCCACCGCTTTTCTCAGTGGCGCCGGCGGTCTGGAATGACATGCCCGCATCGGCGTATTCAACACCGGCGGCGGCGAAACTGGCGAAACGCAGCTGGGCGGCACTGGTGGCGGCATCGTCGGTGCGGAAGCGGGCGGCGATGCAGGCGGTGCCATCATGGAAGCGCGCCAGCTCGGCGGCCTGCGCCTCGGGGAACAGCGGCCGCACGTCGCGGTATTCGCCCGCATGGCGGCCGAAGACAGCCCAGGAGTTCATGAAGCCGCCATAGCGGGTGGCCAGCGCAATGGTGTCGATACGCAGGCGCCGCGCCGCCCAGCGGTCGAACAGCGCATAAACCCCCGCCGGCAGCAGCAGGCCACTCAACAGAATCAGCAGCAGGACCAGCCAGGGGCCCTGGGCCGCCCAGTCCACGGTCATCATTGCTGCCGTCCAACGCTCCAGCATCGTTTCTGTTTGCCTGCAAATCTTAGTTGAATCAAGGGGATAGAATATCTCGGAGACATTAACGGAATCTTTGCCGAGGCCCGGTTAAAAGCGAAACTCGCTCTCACTATCTGTTGGTCCATGGCCCCCGTCACGCCGCTCCCGCCCTCTTCCGCTACTCCGCGCGCCGATCATTATCGCGTGGGGGGCCACAAGGTCAGCTACGAACTGCTCAACACCATGAAGCAGGCGAGCAACCGCACGGGCGTGGACTTCGCTTATCTGGTCGCGCAGGCCGGACAGGAAAGTGGTTTCAAGGCCGATGCCCAGGCCAAGACCAGCTCGGCCCGCGGCCTGTTCCAGTTCATCGAAAGCACCTGGCTCGAAACCGTGCGCGACCATGGCGCCAAGCATGGCCTGGCCGCCGAGGCGCAGAAAATTGTCACCGGCACCGACGGCAAGCCGCGCGTCAACGATACCGATGCCCGCCGTGACATCCTCTCCCTGCGCGATGACCCGCGCGTGGCCTCGGTGATGGCGGCGGAATACGCCCGCAGCAACCAGCAGGTGCTGTCGCGCGAATTCGGTGTCGATGTCAGCAAGGTCGATCTCTATCTCGGGCATTTCCTCGGCGCCAACGGCGCGACGAAATTCCTGGCCGGCCTGAAGAGCAACCCGGGGCAGAATGCAGCCGCCCTGTTGCCTGAGGCCGCCGCCGCCAATCAGGGCGTATTCTATACCGCCGAGGGCAAGGCCCGGTCGCTGGGCGATATCTACGCCAGCTTCACCCGCAAGCTGGAAAACAATGCCACCGGCCTCGACACCGTGCCGCTGGACGGCGCGCAGACGGTCGCGCGCGCCGGCGGCGGTTCAGGCGCCGTGCAGGCCCATCTGGATGAGCAGCGCCGCGTCATCGATCACGGCGTCAAAATGATGGCGATGGAACTGCTGCACAAGATCATGAACAACAAGACCCGCCTGATGACCGGCGGCAAGAGCGACACCGACCTCTAAGCGCTCAGGCGCAGACACCCCCCGGCTTTCGCCAGGGCTGTCCACTCTTCAATCCCGATCAGGCTTCAGAAAATCGCCGCCGCAGCGCCGCGATATAGGCATCGCGCGCCGGCCATAGATGCTCGTGGCACAAGCGCACCAGGGTTTCGCGGTCACCAAGCCGCAACGCTTCGATCATCGCCAGATGTTCATCGCGCGAGCGCAGCAGGAAGGCCGGATCGGCGGCGGTGAATGACCGCGCGCCGTGAACTTTCTGCGCAAATGTGCGGATCGCCTCCACCAGATGCGGATTGCCGCAACCGCCGAACAGCGCCTCATGAAACTGCATGTTGGCCCGGAAGGCGCCGCGTGGATTGTTTTCCGCCACGGCCTGGCTGTGATCATCCTGGATTTCGCTCAGCAGACGCAGCAGGTCGGGATCGACGGGCAACGGAATCTGCCGCGCCGCCAGGCTCTCCAGCTCGGCACGCACGGAATAGATCTGCTCGACCTCCACGGCCTGCAGCATCCGCACGACGGCGCCCTTGTTGGGGATGCGTTCGGCCAGGCCGATGCGCTCCAGCTCGAAGATCGCCTCGCGCACGATATGGCGCTTCACGCCGAACCGGGCGGCGAGGTCCTCCTCGACCAGCCGTTCGCGCGGCTGCAGCCAGCCCAGCACGATTTCTTCCTCTATCATGTCGGCCAGCGCCCGCTGCCTTTCGGGGGCAAGCTGCTTCGGTACGACCTGAAGGCTCATCTCAATCTCCGTCACCAGGATTGTTGACAATCTTGTTGGGACTGTCAATCCTGCCCGTCCAAGAGGGAATCCAGCAAATGTCCAAGTCCGATCCTACAGGAATGCGCCGCAATCTCGCCAATTACGGCGATGCCGGCTTCTCGGTTTTCCTGCGCAAGGCCTTCATCAAGGCCATGGGGTATACGGACGAAGCCCTGGACAAGCCGATCATCGGCATTGTCGACACCAACTCCGGCTACAACGCCTGTCATCGCAACGTCCCCGACCTGATCGAGGCGGCCTCGCGTGGCGTCATGCTGGCCGGCGGCATCCCGATCCCCTTCCCGGTGATCTCGATTCAGGAAAGCTTCGCCAACCCAACCAGCATGTATTTCCGCAACCTGATGGCCATGGACACCGAAGAGATGGTGCGCGGCCAGCCGATGGATGCCGTGATCCTGCTCGGCGGCTGCGACAAGACCGTGCCGGCGCTGCTGATGGGTGCCGCCAGCGCCAATGTGCCGGCCATCATGCTTGTGACAGGCCCGATGCTTGCCGGGTCATGGCGCGGGGAGAAGCTCGGCGCCTGCACCGATTGTCGCCGCTTCTGGGCGCGCTATCGCGGCGGCGAAGTGACCGACCAGCAGATCAACGAAGTCAATTCCGAACTCGCCCCCACGATCGGCACCTGCGGCGTGATGGGCACGGCCTCGACCATGGCGCTGACCGTGGAAGCGATGGGCATGATGCTGCCCGGCGGCGCAGCCGTTCCTGCCGTGCATGCCGAGCGCCGGCGTCTTGCTGAACAGACCGGCACACGGGCCGTGAAGATGGCCGAAGAGCGCCTGACTCCCGACAAGATCATGACCCCCGCCGCTTTCCGCAACGCGCTGCGCGTACTGCTGGCCGTCGGCGGCTCGACGAATGCCCTGATTCATCTGACCGCCATGGCCGGCCGCTGCGGCATCAAGGTCGATCTCGAAGGCTATGACAAGATGGGCAACGAGACGCCGGTGCTGGTCGATCTCAAGCCGACCGGCCAGCATTACATGGAAGACCTATACAAGGCGGGTGGGCTTACGCCGATATTGCGTGAACTGGGCGGCCTGATCGAGCGCGACTGCCTCACCGTCACCGGCAAGACCCTGGGCGAGAATATCGATGCCATGCCGCCAGGCTGGCCGCAGGACGTGGTGAAGACCATGCAGACGCCCGTTTACAAGAACGGCGCGATGGCGGTGCTGCGCGGCAATCTCGCCCCTGAAGGCGCGATCATCAAGCAGGCGGCAGCGACACAGACCCTGCTGCAGCATGAAGGCCGCGCCGTGGTGTTCGACAGCCTGCCCGACATGGCGGCGCGCCTCGACAGTCCCGATCTCGACGTGAAGGCCGATGACATCATCGTGCTGCGCCAGGCCGGCCCCAAGGGTGCGCCCGGCATGCCGGAAGCCGGCTATATCCCGATCCCGAAAAAACTGGCGCAGCAAGGCGTGAAAGACATGGTGCGCATTTCCGATGCGCGCATGAGCGGCACGGCCTACGGCACCATCGTGCTGCATATCTCGCCCGAGTCAGCCGCCGGCGGGCCGCTGGCGCTGGTGAAGACCGGCGACCGCATCCGGCTGGATACCGCGGGCCGTCGCATCGACCTGCTGGTGGATGACGCCGAGCTGGCCAAGCGCCGCGCCGCCCTGCCCCCGCTGCCAACCGGCGACGGCCGTCGCGGCTACGAACGCCTTTACTTCGATACCGTCACGCAGGCCGAGAAGGGTTGCGATTTCGACTTCTGCATTCCGGAGATCACCAAGAGCGTACCCTGACAACCGAATAAAAAAAGCCGACCGGAGGTCGGTATCTGGGAGAGGAAACAATGAGCGATACCAGAACGTCCGCAACGGATGACACCAGCCTGACCGCGTTCTTCAAGGACATGACGCCGCCGGAGCGGCGCACCTTCTGGGCCTGCTTCGTCGGCTGGACGCTCGACGCGATGGATTTCATGATCTACCCGCTGGTGATCGGCACGATCATCACGCTGTGGAGCGTGGACCGCGGCACGGCCGGTCTGGCGGTGACCGTGACCCTGCTGGCCTCCGCCGTCGGCGGCTGGCTGGTCGGCTATCTCTCGGACCGCATCGGCCGCGTGCGCGCCCTGCAGTTCACCATCCTGTGGTTCTCCTTCTTCACGCTGCTCTGCGCCTTTGCGCAGAACTACACGCAGCTCTTCATCTTCCGCGCCCTGCTCGGCCTGGGCTTCGGCGGTGAATGGGCCGCCGGCGCCGTGCTGATCGGCGAAACCATCCGCAGCCAGTTCCGCGGCCGCGCCGTCGGCACCGTGCAGTCGGGCTGGGCGCTGGGCTGGGGCCTTGCCGTCATTCTCCAGTTCGTCTGCTACAGCATGCTGCCGCCGGAAGAGGCCTGGCGGTATATGTTCGCTCTGGGCGCCATCCCGGCGGTGCTGATCTTCTTCCTGCGTCGCTATGTCGACGAGCCGGAAGTCTCTGCCAAGGCGCGCAGCATGGATGCCGCCAAGGGCGACCGTCCGGCGCTGTGGGAAATCTTCGCCCCCGGCATCCTGAAGACCACCATGTTCGCCGCCCTTCTCGGCACCGGCGCGCAGGGCGGCTATTACGCCGTCACCACCTGGCTGCCGACCTTCCTGCGCACCGAGCGCGGCCTGAATGTCGTCAGTTCCACCGGCTATCTGGGCGTTCTGATCACCGGCAGCTTCATCGGCTATGTCGCCGGCGCTTGGCTGGCGGACCGCATCGGGCGGCGGAAGCTGTTTATCACCTTCTCGATCCTCGCCTCGCTGCTGGTGGTCGCCTACACGCAGCTACCGATCACCAACGACGTGATGCTCATCCTGGGTTTCCCGCTCGGCTTCTGCGCCTCGGCCTACTTCTCGGGCATCGGCGCCTTCCTGACCGAACTGTTCCCGACCCGCCTGCGCGGCTCTGGCCAGGGCTTTGCCTACAATTTCGGTCGCGGCATCGGCGCCCTGTTCCCCACGCTGGTCGGCTATCTCTCCGCCACGATGCCGCTGTCCACGGCCATCGCCATTTTCGCGGTACTTGCCTACGGCCTGCTGTTCATTGCCGCCGTGGTGCTGCCTGAGACGCGCGGCAAGGAACTGCACGCGCATGGATGATCAGCCTGCCAGTCAGGGTCAGGTCCGGGATTGTCCCGGACCTGCGCCCGATCCGCATGGCCCGACCCGGTTCAGGATGCCGAAGGGCGCGGTGGATACCCATGCCCATGTGATCGGCGGCGGTCAATCGAAATACCCGCTGGTCGCTGATCGCAGCTATACCGCGCCGGAAGCGACCGAACAGCAGTATCTGGCCATGCTGGACGCCACCGGCAGCACCTATGGCGTACTGATCCAGGTCAGCGTGCATGGCTCCGACAACAGCATGATGATCGACACACTGCGCCGGAACCGCGCGCGCCTGCGCGGCGTGGCGGTCGTGGCGCCGTATCTCGATCCGAAAGATTATGCCGCGCTGAAAGCCGACAACGTGGTTGGCCTGCGGATCAACGCGCTGTTTGCCGGCGGGCCGGGCCTGCAGGCCCTGGAGCGCTATGACTCCATCTGCCAGGAGATGGGATGGCACCTCCAGCTCTTGCTGGACGCCCGCGATCTTCCTGGCGAGCTGGGCAAGCGGCTGTCCAAACTCAAGACGCCGCTGGTGATCGATCATATGGGGCATTTCCCGGCCGCCGAAGGCGTGCAGACGCCCGGCTTCCAGACCCTGCTGGGTCTTGTCGGTGACGGCGCCTGGGTCAAGCTCTCCGGTGCCTATCGCCTGTCCGACCATCCCTATCGCGAAACCGCCGCGCTGGCGCAAGCGCTTATGAAGGTCGCACCCGAACGCTGCGTCTGGGGATCCGACTGGCCGCATGTCGCCAACTGGGCGCATATGCCCAATGTCGGCGACCTGCTGGACCTTCTTGCCGACTGGGTGCCGGACGAAGCCGCACGCAACCGCGTGCTGGCCGACAATCCGCAGCGCCTTTACGGATTTTCGTAAACGCCCCCCAACACGAAGCAGGAGAGGAAACACACAAGATGTTACGTCACACGTTGAAAGCCGCCGTTGCGGCGGCTGCGCTGCTGGCGGCCGGGACTGCCGTCGCGCAGACCTATCCAGCCGGCCCGGTCACCATGATCATCCCCTATCCGCCCGGCGGCGCCACCGACATCATCGGCCGCATCATGGGCCAGGGCCTGAACGAAAAGCTCGGCGTGCCCGTGGTGATCGAAAACCGCGCTGGCGCGACCGGCAACATCGGCGCCTATGCGGTCGCCCGCGCCAAGCCGGATGGCTACACCATCCTGATGGGTGCGCTGACCAGCCACTCCATCAGCTCGGTCCTGACACCGGATGTCGCCAAGTACGACCTTGCCAAGGATTTCGCGCCGGTCTCCATCGTCGGCGTCGTGCCGCTGGTGCTGGTGGTCAGCGAAAAGGTTCCGGCAAAAACCGTGGCCGACCTGATCAAGCTGGCCAAGGACAAGCCCAACTCGGTGACCTATGCCTCGTCGGGCAATGGCTCGCCGCAGCA
Organism: Ferrovibrio sp. GW821-FHT12B10; assembly: GCF_058807515.1. Lineage (NCBI taxonomy): Bacteria > Pseudomonadati > Pseudomonadota > Alphaproteobacteria > Rhodospirillales > Rhodospirillaceae > Ferrovibrio > Ferrovibrio sp. GW821-FHT12B10. Next base: position 3,397,570 of record NZ_JBXAQT010000001.1, on the reverse strand, counting down.
TCTGGCAGGTGCGCTGTTCGCGCTGGCGACCAAGACCGATCTGGTCCACGTCCCCTACAAGGGCAGCGGCCCTGCGATGATCGACCTGATCAGCGGCGAAGTGATGATGATGCTTGAAACGGCCCCGGCGGCCACCGGCCATATCAAGTCCGGCAAGCTGCGCGCGCTGATGGCTGCATCCAAGGACCGCATCCCGACCCTGCCGGACGTGCCGACAGCGGCGGAAGCCGGTCTGGCCAGCGTGGACGTCAGCTCGATGTTCGGCATCGCAGCGCCGGCCGGCACGCCGCAGCCGGTGATCGATCGCCTGAACAAGGATATCAGGGACATCATCGCCACGCCGGCGGCGCGGCAGAAACTGGCCGAACAGGGGGTGGTACCGGCCGGCACGACCCCGGCGGAAGCTGCCAAGCGCATTGCCGACGAGCAGGCCAAGTGGGCGCGCGTCATCAAGGACGCCAACGTCAAGCCGGACTGACGCCGCACCGGCATTCAGGGTCGCATAAGCAAACAGCCCCGGCTTCCACCGGGGCTGTTTCATTTCCGATACACCCAGATATTTACACGACTCTGGCGATCACCGGCTTGCCGGCAAAATGCGCCGCCAGATTCTTCAGCACGAGATCGCCCATGGCCTGGCGGGTCTGGTGCGTGGCCGAACCGACATGCGGTGCCAGCGCCACGTTGTCGAGCTTCCACAGTTCCGACGGCACATTGGGTTCGTCGACAAAGACATCAAGACCTGCACCGGCCAGCTTGCCATCCACCAGCGCCTTCACCAGCGCGGGTTCGTCGACCACGCTGCCGCGCGCGATGTTGACGACATAGCCCTTGGTGCCCAGCGCATCGATCACGGCCTGATTGACCAGACCCTGCGTCTCCTTGCCGCCCGGGCAGGCGATCATCAGGATGTCGATGTCCTTCGCCATGGCGACGAGATTGTCATAGTACTTGTACGGGATGTCGGCCTTCTTGCGCGGACCATAATAGGCGATTTCCACGCCGAAGGCCTCGGCGCGCTTGGCAATCGCCTGGCCGATGCGGCCCAGGCCGAGCACGCCCATCAGCTTGCCTCCCAGCTTGTCGGTCAGCGGAAACTTGTCCTTCGGCCACCTGCCCTGACGCACGAACTGGTCGGCCTGCGGAATACGGCGCATCATCGCCAACGTCAGCGACAGCGCGGTATCGGCCACGCATTCGGTCAGTACGTCGGGGGTGTTGGCGACGATGATGCCGCGCTCTTTCGCGGCGCCGATGTCGATCGGATCATAGCCGACGCCGAAGCTGGAGATCACCTCCACCTTGGGCAGGGCTTCCATCAGGGCGCGATTCACGCCCGAGCTGGCTGAGGTGACGATACCGCGAACATTGGGCGCCACCTGCTTAAGCAGCGCATCGCGGTCCTTGGCTTCCCACAGCTTGTGCACGGTGTAGTCGCGATCCAGCACCTGCTGGACGGCCGGCATCATGGCGATGGTCTGGACAATCTCGACGGCCATTCAGGCTCCTCCCTCACTGATATATGAGTGGAAGCCTAACGAAGCCGCCCTGCCCGGTTCAAGGCGCTGGACCAATTAATCCGGTTGTCCCGCAGTCTTACGGCGTCAGAACTTGCCGTCGATCATGCGCACCAGGTCGAAATGCCGGCTGATGCCCAGCTTCCGGTACAGATTGCGGCGGTGCACCTTGATGGTGTTGATGCTGTTGCCCAGCAGGTCGGCGATCTGCTTGGGCGAGATGCCGGCGGCCAGATGGGTGGCGACGCGGATTTCCGCCGGGCTGAGGCCGAACTGGCTAGCCATGCTGTCGTCGATCTGACTGCTCGAGGTCTGGCGGCCCACGATCTGGATCGCCAGCTCGATCTCGTCGCCGGCGAAGAAATACTTGCGCACGGCCAGCGGCATGATGTGCAGGCGATAGGGCTGCGCACCGGTGCGGCGACGGATCGCCAGCGACACCGCCGGCTCGGCAACCTGCGACCGCCCATGCTGCAACAAGGTGTTGATCGCGCGCTTCAGGCGCTCGTCATCCTCGGCGAAATCCGCCACCAGCTCGGTGCCGGACAGCGACAGGCCGTCTTCCTCGGCGAGCAGCGCCGTGGCCTTGGCATTCATCGAATGCACTTTACCGTGGCGAGTGATCAGCACCATGCCGTCGCCGCTGCGGTCGGCGATCATGCGCGAGAAGTCGATATGACGGTCGCGCGCCACCATGGTGTTGCGCAAGCGCAGCATGGTGCGGAAATGCGGAACCATCCTCTCAAGCTGCTCGGCGGTCTCTTCTTCGAACTCGCCGGCACAGCCGCCGCGGTTCAGCACGAAATAGTTAAACTTGTCCGCAGATTTGGCGAAGATGCCGGTGACCAGATACTGGTGATCGGCGGGCTTGAGGAATTCGTTGATGAAGACGTCGCGCTCGCGGCGGTCGCGGTCGACCATCTGGGCCGAAGTCATGACGCGGCCGAAATTGTTTTCCAGCAGCATGATGGGGCGGAAGGGGCTGCGGGCGGCGTAATAGCCGGGCACCGTGCTGGCGGTTTCCTGCACGCTGACACCGCTCGAAATCCGCAGATTGTCGTGGCGTGACAGGCCATCCATGGTGGCGACAGTGGCCAGACTGGCATTGAAGGCCAGCGCCAGTTCGCTGAGGAACGGCTTCACCTGCTCGTCATCGACGGCGCTCAGATAGAGTCTCTCCAGCAGCACCGGAGAAATATCGGTAGTCGAATGCAATGTCAGCCCCCCTCAATCGCATCGGGGCATCCTTATAAGCCGAATGGAGTATTTTTGATAAGACGAATTTATACGAAAACCCGCGTGGAATGCGGCCTTCCCGTATGGGGCGAATACAACCCGATGTCTGCGTGAGGCGCTAAAGGCCCCAGATATCCGCTATCCCCGCGTTTTTCCACGATGCATACAGTGCCCGCTTCGCAGGCATAAGGCCAAGCTTCGTTAGTTCGATCCCGGCATTTGTCCGTTCACAACTTTGCGAGCAGACAGCACTGCAGCCCTGTCCTGCCCGGGCCGGGGCGAAACCCCTGCCGGCGAAGCGAATCAAACAAACGGTTCAGGCGGCGCGGGTTGCCGTGGCGGCAGTCGCCTGCTGCTCCGGCTGGGGCTTCTGCAGCGGTGCCAGGTTATTCAGGAACTGGTCGGTACAGGCATCCCAGGAATACTGCAGCGCCAGGGCACGGCAGGCCTCGGGCGACTTGCCCAGCGCGCCCCTGATCGCCACCGCCAGATCCTCGTCCAGGCAGCCGACTTCGGGATGCGGGCCGACAATGTCGATCGGCCCGGTGACCGGATAGGCCGCGACCGGCACACCCGAGGCCATCGCCTCCAGCAGCACCAAGCCGAAGGTGTCGGTCAGGCTGGGGAAGACGAAGACATCGGCAGCGGCGAAATAGCTGGCCAGATGGCCGTTCTCCAGATATCCGGCAAAGACCGCCTCGGGGTACTTCGTGCGATAGCCTTCCAGGTCGGGACCGATGCCCACCACCAGCTTGGTGCCGTCGAGCTTCAGCTTCAGGAAGGCCTCGATGTTCTTGTCGACCACGACGCGGCCGGCATAGAGGTAAATCGGGCGCGGCAGATCGAGAATGTCTTTCGAGCGCGGCTTGAAGCGTTCGACATCGACGCCGCGCGACCAGGTACGCAGGTTCTTGAAGCCATGCTCGGTCAGGCTCTTGGCCAGGCTGTCGGTCGCCACCATCACGCCAGCGCCGCCATTATGGAACCAGCGCATGAAGGCGTAGCTCCAGCTGAGCGGCAGGCCGCAGCGCTCATGGATGTATTCGGGAAACTTGGTGTGATAGGCGGTGGTGAAGATCAGCTTGTTGCGCATGCAGTATTTGCGCGCCGCCATGCCGAGCGGGCCTTCGGTGGCGATATGGATGGCGTCGGGGGTGAAAGCCTCGATCTGTTTGACCAGGCTGCGGTAGGGCAGGATCGCCAGCTCGATCTCCGGATAGGTCGGGCATGGGATGCGGCGGAACTTCTCCGGTCCGATCACTTCGACCACATGCCCGCGCTTTTCCAGAACCTCCCGGGTCTTGGTCAGGGTGCGCACCACGCCGTTGACCTGGGGGTGCCATGCATCGGAAACGATCAGAATGCGCATCTCGTGGTCTCTCTTTCCCTCGGGGCGGCGTCTTTTTGACTCGCCGATTCGCCTATTTCATCGCGATTCGATGACAGGGCGATGAAAGCCTGGGGATAAGTTGGAGACATCGATGACACATGGATGACAATCCACAGAGGGCGTTATGCGACGGCCCTGGCCTATCTCGCTCTGGCATTGCCGCTGCGCATACGGATTGTCATAATCCGGTCATCGAATATCGGGGGACTATCTGCCATGAACCTTGCACGTTTCGCCGCCCTGCTCGCTCTTCTGTCCGCGCCAGCGCTGGCCCAGGAGAAAGTGGTCAACGTCTATAACTGGTCGGACTATATCGATCAGAGCGTGCTGAAGGATTTCGAGGCCGAGACCGGAATCAAGGTGCGCTACGACGTCTACGACTCCAACGATACGCTGGAGTCCAGGCTGCTGGCCGGCAAGACCGGCTACGACATCGTGGTGCCGACGCAACACTACATGGCGCGCCAGGTGCAGGCGAAGCTGCTGCGCCCCCTCGACAAGGCCAAGATTCCGAACCTGAAGAATCTCGACCCGGCGCTGATGGAGCGTCTGGCGAAATACGACCCCGAAAACAAATACGCCGCCATCTATCTCTGGGGCACCAGCGGCATCGGCTTGAACCCCGACAAGATCAAGCAGCGCATGGCCAACCCGCCGGCCTATTCGCTGAAGATGCTATTCGACCCCGAGGTGGTGTCGAAATTCGCCGATTGCGGCGTGATGGTGCTGGATGCGCCCGACGAGCTGATGACCGCGGCGCTGAAGTATCTCGGCCTTGATCCCAACGCCAAGGATGCCGCCACGCTGGCCAAGGCGGAAGCCGTGCTGATGAAGGTGCGGCCGCATATCCGCAAGTTCCACTCCTCGCAATACATCAACGACCTGGCCAATGGCGATGCCTGCCTGGTCTACGGCTTCTCGGGCGACATCCTGCAGGCGCGCACCCGCGCCGAGGAAGCCAAGAAGGGCGTGAAGGTGCAGTACCTGCTGCCCAAGGAAGGCGCGCAGCAGTGGTTCGATGTCATGGCCATCCCCGCCGATGCGCCCAACCCCGACAACGCCCATGTCTTCATCAACTACATCCTGCAGCCCAAGGTGATCGCGAAGATCACCAATGCCGTGCAGTATCCCAATGCCGTGCCAGACTCGCTGAAGCTGGTCGACAAGGAAGCCATGGCCGACAAGGACGTCTTCCCGACCCAGGACATGATCAAGAGCCTGTATACCGTGACGCCTTTCAACCAAGCGGAACAGCGCGTGCTGACCCGGAGCTGGACCCGTATCAAGGGCGGCACCTGATCCGATGGCCCTGCTGCAGGTCGAGGGCGTCAGCAAACACTACGGACACGAGACGGCGGTCGATGCGCTGGACCTGACGGTCGAGCCCGGAGAGTCGCTGGTGCTGCTCGGGCCCAGCGGCTGCGGCAAGTCCACCCTGCTGCGCATGATCGCCGGACTGGAAACGCCCGACAGCGGCTGCATCCTGCTTGATGGTGCCGACATCACCGCCCTGCCGCCACACAGGCGGCCAGTCAACATGATGTTCCAGTCCTACGCCCTGTTCCCCCATCTCACCGTGGCCGACAACGTCGCTTTCGGCCTGCGCCGCGAGGGACTGCCGAAGGCCGAGATCGAGGCGCGCGTCCATGATGCGTTGGCGATGCTAGAGATTGCCGGTTTCGCCGCGCGCAAGCCGCATCAGCTCTCGGGTGGCCAGCAGCAGCGCGTGGCGCTCGCGCGCGCTCTTGTGAAACGCCCGCGCCTCCTGCTGCTGGACGAACCGCTGGGCGCGCTGGATAAGCGCCTGCGCCAGCAGACCCAGGCCGAGCTGCGCAAGCTGAACCGCCAGACCGGCATCGCCTTCGTCTTCGTCACCCACGACAACGACGAGGCAATGGCGCTGGCCGACCGCATCGCCGTCATGGACCATGGCCGCATCCGCCAGATTGACCATCCGCGCCGCATCTACGACCGGCCGGTCGACCGCTTCGTCGCCACGCTGATGTGCGAGACCAACCTGTTCGAGGCCGAGATCCTGTCGGCCGATGGTGCGGCGCGCAGCGGCAGCCTGGACCTGCATTTCCGCCCGGATGGCAAAACCGATGCCCGGCGCCTGCTGGCGCTGCGGCTCGAGCAGATCGAGATTTCGCGCAATGCCGTTCCCGCCGGCGCCAATATCGCCACGGGCATCATCACCGATATCGACTATATCGGCGACATGACCAGCATCGACGTAACGCTGGCCGATGGCCATGTGATCAAGGCTTCGCAGCTCAATGCCATTCACGAGCCGCTGCTGGAGCTGGGCCAGACCGTATGGCTGAGCTGGGATGCCGATGCGCTGGTGCCACTTCAGGATAAAATATGACGGCCCGCCGGCTGGCATTGCTCGCGCTGCCCGGCCTCTGGCTGCTGGCACTGGTGGCAATCCCTTTGCTGCTGGTGCTGAAGATCAGCTTTGCCGAACCTCAGCTGGCCCAGCCGCCCTACACGCCGCTGATCCAGGATGGCGCATGGATGGGTCAGCTTGGCAACTACGTCATGATCTGGGACGACGCGATCTATGCGCGTGCGCTGGGCAACAGCCTGCTTTATGCCGGCATCTCGACGCTGTGCTGCCTGATCCTCGGCCTCGCCGTCGCCCGCGCCGTCGACCGCGCGGCCCCGCGTTGGCAACCGCTGCTGCTCACCCTCATGGTGCTGCCCTTCTGGACCTCGCTCCTGATCCGCGTCTATGCCTGGATCGCGCTGCTGAAACCCGAAGGCCTGATCAATGCGGCCCTGCTGGCACTCGGCGTGATCGACCAGCCGCTGGTGATGGTGAATACCGGCTTCGGCATCGTCATCGGCATGACCTACAGCTACCTGCCGTTTGCCGTGCTGCCGATCTATGCCAGCCTCGCCGGCCAGCCGAAACAGGTTTCCGAGGCCGCCATCGATCTCGGTGCCTCGCCCCTGCAGGCCTTCTGGCTCGTCACCGTGCCGCTGACGCGGCCGGGCCTGATCGCGGCTGCACTTCTCGTGTTCATCCCCACCATGGGTGAATTCGTCATCCCCGACCTGCTGGGCGGTTCCAGCACCATCATGCTGGGCCAAACCATCTGGACGGAGTTCTTCTCCAACCGCGACTGGACCATGGCAAGCGCCCTGGCCGTGCTGCTCACCGCGTTGCTGCTGGCGCCAGCCATGTGGCTGCAGAAGGTGGAGCTGGCCGAAGTCGACCGGAGGATGCGCTGATGCGGCGCTTCACCGGCATCCACATCACGGCGCTGACGCTCGGGCTGGCGTTTCTCTACCTGCCGATCCTGCTGGTGATCGTGTTTTCCTTCAATGCATCGAAGCTGGTTACCGTCTGGGGCGGCTGGTCGCTGCACTGGTATGGCATGCTGTTCTCCAACTCTGCCTATCTGGAAGCGGCGCTGTTCAGTTTGCGCATCGGCGCGCTTTCGGCCACGCTGGCCACCGTGATCGGCACACTGGGCGCACTGACGCTGACACGTCTCGGGCGCTTCCCGGGCCGCGGCCTGTTCGGCGGCCTGATGCTGGCACCGATGGTGCTCCCCGAAGTCATTCTGGGCGTGAGTCTGCTGCTGCTGTTCGTGGCGCTGGATGTCGAGCGCGGGCTGCTGACTGTGACCATCGCCCATGCCACCTTCGGTGCGGCCTTCGTGCTGGTGGTCGTGCAGTCAAAACTGGTGACGCTCAACCCCGATCTGGAAGCTGCCGCCCGCGATCTCGGCGCCGGTCCGGTGCGGGCCTTCCTGCTGGTCACTGTGCCCGGACTTGCGCCGGCGCTGGCGGCGGGCTGGCTGCTGGCTTTCACGCTGTCGGTCGATGATGTGGTGATCTCGTCCTTCGTCAACGGCCCCGGTGCAACCACCCTGCCGATCAAGGTCTACAGCGCCGTGCGGTTGGGTATTTCGCCCGAGATCAACGCGATCTCCACCGTCATGATCGCACTGGTGACGGTTTTGGTGATCGGCGCGAGCCTGCTGCAGAAACGCGCGCTGGCTAAAGGCTAAAATCCTTCAGCACCAGATCGAGGCGGCGCCAGAATTCCGCTTCCGGGTTGGGTAGGCCGAAGCGCACCCAGTGCGGCTGGTAATCGAACAGGCGCACATGGATGCCCTGCCCGCGCAGCGCCAGCGCGAAGCCCGCCGCATCCTCCAGCTTCGCCAGGCGATACAGCGACGTGCCGCCCAGCACATGGATGCCGCGGTCGCGCATCATCTGGTCGAAACGCCGGGCACGGGTGCGCAGGTCATCGCGCGTCACCGTCATCCAGGTCGCATCCTGCAGGGCCGCCGTACCGATCTGTAAGGCCGGGCCGCTGACGGCCCAGGGACCGATGGCCGCCTGCAGCACGGCAAGCACGTCCGGGTCGCCCAATACAAAGCCGAGCCGGATGCCGGCCAGACCGAAGACCTTGCCGAATGACCGCAGGATCAACAGGTTCGGCAAGCCCGCCGATCCGGCCAGCGAGTTTTCCGGCATCACATCGGCAAAGGCTTCGTCCACGATCAACCAGCCGCCGCGCGCGCTGAGCTCGGCATGCCAGCGCAGCAGCATCGGTCCGCCGATGGCGCGGCCATCGGGATTGTTGGGATTGACCACCACCAGAATATCCGTGCCGCCCAGCGTACCCGGTACGCCATCAACTTCGGTGACCGCATGGCCGCACTGGCGCCACATATGCGCATGCTCGCCATAGGTCGGACCCAGCACCGTCACCCGCGCCTGCGCAAACAGGCGCGGCAGCCACTGGATTGCCGCCTGCGTGCCCGGCACCGCGGCGATGCCGGCGCCGGGCGGACAGCCGTATGCGACGCGCGCGGCTTCCAGCAAGCCGGCCAGCGCGGCAGCGGCGGGCAAACGTGTCCAGGCTTCGGTGGTGATGGCAGGCAGTGGCCAGGGAAACGGATTGATGCCGGTGCTGAGGTCGATCCAGTCGCCGACATAGGCATCCGGCATGGATTTGAGCGCGCTGAGGTCGCCGCCATGCACAGGTCCGGCAAGACTGGCATCGTCGGCTGGTTGACGGCTCGGCGGGACCTCGCCCATGGTGACCTCACTGGTTCAACGGTCCGGCGATCTTACGGTGCATCCTGCCGCAATCAACCTCTGGCTCCTGGTCCTGGCCTTCGGCATCGAAGCCGTGGCCGGCTGGCCGGCCATCCTGCATCGCACGATCCGTCATCCGGTGAGCTGGATCGGCGCCCTGATCGGCTGGCTCGAACAGCGCCTGAACAACCCACTCTGGCACCACGCCACGCGGCAGATAGCCGGGCTTGCCACATTGCTGATCGTGCTGCTGATCACCGGGCTGACGACCTGGCTCGTCAGCATGCTGCTGCGCAACCTGTCCTATGGCTGGATTATCGAGGCGCTGCTCTGCGCCAGCCTGATCGCCACGCGCAACCTGTATGACCATGTCGCTGCCGTGCTGCGCGGGCTGGAGATCGATGGGCTGGCCGGCGGACGGCTGGCGGTGGCGCGCATCGTCGGCCGTGATCCCGACAGCCTGGATGAGCACGGCATCAGCCGCGCGGCGCTGGAGAGCCTGGCCGAGAATTTTTCCGATGGCGTTATCGCGCCGGCCTTCTGGCTGCTGGTCGGAGGCCTGCCCGGCATCGCGCTCTACAAGGCGATCAACACCGCCGACAGCATGATCGGGCACAAGTCGGACCGCTATCGCCAGTTCGGCTGGGCCGCGGCACGGCTGGACGATCTGGTCAATCTGCCGGCCTCGCGGCTCAGCGCGCTGCTGCTGATCGCCGCCGCCGCGCTGCTGCCGCAGGCCGATGCCCGCAAGGCCTTCGCCGCTGTCGAACAGGATGCCGGCCAGCACAAGTCGCCCAATGCCGGCTGGCCCGAAGCCGCGATGGCCGGGGCGCTCGGCCTGAAGCTGGCCGGTCCGCGCCGTTACGGAGATCGCTGGGTCGAGGATCACTGGATGGGCAGCCGCGAAGGCCGTGCCGAGGCCACCGCCATGGATATCCGCCGTGGCCTGCGGCTGTATCTGGTTGCCGCCGGCCTGATGGTCGGCATGACGCTGGCGACTATCGCGCTGCTTTGATCAGACCATCGACATCGAGATGCGCCTCGATGCCATCGGCCAGTGCATCCAGCGCCTGCTCGACGCCAGCCTCGTAATTGCGCACCGTCATGCTGCGGCCGCTGAGCTGCGTGAGATATGCCGCGCGGAAAGCATCGCTGGCGAACAGGCCGTGCAGATAACAGCCGGCGATCCGGCCGTCATGGGTGACCGCGCCGTCATGACGGCCGTTCAACCGTAGCATCGGCCGTGTCGTATCCGGCCCCGCCGTGTTGCCGACATGCATCTCGTAGCCCTGCACAGTCTCGCCGGTGAAGCGCTCGAAGCCACGCGTCTCGACCAGGGTCTTGTCGCCGGTCAGCACGGTGTCGATCTCGAGCAGGCCGAGCCCTTCGATGGATTCCCGCGCGCCTTCGATGCCGGCGGGATCGCTGACGCTGCGGCCCAGCATCTGGTAACCACCGCAGATGCCCAACACCTTGCCGCCACGACGCAGGTGGCCCTGCAGGTCGATATCCCAACCCTGGGCGCGGAAGAACTTCAAATCAGCGATGGTGGCCTTCGAGCCGGGCAGGATCACCAGCGCTGCATCAGGTGGCAGCGGCTGGCCCGGCGTCACAAAGACCAGGCGCACGCCCGGCTCCTGCTTCAGGGGATCGAAGTCATCGAAATTGGCGATCTGCTTCAGCAGCGGCACGGCGATCACGATGTCACCCGCCCCGGCCTGCGCGTGATCTAGCACCACGGCATCCTCGGCCGGCAGCCGCGCCACCTCGGGCAGGAATGGCAGCACGCCGAAGCTCTGCCAGCCGGTGCGCTGGGTGATGATCTTCAGGCCGTCATCGAACAGGCTGACATCGCCACGGAACTTGTTGATCACGTAGCCCGACACCAGTGCCAGCTCTTCCGGCTCCAGCAGTGCCGCCGTGCCGACCAGCGAGGCGATGACGCCGCCGCGATTGATGTCGCCCACCAGCACCACCGGCACATCGGCGCGGGTGGCGAAACCCATATTGGCGATATCGTTGGCGCGCAGGTTCACCTCGGCCGGCGACCCGGCCCCTTCGACGATGACGAAATCGGCATCCCGGCGCAGCGTCTCAAAGCTTTCGGAGACGAAGGGCCAGAGCTCGGCCTTGCGATCGAGGAAACCCCAACCATCGCTCTGCGCATAGACCTTGCCCTGCACCACGATCTGCGCGGTGCGGTCGCCCTGGGGTTTGAGCAGCACGGGGTTCATATGCACGCTGGCCGGCACGCGGGCGGCGCGTGCCTGCAGCGCCTGAGCCCGGCCGATCTCGCCGCCATCAGCGGTGACGGCGGCGTTGTTCGACATGTTCTGCGGCTTGAACGGCAGCACGCGATGGCCGCGCTTCACCAGCGCCCGGATTACACCGGCACACAGCACCGACTTGCCGACATCCGAGCCGGTACCCTGAAACATCAGGCTGCGTGCGCGTTTCATGCGACGATCACTTGAGCACGAGCGGCAGGCCCGCAGCCATGAAAATCACGTGATCGGCCGCCGCGGCGACCGCCTGGTTGAGACGGCCCTGATGGTCGCGGAACTCGCGCGCCAGCCTGTTCTCCGGGACGATGCCCAGTCCCACCTCGTTGGAGACCAGCTGCACTGGGAAGCGCGCCGCCTTCAGCGCCCCGATCAACCGCTCGGTCTCCTCGGGGATATTGCGATTGGCATGCATCAGATTCGACAGCCACAACGTCAGGCAGTCGATCAGCACCACGCCGGTTTCCAGCGGCAGCGCCTGCAGCACCTCGGCCACCGCGACCGGTGCCTCGATATTGTGCCAGCGGTCGCCGCGCCGCGACTTGTGCTCGGCAATGCGCGCCTTCATTTCGTCGTCGAAGGCTTCGGCGGTGGCGATATAGACCAGCCGTCCCTCATGGGCCTCGGCCTGCTGCTCGGCCAGTCGAGACTTGCCCGAACGCGCGCCGCCAAGGACCAGCGTGATCCGGGCATCGGCGCGCACAGACTGCATCAGGCCTTCACCTTCTCGCGCATGGTGACGAATTCCTCGGCCGCCGTCGGATGGATGCCAACGGTGGCATCGAAATCAGCCTTCTTGGCACCGGCCTTGATGGCGATAGCGATACCCTGCATGATTTCGCCGGCATCGGCGCCGACCATATGCGCGCCGACCACGCGGTCGGACTTGGCATCGACCACCAGCTTCATCATCACGCGCTCCTCGCCACCCGACACGGTGGCGCGCAGCGGCCGGAAGCTGGTGCGGTAAACATCGATCTCGCCGTACGTCTTGCGGGCATCCGTTTCGCTCAACCCAACCGTGCCGACCGGTGGCTGGCTGAACACGGCCGCCGGCACGTCGGCATGGTCGGGCGAGCGCGGCTTGTTGCCGAACACGGTATCGGCAAAGCAATGGCCCTCGCGGATCGCCACTGGCGTCAGGTTGATGCGGTTGGTCACATCGCCCACGGCATAGATGTTCTCGACGCTGCTGCGCGAATACTCGTTCACCACCACCGCGCCTTCGGCATCGGTCTTCACGCCCGCTGCTTCCAGGCCGAGACCATCGGTGCTGGGCTTGCGGCCGGTGGCAGCCATCACGGCATCGACTTCCAGCGTGCTGCCATCGGTCAGATGCACCAGCAGCGCGCCGTTCTTCTTCTCTATTTTGGTCAAATCGGTTTTCACCCGCAAATCGATGCCGGTCTTCACCAGTTCGCCCGCCAGATGGTTGCGGATATCCTCATCGAAGCCGCGCAGGACCTGCTCGCCACGATACAGCACCGTCACCTTCGAGCCAAAGCCGTTAAAGATGCCGGCGAATTCGAGCGCGATATAGCCGCCGCCAACGATGACGATACGCTTGGGCTGCTCTTTCAGGTGGAAGGCCTCGTTCGAGCTGATCATCAGCTCGCCACCCGGGATCGCCGGCTTGACCGGATGGCCGCCGGTGGCGATCAGGATCTTGTCGGCCGTCACCGGCTTGTCGTTGATCAGGACGGTATGGGCGTCCTTGAGCGTCGCGCGACCGTCAAAGGTCTTGGCACCGGCATTCTCGAACAGCTTGCGATAGATGCCCTCTAGCCGGGCGATTTCCTTGTCCTTGTTGGCGATCATGGTCGCCCAGTTGAAGCTGGGTTCCGGCACCGTCCAGCCGAAGCCGGCGGCATCCTGGAAGGCATGGGCGTATTCCGAGCCGTAGACCAGCAGCTTCTTCGGCACGCAGCCGCGGATCACGCAGGTGCCGCCGTAGCGATATTCCTCGGCGACCGCGACCTTGGCGCCATAGCCGCCCGCAATGCGGCCGGCGCGTACGCCGCCCGAGCCGCCGCCTATGATGAAGAGGTCGAAATCATACTGGGTCATCCTGGTTCAGTCCTTCGGCAGCATACTCGGCAGGCAATTCATGCCCACGACCGACGCTGGAGATCAAGGTCCGAACCTCGGGATAACGATGGGCCACAGCAATGTGGTGCAGCCGGAGCGCTTCGACAAGCGTGCCGCCGAGGCCCAGCAGGCGATCAGCATGACCGATCATGATGCTGTTGGGCCAGGCCTTGGGGCGAATATCGCCCAGGGCGGCAAAGATATCGGCGACCCTGGCCGGATTACGCTGAGCCATGATGGTAACAGCCGAGGCGGTCGAGCGCGACACGCCGGCATAGCAATGCACCAGCAGATGCCTCACCGGCTGGGAGGCCAACCGCTCGCCTACCTCCAGAATCTTCACGACATCCGCTTCGGTGGGCGTGGTACGGGTCGGATCGTCCACCACCACGTCATAGAAGCGGAACTCGTCGCGCCGCGCCTCGGGGTGATGAATATAACCTTCCGGCGGCGGCGTGCCGGGATCGAGGATGCCGAGGATGTGACTGACGTCACCGGCGAATTCGTGCAGTTCGGCCACGCCGCAAATGCTGATACGGAACGGCATCAACCCACGTTCGACGGTGCTCATTCAGACAGTCTCCTTATTCGCCACTCTTCTTTACTCGACTGTGACGGATTTGGCGAGGTTGCGCGGCTGGTCCACATCGGTACCCTTCAGCACGGCGACGTGATAGGCCAGCAACTGGACCGGGATGGCATAGAGGATCGGAGCGACGAAAGGATCGACCTCGGGCAATTCGACGGTGGCGAAGGTGCGGTCGTCGATATGGGTGAAGCCCTTCTTGTCCGACATGAAGATGACCTTGCCGCCGCGCGCCATCACTTCCTGCATATTCGATATGGTCTTTTCAAACAGGCTGTCGCTGGGCGCGATCACAATCACCGGCACGACTTCGTCGATCAGGGCGATCGGGCCATGCTTCAGCTCGCCGGCGGCATAGCCCTCGGCGTGGATGTAAGAGATTTCCTTTAATTTAAGCGCGCCTTCCATGGCCAGCGGATAGCAGGCGCCGCGACCGATATAGAGCACGTCACGGGCATCCATGATCTTCTCGGCCAACGCCTGCAGGGCATCGTCGTGGTTGAGCACCTCGGCGGCACGGGCCGGCACTTCCATCAGTGCCGCCATCATGCGGTCGGCGTCGGCCTTGCCCAGCGCGTTGCGGGCCTGCGCCACGGCAAGGCTGAAGGCGGCCAGCGTGACCAGCTGACAGGTGAAGGCCTTGGTGGAGGCCACGCCGATTTCCGGCCCCGCTTTGGTCTGCAGCACGCCATCAGCTTCGCGCGCCATGCTGCTTTCCGGCACATTGACGATCACCAGGGTGCGGCCGCCATTCTGCTTCACGTAGCGCAAGGCGGCCAGCGTATCCGCGGTCTCGCCCGACTGCGAGATGAAGATCGCCAGGCCGTTCTTGTCGACCGGCGCCTCGCGATAGCGGAACTCGGACGCCACATCGACTTCGACGCCCACCTTGGCATAGCGCTCAAGCCAGTATTTCGCCACCAGGCCCGAATAATATGACGTGCCGCAGGCAACGATGGTAATGCGGGTGATCTTGGCAAGGTCGACACCCAGATCGGGCAGATGCACCAGGCGGTCGGTCGGGCTGACGACCGTATTGATGGTGTCGCCCATCACCGCCGGCTGCTCGTAGATTTCCTTCTGCATGTAGTGGCGGTAATTACCCTTGCCGATCATGGCGCCGCTGATCGCGGTCGGCTTCACCACACGTTCGACCTTCTTGTTGTCGGCATCGTAGAAGGTGGCACCGGAGCGTGTCAGCACCACGCTGTCGCCTTCTTCCAGATAGGCGATCTTGTCGGTGAGCGGGGCCAACGCCAGGGCATCGGAGCCCAGATACATCTCACCGCTGCCGAAACCGACAGCCAATGGCGCGCCACGGCGGGCGCCGATCAGCAGGTCTTCCTTGCCATTGAACAAAATACCGAGCGCGAAGGCGCCGCGAAGGCGCGCCAGCGCCGCCTGCACGGCAGCCACCGGTTCCTTGCCCTCGGACAGATACTGGTCGATCAGGTGCAGCGCCACTTCCGTGTCTGTCTGACTCGTGAAGGCATGTCCTTTGGCGATCAACTCCTCGGCCAGCTCACGGTAATTCTCGATGATGCCGTTATGAACCATGGCGACGCGGCTGGTCGCATGCGGATGAGCATTGGCCTCGTTCGGCGCTCCATGAGTGGCCCAGCGGGTATGGGCAATGCCGATGAAGCCCTGCAGCGGCTGCTGGTTCAGGCGATCTTCCAGCTTGGCGATCTTGCCTTCGGCGCGGCGGCGCTCGATGGCGCCATCCTTTACCAGCGTGGCGATGCCCGATGAATCATAGCCGCGATATTCCAGCCGCTTCAGGCCATCGATCAGAAGCGGCACAACGTTGCGCGTGCCTACGACTCCAACGATACCGCACATGACGAAACTCCTACTTCCTGTTCTTCAGGGCAGACTTGGCGGCGCGGAATTTCGCCGCCAGACCCGGTTTGTCTTCCTGCTTGCCGCGCGCGATGCTCAGCGCATCGGCCGGCACGTCCTTGGTGATCACGCTACCGGCGGCAATGATCGCGCCGTCGCCGATCTTCACCGGCGCCACCAGCGCCGAATTCGAGCCGATGAAAGCGCCCGCGCCGATATCGGTATGCGACTTGAAGAAACCGTCGTAATTGCAAGTGATGGTGCCCGCGCCGATATTGGCTTTAGCGCCCACACGGGCATCGCCGATATAGGTCAGGTGATTGACCTTGGCGCCGGCCTCGATGCTGGCATTCTTGATCTCGACGAAATTGCCGATATGGGCATCCTCGGCAATCTTCGCACCCGGACGCAGACGCGCAAACGGGCCGATGGTGGCGCCACGCGCGATGCTGGCGCCCTCGATATGGCTGTGGCTGCGGATGATCACGTCGTCGCCCACGCTGACCTTGGGGCCGAAGACCACGTAAGGCTCGATCACCACATCACGGCCCAGCACGGTGTCGCTGCGCAGGAACACCGTTTCGGGTGCGGTCATGGTGACGCCTTCGGCCATCGCCTTCGCACGCAGGCGCTGCTGCATGGCGGCTTCGGCGACGCTCAGCTCGGCACGGTTATTAATGCCCATCACCTCGACAGGATCTGCTTCGACCACGCCGCAAGTCCAGCCCGCCGCATTGGCATGTTCGACCACGTCGGTCAGCAGGAATTCGCCTTGGGCGTTCTTGTCGCTCAGCCGCGACAGCAGTGCCGGAAGGCGCTCGCCATCCAGCGCCATCAGGCCGGCATTGCATAGCGTGACGGCTTTCTCGGCCGCGCTCGCATTCTTGAACTCGACGATCTTTTCCAGCCCACCCTTGCCGTTGACGATCAGGCGGCCATAGGCGGCCGCGTCGTCCGGACGAAAGCCGACGATGACAGCGGCGTGGTTATCCTTGCTGCGACGCGCGGCCAGCAGGGCCTGCAACAGCGCCGGCGTCAGCAGGGGCGTGTCGCCGAAGATCACGATGACATCGCCTTCAAAGCCCTGCAGTGCCGGCTGCGCCGCGATGACGGCATCGCCGGTGCCGCGCGGCGGGTCCTGCACGGCCACGGTCGCGGGGGCAACAGCCTGGGCCACGGCATCCTGCCCCTTGCCAATCACCACCACCACGTGATCCGGCGTCAGGCTGGCGGCGGCATCCAGCACATGCAGCAGCATCGGCTGCCCGGCCACGGCATGCAGCACCTTGGGCAGTTTCGACTTCATCCGGGTGCCCTGGCCTGCGGCCAGCACAACCACGGCAACGGCCTGTTTCGCCATGCTCGCGTTCCGTATAAAAAGGGCTGTGATTCGCCCCGCTTTTTGCGTCGCGGACTGTCTCACAGCCAGATTAAAAACCGGAAATGAATTCCAATTTCGGTCTGTTTCAAGGTTTTACCAATTGTAACGTCGAACCGCAGCCCTTTCATGACCCGTAAAGCCATCCTTTTCGATCTCGACGGCACGCTGGTGGACACCGCGCCGGACCTCGCTGCCGCCACCGATTATGCTCTTGATCGCACCGGCCGGCCGATGATCGGGCTGGATGACGTGCGCAATATGGTCGGCGACGGCGCCCGCGCCATGCTGGAGAAGGGTTTCAAGGCGACCGGTGGCATGCCGACGCCGGATGCCTTTGAAACGGCATTCAAGGATTTCATGATCTATTATGGGCGCCATCTGGCCGATACGAGTCGGCCATTTCCCGGCGTCACCACCTGCCTGGCCCAGTTGGCCGAACAGGGCTATGCGCTGGCCGTCTGCACCAACAAGCCCGAAGCCTTAAGCCGCAACCTGCTCGACCAGCTCGGCCTGACCAGCTTCTTCGGTGCCATTGTTGGTGGCGACAGCCTGCTGGTGCGCAAACCCGATCCCGGCCATATCCACGGCACTCTTGATAAGCTGGGTGAAGGATTCGGCTGGTCCGCAATGGTCGGCGATTCGGCCAATGACGTGAATGCCGCCAAAGCCGCCGGCCTGCCCTGCGTGGTCGTCAGCTTCGGCTATACCCGCATCCCGCCAGCCGACCTGGGCGGCGATCGCCTGATCGATCATTTCTCGGACCTGCCGGCAGCCATAACGGCGCTCGGCGGCTGAAGGCCGGTCAGTCCTTCGTATTGGCCTGAAAGCCGTCCACGACGCGGAAGGGCGGCAGATGCACGCTGACCTTGGTTCCGCTGCCTGGAGTGCTCTGGATTTCCAGCCAGCCCTCATGCAGCCGCACCATGCGTTCGCTCAGCGGCAGGCCCAGGCCGGTGCCGGACTGCGCCCGGGTCAGCGCATTCTGAATCTGGCTGAAGGGCTGCATGGCGATCTTGATCTGGGCTGGGGTCATGCCGATGCCGGTATCGGTGACGATATAGGCAAAGCCCCCGCCCTCCGTCATCTCGGCCGACAATGTGATCAACCCTTCTTCGGTGAACTTGACCGCATTGGCCAGCAGGTTGATCAGCACCTGCAGCAGCGCCCGGCGATCGGCATGTAGCTGCACCAGCCCCTGCGGAGGCTCGACCTTGAGCTGGACATGCGCACGCTCAATCTTCTCGCGCACCAGGCGCGCGGCGGCAACCATGATCTCGTCGGCGTCGAAATCCTCTTCGGCCAATTCGTATTTTCCAGCCTCCACCTTCGACAGGTCGAGAATGTCGTTGATGATAGCCAGCAGATGCTCGCCGCTGGCATGAATGTCGCCCGCATATTCGCGATACCGCGGCACATTCACCTGACCCAGCATTTCGTTGCGGATGATCGACGAGAAACCGATGATGGCATTCAGCGGCGTGCGCAACTCATGGCTCATGTTGGCCAGGAATTCCGACTTGGCTCGGTTGGCCTCTTCGGCGGCGCGCTTTGCCGACAGCGCCGACAGCTCGGCCTGTTCCTTCAGTTCCACCACGCGCCGCTCGCGGAACAGCAGCAGCACCAGGCCGATCACCAGCACCACGGCAATGCCGGTCAGCACGCCGACGGCATCGGCGAAACGGTCGAGCCGGCGCTCCTGGCTCGTAAGCATCTCGCGCGCGGTGTTGCGCGACTGCTCCAGCAGCGAGATCAGTCGGTTCTCGGCCTCGCGGGCGCGCGACTGCATCAGCATGATCACCGCCGGCGATCCGGCCGGCTGGCCCGGAATGCCATCCTCATACCAGCGCGCGAGATCCTGCAGCGCCGGATTGGCGACGGCATACATGCCGGCCGCCCCCACCATATTGTCGAGATTGTAGTTGGCGCGCAGCAGGTCGGCGCGGGCGCGGGATGACAGCAGATAGATGGCGACACGCCGGCGTGCGACATCTTCCGGATCCTGACGCCAGGCTTCGATAGCCCAGGCAAGATTGCCGATTTCACGGATCATCGATTCCGCGTCGCGCTCCTGCTCCAACAGGGTCACCGGCAGGTCGCGCGCCACCGTGGTCAGCGTGTTCTGAACGTAGAAGGCGCTGCCAAGAACGCCAACCACGATCAGAACAATGACGACCATGGTATGGCGCCGGCCGAACACAAATCCCATCGATCAACCCGCCAGAAGGCCGCGCGCGCGGTAGAACCGCTCGGCTGCCGGGTGCATGGGAATGCTGCGGCCGGTGAGCGCAGCCTTGAAATCGATGTCGACGCCACGTGGATGGCCGGCCCTGAGAATCCTCTGGCCGCGCTCGCTCCACATCGCTTCCAGGAAAGCGTAGACCAGATCGTCGGGCAAATCGGCGCGCGCGATCAACTGCGCACCCACCATCAGGGTCGGGATCTCCGGCTGCCCGGCATAAACACCGGCCGGAATGCTGCCAAAGCTGAGGAAGGGGTTGCGCTGCATCACGCCGCGCACCTGATTGGGATCAAGCGGCAGCAGCGTGGCATTCTCGGCGGCCAGTGCATCGGCCACGATCTTCACTGGCCAGCCCACCACGATGAAGAAGGCATCCAGGTGGCCAGCCTGCATGCGCGGCACGGCCAGGTCGGGCTTCACATAGAGCGCGCGCAGATCCGTCTCGGCCAGATTGTAGGCCGACAGCAGGTTGCGCACATGGATCAGCGAACCCGAGCCCGGCTCATCCAGCGCCACAGTGCGGCCGCGCAGGTCGCCAATGCGGCTGATGCCTGCTTGCTTGCGCACCACCACATGCATGGCTTCTGGATAGAGATGCGCCACAAAGCGCAGGCGATCATGCGGCGACCGACCGGCATAGACCTCCCTGGACTCATAAGCCCAGGTGGCGACATCGGCCTGCACCAGCGCCATCTCGTTCTGGCCGGCCTGCAGCGCCGCCGCATTGGCTACCGAGCCATTGGATATCTGCGCCACGGCCACCAGGCCCGGCACGCCGCAGCGGCCATCCCTGATATCCGGCGCGGCGCAATCAGGGCCGGCCTGCATGTCGCTCGTGGCGCTGGCGATCAGGCTGCCGATCGGAAAATACGTGCCGCTCTGTCCGCCGGTGCCGATGCGCAGCAGGGTCTGCTGCGGCTGGGCCATGATCGGCGCGGCAAGACCCAGCATAAAGATCAGCGCCGCGACCACCCCTCCGGTGGGGCGGCTGATCAGCCGGCTGATCTGTCGCAGGCCTTGCCGCATATGGCTATTCAGCATCCGGCTGCTGGCCCGGCGACGCTTTCGCAAAGGCCTCCAGCGTCTGGCATTCGGCTTCGATACGCATGACCGTCGGGCAGCCGGAGAAATCGCATTTGAAGCGGCGGCCGTTGGCCACCTGCGGCACCAGACAGATATCGGCCATGGTCGGGGTGTCGCCATGGCAGAAGCGGCCGGTGGCCGAGCTGCCGGTCAGCAGCTTTTCCACGGCCTGCAGGCCCTCTTCCACCCAGTGCCGGTACCAGGCGTCTTTCTGCTCTTCGCTCACGCCCAGCTTGCCGGTCAGGTAGCGCAGCACGCGGGGGTTGTTGAGAGGATGAATCTCGCAGGCAATCGCCAGCGCCAGCGCCCGCACGCGCGCCCGGCCAGCCGGATCCTTGGGCAGCAGCCGCGGTTCAGGCTGGATTTCTTCGAGATACTCCATGATCGCCAGCGACTGGGTCATCAGGGTGCCGTCGTCGCCGACCAGGACAGGCAGCAGTTTCTGCGGATTGATGACGGCAAAGGCTTCGGAGAGCTGCTCCAGCTTGGCGAGATGCACAAAGGTCTGGTCGTAGGTCAGGCCCTTCAGATTCAGTGCGATCCGGACCCGATAGGCGGCCGAGGACCGGAAATACCCATACAGAAGCATATACCCCTCCCTGAGGACAGGGATTCTACCGCAGTCTTCTTATGTTACAAAGCCTTGTCGGGATTTTCGGGGTCTTCGTAAGGGTTGCCGCCCCGTCAGCCCCCGCTCTATTGTCGGCGCGCCCTCCGGTCCCCATCTGTCCGGTAGGCCAAGGGTGGCAACGAATAACGAATACAGGATGTCCGCCGGCCGCAATCCGGCCGGACCGGGCGGCAGGGTAGCCTCGAGATGCGTCTGACGATCAACGGCGAACTTCGCGATATGACCGCTGCGGCGACGGTGGCGGACCTGCTATCGACGCTGGAGCTGGACGGCCGCAAGATCGCCATCGAGCTGAACCGCGAGATCGTGCCACGCTCGGCCTATGGCGCCACCTCCCTGACCGACGGCGACAAGATCGAGATCGTGCATTTCATCGGTGGCGGCAACGCCCCGCTGGGTGCAGACGATTATTTCGAAGTGGCGGGCCGCCGTTTCCGCTCGCGGCTGCTGGTCGGCACCGGCAAGTACAAGGATTTCGAAGAGACCAGGCTGGCCATCGAGGCGTCCGGCGCCGAGATCGTCACCGTCGCGGTGCGTCGCGTCAACATCACCGACCGCAACCAGCCGATGCTGGTCGATTACGTCGACCCGAAGAAATACACCTATCTGCCCAACACCGCCGGCTGCTTCACCGCTGACGACGCCGTTCGCACGCTGCGTCTGGCGCGCGAGGCCGGCGACTGGAAACTGGTGAAGCTCGAAGTGCTGGGCGACAAGAAGACGCTCTATCCCGACATGGAAGCCACGCTGGAAGCGACGAAACTTCTGGTCAAGGACGGCTTCGACGTCATGGTCTACTGCGCCGACGATCCGATCGCGGCCAAGAAACTGGAAGACCTCGGCGCCTGTGCCATCATGCCGCTCGCCGCGCCCATCGGCTCCGGCCTTGGCGTGCAGAACCCGGTCAACATCCGCGTCATCATCGAGAACGCCAAGGTCCCCGTGCTGGTCGATGCCGGCGTCGGCACGGCCTCGGATGCCGCGATTGCCATGGAGCTGGGCTGCGACGGCGTGCTGATGAACACTGCGATTGCCGAGGCGAAGGATCCCATCCGCATGGCCCGTGCCATGAAGCTGGCCATCGAGGCAGGCCGCCTGGCCTATCAGGCCGGCCGCATGCCAAAGAAACTCTATGCCGATCCCTCTTCGCCGCTCGCCGGCCTGATCTGACCGTGCGAGGCTGAGCAACCGTGCCCGAAATCGACATCTACCATCTGATCGAACAGTATCGCGAGTGGTTCTACGTCATCACCTTTGTCTGGACCTTCCTGGAAGGCGAGACATTCGTGATCTTCGCGGGCGCGGCCTCCAGTCAGGGCCTGCTGCATGTCTACTGGCTGATCGCAGCCGCCTGGCTCGGCAGCTTCTCCGGCGACCAGCTCTATTTCTGGGTCGGCCGCAAATACGGCCATCGCCTGCTCAAGCGTTTTCCCAAGCTGCAGGGCGGCGTCAACGTCGCCCTCGATATGCTGCACAAGTATCACATCGGCTTCATCCTGAGCTTCCGCTTCATTTACGGCGTGCGTAACTTCTCCTCGCTGGCGATGGGCATGAGCATGATCAGCTGGCCGCGTTTTGCCGCGCTGAACTTCATCGCCGCCGGCCTGTGGGCCAATGCCTTCACCTGGGCCGGCTATCTGCTGGGTGTGGCCTTCGAGGCCGTGCTCGGCAACATCGCCAAGGATTTCGGCCTGATCATGCTGGGCATCTTTGCCACTGTCGGCATCGTGCTGTTCTTCGTGCACCGTCGCGGCAAGAAGAACTTCGAAGCCAAGGTCGCGGCCCAGCAGCAAAAGCAGGTCGCGCCCCCGGCCGAATCGGAATAGGCGCTCAAAGCCGGGGAAGCCGGCTCAACCTGCTTCGTCCACCTTGTCCATCTTGGCGTTCAGCTTGTCGATGATGCGGTCAAGCTGCGCTGTCTCGTCGGCCGTCAGCGCGGTCAGCAGATCGCGTTCGAAGCCCAGCGCCAGCGGTGCGATCTCGGCATAGACCTGCGCCCCCTTCGCCGACAGCGTCAGCCGCGACTTGCGCTTGTCGCCGTCGTCGCGCACGCGCTCCAGCAGGCCCTTCTCCTCCAGCGCCGACACCGCCCGGCTGACCGTCACCTTGTCCATGGCCGAGCGTTCGACCACGTCATTGGCGGTCAGGCCCGGATAACGGCCAAGGTTCGCCACCACGCGCCACTCGGGGATGCTGATGCCGAATCGTGCAGCGTAATGGCGCGACAGCGCCCCGCTGATGCGGTTGGTCACCACCGAGAGCCGGTAGGGCAGAAAACGTTCCAGCGCGAGCGGCGATTTGGGCATCGGTCCAGGATCTCTTTTGGGGTCTCTGACCTTGAATTTAGTTTCAATTGTAACTAATGTCAGGGCCAACCGCAATTCAGACTTTGGGAGTTAGCCCATGGCCGACCTCTTCGACAACCCGATGAACACCGACGGCTTCGAATTCATCGAATATGCCGCTCCTGAACCCGAGAAGCTGGCTGCCCTATTCGAGCGCATGGGCTTCCAGGCCGTGGCGAAGCACCGGTCCAAGAACGTGACCCTCTATCGCCAGGGCGACGTCAACTTCATCTTGAATGCCGAGCCGTCGAGCTTCGCCCAGAGCTTCGCCCGCATCCATGGCCCCTCCATCTGCGCCATGGCCTTCCGCGTCAAGGATGCGCCCAAGGCCTACAAGCGCGCTGTCGAGCTTGGCGCCTGGGGCGTCGAGGCCCATGCCGGCCCGATGGAACTGAACATCCCCGCCATCAAGGGCATCGGCGACAGCCTGATCTATCTGGTCGACCGCTATGGCGAGCGCGGCACCATCTATGACGTCGATTTCGTGCCCCTGCCCGGTGTTGAACGCAACCCGAAAGGTGTCGGCCTGACCTACGTGGATCACCTGACCCATAACGTGCATCGCGGCCGCATGGGTGAATGGGCCGGTTTCTACGAGCGTCTCTTCAATTTCCGCGAGATCAAGTATTTCGACATCGAGGGCAAGCTGACCGGCCTCAAGTCGAAGGCGATGACAAGCCCCTGCGGCAAGATCCGCATCCCGATCAACGAAAGCTCCGACGACAAGTCGCAGATCGCCGAATACCTGAACGCCTACCACGGCGAAGGCATCCAGCATGTGGCGATGGGCACCGACGACATCTACAGCACCGTCAGCGCGCTGCGCGGCCGCGATGTGCCGTTCCAGTCGACGAATGATACCTATTTCGACCAGATCAATGACCGCCTGCCCGGCCATAACGAGGATGTAGCCCGCCTGAAGGAGCTGCAGATCCTGATCGACGGCGCGCCGACCAAGGGTCAGGGCCTGCTGCTGCAGATCTTCACTGACAATGTGATCGGGCCGATCTTCTACGAGATCATCCAGCGCAAGGGCAACGACGGCTTCGGCGAAGGCAACTTCAAGGCGCTGTTCGAGTCCATCGAGCTCGACCAGATTCGCCGCGGCGTGCTGAAGGCCAATTAAGAAAACCAAGTCCCCAAAAGACCAAATCTAGGAGGAAACATCATGGGCAAGACCTGGATTCCGATGAGCCACACCGAGGGCGAAGCCGCGAAACAGGCCCATGTGGCACTGCCCGAAGGCACCTATGAGCGCGAGATGGGCAAGGAGGGCTTTTTCGGCCCGGCAGCCCATCTCTATCACCAGAACCCGCCGACCGGCTGGATCGACTGGGAAGGCCCGCTCAAGCCCCGCGCCTTCGACACGGCGAAATTCGCCGATAGCGTCGACTGCCCCTGGAAAGCAAAAACGCTGCTCAGCAATGCCCATGTGAAATACCGCCACATGTTGCTGACGGCGCCGATGCAGCATCTGGTGCGCAACGGCGATGGCGACGAATTGCTGTTCGTGCATGACGGCGAAGGCGAGCTGTTCTGCGATTTCGGCCACCTCACCTATTCCGAAGGCGACTACATCATGCTGCCACGCGGCACCATGTGGCGCCTGGAGCCGAAGAGCCCGAGCAAGATTATGCTGATCGAAGCCACCAACGACAGCTACCGTCTGCCCGACAAGGGCATCGTGGGTCCGCATGCGATCTTCGATCCCGCCGTGCTGCAGATCCCGAAGCTGGACGATGCATTCAAGGCGCAACAACAGGTGAAAAAGCAGTGGCGCGTGGTGATCAAGCGCCGCGAGCAGCTTTCCACCGTTACCTACCCCTACAATCCACTCGATGTGGTGGGCTGGAAGGGCGACCTGACCGTGGTCAAGCTGAACTGGCGCGACATTCGCCCGCTGATGAGCCACCGCTATCACCTGCCGCCCAGCGCCCATACGACCTTCCTGGCCAGCCGCTTCGTGATCTGCACCTTCGTGCCGCGCCCGATCGAGAGCGACCCGGAAGCGCTGAAGGTGCCGTTCTTCCACAACAACGATGACTATGACGAAGTGATCTTCTATCACCGGGGCAGCTTCTTCAGTCGCGACAACATCCATCCCGGCATGATCAGCTTGCACCCCTGCGGCTTCCCGCATGGCCCGCATCCCAAGGCTTTTGCCGCCGGTGCCAAGGCGGCGAAAAAAGAGACCGACGAGGTTGCGGTGATGATCGATACCCGCGATGCGCTGGATGTCGGCCAAGCCGCCGAGAGCGTCGAATTCAAAGGCTATGTGGCGACCTGGAATCCGGACGGGTTCAAGCAGGCCGCCGAATAACAACAATCCAAGTCTAGGGAGTTATTGCGATGAAACTCGCCTCGCTGCGGCATGGCCGCGACGGCCGCCTCACCGTTGTCAGCCGCGACCTGAAATCCATGCTGCCGGTCGATCAGATCTGCCCCACCTTGCAGATGGCGCTCGACAGCTGGAGCACGATGGAGCTCAAGCTGAAAGCCGTTTATGACGCGCTGAACAAGGGCGAATCCAAGGGTATCGCTTATGACCCCGAGAAACTGCATTCGCCGCTGCCGCGTGCCTATCAGTGGTGCGACGGCTCGGCCTACCTCAATCACGTTGAACTGGTGCGCAAGGCGCGCAACGCCGTGATGCCGCCGGAATTCCTGCATGACCCACTGATGTATCAGGGCGGCTCGGACGATTTCCTGCCACCCACCGCCGATATCGAAGTGGCCGACGAGGCCTATGGCATCGATTTCGAGGGCGAGGTCGCCGCCATCACCGGCGACGTACCGATGGGTGCGTCATCGACCGAGGCCGCGAAACATATCCGCCTGCTGATGCTGGTGAACGACGTCTCCTTGCGCAACCTGATCCCCGGCGAGCTTGCCAAGGGCTTCGGCTTCTTCCATGGCAAGCCCTCCACCGCCTTCGCCCCGGTCGCCGTCACGCCCGACGAGCTCGGCGCCGACTGGAAAGACAACAAGGTGCATCGCCCGCTGGTCAGCACGCTGAACGGCAAGCAGTTCGGCGCGCCCGAGGCCGGCGCTGACATGCAGTTCAGCTTGGCTGATCTGATCGCCCATGCCGCAAAAACGCGCCGCCTGCGCGCCGGCTGCATCGTCGGCAGCGGCACGGTGTCGAACCGGGATGCCTCGAAGGGCTTCTCCTGCCTGGCTGAAATCCGCATGATCGAAACGATTGCCGACGGCAAGCCGAAGACGCCATTCATGAAATTCGGCGACCGCATCCGTATGGAGATGACGGATTCTAAGGGCCAGTCGATCTTCGGCGTAATCGATCAGACGGTGGTGCAATACACCGGGCCGTCAGCCTAGCCCCAGCGCACGATCCGAGACGTACGGGTTCGCCGCCCGCTCCTGCCCGAAGGTGGAGAGCGGGCCGTGGCCGGGCACGAAGGTGATGTCGTTACCCAGCGTGAACAGCCGCTCGCGGATCGAGCGGATCAGGTCGGCATGATTGCCCTTCGGGAAATCTGTCCGACCGATGGAACCCTGGAAGATGACATCGCCCACCAGCGCCGCCTTCGATGGCGCATGATAAAATACCACATGGCCCGGCGTGTGGCCGGGGCAGTGGATCACGTCCAGCACCAGGTTGCCTACATTGACGGTGTCACCATGCTGAAGCCAGCGGTTCGGCGTGAAGCTGCGGCTCGGCGGAAAGCCATACTGCTGTGCCGCCGCCGGCATGCCGTCGATCCAGAACTTGTCATCCTCATGCGGCCCCTCGATGGGCAGCTTGAGTTGCTCGGCGATGTCCATCACCGCGCCGGCATGATCCAGGTGACCATGGGTAACCAACAGCTTTTCCAGTGTCACGCCCTGGCGCTGCGCCGCCGCCAGCAGCATCTCGGGTTCGCCGCCGGCATCGACCAGCGCGCCGCGCATGGTCTCGGGGCACCAGATCAGCGAACAGTTCTGCTGGAACGGTGTGACGGGATTGATCTCGACATGGAGAACGGGCTGCTGGGTCATGCCACCGGCTTAAATGGCCCGGCTGGACTTGGCAAGAATCAGCTGTGCTGTCAGCGCAGACAGCGACTCAGTCCAGCGCCGGGTCATCATACCCATGCGCGCAGCCCCAGGGATCGGTGATCGTCCAGCCCCCGTCTTCAGCCGGTTCGGCATAGACCGGGCCGACCGGTACTTTGCCGTGACCGCCGGGGATGTCGAGGATGTAGGTCGGCTGCGCCAGCCCCGAGACATGACCACGCAGGCGGCGCATCAGCTGCTGGCCTTCCGCCAGGCTGATACGGAAATGGCTGGTGCCGCGCGCCAGGTCGCCGTGATGCAGGTAATGCGGCTTGATGCGGTTGGCGACCATGGTCTTGAACAGGTCGGTCAGCGCCGCCGGGCTGTCGTTCACGCCCTTGAGCAGCACCGACTGCCCCAGCACCGGCACGCCGGCCTCGACCAGCCGCCGGATCGCGGCTTTCGCTTCGGGCACGAATTCGCGCGCATGGTTGGCATGCAGCAGCAGCCACACGGCTTTCTCGCTGCCCTTGAGCGCATCAACCATGGCGTCGTTGATCTTCGCCGGATCGACCACCGGCACGCGGGAGTGAATGCGGATCACGCCCAGATGTGGGATTGCGTTCAGCCTGGTGATCACCTCTTTCAGCCGGCGCGGAGACACGATCAGCGGATCGCCGCCGGTCAGGATCACCTCCCAGATGGCGGGATGCTCGGCGATATACTGGATGGCAGCATCGAGCTGGTCGCCGCTCAAACCTTTCGAACCCGGTCCCACCATCTCGCGGCGGAAGCAGAAGCGGCAATAGACCGGACAGACATTGACCAGCTTGAGCAGCACGCGGTCGGGATAGCGATGCACGATGCCCGGCACCGGGCTATGCGCATCGTCGCCGATCGGATCGGCGCGCTCATGCTCATGAATCTCCAGCTCCGCCGCGTCCGGCAGGAACTGGCGGGCAATCGGGTCTTTCGGATCAGACGGGTCGATCTGCGCCTGCAGATGCGGCGTCACGGACACGGCAAACATCTCGGCGACTTTCTTGAGCGCCGCGATAGTGCCGTCCTTATCCCGCTCCGCCGCGCCCATGGCGATTACTTGAAGCCCTTGGCTTCGATGATCGGCCAGAAGTCGTTGGCCTTGAGGCTGGCGCCGCCGACCAGCGCACCGTCAACATCGGGCACGGCCATCAGGCTTTTCGCGTTGTCAGGCTTCACCGAGCCGCCATACAGGATGCGGAAGCCATCACCATCGTCAAAACGCGCCTTCAGGTCCTGGCGGATTGCCGCATGCACCTCGGCCACCTGGGCCTCGGTCGGCGTGCGGCCGGTGCCGATGGCCCAGACGGGTTCATAGGCGACGACCGTGTTGGCGGCGGTGGCGTCATCGGGCACCGAGGCGCGCACCTGGGCGGATACCACCTTGAGCGTTTCACCTGAGTCGCGCTGGGCCAGCGTCTCGCCGACACAGACGATCGCCACCAGCCCGGCGCGATGGCCTGCCTGCGCCTTGGCGCGAACCACGGCATCGCTCTCGGCATGATCGGCGCGACGCTCGGAATGGCCGGCCAGCACATAGGTCGCGCCGGCATCCTTCAGCATCTCAGCCGCGATGTCGCCGGTATGGGCGCCCGAGGCCTTGGCATGGCAATCCTGCCCGCCCGTGTTGATGCCGGTGCCTTTCAGGGTCTGGCTCAGTGCGGCGACCAGGGTCGCCGGCGGGCACAGGCCCAGTTCGGCCTGCGGGGCCTGGGCCTTCACCTTGGCGGCCAAAGCGGTCGCCTCGGACAGGCTGGCGGCCAGGCCGTTCATTTTCCAGTTGCCGACGATCAGGGGGCGACGCGCCGCCATGCCAAAACCTCGCTTGCTGCATCACTAAAATCGGGGGTTTCGTAGCAAGTTCCGCCCGGAAAGGCAAAGCTGGACGCCTTGCCCCCCCTCCGGGCCGGCTTTAGTATGCGCGCCCACCCGTCCGGCCGCCAGTCAGGCTGGCGGGAGCCTTTGTTTCGCTTCACTTTTTCAGGTGTTTCATGCTGCAGCAGATGCGGTCCGGCGCGGCCTCGTGGATTGCCAAGTTCCTGATGGTCCTTCTCATCCTCAGCTTCGGCGTCTGGGGCATTGCCGATTATGTCCGCGGCTTCGGCGGCGGCGGCGATGTGGCCAAGGTCGGTTCGACCGCCATCGGGCAGGGCGAATTCGCCGAGGCCTTCCGCCGCGAGGTGACCAACCTGCGCCGCCGCTTCGGCAACGCCTTCTCGGCCGAGCAAGCCCGCCAGCTCGGTCTGGATGAAAGCGTGCTGAACCGCCTGATCGAGGACAAGCTCTATGTCCAGGCGGCGCGCAATATCGGCATCCAGGTCAGCGACCAGCAGGTGCGCGACACCATCATGAATGCGCAGGCCTTCAAGGGCATGGCCGGCCAGTTCGATCGTCTGGCCTTTGAAAGCTATCTGCGCAACGAGGGCTATTCCGAAGCCATGCTGGTGGCGATGCTGCGCGATGACATCGCGCGCACCCAGTTGATCGGCAGCCTGTTCGGCAGCATCACCGCGGCGCCCAAGCCAATGGCCGATGCCGTGCTGGCCTACCGCCTGGAGCGCCGTTTGGCGGAATTCGTGGTGGTGGATGCCGCCAAGCTGCCGGCGCCGCCTGCCCCCGGCGCCGAGCAGATCGATGAATACTACAAGGCCAATCCGGGCGCCTATACCGCACCGGAGCGCCGCAGCGTGGCCTGGATCCAGCTCAGCGCCGATGGCCGCGTCGCGCAGACCGAGGTCAGCGACGACGAGTTGCATGCCGAATACGACGCCAACAGCGCCGCCTATACCGTGGCCGAGAAGCGCGGCGTCGAGCAGGTGGTGTTCAGCACCGAAGCCGAAGCCAAGGCCGCCGCCGAAGCCATCGCCAAGGGCGAAGGCTTCCTCGCCATGGCTCAGCGCACCCAGAAGCTCAAGGCCGATGACGTCAAGCTGGGCGTGGTGACGCGCAACGAACTGCCCGCCGCCATCTCTAACGCCGCCTTTGCCCTGCCCAAGGACAAGGTGAGTGAGCCGGTGATCTCGCCGTTTGGCTTCCACCTGCTGCGCGTGACCGAGATACAGCCTGGCAGCACCCGCAGCTTCGATGAAGCCAAGGCCGAACTGCGCCAGCAGGTCGCCCTGCGTAAGGCACTCAATGGCATGGTGAAGCTGCGCCAGCAGATCGACGACCAGATCGCTGGCGGCGCCACGCTGGACGAGATTGCCAAGGCGCAGTCGCTGCCCGTGCAGCAGGCCGCCAATATCGACGGTCAGGGCCAGGATGCCGCCGGCAAGCTGGTTGCCAATCTACCCAAGCTGCCGGCCTTCTTCACCGACGCCTTCGACCTCGGCCCGGAAGCCGAGCCGCATATCGTCGACACCGATACCGGCCTGATCGTGCTGAAGGTGACCGAGATCAAGCCGGCCGCGCTCAAGCCGATTGATGAAGTGAAGAGCGATGTCGTCGCGGCCCTGCAGCAGCGTGCCCGCGCCGATGCGGCGGCCGAACGCGCCAAGCAGATCGCCGAGCGCGTGCGCGCCGGCGGCGACCTGGCCAAGGAAGCCGCCGCGCTGAACACCGCCGTGCAGCTCAGCACGCCGATGACCCGCGGCCAGAACAGCGAGCGCAACTTCTCGCCGGTGATCACCGGCGGCCTGTTCAGCGCCAAGCCGGGCGAGGTCGTCACCGGCCCGGCGGCATCGCCTGGCCCCAGCGGCGGCGCCAACGCCATCGTCGCCCGCCTCAGCCGCATCGAACCGGCCGATGCCGCCGCCATCGCACAGCAGCGCGACCAGACGACGCAGCAGTTGGCCGGCGGCGTGGCACAGGATCTGGTGCAGCAGTATCGCCAGGCCCTGCAGAAGGATATCGGCGTCACCGTGAATGCGGCAGCCCGCGCCAGCGCCATCAGCGCCGGCCAGTAAGCTCCCGCCATGAAGATCACGCCCGACTATGCCAGCTTCGCGCAGCGCTACATGGCGGGCGAGGCACAGGTGCTGTCGACCCAGCTCGTCGCCGATCTGGAGACCCCGGTCTCGGCCTTCCTGAAGCTGGCCGACCGGCCATGGTCTTGCCTGCTGGAATCGATCGAGGGCGGCGCGGTGCGCGGCCGCTATTCGATCATCGGGCTGAAGCCCGACCTGCTGTGGCGCTGCAAGGGCCGCAAGGCGGAGATCAACCGCAGGGCGCGCTTCGATACCGAGAGCTTCGAGCCCTGTCAGGAAGACACGCTCACATCGCTGCGCGCCCTGTTGGCTGAAAGCCGTATCGACCTGCCGGTGAACCTGCCGCCGATGGCGGCCGGCATCGTCGGTTTCATGGGCTATGACATGGTGCGCCTGGTCGAGCCGAAGGTGCCCGACGCCAATCCCGACACGCTCGGCCTGCCCGACGGCCTGATGATGCGTCCCACGGTGATGGCGATCTTCGATTCCGTGCTCGACATGATCACGCTGGTCACGCCGGTGCGGCCGCAGAACGGCATGGATGCGCGTGCCGCCTATGCCATGGCCAGTGAGCGACTGTCCGATATCGTCGCCGATCTCGACCGCCCGCTGGGCAGCGTGCGCGATCAGATCGCCGATCTGGATGCCCTGCCCGAGCCACAGTCGAACATGTCGCCCGAGGACTACATGGCGATGGTGCTGAAGGCGAAGGACTACATCGCCGCCGGCGACATCTTCCAGGTCGTGGTGGGCCAGCGCTTCAGCCTGCCGTTCCGCCTGCCGCCGTTCGCGCTGTACCGCGCGCTCCGTCGCACCAACCCCTCGCCCTTCATGTTCTACCTCAATCTCGGCGGTCCATGCCTGGTCGGCTCGTCGCCTGAGATTCTGGTGCGCCTGCGCGACGATACCGTCACCGTCCGCCCGATCGCCGGCACCCGCAAGCGCGGCGCCACGCCGGCCGAGGACCAGGCCCTGGCCGATGACCTGCTGAGCGATCCGAAGGAACTGGCCGAGCATCTGATGCTGCTCGACCTCGGCCGCAACGATGTGGGCCGCGTGGCGCAGATCGGCACTGTGAAGGTGACCGAGCGCAACCTGATCGAACGCTACAGCCATGTCATGCATATCGTTTCGAATGTCGAGGGCAAGATCCGCCCCGAATTCGATGCGCTGGATGCCATGTTCGCCGGTTTCCCGGCCGGCACCGTCTCCGGCGCGCCGAAGGTGCGCGCCATGGAGATCATCGACGAGCTCGAGCCTGTGCGCCGCAGCTTCTATGCCGGCGGCGTCGGCTACTTCTCAGCCAATGGCACCATGGACACCTGCATCACGCTGCGTACCGCGCTGGTGAAGGACGGCACCATGTATGTGCAGGCTGGCGCCGGCATCGTCGCCGACAGCGACCCGATGTCGGAACATGTCGAATGCGTGAACAAGGCCAAAGCCCTGATCCGCGCCGCCGAGGAAGCCGAGCGCTACGCCAGCCGCACCGGCCGCGGACAGTAACGGAGACGGCACGGATGGCGACCTCGTTCAAGACCATCCGGGCCCGTGCCGAAAAGCGCAAAGGCGCCGCCACCCTTAAGAAGCTGCTGCCCAATATCCCCGATCAGAAGCAGTTGCTGAAACTGAAAGACGACCGCGCGCTGGCCGAGATGGCCAAGCGTGTCTTCTCCGCCGGTTTCGTGTGGAGCGTGATCGAGAACAAATGGGATGGTTTCGAGGCCGCCTTCCAGGGCTTCGAGCCGCGCAAACTGGCCCACAAGCCCGACGAGTTCTGGGAAAAGCTGGCCAGCGACAAGCGCATCGTGCGCAACCCGCAGAAAATCCGCAGCGTGCGCGACAATGCGCATTTCATCCTGGATGTCGTCGCCGAATACGGCAGCTTCGGCAAGCTGCTGGCCACATGGCCGATGGATGACCAGGTCGGCCTGCTGGATTTCCTGGCCAAGCGCGGGGCGCGGCTGGGTGGAAACACGGGCCAGTACCTGATCCGTTTCCTTGGCCGCGACAGCTTCATCACCTCGCGCGATGTAATTTTCTGCCTGCGCGAGGCCGGCGTACCGCTGACTGAGAAGGCCAGCGGCAAGCGCGACCTGCAGAACATCCAGGCGCAATTCAATGTCTGGGCCAAGGAAAGCGGCTTGCCGCTCACCCATATTTCGCGGATTTGCGCCATGGCAGTCGGCGAGAACTATGATGCGGCCACACTGCTGAAAAACATGGGCAGCGAAGACTGATCCGTAAGCTGCTCGTATGGTTATCAGGGTGTAAACACCTGATGAAATAAATCGAACTAATTCGGTAGCCAAGCGTCACCCCCCGGGGTTAGCTGCCGATATGCAACACGATCAGACGCTCGACTCATTAAGCTGGGAGCAACGCGGTATTCAGGCCCGCGAGGCCGGCCGGCATGCAGAAGCAGAAGCCTGCTTCAGTCGGGCCGTGGCTGATCAGCACGCCCGCCCGATGTCATGGCTCGGTCTGGCGCTCACGCAACTCGATCTCAACCGCAGTGACGATGCCATCGTCAGCCTGCGTCAGGCGCAGGCACTGTCGCCCAATTCCGGCGTCGTGCGCCACCTGCTCGACTCTCTCGTCGGCCATAACCCGCAGCACGCGCCCGACACTTATGTGACCTGGCTGTTCAACACCTATGCCGGCCGGTTCGACAATCATCTGGCCCGGCTGGGCTATCAGGGTCCCGAGATGCTGCGCCAGCTTGCCGAGCGCGCCGACTGGGCCCTTGATGCCAGCCGCACCATTCTCGATGTCGGCTGCGGCACCGGCTTGAGCGGCATTCCCTTCCGTCCCTACGCGACGCAGTTGCATGGTATCGATCTCGCGCCGCGCATGCTGGAACAAGCGCAGCGCCGCGGCATCTACGACCAGCTGCAGCATGCCGAAGCCCATGCCGCCCTCCGGGCTGCCCCGGCCGCCAGCTACGATGTCGTGCTGGCCGCCGATACGCTGATCTATATCGGTGAAGTGACCGACCTGTTCCGTCTGACCGCCCTGGCGCTGAAGCCCGGCGGCAGCTTCCTGTTCACCGTGGAAACTGGCAACAGCGAATTCATGCTGACCAAGACCGGCCGCTATAACCACGGCGAAGAGTATCTGCGCCGCTGCGGCGCCGGTTACCTGCATTATGCGGATCATATCGATGCGGTCATTCGCATCGAAGAGGGCAAGTTCACGCCCGGCTGCGCCTACCGCTTCATCAAAACCATCAACTGAAAAAAAATCAGCGTTCCTGCTGCTGTCGACGCAACAGGACGGTGCTTACCGGCACCAGGCTGAAGCCGCGCTCTTTCGCGGTGGCGATCCAATTCTCCATCGCCGTCAGCGTCGCGCTATGCGGATGACCGATGGCAATGACATCGCCCCGCGCCTTCGCAATGCGTTCCATGGCGGCCAGTTCATGGCCGATGCCAGGCGAACGCTCGTCGTCCAGGAACAGGTCACGTTCCGTTGCGTCGAGGCCGCGTTTGCGCGCCAGCGCCGGGCCGGCGGAATTCGGGCCTGAGAGGCTGTCGAGCCAGAAGACCTGACGGCGGCTGATTTCGTTCATCACCAGATTCATGCCTGCGGCATTGGCGGTGAAGCGGCTGCCCATATGGTTGTTCACGCCGACATAGTCGCTGAAGCGATCAAGATGCCAGGACAGGCGGCGCTGCAGCTCGGCCTCATCCAGGCCGACATAGAGCGCGTTCGGACCTGGATTGTTGCGCTTGGCGTCCAGCGGCTCCATCGGCAGATGCAGCATCACCTCATGACCGGCGGCCCGGGCGGCGGCGCTCTGCTCCGACAGTTCGTTGGCGTAGCTCATGAATGACAGCGTCACCGGCCCCTTCAGGGCGATGGCGCGCTGGGTGCCGCGGCGATCGAGCCCGGCATCATCGATCAGGAAGGCAACGAAAGGCGGCTTGGCCATGGCCGGCGGTGCCACGGCGCGGGTGCGCCAAGCCTGGCCGTCACCGGCAGCGCGCGGCGTGACCGATGGCGGCGCGACCGGCGCGGCGGTCAACTGCACCGGCTTGTCCTTGGCGATCGCCTTGTCGGCACCCTTCTCCGGGGCCGGCTTGGCAGCCGTCGGAGCACTCGTCGCGACGGGTGCGGCAGCCACCGTCTCGATTTTTGGCTCAGGCTTTACGGCTTCGGGCTTTGCAACCCCGGCAGGTTCGGCTGCCTCAACAACAGAGGCGACCGGCCCTGCGGCAACAACCGGTTCCGGTGCGGGCAGTGGCATGGGCGGAATGACAGGCTGCAGGGTGGCCTGCTGTGCCAGTTCGGAAATCGGACGCCAACCACCACCCTGTTCGGTGCGGATCTGCGCCGGCGTGTTCGACGCAATGCTGACCGGCGCCTGGTCCGGCTGGGGCTGCAGCGACGCAACGACGACCGGCTGCGGCCGCGGTGCGCTGCCAACGGCCATGCCCATCACCACGCCACCGCCCAGCAGGGCTGCGGCGGCCGTCATCAGCGGCCAGTTGATCGCCAGAAAACTACGGCTTTTATCTTTGGGAGCAGCAATGGGGGCCGGCGCGGGAATCTGCTGACCCGGCACGCTGCGGGCCTGCATGGCGCCATAGGCACCGGCGGCGGACTGCGCGGTAGCGGCGCGGCGCGTCTTCAGTTTGAGGGCGGCGGCAGGATCGCTCATCTGACCCGGGTAAAGGATTACGGCGGACACAGCAAGGGCGGTGTGCAACGCGTTGTCGCCATTGTGATTTCATCATGGTTAGAGAAGCGTAAAGAGGCCCCTGCCGTCCGACTCGCGGAGACGTTAAACTGTGATTATGTCCGATCGAATCGAAGTGATTTCCGGCGACATCACCCGGCTCGCCGTCGATGCCATTGTGAATGCGGCCAATGAAAGCCTGCGCGGCGGTGGCGGCGTGGACGGTGCGATTCACCGCGCGGCCGGGCCGGGCCTGCTGGAGGAATGTCGCGCCATCGGCGGCTGCCCCACCGGCGAGGCGCGCATCACAGCCGGCTACAATCTGCCGGCACGCCATGTCATCCACACCGTCGGACCGGTCTGGCATGGCGGCAGCCGCAACGAAGCTGAGCTGCTGGCGCGCTGCTATCGCAACAGTCTGGCGCTCGCCGCCGATTACGATCTGCAGGCCATCGCCTTTCCGGCAATCTCCACCGGCGTCTACGGCTATCCGATGGACAAGGCGACTATTATCGCGGTGCGCGAGGTACGCGCCTGGCTGGAAAGCAGGCCGAAACCGACCCGGGCGATCTTCTGCTGCTTCTCGACCGATGCGGCGGCGGTCTATTCCGCCGCCTTGTCAGTCTCGCCCTGATCCTCCGACTCTTCCGCCGCCGCCGCGGGCTCAAGGCGGAAGAAGGTGATCGAGGTGGCGAGCTCGCGCGCCTGATCAGCCAGCGACTGTGCCGAGGCTGTGGTCTCCTCGACAAGCGCGCCGTTGCGTTGGGTCATCTCGTCCATCTGCGTGACGGAGTCATTGATCTCGTCAAGGCCTGATGCCTGCTCCTGGCTGGCGATCGAGATTTCCTCGATGATGCCGGCAACGCGCTTCACCGCATCGACGATCCCCGTCAGGCTGCCGCCGGCCTCGTTGACCAGCGCCGCACCGGTTTTCACCTGGCTGTTCGATGCGGCGATCAGCGTCTTGATCTCCTTGCTCGCATCGGCCGAGCGTCCAGCCAGCGCGCGCACTTCCTGCGCCACAACAGCAAAGCCCTTGCCTGATTCGCCCGCTCTCGCCGCCTCAACGCTGGCATTCAGCGCCAGCAGGTTGGTCTGGAAGGCGATCTCATCGATCAGCGAGACGATATCGACGATCTTGCGTGCACTCTCCTCGATCTCGCCCATGGCGCTGACCGCGCGGCCAACAACAGTGCCGCCACGATCCGCCGTATCGCGCGCGGTGGCGGCCAACTGGCTCGCCTGCCGCGCATTATCGGCATTGTGCCGCACGGTGGCGGTGATCTGCTCCATCGACGCCGCCGTGCGCTGCAGGCTCGCAGCCTGCTGCTCGGTGCGCTGGGCCAGATCGTTGCTGCCAACCGAAATCTCAGCCGAGGCGTCGCGCACATTGCCCGCCGTCTGCGACAGCTTCCCGACGATCTCGGCCAGGCGGCCAGCCAGCGTGTTGGCGTCATTGGCCAGCTGCTCGAAGGTGCCCTGATGGCCACCCGCGATGCGATGCGTCAGATCGCCTTCCGCCAGCGCGCCCAGCATGCTGCCCAGATCGCGCAGCGCCTTGTCGACGGTAGAAAGCAGTTCGTTCATGCCGGTGCCCAGGCGACGCATGACGCCCTGCAGGGCCTCGGCATCGATACGACGGCTCAGATCGCCAGCGGTCGCCGAGGACACGATCTGGCCGATCGCCTCTTCCAGCAGCTGCTCCTGCGCCTTGCGTTCGGCCTCGAAGGCCTCGCGGCCGGTCTCGACCTCGCGTTGCAGCCGCTCGTTTTCCTGGCCGTTGGTCTTCAGCACCTCGACGGCGCGCGCCATCTCGCCAATCTCGTCCGACCGCCCTGTTTCCTTCAGCTCGACCGACCAGTCGCGCTCAGCCAACCGGCGCGTCACTTCGGTCATGCGCACGATCGGCGCCGCGATCTGCGGCCCGGTGAACAGCAGGCCAATCAGCAACGCGCAGCCCAGGCCGATGGCGGTGATCACCACCAGCACGACCTGCGCCGTCGTCGCTTGGCCCTCGGCCGTGGCCGAGGCGGCATCGGCCGCCGCCGTGGCGGCCGCCACCAGTTCCTGCACCTTGGCGCTCAGCTGCGTCGCGGCGTCGCGCGACTGAGTCAGCGCCAGGCCCGCCGTATTCACGGTGCGGATTTCGCCGCGCCGGATCTGGAAGATGCTTTCCGAACCCTGGCCATAGCCCAGCAGCTTGGTCGTGGTGTTCTGGAGTTCGATCACATCGAAGCGCTTGCTGGCCCAGTCGAGTTCTTCGAGCGCACGGCTGTTCAGCTTGACGAATTCGGCAAACAGCTTGTCGAGCTCGGCATTATTCGGGGCCTGCGCGGCCACCGCCATCACGGCGACCAGCTGGTTCACCGCGTTACCGGCGGCGATCAGCGCATTGGCAGCATCGGCGGCTTCCGACTTCGCATTCGGCTGGCGCAGTTCATAGATCGCGCGGTCCAGCGCCGGCTGCATCAGCGCCTGGAAGGTGATGTTGTCCGCACTCATCCTGGATTGCACGTCTTCGCGCTGCTTGATGTAGCCCAGACGCGCATTCACCGAACGGTTGATCTGCGCCACCATGGTGTTGAGGACGTCGACCGAGCGGCCGATCTCGGTAATCCGCTCCGACTGGTCTTCCGGCGCGGCCGCCTTCACCGTCTCCACCGCCTGCTTCAGCTTTTCCTGCTTGGCCCTCAGCGAAGCCAATGCACTCTCCCGCTCGGCATCAGTATTCGCATTGGCCAGCACCGGCGCGCCGGCGGCCAGGTCGGCGCTGGTGCCCGACAACTCCAGCGCAGTGATCACGGCGGGCAGGTTGGTGCTGGTGATGCCCGCGTAACTGCTTTCGACGCGATTGAAGAACAGGCCGCCGATCGCGTTCGACAGCAAGGTCAACATGGCAAGTACGCCGATGGCGAGATTCAACTTCTGACGGATACCCATAACCCCTCCCCCGCAGACCCCGTTCTGGTGCCTGACTTTGCGGCCGTCTTCGGCCTTCTAGTTACAGACCATATTTCCCGTTGGGACCATCGCCGTAAAGGGTGAGAAAGAGCGGGTGCACTGCCTACGGATCACTCAACCTGTGGGAGGCCTTATTCGTTCCCACCCCTAGATGTAGGAGACAGCCTGTGGAAAAATACTTGACCCGAATACAGAACCTCATTAGAACATTTCGTGGGTTTCATGTTCGTTCTGGTCTGCCGCCGGCTGTCCCCACTGATCCGGCTGGTTGCCCGGGACCTTAATCGAGGAGGCTAACCATGCTGACCCGGAAACAGCACGACCTGCTGCTCTTTATTCACGACAAGCTGGAAAATTCCGGCGTATCCCCGTCCTTCGAGGAAATGAAGGAGGCCATGAAGCTGAAGTCCAAGTCCGGCATCCACCGTCTGGTGACCGGCCTGGAGGAACGCGGCTTCATCCGTCGCCTGGCCCACCGCGCCCGCGCCTTGGAAGTGCTGCGCCTGCCCGACTCGGCCGTGCCGGTCCGCGGCGGCGGCGTCGGCGCCACCGCGTCGGCCCGCAGCGCCGCCCCGCGCAACCGCCTGATGCCGCGCGCCATCGAAGGCGGCGCCGGCAACGGCCCGATGCCGGGCACGCCGGTCAACGTC
This sequence comes from Ferrovibrio sp. GW821-FHT12B10, assembly GCF_058807515.1. Taxonomy (NCBI): domain Bacteria; kingdom Pseudomonadati; phylum Pseudomonadota; class Alphaproteobacteria; order Rhodospirillales; family Rhodospirillaceae; genus Ferrovibrio; species Ferrovibrio sp. GW821-FHT12B10. The sequence continues at coordinate 3,357,636 of NZ_JBXAQT010000001.1, read as the reverse complement.
AATCCCTACAACGCCCGCGACATCGTCACCCTGCCGCTCTATGGCCGGATCGCTGCCGGTACGCCGATCGAGGCGCTGCGCGATCTCAGCACGCAGATCGATGTGCCGATCGGCCTGCTGGGCAATGGCGAGCATTACGCGCTGGAAGTCGCCGGTGACTCGATGGTCGATGCCGGCATCATGGATGGCGACACCGTCATCATCCAGCGCAGCGACAATGCCGAAAACGGCACCGTGGTCGTCGCACTGGTCGACGATCAGGAAGTGACGCTGAAGCGCCTGCGCCGCAAGGGCAACTCGGTCGCGCTGGAAGCCGCCAACCCGGCCTACGAGACCCGCATCTTCGGCCCCGATCGGGTCAAGGTGCAGGGCCGCCTGGTCGGCCTGCTGCGCCGCTACTGAGGTTCAGCTCTTCAAATGCAAAACGGGGCGCTTCAGGCGCCCCGTTTTTATTGGCGAAGCCGCAGACGACGGATCGCAAGAGCGTCGTCATGACGACACCCTTTCACTCACCCCGCTCCGGCGCATGGCCCTTGGGCACCACCCAGGGCCGGCGGCCGCGTATCTGAGCCACCGTCTCAGCGCGGATGACCCGGCTTTCTTCATCCAGGAACAGGGCATGGGTGCCGCCGCGCCACAGGTCGTTGCGGTCGATCACGACTTTCGCGGCCGGGCAGCGGTAGCGGATCGGCATCTGGGTCGCGATCACCACATCGGCATGGCGGCAGTCTTCCGTGATCGCCTTGGGCTGACGCGGCAGAGCGACCAGAAAACCGGCATGGCGCCAGGAGCAGCCCTCGGGATCGCAACGCAAAGCCCCATCCGCACCGGATCGGCCCTCGGTGTCATTGCGCCGCAATGTTGGCCAGGGATAGAGCGGCGGTGCCCCCAGCCGTTCCCACCAGGTTTCGGCAGCAAAGCCGCGCGGCGGCGTTGATGTGAGGTAATAGCGGCTGTCTGCGGCGCGGGCCGCGATCAACCGGCCGTCACCGCTGACCAGCATGTCGGGCGGCGTGGTGGCCCAGGGCGACAGCGTGCCTATCATCAGCCCGAGAATGCCGAACCAGCGCCAGCGCTGCTGCCACAGGCAGAGCCACAACCCGCCGCAGGCGATCGCGGCCAGCCCCCAGAGCGGCATCGCCGGCACGACACCAACTGCATCGGGCCATCCGGCGACCCAGCGCGCCAGCAGGATCAGCAGATCGATGCACCAGACCATCGGCGTCAGCGCCAAGGCCTCGAGTCCGAACGGCATCAACAGGAAGGCCAGCACGATCAGCGGCATGATCAGGAAGTCGACCAGCGGCGCCGACAGCAGATTAGCGATCAGCGCGTAATCAGCCACGCGGTTGAAATGATAGGCGGCAAAGAAGGACGAGCCCAGACCGGCGACAAAACTCGCCGCCATGGTGCCGAGCAGCCAGAGCAGCGCGATCTGCACCGGACCGGCATTCTGTCGCCAGCGCGTCAGCTTCGGCGACAGGAATTCGAAGGCAGCCACCAGTGCTGTCACCGCTGCGAATGACATCTGGAACCCTGGGTCAAGCAGGCTGTCCGGCCAGAGCATCAGCAGCAGCAGTGCTGCCCAGGCAACAGCACGCAGTGTGATGGCGCGGCGGTCCAGCATGACGGCGATTAATGCCAGCGCGATCATCACCAGCGCGCGTAACGTGGGCAATGCCGCGCCCGATAGCAGGGTATAGGCGGCCGCACCCAGCAACGCCGCCACAGCCGCCCATTTCTTGATCTGATACTGCAACGCCAGCCGCGGACTGAGCGCCAGTATGGCACGCAGCAGGAAGAACAGCAGGCCGGCGACAAGTGTTAGATGCAAGCCCGAGATCGAGAGGATATGCGCAAGGCCGGAATCGCGGAACGCCGCATCGACATCGTCTGGGATCGGGCCGCGCACGCCGGTCATCAGCGCCGCGGCAATTGCGCCGCCCGCCCCTTCGGTCTGCGCTGCGATCCGCCGTGTCCAGTCCTGGCGTAGCGCACTCAGCGACAGCAACGCCGCATCGCGCCAGCCATCGGGCTCGGTCGCCGGCAGGGCTTCCGGCGTGCTGATCGCATAGCCGACCGCGCCGATCTGGCGGAACCAGGCATAACGCGCGAAGTCAAAGGCACCGGGCATGGCGGGTTCGGGCGGCGGCAGCAGCATGACGCGCAGGCGGATGCGGTCGCCCGGCCACAGCACGCCGCCATCGCGGTTGAGCGTGATGCGCACGCGCTGCGGCGTTTCCGGCTCACTCAAGCCGCCGAAGGCCAGATGATCCAGCAGCAGGCGATGGCCGGCATCGCGCGGCTCAACCTCCAGGATGCGGCCCTCCAGCCAGATGGCGCCGCTCATCCGCTGCAGCACCGGTGCTGCCACCGAAGCGCTGCGCTCGGCGGCCAACCACAGGCCGGCGACGACCGCCAGCATCACAATCAACGGCAACCGCCAGAGCGCATGGCGGGCGAACAGCAGCAGCGCCAAAGCCAGCGCCGCCACACCGAGGCGCAACGGCAGCAACGACGGTTCGACCGGCAGCAGGAAATACATGGCTATGCCACCGCCCAGCAACGCCGGCAGCCAAAGAAACCAGCGCTCGCGCTCGGCCAGCAGGGTGGCTACGGCATCGAAATCACGGACGGATGCCCAGCCCGCCGCAATGCCGCCGGCAAGGCTTGAGAGTAGTCGCTGCCAGGAAAGCGGTTGCGCCAGGCGGGCCATGGCGGAAAACTCTGCATGGCAGCCCTGCAGCCGCCAATCCGTGCAAATCGGGAACGCGACTTGCCCGCCTGCACCCGTATGCTAAAACCCTGCTTCCCTTGCTTGCCCGGATTGCCCAATGACCAAAGTCGTCACCCGTTTCGCCCCCTCGCCGACCGGCTACCTGCATATCGGAGGCGCCCGCACGGCGCTGTTCAACTGGCTGTTCTCGCGCCATCACGACGGCACCTTCTTGCTGCGCATCGAGGATACCGACCGCGAGCGGTCGACCGAGGATGCCGTGCAGAAGATCTTCCAGGGCCTGCGGTGGCTGGGACTGGACTGGGATGGCGAGCCGGTGATGCAGTTCGCGCGCATGAATCGTCATGCCGAGGTGGCGCATAAGCTGCTGGCCGAGGGCAAGGCTTATCACTGCTACTGCTCGCCCGAAGAGCTGGAAGAGATGCGCAACAAGGCCAAGGCCGAAGGCCGGCCGATCCGCTATGACGGCCGCTGGCGCGATCGTGATCCCAAGGACGCCCCGGCTGGGGTAAAACCGGTGGTGCGTTTCAAGGCGCCGCGCGAGGGCGCGACCATCATCAAGGATCATGTGCAGGGCGACGTGACCTTCCAGAACGAGCAGCTGGACGACCTGATCATCCTGCGTTCTGACGGCACGCCGACCTACAATCTCTCGGTCGTCGTCGACGATCACGATATGGGTGTGACGCATATCATCCGCGGCGACGATCACCTGACCAATGCTGCGCGCCAGAGCCAGCTTTATATGGCCGCCGGCTTCACTGTACCGGACTTCGCGCATATTCCGCTGATCCATGGCGCGGACGGCGCCAAGCTGTCCAAGCGCCATGGCGCACTGGGCACCGAAGCCTATGCCGACATGGGCTACCTGCCAGCGGCGATGCGCAATTACCTGCTGCGCCTGGGCTGGAGCCATGGCGATGACGAGATCATCTCGACCCAGCAGGCCATCGAATGGTTCGGCCTCGATCATGTCGGCCGCTCGCCGGCGCGGTTCGATTTCGTCAAGCTGAACAACCTGAACGGCCACTACATTCGCCATACTGCGGATGACGAGCTGCTGCAGGCCGCGCTGCCCTTCATCGAGAAGAAGATCGGCCGCGCGCCGAACCAGGCCGAAGCCGCGCAGATCAAGGCGATCCTGCCGTCGGTCAAGGAACGCGCCAAGGACCTGAATGAAATCACCGAGGCGTTGCAGTTCCTGTTTGTTGCACGCCCGATCCAGCCCGATGAAGCGGCGAAGAAGCATCTCGACGATGCCGCCAAGGCGCGGCTGAAAACGATGATCGACGTGCTGAAGGATGTGGCCGACTGGACCGCCGCCAGCACCGAGGCCGCGATCCGCGCCTTGAGTGAAACACAGCAGGTCAAGCTGGGTCAGCTGGCGCAGCCGCTGCGCGCGGCACTGACCGGCCGCAGCGTATCGCCGCCGATCTTCGACGTGCTGGCCGTGCTGGGTCGCGACGAGACTCTGGCGCGCCTGGCAGACGCTGCGGCATGACGCGGGCGCGGCCAACAGTTCTGATCGTGCCCGGCCTGGGCAATTCCGGGCCGGAGCACTGGCAGACGCACTGGCAGCAGCGCCATCCCGATTACATCCGCGTCGAACAGGCCGACTGGGACCATCCCGACTTCACCGACTGGCTGGCGCGCCTTGATGCGGCGATTGCCGCCTGCGCCAAGCCGCCGGTGCTGGTGGCACACAGCCTCGCCTGCGCACTCGTCGGCCACTGGGTGACACGGCATGCTGGAGAGCTGCATGGCGCATTGATGGTGGCGCCGGCCGATGTCGATTCCGAAAGTCATACGCCGCCGGAAACCCGCGGCTTCCGCCCGATGCCGCTGGCGCGTTTCGCCTGCCCCGCCATCGTGGTGGCCAGCAGCAACGATCCCTATGTGGATTTGCACCGGGCGCAGCATTTCGCCGCGCGCTGGCAGGCGCGCTTTGTCGATGCCGGCCCACTGGGGCATATCAATTCGGCCTCGAACCTGAAGGACTGGCCGATGGGCTTCGACTTGCTGGAAGAGTTGCTCGACGCCGGCTGAGCGCGGCGGGGAAAATCAGAGCTGGCGGCGCTGCTCGGCCTGACGCGACATGCGCGCCTGATCCATCATGAACTGCTGCAGCTTCTCGATCGCCTGACGCGGCATCGGATCCTGGCCACTGAGCATCAGCGTCAGCGCCACGCGCGTGACGCCGATACGCTGGGCCAGCTGGTCAAGCGAGATGGCGGCCACTTTGCAGGCCTGCGACACGGCAACCACGGAACCCCGCTCGACGAAGAAGCGGCCCCACTGTTCCTTGACGTTGAGCTTGGCCGGCAGCAGCGGACCTGCATCGAATGTAGACCGCGGCAGTGGCACGGTATCGGGTGACACCAGCGATGGCGCGGACGGGGCGCTGGGCGTCGCCGACAGGCGCGGCGGCGGCGGTGCAGGCTGGAATTCGTCGAGGCGCGGCGCGTTCTCGATGCTCTGCTCCAGCAGCTTGCGCACGGCTTCGACCAGATCGTGGCTCAGCGGCGCAAGATCATGCTCCTCGCCGAAGCGGTCGTAATATTGCGCAATCTCGCTCAGGCGATTCAGGCGACGCATCAGGAATTCGCGCGCACCGATCGGCAGGCGGCGGCCCGCGCGCGTAATGTTGATCAGGTAAATGCGCGTGGTGTCGAGTTCGAGGATCGTGATCTTCCAGCGGATCTTCGAGAGATGCTTCTGCAGCGGACGCCGCTTGGTCTCATCGAATTCCGGGATACGGCCGTCGACCAAGTCGACGAAGACGTAGAAGTGCTCCATCTTTTCGACGAAGCGCTTGTAGTCGCCGAAGGTGCCGTTGAGATTGCCTTCGTTCTGACAAAAGGCGAGCAGCTCGCGGCTCTGGTTTTCCACCACGCCGACCAGCTTCAGGGTTTCCTGAACAACCGGTTTGAGAGCCTGATCCACTACGTCCTATTCCGTCAGAAAGATCCGATACTTAAGCTGCGCCAATTTTTGCAGAAATGCAGGATTCCGGCAAGCACGGCACAACTGTAAGTTTGCCTATGATTTATGACCAAACCATGAAGCCGGCGAAGCGGACTAAGCGGTTCAGATTGCTCGCAGTTCAGGCCGGCAGGTCATGCGGGGCGCAATACAGCCCGCTGCTGCGCAGCGACCTGCAGTAGCCGAGCGCGCCCGGCTGGTCGGCGAAACCGCCCACCAGCAACCGGACCACCTTGCCGCGCTGACCGCCCAGATCGACCTCGACATAGCGCCGTGGCGCATCCTTCAGGCCAGGGAAACGACCGACCAGCCGTGGCCAGGCTGCTTCAGCCTCAGCCAGTGTCTTGTAGCTGGCGACATGACCAGCGAACCGCAGCACTGGCGCGGGGGCCGGCGCAGGCGGCGCCTCGACCACCGGCGGCGGCAGAATCACCGGCTCAAGCACAGGGGCCGGCGCCTCAGGCACCGTCGACGCACAGGCAGCCAGCAGGACAAACAGCGAGATGGCCGCGAAACGGCCCGGCAGCAGCAGGAGGGCGCTGCGACTCACTTCTCGACCAGCTTGAAGAGATTGCGGTCCAGCAGGGCGCTGACCGACACGGTCTTGGTGCTGCTGGCATCACGCTCGTTGATCAGCTGCACATGCTGGGCCTCTTCGCCCGGGAACTGAATCAGGCGCGCAACACGCCAGACAAAGCCCTGCTGCTGCACGAAACGCTGGCCGGGAACGATATCCGCGGCGGTAAACTTGGCCATCTGAAACACCTTGAATCGATTGCGGACACGCTAGCGCATTTCCCCGCTTTGCGCCAAGCGGCAGGCTATGCGGCCTGTCTGATCTGGAAAATGAAGACGCCGTCGCGCTCTTCCGCGGACAGGAGCGCGAAGCCGGCTGCCTCGCATAACGCTGTCATGTCGCGGGTGACATTGGGATCAGTGGCCTCCACGGTGAGGATTTCACCCTTGGGGATGGCCTTCATCGCCTTGCGGGTCCGCAACACCGGCAGCGGGCAGTTCAGGCCTTTCACATCCAGGACCTGGGTCATGGCGGCTCCCTCAAAATCCCACACTTCATATCTGGGCAAGACATAATACTTCACATGTAGAATGTAAATCCTATACTCCCCAGCATCCCGCTATAAATGCTGGGAAATCCGCCCGGAGAGCCTGCGGCCCGATGACCGACCTGCCCTTGCCCATTCTCGTCAACCTGTCAGGCCTGCTGCTGGGGCTGGTCTTCGGCGCCGTGGTCCAGCGCAGCAACTTCTGCACCATGGGTGCGATCAGCGACTATGTGCTGATGGGCAACGCCGATCGCCTGCGCAGTTGGGGCCTCGCCATCGCCGTCGCCATCCTGGGCAGCCAGTTGCTGCAGCTCCATGGCCTGCTCGACTTCCGGCGCTCGATCTATACCGGCACGTCCTTAAGCTGGTTCGGCGCCCTGCTCGGTGGCCTGATGTTCGGCTTCGGCATGGTGCAGGCCGGCGGCTGCGGCAACCGCACACTCTCACGGCTGGGCGCCGGCAACCTGAAATCCCTGCTGGTCGTGCTGATGATCGGCCTGGCGGGCTACATCACCCTGCGCGGCCTGCTCGCGCCTATGCGTGTCTGGCTGGAGCGCGGCACCAGTCTTGATCTGAAAGCGCAGGGCTTCGGCAGCCAGACGCTTCCTGATCTGATCGGCAGCGGCTTCGGCCTCGACGTGCAGGTGGTGCGCTGGGTACTGGCGCTGTTGCTACCAGCGCTGCTGCTGCTCTGGGTGTTTCGCGATGCGCGCTTCCGCCGCGAAACCACGCTGATCCTGGCCGGCGTGACCGTCGGCCTGATCATCATCGGCGGCTGGGCCGCAACCGGCATCCTGGGCGCGGAAGGCTTCGAGCCGGTGCAGCTTGCCTCCATGAGCTTCGTCGGCCCGATCGGATCGGCACTGCAGTATCTGATGACCTTCACCGGCGCGAAGCTAGATTTCGCCGTCAGCAGCGTCGGCGGCGTCATTCTTGGCGCTTTCATCATGGCGAAGATCGACGGACACTTCCGGCTCGAGGGCTTCACCAGCTTGCCCGATCTGCTGTCGCATCTGTTCGGCGGCGTGCTGATGGGCGTCGGCGGCGTGCTGGCGCTGGGCTGCACGATCGGCCAAGGCCTTACCGGACTCAGTACGCTGGCGCTGGGCAGCTTTGTCGCAGTCGCGGGCATCGCGATTGGCGGTGTGCTGGGCATCCGCTATCTTGAGGAAGGCAGCCTGCCGGGCGCCCTGCGCGCGCTGTTCGCACGCAGCTGACAGGTTTGCGCAATTCATGAACGGTCTCGACATTTCCTATGCGGCGGCGGCCGGCGCCGGGCTGATCAGCTTCCTCAGCCCTTGCGTGCTGCCGCTGGTGCCCGCTTATCTCTGCTTCGTCGCCGGCACCACGCTGGAAGAACTGGTTGAAGCCAATGGCGCCAGCCGCGCCCTGAAGCGCCGCATGATCCTTTCCGCCCTCGCCTTCGTGATCGGGTTTTCCACCGTTTTCATCGTCATGGGCGCGTCCGCCTCTGCGTTGAACCGCCTGCTGGTGCAGCATATCGACACCATATCCAAGATCGCGGGCGCCGTGATCGTGCTGTTCGGCCTGCATTACATGGGCCTGCTGAAACTGCCGGTCCTGTATCGCGACGCCCGCATTCACACCGACCGGCAGCCGGCAAGCCTGGTGGGCGCCTATATCATCGGCCTGGCCTTCGCCTTCGGCTGGACACCTTGCGTCGGTCCCATCCTGGCGACGATCCTGACCGTTGCCGCCAGCCGCGAGGATATGGGCTACGGCATCGCCCTGCTGGCGACCTACGCGCTGGGCCTGGGCATCCCCTTCATATTGGCTGCGCTGGCCGTGGAACCCTTCATGAGATTCATGCAGAAATTTCGCCGCCACATGCGCAAGGTGGAAATCGCTGCGGGCGCCCTGCTGGTCATCACCGGGATTCTCATATTCACCAGCAGCCTGGGGCAATTCAGCTACTGGCTGCTGGAAACCTTCCCCTGGCTGGCCAAGTTCGGCTGATTTTGGCAACAAAGATTTTTGTAGCCAGAACTCGTAATGAATATCAGCGCTTAATACCTTTGCACCGCCTCGCCTGACTGCGGTATTTGGTCGGTGTGAACACGATTTCCGACGCCTTCCTACTGTCCCTGCAGATGATGCTGCATCTCGAACCCGAGCTGCTGCGGATCGTCGGCCTGTCCCTGCGCGTCAGCCTGACTGCCGTGGTGATCGGCAGTGTCATCGGCCTGCCTTTCGGCGCCCTGCTGGCACTCAGCCGTTTCCCCGGGCGCAATATCTGCATCGTGGTGCTGAATGCCTGCATGGGACTGCCGCCCGTGGTGGTCGGCCTGATCGTCTATCTGCTGCTCTCGCGCTCGGGTCCGCTCGGACCGCTGGGCTGGCTGTTCACCCCGGCCGGCATGGTGATGGCGCAGGTGGTGCTGATCACGCCGATCGTGGCGGCCCTGTCGCGCCAGACCGTCGCCGATCTGTGGAGCGAATATGAAGAGCAGTTGCGTTCGCTCGGACTCACGCCGCTGAAGGCCATTGCCACCCTGCTGTGGGACGGGCGCTTCTCACTCAGCACCGCCGTGCTGGCCGGCTTCGGCCGCGCCATCGCCGAGGTCGGCGCCATCATTATCGTCGGCGGCAACATCGCCGGCTACACCCGCACCATGACCACGGCGATTTCGCTGGAGACCAGTCGCGGCGATCTGGCGCTGGCCATGGCGCTCGGTATCGTGCTGCTCGCCATCGCCATCGGCATCAACGCCACCGCCACCACGCTCGGCAACGTTGCGCGGCAGCGGCAGGGCGCGTGAGGCGATGACCATGCATGCCCGCGCCTCGCTACTGCCACTGCATCTCGACACCGTCGGCTATAGTGTCAACGGCCGCACGCTGATCAGCGACCTGACGCTGGATTTCGAATCCGGTGCGCCGACCCTGGTGCTCGGCCCCAATGGCGCCGGCAAGAGCCTGCTGCTGCGGCTGTGTCACGGCCTGATCCGGCCGACCACCGGTCGTGTGGTCTGGCAGGGCGCGGCGCAGACACCGGAGCAACTGCGCTTCGGTCAGGCCATGGTATTCCAGAAGCCGGTGCTGCTGCGTCGCTCGGTGCTGGCGAACGTTGTCTTTCCGCTCAAGCTGCGCGGCATTGAGGCGGCCGCACGGACCGCAAAGGCAATGGCCGCGCTGGACCGCGTCGGCCTTGCCGCCTTTGCCGAACGTCCGGCTCGCGTGCTGTCGGGTGGTGAACAGCAGCGCCTGGCGCTGGCACGTGCCTGGGCGCTGGAACCGCAAATCCTGTTCCTCGACGAGCCCGCTGCCGCGCTCGATCCACATGCCGCGCGGCAGGTGGAAGGCATTATCGACAGCATCGCGCGCAGCGGCACCAAGATCGTGATGACAACGCATGATCTGGGACAGGCCCGCCGTCTGGCCGGCGACGTCATCTTCCTGCATCAGGGCCGCGTCACCGAACGCACGCCGGCGATGCGCTTTTTCGACACCCCGCAGAGCGAGGCCGCGCAGGCTTTCCTCCGCGGTGATCTCACCTGGTAAGCATTCAACGGAGGAAACCAAAATGAACCGTCGTCATTTTCTCGGCCTGATCGCGGGCGCCGCCCTCGCACTGAGCGCCCAGCCCATACTGGCGCAGGACAAGTTCATCGTCGTGGCCAGCACGACATCCACTGAACAGTCCGGCCTGTTCGGCCATATCCTGCCACTCTTCACCAAGAAGACCGGCATCCAGGTGCGCGTGGTCGCACAGGGCACCGGCCAGGCGCTGAAGACCGCCGAGCAGGGCAATGCCGATGTGGTCTTCGTGCATGATCCAGTCGCCGAGCAGAAGTTCGTCGAGACTGGCTGGGGCGTCGATCGCCGCCTGGTGATGTACAACGACTTCGTCATCGTCGGCCCGAAGGGCGATCCCGCCAAGATCGCCGGAACCAGGGATGTCGTCGCCGCCTACAAGAAGATCGCTGCCGCCAAGGCGCCGTTCGCCTCGCGCGGCGACAGTTCGGGGACTCATGCCGCAGAGCTGCGCCTGTGGAAGGAAGCCGATATCGACGTGAAGACCGCCGGTGCCGGCTGGTATCGCGAAACCGGCTCGGGCATGGGCCCGACGCTCAACACCGCCAGCGGCATGAACGCCTATGCCTTCACCGATCGCGGCACCTGGCTCAGCTTCAAGAACCGCGGCGAGTTGAGCATTGCCGTGCAGGGCGACGTCAAGCTGTTCAACCAGTATGGCGTCATGCTGGTCAATCCGGCCAAGCACGCCCATGTGAAGGTGCCGGAAGGCAAAGCTTTCGTCGACTGGATCACCTCGAAGGAAGGCCAGGACGCCGTCGCCTCTTACAAGATTGAAGGTGAGCAGCTGTTCTTCCCGAACTACAAGCCCGGCGCGAACAGCTGATATGCGCCGGCTGGCTCTTGTCTGTGCGGCTGTCGTCGGCATGAGCAGCGGGACCGTCGCGGCGCAGGAACCGGTCCGCCTGTATGCGGCCGGTTCCCTGCGCGCGGCGATGACCGAGATCGCGACCGCCTTCAAGGCCGAAACCGGCCTGACGGTGACTGGCACGTACGGGGCGTCGGGCCTGCTGCGCGAGCGTATCGAAAAGGGCGAACCGGCCGAGGTCTTCGCCTCCGCCAATATGGAGCATCCGCAGATGCTGGCGCAGAGCGGCAGGCTCGGCCCGGTATCGATGTTCACCCGCAACGAGATGTGCGCGCTGGTGCATCCGGCGCAGACCGTGACGCCCGAGACACTCCTGGCCCGCATGCTGGATGCCGGCATCCGGCTCGGGACATCTACGCCGAAAGCCGACCCCTCCGGCGATTATGCCTGGGAGGTTTTCCGCCGCGCCGATGCTGTGCAGCCCGGCAGCTACGCCAAGCTCGACGCCAAGGCCATGCAACTGACCGGCGGACCGAACTCGCCGCCACCACCACTGGGGCGCAATGTCTACGGCATGCTGGTCGATCAGGGCCAGGCCGACATCTTCCTGACATACTGCACCAACGCTGTACTGGCTCGGCAGGAAACCCCAGCGCTGAAGCAGGTCACCCTGCCGCCCAACCTGCAGGTCGGCGCCGATTACGGCATGGGCGTGGCCGTGAATGCCCGGCCCGGGGTCAAGCGCTTCGCCGATTTCGTGCTTTCGCCCAAGGGACAGGCTATCCTGACAGCGCAGGGCTTTTCGCCCATCCGCTAACCGGGAGCCAAGTCCATGAAGCTGAGTGCACGCAACATCCTCAAGGGCAAGGTCAAGCAGATCACCAAAGGCAAGACCACGGCCACCGTGAAGATCGCGGTTGGCGATGCCCTAGTCACCGCGTCCATCACCATGGAAGCGCTGGACGAGCTGAAGCTGAAAAAGGGTGAGACAGCCTACGCCATCATCAAGGCTTCGGACGTCATCGTCGGCAAGTGATGCGGTTCAGCCGGCGGGCATTCCTCGGCACGACGCTCGCCCTGCCCTTTGCGGTGCGAGCACAGGCACAGGGCCGCAGCATCACTGACGATGCCGGCCGCCGCATCGCCCTGCCCGCGCAGGTCAGTCGCGTCTATGCGGCCGGGCCGCCGGCTTCGCTGCTGCTATTCGCGCTGGCACCGGAAAAGCTGCTCGGCTGGACCACGCATTGGCGCGATCACGAGCGGCCCTTCGTGGCGCAACGCTATGCCGACCTGCCGACACTCGGCCGTCTCACCGGGCGCGGCAACACCGCCAATGTCGAGACCGTGCTGGCGGCGAAACCTGACCTGATCTTCGATTACGGCACCGTCAATCCGACCTTCACATCACTGGCCGACCGCGTGCAGGAGCAGACCCGCCTGCCCTATATCCTGCTCGATGGCCGCTTCGATGGCATGACCGCCGGCATCGAGAAGCTGGGCGAGGCCGTCGGTGAACCGCAGCGCGCCGCCGACCTCGCTGGCTGGGTGCACGCACAGCTCGACCTTGTTACTGCACGCCTTAGCCAAGTTCCGCAGAACCGCCGGCCGCGCGTCTATTATGGTCGTGGCCCACGCGGACTGGATACAGGCCTCGCCGGGTCGATCAACACCGAAATCATAGAGCGCGCCGGCGCGGTGAATGTCGCTGCCGAACTGGGCCAGGGCGGGCTGGTGCAAGTTTCGCTGGAGCAGGTGTTGGCCTGGAAACCCGATGTGATCGTCACCATCGATCCCGGCTTCTACGCCAGCCTGCGCGAGGCTTCGCCCTGGCAGGGACTGCAGGCCGTGCGCGATGGCCGTGTCTATCTCGCCCCCAATGCGCCGTTTGGCTGGATCGACTTTCCGCCGGCGCTCAATCGCCTGCTTGGCCTGCGCTGGCTCTGCGCCATTCTCTATCCGGCACATTTTCCAGAAGACCTGCGTGGCTTCACCGCCGATGCTTATCAGCGCCTGTATCACCAGACGCCCAGCGACGTGCAGGTCACCGCGTTGCTGCAGTCGATGAACGGCCTGCCGCGATGAGCCGCACACTCTGGGCTTTTGTCGCCGCCATCGCGCTCCTTATTCTGATGGCGCTGCTCGCACTGACGGCAGGGCGCTTCCCGCTGCCCGTCGGCGATGCGGCGCTGGCTATCCTGCGCGGCATCGCCGGGCAGCCGCACGGCCTGGATGCAAGTGCCGAAAGCGTACTCTTCGGCATCCGAGTGCCGCGCGTCACGGCTGCGATTGCCGCCGGAGCAGCGCTGTCGGCGGCCGGTGCAGCCTATCAGCAGCTGTTCCGCAATCCGCTGGTCTCACCCGATATCCTCGGCGTGTCGTCCGGTGCGGCGCTCGGCGCCGTTTTCGGCATCTTCCTCGGTCTCGATGTGCTGAGTATCCAGTTGCTGGCCTTTGCTGTCGGCCTGGGCACGGTCGCCACCGTCTATGCCATCGCGGTCGCCGTGCGCGGCCATGACCCGGTGTTGACGCTGGTGCTGGCTGGCGTGCTGATCGGCACACTGGGCGGTGCCGGCGTCGGCCTGATGAAATACCTGGCCGATCCCTACAACCAGTTGCCCGCCATCACCTTCTGGCTGCTCGGCAGCCTCGCCGCCGTCGCACCGGCCGATGTCTACAGCACGCTGCCGGTGGTGTTGATCGGTCTGCTGCCGCTATGGCTGTTGCGTTGGCAGCTCGATGTGCTGTCGCTGGGCGACGAGGAAGCACGTAGTCTCGGCGTGCACCCCACCCGCGTGCGCCTGGCCGTCATTGCCGGCGCCACCCTGATCACCTCGGCGGTGGTGGCGATCAGCGGCGTGATCGGCTGGATCGGCCTGCTGGTGCCGCATCTGGCGCGCCTGCTGGTCGGCCCGCGCTTCGCCCTGCTGCTGCCGGCATCACTGCTGCTGGGTGCGGCCTACATGCTGGCCATCGATACCTTGGCACGCACGGCGGCGCGCATCGAGATTCCGCTCGGCATCCTCACCGCCGTGATCGGCACGCCGGTCTTCCTGTGGATCCTGGTCCGCACGCGCCGGAGCTGGCAGTGATGCTGGAAGCTCGCGAGCTATCGATTGGTTTTCCTGGCCGCATGCTGGCGCAGGGCCTGTCGCTGACCCTGCAGCCGGGTGAAGTACTCTGCCTGCTCGGCCCCAATGGCGTCGGCAAGACCACCCTGTTCCGCAGCCTGCTCGGACTGCACAGGTCGCTCGCTGGGCAGGTACTGATTGATGGTACCGATCTCGCCACCCTGTCGCCTGCGGAGTCCGCCCGCCGCATCGCCTATGTGCCACAGGCGCAGACCGGCTATTTCCCCTTCACCGTCTTCGATGTGGTTTTGATGGGGCGCAGTGCGCATCTGAAGCCCTTCTCCGCCCCCACTGTTGCAGACCGTGCGGCGGCAGAGGCCGCGCTGCAACGGCTGGGCATCGCCCATCTCTCGGACAGCATCTACACGCGTATCTCGGGCGGTGAGCGGCAGCTCACCCTGATCGCCCGTGCGCTGGCGGCCGAGACGCGCCTGCTGGTGCTGGACGAACCCACCGCCAGCCTCGATTTCGGCAACCAGCTGCGCATGCTGGACGAGATCGCCAAGCTGGCGCAAGGCGGCATCGGTGTGCTGCTGTCTACCCACGATCCCGATCAGGCCCTGCTCTGCGCCGACCGCGTGGCGATGTTGCAGCGTGACGGAACCCTCATCATCGGCCGACCGGATGCCGTGATCACGCCAGATGCCTTGCAGAATCTCTATGGCGTCACGGTTGAGATCGCCGAACTCGCGCTCTCCGACGGTCGCCGCCGCCGTGTCTGCTTGCCGCTGGGCGCACAGTCGCGCTAGCATCGGGAAAAGACCGGAGGAAACAAAGATGGACACGCAGACCATGCTGCGCCGTTTTGCGCAGGCCGTGCAGGATCGCAAAGGCGCCGACTTCGCCGCGCTGTTCACCGAGGATGCCGTCTATCACGATGTCTTCTATGGCGCCTTCAAGGGCCGGCAGAAGATCGCCGAACTGGTGGATGACTGGTTCTACCGCACGGCCGAGGATTTCCGCTGGCACCTGCATGATCCGGTCGGCGATGGCCGGACGCTCTATGCGCGCTACACCTTTTCCTACAAGTCTCTCCTGCCCGAGGCGCAGGGCCGCCGCGTGATGTTCGAGGGCGTGGCGATCTTCACGCTGAAGAATGGCCTGATCGCCGATTACCGCGAAGTGGCCAATGCCGGGCCTGCCCTGCTTGATCTGGGCTTCGCGCCCGAGCGGGTGGCCAAAATCCTGATCCGGGCCGGGGCGGAGTTGAAAGGCCGCGACGAAGCCAAGGCTCACTTCGCATAGGGACTCGCCCGACTCGGCCCCGATCGGCTATGCAGGCTGCATGTGCGGCCGTTTCAGCCAGACCAAACCTCTCGACGATCTCGCCTCGTTTTTCGAGCTCTACGATGCTGGCGCGCGTCCCAACCTGCAGCCCCGCTGGAATATCGCGCCGACGCAGATGAGCGCCGTGGTGCGCGGCACACCAGCCGGCCGCGAGCTGGCCATGCTGCGTTGGGGCTTCGCCGGGCCGAACAATGCCCCGCTGATCAACGCCCGCAGCGAGACTGCCGCACAGAAGCCAACATTCTCCGAGGCCTTCGCCCAACGCCGCTGCCTGGTGCCGGTCGACGGCTTCTATGAATGGCAGGCCATCGAAGGCCAGAAGACCAAGCAACCCTGGCGCATCGGCCTGAAGGGCGGCAGCGTCTTCGCTTTTGCCGGCCTGTGGCAACCCGAGCCGGCCTTCGGCAATGCCGACTGCTTCACCATCCTGACGACGGCGGCGAATGACTATCTCGCCCCCCTGCATGAGCGCATGCCGGTGATCCTGCCGCGCGAGCAATTCGGCCTCTGGCTCGATCCGGCCACGCCGCGCGGTATCCTGCAGCGCCTGATGCAGAGCTATCCGGCCGAGGCCATGGCGCGTTATCGCGTCACGCCGGTGGTGAATGGCGTGAAGGTCGATGGACCGGAATGCTTCGCGCCGCTGAATGCCGCGCTCAAGGTCGCTTAAGACAGCATCTGCCCGCCGTCGACCACGACCGCCTGCCCGGTGATCCAGCTCGCCGCATCCGAACAGAGAAATACCGACAGGTTTGCAACTTCCTCAGCCGTGCCGAAGCGGCCGAAGGGAATGCTGCCGAGGATCGCGTTGTAGAGTTTCGGATTGCCCTGCTTGGCCTGGTCCCAGACACCGCCGGGAAACTCGATCGAGCCCGGCGCCACGCAGTTCACCCGGATGTTGCTCTTCGCCAGGCTCGCCGCCTGCGTCATGGTGAGCTGGATCAGCGCAGCCTTGATCGCGCCATAGGGCGGTGTGCGCACGCTGGGGGCCAGGCCGGCGATGGACGACACATGCAGGATGCTGCCGCCGCCGCTTTGCTGGATATGAGGAATGGCGGTCTGCGTGGCGCGCACGCTGCCCATCAGATCGACATTGATCGAGGCGGCCCAGCCCTCTTCGTCATCGGTGCGGCCGAAGCCCGAGGCATTGTTGACCAGAATGTCGATGCCGCCGAGCGCTTTCGCCGCCGCGTCCACATAGGCCTTCACGGCGTTACCCTGGCCGAGATCGCAGGAAGCAGCATGGATGGTCGCGCCGGTCTGCTTCAGTGCGGCTTCGGCCTCTTTCACACCGCCCTCACCGCGTGCGCAGATCGACACCGCGCAGCCTTCCCGGGCAAAGGCCATGGCGATGGCGCGACCGATGCCGCGGCTGCCACCCGCCACCACGACGCGCTTGCTCTTGAGTCCCAGCTCCATGACATGTCCTCCAATTTGTTTTGACCAGCTTTGCGCAGGCAGAAGGGTCATGCAACCGGCCGACGGCTCTGGTATGCTTCTTGCTGAACCATCGGAACCAATCCGAGGTCCAGATGACGCAGTATGCAGCCAGCCTGAACGGCACCCGCCATGTCTTCGCCGACCTGAAGACCTTGCTGGCCTGCGCCTCACCGTTGCGTTCGGGCGACCAGCTTGCCGGCATCGCAGCAAGCAGCGACGAGCAGCGCGTGGCCGCCAAGATGGCGCTGGCCGACCTGCCGCTGAAACACTTCCTGAGTGAAGCCCTCGTCCCCTATGAGCAGGACGAGGTCACGCGACTGATCGTCGACAGTCACAACGCCACTGCCTTCGCGACGGTCGCGCATATGACGGTGGGTGAATTCCGCGACTGGCTGCTCAGTTATCAAGCCGATGGGGCAACATTGGCGAAGCTTTCACCAGGCCTGACACCAGAGATGGTTGCCGCCGTCTCCAAGCTGATGCGCAACCAGGACCTGATCGCGGTGGCCGCCAAATGCCGCGTGATCACAGGTTTCCGCACCACGCTGGGCCTGCCCGGCCGGCTCGGCAGCCGGCTGCAGCCCAATCATCCGACCGACGATGCCGAAGGCATCGCCGCCGCCATGCTGGACGGCCTGCTGTTCGGCATCGGCGATGCGGTGATCGGCATCAACCCTGCCACCGACAGCGTGCCGGATGGCATCCGCCTGCTGGAGATGCTGGATACGATCCGCCAGCGTTTCGATATCCCGATGCAGAGCTGCGTGCTGGCCCATGTGACCACCACCCTGCAGATGATGGCGCGTGGCGCGCCGGTCGATCTGGTCTTTCAATCCATCGCCGGGACAGAAGCCGCCAATCGCGGCTTCGGCGTCGACCTTGCCGTGCTGAAGGAAGCGCAGGACGCTGCCCTTGCCCTGAAGCGCGGCACAGTTGGACAGAATGTCATGTATTTCGAGACTGGCCAGGGCAGCGCGCTCTCGGCCAATGCCCACCACGGAGTGGATCAACAGACATTGGAGGTTCGCGCCTATGCCGTAGCTCGCGCCTTCAGGCCGCTGCTGGTCAATACGGTGGTCGGCTTCATCGGCCCGGAATACCTCTACGACGCCAAGCAGATCATCCGCGCCGGCCTGGAGGATCACTGTTGCGGCAAGCTGCTCGGCCTGCCGATGGGCGTCGATGTCTGCTACACCAACCACGCCGAGGCCGACCAGGATGACATGGACAGCCTGATGACCCTGCTGGGCACGGCGGGCGTCAACTTCCTGATCGCGGTGCCGGGCGCCGATGACGTGATGCTGAATTACCAGAGCCTGTCCTTCCACGATGTGCTCGGCCTGCGTCATCTGCTGAAACTGCGGCCGGCGCCGGAATTCGAGGCCTGGCTCGGCCGCATGGGCATGCTGGACGATAACGGCCGCCTGCCGCCACCAGATGGCAGCACGCTGCAGCGTCTGCTGGCCGGCATAGCGCCATGAATGACGTGACCCGCGATATCTGGGCGCGCTGGCGTGGAGTCACGCAAGCCCGCATCGGTCTGGGGCGCAGCGGCGATGCGCTACCCACCGTGCCGCTACTGGAATTCCAGGCCGCCCATAGTCGCGCACGCGACGCCGTGCATGGCATGGCCGATTTCGCGGCGCTGGCCGGTGCGTTGGCACCGCACCCCTCCATCATGCTGCGCAGCCAGGCGACGGATCGCGCCACCTATCTGCGTCGTCCCGATCTCGGTCGCCGGCTCGATCCCGATTGCATCGATGCGCTGGCGGCCGCTTCCGCCGACTGGGATGTGGCCTTCGTGATTGCCGACGGCCTGTCGTCGCGTGCAGTGGAGGCGCAGGCCGCACCGCTGCTGCGGCGCTGCCTGGAAAAACTGTCGGGCTGGCGCATAGCGCCGGTCTCCCTGGTCGAACAGGGCCGCGTCGCCATCGGCGACGAGATCGGCGCAACCCTGAATGCCGCTGCCGTCGCCGTGCTGATCGGCGAGCGCCCCGGGCTCTCGGTCGCCGACAGCCTGGGGGTCTATCTCACCTGGGCGCCGCGCATGGGCCGGGTTGATTCAGAGCGCAACTGCATTTCCAACATCCATGCGGCCGGCATGAAAACCGAGCAGGCCGCAGACCTTCTGATCTGGCTGCTGACCGAAGCGCGCCGCCGCAAGCTCAGCGGCATCGACCTGAAGGTCGATCCGGCGGCAGTGCTGCCTAAAGAATGATGTCGCCGCCGTTGACGCGGACATGCTGCGCCTTCAGGTCGCGCACCGACTTGCAACCGCAGGCATGGGCGATCGCCTCGACATCATGCTGCACCGCTTTGGCGTAATTGGCGACGCGCACCGCCTTGCGGGCGGGATCGAGGCCACGCATGAACCGCGGATCGTTCGAGGTGACGCCGGTCGGGCAATGACCGGTGTTGCACTTCATCGCCTGGATGCAGCCCAGCGAGAACATGAAGCCGCGTGCCGAAACCACATAATCGGCACCCATGCAGATCGCCCAGGCCACCTTGTCGGGCGTCAGCAACTTGCCCGAGGCAACCAGGCGGATTCGATTACGCAGCTCATAGGCGCGCAGTTTCTGGGCCACATAAGGCAGCGCCTGAGTGATCGACTGCCCAACGTAATCGGCCAGCGGCGCCGGGGCCGCGCCGGTGCCGCCTTCGGCGCCATCGATCTGGATGAAGTCGGGCGCATCATCGGGATGTGACTGCAGGTGATCGAAGAATTCGTCGATGAAGTCAAAGCTGCCCACCGCCATCTTGATGCCGACCGGCTTGTCGGTGATCTTGCGCACGCGATTGATCAGCGCCACCAGCGACGGAATATCGGTGATGTCACGGTGACGACTAGGCGAGATCGATGCCTTGCCGGATTCGATGCCACGGATCTCGGCGATCTCGTCGGTGACCTTCGAGCCGGGCAGGATGCCGCCGCGACCGGGCTTGGCGCCCTGGCTCAGCTTGATGCAGAACATCTTCACCTGCGGCAGCGCGGCGATCTTGCGCAGGCGCGTCTCGTCCAGGCTGCCATCGCTATCGCGCACGCCGTATTTCGCCGTGCCGATCTGGAAGCAGATGTCGCAGCCGCCCTTCAGATGATAGGGCGACAGGCCGCCCTCGCCCGTATCCATCCAGATGCCGGCCAGCGCAGCACCTTCCGACAACGCGGTGACGGCGGCCGAGGACAGCGCGCCGTATGACATGCCTGAGATGTTGAAAAAGCTTTTCGGCTTGTAGGGATTGCCAACGATACCCTTGCCGATCCACTTGCCGGTGAAGGTCTCGGCCTCATCGTCGTTGATCGGAAAAGCCGAATGCAGAAAATAGACATGGCCCGGCTGCTGGGAGTCGACCTCGGAGCCGAAGGCGACGTAGTTCGACACGCCCTTGGCCGAGCGATAGACCCAGGCGCGCGTCAGGCGATTGAAGGGGCGTTCTTCCCAGTCGGCGGTGAACCAGTATTGGCGAAAATACTCGCCCAGATTCTCCATGATGTAGCGGAAGCGGCCATAGATCGGGAAATTGCGACGGATGGCATGGTCGCGCTGGATCCAGCGGTCATAGATATAGTACCAGCCAACGGTGCCCAGGCCGAGCAGCGCCAACGCGGCCAGGATATACAGCGCCACAATCATCGTCGTCTCCCACCCTCCGGACCGCCGTCACGACGGGACCGCTTAAGTCCAGTCTAGCACAATCGGTGATGGTGGAACCGGATTAACATTCGATAACAGGCTGTTGCACCGCATCCGGCGGAGTCAGGGCCGGGGTCCCAGCATGGCGCGCGGGTCGGCCAGCCGGTCGTATTCAGCCTCGCTCAGATAGCCCAGCGCCACGGCCGCCAGCTTGGGGCTGATGCCTTCGGCAAAGGCCTTGTTGACGATCTGCGCCACCTTGTCATAGCCCAGATGCGGGTTCAGCGCGGTGGCCAGCATGATCGAATGCTCGACGTTGCGCTTCAGCGTGGCCTCATTCGGCTCGATGCCCGCCACCAGATCGCGGCCAAACACCCCCGCCGCATCGGCCAGCAGGTCAATACTGGTCAGGATGTTGAAGACGATCACCGGCTTGGCGACGTTGAGTTCGAAATGGCCGGCGGCGGCGGCATGCGTCACGGTGACATGGTTGCCCATCACCTGGTAGCAGACCTGCAGCAGCGCCTCGGCCAGGGTCGGATTGCGCTTGCCCGGCATGATCGAGGAGGTCAGGCCGTCATGCGGCAGCACCAGCTCGGCCAGACCGGCGCGCGGGCCGGCGCCGAGGAAGCGGATGTCGTTGGCGATCTTGGCCAGCGATACCGCAACCGTGTTCAGCATGCCGCTGGCTTCCACCAGCGCGTCATGCGCGCCCATGCCCTCGAACTTGTTGGGGTTGGTGACGAAAGGCAGTTTGGTCAGGTCGGCCAGTTCCTTGGCGAAGGCGACATCGAAGCCGACTTTCGCATTCAGCCCGGTGCCGACCGCCGTGCCGCCCTGCGCCACCGGATAGAGCCGCTTCAGCGTATCGTCGATGCGCTGGACGCCCAGCTCCATCTGGCGCGCCATGGCGCCGAATTCCTGGCCCAGCGTCATCGGCGTCGCATCCTGCAGATGGGTGCGCGCGATCTTGATCACGTCGCTCCAGGCATCCGCCTTCTTGGCCAGCTCCGTCTGCAGGCTCTGTAGTGCCGGGATCAGCCGCGCCTTCAGTTCCAGCACGGTGACGATATGCATCACAGTGGGGAAACTGTCGTTCGAGGACTGGCCGCGATTGACATGGTCGTTCGGATGCACCGGCTTCTTGGTGCCCAGCGGCTGGCCCAGCAGTTCGTTGGCGCGATTGGCGATCACCTCGTTGGCGTTCATGTTGGTCGCCGTGCCCGAGCCGATCTGCCAGACCGGCAGCGGGAAGTGATCGTCGAACTTGCCGTCCCAGACTTCCTTGGCCGCCTGCTGGATCGCATCGACCAGATCCTTGGGCAGTTCATCCAGTTTGGCATTGGCACGCGCGGCGGCCAGCTTCTGCAGGCCGATGGCCCGGGTCAGCGCCGGCGGCAGCTTCTCGCGGCCGATCTGGAACAGGGTCAGGGCGCGCTGGGTCTGTGCCCCCCAGTAACGGTCGGCGGGAACCTCGACGGTTCCGAAGGCATCACGTTCCTGGCGCGTCGACATGGCGGAAATCCTTTCTTTCTGTATCGGCTAGATAGGGCAACGGCAGGCCTCTTATAAGCTGCCTATGGATTGGACAGTGACGCTATGCAGACTGCTTAATAATGCGCCACTTTTATGACGGACCATGGTGCGGACCATTACGTAATGAACCCGATAGTTACTTCCGGAGGCAACCTAACGTTTCAGGGCTATCCTTAAGGAGGAGATGGGCTACGCTGATAAACAGTTTGTGATTCCGGCACGCATCCTGCAACGCTGAGGGGGCCTCGCCACCACCTTGAGTTCATAAAAAACAATGACTGCACAGACTCACCATCTGCAGGTGCATCAGCTAATTGATGGCATCGAACGCGACGTTCAGGAATTCGGCGCCAAGAACGAAAGCATCGCCTTCCAGACCACGCTGCTCTCCCTGAACGCATCCATCGAGGCGGCGCGCGCCGGCGAGGTGGGCCGCAGCTTCGCCGTCGTGGCCCAGGAAGTGAAGGCGCTGGCCAACCAGGCGTCCGATAATTCCAAGCGCTTCCGCGAAGTGGTGCTGAAACGCGTCGCCGATTCAAAACGCGCCGCCGAGGAAATCGTCGACCAGATCGTCAAGGATCTGGAAGGCCCGCGCTTGAGCGACATGGCGCAGACCATGGTGCAGCTGATCGTGCGCAACCTGTATGAGCGCACCTGCGACTGCCGCTGGTGGGCCACCGATGACTCAGTGTGGCAGGCCCTGGCCGAACCCTCGGATGAGCTGTTCGCCCGCGCCAGCGAGCGCCTGGGCATGATCAACCGCTTCTACACCGTCTATCTCAATCTGGTGCTGGCCGATGAAAAAGGCCAGGTCGTCGCCAGCTCCAACCCCAAGCAGTTCCCGCGCGCCGCCAAGGCCAGCGTCGCCCAGACCCGCTGGTTCAAGGAAGCAATGAACTCGACATCGGGCGACGACTATGTCGTCGACGAGATCACCCAGAGCGGCAGCCACGACAACAAGGCGGTCGCCATCTATGCGGCCGCCGTGCGCAGCGGCGGCCAGATCCACGGCGCGCCGCTCGGCGTGCTGGGCGTGATCTTCGACTGGGACAAGCAGGGCAAGAGCATCGTCAAGGACGAGCCCAGCCTGTCGCCGGAGGAATGGCAGCGCACCCGCGTGCTGCTGCTGGACAGCAAGCGCCGCATCATCGCGTCGTCCGACAACCAGGGCCTCTATCAGCCCTTCGCGCTGGAAACCGGCGACAAGCAGCGCGGCTATTACTATCAGCCCGACGGCACGCTGATCGCCTTTGCCCGCACCATCGGCTACGAAACCTACGATGGCATGGGCTGGTATGGCGTGATCAGCCAGAAGCCGCGCTGAACGCAGGATTCTGCCACAGCCAGGTCAGCTCGTGCTTGTTGTGATGCAGGTGCAGCACATGGCTGCCCGGGATCGCGGCGAAGGCACGCGCCGTCTCGTGGTCGGTCTCGCCCTGGAATTTCAGCGTGCAGATCGCATTACGGACATGCCCTGAGGCGAGCCAGCGCTCGGCCAGCTTGAGCAGTCGCGCCGGATAGCAGATCACATCCGAACAGAGCCAGTCGACGCGGTCGAAACGCGACGGCTCCAGCGCGAAGGCGCTGCCCTGTTCCCACCGCACAGTCTTCATCGCGGCGACATTGGGCGCCAGCGGCGCCTTGTCGATGGCCGTCACCGTCGTACCAAGCGAACCCAGCACCCAGGTCCAGCCGCCGGGCGAAGAGCCGAGATCGAGGCAGATGTCGCCGGCTTTCGGCAACCCGCCGTCGAACAGGGCGGCATGGCGCGTCAGCCCTTCCCAGAGTTTTAAGTACGCACGACTGGGCGGTCCTTCGCGGTCCTCGATGAAATCGAACACGCCATTGGGTCGCGCGCTGGAACATTTTGCGGCGAACAGCATGCGGTCGGGCGCGGTAAGCGTGAACGAGCCGAGCGGCGCTGCATGCAGCGGCTGGCCGAAGACCAGCGGCTTGGCCGAGACATGCGGCAACTTTTCCACGATCAGTTTCACGCGGCCCGAATGCAGCGGGGCATAGGCCGCCCAGTTGCGCTGGATCGCCTTCAACTGCCCGGCCGCATCGCCGATGGAAGCGACCGCCACATCCTGCACGTCGTGCCAGATATTGGCCGCCCAGGCTGCATGGCCTTCGCCCTCGGCCAGGAACAGCCGGCCGTGTTCAGACGTGCTGCGGGTGCCCAGCTCCTCGCGAAGCTGGTCCTCAAACCCTTCGGCGGCCAGGTATCCGGTGACAGTCATGTCCGGGGAGTGCCGGATCGGGCGGCCAAGATCAAGCACCGGCCAGTCCGAACGGCCTGTAACCGCGCTCTGATCGTCGAATTCAGGCCTGTAGCCGTCGAAACTGATGCTGTAGCCGTCGAATTTCGTCGAATTCGATGCTGTAGCCGTCAAATCCCCCTCGTTTGAATACAATTTTATGCATATCGGCCTCGATTAATGAGAACATATAAAGTACAAATGCCCGGTTTCAACCCCCTCCTGGCATGGGGATAACCTGCCTTGCCAGCGGGGGGAAAATCGCTATAGTCCGCGCCCTTACTACATAGCTCCTTGCTGGTCCCGTATCGGGTCCGGCTAAGGCCCGATCCGTCGACACGTGGTGTGTCGCCGCCGGGTCGCAACCCAGAAGGAGAGCTGCCGATGGCGTTCTACGAGAACGTTTTCATCGCGCGTCAGGATCTCTCGACCACCCAGGTCGAGACGATGGCCGCGCAATTCACCGACATCATCAAGGCCCAGGGCGGCGAGGTCACCAAGACCGAGCAGTGGGGCGTTCGCAATCTCTCCTATCGCATCAAGAAGAATAAGAAGGGCCACTACGTCCTTCTGAACATCTCTGCGACCGGTGCCGCGATTGCCGAACTGGAGCGCAACATGCGCATCCACGAAGATCTGCTGCGCTACCTCACGGTGCGCGTCGAGAAGCTGGAAGAAGGCCCGTCGGCCGTTCTCCAGAACAAGGATCGCGGCGAGCGCGGCGACCGTCCGGAGCGTGGCTTCGGCGATCGTGGCTTCGGTGGCGGCGGTCGTGGCTTCGGCGGTGACCGCGATCGCGGTGACCGTGGTGACCGCGGCGAACGTCGTCCGCGTTTCGAGCGTGAAGAGTCGGCTCCGGCCGCTGCTGCTGGGGAGAACGCCTAATGTCGAGCACTGGTACCTCATCCGAGCGCGGTGGCAAGCCGGCCGCCGGTGGCCGTGGCGGCCCTGCCCGCCGTCCGTTCTTCCGCCGTCGCAAGACCTGCCCGTTCTCGGGCGCGAACGCGCCGAAGATCGACTACAAGGACGTGAAGCTGCTCTCGCGCTTCATTTCCGAGCGCGGCAAGATCGTGCCGTCGCGCATCACCGCAGTCTCTGCCAAGAAGCAGCGCGAACTGGCCCAGGCCATCAAGCGCGCGCGCAACCTGGCTCTGCTGCCGTTCGTCATCAAGTAAGGACCCAGCCAGTTTCCGCATAGGAAACCGGAAGACCTGCAACCATGACCACGACACGCAGCATGATCATCGGAAGCCTCGCCGGCGTAGCGAGCGCAGTGCTGGTACTGACCGCCGCAAGCGGTCCGTTCGGCCTGATGCTCAGCTATCTGGTGCCGCTGCCGCTGTTCTTCGCCGGCCTCACCCATGGCCTGCCGGCCATCGGTATCGCTGGTGCGTTGGGCGCACTCGTCAGTGCGTATAACGGGCTGTATGCCGCCGGCGCCTATCTCGTCATCTTCGCGGTTCCGGCCGTGCTGCTGACGCGTCAGGCGCTGCTGGCCCGGCCGGCCGAAGAGGCCGCGACGGGTGCCGAGGTTCGCGACGGGCTGGAATGGTATCCGGCCGGTCGACTGGTTGTCTGCCTCACCCTGTGGGTGCTCGCCCTGTTTGGCGTGGCGCTGCTGCTGACCGTGGACCGCGAAGGCGGATTGCCGGCCGTGCTGCAGCCCAAGGTCGACCAGGTGCTGCGCCTCATGGACCTGCAGCGCGATAGCAAGATGGCTATCGACTACGAGAAAGCCGCCGCGAGCCTTGCTCACGTGCTGCCCTCGGCTCTGGGTCTGGGCTGGCTCACCATGATGACGGTCAACGGCACCCTGGCCCAGGCGCTGGCGGTGATGGTCCGGCAAAATCGCCGGCCCACGCCGAAGTATACGGCGCTGGTCCTGCCGCGCGTTCTTGCGGTGGCCTTCGGTGTTGCGGTTGTCGCCGGCCTGGTATTGCCCGGCGATCTGTCTTTCGTCGGCGCCACGGCGGCGACGGTTCTCGCCTTCCCCTTCTTCCTGCAGGGGCTGGCGGTGGTGCACGGGCTGGCGGCGAAAGTCGCCCTGCCGGGTCTGGTTCTGGCCGTCTTCTATGCGGCTTTGGTGTTGGTTAGCGCGCTGGTCGGTGTACTGGTCGTTATCCTGGGTTTCATCGAACAATGGGCGGGTTTCCGCCGGCGTCTCGCCGGGGCCGGAGCCAGCCAGGAGAAAAACTAATGGAAGTCATTCTGCTCGAACGCGTCGAAAAGCTCGGCCAGATGGGCGAAGTGGTGAAGGTGAAGGACGGCTACGCCCGTAACTTCCTGCTGCCTCGCAAGAAGGCCATGCGTGCCACCACCGCCAACAAGGCGGTCTTTGAAAAGCAGCGCGCCCAGCTGGAAGCGCAGAACCTGGCCAAGAAGGGCGAGGCCGAGAAGGTCGCCGCCAAGATGGTCGGCCTCAGCGTTGCCCTGCTGCGCCAGGCTGGCGACAGCGGCCAGCTGTTCGGCTCGGTCAGCGCCCGCGACATCGCGGACGCCGTCACCGCCGCCGGCTTCACGCTGGGTCGCAACCAGGTCAACCTGGTCACCCCGATCAAGACCGTCGGCGTCACCAGCGTCAGCGTCGTCCTGCATCCGGAAGTCACCGTCGAAGTGAAGGTGAACGTTGCCCGCTCCGAGGCTGAAGCCGAGAAGCAGGTCAGCGTCGAGAACCTGCTCGACGAAGGCGTCTCGATCGAAGACGAAGAGGCCGAGGGCGAAGCTGAGGCGGAAGCCCAGAACGCCTGATCAGCGTTACGATTATCTGCGTAAAAACGAATCGGCCCGGCAGGAAACTGCCGGGCCGTTTTGATTCGCACAAACGAACTACGCCTGTGGATTACTTAGTTTTGCGCCAAGAATTGTGTGTGGAAATATCGACTTAGGCAAAGCGGTTACCCACAGCTAAAATGAGGTGGATAATCAGCTGTCAATCTCATTTCGAACTAGTACTGCGCAGGCCATTCGCCGTTAATGCGCCCCTCGCCAGCATGGCGACGCAGAACCGTCACAGTCCTTATCTCGGGAAATATCCCAGACAGGACAGGATGCGGTCGATGAACTGAACGGCAGAACTCAGGTTTGGGAAGAATTCCGGTATGGCAGTCGTTACCCCCTTCTCCGCTCCGCTGGCTGGCAACGATCCGGCCGGCACGGAACCGGCCTTCCGGACCCAACCGCACAATCTGGATGCCGAGCAGGAGTTGCTGGGCGCGATCCTGGTCAACAACGAAGCCGCCATGAAGGTGTCGGGCTTTCTGGCGCCCGACCATTTCTTCCACGAAGCCCATCGCAAGATCTATGAATCGACGCTGACGCTGATCGAGCGCGGCGAGATCGCCAACCCGGTCACGCTGAAAGCCTATTTCGAGCGCGATGAAGTGCTGGCCAAGGTGGGCGGCACCGCGTATCTCGCCCGTCTGGCCGCGGCCGCCACCACCGTCATCAATGCCGAGGATTACGCCAAGGTGATCCATGACCTGGCGCTGCGCCGCCAGTTGATCAGCATCGGCGAGGAGATGGTGAACCGCGCCTACGACCCGCAGGTCGAGGAGGCCGCGACCCATCAGATCGAGGAAACCGAACAGCGGCTGTTCAAGCTGGCCGATGAAGGCAGCTCCGAAGGTGGCTTCGTCTCGTTCAAGGAATCGATCGGGGAATCGATCCGCGCCATCGACGCCGCCTGGAAGAAGGGCGGCCTGTCGGGCGTCACCACCGGCCTGCGCGATATGGACAAGATGCTGGGCGGCATGCACCCATCCGATCTGGTCATCCTCGCCGGCCGTCCGTCGATGGGTAAAACCTCGCTGGCCACCAATATCGCCTTCAACGCGGCCAAGGCCGGCGTGCCGGTGGCCTTCTTCAGCCTCGAAATGTCGTCCGACCAGCTGGCCACCCGTATCCTGGCGGAAGAAACCGAAATCCCGTCCGAGAAGCTGCGGCGCGGCGACATCACCGATGACGAGTTCACCCGCAAGATCGTGCCCGCCTCCAAGGATCTGGCGCAGTTGCCGTTCTTTGTCGACGACACCGGCGCGATCTCGATCTCGCTGCTGCGCAGCCGCGCCCGTCGGCTCAAGCGCACCAACAACATCGGCATGATCATCGTCGACTACCTACAGCTGGTGCGCGGTAGCAACTCACGCCGCAACGACAACCGCGTGCAGGAAATCTCGGAAGTGACCCAGGCGCTCAAAGCCTTGGCCAAGGACCTGAACGTCCCCGTCATCGCCCTGTCCCAGCTCTCCCGCGCGGTGGAAAGCCGCGACGACAAGCGGCCGCAGCTGTCTGACTTGCGTGAATCAGGCGCCATCGAGCAGGACGCCGACGTGGTGATGTTCGTGTATCGCGAAGAGTATTACGAGATGCGCAAGCAGCCCACCGAGGGCACGCCCGAGCATATCGAGTGGCAAGACCGCATGGGCCGCATCGCCAATCTGGCGGAAGTGATCATCGGCAAGCAGCGTCACGGCCCCATCGGCCGCGTGGTGCTGCATTTCGAAAGCGCCTTCACCAAGTTCAGCGACCATATCCAGAGCGATCACCTGCCCGAGGCGTATTAACGCGCCAACATTGAATTGAGAATAACTCTCGAATCCCGGTTATTCCGTAGGCTGTTACTTAACATACGATAACGTCGGCGACCTCGCCTGCTGGTAGCAAACCTGTCAGCGAATGGTGACTTCGCAATCGCAGCGTGCGAAGGCAAATATCCCCTCGTCAAATTCGGATTCCACCCCGCCGCATGATGCGGCGGCCGCAATCCGGTCTATGCGAGGGTATCATGCGGTTTATCAACAATATGAAGATCGGTGTCCGCATCGGCCTGGTCTTGCTAATATCAGCGATCGGCCTCGGCTCCGTCGGCTGGCTCGGTGTCAGAGACATTCTCACATACGACCGGAAAGTCGACGAACTGACCCTTGCGGCCGAGCGCGCGCTCTATGCCGAAAAACTCAATGCGGGCGTGCTGGCAGTGGTGATGGAATCGCGCGGCATCTACATGTCGAAAGACACCGAAGCGGCCAAGCCTTTCGTCAAAAACCTGCTTGCCAATCTGGCCGAGATAGAAAAGCTGATCCCGCTCTATGAGAAGGCCCAGCCGAGCGACCAGCTGCAGGACTTCCAGGCCCGCAAGCAAACCCTGCATGATTTCATCACATTTCGTCGCGAGACCGCCCGTCTCGGTACCGAAGTGAGCATCGCCGCCGCCAACGAGCAGGGCAACAACGACGTCAACCGCAAAAACCGCGCCGCAGTCAACACGATGCTGCGCGAGGCGTCCACTCGCAATGACCAGGCAGTCGACACGATCACAGCCAACCTGCACGCGT
The DNA here is from genome assembly GCF_058807515.1 of Ferrovibrio sp. GW821-FHT12B10. NCBI lineage: Bacteria > Pseudomonadati > Pseudomonadota > Alphaproteobacteria > Rhodospirillales > Rhodospirillaceae > Ferrovibrio > Ferrovibrio sp. GW821-FHT12B10. The sequence goes on along the minus strand of NZ_JBXAQT010000001.1, from coordinate 3,327,873 downwards.
TCGGCGATCGTGAAATCCCGATGCTGATCGGCCTGTCCACCGGTATTGCGCTTCTCTCGATCACTTTGGGCCTGGCCATCTCTCTCCTTACCGTCACCCGCCCGATCAATCGCATGGTCACCAGCTTCCGTGCACTCGCCGATGGCGACATGAAAGCGGAAATCACGGGCGCCGATCAACGTGACGAGATCGGCGACATGGCCCGGGCAGCCAATGCGCTGAAACAGAATATGGTCATGGCGGCCCGGCTTCAGAACGCCCTGACCAATGCCTCCACCAGTGTCATGGTGGCGGATAATGAAAACCGTATCGTCTTCTGCAACCAGGCGGTCACCGCCCTGCTGAAGAATGCCGAAGCCGACATCCGCCGCGACCTGCCCGATTTCACCGTCGACAAGCTGGTGGGCGCCAATATCGACATCTTCCACAAGAACCCCAAGCACCAGCAGATGATGCTGAGCGCCCTGAAGGCCACCCATCGCGCCAGCATCAAGGTTGGCGGCCGCAACTTCGACCTGATCGCCAATCCGGCCTTCAACGATCGTGGCGACCGTGTCGGCACCTCGGTGGAATGGACCGACATCACCGAACAGCTCAAGATCGAGCATGACGTAGCCGATGCCGTGCAGGCCGCCGGCGCCGGCGACTTCTCGCGCCGCCTGGTGCTGGATGGCCGTCAGGGCTTCATCCGCACCCTCTCGGAATCAGTCAATGGCCTGTTCGACACCACCGGCAAGGCGCTGGAAAGCGTGGCCGCCGTGGTCGCCAACCTGGCGCGCGGCGATCTGACCCGCAAGGTGGACGAGGATTTCAGCGGCCTGTTCGGCAAGCTGAAGGATGATGTCAACGGCACCATCGACAAGCTGCGCGAGGTTTCGGGCAGCCTGAACGAAAGCGCCGAACTGGTGAAGACGGCATCGGCGGAAATCTCGGAAGGCAGCCAGGATCTGGCCCAGCGCACCGAAAGCCAAGCCGCCAGCATTGAAGAGACCGCCGCCTCCATGCATGAGATCACCGCCACGGTGAAGCAGAATGCCGATAACGCCCAGATGGCCAGCCAGCTAGCCGGCGTCGCCCGCGACGCCGCCGATAAAGGTGGCTCGGTCATGAAGGACGTGGTCACCGCCATGGGGCAGATCGAAGGCAGCGCCCAGAAGATCAGCGACATCATCTCGCTGATCGACGAGATCGCCTTCCAGACCAACCTGCTGGCGCTGAACGCCTCGGTGGAAGCCGCCCGCGCCGGTGAAGCCGGCAAGGGCTTCGCCGTCGTGGCGCAGGAGGTGCGCAGCCTTGCCCAGCGCGCCGCCGATGCCTCGAAGGACATCAAGGGTCTGATCAGCACGTCCAACGGCCAGGTCCGCGAAGGCGGCAAGCTGGTCACCATAGCCGGCGAAAGCCTGACCGAGATCGTCGGGTCGGTGAAGAAAGTCTCCGACATCGTCGCCGAGATCGCGGCCGCCAGTCGCGAACAGGCGACGGGTCTGGAGCAGATCAACACCGCCGTCGGCAGCATGGATGAGATGACCCAGCGCAACGGCGCCCTGGTCGAGGAAACCTCGGCCTCGGCTCAGTCACTGTCGCAGCAGGCCACCGATCTGGCCCGCCTGGTCAGCTTCTTCCGCACCCAGGGCAACACCACGCAGGCCCTGGCCCAGGCCGCCGAATAAAGGAGACATGACCATGGATACCATTAGTGATCGTCTTGACGCCCTGCTGATCAATGTCGGCGACCAGACCTACGCCCTGCCGCTGCTCCAGATTCAGGAGATCCGCGGCTGGACCCCAGCCTCGCCGTTGCCTGACACCGATCCCGCCTGCCTGGGCGTGATCAACCTGCGCGGCAATGTGCTGCCGATCTTCGACGCCCGCCCGATCCTGGGCAAGCCCGGCGGTTCGCCGAAGCCGCAGGACGTGATCGTCGTCGCCGTACTGGACGGCAAGCCGCTCGGCCTGGTGGTCGACAGCGTGTCGGATATCATCGAGATCGATGCCAACCATATCAGCCGCGCCGATACCGGCGAGAGCTGGTCATCCGAACTGGTCGAGGGCGTGGCCACCGTGGGCGAACGTCTGGTGCCGCTGTTGGCGCTCGATCGCCTGACCGGAACACGACTACCGGAAACTGTGGCGCAAGCGGCCTAGTCCGTCTGCAGAGGAAGCCTCGGCATGGAGAGTGCTTTCTCGACACCGCAGGCAGCGCCACGCGAACTTGCCGCGTGGCGCTGCATTGCGCACGACCGTATGCATATTCAGCAGACATAAAAGCAGCCAAAGCCATCCAGGAACTTGAGGGCACCATCCTCCCCATGAGAATTCAGAGCCAACCAAACGCCGCATCGCCTTCCGGGCGCACAAACAGTTGATGCTGGATTTCGCCAAATACCGTCACGAGATCAGCCGCATTGGCCCGCGCCAACCGCGGGTCACTGGCCGCGACCTCGGCAAGAAAAGCGCTGATCACGGAATCGAATACCCAGATCCTTGAAGGCGGCAAGCTCGTCAGCTTCTTCCGCATCGGCACCACTGCGCCGCGACTGGTCCGGGTGGCCTGACAGAATACCCGATGTGTTAAACAGAAGGCTCAGGGTTGGTCTGAGCCGGACTTCCACCCGCAGGACGGGATGATCCGGGAGGTGGGCGCCTTGAGGCCTAACTTTCTGGTAAAGCGGCCATTATCAAGCCTTTCCGTTATTGGAAAGTAACTGAGGCGCTATTGCACAGGAATGTATGTCGGACTGGCAAAGCCCCGCTGACAGGGGCTCATCATATCCAGCCCCTTGAGGACCGATGTCCCGCCTGCTGACGAACACCAAGATTCTCACCCGCATCTTCTTTGTCCTGATCCTGCTCTCCGCCTCCACACTGGGTGTCGGCATCATGGCCCGCTACATCGTAGATGTGTCGGACAAGGTGACTGACCAGATGGCCAACACCTCCGCCCGCGCCATGCAGGGCATGCGGATCGACTCCCTCATTCAGGCAACGCTTGCCGATACCCGTTCGGTCTACTCTGCGCGCGATGCGGACGAGCTGAAGCGCGCCAGCGCCAACACGCTGCGCAACATCGACAAGATCGGCGTCGAGATGAAAAAGTGGGAAGATATGGTTCCCGTCGACCGCAGAAGTGCCTTTGCCGACCTGCGCAACCAGGTTGAGGCCTTCCTGGCCCTGCGCCGCCGCATCATCGAGGTTGCAAACAAGGAAGGCTCCGCCGCCTCCCAGGCCTTTGGCCAGACACCCGATAATATCAAAATCCGCGACGCCGTGATGGAGCGCATCCAGACCTCTGTCGTCAATAACGAAAAGGCCGTCAATGCGATGAATGCCGAGGTCAGCGCGCTGTATGCCGACCAGCGCTGGCTGCTGATCGTGGTTGTCGCCGGCTCGATCGTCGGCTCACTGCTGATCGCCGGTTTCGTCGCCATCGGCACCATCACCCGCCCGATCCGCCGCATGACCGACACCATGGGCACGCTGGCCAACGGTAACACCGCCGTCGATGTCGAGGGCGCGACCCGCAAGGACGAAATCGGCGCCATGGCCAAGGCCGTGCAGGTGTTCAAGGACAGCATGATCGCCCGCGAGAAGGCCGAGGCCGATATCGCGTCGCAGCGCACCGCGACAGAAGAGCAGCGCGCCGCCCGCGAGACCCGCGAGCGCAAGGCGATCGAGGAAATCTCGGCGCTCTGCGACAAGGCCGCCGCCGGCGACCTGGATACCAGGCTCAATGAAACCGACAAGGAAGGTTTCCTGCTCACCATCAGCCAGCGCCTCAACGGCCTGACCGGCATGCTGCAGCAAGTCACCAGCGAGATCGCCACCGTCACCGCCGGCATGGCCCAGGGCGACCTGACCAACGACATCCGCGGCAACTACCATGGCGTCTTCGGCAAGCTGAAGACCGGCATCAACGACATGGCCGGCAAGCTGCGCGAGATCGCCGGCGAGCTGAACCACAGCGCCGCCGCCGTGAAGGAAGCCGCCGCCGAGATATCCACCGGCAGCCTCGACCTGGCCAGCCGCACCGAAAGCCAGGCGGCCAGCATCGAGGAGACGGCCGCCTCCATGCATGAGATCACCGCCACCGTGAAGCAGAATGCCGACAATGCGGCGGCTGCCAACCAGCTCGCCACCGTGGCGCGCGACGCCGCCGACAAAGGCGGCGCGGTGATGGAGAATGTCGTGACCGCGATGGGGCAAATCGAGGGCAGCGCCCAGAAGATCAGTGATATCGTGTCGCTGATCGACGAGATCGCCTTCCAGACCAACCTGCTGGCACTGAATGCCTCGGTGGAAGCCGCGCGGGCCGGCGAAGCCGGCAAGGGCTTCGCCGTCGTGGCGCAGGAAGTGCGCAGCCTCGCCCAGCGCGCCGCCGATGCCTCGAAGGACATCAAGGCGCTGATCACCGCCTCGAATGGCCAGGTCCGCGAAGGCGGAAAGCTGGTCGGCCAGGCCGGTGAAAGCCTGACCGACATCGTCGGCGCGGTGAAGAAGGTGTCGGACATCGTCGCCGAGATCGCGGCGGCCAGCCGCGAGCAGGCCACCGGCCTCGAGCAGGTCAACACCGCCGTTGGCAGCATGGACGAGATGACCCAGCGCAACGGCGCCCTGGTCGAAGAAACGTCGGCCTCGGCTCAGTCACTGTCGCAGCAGGCCACCCAGCTTGCCCAGCTCGTCAGCTTCTTCCGGATCAAAGGCACCGGCGCACGGGCCCTGGCCCAGGCCGCCGAATAAAAGGAGACATGACCATGGATACCATTAACGATCGTCTTGACGCCCTGCTGATCAATGTCGGTGATCAGACCTACGCCCTGCCGCTGCTCCAGATTCAGGAGATCCGCGGCTGGTCGCCGGTGTCGCCGTTGCCTGACACCGATCCCGCCTGCCTGGGCGTGATCAACCTGCGCGGCAATGTGCTGCCGGTTTTTGACGCCCGCCCGATCCTGGGCAAGCCGGCCAATCCGCCGAAGCCGCAGGACGTGATCGTCGTCGCCGTGCTTGACGGCAAGCCGCTCGGCCTGGTGGTCGACAGCGTGTCCGACATCATCGAGATCGATCCGCAGAATCTCAGCCGCGCTGACGAGGCCGAAACCTGGGCTTCCGGCCTGCTGGACGGCATCGCCACGGTGGGCGAGCGCCTGGTGCCGCTGCTGGCGCTCAACCGCCTGGCCGGCTCGCGCATGCCGGCCGAGCCGCCGAAGGCCTTGGCCACTGCCGCATAACCGGGAAAAATAACGCGCCTGCATCCTGGGCGCAGGATTTGGCGGGACATGACGTGTTGATGGGGGACGGCGGCGAAAAACCTGCCGTCCCCTTTTTCAACCCCAGGAGTCTGTCATGTCGATCCGCAATGCCCTTCTCGCCGCCAGTGTCATCGCCGCCGGCTTCGGCGGTGGCCTCGCCGTCGCCCAGCCTGCTCCCCAGCCGGGCCAGCCCCTTGGCCACCCGCCAGCCGCGCATGCACAGCGCGCCGAGCGCCCCGCGCCCGGCAAGTTCATCGAAGGCCGCATCGCCTTCCTCAAGACCGAGCTGAAGCTGACAGCCGCCCAGCAGCCGCTGTTCGACAAGCTGGCCGATGAGATGCGCGCCGAAGCCAAGGTGATGCAGGAGCGCCATGCGGAGCGCCAGCAGGCCAGCGCCACGGCGCCGGCTCCCGTCTCGGCGCTGGAGAAGATCGAAAAGCGCCAGGCGATGATGAAGGAGATGACGGCCGCGCAGGACCGCTATCTCGCTGCCTTCCGCCCGTTCTACCAGTCGCTGTCGGCTGAGCAGAAGAAGACCGCCGATGAACTCTTCGCCCAGCCCATGGGTCCGGGCCACCATCGCGGTCCCCGCAGCCACTGAAGGCTTGTGACGCCAATCACGGAAACGGGGCCCGCAAGGGCCCCGTTCTCTGTCACAGGCATGTGGCCTGCCCCGTCTACGCTGGTGTCAAAAGGAGAAACACCATGACCCAGCGCCTCGACTACCGCCAGCTCAACCCCGAAGCCATCACGGGCCTGTTCGCCGGCCATGCCCACCTGACCAAGGCTTTGCCGCGTCCCTTCCTGGACCTGCTGTGGATCCGCATCTCGCAGATCAACGGCTGCGCCTATTGCGTCGACCAACATACCAAGGACGCACTGCGGCACGGCGCCACCGACCGCAAGCTGCATCATGTGGCGATCTGGTGGGAGTCGCCCCTGTTCGACGACAAGGAACGCGCCGCCCTGGCCTATGCGGAGGCCGTCACCCGGCTGGAACATCAGCGTGTCGCCGATGATGCCTATGAGCCGCTCAAGGCCCTGTTCGATGAGCGCACAATCGTCGACCTGACCGTGGCCATCGCCAGCATGAATGCCTGGAACCGGCTGGCCATTGCCATGAAGAAGGGTGCGCCTGACTGACCCCTGGCCTGACGCTGGCCTAAAGCCTGTCTAAACCCGCGAGGCCCGTGCTACATCTGATGCATGGACCTCGCGCTTCCCCCTCCCGACCTCTCACCCTTCATGCTGGGCGTGCTGGCCAGTGTCGTGGCGGGTTTCGGCGCGACCACCGTGGGCGCTCTGCCGGTCTTTGTGCTGCGCGTACTGAAGGACAGCACCCAGAACCTGATGCTGGCTTTTGCCGCCGGCGTGATGCTCGCCGCCACCTTCTTCTCCCTGCTGGTGCCCGCGCTGGAACAGGCCGGCCAGTCGATGAAGCCCAGCCCGGCGGCGCTCAGCGTCATTCTCGCACTGCTGATCGGTGCGATCACCATGCATGTTGCCCACCGCTTCGCCCCGCACGAGCATTTCGGCCCCAAGGGTCGCGAAAATGCCGACGCCTCGCGGCTCTCGCGCGTCTGGCTGTTTGTCATCGCCATCGCGTTGCATAATTTTCCCGAAGGCCTGGCCGTCGGCATCGGTGCCGCCAGCGGCGATCCCACCAGCGGACTGGGCGTCACGCTGGGCATCGGCCTGCAAAATCTGCCAGAAGGCCTGGCCGTGGCCATTGCACTGCGCGGCGAAGGCTATACGCGCGAACGATCCTTCCTGATCGCGGCGCTGACAGGGCTGCTGGAACCGCTGGGCGGCATTGTCGGCGCCGGCGCACTGACCTTGACGGCCGGACTGCTGCCCTGGGCGCTCGCCTTTGCCGCCGGTGCGATGCTGTTCATCATCTCGTCGGAAGTCATCCCCGAAACCCACCGTCATGGTGTCGAACGTGGGGCCACCACGGCGCTGTTCGGCGGCTTCGTGGTCATGCTCTATCTCGACGTCGCGCTCGGATAAGCATACAGCCCCCCATGCTTCCTGCCGGTTGCGCATAAGGCCGGTTCCCAAGTCCCGGCCGGACGGGCTAGAATACCGATCGTTGCAATACAAATGATAACGCGCGCACCCGTCCACCATGGGCAGAGGTGCGTCATCGGGAGGCAACATGGCGACGCAGAGCGCACAAAGCTTGAGTCTGAACAATCTAAGCATTGGCGGCCGGATCAACCTTGGCTTCGGCCTGGTGATCGTGATGCTGCTGGTGGTCGCCGGCGCCGGCATCATGGGCGTCAACAACGCGCGCTCGCTGTTCAACGAATTCGATATCACCTCCGGTGCCACCCGCGCGGTGCTGCGGGCCGAACGCGACATCATCGATCTCAGCCGCAATGTGCTGCTCTATATGGATCGTGACAGCACCAAGGGGCTGGAAGATGCGCGCAGCCTGATCAAATCGATCCCGCAGACCCTGCACGAAGCCGATGCGGATGCCGACGCCAACGAAAAGCGCGCCATGGCCGAGATCAACGACCTGACGCAGAAATACGGCGCCGTGTTGGAAGCCGCGGTCGCTGCGCGTGCCGAATATAATGGGATTTTCCAGAAAGATGTCGTTCCCGCCAGCACGGTGATCCGCCAGATCCTGCCGCAGACCATGGGCCAGGCCGTCGACGTCAAGGATTATGAGACCGCCTACCTGTCGGCGCGTGTGCAGGAAGTGCTCAACGCCATCGGCGCCGCCGCCTACCAGTATCTCTACCGCCCGCGCCCCGATCTGCTGGAGCGCACCAAGCAACTCACCGCCGAACTCAACACGGTCAGCAATACGCTGGCCGAGCGGCTGATCGACAAGCGGCAGATGTCGGCCGGCGAGGAACTGAAGGAAGCCACCGCCGCCTATGCCGAAGGCCTGCTCAAGGTGATGGCCATCATCGGCCGCATCGGCAGCGAGCTGAACGGTGCGATGCAGCAGAATGCTTCAGGCTCGCTGGAGCGGGTCGAAAAGCTGGCCGACAGCCGCAGTGCCGAACTGGACAGCGACGGGAACGCCATGCATGCCAGTCTGCGGGCTACACTGATCTTCATCGCGATCCTGGCGCCGATCGCACTGGTGGTGGCGCTGGCCTTCGCCGTGCTGATCGGCCGCTCGATCCGCGCCCCCATCCTCGGCCTGACCGAGACCATGGGTGCACTGGCCCAGGGCGACTACAGCGCCACAGTGGATGGCCTGGAGCGACAGGACGAGCTGGGCCGCATGGCTCAGGCCGTGCAGGTCTTCAAGAAGAACGGTGAGGAAAACGAGCGTCTGCGCGGGCAGGTCGAGGCTGAACGCCAGCAGCGCGACCGCGACCGTGCCGAGCAGGAAGCCGAACTCGACCGTTCGGTCGGCATGGTGGTGCAGGCCGCCGTCAACGGCAACCTGTCCAAACGCATCGACACCGCCAGCCTGCAAGGCGTGATGCGCAAGCTGGGCGATGGCATCAACAACCTGGTCTCCAGCGTCAACACCGCAATCGAAGAAGTTGGTCAGGTGCTGGCCGGCATGGCTGGCGGCGATCTGACCAGGCGCGTGAGCGGCCAGTATTATGGCGTGTTCGGCGAGCTGAAAGACAACACCAATGCCACCAGCGAGAAGCTGGCAGGCACGGTGCGCGGCATCGCCGAGTCTGCCAAGGCGGTGAGCGAAGCGAGTTCGGAAATCTCGACCGGCAGCCAGGATCTGGCACAGCGCACGGAAAGCCAGGCCGCGTCGATTGAAGAGACTGCAGCCTCGATGCATGAAATCACCGCAACGGTGAAACAGAATGCAGACAATGCCGAAGCCGCCAATCAGCTGGCGGTCTCGGCCCGCGATGCCGCCGACAAGGGCGGCAAGGTGATGCAGGATGTGGTCGGTGCCATGACCGGCATCGAGGGCAGCGCGCAGAAGATCGTCGAGATCGTCAGCCTGATAGATGAGATCGCCTTCCAGACCAACCTGCTGGCATTGAATGCCTCGGTCGAAGCAGCGCGCGCCGGCGAGGCCGGCAAGGGCTTTGCCGTGGTGGCGCAGGAGGTGCGCGCGCTGGCCGGACGCTCGGCCAATGCATCCAAGGACATCAAATCCCTGATCTCGGAATCGAATACGCAGGTGAAGACCGGTGCGACGCTGGTCAACCAGGCCGGCACGGCGCTGGGCGACATCGTCACCTCGGTGAAGAAGGTGTCCGACATCGTGGCCGAGATCGCCTCGGCGTCACGCGAGCAGGCCACCGGGCTGGACCAGATCAACACGGCGGTTGCCAGCATGGACGAGATGACCCAGCGCAACGGCGCCCTGGTGGAAGAGACCTCAGCCTCGGCCCAGGCGCTATCCGGTCAGGCGCGCGAACTCACCGCGCTCGTCGGCTTCTTCAAGGTGACGTGACGGGCGGCGCGCGCTTGCCCCGCCATTCCGCCAGCAGGATGCCGCCGAGCACCAGCACCAGCGCGATGACGTGATACAGCGCCATTTCCTCGCCCAGAATCAGCACGGCGAGGCTGGCGCCAAAGATCGGCATCAGGTTGGTGAACAGCCCTGACCGCCCCGGCCCGATCAGCTCCACCGCGCGGATGAAGAAAATCTGCGACAGCAGCGACGGGAAGATCGCCACATAGATCAGCAGCATCCAGCCCTTCCAGGTCGGCCAGAAGAATTCGCCGGCCGCGATCTCCACGCCCAGCAGCACAACGGAAGACAGCAGCGCCGCCGGCGTGAGGGCTGCAAAGAAGACCAGACTGGGCACCAGGGGACGGTTGCGCAGCAGCACGGAGTAGACTGCATAGAATACCGTGGCGGTGAGGATCAGCAGATCGCCCTGGTTGAGCCGCAGGTCGAGCAGATGGGTCAGGTCGCCCTTGACGCCGGTCAGGATCACGCCGGCCATCGAGACTGCCATGCCGAGCCACTGCAGCGCGCGCACAGGCTGGCCGAAGATCACCAGCGCGAAAATGAAAATCAGCGCCGGCATCGCGCCGTTGATGATGTTGATATTGATCGCCGTGGTGCTGTGCGCCGACCAGTAGAGCAGCGTGTTGTAGGCAGTGTAGCCCATGGTGCCCATCAGGGCGAGATAGCCGATGCGGGGCTTCAGCATCGGCCAGTATTCGCGCAGGCCCTGGCGGCGCAGGCTGAGCATGAGGCCGGCCACGATGCTCCAGCGCAGGCAGGTGAGCGTGGCGGGCGATATCTCGGGGACCGCCAGGCGGCTGACCACGGAATGGCCGCCCCACATCATCATGGTGAGGACCAGCAGCAGATAGGCATTCGAGAACAGGCGCGCGCCGAGGCCGGCCCAGAAGCCGGAGGGGCGGGATTCAGCATCGGGAGACGGGGCAGACATCGGGACCTCAGGACTACTCAAGCGGCGCAATCAGTCTTGTCGTGACGGCCCTCTTCCGTGACCAGTCCCCCGTTGCAGGCACTCTGCCCGGCCCGGCCGGTCAAGACAAGCAAGGGCGTCGATTTAAGCCTGTCCCTTTACGCGCGGCTGGGCTAAACACCGGCCATGACCATGCCCCCGGGTGACCAGGCGATTCTCACCATCGATCTCGACGCGCTGGTCGCCAACTGGCGCCGGCTCGGCGGTCTGGCGCGGCAGGCGCAATGTGCCGCCGTGGTGAAGGCCGATGCCTATGGCCTGGGCGCCGGCGTGGTTGGGCCCGCGCTGTATCGCGCCGGCTGCCGCCGCTTTTTCGTCGCCCATTCGGAGGAAGCGCTGAAGCTCTCCGCTGTGCTGCCCGACGATGCGACCATCCATATCCTGCACGGGCCGGGGGCCGGAATCGAACGCGATCTGGCCCAGGCCGGTCTCAGCCCGGTGCTCTCCACCCCGCAGCAGATCGCCGCCTGGCGCGACACGGCCAAGGCGCTCGGTCGCCGCCTGCCCGCCGCGCTTCATATCGACACCGGCATGAACCGGCTGGGCCTGACCGACGCGGAAGCCGATGCGGTCGCCGCCGATCCGGGCACCCATCTGGCCGGCCTCGCGCTGGATTTCGTGATGAGCCATCTGGCCTGTGCGGATGAGCCTGATCATCCGCTGAATGCCCGGCAGGCCGACCGTTTCGCCGCCTGGCGCCAGCGCTTTCCCAACCTGAAGGGCAGCCTGGCCAATTCGGCCGGCATCTTCCTCGGCGCGCCATGGCATCACGATATTCTCAGACCGGGAATCGCCCTCTATGGGGCCAACCCTCTGGACCCCTCGGCCGGGCCCCGGCGCCAGGCCACGCGGATGGCGGAAGTGGTTCATCTGCAAGGGAAAATCCTGCAGGTCCGTTCCGTTGACAGCAAGGGGACCGTTGGCTACGGTGCCGGCTATATCGTTGAAAAACCGAGCCGAATTGCCACCGTGGCGGTCGGCTATGCCGATGGGTTCTCGCGCGCTTTGTCCGGTCGGGGCAGCGCCGTCATAAAGGGTCGCCAAGGCCATGTTCGAGTACCTATCGCGGGGCGGGTCTCCATGGATCTGATCACGCTCGACGTCTCCGCGCTGCCGGAGGACGACTGCCGCCCCGGCACGCCGGTCAGCCTGATCGGCGGCGGCATCGACATCGACGAGCAGGCCATCACCGGCAGCACCATTGCGTACGAACTGCTGACGCAACTCGGCCATCGCTATCATCGAATCTATACTGGCGGCGCACGATGAACCCGCTTGCCATCGTTGGCCGTGTCTTCCTCGACTTCCTCGGCGCCATCGGTCGCGTCGCGCTCTTCACCTTCGAAGGCGTGCGCCACATCTTCCTGCCGCCCTTCTACCTGCGCCTGCTGATCAAGCAGATGATGACCATCGGCTACTTCTCACTGCCGGTCGTCGGTCTGACCGCGCTGTTCACCGGTATGGTGCTGGCGCTGCAGATTTTCATCGGCGCCGGCCGCTTCAATGCCGAAAGCGCGGTGGCCAGCATTGTCGTGCTGGGCATCACCCGCGAACTGGGCCCCGTGCTGGGCGGCCTGATGGTCGCCGGTCGCGTGGCATCCGCCATGGCCGCGGAAATCGGAACCATGCGCGTGACCGAGCAGATCGACGCGCTCACCACGCTGTCGACCAACCCGTTCAAGTATCTGGTGGCGCCGCGCCTGCTGGCCGCCACGTTGTCGCTGCCGGTTCTGGTGGGCGTGGCCGATATCATCGGCGTGATGGGCGGCTACCTGATCGCCACCCACAAGCTGGGCTTCAACGCCGGCACCTATATGAAGAACACCATCGACTTCCTGCAGACTCTGGACGTCGTGTCGGGTCTGGTGAAGGCGGCAGTGTTCGGCTTCGTCATCGCGCTGATGGGCTGCTACCACGGTTTCCAATCCAAGGGCGGCGCCCAGGGCGTGGGTAAGGCGACCACCGATGCGGTGGTTTCGGCCTCGATCCTGATCCTGGTTTCCAACTATTTCGTCACCGAACTCTTCTTTGCCGGCAAATGAGCGACCAACCCAAAATCGCCCTGCGCAACGTCTACAAGAAGTTCGGCCGTAAGGTCGTGCTGGACGGCCTGTCGCTTGAAGTGCCGCGCGGCAAGTCGCTGGTGGTGATCGGCGGTTCGGGCACCGGCAAGTCGGTGATGCTGAAATGCGTACTGGGCCTGATCCGGCCCGACAGCGGGGAAATCCTGATCGACGGCCAGGATTCGATGAAGTTCAACGCATCGGAACGCGAAGAATCCCTGCGCAAGTTCGGCATGCTGTTCCAGGGTTCGGCGCTGTTCGACAGCCTGAAGGTCTGGGAAAACGTCGCTTTTGGCCTGATCCAGGGCCGCCGCATGGACCGCGACAAGGCCAAGGAGATCGCGCTCGACAAAATGGGGCAGGTCGGCCTCGGGCCAGAGGTTGGCGAACTGTCGCCGTCCGAACTCTCGGGCGGCATGCAGAAGCGCGTGGCGCTGGCCCGCGCCATCGCCGCCGAACCCGAGATCATCTTCTTCGACGAGCCGACCACAGGCCTCGATCCGATCATGGCCGATGTGATCAACGATCTGATCAAGTCCTGCGTGCAGAAGCTGGGCGCCACCACGCTGAGCATCACCCATGACATGGCCAGCGCGCGCAAGATCGCCGACTATGTGGCGATGATCTACAAGGGCAAGATCATCTGGCATGGCCCCGCTGCAGACGTCGATCATTCCGGCAACGAATATGTCGATCAGTTCATTCATGGTCGGGCGGAAGGCCCGATCAAGATGGAAGTGCTGAAGCCCTAAATGGCCAAGGTTGTCGACTCCTTCGTCTGCCAGTCCTGCGGCGCTGTCTACCGCAAATGGCAGGGCCGCTGCGACGCCTGCGAAGAGTGGAACACGATCGTCCAGGAAGCCCCGAAAGTCGCGGTCCCCAAGGGCCTGTCGGCCGGCAAAGGCAAGGCGATCGACTTCGCTTCCTTAAGCGCACAGCCCGACAAGGTGACGCGCACCGTCAGTGGCATCAATGAATTCGACCGCGTGCTGGGCGGCGGTCTGGTGCCGGGCTCGGCCATCCTGATCGGCGGCGATCCCGGCATCGGCAAGTCCACCATTCTTTTGCAGGCGGTTGCGCAACTGGCGCGCAACGGCACGACGGCCCTGTATGTGTCGGGCGAAGAAGCCGTGGCGCAGATCGGCCTGCGCGCGCAGCGTCTGGGGCTTGCCGACGCGCCGGTGCTGCTCTCCTCGGCAAACAGCTTGCGCGACATTCTCGCCGGCATCGATGCGGCGATGGCGCAGGCCAAGGGCAAACCGCTGGTGATCGTGATTGACTCGATCCAGACCATCTTCGCCGACAACATTGAAAGCGCCCCAGGCACCGTGAATCAGGTGCGTGCCTGCGCCCATGAGCTGATCCGCGTCGCCAAGCAGTCGAATGCCTCGGTCTTCCTCGTCGGCCATGTCACCAAGGACGGCCAGATCGCCGGCCCGCGCGTGGTCGAGCATATGGTCGACACCGTGCTGTATTTCGAAGGCGAGCGCGGCCACCAGTTCCGCATCCTGCGCGCCGTGAAGAACCGCTTCGGCGCCACCGACGAGATCGGCGTGTTCAGCATGACCGATGCCGGGCTGGCGGAAGTCGCCAACCCCTCGGCCCTCTTCCTCGGCCGCTCGGAGGCCGGCAAGGGCGATCCGGTCGCCGGCTCGGCCATCTTCGCCGGCATGGAAGGCACGCGGCCGTTATTGGTGGAAATCCAGGCCCTGGTGGCGCCCTCGCCGCTTGCGACACCGCGCCGCACCGTCGTCGGCTGGGATTCCGGCCGCCTGTCGATGGTGCTGGCGGTGCTGGATGCAAGATGTGGCTTGCGCTACTCGGGCTGCGACGTCTATCTCAACGTCGCCGGCGGCCTGAGAGTCGTCGAACCGGCCGCCGACCTGGCCGTGGCCGCCGCCCTGCTTTCAGCGCTGGCCGACAGCCCGGCGCCGGAACGCACGGTCTTCTTCGGCGAGGTCAGCTTGGCCGGCGAGGTCCGGCCGGTCAGCCAGTCCGAGTCGCGGCTGAAAGAAGCGGCCAAGCTGGGTTTCGAGCATGCGGTGATGCCCGCAGGCGGGAAAACGAAGGTCAAGGCTATCGGGACGAGCGAACTGATGCGCCTGAACGAACTGGTCGAACTCTTCCCAGGTGCCCGCGCCGCCGCCAAGCGCGCCAATGCCGGCCGTGGCGGTGACCGTTCCAACTGGACCGGTGAGGAGGACTGAGCATGTCGTCCCTGCCGATCAATCTCGCCGACCTGATCGTCATCGCGGTTCTGCTGCTGTCGGCCCTGCTGGCGCTGTTCCGCGGCTTCGTGAAGGAAGTACTCTCGATTCTCGGCTGGGTGGCTGCCGTGGCAGCGACTTATTTCTTCTTCCCCATTGCCAATGAATTCGCGTCTACCTATATCGAAACACGAATTTTCGCGATGATTACCGCCGGATTGGCGATCTTTATTCCCACGCTGATCCTCTGTTCCCTGCTCACCCACTGGATCTCGGAGCAGGTCCGTGCCTCGGCAGTGTCCGCCGTGGACCGCAGTCTGGGCTTCCTGTTCGGCCTGGCGCGCGGCGCTTTGATCGTGGTGGTGGCCTGGTGGGCCGTCGACCGGCTGATGCCGGAGCAGACTCGGCCGGCCTGGCTGAAGGACGCCAAAACCCACGATTTGGCCAAACAGGGCTACGAATGGGGTGCCGAACTGGTGCTGCGCCAGCTCGATCCCAGCCGGGCTCCGAAAAAAGGTCCGGTCGGGCCCGTTTCAACCCCGATTCCGACCCACACAACACCGGGCAGCGGCGCTGACTCGCGCGGCCAAACCGGCTATAAGACCGAGGAACGCCAGGGCATCGAAAGTCTGATCCAGAAGCAGGACAAGCCTTGAGCCGCCCAGTGAGTCACCGGGGGCAGGGCTGGCCTGTCGGGCGATGGAGCCGTTAAGTATGCAAACGAACCCCTTCGATGACGACAAGCTGCATGAAGAGTGCGGCATTTTCGGCATTTACGGCACGCCTGACGCCGCCGCCAACACGGTGCTCGGACTGCATGCCCTGCAGCATCGCGGCCAGGAGGCAGCGGGCATCGTCACCTTCAACGAAGGCCGCTTCAACAGCCATCGCGCGCTCGGCCATGTGGCGCCGAACTTCTCCTCGGAGAAAGTGATCCGCGAACTGCCGGGCGACAGCGCCATCGGCCATGTGCGCTACTCCACCTCGGGCGGCACGCTGCTGCGCAACGTGCAGCCGATCTATGCCGACCTGGAGCTGGGCGGCATCGCGCTCGCCCATAACGGCAACCTGACCAACGCCCGCCATATCCGCGACGACCTGGTGGCCAAGGGCAGTATCTTCCAGTCCACCATGGATACGGAAGTGATCACCCATCTGGTGGCGCTCAGCCGCAAGAGCGCCGTGGTGGACCGCATCGTCGATGCGCTGAAGCAGGTCGAGGGCGCCTATGCGCTGGTCTGCCTCACGCCGAAGAAGCTGATCGGCGTGCGCGACCCCTGGGGCGTGCGCCCGCTGGTGCTGGGCAACCTGAAGGGCGCGCCGATCCTGGCGTCTGAAACCTGCGCCCTCGACATCATGGGCGCCGACTTCGTGCGCGACGTGGAACCGGGCGAGCTGATCGTGATCGATGCCGAGGGCATCCACAGCTATCACCCCTTCCCCAATGTGAAGCGCCGCTTCTGCATCTTTGAATATATTTATTTCGCCCGTCCGGACTCGCAGGTCGAAGGCCTGAGCGTCTACGAGACCCGCAAGCGCATCGGCGCCGAACTCGCCCGCGAGAACCATGTGGATGCCGATGTGGTGATCCCGGTGCCCGATTCCGGCGTGCCAGCCGCCATCGGCTATGCCGCCGAGAGCGGCATCCCGTTCGAGCTGGGCATCATCCGCAATCATTACGTCGGCCGCACGTTCATCGAGCCGACCGACCAGATCCGCCATCTGGGCGTGAAGTTGAAGCACAATGCCAACCGCGCCTATATCCAGGGCAAGCGCGTCATCCTGGTGGATGACTCGATCGTGCGCGGCACCACCTCGACCAAGATCGTCGAGATGGTGCGCGATGCCGGCGCCAAGGAAGTGCATATGCGCATCGCATCGCCGCCGACCACGCATAGCTGCTTCTACGGCGTCGATACACCGGAACGCAGCAAGCTGTTGGCCGCAACGCATACGATTGAAGAGATGACCAAGTTCATCAAGGCCGATAGCCTGGCCTTCCTGAACATGGATGGCCTCTATCGCGCCATGGGCCGCCCGGTGCGCGATGCCGCCAATCCGGCCTTCTGCGACGCCTGCTTCTCCGGCGATTATCCGATCGGCCTGACCGACGAGATCAACCGCACCGTTCGCAGCCCGCGCCAGCTCACCCTGCTGGCCGAAACCGGCTAGTTCATCCAAGCCTTAAGATAAGAAGAGACCTGTTATGCGTCTGAAGGACCGCATCGCGCTGATCACCGGCGCCAGCCGCGGCATCGGTGCCGCCATCGCCAAGCGTTATGCAGCCGAAGGCGCGCATGTCATCTGCGTCGCCCGCACTTCGGGCGCGCTGGAAGAGCTGGACGACGAGATCAAGGCCGCCGGCGGCACCGCCACGCTGGTGCCGCTCGACCTGGAAAAGACCGAAATGATCGACGGCCTGGCCGCGCCGCTGCTCGAGCGCTTCGGCCGCCTCGACATCCTGGTCGGCAATGCTGGCATCTTCGGCCGCATGACGCCGATGCACCAGTATCCGCCGAACCTGTGGGAACAGGTGTTCAGGCTGAACGTGCATGCCAACCAGCGCCTGCTGCGCGCCGTGCATCCGCTGCTGTTCGCTTCGCCCGCCGGCCGTGCGATTTTCGTCACCTCCAGCGTGGCCCGCGACATCCGCGGCTACTGGGGCGCCTATGCCGCCTCCAAGGCCGCGCTCGACAATCTGGTGCTGACCTATTCGAAGGAAGTGCTGGAGAGCAACATCAAGGTGAACCTGGTCAACCCGGGCGGCACGCAGTCGAAAATGCGCGCCGAAGCCTTCCCCGGCGAAGACCCGAAGACCCTGCCCAAGCCGGAAGACATCATGGAAGTCTTCGTGGCGCTGGCCGAAGCCAAGAGCCGTCAGCACGGCGAATGGATTTCCGCCCGCGATTTCTGCGGCATCAAGTAAGCGATGCCGATCGACCGCCATGCCGATGCGATTGCCAGCCTGCTGGCGGCGCGGCGCGGCGGCCCGCTGCTGTCGCCGGGCTATGAACTGGACCATCTGGACGAGGTTTATGCCATCCAGTCCGGCGTCATGGCCGCGCTGGGTGCAGCCGTCGGTGGCTGGAAGGTTGGCCGCGCCGGTGCCGACCAACCCCTGATCTGCGCCCCGATCCGCGCCGACCTGATCCGTCCCGCCCCCGATACACGCCAGCCCGCGGAAACGCGGCTGCGCGGCCTGGAACTCGAGATCGCCTTCCGCATCGACGGACCGCTGCCCGCAACGGACACACCCGATTTCATGACGCGGCTTGCCGCTGTCGTGACACCGATGCCGGCCTTCGAGGTGGTCGACACGCGCCTGCGCGATCCGCAGGCCACAAGCGCACACTGGAGGCTCGCCGATTTCCAGCTCAATGCCGGGCTGATTTATGGCACACCGCTGACCGGATCATGGGCGCCAGAGGATTTCGCGCAGCCGACCGTGCGGCTGACCGCCGACGGCGCGGATGTGGTCAGCGGCCCAGCCACGCTGAATACCGGCACGCCGTTTGGCATGCTGGCCGATCTGGTGCGCGAATGCGGCCATTGCGGCGGCGTGCAGCCGGGGCAGATCGTCACCACCGGGTCCTTCACCGGCCTGCGCTTCTTCCCTGCCGGCACGACACTCACCGGCGTGATTACCGGCATGGCGCCGATCAGCATGACCTTTGCGGCCTAACGAAACCATGAAACTTGCAAAGGCACCCTCCACCGGCATGGCGCTGGTGGCCTTCGGCGCCATCGGCTTCGGCCTGATGCCACTGTTCGCCCGCGCCGCCTATGCCGACGGCCTGCCGCCGCTGTCGCTGCTGAGCTGGCGTTTCGGCATCGCCTTCCTCTGCCTTCTGCCCTTCCTGCCGCGCATGCTGGCCGCAGGACGCGCCATGCTGATCGCGACGGTGGCCGGCGCCGGCTACATGAGCACGATGTTCTTTTACTTCCTGGCGCTGCAGCACCTGACTGTGGCGCTGACCGTGCTGATCCTCTTCACCTATCCGCTGTTCACCATCCTGCTGGGGTGGCTGTTCTTCCGCGAGCGGCTGACCTGGCCCACGGCCAGCGCCGCAGGCCTGGTGCTGGTGGCGGCGATCCTGATCCTTGCGCCGGCCGGTCTCGACGGGAACCAGAACCTGATGGCTGTCGGCATGGCTTTCATCCCGCCGTTCGCCTACGCCGTCTTCATGCATGTGGCGGCCAGACCGCTCAGCACGATGGCCATTCCGGTGCGGCTAGGCGGCGTGTTTCTCGGCGGCCTGCTGGCCATGCTGGCGCTCGGCCTGATCATGGACGGGCGCATCGCGATGCCGGGTTCAACCGCCGGCTGGGGCGCGACCGTCAGCCTCGCCATCGTCAGCACCGTGGGCGCGCTTGGCCTGCTGCTCTACGGTGCGCCAATGGCTGGAGCCGAGCGCACGGCGATCGCCGGGGCCAGCGAACTGGTGACCGCGCTGGTGGTCGGCGCGCTGGCGTTTGGCGAAGTGCTGGAGCCCACCATGCTGGCCGGCGCCGCGCTGATCGTCGGCGCCATCCTGCTCGCCGCCCGCGCGGAACGGCCCGCAGATGAAGAACACTAAAATTTGTATAATCTGCCGATACCCAATTTAATTTGATCAACCGGCAAAGCCAGGCCTAGTCTCCTCCCGCAGGTTCAAGGAGGAAGACCATGCGTGCCCCCATCATGCTTCTGGCTGCAGCCGTAATGCTGCTGGCCACACCGGCGCTGGCGCAGCAGCGCATCGCCACTCTCGATGATACGGCGCTCGCCGCGCAGGCCTGCAACGTCTGCCATGGCAACGCCTCCTACATCTCTCCCACCATGCCGCCGATCCGCGGCGCGGATGCCGGCACGCTGTATACGGCACTGACCGAGCTGAAGGCCGACAAGCGGCCCTCCACCATCATGGGGCGCATCGCGCGCGGCTATTCTGATGAGCAGCTCAAGGCGCTCGCCGATTACCTGTCGAAGAACTGAGGGAGATGACCATGACCATGAGCAAGCTCTCTCGCCGCGACATCCTGTCTGGCATCGCATCAGGCGCCGCCGTCCTCGGCCTGCCCCATATCGCCAATGCGCAGAACGCAGCCGGCCGTGTCGTCGTGATCGGCGGCGGCTTCGGCGGCGCCACCGCCGCACGCTACATCAAGCTGTTTTCGCCCGACACCGATGTCGTGCTGGTCGAACGCGATGCCAGCTACATCACCTGCCCCTTCTCGAATTACGTGCTGGGCGGCATCCGTGATCTCAATAGCATCACCCATCGGCGCGATCCGTTGCGCCAACGTTATGGCGTGCGGTTGGTGCGTGGCGAAGCCACCAGTGTCGACACCAACGCGCGCAGCGTGAAGCTCAAAGACGGCGCCAGCCTGCCCTATGACCGGCTGGTGGTCGCGCCGGGTATCGAACTGAATTACGGCGGCGTTGCCGGCTACAGCGAGCAGGCCGCCAACAGCGTGATGCCGCATGCCTGGAAGGCCGGGCCGCAAACCCTGTTGCTGCGCAAGCAACTGGAGGCGATGCCCGATGGCGGCACCGTGATCGTCGCGCCGCCGGCCAATCCCTTCCGCTGCCCGCCCGGTCCCTATGAACGCGTCAGCATGATCGCCTGGTATCTGAAGACGACCAAGCCGAAGTCGAAGATTCTGGTTCTGGATGCGAAGGACGCCTTCTCCAAGCAGGGCCTGTTCATGGCCGGATGGGAAAGCGAATATCCCGGCATGGTGACCTGGGTCGCCGGCAAGGATGGCGGTAAGGTCGAAAGCGTCGATCCGAAAGCGATGACGGTGACGACAGGCTTCGGTACCGAGAAAGCCGCTGTCATCAATGTGATCCCACCGCAGACCGCCGGCCGCATCGCGCTCGATGCCGGCCTTGCGGAAGCCAATGGCTGGTGCGCCATCGATCCCGCCAATTTCGCCTCGCGCAAGACAGCGAATGTCTATGTGCTGGGCGATGCCTCGATTGCCGGCGCGATGCCGAAATCCGGCACTGCGGCCAACAGCCAGGCAAAAGTGGTGGCTGCCAATGTGGTGGCAAGCTTGCGCGGCACCACGCCACCGGCGACGGTGTTCCACAACACCTGCTACAGTCTGGTGACGCCGGATTACGGCATCTCGGTCACCGGCACCTATCGCCCCGGCCCGCAGGGCGTGACAGAGGTGGCCAATTCGGGCGGCGTGTCGCCGGCTCGCGCCGATGCCGCGGTGCGCCGCGCGGAAGCCGACTATACGCGCGGCTGGTATGCCGGAATCATCGCCGATACGTTCGGTTGAGTGCCGGCGGCCTCAGCAACCGCGGCAAAGAAACCCAAAAGAAAACCCCGGAGTCACGAGGACTCCGGGGTCTCAGTTTGGAACAACGAGGGTCATCCCTCGACGCTGACGGGATTGTTATTCCACAGCCGCGTCCAGGCTCGCTGTGATCACCATCACAGGGGCGCTAGGCGTGATCAGCTCGCCTCCGCGAAGATGGTCTCGCCATGCCGTTTCACAAAAGTGACCCGGAAACCATCGGCTTCGGGCAGATGCCGCTCGAGCTGGCGCTTGGCTGCCGTCTGGGTTGCAGCCTGCACCAGATAGAGGCGGCCGTTCAGCCACTGGCGCGCCGGATGATCCGGGCTGCTTTCCTTCTGTGCCTCCCCTTCATGCAGCACCAGGAACTCCCACACGGTGCCGCCGGGATCGAAATTCTCGGTCGGCGTGACGCTGTAGACAAAGGGCAAGGGTTCAACCGCCTGCCGCTGCTTCACCGATGCGAGATCGCGCTCGGCCTCGGTCAGCTTGCGCTCGGTCTCGCCGACCTTCTGGATCGCCTCCGAGGTGCGGATGCTGGCCGTCTCGGTGATATCCTGCAGATGATCAAGCTGGGTCTGGGTCTGGCGCGCACGGCTGGCGATGTCGTTCCAGGCATCGCGGGCGCGTTCCAGCGCCAGATGGCCGACCAGCAGGATCAGGGCAAGGTTCGCGCCCAGAACCAGCGCATAGACCAGCGTCATCAGGTCGAGATTAAACATCGGACTTCTTCAGCCGCCCCTTGAAGCGCTGGATGCCCAGCACCGAAGCATCCTTGCTGAACCGCTGACGGCAGAGCTGCTGCGCGGTTTCGCCATCCACGCCCCAGATCACCAGCCGGCCGGTGCGATAGCCCTCGCTGTTGGTCGGCTGCGTGCCCAGGCCGCGGAACATCTCATGCGCCCGGTGCAACAGCAGCTTCACAAACCAGCCGGTGCTGCCGGCCAGCGGCTTGCCGATCTCGAACACCGTGTTGTTGTGTGGATCCTGCAGCGCAGCTTCGGCATAGCGCAGGCTCTGCAATTCGCGCGCGATGCCGAGATATTTCCCTTCGACCGCCTGCAGCGCCCGGGTCTGCTCGTCCAGCCGTGCCGCCTGCTCCTGGTAGCCGCGGCGCGCCGTTTCGATCTGAGCATTCAGGCGATCAAGATCAAAGCGCTTCATCGCCATGTTGCGCGCCAGCGCCGCCAACGCATCGCCGCCGATGCCCACAGCCAACAGCAGGATCATTCCGGGGATGGTGACGATGGCGATATCGGTCAGGGACACAGCGAAGCTCGGCAGGAACGACTCGAGGTTATTTTACCCCTCTGTTCTAGTAGCAGTTGCTTTCTACCCAGCCCTTAAAATAATTCTGATCAATTCTCACTTTAATTGTGTTCTGATATTCTTCAATAATTACAATTGCTTGTTATGTATTTAGCCTGAAACACCCCGCCCTTGCGCCAGGTCAATTCTCCCGCCTGCGGGTCGTGATGAACTGTGGCCATGACCGAATATGCGATTCTCCCGTCGAGGATGCCGGCAGCCGAGCTGGCCAGCCAGTTTGGCCCGGTGCCGCGCTACACCTCCTATCCCACCGCACCGCATTTCCAGCCGGCCGGGAACGACGGCCTCTGGCGGGAATGGCTGGCGGCGCTGCCCGAGGGCAGTGCCTATGCCCTCTATGTGCACGTGCCCTTCTGCCGCGAGATGTGCTGGTACTGCGGCTGCCATACCCAGGTGCTGAAAGGCGATCAGGCCCTGGACCGCTTTCTGGTGCCGCTGCTGGCCGAGATTGACCAGACGCTGGCCCTGCTGCCCGCCCGGCCACGCCTGAGCGCCCTGCATTTCGGCGGCGGCACGCCAAGCATCCTGGGCAGCAGCGGGCTGCAACGGATAGCCGAACGGCTGTATCGCCATTTCACCGTATTGCCGGATGCAGAAATCGCCATCGAGCTTGATCCGCGCCGGTTCGATGCAGACCTGTTGCCCGGCCTGCGCGCCCTCGGCATCAACCGCGCCAGCCTGGGCGTCCAGAGCCTGGACGAACGCGTGCAGTCGGCGATCAACCGCCACCAGCCGCTCGACATGGTCGCCCGCACAGCCGACGCCCTGCGCGCGGCCGGCATCGGGTCCATCAATCTCGACCTGATCTATGGCCTGCCATTCCAGACCGTGGATAACGTCGTCGACACGGTGCAGCGCAGCCTGACGCTGCAGCCGGACCGCATCGCCCTGTTCGGCTATGCGCATGTCCCATGGATGAAACCGCACCAGGCCCGCATCGATACCGATGCACTGCCCGATACGGCGGCGCGTTTCGCCCAGGAGGCTGCCGCGGCCCAGGTGCTTGTCGACGCCGGCTATCGCCGGATCGGCCTCGACCATTTCGCGCGGCCGCAGGACCAGCTTGCGCAGCAGGCCGCAACCGGACGGCTGCATCGCAATTTCCAGGGCTATACCACCGAGGCTGGCGACATCCTGCTGGGTTTCGGTCCGTCCGCCATCAGCACGCTGCCGCAAGGTTATGCGCAGACCATTCCGTCCGTCGCAGCATGGCGCGAGGCTGTGCAGGCATCGGCGCTGCCGATCGCACGCATGCGTGCCGTGACGGCGGAAGATCGCCTGCGCCGCGCCGTGATCGAACAGCTGATGTGCCATATGAAGGTCAACCTGGCCATCCTGGCTCTGCAGCACGGCATGACGCCTGCCGTGTTCGACGCAGACCTGCAGCGGTTGGCGGTGCTGCAGGCTCATGGCGCGGTCGAACGCCGGGGCTACTGCCTGCACATCCCCGAACCCGGCCGGCCGCTGGTCCGACAGGTCTGCGCAGCCTTCGACCGGTATCTCCAGACCGGCGACGCCGCGACATCGCGTCACGCCGCCGCATAAAGTTGCCATAACCGCACTTGCCTTTTGCGGTTCCAGGCCCTTCTTATTGATACCTCCCCGACCTTCCCGGATCCTTCCATGACCTCCCTATTCGATCCCGTCCGCCTTGGCCCGCTCACCCTCGCCAACCGCATCGCCATGGCGCCATTGACGCGCAACCGCGCCACGCCCGGCAGCAACGTCCCCACCGCGCTCATGGCCGAATATTACGCCCAGCGCGCCGATGCCGGGCTGATCATCGCCGAGGCAACCCAAGTGGTGCCCGAGGGCCAGGGCTATCAGGACACGCCCGGCATCCACTCGGCCGAACAGATCGCCGGCTGGAAGCGCGTGACCGATGCCGTGCATGCCAAGGGTGGCCGCATCTTCCTGCAGCTCTGGCATGTCGGCCGCATCAGCCATGTGTCGCTGCAGCCCAATGGCCAGGCTCCGGTGGCGCCTTCGGCCATCCGCGCCAAAGGCAAGACCTTCGTCGGCGGCACCTTCACGGATGTTTCCGAGCCGCGCGCCCTGCGGCTGGATGAACTGCCCGGCATCATCGACGGCTATCGCAAGGGCGCCGCCAATGCCATCGCCGCCGGCTTCGACGGCGTCGAGCTGCATGGCGCCAATGGCTATCTGCTCGACCAGTTCCTGCGCAACGGCAGTAACCAGCGCACGGACATATACGGCGGCAGCATCGAGAACCGCGCCCGCCTGCTGCTGGAAGCCACGGCAGCCGTGGTGCAAGAGATCGGTGCTGAACGCACCGGCATCCGCATTTCGCCGGTGACGCCGGCCAACGATGCCAGCGACAGCGATCCGCAGCCGCTGTTCAACCATGTGGTCGAACAGCTCGACCGCCTCAATCTCGTCTACGTGCATGTGATCGAGGGTTCGACCGGCGCGGATCGCGATTTCGGCGCCGGCTTCGACTACGGCGCGCTGCGCAGCCGCTTCCGTAACACCTGGATCACCAATAACGGCTATACGCCGGAAATGGCCGAGGAGGCGATCGCCAATGGCCGCGCCGACATGGTGGCCTTCGGCCGGCCGTTCATCAGCAACCCCGATCTGGTCACGCGCCTGCGCCGCAAGGCGCCGCTCGCGCCGCTGAACCGTGCTACACTCTATGGCGGCGGCGCCGAGGGTTACACTGACTATCCGCCGCTGGATGTAGCTGCGGAGTAAACGCAACGGGCGTTCCGATCACCGAAGCTTGAGATGCCGGGCCGCTGCGCCCGGCTCCCTGCCCCGCTAGGGTGTGCAGCCAACCACGGAGGCGTCATGAGCGGCAGCGCGTATCGGCACCCCACTCCGCATCTGGTCTCGCTGGCCACCGCGGTGCCGGCCTTCGATCTGCCGCAGGATGAGGTGGCGCGCCGCGCCAGAGAACTCTTCGCCCCGAGCATGAGCGATTTCAGCCGGCTGACGCCGATCTATCGCAATGCCGAGATCGAGCATCGCCATTCCTGCGTACCGATCGACTGGTACACCGCGCCGCACGACTTCACCGAACGCAACACCCTGTTCCTGGAAAACGCCACGGCGCTGCTGACCGAGGCGGCACGCAACGCGCTGGATTCCGCCAGCCTGAACGCCACCGATATCGACATGGTGATCAGCATCAGCTCCACCGGCATCGCCACGCCGAGCCTGGAAGCAAGGCTGTGGCAACAGTTGGGCCTGCGCAGCGATGTACAGCGCCTGCCTGTCTTCGGCCTGGGCTGCGCCGGTGGCGTGCTCGGCCTGTCGCGCGCGGCCTCTATGGCCAAGGCGCAGCCGCAATCGCATATTCTGCTGCTGGCAGTCGAGCTGTGCGGCCTCACCTTCCGTTTCCAGGACCGCTCGAAAAGCAACATCGTCGCCACCGCGCTGTTCGGCGATGGCGCGGCGGCCACCGTGGTGAGCTGTCGTGAAGAATACGCCGGCAAGCCGGCACTGGGCGCGGCTGCCGAGCATATCTGGCCCGACAGCCTGGGCGTGATGGGCTGGGACGTGCTGGAAGACGGGCTGAAGGTGATTTTCTCCGGCAACATCCCGGATCTGGTGCGTAACGACCTGCGCCCCATCGTCGACCGTTTCTTCGCGGCGCAAGGCATCACGCCCGAACAGATCGCCGGCTACATCTGCCATCCCGGCGGCGCCAAGGTGCTGGATGCGCTGGAGGCCTGCTTCGACCTGCAGGCTGGCGGCATGCGCCATGCGCGTGACGTGCTGCGCCAGCATGGCAATATGTCGTCGGTCACCGTACTGTTCGTGCTGCAGGCCATGATGGAGTCCGGATCCCGCGGCCGCCATCTGATGACTTCGCTCGGTCCCGGCTTCACGGCCGCCTTGCAGATGATCGACCTGCCATGATGCAGGCGGTCGTCACGCCTCTCTACGTCATTGTGGCACTGGTTGCTCTGCAGCGCCTGGCCGAACTGGTTTGGGCCGCGCGCAACACGCGGCGTTTGTTGGCACGCGGCGCAATCGAGATCGGGCGGAAGCACTATCCGCTATTCGTGCTGCTGCATGGTTCGTGGCTTGCTGCCATCGCCGTCACTGTGCCGGGCGACACCACGCCATCCTGGCCCCTGATCGGCGTCTTTGCGGTGCTGCAGTTGCTGCGCATCTGGGTGGTGGCGACGCTCGGTCCCTACTGGACTACCCGCATCATCACGCTGCCCGAAGCGCCGCTGGTGCGCAGCGGGCCGTTCCGTTTCCTCAGGCATCCAAACTATGCCGTGGTGGTGGCCGAGATCGCCGTGCTACCGCTGGCCTTCGGGGCCTGGCAGATCGCGCTCATCTGGAGCATCGCCAATGTGCTGTTGCTGCGGCACCGGATTCGCGTCGAGGAAACCGCCCTGCAGCCACGCCGCAGCGCCGCATAAGCGTCCCGTAAAAACCCTGCTGAATCACGCATGCCATCCATGCAGGCGATGCATGGATACGGGCATGATTCTGTGATCCCCGACACCGATCCCTATATCCGCGCGAGCGCAGGCTGGCATTGCGGTTTTTCACGGCCTATGCCGCAACTTCGCATTTTCTGCGGCGTTGATACGCCTGCACGCCATCCCTACGGAGCCGTCATGACCACCATCGCCTTTGCCGACAAACCCGCCGCCGCCCATGATACGCGCCGCCGCGTCATGGCGATCGTCGCCGGCTCCTCGGGCAATCTGGTCGAGTGGTATGACTTCTACGTCTACTCCTTCTGCGCACTGTATTTCGCGCCAGCCTTCTTCCCCAAGGGCGATACCACCACACAGCTGCTGAACGCCGCCGGCGTCTTCGCCGCCGGCTTCCTGATGCGCCCGATCGGCGGCTGGTTCTTTGGCCGCTTCGCCGACCGCCAGGGCCGCCGCGCCGCCATGGTGCTGTCGGTGCTGATGATGTGCGGTGGCTCGCTGATCATCGCCGTGCTGCCGACCTATGACCATATCGGCGCATCGGCCGCCGTGCTGCTGGTGCTCGCGCGCCTGCTGCAAGGCTTGTCGGTCGGCGGCGAATACGGCACCAGCGCAACCTATATGAGCGAGGTCGCCGTGGCCAAGCATCGCGGCTTCTTCTCGTCCTTCCAGTATGTGACGCTGATCGGCGGTCAGCTGATGGCCGTTCTGGTGCTCGTCATCATGCAGCAGTTCCTAAGCCATGAAGAACTGATGGCCTGGGGCTGGCGCGTGCCATTCTTCCTCGGCGCGGTGCTGGCCATCGTGGCGCTGCTGCTGCGCCGCTCGCTGCCCGAAACCATCTCGGCCGAGAAGCGGCAGCAGAAGGAGGCCGGAACCATCGCGGGGCTGAAGAAGCACTACAAGGCATTCCTGCAGGTGCTGGGACTGACCGCGGGCGGTTCGCTCGCCTTCTACACCTATACGACCTACATGCAGAAATACCTAGTCAACACGGCGGGCATGAATGCCAAGACCGCCAGCCTGGTGATGACCTGCGTGCTGTTCGTCTACATGCTGCTGCAGCCGCTGTTCGGCACGCTGGCCGACCGCATCGGCCGCCGGCCGGCCTTGTTCGCCTTTGCCGGCCTCACCGCCATCGCCACCGTGCCGCTGCTCACCGCGATCGGCACCGTCACCAGCCCCTACGCGGCCTTCGGCTTGATCCTGACCGCGCTGGCGATCAACAGCTTCTACACATCGATCAGCGGCCTGGTGAAAGCCGAGCTTTTCCCCACTGAAGTGCGCGCGCTGGGCGTCGGCCTGTCCTATGCGATCGGCAATGCGGCTTTCGGCGGCTCGGCCGAATATGTCGCGTTGTGGTTCAAGCAGCAGGGCATGGAAGAGGTCTTCTATTACTATGTCAGTGGCATGGCTGTGCTGGCCCTGCTGGCCGTGTTCTGGATGCCCGACAGCCGCCACCACAACCATCTGGGCCATGACGACCATCCGGTCGAGTGAGTTAAGCCCCTCAAAAGTCAGGCTTTCCTGACGCTTACATCAGAGGTAATTGTTTAGCCTACCCGGGCGGGCCTAGCATGCGGGTCATGAATATCATGACTCCACCCTTCCAGGAGCTGCTGCGGCACTGGCGCTCGACCCGACGCCTGAGCCAGCTTGCGCTCGCCACCGAGGCTGGCATCTCGGCGCGCCATCTCTGTTTCCTCGAAACCGGCCGCTCGCTGCCAAGCCGCGAGATGGTGCGTCTGCTGGCCCAGGTGCTCGACATCCCCTTCGCCGAGCAGAATGCTCTGCTGATGGCCGCCGGCTATGCGCCGATCTACAGCGCGCGCAGCCTGGATGCACCTGAATTCACGCCGATCAACCGGGCGCTGACCGTGATGCTGGAACACCAAGAGCCCTATCCGGCCCTGGTGCTGGATGAGGGCTGGAACATCCGCATGCGCAATGCGGCCAGCACACGCATCTTCGGTGGCATGCGGGCGCGCTACTCCATGCCGGAGCCACTGCTGGCCAATGTCATGCATGTGCTTTGCCACCCCGGCGGCATGCGGCCGTTCATGCGCAACTGGGAAGACTTTGTCGGCGCCTTCATGCAGGTCCTGCATCGGGACGCAACGCAGGGGCTGAATCAGGCCGCCGCCAGCCTACGTGACAGCCTGATGCAGTATCCCGACATGCCGGCCTCTTTCCGCGCAGCGGACCCAGCCCGCCTCGACGCACCGATGCTGAGCATGGAACTGTCGATCGGCAGGCATGACCTGTCTTTCTTCGTGGCTCTGACCACCTTTGCGATGCCGCGCGATGTGACGCTGCAGCAGATCAAGATCGAGAGCTTCTTCCCGGCCGACGAGGCCACGGCTGCCATCGCGAAAGACCTGGCGGACGACCCCGAATTCCAGCTTCTGCCCTGACCAGACCAAACCTGGCGAGTAACAAGGAACGAAAAGATGGCTGACACTGCGCTGTCCGTCCTGCGGGACCTGAACGCGAAATTCATCAACAATTTCGTCATGAGTGACGTCGATGCACATGACGTGATCATTCACGACCGCTTCGTTTGCATCATGCCGAATGGCGAACGATTCTCCCGCAAGCAATACATGACGTATTGGGCCATCGCCTTCAATCCCAACACCATCCCCTACTACGATTACCGGGATGAGCGGATTTCCATTTTCGGCAATGTCGCCCTCGTCTGCTCCACCACCAAAGCGGTCAGAATCAAGGACGGCGTCGAGACCACGGGAATGACCTTCTACACCGATACCTACCTACGGGAGGATGGCATCTGGCAATGTATCCAGGCCCAGCTCACCGCCGTGCAGCCGGAGCATTATCCAGCCGACGACACCATCGTGAAGGTCTATATCCGGGGCAGGCTGCAGAAACAGCCCTGCCCCGTGGCAGCCGAATAACCGCCTCGAAACGGCCCCAAAAACTGGCATTGCCCGGTATGATCTGCTAAGAACCCCGCGTCCAGACTGGACGCGGGCGGTTAGCTCAGCGGTAGAGCGCCTCGTTTACACCGAGGTGGCCGGCGGTTCGATCCCGTCACCGCCCACCATTTCCTTCCTTCAGCGAGAGCGTGTCTGCAGCCATGCAGGCAGGAAGGAATACGGGTCGAGACCGACCGGCTCCCGGAACGTCATGTTGGCGCGGCGCAGGCCTTGCTGCAGCTTTCCGGCCTTGTAGGCATCGAAAAGATCGGTGCTGCCGCCGATGAATTCTCCACCCACGAAAATCTGCGGGATCGTCTTGAAGCCGGTTCTCGCATTAAGCGCCACCCGCACATCCCCGCCCCAGTTATCCTTCTGATAGGCCACTGAGTCGATATCGATGGAGCGATAGGGAATCCCCAGGTGGGAAAACATCTTGCGGGCCGACCAGCAGAATTCGCACCATTCGAGCGCGAACATCACCACCGGTTCTTCCGGATTGCTCACCACCTGGGTCACAAAATCGGCGGCCTCGCGACGCACCGGCGGCGGCTCCGCCGGCGCTGTTGCGGCTGGCGGCGACGCGGATGGAACATCAAAACGGAAATTCGGCGTCGACCGGGCGATCTCGGTTTCCTCTTCCGTCATGTCGGCCGGGACATCGGCAAACAATGGCGTGCTGAGATAGCGCTCACCCGTATCGGGCAGCATGCACAGGATCGTGCTGCCTGGCGCCGCCTGCCGGCAGACCTCCAGTGCGCCGGCCAGCGTGGCTCCGCCACTGATGCCGGTGAAGATGCCTTCCTGCGCCGCCAGTGCCTGCGCCATCTTCAGGGCCTGCGCGCCATTGATCGGCATGATCTGGCTGATCAGTTTGGCGGCCATCACGTCACCCACCAGTTTGGGGATGAAATCCGGACTCCAGCCCTGCATCAGATGCGGCCGGAACGCCGGATGCGCACCGGCCGGCAGGCCATCCGCAGTCCATGACTGGGCCACGCCACTGCCCAGCATCTGGGAATTGTCCGGCTCGCAGACGACGATCTTCGTTTCAGGCCGCTCCTGCCACAGCACGCGCGCCACACCTTTCAGCGTGCCGCCGGTACCGACGCCCGTCACCCAGTAATCAAGATTATCACCGGCGAACGCATCGAGAATTTCAAGCGCCGTGGTGCGCGAATGGACATCGGCATTCACTTCGGTCTCGAACTGCCGCGGCAGGAACCAGCCGTGCGCAGCCGCCAGTTCCTTGGCCTTGGCCAGCATGCCGCTGCCGCGTTCCGATGCCGGGGTCAGCACCACCTTGGCGCCGAGGAAGCGCATCAGCTTGCGACGCTCGACACTGAAATTCTCGGCCATGACGATCACCAGCGGATAACCACGCTGGGCACAGACCATGGCAAGCCCGATACCGGTATTGCCGCTGGTCGCCTCGATCACCGTCTGGCCGGGCGACAGCTTGCCGGTCCGCTCCGCCTCCTCGATCACACCAAGGGCAAGACGGTCCTTGACCGATCCCATTGGATTGAAGGCTTCCAATTTCGCGTAAAGCCGCACATGGGCCGGCGCCAGCTTTGATATCCGCACGATCGGCGTGCGGCCAATGGTTTCGGTGATATTGGAATACTTCGCAGACATGATGCTTCGGCCGCCCTGACGGTTGATACCGCGCCGGTGTGCGGCATCGGCATGGGAGGCGCCGTTGTAGCTATCGTGGGAAATGCTGTCTGGTTCATAAACTGTACTTCACAAACCGAACCAGATGGTTTTACCCGATCCGCCCTTCATCCCATCTGACGGGCTGGGATCAGTAGCCGCGCTGGCGGTCGACCGCATGGGGCGGCCGGCGACCGGCCTGCACCGCCTCGGCCGTCCGGATCAGGGTTTCGGCCATCGCCTCGATACTGACATCGCAAGCGTCATGCGGGGTCATCACGATCCCGGGGTGATGCCAGAAGACATGGTCCTTCGGCAGCGGCTCGGCGGCGAAGACATCCAGCGAAGCGCCTGACAGCTGGCCCGATTCCAGCGCCGCCAGCAGATCGGCCTCGACCAGATGCTCGCCGCGCCCGACCTGGATCAGATATCCGCCCGGCCGCATGGCGGCAAACAGGTCGCCATTGAGAAGGCCGCGGGTCTCCGGCGTCAGCGGCAGCAGGTTCACCAGCACTTCCGTCTCACCCAGCATCGCCTTCAGGCCGTCAGCGCCGTGGAATCCGCGCAGGCCCGGCGGCATCGGCTTCTGCGACCGGCTCCAGGCCAGGACTGGAAAACCAAGCCCCGAGAGAGTCTCGCCTACGCATTGTCCGATCTGGCCATAGCCCAGCAGGCCGACCGATACCGATTGCGGCCGGCGCTGGTCGAGCCGCTTCCAGACCTGGGCCTGCTGCTGCGCCCGGTAGGTGGCGAAGCGGCGCTGGTGCCAGATCACATGCCAGGCGACAAAGCCCGCCATCATCTGCGCCTGCGCGGAATCGACCACGCGCACCACATCCACATGCGGTGGCAGGCTGGGACAGGCCAGCACATTGTCGGCGCCGGCGCCGATGGTGCAGACCGCCTTCAGGTTGGGATAATGCGCGAAGGCATCGGGATGCGGATGCCAGGCCAGCGCGATGCGCACATCGCCGGCGGCCTGCGTCGTCACCGGATGATCGATGGCTTCGATCCGGTCGGCAATCTGCGCCAGCGCCTTGCCGTAATAGGCGCGCAGGTCGAGCTTTCGGCTGATGACGGCGCAACGCATGCTCATGCGGCATCCGGTGTCATCTTGCGCCCGGGCACCGCGGCCAGCAATTCACGCGTATAGGGATGTTCGGGCGCAGCAAACAGCGCCGCGGCCGGCTTCAGTTCGACAATGCTGCCGCGCTGCATCACCGCGATACGGTCGCAGATCTGCGCAGCCACCCGCAGGTCGTGGGTGATGAACAGCATCGACAGGCCGAGGCGGCTCTTGAGGTCTTCCAGCAGTTTCAGCACCTGCGCCTGCACCGAGACATCCAGCGCCGAGACGGCCTCGTCGGCCACCAGGATTTCGGGGTCGAGAGCCAGTGCACGCGCAATGCCGATGCGCTGACGCTGGCCGCCGGAGAATTCATGCGGAAAGCG
Organism: Ferrovibrio sp. GW821-FHT12B10; assembly: GCF_058807515.1. Classification (NCBI taxonomy): domain Bacteria; kingdom Pseudomonadati; phylum Pseudomonadota; class Alphaproteobacteria; order Rhodospirillales; family Rhodospirillaceae; genus Ferrovibrio; species Ferrovibrio sp. GW821-FHT12B10. The sequence goes on along the minus strand of NZ_JBXAQT010000001.1, from coordinate 3,294,876 downwards.
CTCGATGGCGCCGGCATCCAGCCCCACCATCTGCAGCAGTTCGCCGGCGCGCCGCATCGCCGTATCGGGCGCGACGCCATGAGCGATCGGGCCATCGGCGATGATGCGGCCGACCTTGCGGCGCGGATTGAGCGAGGCAAAGGGGTCCTGGAACACCATCTGGATACGGCGGCGCTGGCTGCGCAGCGCCTTGCCGCCCATCAGGGTAAGATCGGTGCCGCCCAGGCGCACGCTGCCGCCATCGGGCCGGATGAGCTGCATCACCAGACGCGCCACGGAAGATTTTCCCGAACCGGACTCGCCCACCAGGCCGAGCGTCTCGCCCTGCCGGATGCTGAAGCTGACATTCTTCGCTGCCTCGACCCGGCGCGCCGGACGGAACCAGCCGCTGGCCGTGACATAGGTCTTGCTGAGACCGATCACATCGACGGCCTTGGGACGATCGTCCATCGGCTGACGTGGCGGCGGCTGCATGGTGGGCACGGCAGCCAGCAGCGCCTGGGTATAGGGCTGCTGCGGGTTTTGCAGCACATCCTGCGCGCGGCCCTGCTCGACCATCCGGCCATGCTGCAACACCACCACGCGGTCGGCGATCTCGGCCACCACGCCGAAATCGTGGGTGATGAACATCACCGCCATGTTGCGGCGAGTCTGCAGGTCGCGCACCAGTTTCAGGATCTGCGCCTGCGTGGTGACGTCCAATGCCGTGGTCGGTTCGTCGGCGACCAGCACCGAGGGTTCCAGCGCCAGCGCCATGGCGATCATGGCACGCTGGCGCTGGCCGCCCGAGAGCTGGTGCGGATAGGCGCGCACGATGCGCTCGGGATCGGGCAACCCCACTTCCTGCGCAAGCGCAATTGCGCGCTGGCGGCGCTCGGCTGGCGTCAGCAGGTCATGGGCCTCAAACATCTCGGCCATCTGGTCGCCGATCCGCATCAGCGGATTGAGCGCCGTCATCGGTTCCTGGAAGATCATGGCGATGCGTCGGCCGCGCAGGCCGAGCCAGCCTTCCTCGTCGAGGCCGAGCAGGTTCTGCCCTTCGAACTGGATTTCGCCACCCTGCGGCTTCACGGCTTTTGGCAGCAGACCCAGCAGGGCATGGGCGCACATCGACTTGCCTGAACCGGACTCGCCCACCACGCAGAGGATCTTGCCGGCCTCCAGATCGAAGGAGACATCGTCGACGGCGAAGCCTCGGTCACCGCCCAGGGGCAGTGCCAGCTTCAGATTGCGGATCGAAACCACGGGCGCGCTCATGATCAGCGCTCCTTGGACAGGCGCGGGTTGAGCGCGTCGTTCAGCCCCTCGCCGATCAGATTGAGCGCCAGCACGGTGAGCAGGATGGCGATGCCGGGGAAGACGGTGATCCACCAGGCCTGGCGGATGACGGTGCGCCCGGCGCCGACCATATAACCCCAGGACATCAGGTTGGGATCACCCAGCCCGAGGAAGGACAACGACGACTCCAGCAGGATGGCGGTGGCGATCATCAGCGAGGCCAGCACGATGATCGGCGACAGGGTGTTGGGGAGGATTTCACGCCAGATGATCCAGCCGTTGCTGTGACCGGTGACGATGGCGGCCTGCACATATTCACGGCTGCGCAATGACAACACCTCGCCGCGCACCAGGCGAGCCACTGGCGGCCAACTGACGATGGCGATGGCGGCGACGATGGAAACGATCGAGGGCTGCATGATCGCCACCAGCACGATGGCGAGCGCGAAACTGGGAATGGTCTGGAAGAATTCGGTGAAGCGCATCAGCGCATCGTCGACCCGGCCACCGGCATAGCCGGCGATGGCGCCAAGCGGCACGCCGATCGCCAGCGCCACCAGCGTCGAGACCAGACCGACCATCAGCGAGACGCGAGCGCCATGGATCAGCCCGGCGGTGACGTCACGGCCCAGCGCATCGGTGCCGAACATGAAACCGTCCACCACCATGGGTGCCAGGAACGGCCGCTGCGCCATGCGCCAGGGTGAGTTGGGAAAGACCAGCGGGCCGATGATGGCGACGACCAGCACGGCGGTCAGGATGATCAGCCCGATCAGGCTAGCCGGATTGCGCAACAGGGCTTTGACGATCTTTTTCATGAGCCCATCACGATACGGGGATCGACCAGACGATAGATCAGGTCGGTGACCAGATTGAAGACCAGCACCATGGCCGAGGAGACGATGAAGACGCCGAGCAGAAGATTGTAATCGCGCTGCAGCAGGGCGTCGTACATCAGGCGGCCGATACCCGGCCAGGCAAAGACGGTTTCGGTCAGCACCGCGCCGCCGACCAGCGTGCCGGCCTGCAGGCCCGCCAAGGTGACCACCGGCAGCATGGCATTGCGCAGCACATGACGCCGTTGGATCACGCCGTCGCGCAGGCCCTTGGCGCGTGCGGTCTTGACGAAATCCAGCCGCGAGACCTCCAGCATGGAGGCGCGGGTCATGCGGGTATAGGTCGCCATGAAGAAGGAACCGAGTGTGATCGCCGGCAGCACCAGATGAGCAGCGACATCCAGCACATGGCGCAGGCCGGTATAGCCGGCGCCCACCGTCTCGTAGCCAAAGCTGGGCAGCCATTCGAGATGCACCGAGAACAACAGCACCAGCATCAGCGCCACCCAGAACAGCGGGGTGGCGTAGAAGACCAGCGATAGCGTGGTGATGACCGTATCGCCCCAGCGGCCGGCGCGGCGCGCCGCCATGCCGCCAAGCAATACACCCAGTCCCAGCGAGATGACGAAGGCGCTGCCGGTCAGCAGCAGGGTCGCCGGCAGGCGGTCGAGGATCAGCTTGGACACTGGCATCTGCTGGCGGAAGGAAAAGCCGAGATCGAAACTGGCGATATCCTTCACATAGAGGAAGAGCTGTTCATGCATCGGCCGGTCGAGGCCGAACTTCTCGCGCAGCTGGGCAACGAAAAGCTCGTCGGTGGCGCCAGCCTCACCCGCCATCACCACGGCGGGATCGCCGGGTGCGGCACGGATCAGGAAGAAGTTGAGGACGATGATCGCCAGCAGGACGATCACGGCCTTCACCAGGCGTTGGGCAATGAATGACAGCATGCTTACTCAGGGATCGACGGGGCGGCCGGACATGAAGGCCCTGCGGCGACCGGAGCCGCCGCAGGGATGGGACCTGATTTACTTGTCGATCCAGGCGTCGCGGAAGCCATCGTTCACACCGATGCCGGTGGTGACGAGGTCCTTGACCTTGCATTTGGTGATGGTCGGGAATTCCAGTTCGAGCTGCCAGGCTACCGGCACGTCCTCGATCAGGATCTTGGTGACCTGGTTGTAGAGTTCCTGACGCTTGGAGTCGGGATAGGCGACCGCGGCTTCGGCGAACAGGCGGTCGACTTCCGGATTGGAATAGCCTTCCACATTGTTGAACGGCGAGCCCTTGGCGATGTTGGACGTGATGTAGTTACGGCCAACACCCAGCGCCGGATCGCCATACTGGTAGAGATAGCTGAAGCCGATATCGAAATCCCACTCGCCGAGCTTCTGGTTGTAACCCGGCACGTCGGTGGCGATCACCTCAAGATTGATGCCGACATCCTGCAGGTTCTGGCGCACGGCCTCACCCCAACGGGTCCAGGTCTCGCCATAGGGCAGCGGCATGAAACGCACCTTCTCACCCTTGTAGCCGGCTTCCTTCAGCAGCGCCTTGGCCTTGGCCGGATCGTATTTGTACTTGGCCAGGCTCTTGTCGAAGAAGCGGGTGGAGGACGAGATCGGGCCGACGGCCACTTCGCCCAGGCCGTTCCACACGACATTCTTGGCAAAGTCGCGATCCATCGCATACATCACGGCCTGACGGAACAGCTTGTTCGAGGTCGGGCCCTGGCGGTTGTTCAACCACATCCAGGCGAGCGGGCCGAAATACTCCCAGCCCTTGCCGGTGACGCACACGTCTTTCATCTTGCTCAGACGCGGCACGTCGAAATTCTCGACCGAACCGCCGGGCAGGATGTCGACCTTGCCGGTCTCGAAGGCGACCGAGCGCGCGGCGGCGTCCGGAATGATGTGCCAGTAGATCTCGTCCAGATACGGCTTGCCCTTCACATGGTAGTTCGGGTTCTTCACCAGCTTGATGAAGCTGCCCTTTTGCCATTCTTTGAACATGAAGGGGCCAGTGCCGATCGGCGTGTTGTTGGCCGGCGCGGTCTTCCAGTCGATGCCGTCATAGATATGCTTGGGCACCATCGGCATCGAGCCAACTTCGAAAATGCCGATGAACGGCCCGAAGGCCTGCTTCAACTTGAAGACGACGGTGAAGTCATCTGGCGCCGATACACTGTCCACCTGGGCCAGATTGGCGCGGGCGCGCGGATTGGTCTGCTTGATGAAGTCCACGGTGAACAGCACGTCGGCCGCGGTGAACGGCTTGCCGTCATGCCAGGAGGCATTTTTCACCAGCTTGAAGGTATAGGTCTTGCCTTCGTCGGTGATGGCCCAGCTTTCAGCCAGGCCCGGCAGCGGCTCCAGTTTGGGGCTGTAGCGCAGCAGGCCTTCATAGATATTGCCGGCCACCATCTGGACCGGACCGTTCTGCAGCATAGCCAGCATCAGGCCCGGCGGCTCCGGCTGGATGATGGCATTGGCGACACCGCCAGCTTTAGGCGTCTGCGCTGCCGCACCCATGGCCATGCCCGTGGCAAGGCCGGCGGCAACAAGAAGACTCATCAAGTTCGATTTCTGCACAGCAATCCCCCTCTGTGACGCCGGATTGGCGCGGTCTTGACCAGTTCAGGTGCGGTAGTCGGGATCCGTACGCTCCAACATCCGCTTGAAAGCCTCCCATTCAATATCCGGGCCATTTCCGGCCTCTATTCTGTCGTAGCCGCGGGCATACTGGCCCGCCGTCTTTTCAGGGATGCCGGCGGGCGCCGGCTGCACCGGCACGCCCGCCGACTGGATGGCGAGCTGGGCGCGGCAGGACCGCTCAAGGTTGAACATCAGCTTGAAGGCCTCGGAGACCGAGCGGCCGCAGGTCAGCAGGCCGTGATTGCGCAGGATAAACACCGACTTGTCGCCCAGGTCGGCGATCAGGCGCTGGCGTTCGTCAAGATCGAGCGCGATGCCTTCGTAATCGTGATAGGCGATGCGGCCATGGAACTGCATCGACCACTGGTTCAGCGGCAGCAGGCCGTCCTTCTGGCAGGACACGGCGACGCCGGCCACCGTATGGGTGTGCAGGACGCAGACCACATCGGGCCGCGCCGAGTGAATGGCGCTGTGGATGGTGAAACCGGCCGGATTGATCTCCAGCCCCAGCGGATCCTCGATCACCTTGCCGTCGATATCGACGGTGACGAGGTTGGAGGCTTTGACCTCCTCGAACCGCATGCCATAGGGATTGATCAGGAAACGGTCATGGCCGCCAGGCAGCCGCGCCGAGATATGGGTGTAGATGCTGTCGTCCAGACCGTGGCGGTGGATCAGGCGATAGGCAGCGGCAAGATCGGCCTTTGTCTGCCAGGTGAGGTCATTGGTATTCGACAGGGCACGTACCGACGCCGTCATCGCTTCGCCTCCGGAAAAACAGGCGGTCATACTGTCATGCGTCTGAAACGAGCTGCAACGGAAAAGTGTCGACAGTCGACAATTTGTAAGATAGACAATCTGATCAAGGACATAACCGAATGCGACTCGCAACAAAGCCGGTCGGCCTGCCCGCCATCGTCAGCCAGGATCTGGTCACCCAGATTGCCCGGTCGCTGTCTGATGCCATCATTTCGGGCCAACTGATCTCCGGCGCGAAGGTGGCCGAAGCCGCCGTCGCGCGCGAGCTGGGCGTCAGTCGCGCGCCGGTGCGGGAAGCGGCGCGTCTGCTGGAACAGCAGGGTCTGCTAGTCGCCATTCCCGGTCGCGGCTTTTTCGTCCGCACCCACGCGCCTGACGAGATCGACGATCTTTATGATCTGCGCATCTGCATCGAGAAACATGCTGCCGTGCAGGCCGCCGCACGCCTGACGCCGGAACGCCGCGCGGCACTGCGCCGCCAGCTCGATGTGCTGTATGAAACCGCCGCAACCAACGATCCGGCACGCCAGGTGGAAGAGGATTACCGCTTTCACCGGCTGATCTGCGAAATGTCGGGTAATCGCCGTCTGCTGCGGCTGTTCGATGATCTCGCGTCGGAACTGCGCATCGTGATCGGCCTGATCGGTCGCCTCTATGACGATCCGCATCGCATCGCTGAAACCCACGAGCCGCTGCTGGCCGCCATCGAAAGCGGCGATGTGGCGCGGATTCAGGCAGCTTTCGAATATCACCTCACCGATCCATGGCAGGGCGTCGGCAAGCTTGTGCGCGCCCTGTCGGCCAATCAGCCCAGCCCGTCGGAGAAAGCCCCGTGAAAGCCGTCTACAGCGATGCGCATCAGAGTCACGACCCGCAGTTCTTCCTGGTGCGCGGCGTCATCCGCAAAACCACCGAGCAGCCTGAGCGCGCCACGCGACTTCTCAACGGCCTGAACAGCGGCAAGCACACGATCGTTCCCGCGCAAAGCTTTGGCGGCGGCCCGCGCGCCCGCGTGCACAGCGCCGATTACCTGGCCTTCCTTGAGCATGGCTTCGCCGAATGGCAGGCGCTGGGCGATACCGGCCCGGAAATGATCCCCAACATCCATCCCCATCGCGGCGAAGGCGTCAGCTATCCCACCAGCATCGTCGGCAAGCTCGGCTGGCACACCGCCGACACCGCCGCCCCCATCGGCGCCGGCACCTTTGCGGCCGCCTGTGCCGCCGCCGATGCCGCCACCACGGCAGCGCAGATGGTGCTGGATGGCGAAGACACGATCTATGCGCTCTGCCGGCCGCCGGGGCATCATGCCTATCGCGACATGGCCGGCGGCTTCTGCTTCCTCAACAACAGCGCCATCGCCGCAGCGCATCTGCGCCAGAAGCACGAACGCGTCGCCATCCTGGATGTCGACGTGCATCACGGCAACGGCACGCAGGGCATCTTCTACGACCGTGCCGATGTGCTGACCGTATCGATCCACGCCGATCCGACGCGCTATTACCCATTCTTCGTCGGTTATGCGCATGAGCGCGGCACCGGCGCCGGTACCGGCGCCAATCTCAACATTCCGCTGCCACTCGGCACCGGCGATGCGCCTTACATGAAGGCGCTGGAGCAGGCCGCCGCGACGATCAAGGCTTTCGCGCCTGGCGCCCTGGTGGTCGCGCTGGGCTTGGATGCCTCAGAGGAAGATCCGCTGCAGGGGCTGAAAATCACCACCAACGGCTTCAGGCAGATCGGCGCGGCGCTGGCGCGGCTCGGGCTGCCAACCGTTCTGGTGCAGGAAGGCGGCTATCTCTCTGATATCCTTGGCACCAATCTGGCCGCTGTGCTGGCGGGCTACGAAGGCGCGCGCTGACCCATCCCGGGTGCAAGACACTCGGATGCTCTTCTGAAAACAGAACGCTTACCTCACATGTAATTGCCGCCATCACCGTGGCCTGCGATGTGTTGCCCCCTTCATCCCGGGGAAACCACATGAGCAATGATGCCCTGTCTGTCCTGCAGACCCTGAACGCACGCTTCATCCATAACTTCGTCACCAACGACGTGGCTTCGCATGATGCGATTCTCCACGAGCGCTTCGAGTGCCTGACGCAGAGTGGTCTGCGCATGAACCGCCAGGACTACCTGAAATCCTGGGCGACCGGATTCGATCCGGATGTGATCCTCTACTGGGATTATCGCAACGAGAAGATTTCCATCTTCGGCAACGTTGCCTTCGTTTATTCCGTCAACAAGTCGATCCGCATGCGCGACGGCGCCGAAGTGACCGGCATGAGCTACTATGTCGATACCTATCTTCTGGAGCATGGCGTGTGGAAATGCGTGCTGGCGCATATGACCACCATGCAGCCGCAGAACTATCCGGCCGATGACACCATCGTGAAAAAATACATCCGCGGCAAGATGGTGCCCAATCACATCGACGGACGCGGCTCTTCGCTTTAAGCTCCCTCTTCCCTTTAGGCGGGGTCGTCGATAGCCTGTCGTTACACGTCTCTTTCTGAGAGCATGTTATGACGACAGCATCCATCCCCACTGTCACGCTGCCTTCCGGTGAACGCGTGCCGGCGCTTGGCCAGGGCACCTGGAACATGGCCGAGCAGCCGAAGCTGCGCAGCGCGGAGATCAATGCCCTGAAGCTCGGCCTCGACCTTGGCATGACGCTGATCGATACCGCCGAGATGTATGCCGATGGCGGCGCCGAGAGCCTGACCGGCGAGGCCATCAAAGGCCGACGCGACGAGGTCTTCCTGGTCAGCAAGGTTCTGCCCAGCAACGCCAGCCGGCGCGGTACGGTGCAGGCCTGTGAGCGCAGCCTGAAACGGCTGGGCACTGATCGCATCGACCTCTACCTGCTGCACTGGCGCGGATCGCATCCGCTGGCCGATACCGTCGCCGCCTTCGAGGAGCTGAAAACCGTCGGCAAGATCCGCTATTGGGGCGTCAGCAACCTCGACACGCGGGACATGCAGGAGCTGCACAGGCTGCCACAGGGCAAGACCTGCGCCACCAACCAGGTGCTCTACAACCTCACGCGGCGCGGCATCGAATACGACCTGCTGCCCGCCAGCCAGAAACAGGGCATGCCGGTGATGGCCTATTCACCCATCGAGCAGGGCCGACTGCTGAAGAACAAGACCCTGTTGGGGGTCGCCGCGCATCATCAGGCGACCACGGCGCAGGTGGCGCTGGCCTGGCTGCTAAGGCAGGAAGGTGTCATCGCCATCCCGAAGGCTACAGCCGAGCAGCATGTGCGCGATAACCGCGCCGCCCTCGACGTAACGCTGACGGCCGGAGACCTCGCCGCGCTGGACAAGGCCTTCCCGAAACCGACGGGTCCGCAGTCGCTCGAGATGCTTTAGGCGTTCAGACTCGCCCACATCTGGATGTCGCGCTCAGCCGTCCAGATGCGCGGATGATCCAGACCCAGCGCCTCGTCATAGGCGCGCGCCACGTTGAAGGGCTGGCAATGCTCGAAAATGGCGAAGTTGCCAAAGCGCGGCCGCATCGCATCGTTGCAGCGGTCGAAAGCCTCCTTGAGCGGCAATCCCTTCGCGGCTGATTCCGAAACCGAGCCATAGAGCGTGGTAAGGAAGTCTCGGGTCAGCTGCAGGCCGCCTCCCACTTCCTTGGGGTTGCTCAGCGCGTCGCCGCGGCCGGGCACCAGCGCCTTGGCATTGAACTCGCCGATCTTGTCGAGCGTGCGCGGCCAGTCCTTGAAATGGGCGTCGCCGCAATAGCAGGCCGAGTGATATTCTACCAAATCGCCCGAGAACAGCACGCCGGCATCGGGCACCCAGGCCACCGTATCGCCGGCGGTATGGCCACGACCCAGATGCATGATCTCGACGCGGCGCTTGCCCATGTAGAGGGTGAATTTCTGCGGGAAGGTCATGGTCGGCCAGGTCAGGCCCGGGATGCTTTCGGCGGCCTGGAACAGGCGCGGGAAGCGGCCGTATTCGGAATCCCAGTCTTCCTTGCCGCGCTCGACGATCAGGCTGCGCGTGGCTTCGGAGGCCAGCACCTGTTCGGGCTTGTAAGCGGACGCGCCCAGCACGCGCACGGCATGGTAATGCGTCAACAGCACATACTTGATCGGCTTGTCCGTCACCTTGCGGATATATTCGATCACCTGCCCCGCCATCTTGGGCGTCGCCTGGGTGTCGATCACCATCACGCCATCATCGCCGATGATCACGCCGGTATTGGGATCGCCCTGGGCAGTGAAGGCATACAACCCCTCGCCCAGCTGCGTGAAGGACACGACCTTGTCTTCGGTATCGGCGGTGGAGGCGAATGCTGGCTTTGACGACATGGGCTGGTCTCCCTGAAATATTGGCGGGCCGCCTTTTTGGACGGCCCGCCGGGGCATTTAAGCGTACTCAGCTCTTCTTGAGCAACGGGCATTCCGACTCGGCGACCGGGCGATAGGCGTCCTCGCCCTTCACCGTGCGCACGATTTCCAGGTAATCCCACGGCTTCTTGGACTCAGCAGGCGCCTTCACCCGGGCCAGGTACATGTCGCGGATCACGCGGCCGTCCTCGCGCAGCTTGGCATTCTTGGTGAAAACGTCGTTGATCGGCAGCTCGCGCATCTTGGCCATGGCCTTGGCCGGATCGTCGCTGCCGGTTTCCTTGATCGACTTCAGGTAATGCAACACCGATCCGTAGACGCCGGCATGGATCATCGACGGCATCACATTCGTGCGCTTGAAGAACTTATCCGACCAGGCGCGGCTTTCCGCATTCATGTCCCAGTAGGAGGCCGTGGTCATCAGCACGCCTTGGGCGTTCTGCAGGCCGGCGGCATGGATGTCGGTGTCGAACATCAGCAGCGAGACGATGCGCTGGTCCTTGCCGCGACCGACGCCGAACTCGGCCGCCTGCTTCAGCGCATTCACCGCATCCTGGCCAGCATTGGCGAAGCCGATGACATTCGACTTGGAGGCCTGGGCCTGCAGCAGGAAGGAGGAATAGTCATTGGTGCCGGTCGGATGCAGCACCCGGCCAATCACATTGCCGCCCGACCGTTGAATGAAGGTCGTGGCATCCTTTTCCAGCGCATGGCCGAAGGCATAGTCAGCCGTCATGAAATACCAGCTCTTGCCGCCTTCCTGCACCATGGCGCTGGCCGTCACCTTGGCGAGCGCATAGGTGTCATAGGCGAAATGCACCGTGTTGGGGCTGCACAGCTTATTGGTGATGTCGCTGGAGCCCGGGCCGGACAGCAGCGCGATCTTGTTCTTTTCACGCGCCAGATTGTGCACGGCAATGCCGATGGCGGAGTTGGGCACGTCGGCAATCGCATCGACCTTGCCGATGTCATACCACTCGCGCGCGATCTGCAGGCCCACATCGGGCTTCATCTGGTGATCGGCCGCGATGATCTCGATCTTCTTGCCGGCGACCGTGCCGCCGAAGTCCTCGGCGGCCATCTTCGCGGCTTCCACCGAACCGGGGCCGCTGTTGTCGCGCCCCCAGCTCGACAGGTCGGTCAGTACGCCAATCTTCACGACATCGTCGGAAATCTGCGCCTGCGCGGGCAGAGCCAGAACGGCGCCGGCCAGCAGGGCCAGGCACGCCACGGAAGACGTGGTCCTTGTCATCGTTTCCTCCCGGGCGGGTTACGCCCTTATGCCGACTTTGCGCCGGCTGTTTCCCTAACCCCAAAGCAATGCGATTGCCTCGTGAGCCGGTTCATAGTATGAAATAACGAACTAATTCGCAATAAGCGAATTACGGGATGGAAACGTACAAGCCGGAGGCCGAAATGGGCCAGTTATTTCAAGGCGATATCGCTGTCGTCACCGGGGCGGCCCAGGGCAATGGGCGGGCTATCGCGCTCGGGCTGGCCCGGGAGGGCGCTGCGGTGGCGCTGGGCGACGTCAACGCCGCCGGGGCAGCCGCCGTAGCCGACGAGATCCGGCGCGCTGGCGGCAAAGCCTGCGCCACCGGGCTGGATGTCGCCGATGCCGGGCAATGCGCTGCCTTCGCCGCCGCAGCCCAGGCTGAACTGGGCGCGCCCTGCTCCGTGCTGGTGAACAACGCCGGCATCATCCGCCGCGTCGCCATCGACGATCCGGATTACGACCGGCACTGGGAGCAGACGCTGGCGGTGAACGCCACCGGCATGAAAAACATGATCCGCGCGCTGCTGCCCCAGCTCCGCCAGACCAAGGGCCGCGTGGTCAATCTCGGCTCGATCAACAGCTTCGCCACTGGCCCACGCAGCAGCACCTACACCGCCAGCAAGGGTGCGGTGCTGCAGCTCACCCGCGCCCTGGCCGCCGAGCTGGCACCGGACGGCATCCGCATCAACGGCATCGCACCCGGCGTGATCGAGACGCCAATGACCGAAACCACGCGTAATGATGCCGCCGCCATCGGCCGTTTCATGGCCCATACGCCGATGGGCCGCACCGGCAAGCCGGAAGAACTGGTGGGGCCGGTGCTATTCCTGGCCTCAAGCATGTCGAGTTACGTCACCGGCGCGATGCTGCCGGTCGATGGCGGCTTCCTGACCGTCTGAGGAGTAGATGATGAAAACCCATAGCTGCGATCTTCTGGTGGTGGGCTCGGGCGCCGGCGGCATGGCGGCGGCGATCACGGCGAAACTGCATGGCCTGGATGTTCTGGTGGTCGAGAAAGAGTCCGTCTATGGCGGCACGACCGCGCGTTCGGGCGGCTGGCTGTGGATTCCGGCCAACCCGCTGGCGGCGCGCGAAGGCTTCCAGGACAGCAAGGCGCAGGGCCGCACCTATCTGCAGGCCGAGGCCGGCAACCATTTCGATGCCGCTCGCGTCGATGCCTTTCTGGACAACGGCCCGGCAATGGTCGATTTCTTCGAACAGAAAACCGACGTGCAGTTCGTGCTGGGGCCGCAATTCTCCGACTATCACCCCGACCAGCCGGGTGCGCTGACCGGCGGCCGCTCGATCTGCGCCGCGCCCTATGATGGACGTGAGCTGGGCGACAACATCAAGGCACTGCGTCCGCCACTGCAGGAAATCACCTTTGTCGGCATGATGATCGGTTCGGGCAAGGAGCTGCTGCATTTCTTCAACGTCACCCGCAGTATCGTCTCGGCCGCCTATGTGGCGAAACTGCTGGTGAAATACCTGCGCGACCTCGCGCTGCACGGCCGCGCCATGCGCCTGACCAACGGCAATGCGCTGGCCGGTCGGCTGGCGAAATCCGCCTTCGATCTCGGCATCCCGCTCTGGCTTAATGCGCCAGCCGGCGAACTGCTACGCGATGGCGACGCTGTCACCGGCGCGATCGTCAACACGCAGGATGGCCCGGTGCAGGTCAATGCTGCTAAAGGCGTGGTGCTGGCCACGGGCGGCTTCCCGCATGACATTGCGCGCCGCGCAAAACTCTATCCGCATGCGCCGACCGGCACGGAACACTGGTCGCCGGCATCCGAAAGCAACACGGGCGATGGCATCAAACTCGCCCAGCCGTTTGGCGCCACCACCGCCGATGAATTGCCCAATGCCGCCGCCTGGGTGCCGGTCAGCCGCGTGCCGCGCTCCGACGGCAGCATCGGCCCCTTCCCGCATTTCATCGATCGCGCCAAGCCCGGTGTCATTGCCGTGACGCGCGCCGGCACGCGCTTCGTGAACGAGGGAAACTGCTATCACGATTTCTGCCAGGCGCTGGTCAAGGCGACGAAAGGCCAAAGCGGCGAGGTCTGCGCCTGGCTGATCACCGATCACCCGACGCTGCGCCGATACGGCTTGGGCCATGTGAAGCCCTTCCCGGTGCCGCTGTCGCATCAGTTGGCCAACGGTTACCTCAAACGCGGCCGCACCCTGGCCGAGCTGGCGCGAGCCTGCGGCATCGACGCAGCGGCGTTTGAAAAGACCGTCGCCGACTACAATACCCATGCCGCCAAAGGCGAGGACCCGCAATTCCACAAGGGCAGCACGGCCTACAATCGCTATCTCGGCGATCCGACCGTGACGCCCAATCCCTGCCTCGCGCCGATCAGCACCGGACCGTTCTATGCGGTTCAGGTCGTGATTGGCGATCTGGGCAGCTTCGCCGGACTCAAGACCGATGCGCAGGCCCGCGTGCTGGACGGCGATGGCCGGCCGGTGACCGGGCTTTACGCCGCCGGCAACGACATGGCCAGCATCATGGGGGGCAACTATCCCGGCGGCGGCATCACGCTGGGGCCGGCCATGACCTTCGGCTACATCGCCGGGCGGCATGCCGCCGGCATCGCCGGGTGATACTATCGGGCGTCATGCCTGATTCGCCCTCACCCTCCACTGTCGTGCCGCTCTATAGCGGCGACGACGATGCGCCCAATGATGCTCGTGGGCGCATCGCCGGCCGCGGCGTGCAGTCGGTGGAGATCGGCGGGCGCATCCTCGGCCTGCTGGCCCAGACCGAACAGCCGATGATGCTGCGTGACATCGCGGCCCGCACCGAGATCACCCCGGGCCAGGCTCATGCCTATGTCACCAGCTTCCGCAAGCTCGAGCTGGTCGAGCAGGACGCTGCGGGCCGCTACCGCCTTGGACCCTTCGCTTTGCATCTGGGGCTTGCCCGCTTGCGCGGCAGTGATCCGTATCGTTTGGCGGCAGAGGCCGTGCCGGCGCTGGCCGAAAGCCTGAACCTGATGGTAGCGATCACCGTCTGGGGCACCCATGGCCCGGCCATCGTGCTGGTGCAGGAAGCGTCCAACTACATCCACGCCAATGTGCGGCCCGGCGGTATGTTCACCGTCACCGGCACGGCCACCGGCAAGATCTTCGCCGCCTGGCTGCCGGTGCAGCTGGTGCAGCCGGTGATCGATGCCGAACTGTTGGCCATGCAGCGCGGCTGGAGCGATGTCGGCGCCATTTCGGGCGAAACGCTGTGGCAGGAAGTGGCGCGCATGCGCAAGGCCGGCATGGCCGCCACCACCGACCTGCCGGTGCCGGGCATCAGCGCGCTCTCCGCGCCGGTGTTCAATCACAGCGGCCATCTGCAGCTGGCCGTCACCGTGATCGGCCCGACCCGCAATATCGATGTCACGCTGGACGGACCGCATGCGCAGGCGCTGCGGCAATTCACCGGCCAGATCTCGGCCCAGCTCGGCTACAAGCCCTAAAGGCCGGCGCGCGCTTTCTCCAGCGCCTCTTTCAGCACATCCAGATCGCCGATGTGGTTGGCCAGCAGCAGGATCAACCGCGCATTGGCCAGCTCGCTCTGCTCAGGGCTCAGGCCGCGATGCATATCGATGAGGGCCGCGTAGAATTCATCGGGTTCGGCAATCGCGGGATCGGTGTTCAGTGTCATGCTTGACCTGTGGCGCGGTTCAGGGCGGCCTGCACGGCCCGGAGATCGTAGCGGCGCCAGCGGGCGCAGACATGCTGGTCGGGCCGTAGCAGATAGACCGTGCCTGCCTGCGCATCGAAGCGCTTCGCCAGCAGGCCCTCGGCGTCCATCTCGGGCGTGATACGCAGCACCGGCACCGGACTATCGAGGATGGCGTCACCCTCGAACTGCAGCAGCAGGAAGTCGCGGCTCAAGAGATCGAGGAACCAGCCGTCGCTGCCATCGATCCGCAGCGGCGCATCGACGGCCGGGGCGCCCGGCACCATCGGGCCGGCGAAACGGTCGGCATCGGGCGTGTTGAGTGGCGAGTGTATCAGCACCGCCGGCATCGACAGCCGGCCGCTGTTCACCAGCCGTCGCGCGAAGGGATAATCTTTCGCCAGTTGCAGCGTGGCATCGCGGAACACCCGGCTGATGGCGCTGGTGGGCGAGATGAAATCGGTGGCCCGCGTCGAATGCAGGATATTCTCGTCGGCGGCGAACTCGCGCTCGGCCGCATATGTATCCAGCAGCGCATCCGGCGCCTGCCCGGCCAGCACCAGCGCCAGCTTCCAGGCGAGATTGTCGGCATCCTGGATGCCGCTGTTGGCGCCGCGCGCACCGAAGGGGGAAACGCCATGGGCGCTGTCGCCGGCGAACAGCACACCGCCATGGCGGAAATGCTCCATGCGTGAACAGGCGAAGGTATAGACGCTGACCCATTCCAGGGTGAAATCCACGCCCTCGCCCAGCAAGGCCTTGATGCGCGGGATGACGCGGTCAGGCTGCTTCTCGGCCTCCGGATCGGCATCGCGGCCGAGCTGAAAGTCGATGCGCCAGACGTCATCGGGCTGCTTGTGCAACAGCACGGATTGATTGCGATGGAACGGTGGGTCGAACCAGAACCAGCGTTCGGTCGGGAAGGCCACCGTCATCTTCACATCGGCGATCAGGAAGCGGTCGTTGAACACCCGGCCTTTGCTTTCCAGCCCGAGCTGGCCGCGCACGGCGCTGCGCGCGCCATCGCAGGCGACCACATACCGCGCATGCAGACGATAGCGCCCCTCCGGCGTGTCGATCTCGAGCGCGGTATGGTCCCCAGCCGGCGTGACGCCGACCACCTTGTTGAGCCAGCGGATGTCCAGGCCCGGCAGCGCGGCGGCATGATCAGTCAGGAAGCCTTCGACGTAATACTGCTGAAGATTGATGAAGGCCGGGCGGCGATGGCCGCTCTCGGGCAGCAGGTTGAAGCTGTAGGCAAGATCATCGCGGAAATAGACCTTGCCCAGATTCCACGATACGCCCTTGTCGACCAGACGCTGGCCGCAGCCGAGCCGGTCAAAGATTTCCAGCGAGCGCTTGGCGAAGCAGATGGCGCGCGAGCCGGTGGAAAGCCGGTTGCTGTCGTCCAGCAGCACGACCGAAACCCCACGCTGCGCCAGGTCGATGGCCAGAGTCAGCCCGACCGGGCCGGCACCCACCACGACGACGGGATGCGTCACCGGCGCAGCAGCGCCCTGATCGGGCGACCGCCGGTAATCCAGAATCAGATTCTGATAATCCACGCCCATCGGCAATTTCCGTCCCTGCCCGGATTATTTCCGGTTCAGGCGATACTGCCCAGCCATCAGGCAAAAGCAAAGGGCCACGCCTCCCGGAAGAGACGCGGCCCAATGGTGATTGCAGTGATGGTGGGGTCAGAAAGAAACCACCGGCCTCAGCCGACCGCTTCCTTCAGGGTCTTGCCCGCACGGAACTTGGGCTGCTTGGTCGGTGGCAGGTCGATCCGCTCGCCCGTTCGCGGGTTGCGGCCCGGGCTGGCGGCCCGGGTCCCCACGAAGAAGCTGCCAAAGCCCACGATCCGGACCTCATCGCCGCGGCGGAGCGCCTCGGTGATGAGCTCAAAGACCGATTCCACAGCCCGTTCGGCCTGTTCCTTGCTGAGGCCGGCACTATCCCGCACCTGGGCCATCAGGTCCTGTTTGTTCACGCTGGCGTCCTCCGAACCGCTTCAGAAGGTCAATGCTTGACCATGCCCTCACGATCGCCTTCCGCTTCCGGCTCGACGACCGCAGGTTTGTTCAGATCGTCAACGTCGTTCCACTCAATTGGTTTCAATTCCGCCACTAAAGCGTGCTTGAGAACCTCCTCGCAGGTCGCCACCGGGACGATCTCGAGGCCCTTTTTGACGTTGTCCGGGATCTCGACCAGGTCCTTTTCGTTCTCCTTGGGGATCAAAACCTTCTTGATCCCGCCCCGATGGGCGGCCAGGAGCTTCTCCTTGAGGCCGCCGATGGGCAGAACGCGGCCGCGCAGGGTGACTTCGCCGGTCATGGCGACGTCCTTGCGGACCGGGATACCCGTCAGCACAGAGACGATCGAGGTGACCATGGCCACACCGGCCGAGGGGCCGTCCTTCGGGGTCGCACCCTCCGGCACGTGGACGTGGATATCGCGCTTGTCGAAGATCGGCGGCTTGATGCCGAAGGCCACCGCGCGGGCGCGGACGAAGGAGCGTGCGGCTTGCACAGATTCCTGCATCACCTCACCCAGCTTGCCGGTGATGGTCATGCGCCCCTTGCCGGGCAGCATCACCGCTTCGATGGTCAGCAGCTCGCCGCCCACTTCGGTCCAGGCCAGACCGGTGACGGTGCCGACCAGATCCTCAAGCTCAGCCTCGCCGTAGCGATGGCGACGCACGCCAGCATACTTGTCGAGGTTCTTCGGCGTGACCTTCACCGACTTAACACCCTTCGACAGGATCTCCTTCACCGCCTTGCGGGCCAGATTGGCCAGCTCGCGTTCCAGCGAACGCACGCCAGCCTCACGGGTGTAATAGCGGACCAGGTCTCGCAGGGCCTCATCGGTGATCGACCATTCGCCCTTCTTCAGGCCGGCGGCTTCGATCTGCTTGTCGATCAGGTGGCGCTTTGCGATCTCCAGCTTCTCATCCTCGGTGTAGCCGGGGATGCGGATGATCTCCATGCGGTCGAGCAGCGGCTGCGGCATGCGCAGGCTGTTGGCCGTGCAGATGAACATCACGTCGGAGAGATCGTAATCGACCTCGAGATAGTGATCGCTGAAGGTGCTGTTCTGCTCGGGGTCGAGCACTTCCAGCAGCGCCGAGGACGGATCGCCGCGGAAGTCCTGGCCCATCTTGTCGATCTCGTCGAGCAGGAAGAGCGGATTGTTGGTCTTCGCCTTCTTCATCGACTGGACGACCTTGCCAGGCATCGAGCCGATATAGGTGCGGCGATGGCCACGGATTTCGGCTTCGTCACGCACGCCGCCGAGCGACACACGCACGAAGTTGCGGCCGGTCGACTTGGCGATCGACTTGCCCAGCGAGGTCTTACCAACGCCCGGCGGGCCAACGAGGCACAGGATCGGGCCCTTCAGCTTGCCCGAGCGCTGCTGCACGGCGAGATACTCAAGGATACGCTCCTTGACCTTCTCCAGACCGTAATGGTCATCGTTCAGCACCTTTTCGGCGTTCTTGATGTCTTTCTTGACCTTGCTGCGCTTGCTCCACGGGATCGACAGCAGCCAATCGAGATAGTTGCGGATGACGGTCGCTTCGGCCGACATCGGGCTCATCGACCGCAGCTTCTTCACCTCGGCGACAGCCTTTTCACGGGCTTCCTTGCTGAGGCGGGTCTTCTTGATGCGCAGTTCGATCTCGGCCACCTCGTCACGGCCGTCCTCGCCCTCGCCCAGCTCCTTCTGGATCGCCTTGAGCTGTTCGTTCAGATAATACTCGCGCTGGGTCTTCTCCATCTGGCGCTTCACGCGCGAGCGGATCTTTTTCTCGACCTGCAGCACGCCGATCTCGCCTTCCATCATGGCGTATACGCGCTCGAGGCGTTCCACCACGTTGGAGATTTCCAGCAGCTCCTGCTTGTCGCTGATCTTGATGGTCAGATGCGAGGCGACCGTATCGGCCAGCTTGGAGGCATCGTCGATCTGATTCAGCGAGACCAGAACCTCGGGCGGGATCTTCCGGTTCAGCTTCACATACTGTTCGAACTGGTTGATCACCGAACGCGACAGCGCCTCGATCTCGCGGCCTTCGCCGGAGTCATCGCTGACCACCTCGGCCTGGACCTGGAAGAAGTCGGGGTTCTCGTTGAACTTGGTGATCTTGGCGCGCTGGCTGCCCTCGACCAGCACCTTCACAGTGCCGTCGGGCAGACGCAGCAACTGCAGCACCGAGGCGATGGTGCCGACGCTGTGAATGTCTTCCGGATTGGGGTTGTCCTGGCCGGCATTCTTCTGGGCGACGAGCAGGATCTGCTTGTCATCCTTCATGACATCCTCGAGCGCCCGCACCGACTTCTCACGGCCGACAAAAAGCGGCACGATCATGTGGGGGAACACGACGATGTCCCGCAGCGGCAGGACGGGGAAAACTTGGGCGCGGGGCGATGTAAACATTGGCATCATTCCTGGAGGTCGGCTGGGAGCCCGAAAGAGGCGCTCTCTACGGCCGCCTGATAGCAATTAAGATGGGAATTCCGGCAAGGTCCGTCAAGCCATGGTCCCTGCAACAAAAGGCATAAAGGCGTATCGATGACACAACCCGAGTCGCAACCTGAAGGCATTCTAGAACTTGCACTGCTGGATGTGCGAACCAACCAGACCGAGGCTTTCAAGTCCGCACTCAGCGAGGCTTTGCCGCTGATCCGGCGACAGCCCGGCTGCCGTCATGCTGAAATAAGGCCCTGTGTGGAAAACTCCCACAGATTCCTGCTGCTTGTGACCTGGGACACGCTGGATGCCCATGAAGGCGGTTTCCGCAAGTCGGAGGATTACCGGCGCTGGCGCGCCCTACTGCATGGATTCTACGAGCCTTTTCCCGTCGTGGAACATTACGGGCCGACACTCGGCTGAGGACGGCCCGCAACTTATCAACAGGGTTAATGCCGAGACAGGTCAGGCGTCAGGCGCTGACGTCTTCCTGCTTGCGGTCGGCGTAGATCAGCAGCGGCTTGGCCCGGCCCTCGACCACGTCGGGGGCAATCACCACTTCCTCGACGCCGTTCATGTTCGGCAGATCGAACATGGGATCGAGCAGGATGGCTTCCAGGATCGAGCGTAGGCCACGGGCGCCAGTCTTGCGGGCGATCGCCTTGCGCGCCACCGCGCCGACGGCTTCGTCGGAGAAGGTGAGCTTGACGTCTTCCATCTCGAACAGGCGCTGATACTGCTTGATCAGGGCGTTCTTCGGCTTGGTCAGGATGTCGACCAGCGCCGGCTCGTCCAGATCATTCAGGGTGGCGATCACCGGCAGGCGGCCGATGAATTCCGGGATCAGGCCGAACTTGAGCAGATCGTCGGGCTCGACCTCGGCCAGGATTTCACCGGAGCGACGCTCGTCCGGGCCGCGCACTTCGGCACCAAAGCCGATGGAGGTGCCCTTGCCGCGGCCGGCGATGATCTTTTCCAGGCCGGCAAAAGCGCCGCCGCAGATGAACAGGATATTGGTGGTGTCGACCTGCAGGAATTCCTGCTGCGGGTGCTTGCGGCCGCCCTGCGGCGGCACGGAGGCGACCGTGCCTTCCATGATCTTCAGCAGCGCCTGCTGCACGCCCTCGCCCGACACATCGCGGGTGATCGACGGGTTGTCGGACTTGCGGCTGATCTTGTCGACCTCGTCGATATAGACGATGCCGCGCTGCGCGCGTTCGACATTGTAGTCGGCCGACTGCAGCAGCTTCAGGATGATGTTTTCCACGTCCTCGCCCACGTAACCGGCTTCGGTCAGCGTGGTGGCGTCCGCCATGGTGAAGGGGACTTCCAGGATGCGGGCCAGCGTCTGGGCCAGCAGCGTCTTGCCGCAGCCAGTGGGCCCGACCAGCAGGATGTTGGACTTGGCCAGCTCGACGTCGTTGTTCTTGCCGCCGTGGCCGATGCGCTTGTAGTGGTTGTGGACCGCGACCGACAGGACCTTCTTGGCGTGATTCTGGCCGATCACGTAATCGTCCAGCACGCGGCAGATTTCCTGGGGGCTCGGGACGCCGTCCCGGGTCTTCACCAGGGCCGACTTATGCTCTTCACGGATGATATCCATGCAGAGCTCGACGCACTCGTCGCAGATGAACACCGTCGGACCGGCGATCAGCTTGCGCACCTCGTGCTGGCTCTTGCCGCAGAACGAGCAGTACAACGTGTTCTTGGAATCACCGCCGCTCAATTTCGTCATACTCGCTCCAGTGAGCGGGCCGGCGCCGGGCGACGCAGGCCCCTATTCCATCGAATCAACATCATAAGGAACGACCGCCCGTCACACAACGGAGATAGGGCCGGTTTGGCTCCACAGAAACCCCGGAAAAGAGGCACGTTACGATGATTTAACGCCTGCTGACGCGGCGGCAAGCCGGGCTGCCGGCCAAGCATTTGAGATAACGGCGAAAACCGGCGCCTCCGGGCGCCGGGAACTACCGTATCCCGCAGATCCCGCGGCTTACTTCTTGGTCGCGGGTTCAGGGCGACGATCCACCACTTCGTCCACCAGACCGAAGGCCTTCGCCTCGGCCGGAGTCATGAAGCGGTCTCGCTCCATGGCGGTTTCAATCTTGTCCACGTCCTGGCCGGTATGCCGGGCGTAGATGCCGTTCAGGCGAGTGCGCAGGTTGAGGATTTCCTGGGCATGGATTTCGATGTCCGAGGCCTGGCCCTGGAAGCCGCCCGACGGCTGGTGGATCATCACCCGCGCGTTGGGCAGGCAGAAACGCATGCCCTTCTCGCCGGCGGCCAGCAGCAGCGAGCCCATCGAGGCAGCCTGGCCGATGCAGAGTGTCGAAATCTTCGGCCGGACATACTGCATGGTGTCGTAGATCGCCATGCCGGAGGTCACCAGGCCGCCGGGGCTGTTGATGTAGAGCGAGATTTCCTTGTTCGGATTCTCGGCTTCCAGGAACAGCAGCTGGGCGGTCACCAGCGAGGCCACGGCATCATTCACCGGGCCGACCATGAAGATGATTCGCTCTTTCAGCAGCCTGGAATAGATGTCGTAGGACCGCTCACCCCGGTTGGTCTGCTCGACCACCATCGGAACCAGCATGTTCATGTAGGTATCGACCATCTTTTCCATGACGCGCCCTGCAACGGAGAAATTTGTTCCCTTAATGTGGCGCAGACGGGGCCATCCTTCAATGGCTGGCCCCCCAGGGCGGCGATCACAGGACAACGAAAAGCGCTCCGGAAACAGAAAACGCCGGGCAAGCCCGGCGTTTTCCTCAGTCCGACAATGGGATCGGGCGATCAGGCGACCGCCTCGACCTCCTTCTGCAGCTCTTCCTTGGTGACCGGCTTGTCGGTCACGGTGGCCATCTCGAGGATGAAATCGACCACCTTGTCCTCGAAGATCGGGGCGCGCAGGCTGTTGGCGGCCTCCGGGTTCTTCTGGAAGTATTCCATCACCTGACGCTCCTGGCCCGGGAACCGGCGGGCCTGCTCGATCATGGCGCGGGTGACTTCTTCCGGCTTCACTTCAATATTGTTGGCGCGACCGACTTCCGACAGCAGCAGGCCGAGGCGGATGCGACGCTCGGCGATCTTGCGATACTCGCCCTTCAGCTCGTCCTCGGTCTTCTTCTCTTCGGCCAGCTCGGCTTCGAGACGGGCCTTGTCGGCGCTGATCTCGCCCCAGATCTGCTGGAACTCCATGTCGACCATGCCGTCCGGCACCTCGAAGCTGTTCTGCTCGGCCAGCTGATCCAGCAGGCCGCGCTTCAGCTTCATGCGCGACAGGCTCTTGTATTCCTGGCCCAGGTCGCGCTTCACGTTGTCCTTCAGCTCCTGCAGCGACTGCAGGCCGAAGCGCTTGGCCATCTCGTCATCCAGCACGACCGCCTGGCCGCCGCGGACTTCCTTCATGGTGCAGGCGAATTCCGCCGGCTTGCCGGCGAGTTCGGCATTGCCGTAATTCTCCGGGAAGGTGACGGTGACGGTCTTGGCGTCGCCGGCCTTCAGGCCGATCAGCTGCTCTTCAAAGCCCGGGATGAAGGTCTTGGAACCCAGCACCAGCGGATAATCGGTGGCGGTGCCGCCATCGAACTTCACGCCATCGACGCTGCCCGAGAAATCGATCACGACCTGGTCGCCGTCAGCCGAGGCGCGCTCGACCTTTTCATAGGTCTTCTGCTGCTCCGACAGGCGCTTCAGGAACTCGTCCACCTCGGACTCGGCCGGCTCGACGACCAGACGTTCCAGCTTGATGCTCTTGTAGTCACCAGCCGGGATTTCCGGCAGCACTTCGATGGCGATGGTGCACTCGAAATCCTTGCCCTCTTCGAAGGACTGGATATCGACCTTGGGCTGCAGCGCCGGACGCAGGTTCTTCTCTTCCAGCGTCTTCTGCAGGGCGTTGTTCACCGACTCTTCCATCGCCTCGCCCAGCAGGGCGCGACCATACTGCTTCTTCACCAGCGCGGCGGGCGCCTTGCCCGGACGGAAGCCCGGCATGTTGACCTGGCCGCGAATGGTTTCCAGCTTCTGGTTGACGGTGCTTTCCAGCGCGGCGGCGTTGATAACCACCTTGTATTCGCGCTTCAGGCCGGAGGCGCTGATTTCCGTGATCTGCATGACCGAATTACCTGTCTCTATCTTAAGAATATCGTGGTGCCAGCGGCGGGGAGCTGGTGCGGGCGGAGGGACTTGAACCCACACGCCTTGCGGCACAGGAACCTAAATCCTGCGTGTCTACCAGTTCCACCACGCCCGCGACCCGCACCGGGGCCGGCGCGAAGGCGCAGTCTATAGCACGGTCAAAACGGCCGCGCGAGGCTTTTGGGCGGTTTTCCGCAAGCGCCGGGATAGGGCGGAAATACCTGAGAAACCAGCGTTTTCCCAAAAGAAAAGCCCGGCCTCACGGCCGGGCTTCCCGAAGGCGATGTGAGACGGCTCAGACTGCCGCCGCAAGAACCACAGACTGGGCGTCCAGGTCGCTGAACAGACCGCTGCCCTCGCCCATACCCTGGGGCGCATAGCTGGCCATGGCATGCAGAAGACCCGTGATCGGCGCCGACCGGCCCTCGCTGGTGGCGATCCACTCGATCCGACTGCCGGCGGCGGCGAACTGGCCGGTGACCACGACGGCCAGACCGCTGGAATGCGTGATCCAGAGATCGTCGCCGATCCGACTCTGGACCAGGTCGGCAATCGAGATGCCGATGAAATCCAGGGTGTCATTGGCGTCATTGCCGATCTCATTCACGATCGCGCTGCCGGCGCCGGCCCGGAAGTGGTAGCTGTCGTTGCCAGTGCCGCCATACAGGGTATCGTTGCCGCCCTGGCCGAAGATGGCATCGTCGCCATCCTGCCCCCGGATGATGTTGTCACCGGTGCTGCCATACAGGCTGTCGCTCTGGAGCGAGCCGGTGACATTCTCGATGCCAATATAGGTATCGCCGGTCGCATCACCGCCGAAGCCGAAGCCGGCACCTAGATCGATGAAGACAGCGGCGGAACCTGCATAGTCGATGGTGTCGTTGCCAGAACCGCCGTTCAGAACGTCGCCGCCGGCGCCGCCGAGCAAGAGATCGTCGCCGCCGTTGCCGATAAGCGTGTCATTGCCGCTGCCGCCATAGAGACGGTTGGCGACATCGTTGCCGGTCAGCGTGTCGGCGTGGTTGCTGCCGAACAGGGTTTCGATGCCGGTATAACGGTCACCCTGCGCATAGCCACCCGAGCCGAAGCCGGTGCTGAGATTGGCATTCACGCCAGCGGTGGAATTCTGGTAGCTGACGCTGTCGAATTCCGTGGCCGTACCGGTGCCGACAAAATTCTCGGCGGCGGCCGTCGCAGTGTAGTTGCTGGCGATGAAAGCGTGGACGTCCGGGCTGTAATCCTGCCCGTCGTAAGCGGTTTCGCCCGCCCGCTTCGTGTTGCGGGTCCGGTTGGTGGCAGTATCGATATTTTGCATGGGTTCTCACATGTTGATTGGCTTTCTGCCTTGCTGTTGTAGCAAGCCAACCGACTTGTGAAACTTATCCAGCAGGATTACCGCTGCAGGGTTAGTGCATGCGATGTTACGCCGACTTCACCGGCTTCTTCGCCGTGCGCTGGTCGCACCGCTGCACCGCTTCGCGCTCAGCGAACCATTCCGCGTTGTAGCCGCAGTCCTTGAAGTCGTCATAGAACGGCCCGCCGATCGTGTAATGCAGGATCGCCGGATCTTTTGCCGGCGGATCGTAATCGACCAGATGGTTCCAGCGATGCGGCAGATCGCCGATCAGGTCGTCATTCTCCAGCCACTTGAACTGATGCAGCTGCAGGCCGGTCGCCGTGTTGACGTAATCAGGGGTCAGCGCCGTGCAGCGGGCGCAGTTGAACAGCATGACGCTGGACCAGTTCTTCTTCTCGTATTTGGTCTGCACCTTGTCGAGGAACTTCACATCCTCGGCCGGCACGTGGTTGTGCTTGACCACCTGCACGGCATAGCGCTCGTCGCGCAAAGCCCAGAGCTTGGCAATATCGTCGACGACGGCCATGTCGTCGTCCATGAAGATCGCCCAGCCCTCGAAACCGGCCAGATAGGGCGTCAGGAAGCGGGAGAAGGAGAAATCGGTCGACTGCATGGCATCATGCGGCCGCTTGTAGATGCCCTGCAGCTGGTTCAGCGCCAGATGGGTGATCGCCACCGGAGCCGAGCTGTGGCGAATGATGCTGTGAGCGGCCACGCTGGAGGCCACCGGAGCGGCTCTGCTGTAACCGATAAAAACGCGGATCATCGACATGGCTTCTCCACCGCGCGGGCCTTCTGACACCGCGTCTGAACTATAGCGGACCCTATCCGCCGACATCCCAAGGATGTCTTAAAACTCCCAGGGCCACCTTGATCCGGATCACTCGCAACGCTTCATTTTGGTTCATTTCTTTCTTTAGTTGTTTTTAATATTGCAATTACTCGTATACAGACGTGATAAACTCCCTTTCCGGGTCATGACTACGGTATTATAATACCGCACCCGACTCAAAGGCATGGTCATTGCAGATCGTGCGCCACAGCAGATCGTGCAGAGGCATGTTTGTACCGAAACTGATCACCTGCCTGCGCGAGGGCTATGGCCTCGCCAGCCTGCGCAAGGATGCGGTCAGCGGCCTGACGGTCGCCATCGTGGCGCTGCCGCTGGCGATGGCGATCGCCATCGCCTCGGGCACCACGCCCGACAAGGGGCTTTTCACCGCCGTCGTCGCCGGTTTCCTGATCTCGGCCCTGGGTGGCAGCCGCCACCAGATCGGCGGACCGACGGCCGCCTTCATCATCGTGGTCTACGGCGTGATCGAAAAGCATGGCTATGACGGCCTGCTGATCGCGACACTGATGGCTGGCGCCATGCTGGTGCTGCTGGGCGCGTTGCGGCTTGGCAGCCTGATCCGCTTCATCCCGCATCCGGTCATTACGGGTTTTACAGCCGGCATCGCGCTGACCATCCTGTCGACCCAGATCAAGGACTTCTTCGGGCTGGAGATGGCGAAGCTGCCGGCCGCCTTCCTCGACAAATGGCATGACTACGCGCAGGCCGCACCCAGCATCCACGGCCCCAGCACCGCCATCGCATTGCTGACCCTGGGCATCATCATCGGCTTGCGCCGTTGGAAGCCTACCTGGCCCGGCCTGCTGATCGCCATCGTGATTGCCACGCTGCTGGCGTTGCTGCTGCCGCTGTCCGTCGAGACGATTGCTGGCCGCTTCGGCGCACTACCCCATCACCTGCCCCTGCCGAAGTTGCCCGACGGTATCACCGTCGAGCGCCTGATCGACCTGCTACCCAGCGCCATAACCATCGCATTGCTCGCCGGCATCGAGAGCCTGCTGAGCTGCGTGATCGCCGATGCGCTGAGCGGCACACGGCACCGCTCGAATATCGAGCTGATCGGCCAGGGCATCGCCAATGTCGCCAGCGCGCTGTTCGGCGGCCTGCCGGCGACCGGCGCGCTGGCGCGCACCGCGACCAACATCCGGGCCGGTGCGCTGACTCCGATATCGGGCATGCTGCATGCCCTGTTCCTGCTGCTGTTCATGTGGCTGCTGGCGTCGCTCGCCGGCATGGTGCCGCTGGCGGCGCTGGCCGGCGTGCTGGTGATCGTAGCCTGGAACATGAGCGAGCATGAGAAGCTGCGGCATTTCTTCGCCATGCCGCGCGGCGATCAGCTTGTTCTGGCCGTCACTTTTATCCTGACCGTGCTGATCGACATCACCGTGGCGCTGCTGGCCGGCGTGGCGCTGGCCGTGCTGTTGCAGTTGCTGGCGAAAATTATGCGCCGCGCAAACCCGCCAAAGGTTTCCTGACCGCATCGGGCAGGTCATCGGCGATCAGGCCCGCGCCGACTTCAGTTGCCGCCGCGCCATGCAGCCAGACGGCGGCGCAAGCGGCATCGAAGACATTCATACCCTGCGCAAGCAGGCCGGCGCAGAAACCGGCCAGCACATCCCCTGCACCTGCGGTGGCAAGGTCCGGCGGCGCATTGGCATTGATCGCCGCACGACCATCGGGATCAGCGATCACCGTATCGGCGCCTTTCAGCACGATCACCGCGCCGCTTCTGTCCGCCGCCGCACGGGCGCGGTCCAGCCTGGGGCGTTTCACCAGGTCAGGGAACAGGCGCGCGAACTCGCCGTCATGCGGCGTCAGGATCGCAGTCCCGCTTTTCATCGCCTTGAACAGAATCTTCGGATCATCGGCAAAGGCGCCGAGCGCATCGGCATCCAGCACGACTTTGCGCCTGGTCGCCAGTGCATCCAGCACGGCGCTGCGTGTGGCATCCGACATACCGTTGCCGGGGCCGAGCAGCAGCGCGTTGCGCCGTTCATCCTGCAAAGCCGCGCGCCAGTCGGGAATGCCTTCGCAGGGTAATCGCATCAGCGCATCCGGTCGGCCGCCTTGCAGCAATGCCTCACGCGGCTGCGCCAGTGTCACCAGCCCCGCGCCGATGCGCAAAGCCGCATGACCAGCCAGACGCGCTGCGCCAGCCAGACGGCCACCGCGGATCAACACATGGCCACGCGCGAATTTATGGCCGTCGATGCGCGGCACCGGCAGAGCTGCCCGCCACAGCGCCGGATCGTTCTGCCATTGCTGGGGCCGGATCGCCTCCAGCACTGTAGCGGGAATGCCGATCTCTGCGACATGCACCATGCCGCAAAGCAGGCGGCCGGGCAGCAGTAGATGGCCGGGCTTCATCCGGAAGAAGGTGACCGTATGCGCGGCCCGAATGGCAACGCCGCGCACCTGACCGTCATCGCCATGCAGCCCGCTGGGCAGATCGACCGCAACAACCGGTTTGCCCGAGGCATTCACGGCTTCGATCAACGCCTTCGTCGCGCCATCCAGATCACGGCTGAGTCCCGCGCCGAACAGCGCGTCAACAATCACGCTGGTATTGGTGGCCAGACCCGGGATGGCCTGCAGCACCGGGCCGGTCCAGCGCTCTGCCGTCGTTGCGGCATCGCCCTTCAGGTCGGCGCGTTCGCCCAGCAGGCCGAGCGTAACCTCGCGCCCTGCATCCTGCAGCAGGCGCGCCGCCACGAAACCATCGCCGCCATTGTTGCCGGGGCCACACAGCACCAGCACACGGCCGGCGGGATACTGCCGCTGCACCACGCGGGCGACCGCCGCACCGGCCGCTTCCATCAGGGTCAGGCTGGATACACCCCCCGCGACGGCGAGCCGGTCGGCCTTGCCCATCTGCGTGACGCTCAGAAGAACAGTGTTGTCGCTCATGCCCAATCCATATCAGGCAATCGGCGGACGTCTGGTGTGCCAGTCGGTGGCGGCCTCGTAGGCGGCCGCGCCGCGCAGCACCAGATCGTCGCGATGCATCGGGCCGACCAGCTGCAGGCCGATCGGCAGGCCGAGTTTCGAGAAGCCGCAGGGGATCGAGATTGCCGGCTGCTGCGTCAGGTTGAAGGGATAGGTGAATGGCGTCCAGGCCGTCCAGTAGGCATCGCCCATGCTTTCGGGCGCGAGCCGGCCGGCGGTGAAAGGCAGCACGGCGAGGCTGGGCGTCAGCAGCAGGTCATACTCCTCGTGGAACTGCTTCATCTGCACCCCGAGCTTGCCGCGCGCATTCATGGCGGCGAGATATTGCGGCATGGTGATGGCCGCGCCGCGCTCATAGGTTTTCGCGAGACCCGGATCGATCAACGCGAATTTCTCCTTTGGCAGAGCCGACAGCGCATTGAAGGCGCCGGTGAACCAGTGCGCATGAAATATCTCGACCGGATCGTCGAAGCCCGGATCGGTTTCCTCGACGATGGCGCCAAGACTGACAAACAGGTCAGCCGCCTTCTCCACCGCCGCTGCGATCTCTGGGTCGACCCTGGCGAAGCCGAGCGCCGGGCTGTAGGCGATTTTCAGGCCCTTCAAGCCCATGTTGAGGTTGGCGGTGTAATCCACATCCTGCCAGGGCAACGCGAACCAGTCGCGCGCATCGGGGCGCGCCATCTCGCGCAGCATCAGCGCCGCATCGCGCACGGTCTTGGTCATCGGGCCCAGATGCGCCACCGTGCCGAAGGGGCTGAGCGGCGCGGCAGGGACGCGGCCGAAACTGGGCTTGAGGCCGACGATGCCGGTGAAACCGGCGGGGATACGGATCGAGCCGCCGCCATCGGTGCCGACCGCGAGCGCGCCCAGGCCGGCCGCCACCTGCGCCGATGCGCCGCCCGACGACCCGCCCGGCGTGGTGTTCACATCCCATGGATTGCGAGTGATGCCGGTGCGCGGCGAATCCGTCACGCCCTTCCAGCCGAACTCCGGCGATGTGGTCTTGCCCAGGATGACGCAGCCGGCTTCGCGCAGGCGCGCTGTCACCGGGGCGTCTTCGTTCCAGTCCTGCTTTTCATCCACGGTCTTCGAGCCGCGCAGCGTCGGCCAGCCTTTGGTGAGAATGATGTCCTTGATCGAGGCCGGCACGCCGTCGATGGGGCTGAGCGGCGTGCCGGCGCGCCAGCGCGCCTCCGAAGCCTTGGCGTCGCGCAACGCGGCATCCGCATCGATCAGGTTATAGGCGTTGATCTTTGGATTGATAGCAGCGGCACGCATCAGCACCGCCTGCGTCACTTCCACCGGTGACAGCCGACCGTCGCGATAGGCGTCCACCAGATCGCTGGCGGGAAGATAGCAAAGATCGGCACTCATCATCGGTGTCCTGTTGCTCTGGGGTCGACAATCATCGGCAGGTCGGGCGACGGCCGCAGCGTGATGCGGGCGACCGGCATCACCTCTGCGCCCGGCTGCAAGCGCACCCGCAGCCTTTGCGCCAGCGTCGCCAGGATCAGCACTGCCTCGATCATGGCAAAGCCCTGCCCGATGCAGATCCGGGGCCCGGCGCCAAACGGCAGATAAGTATAGCGCTGGCGCTGCGCGCTGCGGTCGGGCGAAAAGTTCTCGGGATCGAAAGCGTCCGGGTTCTGCCAATAGAGCCTGTGCCGGTGCATCAGCCAGGGCGACACCACCACGATGGTGCCCGGCACAATCGCCAGGTCACCGAAGCGGTCCGCCGCGATCGCCTGCCGCGCGGTGGTATGCGCGGGCGGATAGAGGCGCATCGCCTCCTCGATCACCATGCGCGTATAGACCAGCTTGTCGTAATCGGCAGCCGTCGCCGCGCGCCCACCCAGCACGGCATCGAGCTCGGCCAGCAGCTTCGTCTCAACCGCCGGCGCCTGACTCAGCAGATACCAGGTCCAGGCCAACGCGGTGGCGGTGGTTTCATGGCCGGCGAGGAAGAACGTCGCCATCTGGTCGCGCACCTCGCGGTCATCCAGCCGTGTCGCGTCGTCATCCTCAGCGGCGAGCAGCAGCCCGAGCAGATCCTGCCCCAGATCGCCGCCGGCCGCGGCGGCATCGCGGCGGCGGCGGATCAGGTCGCGAATGATGCGGTCCATATCCGCCAGGGCGCGCTCGCCCTGCGCGGCATCGGGGCGCGGCACCCAGCGCGGCAGGCCGAGCAGATCGGGGATATTGGGCCGCACGCTGGCCTGATAGCGGTCCATCGCCGCGCCCACCGCCGAGACATCGGTGGCCGGATCGGCACCGAACATGGTCTGCGCGATGATATCGAGCGTCAGCAGCATCATCTGCTCGGCCATGTCGACAACTGTGCCCGCCGGCCGCTGCAGCAGCCGGTCGGCCAGCGCCTGCGACTGCGCTGTCATGATATCGGCAAAACCGGCCAGCCGGCGCGGCTGGAAGATCGGCGCCATCATGCGGCGCTGGCGCTTCCAATCGGCACCCTCGCTGGTCAGCAGCCCCTTGCCCAGGCCCGGCTCCAGCATGCGCTTGCCCACCGGATCGCGCGCGTAATTCTCGGCGTTGTCGAGCATGACATGGCGGATCAGGCCGGGATGGTTGGCCAGCACCATCGGCTTGAACAGGATGCGGTAGGACAGGATGTCGCGTTCGAAAGCCTGCTGCGTATAGGTGCTGACCGCGTTGTTGCGGAAATTACGGATGAAGGTCAGCAGCGGCAGCCGCGCCGGATGGCGCGGGGGATGCACCGGAATGAAGGGCGTGGTTCCGGCGGCGGCCATGATCAGATCGTGGTGGTCATGCCGCCATCGACGGCGAGCAGGTGCCCGTTGACGTAGGATGCAGCGGGCGATGCAAGAAACAGCGCGGCGCCGGCCAGTTCCTCGGGCTTGCCCCAGCGCCGCAGCGGCGTACGGTCATTGACGAATTTCACGAACTCGGCGTTCTTCATCAGCTCAAGGTTCAGTTCGGTCTCAAAGTAACCTGGCGCGATGGCGTTGCAGGTGACGCCCGAGGGGCCGAGTTCGGCGGCGAAGGATTTGGTCAGGCCGAGGATGCCGTGCTTGGCGGCGCTGTAGGCCGGGATGCTGGCGCGCCCCTTGATCGAGAGCACCGAGCCGATATTGATGATGCGGCCATAGCCGCGCTTCGCCATGGCAAGGCCGGCCGTGCGCGACAGGGCAAAGGCTGCGGTCAGATCGACCTCCAGCACCTGACGCCAGTCATCCAGGGTGAAATCGCCCAGCGGCTTGCGAATGTTGATGCCGGCATTGTTGACCAGGATGTCGAGCTTGCCATGGGTCTTCTCGATGGCGGCAATCGCCGCCGCGCCGGCCGGGATATCGGCGACATCGAAGGCGGCGACATCGACCAGGCCATGAGGCCGCACGGTTTCCGCAGCGGCCAGAAGCGTTTCCATATGGCGGCCATTCAGGATCACCATCGCGCCCGCCTCGGCGAACAGCTTGGCGAATTCGAGACCGAAGCCCCGGGATGCACCGGTGATCAGGGCGACCTGCCCGGTGAGATCGAACAGACGTTGCAGCATGGCCATGGCTGTCTTTTCCCATGAAGGTTCAGTCTGCGAAGTTTACCGGTTTGAACGCTGGACACCAGCCTGCCGGGCTTCCTACCATTCATCCAAACATCAGGAGGACGCCCATGCTGCGCTGCTACCAGGTGGCCGAGTTCGGCAAACCCCTCGCCCTGGCTGAAAAGCCCCTGCCCCAGCCGACGGGCAAGCAGGTTCTGGTCAAGGTCGAGCGCTGCGGCGTCTGCCACAGCGACCTGCATATCTGGGACGGCTATTTCGATCTGGGCAACGGCAAGCGCGTGGTCGCCGCCGCCAACGGCGCGGCCCTGCCGATGACACTGGGCCATGAGATCGTCGGCACCGTGGTGGCGGCGGGACCCGAAGCCGGACTGAAGCCCGGCGACCGCAAGCTGGTATTCCCCTGGATCGGCTGCGGCACCTGCCCGCCCTGCCAGGACGGCAACGAACATCTCTGCGCCGGCGCGGCCAAGGCGATCGGCATTTTCATCGACGGCGGCTATGCCAGCCATGTGCTTGTGCCGGATGCGCAATACCTGCTGGATATCGGCAGTCTGGAACCGGGCCTGGCCGCGACCTATGCCTGCTCCGGCCTCACGGCCTATTCGGCGCTGAAAAAGATCGGGCCTTTGTCGGATGGCCATACGCTGCTGATCGTCGGCGCCGGCGGCGTCGGACTGAATGCCGTGGCGATGGCCAAGGCCGTGACCGGCCAGGCGCCGGTGGTGGCCGATCTTGATCCGGCAAAAAGGGAAGCCGCGCTGAAGCTGGGCGCCAAGGACGTCATCGATCCGCGCGCCGATGGCGCCCTGAAGGCATTGCTGAAAGCCACCGGCGGTGTGATGGGCGCCATCGATTTCGCCGGCTCAGGCCCGAGCTTCGAGTTCGCATACAACGCCTTGAGAAAAGGCGGCCATCTGGTCACCGTCGGCCTGCTTGGCGGCGCGGCCACGCTGTCGATCGGCATTCATGTGATGAAGGGGCTGCGGGTCAGCGGCAGTTATGTCGGCAGCCTGCAGGAGATGCGCGAACTGCTGGCGCTGGCGCAGACGACCAAACTGCCGGCCCTGCCGATTGCCGTGGCGCCTTTAAGCGATGCAACGGCCTCGCTGGAAAAGCTGAAGGCCGGTCAGGTGATCGGCCGCATTGTGCTTCAGCCCTGACGCTCGCCGATATTTTCCGCCAGCATGATCAGATAACCATCTGGGTCCTGGACGAAGACCTCGCGCTGCCCCGCCTCACGGTCACCGACGCGACGCCAGACCTCGCGCGGACCGCTGTGCAGCGGCCACGGCATTGCGGACAAGCCAGCCAGCACCGGATCGAGGCGGTCGAGATAGACCTGGAACATCACGCCGCGCCCATAGGGTGGTTCCAGCAGACCGGTTTCCCAGTTGCCGCTACGCTGGCAGAGCATGATCTGTGCGCCATCGGGATGTTCGAGATAGGCGAACTGCTGCTCCAGCCGCTGATAGGCAATGCCGAAGCCAAGACCATCGCACCAGAAGCGCAGGCTGGCGGAAAAGTCCCTGACCAGAATTTCCGGGACCATCCTAGCCCAGCCGCTACGCGGCGGTCCTTCGGGTATTACAGCCACGGCGTCAGAGGAAGAGCGCGAGCACGCCGGTATAGCCGTAGAGCCGGGCCTGGGCGATCTCACCGCCGCAATACATGCCGACCAGCGGCAGATCGGGGAAGACGGTGCGGATGCGCGTCAGTTCGCTCGGATTCTGCACGAACTGGTCCTGGCAGCGCGCCATGCAGGAATACCACAGCGCGCCACGCGGCACGCGGTCGCCGCAGCGGCGCTTGAGGTCGGTGAGCATGCGGTCCATGTCGCGCCCGGCAGAGTCGATGTCGCGGCGGCAGAAGAAGATCTGGTCGCCCTCCTCCACCATCGCGCCGATGGCAAGGCCGCCGGCCTGCGGATCGATGCCGATGATGTTGCGCACCAGATAGTCCGGACGATCGGCGCCGCTGATCGGCAGGCCGACCATCAGGCCGCTGGAGAGCTTGCGCAGGTCGGTCAGCGACTGCACCGCGAAACTGTCGCGCAGCACGTCATAGGCCGGCTTGGAATCGAGTTCGAGAACCACGTTGCCATCGGCGGCCGTGATCTGGTGCACGTCGCCGATCTGCGTGCAGCCCTGGGTCAGTCCGGTGAGCACCGGCTGCGCATCGGAGAACACGAGCCCCGACATGCCGCCTTCGATGGCGCCACCGGCCCATTGCGGACGCGGGCCGCGCGCCGCGATCAGCCCGCCGATCAGATAGGCGCCGCAAGCTTCGGCGAAATCCTCGATCAACTCGGGCAGCGCCGGCACCTGCGGATCGGCATGCACGATGCCGAGCCAGCCCTGCGGCCGTTCGGTCGGGCGCTTGAACAGCGTGGCGCTGCCTTCCGGCACCACGCCGATCAGGCAGGCGACGACCGGCTCGTCGCAGTATT
Source organism: Ferrovibrio sp. GW821-FHT12B10 (assembly GCF_058807515.1). Lineage (NCBI taxonomy): Bacteria > Pseudomonadati > Pseudomonadota > Alphaproteobacteria > Rhodospirillales > Rhodospirillaceae > Ferrovibrio > Ferrovibrio sp. GW821-FHT12B10. The sequence continues at coordinate 3,260,275 of NZ_JBXAQT010000001.1, read as the reverse complement.
CGGTATCGCCGGCGGCGATGCTGTAGCCGCAGGCGGCGATCATGGCGGAAATGCCGGTGGCTTCACTGAGGCGCTTGAGAATCTGCGGCAGGCGATCGGCCATGCGGTCGCTGACATAGACAAAGCCGACATTGGCGGCGTCCGACAGCGGCATCAGCTGCAGCAGGCAGCCATCGACGGCCATGCGCCAGTCTTCAGCGGCGCCGATGCCCAGACGGAATTGCGAGCCCGTGGTCTGTTCGCTCATGCCCAGCCTCCTGTCATGACGGTCAGAGTATAGTAGTCTGCCGGGGACCGGAATGGGTCAAACCGCCGGATGTGCAATTGTTCCGATGGGGTAACTGTCATGCTTCACAGCCTTCGCCTCGCTGCCCTGCTTATCACGGTCCTGACGCCCGTCTTCGCAGGTGCGGCCGACCTGACCAGTCCGGCGGGGCGTTGGAAGACCATCGATGACGAAAGCGGCCAGGCGCGCAGCATCGTCGAGATCATCGATACCGGCAGCGAGCTGCAGGGCCGCATCCTGCAGATCTTCTACCAGCCGGGCGACAAGATCGATCCGACTTGCGAACTGTGCGAAGGCGAGATGAGGGACAAGCCGGTGATCGGCATGACCTTCCTCTGGGGCCTGAAACGCGATGGCAGTGACTGGACCGGCGGCGGCGTACTCGATCCGAAGAATGGCAAGATCTACAACGCCAAGGTCAGCCTGACCGAAGGCGGCACCAGGCTGCGCATGCGCGGCTATATCGGCATGCCTTTGCTCGGCCGCACGCAGGTCTGGCTCCGCGAGCCAGACTAAATCCCGGAGAGATGTTTCGCCAGCGCCGGCGACAGCCCGGTGCTGGGCACGGGCGGCGGCAGCGCGAAGCTTCCCGCCGTCGCCTTGTCGAAGCCCGAAGCCGCAACGGCCTCGGCCATGCGCATGACGGCAATCGTGCTGTCGATCACCGGCACCGGCACGCGGTCGCGGATACGCGGCACCAGACCGGCCAGACCGGCGCCGCCGAGAATGACGTGATCGGCACCGTCTTTCGCCGCCGCGATGCAGGCCTCGGCCAACAGCGTCATCGCCGCATCGGGATCGCGCGCGATATCGCCGCCGGTGGGTGCGACGGTCTGGATCGAGGCCAGCCGTTCGGTCATCCCCCTGCTGGCGACAAACTCTTTCAGCATCGGCCCCCAGCGCTCACCGCCGGTGACGATGCCGAAGCGCTTGCCCAGGCTGGCGGCGAGCTGGATCGAGGCATCGGCCATGCCGATGACCGGCAGCGGACAGAGTTCGCGCAGGCCATCCAATCCCGGATCGCCGAAGCAAGCCAGAACCACCGCATCGAAGCTGCCATCATCCGCCTGAGCCCAGGCATCGAGCGCCGCATGGGCGGCGATGGCGTAGGAACTGCGGGTCGCCACGTAAGCGGCGCCAAAGCGTCCGGTGACACCGACCAGTTCCGTGGTCGGGGCGACGACCGTACGCGCCACATCCAGAACCTTGTCGGTCATGGCGGCGGTGGTGTTGGGGTTGATCAGCAGCAGTTTCATCAGCCAAGCTCGAATGTGGTGATGCCATACAGGCCGCCCATGTCGACCACAGGCGCCGGCCCTTTATACATGCGCGCGGTTTCGAAAGCAGGGGTGAGGCCAGCGGCCTCGGCCAGTTTCACCGCTGCGGGGTTGGTTTCGGGCACATCGAGAAAGACGGGCCCGACGCAGCCCGCGCAGAGTGCCGTGAACAGGCCTTCGGCAATCGCCGAAGTCTCGGCATAGAGCGGCCCGATCTTGTGGCCCTCGCGGCAGGGCCGGATGGTGCCAAGGCCGGTGAGCCGCCCGTCGGTGACGCTGACGAGGCTGCGATGGCCCGGCGCGGACAGCCAGCCCGAGAGAAAGCCGTCGCGCGCGGCCGGAAAAAACCGGCGATCATAGGCGGTCAGTTGATCGAAGCCGAGGCTGGCCGGATCGATGAAGCGCTGTGGCGCACCCGGCTTCGGCAGACCGCCATACCGGATATTGCGATGCGCCAGCGTGAAACCGGATTTGCGATAATTGCCCTGCTGCGCCAGAACGCCATCGAGGCCAACCACGCGATCACCCAGATGCGCAAGGCCGGCGTTCCACACCGCCATGCCTTTGCCCTTGCCGCGCCAGGCCGGCGCGGCAATGTAGAAACCGAGGAAGCCGTATGCGGCGCCATAGCGCACCACGGCGATGCAGGCGACCGGCTCGCCACCCTGCAGACCGACCAGGAAGCCTCCAGGGTCAGCGGCATGGAACAGGCCGGCATCGGCCAGGCCGGGATTCCAGCCTTCCTGCGCCGCCCAGTCGACCGCCATGTCGAGCTGGGTGCGGCTCATCACCCGGATGGAGAAGTCAGACGCCATGGCCCGCGTCGGAGCCATGACGGGCGCGACGGCGGCGCAGGATCGTCACCGTGCCGAGCGCCAGAATGATGATGAGGAAGGAAAAGCCGCTGGTCACCGTGCCAAGTGCGTAGAGGACCGGCGTGGTGACATTGGTGGTCATGGCATAGATTTCCAGCGGCAGCGTATTGTCGGTGCCCGCGGTCATCAGGCTGCGGGCGAATTCATCATAGGACAGCGTCAGGCCGAAGAGCGCAATGCCGATCAGGCTGGGCAGGATGATCGGGATCACCACATGGCGGATCACCTGCCAGGGCGTGGCGCCCAGGTCGCGCGCCGCTTCCTCGTAGGATTTGTTGAAGCGATTGAAGATCGCAAACATGATCAGCAGGCCGAATGGTAGCGTCCAGGTCAGATGCGCGGCAAGGCCGGAGGTGAACCATTTGGTGTCCCAGCCGAGGATGCGGAACTGCAGGCCGATACCGAGGCTGACCAGGATGGACGGCACAATCAGGCTGGCGATGGCCAGGTAGAAGACAAGGCCTGATCCGCGGAAGCGATGACGGAAGGCCAGGCCGCCAGCCAGCGCGATCACCACGGTCAGCAGCATGACGATCACGCCCAGCGCAAACGAGCGTGCGAAGCTGCCGGCGAAATCGCCGACCATCTGTTTTTCGGTGAGATTGCGGAACCAGTTCACCGACACGCCGCGCATCGGGAAGGTCAGGCCGCCCTCCGGCCCCTGGAAGGACAGGATGAAGATGGTCGACATCGGGCCATAGAGGAACAGCACGAAGAGGACGAAGAAGGCGCCCAGGATATAAAAGCTCTTGCCGCGCTTGCGATCCTGCATGGCTACAGCTCCTTGCGGATATCGACGATCCGCATCATGGCGGCCACCATCAGCAGCACGACGACCAGCAGGATCACCGCGTTGGCCGCCGCCGCCGGATACTGCAGCAGGGAAATCGCATTGGCCATCATCAGGCCGACCGAGGCACTCTGGCCGCCGCTCATGAAGCGCACGGTGACGAAATCCCCCATCACCAGGGTAACAACGAAGATAGACCCGATGGCAATGCCCGGCTTGCACAGCGGCAGGATCACATTGAGCAGCACCTGCCAGCCGCTGGCGCCGGCGTCATAGGCGGCCTCGAGCAGCGAACGGTCGATCCGCATCATCGAATTGAAGATCGGCACGATCATGAACAGGGTGTAGAGATGCACGAAGGCCAGCACCACGGCGAAATCGGAGAACAGCAGGAACTCCAGCGGCTCGTTCACAATGCCGGCGCCGATCAGGGCGGAATTGAGCAGCCCGTTGCGGCCAAGGAAGGGAATCCAGGAGATCATCCGGATGATGTTGGAGGTCAGGAACGGCACTGTGCAGATCAGGAAGCAGGCCGTCTGCCAGGTATCGCTGCGCACATGAAAGGCGAGGAAATAGGCGATGGTGAAGCCGATCGCCAGGGTCGCCACCCAGACGATGGCGGCATAGCGCAACGTGTTGAGATAGGTGCGCAGCGTGACCGGACTGCCCAGAAGTTCGGCGTAATTGGTCAGCACGAAATCGGGGATGATGCGCGCGAAGTCGTAGTCCCAGAAGCTGACCACCGCGATGGTCAGAATCGGCACGACCAGGAAGGCACCGAAGACGAAAGCCAGCGGCGCGACCTGTAGATAGGGAATGTAGTTGATGCGCTTCATGGAAGCGCCGCGCAGGCCGGGATTTCTTCCGGCCTGCGCGGCGTGCCCTTCAGATCAGGCGGCGATGAACTCGTTCCATTTCTGAACCATGTAGCGGTCCTCGTCCATCACGGCATTCCAGCAGGCGACCTTGCCCATGCGGTCCTCGAAGGCGCCGCCGTCGCGCACCGCGCCAGCCTTTTCCAGAACCTTGCCTTCCGGACTCAGGATATCGGTCTTGGCCGGCTTGCCTTCCATCCAGAAGGCCCATTCATCCGCGCTCATATGCTGCTTGGCGGTATCCAGCACGGCGGAGTAATAGCCCTGGCGGTTCAGGTAGGCACCGACCCAGCCCGAGAGATACCAATTGATGTATTCATAGGCTGCATCCAGCTCCAGACCGCTCAGATGCTTGGCGATGCCTAGACCGCCGCCCCAGGCACGATAGCCTTCGGCCAACGGCTGATAGACGCAGGGAATGCCTTTCGACTTCACGGCGGTGACGGCCGGCGACCACATCGACTGGATGATCACCTCGCCCGAGGCCATCAGGTTGACCGACTCATCGAAGGTCTTCCAGAAAGCGCGGAACTGGCCGGCCTTCTTGGCGGCGGTCATGATCGAGATCGTCTTGTCGATCTCGGCCTTGGTCATGTTGCCCTTGTCGCCGTATTTGATCTCACCCATCGACTCACAGATCATCGCCGCATCCATGATACCGATAGACGGGATATTCAGGATCGACGCCTTGCCCTTGAACTTCGGGTCCATGATGTCTTTCCAGTTGGCGATCGGACGCCCCACCAGATCCGGGCGGATGCCCAGCGTGTCGGCGTTGTAGATCGTCGGGATCATGGTCATCCACTGGGTCTGCGACTTGGCGAACTTGGTGGAATCCTTGCCCTCGACGAAACCGACGCTGTGCGGCGCGGTGCCCTGCGCGATCACGCTGTCGGGCTTGAGCTTGCCGTTCAGGAACAGCGGCACGATCTTGTCGACATTCTTGATCTTGCTGGTATCCATCGGCTGCATCACACCGGCCGGGAACACCTTCTTGCAGATCCAGTATTCGATATCGGCGATATCGAAGGACTTGGGCTGGGTCACTGCGCGCTGCGCCACGGCATCGGAGTCCAGCGCCGTCATCTGGAGCGTGATGCCGGTATCAGCCTTGCACTTCTCGGCGATGGCATTGAGGTTGGACACGCCGGTGCCGAACTGGCGCAGCGTGACGTTCTTGATGTTCTGCGCCCAGATGGTGGGGAAACCGGTGATGGCGCCGCTACCGGCCGCCAGACCGATGCCGGCCGCCGCGCTTTTCAGAACCGTGCGGCGGTTCATGCCGCGCTTGCCTACGACGCCCTTATCATTCTTGGCCATATCGTCCTCCTCTGTTGTCATGCGGCCCCTGCCGCGAACTACTCTTGCAATACGTGAACCTTCTCCAGCGCCCAGGAGACCGCGACGCGGTCGCCCAGGGCGACCGGCGCGGCGAAGAACCGGCTTTCATCGACGGCGACCGAGAATTCGCCCTGGTCGACGCTGAAACCGGCCGCCGCTTCCGGGCTGATGCCGACATGGACCAGGCTGCCGAGATATTCGACGGCCCGCACCGTGCCGCCGAAGCCCGCCTCGCCCTGTCCCGGCGGCGCCAACGCGGCATGGTCGGCGCGCACCGAGATGCGGCGGTCGCCATCGGAGAGAATGTTATGGCCGCCGATGAAGCGGGCGACGAAGGGGGTGCGCGGACGGTTGAACACCTCGCGCGCGCTGGCGGCCTGTTCGATGCGGCCCTTGTTCATCACCACCACCAGATCAGCCAGCGCCATGGCTTCTTCCTGGCTGTGCGTGACATGGATGAAGCTGATGCCCAGCTCCTTCTGCAGCCGCTTGAGTTCTTCGCGCATGCGGGCGCGCAGGAAGGGATCGAGCGCCGACAGCGGTTCATCCAGCAGCAGGGCGGAAGGGCCGGTGATCAGGGCGCGCGCCAGGGCGATACGCTGCTGCTGCCCGCCCGATAGCTGCGCCGGCAGCCGGGCGGCATAGTCCTGCATATCGACCAGCCGCAGCAGCTCCATGGCTTTCGCCCGGCGCTCGGCCTTCTTCACGCCTTTCATCTTCAGGCTGAAGGCCACGTTGTCGACGCAGTCGAGATGGGGAAACAGCGCGTAGTTCTGGAACATCATCGCCGTGCCGCGCTGGGCCGGCGTCAGGTCGTTGATGACAGTGTTGCCCAGCAGGATGTCACCACTGCTGATATCCTCGTGGCCAGCGATCATGCGCAGCGTGCTGCTCTTGCCGCAGCCACTGGGGCCGAGCAGACAGCAATATGTGCCAGCGGGAATCTTGAGGCTGATCGAGTCGACAGCGACGGCGCTCCCATAGCGCTTCAGCACGGCTGCCAGTTCTATATCGCCCTTGTTCGCCATGACGTTGTCCGCAGCGGGTTCAGCGCGCGGATACGATGCAAGGCAGATGCCAGCGGCCAGGACCTAAGCTTTTGCCGCCAGCACCCCGACTGTATGCAATCCATGTATCCAGCCGCCCGCCAAAAGGCCGGCCAGCTGCTCAATATTTCGCCTTCGTGGGTGTTTTCGCTTCAGTTCCGGGACGGCAGGCCGGAGCGACCTGCACCAGAAGCCCGGACGCGGCCATGAAAAAGGCCGGCCTGACAGTTAAGTCATTGACCGGCCTTTAGAATTTATGGGGCGAGGAACGGGACTTGAACCCGCGACCCCCAGAGCCACAATCTGGTGCTCTAACCAACTGAGCTACCCCCGCCACAGGTACGCGCTTCATAAACCGGGCCTATTACCCGGGTCAAGCGTCCTCGGGCCGCCCCTCGCCCGGTTCTCCATAACTTTTGCCGGTAATTCAGCACCTTGTGGGGATTTTCGCTCTCCGCTAAGACAATTGGCATGTCTAGCTTCCTGCTGATCATCGCTGCCTTCCTGGTCGGGATCCCGGGCGCTGTCTTTATCGTGCTGCATCTGATTGGTCAGCATAAGAGGCAGATCATGGCCTATGAGTGGAGCTCAGCCGAAGTGATCCGGCGCGGCCAGCGCCTGGACGAACTGGAGAAGTTCACCAAGACCGCCCAGAGCAAGATCGCCGAGCTGAGCAAGCAGAAGATCGAACTGGAGGCGCAGGTCGCCAAAATGGAAAAGCTGGCCAGCGAAGCCGTGGCCAAGGAAGCCAACACCAAGACCTTCAGCGTCGGCATCTTCAACCAGGAAGTCCGCCGCGCCCATATGATGGGCGAAAAGCATCGTCAGCTCGACGACAAGTGGGGCGACATCAACTATCTGGAACTGCAGGCGTCCAACGAAGACGAAGTGCGCCGCACCATGATGCGCAAATTCCCGCCCGAGCGCGGTTTCGTCATCGAGTCCGTGCAGGAGGTCAGGAAGTAACGCCGGCCCCGCCAAGCTGCGTAGCCTGTACCGTCATTTCCAGCCCAGCTTCGTTATCGATCTCGCCGCGTGGCGCCACCGGCCAGATCCAGCTTTTGTCCGCATCCGGCAGCGTCACCCCCAGCACCGCGCTCTCGCTCAGCACCGTCTCGCCGGCCCGGCTGCGCCAGACCCGCTTGGCATCGGCGACGAGGCCGACCGGACAGCCGAAGGCGGCAAGCCCGGCCAGATGCGCCCGGATGATGTCGCGACCGAAGCTGTCGGCGCCCGTATTGGTGATGCCCTGCTTGCGCACGTGATCCATCGGCAGCAGCGGCAACTGCGACAGGATGTTGAGCGACAGCACGCAGTCGGGCGGCACCGGATCGAGTTCCTGCATCGCATCAGCGGGGGCAATCGGCAGCGGCATGCCGCGCCGCCATTCCGCCAGCGCCTCGACCACGCCGGTCACATCGGCCAGCCGCAACTCCACATTGGCAAAGCGCTTCGCCGCGCGCCGCGCGCCGCCCAACAGCGCGATATCGAAGACCACGACACGGCGGAATAGCGCGGAAAGCTCGGCCAGCGGCAGATCGGCGAGCGTGCCCGCCCCCAGCAGCCAGACAGTGTCATGGCGCTTGCAGCCTTGCGCCACCTGCAGGGCGAAGGCACGCGTATTGGCCTCGTGCTCGGCCCAGGCTTTCGCACACCGACGCCGCCGCGACCACAGACTTACGGCTGCCTTGGCATAGCCGAGCTGCCGTGCTGGCGGTTCAGCGGCAACACCTGCCCAGACCGCCAGTTCGGCCAGCATGATTATTCAGCAGCGGATTTGACGGGACCGCGGAAGCGCTCGGCGATCTGTTGCGGCGTATAATAGCCGCGCTCGATATCGCGGGCGATCTCGGCCGGATCGCGCTTGGACGGATCGCCATAGCCGCCGCCGCCCGGCGTGGAGACATGCACGCGGTCGCCGGTCTTGATCTCGATATCCTGATCCTTGGACAGATGCGGCGGCACATAGGCGCCCTTGGCCGTCTCGATCCTCACGGTATTGAAGCCGCCATCCTCGCCGCCCAGCACGCCGCGCGGGCCGGTGCGGCCGTGATCCATCACCATCGAGGCGCGCGCTTCGCCACGGCGCAGACGAATGGTGTAGTTGACGCCGAAGCCGCCGCGATGTTCGCCGGCACCGCCCGAACCCTCATGCAGCGAGTATTCCTCGAACAAAACGGGGTAATACTGCTCCATCACCTCGATCGGCGTGGTCTTGGAAATGCCGATGGTGGAGCAGCCATTGCTGATGCCATCGCCGCCATGCCAGCCGCCATAGCCGCCACCGGAGATCACATACATCACATAACTGCGATCACGCTTGGGGTCGTAACCACCCAAAGCAAGATTGCCCGAGGTGCCGGCGGGCGCGGCAAACAACCGATCCGGCATCGCCTTGACCAGCGCGTTGAACACGGCCTCGGCGATGCGCTGGCTGACTTCGGCCGCGCAACCGGAAACCGGGCGCGGGTATTTGGCATAGAGGAAGGTGTCGTGCGGGTCCTTCACCTTCAGCGGCTCAAACGTGCCGGCATTGATCGGCACATCGGGGAAGATGTGCTTCACGGCCAGGTAGATCGAGGAATAGGTGGTGGCGATGACGCTGTTCATCGGGCCGCGACAGGGCGGGCTGGAGCCCGTCATGTCGAAATGCATTTCCTCGCCGGTCTTGGTGACCTTCATCTTGATCAGCAACGGCTCGTCGATCACGCCATCGGAATCGACCACGCCCTCGCCCTCATAGACGCCGTCGGGGATGGTGCGGATACGGGCACGCATCTGCTGGCTGGCGCGCTGCTTCAGTTCCTCGATGGCTTGAGCCACCACATCGGCGCCGTAGCGGTCGAGCAAAGCGGTCAAGCGCTTCTCGCCGATGGTCAGGGCCGCTGCCTGCGCCTTGATGTCGCCGATGCGCTGGTCGGCGATGCGAATGTTGCTGAGGATGATGGAAAGGATTTCCTCGTCCAGCTTGCCTTCCTTGTAGAGCTTGACCGGGGGTAGACGCAGGCCCTCCTGCTCCACTTCGGTGGCATTGGCCGAGAAACCGCCCGGCACCATGCCGCCGATATCGGGCCAGTGGCCGGTATTGGCCAGCCAGGAGAACAGCTTGCCTTTGTAAAAGAAGGGCTTCACGAAGCGCACATCCATTAGATGGGTGCCGCCAAGATAGGGATCGTTGACGATATAGATATCACCCGGCTTGGGCGCCAGCATAGGAATATTGCGGGCGCGCTCAATCACCGCCTGGGTGGAGAACTGCATGGTGCCGACGAAAACCGGCAGGCCAAGCTCGCCCTGCGCAATCAACTCGCCGGTCTCACCATGATAGATACCGTCGGAGCGGTCGAGCGCTTCGGAGATCACCGGCGAGAAGGCGGCACGGCAGAAGGCCAGGTCCATCTCATTGCAGACCTGCTGCAGGCCATTCTGGATGACGACGAGGGTAACTGGATCAATCGGTTTTGCCATTGTCCCTACTCCGCACTGATGGCGACGATCAGGTTGCCAAGCCTGTCGACACTGACCTGATTGCCCGGCTCGATGACCACGGTGGTGTCGAGCTGCTCCAGGATCGCCGGGCCGGCGAAGCTGGCACCACGCGGCAACCGTTCACGGTCATAGACCGGCGTCTCCTGCCAGCCGCCATGATCATACCATACCTGACGGCTGCCTTTCCTGGCGCCAGCGACATCCTTGGCCGGCTCGGCGGCCAGCAGACGATCCAGCGACAATTGCGCCCGGCGGCCAATCACGGCGGTATGAAGATTGACCAGCACGGCGCGAATTTCCGGCAGCTCGACCTCGAAACGCTGCCAATAGGCTTCGTCGAAGGCCTTCTGCAGGGCGTCGCGGGTGATCTTTTTATCGGGCACGGCCACGGTCAGCAGATGGCTCTGACCCTGGAACTGCATATCGGCGGTGTGCAGAACCTGGATTTCCTCGACCGGCACGCCGTCGCGTTCGATGGTCGCACGCCCCTCGACCACCTGCGCCTCCAGCACTTCGGCCACCAGGCCCTCTTCCAGCACCGACAGCGGCTTGTTCACCGTGCGCACATAGTCATGGCGCAGATCGGCCACCACGCAGCCCAGCGCATTGGTGATGCCCGGCCGCGCTGGGATCAGCAGTTTCGGAATCCCCAACTCGCGCGCCAACGCGGCGGCATGCAGCGGCCCGGCGCCACCAAAGGCGAAGAGCGCGAAATCGCGCGGATCATGACCACGGCTGAGACTGACCATGCGGATCGCGCCGGCCATCTTGTCATTGGCAATGCGCAGGATGGCAGCCGCGGCATCATCGGTGCCGATACCGAGCGGCTTGCCCACATCGCGCTGGATCGCGTCCTTCACATCCTGCAGCGACACCTTGCTGTCGACTGCAAGCAGCCCGTCGGGATTGAGGCGGCCGAGCGCCAGATTGGCGTCGGTGATCGTCGGCCGCGTGCCGCCTCGGCCGTAACAGATCGGACCCGGGCGCGCGCCAGCACTTTCCGGCCCCACCTGCAGCATGCCAGCCTCGTTAATGAAGGCGATCGAGCCGCCGCCCGCGCCGATGGTATGCACATCGACCATCGGCACATGGATCGGCATGGCGTATTCGAGTTCCAGTTCCGACGACACCTGCGGCACGCCATCCTGGATCAGGCCCACATCCGAGGACGTGCCGCCCATGTCATAGGTGATCACGTTCGGCAAGCCGGCGGCGCGCGCGGTATAGGCCGCCGCCATCACGCCGGATGCCGGCCCCGACATCACGGTGTTCACGGCGGTCTCGGCCACGATGCCGGCGGCAATCGTGCCGCCATTGCCCTGCATTACGAGCAGATCGCGGCTGAATCCCTTGCCCTTCAGTTCGCCATTCAGGCGCTCGATATAGCGGTGCAGCACCGGCTGCACGGATGCATTCACGCAAGCCGTCGTACCGCGTTCGTATTCGCGGTATTCCGACAGTAGTTGATGCCCGGCGGTGAGGTAGCTGTTGGGCCAGACCTCGGCGCAGATCTCGAGCGCGCGCTTCTCGTGGCTCTGGTTGATGTAGCTATGCAGGAAATGGATCACCAGCGCTTCGCAACCGGCCTCCTTCAGCTGGATCGCGGCGACGCGCACGGCCTGCTCATCGAGAGGGATAACCACGTCACCATCGGCATCCATGCGCTCGGGCACTTCGAGGCGCCACTGGCGCGGCACCAGCGGCTCGAAGCTGCCGGTCAAGCCATAGGGCTGCGGACGGGTGCGGCGGCCGAGCTCGAGGCTGTCGCGAAAGCCCTTGGTGGTGATCAGGCCGATCCTGGCCACCTTGCGCTCGAGCAGCGCATTGGTGGTCGTGGTCGTACCATGTACGATGGTGTCGGTCTGCGGCAGGGCGATGCCGCCCTTCTCCAAGGCAGCCAGAACGCCGAAGGCCTGGTTGTCGAGTGTGGTCGGGACTTTCGCCAGCGCGACCAAACCCTTCTCCGGTTCGATGCCGATCAGATCGGTGAAAGTCCCGCCGACATCGATTCCGACAATCCAGCCCATGCTTACGCTCCTCAAACCGACAGATACTGTTCGCGCACCGCCGCATCGGCAGCGAGTTCGGCCATGGTGCCCGAATAGCGGATACGACCCTTCTCGATGATGTAGGCGCGGTCGGCCACCATCTGGGCGAAATGCAAGTTCTGCTCGGACAGCAGCACGCAAAGCCCTTCCGCCTTCAACTGAAGAATCGTGCGCGCCATCTGCTCGACGATCACCGGCGCCAGACCTTCCGACGGCTCATCCAGCAGGATCAGGCGCGGATTGCCCATCAGGGTGCGCGCGATGGTCAGCATCTGCTGCTCGCCACCCGACATGCGGCCACCGGGACGGTCCTTCATGCGGCCAAGATTGGGAAACAGTTCGAACAGACGCTCGGGCGTCCAGGTCGGCGCACCGTCGCGCGGCTTCTGCCGGCCGACCTCCAGATTCTCCATCACGGAGAGATCGGTGAAGATGCGACGATCTTCCGGCACATAGCCGAGCCCCAGCCGGGCGATGCGATGCGGCGACAGGCGATCGATGCGCACACCATCGAAGCTGATCTCGCCGCTCTGCGCCGCAACCAGACCGATGACCGATTTCATCGTGGTCGACTTGCCGGCGCCGTTGCGGCCCAGCAGTACGACCACCTCGCCCGGATGGGCGTTCAGCGCCAGGTCGGCCAGGATATGGGCGCGGCCGTAATAGGTGTGAAGGCCTTGAACGTTCAGCATCAGTGCGCCTCCCCGAAGACGGCACCCGAACCAAGATAGACCGCCTGCACCTCCGGATTGGCGCGCACCTGCTCCGGGCTGCCTTCGGCGATCAGGATGCCACGATTAAGCACGATGATGCGGTCGGCCTGTGCGAAGACCACGTCCATGTCATGCTCGGTGAACAGCACGGCGATATCGTCCTGCCGCGCCAGCTTCGCCGTCAGTTCCATCAGGGCGATACGCTCGTTCGGCGCCATGCCGGCGGTCGGCTCATCCATCAGCAGCAACTTGGGCTGGTTCGCCAGTGCGATGGCCAGCTCGACGCGCTTGAGATCGCCATAGGCCAGGATGCCGCAGGGCCGTTCGCTCTGGTCGGCCATGCCGACACGGGCCAGCAGCGCCATCGCCTCGTCGCGATACAGCATGTTGGCCGGCCGCCAGAAGGACATCAGCCCGTTATGGAAGGACAGCAGCGCCATTTGGATATTCTCGCGCACGGTCATGGAGTTGAACGTGGCCGTAATCTGGAAGGTGCGACCGACGCCCATGCGCCAGATATCGCGCGGCTTGAGGCCTGCAAGATCATGGCCGCTCAGCGTCACCGTGCCGCTGTCGGGCCGCAACTGGCCGTTCAACATATTGAAGCAGGTGCTCTTGCCGGCGCCATTGGGGCCGATCAGTGCCAGCAGTTCGCCGGCCGCAACCGAGAAACTGACATCCTGCACGGCCTTCACGCCGCCAAAGGCCTTGTTGAGGCCGGCCACGCCCAGAACAGCGGTCATGGCGCAACCTCCTGCCGGTCGCGGCGCCGCTGCATGATCCAGCCGCCGGCCTGCTTGAGGAAGCCGGCGATGCCCTGCGGGAAGACCAGCACGATGACCAGGATGGTGAGTCCGAGGATGGCGCGCCAGTATTCGGTATTGCGCGCGATCGAATCCTGCAGCCAGGTGAAGACCGCCGCGCCCGCCACCGGGCCGGTCAGGGTCTGCACGCCGCCCAGCAGCACCATCACCAGGCCATCGACCGAGCGCGGCACGGCCAGCGTCTCGGGCGAGATGCTGCCCTTCGAGAAGGCGAACAGTCCGCCGGCCAGACCGGCAAAGGCCCCGGCGAGCGTGAAGCCGAACCACTGGAAACGGCGCACATTGATGCCGATGGCATCAGCGCGCAGCGGCGAGTCACGGCCGGCACGCAGCACATAGCCAAACGGCGCATGCACCACGCGCCAAAGGAAGATGATGCTGGCGACGCAGATGGTCAGCGCCACGTAGTAGAAAGCCGTTCGGTTCTTCAGCCAGTCGCTGGGCCACAGGCCGATCAGGCCGTTGGAGCCGCCAGTGAAGGCGTCCCACTGATAGATCACCGACCAGGCGATCTGCGCGAAGGCGAGCGTCAGCATGGCGAGATAGACGCCCGAGAGCCGCACGCAGAACCAGCCGAACAGCAGCGCGCCGAAACCGCCGGCCAGCGGCGCGCCGAGCAACGCCAGTTCCATCGGCAGCTTGAGCTTGAGGAAAGCCAGCGCCGCGCCGTAGCAGCCCAACCCGAAATACGCGGCATGGCCGAAGCTGACCATGCCTGACGGCCCCATCAGGAAATGCAGGGTCGCAGCGAAGAGCGCGAATACGGCGATGTCGATCAGCAGCACCAGGGTGTAGCTGTCGCCGCCCAGCGGCATCAGGCCAAGCAGCACGACCACGCCGAGCACTGCCATCCAGAAGGTCTGATTCAATGGATAGAGCGGTGGCTCGACCATGAAGGCGCCACGCTGGGCACCCTGCTGCTTGCCAAGCAGGCCCCAGGGCCGCACCACCAGCACGACGGCCATGATGACAAACTCGACCACCAGGGTGAACTTGCTGAAAGAGAAAACCGTGCCGAAGATCGTCACGTCACCCATGCCGATGCAGAAGGCCTTGGCCTGTGCGATCAACAATGCCGCGAGGAAAGCGCCGCTGATGGATCCCATGCCGCCGACCACGACGACCACGAAGGCATCGGAGATCACTGTGATGTCGAGCATCAGCTGGGCCGGCTCACGCGGCGTCTGGATCGCGCCGCCCAGACCGGCCAGGAAAGCGCCGAGGAAGAATACGCTGGTGAACAGCCAGCTCTGGTTGACGCCGAGCGCACCGACCATTTCGCGATCCTGCGTGGCGGCGCGCACCAGCGTGCCCCAGCGCGTGCGGTTCATCAGCAGCCAAAGCAGCCCCAGCACCAGCGGGCCAATGACGATCAGTAGCAGGTCGTATTCGGGGAAGCGCTTGCCCATGATCTCGACGGCGCCGCGCAGGCCGGGCGCGCGCGGACCGAGCAGATCTTCGGCTCCCCAGACATACAGCGCGACATCCTTGATGATCAGCACCAGCGCAAAAGTGGCCAGCAACTGGAACAGTTCGGGCGCCTTGTAGATGCGGCGCAGCACGAGCACCTCGATGACGATGCCGATAACGCCGACGGCGACGGCGCTGAGCAGCACGCCGGCCCAGAAATTCGGGATCGAGCCGCGGCCAAAGACATTGATCAGGCTCCAGGACAGGTAGACGCCCAGCATGTAGAGCGAGCCATGCGCGAAATTCACGATGCGGCTGACGCCGAAGATGATCGATAAGCCGGCGGCGACCAGGAACAGCGACGACGTGCCGGCAAGGCCGTTCATGAATTGGATGACAATATTGGCGAGCAAAGCCGGGCCCCGGATCAGGCTGGAGGAAAGGAACTCCCGCCGGCCAAAGCCGGCGGGAGACAGGCGTCAGATCAGGCTTATTCGGCCGCCTTATTCAGCAGGACGCATCTTGGCGACATCGGCATCCGAGGGCAGGAACTTCGCGCCATCGGCGTAGTACCAGTCGGTCATGATGCCCTTGCCGTTCTTCAGGCCCAACTTGCCGACATAGGCGCCCATGGTCGACTGATGATCCTGGGTGCGATAGGTGATGTCGCCCAGCGGGGTCGAATGACTTAACCCCTTCATCGCCGCCACCAGCTTTTCCATATCGAGCGTGCCGGCCTTCTTGATCACGGCGGCAGCGCTCAGCACGGTGGAGTAGCCGACGATCGAGCCCAAGCGCGGATAATCCTTGAACTTGGCCTGATAGGCGGCCAGGAACTTCTTGTGCTCGGGTGTGGCGATGTCCTGCCAGGGATAGCCGGTCACGTACCAGCCCACCGGCACTTCATCTTCCAGCGGATCGAGATATTCCGGCTCGCCGGCCAGCAGGTTGAAGCCTTCCTTGCCCTTGAACAGGCCGCGCGTGTTGCCTTCACGCACGAACTTGGTCAGATCGGCGCCGAACAGCGAGGAGAAGATCGCATCCGGCTTGGCGGCGGCGATGGCATCAGCCACCGCACCCGCTTCGATGCGGCCCAGCGGCACGGCCTGCTCAGTGACGAACTCGATATCAGGCTGCTTTTCCAGCATCAGCTTCTTGAACGCCGCTGTGGCTGACTGGCCGTATTCGTAGTTCGGGTAGACAATCGCCCAGCGCTTTTTCTTCACCTTCAGGGCATCAGGCACCAGCATGGCCGTCTGCATGTAGGTCGAGGCGCGCAGGCGGAAGGTGTACTTGTTGCCCTGGTCCCAGACGATCTTGTCGGTCAGCGGCTCGGCGCCGATGAACAGCGTCTTCTTCTCCTTGGCGAAGCTGGCAACCGCCAGGCCGATGTTGGAGGGGAAGGTGCCGATCAGGAAAGACACCTTCTCGCGGGTCAGCAGTTCCTCGGCCAGACGCACGGCATCGGCGGGGTTGGCGCCGTCATCACGGATGACGATTTCCATCTTCTTGCCGAGCAACCCGCCCGAGGCGTTGATCTCCTCGACGGCCAGTTCCATACCCTTCTTGTAGGGCTCGAGGAAGGCGGCGAAGACCTTGTAGGAATTGATCTCGCCGATCTTGATGGTGTCCTGCGCCTGCGCGCCCCCGGCCACCAGGCCATACGCAGCGATACCGAATGCTGCACTCCACTTCAACCAGGTCCTGCGGTTCATGTAAGCCCCTCCTGTGTGTGTATTGTGGAAACCTCAAACGCGTAAGCTAATCCCGTTTTATCGCTGACCGTCCTCGCCCTTGATTTCGTGCACCTGCAGACCGCCGACGCGCGCATGCACGCGGCCGCCGGTGCTCATGGCGAGGATGAAGGCGATCTCGTTGTCGCGCGGGCCATCGGCGACGCCCCATTCGATGGCGTCGAAATGGCTGCGCACATAAGCCGCATTGACGTGATGCAGCGGAATGTCGATCCGCGCGCCCGGCCCGCCCACTTTCGTCGTGGACGGCACGATGGCCTTGGCATTGCCCAGGATCTCGCGCATCGAATAGCCGCCGGGCACATGCCACAGCGCGCCATGCTCCAGCTCGCCACCGGCGCCGATCAACGCGCCCTTGCCATAGGCTTCGATGGCCTTGGGGTCATTGCCCAGCGCCGCCACCAGACGCCTGGTCAGATCGAGACCAAGCGGCTTCAGCGCATCCATCATCGGCGTGATGTCGGCTTCATAGCGGCCAGCATAAGGATTCTTCACCAGCGCCCCGATCACGCCACGACGCGGGGGCTTGCCCGCCTTGGGGCCGCCGTCATGGAATATCTCGTCCGTGATACAGACGATCTTGCGAACCTCGACCAGACTCATCCCTGCCCCATTACTTTCTGCTGCACCAGCAGGTTTTCACCGCCGACAATCCTGCTCTCGCCCTGCAGCGACAAAAATGCGGCCTGAATCAGGCCGCTGCGCCATAAATCCTGCGCGCGTGCGACACCAGCCGACAAGGCCCGCTCAACCGCAATAATTGGCAGTGTACCTACGGATACCGTCACCGGCAGCGCGCCGAGATCGCTATCATCCCGCAATGAGTGTGCGGGCTGCCGCTGAATCGCGTCATGCTCCACGGTCACCGCATTGGCAATAATGGTTGCCGCCGCATCGGCCATGGCGGCGTTTTCCGCCAGCACTGTGACCGCATCGGCGATGCCCAGCGAGAATGAGCGACCACGCCAGCCCGATGTGGCGATGCCGCGCGCCGGCTGGACTGAGTCGAGCGTGGCGATCGCGTCGAGATGCGGCAGGTCCGGATTGCAGACCACGGCGGCACGCAGGCTTTCGCCGGCCGAGAGATGGAAGGCGATGTCGCCGCCGTTGTTCACATAGGCGCGCGCAAGATCGTTATCGCGCAGCATCGCGGCCAGAACCTCGTCGGCCACCGAACCGGCCACTGCCGCCATCGGTGTAATAAAGACAGTGCGATACGGCCAGCAGGCAGATGCCATGCGACGCGCCACCGGACCACGGAACAGCGGATGCGCCGCCCCCAACGGCTGCCTCAGGTCGACAAGCTCGCTCACCAATACGGCGAGGATATCCTGGAAGCGCGTCACGGCCTGATCGTAGGCGCGTGCGACAGAGCCCCGTTCGCCAAAGGCCCCGATGATCAGATCGATCGGGCCATGCTGCAGATGCAGGCGGCGACTCTGTCCGTCGAGCCATGTGGCGGTGGGCCCTGCGCCGCTCATGGCTGCTCCTCCGCTGTGGGCCGCGTGATCGGCCAGGGATTGTCCGCACGTTGCGCTAGCCGGTTCAGGCGCCCGCCCTGCAGCACGTCGGAAAGCTGAACGACGTAATCCATATGGCCGCCGAGCGCGGCGTAATCGGCTTGGCTCATGGTGAATTCAATCGGTGCGACCAGTGCCGGAGTCGGCACATAGCCGAAGGAATTGTCGGGCATGCGCGCCACATCGACCATGTAGGTGATGCCGCCGCCGGGCCAGACATAGACCGGCGCGCCGCCGGACGTGACGCGGGTCAGGCGATCCTTCACCGAGATGGTGAGCCGCACGGGATTCTCGGTGACGCCGGCGCGCAGGCTACCGCCCGCGCCAGCCATGAACAGCACGGTGCAAAGCGAAGGCTCGCAATTCTCGGCGATGCGGTCGACCACGGTGCGCACCGGAGCCGGCATCTCGGCCGGCTGCGGCTTCAACTGATCATCCAGCACGAACCAGGCGCTGTGCTCTCCGGTGGTCGAGACCATCAGCAGCTTCATGCCGGGCCAGGCCGTCTTGGCGTCGATGGCTTCGATGATCTCCAGCGGATCGGACACATTGGTGCCGCCCCAGCCCAGACCGGGTTCGGCCACCTGGAAATAGCGGCCAGGCGTTGACTTGCGACCGCGTACGCGGATGCCGGCCAGCGGCATGTCGAGGAAGCGGCCGGCCTGATGCTCGCTCAGCACGCCGGTGATGTGGTCATCCACCACGATCACCTCGTCGGCATGGCCGAGCCACTGCTTGGCGAAGATGCCGATGGTAGCCGAGCCGCAGCCGACGCGCATGCGCGCTTCAGGCGTGCCGTTCACGATCGGCGGCTTGTTGGCCTGGATGGTGACTTCCGCGCCGCCATCGATCTGCACCGTGACCGCCTGCTTGTTGCACAGCGCCAGCATGGCGTCGCAGGTAGTATTGCCTTCCTTCTTGCTGCCGCCGGTCAGGTGATGCACGCCGCCCAGTGAGAGCATCTGCGAGCCATATTCCGCCGTGGTGACATGGCCAATGGCCTCGCCGTTCACGCGCACGGCCGCCTGTTCTGGGCCGAGATGGCGATCGGTGTCGATCTTTACCTTCACGCCGCAATAGCTGAAGATTCCTTCAGTGACCACCGTGACCATGTCGACACCGTCATGCTGCGACGACACGATGAAAGGCGCGGGCTTGTAATCGGGATAGGTCGTGCCGGCGCCGATGCCGGTGACAAATACCGGTGCAGGCGCGGCGACGCTGCCGTTCCAGCCTTCCGACCCGGAGAGGAACGGTACCACCGCGCCTTCGCTGGCGGCGCGTTCGGTGACAACCAGCGGATCAACGCGGGTCAGTATCCCTTCGACATTGGCATAGCGATCGCAGGCACCGGCCTTGCCGGGCCGGATGCGGCAGAGCACAGGGCAGGCATCGCAACGGACGACGTCGTCTTTCGGGGCGGTTTCGGCGACGGCGTGGCTCATGCTGTCCCCCTACTCCGCGGCCTGAGGCAGAGCTTTGAGCGCCGCATGCAGGCGATGCGGCAGTACCGGCACGGATGTGACCCGTACACCGGTGGCATGGCGGATCGCGCCGAGAATGGCCGGCGCAGTCGGCACCAGACCCGGCTCGCCCACGCCCTTGGCCCCGAAGGGACCGAGCGGTTCGGCATCCTCGATCATGATCACGTCGATCTCCGGGATGTCGCCCACCGTGGGAATCAGATAGTCGTGCAGATTCTCGGTGCGGCCGGGCAGATATTCTTCCATCAGCGCGAGACCAAGCCCCTGCGCGATGCCGCCATGGATCTGGCCTTCCACCTGTGTCGGGTTCACCGCCTTGCCCACGTCATGGGCGGCGATGATCTTCTTCACCTTCACGGTGCCGAGTTCGGTGTCGACTTCGACCAGCGCCATCTGCGCGGCGAAACCGTATGTGGCGTAAGGCACGCCCTGGCCGTCATCATCCAGCATGGTGGTGGGTGGATCGAAGCGGCCCTCACCCATCAGCACATCGGCATTGTCGTTCAGTCGCGCCTGCGTGGCGAGATCGATGCGGCGCACCGTGCCGCCATCTTCCACGGTCAGGGTCGGGCCATCGAGTTTCAGCATGGCGTTTCCGCCGGCATTGGCCAGGCGCAGGATCTGGCTGCGCAAATCCTGCGCCGCCAGCTGCGCCGCCTTGCCCGAGACAAAGGTCTGCCGCGACGCCGATGTCTTGCCGGCGTCCAGCGTCTTATCGGTATCGCCCATGACATAGTCGATGCGATCCATGGAAACACCGAGCGCATCGGCCACGATCTGCACGAAGATGGTGTTCGAGCCCTGCCCGATATCGACGGCGCCGTTGTAGAAGAACACGCGGCCGTCGGCGCGCAAGCTGACCTGCATGGTCGAAGGGTTGGAGATCGAGGTATTGCCCAGGCCATACCACATGCAGCCGATGCCGATGCCGCGCTGCACGGTCCTGCGGCGGGCATTGAAGGCCTCGACGTCCTTGGTCAGGACCTGCCACTGCGGGCGCAGCGCCGCGATGCACTCGGCCAGGCCGGCGGAATGCTCCAGCTTCTGGCTGGTGGCGGTGAGGTCGCCGGCGCGGATGGCATTGATGTAGCGCATCTCCAGACGATCAATACCCAGCTTGGCAGCCAGATCGTCCATCAGCGTTTCATGCGCAATCGCCGCCTGCGGCACGCCGAAGCCGCGAAAAGCGCCCGACGGCGGCGCGTTGGTGAACAGTGCACGGCTACGGTTCTTCACATGCGGCACATGATACGGCCCGGTCGCATGCACCGGCACGCGGTTCGCCACCGTCGGGCCCCAGCTGGCATAGGCGCCGGTATCGAAATCGGCATGGGTTTCGACCGCGGTCAGACGGCCGTCCTTGGCTGCGGCGAATTTAGCGGTGATGCGGGCCGGATGCCGCTTGGTGCTGGAGGCCATGCTTTCGGGCCGCGTGTAGACACAGGCCACCGGCTTATCCAGATGCCAGGCGGCCAGCGCGATCAGCGGCTGCACGGCCACATCCAGCTTGCCGCCGAACCCGCCGCCGCAGGCAGTGGGCACGATGCGCACACGGTCGGGCGGCAGTTGCATCACGCCGGCCACTTCGTCGCGATCCATGTAGGGTGCCTGGGTCGAAGCGTGGATCTCGATGCGATCGCCCACGCGCACCGCCCAGCCGGCCTCAGGCTCGATATAGGCATGCTCGACAAAGCTGGTCTGGAACAGACCTTCGGCAGTGGCCGCGGCTTCGGCAAAACCCTTGGCCACATCACCCTTGGTGACATTGCCGCGGATCAGCACGTTTTCAGGCTTGTCGGCCTGCACCAGCTTGGCGCCAGGCGCGGCTGCCGCGATCACGCCGCTGACCGGGTCTTCCGGTGTGTACGTGATCGGCAGGTCTTCGGGGCGCACGGCTTCCACCGCCTCGCGTGGGCCGACCAGGGCCACGACGCTTTCGCCCTTGTAGCGCACCAGGCCATCGGCCAGCACCGGCTGGTCCTTGGCATCAAAAATGGCGAAGCCGTTGCGCGGCACATCGGCGGCCGTGAAGACGCGCACCAGGCCGTACTTACGGATCGCCTCGGCGAAATCCCCCAGCGTAAACGTCGCGCGCGCATGCGGGCTGCGGATCACCCGCAGCCACAATGCTTCATGCGGGATATAATCGGCCCCGTATTTCTCGCTGCCGATCACCTTGGCCACGCCATCGACCTTCAGACTGCGGGCCCCGACCGCCTGGCCGACGACAGGCACATCCGGCAGGTCGGGCGTGCGCGTGGCATCCAGTACGGCCTCGACGATCTTGCGATAGCCGGTGCAGCGACAGAGAACGCCACCAATGGCGTCCATCACCTGCTCCTCGCTCGGCTTGGACACTTCGGCCAACAGGTCAGTGGCAGCCATCAGCATGCCCGGCGTGCAGATGCCGCACTGGGCCGCGCCATGCTTGAGAAACGCCGTCTGCAGCCGCGACAGCGCACCATGAGCTTCCAGGCCCTCGACCGTGACGACAGACAGCCCGGCCGCCTGCCCCACTGGCGTCAGGCAGGCGCAGACCTGCTTGCCGTTCATCATCACCGTGCAGGCGCCGCAATCACCGGCATTGCAACCGATCTTGGTCCCGGTCAGCCCCAGATCGTCGCGCAGCACATCGGACAGGCGCTTGGCGGGCGAGCCGTGGAAACTGTGCGGTTTGCCGTTGACGACCAGACGCATCGTTCAGCTTCCCTTCTTGCCGAGCATGGTCAACGCGCGCTGCACCAGCACCATCGCGGCCTCGCGCCGGTAGTCGGCGCTGGCGCGGATGTCGTCGAGCGGCGACAGACCATCGAAATGCTGCGGTTTCACCCGGTTTGCCAGGGCCGTGTTCAGCCGGCGACCGGTGAGTTCGGATTCCAGCGCGACCAGGCGCTGCGCCACCGCCGAGCAGGCGCCGACCGCCACGCTGGCACTGGACACGATGTTGTTCTCGATCTCCAGCATCACGGCAACCATGGCGATCGAAATGACGAGGTATTCACGCGCGCCCAGCTTGAGGAAGAGGCTCTGCGCCTCCTTTTTCGGCTTCGGGATCAGCACGGCGGACAGCAGTTCGCCGGGCTTGAGCACGGTGCGGCGATTGCCAGTGATGAACTCGCCCAAACCCACGTCGCGGCGGCCTTTCGCATTGCGCAATTCGACGCGCGCGCGCATGGCCAGCAGCGGCGGCACGCTGTCGGCGGCCGGCGAGGCATTGCAGAGATTGCCCGCGATCGTCCCGGAATTCTGGATCTGCACGCCGCCGATCTCGCCCGCCGCCTGGCGCAGCGCATCGAACAGCGGCGGCAGGCTGAGGGCGGCAGTCAGCTGGCCCCAGGTGACGGTGGCACCCAGGCGCCAGTGATCATCGGTTTCGCTGATGCCCTGAAGTTCGGGAATGGCGGTGACATCGAGAATGTCATCATCCAGCGCGCGGCCAACGCGGGCGGGGTAGTAATCTGTGCCACCGGCCAGAATCACCGGCGTTGCAGCGCTCAGGTGATCGAGCGCTTCGGCCAGATTCGTCGGACGCAGATATGACGCCATCGGTTTTGGGGCCTCCGCCGGCATACGAACGCCACGCCCACCCCCGCAGGCCAATATCGTTCGTACGCATATGATGCTGCGTCGCTGCCTCAAAAGAGTCAACGTCAAAATATATGCAGCGACTGCTCAAGGATGCGGCAGCGCAGCAAAGCCATTGCTGCGCGCAAAAAACCGTTGGATGCGATCAGGTGAGACGCTTGATAAGCGCCACGAATTGCTGCTGTTCCGCCGGAGTCAGCGGATCGAGCGTGGCCTTGCTCACCTTCGGACCGTTGGCGAGCAGGCGCGCCACCAGCTCGCGGCCATGGTTCGTGAGGCTAAGACAGCGGCGGCGTTTGTCGTTCTTGTCGGGGCGATGGGAGATCAGCTTGCGGCCGGTCAGGCGACGGATCACACCCTGGATGGTGGCCGGATCCATTGCGGTCAGGCGGCCGAGGTGGTTCTGCGACAGCTCGCCCATCTCGTAGAGCTTCACCAGTGCCGCGTATTGCGTGGTGGTGACCTGGCTGTCGCCAATCATGGCCAGGAACAGGGCGGTGTGGCGCTGATGCGCACGCCGGATCAGCTGTCCGACCTGCTCTTCCAGCACATAGCCGTCAGGCATCGCCGTCGGTTCAGTCTTGATCTCCGGTTTCACATTCATGCCGGGATATCCTCACAGGCCCGTCGCCAGCTTAGCCAGATGGTTCGCCCCGGCCAAGGACAACCGTCCCTGCATACGCAGGCTATCAGAAGACTTTCGTCGTGGCCTCGACGCCGCGCGTGATCAGCGCCAGGCCGCGCGAACTGGTTTCCACAATTGTACAGGAACAATAGTCGGGCTGCATGACGACCATGCGTTCGTCGTTCAGCGCCGCGCCCAGGGCTGCATTGATCACCATGAAATGGGTGAAGACGATCGTGTCGCTGCGGCAGGACTTCATCATGCCGATCAGGCCTTCGCGCCAGGCGCGGATGATCGATGGCTGCGCCGGATATTTCTGCTGGGCGATCTGCTGCAGCCAGGGGCCGCGCGCCGCCAGACCTTTTTCGGCGATCTCGTTGGGTGTGGGAATCTCGCTGAAGGCCGCGCTCACCTCGGGCACCACGCCCCAGCGGTTGGCCAGCGGCATCGCGGTTTCGCGCGCACGCTCCATCGGCGAGGTGTAGATCGGCATCGGCCCCAGGGTCTCCAGGGTCAACGCGAGATCGACCGCCGCCTCCTTGCCCTCTTCCGAGAGGCTGGGATCGGGATCTTCATCAAATCGGGCCGCCGCCTTGGCATGCCGCACCAGATACAGACGCGCCATACTCCCCCCTACAGCAAATTAACGCGCATGTTTTCACGCGCCACTATTGCGCCGGACCATAGCTGCCGGGCTTCGGCTTCCAGCGTTTCCATGAACTGGTCCTCATGATCGGGATCATGATGGAAAATCGCAAGGGCCTTGACCCCGGCGGCGCGGCTCAATCGCACGCCTTCCTGCCAGGTCGAATGGCCCCAGCCCACATGGCTTTCATATTCCTCGTCGGTATAGGTGCTGTCGTAGATCAGCAGGTCGGTGCCCTCGATCAGGCCGAGGATATTCTGGTCCGGCTTGCCCGGCGTGTGCTCGGTATCGGTGACATAGCACAGGGATTTGCCGCCATATTCGAACCGGTAGCCGGTGGCGCCGTCTGGATGGTTCAGCGCCGTCGTCCGCACGCGAATACTGTCTCCCAGATTGAAGCTGTCGCCGGCACGGAAATCCCGGCTTTCGATCTTGGCGCCCATCTTGTCGAGCGGCACCGGGAAGAAAGGCTGCGCCATCTGCGACTGCAAAGCGTGACCGATCCCGCCCTTGTCGGACAGATGCCCGGCATGGATGGTGAAGTGGCGGTCATCCTTGAAGGCCGGCGAGAAGAACGGGAAGCCGTTGATGTGATCCCAGTGCGTATGGGACAGGAAGATGTCGCCCTGGGTCACGTTCCGGCGCAGCAGCCAGTGGCCAAGATTGCGGATGCCGGTGCCCGCGTCGAGGATGATCGTGCGGCTGCCGATCTTCAGCTCGACGCAAGACGTATTGCCGCCGAACACCATGTGTCGCGGAGACGGCGTCGCAATGCTGCCGCGCACGCCCCAGAACTTCACCTTGAAGCCCATCTCCGCGGTCCTTCGCTTAAGCGGCCGGCAGGATCGACTCGACCAGGCGCGACCAGTAGCTGGCGCCGATCGGCAGAACCTCGTCGTTGAAGTCGTAGCGCGGGTTGTGGACCATGCAGCTGCTTTCGCCGGCACCGTTGCCGATCCAGACATAGGAACCGGGCTTTTCGCGCAGCATCCAGGCGAAGTCTTCCGCACCCATGCTGGGATTGACGTTACGCAGCACATTCTCGCCGCCCACCACGGCGGCGGCCGCGTTGGCGGCCAGCTCAGTTTCCTCGGCGGTGTTGATGGTCGGCGGATAGCGGCGCTGATAGTCCAGCTTGGCGGTCGCACCATGGCTGGCGGCAATGCCGGTGACGATCTGGTTCATGCGCGCCTCGATCAGGTCCTGCACTTCAGGCAGGAAGGCGCGCGTGGTGCCGGCGATCATCACCTCTTCCGGAATCACGTTGGTGGTATGGCCGCCCTGGATCTGGCAGCAGCTGACAACTGCGCACTGCAGCGGATCGACGTTGCGCGCCACGATATTCTGCAGCGCCAACACCATCTCGGCGGCGATCACCACCGGATCGACGCCACGATGCGGATAGGCGCCATGCGCGCCGACACCCTTGATCTTGATCCAGAACATGTCGGCCGAGGCCATCATCGGGCCGGTGCGCACAGCGAACTTGCCGACATCGATGCCGGGCATGTTGTGCATGCCGAAGACGGACTCACAGGGGAACTTGGTGAAGAGTCCCTCGTCCACCATCACCTTGCCGCCGGCGACATTCTCCTCGGCCGGCTGGAAGATGAAATGCACGGTGCCGTCGAATTTCTTCGACTTGGCCAGATACTGCGCCGCGCCCAGCAGCATGATGGTATGGCCGTCATGGCCGCAACCATGCATCTTGCCCTCATGCTTGGACTTGTGGCCAAAGTCGTTCATCTCGATCAGATCGAGCGCATCCATGTCGGCGCGCAAGCCGATGGCGCGGTTGCCCTTGCCAGCCTTGAGCGTGCCGACCACGCCGGTCTTGGCCAAGCCGCGATGCACCGGCATACCGAAGGACTCCAGCGTCTTGGCGACGAATTCCGACGTGCGATGCTCCTCGAAGGCGGTTTCGGGATGCATATGCAGGTCGCGCCGCCAGTCGGTGAGCTGAGCCTTGTTGGCGACGATTTCGTCGATGAGCTTCATAGGGGTCTCCGCCAAAGAAATCTGCTGGGGTAAATTTGTCTGGTTGGGGACGATAACCGATTGATTTTGCTGTTTCTAGCCGCTCACATTGGGATTGACTCAAGGGGGCCGCTATGGTCTTGTCCGCCCGCGGACGGTGCGCATTTGCGCTGCTGCCGTCAATATAAATACGGAAATCCATGGAATTCGCCGATCTAGGCTTGAGCGAGCCTGTTCTGAAGGCTGTCGCCGAAGCTGGTTACACCACCCCGACCCCGATCCAGGCCCAGGCCATCCCGATCGTGCTGATGGGTCGCGACGTTCTCGGCACAGCCCAGACCGGCACCGGCAAAACGGCCGGCTTCACCCTGCCGCTGATCGACATTCTGGCCGGCGGCCGCGCCCGAGCCCGCATGCCACGCGCCCTGATCCTGGAGCCGACCCGCGAACTGGCCGACCAGGTCGCGCAGAGCTTCGACAAATACGGCAAGAACTCGCCGCTTTCGATGGCGCTGCTGATCGGTGGCGTGAACTATACCGAGCAGGAAAAACTGCTGGATCGTGGCGTCGACGTGCTGATCGCCACGCCGGGCCGCCTGATCGACCATTTCGAGCGCGGCAAGGTCATGCTGACCGGTGTGCAGATCTTCGTGATCGACGAAGCCGACCGCATGCTGGACATGGGCTTCATGCCCGATATCGAGCGGATCGGCAAAATGCTGCCCCCGCTGCGCCAGACGCTGTTCTTCTCGGCCACCATGGCGGCCGACATGCGCAAGCTGGCCGACAAGTTCCTCAGCAACCCGAAGGAAATCGAGGTTGCGCGCCAGGCGACGACGGCTGAGTCGATCGCCCAGTTCCAGATCCAGGTGCCGCATCGCCTCAAGCGCGAGGCGCTCCGCACTCTGATCCGTAACGAGGATGTGAAGAACGCCATCATCTTCTGCAACCGCAAGCGCGACGTGGATATCCTGGCGAAGTCGCTGGCCCGTCACGGCTTCGACGCCCAGCCGCTGCATGGCGATCTGGACCAGTCGCAGCGCACCGCGACGCTGGAGAAATTCAAGAAGGGCGAGATCGGCATTCTGGTCGCCTCCGACGTGGCCGCGCGCGGCCTGGACGTCCAGGGCCTGACCCATGTGTTCAATTTCGATGTCCCCACCCATCCGGAAGACTACGTGCACCGCATCGGCCGCACCGGCCGCGCCGGCATGAACGGCCGCGCCTTCACGCTGGTCGCTGGCGAGGACGGCAAGTATCTCTCCGCCATTACCCGCCTGATCCAGCGCGAAATTCCGGTGATGGAGCTGCATGGCTTCTCGCACGAAGAGAACGCTGCCGCCGTCGCCGCCGCTGGTGGCGAAGGTGAACGCAGCGAGCGTGGTGGCGAACGGGGCGGCGACCGCAAGGGTCGTGGTCGCGGCGGCCGTGGCCGAGATCGCGATGGCGACCGCAAACGCAGCCAGGACCGCACCCGCGAGCCGCGCACCAGCGACGCCTCGATGGAGCCGACCGCGGTAGCCGCTGTAGCCGAGCAGGCCCCGGTCGAGCAGCAGGCCCGCGTCGAGCAGCCAAGTGCTGAACGCCAGCCCCGCAATGAACCCCGCCCCGAGCGCCAGCCGCGCGCGGAAAAGCCGCCGCGTGAAGCTCGCGAGCAGACCCCCCGCGAGAATAATCGGGGTGAACAGGGCCGGCGCGACCG
The DNA here is from genome assembly GCF_058807515.1 of Ferrovibrio sp. GW821-FHT12B10. NCBI lineage: Bacteria > Pseudomonadati > Pseudomonadota > Alphaproteobacteria > Rhodospirillales > Rhodospirillaceae > Ferrovibrio > Ferrovibrio sp. GW821-FHT12B10. The sequence goes on along the minus strand of NZ_JBXAQT010000001.1, from coordinate 3,232,008 downwards.
CAATGACCGTGACCGTGGGGATCGTGGCCGTCGCGACCATCGCGAAGACCGCGAACCGCCGGTTGTCGGCATGGGCGACCATGTGCCGGACTTCCTGCTGCGCCCGAGCCGTCGCGCCTCCTGATCAAACTGCACTGATTGCGAGCCGGGCCTGAGTTCGACTACAGTCGGACCAGGACGAGCAAACGGAGCCGGCGATGCAGACGATTTTCGTGATGGTGAAATGCGAGCTCGGTCGCGCCTATGACGTGGCGGTCAAGGCTGTTGAGGAGGTCGAGCAGGTCTCCGAAGTGCATTCGATCTCCGGCCAGTACGACCTGATGATGAAATGCTATCTCTCCGATGGTCAGGACATCGGTCATTTCGTCGTCAACAAGCTGCAGACGATCACCGGCGTGAAGGACACCTTCACGCTCATCACCTTCAAGGCATTCAACTAGATTTGGTAGGCTTGGCCGTCCCTGTCAGCGGGGACGATTGCCTGCCGCGCGCGGTGCGGTCGTCACCGTGCTGCCCGTCGACGGCGCGACGGTCATGTCGATCTTCGAGCCATACAGCGTCGAGCGCGCGATCAGCACCGAGGCCACGCGGTCGCCGCCGCCCGACAGGAAGGTGAGCTGGCTGGTTTCGGCGCGCACCACCGACACTTCGGTCCAGCCGTAATTCGCCATCTCGCGGCGAATGAAATCGAACATGGAATCAGCCGACGAATTCACGCTGTAGGACAGGCGGCCGATCCAGCGGTCGCCCTCGCCCAGAATGATCGTGCGGTTGGTGTCGAGCGAATAGCCTTCGGGCAGCGCGACGCCGGAAATCTGCGTCGGCGGACCGCTGCCGCGCTGGCCGCTCTCGGTCGAGGTGCCACTGCTGCTGCCACTGCTGTTCCAGAGTGAACAGCCGGACAGGGCGGCAACCATGAATACCGCAACCAATCCCTTGCCGAGCGGCTTGGCTATCAGACCTGACACTTTCATCGTCGTTCTCGACGTCCCCCGGCGAATCGCTTTGGTTTGTTTACCATACTTGCCCGGCCAAGTCGCCTTCACCCGCATCCCGCACCAGTCTCCCGTGTCTGCCAGACGCGTGTTTGTCGCGCGAAGGTGATCTTGTCGGCGGCTGGGATTTATTTTATACTTAAAATAAATCTGACGCCCTCGGGAGGGGCTCGGCATGACGGAACTGGTGACGAGGCCGATTTCCGCAGGCCCCGGCGATTTCGCCGGGAAGCACGCGCTTGTCACCGGCGCTAGCAAGGGCATCGGCTGGGCGATTGCGCAAAGCCTGGCCGCGCGCGGCGCCAGTGTCACGCTGAGCGGTCGCGACCAGGCCCTGCTGGAGCAACGCCGCGCCTCCCTTCCAGGGAAACACGCCATCGTGACGGCCGATCTCACCGATGCAGATGCGGCGGCTGCGATGGTGCGGCAGACCGTCGAGGCCGGCGGACCGATCGACATCCTGGTGAACAATGCCGGTTTCGGCGCCAGTCAGGCCTTCGCGAAGATGACGGCTGCGCATTGGGACCAGATGCTGGCCGTCAATCTCTCCAGCGTCTTCCATGTCACCCGCGCCACCATCGACGGCATGCTGCCGCGCAAATCCGGCCGCATCATCAATATCGCCTCGACCGCCGGCCTCACCGGCTATGCCTATGTCGCCGCCTATGTGGCGGCCAAGCATGGCGTGGTCGGCCTGACCCGGGCGCTGGCGCGCGAATTCGCCACCAGCGGCATCACGGTGAACACGGTCTGCCCCGGCTATGTCGATACCGACATGACGGCGGCCACCATCGACACCATCGTGAAGAAAACCGGCCGCAGCGCGGAAGAGGCGCGCGCCGAACTGGCGAAAAGCAATCCGCAGGGCCGTCTGATCCAGCCACAGGAAGTGGCAGATGCCGTGCTGTGGCTGGCCGGCGACGCCGCGGCCTCAATCACCGGGCAGGCCATCGCGGTCGCCGGAGGAGAAGTGATGTCATGAGCGAAGCAAGACAGCCGGTGCCGGCCAACGACCGTGAAACCTCGGCCACCCGCGACGACAAGCTGGAGCTGCGGCTCTGGCTGCGCCTGCTCACCTGCTCCAGCCTGATCGAGCAGAATGTGCGCGGCGCGCTGCGCACGCAATTCGACACGACCCTGCCCCGCTTCGATCTGCTGGCCCAGCTCGACCGTGCGCCGGAAGGCCTCACCATGAGCGAGCTCAGCGCCCGCATGATGGTGTCGAACGGCAACATCACCGGTCTGGCCGACCGTCTGGTCGAGGAAGGCCTGGTCAAGCGCACGCCCTCGCTGCGCGACCGCCGCTCCAGCCATATCAGCCTGACGCCCGCCGGCAAGAAGGCCTTCGACGACATGACGCCGGTCCATGAAGAATGGATCGACCGGATGATGAACGGCCTGAGCCGACAGGACATGCAGCAGCTGTTCCAGCTGCTGGGCAAGCTGAAGCAGTCGGTGCACCAGAACGCCGTCGACGATCAGGGAGAGAAGCTGTGACGACACTGGCGAAGGATTTCCGGCCGAAGCATTTCGGCTGGTCGGTCGACGGCAAGGTGGCGACCGTCACGCTCAATCGCCCCGAGCGCAAGAACCCGCTGACCTTCGAGTCCTACGCCGAGCTGCGCGACACCTTCCGCGCGCTGAATACCGTCACCGACGTGAAAACGGTCGTGATCACCGGCGAAGGCGGCAACTTCTGCTCCGGCGGCGATGTGCACGAGATCATCGGCCCGCTGGTGAAGATGAAAGACGCCGGCGATATGGCGGGTCTGCTCGCCTTCACCCGCATGACCGGCGATCTGGTTAAAGCGATCCAGCATTGCCCCCAGCCGGTGATCGCCGCAGTCGACGGCATCTGTGCCGGTGCCGGCGCAATCCTCGCCATGGCGTCCGATCTGCGCTTTGCCACGCCGCGCACCAAGACGGCGTTTCTCTTTGTGCGCGTCGGCCTGGCCGGCGCCGACATGGGTGCCTGCAACATCCTGCCGCGCATCATTGGCTCCGGCCGCGCTGCCGAGCTGCTCTATAGCGGCCGCAGCATGAGTGCCGAGGAAGGCGAACGCTGGGGCTTCTACAACCGGCTGATCGCACCCGAGCAAGTCCTGGCCGATGCGCAGGCGCTGGCCAAGGAGCTCGCCGACGGCCCCACCTTCGCGCATGGCATCACCAAGACCTGCCTGCACCAGGAATGGTCGATGGATCTGGATGCCGCTATCGAGGCCGAGGCCCAGGCGCAGGCGATCTGCATGCAGACCCAAGATTTCGCCCGCGCCTATCATGCCTTCGTCGCAAAGCAGAAACCCGTCTTCGAGGGCAACTGAGATGGCGGACACCAGCTATCTGCACTGGCCGTTTTTCGAAGAGCGTCATCGCACGCTGGCGGCGAAGCTGCAGGCCTGGGCCAGGCAGCATGCGTCGCATCATGATGTGCATGAAGATATCGATGCCGTCTGCCGGCAGTTCGTGGCGCAGCTTGGCAAGGACGGCTTTCTCGGCCTGACCGTACCCAAGGATGGCGGCGGCACATACGACAAGCTGGAAGTGCGCTCGCTTGCTCTCGCGCGCGAGACGCTGGCTTATCACCACGGGCTGGCCGACTTCGCCTTCGTGATGCAGGGGCTGGGTTCCGGCCCAATCAGCCAGTTCGGCACGCCCGAACAGAAGCAGCGCTGGCTGCCCGGCGTCGCCAACGGCACCAAGATCGCGGCACTGGCCATGTCCGAACCCGATGCCGGGTCCGATGTCGCCGCCGTCAGCACGGTGGCTGTACCAGGTGGACAGGGCTATCGCCTCAATGGCGTGAAGACCTGGATTTCCAATGGCGGCATCGCGGATCAATACACCGTCGTTGCTCGCCTTGGCGATGCGCCCGGCGCGAAAGGCCTTGCGATCTTCGTGGTCGAGGCCGGCACGCCGGGCTTCAGCGTCCCTGAGCGCATCGATGTGATGGCGCCGCATCCGCTCGGCCGCCTCGAGTTCAAGGATTGCGTCATCCCCGCCGGCAACCTGATCGGCAAGCCGGGCGAAGGCTTCAAGATCGCCATGAGCAATCTGGATGTCTTCCGCTCGACCGTCGGGGCGGCCGCTCTGGGCTTTGCTCGCCGCGCGCTCGACGAGGCGCTGCACCGCGTGCATGAACGCAAGGTCTTCGACCAGAAGCTAGCCGATTACCAGCTCACCCAGGCCAAGATCGCCGACATGGCGACCGAGATCGATGCCTCGGCGCTGCTGATCTATCGTGCTGCCTGGACCAAGGACATGGGCGCCGCCCGCGTCACCCGCGAGGCCTCGATGGCCAAGATGTATGCCACCGAGGCGGCGCAGCGCGTGATCGATGCCGCCGTGCAGCTCTGGGGTGGCCTTGGCGTCACCCGTGGCAACATGGTGGAAAGCCTGTATCGCGAAGTGCGCGCCTTGCGCATCTACGAAGGCACCACCGAGATCAACAAGCTGGTGATCGCCGGGCAGACCTATGCCGCTTACGCCGCCGAGGAGAAAGCCGGATGAAGATCCTCTCCCCGCTCAAGCTCAACGGCGTCACCCTGCCGAACCGCGTCGCGGTGCCGGCCATGGTGACCAGGCTGTCGGGGGAAGACGGCTTCGTCAACCAGCCGATCATCGATCGCTATGTGCGCTACGCGCAAGGGCATGTAGGGCTCATTGTTGTCGAAGCGACGGCCGTGCACAGCAACAAGTCCGGGCCGCTGCTGCGGCTCTCGGGCGATGAATTCATCCCGGGCCATCGCGACCTGGTGGATCAGGTGCACAGCACATCCGATTCCAAGGTCGTGCCGCAGATCATCCACTTCCTGAAAGTCGCGCGCTCGGGCTGGCGCCAGACCATCGACAGCCTGTCGGTCGAGGATATCGATCGCATTATCGACGAGTTCGGTCAGGCTGCGTTGCGTGCGCGCCAGGCCGGCTATGACGGCGTCGAGCTGCACTCGGCCCATGCCTATACGCTGTCCTCTTTCCTGTCGCGCCGCAATCCGCGCCGCGACGACTATGACGGCCGCACGCTGGAAGGGCGGCTCGCCATGTTCGGCCGCGTCATGCAGACCGTGCGCAAATATGTCGGTGCCGACTGGACCGTCGGTGTGCGCTTCCTCGCCGAGGAAGCGATCAAGGAAGGCTATACCGTCGAGGATGCCAAGCTGATCGCACTGCGCATGGCGCAACTCGGCGTCGACTACATCTCGCTCTCGGTCGGCGGCAAGTTCGAGGATGCCGTGCATCGCGAGGGCCAGCCGCTCTACCCTTACACAGGCTATTCCGGCGACCGCTGCATGCCGGGCGACTGGTATCCGTCGCTGCCGCATGCCCATCTGGCCGCTGGCATCAAGCAGTTCATCAATGCCAAGGGCTTCGACACGCCGGTGATCTCGGTCGGCAAGATCAGTGCGCCTGCAGAGGCGGAAGCCCTGCTGCAGAATGGCCAGGCAGACATGATCGGCATGGCGCGGCAGCTACTGGCCGATCCCGACTGGGTGAAAAAGGTCGAGGAGATGCGCAGCGACCAGATCGTGCGCTGCATCTACTGCAACGTCTGCAAGCAGCTCGACGAGAATTTCAAGGAAGTGACCTGCTTCCTCTGGCCCAAGGGCCTGACGCAGGCGCCGGCCGATGCCACCGATGGCGATGCGCCGCACTGGCCCGAGGGCGGCGCGGGGCTGACCGCCACCGTCGACAAGGGCCAGATCAAGCTGACTTGGAACAAGGCTGTGCCCGGCGCGGCGGCCATCGCCGGCTACAACATCTATCGCGCCGAAGACGACGGCCATCCGCGCGTCACCGAGGCCGTGAAGTCGACCAAGCATGCCGACAAGCTGGTACTGGGCGGCCTGCGCTACACCTATTACGTCCGTGGCCATGATGCCGCCGGCCGTGCAACACCGCCATCAGATGCGGTGCGTATCGAACTGCCCCTCCCGTTCGCCGAACCTGCCTTGCCGTCGTCAGAGGTTCGTCATGCCCATCGCTAAGCACGTTTTTGAATCCTCCGCTCATACCGATACGTTTGCCCGCGATCACCTGCCGCCGCTGGAGCAGTGGCCCGACATGCTGTGGGACACGCTGCCCGAGCTGAAGGCCTATCCCAAGCGCATGAACTGCGCGACCGAGCTGCTGGACAAGCAGGCGGCAAAACACGGCGACCGCCCGGTCATTCATTACAATGACGAGGTCTGGACCTACCAGCATCTGCTGGAGACCGCCAATCGCATTGCCCGCGTACTGGTGGACGATCTGGGCGTGAAGCCGGGCAACCGCGTGCTGCTGCGCTCGCCCAACAATCCGATGTATGTCGCCTGCTGGTTCGCAGTGATGAAGGTCGGCGCCATCGCGGTCGCCACCATGCCGCTGTATCGCTGGCGCGAACTCACCTTCATGACCGAGAAGGCCGAGATCGAGCTGGCGATCTGCGACTGGCGCCTGCATGACGAGATGGAAACGACGCTGAAGGAGTCAAAGAACCTCAAGCGCGTCTGCTATTTCTACAAGGACAGTCCGGACTCGCTGGAAAGCCTGATGGCGACCAAGCCGACGGATTTCCAGACCGTTGATACGGCCTGGGACGATGTCTGCCTCATCGCTTTCACCTCCGGCACCACCGGCCCGGCCAAGGGTTGCATGCATTTCCATCGCGACGTGATGGCGATCTGCGACACCTTCAACCGCTATGTGCTGCAGCCGACCAAGGACGACATCTTCACTGGCTCACCACCGCTGGCCTTCACCTTCGGCCTGGGCGCACTGGTCACCTTCCCCATGCATGTCGGTGCGTCGACCGTTCTGGTCGAGCAATACAATCCGCAGAAGATGCTGGAGACCATCCAGGCCAAGAAGGTGAGCATCCTGTTCACCGCGCCGACCGCCTATCGCGCCATGACCGACATGGCGAAGAATTACGATATCTCATCGCTCAAGAAAGGCGTCTCGGCCGGCGAGACCCTGCCCAAGGCGACCTATCTGGGCTGGGAAGCCGCCAGCGGCGTCAAACTGATCGATGGCCTGGGCGGCACGGAAATCCTGCACATCTTCATCACATCCGCTGGCGACGACATCCGCCCCGGGGCGACCGGCAAGCCGATCCCTGGCTATGAAGCCGGCATCTTCGACAAGGATGGCAAGCCGGTGCCGCCGGGCACGGTCGGGCGCCTCGCCATCCGCGGCCCGGTCGGCTGCCGCTATCTCGACAACCCCGAACGCCAGCAGGCCTATGTGCAGAACGGCTGGAACTTCACCGGCGACGCCTATGTCTGCGACGAGGACGGCTACTACTGGTATCAGGCGCGTGCCGACGACATGATCGTCTCGGCCGGTTACAACATCTCCGGCCCGGAAGTGGAATCCGTGCTGCTGCTGCATCCGCTGGTGCAGGACTGCGCCGTGGTCGCAGCCCCCTGCCCCGAGCGCGGCCAGATAGTGAAGGCCTTCGTGGTCCTGCGCGACAAAACCAAAACCGGCGCCGATACGGCCAAGGCCCTGCAGGATTTCGTGAAGGCCGAGATCGCGCCCTACAAATACCCTCGCGCCGTGGAATTCATCGACGCCCTGCCGCGTACCGAAAGCGGCAAGGTGCAGCGTTTCGTGCTGCGCAAGCAGGGCTGACCTGTTCCGGTCCGGCTGAGCGGAAAAGTGCAAGTTTCCCTCCGCTGCGTCCATTGGACCCTTATCGGGATTGCTTAAGGTTGCAGCCGGAGGAACCGGTATCGAGTCTGCACAATAGTGCTTGCGGCGGGATTGACCGGCATTATAGTACCTGTCGCATAAGAATTCAGAGGAAACGCCGCGAGGCGGCTTCGGGGCCAACTGCATCGGACCAAAGGTCCGGACGGCCACCGGAAACCCCCGCAGCTTTGTGAAGTGTACCGGTTCGTCCCGCCGCCTAAGGTCGGTTTGGACGCATCGTGCAAGCGTAGAGTAAGGTACGCGTACAGGGGCATTCACCGCATGACGCTGCGGCAGGGGCCATAACAGGAGCAGCAGCCCGACAACCGGGACTGCGCAGGGAGAGGGACTCATGATGAAGATGTCAACTGCACTTCGCCTGACCAGCGCTTTGGCGCTCGCGGCGGTGCCGTTTGTCGCCCAGCCGGCGGCGGCCCAGGCCAACAAGAAGATCAAGATCGGTTTCGTCACCACGCTGTCGGGCCCCAATGCGGCCTACGGCGTCGACATGAAGAACAGCGTCGAGCTGGCCCTCGCCCACCTCGGCGGCAAGATGGGCGGCATCCCGGTTGAAGTCATCTACGAAGATGACGAGCAGAAGCCCGAAGTCGGCAAGCAGAAGACCGAAAAACTGATGCAGCGCGACAAGGTCGACTTCGTCGCCGGCTACATCTGGTCGAACGTGCTGCTGGCTTCCTACAAGTCGGTGGTCGATGAAGGTACCTTCCTGATCAGCGCCAATGCCGGTCCCTCGCCGCTGGCGGGTGAGCAGTGCCACCCGAACTTCTTCGCCGCCTCCTGGCAGAACGACCAGAACACCATGGCCGCCGGCGAAGTACTGAACCAGAAGGGCGTGAAGTCGCTCTACATCGTGGCGCCGAACTATGCCGCCGGCCAGGACATGGCCAATGGCGTGAAGTCCACATTCAAGGGCCAGGTCGTCGGCCAGGACATGACCAAGTGGCCTGACCAGCTCGACTTCTCGGCCGAGATTTCGAAGATCCGTGCCGCCAAGCCGGGCGCCGTCTTCGTCTTCTTCCCGGGCCGCGCGGGCGTGCAGTTCTTCCAGCAGTACAGCCAGGCCGGTCTGAAGAAGGACATCCCGCTGTACTCCACCTTCACCGTCGACTCCGTCACGCTGAAGCTGCAGAAGGACCTCACCCTCGACACCTACCAGACCCTCTGGTGGGCGTCCGATCTGCCCTTCGCCGCCAACCAGAAGTTCGTCGGCGAGTACAAGAAAAAGCACAAGGACACGCCGACCTTCTACGGCGCCCAGTCCTACGACACGATCAACCTGATCGCTTCGGCGGTGGTTGCAACCAAGGGCGACCTGAAGAACAAGGACAATGTCCGCAAGGCGCTGGAAGCGGCGAAGTTCGATTCGGTTCGCGGCCCGATGAAGTTCGGCAAGAACCACTTCCCGATCCACAACATCTACCAGCAGGAAGTCTACAAGGTGTCGGACACCGAGTATGACATCCGCACGGTCAGCACGATCTACAAGGACCTGACTGACCCGTATGCTGCCAAATGCACGATGAAATAATCGGCATTTGACCTGCAAATCGGCGGGGCGTCGGATTACACCGGCGCCCCGCTTTCGCATCCGGCTTTTAGTGACTGTCCGATTGCCTCACAGAGTATTTGATGCTTAAAATATCTCAGCGGGGGACTCCCAAGGGCTTGCAACACAAACACTGTGTAGCGGCGGCGCATCATCCGATGCGCTGCAAGCAGGCATGTCACTGAAGGAGACACGAGGGATGCGTTCCAGCTTCAAGTCTATTGCAATTCTTGCCACTGCCCTGACCGCGCTGCCGGTTCTGGCCGGCACCGCCGCCGCCCAAACCTCGGCGAAGAAGATCAAGATCGGTTTTGTCACCACGCTGTCCGGCCCCAATGCTGCCTATGGCCAGGACATGAAGAACGCCTTCGAGCTAGCGCTCGATCACATGGGCCGCAAGATGGGCGGCCTGGCCGTCGAGGTCGTCTATGAGGACGACGAGCAGAAGCCCGAGGTCGGCAAGCAGAAGACGGAAAAGCTGCTGCAACGCGACCGCGTAGATTTCGTTGCCGGTTACATCTGGTCGAATGTCCTGCTGGCCTCCTACAAGCCGGTGATCGACTCCCAGACCTACCTGATCAGCGCCAATGCCGGCCCCTCGCAGCTGGCCGGCGAACAGTGCAGCCCCTATTTCTTCGCCGCCTCCTGGCAGAATGACCAGAACCATATGGCCGTCGGCGAACTGCTGAACCAGAAGGGCGTCAAGAAGCTCTACATGGTCGCGCCGAACTATGCCGCCGGCATCGACGGCGCCAATGGCGTGAAGGCGCTCTACAAGGGCGAGGTCATCGGCCAGGACATGACCAAGTGGCCCGACCAGCTCGACTTCTCGGGCGAGATTTCCAAGATCCGTGCCGCCAAGCCTGAAGCCGTCTACGTCTTCTTCCCCGGCCGCGCCGGCGTGCAGTTCTACCAGCAGTACAGCCAGGCCGGCCTGAAGAAGGACATCCCGGTTTATTCCGCTTTCACGATTGATGCCGTCACGCTCAAACTGCAAAAGGACCTGGTGCTGGATACCTATCTCACCATGACCTGGGGCACCGACCTGCCCTATGCCGCGAACCAGAAGTTCGTCACTGACTACAAGAAGAAGTACAAGGACTCGCCCGCCTTCTACGGCGCCCAGTCCTATGACGCGGCGAACCTGATCGCCAGCGCCGTGACCGCGGTGAAGGGCAACCTGAAGGACAAGGCAGCGGTCGGCGCGGCCCTGAAGGCGGCGAAATTCGACTCCGTGCGTGGCCCGTTCAAGTTCGGCAACAACAACTTCCCGATCCAGAACGTGTACCAGCAGGAAGCCTACAAGACGGCCGATGGCGGCTATGACCTGCGCACCGTCAGCACCGTGCTGACGGCGCACCAGGACCTGCACGCGGCCAAGTGCAAGATGTGACCAACCGGGATGCGCCGCTGCCCCGGCGGCGCATCCCTCTTTTATATGAGTGCGCCTAGACCATGCTTCTGATCTTCGAGCAATTCCTGAACGGACTGCAGATCGGCCTGCTGCTGTTCCTGCTGGCCGCCGGCCTGACGCTGGTCTTCGGCATCATGGACCTGGTCAACCTGGCGCATGGGTCGCTCTACATGATGGGCGCCTATTTCGCCGCCGTCTTCACGCAATGGACCGGCAACTTCTTCCTCGGCGCGCTGCTGGCGCTGCCGGCCGGCGCGCTGCTCGGCATCCTCGTCGAAGTCGTGGCGCTGCGCACGCTCTACACCCGTGATCATCTCGACCAGGTGCTGGCCACCTTCGGCCTGATCCTGTTCTTCAACGAACTCGCCCGCCTGATGTTCGGCGTCGGCGGCATGACCATCGACCTGCCGCTCTGGCTCAGCGGCCAGATCGAGGTGATCCCCGGCCTGCCCTATCCGTCCTATCGTTTCCTGATCATCGTGGTCGGGCTGCTCTGCGCCGGTTTCCTGTACCTGCTGGTGCAGAAGACCCGGCTCGGCATGCTGATCCGCGCCGGGGCATCGAACCGCGACATGGTCGGCGCACTCGGCGTCGACGTGAAGCTGCTGTTCACGCTGGTCTTCGGCCTTGGTTCAGCGCTGGCGGCACTCGCCGGCCTGATGGCCGGGCCCGTCACCACCGTGCAGATCGGCATGGGCGACAACATCCTGATCCTGGCGCTGGTGGTGATCGTGATCGGCGGCATCGGCTCAATCCGCGGTGCCTTCATTGCCGCCATCGCCATCGGCATCATCGACACCATGGGCCGCGCCTTCCTGCCGGTCATGCTCAGCGCCTTCCTCAATCCGTCCGAGGCCGGCACGCTGGCGACCGCGGTGTCATCCATGCTGATCTATATCCTGATGTCTGCCGTACTGGTGCTGCGTCCGGCGGGTCTGTTCCCCGCGCCCGGCCGCTGAGGAGAGTTGTCCGTGTCTGTCCCGTCTGCTCTCCCTGTTGCCCTGCCGCGCAACTTCACCACCCTGGTCGGCGTGATCCTGCTGGCGCTGCTCGGCCTGGTGCCGGTCTATGCCGCCGTCTTCTCCGATCCCTTCCTGCTGACGCTGTTCACCCGCATCGTCATCATGGCGATCGCCGCCGTCAGCCTGAACCTGATCCTGGGCTATGGCGGCATGGTCAGCTTCGGCCACGCCGCCTATATCGGTATCGGCGGCTATACCGTCGGCATCCTCAGCTTCCATGGCATCCATGCCGCCTGGATCCAGTGGCCGCTGGCCATCCTGATCAGCGGCCTGGTCGCCGTCATCATCGGCCTGCTGTCGCTGCGCACCAAGGGCATCTTCTTCATCATGATCACCCTGGCGCTGGCCCAGCTGGTCTACTACATCGGCAACGGCGCGTTTGCTTACGGCGGCGACGACGGCCTCAACATCATGAAGAAGTCGGACTTTGGCGGCCTGATCGATCTCGGTCACAAGCCCACCTTCTATTACCTTTGCTGGGTGCTGCTGCTCGCCACGATCTATCTCTGCCACCGCACCGTGAATTCGCGCTTCGGCATGGTGCTGCAGGGCGCCAAGTCGAACGACCGCCGCATGGCCACCATCGGGTTTCCGGTGCACCGCTATCGCCTCACGGCTTTTGTCATCGCCGGCATGATCTGCGGCCTGGCTGGCGTGCTGACCGCCATCTTCACCAGCTTCATCAGCCCCGCGATGATGCACTGGAGCCGCTCAGGTGACTTGATCGTGATGGTGGTTCTGGGCGGCATGGGCAGCCTGTTCGGCCCGCTGTTCGGCACCGTCGCCTTCCTGCTGCTGGAGGAAATCCTCTCGAGCTGGACCGAATTCTGGAAGATCGTCTTCGGTCCCCTGCTGGTGCTGGTGGTGATCTTCGCGCGCGGCGGCATCGACGGCGCCATCCTGCGTGGCCATACCGGCAAGCTGCTGGCCGGCATCGGCCTCTTCTACATCGTCTACGGCATCCACCTCGTCTATGAGCGCGACTGGCTGGTGCCGGCGCTGATCTTCGCCGGCGCCCTTGGTCTGCTCGGGCTGTCGATCTGGTGGGAACAGCGCCGCCGCAACACTGCGGTTGCGACGGGAGGGCACGGCCATGACTGAGTCCGTGCTGAAAGTCTCCGGGCTGGTGAAGCGCTTCGGGGGCCTCACCGCCACCGACAATCTCTCGCTCGACCTGCGGGCGGGCGAGATCCATGCCGTGATCGGCCCCAATGGCGCCGGCAAAACCACCATGATCGGTCAGCTGATCGGCGAACTGCGCCCCGATGCCGGCACCATCCATTTCATGGGCCGCGACATCACCACGATGCCGGTGCATCTGCGCTCGCAGATCGGCATCGCCCGCTCGTTCCAGATCACCTCGATCTTCCCGAATTTCACCGCGCTCGACAATGTGGCCTTCGCCGTGCAGGCCCATGACGGCCATTCTTTCCGCTTCTGGACCGACGCCCGCACGGACCGCTCCTTGCGCGATCCGGCCATGGCTGCGCTGGACCAGGTCGGGCTGGCCCATCGTGCCGATATCACCGCCAGCGTGCTCAGCCACGGCGAACACCGTCAGCTCGAAATCGCCATGGCCTTGGCCACCAAGCCCAAGCTGCTGTTGCTGGACGAGCCGATGGCCGGCATGGGGCCGGAGGATTCCGCCCGCATGGTCACCATGCTGCGCAAGATCAAGGGCAGCGTGACCATCCTGCTGATCGAACACGACATGGATGCCGTCTTCGCGCTGGCCGACCGCATCACCGTGCTGGTCTACGGCCATGGCATCGCCACCGGCACGCCGGACGAGATCCGCCGCAACGAACAGGTGCGCCAGGCCTATCTCGGCGACGAAGCGGAGGCTGTGTGATGACCGACCTGCTGACCGTCGACACCATCGACACCTTCTACGGCCGCAGCCAGGTGCTGTTCGGCATGAGCCTGACCATCAAGGCCGGCGAGGTTGTGACGCTCATGGGCCGTAACGGCATGGGCAAGACCACCACGATCCGCTCGATCATGGGCATGACGCCTGCCGCCAAGGGCCGCATCCGCTTCCGCAATGACGACATCCGCGGCCTGCCCTCCTACCGGGTCGCCAAGATCGGCGTCGGCCTGGTGCCCGAGGGCCGCCAGATTTTCCCCAACCTGTCGGTGAAAGAAAACCTGATCGCTACTGCCGCCAATCGTAACAACGCCGCGCAGCCTTGGACCTATGAGCGCGTGGTCGAGCTGTTTCCCCGTCTCGCCGAGCGGGTGAATAACATGGGCAATCAGCTATCGGGCGGCGAGCAGCAGATGCTGGCCGTCGGCCGCGCCCTGATGACCAATCCGCATCTGCTGATCCTGGACGAGGCCACCGAAGGCCTTGCGCCCTTGATTAGATTGGAAATCTGGCAATGTCTGGAACGTCTGAAACAGACCGGCCAGGCCATCCTGGTTGTGGATAAGAATGTCGGCGCGCTGACCAAGCTGGCCAACCGGCATTACGTCATCGAGAAAGGCCGCGTGGTCTGGCAGGGTGATTCCGCCGCCCTGCAGGCCGCCCCGGACATCCAGCACCGCTATCTCGGCATCTGACTTTCCCGCAATTATTTTAATCGGCGGCCGGATGGACAACCGCCCGTCCGCCGCCGCAAGATAGGCGCGCGCGGCAGGCCGGGATCGGGGGAGATCGGCCCGCGCACGGGGAGCGCGGTATGTATCACGACGACCTGCATCATGCAGCGGAACTCGCCCACGCGGCGGTGGCCAGCATGACGCGGTTTTCGATCCCGCCGACGCCGATCAATTTCACCATCTGGTATGAATACCATGCCGGTCGCGATCCGGCGCTTAGCCGCGCCATCGACGCCCTGCTCGCCTCCAGCAAACCCTTCACGCCCGACACCACGCTGCAGCTGTATGAGGAATTCCTCAATCCGGCACGCATGCTGCGCGCCTCGCGCGACACCACCGAGAAACTGCAGCATGCGATGGAAGAGCTGCGCAGCTACATCGGCTCGGCCGGCGAGGACACGCGCTCCTACGGCGAGAAGTTGGAGGATTTCTCCGACAAGCTGGACCAGCATGGCAATGCGCCCGCCTTCGGCTCGCTGGTCGGCGCCATGCTGCAGGAAACCCGCAGCATGCAGGAGATCAACCAGTCGCTGGAAGACCGCCTGGCCGAGACCACGGCGGAAGTGACGCAGTTGCGTGAGCATTTCGAGCAGGCCCGCCGCGAGGCGCTGTCCGACAGCCTGACCGGCCTGGCCAACCGCAAGAATTTCGAGCAGACGCTGACGCTGTTCTCCAAGGCAGCGCAGGAGAACCACGAACCGCTCAGCCTGATGCTGCTCGACATCGACCATTTCAAGCTGTTTAACGACCGCCATGGCCATCAGACCGGCGATACCGTGCTGCAGCTGGTGGCGCGGACGCTGAGCGACAATGTGAAGGGCCAGGATCTGGCGGCGCGCTATGGCGGCGAGGAATTCGCGCTGCTGCTGCCGCGCACCCGCGCCGATCAAGCCGTGAAGCTGGGCGACAACATCCGCGCGCTGATCGCCACCCGCAAACTGGTGAAGCGTACCTCGGGCGAGGAACTGGGCCGCATCACCATTTCGGCCGGCGTGGCCGAATACCGCCTTGGCGAAGCGCTCAGCAGTTTCGTGCAGCGTGCCGATGCGGCGCTCTATGGCGCCAAGAATGACGGCCGCAACCGTGTGGTTGCCGCAACGGAAGGCGTCGGCGGCCTGACGGAGACGGTTCTCCGCTCCTGATAAATCGGCTAGCGTTTGTCCCATAACGGGAGAGAAACGCATGGCCTGGAACACCCTGATCGTCGACAAGACCGACGGCGTCGCCAC
Organism: Ferrovibrio sp. GW821-FHT12B10; assembly: GCF_058807515.1. NCBI lineage: Bacteria > Pseudomonadati > Pseudomonadota > Alphaproteobacteria > Rhodospirillales > Rhodospirillaceae > Ferrovibrio > Ferrovibrio sp. GW821-FHT12B10. Next base: position 3,216,511 of record NZ_JBXAQT010000001.1, on the reverse strand, counting down.
CGTGACGCTGAACCGCCCCGAGCGGCTCAACGCCATGAGCAACGAACTGATGGTCGAGCTGCTGAATGCACTCGGCGAGATCGAGGCCGATGACAGCATGCGCTGCCTGCTGCTCACCGGCGCCGGCCGCGGCTTCTGCTCTGGCGCGGATCTGGCCAGCGGCGACCTGATGCAGGATGGCGGCCCGCCCGATCTCGGCCGCGCGCTGCACACCAACTATCACCCGGTGATCCGCAAGCTCGCCGCCTATCGCATGCCGGTGGTCACCGCGATCAACGGCCCGGCGGCTGGCGCTGGCATGAGCCTGGCGCTGACTGGCGACATCGTGATCGCGGCGAAGTCGGCCAGCTTCCTGCAGGCCTTCGCCAATATCGGCCTGGTGCCCGATGCCGGCAGCACCTATTTCCTGCCGCGCCTCGCCGGCACCGCGCGCGCGCTCGGCCTCACCATGCTGGGCCAGCCGCTGCCGGCCGAGACCGCCGCCGAGTGGGGCCTGATCTGGAAATGCGTCGAGGATAACGCGCTGATGGAGGAAGCTAGCAAGGTGGCGAAGAAATTCGCCAGCGGACCGACCATCGGCCTGGTGCAGATTCGCAAGCTGGTGCGCCAGTCCTGGAACAACGGGCTGGATGCGCAGCTGGAAGCCGAGCGCGAGGCGCAAGTGGTGGCCGGCCGCACCCGCGACTTCATCGAGGGCGTGACGGCCTTCCTGCAGAAGCGCGCCGCCAAGTTCACCGGTAAGTAATGACGCCGCAGGAATTGGCCGACACGATCGGCAAGGCGGCGGCCGAGCGCGATCTCGCGGCGCGCCGGCTCGGTATCGCACTCGTCAGCATGAGCCCGGGCGGCAGCGTGCTGCGCATGACCGTGCAGCCCGACATGGTGAACAGCCACGGCACCTGCCATGGCGGCATCATCTTCACGCTGGCGGACAGTGCGTTTGGCTATGCCTGCAATTCCTTCAACCAGGCCACCGTGGCGCAGCAATGCGACATCAACTACCTGAAGCCGGTGGCAGTCGGCGCCGTGTTGACGGCAAAGGCCGAACTGCGCTCCACCACGGGCCGCAGCAGCATATACGACATGACGGTGACGGATGAGAGCGGGGCGATGGTGGCACTGTTCCGCGGCCTCGCCCGCACCGTGGGCGGCGAGACGCTTCCCAACCTGAGCCGCTAGAGGCCGTCGACGACCGCCTTGCGGCGAGTCTGGTATTCGTCTTCGGTAATCAGCTTGGACTCCCGCAGCACCTGCAGCTCGCGCAACCGATCGGTGCTGGTGCGTGCCGGCACAGTCGCAGCAGCCGGCTGTGCCGCATTGGCTCTGAGTTGCTGCAACTTTTCCTTCTGGGCGGCGTTCTTCGCCACGTTCATTGACTCATCAAAAAAGACATGAACGATGTTGCCGCGGTCATCGACCCCTTCGCCACTGCCGCCGGTTTCGCGATCCTGCACCACTTCCACCTTGAAGGTGCGGCCATCATTGCACAGTGCTTCCGCCACCGCGCGCCCGCCGGTGCGGACGAACCCGCTGGGGCGCTGAACCACCTGCGAAGTCCCCTTGCAGGTCAGCGCACCGCTGTCTGATGCGACTGCCACGGTGCCGCGATCGCCGATGGCGACGCTGACCTGGCCCGAAAACGGCTCATCGGAATTCTCGAAATAGCCGGCGATGTTGTAAGTGATGCTGCAGCCCGGCAGCATGAGCAGAACTGCAACGGCAATCCATCGGTTGCGCATAGAAATCCCCCACCCCGGCAGTTGCATTTTTCTCGACTTGTTATCCGATTAGAGGAAAAATATTCGAAAATCAAATTCAAACACAGGGGGATTTTTATGAAGATTCACGGGCTGCTCGCAGCATTGGTGGCGGGCCTGATCGCGGCCTGCTCGCCCCGTTCCGACCTGCGCCCCAATATCACTGGATCTACCGCTGACCGCGATTGCCAGGCCCAGTTGGCCGACAAGCGCCTTGATCCGCTCCGGGGCCAGATCGTGGTTGAAGCCATGCAGCTCAAAGCCGTGCCCACGCCGGCCATGCTGAGTGACAACCGCCGGGCGACGCCCGAACAACGCGAAGCCGCCCGCGTCTTCGAAGAGACGGCGCGCAACTGCAAGGCAGCGTATAAGCAAGCCGGCTATACAACTTATGCCTTCGAGGATGTCCGCGACATCCGGATCAGCGATCTGCGGTCCCGCCTTCATGCAGGCGAGATCAGCTTCGGTGCCTACAACAACCGCTATGTTGAAATCCTGTCGGCCTATTCCGAGCAGCAAAGCCGGATCGCCGATGCCTATAGCCGCGGCCAGACTGCCGGCGAGGCCGCATTCCAAAATCAGATGATGCTGAACCAGCAAATCCTGCAGACCCAGCAGATGCAGAATATCCAGACCGAACTGAACGGCCTGCGCATGCAGCAGAACATGTCGCAGTACCGTCTATGGAACTGCAACACCCAGTCCATCGGGTCGACGACCCATGTCACCTGCTATTAGGATGGCGTCAGCGGCGCCAGCGGGCCGAGGTGGATACGCGGCGCGACGGCGGTGGCACCGCGGCCTTGGCGGCGCGGGCAATCTCTAACGCAGTCCTGCCCCATTCCACAGCCTGGTCGGCATCGTCGATCAGCTCGGCCGGCATCTTCCAGTAGCTCATCTGCATCGGCTTGCTGTTGCCGGCCTGATAGACAAAGGGGCCGCAGTCGCGCGCCAGAAAAGCCTTCTGGCTTTCGACATCGGCCTTCAGATGGATGGTGTCGTCATGTACCAGGGCGAACATGATGCCCCGGGAATAGACCCCCGCCCCGCCGAACATGCGGCGGACGGCGATGCCGCCCAGCGGGGCGAACAGTTCCTGGACGAACTCGATGAATTCGGGACTCGCGCTCATGGGGCGGCAGACTAGCCAACCCGCCCGGTCCGGCCAAGAGCACTTTGACGCCTGCGGCAAAAATCCCTAGGGTCCCCATTCACAAAGGACTGGCCACCATGACCGGATATCTCTACATCGCCGCCGGCGGCGCGCTGGGCAGCATCGCCCGCTTCTGGATGGCCGGGGCCATCGACAGCCGCCTGAACGTCAACTTTCCTTGGGGCACCGTGCTGGTGAATATCGCCGGCTCGTTCGCCATCGGCATCTTCGCCGCCCTGGCCATGAATGGCGGTATGGCGGGCGACGGGCGCTGGACCATCAGCGACAACGCCCGGCTGTTCCTGATCGTCGGCATCTGCGGCGGCTTCACGACGTTTTCCAGCTTCAGCCTGCAGACGCTGACCCTGCTGCGCGAAGGCCTGCTGCTGCGGGCCGGCGGCCATGTGGCGCTGTCGGTGCTGGCCTGCCTGATCGCCACCTGGGCGGGGCTGGCACTGATGCAGGTCTTGGCGAAAACCTAGCGCAACGCCGGCAGGATGTGATCGCGCGTCAGCGGTGCCAACGTAAGCCCCGCGGGCACCGCGGCAGGATCGACCCAACACAGTTCCTCGATCTCGGCCCGGATGGAGATTTCACCCTCGGCCGTCACGGCATAGACGGCCGCCTCCACCTGATGGTCCGGCTCGTTGGCGGCCGGTGCGCTGAAATCGCCGAGGAAACGCACGGTCGCAGCATCGAAGCGGCAGCCGAGTTCTTCATCCAGCTCGCGCGCCAGTGCAATCAGGTCGTCCTCGCCCGGCTCAAGCTTGCCGCCGGGCTGCATGAAAGCGGATGTGCCGCGCTTGCGCACCAACAGCGCGCGTCCCTCGTCGTCGCGAATGACCGCAGCAACGATGCGAATGACCCTGGTCATCCGGCTTACTGCTCGACGAAGGCCTTCTCGATCACGTAATGGCCGGCGCCTGTGGTGCTACCTTCAACCCAGTTCTGGCCATCCAGCATCTCGCGCATCTCGCTCAGCATCTGCGGGCTGCCGCAGAGCATTAGGCGATCGGTCTCGATGTTGAGCGGCGGCAGGCCCAGGTCGCTGAACAGCTTGCCGCTGCGGATCAGGTCGGTGATGCGGCCCTTGTTGCGGAACTCCTCGCGCGTCACGGTCGGATAGTAGAGCAGCTTCTGCTTCACATCCTCGCCGAAGAACTCGTTCTCCGGCAGCTCGCGCGTGATGTAATCCTGATAAGCCAGCTCACCCACGGTGCGCACGCCATGCACCAGCACGACGCGCTCGTAGCGCTCGTAGGCTTCATGGTCCTTGATGATCGACATGAAGGGTGCGAGGCCGGTGCCGGTGCCAAGCAGGTACAGCGTCTTGCCCGGATGCAGGTTGTCCTGCAGCAGCGTGCCGGTTGCCTTGCGGCCGACGATGATCTTGTCGCCCACTTTGAGATGCTGGAGGCGCGAAGTCAGTGGGCCATCCTGCACCTTGATCGAGAAGAATTCCAGATGCTCTTCGTAATTGGCGCTCGCCATCGAATAGGCGCGCAGCAGCGGCTTGTTGTCGACAATCAACCCGATCATGGCGAACTGGCCGTTGATGAAACGGAAGCTGGGGTCGCGCGTGGTGCGGAAGGTGAAGAGACTGTCGGTCCAATGATGGACGAAGGTCACTTCCTCCTCACGCAGGTTGCCGCCCGGCTTGAGCAGCGGATGGGAAGGCGCGGAAGCGGCAACGGCGGCAGCAGAGGTCGTCATGGGTTCGGCTCGATCTCAGGGACTGGTCAGGGAAAACGGCGGGGCTGACCGGAACGCACAGCCTAATTCATATGTACACATATAATATGAGTCGGCCGCTTTGTGTAGCCAGATATTTCGTATTCTCCACCCAAAATCAAGGTTTAGAAAATATAAACATTATTTCCATGTGATTACGGACAAAAGAGAAGGCGCCAGCCTGCGGCATGGCGCCTTCCCCGTCTGAAAAGCGGCAGTGTTACCGCCCCATCTTCTTGCGCCAGGCCTCGAAGTCCACCTTGGTCTGCGGATCGGTGGCCGGATAGAGCCCCTTGATCGAGCGGCCGCCCAGCACCTGCTCGGTGACGAAATCCTCGAACGCCGTCATCTCGACCGCCTCGTCGGCAATCTCGTCGGCGATGCCGGCCGGGATCACCATCACGCCATCGCCGTCACCGACGATCACGTCGCCCGGAAACACCGGCGCATCGCCGCAGCCGATCGGCACATTGATGTCGATGGCCTGATGCAGCGTCAGGTTGGTCGGCGCCGAAGGGCGGCTGTGGAAGGCCGGAATCTTGAGCTGCGCGATCTCGGCGGCATCGCGGAAACCGCCGTCGGTCACCACGCCAGCCACACCGCGCACCATCAGGCGCGAGATCAGGATCGAGCCGGCCGATGCCGCGCGCGGATCCTTGCGGCTGTCCATCACCAGCACCGCGCCAGCCGGGCAGACTTCCACCGCCTTGCGCTGCGGATGCTCGGGGTTCTGGAACACGGTGATCGGATTGAGGTCCTCGCGCGCCGGCATGTAGCGCAGCGTGAAGGCTTCGCCCACCATGGTGGGCAGCGACGGATTGAGCGGCTTCACGTCCTGGATGAACTGGTTGCGCAGGCCACGCTTGTACAGCGCCGTGGCCAGCGTTGCGGTGCTGACGGTCTTCAGCTTGTCGCGGGTCTCAGGTTTCAGCATGCTCACAATAACGTCCTTTCAGAAGAAAACTGGGACTGCGGCCCGGCATAGACGGGTCGCAGCCCCCGATTGAAACTCAGCCGCCGACCGCGCCCTGCGTGTCGACATACAGTGAATAGATCGACTGACTCGAGGCCATGAACAGTCGGTTGCGCATCTCGCCGCCGAAGCAAAGATTGGCGCAGCGCTCAGGCAGCGCGATCCGTCCGATGGCCTTGCCATCGGGATTGAAGATCATCACGCCATCGAGATCATCGCTGCCCATGCCCCAGCCAACCCAGAGATTGCCGTCGACATCGCAGCGCATGCCATCGGCCGTGCCCTTGCCGCAGTCGATCAGCGCCTTCATGTTCGACAGCTTGCCCCCGGCGCCCACGTCATAGGACTTGATCGTGCGGGTGGGATTGCTGCGCACATCGATGACATACAGCTTGCTCTCGTCGGGCGAGAAGCACAGGCCGTTGGGGAACTTGATGTCGTCGATCACCACGGTCAGCTTCTTGCTCGCCGGATCGTAGCGATAGACGTTGGTCGGCAGCTCGGCATTGGCCTTGCGACCCTCGTAATTGCCACCGATGCCGAATGACGGATCGGTGAACCAGATCGTGTTGTCCGACTTCACCACCACGTCGTTCGGCGAATTGAGTGGCTTGCCCTCGAACTTGTCGACCAGCGTGGTGATGCGGCCGTCATATTCCGTGCGCGTGATGCGACGGTTCATGTTCTCGCAGGTGATCAGGCGGCCCTGGCGGTCGCGCGTGTTGCCATTGGGATAGTTCGCCGGACTGCGGAAAGGCGTGACTGCGCCGGTCTGCTCGTCCCAGCGCATGATGCGGTTATTGGGAATATCGCTCCACAACAGATAGCGGCCATCGCCGAACCAGACCGGCCCCTCGCACCAACGGAAGCCGGTGGCGATGCGTTCGACGGCGGCCAGGCCCAGACGGTATTTGCCGAAGCTCTGATCCAGCACCTGCACGGCCGGATCGGGATAGCGCGCCGTCGGCACCCATTGCGCAAAGGCCTTGGACGCCACGCCTGCGGTGGCCAGCGCAGCCGCACCACCGGTGACGAAGGATCGCCGGCTTGTCTTCATGTCACTGCTCTTCATCTGTCCTCTCCCGTTTCCCGGCTATGCTGCCGGTGTTGGCTTCACGCACTGAAAGATCAAGACAGCGTCGCGCCCTGCGCATCGGTATAGAGCGCATAGACCGACTGGCTGGAGGCCATGAACAGGCGATTGCGATGTTCGCCGCCGAAGCAGAGATTGGCGCAGCGTTCAGGCAGCGCGATCCGCCCGATAGCCTTGCCATCCGGATTGAAGATCATCACCCCATCCAGTGCATCGTCACCCATGCCCCAGCCGCACCACAGATTGCCGTCGACATCGACACGGAAACCATCCGAGGTGCCCTTGCCGCAGTCGATCAGCACCTTGCCGTTGGTGATGCCCTTGCCCTTCACGTCATAGACACGGATCAGTCGGTTGGGCGTGGCGCGCGATTCCACGATGTAGAGCCGGCTTTCGTCCGGCGAGAATGCCAGGCCGTTCGGACCCAGCACGTCATCGGCGACAACCGTCAGCTCTTTCGTCTCCGGATCGAGGCGATAGACATTCTGCCCCACTTCCGATTTGGCGCGGCGACCTTCGTAATTGCCACCGATGCCGAATGGCGGATCGGTGAACCAGATCGAACCGTCGGATTTCACCACCACGTCATTGGGTGAGTTCAGCGGCTTGCCTTCGAAGCTGTCGGCCAGCACGGTGATGCTGCCATCGTATTCGGTGCGGGTGACGCGACGGGTCAGGTGCTCGCAGGTGATCAGCCGGCCCTGCCGGTCACGCGTATTGCCGTTGGCGTTGTTCGACGGCTTGCGGAAAATGCTGACCGCCCCGCTCTGCTCGTCCCAGCGCAGCATCTGGTTATTCGGGATGTCGCTCCAGATCAGCGCGCGATGCTCGCCGAACCAGACCGGGCCCTCGCACCAGCGATAGCCGGTGGCGATGCGCTCCACCGCCGCCATGCCCAGACGGTATTTGGCAAAGCTCTGGTCCAGCACCTGCACGGCCGGATCGGGATAGCGTACGGCGGGCGTCCACATCAGAAAATATCCGGTTCGCGGACCGGCGCACCGAAGCCGGTCTCGAGGAAGTCGAAGTCGCAGCCCTGGTCGGCCTGCTTGATATGCTTGCTGAACATCCAGCCATAGCCGCGCTCGTAGCGTGGCTCGGGCTGCTTCCAGGCCGCCTTGCGTTTCGCCAGCTCGGCCTCGGGCACATCCAGCGTGATACTGCGCTTGTCGACATCCAGCGAGATGATGTCGCCATTCTTCACCAGAGCGAGCGGCCCGCCGATATAGGATTCCGGCGCCACATGCAGGATGCAGGCGCCATAGCTGGTGCCGCTCATGCGCGCGTCCGACAGGCGCACCATGTCGCGCACGCCCTGCTTCACCAGCTTCTTCGGAATTGGCAGCATGCCCCATTCCGGCATGCCCGGCCCACCGAGCGGCCCCGCATTGCGCAGGATCAGCACATGGTCGGCGGTGACATCCAGGGTCTCGTCATCCACCGCCTTCTTCATCGACGGATAATCGTCGAATACCAGCGCCGGTCCGGAATGCTTGAGGAAGCGCGGGTCGCAGGCGCTCGGCTTGATCACGCAGCCATCGGGCGCAAGGTTGCCCTTCAGCACCGCCAGCGCACCTTCGGCATAGATCGGATTGTCGACCGTGCGGATGACGTCATCCTGGTATACATCGGCGCGCTCGATATTCTCCGCCAGCGTCTTGCCCGTGACGGTGACGACGTCGAGATGCAGGTGGTCCTTGATCCGGGTCATCAGGCCCGGCAGGCCGCCGGCGTAATAGAAATCCTCCATCAGATACTGGTCGCCCGAGGGTCGGATATTGGCGATCACCGGCACCTTGCGCGAGGCGATCTCGAAATCATCCAGGCTGATATCCTGGCCGGCACGGCGCGCCATGCCGATCAGATGGATGATGGCGTTGGTCGAGCAACCCATCGCCATCGCCACCGCGATGGCATTCTCATAAGCCTTGCGGGTCTGAATCTTCTGCGGCGTCAGGTCTTCCCACACCATGTCGACGATGCGGCGGCCGCAGTCGCCGCTCATGCGGATGTGGTTGGAATCGGCGGCCGGAATCGAGGACGCGCCCGGCAGGGTCATGCCGATCGATTCCGCGATCGCCATCATCGTCGCTGCCGTGCCCATGGTCATGCAGGTGCCATAGGAGCGCGCGATACCCGCTTCGATATCGGTCCATTCCTGATCGGTAATGTTGCCGGCGCGGCGCTCGTCCCAGAATTTCCAGGCATCCGAACCCGAGCCGAGAATCTTACCCTTCCAGTTGCCGCGCAGCATCGGCCCGGCCGGCAGGTAGATCATCGGCAGGCCGGCGCTGGTCGCGCCCATCAGCAGGCCGGGCGTGGACTTGTCGCAGCCGCCCATCAGCACCACGCCGTCGACCGGATGGCTGCGGATCAGCTCCTCGGTCTCCATCGCCAGCATGTTGCGATAAAGCATGGTGGTCGGCTTGACGAAATTCTCCGCCACAGAGATCGCCGGCAGTTCGATCGGCAGGCCGCCGGCCTGCAGCACGCCACGCTTCACATCCTCGACGCGATGCTTGAAATGCGCATGGCAGGGATTGATGTCGGACCAGGTGTTGACCAACGCGATCACCGGTTTGTCGACCCAGTCGGCCGGGGCATAGCCCATCTGCATGATGCGCGAGCGATGCCCGAAGCTGCGCAGGTCGTCCGGCGCGAACCAGCGGGCGGAGCGAAGCTGGTCGGGGGTCTTCTTCTTGCTGGCCATGATCTAACTCGTCAGGAAAAGAAATGGGGCGGACATGATGTCCGCCCCGGGGACTTGCTGAACTTATTCCGGCTGAATCTTGCCGACCTCGATCACGGTTTTCCACCGCGCGATCTCGGCCGCCAGGAAGGTCTCGAACTCCTTGCTGGAATTCGCGACCACGTCGAAGCCAATGTCGTTGAACTTCGCCTTCATGTCGGGCGCATTGAGCCCGGCGATCATGTCCTTCTCCAGGCGGGCACGGATGGCCGGCGGCAGGCCCTTCGGCGCAGCCGCCGCCTGCCAGGAATAGACCTCCACGTCCTTCACGCCGGCTTCCGCCATCGTCGGCACATCCGGCAGCGCGGCATTGCGCTTGTCGGCGGTGACGGCCAGCGCCTTCAGCTTGCCGCCGCGCACATGGTTGGCGATGGCGCCCAGATTCTGGAACGACACGTCGGCATGGCCGCCGATCAGGTCGGTGATGGCCGGCCCGCCGCCCTTGTAGGGCACATGCACGCCTTCGACGCCGATCTTCTGCATGAACAACGCAGCGGTCAGGTGATCCGACGAGCCGGTGCCCGAGGATGCGAACGAGACCTTGCCCGGGTTCTTCTTCATATGGGCGATCAGTTCCGCCACGGTGCTGGCCGGGATGTTCGGATTGGCAACCAGCACGTTGGGCGTGCGGACAGCCACAGTGAGCAGGTCGAAGTCCTTCAGCGGATCGTATTTCAGATCCTTGAACAGCGCCGGGTTGATGCCGAAGACACCGATCGAGCCGACCAGGATAGTGTAGCCATCGGGCGCGGCCTGCTTGAGCAGCGTGGCGCCGAGCGAGCCGTTGGCGCCGGCGCGGTTGTCGACCACCACGGTCTTGCCCAAGCTTTCGGTCAGCTTGGACGCCATGTTGCGGCCCGTGATGTCGGACGAGCCACCCGCCGGGAACGGCACGATCATGGTGACATTGCGCTCGGGATACTGCTGGGCCTGCGCCGCGCCGACCACGGCCAGCGCGAGGGCAGCCGCCCCCATCAGGGATTTCAGGGTCATTGGTTTCCTCCGGTTGGTCTTGTTATGAGTCGGAGCAAATCACTAATGCATTAGTGCGTCAACCGCCGAAACCTGCTATAGACGCGCCATGACCGTCACCCTGAGCACCCTCGCCCTCACCCCCGTCCGCGACCGTTCCCGCCAGGCCGCGCCGCAGGTTTTCGAACACCTTCGCGACGCCATCATCAATGTGGAGCTGGTGCCGGGCACGGTGTTGTCGCGGCAGGAGCTGCAGCTGCAGTTCGGCCTGAGTTCGACGCCGATCCGCGACGCGCTGATGAAGCTGGCCGAGGAAGCGCTGGTCGACATCTTCCCGCAGCATGCCACCGTGGTGAGCCGCATCGACCTGGACCATGCGCGCCAGGCCGCCTTCCTGCGCCGCTCCATCGAGGTGGAGACCGTGCACACGCTGGCCAGCAACCCCGATGCGGGACTGGTGGAACGGCTACGACAGAATCTGAAACTGCAGCAGGCCTGCGCCGAAAGCGGCGAGCTGCTGCAGTTCAACGCCCATGACCGCGCCTTCCACCGCATGCTGTATGACGCGGCCGGCATCCCCGACCTGTGGCTCAACGTGCAGCGGCGCAACGGCCATATCGAGCGGCTGCGCCGCCTGCATCTGCCGATGAAGGGCAAGGTGGACCAGACCCTGCGCGACCATATCGCCATCGTCGACGCCATCGCGGCCGGCGATCCGGTCACCGCCGGACAGGAGGTGCGCGACCACCTTTCGCGCTCGCTGGCCTTCGTCTCCGGCATCCGGGCGCATTACCCGGCCGAGTATTTCCGCGACTAGAGCACCCTGGGCAGGGCCGAGGCCAGCATGGCCAGGCCCGACAGGATCAGCAGCCCCAGCACAGTGCGCCGGAAGCCGGCTTCGCTGATGCCGATATAGAGCTTCGCGCCCAGCAGCGACGGGATCAGCATCGCCGGCACGACGACCGCCAGCAGCGGCACGGTCGCCCAGGTGACGATGCCCTTGGCGACATAGGTGAGCATCACCACGGTCAGCAGGGCCAGGTTGAAGTTCTGGATCACGCTGCGCTGGCTGTCCTTGGGCATGCCGCGCAGCGTGCACCACAGCGTCGGCACCACGCCGGAAAACCCGCCGATGCCGCCCAGCGTGCCGCCGATCACGCCGACCGCGCCATCGGCCAGCCGGGCCGCCAGGGGGTTGGCGATCCGGATGCGGGGCAGATGCTGGGCCACCAGCATGACCGGGCAGACCAGCACCAGGATGCCACCCAGCACGATCTTGAAGACCTGCACATCCAGTAGCGGCAGCAGACCGGTGCCGACCGGAATCCCGGCCAGGCCGCCAGCCACGAAGGGCAGCAGCAGGCGCCAGTCGAAGCCCCGGCGCACGGTGACGGCGGACAGGATCTGGCCGCTCAGACCGCCGCAGACGGCCAGCGCCGAGGCGAGCTGGGGGTCGAGCACCCAGGCCCAGAGCGACATGGCGACCAGCGCGAAGGCGAAGCCCGAAAGCCCCTGGACGAAACCGGCGAGCGCGGCGCCAAGCGCCACGATGAGATAGAGGTCCACGAGGGTACTCTTGGGATGGGGCCGGGATCGGCCGGTTACATCATGTTCCGGGTGGCGGTCGGCAGGCTGACCACCAGGCCGTCCAGCGCGTCCGACATGATGAGCTGGCAGCCGAGCCGGGAGGTCTTGGTCAGGCCGAAGGCGAGGTCGAGCATGTCTTCCTCGTCGGGCTTGGCGCCCGGCAGCCTGCCGTACCAGTCGGGGTCGACGACCACATGGCAGGTCGAGCAGGCCAGCGATCCCTCGCAGGCCCCCTCGATATCCACACCATGCTTATGGGCAATTTCCAGCACGGAGAGCCCCACCGGGGCCTCGACCTCGAGGCGTTTGCCGTCGGGCTGGATGAAGGTCATCTTGGGCATCAACTACTCCTGAAAGGCCGCCCGGATATATCGTCTGCGGCGCACAGCGTCCACTCACGGAGCCGGGAATTTACAGCGCACTCTTTTGCGTGATTCCACTTCAATTTAAACTATAATATCATTTATAATCATATACATAATATTACTATATAAACTTCTACATTACTTCCGCTTGCGCCCCTGCAGGCCGGTCCAGACCTTGATCGCCCGGTCGATATCGGCGGCCGTGGTGCCCCAGCCCAGACTGAAGCGGACGGCCTCACGCGCCGCCTGTTCCGGCAGGCCCATGGCGGTCAGCACATGGCTGGGCGTGACCTTGCCCGAGGAGCAGGCCGAGCCGGCCGAGACCGCCAGACCGTCGAGGTCGAAGGCCATGACCTGGGTCTCGGCGGGGACGCCGGGCATGCCGATGCAAAGGGTATTGGGGAGCCGGCCGAGCCGGGCCTCGCGGCCATGGACCGGGGCCTCGGGGCAGGCCTCCAGCAGGGCGGCCTCGAGCCGGTCGCGCTGGCGGGCGATGGTGTGCATCTCCAGCAGGCCATGGAGCGCGGCGCTGGCGGCGGCCCCGAAGGCGGCGATGCCGCCCAGGTTCTCGGTGCCGGCCCGCATGCCCAGCTCCTGCCCGCCGCCCCGGATCATCGGGGCCGGGGCCCAGTCGTCGCGCAGCACCAGCGCGCCGACCCCGGTGGGGGCGCCGAGCTTGTGGCCCGACAGCGTGAGGAAGTCGCAGCCCAGTTTGCCCAGATCGACCTCGATCTTGCCGGCCGCCTGGACGGCGTCGCAGAGCAGCAGGCCGCCATGCTCATGGACGATCTGCGTCGCCGCCTGCACCGGCTGGATCGCCCCGGTCTCGTTATTGGCCAGCATGAGGCAGACCAGGGCCGGCTTCGGCATCTCGGTCAGGGCCTGGACCAACGCCGCCTGCCCCAGCACGCCATCAGACTCGACGGGCAGCTCGCGGACCGGAAGATCAAAGGGGGGCAGCCCCAGATCGCGAGCCGGTCGCAAAACCGAGTCGTGCTCGATGCCGGCGACGATGACACTTTTCACCCCCGCCTTCTCCACCGCCAGACGAATGGCCAGGTTGTTGGCCTCGGTGCCGCCGCCGGTGAAGACCACGCGCTTGGGCGCCGCTTTGACCAGCGCCGCCACCTGGGCCCGCGCCGTATCCGCGATTCCCCGCGCTGCGCGGCCGAAACGGTGCACCGAAGACGGGTTCCCCGGCGCCTCCAATGCGGCCAGCAATGCCACCCGGGCTTCGGGCCGCAGTGGTGCCGTTGCGTTATAGTCAAGGTAGGTGGAGTTCATTTCCTGCTTTTAAGCTTGAATTTCGCTCTGCCGAGTATGGTAAAACCCAGATACGGACCCTATGGCCCGATCAACCGATTATCCAGCGCCGCTCCCCCTAGCAACGGCGTAGCCAGCCCAGAAAGCGGCGAAAGTGACGTACCGCGATGCCTGATATCATTTTTCCCGGTCCCGACGGACGGCTGGAAGGCCGCTATCACCCCGGGCCGGAAGCCAATGCCCCGATCGCCCTGATCCTTCATCCGCATCCGCTGTACGGCGGAACGATGAACAACAAGGTGACCTACAACCTGTTTCATGTCTTCGCCAAACGCGGCTTCTCGGTCCTGCGCTTCAACTTCCGCGGCGTCGGCCGCAGCCAGGGCAGCTTCGATCAGGGCATCGGCGAACTCTCGGATGCGGCCTCGGCGCTCGACTGGCTGCAGAGCTTCAACGCCAATGCCTCGGCCGTGTGGATCGCCGGCTTCTCCTTCGGCGCCTGGATCTCGATGCAGCTCCTGATGCGCCGCCCGGAAATCGACGGCTTCATCTCGGTGGCGCCGCCGGCCGGCATGTTCGACTTCGGCTTCCTCGCGCCCTGCCCCTCGTCGGGCCTGATCATCCAGGGCACCGAGGACAAGATCGTGTCCGAGAACGAGGTGTCCAAGCTGGCACAGCGGCTGGCGCTGCAGAAGGGCATCAAGATCGACTACAAGAAGATCACCGGCGCCGATCACTTCTTCGAAGGCAAGCTGGACGAACTGACGGCCGCTGCCGACAAGTATGTGAAGACGTCCTTCCTGCCGACTTCGGCCCGCGCCGGCAAGGGCGCGCAGACGGCCAGCTAAAGGCTGGCGGCGCGCTGATCTCCTCCTCGTTGAACGACAAGATTCCGTCGCCCCGGGCTTGACCCGGGGCCCCATTTCTTCTGACCTGTCCGCATGGCAGGCGGGTGGATATATATCGTCACCGACAAGCCTTATGGGACGCTCTACACGGGCGTCACCGCCGACATACACCGGCGTGCGTGGGAACATCGTGGCGGCCTTGTCGATGGCTTCACAAAGACCTACGGGCTGAAACATCTCGTCTATGTCGAAGCTCATGAGAGTATTCGGTTCGCTATCGAACGCGAGAAACGCGTCAAACGGTGGCGTCGCGCGTGGAAGATCGCATTGATCCAGTCGGTCAATCCGGAATGGCGCGATCTCTATGACAGCCTTGTCTAAAAATGGGGCCCCGGCTCTCGCTACGCTCGGCCGGGGTGACGCGCTTTTTCAGGCCATTCACCTCCAGGCAAGGGATTCCCATCCATATCGGTGAGATCGACGATGGTGGGGCTGATCCGCGGCGGGCCGGGATGACGCGGTGGCAGCACGGGGCCATCGGCCCGCGTGATCTGGGGCTTATCCGGCGTTGTTGCCACCTTATCCGTCGTTAGTTCGACCTTATCCGTCGTTATCGGCGCCTTATCCGACGTTATTTCCTTCTTATCGGACACTAACTCAGGCTTATCCGCTGCCGGGGCGCGCCGCGCTGCAGTCATCCGGGCCAGCGCAACACTGCTCTCGGCCACCTGCGCATCCATATCCGCCCGCTCGGCCGCGATGCGCTTGCGCAGAGCCTGACTCGGATAACGGCCGCCGGTCGCACGCAGTTGCTGCACCGGCTTTTCCACCCCATCCCTGGCGGCCTGGTCTTTCAGCCACTGCAATGCATTGCCATCAGATACATCTTGCAGGGCATGATGCATCGTAGCCGCCTGCAGGGATGGATACTGAATCTGCATCAGCAGCCGCTTGCGATCCATCGCACGCTGGATATGCGTGGCGAAGCGCAGGCTGTGATGCAGATGGGTCCAGAGCCGCGCCTCGGGGATATCAAGCGCGGCGGCAACGGCCTCGGGCGTCTGCCCGCCCACCAGAAGCTCTGCACCTTTTTTCCAGTCGATACGGCGGCGCGTCTGAGCAATGCGCGTGGGAAGACTAGCGGCCTGCGATGCCGCCTCGATCATGCCGGTCATGTCGGCCTCCTCTTGGTCAGAGGTGGATCATGATACCCCAGATCGAGAGGAATAGGAACAAAAAAAGAACATACCTGAAAAACGCCGGTTCTCCGCCCCCCGGCATCAAGGAGCCCGTGAACCTGCGTTTTGTAAGGTTTTGTAAGACTCTGTAAACATTACCGAATTTTCACTCCCGGATTTTCAGAACTGGTTCAGGCTGAGATGCAGGAGGACAAGACAATGAGCGCCCTGCAAAACCTGAAAAGCTTTCTTTTTGGCGGCACCACGCCCGAGCATAAGCCCCTGTCGCACACCACCGCGCGGGTGCAAGCCAATGCCTCGCGCCTCCCGGCGCGGCTGCAGGCTGGCAATCTGCAGATGATCGGTCTGCAGGCCATTCGCGAAGCGCTGGGCGATGAATGGCCCAAGCGGCGCGATACCATCCACAACATCGTCGAAGGCGTGATCCGCAAGCGCCTCGATGCCGGCGATGCGCAGTTCCGCCTCGACAGCGACGAATACCTGGTGTTGTTCACCACGCTCAGCAATGCGCAGGCCAAGACCCGGGCCGCCGTCATTGCCGAAGAGGCGCAGCGCCTGATCCTGGGTGAAATCCCCGACTGCGATTTCCATATCGCCTCCACCGTGGCGGAAGTCGATCGCGAGTTCGTCACCAGCAAGGTCGACTCCCTGCAGGAGCTGGTCAGTCACATCAAGGCCGGCGGCTGCAAACCCGCCCAGAGCGCCGAAGACGGCGACAACATCCTGCTGTTCGGCGACGAGCCGCTGACCGGCGGCGACTGCGACGAAGTGCAGCGCCCCGTGCCGCTGATGGGCGCCGGCCCTGACCTCACCGATCTGGACCAATCGCTGACCAGCCTGTTCCAGAAGAAGACCAGCGCCTCCTTCCTGAAGGAATGCCAGGCCGCCTTCTATCCGAACTTCAGCACCAAGCGCCGCTCGTTTTCCTTCTACACGGTGACGCTGACGCATATCCCCACCGGCCGCCTCGCCGATTCCAGCGATCCGATGCTGGAAGATCCGCAGGAACTGGAATTCCTGCTCGACCGCTATCGCCTGACCACCGCGCTGCTCGGCCTGCACCGCATGGTGACCGGCGGCCATCAGGGCTTTATCAGCGTGCCGGTATCCTTCGCCACCCTGGCGCAGGCGCGCACCCGCAACATCTATCTCAGCCGCTTCAACGACCTGCCGGCCGGCCTGTTCCGCTACATCAGTATGACGATCACCAATATCCCGCACGGCACGCCGGCCAGCCGCATCGCCGATGCGATCAATTACATCCAGCGCTTCAGCGCCAGCCGCGTGCTGGAAATCGACGCCGATCCGCGCCTGGTCGATCTCTATTCCGGCACCGGCTGCCAGGTGATGGCGACCTCGCTGCCGACCAATATCGCCGATCCGACGGCGCGCGCCGTGGCGCTGGCCAATTTCGCCAAGCGCGTTGCCTGGTACAAAATGGAGTCCGTGCTGTGGAACGTGGCACGGCCGGAGGATATCCAGATCGGCACGGCGGCCGGCTTCAGCTTCCTGGTGGGCGATGCGGTTGCGCCGATGATCGCGACACCAGGCCATCGCCAGGCCCTGCGCGCCGATCACATCCCGGCGCGCGCGGTCGCGGCGGCCTCGAAGGCGGCCTGATCCCCAGCGCCTGGCCGGTCCGACCTAACCGATTTTCCATGCCTTCCGGCTGGCGGGTCAGCGAATAGTGACATTCAGATCGTACGAATAGGCCCAAAATGGCAGCAGGAGGACACAATCATGAGCGTCCTGAAGCACCTGAAGGCCTTCTTGTTCGGCCATGCGGCCCGCGACTACCAGCCGGCCTCCCATCCGCTCGCCAATATCCAGGCCAATGCGACCCGCCTACCTACACGCATGCAGGCCGGCAATCTGCAGATGATCGGCCTCCAGGAAGTCCGCGAGGCGCTGGGCGATGAATGGCCGCAGCGGCGCGACAGCATTCATCGCATTGTCGAGGGCGTGATCCGCCGCCGGCTCGCCGCCGGTGATGCGCATTTCCGCCTCGAAAACGATGAGTATCTGGTGCTGTTCGTCCATCTGACACATATGCAGGCCCGCACGAGGGCCAGCGCGATCGCTAACGAGGCGCAGCGCCTGATCCTGGGGGAAATGCCTGACTGCGATGTCCGTATCGCATCCAGCGTGGCCGAAATCGACCGGGACTTTGTCATCAGCAAGGTCGATTCACTCGACGATCTGGTGAATCACGTCAAGGCGGGCGGCTCCCTGGCCGCCAAGGAGGCAGACAACATCCTCCTGTTCGGCGATGACCCTGTTGAACCGGCCGAAACCTACCCTGAAGCGCCGCGCGCCGCGCCGGCGCTCGGGGCCGGCCCCGACCTCACCGATCTTGACCAGTCGCTGACCAGCCTGTTCCAGCGCAAGACCAGCGCCGCCTTCCTGAAGGAATGCCAGGCCGCCTTCTATCCGAACTTCAGCACCAAACGGCGGGCCTTTTCCTATTACACCGTGACGGTCACCCATATGCCGACCGGCCGTACGGCCGACGCCAGCGATCCGATGCTGGAAGATCCGCATGAACTGGAATTCCTCCTCGACCGCTACAGCCTGACCACCGCGCTGCTGGGCATGCATCGCATGGTGACCGGCGGCCATCAGGGCGTGATCAGCGTGCCGGTCTCCTTCGAGACGTTGACACAGAGTCGTACGCGCAATGTCTATCTCAACCGCTTCAAAGACCTGCCGGCCGGTCTGTTCCGCTATCTGTGCATTGTCATGACCAATATCCCGGCCGGGACGCCAGCCAGCCGCATCGCGGATGCCGTGAATTACATCCAGCGCTACTGCTCGACCCGCGTGCTGCATATCGCGCCCGACCCACGCCTGATCGACCTCTATGCCGGCACCGGCTGCCAGGCGGTGGCAACCACCATGCCCTATGGGATTCCGGATTCCGCCACGCGCCTCCAGCTTCTGGCCAACTTCGCCAAGCGTGCCGCCTGGCACAAGATGGAGACCGTGCTCTGGGACCTGCGTCATCCCGATGATGTCAATGTAGGCACGGCGGCCGGCTTTAGCTATCTGGTGGGCGATGCGGTCGCCCCGATGATCACCACACCCGGTCATTCGCAGGCGTTGCGGGCCGATCACATTCCGCAACGCACCATAGTGGCCGCCGTATCGATGGCGTGAAGCGCCGCCGCGCCTAGCCCACCACGGAGCCGTTTTCGCCCAACAGGAAGCGCACCTGCGCGACCAGGGCGACGGTGGAAAACGGCTTGGTCATCAGCGCCATGCCGTCATCCAGTGTGATCGGCCCCAGCGCCAGATCGCCATAACCGGTGATGAACAGCACTTTCAGCCGGGGCCAGCGCTCGCGCGCCAGGCGCACAAGTTCAGGACCGCGCATGCGCGGCAGGCCGATATCGCAGACCATCAGCGCGGGGATCTCCGTGATTGCCAATGCGCCGGCCGCATCGCCGGACTCTGCGATGCGATAGCCGCTGTCGCGCAATTCATCGACAATCACTTCACGTACGGCGTCATTGTCTTCGACAACAAGGATGAGACGGTGGGTGGCGGTTTTTGGGGGCTGCTTTTCTGTCATTCGTGCCAGATTGGAGCCAAATATGGTCCTCGCGGGGCAGCGCTGTGATCGCGCTGTGACGCTTCGCCCCGCTGGCCGTTTACGGAGTAATATCCGGCCTGCTGACACCCGCGTCCGGCTTCCTATATTTCAAGATGTCATGTTCACCATCACGATCCGCCCCGCCACCCAGCTTGATGCCGATGCCGTCAGTGCCCTGGTGCAACGCACGCTGCGCGTCAGCAATGCCGCCGATTATTCGGTGGACGAGATCAATCGCGTCTTCGCGGATTTTTCGGCCGAGCGCGTGCTGCAGCGCATCCGGCAGCGCGATGTCTTCGTGGCCGAAAGCGATGGCGAGATCCTCGGCACCGTGGGCTATGGCGAGGGCCGGCTCTGGGCGCTGTTCGTGGCGCCCGAGCACCAGCGGCTCGGGCTGGGCACGGCGCTGGTCGACCATGTCGAACAGTATGCGCGCCGGCGCGGGGCGCGCGAGCTCGGCCTCTCGGCCTCACTCACCGCCGTCGATTTCTACGAACTGCTGGGCTATCGCCGCGGCGCCTATCACCCGCATGCCAGCGGCGCGACCTATGTGATGGTGAAGACGCTGGTGTGACTTAAGCCCTGTGCAGCCGGCCGCCGCTGACGGGGCTGCGCACGCCGGTGGTGCCGGGCAGGCTCAATGGAAGACCGCGCGCCGCGCGCGCCGCCAGGAAGGCGAAGGCCTCGGCCTCCAGGCTGTCGCCGCGCCAGTGCACGGCCTCTACGCTTTCCACCGGCATGTTGAGATGCTGGGTCAGCATGGTCATCAGCGTCGCATTGTGGCGGCCGCCGCCGCAGACCAGGCAGCGCAGCGGTCGCTGCGGCAGATGACTGAGAGCCCGCGCGACGCTGGCGGCCGTGAAGGCGGTGAGCGTCGCCGCGCCGTCTTCCATGCTCAAGCCTTCCACGGCATCGACGCTGAAGGCATTGCGATCGAGCGACTTTGGCGGCTTTGCCGCGAAATACGGATGCGCCATCAGTTTCGCCAGCGCATCGGCATTCACCTGGCCGCGCGCCGCCATGGCGCCGCCCTCGTCATGCGCCCTGCCGCCGTGGCGCAGCATCCAGTCGTCGATCAGCGCATTGCCCGGCCCGGTATCGAAGGCGAGCAGGTCGCTTTCGGTCGCGCCGCCGATAGAGGTGACATTGCCGACGCCGCCGAGATTGAGCACCAGCAAAGGCGTGGCCAACTGCGCATAGCGGGCGAGGGCCAAATGATACAAGGGCACCAGCGGCGCGCCCTGTCCGCCCATCGCCACATCCTGGGCACGGAAGTCGCTGACGGTATCGATGCCACTGAGCTTGGCCAGTAGCGCGCCGTCGCCGGTCTGCCAGGTGCGGCGATGCGGCGCGTCGGGGTCGTGCAGGATGGTCTGGCCGTGAAAGCCGAGCCAGGCGATATCGGTGGGCTTGAGCCCGGCCATTTTCAGCAGCGCCGAGACGGCGGCATGATGCGCGATGGTGACGACGCGGCTGACCACCGGGATCTGGCCCGCCGTCGCCGCCGGCACGCCCAGCACGGCGCGGATGGTGTCGCGCACCTCCTGCGGATAGGGCACGGTGAGCGCCGGGCCGAATTCGGCGATGGTCTCGCCATCGGTGCGCAGCAGGGCCGCATCCACGCCATCCATGGAGGTGCCGCTCATCAGGCCCACGATCCAGGGGGCTTCGGAAGAGCCTTCAGCAGAGGATTTGGCGGGTTTCTGGGGCAAGGCGGGGCGCTCGGAAGCTAGGCGGGCTGACGGCTGTATGATACATCGACCCCCACAGACCAACAACGACCAACACGCCCGACGAGCAAGCCTGATGACCGAGTTGCGCTCCGACTTCCTGCAAACCATGACCCAGCGCGGGTATGTGCACCAGTGCACCGACGCGGCCGGCCTCGACGCCCTGGCGCAGAAGCCGGTCGGGATCACCGCCTATGTCGGCTATGACTGCACCGGCCCCAGCCTGCATGTCGGCCATCTGCTCTCGATCATGATGCTGCGCCGGCTGCAGCAGTTCGGCCACAAGCCCATCGTGCTGATGGGCGGCGGCACCACCAAGGTGGGCGACCCGTCGGGCAAGGACGAGGCGCGCAAGCTGCTGACCACGGAAGGCATCCAGGCCAACATGGACAGCATCAAGACGGTGTTCAGCCGCTTTGTCACCTTCGGCGACGGCCCGTCTGATGCGATCATGGCCAACAACGCCGAGTGGCTCGACAAGCTGCAGTATATCGACTTCCTGCGCGACTACGGCCGCCACTTCTCGGTCAACCGCATGCTCAGCTTCGATTCCGTGAAGCTGCGGCTGGAACGCGAGCAGCCGCTCAGCTTCCTCGAATTCAACTACATGATCCTGCAGGCCTACGACTTCGTCGAACTGGGCCGGCGCTACAACTGCAATCTGCAGATGGGCGGCTCGGACCAGTGGGGCAACATCGTCAACGGCGTCGAACTCGGCCGCCGCGCCCAGGACATGAGCCTGCACGGCCTCACCTGCCCGCTGCTCACCACGGCGTCGGGCCAGAAGATGGGCAAGACAGCGAGCGGCGCGGTCTGGCTCAACGAGGACATGCTGTCGCATTACGACTACTGGCAGTACTGGCGCAATTGCGAGGACGCCGATGTCGGGCGTTTCCTCAAGCTGGTCACCGACCTGCCGCTGGACGAGATCGCGCGGCTGGAAACGCTGCAGGGCGCCGAGCTGAACGAGGCCAAGAAAATCCTCGCCACCGAGGCCACCGCGCTGTGCCGTGGGCGCGCGGCGGCCGAGGCGGCTGCCGACACCGCGAAGAAGGCCTTCGAGCAGGGCAGCTTCGGCGGCGACCTGCCGGTGCTGAAGATCGCCCGCGACCGCCTCAATGACGGCATCGCCGCCTTTGCCCTCGTGCAGGAAGCCGGCTTCGCCAAGTCAGGCGGCGAGGCGCGCCGCCATATCCGCGGCAATGCGATCAAGCTGAATGACGCCGCCGTCACCGACGAGAACCAGAAGATCTCGTCGGCTGACCTGAGCGCCGATGGCCAGCTGCGCCTGAGCTTCGGCAAGAAGCAGCATGTGCTGATCGAGGCGGCGTAAGGCTCTTAAGGCGCGTCGCGCGCGCGGTCGGGCTGCGGCGGCAGGACCGGCGGCTCGCTGCCATCGGCCGGCGGCGCGCTCACTTCCGGCGCCTGGAAGATGCGGCGCAGGAAGCCCGGCGCGATCACCGACAACGGATTGATGGTGAACTGCGGGTCGTTCTTGGCGCCCGAGACGGCGAAGTTGACGCCGATGATGCCGTCGCCCACGAAGATATCGCCCAGCAACGGAATCTTGCCCAGGATCGTGTTGAGCACGAAGGCCGGCACCGCCGTGCCGTTGATGCTGAGGCTGTTGGTCTTGCTGTTCACCGTGCCCTCAAGCGTGATGCCGAGCTGCGGCCCGCTGAGCCGCGAGGGCTTGATGGTGAGAACGCGGTCCTTCTGCTCGAACGGCACCTCGCCGGTCTCGAACAGGATGCCCTCGCCCGACAGCAGCGAGGCCAGGCCGGCAAAGGAGCCGATGCCGAGCAGCCGCGCCAGGAAGGGCGTGCGCACCGCACGCACATTCTTCATGGTCATACGGCCGCTGAGCGGCTGGGTCACCTGCGTGTCGTCATAGGCGGCGCGGACCTGCATCGTGCCACCCTGCATATCCGTGATGCCGAGGAAATGCAGCACCGCACCGGCATTGTCTGAATCGAGTACCAGGCGGCGGGCATTCAGCGCCGGTGAAATGCTCAAGGTCATGCCGCCGGTGGTGGCAAAGCCCCCGGTGAGGCTCATGGTGTCGATGCGGGTCGGGGCGCGCTGCACGTTGACGGACAGGTTGCGCATCTCGAGATCGTTGTCGATCCGCGCCTCGTCGAAACGCAAGGCCAGCGCCATGCGCGGCTTCACCGTGCCGGGCGGCGTATCGTCGTTCATCGCGTCTTCGACGAAGGGCCGCAGGTCGTAGCGCTTGCCGGTCAGCTCGATGCGCGCATCGCCGTTGGCGGCAAAGGCGATGCTGCCGGTGGCATCGCTTTCGCCATATTGCAGCTTCTGCACCTCGGCACCCCAGCCGCCGCCATTATTGAGCGTGGCTTTCGCGCGCGCCGTCAGCGACGGGCCGCTCACCTCGATCAGGTCGAACTGCACCGGTTGCTTGTCCTTGGTGCGGATCTGCACCTTGCCCTTCGACTCGATGCCGGGTTCCTTGCGCATATGCGCGTCAGCAATGGCGATGGTGGCCCGGGTCAGGTCGAACTCACCCCCGATCGCCACTTCGCCGCCCCGGCGCTCCTCGATATCCATCACCGCATCGGCAGGGCCGTCGATATAGGGCGCGAGCGGATAGCCCAGCGCCTTGCGCTGCGGCTCGTCGATGGTGCCCTTGAGGCTGTAGCGCGCCTGGATGGCGGCGCGACTGCTGAAATCCTGCTTCCAGCCGATCTGCAGCGGCACACCGTTCAGCGCCGCCTTGCCGTTGGCCTCCAGACCCTTGGCGTCGACCTTCATCGCCATCTCGCCATCGGCGAGATCATAGCGCTGCATCAGCCCGGTCATGGTCAGGCCGGTCATCGCGGCATCGGCATTCACCGCGATGTCTTCAACCTTGAGATTGTTGAACAACGGGAAGCGGATGCGGAACTTCACCTCGCCGGTACCGCCCACGGTGGCCGGTTTGATGCCCATGCGCGAGGGGAAGCCGAGCGGCTTCTGGTCGATCAGTGTCAGGATATCGGCTGTCTTGCCGCGCGCGGCCGAGGAGATATCGGCATGCTGATCGATATCCTGTAGGCCCGTGATCTTTGCATTGCCTTGACTGACCAGCACCGGGCCGGCTCTGGCGCTATCGAGCGTCAGATCGAAGACATCGGCATTCAGCGTGGCCAGGCCCTTGGCCTCGGTCAGATGCGTCATCGGCGGCAGGTAATTCACATCCAGCCCGTCGAAGACGAAATCCAGCTTCACCGCATCGGGCGGCAGGCGCTGCTCGCCCGCCACCATTTCGGGCGTCAGCCTGGCTTCGAAACGACCCGTGCCAACCTGGCCGCCCTTGATGCGCGTGGTCACCCATTCGCGGGCGTTCTTCGCCATATCCGGCGGCCAGTAGGCCGGCAGCCGGTCGACCGCCAGCGCGAAGAACTGCCCCTTGAGATCAAGGCCGTAGCGCTCGTCGCCGCTGCGCGTCACCACACCGTCAAACGACATGCGCAGCCCATCGGTGAAGCTGATGGTGGCGGCATCCAGCGCGAAGATGCCTTTTGCGCCATCGGCGCGGCCACGAAACTGCGCCGCGGTGAGCGACAGCGCCGCGGGGAACAGCTCGGGTGCATTGATCTGGCCGGCGCCGGCGGTGAGGTCGAAATACAGGCCCAGCCGCTGGCCGCTTTCATTCACCTCCAGCGTGAGATTGCCGTTGATCGGCGCCGCCACATAGGACAGCGGCTTGAGATCGGGCACCACATCGGCGAAGTCGGACGGCTCGATATCGCTGAAGCGCACGGTGACGCGCGCCAGCTTTTCGGCGGCGTTGTAATCGGCATCGAGGTTGAGGTCGACACGGCGATCGCGCCAGTCCAGCGTGCCGCTGGCGGACGCAAAGACATGGCCCTCGCCGCGCTGGAAGGTGATGCGCGCCGCCGGCACGATCCAGCGCTGGTTCAGGCTCCAGTCTTCGATCACCAGCCGGTCGGCCAGGATCGAGACATTCTCCAGCAGGCCCATACTGTCGTTGGGATCGGTGGGCCGCGACAGCAGTTCGAACATGCCGCCGAACATGCGCTGCGCCAGATTGCCGTCGAGCGGTTCGGGCGTGGTCGTTTCCGGCGTCGGTGCCCCGGGCGTGGCCTCTGCGGTTTGCGGCAGGCCGAACTTGAACCGGCCATCGACATCGCGCACCAGCCGCGCCTCGATGCCGCTGGCATGGATGAAGCGCGGCGCAAGCACGCCGCGCAGCGCGGCGCGGCCACTCAGCATCATATCGATATTGGGGATGGTGAGGCCGACGCGGTCATCCTCGCCGCGATACTGCGCATCGATCACCCGAAGCCGGATGCCTTCATCCTGCTCGGACCAGGCCAGCACCACATCGCCGATCTCGGCACGCACGCCAAGCTGCGGCAGGGCCAGCGCCTCGCTGATATAGGGCGCGAGAAAACCGAGCGAGATCGGTCCCTGGGCGACGCGCCAGGCCAGCAGACCCAGCAGGATGCAGACTGTCACCACTGTTGCGGCGACCGTGCGCACCACCAACCGACTCCACCGCAGAACCACTTGTCGCGCCCTCGCCGTTTTTACCTAGTCATGTCTTGTTTGCATCATGGCCGGACCGTGGCTGTTCAAACCAGATCGGTCCCGGGCTTGACCCTGACCGAAGTTTAGCCGAACTTCGACGCCACTTCGAGAGAAACGCCATGCCCGCCAATGCATTGCCGGCAAAATCAGTCAAAAAGAAGGCTGCCGTCACATCGGCCAAGGCCGTGCCGCGGCGTAGCCCTGTGTCGCTGTGGAAAACTCTCCCCGTCCCTTACGACCAGGAAGCCGCCGCACGCGGCTTCGAGGCCTGGACCACAACGCTGGGCGAGCTGAAAGATCGCGCGCTGGCCAAACGGCTGAAGGCCGCAACCGCCCAGTCCGGTCCGCAATCCCTGTTTGCCGCCCTGTTCGGCAACAGCCCCTTCCTCACCGATCTCGCCCTGCATGAACCGGCCACCGTCGACCTGCTGCTGAGCAGCGGCCCGGAAGCGGCGCTGGCCGAGGCCATAACGGCGTTGAAGGCGGCCACCGCCAAGGCGAAGGAAGCCGAAGCGCTGGCGCAGCCGCTGCGTTTCGCCAAACGACGCGTGGCGTTGACCACGGCGGTCGCCGACATTGCCGGGTTATGGACGCTGGAGCAGATCACCGGCGCGCTCAGCGACTTCGCGTCCTTGAGCGTCGACAGCGCCATGAAGGTGGTGCTGCGCGAAGCGGCCGAGCGCGGCGACATCATCCTGCCGCATCCGAAAGACCCCTGTCGCGACAGCGGCTTTGTCGCACTCGGCATGGGCAAGCTGGGCGCGCGCGAGCTGAACTACTCCAGCGATATCGACCTGATCATGCTCTATGACGCAGACAAGGTGCGATACAAGGGACGCCGCTCGGCGCTGGAATGCTATATCCGCCTGACGCAGCAGATGGTGCATCTGCTGCATGACCGCACCGAAGACGGCTATGTCTTCCGCACCGATCTGCGACTGCGGCCCGATCCCGGCTCCTTCCCCGTCGTAGTCAATGTGGCGGAAGCCGAGACCTATTACGAAAGCTTCGGCCAGAACTGGGAACGCGCCGCGATGATCAAGGCGCGACCGGTCGGCGGCGACCTCGCCCTCGGAACCGCCTTCGTGAAGCATCTGGTGCCTTATGTCTGGCGCAAGAACCTGGACTATGCCGCCATCGAGGACATCCAGTCGATCAAACGGCAGATCCATGCGCACAAAGGCCATGCCGAGATCGCGGTGGAAGGCCACAACATCAAGCTGGGGCGCGGCGGCATCCGCGAGATCGAGTTCTTCGCCCAAACGCAGCAGCTCATTTCCGGCGGCCGCGACACGCGGCTGCGCGCGCCGCCGACCTGCGAGGCGTTGCGCGCACTGGTCGCCACTGAACGCCTGAGCCAGGCCGCCTGCGACGCGCTGATCGCCGATTACCGATACCTGCGCAAGGTGGAGCATCGCCTGCAGATGATCCATGACGAGCAGACCCACACGCTGCCCGATGAACCGGCGGCGCTGGCGCAGCTCAGCACCTTCCTCGGCTACGGCAAACCCGCAGACTTCCGCAAGGAGATGCTGCGCGTGCTGGGCCGGGTGAAAGACTATTATGACGGCCTGTTCGCCGAAGCGCCGGCGCTGGGCGCCGATGCCGGCGCACTGGTCTTCACCGGCACCGACGACGATCCGGAAACGCTGGAAACCCTGCGCAAGATGGGCTTCAGCGATCCATCCGAGATCGCCGCCATGGTGCGCGGCTGGCATTTCGGCCGCTATCGCGCCATGCGGTCGGAGCGCGCGCGCGAGAAGCTGACCGCCATCATGCCGCAGCTGATGGAGGCGTTCTCACGCACTGGCAGCGCCGACACGGCGTTCAAGCGCTTCGATCATTTCCTGTCCAGCCTGCCGGCCGGCGTGCAGCTTTTCGCGCTGCTGCAGGCCAACCCCGATGTGCTGGATACGCTGGCCGAGGTGCTGGCCGCCGCGCCGCAGCTGGCCGAGGCGCTGGCGCAGAATGCCGCGCTGTTCGACAGCCTGATCGAATACGCCGCCCATCCGGCCGTCTTCGAGCGCCCCGCCCTGGCAACCAGCCTGAAGCGGCAGATGGCGGCGGCGCGCGATTTCCAGGACGTGCTGGACTGGGCGCGGCGCTGGACCACCGAACTGAAACTGCAGGTCGGCATCGGACTCCTGCGCGGCGCCATGGATGGCGTCGCCGCCGGCGCGGCCTTAAGCGCCATTGCCGATGTGGTGCTGGAAGACCTGCTGGAAAAGGTGGAAGCCGAATTCATCGCCCAGCATGGCCGTATCGCCAAATCCTCGATCGCGCTGGTCGGCTTTGGCCGGCTGGGCAGCAACGAGCTGACGCTGGAATCCGATCTCGATCTGGTGCTGATCTTCGACTGCCCGGCGAAAGCAAAAGACTCCGACGGCCCGCGACCACTGACGCCGGGGCTGTATTTCACGCGGCTGTGCCAGCGTTTCATCAATGCCATCACGGCGATGACCGGCGAAGGCCGGCTATATGAGATCGACATGCGCCTGCGCCCCAGCGGCGGCGCCGGACCGATCGCCATCTCGCTGGAGGCTTTCGCCGAGTATCAGCGCAAGGAAGCCTGGACCTGGGAGCATATGGCGCTGACGCGTGCCCGCGTGATCTGCGGCGATGCGGCACTGATGAAAAAGATCGGCGCGTTGCGGCTCGACATCCTGACGGCCAAGCGCGATGAGAAGCGCCTGCTGGCCAATGTGGCGAGCATGCGCGAGCGCATGGCGCGGCACAAACCGGTGAAGAACCCCTGGGACCTGAAGCAGCAGCGCGGCGGCCTGGTCGATCTGGAATTCATCCTGCAGTACCTGCTGCTGCGGCATGGCGCGGCGAAGCCGGGCATCCTGCTGCCCAATCCGCTGGAGGCGCTGACCGCGCTGCGGCAGGCCAGGCTGGTGGAATCCAAACCGGCCGAGACGCTCGACTCCGCCGCCCGGCTTTACGCCACCCTGCTGGCGGTCAGCCGCATGGCCGGTCGCGACGAGGCTGCCGATCCGGCCCAATGGCCGCCGCTGCTGGCCCGGCGCCTGCCCGCGCTGCTGAAGACAAAAGACATGGCAGCGCTCACCCGGCAGCTGGAAGCCGCGCAGAAGACGGTGCACAGTCTGTTTGAAACCCTGGTGGCCAAGCCGGCCGCGCCGCATCTGGCGCTGGCTGATTCCGTCAACAACGATCCTGCAGAGAGTGCGCGCGATGGCGAAGAAAGCTGAACCCAAGTCCAAGGCTGCGGCGCCGAAAGCGGCAAAGGCCGCCAAAGCTGCCCCGAAGTCTGCTCCGAAGTCTGCTCTCGGGCCCCAGGTCGGAGCCGGGCCTCAAGTGGGAGATCGGGCACCAGCTTTCGTCATGCCGACCGATGGCGGCGGCTCGGTGTCGCTGGCCAGCCTGAAGGGCAAACCGGTTGTGCTGTATTTTTATCCCAAGGACGATACGTCGGGTTGCACGGCCGAGGCGATCGGCTTCACCGCGGCGAAGGCGAAGTTCGACAAGCTGGGCGCGGTGGTAATTGGCTGCTCCCGCGACCCGGTCGCAGCCCACGACAAGTTCAAGACCAAGCATAAGCTGAAGCTGATTCTGGCTGCCGACGAGTCGGGCAAGGCCACCGAGTCGTACGGGGTCTGGGGTGAAAAGAGCCTCTATGGGCGAAAGTACATGGGGATCGAACGGGCCACCTTCCTGATCGATGCCTCGGGAAAAGTCGCGGCCGTCTGGCGGAAGGTGAAGGTGCCGGGTCATGTCGACTCCGTCCTGGAAGCGGTCCGGGCACTGTAGAATCAAGCGCTTGCCGACTTCATCCACACCCTGTGGATAACCACTGAGACATACGTTAAGTATGTGTTCGGGCGTGTTTATTCGGAAATCGTAACAGATTCTTTCTTGCATTAACCAAGTTAAATAAGTCCTAATCTCCCCCAGCCAGAGGCGGCAGTTTTCTAGATCAATCGGGGGGTTGAGTGACGCGACGCGCGAGACGGCAATGGCGGGAGTTGCGCGACCGCCTGTTCCCGGAACGGCAGATCATGTTCCGCAGCCGAGGCGACGTTCGTTACGTCGCACTCTCGAGCCGCGGCCAGATGGTCATGGCCGCGGGCATCCTCGCCTTCGCCGGCTGGGTCGGCTACGCCTCCGTCAACGTCTTCTACCGCGATGCAATGCTGGATGCGCGCGACCGCCGCATCACCGAGCTGAGCCTGGCCTATGAGCGCCTGGCCGCCGACTACGAAAAGAACCAGGAGAACTTCGTCGTCGCCTCGCGCGACCTCGAGGAACGCTATCGCCGGTTGTACGACATGGCGATGAAGCAGCGCACCCCCGCCCTGCCGACCGATACCGCCGATGCCGGCAAGGCCGCCGCCAAGCCGACGCCGCCCGCCGCCGCCGCGGTGCCGCCGGCCGCGCCGGCCGCCAAGATCACCGCCGACGCACCCGCAGCCAAGGCTGACACCCAGGTCGCCAGCGTCACGCCGGCCAAGCCCGAAGCCAGGAGCGAAGACGTCGCCTCGGTGGAAGACCTGGAAGGCATGCTGCGCGAGTCCAAGGCCAAGCCGCCGGTCCCGTCGGTGAAGCCGCGCGAGATCGAGACCCGCATCCTCAGCGTCCGCGGCCATCAGCGCGACCTGATCGACGATTTCAGCCAGCGCACCGAGAAGAGCACCGGCCTGCTGGAGAAGGCACTTGCCCGCACCGGCCTGGATATCGGCGCCATGCTGTCGCGCGCCGCCGAAGCCCGCGCCGATGTCGGCGTCGGCGGTCCCCTTCGGGTTTTGAATGAGAATGGCACGACCACCGTGGCGGTCGCCTCGCTGGATCAGGTCGACCGCGACATCAACAGCCTGGAAGGCAAGCTCGGCCGCTGGGGCGAATTGCAGGCGCTGGCGCAGCGTCTGCCGCTGAACCTGCCGCTGATCGGCGAGCCGGAAGTCTCGTCCACCTTCGGCCGTCGCGCCGATCCCTTCACCAAGCAGCTGGCCTTCCATGCCGGCATCGACTTCCTCGGTCCCAACCGCGCCGCCGTGATGGCCACCGCGCCGGGCGTCGTGGTCTTCGCCGGCCGCAAGGGCCCCTATGGCCGCGCCGTCGAGATCGACCACGGCCTGGGCGTGAAGACCCGCTATGCGCATCTGAGTGCGATTGCTGTGCAGGCCGGCGACACCGTCGCCTTCGGCCGCCAGCTCGGCACCATGGGTTCGACCGGTCGCAGCACCGGTCAGCATCTGCATTACGAAATTCTGCTCGATGACGAGCAGATTGACCCCGGCAAATTCATTGAGGCTGGCTACCATGTTTTCAAACAGCAAGAAAACCAATCCGACGCCCGCCGCTAAGCAGCTGCCGCCCTCGATCCTGAGCGCGGGCCTGACTGTCAACGGTGACCTCAACTCCGACGGCGAGGTGCAGATCGACTGCCTCGTCAACGGCGATGTCATCGCCGTGCGCCTCGCCATCGGCGAGAATGCCAAGGTGGTGGGTGAGGTGGTCGCCGACCAGGTGCTGATCCGCGGCGAAGTGATCGGCCGCATCCGCGCCCGCTCGGTCGAACTGGACAAGACCGCGAAGGTGCGCGGCGACATCTGGCACGAACTGCTTTCCATCGCCGCCGGCGCCAAGGTCGAAGGCCTGTGCAAGTTCGCCGAGAACCCGCGCGAGACTGCGACCAGCGGCGCCAAGCTGAGCATCGTCTCGACCAGCGAGCTGGCCGAAGCCACCGAAAAGGCCGTGCAGAAGGCGATCAAGAGCGGCGTCAGCACCGCCGACCTGCCGATGCCCGGCGCCGCCATCCCGGGCCTGGCCCAAGCTGCCGGCTAAACGAAGTTACAGTAGCAGCGAATGCAGAACGGCAGCCGAAAGGCTGCCGTTTCTGTTTGTGCCTCGCGGGTCCCGCTTACGCCGTGTCGCCGGCGCCGACCTTGGCGGCGAGCTGCGCCGCCATGAAGGCGTCGAGATCGCCGTCCAGCACGCCCTGGGTGTCGCTGGTCTCGAGCTCGGTGCGCAGGTCCTTCACCATCTGATACGGGTGCAGGACATAGGAGCGGATCTGGTGGCCCCAGCCGATGTCGGTCTTGGCGTCGTTCAGCGCCTGCGCCTCGGCCTCGCGCTTCTGCAGCTCACGCTCATACAGGCGCGCCTTCAGCATCTTCATCGCCTCGTCGCGGTTGCGATGCTGGCTCTTGTTGATCTGGCAGGCCACCGCGATACCGGTGGGGATATGCGTGATGCGCACGGCCGAATCCGTCTTGTTGACGTGCTGGCCGCCGGCGCCGGACGCGCGATAGGTATCGACGCGCAGGTCCTTGTCCAGCACCTCGATCTCGATGGTGTCGTCGACCACCGGATAGACGCCGACCGAGGAGAAGCTGGTATGGCGGCGCGCGTTGGAGTCATAGGGCGAGATGCGCACCAGGCGATGCACGCCGCTCTCGTTCTTGAGCCAACCGTAGGCATTCGGCCCGCTGACCTTGATGGTGGCCGACTTGATGCCGGCCTCCTCGCCTTCGCTCTCTTCCTGGAATTCGACCTTGTAACCATGCTGCTCGGCCCAGCGGACATACATGCGCAGCAGCATCGAGGCCCAGTCCTGGCTTTCGGTGCCGCCGGCACCGGCATGCACCTCGAGGAAGCTGTCGTTCATGTCGGCTTCGCCCGACAGCAGGCTTTCCAGCCGCGCGGTGGCGACTTCCTTCGACAGGCCCATGATCACGGCTTCGGCCTCGTCGACCACGCCCTGGTCGCCTTCGGCCTCGCCCATCTCGATCAGGTCGAGACTGTCCTGCAGGGATGATTCCAGCCGGCGCTGGGTGCTGACGGCGCGATCCAGCCGCGTGCGTTCGCGCATCAGCGCCTGGGCTTCGGCCGGCTTGTTCCAGAGCGACGGGTCTTCCGACCGCGCGTTCAGTTCCTCGAGCTTCTTGACTGCGTTATCCCAGTCAAAGAGACCTCCTCAGCAGCCCCAAGGACTGCTGGATCTCGTCGGCCATCGACCGAATTTCGGCGCGCATGATACTTCCCGGCTAAAAGGCTGTTTTCGGGCCGGACCATAGGGAATCCGGCTGGATTCGTCAAACCCGGGAGGCCGGGCCCGGGCTTATCCGCGGGCCTTCTTGACCAGATCGCGCATGGCTTCCAGGGGAATTGCGCCCGGAACCAGCTCGTCGCCGATCACGAAGCCCGGCGTGCCGTTGATGCCCAGCTTCTGCGCCAGCGCCAGATTGTCGGTGATCACCTTCTGGGTCTTGGCCGAGGCCATGTCGACCTTCAGCTTGTCGAGCTTGAGCCCGGCAACGCCGGCAAGGCGCAGCACTTCCGCTTCGTTGAGCTGGCCGCGATGGGCCATCATGCCGTCGTGGAAGGCCATGTATTTCGCGCCCTTGTCCTGCTCGATGGCGGCAATGGCGGCGCGCGCGGCGACCACGCTGTCCGGCCCCAGCACCGGCAGCTCCTTGAACACCACGCGCAGCTTGGGATCTTCCTTGATCAACGCCTGCAGCGCCGGCACGACCTGTTTGCAATACGGGCAGCGGTAGTCGAAGAACTCGACGATGGTGACGTCGCCGTTCGGGTTGCCGGCGACATAGGACACCCCGTCATCGAGCAGCACCTTGCGGCTCTCGGTGAGCGCAGCCTTCAGCGCAGCATTGCGCGTCTTCAGCTCGGCGGCGGCCTCGGTGATGATCTCGGGATGACGGACCAGCACTTCCAGGATTTCAGGATTGTTGGTGAGCAGCTCGCGGATCTCGGCGCGCTGCGCCTCGGGGTAAGCCGGCGTCTGCTGCTGCGCCATCGCGGGCGCGGCAAGCAAAAGAAGGGCGGCGAGGCAGGTGCGGAACAGCGACATGAAAAACCTTCGGGTCAGACGGAAGCCGGACTATGCCCGGCGCGGAACGGGAGGGAAAGGCACAAGCCTGTGAGACGGCTCACTGCCGGCATCTATTGCCGGCGGCGGTCGCGGCGGCGTTCGTCCTTGGCGTTGGCGATGATGTCCTGGGCGCGCAGCCAGCCCGGCGAGCCTTCCTTCATCAGGCGGGTGGCGCGTTCGGCCTGGCCCTGCGCATCGCGATAGGCGCCCTGCACGAGATAGCGTTCGGCCGAGGCCAGCGAGGCCATGCCGACATCGCCCTGGCGGCCATAGGCGGTGGCCAGCTGCTGCCAGGCGCCGCCGTTATCGGGTTCGCGCAGGGTGACCTGCTTCAGGATGTCGATCGCCTGCGGCAGGCGGCTGTCATCCTCCAGCGCCACCAGGCGCTGGCCGACACCATAGGCCATCAGCGGTTCGCCGGGCGCGAGGCGATAGGCCTCCTGCATCGGCGGCAAGGAGTCCGCCACGCGCCCCATGTTGAGCAGGATGTCGGCCTTGAGCTCATGGAAGAAGGGATCGGTCGGATAGAGCCGGATCAGCTCGTCGGTCTCGCTCAGCGCGCGGTTGAAATCGAGTCCGCGGAAATAGGCGAAGGCGCGCGCGTAGCGGCCATAGAGCGAGGTGTCGCTTTCGGGGTATTTGCGCAGGGTGGCGGGCAGGCCTTCCAGATAGCCGACCAGCTTGGCCTGCATGCGCTTGAAGCGGTCGATATTGACCGCCGTGTCTGGCGTGTCGCGGAAGCGCGAGCGCTGCATGCGCGAGTCCAGCGCCGCGACGCGATCGCCCGACATCGGATGGGTGCGCGCGTAAGGGTCCTGGCGTTCGTAGACCAGGGCTTCCTGGTTGCCGATGATGCGCAGGAATTCCATCAGGCCCGCCGGGGTCTGGCCGCTCTGTTCCAGATAAGTGGCACCGGCCTGGTCGGCGGCCGATTCCTGACTGCGGGTGAAGGCCAGGAAGTTGCGTTCGGCGACCTGCTGGCCGCCCAGCACGGCGGCCATGGCGCCCTCGCCCGAGCCGGCCACGGCGGCGGCAGCGCCAAAGATCATCGACAGGATCATGGCGGTGGAGGCGGTATCGATGGCGTCACCCAGCCGGGCCAGGTGGCCGCCGGCGATATGCCCGATTTCATGGGCCAGCACGCCGATCACCTGGGCCGGCCGCTCGGCGCGAATCAGCAAGCCGGAATTGACGAATATGCGCTGGCCGCCGGCCACGAAGGCATTCAGGGTGCGGTCATTGACCAGATGCACGGTAATCGCGTCATTGGACAATCCGGCGGCCGCGAAGAGTGGCGCGGCATAGGCGCGGATGGTATTTTCGATCTCGGCGTCGCGCACCAGGGAAATCCCGCCGCGACGCTGGGCCTCGGCTGCGGTCGGCAGAACCGCACTGGCGGCCGTCAACGCAGCGCAGCCGACGGCCACAAGGCGACGACCGGCAGACGCTAGACGAATGAGAGAACGGCGCATGGAAGACCAGCGTATGGCCATGGCGAAGCATTGTCCCAATAAAACGGCCATAAAGTGGCAGACCGGCCTGGCGCAGGTCCGCCCCATGGAGCCGTCCAAGCTAGGTAAGCACGGCCTGCTGCTGCGTCAATGCGCCCTGCTCGCCCTGGTGGCAGTATTTGCCGTCTCCTGCGGAAAAGGCGATCCATCCGCCCCGGTGGCCCAGGTCGATTACCTGAAGGGCTTTGTCGGCGGCGTGGCGGCCGACGAACCCCGTGCCGCCCTGGTGGCGCGCGACACCCTGGCCGATGGCGGCTCGGCCGCCGATGCGGTCGCGGCGGCGGCGCTGGCCTATACGGTCACCTATCCCTCCGCCACCACCCTGGGCAGCGGCGGCCTCTGCGTGGTCAGCAATCCGCTGACCCGCAAGGTCGAGACCATCGAATTCCCCGCCGTGGCGCCGAAGGACGGCGGCCCGGTCGCCATCCCGGCGCTGGTGCGCGGCCTCGGCCTGCTGCACAGCCGTCACGGCAAATTGCGCTGGGAAGCCATCGTCACGCCGGCCGAACAGCTCGCCCGTTTCGGCGAGCCGGCCAGCCGCGCCTTCATCCAGGCGGCGGTGGAAACCCAGCCTTCGGTGACCGAGAGCCCGGCGCTGCGCACCATCTTCGGCACGCGCAGCGGCCAGGTGCCGCAGGAAGGCGAGCGCCGCCTGCAGCTCAGTCAGGGCAACACGCTGGCGCGCCTGCGCACCGCCGGCCCGTCAGACTTCTATCAGGGTGCCTTGTCGCAGGCCGTGCTGGCCGACATGACGGCGGCCGGCAGCAAGATCACGGCCGAGGAGCTGCGCGCCTATGCGGCGACAGTGTCGAAGCCGATCGAGGTGCCGTTCCAGAACAGCGTCACCGTCTATACCAGCAACAATCCGGCTGGTGGCGCGGTGGCCGCCTGGCTGCTGGAACAGTCGCAGGATGGCAGCGGCTTCCTGCCCACCACCAATTTCTTCGGCCGCTCGTCCGCCTCCAGCGTGCGCAGCGACAAGTTCACCGAGAATCTCGGTCAGGCCTATCGCAGCGATCCGAACACCATGCAGATGAACGGCTATGGCTCGGCCAGTATCAGCGTCATCGACTCCAAGGGCGGCGCGGCCGCCTGCGCCTTCAGCATGGGCACCTCCTTCGGTGCGCGTCTGGTGGGTCGCGAGACCGGCATCCTCTTCGCCAACCTGCCCGGCGTGGCCGGTGACGAGAGCCCGTACCTGACCGCCATCGTCGGCTTCAATTCGCGCGTGGCCAATTCCTTCATCGCCGCCAGCGGCGCCGGTGGCGCGCCGAGCGCCGCGGCTGCGGCCTATGGCGTGCTGCAGGCCGCGATGGGCGGCAAGGCGCGCAAGGATGCCGCCGTGCCGGCACTGGCCGAACCGCGCCTGTTCCAGGCCAATCCGCAATCCGTGCTGCTGGTCGAACCCAAGACCGATCCGGCGATCTACAAATCCGTCGCCGCGCGCGGCGTGACGGTGAACGAGATCGGCCGCCTGGGTCGCGTCAATCTCGCCTATTGCGACAACGGCCTGCCGCGCGATCCGGCAAGCTGCAGCTTCGCCGCCGATCCGCGCAGCTACGGCCTCGCCACCGGCCGCCAATTCTGAGCATCGCACCATGAAGCCGTCAAAGCGGGGCGCGATCGATCCCTTCTTCGTCATGGAAGTGATGAAGGCGGCGGCCGCGCGCGAGGCCGCCGGCGGCGACGTGATCCACATGGAAGTCGGCCAGCCCTCGACGCCGGCACCGCGCCGCGCCATCGAGGCGGCCACGGCGGCCATGCAGCGCGATCCGCTGGGCTATACGCTGGCGCTGGGCATTCCGCCGCTGCGCGCGGCGATCTCCAACCACTACCGCAGCTATTACGGCCTGGATGTGCCGGCCGAGCGCATCGTCGTCACCACGGGATCGTCGGCGGGTTTCCAACTGGCGTTTCTCTCGGCCTTCGATGCCGGCGACACAGTGGCGCTGGGTGAGCCGGCCTATCCGGCCTATCGCAATATCCTGAAGGCGCTCGACCTCAATCCGGCGATGATCGTCACCGAACCGGAGACGCGCTTCCAGCCGACGCCGGCACTGATCAACGCGCAGGCGCCGCAGGCCAAGGGCGTGCTGGTCGCCAGCCCGGCCAATCCCACCGGCACCATGCTGGGCGAACCTGAGATGAAGGCGCTGGTGGATGACTGCGCGGCCAGGAAGCGCTGGCTGATCGTCGATGAGATCTATCACGGCATCACCTATAACGGCCGCGCGCAGTCGGTGCTGGCGCTGACCGACCAGGCGATCGTGATCAACAGCTTCAGCAAATACTTCTCGATGACCGGCTGGCGGCTCGGCTGGATGGTGGTGCCGGAAGCGCTGCTGCGCCCGATCGAATGCCTGACGCAGAATTTCTATATCTCCGCGCCCGGCATCAGCCAGGTGGCCGGCGTCGCCGCGCTCTCGGCCTATGACGAGCTGGAAGAGAATGTCGCACGCTATGCGAAGAACCGCGAGATCCTGCTGAACGAGCTGCCGCGGGCCGGCTTCGACCGCCTGGCGCCGGCCGATGGCGCCTTCTACATCTATGCCGATATCAGCCGCTTCACCAATGACGCGAATGACTTCTGCAAGCGCATGCTGGCCGAGACCGGCATCGCTGCGACGCCGGGCTTCGACTTCGACCGCGGCCGCGGCCATTACTTCATGCGCTATTCCTTCGCCGGCAGCACCGACCGCATGATCGAGGCGGCGAAACGGCTGAAGGATTGGGTGAAGTAGCCTCCACACCGTCATGCCACGGCTTGGCCGAGCATGACAGCTATGTGGTTGCTACAAAAACGGCCGGCCAAGAGAATCTCTCGGGCCCGGCCGTTTTGCATTCTCTGAAAAATTAAGCCTTACGCCGCCGGCAGCGACTTGGCCATGTGGACCAGCTCGCGGCCCTCATATTGCTCGGAGCCGGTTTCGGCATAGCCGAGATGGGCGTAGAGCGTGCGGTTCTCGGTGAACTGCGCGTTGGTGTAGAGGCGGATTTCCTTCAGGCCGCGCTGGCGTGCCTGCTCTTCGGCAAAGTCGAGCAGGCGGCGACCGAGACCTGTGCCCTGCTGGGTCGGATCAACGGCAACGCTCCAGATCAGCAAATGGTCGTCGGCCGAGCGCAGCACCAGCGCGCCGGCCAGACCGTCTTCCACGCCATCAACCACCCAGACCTCGTAGGACTGCAGCAGGCCGGCGGCGTCTTCGGCCATCGGCTGCGGCTCGGACCCGATGCGGGGCACGTATTTCACATAGGCGCGCTTCTGTAACGCGCCGAGGCGCGCTTCATCCTGTTCGGTCGCGCGACGGATCGTTGGTTCGCTCACTCCGATGCTCAACGGCGCCACCAACCCTTTTTGGCCGGCGCGGCATCTGCCGCGGGCTTGTCGGCGCTGCCATCGGGCGCGATCACCACGGTCTCGAAGACCGGACCGGTGCTCTGCACGACGGGCGTTGCCGGAGTCTGCTCCGACGCCGGCATAGCCGGCGACACCGCAGGTGCCGTCGAGGTCTGATCGACCGGTGCAGGCACCGCGGCCACAGGAGCGACAGCCGGCTTCGGCGCCGGGCGAACCGGCTCTTCGTCGTCGAACTCGAAGTTCGGCACGCCATCCAGCATCGCGCCGAGCGCGGCCGGGGTCATGGCGCTGCCATGGCTGTCGTCACGACGCGGACGATCGTTCTGGCGGTCATCCTGGCGGGGACGGTCGTCCTGGGCACGCGGCTCACGCGGGGCGCGCGGCTCGCCATTCTCGTCACGACGACGGCGACGGCCACCTCGACGGCCACGACGGCGGCGACGGCCTTCACCGTCAACACCCTCGGCGCCTTCACCGGCAGCCTCGGCGCCCTCTGCGCCTTCGGCCTGATCCTCGCCCTGTTCATCGCTATCACGGGCATCTTCGGGGCCGGCGTCGTCACCG
This sequence comes from Ferrovibrio sp. GW821-FHT12B10, assembly GCF_058807515.1. Taxonomy (NCBI): domain Bacteria; kingdom Pseudomonadati; phylum Pseudomonadota; class Alphaproteobacteria; order Rhodospirillales; family Rhodospirillaceae; genus Ferrovibrio; species Ferrovibrio sp. GW821-FHT12B10. The sequence continues at coordinate 3,177,660 of NZ_JBXAQT010000001.1, read as the reverse complement.
GCATCCGAGGCTTCGCCTGCGGCGGCTTCGCCCCGGTCTTCATCTTGGGCGGACTGTTCCTCGCCATCGCGCGGACCACGTTCGCCATTGCGACCGCGACGACGGCGACGGCGGCGGCGGCGGCGGCCATCGCCCTCGCCTCCCTCTTCGCTGCTGCCATTCTCGGCGCTGGCTTCCTCGACTTGGCTCTCGTCGCCGCTCTCGGTCTCATCGTCCTCGGCATAAGCCGATTCCTGGGTGATCGGACGCATCGGATCGAGCTTGGGCGCCACCTCCGGACGGTTCACGTCACCCGGCTGACGCGTCTTGCTGCGTTCAATGCGGAAGTCCGGTGGCACCAGGCTGGGATCGGCAGCCAGGATCACGCGCATCACATACCGGCGTTCCATGTCGCCGATACGGTCGCGCTTGTGGTTGAGCAGGTACAGCGCCACTTCCGCCGACATCGCGACCGTGATCTCGGCCGAGCGGTCACGGATGCCTTCTTCTTCAATCGCACGCAGCACGGTGAGCGCGGTGGATTCAATCGAACGGACATAGCCACGGCCCTGGCAATGCGGGCAGGGCATGGTCGAGCTTTCCAGCAGGCTGGGACGCAGGCGCTGGCGCGACATCTCCAGGAGGCCGAAGCCGGAGATGCGGCCGACCTGGATGCGCGCGCGATCATTGCGCAGGCATTCCTTCAGCTTCTGCTCCACCTTGCGGATGTTGCGGTTCTCTTCCATGTCGATGAAATCGATCACGACAAGGCCGGCAAGATCGCGCAGGCGCAACTGGCGGGCGACCTCTTCGGCCGCCTCCAGGTTGGTCTTGTAGGCAGTCTCTTCGATGTTGTGTTCGCGGGTCGACTTGCCCGAGTTCACGTCGATGGAGACCAGCGCTTCGGTCGGGTTGATCACGATGTAACCGCCCGAGCGCAGCTGCACGGTGGGCGAGAACATCGCATCGAGCTGCTGTTCGACCTGATAGCGGGTGAACAGCGGGATCTTGTCCTGATACTGCTTCACGTTTTCGGCGTGATTGGGCATCAGCATCTGCATGAAGTCATGCGCGAAGCGATAGCCTTCCTCGCCTTCCACGATCACTTCGTCGATCTGATCCGAATAGAGATCGCGGATCGAACGCTTGATCAGGCCGGCCTCTTCGTAGATCAGGGCCGGGGCGGAGGATTCCAGCGTGCGCTCGCGGATGCTGTCCCAGCTGCGCAGCAGGTATTCGAAGTCGCGCTTGATCTCCGGCTTGGAGCGTTCCATGCCGGCGGTGCGCACGATCACGCCCATGCCGTCCTGGATATCCAGCTCCGCCGTGATCGCCTTGAGACGCTTGCGGTCGGCCTGCGACTGGATCTTGCGCGAAATGCCGCCGCCGCGCGCGGTGTTGGGCATCAGCACGCAATAGCGGCCGGCCAGCGACAGATAGGTGGTGAGCGCCGCACCCTTGTTGCCGCGCTCTTCCTTCACGACCTGCACCAGCATGATCTGCCGGCGCTTGATCACTTCCTGGATCTTGTAACGACGGAAGGCGCTGGCGCGACGGCGGCGACGGCTGTCTTCCTGGTGATCGTCGCCCTTGCCGTCCTTGGCTTCAGCTTCTTCACCATGCTCGTCTTCACCATGCTCCTCGCCATCGACCGGCGCGGAGACGGTCGGCACCGGTTCGGCCACGTGCGGCACGTTCCAGTAGGCCGGCTGGCCAGCAGCCTCTTCGGTGGCGGGCGCTTCGGCAGCCGGAGTCTCGGCAGCGGCTTCAGCCACCGGCTCGACAGCCGGCGCGGTCTCAACGACCGGTGCGGCTTCGGGCTCGACAGCAGCTTCCGCAACGGGGGCTGCGTCGTCGGCCTTGATCTCTTCGACGGTTTCGAAATCGCCTTCGACGGTCTCAACGCCGTCGTTGTGATCGTCGGCATCCTGATGGTCGTCGGACTCATCGCTCGCTTCGGCAGACTGCTGCTTGTCACGACGACGCGACGCCTTGCGGGCCTCCTCGGCGGCCAGTTCGGCTTCCTCGGCTTCGGCGGCACGCGCCTCTTCCTCGGCCTGCTGCGCGAGCAGCGCCTGCCGGTCCGCTATCGGGATCTGATAGTAGTCGGGATGGATTTCACTGAAGGCCAGGAAGCCATGGCGATTGCCGCCATATTCAACGAAGGCCGCCTGCAACGAGGGCTCCACGCGGGTGACCCGCGCGAGATAGATGTTGCCCTTGTTTACCTGCTTGGTGGAGGTCTCGTAATCGAACTCTTCGAGCCGAGTACCCTTCACGACCACAACCCGGGTTTCCTCCGGATGGGTCGCATCAATCAACATACGCATGCCCATGAGGCACTATTCCTGCGGCGCGGCGCCGCCCGCGCGAATAACAAACGGCGGCGCGCCTTTGCTCTCGAAGCGGACTGCGGCCGGATCGGCCCGTCGCGGCCCTAGAGAACGGGGTGGCGGCGGTAGTGATCCTGTCGACCGGTGAGTGGGCGCTTCATCAGCGGGTAAAGAACGCTGAGCGCGCCGCGGCGCCGGTCTGCCGAGCCTCCGTCCAGCCTAGCCCGAATGAGAACTGGGCTGGCGCGGGTGCTTCGAAGGTTAAATATCATCCGGTGTGTCTTGAGCGCCGCTCCGGGGTCCTTCCGCGCCAGGTCGCCTCCTTCGGGCTGAACTCTGGATGGGTGCGGTCAAACTCATCGTCGCTACGCCGACCCTTCCGCTCCCGCACCGGGACCTGAAAAGTAAGGAAAAACCTTATTCCACAGGCCTTTGGCTGGACGTCCGGGTCTGACTCGGATATTCGCATCTGCATGCTACGCTTTGGCAGGGCATACCCACAAGGTCTTTCTTGCCGCGACGCGGCAGGACAGCCCGGCCTTTTCCATAAATTACTGATATTATTCATATTTTTATGCGGCTGGGCGGCCGACTCGGGCGCAGCGGAGCCGTTGCGGCTCACCCGGCTGCAGCTTGGCCTGAATGCCGGCCTCACAAGGCTGGTGATCGAGGCCTCCGGCCCACCCGAAGCCATGCTGGCGGCCAGCGCCGACGGCCTGGGCCTGCAGCTCACCCTCGCCGACATGCGCTGGGCCGCCCCGCCGCCGCAGGCGACCGCCGGGGGGCTGGTGGCGGCGCTCGGATTACCCGTCTCGACACCGAACGGTCCGCTCTCGATCGCCATCGAACTGATCGAGCCTGCCGTGATCGAGCGCGCCTTCCGGCTGGAACCGCAGGGAGCGGCCGGCCATCGCCTGGTGATCGACCTGCGGCCTGCCGAGCCCAATGCCTTCAGCCTCGCCTTCGCCGCGCCGGTGCATCTGCCGCTCGATACCGCTGTCGACATCGCGCCGCCGCCCGCCGCCGCGCGCGACCGCCGTCGCCTGATCGTGCTCGATCCCGGCCATGGCGGGCAGGATCCCGGCGCGATCAGCGCCTCGGGGCGCTATGAAAAGGAGATCACCCTGCAGGTGGCGCGGAGCCTGGCGGCGAAGCTGCGCGCCACCGGCCGTTACACCGTGCTGCTGACGCGCGACAACGACCGCTTCATCCGTCTTCCTGAACGTGTGGCCCTTGCCCGGGCGAAGGAAGCCGACCTCTTCCTCTCCATCCATGCCGACAGCCTGGCCGCCGACCGCGCGACACGCGGCGCCAGCATTTATACCCGCGCCGAGGCCGCGACCGACAAGGAAGCCGAAGCGCTGGCGCTGCGCGAGAACCGCGCCGACCAGCTGGGCGACAGCAGCCGCGCCGGCGATGTGGATGATGTGGTTTCGATCCTGCTCGACCTCGCCTCGCGTGACACCACGCGCCTGTCCAGCCGCTTCGCCGGCCTGCTCACAGCGTCCTTGAGCGAGGCCACACCGCTGCGGCGCAACGCCGTGCGCGCGGCGAATTTCCGCGTGCTCTCCGCGCCCGACGTGCCGTCGGCTCTGCTGGAGCTCGGATATATCTCGAACCCCAGCGACGAGGCCCTGCTGTTCTCGGACGCCGGCCGCGACCGGCTGGCCGGCGCCGTGGTCACCGCCATCGACCGGTTTTTCGGCGCGGAAACGCGGTAGCCGGACTCAGGTCCGGAAATAGGCCACCAGTTCATTGAGTTGGTCTGCCTGCGTCGCCATCGCCTGCGCCGAAGCCGTGGTCTGCTCGACCAGAGCGCCATTGCGCTGGGTCATCTCATCCATGTTCGCCACAGCCGTATTGACCTCGTCCAGGCCGGTCGCCTGTTCGCGGCTGGCTGCGGAAATCTCGGCCACGATATCAGCCACCTTGTTGACCGCGCCGACGATCTCCTTCAGCGCGGCGCCCGCGTGCTTGACCAGATCGGCGCCCTGACGGACCTGGTTGTTCGACAGCGCGATCAGATCCTTGATCTGCTTCGAGGCCTCGGCAGAGCGCTGCGCCAGCGCGCGCACTTCCTGCGCCACCACCGCGAAGCCCTTGCCTGCTTCACCGGCACGCGCCGCTTCCACGGATGCATTCAAGGCCAGCAGATTGGTCTGGAAAGCGATTTCGTCGATCAGGCCGACGATGTCGACAATCTTCCGCGCGCTGTCCTCGATCTGGTCCATGGCGGTGACTACATTGCCGACCACGCTGCCGCCACGATCCGCGGTCGCCCGCGCCGTAGCCGAGAGCTGATTGGCGGCCTCGGCATTTTCGGCATTGTGCTTCACCGTCGAGGTGATCTGATGCATTGCAGCCGCCGTCTCCTCGAGACTGGAGGCCTGTTGTTCGGTGCGGCCGGCCAGGTCGGTCGATCCCGACGAGATTTCACCGGCCGCGTCGCGTACCGTGCGGGCAGCCTGGGAAATCTTCTGCATCACGTCGGACAACTGCTCCGCCGTCTGGTTCACATTCCGTTGCAAGGTGGCGAAGACACCCTGGAATTCCCCATTCACGCGGTTTGTCATGTCGCCACGCGCCATACCGTCGAGCGTATGATTCACCGCATCGACTGCGCCGGAGAAATTGTCGAGCAGCGCGTTCACGCCCTCGGCCAGCTTCCGCATCACACCCTGCAGCGGCGCAACATCGATCCGCTGCGACAGGTCGCCGGCCGCAGCCGCGGCGACGATCAGGCCCACGGAACGGTCGATCATCTCTTCCTGGCTCACACGTTCCCGCTCAAAGGTGACGCGGCCTTCCTCGACCTGCTTCTGCAGCTGTTCATTTTCCAGACCATTCTGCCGAAAGATTTGCACTGCGCGCGCCATGTCGCCGACTTCGTCAGTCCGCTCCAGTTCCTGGATCGGCGTGCTCCATTCGCGCTTCGAGATGCGCGCCATGGCGCCAGTCAGGTTGGTGAGTTTGTCGACCAGCTGGGGCCCGACATAGAACTTGGCCACGGCCAGCGCGGCCACAATGCCGAGAACGGCCAGGCCGACCAGCACAGAGGTGCCGAGCTTGACGACCGCGAAGGACGATCCCGCAGCGTCCAGCGCTGTGGCATTGGCCTTCCCCACCACCGCCTTGGTTCGCGCCGTCAGTTCGGCAGCGCGCGTGCGACTGGCTGTCAGGGCGGCGTCAGAATTCCGGATCGCCTCGGCTTCACGCGTGCGCACGGCGAAAATGCCGTTGTCGCCACGGCCAAGCTGAACCATACCCTCGACTGCCGTGCGCAGTTCCGGCATGGCCTTCGCCTTCTGCACGTTCTCCATGCTGCGCAGCATCTTGGTCGCACGGCCCTCGAACCGGTCTTGCAGGATGCGCAGCGACGATGCGGTCAGTGTTTGCGCCGCCGTTTCAGTGATGTTGATGGCTGCATTGAACTCGGAGCTGAGCTCGAACAGGCTCTGCACCAGGCCGAATTCGTTGCCCAGCGCCACCATTTCGGCAGCAATCTCCTTGCCCGACTTCTTCTCGTCGACCCCGGTCAGGCCGATAGTGACATTGAACGCCATCTCATCGAGCAGCGAGGCGACCTGCTTGCTAAAGCCTTCATTGATCTTGTCGACCTCAGCCATCAGTTGCTTGCGCCGGGCCTCGAACTGGAGACGCGCCTTCACGCTGGCATCGACCTTGACGATTTCCGCTGAGAAGGCCTCGACCATCGTCCGGATGGCCGCGATTTCCGATGCTTCAACACCATGGTCCTGCAGGCGCTGCAACTCGACCCCGATCCCATCCTTGATCTTGAGAACCATGGCGTAGAATCGCGCCCGATCAGCTTCAGTCTCCGCAGCGCTCAGCGCCGGGGCAATAGCGACCAGTTCGGAACTATGTTCGACCAGGTTGAGCGAGGTGGTGACCGCGGGCAGGCTATTCTCGACCACGCGATCAAGCTGATTGCCGATGCTCCCGAAAAAAGCGCCGCCGATGCCACTCGATACCAGCATCAACCCGGCAATGGAAAAGAAGGCGATATAGAGCTTGGCTCCGATCCCCATCTTGCGGCGCAGGAAGGCCGCCGCATGCACCCCCGCGCCATCTGCGGCAACGTCAGTCATGATGGTATCCCTCAAAAATCAGAAACCGCCGGCGTGCCCCGTCACATGACGAGGCACGCCGCACAGAACTACTTCAGGCTCTTCACGGCTTTGTATTTGCCGTCGTCGCCGATGACCGTCAGGAACACGGTGTCCGAGCCCTGATTGTCATTCGCGCCGAAGGTCAGCTTGAAACCGCCGAGGTCATACTCGCCCTTCGACAGGGCATCGAGCAGGCTCGCGCGGGTCGGTTCACCGCCCAGACGATCGAGCGCTGCAATGACCAGTCGACCGACAAGATAGCCTTCCAGCGAAATGAAGCCGACCTGCGCGGTCGGAACATGCGCCTTGAGCGCCTTCTGGTAACGGTCAACCGCCGGCACCGAGGTGTCATAAGGGAACGGCACGACCTGCGTCACCACCACGCCGCCGCCATTGGTTCCCAGTGCCTCGGCCAGCGGATCAGCGCCGACGAAGGAGATGTTGACGAAGGTGGCGTTGAACTTCACCTGTTTCGCCAGCTTAATGAATTCCGCTGCCGGGGCATAAGGCCCGATGATGACAACGGCCTGCGGATCTTCTTTGCGAAGATCGAGCAGGCCCTGACGCACCGCCGTGGTGTTGCGTTCGAAGGTCGCCTCGCCTGCCACCTTCATGCCGCGCTTATCCAGGGCCTTCTGGATGCCGGCCTGTCCGGCGCGACCGAAGGCGTCATTCTGATAGAGCAGTGCGATCTTGGTGTGACCGAGATCCTTGGTCAGACGCTCGACCATTTCCTCGGTTTCCTGGAAATACGATGCACGCACATTCACCACATGCGGCTTGTAGGGATTGCGCAGGAACTCCGCGCCGGTGAACGGTCCGATAAATGGGACCTTCTTTTCCGCCACGATCGGTTCCACCGCCGCAGAGGTCGGAGTGCCGACGGGACCGATCAGGGCAAAGACCTTGTCGTCATCGATCAGCTTGCGTGACGCATCCGCGGATTTATCGGGCTCGTAGCCGTCATCGCGCGGAACCAGTTCCAGTTTGCGGCCTTTGACGCCACCTGCGGCATTGGCTTCACCGAAAGCAGCCAGGATGCCGTCCCGCATGCCGGTGCCCAGGCTGGAAGCCGGACCGGTCAGCGGTGCGGCCTGGCCAAATACGATCTTATCCGCGGCAACGCCGGGATCCGCCGCAGACGCATCGTATACGGCAGATATGGCCAGAAGGGCGGCCAATCCCCAGATTGATTTTTTCATTGTGGTTTCGTCCCCTGTTAGATGCCGACTCTTTGATGATCTAATCGACTGCACGTTTTCTTGGATGATCGATCGACTGCACGTTTTTACAGTCCACTGACTCAGGCCCTCGAACAATCACCCCTTAAGGTCAGGAGCCGGTATGCGCTTGCAAAAGCACTGCTTTTTCTGACATCGAAGCCCCTGTCGAACCCGTGAAGAAATGTTAGCGACAAGCGCCCACATTCCTGGCGTTAAATCCCGGTAACATCAAAGCTGCCATGGCCTTTATCACGCCATAATGTTGTCTCTATACAGAGCGATCATTCGGGAGTACCTGTACGCCGAAACTCGGATCCCGCTCGGGATCATATTGGGGAAGCCTTCCGTCCATGCGTCTTCTGTCGCGCTTTTTCCTGCTGATGTTCCTTGCCGTGATCGGCGTGATCGGTGCCGGCGTCGCCGGTCTGGTCGGCCTGTGGTATTACGGCCGCGACCTGCCCGACTATCAGCAGCTGGCCAATTACGAGCCGCCGGTGACGACCCGGCTGCATGCCGGCGACGGCCGCCTGATCGCGGAATACTCGCGCGAGCGCCGCCTCTTCGTGCCGATCCAGGCGATCCCCAAGCCGGTGATCCAGGCCTTCCTCTCGGCGGAAGACAAGAACTTCTACGCCCATAGCGGCATCGATCCGGTCGGCATCCTGCGCGCCGTGGTGCAGAATGTGGCGAACCTGGCGCAGAGCCGCCGCCCGGTCGGCGCGTCCACCATCACGCAGCAGGTGGCGAAGAACTTCCTGCTCGGCAATGAAGTGTCCCTCGGCCGCAAGGCCAAGGAAGCCATCCTCGCCTTCCGCATCGAGAAGACCTTCAGCAAGGACAAGATCCTCGAGCTTTACCTGAACGAGATCTATCTCGGCTCCGGCGCCTATGGCGTCGCCGCCGCCGCGCTGATCTATTTCGACAAGTCGCTTTACGACCTGACCCTGCCGGAGGCCGCCTATCTGGCCGCGCTGCCGAAAGCGCCGAGCAACTACAATCCGGTGCGCCATCTGGATCGCGCCAAGGCCCGCCGCGACTGGGTGATCGAGCGTCTGCAGGAAGACGGCGTCATTACCGTGGAGCAGGCGCGCAGCGCCATCGCCGCACCGCTGGTGGCGCTGGCGCGTCCGGAATCGGAACTGGCGCGCGCCGACTGGTTCGCCGAGGAAGTGCGCCGCGATCTTGTCGTGAAGTTCGGCGAGAAGGGCCTGTATGAAGGCGGCCTCAGCGTGCGCACCACCATGGATCCCAAGCTGCAGGCGCTGGGCGAGCGCGCGCTGCGCGATGGCCTGGAAGCCTATGACCGTCGCGCCGGCGGTTGGCGCGGCCCGCTGGCCAAGCTGCAGTCTGGTGCAGACTGGCGCGCGCAACTCGTCGCCCTGCCGCCTTTCCCGGGCTTGTCGGTCACCTGGAAGGTCGCCGTCGTGACCGCTGTGGAAAATGACAGCGCAGCACTCACCTTCGCCGATGGCAGCAAGGGCATCCTGCCCTATGCCGGCCTGCGCTGGGCGCGCAAGAAGCTCGGCCCCGATCATTTCGGCCCGGTGCCGCGCGCGCCGTCGGAAGTCGTCGCCATCGGCGACGTCATCGCCGTGCAGCCGCTGGATGCCGCCAAGCCGCAGAACGGCTATTCCCTGCGCCAGATTCCCGAAGTCGGCGGTGGCCTGGTCGCCATGGATCCGCATACCGGCCGCGTGCTGGCGCTGGTCGGCGGCTTCGACTTCAAGGTCAGCCAGTTCAACCGCGCGACGCAGGCAATGCGCCAGCCGGGTTCATCCTTCAAGCCGATCGTCTACACGGCGGCATTGGATAGCGGCTTCACACCGTCGTCGCTGGTGCTGGATGCGCCCTTCGTGCTCGACCAGGGTCCGGGCCTGCCGCTGTGGAAGCCGGGTAATTACTCGAACCAGTTCTACGGCCCCTCCACGCTGCGCGTCGGCATCGAGAAGTCGCGCAACCTGATGACCGTGCGCCTGGCCCAGGCCATCGGCATGGAAAAGGTGGTGGAGAATGCCAAGCGCTTCGGCGTGATCGACAATATGCCGGCGATGCTGTCGATGTCGCTGGGCGCGGGCGAAAGCACGCTGATGAAAATGACCACGGCCTATGCCGAGATGGTCAACGGCGGCAAGAAGATCACGCCCACCCTGATCGATCGCGTGCAGAACCGCAACGGCGTCACCGTTTATCGCCATGACAAGCGTGAATGCACCGGCTGCCTGTCCGACTGGGCCGGCCAGGGCGAACCGGCGCTGCCCGACACACGTGCGCAGGTGATCGACAGCGTGACCGCCTATCAGATGGTGTCGATGCTGGAAGGCGTGGTGCAACGCGGCACCGGCATCCGCATCCGCGAACTGAACAAGCCGCTGGCCGGCAAGACCGGCACCAGCAATGACAGCATGGACACCTGGTTCATCGGCTTCAGCCCCGACCTCGCGGTCGGCGTCTTCATCGGTTACGACACGCCGAAGGACATGGGCAAGCGCGAGACCGGCGCTTCCGTCTCGGTACCGGTGTTCAAGGACTTCATGGCCGAGGCGCTGCAGGGCAAGCCGAACATCCAGTTCCGCGTGCCGCCGGGCGTGCGCCTGGTGCGCGTGCAGGCCGAAACCGGCGAACTGGCCCGGCCGGGCGACCGCAATGTAATCCTGGAAGCCTTCCGTCCCGGCACCGAACCGCAGGTCGGCGAACGCGCCGCCGTGCTCGACGGCTCGATGGCCGCCGAACGCGACAGCATCTCGGGCGTCGGCACCAGCGCCGGCTCGGCGCCGATTTCAGGCACCGGCGGCCTTTACTAGACATTGAAAAAGGCCGCACCGGAAACCGGCGCGGCCTGTCCACCGTTCTGTCAGTGCAGGCTTACGCCTTGCGCAGATACGGAATGGTGCCGGCCAGATCGCTGTTGTCGATCATCTGGAAGCGGCTTTCGCTGCCCGCCTTGCGCGCCGCCGCGAAGGGCGCGTATTGCGGATCGGACGTGAAGGCATTCGCCGCCGCCGCCGTCGGAAACTCCATGATGGCGATCAGACTGGTATCCAGCGGCTTGCCCTCCATGGTGACCACGTTGCCGCTGCGCGCCAGATACTTGCCGCCATGCTTGTGCACAAGATCGTGAACCGCACCCGCATAAGCCGGCACCCAGCCATCATTCGTCACCTTGATATCAGCGATCACATAAACAGTCATTGCACTGAAACTCCTGAGAGATTGCGCGGCGCATAGGGGAATCCCGCACCGGTGCGTCACCCTCGCAGACACGCGACGCGACGCTCTAGTCCGCGGTTTGTAGTGGCGCGGGTACAGTTTCTGTACTGTGCCGGCGGTTCGTTCGCGCCTAAGGTCCCGCCGCTTTCATCGGAGACCGCATCATGTACCAGCCCGGATATAAACAGTTCTGCCCTGTCGCCATGGCCGCCGAAGTGCTGTGCACGCGCTGGACCATGGTGCTGCTGCGCGAGCTGGTGGCGGGATCGACGCGCTTCAACGACCTGCGCCGCGGTGTGCCGAAGATGTCGCCGACATTGCTGTCGCAGCGGCTGAAGGAACTGGAAACCGCCGGCATCGTGGAACGGCGGGAACTGAAATCGGACAAAGGCATTTTCGATTATCACCTGACCGAAGCGGGTCAGGACCTGCGCGCCGTGGTCGAAGCCATGGGCCTGTGGGGGCAGCGCTGGGTGGAGGCGCGGCTGTCGCTGAAGAACCTCGATCCATCGCTGCTGATGTGGGACATGCGGCGCAATCTCGATCCGACGCCGCTGCCGAAAAAACGCAGCGTGATCCAATTCCTGTATTCCGACCTGCCGGCGTCGAAGCAGAACTGGTGGCTGGTGGTGGAGGCCGATGGCGCAGTCGACCTGTGCTGGTCCGACCCCGGCTTCGATGTCGACCTCTATGTCTCGACCGACCTCTGCACCATGACCGAAATCTGGATGGGCCTTCTCACGGTGCAAAAGGCCGGCAACAGGGTCACCCTGACCGGCGCCCGCGAACTCGCCGAAACCATGCAGACCTGGCTTGGCCTCAGCCCCTTTGCCGTGGAACGCAAGCGCACGGCGGCCTAGGCCGGCGAGAGGGATCAGGAAACCGCCGGACTGCCCCGGCAAAGGCTACGCTAAGCTCTTGAAACAACAGGCCGCTTGACACTTTCAGGCGGCCTCTTTATACGCTGCACACGATTTGAGTTTGCGGATCGGTTCCCGGTCCGTCTGGCGGGCGGTTAGCTCAGCGGTAGAGCACAGCATTCACATTGCTGGGGCCACTGGTTCAATCCCAGTACCGCCCACCATTTTCATCTCCTGACATTGCAAGACAGCCTGACGAATCGCGCGCCGCAAGGTGGCCGACCGAAAGCCTGTTCATTGGCATGGCCGGCCCGTAAAATCGGCGCGGACAATCGACACACCAAACCGATCCGCACCCCCACACATCATGCATTACAGACCGGAAATCGACGGGCTGCGCGCGATAGCCGTAATCCCGGTTATCCTGTTCCATGCGGGCATCGGCGGATTCGGCGGCGGCTTCATCGGCGTCGACGTCTTTTTCGTCATCAGCGGCTACCTGATCACCTCGATCATCCTGTCTGACCAGGCGGCCGGCACATTCTCGATCGCCAGATTCTACGAGCGCCGCGCCCGGCGCATATTGCCGGCGCTGTTCCTGGTCATGCTCGCCTGCCTGCCCTTTGCCTGGCTGTATCTGCAGCCGCAAGAGTTGACGGCCTTCGGCAAAAGCATCGCCGCCGTGGCGACCTTCTCGTCGAACATCTTCTTCTGGAGCGGCAGTGGCTATTTCGCCGCGGCCGCCGAAACCAAGCCGCTGCTCCATACCTGGAGCCTGGCGGTCGAGGAACAGTTCTATGTGCTGTTCCCGCTGCTGCTGATGCTCACGTCGCGACTAGGCCGGGCCAGCGTCGCCGCCCTGCTGACGGTCTGCGCCATCGCCAGTCTCGCGCTGGCCGAATTCGGCGCACGCAACTATCCCTCGGCCGCATTCTTCCTGCTGCCGACGCGCGGCTGGGAGCTGCTGATCGGCGCCCTGCTCTGTTATGTGCGGATCGCCCCGGCGCGCTGGCTCAGCGAGGCCGCCGGCTTCGCCGGCCTCACCCTGATCCTCGCCTCGGTCGTCCTGCTGACCAAGACCAGTGTGTTCCCCGGCCTGTCGGCCCTGCCTGCCACAGCCGGCACGGCACTGGTGATCCTGTTCGCGACGCAGAAGACCGCCATCGGCCGCCTGCTGGGCCTGCTGTCAGCCATCGGCCTGATCAGTTACAGCGCCTATCTGTGGCATCACCCGCTCTTCGTCTTTGCCCGCATGGCCGGCGAGCCAGGGCCTGCAGGCTTTGCGGCGCTGATCCTGCTCACGTTTGTCCTCGCCTATCTGAGCTGGCGCTTTGTCGAGCAGCCCTTCCGCCGCGGCGCCACGGTGGGGCGCGGCGCCATTGCCGCCTTCGCGGTCGGCGGCATCATCCTGTTCACCGGCGCCGGGCTGCTGGCCGCCCGCTACAAGGGGTTCGAGGATTATTATTACGCGCATCGTCTCAATGCCGACGAGCAGCGCGTCTATGCACTGGTGAAAGCCCATACCCAGTACGACATCTCGACCGTCATGGGTGACGACGGCAAATGCAATTTCTGGAGCGAGACGGTCGACGAAACCTTCGAGCGCCGTTTCGCGGCCTGCGCCGCGCTGCATGGCAAGGCGCTGGTGGTTCTGGGCGACTCCCATGCCATGAACATCTATAACGCGCTGTACCGGGCAAAGACCGCGCCTTTTGTCGTCGGCATTTCGCGCGGCGGCTGCCGCCCGCATGACAGCCTGCCCTACTGCCATTACCAGGCCTTCGAGGCTTTCGCCGACCGGCAGAAGGATGCGATCGGCACCGTCGCCTTCCATCAGTCGGGCTCGTATCTGCTGCGCGACCATCTGGGCAATGCCGGCAGCTCGGAAACCTTCATCAGAGGCAAGGGCTACAGCATCCATCGCGAGACGATCGCGCGCCTGACAGCCTGGTTGCAGCACCTGCAAACCAAGCATGCCGTCGTCTGGCTCGGGCCTTTCGTGGAGGCCGGCACCGACATGACCAACGTGCGTGCATTGGCAAAGGCCGGGCTGAAGGTCAACCCAGTGTCGATCTCGGTTTTCGCCGCACTGGATGTCGTCCTGAAGGCTGACGCCCAGGCGGCCGGGATTGCCTATGTCTCGCTGGTCGATATCCTGGGAATCAGGGAATCCTCCATGCTAACCGGCGACTGCCTGATGTACCGGGATACCGACCATTTCAGCATCTGCGGCGAGGCCATCATCGGGCCAAAGATCGGCCGCGCGCTCGCGGCTGCGCCATAAGCGTCTATCGGAGCGAGAAGGCTTCGCCCGCTTCCACATCGAAGGAATAGGCCACCAGCGTGACGCCGGCCGGAATGCTGAGTCGCGAGTAGCGCAGTGTGGGTGAGGTGATGCGGCTGAGATCAGAATGACCGCGCCGCAGCAGATCGGCCACATGATTGTGCAGGAACAGGCCATAGGCACGGTCGCTGAGTGTACGCAGGTCACGGCCGAGAATGCTGCGATCGACATTGACCGCATGGGCCGTCGCCGCGCCGCCGCAATGCACAGTCCGGATCGCGTCATCGGTCTTGATCATGATGTGAACATAGGCGAGCAGACCCTTCTCGCCGAGGAATTCAGGCAGCGAGACACCGGCATTGCGGATTTCTGGCGCGGCCTCCAGCAGACGAAGCGCAACGGCATTGCCGCTGGCTGAACTCATGGGCAGCGGCTGGGCCGACCAGCCCGGCGGCTGGCGCAGCTCATCGATCAGGCCGGGAAAGCCGATGACGGCGAAAAACTCTTCCAGCGCCTCGACATCCTGGAACAGGATTGCGTCCTGGCCGGCGCGCTTCTCGGCCAGTGCCGTCGGCACGAGGCCGATGGAGGCCGCGACATCTTCGGCACGCAGGGCTGCACGCTCGATCCGCCATTGCAACGCGGTGTCCAGGCGCTCGGCCAGGCCGGCCTGCAGGGACGTTTTCAGCGGCCTGATCTTCTCATTCATCTGTGTACCTGGAGAATACCCAGCACTATCGGCCGGTCGGAGAGCCGGCGTCAATGCCTCTCCTATCATAGGCGATACAGAGCGAAATCAGTTCCCCGGGGTGGTGCTAGTGACTTCCGAACGTGTCAGGCGGCCAAGCAACCAGGCGGTGCCGTCATTGCTGTAGGTGTTCACGGTCGTCTTGGAATGACCGTCACCGGTGCTGACGCCGATCTGCGTGGCATTGCCATAGGCGTCATACTGATAACTAGTCGTGACTGCCGGCAGCACGGCGCCACTCAGTTCCCAGCTCTCTTCCAGGCTTTGAGTCAGGAAGGGATAGCGCCGCGTACCGCCGAGATTCGTATTGTCGTAGGTATTGGTCGAGCGGTTGAGCACCTGTGCAGCGAGCTTCTTCTCTCGGTTAGAGACTAGCCCGGTGAAGGGATAATCCTGCCGATAGGTTGTCACCTGCTCGACACCGGTCTGCTCGTCCTTCACCGTCATCTGGCGGAAGCCAAGGAAGCCGCGGCCCAAGATATCAGCCTTGGCACCAGCGTAGCGATAGGTGCTGCGATAGTCGCCACCGACGCCATTGGAAGATTTCACTTCACTGATCACATACATCGGTCCCTGCAAGTCGATGCAAGGATAGGCGCAGGCCAATATGCCGGTATCCTTGGCATACAGCGGCGCACCCTTATTGATGCGGTCATAGGTCAGCTTGGTCACTGCGCCGGTACCGCTGGCAATCTGCGTCACCAGCTCGGGCACGAAAGCGACTGGACGGCGCTTTGACACCGAGATCGGCTGCGAACCCACGATGGTGCCGTTCTCGTCATATATGTAATCCCAGCCCTGCCAGAACAGATCCGGTGCGCCATCGCCATTCCAGTCCGCACCAGGCATCACCGCCGGCCCGAGGCCGCCACCGCCACTCACACTACCCCAGGCAAAAGTCGAATAGCCGGACGGAATCTTCAATGTCTCAAGCATGAAACCGTTCGCCTGGACAGCAGCCGTGACGAAGTCGGCACGGCCGTCACCATTGGAGTCGCCAACAACGTAACCGAGCGTTCCAGAGTTATGGATCAGCGGGGCAAAGTTGCCGGTGCCATCGCCAAGATAGATGTAGGTTGTGGTCATGCCAGGCGGAATTCCCGGCATGATCATGTCCATGATGCCATCGCCATTCGCGTCGCCGATCAGCGTGCGCAGGTATTGCCAGCCAAAGCCCAGCGTCCCGACGGCTGTGTAAGTCGTGCCCCCTGGCCCCATCAGGTGAATTTTCATGATGGCACCAAATGCGCTGGGCACCGGGAAGATGTCGGCGCGGCCATCGCCGTTGAAATCCGCCACATACATACCCATGCCGTAAAAACCGGGAATGCTCAGGTTGGCATCGGTGAAGGTGCCATCGCCATTGCTAAGCATGATCTTACTCATGCCACCACTGCTGCGCGTCTGCAGCAGCAGATCCGTGCGGCCATCACCATTGAAATCACCGCCAAAGAGGTCGTAGGTCTGCCAGGTGGTCGGCGCGAAGCTGCCCTGCGTGAAGGACACGCCATCGGCGTTGGTCAGGTAGAACTGCACGGCTTCGGTCGTGCCCTTGCGGTAAACCAGATAGTCACTGCGCCCATCACCGTTCCAGTCGCCGATGACGACCGTATAGAGGCTCCAGCTCTTGCTTTCCGTCTTGAATGGTGCATCGAAGCCGCCCGTAGCATTGGCCAGCACGAAATAACCATTGTTGCCCACGGTGCAGAAGGCATCCACCCGGCCATCCCCGTTCCAATCAGCATCGGCGATGATGTTGGTTTTCGGGCCCGTCGTCACGGGGTCGCAATATTGGTTGCCGCCCCCAGCACCCACATCGCTGCCGGCAATCTGTGAGCTGCCCTGCCAGGTCAGCGTCATTGGTGGCAAACAGACATTCGCGCCATCGCAAGACTTGATATTGGTGATGCGCGAGCGTGCATTGAGCGGACTTTGCTCATAGGCAATGCGATAATCGCGGACCAGCGTAGCGCCGCTATAGGCCTGCACATTAATCATACGCTGCATCTGCTTGACCTGGCTGCCGCCGGCATAGGCCAACTCAAGGTCTGTGCGCGCGGCATAGACAAAACGTACCGAGTTGACAGGCGCCGTTGCCCCATTGCCGGTATAGTCGATACGATTGGGCTGATAACTGCCATTGGCAGCATCCTCAGCGTAAGAAACCGAGAAATAATTACCCTTGGTGTCACCGGTCTTATTAATCGCCCAGACGCGGACCGCCGCCTTGCCTTGCGCCTCGATGCGGCTGTCGGCCGTGTTCCCAAATTCCATCACCAGGCCGGCCTTGGTCCAGACCTTGAACCAGGCCGGACCAGAGCCGGCAGTACCAAACGAGACAATTTTGCTGAAGCTCTCACGCTCGGTGCGATATTCGGTCTGGTCGGCGCCGTAGGTGCCACTGGTCACGATCAGCCGCTGGCCATCCAGGCAGAAGCGGTCGTTAGCATCATAAGCAATGCTGCTGGAGCTACCATCCTGCACGATCGTCTGACCACAGCGGGTGATGGCGGGAAGACCGCTCAGGCTCCACCCCACCCCCAGCAAACCATTGCCACTGCGGCTGTCGTAAGAGAGTGACAGCTTCGGCTCCAGGCCGGCGGTGCCCGGCACGACTGAAATCGGGATCGTGTAACTGGCCGAACCGGTATCGGTGACCTCAAACTTGCCGGGCATCGTCATTTGCGCGACCGCCGGCAACGCAAGCGTCGCCACCATCAGAGCAGCGAGGCCGCTTCTCAATCCACCAATCATGTATTCCCCCAAAAACCAGGCCGAGTCGTCCCGATGCCCATTTTCCATGAGCTTGCGGACACAACCACGGTTGTCAATCTTCAGCCCATCACCCCTTAGGGTATGCGTGAATGAGGATTGACAACTACCCCCCTTATCGCCAAGGTAAATCGATTTAGTAAATCGATACACAAAACAAGAAACCGTCAGGGAAAGGAAACACCATCATGCCGATTTCACGCCGCAGCTTCATCAAGACCGGTACCGGGGTGGCCGCCGCCTCGCTGTTCGCCTCGCCCGCCATCCTGGCCCAGGCGGCGCCCATCACCTTCCGCGTCTCCTCCTCGATGCCGATCGACCCCAATGCCGCGCATCATGTCTGGTTTGACCTGTTCCAGAAGAACCTGAAGGCCAAGGTCGGCGACAAGATCCGCCTCGACTTCTTCCCCAACAGCCAGCTCGGCAAGGAAGCCGACGTGGTGCAGCAGGTCATCATCGGCTCGGTCGACATGATGATCACCGGCTCATCGATCTGGGCCACCGCCGTGCCGGAACTCGGCGCACTTGATCTCGGCTTCCTGTTCGACAACTACGCCCATGGCGCCAAGGCGCTGGATACCGGCGTGGGCAAGACGTTTGAGTCGATGCTGGAAGAGCGCAAGGGCATCAGCGTTCTGGGCTGGGGCTTCCATTTCGGCGCCCGCAGCGTCTACACCCGCGCCAAGGCCGAGAACCTGGCCGGCCTGAAGAGCGTCAAGCTGCGCGTGCTGCCGGCGCCGGCCTTCATCGAGACCTTCAAGATCATGGGCGCCGTGCCGGTGCCGATCCCGGTCAACGAGCTCTACACCGCGCTGCAGACCGGCGTGGTCGACGGCTTCGAACATGACCCGGCCACCGTGCTGTCCAACCGCTTCTATGAAGTGGCCAAGTTCTGCCTGCGCACCGACCATCTGTTCAGCCCGATGATCTGCGCGCTGGGCAAGCGCGGCATGGCCAAGCTGACCAAGGACACCAAGGACGCCTTCCTGGCCGCCGCCAAGGAAGCGACCATCGCCGAGCGCGCCATCGCCGACGCCAAGGCGACCGAGGCGATGAAGGAACTGGAAAAACTGGGCGTCACCTTCACCGCGTTCCCCGCTTCTGATCGTGCTGCCATTGCGAAGCCGATCTCGGAGACGCTGTATGCGCAGTTCATGACGCAGTATCCCTCCACCAAGCCGGTCTTCGACGCCATCGCCAAGGCGCGCGCCTAACCGGACAGACTGGTCAAGCCCGGCCCTGCGGTCGCACGCAGGGCCGGCGCTATAAAGGGAAGACAGACATGAACAGCATGGCCGCCGTCGACACACCGATCCTCTATGACCGCTATGGCCGCGGCGGCGCGCTGCTGCGCAGTGGCCTGCATGTGATCGAGCATATCGCGGCCATCGCCCTGCTGATCGACGTGCTGGTCGTCTTCATCTCGGTGATTTTCCGCTACTTCCTGCATGACCCGGTTGACTGGGCCGAGGAAGTGGCCCGCGCCCTGATGGTGGCGCTCGTCTTCTTCGGTGCGGCCACCGCGCTGGGCCGCAGCCACCATGCCGGCATCGACGTGTTCCGCGCCGCCTTCCCGCCGCACTGGCAGGCAGCGCTGGTACAGACCGGCCGCTGGATCGTGGCCGGCGTGGCGCTGGCCCTGCTGGCAACAACATATTCTTTACTGGAAGAGAGCGCCGGCCAGACCACGCCGCTGGGCCTGCCGCATGGCATCTACGTCTATCCGGTGCTGCTTGGCAGTCTGGCGATGACCGTCTTCGCGCTGGCCAATGCCTTCGAGGCGCCGCGCAGCCTGGCGCTGGGCACATTGGTCGGCACCATCATCTTCTGCGCCGTCATCTGGGCCTGGCACAGCCTGCACTGGGCCTCGGCGCCCTCGCCGCTCGCCCTGCTGCTGGTGGGCTTCATCGGCAGCGTCGTCATCGGGGTGCCGATCGCCTTTGCGCTGGCCTTTGCATCCCTGGTGTATTTCCTCGCCGATCCCTCGCTGCCGATGGTGATCTATTCGCAGCAGGTGGCGGCCGGTGCCGATCACTTCGTCTTGCTGGCAATTCCCTTCTTCGTGCTGGCCGGCCTCGCCATGGAAGCCAATGGCATGTCCTCGCGCCTGATCGAGCTGCTGCTGCGGTTGATGGGCCGGATGCGGGGTGGCATCAACCTGATCACCATCGTGGCCACGGCGGTCTTCTCGGGCATCTCGGGCTCCAAGCTGGCCGATATCGCGGCCGTCGGCGGCATCATCATGCCTGCCGTGCGCCGCAGCCGGCAGGATCCCAACGAGACTGCAGGACTCCTTGCATGCACGGCCGTTATGGCCGAGACCATCCCGCCCTGCGTCAACATGATCATCTTCGCCTTCGTCGCCAATGTGTCGGTCGGCGGGCTGTTCGTGGCGGGCCTCATGCCGGCCGCCTTCCTGGCATTGCTGCTCGCCGCCGTCGCCATCTGGTTCGGCGGCAAGGTCGAACCGCAGTATCTGAAAGCCAGTGATCGCTCGATGGCCCAACTGGTCGGCGGCTCGCTGGTCGCGCTGGTCATGATCCTGATGGTCGGCCGCGGCGTCACCGCCGGCGTGGCGACCTCGACCGAGGTCTCGGCCTTCGCCGTGGTCTATGCGCTGGTGGTCGGCGGCCTCGCCTTCCGCGAGTTGACGGTGAAGGTGACGGTGAGGCTGTTCGTGCAGTCCTCCGCCATGGCCGGCAGCATCCTGTTCATCGTGGCGGCGGCCAGCGGATTCGCCTATGCGCTGACCATCGAGCAGATTCCGACCCTGATTTCACACACCCTGATCGACTTCGGCCGCAACTACGGCAGCATGATGTTCGTGGTGGTGGCGACGCTGGTGATGATCTTCTTCGGTGCCGTGCTGGAGGGTGCCCCGGCGCTGATCATCTTCGGGCCGCTGCTGACCCCCATCGCGGCCCAGCTCGGCGTCAACCCGCTGCATTTCGGCACCATCATGGTGATCGCCATGGGCTTCGGACTGTTTGCTCCCCCTGTAGGATTAGGCCTGTTCGCCACCTGCACCATGACCGGCACGCGGGTCGAGGACGTGGCGCGGCCAATGGCGAAATACCTTGCCATCCTCGCGCTGGGAATAATTATATTGATCGTGTTCCCGTCCTTCTCGCTCTGGCTTCCGGCGCAATTCGGTATGAACTGATCATGTCCACCATCAGCGACGTAGCCCGGCTCGCCAAGGTCTCGACCTCCACGGTCTCCAACGTGCTCAACGGCCGCACCGACCGCATGAGCAAGGAGACCCTGAGCCGGGTCGAGCAGGCCGTGGCGCTGCTCGGCTTCCAGCCCAACCGCGCCGCCCGCCAGCTCAAGACCGGCCAGGCGCAACTGCTCGGCCTGCTGGTGCCCTCCATGGCCAATCCCTCCTATGGCCTGCTGGCGCGCGAGATCGAGACCGTGGCGCAGCAGCAATACGGCTACCGCGTCATCGTCGCCAATACCTACCGCAAGGCCGAACAGGAGCGCGCCTTCCTCGACGACCTGTGGTCGCAGGGCGTGCGCGGCGCCATCGTCATCTCCTCGCTGGCCGACGAGACCCATTTCGAGGAACCGGTGGCACGCGGCCTCGCCGCCGTCAGCTATGACAGCCACGCGCGCCGTGATCGCCAGCCGATCCTGGATTACGTTTCGGCCGACAACGTCGCCGGCGCCGGTCTGGCCGTACAGCATCTGGCCGAACATGGCCATCGCACCATCGCCTTCCTCACGCCGTCCGGCTGGACCTTCAGCCGCGCCGAGAAGCGCGAGGGCTTCCTCAATGCGGCCAAGGCCGCCGGCATGCAGGCGGTGATCATCGCAGGCAGCACGGCCTCGCATTACGCCGACGAGGAGATGGCGGAACTGGGTCAGAGCCTGGCCGAGCCGCTGGTCAAGCATCCCGACAAACCGACCGCCGCCGTCGCCATCAACGACATGATGGCCGTCGGGCTGATGGCCGGCCTGCGCGAGCGCGGCCTGACGCTGCCCGACGACATGTCGGTGATAGGCATGGACGGCATTCCGCTCGGCGCCTATACCGCGCCGCCGCTGACCACCGTGCGCCTGCCGCTGCCCGAGCTGGCCCGCACCATGGTCGACCGCATCATGCTGCGCCTGAAAGAGCCCGACACGATGCCGGACGAATTCCGCTTCAAGTCCACGCTGCTGGTGCGCGGCTCGGTCGCCCCGCCGGGCAAGCCGCGCCGCAGCCTGTCCCATTGATCGAGTTTCATCATGCGTATCCTGCTCTGCCACACCCCTGACGCCCTGAAGAACTATTACGGCGAGGAAGCCTTGGCTGCCCTGCGCAGGCATGGCGAGGTGCAGTTGCATGACCGCGCCACGCCGCTGACGCCGGCCGAGCTGATCCAGCGTGCCCGCGACTGCCAGGTGATCGTGTCGGACCGCCAGACCACCGGCCCGGCCGAAATCTTCGCAGCTTTGCCCGAGCTGGTCGCCTTCGTGCGCTGCGCCATGGATATCCGCAATATCGACCTGGACGCCGCCAACAAGGCCGGCGTGCTGGTGACGCGCGCCACCGCCGGCTTCATCGACGCGGTAGCCGAACTGGCCATCGGTTTCATGATCGATCTGTCGCGCGGCGTGAGCAGCGCCGTGCAGGCCTATCGCAACGGCCAACCGCCCGCCATCCGCATGGGTGTGCAGCTCTCGAAATCCAGCGTCGGCATCATCGGCTATGGCGCCATCGGCCAGCGGGTTGCGAAACTGGCGCATGCCATGGGCATGACGGTGCTGGCCGCCGATCCGGCCGTGACGATCACCGAGCCTTATGTGGAACAGGTGGCGCTGTCGCATTTGCTGCATGCGTCGCGCTTCGTGATCTGCCTGGCACCCGCCAATGCGCAGACCGAAAACCTGATGAACGCGCAGGCTTTTTCCGCCATGAAAGCTGGCAGCTACTTCATCAACCTGGCGCGCGGCGAACTGGTGGATGAAGCAGCACTCGTCCAGGCGCTCGACTCCGGCCATCTGGCCGGCGCGGCGATGGATGTCGGGCGCGCACCGGACCAGATGCCCTCAGCCGTCCTTGCCGGCCGCAGCGATGTGATTGCCACGCCGCATATCGGCGGGCTGACGCCGGCGGCGATCCAGCATCAGGCCTTCGATACCGTGCGGCAGGTGGCGGCACTGGCCGAGGGCCGCATGCCCGATCTCGCCGTGAACCCGGATATGGCAACGCGGCTGAAGCGACTGGGCGTTACGGCCTGACGCCTAAGGTCTGACGGCAGGCGTTTCCAGCGCCATGCCTTTGGCGCGATCGGCCAGATACAACTCCAGTTCAATCATCTCTGGCGCGCCGTAAGCGAACGGCTCGGCGCGCACGCCGGTCATGCAGTTGCGCAGGCGGCGCTGCAGCGAGCCCATGGCCTGCCATTCCAGGCGATAGATCGGATAGCCGGTCGGATGCGCCTGCGGGATCGGGCTGCCGGCCAGCCGCTTGCCCCAGTTGTCGTCATGGCATTGCGCGCAGGAGAAATTGAGCTGCCCCATCGGCGTGGAGAATAGCGCCTTGCCGCGCGCGCGCGTCCCGGCCAACCGCGGATCGTCGGGCGGCGCGATGGGCAGGCCTTTCGACTGATGGCCGATATAGGCGGCAAGCCCGAGCAGCGGGCGGCTCTCCGGCTCAAACACTGGCTGCTGCTGATGGGCCTGGCGGCAGAGATTGATGCGCTGCTCCAGGTCGATGGCCCGGCCGCTCTTCTCGTCAAAGGCCGGATAGCGCACGGCGACGCCGCGCATGCCGACCGTCGCATCATTATGGCAGCCGGCGCAGGACTTCGCCGTCGCGGACGGCGCTTCGCTCCACAGGCTTTCGCCATCGGCGACCCAGAGCATGCCGGAGTTGAGTGTTTCGTCCTGCTGCATGGCCTGGGTCTCGCGACTCATGAAGCTGAAGCCCGAGCGGCGCTCGTCTTTCGGAATATCGGCGGCCAGCGCGGCCGTCGCCATGACAGCGATAACGGCCGGCAGTAACCGGATCATGTCACGGCAATGGTCATGGTTTCGGTCTGGCTGAAACCGTTGTCGCCGTCCCAGGTGAAGGTGATCTGGCCGCTGGCCGTGGCAATGGTGGTGAAGCTGATGAAGGGATTGGCGGCGGTGGCCGGATAGAAATCGGCGCGGAAGATTTCCTCGCCGGCATAGCGGCAGGTGAACTTGCGCAGGATGTCGCGCGGCACGATCCTGCCATCCGCGCCGGGTCGGAAGCCCGTTTCCATGACATGGGAAATCATCGCCTTGATCTCGATGATCTCACCCTTCTTTGCCGTCTTCGGCACGCTGATCAGAGCCCGGGCCATGATGTCACTCGATACAGGCTGCAAGGGTGACGATGACTTCGACCTGGTCGGACCAGAAACTGCCATCACTGAAGGCGCCAATCGCCGTCACGCGCTGCGAGGTCGCCAGCCGCATGCGGGTATTGACCACGGCGCGGCCGGCGCGCGGGCCGAGATGGAAGGTCGCCACATTGGGCTGCGGATTCTGCTCGGTGAAAATGGCGAAGGCGCGCACATGATCGGCCTGGGTCATCGGGCTGTCGGCCTTCAGCGTGACCGAGACCGAATTGCCATTCTCGACCAGCGGCGGCAGGTCGAGCTTGACGCGGCCCGGCTGCACCTTGGCGCCACCGGTGAATTCATTGATCGCCGCCGCCAGCTCGGCCGGCGTGGTGGCGAAGGCCGGGCGCAGCACCAGCAGGCTGGCCGCGCCCACGATCGCTGTCCGTCTGGTGATGATCAGTTGCCTGTTCACTCGCGCAATCCCGTCAGAAATGCCACAACATCCTCGATCTCGGCGGCCGTCAGCACCGGCTGGTCGCGCCAGGCGGCGCCGACATGACTGAGGCCTTCGATACGATAGTAAGATGGCATGATGGTGTCCGGGTTCAACCGTCTGGAATCCACAATGCGCAGACGTAATTGCCCGGCCGACCAGCGCGTCCCCGCTCCGTTCAGCGGCGGTGCCAGATCCCCCTGGAACCGCTCTTCCGGAAACGGCCCGGTATGGCAGAGCAGGCACAAACCTTTCTGGCGGCTGGCAACGATGGCGCGGCCGCGCTGCGCATCGCCGGGCTTCCCGGTCAGCGATTGCAGGATCGCATCACCTGTTATTGTGTAAGCGACCGGCAGTTCGGCCCTGGCGGATAACGCCGCCAGGGCCAGAACGCCGGAAACGACAGCCGTCCGAAACCTCACGCCGACTTCAGATCGGTATTCTTCATCGGCAGGTCACGGATGCGCTTGCCGGTGGCGGCAAAGATCGCGTTCAGCACCGCCGGCGCAGCGACGGCAATGGTGGGTTCGCCCACGCCGCCCCAGAAGCCGCCAGAGGCCACGATCACCGTCTCCACCTTCGGCATCTCGTCGATGCGGATCATCGGATAGGTGTCGAAGTTCTCCTGCTCGATACGGCCATTGGCCACCGTGCACTCGCCATAGAGCGCAGCCGTCAGACCATAGACGAAGGAGCCTTCGACCTGGGCCGCGATCTGCTGCGGATTCACCGCATGGCCCGGATCGGTAGCCGCCACGATGCGGTGCACCTTGATCTTGCCGTCCTTGCCGACCGAAACCTCGGCGCAGGCGGCAACATAGGAGCCAAAGCCCATGGTCTGGGCCAGACCGCGGAAGATGCCGGCGGGCGCCGGCTTCGACCATTCGATCTTGTCGGCCACCGCATTCAGCACCGCGAGATGCTTGGGGTGGTTGGCCATCAGCTTGCGGCGCAGCGCCAGCGGATCCTGCTTGGTCTCATGCGCCAGCTCGTCGATGAAGCTCTCCAGATAGATGGCATTCTGGTTGAGGTTCACCCCGCGCCAGAAGCCTGGCGGCACATGCGGGTTGCGCATGGCATGGTCGATCAGCAGGTTCGGGAAGGTATAGCCGATCGAGGCTTCCGCACCGCCGGCCGGATTGAGGCCCTGGAAGACCACAGGATCAAGCCCGTTGCGGATATTCTGCGGGAAGATGCCGGCGACAATCGACTGGCCGGAGATCCGCATATGCAACCCGGTGATCTCGCCCTTGTCATCCAGCCCGGCCGTCATTTTGCACTGGGTGACCGGATGGTAGCGGCCATGGGTCATGTCTTCTTCGCGCGACCAGATCAGCTTGATCGGCGTGCCGGGCATTTCCTTGGCGATGGCAACCGCCTGACGCACCCAGTCATGCACCGCGCCACGCCGGCCGAATCCGCCGCCGAGATGCAGCTTGTAGACCTCGCACTGTGCCGGCGGCAGACCCGAGGCTTCGGCAGCCGCGGCCAACGCGGCCTCGCCGTTCTGGGTCGGCGTCCAGACCTCGCAGCGCTGCGCCGTGTATTTCGCCGTGGCGTTCATCGGCTCCATGGTGGCGTGGTTCTGGTACGGATAGCTGTAGGTCGCCGTGACGATCTTCGCGGCGCCTTTCAGCGCCGCCTCGACATCACCGACCTTGTTGCCGGCGGCGGCGTCCTTGGCGTCCAGTCCTTCCTTCAGCACCGCCGCGATGGTGGCGCTGGAGACCTTGGCATTCGGACCCTCGTCCCATTCGATGGTCATGGCGTCGAGGGCGCTTTTCGCCCGCCACCAGGTATCGGCGACCACGGCCACAGCACTGTCGCCCACCTGCACGACCTTCTTCACGCCGGGCTTTTTCATCGTGCCGGCCGCGTCGAAACTCTTCACCTTGCCGCCAAAGACCGGGCAGTCCTTGATCGCGGCATTCAGCATGCCGGGCAGCTGCAGGTCGATGCCATAGACCTGCTTGCCGGTCAGCTTGTCGACCGTGTCGAGGCGCTTCACCGGCTGGCCGGCGATCTTCCAGTCCTTCGGGTCCTTCAGCGCCACGTCGGTGGGCGGCGTCAGCTTGGCGGCGGCATTGGCCACCTTGCCGTAGGTCGTCTTGCGGTTCGACGCCTTGTGCGTGATGACGCTCTTCTCAACCGTGCATTCGGCCGCCGGCACCTTCCACTGTTCGGCCGCGGCCTGCACCAGCATCATGCGCGCGGCAGCGCCGCCCTTGCGGACATAGTCATGCGACTCACGGATGCCACGACTGCCGCCGGTGGAGAAATTACCCCAGGCGCGGTTGCGCGCGAGATTCTGGCCGGGCGTCGGATATTCGGTGGTGACCTTCGACCAGTCGCATTCCAGTTCCTCGGCGACGAGCTGCGCCAGACCGGTGAGCGAGCCCTGCCCCATTTCCGAACGCGCGATGCGAATCACCACGGTATCGTCGGGCTTGATCACAACCCAGGCATTGATCTCGGGCGCCGGCGCGGGCGTCTTCTGCTGCGCCGAGGCAAAGGGGATATGGAAGCCGACGGTGAGACCGGCGGCGGCGGACCCGGTGATGAAGCCGCGGCGGGAGGGCGTCATGACGTTCATGATGGTTCTCCTTCCCTTTAAGAGCGGCCGCGAGTGGCGGGCGCGCTGCCTGCCATCTCGGCTGCCTGATGGATGGCGCTGCGCACCCGGTTATAGGTGCCGCAGCGGCAGATATTGGTGAGCTCGGCGTCGATATCGGCATCGGTCGGCTTGGGCTTCTGCTTCAGCAGTGCCGCAACGGCCATGATCATGCCAACCTGACAGTAACCGCATTGCGGCACATCCTGGGCCAGCCAGGCCTTCTGCACCGGATGCGAGCCATCGGGCGACAGGCCCTCGATGGTGACGATCTTCTGTGCCTCGGTGAAGGCCGAGGCCGGCATGGCGCAGGAGCGGACCGCTTCGCCATCCACATGCACGGTGCAGGCGCCGCACTGAGCCACACCACAGCCATATTTGGTGCCGGTCAGCTTGAGCTGCTCGCGGATCACCCAGAGCAGCGGGGTGTCCTCCTCGGCTTTGAACTCGCGCACTTTGCCATTCACGTTGAGCTTGGGCATTGCTGGTCCTCCGGATCCGCGACAGGAATATCTGTGTGTGGGGTTGGACGTGGGGCCGTCCATTATGGGGTCTGCATATTACAACTCAGACCACCCCGTTCGTCCTAGAAAATTCCAGGCACGGAAATGTGATGCTGCACCGCAATCCGCATGGTTCCCTCGCGGTGACCATGGAGCAGCCCGCCAGTCCGACAACAACGCCTCTTTTTTGATCGGCGCTGCTGGAGCTTAGCCGCGGCGTTTTGCGCGCAATTTCAAGGTCTGCAGCAGCATGGCATCGCGCTCGGCGCTCAATTCTGCAATCGAGCGGCCGGCAGCTTCCGCCTCCACGCCCTGCACGATGGCAGCCTTCACGTCTTCGCTGAGCTGCGGATTGCCGAGCGAGGCCCAGCGCTTTTCCTGGCTGGGGCCGAGGTGATCGAGGTAATGCCGTATGCCGCCGTCACCGCCGCCCAGGTGATAGGTCATATGTGCGCCCTGGATCGACCAGCGCAGGCCCGGCCCCTCCACCAGCGCCTTGTCGACTGCCTCCACATCGGCGATGCCCTCGGCGACTATATTGACGGCTTCACGATAGAGCGCCGACGCCAGCCGGTTGGCGATATGGCCAGGCGCCTCGCGTTTCATGCGCACCGGCACCTTGCCCAGCGCCTCATAGAAAGCCATCACGCGCCGCACGACAGCATCATCGGTGCCGAAAATCTCCACCAGCGGCACCAGATGTGGCGGATTGAAGGGATGCGCGACGACAATCTGCGCCGGCTTCGATACACCCTGGGTGAGATCGGACCAGGCAAAGGAGGATGTGCTGCTGGCGATCACCGTGCCGGGTGCGGCATTGAAGATGTCGTTATACAGACGCCGCTTCAGTTCGATCTTCTCCGGCGCATTCTCCTGCACCAGATCGGCATCCGTGACGGCGGCGGACAGCCGCTTGAACAGCTTGACCTTGCCGCGCCCGCGCAGGCCAAGCTGCGCCAGTTGCTTGCGTGCGGCGGCCATGCGCGGCCGGAAAGCGTCGAGCGCCGCTGCATCCGGGTCCCAGACCGCGACATCGATACCGCCAGCGGTGAACAGCGCCGCCCAGCTTGCGCCGATCAGGCCGGCACCGACGATGGCTACGCGTTGCACGGGCTGTGCTGACATGACTCAAATCCTCGTTTCGTTGGGATCAGGCGCTGACGGCCTGGGGGAAAACTTTGGCGACGAAGCGCGGGTAGGTCTCGCCGATCTCAGCGGCGATCCGCCCGCGCATCAGGGTAAGGGTCACCTCGTCGGGCGCCGCCGTCTGCGGCACTTGATCGGGAACATCGAAATCGAAGCCGGTATTGTCGCGGACTTCCTCGACCGTATGCCCCGGATGCACGCTGTCCAGCCGGAAGCGGAGTTTCTGCCTGTCGAAGCTGAACCAGCAGAGATTGGTCAGCAGGCCGATGGGGCCGCCGGGCCGATAGGTGCCGTCATTCTTCGGGCCGGCCGAGGAAATGAAGTCGACCTTCGGCACCAGCACGCGGCGTGAATGCTCCTCACGGAACAGGATGACGCGCGGCACCAGATAATAGAGATAGCCCGAGCCGAACGAGCCCGGCCAGCGCACATCCATCTGCGGATACTGGCCGCCGGTCCCGACCAGATTGATATTGGCCTGCCCGTCAATCTGGCCGCCGCCGAGGAAAAAGGCATCAAGACGCCCTTGCGCGGCGATATCGAACAACTCGACGCCGCCGTCACAGAAGAAGTTGTGCCGCACGCTGCCCAGGATGTTGATCCGCAGCTTTGGGTCGCGGGCGCGCGCCAGCAGCGCGCCGGCGCCCGGGATCGGCGACGACGAGCCAACCGCGATGATGCGGCAGCCCTGCAGCAGCCCGGCGATGGTGTGGATCAGCAGTTCCTGGCGACTGAAACTCATTCCGCCGCCCGTCGGTCATGCACATAGGTATCGAGATAGCGGCAGAAACCCTCGTCCGTCTTCGCCAGCTCGCCGTATTCGCGCAAGTGCGCCTCGTCGTAATCGTAAAGGTCCCAGAGGCTGAGCGGCCAGGCGCCGCGTGGGGCGATCGCCATGCCGCCGATATAGGCCGCCGTCAACGTGCCGGCCGCAGACTCTTCCGTGGCCAGCAGATCGACATCGCGGATTTCCTCCACCGTCACCAGCGTGGTGGCCGCGGCATGCGCCATCGCCACCAGCTCGCGCCGGCGGCCGATGAAGACATTGCCATCGCGGTCGGCATAGGGCGCATGGAAAATCGCGACATCGGGACGGATGGCGGGCAGCAGCACGATGGGATCGGATTTTTCCTCGAAGGGATTGTCGATCACTGTCCAGTCCGGACGATTGGCCAACAGGTCGGTGCCGAGCAGGCCGCGCAAGGGCATGAAGGGCAGGCCCTTGCCGGCCGCCTGGATGGCCGCGTGAATGGCGGGGCAAGTCGCGTCCATCATGCGGAAGCTGCCGGCCTTGAGCGCGGCGGCGAAACGATACGCCGTGCCATATTCCCCCAGCGTGATGGCCGAGGTTTCCAGCGTGGCGACGCAGCCGGCGCCGATCAGCAGTTCGGCCTGCAGGCCGGAGACCGGCACGCCGACCAGGTGCAGGTTGCGGATGCCGCGCCGAATCATGGCATGGGTGAGCGCCATCGAAACGCCGGAATAATCCGGCGGCACGGCGATCTTGGCGCCGTCGGGGATCATCGCCGCAAGCTGGTCGAGACCGGTCATGGCGCCCTCCTGTTGCTTTCTCCGATCCTATTTAGGGGCAACAGGGCGTGTCGTCTATGCGGGAAAGGGCTGCGCCGCGCTATATGCGGCGCAGCATGGGGGATCAACCGCGCAGCTTATTGGTCCAGGCTTCCAGGGCCACCATCAGCTTCTGGATGAAGTCCCGGGTCGGCTGGTCGGTCAGCTTGCCTTCGGCGTCGAACTTAGTCTGCGCCATGCCAATGAAGACTTCCGGCTTGTTCACCGGGAAGGCGTTCAGGAACACCATCATCTTGCGCAGGTCATACTGCGCCCGGCCGGTGCCCAGCGGGCCCATCGCCGCGCCCATGATGGCGACGGGCTTGCCATCGAAGGGCTGGGGCTGCAGACGCGAAACCCAGTCGATGGCGTTCTTCAGCACGCCGGGAACCGAGAAATTGTATTCCGGCGTGACGAACAGGATGGCGTCGGCCTCGCCCAGCGCCTTGCCCAGACGCTCGACCGGTGCCGGGAAGCCCTGCTGCTTGATGTCGTCATTGTACAGCGGCAGGTCGCCGATCTCGGCCGGGGTGATGGTCATGCCGGCTGGGGCGACCTCGATGGCGACGCGGAGCGCGGCGGCATTGTAGGAGGCCTTGCGCAGGCTGCCGCAGAGCGCGGTCACGCGAATGGGAGCAGTCACGGGGACGTCCTTTCATAACAGACAGCGGCTTATGGTTCCGCCTGGAAGATGTCGCTGCGCTGCTGGCGCAGCTGCGCCAGCAGTACCAGACGGAGCACCAGCAACGCCAGCAGGATTGCGCTGCCGGAAGATGGCGCCGGCCATCAAAAGGCCGTTCAGTAGCCGAGCGTCTCCGGCAGCCACATCACCAGCTGCGGCGCGACGATGAAAGCGATCACCAGCGACAGCATGGCCAGCACGAACCAGACGGCATATTTCACCGTCTGCTCGATCGGCACGCGGGCCAGCTTGGCCGCCACCATCAGGTTGACTGCCATCGGCGGTGTGAACTGGCCGATCGCCACCATGTAAGTGAGCAGCACGCCGAACCAAACTGGATCCCAGGCGAAATTCCGCATGATCGGCATCAGCAGCGGAACGAAGATCAGGAAGATCGAGATGCCGTCCAGCACCATGCCGACACCCAGCAGAACCAGCACGATAATGGCGAGCGCGCCATAAGAGCCGAGGCCACTGTTGGCGATGCCGCGTGCCAGCGGATCGACGATGCCCAGCGTACTGACCGCATAAGCGAAGATGCTGGCCAGTGCGATGATCAGCATGATGATGCCAGACGTCTCGGCCGCCTCAACCAGGATTGGCGTGATGTCCTTCATCCTGATCTGGCGATGCACGACCATGCCGACGAACAAGCCGTAAACCACGGCGACCACGGCGGCCTCGGTGGGCGTGAACCAGCCCATGCGCATGCCGCCCAGGATCAGCACCGGCGCCGCCAGGCCCCAGAGTGCACCGCGCAAAGCGGGCCAGAAGGCGGGGCGTTCAGTATCCAGCTCGGCCTTGCCGAAACCGTAATGCTTGGCCAGCCACACCGCCGGTATCATCAAGGCCAGACCGGCCAGCACGCCCGGCACCATGCCGGCGGCAAATAGCGCCGGCACGGATGCGCCGGGCACCAGCACAGAATAAACAATGAAAGCGATGGAGGGCGGAATGAGGATGTCGGTGGCGGCCGCCGCGCCGATCACGGCGGCGGAATAGCCGGCGGGATAGCCGGCGCGCTTCATCGCCACCAGCATGACGCCGCCGACGGCCGCCGCCGTCGCCGGGCCGGAACCGGAGATGCCGCCGATCAGCATGGCGACACCGATGGCGACCAGCGGCAGGCGGCCGGGCTTGCGGCCAACGATGGCAACGGCGAGATTGACCAGCCGCTCGGCTACGCCGGACTTCTCGAAGATCACACCGACCAGCACGAACATCGGCAGGGCCAGCAGCGGGTACTTGGCGATGCCGGCATAGAAATTGTTCGGGATCGACATCATGCCAAGATCGGCCAGCGCGATGCCGAGCGAGCCGCCGAGCATCAGCGCCACGCCGATCGGGACGCCGGCCAGCATGAGGACGGCGAAGACGACGAAAATCAGGATGCCAATCATTGCGCGCGCCACTTGCGGAAGAAGACCTGCACGCCGCGTGCGGTGATGGCGGCGGCCAGCAACGGCAGCCATATGCTGTACCACCATTGCGGCAGGCCGATGCCCGGCGAGGTCACGTCGTATTTGTAGTCGTCATAGAAGAAGCGCACCGCCAGCACGGTGAGAATGCCGAAGGCCAGCACGGTGCAGGCCGCCGAGAGCAGCGCCAGCAGGCGACGACGTTCGGGCGTGCCGCCGTTGAAGAAAGCCTCGATACGGATATGCCGATCGCGCGCCACCGCAGCCGATGCCGCCACCATGGTCAGCACCACCATCAGCCAGATCGAGAATTCCTCGGTCCAGGCGAAGGATTCATCGGTGAAATAGCGCACCAGCACATTGCCGAAGGTGATGACAGCCATCAGCGCCATGGCGCCCGCCCCCACCCAGTCTTCCCAGCGCAGCCGCTCGGGATGCGCGGGATCGGGATGCAGCGGATCGCCTTCAGTGGGAAGTGACACGGGACAGTCTCCGGGGAATTGAAAAAGCAAAGGCCGGGATTGATCCCGGCCTTTGCCAGTGTTGCTTCAGCGCGATCAGGCCTTCTTGCGGCTGGCGGCGACGGCGTCTTCCGCCTTCTTCACCATGTCCTTGCCGATCTGGCCGGCCCACTTGTCATAGGCCGGCTTGACTGCCTTCTTGAAGGCGTCCTTCTCGGCAGCAGAGAGTTCGGTGACCTTGACGCCGAGGCCCTCCACTTCCTTGACCATCGACAGGTCGGTCGGCACCAGGCCCTTGCGGGCAATGGCGATTTCCTGCTTGCCGGCGTCGATGGCGGCCTGATGAACGATGTCGCGATCCTTCTGGGTCCAGGAATTCCAGACTTCCTGGTTGGCCACGAAGACCAGCGGATCGGCGACATAGCCCCAGCGCGTGACGAACTTCTGCGCCAGCGTGTGCAGCTTGGCCGCCGTGAAGATGTGCAGCGGATTCTCCTGGCCTTCCACCGCGCCCGAGGCCAGCGCCGGCTGGGCATCGGCCCAGCTCATCTGGGTCGGGTTGGCGCCCAGGGCAGTGAAGGTGTCGTTGAAGATCGGCGAACCGACGACGCGGAACTTGAGGCCCTTCATGTCGGCCGGCGTGCGGATTTCGCGCTTGGAATTGGTGACCTCGCGGAAGCCGTTCTCGCCCCAGGCCAGCGGCACCACGCCGTTCTTGCCGATGATGTCCATGATCTCCTTGCCGATCGGACCCTGAACCAGGGCATCGAGGCCGGCATGATCCTGCGCCAGGAAAGGCATGGAGAAGAGATTGAGCTGACGGATCTGCGGCGACCAGTTGATGGTCGAGCCGACAGCAAGGTCGATCACGCCCTGGCGGATGGCGGTGAATTCGCGGGTCTGATCGCCATTCACCAGCGAGACGCCAGGATACATCTTGATGTTGATGCGGCCTTCGGTGCGCTCACGCACCAGGTTACCCCAGATTTCGCCACCCTGGCCCCACGGGAACGGCAGGCCCACCACGGTGGAGAGCTTGTATTCCGGCTTGTAGGCGCCCTGGGCACGAGCCGAGCGAATGAAGAAGGCGGGGGCGGCGGTGAAAGCGGCAGCGGCCACACCGGCCTTGAGCAGCGAGCGACGGTTCATCGGGTCTTCCTCCAGTTATTTTTTATCGTTCGTCGAACAGAATATTCAGTACACAACCGCAAGGCAATCAGCGTCGCAGCAGATCGCGTGCCTTTGCTGCAATGCGGTCAGGCGTGACACGCACCTCGGCTTCCAGCCCCGGCGCATAGCCGACCGGCAGGCGCGGACCACCAAGGCGGGCGACCTTCGCCACGCCTTCCTCGGCCAACGACGCCGCAATTTCCGCGCCGAAGCCCGCCACCTGCACGGCTTCGTGCACAACAAGCACGCGGCCCGTTTTTGCGGCAGAGGCAAAAACCGCCTCGCGATCCCAGGGCCAGAGCGTACGCAGGTCGATCACCTCGGCCTCGACGCCCTCGCCCGCCAGCATGGCGGCCGCATCCAGCGACCAGTGCACGGCCTTGCTCCAGCTCACGATGGTCAGATCGCGACCGGCGCGTGCGATGCGCGCCTTGCCCAGTGCCACCTTCGCGGCAGGATCGACCTCGCCTTCACTGGCCCAGAGCTCCTTGTGCTCGAAATAGGCAACCGGATCGCCGCAGCCGATGGCCGCTTGCAGCAAGGCGTAATTGTCCTGCGGTGTTGATGGGGCCAAAACAACAAGACCCGGAATGTGCGTGAACCAGCCTTCGAGCGACTGCGAATGCTGCGCGGCCGAGGAACTCCAGATGCCGATAGGCATGCGAATCACGGCAGGCACCCGTCCCTGCCCACCAAACATGAAGCGATTCTTGGCGGCCTGGTTGATGATCTCATCCATGGCGCAGAGCGCAAAGTCGATCACCCGCATCTCGACCACGGGCTTGAGTCCGGTCAGCGCCATGCCGACGGCGGCACCGACGATGGTGGCTTCCGAGATCGGCGTGTCGATCACCCGTTCAGGCCCGAAGCTGTCCTGCAGGCCACGATACTGGCCGAAGATGCCGCCGCGCCCGATATCCTCGCCCAGCGCCACCACCGCCGGATCGGCCCGCATGGCATCGGCCACGGAAGCCGCAGCCGCGGCGGCATAGCTCATCACCGCCATTGGCCAGCTCCCGTATCCTGGATTTCGGAATAGGCGGCATTGGCATCAGGCCAGGGCGCGGCATCGGCCGAGCGCACGGCATCGGCCACCTCATCGCGCGCCGCCCGCATGATCGCTGCAATCTCGGCATCAGGAATGCCGGCCTTACGCAACTGCTGCGCCGTCACCAGCAGCGGGTCGTCCTTCAGCGCTGCCTGCAGTTCGGCCGGATCGCGATAGCTAGCCGGATCGACCGAGACATGCCCGGAGAAACGATAGGTGCGCGCATGCAGCAGGCGCGGACCTTTACCGCTGCGGATATCCGCCACCATCTGCTTCGCGGTTTCGCTTACCGCGCCGACGTCATTGCCATCCACGACTTCGGCCACAATGCCCAGGCTGCGCGCCCGCGCGGCGGCGCCCTCGCCGGCCGACATCGCGCCGGTCTTTGTTGTTGCAGACCATTGATTGTCTTCACAGACGAACAGGATCGGCAGTTGAAAGGCCGCGGCCCAGTTCAGGCTTTCGGCGAACGGGCCGCGATTGATGGCGCCATCGCCGAAGAAGGTGACGGCAATGGCATCGACCTTGCGGATCTTGATCGACTGCGCAGCACCCAGTGCAATCGGGATGCCGGCGGCGACCACACCATTGGCACCCAGCATGCCAACCGAAAAATCGGCGATATGCATCGAGCCGCCACGCCCGCCGCAGAAGCCAGTCACCTTGCCGAACAGCTCGTGCATCATGCGCGCGAGATCGGCGCCCTTGGCCAGCGTGTGGCCATGGCCGCGATGCGTGGAGGTGAGATAGTCACCCGCCTTGAGATGCGCGCAGACACCGGCGGCGACGGCTTCCTGCCCGGTTGAGAGATGCAGCGGTCCGCGCACCTGCGCCTTGCCTGCGGCCGCCTGGCCAAACGCGGCGACACCGCCCTTGCTGGCCTCCTCGGCCGCATCCTCAAAGGCGC
Organism: Ferrovibrio sp. GW821-FHT12B10; assembly: GCF_058807515.1. Classification (NCBI taxonomy): domain Bacteria; kingdom Pseudomonadati; phylum Pseudomonadota; class Alphaproteobacteria; order Rhodospirillales; family Rhodospirillaceae; genus Ferrovibrio; species Ferrovibrio sp. GW821-FHT12B10. Next base: position 3,141,814 of record NZ_JBXAQT010000001.1, on the reverse strand, counting down.
GGATGCGGCACATCATCCGGTACAGCGGCAGCAGCGTGCCGGCAGGAATGTTGGAGTGTTTCACTGATCTGCTTCTCGGGTCATTTCTTTGTTATTGAAATGAACCGTAGCAATGTGACCCCGGCAACGCAACTCAGGCGGCGCGCCGGCCCTTTGCGACCTTCATTGCCTTGGCTTCCAGCAGCAGTGCCGCGAGCGCCGCCACCTTCGGCTGCGGCGGACCTTTGCGCGACACCAGCAACGTGCGCGCCTGATGGAATGGCGCCGCCAGCGGATGCACCCCAAGCCGGGCCTTTTCGGCATAGCCATCGATCACACTGCGCGGCATCAGCGCCACGCCCATGCCCACCACGGCACAGCCGAGCATGGCGTGATAGGAGGACAGTTCGACCACCCGTTCGATCGGCAGGCCGGCGCGACCGAACCAGCTTTCCAGCCGTTCGCGATGCGGGCAGCCGGGATGAAAAGCCAATACCGCGCGATGGCGCACATCCTTCGGCCCGCGGATCCGCGGATGCCGCGCATCGGTCACCAGCACCAGCTCCTCGGTGAAAACCGGCATGGCATCCAGCCGCGCATCATTCATCGGCTCGGCCACCAACGCGGCATCCAAATCGCCAGCCAGTAATTGCGCGATCATGTCGCGCGGCTGGCCGCCATGCAGTTCAATGGTCACGTCGGGATAGCGCTCGTGATAGCTGCTCAGCGGCGCCGGCAGCCGTACCGCCGCCGTGCTCTCCATCGCGCCCAGCCGCAGCAGGCCGCGCGGCACGGTCTCGTGCAAGGCTTCACGCGTCTGGTCGGCCAGCGCCAGCAGTTGCTCGGCATAGCCCAGCAGCACCCGGCCGGCCGGACTGAGTTGCAGTCGCCGGCCCTCGCGCAGGAACAACGCGACCTGCAGATCGTCTTCCAGCTTCTTGATGCGCGCGGTGATGTTGGACTGCACGCGATGCAACCGCTTGGCGGCGTGCGTTATGCCGCCAGCCTGCACCACAGCGCGGAAGATACGCAGATCGGACAATTCCATGTTCTCATCCTGAGATGATTTACATCATTATTATTCATTTTACGTGATTTAAAGGAAACCGCAATATCCACCCGCCGGCCACCCTCCCCCGTGGCCGCGAAAGGATACCGCCATGATACTCGTCGTTTTCCGCAGCCGGCTGCGGCCTGAAGCCGGCGCCGCCTACAAAGAGATGGCGCAACGCATCGCGCCGATCGCGGCCGCCATGCCTGGCTACGTCAGCCACAAAGCCTTCACCGCCGAGGATGGCGAGCGGGTCACGCTGGTGGAATATGAAAACGAAACAGCCGTGCAGGCCTGGGCCCGACATCCGGACCACCTGACCGCAAAGGCGGCTGGCCGGCGCGACTTCTTTGAAACCTACCGTATCCAGGTTTGCCAGGTCTTGCAGGATCGCGGCGGGAGCAGGCCGACCATAAAAACAAGCGAGCCGCCGGTATTGGCAGCCCGCAGTTTGCCTAATCCCCTGGACCTGATGCTGTCGATGCGCCAGCGGCGCTGGCAGCGCGGCTGATCAGAGTGTCATGCGGATGCGGGGTCAGCCACGGCTGGGTCCGATGTCACGACCGGCAATCTCGAGAATCAGCTTGCGCCGGACCGCCGCCTCGAATGAGGCATAGTCGCGCGCCGGCACGATGAAGGAGCCTGGACCGCCGATGACATATTTTTCGTAATAGTCATCGATATCAGGCTCCATATGCAGGATCGGCAGGCCGTTGATGATGATACCGGCGGCCACGGCGGCGTCGCGCGCCTCCATCGGAGCCGGCCCGGTATTGTTGCGGCCGTCGCCCGAGATATCGATGACCCGCCGCGTCGTCTGCACCGGCGCCTGGTCCAGCAGACGCCGGCCGAATTCGATGGCGCCGGTGGGCGAGGTGCCGCCGCCGAAGATGACCCGTTCGGCCCGCTCCATCAAGCCCGCGAAGCCGGCGATGTCGGTTTCGCTGCGCAGGATGGTCCAGGGTAGCACCGGCGTCTGCAGGCTGTAGCCCGACCACTGGAAATAGCAGACCGTGATGGCGCCATGGATGCCGGAGCGGATGGCCTGGATGACCTGGCGGTTGCGGAAGGCTTCGGCATAGCCCTTCTGCTGCAGGGCGTAATGCTCGGCATGGACGCTGCCCGAACAATCGGCCGCCAGCACAAGCGCCAGATCGACCGCCTTGGCCTGGGCCCGCAGTGGCCAGGGCAGCATCGCCGCTGCCATGGCATGGCCTGCCCCGATCAGGAGATCTCTCCGACGGGGTCTGCACTGCGAGTGCCTGTCGTCAGCGCGCAACAGCATGCAGCGAAAGGATAGCAAGAAATGACCTGCGGTGGCGAAAGCCCGCTTCAGTCGGCGTGGTAAACAATACGTTAACAGTAAGCCTTTGTATTAACTAAATAAAAACCACATCTTTCCTGTGGATAAACCTGGTGCTACCCTAGCCTGTATGTCAGTCGTCGATATCATCCCCCGTCTTGCGGTGCAGAGCATCGGCATGGTGCTGCCCAAGGGCGGCGCCGTGCCGCAGGACCGGGCTGCCGTGGTCGCTGGTGCCGTCGGCGGCCTGCCGGGCGCTGAAATCATGCTGCAGAAGCTGCTGGAAATCCGTGGCGAGATGGGCGGCGCTGAAAAGATGATCGCCGAGCGCAATGCCACGGTCCGCGAGTTCCACGGCGCGCCGGTCACCTATGACGGCTTCGGCAATGCGACCCGGCGGCCGCCGAGTTCGTCCATCTACCTGGTCGCCTGATCCGGCAGGCTTGTACCGCTGGGCGAAAGCCGTTATTCGGCGAAGCAGGCTCTGTTTCCGCTTCAACCTGCGGCCCTTCCGATGTCTGCCTCTTCCGGCGCCCCTGAAATCAGCTTCGTGATCCCGGTCTATAACAAGGCCGCCATCCTGCCGCTGGTGCTGCAGGCGCTGGCCGGCCAGCAGCTGCCGACGCTGGCGGAATACATCTTCGTCGACGATGCCTCGAGTGACGCCTCGGTATCGGTGCTTGAAGACCTCACGCGCAGCCTTCCCGCCGTCACCATCCTGCGCAACACGCAGAATGCCGGCCCCAGCCTGCGCCTGAACCAGGGCGCCGCCCAGGCGCGCGGACGGTATCTCTGCCTGATCGATGCCGACGAGCTGATCGTGCCCGATGCGGTTGTCCTCATGCATCGCCTGCTGCGGGAGCGGCAGGCCGACATGATCCACGCCAAGGTGGTCAAATCCGACCAGGATGCAGCCGACATCCGGCTCGCACCGCTGGGCCGCCTCCCTGATATCACCATCAGCGACCGGCCGCTGCATGCCATCATCCATGGCCGCGGTTTCGTGCGCATGGCCTGGCTGGTGGAGACGGCGCTGTTCCGTGCAGCCGGCGGCTGCGACGAGCGGCTGTTCATCCAGGATGAGTCGCTGCCGCTGCGGCTCGCCGCCAAGGCCCGCCGCTTCATCGACTTCCGTGGCGCCATGACCCATGCGCCGCGCATCGCATCGCATCTTTCCGTCGACAAGCGCCAGCAGCATCACGACCGCTTCTTTGCCTATTACAACCTGCTGCAGGACGCACCGCAGCTGCCGGCCGACGAACGCAAACGCATCGCCGCGACCTGTGCCTCCGTCGCCTGGAAAGCACGACAGCGCAGCGCGCTGCCCCTTGCGACCGCACGCGCCCTGCAGGCATATCTGACATCAAAGCTGGGCCTCGGGGTTTCCGCGGCCTACCTGGATCGGGCCGCTGCCGCTTTCCGCGCATTGCCTGGCATCCGCCGTCCGCAGGCCATCTCATGACCAGAGCTCCGATGTATCTTTCGACCGATGCCGGCTGGGCCGAAAAGCTGCGGCAAGTATGCCTGCTGCTGTTCGCGCTGATGCCCCTGCTGCTGCTGCTCTGGCGCGGCGGCGCCGATGCCGCCGCATCCCTGATCGGCGTCGCCTTCCTGGTGGTGCTGGTCGCCCGCCGGCAATGGACGGTGATGACCCAGCCATTGCTGCTGGCGCTGCTTGTCATCTGGCTCATTCTCAATCTGATTGTCTCGCCACTGGCGATGCATGTACCGGCATCCTTCTCGCGCAGCGTCGTCTGGCTGCGCTTTGTCCTGCTCTTCGCCGCCGCCGCCTTCTGGCTGATGCCGACGCGGCGCGATATCGGCCTTGTCGCCCTGTTGTGGGCTGCTGGGCTGGTCGTCGCCATGGGCGATGGCACGATCCAGCTCTTCACAGGTTATTCGCTAAGTGGCCAGCCGCAGTTCAACGGCCGCCTGACCGGGCCGCTCGACCGGCCCAATATCGGCATGTATGTGGCACGTGTCGGCCTGCCGCTGCTGCTGGCCTGCGTCTTCCTGCTGCGGCAGGCGCAGGGCCTCGGCCGGCTGACGCGGCTATGGACCATGGCCGCGCTGGGCGCCGCCACCCTGCTGACCTTCATCTTCATCCTGATGACCGGTGAACGCTCCGCCTCGATTCTGACCCTGATCGGCTTCGCCAGCATCGCTGGCGTGATTGTGCTGACCCTGCCGGCCTATCGCCTCTATGGCCTGCTGTTCATCGGCGGCCTGACCGCACTGTTGACGGTAGTGATCGCCACCAGCGAGCGGGTGATGGCGCGGCTGGTCGAGTTCAATCAGGTGATCGAACATTTCTGGGTATCGCATTATGGCGAGTTGTTCACGGCCGGCTATACAGTCTGGCGCCACCACCTGCTGACCGGCGCGGGCATGAAGAACTTCCAAGATGCCTGTGAGTTGGTCGCGCGCAGCAAGATGCGATATGACTGCCCTCAGCATCCGCACAATGTTTACATCGAATGGCTGGCTGAAACCGGCATCGTCGGTGCGGCAGGCTATTATATTTTCGTGCTGCTGCTGATCGGCGGCCTGATCGCCATGCTGTGGCACCATCCCCGCCTGCGCATTATCGGCGCCTTCGTCGCGGGCAGCTTCACCGTGCTGCTGTTCCCCTTCACCGCCAGCCAGAGCATCTTCAGCAACTGGCCGGCGCTGCTGTTCTGGTCCGGCCTGTCATTCACCATGGCGGTCGCCAACCTGGCCCGCCGCGGCGAGGCCTGACCAGCGTGTCGATCCTGGTGATCAAGCATTCCGCGCTGGGCGACATGATCCTCGCCCTGCCGCTGCTGGCCGCGATCCGCCGCCATCATCCGGGTGAACATATCGTCCTGCTGACAACCGAGCCTTACGTCGACCTGACGCGCCGCTCAGGCTCGGTCGATGAAATCTGGACCGATCCGCGCGCACGCCTGTGGCAGATCGGCAAGACCATCGCCCTGATGCGCCGTATCCGGCAGGGCAACTTCAGCCGTATCTACGACCTGCAGGGCAGCCAGCGCACCAGAAGCTATTATCGCCTGCTGGGCCGCCCGCGTGACATCTGGGTCGGCAATGCAAAGGGCGTGCGGTATCACATCCCCGACCCCGTGGCGCCGATCCATATCAGCGATCTGCGCGCCAAGCAGCTTGCCCTGGTCGGCATCCCCGATCCCGGCCTGCCCGATCTGAATTTCCTGCGCGCCGATATCGCGCGCTTCGACCTGCCGCCGCGCTTTGCCCTGCTGGTGCCGGGTGGCGCGCCGCATCGGCCGGCCAAGCGCTGGCCAGCGCAACAATTCGCCCTGCTGGCGCAGCGCCTGCTGCAGCAGGGTGTGACGCCGCTGCTGATCGGCCGTGCCGCCGAACGCGCCGAGATCGAAGAAATCGTTGCAGCCGCGCCGGGGGCACGCAGCCTGTGTGAACAGACCTCGATTGACGATCTGGCCACGCTGGGTCGCAACGCTGTCCTGGCCGTGGGCAACGACACCGGACCGATGCATATCATCGCCGCCAGCGGCGCGCCGTCGGTGGTGCTGTATTCAAACGAGTCCGATCCGCGCAAGGTGTCGCCGCGCGGCGATCATGTGCGCAAGCTGCAGCGTCCGAGCCTGCAGGACTTGGCCGCCGCTGACGTGATCGCGGCGCTGCCGGCCCTATAACCAGCGATTAGGCCAGCGCGGCCCCGGGCGCAATCGGCTCCAGACCAGCACCCCGGCCAGCAGGATCAGCAAGGCCGGCAGCAGCGGATAAGCGAGGAACAGCCAGCCGCTTTTCAGATTGAGCACGATCAGCGGATTGGCGCCGGCCGGCGGATGCATGATGCCGAAGGCCTTCATAACAAGGGCGATCAGCGCCACGCCCAACCCCATGGTCCAGACCGTGCTGCCGAAGAGCTGCAGCAGTGCGATGCCGATCGCCGCCCCCAGCAGATGCGATGTCAGCACCGCGATCGGCCGGGATCCTTCATGGCTGGGAAAGCAGAATAGCAGGATCGCGGTACTGCCCAGCGAGGTCAGCGCCAGGCCGTGCTCGGCATCGATGATCCACAGCACCAGGCCCAGCGCCGGTACAATGCCCAGCAGGATCCACAGGGCGTCAAGGAGGCTTGCCTTAGTCACGGTCGGTTTTTTCATCCTCCCGGAATAGCGGCAGCGTGTCGCGTTCGGAGCGCGAGGCCAGCGGTGCACGCGGATCGGCGATCCAGCCGGCGATATCCCGCCAGACCGTTTCGGCCTGCAGGTCGCGCAGCAGCATATGCCAGCCCTGCGCATAGATGCCGATGCGCAGATCAATGCCGGGCACGGCGCGCAGCTTGGCGACATAGGCCTCGACCGGTTTTTTCGGGATCACCTCATCCTTCACGCCATAGAGCAGCAGCACCGGCAAACCGGTCGGCTGCACCTCGGCCGCCTTGTCCATCAGGTTGACCAGGCCATGGATCGCATCCACACGGGTGGCCTTGATGAACAGCGGATCGCGCGACAGGCGACGCAGCATCTCGATATTGTCAGACGCCTGGATCTTCAGGCCGCTGCCGGTGAAGGTTTTCCATGGAATGGTGTAACTGGTAAGCCATAGCACCATGCGGTAATGCACCGGCATGGTGGCGCGGCCCCAGACCGCCGGCGCCGTCAGCACGACGGCTTTCGGACGATCGGATGGCGCGCTGCGGCTGAGCGCATGCAACGTCACCGCCCCGCCCATGCTCTCGCCCAGCCAGTAGACCGGCACGTCCGGATGCATGCGACGCAGCGCCGCCGCCAGCTCGATCACATCGTCGGCTATACGATCCTCCCCCGGCCATAACCCGGTGAAGGGTGCACGGCCGAAACCGCGCTGGTCCGGCGCATAGGTGGCGATGCCGCGCCCCGCCCACCATTCGGCGGCTTCGGTGAAGGCATTGCTGTAATCGTTGAAGCCATGGATGGCGAGGATGATGGCGGAGGGTTTTCCGACCGGCAGCCAGCGGCGCAACGGCAGGATGCGGCCGTCACCGGCCTGCCAATGCAATTCGGCTTCCGCGGATACCACCGGGTCCGCCTTCCCTTCACCTGGCGGCTGCAAGCGCGGCGCGCAGGCGGTTCCGATCAGCAGCATGCAAACCAGCGCGAACGTCGCGGATCCGCGCCGCAGCACCATCATCACAGCGTACCGTCGACTGGCACGACGCGTGCGGCCGGGAAGACCAGCGTCGCCGTGGTGCCCGCGCTCTTGCGGCTGGCTAGATGAATCCGGCCGCCATGCAATTCGATCAGGCGGCGGGTGATCGGCAGGCCAAGGCCGCTGCCGCCGCCATCGCGCGCGCGCAGCGAGTCACCGCCCTGCGAAAAGGGCTCGAAAGCCAGGCGGAGCTGGTTGTCGCTCATCCCGGATCCGGTGTCCCGCACACGGATCGCCAGATCGCCCTCACTGAGCATGGCAGCGGCGATCTCGATGCTCCCACCTTCGGGCGTGAACTTGATGGCGTTGCTGAGCAGGTTAAGCAGCATCTGCCGCAGCAGCCGCTCATCGGCATAGAGATGCGGCACCATGGCCGAGAGGTTACGCTCCAGCGACACGCCCTTGCCGTCGGCGGTGACGCCGACCAGCGCCATTGCCTGATCGATGGCCTGCACCAGGTTGACCTCGCTCTCGGTGAGCTCCAGCTTGCCCGCTTCGATCCGCGACATGTCGAGCACGTCGTTGATCAGGGATAGCAGATGATGCCCGCTTTTCTGGATGCCGTCGACATAATCGGCATAGCGTGCATTGCCTACCGGGCCGAACAGGCCCTGACGCATGATGTCGGCAAAACCGAGAATGGCGTTGAGAGGCGTGCGCAGTTCATGGCTCATGGTCGCCAGGAAGCTGGATTTGGTGCGACTGGCTTCTTCCGCCTGCCGGCGCGCCAGTTCCAGGTCGGCGGTCATCGACCGCATGTCGGCATGCGCGGTCTCGGTGGCACGCAACTGCCGCATCAGCGCATAGGCAAACCCGATCACCAGCAACCAGGTGATCACGGCGGCGGCAATCAGCGTCGAGTACAGCCGCGACAGGCGTTCGCGCGAGTCATCCAGCCGCTTGATGCCCAATGCGTTGACGCCGCTGGTGAAGACATTGAAATCGGTGTTGATCGAGCGCGTCGAGCGCGCGATCTCCAGCCCGGCCGCCCGGTCGCCCGCCTCGAAAGCGGCAAGCGGCTTCTCCCAGCTCCGGATCACCTCGGCAATGCGCTGCAGGAGCGGATAGAGATCGCGATCGGCACGATAGACCGCCGCGGTCTCGCCTGATTCCAGCGTCTGCAGGCGGCTGTACAGGATTTCATAACGACGTCGCATCTCCTCGCGGCTGGCGCCCGGTGCATCGCTCAGCATTTCCAGCATGCTGGCGCGGAAGGCCTGATGCTCGTTACGGAACTGCACGCCGTCCCAGATCACGTTCTGAAAGGACGAGCGGCCGTATTCGCCATGCTGGATATACAGGTAACTCGCCAGCACCGCCGACAACGCCACCACGGTCGCCACCATCACCAGCACGAAACGGCGCGCCGCGCCGGCCAGCGCCTCGGGCCGGGCCTGCACCGTCTTCGGCAGGAAGCGGCGCGGCATCTAGAGAATCACCGTCATGGCCGCACATCCAGGCGCTTGAGCTGCCAGACCGAGCGGATATAGACGCTATCGGTACGCAGCGCCGCGTCGCTGTCATACGGATAGATGATGAACAGCGGCCCCTTGTCGCGCAGCGTCATCTCTTCGCCATCAACCTTCATCGCCAAGATCACGTTGTAGCGCTGCACATCGCTCATCGGGATCTGGATGGCGTAATCGTTATGGGCCACGGCCTGCAGGGCACTGCCCGAGGCGCCGACCGCTTCCATCACGGCGCGCAACGGCACGCCCTCGAAACGCACCACCTTCGGATGCCAGGGCGTCGCGGTCACAATCTCGCTCCAGCCGATCTGCATCAGCATGCTGCGATCGAACTGCGCCACGCCGCCGGCATTGTGCCGGCCGATCTGGCCGCCGATGGTCAGCAGCACCTCACCCTTGGGCGACGGCAGCGGCTCGACGGCCCGGCCGGCCGGAGCAACCATCAGAAGCAGAAGCGCAACATACAGAACCGATAGCCAATCTCGGCGCCGACCTTCAAACCAATGCCTAATCAAGACTGCTCCGCCCCAATACCGATCCCCTCATCCATCCGGAGTGGCATTGCGGTGCGGAAAAATCAATAGAAGCTTTGCCGCAGCCGCTACAGCGTGCGCGTCAGGCCGCCATCGACGTCCAGAATCGCGCCATTGAGATAGGCTGCCTGCGGAGAGGCGAGAAAGGCGACAGCCCGAGCAATCTCTGCGGGTTCACCGAATCGCGCGATACCCATACTGCGCGGTAATTGGGCAGCGGCCTCCGACTCCGACAGGCCCTTCTCCTTGGCGAAGTTGCGGATTCGCACCTGCAACCGTTCGGTCGCAATCGTGCCGGGATTGATCGCGTTGACCCGCACGCCATCCTGGATGCCGCGGTCGGCCAGCACCTTGGTCAGGTTCATGCTGGCGGCGTTGACCGATCCGCCGATGGCGAATTCCGCCGTGCCGGTGCGACCGCCAACGCCGATGATGCTGACGATGCTGCCTGCGCTTTTGCCCAGATGCGGCCAGGCCGCGCGGCTGAGCCGCATGGCCCCGAAGAATTTCAGCGCATAGCCATCCGCCCAGTCCTCGTCCGTCAGCGTGAGGAAGTCGCCACGCTTGGTGGCGCCGGCATTGTTGACCAGGAGATCAAGGCCGCCGAACCGCTGGATCGCGGCCTCCACCACCTGCGCCGGCACCGCTGGATCGCGCAGGTCGACGGCTTGCACCAGTGTCTCGGTCTTCAGGCTGCCGGCGAGGTCCTTCAGCAGATCGGCCGAGCGCGCCGCCAGCACCAGCTTCATCCCTTCCGCAGCCAGCGTCTCGGCGATGGCGCGGCCGATGCCTTTGCTGGCGCCGGTGATGATGGCGACCTTGCCCGCAAGTTTGAGGTCCATGGCGTTTTCTCCTGATGGCGCGTCTGTCGCGCTCTGGGTTAGTCTGGGTCATAAGAAATCTGGGGCCATAAGAAAACAGGGAGGCGACATGTTCCGCAACGATCTGTTCCGGGGAAAACGCATTCTGGTCACCGGCGGCGGCACCGGCCTGGGCAAGGCCATGGCGCAGCGGCTGATGGAACTCGGCGCCGAGCTGCATATCTGTGGCCGGCGCGACAGTGTGCTGCAGGAAACCGCACAGGAACTGTCCAAGGCCACCGGTGGCGCAATCCACACCCATCCTTGCGACATCCGCGTGGCGCAGGCCGTGGATGAGATGATCGAGCTGATCTGGCAGAAGCACGGACCATTGGACGGCCTGGTGAACAATGCCGCCGGCAACTTCATCGCCAAGACCGAAGACCTGAGTCCGCGCGGTTTCGACGCCATCGCCAATATCGTGCTGCATGGCAGCTTCTATGTGACGCAGGCGGTGGGCAAGCGCTGGATCGCCGCCAAGCGCGGCGGCAGCATCGTCTCCATCGTCACCACCTGGGTCTGGACCGGCTCCGCATTCGTCATTCCTTCCGCCATGTCGAAAGCCGGCATCGCGGCGATGACGCAGTCTCTGGCCGTGGAATGGGGCCCGAAGGGCATCCGTCTCAACGCCATCGCGCCCGGCCCTTTCCCCACCGAAGGCATGACCAAGCGGCTGGCGCCGACCGAAGCCCTGGAAAAACGCATGATCGGCGCGATCCCGATGCGGCGCGTTGGCAATCTGCCCGAGCTGGCCAATCTCGCCGCCTTCCTGCTGGCCGATGATGTCGGCTATCTCACCGGCGAGGTGATCGCCATCGATGGTGGCCAGTGGCTGAACTCCGCCGGCGGCTTCGGCGCGCTGACCGATCTGAGCGATGACGAATGGCAGGACATCCGCGCCAGCATCGAGGCGACCAATGCGAAGGACAAGGCCAGACGCACCGTCTGAAGCGGCCCCATAAGCCGCATTGATCGGGAGGCATGCATTGGTTGCATCGGAAACTGTAGGTATTTCAACGAAATAAAGCCCGGCAAAGGCTTCGCATTGCCGTTGGGTAAGCGCAAACTATGCCCCTGTTTTTGAGCAGACAGCAGAGGCACGGTATGAGCAGCGATCCGACCACCCGCCTTGAACATGACTCGCTTGGCGAGATGGCGATCCCGGCGGGAGCCTATTACGGGATCCAGACGCAGCGGGCGCTCGACAACTTCCATATCTCGGGCATCGGCATCAATCATTACCCGAACCTGATCCGGGCCTTCGGCATGGTGAAGAAGGCCTGCGCGGCTGCGAATAAGAAACTCGGCTATCTGGAGCCCGAGAAATACAAGGGCATTGCCCAGGCCTGCGACGAGCTGATCGCCGGCAAACTGCATGAATGGTTCACCATCGACGTCTTTCAGGGCGGTGCCGGCACATCCACCAACATGAACGTCAACGAGGTGGTGGCCAACCGCGGCCTGGAGTTGCTGGGCTTCCACAAGGGCGAATACCAGCACCTGCATCCCAACGACGACGTGAACCTGTCGCAGTCGACGAATGACGTCTATCCCACCGCCGTGCGGCTGGGGGTGATGCTGAGCCATTCCGAGCTGATGAAGGCGCTGGACGGCCTGGCCTATGAGTTCCGCCAGCGCGGCGTCGAATTCGCCGACATCATCAAGCTGGGCCGCACCCAGCTGCAGGATGCCGTGCCGATGACGCTGGGCCAGGAATTCGAGGCCTTCGCCATCAACATCAAGGAAGACGTCTCGCGCGGCGACGAGATCGTGAAGCTGTTCCGCGAGATCAATCTGGGCGGCACGGCTGTGGGCACCGGCATCAACACCGAGCCGGAATATTCCAATCTCGCCATCGAGGAACTGACGCGGGCCAGCGGTTTCGACATGGTGCGGGCCGCCAACCTCATTGAAGCCAGCTGGGACATGGGCGCCTTCGTGCTCTATTCCGGCATGCTGAAACGTATCGCGGTCAAGCTCTCCAAGATCGCCAATGACCTGCGCCTGCTCTCCTCGGGTCCCAGAGGCGGCCTGAACGAGATATCCCTGCCGCCGATGCAACCGGGCTCATCCATCATGCCCGGCAAGGTCAATCCGGTGATCCCGGAAGTGGTCAACCAGGTCTGCTTCCAGGTGATCGGCAACGACATCACCGTCACCATGGCGGCCGAGGCCGGCCAGCTGCAGCTCAATGTGATGGAGCCGGTGATCGTCTACAACGTGCTCACCTCCATGCAGCTGCTGGCGCGCGCCGCCAACACGCTGGCCGAAAAATGCGTCTCGGGCATCCAGGCCAATGTGGAACAGGCCAAGCGTCATGTGGAGGCCAGCGTGGGCATCGTCACGGCGCTCAATCCCTATATCGGCTATGAGAAATCGGCGTGGCTGGCCAAGGAGGCACTGAAATCCGGCCGCACCGTGCGCGAACTCTGCATCGAGAAGCAATGGCTGACCGAGCACCAGCTCGATGACATCCTCGATGTCGCCAAGCTGACGGCGCCGCGCCGGCGTGGCCGCAAGATCGTGGCGCCCCCAGCCTGAGCGGGCCGGCTGGAGCCGGCCGATCTGACTGCGTGCGGTATTCGCATTCTGCGGCAGGTACCCGTTTGTCTTTTGACTCGGTTCGGCCAGCCTCCTAACCTCCTGACAAGGCTGCGCATAAGCAGTCACAGGAGGAAATCATGCCCGCACCGCATCGCCTGCCGGCGCTGTCCGTTCTTCTGTTGCTCTCTGCCTGCGCCACGGCGCCGCGCGATCCCTCAGCGGCCTGCGCCGCCCTGCTCCAGCCTGTCGCCGCCGCCAGCATCGGCCTGCCGACCAATGGCGCATCCATCGAAAGCGCGACCCTCACCGCGCCCTCGAATGCCGCCGCGATGGCCAACCCGCCCTTCTCGCCCCTGCCACCCGAGCTGATCGTGCCTGCGCTGCCCGAGCATTGCCGCGTCATCGGTGCGATCGCCGCGATCGACCCGCAGGCGCCGCCGATCCGCTTCCAGGTCAACCTGCCCACGCAATGGAACGGCCGCTCGCTGCAATATGGCGGCGGCGGTTTCAACGGCGTGCTGATCACCGGCCTGGCCATGCCGCCGGCGGCACGCCCTGACCGCCCGCATCCACTGGCGCGCGGCTATGTCACCTACGGTACCGATTCCGGCCACCAGAATGCGCCGAATGTGCCGCTGCAGGCCTTCGCCCTGAATGACGAGTCCTTGGTCAATTTCTCGCATGCCTCCTACAAGAAAGTGCGCGACGTGGCGGTCGAGTTGATGAAGCGCCGCTACGGCAAGGCGCCGGAGAAACTCTATTTCTTCGGCAGCTCCGAGGGCGGCCGCGAAGGCCTGACCATGGCGCAGCGCTATCCCAACGACTTCGACGGCATCTTCAGCCGTGTGCCGGTCATCAACTGGACCGGCCTGCAGGCTGCAGGCACCCGCATGGGCATCGCGCTGACCCAGGGCTGGATCAGCCCCGACAAAGTGAAGCTGGTGGCCGAGGCCGCCCTCAATGCCTGCGACGACCGGGACGGCCTGAAGGATGGCATCATCAGCGACCATGAAGGCTGCAAGCGCATCTTCGATGTCACGCGGCTGCGCTGCCCCGGCCCGGCCAATCCGATGTGCCTGACACCGGCGGAAATCCGCTCGGTTCAGACGCTGCACTCTTCGGTGAACTTCAATTTCGATCTGGCCAATGGCGTACGCAGCTACCCAGGCTTCGGTATCGGCGGCGAGGCCGCGTCGGGCACCGGCCCGGTCGGCGGCTGGGTCAGCTGGCAGACCGGCACCGCGCCACCCACCGTGCCGGCGACCAACGCCAGCAGCCGTGCCTGGCTCTATGGCAGCGGCGCGATTCAGTATTTCTATGCGCGCGATCCGAATTACGATCCGCGCCAGTATACCGTCGACAGCTTCCGCGACCGCACGCAGGTGGTCTCGGGCCTGATGGACTCCACCAACCCCGACCTCAGCGCCTTCGCCGCCCGCGGCGGCAAGCTGGTGGTGGCCGAGCAGATGGCCGACTACGCCCAGAGCCCCTATGCCGGCATCCAGTATTACCAGTCGGTGGTGGACAAGATGAGCCAGTCAACGGTGGACCGCTTCATGCGGCTCTACGTCACGCCGGGCGCCGATCATGTCGGCGTCGGCGCGCCTTCGGCGGTCGACATGCTGGAGGTGGTGAGCGACTGGGTCGAGAAAAGCGCAGCGCCCGGCAATCTGGTGCAATCAGCGCACCAGCCCGCGCCGCCCTTCGCCATCACGGCGTCGCGGCCGATGTGCCGCTATCCGATGTTCCCGCGCTATCGCGGTGGCGACGTCAGTGCCGCCGCCAGCTTCGAGTGCTCGATGCCGTAAGGCTCAGGCGAAGCTTGCATCCGCCGTCATTGCCAGTGCGTCATCGGCATCGGCGACCCAAAGGCTGAGGCTGCCGTCATGGGCGGTCTTGGCGCGCAGCTGGAACGGCTGGCCGTCGATCACCGGGCGACGGCCGCGGAAGCTGAAGCTCTTCAGCGCTTGCCCGGGCCGCAGGCTGGTGGCGAAATCCACCAGCAGGGTCGCCAGCAGCGGGCCATGCACGACCAGGCCGCGATAGCCTTCGACATCACGCGCATAATCGCGGTCATAATGGATGCGATGGCCGTTATAGGTCAGCGCCGAATAGCGGAACAGCAGCACCGGATCGGCGGTGAAACTCGCATGCCACTGGTTGTCGCCCGAGGCCGTATCCGGTTCGGGCAACGCAGCATTGGGAAGCTCTTCGCGATAGACGATGTCGTGACGGTCGGTGACGGCAAGGCTGTCGGCATCGAAAATCTCGTGCCGCACGGTGACGAAAACCAGCCGGCCGCTGCGCCCTGATTTCTCTTCGACGCTTTCCACCGTAGAAAGCCGTTTGGTCGGCATGCCGAGCGTCAGCGGGCGATGAAACTCGAGCCGGCTGCCGGCCCACATGCGGCGCGTCTGGCTGCCCCAGATTTTTCCCACATCGGGAAGGAAACCGCCCAGCGCCGGATGACCGTCACGGCCGAGCCGGTCGCGCGCCACTATCGTCCAGAAATATAGCCAGTGCCGCAGCGGCGGCAGCGGCCGGCCCTCGACCAGATCGGCATCGGGCTGACCGAGTGCGCGCGCCAGCGCCACACAGCGTTCGGGCAAAAAAAGATCGGCGGCCTCTTCCGTGCCGCCGATCCAATCCTTCAGAACTGTCTTTGTCATCGCACCTGACTTAGTGACGGGACTTGCCGACCGCCTCGCGCAGCAGCAGGTAGACCTTGCCGATATCGGCGGTCACGAAGGCCGAGGTCAACAGTTCCTCGTGCTCCACACCCTTGGCGCCGGCCAGCACACGCTCGAACTCGGCGATGTAGCGATCGGTGAAGTCGCGGAACTCGCCATTCTCCTGATACTTGTCACGGATCTTGTCCAGGTCCTTCTGGTCGATCAGCTTGCGGGTGAACAGGCCGCGCTCGCCCTTGTAGTAGCGGCGCCACAGGTCTTCCGACAGATCGCGATTGAGCAGGCGGCTGATGTCGATGGCCATCGAGTTGAGATGACCGGTGACGAAGGCCGCCGTCTTGAGGAACTGTTCGCCGCGCAGTGCCTGGGTGGCCTTGCGCAACGCCTCGGCCTCGATGCTGGCGGTACGCGCTGCTTCGGCCAGGGCTTTGGAGTCCGCCTTGAGGCTGGCCTCGGCCGAGGCCGCCTCGCTGGCGGCGCGGGCCGCGGCAGAGGAAAGCTCTTGCGCGCGCTGGCCCAGGATTTCGGCGGTCTCGACGGCGCGCGCGCTGGCGCGGTCGGAGATGGCGCTGAACTCGTTGCCGGTGCGGGCCATGCGTTCGCCGATTTCGGTGACCTTCTCCGACAGACGGCCGGCGCGGGTATCGATCTCGTCGGCCTGGCGACGGAAACCGTCGCTCATCCGGTCGGTCTGCTTCATCGCGTCTTCGACGATATTGGCCAGCTCGCGTGTGCGGTTACGCAGAACTTCGCTGGCGTCGTCGATGCGGCCCGAGGCGTTGCCCACCGCGAGGTTGATCTCGCGGGCGCGGGCGTCGAAGGTCGAGCCCACCTGTTCGACGCGGCTGACGGCCTCGTCGGACACGCGGGAGACTTCCTGTGCCTGGCGGCGGAAGCTGTCGCCGATATTGGCGGTCTTGAGGATCGCCGCATCGGAGGCCTCTGCCAGTTCCTGCACACGGCCGCGGAAGTTCTCGCGGATGTTTTCGGCCTGACGGGTCAGCTCGCCCGAGAGCGAGGTGAGCGCGGCGGCCTGGTCGTGGATGGTGCTGCGCAGTTCCAGCGTGCGATCGACCACGCTCTGCGCCGCTTCGCCCAATTCGAGCGAGCGCACGCGGGCGGTGTCGCCGGCGGTGTTGATGCTGCCAGTCGCCTTCTCGGCAGCGGCATTCAGAGCAGCTACCTCCAGCTGGGCCTTGTCGCTCATCGCGACCAGCGCGCTGGTCTGGTTCGACGCCTTCTCGGCCAGCGTCGCCATCGCCTCGGCAACATTGACGGCCAGATCCTGCAGGTCCTTGGCACGCGCCTGCGCGGTGCTGCCGGCGAGCTGCGATTCCATCGCGGCGCGTTCGGCGGCGGCGCTCAAGGCATGGGCCTGAACCTGCGCGGTCTCGCTCACCTGATGCAGACGCTGGGCCGCGCGCTCGGCGGCGGCCTGCAGCTGCACGGCATCCTGGCCGGCGCTCTCGCCGGCCGAGCGCAGACGCTGGGCAGTGCGGGCGGCGGCCTGGTCGAGGCCATCGACCTGATCGCGGACAGCCGTGCCGGTCTCGTTGATGCGCTTGGCGACACCGTCGATGGTGACGCCGAACTGTTCGGCATGGCCACGCAGCAGCGTGCCCGCCGAGCCGATCTGGTCGTCGGCGCGCTGGGTCGCCTGGGCCAGCAACGTGTTGGCCTGCGCCATGGTTTCCTGGACCTGCGCCGCCATGTCGAGCGCTTCGCGGCCAGCCTGGGCCAGGCTCTCGATGCGGGCTTTAATCGTGTCGTCGGCATCGCCGATCTTGTCGAGCGCGCGACCGGCGGTTTCATCCAGCGTATCGGCACGCTGCTTCAGCTCGTCGCCGGTGCGCAGCGCACGGTCGGCAATCTGCTGCAGCGTCGAGGTCATGTTGGCGCCTTCGCGGCGCAGCGCATCGCCGGCCTGGGCCAAGCGCTGGTCGGCCTGTTCGGCGGCGGACGCAAGCTGGTCCGACTGGTGACGCACCAGATTGCCGGTCAGCTTCAGGCGCTGTTCGGCCTGGGTCGCGGATTCGGCGAAGGCTTCAGCCTGCTGGGTGGCGGCAGCGCCGGCCTGCTCCAGTGCATTGGTACGGACGCGCATGTCGTCGGCCGACAGGCGCAGCTTCTCGGAGACGCGAGCGCCCTGCTCGTCAAGCGCGCCGACTTCGGAGCGGATGGTCTCGCCGATATCGCGGATGCGGCCAATGGTGGTGCCGGTGGCATGCTCGATCTCGCGCACGCGCTCGCGCAGCACGGTGCCGGCAGCTTCGGCGCTGTCGATCACCTTCTGGCTGGCGCTGCTGAACACCTGACTCTCGCGGCCAAAGCTTTCGCTGGCGGCGGTGGCACGCGCCACGGTGACTTCGGCAGCCGTCGTGATGATCTGTGCGGATTCGGCAAAGCCCAGGCCGATACGGCCGGCTTCGCCGCTGGCGCGGGTGACGGCCTGCTCGAGGGTCACGATCTTCTGTTCAAGCTGGGCAGCGATCTGCTGCGCCACTTCAGCGGCGCGGTTCACCGCCTGGTCCATCAGCTCGCCATGGCGGCGCGACAGTTCGTCGACGCGCTCGTTCTGGAACTGGATGGCCGAGGTGATGCGCGAAATTTCCGAGGCCTTGTTCTGGAAGATGCCGCGCGCGGTTTCCACTTCGCGCACGATCACATCGGCGGCCTGCAGCAGCACCTGCGCCTGGGTCGACACAGTCTGGCCGATGCCCGACACCTTGGCGTTCATCTCGGTGCCGACCTTGTCGGCGACATCAACCAGCGCACGGCTCTGCTCCTCGAAGCGGCCGGCAAGGCCCTTCACGGTGCTGTCGAGATCGCGGTTGACCTGTTCGGCCGCGGCGATCAGCGCCTGCGACGACTGGTTCAGCGTGCCGCCGATCTGGCGGGCCTGCTGGGCGACCTGTTCGCCGGCGCCGGCGGCGGCCTGCATCAGGGCCTGTTGCTGGCCGGCCATGGTCTCGCCCAGGTTAGCGATCTTGTCGGTGGCGGACTGCGCGGCTTCTTCCATCTCGCGCGCCTGGCGGCGCAGCGCACCGGCCAGCGCCGAGACGCGGCGCTCGGCTTCCGGGGTGGGGTAGCTCAGGTCGAGCAGGATTTCGTGCAGGGCGGCAGCCTGGCGCTTGATCGCCATGCCGCGCCACATGTTGAGCAGCAGCAGCCAGAGGAAAGCGAGCGGTGCTGCGACGCCGGCGATGAAGGCGCCCACTTCATGGGGCAGCGCATGCCAGAGATTGGTCCAGCCGATCGAGCTGTCGATATAGAGGACGCAGGTGAGCAGCCAGAGCGCGCTGACCGCGCCGCCTGCCGCCACCAGGATCAGGCGCTGGCGCTCGAGCGCCGGCTGGCCGATCAGTTCGGCGGCCCGGGCATCGGCCTCATGCAGCGCAGATTCGCTGGCGGACTTGTTGGCATTGGCGGCCATATCGGCACGCGGGTGTTTGATCAGCATCGCAACCTCCCCCGTCGGGGCCTGGAGACAGTCTCCGGCCCGGTCGGATCGCGTCATCTTCCGCATTGAAACACAAAAGACCGGGGCGGGGCGGAAAACCCGTGCCGGTAGCACACCATATTTAGGGTCGGAATAGTTAACAGCGCCTTGCCCGAAAGCCTCCAACAGGATTCGAAATCGTCCCTGTGAGTCCCGGGGATAACTTTTTTGAGTCACCCCGAAAAATGCTCTCCGTGCGCGACACGGCATAAAATAAGGGGGTTCACGCTACTCGGACTCCGTCAATCGGTTTTTTTACAGGTTGAGGTCACACATCCCATTGACCCTCTCTTAACCGTGAGTACCATATGTTGTGTTCGTTGGACCTGTTTCGTGACGACGCTGCGCCGCCTTCGAGGCCGCTTTTTGGGGCTTTTCCGGCTTTGAAGGTGAAAGGGCGGGGTGCGCGGCCGCCGGAAGTAAGGGATCAACGGGCGTAAACCTTTGGATTTTTTTGTTTTTACGGCCGGGCCGGTTGCACCTCGAAAGGGTACCGGGCCGCGATAATGAGGGGAAGCAAATCCGTGCTGAACACTCTGCAAACCGAACGCGGTATCCGCATCGACGTCGACCGCAGCCGCGACCGCCTGCTCACCGATTTCGGTAAAGCCACCCTGGACGACCGCTACCTCCTGCCAGGCGAGTCCTACCAGGACCTGTTCGCCCGCGTCGCCGGCCACTATGCCGACGACACCGCCCATGCCCAGCGGATTTACAGCTACATCAGCCGCCTCTGGTTCATGCCGGCCACCCCGGTCCTGTCGAACGGCGGCACCAACCGCGGCCTGCCGATCTCCTGCTTCCTGAACGAAGCCAACGACAGCCTCGACGGCATTCTCGGCCTGTGGAACGAGAATGTCTGGCTCGCAGCGCGCGGCGGCGGCATCGGCAGCTACTGGGGCAACCTGCGCTCGATCGGCGAAAAGGTCGGTCAGAACGGCAAGACCTCGGGCATCATCCCCTTCATCCGCGTGATGGACAGCCTGACCCTGGCCATCTCGCAGGGTTCGCTGCGCCGTGGTTCGGCCGCCTGCTACCTGCCGGTCGACCATCCGGAAATCGAGGAATTCATCGAGATCCGCCGCCCCACCGGCGGCGATCCGAACCGCAAGGCGCTCAACCTGCATAACGGCATCCTGATCTCGGACGCCTTCATGCGCGCCGTGGAAGCCGACGAACAGTGGGCGCTGCTGAGCCCCCATGACCAGACCGTGCAGCGCACCGTCTCGGCCCGCGCGCTGTGGATCCGCATCCTCACCGCCCGCATCGAGACCGGCGAGCCCTACCTGGTCTACATCGACCATGTGAACCGCGCCCTGCCGGAACAGCACAAGCTGGCCGGCCTGCGGGTCAAGACCTCGAACCTGTGCAGCGAAATCACGCTGCCGACCGGCATCGACCATCATGGCGTGCAGCGCACGGCCGTGTGCTGCCTGTCGTCGCTGAACCTGGAGTACTTCCACGAATGGAAGGAGCATCCGCTGTTCATCGAGGATTGCCTGCGCTTCCTCGACAACGTGCTGAGCGACTTCATCGCCAACGCTCCCGACAGCATGTCGAAGGCGCGGTACGCCGCCGAGCGCGAGCGTTCGGTCGGCCTGGGCGTGATGGGCTTCCACTCCTTCCTGCAGGCCAATGGCGTGCCGTGGGAAAGCGTGATGGCCAAGGTGTGGAACCGCACCATCTTCAAGCACATCAAGGACCAGTCCGACGCCGCATCGCGCAAGCTGGCGGAAGAGCGCGGCCCGTGCCTGGATGCGGCCGAGTACAACATCATGGAGCGCTTCTCGCACAAGATCGCGATCGCGCCGACCGCGTCGATCTCGATCATTGCCGGCGGCGCTTCGCCGGGCATCGAGCCGAACGTGGCCAATGCCTTCACGCACAAGACGCTGTCTGGCTCTTTCTCGGTGCGCAATCGCTATCTCGAGAAGGCGCTGGAGCAGCATGGCAAGAACGACGATGACACCTGGTCGTCGATCACCACTAATGGTGGCTCGGTGCAGCATCTCGACTTCATGTCGGATGACGAGAAGGCCGTGTTCCGCACTGCCTTCGAGATCGACCAGCGCTGGCTGATCGATCTGGCCGCCGACCGCACGCCGTTCATCTGCCAGGCGCAGAGCCTGAACATCTTCCTGCCGGCGAACGTGCATAAGCGCGACCTGCACCAGATCCATTTCCAGGCCTGGAAGAAGGGCGTGAAGAGCCTCTACTACTGCCGCTCGCTGTCGATCCAGCGCGCGGAAACGGTGTCGGGCAAGTCTTCGGCCGAGCTCAACAGCAACGTCGTCTCGATCCCGCTGGCCGGCAAGGTCAACGAGGGCGAACGCCCGATGGGCATTCCCGAGCTTGAGCCGGAACTGCCGCTCGCCGCCATGGCTGCGGTTGCCGCCGCAGGTGGCCCGCGCGAGGCGGTCGATTACGACGAATGCCTGTCTTGCCAGTAACGACAGGCAAAACCCTCGGGAGTTAGACCGAGTTGGGGAGAAGACCAGCGGCCCGGAAGCAATTCCGGGCCGTTTTTTTATCTACACGCAGTCGTCATCGCGGGATGGCCCGCCTCACGGAAACGGCATTGGCCTGCCGTTCATCCGCACACCCAGAGTGTCGCGCCGCATGAGCGGTCGACAAACTGGGAGACTGAAAAATGAAAACCTATCTGATGGGGGCGATGATGCTGGGCGCCATGCTGATGGCGCAGCCGGCCGAGGCACAGCTCGCCAACCGCAAGGCCATGACGCTCGCCGCCGCCGAAACCGCCCTTGCCGCCGCCAAGGCCGAGGCGGTCAAGAACAACTGGGCCGTGGCGATCGCCGTGGTCGATGACGCCGGCAATCTGCTGGCCTTCTCCAAGCTGGACAACACCCAGGGCGCCAGCATCGACATCGCCATCGGCAAGGCGCGCACCGCGGCGCGATTCAAGCGCCCGACCAAGGCGCTGGAAGACGCGGTCGCCGGTGGCCGCAACGTGCTGCTCGCCGTGGATGGCATCACCCCGCTGGAAGGCGGTGTGCCGATCATGGCCGATGGCGTCATCATCGGTGCCGTCGGTGTCAGCGGCGTGATGTCGAGCCAGGATGCGGTGGTCGCGCAGGCCGGCGTCAGCACAGTCAAGTAGTCACTGTCCGCGGCCCGGGAGACATTCCCGGGCCGTTTGCGCTCAGATATGCGTCAGCGGCGGGCTGACGGTTTTCTTGTCCGGCGCCTGCGTCTCTTCCCACAGCTCGGATGCCGCCAGGAAAGTGATGAGCAGGCCGAGCCCCAGATGACAGGCCACCGCCTGCGGCGCGCCGGCATAGTCCAGCAGCCAGCTCGAAACGATCAGCCAGAGGCCGAGCGCGATGTTCAGCCATTCCTCCCAGGGCTGCAGCTTCGCGATGGCGAAAGCCGAGAGCAGCATGATTGCCGCGCCAACGCAGATGGCATTCCACATCGGCGCCTGCGCATGGGTGAAGCCAAGCAGCCAGGGTGAGATCAGGACGGCAAGACCGAGCAGCAGATCGGCCCAGTCCTGCCAATGCCGGTAGATGAAGGGTTTGAGCACAGACATCGCGCACCTCCCTGCCGGGTTTGCGCGGGCATGATCGCCGACGCAGGCCGGCTTGCTGACTTCGCTTCTATCGTCGTCTAGATCCGGCGGGCGTCCTGCCAGATTTCAATGGCCGCAATCGCCACGACGGCGGCCCCGATGCCCAGATGGGTATAGCTCGCCGCATGATATGGCACGAAACCGATCAGCCAGGGCGACAGCATGGCCCAGATGCCGAGCAGACCGCTCAGATACACCTCCCAGCCATCCAGCAGCGTGAGCGCCAGCGCCGAGAGCGCGAAGACCAGCAGCCCGATGGCGACGGCGTTGATCGTCGCCGCCTCCAGTCCGGTATAGCCGAGCAGCCAGGGTGACGCAGCCAGCAACAGGCCGAGCGCTGTGCTGGCCCAGTCCTGCCAGCGCCGCCTGCCTCGCGAATCATGGCGCGGATCGTGATGCGTTACATGGGCCATGGCACACACCTCTCTTTCCGGATCCGTTATCCGGCAGCGTGCGACGCCTCCCCCCATGCGGTGACGCACGGTTCATCCTTGACATAGGGTGGTTCAGCTTCGTTTGCCAGTAGGTTGCCAGCAGTCCTATCGCGCCGGAATTTTTCGCAGCATTCCGCCACGCCATGCCGCAACGCCATCTCTTCTGCCGCATTCCGCCGCTTGCCGTCCTTCGCTAGCATGCCGCTCTGTTGATGACCGCGACGAGACAGAAACGATGAATCTCTGGCTGCGACTGATCTGGATGCTGCTGACCGTCTGGCGGCGCAGGCGCGTCTCCATCCTGGAGGCCAGCACACTGCGCATGACCGTCATGCCCAACGATCTCGACTTCAATGGCCATGTGAACAACGGCCGCTACCTGACGCTGGCCGATGTGGGCCGCATGGACTTCGTGCTGCGCAGCGGTGCCGCCCGCGCCGCACTGGCCCAGCGCGCATTGCCGATCGTGGGAGATTCACTCGCCAAGTTTCGCCGCGACCTGAAGGTCTTCGATCGCTTCGTCATGGAAACCCGTCTACTTGGCTGGGACGACAAATGGACCTTCATGGAGCATCGCTTCCTGCGTCATGGACGCGTGCATGGCGTCGTGGTTATCCGCGGCCTGTTCCGCGGCCCGCAGGGGCCGATTGCACCCGGTGTTTTCCTGCAGCTGATGGGTCTCAGCGCTGAGTCTCCCGCGCTGCCCGACTGGATCCTGGACTGGAACCGCAGTTGCGACAGATTGAGCCAGGCGTTGCGTGAGGAAGAAGGCAGCGCCAACGCAAAGGCTTGACGACATTCCCGCACGCGATACAGCCATCTCTCGTTGAGATAGCTGGCATCGGATCAAACTATTTCAGAAACATTCAGACGCTCTCTAGGCTCGAAAACGGCCACGGATTCATCTGCACAAATCTTGTGCAATGAGAAAGCCGCCAACGCCATGTCATGGCGCGTGGCTTTTCGATCGTGGCGGGGCAATGCCCGACAGGGCTTAGGGGGTATCTTATGTTTGCACGCCGTCATTCCGTCTTCAGCGCCGTATTGGCGATCATGGTGATCAGCCTGCCCGCAGCGGCAGCCGAATGGCCGCCGTCCGGCACCACCACCATCGTCGTCCCCTATACTGCAGGCAACATCGCCGATATCGCGGCCCGCACCCTCAGCCAGAAACTGAACGAACGCACCGGCAAGACCTTCATCGTCGAGAACAGGGCTGGCGCCAGTACCCAGATCGGCACCAGCATGGTCGCGCGCGCGCCAGGCGACGGACGGACGCTGCTGCTGACCGGCGCCATCTTCGCCACCAACCCGGCGCTGTTCCCCAAGCTGCCCTATGATTCCGAAAAAGACCTCGCACCGGTGAACCTCGTGGTCTCCAACCCGCTGGTGCTGACCACGGCGAAGGCCAAACCGTTCACCGATTTCGCCAGCATGGCGACCTATGCCAAGGCCAAGCCCGGCCAGCTTGCCCTGGCCTCGGGCGGTTCAGGCACCCTCACCCACATTGCCCTGGCGCT
The DNA here is from genome assembly GCF_058807515.1 of Ferrovibrio sp. GW821-FHT12B10. NCBI lineage: Bacteria > Pseudomonadati > Pseudomonadota > Alphaproteobacteria > Rhodospirillales > Rhodospirillaceae > Ferrovibrio > Ferrovibrio sp. GW821-FHT12B10. The sequence continues at coordinate 3,117,183 of NZ_JBXAQT010000001.1, read as the reverse complement.
GATGGGCATCAGCCTGGGCACCGAGATCAATCACGTCCCCTACAAGGGCGGCAGTGCTGCGGCCATGGACACCCTGTCGGGTCAGGTCGACGGTTTCTGGGACAATCCCAGTTCGGCCATCCCGCAGATCAAGGCCGACCGCATCCGTGCGCTCGCCGTTTCGGGCCGCACGCGCAATCCCGCCCTGCCCGACGTGCCCACCATGATCGAGCTCGGCTATGCCGATTTCGAAGCGATCAACTGGTTCGGCGTCTTCGCGCCAGGCAAGACCGATCCCGCCCTGCTGGACGCCATCCACAAGGAAATCCAGACCGTGCTGGACCTGCCCGACATCAAGGCGCGCTTCGCCCAGGAAGGCGTGACCGCAGGCGGACCGTCGCGCGCGCAATATGCCGCTTTCGTGACGAGCGAAATCAAGAAATGGGGCACCCTGATCCGCGAAAAGAACATCCAGGCCGAGTGACGGATTCGCAATGACCTCTGCCGTGCAGAAATCACCCGGCGCTTTTACCGAACTGATGACGATCCGCGCCGGCAGCAGGCTTGCTGCCGGCGAGGTCACCATCACCGGCCGTGATCCGCTCTATCGCAGCCCGTTCCGCATCGGTGAGACTCTCGCCATGGCACTGGCAGCCCGCGGCGTCGCTGCCAACGACCTGTGGGAATTGCGCACCGGTATGCGGCAGGCCATCAGCGTCGATGCGCGGGCCGCGGCCATGGCGTCGCTCTCCGGACGGGAAGTGACGCTGATCCGCGATGCGGCCGGGCAATACCAGCCCATTCCGGTAACGGCTGCGCTTAAGCACATGGTGTCGATGACGCAGCCCTGGCGGGCCGCCGATGGGCGATGGGTGCTGCCCCATACCAATCTGCCGCATCTGCAGCGGCGCGTATTCGACGTGCTGCAATGTGAAGACACCGTGGAGTCCATCAGCGCCGGCGTCGCAGGCTGGAATGCTGATGCGCTGGAGAATGCCATCACCGCGGCCAATGCCTGCGCAGCCAAGGTCCTGACTCCGGAGGAATGGCTGGCGCATCCGCAGGGCGCCTATCTGGCATCCCGTCCGGTGGTCGAGATCACCAAGGTTGCCGATGGTGCGCCGGAGCCACTCCCTGCCGGTGAGCAGCCGCTGTCCGGTATCCGCGCCCTCGACCTGACCCGCATTCTCGCCGGGCCTACCGCCAGCCTTGGCCTCGCCGAACATGGCGCCGATGTCCTGATGGTGACCGCGCCCGACCTGCCGCAGGTGCCGTCCTTCGTGCGCGACACCAGCCACGGCAAGCGCAGCTGCTTCCTGGATTTCAATCGTGCCGACGATGCCGCGACCTTCCGCGCGCTGGTGCGGGAGGCCGATATCTTCGTCGACGGCTACCGGCCCGGCCGGCTGGCCGCGCGTGGTTTTGGTGCCGATGACCTGCTGGCCCTGCGGCCGGGACTGATTCATGTCACGGTCAACTGCTTCGGCTCCGGCGGGCCGCTGGCATCACGCGCCGGATGGGACCAGATCGCGCAGGCGATCACCGGCATCTGTCACACCCAAGGCGAAGCCATCGGGGCAGGACAGCCGAAGCTGACGCCCGTGCCGATGTGCGACTTCCTCACCGGCTTTCTCGGCACCTTCGGTGCGATGCTGGCACTGGCGCGGCGCGCGCGCGAAGGCGGCAGCTATCGGGTCCAGGTTTCGCTCTGTCAGGCCGCGATGCTGTTTCAGCGCCAGGGGCTGATCGACAGTTTCCACGATGCGCCAGGGCAGCTCACGCCTGCCGAGTTCGACGCGCATGCGGTCCATGTCGACAACACCTGCTACGGCGACCTGAAGACGCTCGGTCCGGTGCTGCGGATGTCGGAAACGCCCTGCCGGTGGTCGCGCCCCACCCCGAAGCTGGGCAGCGACCGGCCGGAATGGCTGGCGTAATCCTCCGGACCTGACCCCGGCTCGTCATCCGACAGGTGCTAGACTTCGTGACACTGATCACAGCGAATTAGATTGTGCACAATCTAATTGCACGCTAATCTTTCCCCGTCCCACCCACTCAACACCACCAACCCAGGAGTTCCCCATGTCCATCACCCCGCTCTACACCACCTCCGCCACTGCCACCGGCGGCCGCGCCGGCCAGGTGAAGTCAGCCGACGGCATCATCGACATGATGCTGGCCATGCCCAAGGAACTGGGCGGCCCGGGCAATGCCGCCAATCCGGAAACCTTCTTCGCCAGCGGCTATGCCGCCTGCTTCCAGGGCGCGCTGGGCCTCGTCGCCCGCAACCAGAAGATCACCCTGCCGCAGGGCAACACCGTCACGGTGACCATCGGCATCGGCAAGGACGAGACCAGCTTCGGCCTCAACGCCAAGATCTCGGTCAACCTGCCGGGCATGGATAAGGCCCAGGCCGAGGCGCTCACCGCCGCCGCCCATCAGGTCTGCCCGTATTCGAAGGCCACCAAGGGCAATATCGAGGCGACCCTCGAAACTGTGGTCTAAACTGCGACTCCGCGACGCCGGGTTCACTGCCCGGCGTCGCCTAACCGCTTCAGAACCGCCATGTCCGCCAACGACCAGCTCAAGCTCGACCACCAGCTCTGCTTCGCGCTCTATGCCGCCTCCAATGCGATGACGCGGCTGTATCGCGATCACTTGGAACCGCTGGGCCTGACCTATCCGCAGTATCTGGTGCTGCTGGTGCTGTGGGAGCAGGACGGGCTGACCGTGAAACAACTGGGCGAGCGGCTGCATCTCGATTCCGGCACGCTCACCCCCATGCTCAAGCGCATGGCCCAGGCCGGGCTGCTGGCCCGCAGCCGCAACCCCGACGACGAGCGCCAGGTCACCATCGACCTGACCCCCCAGGGCCGGGCCCTGAAGGCCGATGTGGCCAAGATGCACACCAACCTGGGCTGCCTGCTGCCGCTGGAAATGGCGGATATCGGGCGCCTGCGGGCCGAGCTGCGCGGCCTGGCCGAGGGTCTGATCCGGGCGGCGGAGTAATATCCACAGGCCGGGCCTCGGCAGGCTGGTTTTCCACAGCCGTCTGCCATCAAGATGTAGCATATATTGGGATAATATCCTTGTCCCTGGCACCAGATATTGCGATATTGCCCCCTCAGAATCAGTGAGGAACACATGTCGCTTCTGGACTCCAAGCCCGTCTACAAGCCCTTCCATTACCCTTGGGCCTACGAGGCCTGGATGACCCAGCAGCGCCTGCACTGGCTGCCGGAAGAAGTGCCGCTCGCCGACGACGTGAAGGATTGGCAGAAGAAGCTGACCCCGGGCGAGAAGAACCTGCTGACGCAGATTTTCCGCTTCTTCACCCAGGCCGACGTCGAAGTGAACAACTGCTACATGAAGAACTATTCGCGGGTGTTCAAACCCACCGAAGTTCAGATGATGCTGTCGGCCTTCTCGAATATCGAGACGGTGCATATTGCCGCCTACTCGCATCTGCTCGACACGATCGGCATGCCCGAAGAAGAATACTCGGCCTTCCTCCGCTACAAGGAGATGAAGGACAAATACGACTACATGCAGCAGTTCGGCGTCGACACCAAGGCCGACATCGCCAAGACGCTGGCCGTGTTCGGCGCCTTCACCGAAGGCCTGCAGCTGTTTGCCTCGTTTGCGATCCTGATGAACTTCCCGCGCTTCAACAAGATGAAGGGCATGGGCCAGATCGTGTCGTGGTCGGTGCGCGACGAGACGTTGCACACCAACTCGATCATCAAGCTGTTCCATACCTTCGTCGAGGAAAACCCGGAAGTCTGGACCGAGGACTTCCATCGCGAGCTTTATGTCGCCTGCTCGACCATCGTCGACCATGAAGATGCCTTCATCGACCTGGCCTTCGAGATCGAGGGTGTGCAGGGCCTGACCGCCCAGCAGGTGAAGGACTACATCCGCTGGACCGCCGACCGTCGCCTGCTGCAGCTCAAGCTGCAGCCGATGTACCGCATCGAGAAGAATCCGCTGCCCTGGCTGGACGCGATCCTGAACGGCGTGGAACACACCAATTTCTTCGAAAACCGCGCCACCGAGTATTCCAAGGCCTCGACCCAGGGCGATTGGGAAGAAGCCTTCGCCTAAATCGCGCGTAATACCATCATCGACGTCATTATGGCCGGGCTTGCCCCGGCCATTTTGTTATGATGGCCGATGATCCACGGCATCAGATTGTGACCTACACCATCAGACTGGCGCGCCGCAGCGAAGCCGGCCATCTGCGCGACATCGAACGCGCGGCCGGCCAGGCCTTCATCGCGACCGATTATCCCGATATCGCCGGCTATGACCCCACCCATGGCGACGACCTGCGCGACGCCATCCTCGAGGGCTGCCTGTTCGTCGCCGCCGATATGGCCGACCGGCCGGTGGGCTTCCTGCTCTGCAGCGAGATCGACGACGGCCTCTATGTGCAGGAGCTGAACGTGCATCCGGACCATGCAGGGCATCGCCTTGCGGTGCCGCTGCTGGCGGCGGCCGATGCGCTGGCGCGCCGGCTCGAGCTGAGCATGCTGACGCTGACCACCTTCCGCGCCGTGCCATGGAACGCGCCCTACTATGCGCGGCTGGGCTTCATCACCATTCCGACCAGTGAGATCGGCGCCGACATGCGCATCGTGATCGCGCGCCAGCAGGCCAACGGACTCGACACCGCCAACCGCGTGGTGATGCAGCGCCCCGTGGCGCCTCACTGAGCTGGCCGTTCAGGCCAGGATATCGATGAACAGGCTCTGCTGGCGCAGGTTGGCGACCAGCGCGATGGCCGAGGCCGACCCCTGACCCTCGGCGCCGGCCAGCAGCGAGGCGGCCTGGGCCATGACATCGAGATTCAGGCTGCCGCTGCTGACCGCCTTGATGGCGGCAAGCTGGGTCTGCTCGGCCTGACGCAGGCCAGCCAGAGCAATCGAGGTTCCCGAGGACGCTGAGATCGCGGTCATGCCGCAACTTTAGCGGACGGTGGAATTATCCTCAACCGGCGCCTCAACACATCCCCGCGACTGGGCTGCGCCGCCGCTTATGGTTAAACTGCATCCAAGCCACGGACGACTCGAAAAAACCTCCGCATTTCAGTCCCTCCCAATTTCCCACTGCTGGACCCGATGACCGCGCTCCCGCCCAATCCCCTGCTGCCTCTGCCGATCACCCAGTACCGCGAGGGCAACACAGGCGTGCCCTATGCCCATACCCTCGACAGCGGCAAGCCGGGGCCCCATGCCGCGATCACCGCGCTGGTGCATGGCAACGAGGTCTGCGGCGCCCATGCGCTAGACCTGCTGTTCCGCGAGAAGTTCCGCCCCTTACGCGGCAAGCTCAGCCTGATCTTCTGCAATGTCGCCGCCTATACGCGCTTCGACATGGACGATCCCGCCGCCTCGCGCTTTGTGGACGAGGACATGAACCGCGTCTGGGGCGCCAATGCGCTGGACAGCACGCGGCGCTCGGTCGAGCTCGACCGCGCCCGCGAGATCGAGCCGCTCATCGCCGAGGTCGACCTGCTGCTCGACCTGCATTCAATGCAGCAGCCCTCGCCGGCGCTGATGCTCTCAGGCCCGCTGCCCAAGGGCCGCGCCTTTGCCAACCAAATCGGCGTGCCGCCGGTGGTGGTGGCTGACCAGGGCCACAAGGCCGGCCTGCGCATGCGCGACTACGGCGGCTTCGGCGATCCGACCAGTCAGAAGAACGCCCTGCTGGTGGAATGCGGCCAGCACTGGGAGCAGAGCAGCAAGACCGTCGCCATCGAGACCATGTTCCGCTTCCTGAAAAGCACCGGCCAGGCCAGCGACGCCGATCTGGCCAAGCATGGCATCGCGCCGCGGCCGGCCGAAGCGCAGACCTTCGTGGAGGTGACCGAAGCCGTCACCATCAACACGGAAGACTTCCGCTTCGAACAGGCCTTCACCGGGCTGGAAAGCATCGCCAAGGCCGGCACCGTGATCGCCCATGATGGGGATCTCCCCATCAAAACGCCTTACGATAACTGCGTGCTGATCATGCCGACCAAACGGCTCAAGCCCGGGCAGACCGCAGTCCGGCTCGGCCGCATCATCACAGCGGCCTAAATGCTGACCCAGCTGAAATACAGCCTGCCTGCCCTGGTGATCGGTGCGGCGGGCGGCGCGGCCTTTTTGTATATCCGCATGCCGCTGGCCTGGATGCTGGGCAGCATGTTCCTGGTCGCGGTCTGCGTGCTCTGCGGCCTGGACAGGAAAATCCGCCTGACCGTCAACCCGCGTCTGCGCGCCATCATGATCACCGTGATCGGCGTGATGCTGGGCAGCGCCTTCAAGCCCGAGATGATCGACCGCGCACGCGAATGGCTCGGGCTGATCCTGCTGATGCTGGTCTATGTGCCGATCACCACGGCGCTGTGTTACTTTGTTTTCCGCAAGCTGGCCAAGCTCGATCCGGTGACCAGCTATTTCTCGGCTGCCCCCGGCGGCCTGCAGGAAATGACCCTGGTGGGCGAGCATTACGGCGGCGACGGCCGCAGCATCATCATCACGCATGCCTTGCGCATCTTCCTGGTGGTGATGACGGTGCCGGTGTATTTCCGCTTCGTCGAAAAGCTTGATGTGCCTCCGATGGCCATCGGCCGACACATGTGGGAGCTGCTGCCGCTGGAGGCCGTACTGCTGCTGATGTGCGGCATCGTCGGCTGGTTCGGCGCGCGCGCCTTCCGCATCCCGGCCGCCCAGCTGGTCGGTCCGATGGTGGTCTCGGCCGCCGTGCATCTGCTCGGCTGGTCGGCCGCTTCGCCACCGCCCGAACTTGTGGCCGCCGCGCAGGTGGTGATGGGCGCAGCCTTAGGCTGCCGCTTCGTCGGCACGCCGCTGAAAGAGGTGGCGCGCATCGCCGGTTACGCCGTGCTGGCCACGGCCGTGATGCTGGGCGCCTCGCTCGGCTTCACTTTCGGCTTCGCCGAGATGGTGGGCATCAACAGTGCCGCGCTGATGCTGGTGCTGTCGCCCGGCGGCATGGCCGAGATGAGCCTGGTGGCACTGGGCCTCGGCGTCGAGGTGGCGATCGTCGCCTCGATGCATGTGTTCCGCATCGCGCTGGTGGTGATCGCGGTGCCGCCGGTCTTCCGGCTGCTGCGCCTGCAGGCAAAACCGAAATCGTAAGCCGCTGAAATATCTGGGCCCGTGAAGGACAGACGTGGCCAGTTGCGCCAGTTGGGCTGTCGATTCATCGCCAGTTGGCGACCAGTTCAGTCCAGTTGGAGCCAGTTCGAGGCCAGTTGCGTCCAGTTGACGCCAGTCCGGACCAGATGCAGCCGTGAAAAACCCGGCGTGATTTACCGGGTTATGCGATGACGGATTCACGGCGGCCAAGAGCGACGCCCTTCAGATAGGAAGGCCCGGCCCGTCGTCAAGCCCGCAAGACGTGGATGCCCGGCACAAGGCCGGGCATGACAGATTTTGCAGATGGATCAGCGCTGGTTCGGTTTCTGCGCCAGGATGAACAGCCGGCGGAAGGGGAACAGCGTGCGGCCGTCCTCCTCCTTGGCATAGGCCTGCGCCACGCGGACGCGATAGTCGGCCTCGAATGCGCCGCGCTCAGGCTCCTCCAGGCGGTCGAGGAACTGCTTGAGCCAGGTGCCCTTGGTGTATTCGGCCACCGGATTGGCGCCCGACAACACCTGCAGATACTCGGTCTCCCAAATCTCCAGCGTCGCCGTGCGGTCACTCAGGATGCGCCAGTAGACGGCGGGCTCGGCCACCGGCTGGCGACGCAGATGAGGCTCAAGGCGCGAACGCCAGGGGCCAAGCTCGATCGTGTCGGTGATGGTGGTATGCGACTTGGCGCCGAAATTGCGCGGCATCTGGATAGCGAGCCAGCCGCCGGGCTTGATGCACTCCAGCAGCCCGGGGATCAGCGTCTCATGATCGGTGAGCCAGTGCAGCGTGGCGTTGGAATAGAGCAGATCGACCGGCTGATCCGGCCGCCATGTCGCCACATCCGCTTCGATGAAAGTGGCAGCCGGATAATCCTTGCGGGCGCGCGCCAGCATCTCGGGCGAGGAATCGACGCCGGTATGCTGTGCCTGTGGCCAGCGCTGCTGAATCAGCGGCGTGAGATTGCCGGCGCCGCAGCCCAGATCGACCACCGATGCCGGTGCGACGAGCGGCACGCGGGCCAGCAGGTCCACGGCGGGGCGGAGCCGCTCGCCGGCGAATTTCAGGTATTGCGTCGGGTCCCAGGACATGATTACCAAAGCTACCTGAGGAAACGAAACCGGCAAGGTTCTAAATATGAATTCTTCTCAAGATCTGCGTGATTATGCTCAACAGCGCTTCGACGCGCCGCTGGAACTGACCGGCATGGCGGTCCAGCCCGAGCATATCGACGCCAACGGCCATATGAATGTCGGTTACTACAATGTGATTTTCGATCAGGCGCTGGACCGGTTCTTTACGCCCTTCGATCTCGACTGGAATTACGTCCAGCGCACCAACCTGTCGACCTTCGTGCTGGAGACCCATGTCTGCTATCTGCAGGAGGTGGTGGAAGGCGACCGCTTGCGTTTCACCTTCCAGCTGCTTGGCGCTGATGCCAAGCGCATTCATTACTTCATGGAAATGCACCACGCCGAAAAGAGCTATCTGGCCGCCACGTCGGAGCAGATTCTGGTGCATGTCGATCTCGCCACCCGCCGCTCCTGCCCCTTCCCCGAGGCGCAGCAGCTGCTGTTCCAGAACATGCTGGCCGGCCATGGCAAGCTGCCGAAGCCGGCGCAGGCCGGCAAGAGCATCGGGATGGCGAAGAAGGGCTAAGGCCTAGTACCGTCATCCCGGCCGCAGCGAAACGAAGAGCCGGGATCCCGTTTTCCTTCTTGCGGGAATCAAAATGAATGGGACCCGGGTCAAGCCCGGGGTGACGGTTTATGGTGTCGCAAACGTCAGAGCTTGATCTCGACTTCCACGAAAGCCATCGGCGCGGTGCCGGCATTGATCACGTCATGGGCGATGCCCTTGGGGCGCGAGTAGCTGCCGCCGGCGGCCATCTCGACGCGGCTTTCCACGCCATCCTTGTCGAGGATCTTCAGCACCGCATCGGTCAGATAAGTCACCGTGTAGGGGAATTCATGCACATGGAAACCGGTGGCGGCGCCCGGCGCGAAGTCCCAGCGTGTGATGCGCACGCGCTCGTCATCGGCCTGCTGGGTGGGGACTGCGGATCCTGTTGCCTGGCACATGAGATGCTCCTTTGCTGGACCGATCCTAGGACGCGGCCGTAGAGCCGGACAAGCGCGGAATTGTCGCGCTGCAATCGGGCGGTTACGCGCCGTCCTTCTCTGCCGCTTTCTTGCGCAGGCTGGCGCGCAGCGGGCGTCCTTGCGCGATTGCCTTCAGCATGCCGCGGAAGGTGTGCACCTCCTGGCTGGCCAGCGGCACGCGCTGCAGCGCCGAGCGCAGGTTGCGCAGGATGGCGCCGCGTTTCGGCTCGACATTGTGGAAAAACGCCGACTGGTTCAGCTCATCCACCAGGTGGTCGAACAACCCCTGCAGCTCCTCCTGGGTGGCGAAACCGCCGCGCACGGTATCGAGGCGGCTCGGCGCGGTATCGTCGGCGGCCGTGAACCATTCATAGCCGAGCAACAGCACGGCCTGGGCGAGATTGAGCGACGAGAAACCGGGATTGAGCGGCACGGAAATGCCGGTATGGGCCAACGCGACATCCTCGTTGTCCAGCCCGGTGCGCTCGCGGCCGAACAGGATGCCGACACGGAATCCGTCTTTTTCCTCAGCACGCATGCGGGCGGCGGCCTCGCGCGGCGTGATCACTTCCTTCATCATGTCGCGATGGCGCGCCGTGGTGGCGTAGACGCGATGCAGGTCGGCGACCGCATCGGCCGTGCTCTTGAACACGCTGACCGCATCCAGCACCGGGTCTGCCTTGCTGGCCAGCACATAGGCGGCCGGGTTGGGCCAGCCGTCGCGCGGATTGACCAGGCGCAGCTCGGTGATGCCGCAATTCAGCATGGCGCGCGCGGCGGCGCCGATATTCTCGCCCAGCTGCGGCTCGACCAGCACGATCACCGGCCCGCGCCGCAGCGGACCCGGCGGCGCGAACTTGCCAAGTTTGGGACGGTTGGTGGGCATGGCTTTACTTGGAAGGCTGGGCGCCGTCGCGCAGCAGCTTCCACTGGATCGAATCCATCAGCGCCACGAAGGCGGCGTCGATGATGTTGGGCGACACCCCCACGGTGAACCAGCGATTGCCCTGCCCGTCCGCGCTTTCGATCATGACGCGCGTGGTCGCCTCGGTGCCGCCATTGAGGATGCGGACCTTGAAGTCGACCAGACGCAGGTCGTCGATATAGCTCTGGTAGCGGCCAAGGTCCTTGCGCAGGGCGTGATCGAGCGCGTTGACCGGGCCGTTGCCTTCGGCGACCGAGAACAGCGTCTCGCCATCGACATCCAGCTTCACGGTGGCTTCCGATATGGTCACCAGCTCGCCGCGTGCATTGTGGCGGCGCTCGACCATGACGCGGAAGCTGCGGATCTTGAAGAAATCCGGCATCTGGCCGAGCGTACGGCGCGCCAGCACCTCGAAGCTCGCCTCGGCGCCGTCATAGCTGTAGCCCTCGGCCTCGCGCTGCTTCACATCGTCCAGCAGCGCATTCACCCGGCTGTCTTTCGGATCATAGGTGATGCCGGCCTCGTCCAGCCGCACCAGCAGGTTGGAGCGCCCGGCCTGGTCCGAGATCAGGATCTTGCGCTGATTGCCCACGGTCTCCGGCGGGATATGCTCGTAGGTCTTGGGGTCCTTCATCACCGCCGAGACATGCAGCCCGCCCTTATGCGCGAAGGCCGAGGCGCCCACATAGGCCGCATGGCGGTTGGGCGCACGGTTGAGCAGCTCGTCCAGCACACGCGAGGTGGCGGTCAAATGCGTCAGGTCCTGCGCGGTCAGCCCGATATCGACATGCTCGGCGAACCAGGGCTTCAGCGCCAGCGAGGGGATCAACGCGATCAGGTTGGCGTTGCCGCAGCGCTCGCCCAGGCCGTTGAGCGTGCCCTGCACCTGGCGCACGCCGGCCTTGACGGCGGCCAGCGTGTTGGCGACGGCATTCTCGGTGTCGTTATGGGTATGCACGCCGAGCCTGGAGCCGTCGCCCAGCTTGGCGACAACTTCGCCGACGATGCGCTCGACCTCATAGGGCATGGTGCCGCCATTGGTGTCGCAGAGCACGGCCCAGCGCGCGCCGGCATCCAGCGCGGCCTTCAGGCAGTCGAAGGCGAATTTGGGATTGGCCTTGTAGCCATCGAAGAAATGCTCGGCGTCGAACATCGCCTCGCCGAATTTCCTGTGCGCCGCCGCGATGCTGTCGGAGATCAGTTCGAGGTTTTCATTCAGCGTGATGCCGAGCGCGACATCGACCTGGAAATCCCAGCTCTTGCCGACCAGGCAGGCGGCATCGGCCTTGGCATCGAGGATGGCGGCCAGGCCCGGATCGTTGGCCGCCGAACGCCCCGGTCGCTTGGTCATGCCGAAGGCGACGAACTTGGCGCGCTTCAGGCTCGGCTTGGCCGAGAAGAATTCGGAATCGGTCGGGTTGGCGCCGGGCCAGCCGCCCTCGATATAGGCGACGCCGAGCCGGTCGAGCGCCTTGGCGATGGCGCGCTTGTCCTCGACCGAGAAGTCGACGCCCTGGGTCTGGGCGCCGTCCCGCAATGTCGTGTCGAAGAGGTAAACGCGATCCTTGGCCACTTTACTTGCTCCTCAGGCGCTGCGCGACGCGGTCTCGGCCGATCAGCGGCAGCAGCGGCGCCATTTCAGGCCCCTTGTCGCGCCCGGTCAAGGCCAGCCGCAGCGGATGGAATAAAGCTTTGCCCTTGGCGCCTGTCTTGGCCGAAATTGCCTGGCTCCAGGTCTTCCAGGTGGTCGCATCCCAGGGCTCAGGCGGCAGCGTCTCGGCGGCAGCAGCCACCACGGCGGCGCCTTCATGGATGGGCGAGATATCGCCAGACACCACGGCCCACCAGTCGGCGGCTTCGGACAGCTTGCCGATATTGCCACGGATGGCGGACCAGAAGCCTTCAGTCGCACCGCCCGGCAGGCGGTCGCGCACCGCTGTGAAATCCATGGCATGCAGGAGGCGGGCATTGAGCAGGTCGAGCTCATGCGGATCGAGCCGCGCCGGCGCACGGCTGAAGCGGGTGAGATCGAAGCCGGCGACGAGCGCCTGATTGTCGAGCTGCGGTTCCACCGGATCGGCCGAACCCAGGCGGGCCAGCAAAGAGTTCAGTGCCATCGGTTCGTAGCCCTGCTCCCGCAGGTCGGACAGCGACAGCGAACCGATGCGCTTGGACAGCCCGCCGCCCTCGGCATCGAGCAGCAGCGAGAAATGCCCGAACACCGGCACGGCATAGCCCAACGCCTCGAACAGCTGGATCTGGGCGGCGGAGTTGGTGACGTGATCCTCGCCCCGGATGATATGCGTGATCGTGAGGTCGCCGTCATCGACCACGGAAGAGAGCGTATAGAGCGGATAGCCGTCCGAGCGCACCAGCACCGGATCGCTCAAGCTCGCCGTGTCGATCTCGACGCGGCCATGGATCAGATCGTCCCAGCCGGTGACGCGGTGCTCCAGCTTGAAACGCCAGTGCGGCTTGCGGCCTTCGGCTTCCAGTTTCGCGCGATCTTCATCGGTCAGCTTCAGCGCGGCGCGGTTATAGACTGGCGGCTTTTTCTGGCTGAGCTGCACCTTGCGGCGCAACTCCAGTTCTTCCGAAGTCTCGTAGCAGGGGTACAGACGCCCGCTGGCTTTCAGTTTCTCGGTCGCGGCCGTGTAGAGGGCGAAGCGGTCGGACTGTTTGGCATAGCGGTCCCAGTCCAGGCCGAGCCAGCGCAGGTCAGCCTCGATGCCCTTGGCGAAGTCTTCCGTGGAACGCGCGGTGTCGGTGTCGTCCAGGCGCAGCAGAAAACTGCCGCCGGTCTTACGCGCGAACAGCCAGTTCAGCAGCGCGCCGCGCGCGTTGCCGACATGCAGCCGGCCCGTGGGGCTCGGTGCGAAACGGACGGCGACGGGACTCATTTTCCAGAGTCCTTCGGCGTGTCCCGGAAAGCGTTGGTGATGGGGTAGCGGCGGCCGCGACCGAAGTTGCGCGCGGTCAGATTGACGCCCGGCGGCGCCTGGCGGCGCTTGTATTCGGCGATATAGAGCAGGTGCTGGATGCGACGCACCACATCCTCGGGCTGGCCCTTCGCCACGATCTCGCGGACCGGCATTTCCTTCTCGACCAGCATCTCGAGGATGGCGTCGAGCTGCTCGTAGGGCGGCAGGCTGTCCTGATCCAGCTGGTTGTCGCGCAGTTCCGCGGTCGGCGGGCGCTCGATAATCGCCGGAGGGATGACGACGCCCCGAGGCCCCAGGCTGTTGAGCGGCATGTTGGCGTTGCGCCAGTGCGACAGCTCGTAGACCGTCATCTTGTAGACGTCCTTCAGGACGCTGTAGCCGCCGCACATATCGCCATAGAGCGTGGCATAGCCGACCGACATCTCGGACTTGTTGCCGGTGGTCAGCACCATATGGCCGAACTTGTTGCTCAGCGCCATCAGGGTCACGCCACGGATGCGCGACTGCAGGTTCTCTTCGGTGATATCCGCCTTGGTGCCCCTGAAGGCATCCGACAGCATGCCTTCGAAAGCACCGAAGGCCGGCTCGATCGCAATCGTCTCATAGGGCACGCCCAGCGCTTTCGCGCAGTCGGCGGCATCATCGAGGCTGCGTTTCGATGTGTATTTCGACGGCATCATCACGCAGCGCACGCGGTCCGGCCCCAGCGCATCGACGGCGACTGCGGCCGAGATGGCGGAATCGATGCCGCCCGAAAGGCCGAGCACCACGCCGGGGAAACGGTTGCGGTTCACATAGTCGCGCAGGCCTTCGACCATGGCCTGGTAGATGCTGGGCAGCCGCTCCATCGGCTTCTCGACCTTGCCCGGTTCGCAGACCCAGCCGTCGTTGCCGCGATACCAGTCGGTGACCGCGAAGTCCTCGACGAATTCTGGCTGGCGGACCGGCAGGCTGTGATCGGCATTGACCACGAAACCGCCGCCGTCGAAGACCAGTTCGTCCTGGCCGCCGGTGCGGTTGACATAGAGCAGCGGCAGGCCGGTCTCGACCACGCGCGCCACCACCAGGGGCAAGCGCTGGTTCCACTTGTCGGTCTCGAACGGCGAACCGTTGGGCACCACCAGAATCTCGGCGCCGGTCTCGGCCAGGCATTCCGACACATCGGGCAGCCACATGTCCTCGCAGATCATCACGCCAAGGCGCACGCCGCGGAAGACAACCGGGCCCGGCAAGGGACCGGCAGTGAAATGGCGCTTTTCATCGAAGACGCCGTAATTGGGCAGCTCATGCTTGTGCCGCACGGCCACGATCTGCCCGCCATCGAGCAGCAGCGCCGAATTGTAGAGGTTGTCGTTCTCGCGCCAGGGCGAGGTGACCAGCACGGCCGGGCCGCCATCGGCGGTCTGCGCCGCCAGCGCGCGCACGGCGGCCTCGCAGGCCTCCTGCACCGAGGGGCGCAGCACCAGGTCTTCCGGCGGATAGCCGATGATCACCAGCTCGGGCATCACCACCAGGTCGGCCCCGGCCTCGGCAGCGCGCGCGCGCGCCTGCTCGACCAGCGTGCGGTTGCCGGGGATGTCGCCCACGGCCGGATTGACCTGGGCCATGGCGATGCGGAGACGGTCTACGGGGGCGGCGGACATGGTGTCGAAATGGGGGTTTAAAGCTGTCGGGACCGATACTTAACGTTACGGCAGGCTTATCTCAAGCCGATCCCCAGTTTACAGTGGCCGGCAAGGGATTAGATAGCCCGCAGAACCGCCAGGGAGGCCTCAATGTCCGCGAAAAATACTCAAGTTCTCATGAAACAGCACCCCAAGGGCGCCGTCACTGAAGCCGATTTCGAGATCGTCCAGCGCGATATCCCGAAGCCGGGTCCGGACCAGGTGCTGGTGCGCAACGTCTACCTCTCGCTCGACCCCTATATGCGCGGCCGGATGGATGCCGTGCGCTCCTATGCGGCCCATCTCAATCCGGGCGACATGATGGGCGGCGGCACCGTCGGCCAGGTGATCGAGAGCAATGTCGAGAAGCTGCCGGTCGGCACCTATGTGAACGGCATGCTGGGCTGGCAGGGCTATGCGGTTGCCAAGGCCAACGAGCTGCGCGTGCTCGACCCCAAGGTCGCCCCGATCTCCACGGCTCTTGGTGTATTGGGCATGCCGGGCTGCACGGCGCATTACGGCCTGATGCAGATCTGCGAGCCGAAGGCCGGCGAGACCGTCGTCGTCTCGGCCGCCTCGGGCGCGGTCGGTTCGGCGGTCGGCCAGATCGCCAAGATCAAGGGCTGCCGCGTGGTCGGCATCGCCGGCGGCAAGGACAAGTGCGACTACGTGGTCAAGGAACTCGGCTTCGATGCCTGCATCGACTACAAGGCCGGCGACATGCAGGCGGCCTTCAAGGCGGCGACGCCCGACCGCGTGGACGGCTATTTCGAGAATGTCGGCGGCGACATCATGGAGATGGTGTTCGGCCGGCTGAACAGCTTCGCGCGCGTCGCCATCTGCGGCCTGATCTCGGGCTATGACGGCAAGCCGCATGCCTTCACCGGCATGCGCCATATCCTGGTCAACCGCGCCAAGGTGCAGGGCTTCATCATCTCCGAGCATATGCCCTACTGGCCCGGCGCCATCACCGAGATGGCCGGCTGGATCAAGCAGGGCAAGCTGAAATACCGGGAAGACATCGCCGAGGGCCTGGAGAATGCGCCCAAGGCCTTCATGGGGCTGCTCACCGGCAAGAATTTCGGCAAGCAGCTGGTGCGCATCGCCCCCGAAACGCTGTAACCTCCGCTCCAAGAGTATTCATAAAACGCCGTTTCGCGGAGGGAAATCCATGTTCAATCGTCGCCAATTCATTGAGCTGGGCAGCGGCGCGGCCGCCCTCGCCCTGTTGCCGCAGCTTGCGCGTGCTCAAGCCCAATCTTCTTCGGCCTGGAATCCGGGCAAGACCGTCACTGTCGTGGTGCCCTATCCTTCGGGCGGCCCGACCGACAGCCTGGCGCGGCTGGTCAGCCAGGAGATCGCCAAGGAGCTGGGCCAGAGCGTGATCGTCGAGAACGTGCCGGGCGGCGCGGGCGCCATCGGGTCGCTGCGCGTGGCACGTGGCCCGGCCGACGGCACGCAGCTGATCGCCACCACCAACCAGACCCATGCCACCAATATCTCGCTGCTGCCCAATGGCGGCGGCTACGATCCGGTGAAGGACTTCGCCCCGATCGCGCTGCTGGCCGACCTGCAGCATATCCTGGTCGTGAAGAACGACCTGCCGGTGAAGAACGTGGCCGAGCTGGTCGCGCTGGCCAAGAAAGACCCGGGCAAGGTCAACTGCGGTTCGACCGGTCAGGGCTCGGCCTCGCATCTGACGCTGGAGCTGTTCAAGTCCAAGGCTGGCGTGAACATCACGCATGTGCCCTACAAGGGCTCGGCGCCGCTGCTGCAGGACCTGCTGGGCGGCCATGTCGATTGCAGCTTCGCCACCACGCCGACGGTGCTGGGCCAGATCAACGCGGGCAAGCTGCGCGCCATCGCGGTGGCCTCGCCCAAGCGCTCACCGCACCTGCCCGACCTGCCGACCGTGAACGAGGCCGGCGTGAAGGGCGTGGAAGCCGATGCCTGGCTGGGCATGTTCGCGCCGATCGGCATTCCCGATGCGGCGCTGGCGCGCTACCGCCAGCTGGTGCTGGATGCGATGAAGAGCGAGGCCGTACGCGCCACCTTCATGCAGCAGGGCATGGCTGTGAATGTGAAGGATCACACCGCCTTTGCCGCCTTCCTGCAGGACGACATCAAGCGCTGGGCCGAAGTGATCAAGACTGCGGATGTGAAGCCGGAGTAACCGGCGTGCTCGGGATGGCGGTTGCTGCTACCAGCACCGCCATCCGTTCCCGCGAATGCCGCGCATTGCACCTGGGAGGGCTGTTTTCGCCTTCCGCGCCTGAATCAGGCAAATCTGCACCGTCTGGTTGAGATGCCGTCTGCATCCGCGACGATGTTTCCAAAAATTAAGCTGGGTCTCCATCCGGTGCTTTGATCGGGATCATGGGCCGTATCAGCTTCAGTGCCGCACACTGAAGCAATCGACAGGCTTACCGACCATCACAGGACTCCCCATGCCCCGGATATCACCCATGCTTGCCGCTTTCGCGGCCGGCTGCCATTTCCATTCCCAGCATAAGACTGGCCGCCCGTCATGACCGGCGCCGGAGTCCAGCGCGGTACCCGTGCGCGCGTGAACCTGACCACCGTGGCCGGCATCGCCGGCGCGCTGGGCCTGCTGTGGTTCGTCATGGCGAGCGAAGGCGAAATCCTGCATTACCTGAACCTGACCGGCTTCACCATCGTGTTTGGCGGCGTGGCCGTTTCCGCGCTGATCGCATTTCAGAGCCGCGAACTGCTGGCCGCCCTGCGGGCTTTCTGCGCGATCTTCCGCTCCGATGGCGGCATCCAGGCCGAGATCGTCGAGCTGGTCGAGGTTGCGCGCCTGCTGGCGCAAAAAAACATTCACCAGGCGGAAGCCCGCGCGACGCGCGTCAGCAGCCCGTTTCTGCGACTTGGCCTGCAACTGGTCATCGATGGAACGCCGATGGATGACCTGATGCATATCCTGAACTGGCGCATCCGCAAACTGGCCGAAATCGAGAATGTTCAGGCCCGCCTCTTCCGCACTCTCGCCGCCCTTGCGCCCGGCTTTGGCCTGCTCGGCACCCTGGCGGGCATGGTGGCCATGCTACGCGAACTCGGCTCCGGCGATATCACAAGGGTGGGCAGCGGCATGGCCGTCGCCATGTTGGCCACCCTGTATGGCGTGGTGCTGTCGAACCTGATCTTCAAGCCAATCGCCATCAAGATCGAGCAGCGGACCCAGCGCCGCATCGCTCTTCTCAACGTCCTGCTGGAGGGAATCATGCTGGTATCCCTCGGTCGCTCGCCGACCATTGTTGCCGATGCCATGCAGGCTTTTGTGAACGAGACGCGTGATGAAATCCATGACGTCTGACCCCGTCGCCAGACTCCGGCACGCCATCCCCGAACCACCCCCATCCGCAGCAGAGGAAAGCGAGGACTGGGTGGTGAGTTATATGGACATGGTCACCCTGCTGATGATCGTGTTCCTGACGCTGGTTGGCATGCTGTGGATCGACAAGAAAACACGTCCGACGGTCGTCAATGTCCTGCAGATCGAGACCGGACAGATGCCGTCAAACATCTTTGCCGACGACCAGCCTGCGGCCGGGCTTCAGGCAGAATCTGCCGCCGCGCAGCAGATGTATGACAAACCGCTACCGTCGAATGTATCGGTCGAACCCCAGACCCGCGCCCGGGTCGACCAGTGGGTCGAGGCATTGCGCAGCAAGGGACTCGATGACCAGGTCAGCCTGATGGTGCAGGAACGACGCGTCAGCATCGCGATCCGTGATCGCCTGCTCTTCCCCTCCGGCCGGATCGAACTGCAGCCTGACGGGGTGACCGTGGTGCGACGTCTGGCCGACCTGCTGCGGACCCTGCCGGGCGTGATCTCGGTGGAAGGCCATACCGATGCGGTGCCGATCCATTCCGACCGCTTCCCCTCCAACTGGGAACTATCGGCCGGTCGGGCCGCGTCGGTGGTCCGCGGGCTGGTCGAAGGTGGATTGCCACCCCAGCGCCTGCGCGCCATCGGCTATGCGGATTCCCGCCCGGTCGCATCAGGGGACGATCCCCAGAGCAGAGCTCAGAACCGGCGCGTCACATTGATAATCGAGGATCAGCGATAATGACCCCTTCAGCGACCAATACCTCACCTTCCACCCGGCATGCCCTGCCGCTGGCGCGGCTTGCCGAGCGGCTGACCCATGACCACGCCGGAGACATGGCCATCCTTGTCGACCTCTCTGGCATCCCGACCATCCATAATCGCATGATGTTCCGCAGCATGGCGCGCTTCATCGAGGAGCGCACGATGGAGGAGCCGTTCCATGCGGTTCCGCTCGCTCGCAACATCCTTGTCCTGTTGGCCGATCCAACCGCCGCAATGCGGCTGCGTAACCGGCTGGAGTTATTGAGCGACCGCCTGCAGGAACACCATTATGGTTGCATCGGGCTTCGAATGTTCGATCTCAGGACCCAGGCAAGCCGCTTCATCACCGTCGCTCACCATCTGATGGAACAGAGTCCTGCACCATCCTCGGACCGCCTGATCCCGCTTTTGGATGAACCGGCGCCAGATATCGATAGCCTGAGCCGCGTCATAGACCTGCAGCGCACTCTCGGTCAGGCCGACCTGTCGAACCAGTCGCGTCGGCAAACCATCTGGACTCTGCAACCGAACATGCCGCCGGCAGCAATCGGTGAAGAAACCTGGATATCGATTGCCGCCATCGAACGCGCCACCGGCGTGGCATTGCGCCAGAATATATGGCTGTTCGGCAAAGCCACCGAGCTGCTCGACCAGCGCATGATCGCCCGGATCATGGCCGATACCAGCACGCATGACCGAATTCTGTCGCTCAACCTGCATTTGGCCAGCATCATCAGCGGTCCATTCCGCCGCCTGCTCAACGAAAAGCCGGCAGCGCAGATCCAACAGATGATGGTAGAGGTCGCCTTGCCGGAATGGCGGACCAATGACGCTCTCAGCGGCGCCGCGCGTCAGCTTATGCAACAACACGGCGTGCGCCTGTGCCTCGACGGCATCGACCCGGCTTCTGTCGCCACCCTTACCCAGTCCGACCTGCAATCAGCCGATTACCTCAAGCTCGATGCAGCCGGTCCCTATGCCCAGGCCCAGGTCGCCGCGCTGCAGGCATTGGGGCCGGCCCGGCGCGATCAGGTCCTGCAGAAAGCAATCTTCATTCATTGCGACACCACGGCAGCTATCGCTGCCGGCCTTGCCGCCGGAGTCCGGCATTTCCAGGGACGCGGGCTGACGCCGCTGCTGGAAGATACCGATGCAGTGGAGCATCTGCTTGGGCTCGAAGCTGCCGAAGGAGCCACCGGCGCGCTGAAAGGGCTGTAACCCTAACGGCGCAGCAGGAACTCGCGGCCGACCTTCACGCTCGGCACGCCGTCATAGGCGACGATGTCGGCCGTGGCGTAGGTTTCCACCCAGCTATCGGGCAGATACGAACCGGTGCCCACGATGTCGATCGGCGCCGAGACACTGGCCATCACCTTGCACTTGGCGGCGTTGAAGCCCGACGAGGCGACAATCTTCACGTTGAAGAAGCCGGCGCGGTCGAGTGTCGAGCGCATGTGATAGATGGCGGCGGCAGAAACACCGGTACCAACCAGCCAGCGCAACTCATGCTCGGTGCGGTACTGGCGGATGGCGTTGGGCACATGACGTTCCAGCACGGCGTAGGACGCCTGCGGGTCGAGGCCCTCTATATAACGGCCGCCGTGCGTATCCAGCCGCACGGCCAGACGGCCTTCATTGGCGGCATCGGGGAAGCGGTTGCACACGGCCAAAGCGTCTGTGACTTCCTGGCCGTAATAATCGACCAACACGGTCATCTGTTCGCCGGGGAAGGTCTCGGCATAGAGTTCGGCCGCGCGCAGGGTCGAGCCGGCATAGCCGATCAGGGCATGCGGCATGGTGCCGAAGCCCTTCTCGTTGCCGAAGTAATGCGCGGTGGCATCGGTGGCGTTGCCGATGAAGCCGGCGGCGCCGACATCGCGCCGCGCCGCCTTGCCGCCGACCGATGCCGCATAGGCCATCATCTCGGCCATCTCGGCGCCGGCGCAATGGCGCGCATCCATGGCGAGGAAGCGCACATTGGGCAAATCGCAACACATGGAATAGGCGTTGTAGGCGGCGACACAGGCCGCGCCCAGCTTCTGCAGGTAGATGGTTTCCAGATCGACAATCTGCGACATCGGGCCGCTGATATAGAGCAGCGGCTCGCCGGCGCCGACCCAGGTGCCTTCCTCGTGCAGCAGTTCGATGCCGAACTTGGCGCCGCGGGCTGCGGCCACCTTCTCAACCCACTCGACCATGAGCTGCGGGCAGAAGATCACCGGACGGCGCATGAAGACGGCATAGGTGACCGTCTTGTCGCCCGTCTTCTGGACGATTTCCTTGGTCTTCTTGAAATAGGTGTCGGTATGCGCCGCGATCTGGCGCTCCAGCTCGGCCGCCTGGACAGGCGGCACGAGCGGAGTCACGGAGGGCTTGCTGTCAGGCTTGTGCGGCATGGCGCTGGCTGCCCCGGTTCATGCGTTCGAGCTTCAGCATCTCGGCAATCAGGAAAGCCAGTTCCAGCGACTGCGAGGCATTGAGCCGCGGGTCGCAATGGGTGTGATAGCGGCTGGACAGGTCATCGTCGCCGATGGCCTGGGCACCGCCCATGCATTCGGTGACATCCTGGCCGGTCAGCTCCAGATGCACGCCGCCAGCATGGGTGCCCTCGGCCAGATGCACTTCGAAGAACTGCCGCACTTCCGACAGGATGCGATCAAACGGCCGGGTCTTGAAACCGGACGTGGAGGTCAGCGTGTTGCCATGCATCGGATCGCAGGACCAGACAACGCTGCGGCCTTCCTGGGCCACCTTGCGCACCAGGGCGGGCAGATGCTTCTGCACCTTGTCATGGCCCATGCGGGCAATGAGGGTGAGACGGCCGGGCTTGTTCTGCGGATTGAGCAGATCGATCAGGCGGATCAGTTCATCTGGATCGGTGGTCGGGCCGCATTTCAGGCCGAGCGGATTGATCACGCCGCGCAGGAATTCGACATGCGCGCCATCGGGCTGACGGGTGCGGTCGCCGATCCACAGCATATGCGCCGAGGTGTCGACCCACTCGCCCGAGGTGGAGTCCACGCGGGTCATCGCCTGTTCGTAGCCCAGCAGCAAGGCTTCGTGGCTGGTGTAGAAATCGACCGTGCGCAGCTCCGGGGTCTTCTCCGGGGTGATGCCGCAGGCTTCCATGAAGTCCAGCGTCTCGGTGATGCGGGCCGCCACGTCCTGCCAACGCTCGGCTTCCGGGCTCTTGGCGACGAAGCCGAGATTCCAGCCGTGCACGCGATGCAGGTCGGCATAACCGCCGCTCGCGAAAGCGCGCAGCAGGTTGAGCGTCGCCGCCGCCTGGCTGTAGGCCTGGAGCTGGCGGTTCGGATCGGGGACTCGGTTGGTGGCGTCGAAATCCATGCCGTTGATGATATCGCCGCGATAGCTCGGCAGCTCGACATCGCCACGCTTCTCGGTATCGGAGGAACGCGGCTTGGCGAACTGGCCGGCCAGACGGCCGACCTTGACGACGGGCAGCGCCGCGCCAAAAGTGAGCACCACGGCCATCTGCAGGATGACGCGGAAGGTGTCGCGGATGTTGTTGGCGCTGAATTCAGCGAAGCTCTCGGCGCAGTCGCCGCCCTGCAGCAGGAAGGCACGGCCCTCGGCCACCTTGGCCAGCGCGGCGGTCAGGTTGCGCGCCTCGCCGGCAAAGACCAGCGGCGGATATTTCGACAGCTTGTCCTCGGCCGCCGCGAGAACGGCGGCGTCGGGGAAAGCCGGCACCTGCTTGATCGGTTTGCTGCGCCAGCTATCCGGCGACCATTTGCGCGCACTCATGGGGTAACCTCAGACCTAACTGCTTCGTATGCCTACAAGTTTTGGGATACCCTACAATAGGGCCAGCAGGGGCGCTTTTCCAGCCGCCTTGGCGCGACGGCCGGCACAAATCGGCAAATTGCCAAGCCTTTGAACCGATTTAGGCTTCCGGCAGCTCTTCCTTGGGCTTGAGCGGCCGGGCCGGGTTGCCGGCGACCGTGGTATGGGCCTCCACATCCTTGACCACCACCGAAGCCATGCCGATCAGGGCGCTTTCCCCGATCTTGGTATAGGGACGGATGGCCGCCGCCCCGCCGATGAAGGCGTTGCGCCCGATCTCGACGAAGCCCAGCACGGTGATGCCGGACGAGAGCGTGGCGAAGTCGCCCACGCTGGAGTGATGGTTGATCACGGTATTCTGCAGGATAATCACATGGTCCCCGATGGTGGCCTCGGCGCAGATCACGCTGTTGGCCATGATCGCCGTGCCGACACCGACCTTGCAGTTGGGCGAGACGGTCGCCGTGGGATGAATCACGGACTCGAATTTCTCGTGCGGAATCTTGGCCCGCAGGTTCACGTCGGGCTTCTTGGTGTAGCTGGTCGCGCTGGCGATGCCGTTGATGAACTGGCAGTCGGCGAAGTCGCGCGCCTGGTCGATGCGGCCCAGCACGGGATAGCCGAGCACCTTCTTGCCCTGGTTCTCCGGGATGTCGTCAAGGAAGCCGCGCAGGTCATAGACTTGGCCGCGCAGGCTGCGGCGGTTGATCTCGTCCACGGCATCGAGGATCGACAGCGAGTTGCCGCCGGCGCCAAGGATGACAAGCGGGATGGCTTTCATGATGCTGGTCCCTCTTCCGGTTTTTTCGCATCCGCCAGCACCTGCATGAACCGCTGGCTCATGCGGGTGGAATCGGTCAGGTAGCGCTTGAAATAGGCCTGTCCCGCCGCGCCCACGGCCTTGCGGAAATCAGGCTCGCGCGCCAGCCGGTTCGCCAGCGCCACATACTCGTCGATGCTGCCGGCATAGAGCAGCGGCCCACTGCCGTCAGTCGGCTTCAGCAGGCTGCGGATCTCGGCAGCCGCCGCGCCATTCTCCTGCAGCGGCCGCAGGAAATGCATGCCGTACTGGGTTTCCGGCGCGGCATAGGACAGGAAGGCCGTGCCAGCCTCCAGGCCCTGGATGCCGGTCAGGCCGCAGCCGAAGGGGAAGCTTTCGAGGAAGACATCGAGCACGCGGGCATAGATCGGCGTCTGCACCCAGCCGACGAAATGGCAGCGACTGGCGACGCCGCCGCGCTCGAAATGCGACTGGATGGCCGGCAGGCGCTCCTTGCCGGTCCATAGGAAACCCGCAGTGGGATTTTCGCGCAGGATGCGCACCACCGCATCAAGATAAGGCTCGGCATTCATCTTCTCGGTGCGGGCTAGTGTGCCGAACAGGATGTCGTGCTGCGCATAGGCTTTGCGCGTCGCCGCCACCTCCGCCTCATCCACCGGCGCAGACGGATTGGACATCGTGAAGGGCACCACATTCCAGCTCTCGCCATGCAGCACGCGCGTGGATTCCGACCAGGCGCCGTAAGTGATCGAGCTATCGATCTCGGGAATCTGGAAGGGATGGAATTTCAGCGTCCAGAATACCTGCACTGGCGCCAGCCGCATCGCCATGGCAAAGGGTACCAGCGCAGGCGTCGAGACCCAGACGAAGTGGCTGACATCACGGTCGGCCATATCCTGGCGCATCCAGCGCACCAGCACCGAGAAATAATGCGGCGCCGGCGTATAGTCGCGCATGTTGACGATCTCAGCGCCAACCTCGCGCACACGCCTATCAAGTTTTTCGGAACCGGGCCCCATGTTGTAGACCACTGGTACGTCATGCCAGGGCATACCACGTGGGCGATGCGCCAACAGTTCCAGCATCGCTTCGGTATGCCCCAGGATATCGGCACTGGCGAGCACGAAGGCCGTACGCCAGGGGCGGTGCGCCGTAGGCTCCCATAGCGGCTTGGGCAGAACCGGGTCCTGCAGGGTGCGGCCATAGGCGGCGACAGGCCCGAGCCAGGACTGAAAGCAGTGCCGGGCATGTTCCTCGGTTTCGATCTTCTTGACGAAGCTGAGATAGAGGCGCTGAAGGATATGCCCAATGAGATCGGGGGTGGCCTGTCCCAGTGCGATGCCATCGATCACCAGGCCAACGATATGGTCACGCACCTTGGCCGCCTGGGCATGCTGGCCGTAATTGTGCATCAGGTCGCCCAGATCGAGCAATGCGCCGACATCGCCGGGCTTCTTGTTCACGGCATCGACGGCGGCGGCCAGATCGGGCGGTATGCCCGGCGGTGGAGCAGCGCTCATTGGATGCGGACTTCCGCGAAATGACAGGGTAGCATCATCCTACCCCCATAGCCGAAGCTGGTTAAGAAACCTTAAGCAGATGTGCCCGACGGCTGATCCGGCTTGATGAAGCCACGGTATTTGCGCTGCACCGGCCAGACCGGCGGGCGCCGTGTCTCGCGCTGAGCCACGACATAGAGCGCGGCATTGGGCTGCGTTGCGAATTTGCCAAAGGCATCGACGGGAAATTCCTGCATACCGGTGAGGATGCTGCCGGCGATGCTGTTCATGTACATCAGCTTAAAGCCGTTATCCTCGAAATAGTCCGGATAAACCGTCGGGCAGAAATTCCAGAAACCGTGATTGATGCGGGTCATCGGTGCGGCATGGACCAGGAATCCGCCGACGGCGACCGCCTCGCAGGTATTGCGGAAGGCCATGCCGACATTGAAGCAGTGTTCGCAGGTGCCAGTATCGATCACCAAGTCGAACCGCGCGGTCAGATCCTGCGGCAGCGGTTCATTGAGGTCGACGATCACCTCCATGCCGCGCATCACCGCCACATCCGTGACAGTCACATCGATGCCAAGTTTGTCAAACAGGTCGAGTGTGTCATAGATCGGGTCGCCCCAATGCGTGAGACCATGCCATTTCTTGATGGCATCACCATCCTCGCGCTGCTTGACGCCCTCGATCAGCGCGGCGCCGAACATGGCCTCGAGCTGGGCCTTGGGCACCAGCAGATCGGGATAGGCCAGCGCCAGCGCCGACAGGCGTTCGGGGGCGTCCGGCCCCTGGCGCCGCAGCTCAACGACCTTGGCCAGCAGCTGCAGGTAAAGCGAGTCGATCGCCATCGGGGGTGTAACCGCTCAAACGCTGAATATCTTGCCCGGATTCATCAGGTTGTCGGGGTCCAGCGCCTTCTTGATCGCGCGCATCACCGCCACCGCCTCGCCATGTTCGGCGGTCAGGTACTTCATCTTGCCCCGGCCGATGCCATGCTCGCCGGTGCAGGTGCCTTCCATGCGCAGCGCACGATGCACCAGCCGCTCGCTGAAAGCCTCCACGGTTTCGACTTCCTGCGGGTTGTTGCGGTCGACCACTACGGAAAGATGGAAGTTGCCGTCACCGACATGGCCGACCAGCGGTGCGGTCAGCCCGGTCTTCACCACGTCTTCCTTGGTCTCCAGGATACAGTCGGCCAGACGCGAGATCGGCACGCAGACATCGGTGGCCATGATCTCGCAGCCCTTGCGCAGCGCCTTGCAGGCATAGGCGGCGTTGTGCCGCGCTTCCCACATCTTGGCGCGCTCTTCCGGCTTGACCGTCCACTGGAAGCCATGGCCGCCATGATCGCTGGCGATGCTTTGCACCATTTCGGCCTGCTCGCCCACGGAGGACTCCGTGCCGTGGAATTCCAGCATCAGCAGGTTCTGCACCGGCAGGCTGAGTTTGGAATAGTCGTTGATCGCCTTCACCTGCACGTCGTCGAGCAGTTCGATGCGCGCCACCGGAATGCCGGCCTGGATGGTCTGGATCACGGTGTTGACCGCGCCTTCCAGTGTATCGAAGGAGCAGGTCGCCGCCGACATCGCTTCCGGGATGCCGTAGAGCTTCACCGTGATCTCGGTGATGATGCCCAGCGTGCCTTCCGAGCCGACGTAAAGCCGGGTCAGGTCGTAGCCGGCCGCCGACTTCTTGGCGCGCTTCGATGTGCGGATGATGCGACCGTCGGCCGTCACCACCGTCAGCGCCAGCACGTTTTCGCGCATGGTGCCGTAGCGCACCGCATTGGTGCCGCTGGCGCGCGTCGAGACCATGCCGCCGATCGAGGCGTCGGCGCCCGGATCGATCGGGAAGAACAGCCCGGTATCGCGCAGATGCTCGTTGAGCTGCTTGCGGCGCACGCCCGGCTGCACCACGACATCCAGGTCCTCGGCATTCACCTTGAGAATCTGGTTCATCTGCATCAGGTCGACGGTGACGCCGCCCTGCACGGCGGTGACATGCCCTTCCAGCGAGGTGCCGGCGCCATAAGGAATGATCGGCAGGCCATGGGCGGCGCAGATCTTCACGATCTCGGCCACCTCCTCGGTGCTGCGCGGGAACACCACGGCGTCCGGCGGCGACGGCGTGGCCCAGGACTCATCGCGGCCATGTTGGTCGCGCACCGCCTGGGCGGCGCTGAAGCGGTCGCCTAAAAGCTGCTTAATGGCATCAAGCGCCGCCTGCGTGGCAGCGGGGGTCAAACGAGGCTGGGCGGCGGCAACGGGGGCCATGGCGTTTCTCCTTGATCCCCTAGAGGTAACGCTTTGGCGGCGGCATAGCAATCCGGTGAACGTGTACAAAGCCCCAGAATACGTGCCGTTTTGCTGCACTGCGGGTGGCCAGCACAAGCCCCATGCGCTATGTAGGCGACATGTCCGCCGACCCTTTCGACCTCTCCGGATTCGAGCCGGAAAATAGTCCTGCACCGAATGATCCGGTGGCCGCCGCCGCGATGCCGGCGCCCGACTGGCTGGTCAAGCTGAACGAGGCCCAGAGCGAGGCCGCCAACCACCTGGAAGGGCCGCTTCTGGTGCTGGCCGGCGCCGGCACGGGCAAGACCCGTGTGCTGGTCTCCCGGCTGGCCCATATCCTGTATCGCCGGCTGGCCTGGCCGAGCCAGATCCTGGCCGTCACCTTCACCAACAAGGCCGCCCGCGAGATGCGCGAGCGCGTCGAAAAGCTGGTGGGCAATGCCGTCGAGGGCCTATGGCTGGGCACCTTCCACGGCATCTGCAACCGCATCCTGCGCCGCCATGCCGAGCTGGTCGGCCTGAAGCCGAATTTCACCATCCTGGACGACGACGACCAGTTGCGCCTGCTGAAGCAGCTGATCGAGGCGGAAGGCCTGGACGAAAAGCAGTTGCCGCCACGCATGCTGAAGGGCCAGTTCGATCGCTGGAAAGACCGCGGCTTCGTGCCCGGCAAAATCCCCGACAACGAGACCGGCTTCGCCGAGGGCCGTGGCGCCAAGCTCTATGCTTTCTACTGCCAGCGCCTGCTGCAGCTGAATGCCTGCGATTTCGGCGACCTTCTGCTGCATAACCTGACGCTGTTCCGCGAGCACGAAGACATCCTGCAGAAATACCAGCACCAGTTCCGCTACATCCTGGTGGATGAATACCAGGACACCAACGTGGCGCAGTACCTGTGGCTACGGCTTTTGGCGCAGAAGCACAAGAACATCTGCTGCGTGGGCGACGACGATCAGTCGATCTATGGCTGGCGTGGCGCCGAGGTCGGCAACATCCTGCGCTTCGAGCAGGATTTCCCCGGCGCCAAGATCGTGCGACTGGAACGCAACTACCGCTCGACGCCGCATATCCTGGGCGCCGCATCAGGCCTGATCGCCCATAACGAAAGCCGCCTGGGCAAGACGCTGTGGACCGACCTGAACGAAGGCGACAAGGTTGTCGTGCAGGGCGTGTGGGACGGCGATGAGGAAGCCCGACTGGTGGGCGAGGAAATCGAGACGCTGGAACGCGAGAAGATTTCGCTGAACCAGATGGCGATCCTGGTGCGCGCCGGCCACCAGACCCGCGCGTTCGAGGAGCGCTTCCTCACCATCGGCGTGAAATACCGCGTGATCGGCGGTCTGCGCTTTTACGAACGCCGTGAAATACGCGACGCCATCGCCTATTTCCGCGTGATGATGCAGCCCGATGACGATCTGGCCTTCGAGCGCATCGTCAACACGCCCAAGCGCGGCCTGGGCGACAGCACCATGCAGACCCTGCACAAGCTGGCCCGCACCGCCGGGAAATCGCTGACCGCGACCTTGCAGGACCTGCTGCAGACCGATGAGATCAAGCCCAAGCAGCGCAACACGCTGCGCAAGCTGCTGGACGATTTCGAGCGCTGGCGCCGGCAGGCCAGCGAACTGCCGCATACCGAAGTGGCCGAGATCATCCTGGAGGAATCCGGCTACATCCAAATGTGGCAGGACGACAAGTCGCCCGAGGCGCCGGGCCGGCTGGAGAACTTGAAGGAATTGATCGGGGCTTTGGCCGAGTTCGAGAATTTCGCCGGCTTCCTCGATCACGTCGCGCTGGTGATGGATACCGAGAATTCCGAAGACGCCGAGATGGTCAGCCTGATGACCCTGCATGCGGCCAAGGGCCTGGAATTCGACTACATCTTCCTGCCCGGCTGGGAAGAGGAGCTGTTCCCCAGCCGCCGCTCGCTGGAAAACAACGGTGTGGCCGGGCTGGAGGAAGAGCGCCGGCTGGCCTATGTCGGCCTGACGCGTGCCCGCAAACGCGCGCAGATCACCTTCGCCGCCAACCGCCGCATCTACAACCAGTGGACCAGCGCGATCCCCTCGCGCTTCCTGGAAGAGCTGCCCAGCGAGCATGTTGAGCAGCGCTCGCAGGCCGGCCTGTATCGTGCGGCGCAGGGCCTGGGCTATATCGGCGGCGGCTTCAGCGAAGAGGCTGCGGCCACGCGCAGCGGCTATCAGGGTACGAACTGGGATTTCTCGCGCAAAAAACCTGCCGGCATGATCGAGGGCCGCGCACGCCGCATCAGCGATGACGACGTGGTGCAGCGCAGCCCCGACGATGCGTCCTTCGGCGTCGGCGACCGCGTCTTCCATCTGAAATTCGGTTACGGCAAGATCCGCAGCGTCGACGGCAACAAGCTGGTGATCGGTTTCGAGAAGGCCGGCGAGAAGCGCGTCATTTCCTCCTTTGTCGAGAAAGCCTGACGCCTCGCATGCCCGTCTCTCCTGAATTCTGGTCGGTCGAACTGGATGTGCCGGTCGATCTGGTCGCCGCCGCCGAAGAGATGCTGGGCGATGCCGGCGTCGCGGTCACCTCCTATGAAGTGCTGAAGCCGGGTGTGGCGGTCAGTCCCGACTGGCGCGTGCAGGTGCTGTTCGATGCGCCGCCCGACCAGAAGGACTGGCGCACACGGCTGAAGGAGATTGCCGCCGGCCTGGGTATTCCCGCTGTCATCAGCTTCGGCCACCTGCCCTCCAATGACTGGGTGCGCCATACCAACAAGCTGAATGCGCCAATCCGCGCCAGCCGGTTCTTCCTTTATGGCGCCCATGACGCGCATGCGATTCCGCCGGGCAGCCTGAGCATCCTGCTGGATGCCGGGCTGGCATTTGGCACCGGCCGCGCGCCATCGACCTATGGCTGCATGCTGGCCATCGACGACCTCTGCCGCGTGAAGACTCCGCGCCGTATGCTGGACATGGGGACTGGCTCAGGCGTTTTGGCCATGGCCGCGGCGAAAGCCGGCGCGCAAAAGATCGTCGCCGCCGATATCGACCCGGTGGCCGTCGATGTGACGCGCGAGAATGTGCGGTTGAACGGCCTGAGCGCGCGGATCGCGGCGCTGACGGCAAGCCGGCCGGGTGATCCGCGCCTGATGGCCTGCGGGCCCTACGATCTGGTGGTGGCCAATATCCTGGCCGAGCCGCTCTGCCGCATGGCGACAGGTTTGCGTCGTCTGGTGGCACAAGGCGGCCACCTGGTGCTTTCCGGCCTGCTGGCCAGGGAAGAGCGCCTGATCGTCGCCCGCTACCGGGCGACGGGTCTCACCCTTGCGCGGCGAATCCCGCGCGAAGGCTGGCACACGTTAGTGTTCAAACGCCGCGCGTAACCGCGCGGTGGCGTCTGCTCACATCGCGCTTAGGCGGCGACGACGTCTTTCTGCTTCAGAACCTGGACCTTCACTTCGCCGGCATCGTCATTGGAGGCTTCGCCGCGATAGATCTCGCCAGCCACGGCGGCCGGGATATCCGAACGGCTCAGACCCATGTCATGCAGGGTGCGGTCATCCAGGCCACGCAGCTCGGCTTCGGCGGCGGCACGCTGCCACAGGGCCGACACATGCTGGGTGAAAGCGCCAATGGCGTTGCCGAGCGACTGGCCGGCGAGCGCCAGACGGACATCCTTGGACGGGACGCCCATGGCGATCAGGTCTTCGCGGCTGAAATCGGCAACGGTGGTGGTGGACTTGGGGCCGAACAGCGCCGTCAGGCCACGACGGACCGTCATGGCGATATAGCGGGCGCGGGCCCGGCGGGCTTCGCGTTCCAGTTCGACGAAATCGGTCAGGCCGAGATATTCGTGGCTGGCCAGATTGAGGACGGGGACGGTGGTCTCGATGCGCGGGTTCATGGCTATCTCCTTTGCTTTGGAAAAGCCGACCCGGGTGTTCCTCAGCCACACCTTGCATTCTTGAAGTACGTCAGTATGGCTGACACAAATATTGCATCGCACCATTTCTGTTTGCAAGTGCTAATTTTTTGAAATTTACGTGTAATATCAGTTATGTAGATTTTTTGAACAGCTGCCTAATTTTTCCGCCTGCTGATTAATCAGCCCAAAGACATACTATCTGTTGCCGCTATGCATCAGTGGAATGGCGGGCAAAAATAAAAAAGGCGCAGCCGAGGCTGCGCCTTTTTAGACTGGCCGGGCCGGTCACACCGCCCCCACGGGGGGAGGAGGACTTTGGGGACGGGCTGCGCCCGGCCCCGGCCAGAAACTGTAAGCCTTAGGCCGCTTCGCGCGGGACCAGGCGGGTGACCTTGGCGGTCGCGGTATTCTCGTTCACCGCGGCGGCGGCCGGGCGCTCGATCAGGCCGGCCACAGCGGCCGGGATCTGCGAGCGGCTCAGGCCGATGTCGCGCAGCATGGCGTCATCAAGGCCGTTCAGCTCATGCATCGCGCGCTGGCGGGCCAGGAAGCCCTTCAGGCGGGTGCCGGCGGTCTTGAGGGCGACCCAGGCGTTGAAGACGAGGTCGGCAATGGCTTCGGCGCGGATACGACGCGCGTAGGCTTCGATCTCGGCCTGGCTCATCGGGGCCAGGTTAGCCGGGAAGGCGAAAGCGGTCTGGTTGCGCAGGGTGGTCATGGTAGTCTCTCTCCGTTCAGTGGTCCGGGCAGTCTGTGCATCGCGGCCACGTCGAGAATATTGCACTGCACCCTTTAAAAATCAATGACTTAGCTATGAGTTGTTTGCCGACGCAGCAATGCATGAAACGCATACCTCGATCTGGACTCCGGGTCGGGAGCACCCCATAATTCCCACGACACGGCAACGGGTTACCCATGACTCTGCAACAGCCTGCCCCCCTCTCCGCCCTTCTTGCCGGTTTACCGGCCGTGCTTACAGATTGGTTACGTGGCATCGCCGCCGCGCCGCCGGTCTTTGGCGGCTTCCCCGGTCTGGCGCTACTCCCCGCCGACTCTGGCCTGCCGCGTGAAAAGGCCGAAAGCCTGGTGGCCGAACTGGCCGCGCGTTTCGCCGCCGCCATCGAGGACCGCAGCGCCGTGGCTGCCCGGCTGGCCGATCTGCGCGCCGAACTGGCGCATCGCGGCCTGGCCGGCCTGATCGTGCCCCTGACTGACGAATACCAGAGCGAATATGTGCCGCTCTGCGCCCAGCGCCTGAGCTGGCTGACCGGCTTCACCGGTTCGGCCGGCCTCGCCATCGTGCTGACCGACAAGGCCGCGATCTGGAGCGATGGCCGCTATACCTTGCAGCTGGCGCAGCAGGTCGACGGCGCGCTGTTCGAATGCCTGCATATCAGCGACCAGCCGGCCAGCGACTGGCTGAAAAGCAATCTCAAGCCCGGCGACAAGCTGGCCTACGATGCCTGGCTGCATACCGAAGGCGGTGTGAAGACCTTCACGACGGCCTGCGCTGCCGCCGGCGCCGAGCTGGTGGCCGCCACTACCAATCCGATCGATGCGGTCTGGACCGACCAGCCGCCGCCGCCGCTGGGGCCGGTGCGGGTGCAGGACGTGGCGCTGACCGGCCGGCATGCCGCCGACAAGCGCGCTGACATCGCCAAGGGCGTGAAAGAGCGCAAGGCCGACGCCGTAGTGCTGACCCTGCCGGAATCGATTGCCTGGCTGCTTAATATCCGTGGCAGCGACGTGCCGCATACGCCGCTGCCGCTGTCGATGGCCGTGCTGCATGCCGATGCCGCCGTCGATCTCTATATCGACATGCGCAAGCTGGATGCAGAGGTGAAGAAACATCTGGGCGATGTGCGCCTGCATGACGCCTCCGCCTTCCCCTCCGCGCTGACGGCGCTGGGTGAAGCGCGCAAGACCGTGCAGGTCGATCCCGCCACCAGCGGCGTCTATGTGCTGCAGCGGCTCGAAGCGGCCGGCGCCACGCTGATCCGCGCCGAGGACCCCTGCCTGCTGCCCAAGGCCTGCAAGACCGAGGCCGAGCTGGATGGCAGCCGCGCCGCCCATCGCCGCGATGGCGCGGCGGTGAGCAAATTCCTCGCCTGGCTGGATGCGCAGAGCACCCAGGGCGCCGGCATCGACGAGATCGCGGCGGCCGAGAAGCTGCAGAGCTTCCGCCGGCTGTCGAACGACCTGCGCGACCTCTCCTTCACCACCATCTCGGGCGCCGGCTCGAATGGCGCCATCGTGCATTACCGGGTCACGGCCGAGACCAACAAGCCGCTGGAGCCGGGCAATCTCTATCTGGTGGATAGCGGCGGGCAATATCCGGACGGCACCACCGACATCACCCGCACGGTTGCCATCGGCGAGCCCAGCGAGGAGATGCGCGACCGCTTCACCCGCGTGCTGAAGGGGCATATCGCGCTGGCCATGGTGAAATTCCCCGAAGGCACCACCGGCTCCCAGCTCGATGCGCTGGCGCGCCGGCCGCTGTGGGAGATCGGTCTGGATTACGACCACGGCACCGGCCATGGCGTCGGCAGCTATCTCTCGGTGCATGAGGGCCCGCAGCGCATCAGCAAAGTCGGCAACACCGTGGCGCTGAAACCCGGCATGATCATTTCCAACGAGCCGGGCTATTACAAGACCTGCGGCTATGGCATCCGCATCGAGAACCTGGTCGCCGTGCGCGTCGAGACCGAGAAGGCCGAAAGCGGCAAACGCTGGTTCGGCTTCGAGACATTGACGCGCGCGCCGCTGGACCGCCGCCTGATCCAGCTCGACCTGCTCACTCCGGCCGAAGTCGGCTGGGTCGACGCCTATCACGCACTGGTCTGGCAGGAGATTGCGCCGCTGGTGGACGACGCCACGCGCGACTGGATGAAGCAGGCGACGGCGCCGTTAGGCGCATAAGGAATTATAACCCGGAGAGAAACACACATGCTCGATGCACGGATCAAGGCGGCGCTGGAACTGGTGACCACCGCCACGCTGACGACGGTTCTTCTGAAGAAGGGCCTGCGCAATGTCTGGCTGCGCGGCGCCAAGCCGTTGACCCCGCAGAAGCGCATCGTCGGCGAGGCCTTCACCCTGCGCTTCGTGCCGGCGCGCGAAGATCTGGCGACGCCGGCAAGCTGGGCCTCGCCCAAATCCACCCGCGGCGCCATCGAGGACATGCCGGCCGGCTGCATCGCCGTGGTTGATGCCATGGGCGTGAAGGATGCCGGAATCTTCGGCGACATCCTGTGCGCACGGATGCAGAAGCGCGGTGTGGCCGCCCTGGTGACCGATGGCGTGGTGCGCGACGTGGCCGGCGTGATCGGTACCAAGCTGCCGGTCTGGTGCGATGGCGCGGCCGCCCCGCCGTCTGTGGCCGGCCTGACCTTCGTCGACTGGCAGCAGCCGATCGGCTGCGGCGGCGTCGCCGTCTATCCGGGCGACGTGATCGTGCTGGACGATGACGGCGCGGTGCTGATCCCGCAGGCCATGGTCGAAGAGGTGACCAGGGAATCGATCGAGCAGGAAAAGCTCGAAACCTGGATCATGGGCGAAGTCGACAAGGGCACGCCGCTGCCCGGCCTCTATCCGCCCAACGCCGAAACCAAGGCACGCTACGAAGCCGATATGAAGAAAGGCTGAGGCCTAGACGCGCAGCCAGCGCGGCAGGCGGTAGCGGCCGCGCGTGCTGGCGCGATCAGACAAAGTCGAGCAGGCTTCGTGATAGTCCGGCTCCAGCCGGCCAGGCTTGATGCCGAATTTCGCCAGCACTGCCTGCATGTCCTCGATGCCGGCATCGGCCATGGCACGCAGCAGGATATGGGCCGAGGCCGCCGCATCGCTGTCGGCCAGATGATGCTGCAGCGCGACGCCGAGATGCTGCGCCACCGTGGAGAGCTTGTGGTTCTCCAGATCGGGCCAGGCGGCGCGCGCGATCTTCACCGTGCAGAGGAATGACAGTACCGGCCAGGGCTGGCCGTAATGGCTGAGAACGGCGCGCAGCACGCCGATATCGAAGGGCGCGTTATGGGCCAGCAACAGCGGCGCGGCCTCCAGATGCGGCAGCAGCTCATCCCAGATGGCAGGGAATTCCGGCTCATGCTCCACGTGATAGGGATAGATGCCGTGGATGGCGATGAAACTGGGATGGAAGCGCATGTCATGCGGCCGGATCAGGCGATGCGCGGTGTGGATCACCTGCCCGTCCCTGATCCAGGCCAGACCCACCGCGCAGGCGCTGCCCGGCGTGCCGCTGGCGGTCTCGAAATCCAGCGCGATGGCCGTCGCGCCGGCAACGGACTCGATGGATGGAAGGGCGCGGTTAGTGATCATACGTCTTATATAGGCCGCTCATGACTTCAATACAGCAAGCGGACAGCTTCCGCCCGATCGTCCGTCGAAAGCTTTGAATTGTACGGAACAGGGCCGTAGCCCAGCATATAGTCTACCGCGCGCCGACCTTTGGTATCGGCTTGATAAGGGTCGGCGCCCGCAGCGATCAACTGCCTGATCACAGATATGGAGGCGCCGGCGGCAGCATACATCAGTGCCGAACGGCCATCATGGGCTAGCACGTAGTCTGTGTCTTTTGGATTCCGCCATGTGCTGGCATTCACAGCCGCGCCTGCTTCGAGCAAAATACGAACGCTCTCTGCTTGATCGAACTGAGCCGCAACCATTAACGGCGTTTTTCCGAAGACATTCCGAGGATCGGCCGTGCGCTCGAGTGAAAGCAGCAGCGTCAGCGCTTCCGGATAAGCCACTGCGATCATGGGCAGTGGATCAAGGCCTGCATGGGTGCGGCAGCGCAGGGAAGCCGCCGTTTCAAGATCGCGCAATACAGATAATCGCCTGATGCTTTCCATCGGCGCATGTTCGAGAATCATCTGGCGAATGGACGACTCCGGTGGATCGGGAAACGGCGTACCACAATCGGCACCGAAAGCAACGGCAAACAGGCCGTTACGTGCCGCCCGGCCAGCCTCTTCCGCTCCTATCCCCGATTTTCCATAGAACGCAATCAGCTTTGCATGGGCATCCCGATAGAGAGCTTCGATCTTCTGGGCCTGGACATGATTTCCGAAGGTTGCCTGTCCCCATATCTGATAGGGATATACAAACCCCGGGGCAACATCACCAAACATCAGGCCGCGCGGATCGGCCTTCAGCTGTTCGATCCTGCGATTAAGTTCAGCCATGTGTCCATATCGGATCGAGCCGGTATTCCGGGCAATGAAATACCCGTCCGCCGCTTCGGCAGCCGTCAGATACCTGTCGACTTCCTTCTCCGGATAGCCGGACACAGCGCCTCTTCCCCACTGGCACCCAGAGCGCGGCAAGAAATTGTCCCGATTGCTGCCCCAATACGCGGCTGTTGCCAGCAACAGGTTGGGCCGGCGAAGGACTACGGCGCAGGGAATGGCATAAAAGGCAGGCGCTGTTGTGACGACATTGGCAGAAGATGCAAGACGCAGCGTTGCCAGCAGGGATTCGTCCCGCCCATCATACGTTTCAATCGGCCCTAGCTGCTGACGTGAATATTCGTCAGCCTGCTGCAGAGCAGCTTGATTGATTCCGGACAGCAACTCCCGGATTTCATCATTCCGTGCAGCACTCTCCGGATGGAAAGCATGCAGGAAGAGCGCGTAATCGAGCTTTCCCAGCAGGCTTTCCGCCGCCGCCTGTGTCAGCACAGGCTCCGATCCATCTGGATCGTCGCCCATCGCTTGAATGGCCGCCTCATACGGCGTCATTGTCTGCTGCACCGTCACCACCGCCGATGACGACGGCTTGTCCACAGCCTCAAACAGGCCCGGCTGCCTCGATTGCTCCTCCAGGCGCGTGAGATTTGTTTGACTGGAAGGACAGGACAGCAGCCTGCCGTTCAGCCGGCCGAGCAAAGCGGGAAGCGCCATGAAGTCACTGCCGCGGCCCTGCAGCGTGCGGCACGGCAGATACAGCACCCAGCGCTCGTCATCTTGCGGCGGTGGATATGCCTGCTCTGCAGGGAAAGACAGCTGAGCCCGTCGCAGGCCGACCACGAGCCTGAGCAATGGTGACGTATCGGTCAGCGCATCGATACGCTCAAGGGTCTCCAGATCGGAGCGCCAAACCTGATCCGATCGGTCGCTTTCCACCACTTTATCGAAATGGCCGGCCAGTTCCGCCAGCGCAGCATCCATGGCGACATAATCGCGTTTCAGGAAAGCGGCATAGGCATCAACGATGCGGTCCGTCGGCTGCTGAATTTCTCCAATCAACGGCCAGGTGACATGGCCGACGGCAACACGTTCCAGATTGGACTGGATACGGGCCAGCGAGATGCGGGTATCATCAAAGATACCCAGCCGATCTTCGACCGCAATGCGGATGACGGGGCGAGCCGCTGCGGTCGGCCCCTGGGCCTGTTCGTCGACGGGCGCCATACGCCAGACAGTCACGGCGGCGATAACGATGGCGATGGTGAGCGTCAGACCGACAGCAACTTTGCGCATCCCCATCTCTTTTCTTTAAAATCAGCCGCCGATCAGCGTGAGCCAGTCGTCTTCGCTCAGGACCGGAACGCCGTGCTTCTGCGCCTCGGCGAGCTTTGAGCCCGCACCAGGGCCGGCGACCAGATAGTCGGTCTTCTTCGACACCGAGCCCGCCACCTTGGCGCCGAGCGCCAGCGCGCGCGCCTTGGCTTCGTCGCGGGTGAATTTCTCCAGGCTGCCGGTGAAGACCACCGTCTTGCCGGCCACGGCGGAGTCCGTTGACGGCTTCTCCGGCGGCACAACTTCGGTCAACTCTTTGAGCAGATGATCGATCACCTTGCGGCTCTGCGGCCGGATGCAGAAGCCCAGAATGGCCTCGGCCACCACATCGCCCATCTTGTCGATGCTGTTGAGATCACCCCAGGCCTCGCCATGGCGGTCTTTCGCCTCGTCCATGGCCGCCAGCCAGCGGTCCGGTGTCTCGTAATGCATGGCGACGAGGCGCGCGCGCTCCTGCCCGACATGGCGGATGCCAAGCGCGAAAATGAAACGGTCGAAACCGATGGTCCGACGCTGCCCGATGGCGCGGATCAGGTTGTCGACCGAGGTGTCGCCATAGCCTTCCTTCTTGCGCAGCTCGGCCGCGTGCTTCTTCGGCAGCTTGAAAATATCGGAAGGTTCCTTGATCCAGCCCCATTCGTAGAAGGCGGCGATCTGCTTTTCGCCGATGCCCTCGATATCGAAGGCATTGCGCGAGACGAAATGGCGCAGGCCCTCCATCGCCTGGGCCGGGCAGGACACGCCGCCGGTGCAGCGGCGGCGCACATCCGCCTCGCCTGACGCATCGACCTCGCGCTCGGCCGGCTGGCCGCAGACCGGGCATTTGGTCGGGAATTCGAATTCTTTCGCCCCCTTGGGGCGCTTTTCCAGAACAACACTCACGACTTGCGGGATGACGTCGCCGGCGCGCTGGATGATCACGGCATCGCCGACGCGCACATCCTTGCGCTTGATCTCGTCCTCGTTATGCAGGGTCGCGTTGGAAACGAGAACGCCGCCGACATTCACCGGCTTCAGCTTGGCCACCGGCGTCAATGTGCCGGTGCGACCGACCTGGATGTCGATATTCTCCAGCAGCGTCTCGGCCTGCTCGGCCGGGAATTTATGCGCAATCGCCCAGCGCGGGCTGCGGCTGACAAAGCCCAGGCGCTCCTGCCAGTCGAGGCGGTCGACCTTGTAGACCACGCCGTCGATATCGAAGGCGAGCGTGGCGCGACGCGACGCAATGTCGTTGTAATAGGCCATCAGGTCGTCGACGCTGTGACAGGCCACGACATGCGGATTGAGGGTGAAGCCCCAGCTGTCGAGTTTCTTGCGCACGTCGCTGATCTTGCCGGTGAAAGGCTCCGACACCTCACCCCAGGAATAGCCGAAGAAGCGCAGCGGGCGCTTCTCAGTGATCTTCGGATCGAGCTGGCGCAAACTGCCGGCGGCAGCATTGCGCGGATTGGCGAAAATCTTCTGGCCCGCGGCGTCCTGGCTCTCGTTCAGCTTGAGGAAGTCAGCGCGCGTCATGTACACCTCGCCGCGCACCTCCAGCACGTCGGGCCAACCCTTGCCGCTGAGTTTATGCGGCACATCCTGCTTCAGCGTGCGGATATTGGCGGTGACATCCTCGCCTTCCTGGCCGTCGCCACGGGTGGCGGCACGCACCAACTCACCCTTCTCATAGCGCAGAGACGCCGAAAGCCCGTCGATCTTGGGTTCGGCAACCAGCGTGAGGTCGTCGTTTTCCTTCAGATTGAGGAAGCGGCGGATACGTCCGAGGAAATCAGCGACATCATCCTCGGCAAAAGCATTGTCGAGCGACAGCATCGGCTTGGCATGCCGCACCTTGGCAAAACCGGCAGCCGGAGCAGCGCCCACGCGGCTGGACACACCCAGCATGGTCTTCAAGTCGGGGAACTGCGCTTCCAGCTCCAGCAGACGCTTTTTCAGCGCATCGTATTCGGCGTCGGTGACGCTGGGCGCATCCTGCTGATGATAGCGCGTGTCATGCGCCGCGATTTCCTCTTCCAGCCGGGCATGCTCCAGCTTGGCCTGACGGGGGCTCAGCTCGGCCACCGGTTTCGCGCGCTGACGACTCATCCGT
Organism: Ferrovibrio sp. GW821-FHT12B10; assembly: GCF_058807515.1. Lineage (NCBI taxonomy): Bacteria > Pseudomonadati > Pseudomonadota > Alphaproteobacteria > Rhodospirillales > Rhodospirillaceae > Ferrovibrio > Ferrovibrio sp. GW821-FHT12B10. The sequence goes on along the minus strand of NZ_JBXAQT010000001.1, from coordinate 3,077,406 downwards.
TACGCTTCCCGTTTACGCTTCTTGGCCTGCGAGCAGGCTGTCGGCGGCGGCCCGTGCCGCATCGGTGATGGTGGCGCCCGCCAGCATGCGGGCGATTTCCTCGCGGCGGTCATCGGGCTTGAGCGGCGCGACCTCGGTGAGCGTGGTGCGGTTCTTGGCCGTGCCTGACTCGCGCTTGGCGATGCGCCAATGCTGGTCGCCCCTGGCAGCCACCTGCGGGGAATGGGTAACGACCAGCACCTGCACGCGTTCCGCCAGTCGCGCCAGCCGCTGGCCCACGGCCGCCGCCGTCGCACCACCGACGCCGCGATCAACTTCATCGAAGATCAGCGTGCCCGCACTCCCACGCCCCGCCAGAACGACACGAAGCGCCAGCATGAAGCGGCTGAGCTCACCGCCTGAGGCGATCTTGGCCAGCGAGCCCGGGGCAGTGCCGGGATTGGTGCTGGCCAGGAACTGCACGCGGTCGGCACCTTCGGGACTCCACTGTTCAGGTGGCAGCGCCTCGACCGATGTGGAGAATTTCGCGGTGCCGAGTTTGAGCGGCGCCAGCTCGGCGGCCACCGCCTTGTCGAGCTTGACGGCAGCCTTGCGGCGCGTGGCAGAGATCGCTTCGGCCTTCGCCTGATAAGCCGCCTTCGCGCTTGCCGCCGATTTCTCCAGCTTACCGATGCTGGCAGCGGTATTGTCGATCAGGTTCAGGCGCTCGGCATACTGCTCGGTCAGCTTGGCCAGATCGTCGGCCGGCACACTGTGCTTGCGGGCGGCCGCACGCAGGGCGAACAGGCGTTCTTCGGTGCGTTCCAGCTTCTGCGGATCGAGATCGAGATCGCGCGCCGTCTGCTCCAGCGCCGCCGCCAGATCGCCGGCCTGCACCAACACGGCATCAGCCTGCGCCACCAGCGCATCCAGCTTGCCCGCCGCCCTGTCGGCCACGCGCTCCAGCGCACGCAGGCAGGTGCGCAACCGCGCATCGACGCCGCCGCCCTGCTCCAGCGCCGACTGCGCCTCCTGCATCGCGGCGACCAGCTTCTCGCCGGCCTGCAGCAGGCTGCGCTGCGCCGCCAGTTCCTGCTCCTCGCCGGGCTGGGGTTTAAGCGTTTCCAGCTCAGCCACCACATGGCGCAGGAAATCCTCTTCGCGGCGTGCCTGATCGGCCGAGATCAGCGCATCGGCCAGCGCCTTCTCGGCGTCGCGCATTGCCTCATGCGCATCACGCAGGCCGGCGACATCCTTCTCCAGGCCGGCATAGTCATCGAGCAGCGCGCGGTGGATGGTGGCATCCGTCAGACCCTGCTCGTCATTCTGGCCGTGGATTTCCACCAGCGTGTCGCCGATGCGGCGCAGCAGCGCGACGCTGACGGTCTGGTCGTTGATGAAGGCGCGGCTCTTGCCGTCCTGCCCCACCACGCGACGCAGCACCAGTTCGCCATCGCCAGTATCCAGCGCCTGTTCAGCCAGCACATCGAAAGCGGGATGCTTCTTGGGCAGATCGAAACTGGCGGTCACCACGCCCTGGGCTGCGCCGCTGCGCACCAGGCCGGCATCGGCGCGACGGCCGAGCGCCAGGCCCAGCGCATCGAGCAGGATCGACTTGCCGGCGCCGGTTTCGCCGGTCAGCACGCCAAGCCCCGCCGAGCAGGCGAGATCCATTTTTTCGATCAGGACAATGTCGCGGACGCCGAGACTGGTCAGCATGAATGAGCCCGCGGTTAGATCAGAAGATATTCCACCAGGACTTCTGGTTGGCGGTCTTGGTGCTGGGAGCCACCTCGCCGGTGACCAGGGTGTAGGTGTCGACGTACCATTCGCTGCCCGGATAGTTGTAGCCGAGCACGGCCGCGACATTCTGCGCCTCGTCCACCACGCCGAGCGACATGTAGGCCTCAGCCAGGCGATGCAGTGCCTCGGGCACATGGGTGGTGGTCTGGAACTTCTCGATCACCGTCTTGAAGCGGTTGATAGCGGCGATCTGCTGGTTCTTCCGCAGATAATAGCGGCCGATCACCATTTCCTTGCCGGCGAGATGGTCGCGCGTCAGGTCGATCTTCAGGCGCGCATCGCGGGCGTATTCGCTGCTGGGATAGCGGCGCACCACTTCCTCCAGCGACGACAGCGCCTGCTGCGTGATCTTCTGGTCGCGGCCCACGTCAGTGATCTGCTCGTAGTAGCAGATCGCCGTCAGGTAATAGGCATAGGGCGTTTCGCGGCTGCCGGGATGCAGCTGGATGAATCGGTCGGCGGCCGAGATGGCCTCGGTGTACTTGTTGCTCTGATAGTAAGAATAGGCCGCCATCAACTGGGCCTTGTTTGCCCAGACCGAATAGGGATGCTGGCGTTCGACTTCATCGAAGCCATTGGCCGCCTCTTCCCAGCTCTGGTTGGCGACCGCGTCCATGGCGATGTTGTAGAGATCTTCCACCGGCCGCTCGACATAGGGCTTTTCCTTGGCGCCACAGGCAGCGAGGCCCAGCAGCAGCAGGGCGGCAAGGGCGTGGCGCGCGGTACGGAGCCGCGACGAATCCGGACGGGGATACATTGGCATGGCGGGATTCTGCATGCCCCCCGGTCAAAATCAAGAATGGGGGGTGAAATCAGGAACGGCCCTGTGATTCGTCCCAGGCCGGAGTCGTTTTTTGCCCCGCATCCTGGCCGGCCGGGCTGACCGCCTACGCCTTTCGTACAGCCCCTACGGGTGACACACCCTATGTATGCATTATTATTAAGCTTTTCCGGTTTCTGCCTACCTTATACTTCTGAACGATTTCCACCTCCGGCAAATTCGCCTATTACATGTGTAGCTACCCGGTTTTGGACGGTTTCCGCTTGGGGTTAATCCCGCGTCACGAGTAAGTGGCGGTCTTTGGCGGGAAGAAATGGCACCGACCGTGACCTGGGGGCAGGCAGCAAGTCTTTGTAAGAATCCTCTGCCCCTGACCCGTATGGGTTGAACAGTTTCCTGGTCCAGTTTGTGGACCACGCCATGAGGTGACATCGATGGGTAAGATCGCAACGCGCGTCGACGAGTATGTGGGTGAACGCATCCGGGCGCGCCGTACCGAACTCGGCCTGACCCAGGAAGAGCTCGCCAACTCGCTGAAGATTTCCTATCAGCAGGTCCAGAAGTACGAGACGGGCGCCAACCGCGTCAGCGCCGGCCGCCTCTTCGAAGTGGCCCAGCGCCTGCAGGTCGACATGGCCTTCTTCTTCGATGGCCTGGAAGCCCGCCTGGAGAGCAAGCCGATGGAACATGGCGGCAAGAACCGCTCGACCATTGAGCTGGTGCGCAACTTCAGCGACATCGAGGACACCACCATCCGCTCCGCGGTGGCCGGCCTGATCAAGAGCATCGCCAGCCGCTACAAGGACGAGGAACTGGGCACGGCCGACTGAGCCGCCCTCTCCTCCGACGGTATAAAAAAGCCCCGCAGCGAAAGCTGCGGGGCTTTTCTTTGTCTGTGGAGTGCCGCGTCGCTTAGAGCGCGGCCTCGGCGGCGACGGCCGGGCGCTGACGCGCACCGCCCATCTCGGCAGCCGGAATGAGACGCGCGGTCTCACGGCCCTTGGCATGCGTCGTCCAGACATAGGCGCTCTGGTCGGCGAACAGGGTCTTGAGCAGCTTGTTGTTCAGGGCATGGCCCGAACGGCGGCCTTCATAACGGCCGATGATCGGCGCACCGGTCAGATACAGGTCGCCCAGGGCGTCGAGGATCTTGTGGCGGACGAATTCGTCGTCGTAGCGCAGGCCGTCGTCATTGAGGACACGGTCATGGCCGAGCACCACGGCATTCTCGAGCGACCCGCCGCGGGCGAGGCCCATGGCGCGCAGCTGCTCGACTTCCTGCACGAAACCGAAGGTGCGCGCACGCGCGATATCGGCCTTGAAGCGGCCCGGCTCGAGCTGGAACTCAGCGCTCTGGCGGCCGATCATCTGGTTGGCGAATTCAATCTCGAAATCGATGCTGAAGCCTTCCGAGGGCATCAGCGAGGCGCTGGCGGCGCCATCGCGCACTTCCACCGTCTTCAGAACCTTGAGGTACTTGCGCGGCGCGACCTGCTCGATCACATCGGCGCATTCGATCAGGAAGACGAAGGGCGCGGACGAACCGTCCATCACCGGCACTTCCGGACCATCGATATCAATGAGGACGTTGTCGACACCCAAGCCGGCAAGCGCGGCCATCAGATGCTCGACCGTGCCGATCGACACGCCTTCGCCGGCGGCGACAGTCGTGCACATGCGCAGGTCGGTGACCTGGTCATAGCGCGCGCTGACCAGCGGACGACCCGGCAGATCCACGCGACGGAACACCACGCCGGTATCGGGCGCAGCCGGATTCAGCACCATATGGACCTTGGAACCGCTGTGCAGGCCGATGCCGGAGCACTTGATGCGGTTCTTCAGCGTCTTCTGGGCAATCTTACCGGTGTTCAACACACTGGAACTCCTTGAACCGGATCGCGAATCGGACAGACCCGCGCACAAACGAAACCGGGGATGGTTGTAACAACCACCCCCGGGAACAACAAATCACTCTATGTAACCAGATGTAACGCTGGCGGACCTTACTAAGTCATTAATCCGCCAGCGTAATTCATGGTTAATTGGCCTGGCGGCGCAGGAAGGCCGGGATGTCCAGCAGGTCGTCCTGCGGGCGGCTCGGCGCCGGGCGTTCGGCCGTCGGGATCAGGCCGAGGTCGGCCTGACGCGGGGCCGGCGCAGGCTGGGCCTGCTGCACGGGGGCCTGGGCGACCGGAGCCTGCTCCTGCATGACCGGCTGGGCCATCGGCGCAGCCGGAGCCGGAGCGACCGGGCGGCTGAACTGCGGCTCGGCCTGACGCATGACCGGCTGAGCTTCCGCTTCCCCGCTGCGGCGGGCCGCGCCGGTGATGCGATCGAACAGGCTGGCCTTCTTCTTCGGTTCGGCCGGCTTGTTGATCATGTCGGCTTCAGCGAAGGGGTCGGGCTGACGCGGCATCTCCATCGAGCGGCCCATCATCGCCTGAGGCATCGCCTGGGCAGCCGGCGGCACGAAGGACTGCTGCGCATCCGCGACATGCGCCGCGAACGGACGGGCCTCGATCGCCGGCGACGCGGCAACGGCGGCGGCGGCATCGGCAACCGGCTGAGCCAGCGGCGCGATCACCGAAGCCGGCAGATCGGCCGGCGGCGGCAGGTCGAAGTGCACTTCCGGCAGCGTCGACGGGTAGACATCCGGCACATGCTCGAGGTCAGGCATGGCGAGCGCGGTGGCGCCGACGCTCATCGGCTGCGGGGCCTGAACGGCCGGCGCAGCCTGCATGACAGCGGCCTGCTGGGTGACGGCGGGCTGCGGCATGACCGGCTGGGTCATGGCGGGCATCGCCGGCATGGCCGGACGCGGAGCGGCGCCGAAGGCGATCGGCTTGGCCTGCGGCGGGGTCACCAGACGAAGCGCCGGCGAGGTCTGCGGCTGGCCAGCCACCTGGGCGGCAGCGTCGATGCCGGTGGCAACCACGGAAACCCGCATGCGGCCTTCCATATTGGCGTCCAGTGTGGAGCCGACGATGATGTTGGCTTCCGGGTCCACTTCCTCACGGATGCGGTTGGCGGCCTCGTCGACCTCGAACAGGGTCAAATCCGGACCGCCGGTGATGTTGATGAGCACGCCACGGGCGCCCTTCATCGAGATATCATCCAGCAGCGGATTGGCGATGGCACGCTCGGCGGCCTCGATGGCACGATGCTCGCCCTCGGCCTCGCCGGTGCCCATCATCGCCTTGCCCATCTCGCTCATCACCGAACGGACGTCGGCGAAGTCGAGGTTGATCAGGCCTGGCATCACCATCAGGTCGGTGATGCCGCGCACGCCCGACTGCAGGACGTTGTCAGCCATCTTGAAGGCGTCGGCGAAGGTGGTCTTCTCGTTCGCCACCCGGAACAGGTTCTGGTTCGGGATGATGATCAGGGTGTCGACATACTGCTGCAGTTCGCGGATGCCGGCATCGGCCAGCTTCATGCGCTGGCTGCCCTCGAAGGAAAACGGCTTGGTGACGACACCCACGGTGAGGATGCCCATCTCCTTGGCGGCCCGGGCGATCACCGGGGCAGCCCCGGTGCCCGTGCCGCCGCCCATGCCGGCGGCCACAAAGGCCATGTGGCTGCCCTGGAGATGTTCCAGGATCTGGTCAATGGACTCTTCGGCGGCCCCGCGGCCGACTTCCGGCTTGGCGCCGCAGCCCAGACCCTGGGTCAGGGCCGTGCCGAGCTGGATACGCCGGTCGGTGAGCGACATGTTGATCGCCTGGGCGTCGGTATTGGCAGCCACGAACTCGACGCCCTCAAGCTGGGCGGCGATCATGTTGTTCACTGCGTTGCCGCCGGCACCGCCGACGCCAAAGACGACGATACGGGGCTTAAGCTCCCGCGTGGTCGGCATGGTCAGATTAATACCCATGTTCTCCTCCAGGGTTTAACTGTTGCAATTACCAATGTCACCGCGCGATGCAAGTGACATCGTAAAAACCGCGTGGATGCTGAATATTTTGATCATCATCTTGGCCACGCGATTCAGTCGTCAGAAGTTTGTGCGCAACCAGCGGCCGATTCGTGACATCGCTCCACTGGGTGCAGGTTCAGGTTCAGGCAGTCGGATGACTCGTTCGGCGGCCTGTTGCTGTGCGTACGAAAGGAGTCCGGCACAGGCCGAGAAGGCCGGACCACCTGTTGCTTCCGCCAAACCGCCAACCCGGATCGGGCGACCGAGGCGAACCTGCTTGTCGAGCGTGCGGGCGGCGAGCTCGCGCACGCCCTGGAGCTGGCTGGCACCGCCGGTGAGGACCACGCGGCGGCCGGCCAGCTTCTCGAATCCGGACTGGGCCAGGCGCTCACGCACCTGTTCCAGGGTCTCTTCCAGCCGGGGCTTGATGATTCCGGTCAGAATCGAGCGCGGCACCTGGTTATGGGCATGGTCGTCGGTCTCGCCCACCTGCGGCACATCGATGGTCTCGGTGTCATCCGACGGGCTCGGCAGGACGGTGCCGTACAGGGTCTTGAGGCGCTCGGCATGGGCCAGCGGGGTCGAAAGCCCGCGGGCGATATCGTTGGTCACGTGATGGCCACCCAGCGGCACGACATCCACATGGACCAGCTGGCCGTCGTAGAAGACCGCCAGGCTGGTGGTGCCGCCGCCCATGTCCAGCAGCGTGACGCCCAGGTCCATCTCGTCTTCGACCAGGCAGGCCAGGCCGGCGGCGAAGGGCGACACGATCCGCCCGGCGATGCGCAGGTGGCCGCGCGCCACGCAGGTGGCGAGGTTGCGCAGCGGACCGGAGCCGGCGGTGATCACATGCATGTTGACGCCGAGCCGCTCGCAGGCCATGCCGCGCGGATCCTTGATGCCGCGCGAACCGTCGATGGTGTAGCCGACCGGGATCGAATGGACGATCTCGCGGTCGCCGGCATGCTCGTGGCGGCGACCCTGGTCCAGCACCAGGCCGACATCATGGTCGGTGACCTCGTGGCCATCGATGGCGACTTCGACGCCAACGCTGTGCGACTGCGGATTGCCTGCATTCACGCTGACGAAGACGTCGCGGATGGTTTCGCCGCACATCCGCTCGGCGGTTTCCACCGCGGCCCGGATCGACTGTTCGGCAGCATCCATGTCGATGACGTTGCCGTTGCGCAGGCCGCGCGACAGTTGGTGACCGATGCCGATCACCCGCAGCGTGCCACCATCGGCCCTGGCGATGAAGCAGCAGACCTTGGACGAACCCACGTCCAGGGCGGCAATCAATCCGTTGCGCGATACAGCCATGGTCTTACTTCCCCTCGCATGCAATGCGGTATGTCATGTGCGCTTCCCGGCTTTCTTCGGCGTATTCACCGGCGCCGGCGCTTCCGCTTCAGGGTTGAGCTGCACAATCAGGCGGTCATCCAGTCGCAGGTCGACCACCTTGATGTCGCGGCGCAGCAGGCCATGGCTGCGCTCCAGATCGATCAGTCGGGCCCAGGCCTGGGCCGGCGCATCTTCCGGCAGACGGGCGACGACGCCATTGTCGAATTCGATATCCCAGCGGCGGTTGCGCACGCGGATCGCATTGACCACGCGACTGGCCAGCACCGGCTCGCTCTGCAGCATCTCCAGCAGGTCATGCGCCTTGTCGGATGCGCCGGCGCCGACCAGCAGGAAGAGATGATGGAATTCGGCGCGATCGCCCTCTTCCAGCACCTTGCCGTCGGTGTCGATCAGGTAGACGCGACCGTCGATCTGCCAGCGCGCGAAGGCGTCACGCTCGACGATCTCGATATGCAGCGTGTCGGGCAGCTGGCGCCACACGGTCGCCTGCCGCACCCAGCCGATGGCCTCGACGCGGCGACGCACCGCATCCAGGTCCAACGCCAGAATCGGTTCGCCGCGCTCGACGCCCACGGCTTCAGCCAGCAAGTCGATTGGCGTATGCACGCGGCCCTGCAGGTTCACCTCGCCCAGGCGCATGTCGACGGTGGCGCCGGCCTCGCCGATGAGATCCTGCGCGGCGAGGCGCGCCTGCACCGGCAGATCGGTGCGGAACCATACATAGGCGCTGCCGCCGATAGTGCCGGCGATCAGCAGCACGGCCAGCGACTGCTTGATACGGCGCCACAGCACGGACTTGGGCTTGCGGCGCGCCGGCGGCAACGGGCGGCAATAGCCCTTCGGACGCGCCGGCGGCAACATCGGTGCACAGGGCGCGCAGGGGCGGTCTTCGGGCAGCACGACTAGCGATCGCATGAGGCGTCCTCCACCATCCAGCGCACCAGCTGGCCGAACGAGATGCCCTGATGAGCGGCGATCTCCGGCACCAGCGACAGCGGCGTCATGCCTGGCTGGGTGTTGATCTCCAGCAGGTAGAACTTGCCGGTGCCATCGCCCTTCGTGTCGTCGTAGCGCCAGTCTGAGCGCGTCACGCCGCGACAGCCCAGCGTCTGGTGCGCCTTCAGCGCCAGCGCGCAGATATGATCGTAGGTGTCCTTGGGCAGCGGCGCCGGCATCAGATGTGTCGCCTTGCCGTCGGTATATTTGGCTTCGTAATCATAGAAGCGGCCATGAGCCTTGATCTCGATGGCGCCCAGGACGCGGTCACCCATCACTGCGATCTGGATTTCGCGGCCGGGGATATATTGCTCGACAAGGACATGCTCACCGAAATGCCAGCTGCTGTCGTCTTGCGGCTGGTAGTTGTCGCCGTTGAAGACGATATGCACGCCAACGGACGAGCCCTCGTTCAGCGGCTTGATCACATAAGGATGCTGCATCACCGGACCACCGGCGAAAGCAGAGCGATGCACCACCTTGCCCTCAGCCATCGGCAGGCCGTGATTGCGCCAGACGTCTTTCGCCATCGGCTTGTTCATCGCCAGTGCCGAGGCCAGCACGCCGGAATGGGTGTAGGGAATGGCCAACAGCTCCAGCAGGCCCTGCACCGTGCCGTCCTCGCCATAGGGACCATGCAGCGCATTGAAGGCGACATCAGGCTTCAGCGCAGTCAGCTTGGTCGCCAGGTCGCGGCCGACATCGACTTCGCTGACCTTGAAACCCTCGTCCTTCAGCGCCTTGGCGACGGCGCGACCGGATGTGAGCGACACTTCGCGCTCCGACGACCAGCCACCCATCAGGACCGCCACATGCTTGCTCATGCGCGGAACTCCTTACCAATGCGCTTGATTTCCCAGCGCAGCTCGATGCCGCTCTGCGCCTTCACTTTTTCCCGTACGGTTTCACCGAGCGTCTCCAGATCGGCAGCGGTGGCATTGCCGCGGTTGATCAGGAAGTTGCAATGCTGCTCCGACACCTGCGCATCGCCCACCACCAGCCCGCGGCAGCCGGCCGCATCGACGAGCTGCCAGGCCTTGTACCCTTCCGGATTGGCAAAGGTTGAGCCGCCGGTGCGCGAGCGGATCGGCTGGCTGCCCTCGCGCGCGGCCTGGATCTCGTCCATGCGCGCCTGGATTTCGGCCTTGTCGCCGGCACGGCCCTTCAGGCGCGCGCCAAGGAAAATCCACTCGGCCGGCACGCCGCAATGGCGGTAACCGAACTTCATCTCGGCCGGCGAGAGGCGATGCAGATTGCCTTGCATGTCCACCGCCTCGGCCCAGACCAGCACATCCTTGAACTCGGTGCCGTAGGCGCCTGCATTCATGCGCAGGCCGCCGCCGACGGTGCCCGGAATGCCGCGCAGGAATTCCAGACCGGCGATGCCTGCCTGCTGCGCGGTCTGCGCCACATTCACATCGAGCGCGCCGGCACCGGCGACAATCTCTTCACCCTCGGTCTCGATCTCGACAAAGCCGCGGCCCAGACGCACCACCACGCCATCGACGCCGCCATCGCGGACCAGCGTGTTGGAGCCGACCCCCAGCACGGTGACGGCCACATCGGCGGGCTTGGTCTTCAGGAAAGCGATCAGGTCGTCGCGATCGGCCGGACGGAACATCACTTCGGCCGGGCCACCGACGCGGAACCAGGTGATATCGGCCAACGGCGCAGCCGCAGCCAGCCGACCGCGCACGGCGGGCAGCCGTGCGATCAGGTCGTCCTGGCGGATCTGCGCCGCGGCCATCATGCGGCCCCCTTGTTGTAGAGAGCCTGCAGTTCACCGGGCAGCGCATTGGCCCAGTTGGTGATGTTGCCAGCGCCGAGGCAAACCACGAGATCGCCGGCCGAAGCCTCCTGCGCCACCAGGCCGGCCAGCGCCTCGGCGCCGGGCAGCGCCAGCACGCGGCGATGACCGCGATTGCGCAGGCCCTCGACCAGGGCGTCGCGGCTGACGCCGTCGATCGGCGCTTCGCCAGCAGCATAAACATCGGCCACGATCACCGTGTCGGCGTCGTTGAAGCAGCTGCAGAAATCCTCGAACAGGTCACGCAGGCGGGTGTAGCGATGCGGCTGCACCACGGCGACCACCTTGGCTTCCGGGCGCTCGCCGGTGGCCAGACGTGCCGCCGACAGCACGGCGGAGATTTCCACCGGATGATGGCCGTAATCGTCGACCACCGTGATGCCGGCCGCCTCGCCCGTGATGGTGAAGCGGCGCTTGACGCCGCCGAAGCTGCCCAGCGCCTTTTTCACCACCTCGCCGTCGAAGCCCATCTCGCGGGCAATCGCTGCAACCACGAGAGAGTTCTGGACATTGTGGCGGCCGAACATCGGCAGGCGGATATCGGTAATCGTCGTGGTTTCGCCGGTGCGACCACGATCGGTACTCTGTACGTCGAAGATGGCGCCGCGCGCATCGAAGCGCACATTGACCGCGCGCACGTCGGCCTGCGGCGAGAAGCCGTAGGTGACGACGCGGCGGTCGGTGATACGGCCGATCATCGCCTGCACTTCCGGATGGTCGATGCAGAGCGTGGCGAAACCATAAAAGGGAATGCTCTCGACGAACTGCTTGAAGCCATCGCGCACCTTGTCGAAGGTGCCGTAATGGTCGAGATGCTCGGGGTCGATATTGGTGACTACGGCAATGGTGGCCGGCAGCTTGAGGAAGGTGCCGTCGCTTTCGTCAGCCTCCACCACCATCCACTCGCCCGCACCCAGGCGCGCATTGGTGCCATAGGCATTGATGATGCCGCCGTTGATCACAGTCGGGTCCATGGCGGCGGCTTCCAGCAAGGCGGCGACCAGCGAGGTGGTCGTGGTCTTGCCATGAGTGCCGGCAATGGCGATGGCCCATTTCAGGCGCATCAGCTCGCCCAGCATTTCGGCGCGGCGCACCACCGGGATCAGGCGTGCGCGGGCCGCCTTCACTTCCGGATTGTCGGGCTTCACGGCCGAGGAGATCACCAGCACTTCCGCGTCAGCGACATTCTCCTCGCGATGGCCCTCGAACACGGTGATTCCGAGGTCACGCAGGCGCTTGACGTTATAATTGGCCGAGATGTCCGAACCCTGCACCTGGTAACCAAGATTGTGCATGACCTCGGCAATGCCCGACATGCCGATGCCGCCGATGCCGACGAAATGGATAATCCCGATATCGAGCGGCAACGCTCTCATGCCGCAGTCCTTTTCATGCTGTGATCTTTAGTGGCGCTTTCAGCCGTTGCCGGCTGCTGGCGCTGTTCGGTGACGGTGCGCTCGACCAGGTCAGCCAGCGCCTGGGCCGCCAGCGGCCGGCCGACGCTGCGCGCTGCGGCCGCCATCTCGGCCAACTGGGCGGCGTCATTGAGCAGGTCGGCAAAAGCAGCCGTGGCGCGCTCGACGGTGAACTTGTCCTGCGCGATCACCACGGCGCCGCCGGCATGGGCCAAAGCTTCCGCATTGGCGGTCTGGTGATCGTCCATCGCATGGGCATAAGGCACGAGCAGCGCCGGGCGACCGATCACAGCGATCTCGGCGGTACTGCCGGCACCCGAGCGACTGACCACCAGATGCGCGGTGGCGAGGCGCTTGTCGACATCGGTGAAGAAGGCGGCGGTCTCGGCGCTGATGCCGGCGCTGTCATAAGCGGCGCGCACGCGAGCCAGGTCTTCCGGGCGGCACTGCTGCTGCAGCTTCAAGCGGCGGCGCAGTTCGGCAGGCAGATGGCCGAGCGCGGCCGGCACCACATCGGAGAGCACACGGGCGCCCTGGCTGCCGCCCATCACCAGCACCCGCAGATTCTGCTCCGGCGCATGATAGGGCACGTCGGCGGCGGCGAGGATCGCCGGACGTACCGGATTGCCCGTCACGGTCACGGCGATATTGGCCGGCAGGAAATGCGTGGCCGGGAATGACGTGGCGATGCGGGCGGCAAAGCGCGCAACCAGGCGGTTGACGCGACCGAGCACCGCATTCTGTTCATGAATGAGGATCGGGATCTTCTTCAGCTTTGCCGCGAGCAGCAACGGCAGCGCCGGATAGCCACCGAAGCCGACCACGGCGGCGGGCCGCGTGAGACTGAGCAGCGACAGCGCGGAGATCACGCCATGCGCGATCTCGACGATGCTGAGCAGCTTGCCCGGCAGCGAACGGCCGCTCGGCGTACCGGCGGGGATACGGTAGAGCGGCAGCTCGGGCAGATTCTGGCCGAAGCCGGTGCCGCGCGTGTCGGTCACCAGGCCAACGCGATGGCCGCGGCGCAGCAGCTCGGCCGCAAGCGCCTCGGCCGGGAAGACATGGCCGCCGGTGCCGCCGGCGGCGAGCAGGATGGGATTTTCGGCGACAACCTTCATCGCGTCACCCCGTTGTCGGGACGCCAGCGGGTCAGCGCCAGCAGCATGCCCATGGCGAAAGCCAGCGCCAGCAGCGACGATCCGCCATAGGAGATGAACGGCAGGGTCATACCCTTGGTCGGCAGCAGATGCAGGTTCACGCCGATGTTGATCACGGCCTGCAAGCCGAACTGCGTGGTGAGACCCGCAGCCGCCAGCAGCACGAACAGGTTGTTCTCGGTCATCAGGCGCGAGAAGCAGCGCAGCACGATGAAGGCGAAGACGCCGACGATGAACAAGCAGGCGAACAGGCCGAATTCCTCGCCGGCGACGGCGAAGATGAAATCGGTATGGGCGTCAGGCAGCACGCTCTTCACTGCGCCCTCGCCCGGACCACGCCCCCAGATGCCGCCGGTGGAGAAAGCCTCCATGGCGCGTTCGATCTGGTAGTTCTCCTTGTTGGCGGGATCGAGGAAGCGGTCGATGCGGCTCGCCACGTGGGGGAAGATCAGGTAGGCGCCGAAGATGCCGGCCAGGCCCATGGCGCCCAGCGCCAGCACCAGCACGATGGGAAGACCAGCGATGAAGAACTGCGCCATCCACACGGCGCAGACCACGACGGCCATGCCGAGATCGGGCTGCAGCAACAGGATGCCGACGGTCAGGCCGCAGAGCGCGGTCGAGAAGGCCCAGCCAGGGAAGCCCGTGCCCTTGCGCCATTCGGCGAACAGCCAGGCGGCCACCACGGCGAAGGCGGGTTTGACGAATTCCGACGGCTGAATGGAAAGTCCGCCGAAATTGATCCAGCGATGCGCACCCTTCACCTCGATGCCCATGACGAAGGTCAGGCACATGCCGACCAGTGCACCGAGGAAGACCACCATGGCGATGCGGCGGATGCCGATGGGATCGAGCAGCGAGGTGCCAACCATGATCAGCAGCGCCGGCATCAGGAAGACGATCTGGCGCTGCACGAAATGGAAATTGCTCAGGCCGATGCGGTTGGCCACTGCCGGCGAGGCGGCCAGTGTCAGCACAGTGCCGACGGCGATCAGCACGGCAATGGCGACCAGCAGCCAGCGATCCACGGTCCACCACCAGCGGCCGAGCACGGAGGTATCGGTGCGCGAGAAGGTGATCATGCCGCAGCTCCCTGTTCAAACCCGCTGCGTGCCTGCACCAGCCTGATGAATTCGTCGCCACGATGCTCGAAGCTCTTGAACTGGTCATAGGACGCGCAGGCCGGCGACAGCAGCACTACCGCATCCTTGGCCTTGTCTTTACGGGCGGCGGCCAGTGCATCGTCGAGCGCCTTATCGAGCGTGCCGCAAAGCGCATGCGGCACATTGCCGCCCAGCGTCGTCGCGAAATCCTGCGCCGCTTCACCGATCAGGCTGGCATGACGGATACGCGGGAAAAATTCCTTCAGGCTGGCGATGCCACCCTCTTTCGCCTTGCCACCCGCGATCCAGTAGATCGCCTCGAAAGAGGCCAGCGCCTTGGCGGTGGAATCCGCGTTCGTCGCCTTGGAATCATTGATACAGGCGATGCCGTCGATGCTGCCGACGCGCTGCAGGCGATGCTTAAGCCCCGGGAAGCTGGCGATGCCGGCGCGGATCGTCGCCGCATCCAGGCCGGCGGCGCGGGCCGCGGCATAGGCGCAGGCGATATTCTGGCCGTTATGGGCACCGGGCAGGTTGGCGAAATCGAGGGCGAAGACCTCTTTGCCGTTATCGTAGAGCTTGCCATTCACGGCGCTGACACCGTCGTCCAGCACGTCCAGGATCGACACCGGCACAATCCTGCGGCCACTGTTCTCGATCTTGAGCGCGGCATGGATCGCACGGCAATGCTCGTCATCGACACCGATCACGGCGGTATCGCCAGTGGTCTGGCCGGCAAAGATTCGCGCCTTGATGGCGGCGTAATTCTCCATGCTGCCATGGCGGTCGAGATGATCGGGCGTGATGTTGAGCAGGATGGCGACCTGCGCCTTCCAGCCTGGCGTGAGATCAATCTGAAAGGACGACATCTCCAGCACGTAGACGCCGTCATTGGCGCTCTCAAAACGCGGCAGGTCGAGCACCGGCATGCCGATATTGCCGCCCATCGCCATGCTGCGGCCGGCGCTCTTGAGAATATGCGCCAGCAAAGCCGTGGTGGTGGACTTGCCGTTGGTGCCGGTGACGCCATAGACACCCGGTTTCAGTTCACGCAGCAGCAATTCGATATCGCCAATGACGGCCAGGCCGGCGCGCTGCGCCGCAGCCACGACCTGATTGGGCACCGGATGAGTCAGCGGCACGCCCGGCGCCAGCGCCAGGCCGGCGCAGCCGGCCAGCGCGCCTTCATGCAGCTGCATCGGCTGGAATCCGGCCGCGGCCGCGGCGGCGCGCGAGGCCTCGTTGTCGTCCCACAGACGCACCTCCGCACCGCCGGCAATCAGCGCCCGCGCCGTGGCCAGCCCGCTGCGCGCGAGGCCGAACACCGCCCAGGTCTGCTTTGCCGTATGCGTGAGTGCGATCATGCGCCGATCACCGCAGCTTCAGGGTGGAGAGGCCGGCCAGCGCCAGGATCACCGCAACGATCCAGAAGCGGATCACGATGGTCGGCTCCTTCCAGCCCTTCTTTTCGTAATGGTGATGCAGCGGCGCCATGCGGAAGACGCGCTTGCCGGTCAGCTTGTAGCTGGCGACCTGCACCATCACCGACACAGTCTCAAGCACGAAGAGGCCGCCGATGATGGCCAGCACCAGTTCGTGCTTGACGATCACACTGACGGTGCCGAGCGCGCCGCCCAGGCTGAGCGAGCCGGTATCGCCCATGAAGACCATGGCGGGCGGCGCGTTGAACCAGAGGAAGCCGATACCGGCGCCGACCAGCGCGCCACAGAAAACAGCAAGCTCGCCCGCGCCGGCGACATTGTGGATCTGCAGGTAGTTGGCGAAGACCGTGTTGCCGACCAGGTAGCAGATCAGGCCGAAGCTGGCGGCGGCGATCATCACCGGCACGATGGCAAGGCCATCGAGGCCATCGGTGAGGTTCACGGCATTCGAGGCGCCGATCATCACGAAAGCGGCGAAGGGAATCATGAACCAGCCGAAATTGAGCAGCACGTCCTTCAGGAAGGGCACGGCCAGGCTGGTATTGAGCGGCGCGGCGGCGATCTGGTTGATCCAGACGGCGGCGCCACCGGCGATGACGATCTGCAGCGCCAGCTTCAGCTTGCCCGGCACGCCCTTGGGGTTCTGCTTGCTGACCTTCAGATAATCATCATAGAAGCCGATCATGCCGAAGCCGAAGGTGACCAGCAGCACGACCCAGACATAGCGGTTGGTCAGGTCAGCCCAGAGCAGCGTGCCGGCGCCGAGGCCAAGGAGGATCAGGAAGCCGCCCATGGTGGGCGTGCCGCGCTTGACCAGATGACCCTGCGGGCCGTCCTCGCGGATCGGTTGACCCTTGCCCTGCTTGGCGCGCAGCCAGTTGATCAACGGTTCGCCGATCACAAACGACAGCACCATGGCGGTGAGGATCGCCCCGCCGGTCCGGAAGGTGATGTACCGGAACAGGTTGAGGACGTTGAAGTCGTCCGCCAGCGGATACAGCAAATGATACAGCATACGTCTAAACTTTCCTTACCATCCGTTGGCGGCGCGCGGTTGCGGCGCCGGGTTCAGCAGGTCTTCGACAATCTTGCCCATGCGGCTGCCGAGCGAGCCCTTGACCAGCAGCACGTCGCCGCTGCGGATCGCACGGCGCAGCGGCTGGATCAGTTCGACCGAATTGGCGGCATGATGGCCGCGCATCTGCGGTGGCAGGCGGTCGTACAGCGCGCGCATCAGCGGGCCGGAGGCAAAGACAAGATCGATCTTCTCGCGCACCAGATCGTCGGCCAGCGCGGCATGCGCGGCTTCCGCCTCGGGGCCGAGCTCCAGCATGTCGCCCAGCACCGCGATGCGGCGGCCGCGCGTGTTGCTCGGCTTGGCCATTGCCAGCACGGCATAGGCGGCACGCATGCTGGGCGGGCTGGCGTTATAGCTATCGTCAATCAGTTCGAGGCTGCCGCCGTCCCGCCAGTCGAGCGTGTGGCGCTCGCCGCGGCCCTTCGGCGCGGTGACGCCGGCCAGCGCCATGCCGGCTTCGGCCAGGTCGGCGCCGGCGAGATGAGCAGCGGCCAGTACGCCGAGCGCATTCAGCACCCAGTGGCGGCCCGGCGCGCCGATCTTGAAGGTCATTGGATGGCCGAGGATGTCAGCGGCGACGCAGGAGCAGGCGCTGTGCGGCGCGTATTTCACCAGACGCGCTTGGGCCTCGGGGTGCTCGCCGAAACCGATCACTTCCGAAGCGCCGGCTGCGCGGGCGGCGGCGGCGACGCGCTCGAACTGCGGATTATCGCGGTTGATGATGGCGATGCCGCCCGGCTCCAGGCCGGCGAAGATTTCAGACTTGGCATCGGCGATACCCTCGATGCTGTCGAAATTCTCCAGATGTACGGCTTCAACGGCCGTGACGATGGCGATATGCGGCCGCGCCAGCTTGGACAACGGCGCGATCTCGCCCGCATGGTTCATGCCCAGCTCGATGACGGCGAAACGGCTGTCGATCGGCATGCGGGCCAGAGTGAGCGGCGCACCCCAGTGATTGTTCAGGTTGCCGATGGTGGCATGAGTCGCGCCCTGCTCCGCCAGCACATGGCGCAGCATTTCCTTGGTCGAAGTCTTGCCCACACTGCCGGTGATGGCGATGACCTTGGCACCGCTGCGCTGACGCGCCGCTGAAGCCAATTCGTTCAGACCCTGCAGCGTGTCCTTCACCTTCAGCAGGTTGGCGCCGGGCAGCAAAGTTTCCGGCCCCTTGTCGACCATCGCAGCGGCAGCACCTTTCGCCAGCGCATCGGCAACGAAGACATGGCCGTCGAAATTCGGACCACGGATGGCGATGAACAGATCGCCGAAGGCAACCGTGCGGCTGTCGATCGAAACACCGGTGGCCGTCCAGAATCCGTCGCTGTTGCCCTGTGTGGCAGAAGCGGCTTCAGCGGAGGTCCAGAGCGCGAAAGCTTCCATTAACCTTAACCTCCGTATGGTGCGCTGCCCGAACCAGTACCTGCATCGATTGCAGACACGGCTTCGCGGGCAACAAGTAAGTCGTCGAAGGGGCGAACCTCCGTACCGACAATCTGTCCCTGTTCATGGCCCTTGCCGGCCAGCAGCAGCAGATCGCCCGGCTGCAGATCCTTCACGGCGGTAAAGATCGCATCGCGGCGGTCGCCGATTTCAGTAGCATTCGGCGCAGCGGCCATGACGGCGGCGCGAATGGACGCCGCCTCTTCGCTGCGCGGATTGTCGTCGGTGACATAAACCTTGTCAGCGAACCTGGTTGCCACCGCGCCCATCAGCGGCCGCTTGCCGCGATCACGGTCGCCGCCGCAGCCGAACGCGACCACAAGGCGCTGCGTGGTATGCGGACGCGCCGCCTTCAGCACGGTTTCAAGCGCGTCAGGGGTATGGGCGTAATCGACGAAGATGCTGGCGCCGTTCTTGCGCTGTGCCGCCTTCTGCATGCGGCCCGGAACACCGTCGAGCGTGCTGAGCGTTTCCCAGGCTTCGGCGATATGGCCGCCGCAACCGATCACCAGACCCAGCGCCGCCAGCACATTGCCGGCCTGGAAGCCGCCGACCAGCGGCAGATCGACCAGACGGCGCACGCCGAAGGCTTCGACTTCCACATCCAGGCCGCCGGCATGCGGCACGGCGGAGAGCAGCTTCAGTTCAGTGCCAAGCAGGCCGTAACGGATCAGGCGCTGGCCACGGCGGCGGCAAAGGTCCTCGACCTGCGCGCCCATGGCGGAATCCATGTTGATCACCGCCGTCCCATTGGCCGGCAGCAGTGTGTCGAACAGCCGCAGCTTGGCGGCGAAATACGCCTCGACCGTCGGATGGTAATCCATATGGTCACGGGTCAGGTTGGTGAAGGCAGCGGCCTGCGGCTGGATGCCGTCCAGGCGATACTGGTCGAGGCCATGGCTGGAGGCCTCCAGCGCCAGGTAATCAACGCCGGCCTTGCCGGCGATGTTCAGCAGCTCATGCAGCCGCACCGGATCGGGTGTGGTATGGGCGACTTTCTCGTCGATGCCGGCGCCATGCAGACCCAACGTGCCGAGGCTGGCGCTCTTCAGGCCCAGTTTGCTCCAGATCTGCGCGGTGAAATGCGCCACCGAGGTCTTGCCGTTGGTGCCGGTGACCGCGGCGATATGCCTAGGCTGCGCATCGAAGAAGGCAGCGGCCATCAAGGCGAGGCGGCGGCGCGGATTGGCATCGGTGACGAAGGCGATCTGGTCGGCATAGGCCGGATCGACATGATCGCTCAGCACGGCGACGGCGCCCTTGGCGCGTGCATCGGGAATGAAGCGATGGCCGTCAGCCTGCGTACCCTTCAGCGCGGCGAACAGATAGCCCGGGCGCACGGCGCGACTGTCGGCGGTCAGGCCGGCAACATCCAGACCCGCGGCGCGCGGGTCGAGCGGCAGATCGGCGCAAAGGTCACTGAGACGCAAGTTTCTTCTCCTGCGTCTTCGGCGTGACGGCCGCTGCGGGGGTAGCGGCAGGCACGGCGTTGAAATTCGGCATCGGCTGTCCGGGGATCGGCACATACATGGCCTGCCGCATCGCCGGTGCATTCTCGTCCACCGGTGGCACGCCCAGCATCGGCGCGATGCGGTTGATGATGCGGCCGGCAGC
The DNA here is from genome assembly GCF_058807515.1 of Ferrovibrio sp. GW821-FHT12B10. NCBI lineage: Bacteria > Pseudomonadati > Pseudomonadota > Alphaproteobacteria > Rhodospirillales > Rhodospirillaceae > Ferrovibrio > Ferrovibrio sp. GW821-FHT12B10. The sequence goes on along the minus strand of NZ_JBXAQT010000001.1, from coordinate 3,057,510 downwards.
CGGCGCGGCAGTCCAGCCGGCAGTGGCGAAGCCGTAGCTGCTCTTATTGCCCTTCGGCTCGTCGACCATTACCTGCACGATGTAGCGCGGGTTATGCATCGGGAAGCCGGCTACAAAAGTGTTGAAGTTGGCCTTCTTGTTGTAGCCGCCGCGCGCGTTGACCTTTTCCGAAGACCCGGTCTTGCCGCCGACCATATAACCACTCACTTCGGCCTTGCGGCCGGTGCCTTCTTCCACCACCAGCAGCATCAGCTTGCGCATGACGTCGCTGACATCGCGGCGGATCACCTGGCGGCCCGGCGCGGGCAGGCCCGGCGGACGCTTGATCAGGGTCGGCGGATGCAGCACGCCGCCGTTGACGATGCCGGCGGTGGCGGTGGCGAGCTGCAGCGGAGTGACCGAGAGGCCATGGCCGAAGGAGACCGTCATGGTCTCGACGGTCTTCCAGTTGCGCGGGATCAGCGGCGCGCCAACTTCGGGCAGCTCGATGGCGGGCTTGTTCAGCATGCCCATGCGACCCATGAATTCGCGCTGGCGTTCCGGGCCGACATCGACGGCCATCTTGGCCGAACCGATGTTGGACGAGTACATGAAGATTTCGGGCACGCTCAGCCAGCGGTTCTTGGCGTGATCGTCCTTGATGGTGAAGCGCGAAATCTGGATCGGGCGACTCGCATCGTAGCCGCCGCTCAGCTTGACCGTGCCGTAATCCAGCGCCATCGCCGTGTTCAGCGTCTTCATGGTCGAACCCATTTCATAGACGCCGAGCGTGATGCGGTTGAACCGCGACTCCGTGCTCGCCGTTCCGGGCTCGGCCGGATCGAAATCGGGCAGGCTGACCATGGCGATGACTTCGCCGGTATGGATATCCAGCACGATGCCGCCGCCGCCGATGGCGTTGAACTGCTCGACCACCTTGGCGACCTCGTCGCGCACCACATGCTGCACGCGCACATCGATGCTGAGTTCCAGCGGATCGCCGGTACGGGAAGGATCCTTTAACTGTTCATCGAAATACTGTTCGATGCCGGAAATGCCCTTGCCATCGATGTCGGTATAGCCGAGCACGTGCACAGCCAGCGAGCCCTGCGGATAGACGCGGCGCTGTTCATTGTGGAAATACAGGCCAGGCAGGCCGAGACGGTTCACTTCATACTGTTCGCGCGGAGTCAGGCCGCGCTTGAGCCAGACGAAGCTCTTGCCCGAGGCCAACTTGTTCTGCATCTCGCCGGCCGACAGCTCGGGCAGCACCTGGGCCAGCCGCACCGCGACTTCCTTCGGGTTCTGCACCTTGCGCGGATCGGCATAGAGCGAAGCGATCTTCAGGTTGGTCGCCAGCATGTTGCCGTTGCGATCGACGATGGGCTGACGCTCCATCAGCGCCGTCTTGGCGATCAGTTCGGGATTGCTGCCGCGTGCCAGCGCCGGCTCGCTGCCGCCGCGGATCACGGTGAGCTCGACCAGACGGCCGGCCAGCAGAACGAAAGCCAGCGAAAAGAGACCGATGCCGATGACCAGACGGCCGCGGCTGGCATCAAGCGCCTGCTTGGCCGCGCCATCGAGGCGCACCAGCGCGGGATTACCGGGCATGTCGGCGGGCGTGCAGGGCGCACGGGCTGGCCGCATCTGCGGGCGGGCTTCCGGTTTGGGCCGACGACGGAACAGTCCCATCTTACTGAGCCCTCCGTGCGTCTTTGCCGCTACGCTGCATGGCGCCGAGCACGGCGGCGACTTCGGAATCAAAGGCTGCCGGCGCATCGGCCTGCGGCTTGGCGGCCACCTGCACCTGCGGCGCGGGCGACGGCACGGCGGCCTGCATGGCGGTGGGCTGGGCCGGCTGCGGCAGAGCCTGCGGCGCTGCAGCCATCGGCGGCAGGGCCGGTGTCTTGGCGGCGGCGGGCGCCGTCATCGGCGCGCCACGATCCTGGCGCCAGGGCAGCGCATCGATGCCGGCGATATCCTTGGCGGTGGCCGAGCGCATCTCGAGCAGGCGCTGCGCCTTGCTCTGCAGATATTCCGGACGGCTGAGATAGCTCCACTCGGCCTGCAGCACGCCGATGGTTTCGCGCTCCTGGCTCAGGGCACGGTTCATCTCGATCAGTTCATCTTCCAGACGCTGCACTTCATAGGAGAGCTGGTAGAGGCCGAAAGACACGGCGGCCAGCAGCAGCAGGGCGATGAGGGAGAGGCCGCGGCTCATGCTGCCTCCCGCATGTCGTCGTCGGGCCAGGCCGGAGCAGTCGTACGCTTCGCCGCCCGCAGCTTGGCCGAGCGGGCGCGCGGATTGGCGGCGGTCTCGGTCTCGCCCGGCGCCATCGCGCCCTTGTGGATCAGGGCGAAGGACGGCGCATGCTCGGCCGCGGCAGCCTGGGGCAGATGGCGCGAACTGCCGGTGGTCTTGCCGGTGCGACGGTCGAGGAAGCGCTTCACCACGCGGTCTTCCAGCGAGTGGAAGGACACGACGGCAAGACGGCCCTCAGGCTTGAGCAGCTTCTCGGCGGCGGCAAGGCCGCGCTTGAGTTCGCCCAGTTCGTCATTCACGACAATGCGCAACGCCTGGAAGGTACGGGTCGCCGGGTTGATGCCCGGGGTGGCGCGCACGACGCGGGCGACAATATCGACCAGCTGCTTGGTGCGCGTGATCGGCGTCTCGGCGCGGGCGGCCACGATGGCGCGGGCGACCGCACGGGCGCGGCGCTCCTCGCCATAGAGAAAGATGATATCGGCCAGCTCGGCCTCGTCGCGGGTATTGACGATATCGGCCGCGGTCTCGCCGCGATCCGACATCCGCATGTCGAGTGGACCGTCATGCTGGAAGGAGAAGCCGCGCTCGGCCTGGTCGATCTGCATGGAGGACACGCCGATATCCAGCGCGACGCCATCCACTTCGGTGATGCCGATATTCGCCAGCAGCTCGGCCATGTCGCCGAAGCGGCCGGCGAGCAGACGGAAACGCCCGGGATTGGCGGCAGAGACGCGGTCGGCGTGACTCTGCACCGTGGGATCGCGGTCAATGCCGATCACCTGGCACTCCGCGGCGGCCAGCAAGGCCGAACTGTAACCACCTGCCCCAAAGGTACCATCCACAAGCAGGTCGCCGGCGCGCGGGTCGAGCGCCGAGACCACCTCCGCACACATCACGGAGAGATGAACCTGCGTTGCGGCTTTTTGATGGCCGTTTGTGTCCTGCGAGAAACGGCCTGCGGGGCTCACGATTTTGCCCCCTGACCGCTGGCTGCTCCACCGCGCAGATACGCGGCAGCCTTGGCGCGCGCTTCGGCGGCGCGCAGATCCCAGGCCTTCGGTTCCCAGATCTGGAAGCTGTGGCGACGGCCGACGAAAACCGCCTCGCCCGGCGAAGCCAGGCCGGCATGGTCGAGGAATTGCGGGCCGAGCTGGACGCGGCCTTCCTGGTCCAGGTTCAGCTCGCTGAGAAAGGGCAGCAGGCCGTCGATCAGCATCTCGCGTTCGGGATGCAGGTCGGGCAGCTCGTCGATACGGCGATTGACGCCATCAAGGTAGTCGCGCCCGCCGGCGACCAAGGCCGGGGCAGCGATATCGGGGCCGAGGATCAGGCCCCCATCGGGATGCTTGCGGGTCAGCAGGGCGCGATATGGCGCCGGCACGGAAACCCGTCCCTTGGCGTCAATCCGGTTTCGAAAGGTTGAGAGGAAGAATTCCACTCAAGCCGCCCCTACGCTTCGATCCCGGCGAAACACCCCCCTTGGGTGGCCATAACCTGGGATAAGATGGGGTAACATGGGTTTATATGGGCGTCAATGGAAATTAACGGTCTGTTATGGTCAATCCAGCCAATGATCTCCGCAACTTGCGGCCGATATGATCCTAATAAAATCTCTTAATGTTCTCTTTTGTTCTCACAGAGATTGCTTGTCTCCCGTCCCGCCGGGCATTACACCGGACAGGGTTACGGGGACGGGATGAGAGCTCAAAACATGGTGAGACTGGAGCGCAACCCTAGGGATGGGGTGACATGGGCGTTGCTCGCGCTTCTGGCGGTGCTGATCTTGCCGCTGGCCGCCTGGGCAGCCGTCAATGAATTCCTGCCGCGCGATGTTCCGTCGCTGAAACGCTTTGCCGTTGTGGCCAGCACCGCCAACAACCAGTGTATCACGGCCCAGCTGATCAACAACGACACCCGCCGCCTGCGCGCCACCGCCCTGCTCTCGCCCTGCGAATTCAACATCGACAATCAGACCCAGGGCTTTTTCATCAGCCGGCCGCTGCAGCCCGATGGCTATCAGATATTCTTCGCCGCCAATCCGGGCTACTGCCTGGCGATGGAGCCGCGCGCCCGCCTGCTGGTGATTTCAGCCTGCGCGCTGAACAACGAGATGCTGGATCAGTTGCCGCAGCTCTGGGACATCAAGAACGGCGGCCTGGCGGTGAAGGCCGGCGACAAGAAATACTGTCTCGACACCCGCGCCAAGCAGGGCTTCTCGGCGATCTTCGAACCACATTTCAGCGAATGTCCGGAACAGGTTCCGGACGCCTTCCTGCTGCGCGTGAGTCGCTGAAGATATTGGCTGCAGTGCAGCTTGGGCCGCAGATACAGTGCGGCCACCAACGCCCTGCATTTTGCCATGAATGAAATGGCGCCAGACGGCCTGTAAGCCGGGTTCTGTCCCCCTGCCAAGAATCGCTCCCGGGCAGGATGGACGGCCATTCCTCTGGGATGCCCGTTACCGGACACCTCGCGCGACCGACCCGGATGGCGGACCGAAAACCGCCCTGCAGGCTTGCGCCTGCCGCCATCCCTATTTGGTCTTGCTCCCGGTGGGGTTTGCCGTGCCGCTTCCGTTACCGGTCGCGCGGTGCGCTCTTACCGCACCCTTTCACCCTTACCATCAGGCTTGCGCGTGATGGCGGTCTGCTCTCTGTGGCACTGTCCCTGGGGTCACCCCCGCCGGGCGTTACCCGGCACCGTGTTTCCGTGGAGCCCGGACTTTCCTCGATGCTCTTGCAAACACCGCGGCCGTCCAGCCGTCTGGCACCGGGCGCACAGGTAGGCCCTAGCCGGTCCCCCGTCAAGGTAAAGATCAGGCGGTCTTCTGGCTGCTGACGCGCCGGATGGTCATCTGCTCGGAAATATGGTGGATCAGGCTCGTGGTTTCGGCATCGCTGACACCATCCACCTGGTTCTGGCGCCAGTGGCGTTGGAAAGCCTTCACGGCCGCCTCGGTCAGCGGATCGTACATGCCGCTGCCCTCGATGGCATAGCCGATCTTGTCGAGCGCCACCTGCAGCTCCAGCACCGCGCCGCCGCGGTCACCTGCCCGCATCGCTGGCGCATTGCCCGAGACGCGGAAATCATCGCTCCACCAGCGGCCGAAGCCGGCGGCATGGAGGCGACGCCAGGGAAACAGCTCGCCTGGATCTTCCTTCCGGCTGGGCGCGATGTCGGAATGGGCGACATAGTTGCCTGGCATCACTTCATGCCGGGTGGCGATATCCTTGAGCAGCGCAATCAGCGCGTCGATCTGCACGCTCGGGAATTCGCGATAGCCGAACTCATGGCCGGGATTGACCAGCTCGATGCCGATCGAGCGCGCATTCACATCGCGCACGCCGCGCCAGAAGGATACGCCGGCATGCCAGGCGCGCTTGTCCTCGGGCACCAGGCGATAGATCGTGCCGTCCTCATCGATCATGTAATGGGCGCTGACCTTGGCGTCCGGATCGGCCAGGCGTTCCAGCGCGGCGGCAGCCGTCTTCATGCCGGTGTAATGCAGCACGATCATGTCGACGGGGCGCTTGCCGCTGCGCTCGTCGAAATTCGGTGAAGGATGATCAATGACCGGAAGTGTCATTCGCCTGCAGCCTTGGATGGGGCCTCGAGCGCAGCCTTTTCAGGGGTCACGCCACGGCTTTCTGCAACCTTGCTTTCCCGCAGAGCGACAATCAAGACACCCACGAGGGTTACGATTGTGCCGGCAATCACACGGCTGCTCAGCTGCTCGCCCAGGAAAAAGACGCCGGCGAAGACGCCGAAGATCGGCGCCAGGGTGAAGCCCGGATTGACGATGCTGATCGGATAGCGGCGCAGCAGATAATATGTGCCGCCATGACCGATCAGCGACACAGCCAAACCGGCATAGAAGACCGCGCCCCAATGCCAGGCATTGGCCGACAGCGTCTGCTCGACATGACCGGTTTCCAGGATCAGCGAGATCAGCAGCAGGCTGGGCGCGCTGATGATGCCGACCCAGGCCTGCATGGTGAACGTGTCGACGTCGCGGATGCGGCGCACCGTGATCTGGCCGAAGGAATAGACAATTACCGCAATCAGGATCAGCACGATGGCGACCTGGTAGTTCATCACCTTGGGATCGAAACTGATCACCAGCGTACCGGCGAAGGCCAGCGTGATACCCAGCGCGCGTTTCCAGCGGATGCGTTCACCCAGCAGCAGCATGGCCATCAGGGTCACGATCGGCACGCCGAGCTGGGTGACGACGGCGACCACGGCGACGTCATCGGCCTTGGCGATGCCGAGGATGATCAGGGAGAAATGCAGGGTGCCCATGCAGAGCGCGGCGATCAGCACGTTGCGCATCTGGCCCGGCTGCCATTTCAGCCAGGGCAGCATCAACAGCGCCACAAGGCCGAACCGCAAAGCCGTGAACAGCACTGGCGGAAAATGATTCACCGCGAGCTTGGTGACGACAAAATTGCCGCCCCAGATCGCGCATATAAGCAACATCAGGGCCAGGTGCTGGGGCTTCATGGGGCGGGACCCTAGCAAAGTCGCCCTGTCACGGGCTACGCTTCTTTCCTATGGGGCCATGCAATGCCTGCATGGGCGGTATGCGACCCTCTTTCGGATCGGGAGTCTGCCCGGTTTCGAGGCGATACGGACAGGCAATTGGCTATGGCAAAAGCAAAGACATCACCGTCCCGTAAAAAGCCTGCCAGCAAGGCTGCGGCCCAGACTGCTACCCGGCCAATCACGGGCCCGTCATCGCGCCGCGCCATTGTCTCCTCTGCCCATCTGGCCAGTGGAAAACTGGAGGGGCTCAGTGAGTTCGAATTTGCCCTGATGATGACTGGCAACGCTTTCGGCCGGTGGATCGTGCGCTGCATGACCGCGGCCGGCCAGGGTGACCTAGCGGCGCTAGATGTGATGGTACTGCATGGCGTCAACCATCGCGACCGGCCCAAGCGTCTGGCCGACCTCTGCCTGGTGCTGAATGTGGAAGATTCCCACACCATCAACTACGGGCTGAAAAAGATGGTGCGGCTGGGCCTGATTGCGGGTACGCGGCGCGGCAAGGAGATATTCTACAGCACAACGCCCACCGGACAGGCGCTCTGCCTGGAATACCGCAAGATCCGCGAGCAACTGCTGGGCGAGGCCTTCGCCCTGATCGGCGGCCCGCGCGGCGACCTTTCCCGCATGGCCGACCTGATGCGCGCGCTGTCGGGCATCTATGATCAGGCTGCCCGGTCTGCCGCTTCATTATGAGGTCGCCTCGCTTTAGGGCGCACGGACGACGTTGACAAATTATCAACGTTTTGTAACCGTGCCGTCTCCGCCCTGACCGGCTTTTCCTTCTCTTCCCTCGGGAGTGTCCAGATGTCCCCGTCCTCCACCGCGACGACCGCCCAACAGGATGCTCAGTGGGAATTCTGGATCGACCGTGGCGGCACCTTCACCGACATCGTCGGCCGCAAGCCCGACGGCGGAATCGTCACCCACAAGCTGCTGTCCGAGAATCCCGAGCGCTACAAGGATGCTGCCGTGCAGGGCATCCGCGACCTGCTTGGCCTGAAGGCCGGCGACGCGCTGCCAAGCGGCAAGATCGCCGCCGTGAAGATGGGCACAACGGTGGCCACCAATGCGCTGCTGGAGCGCAAGGGTGACCGCGTGCTGCTGCTGGTTTCGGAGGGTTTCGCCGATCAATTGCGCATCGGTTACCAGACCCGGCCCAAGCTGTTCGCCCTGCATATTCAGCTGCCCGAGATGCTGTACGAGCGCGTGGTGGAGATCCCCGAGCGCGTGCGCAACGATGGCAGCATCGAGACGCCGCTCGATCTCAAGGCCGCCGAAGCCGCACTGAAGGCGGCCTTCGCTGACGGCATCCGCAGTGTCGCCATCCTGTTCATGCATGGCTATCGCTATACCGAGCATGAGGCCAAGGTCGCTGACCTGGCAAAAAAGCTTGGCTTCACGCAAGTCTCGGCCAGCCACCAGGTCTCGCCGCTGATCAAGTTCGTCAGCCGTGGCGACACCACCGTGGTCGACGCCTATGTCTCGCCCATCCTGCGCCGCTATGTCGACCAGGTCGGCAGCGAGCTGGATGCCGCCAATACAGCGCTGCGCCTGATGTTCATGCAGTCCAACGGCGGCCTGGCGGATGCTAATTTCTTCCAGGGCAAGGACAGCATCCTGTCCGGCCCGGCCGGCGGCGTCGTCGGCCTGGTCGAGACCTCGACCCGCGCCGGCTTCAAGAAGGTGATCGGCTTCGACATGGGCGGCACCTCCACCGATGTCAGCCACTATGCCGGCGAATACGAGCGCGCCTTCGAGACCATGGTGGCCGGCGTACGCATGCGCGCCCCGATGATGATGATCAACACGGTGGCGGCTGGTGGCGGTTCGATCCTGCATTTCGACGGCGCGCGCTATCGCGTCGGGCCGGATTCCGCCGGTGCCAATCCCGGCCCGGCCTGTTATCGCCGCGGCGGGCCTCTCGCCGTGACCGACTGCAACGTGGTGCTGGGCAAGCTGCAGCCTGATTTCTTCCCCGCCGTCTTCGGCCCCAATGGCGACCAGCCGCTGGATGACGCCGTGGTGAAGACCAAGTTCGCCGCATTGCAGGCGCAGGTGAAGGCCGAGAGCGGCGACACTCGCAGCATCGAGGAGATGGCGGAAGGTTTCCTCGCCATCGCCGTCGAGAACATGGCCAACGCGATCAAGAAGATTTCAGTGGCGCGCGGCTATGACGTGACCAAATACGTGCTGTCCAGCTTCGGCGGTGCCGGCGGGCAGCATGCCTGCCTGGTGGCCGATGCGCTCGGCATGACGGAAGTGCTGCTGCATCCGCTGGCCGGCGTGCTGTCGGCCTATGGCATGGGTCTGGCTGACCAGCGCGTATTGAAGGAAAAGTCCGCGGAAGTGACGCTGCAGGAGTCCGCCCTGCCCGGCCTGTCGAAAGAGCTGGATGCGCTCAGCGCGGACTCCCGTGCCGAGATGCTGAAACAGGGCGTGGCGGCCGAGAAAATCACCGTGATCCGCAAGCTGCATGTGCGCTATGGCGGCTCGGACTCGGCGCTCGAAGTCGAGTTCGGCACGCTGGCCGAGATCAAGACTGCTTTTGAAACCGCGCATCGCCAGCGCTTCGGCTTCATCAGCCCGGAAAAGGCTCTGATTGCCGGTTCCGTCGCCGTCGAGGTCGTCGGCCAGGGCGAACGCGCGCCCGATGCAGTTGAGGCCATCGTCGATCCGCGCGCCCAGGATGCCATCCCCGTGCTGGCCAAACGCAAAGCCTATATGGCCGGCAGCTGGCGTGACACGCCGGTCTATGATCGCGCCGCCATGCGTCCGGGTGAAACCATCAAGGGTCCAGCCATCGTGATCGAGCCGACCAGCACCATCGTGCTGGAGCCGGGCTGGCAGGCAAAACTGACCGAGCGTCGCGACCTGGTCCTGAAGCGGGTGGATGCCCTGCCCGAGCGCAAGGCGATTGGCACATCCGTCGATCCGGTGATGCTGGAAATCTTCAACAACCTGTTCATGTCGATCGCCGAGCAGATGGGCAGCGTGCTGGAGAAGACCGCCTATTCAGTCAACATCAAGGAACGCCTCGATTTCTCCTGCGCCATCTTCGACCTCGACGGCGAGCTGATCGCCAATGCCCCGCATATGCCGGTGCATCTGGGCTCGATGTCGGAATCGATCAAGACCGTGATGCGCCGGCGCGCCGGCCAGATGAAGCCCGGCGATGTCTATGTGCTGAATGCGCCCTATGCCGGTGGCACGCACCTGCCCGATGTCACCGTGATCACTCCGGTCTTCGACAAGGCTGGCAAGGAGGTGCTGTTCTATCTGGGCAGTCGCGGCCATCATGCCGATATTGGCGGCACCACGCCCGGTTCGATGCCGCCGGATTCCCGCACAGTGGAAGATGAAGGCGTGCTGCTGGACAATGTACTGCTGGTCGACGGCGGCAAATTCCTGGAAGCCGAGATGGTCGCGTTGCTGAAGAGCGGAAAGTATCCGTCCCGCAACCCGGCCCAGAACATCGCCGACCTGAAGGCGCAGATCGCCTCCTGCGAGAAGGGTGCGCAGGAGCTGCGCAAGATGGTCGACCAGTTCGGCCTCGATGTCGTGCGCGCTTATATGAACCACGTGCAGGACAATGCGGAAGAATCCGTGCGCCGGGTGATCAGCCGCCTGAAGGATGGCGCGTTCACCTACCCGATGGATGACGGCTACGAGATCAAGGTGAAGGTCACGGTCAACCACAAGGATAGAACTGCAAAGATCGACTTTACAGGAACATCCGGCGTGCATCCAACCAACTACAACGCCCCGACGGCGGTCTGTGTCGCCGCCGTGCTGTATGCCTTCCGCTGCCTGGTCGATTCCGACATTCCGCTCAATGGCGGTTGCCTGAAGCCGCTGGAAATCATCATCCCGAAGAACTCGATGCTCGATCCGGTCTATCCCGCCGCCACCGTGGCCGGCAATGTCGAAACCAGCCAGTGCATCACCGATACCATCTTCGGTGCGTTGGGCGTCATGTCGGCCGCCCAGGGCACGATGAACAACTTCACCTTCGGCAATAACGAATACCAGTATTATGAGACGATCTGCGGCGGCAGCGGCGCCGGTGCGGATTTCGACGGCTGCGACGCCGTGCACACCCATATGACCAACGCCCGCCTGACCGATCCCGAGGTGCTGGAATTCCGTTTCCCCGTGCTGCTGGAGAGCTTCCGCATCCGCCGCGGTTCGGGTGGCAAGGGCAGGCACAAGGGCGGCGACGGCACCATCCGCCGCATGCGCTTCCTCACCGACATGGTGGCGACGCTGCTGTCCTCGCACCGCACGGTGCCGCCTTTCGGCCTCGAAGGCGGCGAGGCTGGCGAAACGGGTCGTCAGTGGGTGGAGCGCACCTCCGGCGCCAAGGATGTGATGGAAGGTCGCTGCTCAACGCCGATGAAGCCGGGCGACGTCTTCGTCATCTCCACGCCGTCGGCCGGCGGCTTCGGCAAAGCTGTGGCGGCGAAGCAGGCGGCGGAATAGTCAGATCCGTTTCAGCGCCAGCTTGTCTGCGATCAGCGCAGCGGATTCGGCCGGTGTGTGCCGGCCGGTATCCACGCTGACATCGGGCCTCGGCATATGCGAGGTGGCGAAGACGCCGGCACTGTCCAGTTTTTCGTACACTTCGTGCGACGTCAGCTTGCCGGTGCTCTGACGTGACTGGCTGTCGATGCGGCGATAGATCTCGTCCGTACTGCAGGTCAGCTCGACAAACTGCACCCGGCCGCCGGCGATACGCACGGCCGAGAGCGTGCGGTCGATGAATTCGGGCTGCACCGTGGTTTCGGGCGCGAAAGTGAAGATCATGCCCGGCGCTTTCATCGAGCCCATGCGAGCGAAGACCGACAGCCAGATCTCCTCGCGCAGGCCGACAAAGGCCGGACTGCCGAAGTCGAACACCGAGAGCAGCAGATCGACCGTTAGATGATTGTGGAACAGCTTGTAGCCGGTGAGCGCCGCCAGTTCGCGTGCCACCGTCAGCTTGCCCACGGCCGGTTTTCCGTAAAGGAACAGCAGATGCATGGCAGCAGAATAAAGCCAGGCTGCGTTGCGTGAAACCGTCTTCTGCCACAGTTCGGCCACAGCTTCATGTCTAAAAGGCGTGGTAACCGCCAAGCAGGCTGTTGGGGAAGACAACTTGCATCGCCGCGCCCGTGTATTGTCCGCTGTCCTGACCGCGCTTGCCGGCGCGGCCTGCGCGGAGGCCGTACTGGCGCAGGACGCGCCGCCCGCCTGCCCGGTTTTCCTCAGCGCCGCCGACCCCGGCTATTGCCATATGGCGCTGCCGCCACCCCTCCCCGATGACCTGCCCGACGTCGTGCCGCTGGCTTACGATCCGGATGGCGGCCTCCGTCTGTTGACGCGCCGCCCCCTGTTCGGACCGCAGGATGTCAGCCTGCTGACGCGCTACGGCAGTCTTGATGCCACTGAAGCCACCGGCGACCTGCAGATCGGCGCGCGCCAGCTGGATGATGCCGCCCTGCAGCCGGGCTCCGTCACCCGCGCCTATGACATGCCCTTCCTCGACGGGCTGGACCTGAGCAACACCAGCGCCGTCAGCCAGCGACCAGGCGATCCCGGCGCCGACCACACCGCCAAGTCGGTGAACAGCAAGTTCGGTCTGGCGTTTGAGGAATACGGCCTCACCTTCCGCTCCAATCCAGATGCTGCGGTGAACTGGAGCGAGCTGGCCGGCAGCAGCAGCCGGCGCTTCGGCATCGACAATTCGGTCTCGGCCGCGATCGCGCGCGACCTGACGCTCACGCTGTCGACCGGCTACGACACCCAGTCCAGCCCCGGCAACCCCACCTCGGCCAGCAGTAACGAACGGCATCGCCTTGCGGTGGCCCAGCATTTCGCCAGCGGCTACAAGCTCGGTGCCTCGGCGCAGCGCCGCAACGAATACCGCTTCCAGGAGGAGCGCGATCTCAACATCCTCGGCCTGCAGGTCGGCGTGCCGCTGGGCGAAAGCCTGAACCTCACCGCCAGCCATGAGTTCGGGCTGGGCGAAAAGCGCAACCTGGGCACCGCCAATGCCGTGCCCTTCTATGGCCAGCAGCAGAGCCTGGATTTGCAGCTGCAATGGACGCCGGCGCTGCTGGCCCGCAAGGCGATGACCATCATGGCCGGCTATACCGTCACTCAGGATGAAATGTCGGGCGCGCCCGATCCGTTTCTGACGCAGGCGCGGCTCAACCTCGCCATGCGCTTCTGACGTAACGTCACGCTTACAAAGCCGACAATCGCTGCTACTCTCAGGGTAACGGGAGAGAAGCCATGAGCGTACAGCCAGCCAAACCGTCCATCGGCGAGACCCATGAGGTCTATAACCAGCCGCCAGCGCTGGAGGATTACAATCTCTACACCACCGACCGCGCCCTGATGGCAGCGGCCGAGATCAACGGTGCCGGCTGGGCCAAGGATCGCCTCACCGTCTATGGCAGCCGCCTGGGTGATGCCGACACGATTGAGAATGGCCGGCTGGCGCACAAGAATCCGCCGCAGCTCAAACTCTTCGACCGCTTCGGCCATCGCCGCGACGAGGTGGAATTCCATCCTGCCTGGCACAGCATCATGAGCCTGATCATCGGCGAGGGCCTGCATTCCGCACCCTGGGCCGAACCCAAAGCCGGCGCCCATGTGGCGCGCGCCGCCGCCTATATCATGCATGCGCAGATCGAGCCGGGCAGCCAGTGCCCGACCACCATGACCTATGGCAGCGTGCCGGCGCTGAAAAAAGACAAGCGGCTGTCTGAAACCTGGCTGCCGAAAATCTATTCGCGACAGTATGACGGCAGCAACCAGCCGGTGGCGCAGAAGACCGGCGCCCTGATCGGCATGGGCATGACCGAAAAGCAGGGCGGCTCGGATGTGCGCACCAACTCCACGGTCGCCATCCCGGTCGGCCAGAATGGTAGTAAGGGGGGCGGCCCGGGCGAAGAATATCTCGTGACCGGCCACAAGTGGTTCTTCTCCTGCCCACAGAATGACGCGCATCTGGTGCTGGCGCAGGCGCCGGGCGGCCTGAGCTGCTTCTTCGTGCCGCGCTGGCTGCCCGATGGCAGCAAGAACGCGATCCTGATCCAGCGCCTGAAAGACAAGGTCGGCAACAAGTCGAATGCCTCATCGGAAGTGGAATTCCGCAATGCCCATGGCTGGCTGCTCGGCGAGGAAGGCCGTGGCGTGCCCACCATCATCGAGATGGGCACCTATACCCGACTGGATTGCGCGCTGGGGTCGACCGGGCTCTTACGGGGCGCCGTCGCGCAGGCGGCGCATCACGTGGCACATCGCCGCGCCTTCCAGCGTCACCTGATCGACCAGCCGCTGATGACCAATGTGGTGGCCGACCTGGCGCTGGAATCGGAAGCCTCCACACACCTGGCCCTGCGGCTGGCGCGTGCCTTCGATCGCGCCGACAGCGATCCGGCCGAAGCCGCCTTCCGCCGCCTCTGCACGCCGGCAGTGAAATACTGGATCTGCAAGCGCGCCCCCAATGCTGTGGTGGAGGCCATGGAGGTGCATGGCGGCAATGGCTATGTCGACGAAGGCCCGCTCGGCATGCTGTACAAGGAAATTCCGCTCAACTCGATCTGGGAGGGCTCGGGCAACGTGATGTGCCTGGACGTTCTGCGCGCCCTGCAGAAAAGCCCGGACGGGCTGGACGCCTATTTCGCCGACCTGATCGCGGCGCGTGGCAACGACAAGCATCTGGATGCGGCGATCGAAGATCTGAAGACGGAATTCGCCGACCAGACCGAGATCGAGCACCGCGCCCGCCGCGTCGTCGAGAAGATGATGGTCGCACTTCAGGGCGCACTCCTGGTGCGCCACTCCATTCCTGCCGTCGCCGATGCTTTCTGCGCGTCGCGGCTGGGTGGGGACTGGGGCCATGCTTTTGGCACGCTGCCCAAGGGCGTCGACACCCGCGCCATCGCCGAGCGCGCGCTGCCGGTCTAGGTACCCGCAACCTCTGCAGTGACCGGCACCTTCTCTTCCGCCGGCACCCGCACCTTCAGCGCCTGCGGCGCCACAGCATAGCGGAGCGGGCCTTTCAGCATGTCGATCTCGCCGTCATTGGCCACCGGCTTGGTGCGACGGAAATCGATGCGCAGGTTATGCGCCTTGATCACTTCCAGCGCGGGATCGCTTTCCAGCGTGCCGAGGAATAGCTTGGCGAGCTGGCTGGCCGAGCCGAGCCAGTTCTTTTCGTGGCTCACATACAGCGTCAGCTCGCCACTTTGCAGGTCGGCGCGGCTGAACAGGCGGCCGGCATTGAATTCATAACTGCCCACTGCCACCACCAGGGCCGGCGACAGGATTTCGCGGCGCTGGCCATGATGCTCGATGGTCACCTCCAACAGCCGGTGCCGGCGCACCGCGCGCCAGGCCGAGCGCAGCATGGCTGGCCATTTGGCCAGGCCGAACAGGCGCTGGCGGCGCTCGCGGTCGACCACCATTTCCGGATAAAGGCCGAGCGCCGACTTGTTGAGGAAGATACCCTCGTCGACGCGACCGACGTCAATAGGTGCAACCGTGGCATTGCAAAGCGCCGTGACCGCATTGCCGATCTCGAGCGGAATGTTCAGATCGCGTGCCAGCAGATTCATGGTGCCCAGCGGCAGTACGCCCAGCACGATATCGCGCTTCATGGCCAGTGCGGCCGCCGTGCGAAGGGTGCCATCGCCACCTCCGACCCAGACCTCGTCGCTGGCCTCGGCAGCCTTGACCAGGCTGCGCGACAGATCGCGTGGCGGCACCACATGCACGTCAACGGCCGCATGGCCGGCAGTGCGGGCGCTCTCGTGAATCAGATCACGCAGCGCGGTGGCGCCATACTGGCGGGCCGTACCGGATTCGGCATTGATGATGATGGCTGTGGTCAAAGGCGGGTCACCAGGGCAGAAAACTCGTCAGGTCGGAGCCGGCCCGGATCAGACCGACACCCACTATAACGACGGCACCCATGCTAACGATCCCTACCAGATGTCCGACCAGTGCGCCCAGGCCGTCACGGGTCAGCAGGCCAAGCGAGATCAGAACGATACCAAGCGCAAAAGGCGCATTGCCGAACGGGATTGGCAGGGCCAGACCAATGCCCTGCACGACTAGACCCAAGGCCGCCATCCCGATGCCGAAACCGCTAACCAGCCAAGTCATGCGCGGCTGGAAGTAGCGTTCCAACCGGCGCACGAAGGGAATTGCGAACAGCATGAAGCGGCGCAACAACCCGGCAGGCAGCTCACGCCGTGCCAGCAAGGCGGGGATCGGTGGGCGGGACGGCCGCAGCACTAGCCCACATGCCGCGCAAACCACCAGTATGCCAGTAATGAAACCGAGTGGTAGCCCGGGCGATGGCACGAAGCCAAGCAGACCGAGGAACAGCAACAGCAGCGGCGTCGAACGCTCGGCGAAAATCGCGATTGCCTCGCGTAGTGTCATGACACGGGTACGGCCATGACGCCGCAGTCGAGCCAGATCGTGTGCGATGCTGGATCGTGGCGAGAGTCGGGGAAAACGGCCGGCCTGTTGGCTCATCACCGAGATCATGATTGCACAATCGGGCGAAACCACGGCAGTCCGACGGCGATGCCCCGGAATTAACCGGGACATCGCCTGACCAACCATTACGATTGCGGCTCCGCTTTACGGGCGGTCAGCAACAGGGATGCGACGATACCACCCGCAATCAGGCCCAAGGTGACAGAGAGCGATACAACGGCCGGAATCTTGCCGATGATATTCACCAGGAAAATCTTGCCACCAATAAAGACCAGCACCGCCGCTAGCGCGTATTTCAGGTAATGGAACCGGTGAATCATCGCCGCCAGGGCAAAATACAGGGCACGCAAGCCCAGAATGGCGAAGATATTGCTGGTATAGACGATGAAAGGATCCTGCGTGATAGCGAAGATCGCCGGAACCGAGTCCACGGCAAAGACCAGGTCGGCAGCCTCAACCAGAATCAAGGCCAGAAACAGCGGTGTGACCCACAATACCGCCCCACCGCCTTCCGTCAGGGGCTGTCGGACGAAAAACTTCTGACCATGCAGGACAGGAGTGACGCGCAGATGATGCCTGAGGAACTTCAGCAGCGGATTATCGGCCAGGTCCTTTGGCTTGTCCGAGGCAAACAGCATCTTGATGCCGGTCAGCACCAGGAAGGCGCCAAAGACATACAGAATCCAACTCACCTCGCTGACCAAAGCAGCGCCTATAGCAATCATGATGGCACGCAGCACGATGACACCGAGGATGCCCCAGAACAGCACGCGATGTTGGTATTGCCGCGGCACGGCGAAATAACCAAAAATCAGAGCGATGACGAAAACATTGTCGAGCGAAAGGCTCTTCTCGACAAAGAAACCGGTGTACCAATCAATGCCGGATTCGGCGCCATACTGCCACCACACCCAGCCGCCGAAAATGCATGCAATGGCAATATAGCCGGCGCTGAGCAACAAGCTCTCTGTCACGCCAATCTCCCGTTGCTTGCGATGCAGGATGCCGAGATCAATCACCAGAAGCGCGGCGACCAGGCCCATGAAGGCCAACCACAGCCAGACAGGTTTATCTAGAAAATCGAATGACAATACCGCAGTCGCGACAGGAAGCAGCTGCTCCATACCGAGGCCCCTGAATCCGGATGTTGGCTAGCGATGGCATCCGACATCGCTGCCGTCCGGAAGCGGCAACCAGAGGGGCCCGAATGCAAGTATGAGATAGCTGCGACTGGCTGGGCTTCAAGGGTTGACGGCGAAAAATGACCGGCAGGCAGTCTATCCGTCCACAGATAGAAAAGGGTGACCTCCTGTCATGGAGGCCACCCTGTCTTTCGAATGCTGCTGTTTATCCGCCGCAGATCATGCCTTCGGTTCCACTTCCGGCTGCTTGCGGTCGCGGATGTCGCTGTACATGCTGCGGCGCTGAGCTCGGCGCGCCGCCATGTTGAGGCCCTCGACCAGTACCGAGAAGCCCATGGCGCCATAGATCAGCATCTTCGGGATTTCGACGTCGAAACCCTCGGCCACCAGGGCCATACCGATCATGACCAGGAAGGACAGGGCCAGCATCACCACATTGGGGTTATTGTTCACGAAGCGCGCCAGCGGCTCGGCCAGCGCCACCATGATCACGACCGACAGGATGACGGCAACAACCATGATCTCGATCTCGCGCGACAGGCCGATGGCGGTGATCACGCTGTCGAGCGAGAACACCACGTCGAGAACAGCAATCTGACCGATAGTGGGCCAAAACAGCGGATACTTTTTCTTCACCGCCACAGTGATGCTGCCGTCTTCATTCTCGACAGGCTGCTCCTCGTGGCTCGGCGTGACACGTTCGTGGATTTCGGTGGTCGCCTTCCAGATCAGGAACAGGCCGCCGATGATCAGCACCAGATCGCGGCCGGAAATCTCGATATTGAAGACGGTGAACCAGGGCTGTGTCAGAGTGATCAGCCAGGCCGCCGACAGCAGCAGCATGATGCGGGTGACAACGGCACCGATCAGGCCGAGGCGACGCGCCATCGGCTGCTGCTCGATGGGCAGGCGGCCGGTGACGATGGTGATGAAGATCAGGTTGTCGACGGCTAGAACGAGCTCAAGCGCGATCAGTCCTACGAGAGCGATCAGGCCCGACGGCGTCATAAAAACGGAAAAGTCGATGGAATCCATGTGTCTGTCTACCGAACGGGATGAGGGCGTTTAGACGTCCGACATCACTGTCATCCCGTTCATGCCAGCCAGAGGGGCCCGGACGTGCTGCGGAATGTACTCAGAATTACGGCAATTTCAAGACGCAAGTTTATGGGAATTTTATATGTCGGTCCGGACCGGCATTGTTCCATTAACACCATGGGTGCCGCGCAATTCCCCGCCTGCCTGCCGAATAACCTGTACAGCGCCCCATAGCGCCAGACCGGCCATCAGCGCGGCCACGGCCAGATCGGGCCAGGCCGCGCCGGTGGCGAAGACGCCGCTGGCGGCCAGCAGCACGGCCAGATTCCCCAGCGCGTCATTGCGACTGCAGATCCAGACCGCGCGCATGTTGCTGTCGCCCTGACGGAAACGGTACAGCAGCACCGTGCACAGGATATTGACGGCCAGTGCCGCCGCACCAATCACGCCCATGGTGGCTGGCTCGGGCACCGTGCCGGCCAGCAGATGACGAATAACCATCACCGCGACCCAGAGGCCGAACAGACCCATGGTGATGCCCTTCAGCAGCGCGGCGCGCGCGCGCCAGATCAGCGCCAGCGGCAGCACCGCCAGCGCGATGCCATAATTGGCGGCGTCGCCCAGGAAGTCGGCTGAGTCGGCCAGCAGCGAGGTCGAACCAGCGCTCAGGCCGGCGCCCAGCTCCACAACGAACATGCCGGCATTGAGCAGCAGCGCGATCCACAGCACGGGCTTGGCCGCGCCGGCGCTGTGGTCATGGCCGCCGGGTCCATGATGATGGTGGTGATCATGGTCGTCATGATGATCGTGGTTATGGCTGGGACCGCAGCAGCTCGCACCCATGATGGCTTACTCCTTTTCCGCCAGATGACCGTGAGGCTCGGTCACATGGGCAATCATGTCATCAAGCATGTGACGCACATGGGCGTCGGCCAGCTCGTAGTGAATCTCGCGGCCCTTGCGCACCGCCTGCACCAGACGCGCCGCCTTCAGCAGGCGCAGGTGATGACTGGCCAGCTGCGGCGACAGGCCGGCCGCGGCGGCGGCGGCGCTGGCCGGCGTGCCACCGGTCTGCAACACCAGCACCAGGCGCAGACGGCTGGGATCACCGAGCAGGCGGAACATGTCGGCCAGCTGCGCGGTGTGATCGTCGACGATGAGGTCAGGCTTCAACATTTAAATAGATGTTTAAATGTTTTATCGATGAGTGTCAACCAGCACAATTGAGCCCTCGCCAGTCCCGCGGCGACGGGTCTATGCTGTTCAGGTACAACGATAAAAACCACAGCCGTCGCGTGATGATCCGTATGCCGCAGCTTAGCGCTTGTTCCCTTTATGTTTCACATGAAACATCCCCCGCAGACGCGATGACCGCATGATCCGCGCCCTCATCTGGTGGCCGCTGGACTTCATGGGCCGGCATGCGACGCGCTTCCTGTTCGGCGGCGTGCTGGTCGGCCTGGCGATTCCGCCGCTGGCCAGCCTGCTGCGACCGGGCCTGGTGGTCTTCCTGCTGCTGCCGCTGACCCTGGCGCTGATGCGGCTCGACTGGAGCGCCTTCCACGCCTATGCGCGGCGGCCCTGGCTGTTCCTGCCAGTGATCATCTTCCTGCTGCTGGTCAGTCCCCTGCTGGTCTTCGCCGTGCTGACGCCACTCGGCCTGCCGCGCCCGCTGATGGAAGCCATCGTGCTGATGGCGGCAGCGCCGCCGATCACCGGCACGGTGGCGATCGCGCTGATCCTGGGGCTGGACGCCGCCTTCGCCGTCATCGCCATGGTGCTGGCCACCGCGCTGGTGCCCTTCACGCTGCCGCCATTGGCGTTGCTGCTGCTCAATGTCGAGGTGCAGATGTCGCTCGTGGAATTCATGGGACGGCTGGCGCTGATGGTCGGCGTGGCCTTCGGTGCGGCGCTGCTCGCGCACTGGAAGCTGCCGCCGGGCTGGCTGCAGAGGAACAAGCAGCTGATGGACGGCAGTTCCGTACTGGCGCTGGTGCTGTTCGCCATCGCCATCATGGACGGCGTGACCGTGAAGCTGATGGCGCAGCCGGGCTATGTGCTGCTGGCCACGGCGGCTGCCTTCATCGCCAATCTGGCACTGCAGGCGCTGGGCTACCTCGCCGGGCGTTACATGCTGCGCCTCGACCAGGCCGCCGCGCTTACGCTGGGGATTCTCACGGGCAACTGCAATATGGGGCTGGTGATGGTGTCGCTGGCCGACCGCGCCGTCTTCGACATGGTGGTATTCTTCGCCATGGGGCAGCTGCCCATGTACATGCTGCCCGGTTTGCTGCAGCCTCTGTATCGCCGTGTCGCCGCGCGCGCATCCTGATGAGGAAATGAAACCATGCCTACATTGCTGATCACCGGCGCCAATCGCGGCATCGGCCTGGAACTCACGAAGCGCTACGCCGAGGCCGGCTGGACCGTGATAGCCACCTGCCGCGATCCGCAGGCCGCGACCGCGCTGAAGGCCGTGCCCGGCGTCACCGTTGAGGCGCTGGAAGTCACCGACTACAAGGCCGTCGATGCACTGGCGAAAAAATACCACGGCACAGCCATCGACCTGCTGCTGAACAATGCCGGCATCTATGGCCATCGCGACGGCGCGCTGACCGTCAGCGACTTCGACACCTATCTGAGCGTGCTGCAGGTCAACAGCGTCGCACCGATGAAAATGGCCCTGACCTTCCTGCCGCATCTGAAGGCTGCCCAAAATAGAAATCAGGGGGCAAGCAAGATCGCCACCATCTCCAGCCGCATGGGCTCGATCGCAGCCAGCGGTGGCGGTTCGTATGTCTATCGCGCCTCAAAAGCCGCCATCAACGCCGCCATGCACAATCTGGCGCTCGACCTGAAATCGACCGGCATCAGCGTGATCGTGCTGCATCCCGGTTGGGTGAAGACCGATATGGGCGGCCAGGGCGCCGACATCGACGTGCAGACCAGCGCCGCCGGACTGCAACGCGTGATCGACGGCGTGACGATCAAGGACACCGGAACATTCCTCAACTACGACGGCAGCGAAATCCCATGGTGAGCAAAAGCATCCTGATCACGGGCGGCAGCCGCGGCATCGGTCGTGCTGTCGCCATTCTTGCGGCTAAGCGCGGCTGGTCGGTCGGCGTCAATTATGCCGGCAACGAGCAGGCCGCACAGGACACGGTGAAAGCCGTGCAAGCCGCCGGCGGCAAGGCGATCGCCATCAAGGGCGATGTCGCGCTCGAAGCCGATGCCATCGCCATGGTGGAGGCGACGGTGAAAGCTTTCGGCCGGCTGGATGGCCTGGTCAACAATGCCGGCGTGGTCGCACCGACCGCCGACCTGATGGACATGAGCCTGGAACGCCTGCAGCGCGTTTTCAATATCAACATCCTGGGCAGCTTCCTGGTCGCGCGCGAAGCCGCCCGGCGCATGGCGAAAAGCAAGGGCGGTCAGGGAGGCGCCATCGTCAACCTGTCCTCGGCGGCAGCGCGGCTGGGATCGCCCAACCTGTTCCTCGACTATGCTGCTTCCAAGGGCGCCATCGACACCTTCACGCTTGGCCTGTCGAAAGAACTGGCGCCCGAAGGCATCCGCGTGAATGCCGTGCGGCCGGGCATCATCGAGACCGACATCCATGCCAGCGCCGGCGAGCCCGATCGCGCGGCGCGCATCGGCAAGACCGTGCCGCTGGGTCGCGCCGGCACCGCCGAGGAAGTGGCGGAATCGATCATCTGGCTGCTGGACGATGCATCCAGCTACGTTACCGGCGCCCTGCTGGATGTGGCCGGCGGCCGCTGACGGTTAGGTCGGCGGGAATGTATTCCCGCTCGCGATATCGGTCAGCGTGATGGTGATCGGCGGATTGCATTCCGATGCCGGATTGCCCGACAGCGTACGGGGGTTCTGTGGCGGCTTCAGGATGGGAGTCGGACAGCCCGTGCAGGTGATCCCTTGCCAGGTGGAATCCACATGGAACCAGCTATCGAATCCGACCTCGCATTGGCTGGCCGTGCACTGTGTGTATGTCACATTGGTTGCTCCGGTGGTGCGGAACCACGACCGCGGGTCCGGCGCCCAGCCAAAGCCAACTGCCCTGGCTGGATTGCCGCCGCTGGCTTGATCGACGACCTTGACGTTGAACGCCGTGCAGCCATCGAAAGTGATGGTTTCACCCCAGGCGCTGAAGCCCGCACTCTGCCTGTCCTGCGGATTGATGGCCTGAATGTCAGTCACAGAGCAGCCCAGAATCTGAATATACGCACCATAGACTTCAAGGCCGGTGGCCTTCGCACCCGTATTATAGGGTGCCGGGCCATCAACGATATTGCTGGCCTTGAAATTCTTGACCCCGACCAGGACATCCAGGAAGACGGACATGCCGTGGGCGTCATCAGAGCAGCCCGTGATATTGCTGGCTGAGCAATCCACATATGCAAGTTCGACGCAGGCGATAGGTACGAAACCGATCGATGTATGTCCACCCGTGCGGATGTTGCCGTTAAAATGCGTCACCAGCGTATCCGCGCTGCAATTGATCGTATTGACTCCGCGCGAGAGGAGATAGCTGTAGCCCTGCGCCGACCCGTCATAGTTGGTCAGGTTGCTGACCTGACATCCTGTCACTTCGCCTTGCACCGTGCGCAGGATCTGAATGCCCGCGCCTGAGTCGGAAGTGACATACATATATTGCACGGTACAGTTCGAAATCGTCACGTTGACGCCCATATCAATGTGAATTCCAGCCGGGCAAGCATTGCGGATTCCCAGGTTGGTGAAATTCATCCCGCTGACGAGCATGTTCTGAATGGTAATATCTCCGACATTCTCAGCGCATATGCCGTAGAAGCACATATTGAGAAGCGTGCCGTTTTGGATGGTGACGTAACCCGCATTCTGAACGGATACGCCAACGATCTGCTGACTGTTATCCTGGACGGTGGCCGTCAGGCTGTAGCCGCCAAGATTCAGGGTGACGTTGCTGCAGGCGATGGTGATGGCAGAACAGGCCGCGGAGGGTGCATCCCACGTCAGATCCTTACCGAAGGTATATGTCCCCGGCTGCGTGATGATGATGCCTTCCGGCGGAATATTGTCGATCACACTGCCAGTCTGCGGGATCGGTCCCTGATACTGGCGGATGGCGGACTTTATTTCATAAAGCGCGGCGGATATGTCGTATCGGGCCATAAGGGCCTTGCGATCGAGACCTTTGAAAACCTCGTAAGAGAAAATCTTGTCGATGATGGCCTGTGCGTGATCCGACATTCCGCCCCCCGCATTGTTGTGGTGTTGCTGCACGATCCTCCTCAATAGAGGCCATGTACATGCATATCTCAACAGGAGCGATAACGGGTATGAGGCTGTATGCGCACGGCAAGCGCCGCCTGCATGCGATCGTATTAAAGCCAACCTGGGCTGTCGTAAGACTCTAGTCCAGATACAGCTTCATGCCGACATGGCTGGCCTTAAAGCCGAGCCGTTCGTAAAGCCGATGCGCACCCTGCCGGCTGTTATCGGAGGTGAGCTGCACCATCCTGCAGCCCCTCTCTTTCGCCCGCGCGATGGCATGGCGGATCAGCAGCGAACCCAGGCCCTTGCCGCGCAGCCTTGAGTCGATGCGCACGGCTTCGATCTGGGCGCGTTGTTTGCCAAGGCTGCCGAGGCCAGGAAGAACCAGCAATTGAAGACAGCCGATAATGGCACCGGCTTCATCCAGCGCCAGGATCACCTCGGCGCCGATACTCTGCAGGCCAGCGAAGGCTTTGGCATATTCTGCCGGCAGCGGATCGGTGTAGCGCTCACGGCTGCCGCCCAGATGATCATCGGCCAGCAACCGCACGATCTCGGGGAGATCGGCGGCGGTGGCGAGGCGGAAGTTCAGGTTCACTCCGCCGCCTCTGCGGCGTCGCGGGCCGGATCATAGGCCAGGTTCGGGGCTAGCCAGCGCTCCATGACGCCGAGCTCCATGCCCTTGCGCTTGGCGTAATCGGCCACCTGGTCGCGCTCGATACGGCCGACGCCGAAATAGGCCGACTGCGGATGGCTGAAATACCAGCCACTGACCGCAGCCGAAGGCCACATGGCAAAACTCTCGGTCAGCGTGATGCCGACATTCTCGGTCGGTTTCAGCAACTGGAACAGTGTGGCTTTCTCGGTATGGTCCGGGCAGGCCGGATAGCCCGGGGCCGGCCGGATGCCGCGATACTTCTCGGCGATCAGGTCTTCATTGGGCAGCGCCTCGTCGGACGCATAGCCCCAGAATTCCTTGCGCACGCGCTCATGCATGTGTTCGGCAAAAGCCTCGGCCAGGCGGTCGGCCAGCGCCTGCGCCAGGATGCCGGAATAATCATCCTGCTTCGCCGTGAATTCGCGCTTGATCCAGTCGTCCAGGCCGATGCCGGCGGTGACTGCAAACGAACCGATATAATCGGTGATACCGGTATCCTTCGGCGCGATGAAATCGGCCAGGCAGTGATTGGCCCGGTCGCGGTCGCGCTTCATCTGCTGGCGCAGCATATGCAGCTGAGCGATCTCCTCACCCGTGCCGGCCTCATCGAACAGCACAATGTCGTCGTCGTTGACCTGGTTGGCGGGCCAGAACCCGATGACAGCCGAAGCCTTGATCGGCTTTTCCTCGACGATGCGCTTGAGCATCGCCTTCGCGTCCTTGAACAGGTTGGTGGCGGCTTCGCCCACCACCGGGTCCTTCAGGATATCGGGATACTTGCCACGCAATTCCCACGAGGCAAAGAACGGCGACCAGTCGATGCGCGGGATCAGGTCGGCGACCGGATAATCCTGGAACACCTTCACGCCGAGGAAGGTCGGCTTGGGCGGCTGGTAGCCGGCCCAATCGATCTTCGCCTTGTTGCGGCGGACATCGGCGATCTTCTGGCGCGGACCGGTGTTGCGCTCGCGCGCATGGATCTCGCGGATCTTTTCGTATTCGTTGGCGACCTCGCCAGCATAGATCGGGCTGTCGTTGACTGAAACCAGCCGACCGGTGACGCCAACCGCACGCGAGGCATCAGTGACATAAACGACCGGGCCCTTGTAGTTCGGCGCGATCTTGACCGCGGTATGCACCTTTGACGTGGTCGCGCCGCCAATCAGCAGCGGCAGTTGGAGACCCTCGCGCTGCATCTCGCTGGCTACATAGCACATCTCGTCCAGGCTGGGCGTGATCAGGCCGCTGAGGCCAATGACATCAACCTTGTGTTTTTTCGCCTCTTCCAGGATGCGGGCACAGGGCACCATGACGCCGAGGTCGATCACCTCATAGTTGTTGCACTGGAGCACGACGCCGACAATATTCTTGCCGATATCGTGCACGTCGCCTTTCACGGTGGCCATCAGCACCTTGCCGTTGGTCTTGGCAGGGCCGCTGTTTTTCTCCGCCTCGATGAACGGCAGAAGGTAGGCCACCGCCTTCTTCATCACGCGGGCTGATTTCACCACCTGCGGCAGGAACATCTTGC
This sequence comes from Ferrovibrio sp. GW821-FHT12B10, assembly GCF_058807515.1. NCBI lineage: Bacteria > Pseudomonadati > Pseudomonadota > Alphaproteobacteria > Rhodospirillales > Rhodospirillaceae > Ferrovibrio > Ferrovibrio sp. GW821-FHT12B10. The sequence goes on along the minus strand of NZ_JBXAQT010000001.1, from coordinate 3,031,576 downwards.
CCGCGCCGAACAGGTCGCCGACGACATTCATGCCGTCCATCAGCGGGCCTTCGATGACTTCCAGCGGCTTGGACACGATATGCCGCGCCTCTTCGACATCCTCGTCGATGAAATCCGAAATGCCATGCACCAGCGCGTGGGTCAGGCGCTCGCGCACTTCCTTCTGTCGCCAGGACATGTCGATTTCCTGGGTGCGGGCGCCGCCCTTGAAGCGCTCGGCGATTTCCAGCATGCGCTCCGTGGCATCCGGACGGCGATTGAGCAGCACATCTTCCACGCGCTCGCGCAGTTCTGCAGGAATGTCTTCATAAACCGGCAGCTGCCCGGCATTGACGATGCCCATGTCCATGCCGTTCTGCATGCCGTAATACAGGAACACGGCGTGCATCGCCTCGCGAACCTGCTCGTTGCCGCGGAAGGAGAAGGACACGTTTGAGACACCGCCCGAGATATGGCAATGCGGCAGGTTCTCGCGGATGCGCTTGGCACCCTCGAAAAACTCGACTGCGTAATTGTTATGCTCCTCAATGCCGGTGGCGACCGCGAAGATATTCGGGTCGAAAATGATGTCTTCCGGCGGGAACCCGACCTTTTCGGTCAGCAGCTTGTAGGCGCGTTCGCAGATTTCGAATTTGCGGTCGGCGGTATCGGCCTGGCCCTGCTCGTCAAAGGCCATGACGACAACGGCGGCGCCATAGCGCAGGACCTTACGGGCCTGGGCGAGGAAGGCATCCTCGCCCTCCTTCATGCTGATCGAATTGACGATCGCCTTGCCCTGCACACATTTCAGGCCAGCTTCGATCACGTCCCATTTGGAACTGTCGATCATGATCGGCACGCGCGAAATATCCGGCTCCGAGGCGATCAGGTTCAGGTATTTCACCATCGCCGCCTTGGAGTCGAGCATGCCCTCGTCCATGTTGATATCGATGATCTGCGCGCCGTTCTCCACCTGCTGGCGCGCCACGGTCAGAGCCGCATCGAAATCGTCATTGAGAATGAGCTTGCGGAACTTCGCCGAGCCGGTGACATTCGTCCGCTCGCCGATATTGATAAAAACCGGGCCGTTGAAGCCGCGGTTTTCGGATTCGGGGGAAAAAGCCTCGTCGATGTCGGTCATGCGGCAGGCACAGCAAAGGGTTCAAGGCCGCTCAGGCGAAGCTGCGGCTGGATGACGGGAATGCGGCGCGGCTTCCTGCCGGCCACGCTTTCGGCAATAGCGCGGATATGGTCGGGCGTGGTGCCGCAGCAGCCGCCGACGATATTCACCAGGCCATGCTCGGCCCATTCGCGCAGATGGTCGGCCGTCTCGTGCGGTGGCTCGTCATATTCCCCGAACTGGTTCGGAAGCCCCGCATTGGGATAGGCGCTGACCGGCACATCGGCGACGCGGCTGAGTTCAGCGATATAGGCGCGCATTTGCTTGGCACCGAAGGCGCAGTTGAGTCCCACCGAGAAGGGCTTGGTGTGGCGCAGCGAGTTCCAGAAGGCTTCGGTGGTCTGACCCGACAGCGTGCGGCCCGAAAGATCGGTGATGGTGCCCGAGATCATGATGGGCCACTCCTCGCCCAGCTCGTCGAACAGCTCATAAACGCCGAAGGCGGCAGCCTTGGCATTCAACGTGTCAAACACTGTCTCGATCAGCAGCAGATCTGCGCCGCCCTCGATCAGGCCGCGCGCCTGTTCCTTGTAGGCATCCTTCAGCTCATCAAAGCTGATGTTGCGGAAATCGGGACGGTTGACATCGGGCGACAGCGAGGCCGTACGGTTGGTCGGGCCGATGGCGCCGGCGACGAAACGCGGCTTGGCCGGGTTCTTGGCGGTATATTCGTCCGCCGCCAGGCGCGCCAGACGGGCGCCTTCCTTGTTGATATCGTGCACGGCGGCTTCGAGATGATAATCGCCCTGGCTGATCCAGGTGCCGCTGAAGGTATTGGTCTCGATAATATCGGCGCCAGCGTCGAGATATTCCTTATGCACATCCACGATCACATCGGGGCGCGTGATATTCAGGATGTCATGATTGCCCTTGAGGTCGCTGTTGGCGCCCTTGAAGCGGTCGCCGCGATAATCCTCTTCGGTCAGTTTGCGCCGCTGCAACATGGTGCCCATGGCGCCATCCAGCACCAGGATGCGCTCCTTCGCCGCCTTGGCGAGTGCGGCGCGACGGGCCTTGCGTTCATCGGCAGTGGTCATCGTCATACTCCTTACGCGGCAGCCTCACCCGCAATGCCGGGCTTGGGCCGCACGCCGAGCACGTGGCAGATCGCATAGGCGAGATCGGCGCGGTTCAGCGTGTAGAAATGGAATTCGTCGATGCCGGCGGCCAGCAGGCGGCGGCACTGTTCGGCCGCCAGATGCGCAGCCACCATGCGGCGCGTCTCCGGGTCGTCATCCAGGCCGTCGAACTGGTCGGCCATCCAGGCCGGTACGCTGGCGCCGCAGGCAGCCGAGAACTTCACCACCTGGCGGAAATTCGTCACCGGCAGGATGCCCGGCACGATCGGCACGGTGATGCCGGCAGAGCGCGCGCGATCGAGGAAACGGAAATAGACATCGGTATCGAAGAAATACTGCGTGATGCAACGGGTCGCGCCGGCATCGACCTTGCGCTTGAGATGCTCCAGCTCGACGCGCGGCGACGCGGTGTCGGGGTGGCCTTCGGGATAGCAGCCGACGCTGATCTCGAAGTCGCCGATCTTCTTGAGGCCGGCGATCAGGTCCGTCGAATTGGCATAGCCCTGCGGATGCGGCGCAAAACCGCCAGTGCCTTCCTGCGGATCGCCGCGGAGCGCCACAATGTGGCGGATGCCGGCCTGCCAGTAATGCTGGGCCACCTCGTCCACTTCGCCCTTCGAAGCGCCGACGCAGGTGAGATGCGCGGCCGGCTTCAGGCCGGTTTCCTTGAGGATGCGCACCACGGTGTTATGAGTGCGCTCGCGGGTCGAGCCGCCAGCGCCATAAGTCACCGAGACGAAACGCGGCTCCAGCGGCGCCAGGCGCGTGACGCTGCGCCACAGGCTTTCTTCCATCTCCGCCGTCTTCGGCGGGAAGAATTCGAACGAGACCTTCAGCGGACCAGACCGCCGGGCGGCGTGAGCGTTGGCATCGGGCAACGTGGTCATTCTGCGGCACTCTTGTGAGAGGTGGACATAGCAGCGACGGCGCCATGCTTGACGGCGTGCCAGATATGGACGGTGAGCGACTGGCCAGGCAACGCGATCACCGGATCGGCATCCAGGCCGGCCGAGGCGCACCAGCCGCGCAGTTCGGCATCAGAGAAGCCGAGGCGCCGGTGGGCATGACGTGCGCGCAGATCTTCCAGGTCATGCGGCGCGAAATCGATGACGATCAGCCGGCCGCCGGGTTTCAGCACCCGCACGGCTTCCTGGATCGCCTTTTGTGGTTCGTCGGCGAAATGCAGCACCTGATGGATCACTGCAGCATCGACGCTGCCGCTGTCGAGTGGCAGGGCATACATGTCGGCCTGCCGCACCTGACAATGCTTGATGCCGGCCCGTTCCAGATTGGCGCGCGCGATGCTCAGCATGTCGCGGCTGAGATCGACGCCCAGGCCACGCTTCACATGCGGGCTGAGGATTTCCAGCAGGCGCCCGGTACCGGTGCCGATGTCCAGCAGATCGTCAACCGGCGCACCCTGCCCCAGCAGCCGCAACACGGCTGCCTCCACCTGTTCCTCGTCCACATGCAGCGACCGGATCGCCGACCACTGGGCGGCGTTGTCGCGGAAATAGCGTTCGGCGGTTTCGGCGCGGGTGCGCTTCACCGCCGTCAGACGCTCGGCATCGCGCGCCAGCGTCGCGTCGTTGCGTGGCAGCAGGCTGCTGACCGCGCGCACCAACGGCGCGCCGGACAGGCGATCGCCAACGCGATAGAATGCCCAGGTGCCTTCGGGCACCCGCTCGAGCAGCCCCGCTTCGCAGAGCAGCTTGAGATGGCGGGAGACGCGGGGCTGGCTCTGCCCCAGGATCTGGGTGAGTTCGCTGACCGTGAGTTCGCCCTGGGCACAGAGCGCCAGCAGCCGCAGACGCGTCGGCTCGGCCGCAGCCCGCAGGGCGGCCATCAGGGTATCGAGGGTCAAGCTTGAGTCAGTCATGGGTCAAACATAAACATATCTTTATGTATTTGTATAGGGCCAAAAACGGGTCAAAAAAGAATCATCGCCATACAATCATCGTCAGGCTATGGTTCGGCCGCGTTCCCGCCATATTCAGACGTCAAAAAAACTATTCCCTTCCGCCTCTTAGCCGGGATTCCCCATGCTTTCAGCCTTGCTTTCCCGCCGTTTTCTCATGGTCGCCACCGCGGCCGGCCTCCTGCTCGGCCTCCAGGCCATTTCTGCTGCGCCCGCCCGGGCCGCAGCGCCTGACCAATTCATCCGCGAAGTCGGCGGCGACACTCTCAAGGCGCTGGGTGACCGCTCGCTAACCACTGAAAAGCGCGAAGGCCTTGTCCGCACTCTTATGACCTCGCATCTCGATCTGGATGCCGTCGGCCAGTTCTGCCTTGGCCGCTACAATCGTGGCCTGACCGATGTCCAGAAGCAGGAATACAACAGCCTCTTCCTGGATTATCTGGTGAAGGTCTATTCGCAGCTGCTGTCGCAGTATAACGGCGAGACATTGGATGTGCGCGACGGCGTGAAGGCGGCCGGCAGCGAGCAGGTGGTGGAATCGCAGATCAACCGCCAGAACGGTCCGCCGATCCGCGTTGAATGGAAGACGCATGAGAAGGACGGCAAGCCGCTGGTCACCGATGTGGTGGTGGAAGGCGTGTCGATGGCCTTCACCCAGCGCCAGCAGTTCGAATCCGTGATCCAGAATAATGGCGGCAAGGTCGAAGCCCTGTTCGCTGCGATGAAGAAGCAGATCGCCGGCCGCCGCTAAAGCGCAGCGCCAGACATAAAAAAGCCGGCCATCTTACGATGGCCGGCTTTTTCTTTGTCCCGATAATGACGGGTCAGGCCATAGCGGCGGCGGAGGTCAGCTCCAGCGCATAGCCAGCCGACCGCACCGTGCGGATCACATCCATCTCGCCATTGCCGTTCAACGCCTTGCGCAGGCGACGGATATGGACGTCCACCGTACGCTGCTCGACATAGATGTCGCGGCCCCAGACCGCATCCAGCAACTGGTCGCGCGATAACACACGGCCCGGATGCTCGAGGAAATAGCGCAGCAGGCGGAATTCGGTCGGACCCAGATGCACATCGCGGCCATTGCGAGTGACCTTGTGGGTAGCGATATCCATCACCAGGCCGCCATAGGTCAGCACCTCTTCCGCCAGCGCCGGCCGGATGCGGCGTAGCACCGCGCGGATGCGGGCCAGCAGCTCACCGGGGCTGAAGGGCTTGGCGATATAGTCGTCTGCGCCGGCATCCAGGCCGCGCACGCGATCGGCTTCCTCGCCGCGCGCCGTCAGCATGATGATCGGCACGTTGCGGGCGTTTGGATCGCGGCGCAACTGGCGGCAGACTTCAAGGCCCGACAGGCGCGGCAGCATCCAGTCGAGCAGGATCAGGTCCGGCATATGCTCGGCCACCTTCAACAGGGCCTGCTCGCCGTCCATCGCCTCGTCGACCGTGTAGTTTTCCTTTTCCAGGTTGTAACGCAGCAGCGCCAGCAGCGCCGCTTCGTCCTCGATCACGAGGACCCGCGGTTTGATCGCGACGTTCATCGCTGGCCTCCCGGCGCATTCACAACCGCATAGGCGGTATCGTCGCCTTTCGGACGGTCTTCCTTCTGCATCTCGCCGGTCACCGTGTAGTGGATCAGCTCAGCGATGTTCGTCGCGTGATCGCCGATGCGCTCGATGTTCTTGGCGATGAACAGCAGATGCGTGCTGCTGGTGATGGAGCGCGGATCCTCCATCATATAGGTCAGCAACTCGCGGAACAGGCTGGTATACAGCTCGTCCACCTCTTCATCGCGGGCCCAGACCGCATCGGCCTTGGCGGCATCGGCGGTGATATAGGCATCCAGCGTGTCCTTGATCAGGGCCTGGACCAGGGCAGCCATGCGCGGAATGGCATGCACCGGCCGCACCAGCGGCGCCTGGTTCAGCGCCACTGCGCGCTTGGCGACATTCTTGGCGTAGTCGCCGATGCGCTCGATCTCGGACGAGATGCGCAGCGCCGAGACGATGACGCGCAGGTCGTTGGCCAGCGGCTGGCGGCGCGCCAGTAGCTCGATGGCGAAATCGTCGACCTGGTTGCGCAGGACGTCGATCTTGGTGTCGCTCTTCACCACTTCCGAGGCCAGGTTGCTGTCGCGCTTCACGATCGCCTCGACGGCGGCGGAAAGCTGCGATTCCGCCAGGCCACCCATCTGCACGATGAGGGTCGACAGCTTTTTCAGCTCGTCGTCGTATTTCTGGACAATATGTTGCGGCATTTTCTTATGTCCTCACTCTGCTCAGCCGAAGCGACCGGTGATGTACCCCTGGGTCCGCTCGTCCTTGGGGTTGGTGAAAATCACCCTGGTATCATCCGTCTCGACCAGGTTACCCAGATGGAAGAAGGCGGTCCGCTGCGAGACGCGGGCGGCCTGCTGCATCGAATGGGTGACGATGACGATGGTATACTGCTCGCGCAGTTCATCCATCAGTTCCTCGATATGAGCGGTGGCGATCGGATCCAGCGCCGAGCAGGGCTCGTCCATCAGGATCACTTCCGGCGCCACGGCGATAGCGCGGGCGATGCACAAGCGCTGCTGCTGCCCGCCAGACAGGCTGGTGCCCGATTCCTGCAGCCGGCTGCCGACTTCCTTCCACAGGCCCGCCTGCTTCAGCGAGGTCTCGACGATATGGTCAAGATGGTCGCTGCTTTCGGCAAGACCGTGAATGCGGGGCCCATAAGCGACATTCTCGTAGATCGACTTCGGGAACGGGTTCGGCTTCTGGAACACCATGCCGACCCGGGCGCGCAGCTGCACGACATCGACCTGGCTGTCGTAGATGTTCAGCGCATCAAGGCGGATATCGCCGACCACACGGCAATCGCGGATCGTGTCGTTCATCCGGTTCAGGCAGCGCAGGAAGGTCGACTTGCCACAGCCCGACGGGCCGATCAGCGCGGTAACCGCGCGCGCCGGGATATGCAGGTCGACATCGCGCAAAGCCTGCTTCTCGCCATAGTAGACGCCGACTTTCTGGGTCACCATCTTGATTTCGATCTCGGACTGGCGGAGATCGACACCGCTACCATTCTGCATGAAAAGTCCTTATGGCTCCGAAAGGGGAATAACGCACAGACACGATCACCAGCGACGTTCAAACCGCTTGCGCAGCAGGATCGCCGCCAGGTTCATCACCAGCAGGAAGACCAGCAACACAATGATGGCAGCCGAGGTTTTCTCGACGAAGCCACGCTCGGAACTGTCAGCCCACATGAAAATCTGCACCGGCAGCACCGTGGCGGCATCGACCGGCGTCGCCGGGATATCAACGATGAAGGCGACCATGCCGATCATCAGCAGCGGCGCCGTCTCGCCGAGAGCATGAGCCATGGCGATGATGGTCCCGGTCAGGATACCCGGCATCGCCAGCGGCAGAACATGGTGCAGTACCACCTGCAACGGCGAGGCGCCGAGGCCCATCGCAGCCTGGCGGATCGAGGGCGGCACGGCGCGCAAAGCCGCGCGCGAGGCGATGATAATCACCGGCAGGCTCATCAGCGCCAGCACCAGACCGCCGACCAGCGGCGCGGAGCGTGGCATCCCGAAGAAGCCAATAAATACCGCAAGGCCGAGCAGGCCGTACACGATGGAGGGCACGGCCGCGAGGTTGTTGATGTTGACCTCGATAACCTCGGTCCAGCGGTTCTTCGGCGCAAATTCTTCCAAATAGATCGCCGCCATGATGCCCAGCGGGAAAGCCACCACCAGGGTCACCAGCAGCGTGTAGAAGGACCCAACCACGCCGCCCCAGACACCGACCAGTTCGGGCTCGCGGCTGTCGGCGCCAGTGAAGAATCGGGTGTTGAAGCGCAATTCCAGGTCGCCCCTGGCCTTCAGCGCATCGAGCCAACCCACCTGGTTATCCTTGACCCGGCGCTGGTCTTCCGGCGCCGCGGTATCGACCTGCTTCTTCACGAAGACATCGATGTCAGACGACGTTGGCAGCCAGACGCTGATGGTCTGCCCGATCAGGGTCGGATCGGCGACGACCATGCGCGCAAGCTGCGATTCCGCACCGGCGCTGACCAGGGCCTGCAGGCGGCGGCGGTCGCCACGGCTCTGCACCTCGGGAAATTTCTTCTGCAGCGTCTCAAGAATGATGCCGCCGTAATTGCCCTGCATAATCTTGCGTGGATCGGTGGTGCCTACCGGCGCGATCTGCTCGGCGCTCAGCGCCACGTCCAGGCGGATATGAGTCTGCTGGAAAGCTGTGAAGCCGGCGCTGGCGATGGTGAACAGCAGCACGCAGAGCGCCGCGATCGAGAACAGGATGGCGGCCATGCCGATCATCTTGAAGCGGCTTTCCGCGGCATAGCGGGCGCGGAGACGCTTGGTCGCCTCCTCGGTCATGTGCACGCCAGGCGCCACCGTGGTCAGCTTCCGGTTCGGGACGGTATCGGCCAGAATATCAGTCATATTGCTCTCGATATTTCTTGACGATGCGCAGGGCAACGATGTTGAGGCTGAGCGTCACGATGAACAGCACCAGGCCCAGCGCAAAAGCCGCCAGCGTCTTCGGGCTGTCGAATTCCTGATCGCCGACCAGTAGCGACGCGATATGCACGGTCACGGTGGTCACGGCGGCCAGCGGATTGGCCGTCAGGTTGGCGGCCAGACCGGCGGCCATCACCACAATCATGGTCTCGCCCAGCGCTCGGCTGAACGCGAGGATGATGGATGCGGCGATGCCGGGCAGCGCCGCTGGCAGGATCACGCGCTTGATGGTTTCCGACTTGGTGGCGCCCAGGCCGAAGGAGCCGTCACGCAGGCTCTGCGGCACGGCGTTGATCACGTCGTCGGACAGCGAGGACACGAAAGGAATGATCATGATGCCCATGACCAGTCCGGCGGCCAGGGCGGATTGCGACGCGACAGCGAGGCCAATGCTTTCGCCGGCCTCGCGGATGAAGGGCGCGACGGTCAGCGCGGCGAAGAAGCCGTAGACCACAGTCGGGATGCCGGCCAGGACTTCCAGCGCCGGCTTGGCAAAGGCGCGCACCTTCGGCGCGGCGTATTCTGCCATATAGACAGCCGCCATCAGACCGACCGGCACCGCGACGATCATCGCGATAGCCGCGATCAGCAACGTACCGGCAAACAGCGGTACGGCCCCGAAGGCGCCCGACGAACCGACTTGGTCGGCACGGATCGCCATCTGCGGCGACCAGGTAAGGCCGAACAGGAAATCGAGCGGATTGACGGCGGCGAAGAAGCGCAGAGCCTCGAAAACCAGCGACAGCACGATACCGATAGTGGTCATGACGGCGAGCGTGGAGCTGATGATCAGCAGAATATTGGCAACCTGCTCGACCCGGTTGCGGGCGCGGAAGTCGGCAGAGATGCGGCTGCGGCCATACAGCAGGCCGGCGATACCCAGCGCCAGCACGATCACCCAGAGCGCGGTCGTGCCGATCTGGCGCAGGCTGATGTAATGCTCCACCACCGGCCGGATCGCCGCATCGGCCTTGTCGAGCGGGATGTTGCCGTAGGCCATGTTGCGAATGTCGGAAATCACCAGGCCGAGCTGGTCGGTCGGCAGCCGACGGATTGCCTCGGGCAGTTCCGCGACCACCAGCTGGCGCACCAGCGTATCTTCGAAGGAAATCCAGATGCCGAACAGGATCAACGCCGGCAGGCCGCACCAGATCACGACATACCAGCCGTAGAACATCGGCAGGGAGTGCAGGTTGCGGATCTTGTCGCCAGCCGTGACCAGCGCGCGCGACTTACCGAGGTGGTAGCCGACGATGGTCAGTCCGAGAAGAACCAGTAACAGCAGCGGCAATGACATCGTCTTCCCCGGAGCATATGCGGCTTAATCGAGAAACGAAACTTCGTGAAAATCCGGCGGCCGGTTGCCCGGCCGCCGGAGCAGTTCTTACATGGCCAGGTTGGTCAAGCCGGTGACCTGCGAGCGCACGCTTTCCAGCTCTTTCTTCGGCATGGCAACAAGACCCTTCTTCTCCAGGTAGCCGCCCTGCGCCATGGCGCGGTCGCTGACATACTCGGCGAGGAATTCCTTGATGCCCGGCACGACGCCGATATGAGCCTTCTTCGCGTAGACAAAGAGCGGACGCGACACGGGATACTTGCCGTCCGAGATGGTCTCGAAGGTCGGATCGACGCCGTCGACCTTGGCGCCATGCAGCTTGTCCATGTTCTCCTCGAGGAAGGAGAAGCCGAACACGCCCATCAGGCCCGGCTGGCCCGAAGCCAGACGCTGGACGATCAGGTTGTCGTTCTCACCGGCTTCGATGAAGGCGCCGTCTTCACGGATCTTGCCGCAGGCCGTGGCCTTCGCCTTGGCATCGGCGATGGCGTTCACTTCGGGGAACTTCTTGCAGCCGACATCCATCACCAGCTCGACGAAGCTGTCACGGGTGCCCGAGGTGGGCGGCGGGCCCATCACTTCAATCTTCCAATCCGGCAGGCTGGCATTGACCTGCTTCCAGGTCTTGTAGGGGTTCGGCGCCATCTGGCCGTTCACCGGCACCTGGGCGGCGAGCGCCAGCCAGATGTCTTCGCGCTTCAGGTTTATGTCCGGCGTGCCCTTCTTCAGGGCGACGGCGATGCCGTCGAAGCCGACCTTCATTTCAACGATGTCCTTCACGCCGGCAGCGGCGCAGGCATCGAACTCGGCCTTGGTCATGCGACGCGAAGCATTGGTCAGGTCGGGGTGCTGGGTGCCGACGCCGCCGCAGAACAGCTTCATGCCGCCGCCGGTGCCAGTGCTTTCCACGATCGGCGCTTTGAAGCCGCCCGACTGGGCGAAGCGCTCGGCCACCGTGGTGGTGAAGGGATAGACGGTCGACGAGCCGACAATGCGGATCTGGTCGCGCGCCTGCTGCGCAGCGGCCGGTTCAGCCAGCCCGAGCGACGCCACGGCGGCCAGGCCGGCGAAAAGGAGAGCCTTGTTGATCACGGTATACCTCATCGTGGTTTCCTCTGACGCACCGGATGTGCGCCGGGTGGCGGGAACGCGGAACCTGCGCTCCCAACCGGACGAGGGGGTGACTAGTCTCGACCGGCGCCGCCACTCGTAGGGTGACCCGGTGACATGGTTATTTCAGTTGTGTTGCACTGATATGACAACGCTAGACCGGCTCAGCGGTTGTCTCGATCCTATCGGGAACATTCGGCATACGGATAATGAATTCACTGCCCTGGCCAAGCTCGGATTCAATGACAAGCCGGCCGCGATGGCGGTTCACAATGTGCTTCACGATGGCCAGGCCAAGGCCCGTTCCGCCCAGATCGCGGCTGCGTGCCGAGTCGACCCGGTAGAATCGCTCGGTCAGGCGCGGCAGATGCTCGCGGGGGATGCCTTCGCCCTGATCGCGGATACCGACCTCCTGCCCTTCCCCAGTCGTCACCGGCGCAAGGCGCACCGTGACCGTGCTCTCGGCCCTGCCGTATTTGATGGCGTTGTCGATCAGGTTCTGGAACACCTGCATCAGTTCGTCGCGGGCGCCGCGCACCGGTGGCAGGCTGTCATCCAGCGCCAGCGCGATCTGGATTTTCTTCGCCTTGGCCTGCGGTTCCAGCGCAGCGGCGGCGTCGCGCAGCAGCGGCGCCAGCGCCACCGGCTCGGAAGGATGGTCGTGCTCCCGCATCTCGATCTGCGACAGTGACAGCAGGTCCTGAATCAGGCGCGACATGCGACCGGCCTGGTCGCGCATGATGCCAAGGAAGCGTATCCGCGCCGGCTCGTCGTCCTTGGCCGGTCCCTGCAGGGTCTCGATGAAACCCACCAGCGAGGCTAGGGGCGTGCGCAACTCGTGGCTGGCATTGGCGACGAAATCGGCGCGCATCTTCTCGGCCTTGCGCAGCGCTGTCAGGTCATGCAACGCCAGCACCGCCACCGTATCCTCGCGCGCCGCTGGCAGCGCCACGACGCGCAGCGAAAAGCTGCGACTGTCCGGCACCGGCAGGGTCAGATCGACGGCACTCATGCCTGTCTCACCGCTCAGCACCTCGTCGGCGGCCTGCAGCACGGTGGGATGGCGCAGCGCCGCCGTCAGATCATTGCCGACAATGTCATTGCCGAAGAATTTTCGGGCGGCGAAATTGGCGCGCGCAATGGTGCGGGTGCCGTCCAGCAGCAACACCGGATCGGGCAGCGCATTGAGGATGGCATCAGCCGTGGTGCTCTGCAGCGCGATCTGGCCCTTCTCGTCGAGCAGCGTATTGCGCAGGCGTTCAACGGTGAAGCCCAATTCACCGATCATGGTGAAAGCACCCCAGTCGCTGCTGCTGCGGCTTTCCACGCCGGCGATCTCGTCAGTGCTGCGCAGCACCCGCCAGGCGACCAGCGTGTGCCAGCCGGCGAAGACGGCGACGATGGCAAGCAGCGCGCCGAGCAGGCTCCAGGCAACCGGCGCGGTCAATGCGTCGCCCACCAGCCAGGCCAGGATGATCACGGCCGCGATCGGCAGGCCGAGCATGAGGAACAGTGCGAACCAGCGCGTCAACGGGTAGCGCATCTTGGGCAGGGTCTTTTCGCCGATCTCACTCATACAGACGGTCGCCACTGCAGCAGGACATCCACCAGACGTCGCAGCACCGCCGCGAGAGGTGCTGCACGTTGCGCATCCCAGTGTTCCAGGTTCGCCTCATCCATATAGCAGCTTTGCGCCATTTCGAGTTGCAGGGCATGCACGCCGTTGGCCGGCTGGCCGTAATGACGGGTGATATAGCCACCCTTGAAACGACCGTTATGGATATGGGTGAAGCCTTCGGCCCGGCTCAGCACGCCATAGGCAGCGGCGGCCAGATCGGGCGCGCAGCTACGGCCTTCGTTGGTGCCGAGATTGAGATCGGGCAGCTTGCCCTGGAAGAAGCGCGGCGCTTCCGAAACGATGCTGTGGCCATCGAGCAGGATGGCATAACCGTGGCGCTTGCGGATGGTCTCCAGCTCGGCCGCAAGACGCGCATGATACGGCCGCCAGTAAGTATCGGCGCGGGCCGCGATCTCGTCGGCAGCCGGCGCGGCGCCATCACGATAGAGCGGTGCGCCATCGAAACCGCCGGTCGGGCAGAGCTCGGTATTGTCGGCGCCGGGATAGAGCGCGCGGCCGGCGGGATCGCGATTGAGATCGACCACATAACGCGAATGCGTGGCGACCATCAGGCCGACGCCGGCAGCCGGCGCGAAGTCATAGAGCTTTTCGACATGCCAGTCGGTATCGGCCAGACGCGCGGCGTGCGGCGTCAGCCGCTCGGCCAGGCCCGGACTGAGGACCAGCCCGGCATGCGGGATATTCACCAGCAGCGGACTCCGGCCGGACGACAGGGTGAACAGGGCGGCATCAATGGTCATGACCAGCAATCAGCTCAAAAACAACGAGGCGTCATAGGTAGCAAAGAGCCCGATAAGCGCAAGTTGCCAGCGTCTGCGTAAAATTCCCATAAAATAAAATCTTCATAAACAAAGTGAGTCGCCCGATACCCTGTATTCCGGTTTGCCCCTAGAGTGCCGCCCCGCCGCATCATTAATCTTTATGTCCGACATCAAGGCTGTTCCCGATGGATTTCTCGCTTCTCGGTTTTACCCTCACCCCCGCCCAACTTAGCGCTTTCTTCGAAGTCATCATGATCAACATCGTCCTCTCGGGCGACAATGCGATCGTGATCGGCCTGGCTGTTGCAGGCCTGCCGGAAAAGCAGCGTAACCAGGGCATCCTCTGGGGCATCATCGGCGCCACTGTACTCCGCCTACTTTTCACTGCGATTGCAGTCCAGCTGATGGCCGTGATCGGTCTGATCCTGCTCGGCGGCGTGCTGCTCTTCTGGGTTGCCTGGAAGATGTTCTCCGAATTGCGCCATCAGGCCGCGGAAGAAGCCGGCGAAACGGATGATGCGCCCAAGTCCATGAAGCAGGCAATCATCCAGATCGTCATCGCCGACGTGTCGATGTCACTGGACAACGTGCTGGCGGTTGCCGGCGCCGCCCGCGCCTATCCCTATATCCTCGCCTTCGGCCTGATCCTGTCGATCGCGCTGACGGCGATCGCCTCCAAGGCCATCGCCAAGCTGCTCGATAAGTATCGCATCCTGGGCTATGTCGGCGTCGCCATCATCTGCTACGTCGCCTTCGAAATGGTATGGGACGGTGGCTTCCAGGTCCTGGCCGCCACCGGTCTGGACGAGACGCTGCACCTGCAGAATCTCAAGCCGCACTAACTCTGCGCGCTGAGCATTCCGATCCGCGCCGCTCCCAGGGACGGCGCGGATTTTTTATGCCTTTTTTATGGTTGTGACGCGGCGGTAGCTTCGTCGGTCGGCATGTCCTGCACGGCTTTGCGGGCGCGGAAGCGGTCGATGGCCGAGGCAACTTCGCCGGCCAGCACCGAGGCATCCTGCTCGGGATTGAAAAAGACCAGGACCGCGTCCGACAGGGTCTTGAGCAGGTCGAAGGATTTCTGCCAGTCCGCGGCGAAGGTGAAGCCCTCGCCCTGCTCCGCCATCTGGCGCGCCGGCACCAGCAGGCGATCGCAGATCTGCGCCACCGGTGCGAAAACGCTGTCGCCAACCCGGCGCTGGATTTCCTCGGCCGAGACGATCATGTCGCGCAGCATTGTCAGCGTATCGGGTGTCGGCGGCGTTTCCGACTTGTAGAGCGGCACGATCTGTTCGGCAACAAAGGAAATACGGAAAGCCGAGGCGCGCAGCCGCTGCTGGTTGATCTCCTCGTTGGCAGCCATGATGCCCTGCTGCAGCAGCTTAGCGTCGATGGGTTCGCCGGTCAGTTTGGCGCGCATGGGATTGGGAACGGCGATCAACGGCACGGTGCTGTCGCGGCGCGCCTCCGCCTTGCGCCGGTCAGGGCCGATATAGTCCGAAGTGACGACAAAAGGCTTGCGGTTGAGGCCGACGGCTTCGATGCGATCGAGCAGCGCCTTGGTCGACAGCGGCTTGATCAGCAGATCGTCGGCGCCGGAATCGACGATCCTGCGCACTATCGCCTGTTCGGCTTCCCAGGTCGCAAGGATGATCGGCAGATAGGGATTGATGCCGTCGAGGCGACCATGGCGCAGATCACTGACCAGCTGGATCGCATTGCCGCCGGGCAGCGCGACGTCCATGAACACCAGATCGGGCTGCGCCACTGCAATCAGATCGGCAAAGCCTTCCAGGCTGTCGAATTCACGAAGATTGGTGTAGCCGGCGCCGATCAGCGCCTGCCGGTACAGCGACCGCGTACCCTGCGCCGGGTCGCCGTAAAGTATGCGTACATCGTTGCGGCGCTCGGAAGCCATGACCCGACTCTACGGAGGGAGCATGGCAACAACAAGAGACAGTTCGTTGCAGCCATGCACAAATGCACGCCATTTGTGCAGGTTATCAGCGTGGCCGCGGCTTAGCCCTTGCGGTCGGCAGCGCCGCCAGCGGGTTTTCCGGCCAGTCGTGCTTCGGGTATTGCCCGCGCATCTCTGCCCGCACAGCGCGATAGCTCGACTGCCAGAAACCGGCCAGATCGCTGGTGACCTGCAGCGGCCGCCGCGCGGGCGACAGCAGATGGAGCAATAGCTTGACCTTGCCGCCCGCCACCGACGGCGTATCGGCATAGCCAAACATCTCCTGCAGCCGTACCGCCAGAACCGGCACATCGCCCGACGTGTAATCGAGCGGAATATTGGAGCCTGACGGCACGCGCCAGTGGGTCGGCGTCTCGGACTCGAGCAGCTTCTGCTGCGCATAATCCAGATGCCCGGTCAGTGCCGCATGCAGATCGATATTCGGCAGCTGCGACAGCTTGGTCATGCCGTCGAGATACGGTGACAGCCAATCGTCCAGGCGCTCGCCCAGCGCCGCATCGCTCATGTCGGGCCAGTCGGCCGCCTTGGGCAGATACGCCCGCAGCAGCGCAACGCGGGCCTGCCACTGCCGCAGACCATCGGTCCAGGGCAGCGTCGCCGCAATGCCCCGCTTGCGGATCGCGTCCAGCAAGGCCGTACGAATGGCATCGGCCGGGGGATCGCGCAGCGGCCTTTCCCGCAGCACCAGGGCGCCCAGACGCCGTTGCTGGCGCGCCAGCACGGCTTCGCTGCGGTCGTCCCATTCGACATGATCGCGCGTCGTGATCGCGGCGGCAAACTGCGTCTCGATCTCCGCCTCACTCAAAGGCGCGGCGAGAAAAACCCTCGCATCGGCCTGCGCGCCGTCGACTTCGGCAATGGCGAGATAATCCTGGCCGCTCAAAGCATCGAGCGCATCGAGTTTCGCACCGCGGCCACCGCTGAGCAGGAAACTGCCGGGTGCGCGCCGCTTGGCAATGCGGTCGGGATAGGCCAGAGCAACCAGAATGCCCGCTTCGTCCACCGGGCCGGCATGCGGCGGCGCCTTGATCTGTCGTCGCCAGTCGCCCGCCAGCTTGCGAATCTGGCGCACGGCGTTCATGTCGACGCGCAGACCATGCGGCGTCGTATCGCGTTCTGATTCACCCGCCACGATTTCCAGCCGCCAGCGCAGATCGGCATCGCGCGGCGCACCCTTGGGCACCTTTGAGATATCGCGTTCGCCCAGCAAAGCCGCCAGCGCGCAGGCCAGGCCACCCAGCCCCATCTCGTTGCCACGGATCACCATATGCGACAATCGCGGATGCAACGGCAGATCGGCCATCGCCCGGCCATGGGCCGTGATCGCGTCATCGGTATCCAGCGCGCCCAGATCCTGCAGCAGGCTTTGCGCATAGCGCATGGGCGCGGCCGGCGGCGCATCCAACCATGGCAACGCATTTGTATCGCGCACGCCCCAGGCGGCCAGATCGAGCGCCAGCGACGTCAGGTCGGTGACGGCGATTTCCGGCGCGGTGAATTTGGCCAGTCCGCCATGCGCGGCTTCAGCCCAGAGACGATAGGCGATGCCGGGTCCAAGGCGGCCGGCGCGGCCACGGCGCTGGTCGGCCGAAGCCTGGCTGACGCGCAACGTTTCCAGCTTCGCCATGCCGGTGCTGGGCGAAAAGCGTGGCTGCCGCATATAGCCGCTGTCGACCACCACGCGCACACCTTCGATGGTGAGCGAGCTTTCCGCAATCGAGGTCGACAGCACGATCTTGCGCTGACCGGCCGGGCTTGGCAGCAGGGCCTGGTCCTGCTGCGTCCCAGGCAGGTCGCCATACAACGGATGCACCTGCACGCCTGCCGGCAGCCGCGCATCGCCGAGTTGCATCTCGACGCGGCGGATTTCCGCCACGCCGGGCAGGAAGACCAGGATGTCGCCCTGGGTTTCATCCAGCGCCTGCCGCACGGTATCGGTGACCGCCGCATCCAGCCGGGCCTGCGGCGCCACCGGGCGCCAGCGCGTTTCGACCGGATAGCTCTGGCCCTCGCCCGTCACCACCGGGCAATCACCCATCAGCTTCGCGAACGGCGCGGCATCCAGCGTGGCCGACATGGCGATGAGCTTGAGATCGGGCCGCAGCACCGCCTGTGCCTCGAGGCAGAGCGCCAGTGCCACATCGGATTCCAGGCCGCGCTCGTGGCATTCATCGAACAGCACGGCGCTGATGCCCTGCAATTCTGGATCGCGCTGCAGCCGGCGCAGGAAGACACCGTCGGTGTTGAGTTCCAGGCGGGTCTTTGGTCCAACCTTGCTGTCCAGCCGCACCCGGTAACCGACGGTATCGCCCACCGCCTCGCCCAGCAGGTCGGCCATCCGCTTCGCCGCCATCCGTGCGGCCAAGCGGCGTGGCTCCAGCACGATAATCCGCCCCTTCTGCGACCAGCCCTCATCCAACAGCGCCAGCGGCAGCACCGTGGTCTTGCCCGAACCCGGCGGCGCCTGCACCACCAGATTGGCCGATTGCGCCAAAGCCGCGCAAACAGCGGGCAAAACGGCCTGGATCGGCAGCGCATGAGAGAGTTGCGTTTTTTGCAATGTTCGCGAGTCCGACAACCTGAAATATTAATATTTTAGCGCTACACAGAGCCAATGTCCGAAGTTCCTGTCGTCACGCCGGCCCCCGCCATGTCCCCGTTGCTCAAAGCCATGGCGATGATGATCGGCTCGACGCTGTGCTTTGTTGCCATGCATGCCTTGGTCGCCAAGGTGTCGCAAGGCCTGCCCCCCATCGAAGTGGCGTTTTTCCGCAACCTGTTCGGCTTCGTGGTGCTGTTTCCCGCGATCGCCCGCAGCCGCTTCCGCGCCTTCAAAACCACCAAGATCCATCTGCATGCCGTGCGCGGCGCCCTGAACAGCACATCCATGATGATGTTCTTCACGGCACTGGCGATCACGCCGCTGGCCGAGGCGACCGCGCTGTCCTACACCGCACCGCTGTTCATGACCGTCGGCGCCGTGCTGATCCTGGGTGAAACGTTGCGCGCCCGCCGCATCGCCGCACTGGTGATCGGCTTCATCGGCGCGCTGATCGTGATGCGCCCGGGCTTCGTGCCGATCGGTCTCGGCCCGCTGCTGGTGCTGGGTTCGACCGTGCTCTGGGCTGGCTCGATGATCGACATCAAAATTCTGGCCCGCACTGATTCCAGCCTGACCATCGCCACCTACATGGTGGTCTTCCTGATACCGATCACTTTTGTGGCAGCGCTGTTCGTCTGGCAATGGCCGACCCTGGACCAGTTGCTGCTGCTGTTCATCCTGGGCGCCTGCGGCTCGGCCGGTCACATGCTGTTTACCGAGGCCTTCAAGTATGGCGATACAACCATGCTGATGCCCCTGGATTTCACCAAGCTGATCTGGGCCGCCATGGTCGGCTTCATCTTCTTCGGCCAGGTCCCCGATATGTGGACCTGGATCGGCGGGTCGGTCATTTTCGCCTCTGCAACCTACATTACCTATCGTGAGCACCAATTGGCCCGGCGCGCCGCCCGGGAAGCGGCCAATAGCCCCGCAGAACCCGATCTGGCGCGAAGTTAGGCATAAAATTTCTTAATTTCGCTTGCAACGCTTTGCACGCCCGAGACTATTTACAAGCCCGGTCGAATCCCGTTTGATTTGCACCGCGTCCGGAAGACCGGCCGTCAGGGAGCAAAAACCAAACGAGCGTTCGGGATAATGGCCGACGACTACATTCTTGCGACTTCAGGTCTGACCAAGGAATTTGCCGGCTTCATTGCTGTCAAGGACGTCAACCTGCGTGTGAAGCGCCACACCATTCACGCTCTGATCGGCCCCAATGGCGCCGGTAAGACCACCTTCTTCAACCTGCTGACCAAGTTCCTGCCGCCCAGCCGCGGCACGATCACTTACAACGGTCGCGACATCACGGCGCAAAAGCCGGCGGACATTGCCCGCAGCGGCATGGTGCGCTCCTTCCAGATCTCGGCGGTGTTTCCGCATCTGAGCCTGCTGGAAAACGTGCGCGTCGCCCTGCAGCGCCCGCTGGGCACCTCCTTCCATTTCTGGAAATCGGAAAGCAGCCTGAACGCGCTGAATGACCGCGCCGAGGAACTGCTGACCGCCGTCGGCCTGATCGAATACCGTCGCCACACGGCCGTGGAGCTTCCCTATGGCCGCAAGCGCGCCCTGGAGATTGCCACGACGCTGGCGCTCGATCCGGAAATGATGCTGCTCGACGAGCCGATGGCCGGCATGGGCCACGAGGACATCAACAAGATTTCCGACCTGATCAAGAAGGTGTCGGCCAACCGCACCGTGCTGATGGTCGAGCATAACCTGAGCGTGGTCGCCAAGCTGTCCGACACCATTACGGTGCTGCGCCGCGGCGAAATCCTGGCTGAAGGCAACTACGAGACCGTGTCAAAGAACCCGGAAGTCATCGAAGCGTATATGGGGACCGGCCATGCATAAGGCTGAACTGGCACAGCATGAGCTAAAAGTGGCCGACCTGAATGCCTGGTATGGCGAGAGCCATATCCTGCATGGCATGCAGTTCGAGGTGAACAAGGGCGAAGTCGTTACCTTGCTGGGCCGCAACGGCGCCGGCAAGACCACGACGATGAAGGCCGTCATGGGCATGATCGCCAGCCGCAAGGGCTCGGTGCAGTTCGAAGGCCAGGAACTGATCCAGCTGCCGTCGAACAAGATCGCCAAGATGGGCATGGCCTTCTGCCCCGAAGAGCGCGGCATCTTCTCTTCGCTCAATGTCTACGAGAACCTGACGCTGCCGCCCGTCGTCAAGGACGGCGGCATGAGCCTGGATGAGATCTACCAGATCTTCCCGAACCTGAAGGAACGCCTGAAAAGCCAGGGCACCAAGCTGTCTGGCGGCGAGCAACAGATGCTGGCGATCGGCCGCATCCTGCGCACCGGCGCCAACTTCCTGCTGCTGGACGAACCGACCGAGGGCCTGGCCCCCGTGATCGTGCAGCAAATCGGCGCCATGATCCGTCTGCTGAAGCAGAAGGGCTACACGATCCTGCTGGTGGAGCAGAACTTCCGCTTCGCCAGCACCGTGGCGGATCGCCACTACGTCGTCGAGCACGGCAAGGTCATCGACTTGATCCCGAACGATCAGGTGGCCAGCTCGACCAAAAAACTTGAAACATATCTCGGTGTTTAACAGGCAGGTTTAACCAAGGAGGAAACAATGCGTTTAAAGACTTTGGCTGTTTCTGCGGCAGCATTGCTGGCCGCCGGCAGCGCCCACGCCCAGTTTAGCGATGGTGTGATCAAGATCGGCGTCCTGAACGACCAGTCGGGCCTCTATGCCGATCTGTCGGGTCAGGGTTCGGTCTGGGCCGCCCGCAAGGCAGTTGAGGATTTTGGTGCCGCCGCCAAGGGCCTGAAGGTCGAGGTGGTCTTCGCCGATCACCAGAACAAGCCCGACATCGGCTCGAACATCGTGCGCCAGTGGTATGATGTCGACAAGGTCGACGTTGTTGCCGACGTCCCGACCTCGTCGGTGGCGCTGGCCGTCAACCAGATCAGCCGCGAAAAGAACAAGGTCTTCCTCGGTTCGGGCCCGGCTTCGTCGGACCTGACCGGCAAGGCCTGCTCGCCCAACACCGTGCACTGGACCTATGATACCTGGGCTCTGGCGAATGGCACCGGCAAGGCGCTGGTGAAGACCGGTGGCGACAGCTGGTTCTTCCTCACCGCCGACTACGCCTTCGGCCACGCCCTCGAGCGCGACACCAGCGAACTGGTAAAAAACACCGGTGGCAAGGTTCTGGGCGCCGTGCGTCATCCTTTCCCGGGCACTGACTTCTCGTCCTTCCTCCTGCAGGCGCAGGCTTCGAAGGCGAAGGTCATCGGTCTGGCCAATGCGGGTGGCGACACGATCAATTCGATCAAGCAGGCGGCTGAATTCGGCATCACCGAAGGCGGCCAGAAGCTCGCGGCGATGCTGATGTTCATCACCGACGTCCATGCGCTGGGCCTCAAGACCGCCCAGGGCCTGACCTTCACCGAAGCCTGGTACTGGGATCTGAACGATGCCAACCGCGCCTTCGCCAAGGAATTCTCCGCGGCGAATAAAGGCCTCTACCCCTCGATGGTGCAGGCCGGCGTGTACTCCTCGGTGTTCCATTACCTGAAGGCCGTGGAAGCGCTGAAGAGCGATGCTGACGGCGTCAAGGTCGTGCAAAAGATGAAGGAACTGCCGACCGACGATAAGCTGTTCGGCAAGGGCAGCATCCGCGTCGACGGCCGTCACATCCATCCGATGTATCTCTTCGAAGCCAAGAAGCCTTCGGAGTCGAAGGGTGCGTGGGATTACGTGCATCTGCGCGCCACCATCCCGGCCGAAGAAGCCTTCCGTCCGCTCAAGGACGGCGGTTGCGAGCTGGTGAAGAGCTAAGTCTGTAAGTCTACGGGGTGCCGGCCGGCAGCAGGCCGGCCGGCACATCCGCTTTATTCTCTCGGGGGACACTGCATGTTCGAGTTGTTGGGCATCGCGCCGCAAATGCTGTTCGGCCAGCTTCTGCTTGGCCTGATCAACGGCGCTTTCTATGCCATGATGAGCCTCGGCCTGGCGGTGATCTTCGGCCTGCTGAACGTCATCAACTTCACGCACGGCGCCCAGTATATGATGGGTGCCTTCGCAGCCTGGATGCTGCTCAACTGGCTCGGCATTCCCTACTGGGGCGCCCTGGTCCTCGCGCCCATCATCGTGGCTGCGACCGGCATCGTGCTGGAAAAGCTGTTCCTCAAGCGCCTCTATCATCTCGACCATCTCTATGGCCTGCTGCTGACCTTCGGTCTGGCGCTGATGATCGAGGGCTTCTTCCGCAAGCAGTTCGGCTCGTCGGGCCTGCCTTATGCCAACCCGCTGCCCGGCGGCATGCGTCTCGACTTCATGTTCCTGCCCAATTACCGCGCCTGGGTCGTGGTCGCCTCGCTGGTGATCTGCTTCGGCACCTGGTTCATGATCGAGCGCACCAAGCTGGGCTCCTACCTGCGCGCCGCCACCGAGCGGCCCGATCTGGTACAGGCCTTCGGCATCAACGTGCCGCGCATGATCACCCTGACCTACGGCTTCGGCGTCGGCCTGGCCGCGCTGGCCGGCGTGCTCGCCGCCCCCGCCTATAATGTCAGCCCGGTGATGGGCTCAAACCTGATCATCATCGTCTTTGCCGTGGTCGTTATCGGCGGCATGGGTTCGATCCTGGGCGCCATCATCACCGGTTTTGCCCTCGGCATCATCGAGGGCCTGACCAAGGTCTTCTATCCTGAAGCATCCAACACCGTCATCTTCATCATCATGGCCATTGTGCTGATGGTGAAGCCTGCCGGCCTGTTCGGCACCCAGAAGTAAGGGGTCTTCGCCATGTCCACCGCCGCTGCCCCCGCCACCGCCGCCATCAAGCCGGGCACCAGTCGCAAGAACCGTGATCTGCTGATCTTTGCCGGCTTCATCGCCCTCGCCCTGGTGGCGCCGGCGGTGGTCTATCCGGTCTTCCTGATGAAGGTGCTGTGCTTCGCGCTCTTCGCGCTCGCCTTCAACTTGCTGATCGGCTATGTCGGCCTGCTGTCCTTCGGCCATGCCATGTTCTTCGGCTTCTCGGCCTATATCAGCGGCCACACCGTCAAGGTGCTGGGCTGGTCGCCTGAACTCGGCATTCTGGCTGCCACGGCCTGCTCAGCTGTGCTCGGCCTCGCCACCGGGCTTCTCGCCATCCGTCGCCAGGGCATCTACTTCGCCATGGTGACCCTGGCGCTGTCGCAGATGGTGTTCTTCTACTGCGTGCAGGCCAAATTCACCGGCGGTGAAGACGGCATCCAGGCGATCCCGCGCCGCGCTCTGTTCGGCCTGCTGGAAACCCGCAACGACTACACCTTCTACTATGTCGTGCTGGCGATCTTCGCCATCGCCTTCCTGATCATCTGGCGCACCATCCATTCGCCGTTCGGCCAGGTGCTGAAGGCGATCCGCGAGAACGAGCCGCGCGCCATCTCGCTGGGCTACCGCGTCGACCACTACAAGCTGGTCGCCTTCGTACTCTCGGCCGCGCTGGCCGGTCTTGCCGGCGCCACCAAGGCGTTGGTGTTCCAGCTCGCCTCGCTGACCGACGTCACCTGGCAGATGTCGGGCGAAGTGGTGCTGATGACGCTGGTCGGCGGCATGGGCACCGTGTTCGGCCCGATCGTCGGCGCCGCCATTATCATCACCATGCAGAACTACCTTGCCGGTTTCGGCGAATGGGTGCTGGTGATCCAGGGCGCGATCTTCGTGGTGGTTGTAATGGCCTTCCGCAAAGGCATCGTCGGCGAGATCCAGGCCTGGTGGCAGCGTCGCGCCGACAAGGCCTGATCGCAGGCTTTACCGGATACGAAAAAGCCCGGGCTCGTCCCGGGCTTTTTTTATTGGCTGAGGGCGATCCGTCTTAGCGGTCGTTCTGCTTCAGGATCAGCCGCAGATATTCGCCATAGGTATTCTTGCCATATACGGCAGCCATCTTCTCGACCTGCGCGGCATCGATATAGCCCTGCCGCCAGGCGATCTCCTCCGGCACCGCGATCTTCAGGCCCTGGCGCTTTTCCACCGTGGCGATGAAGTTGCCGGCATCCAGCAGGCTGTCCGGCGTGCCGGTATCGAGCCAGGCAAAGCCACGGCCGAACAGTTCGACATTCAGGGCGCCGCGCTCGAGATAGACGTTGTTGAGGTCGGTGATTTCCAACTCGCCGCGCGCCGAAGGCTTGAGCGCCGCAGCGATGTCGCAGACCTGCTTGTCGTAGAAGTAAAGTCCGGTGACAGCCCAGTTGCTGGGTGCCGGATTTGGCTTCTCGATGATCGCCTTGACACTCTTGTCGGCATTGAGATCGAGCACACCGTAACGCTCAGGATCGGCCACCCAGTAGCCGAAAACGGTCGCGCCGTCCTGGCGGCCGGCCGCACGCTGCAGGATGGCGCCAAAGCCCTCGCCGTAGAAGATGTTGTCGCCCAGCACCAAGGCGCAGGGCTCGCCGGCGATGAAATCGCGGCCGATGAGGAAGGCCTGCGAGATGCCCTTGGGCTCGGGCTGCACCGCATAGGAAATCGAGACACCCCACTGGCTGCCATTGCCCAGCAGGTTGCGGAAGGCTTCGGCATCGCGCGGCGTGGTGATGACCAGGATATCCCGGATGCCAGCCAGCATCAGCGCGGTCAGCGGGTAATAGATCATCGGCTTGTCGTAGACCGGCAGCAGCTGCTTGCTGGTCACCGTGGTGGCGGGATGCAGCCGGCTGCCGGCGCCGCCGGCCAGGATGATGCCCTTCATGATCGGTCCCCGCTCTATTTCGAGCCGAGGCCGATGCGGCCCCGGTCATAGGCCTTGCCGGCATCGCGGCACCAGGCGGAATTGTCGAGATACCACTGCACGGTGGCGGTCAGGCCGGCCTGCAGGTCGTAGCTGGGCTTCCAGCCCAGTTCGCGCTCGGCCTTGCTCGGGTCGATGGCATAGCGCGCATCATGGCCCGGACGGTCGGTCACATAGGTGATCAGCGAAGCGTAACCTTTGCCATCCTGGCGCGGCACGAGGCCGTCGAGGATACCGCAGAGGCGGTTAACCAGATCGATGTTACGCTGCTCGCCCTTGGCGCCAACCAGATAGGTTTCGCCCGGACGGCCCTTTTCCACGGCCAGCTGCAGGGCTGCGGCATGATCCTCGGCATGGATCCAGTCACGCACCTGCAGGCCCTTGCCGTAAATCGGCAGCGGCTTGCCTTCCAGCGCGTTCAGCACGGTCAACGGGATCAGCTTCTCGGGGAATTGATACGGGCCGTAATTGTTGCCGCAGTTGGTGATCAGGATCGGCAGGCCATAGGTACGACCAAAGGCGCGCGCCAGATGGTCGGACGAGGCTTTGCTGGCGGCATAAGGTGAATTCGGCTTGTAGGGGCTGTTTTCGTCGAACAGGCCGGTATCGCCGAGTTCGCCGTAGACCTCATCGGTCGAGACCTGCAGATGGCGGAACTGCTGCTTGGCGGTGCCATCCAGCCCGCGCCAGTGTTCCAGCGCGGCTTCCAGCAGCACCAGGCTGCCGTTCACATTGGTCTCGATGAAGGGCGCCGGACTGTCGATCGACCGGTCGACATGGCTTTCTGCGGCCAGATGGTAGACGGCCTCGGGCTTGACCGCGGCATAGATGCGCCGGATCGCCAGCCGGTCGCAGATATCGACCTGCTCAAACTGGTGCAACTCCGGATTCGGCAATTTGGCCAGATTGTCCGGGTTGCCGGCATAGGTCAGCTTGTCGATGGTGACGACACGGCGCTTCTGGGCGTTCAGGCGGCGGACAAGGGCGGAGCCGATAAAGCCGGCGCCCCCGGTGACGATGACGGTCATGGCAGGTCTCCCTGTGGGAATGTATACCGGACGGGCTTCCGGCCTGAAAGACTTGGCCAATACCTGACAGCTTCTGACCGATCTGCGGGTTGGCGGCAGCCGGCCAGGGCCCCATATTGGCAGCCATGAGCCAGACCCCAAATATCCAGCCCCAGAGCATGGAACGGGAAATCGAGGACCCGGATCGCTTCGCTGACGCGAACTTCCCCGATTTCGTGCCGCACCGCCCGCCGCGCCCCGATAAAAGCGAAGGCGGCATCGCCTATGATCTGCAGGCCCCCTACGAGCCCAAGGGCGACCAGCCGACCGCCATTGCCGAGCTGACCGAAGGCGTGCTCAACGCCGAACGCGATCAGGTGCTGCTCGGCGTCACCGGCTCGGGCAAGACCTTCACGATGGCGCAGATCATCGCGCGCACCGGCCGGCCGGCCCTGATCCTGGCGCCTAACAAGACACTGGCGGCGCAGCTCTATGGCGAGATGAAGGCCTTCTTCCCCAACAATGCGGTGGAATACTTCGTCTCGTATTACGACTACTACCAGCCGGAAGCCTATGTCGCCCGCAGCGACACCTATATCGAGAAAGACTCGTCCGTAAACGAGCAGATCGACCGCATGCGCCATTCGGCTACGCGCGCGCTGCTGGAACGCGACGACGTCATTATCGTGGCATCCGTTTCCTGCATCTATGGTATCGGCTCGGTCGAAACCTATTCCGAGATGACGCTGAACCTGAAGGCTGGCGAACGGCTCGACCGCGATACGCTGCTGCGCCGGCTGGTCGATCTGCAGTACCGCCGCAACGACACTGCCTTTGCGCGTGGCGCCTTCCGCGTGCGTGGCGATGGGGTTGAGATATTCCCCTCCCACATGGAGGATCGCGCCTGGCGGCTGTCGCTGTTCGGCGACGAGCTGGAAAGCATCGTCGAATTCGATCCGCTGACCGGCCACAAGACCGGCAGCATGGAAGCGGTGAAGCTCTACGCCAACAGCCACTATGTGACGCCGAAGCCGACGCTCAACCAGGCCATTGAGCAGATCAAGATCGACCTGCGCCTGCGGCTCGACCAGCTCAACAAGATGGGCCGCCTGCTGGAAGCCCAGCGCCTGGAGCAGCGCACCAGCTTCGACCTGGAGATGATGGTGGCGACCGGCGCCTGCGCCGGCATTGAGAACTACTCGCGCTATCTCACCGGCCGCGGCCCCGGCGCGCCGCCGCCGACCCTGTTCGAATACCTGCCCGACAACGCCCTGCTGTTCGTCGACGAAAGCCATGTCACCGTGCCGCAGATCGGCGGCATGTTCCGCGGTGACTTTCGGCGCAAGGCGACCCTGGCCGAATACGGCTTCCGCCTGCCCTCCTGCATCGACAACCGTCCGCTGCGCTTCCGCGAGTGGGAGCAGTTGCGTCCGCAGAGCGTCTTCGTCTCGGCCACGCCGGGAAAATGGGAGATGGAGCGCACTGGCGGCACCTTCTCCGAGCAGGTCATTCGTCCCACCGGCCTGATCGATCCCGTCACCGAAATCCGCCCGGTCGAACATCAGGTCGACGACCTGCTGGCCGAATGCAAGGAAGTCGTGCGCAAGGGCCATCGCGTGCTTGTTACCACATTGACCAAGCGCATGGCCGAAGACCTGACCGAATACATGACCGAAGTCGGCCTTAAGGTGCGCTACCTGCATTCCGACATCGAGACGCTGGAGCGCATCGAAATCCTGCGCGACCTGCGGCTCGGCGTCTTCGACATCCTGATCGGCATCAACCTGCTACGCGAGGGCCTGGACATTCCAGAATGCGCGCTGGTCGCGATCCTGGATGCCGACAAGGAAGGCTTCCTGCGCTCGGAAACCTCCCTGATCCAGACCATCGGCCGCGCCGCGCGCAACGTGGAAGGCCGCGCCATCCTCTATGCCGACAAAATGACCAACAGCATGCAGCGCGCGCTGGCCGAGACCGAGCGCCGCCGCGCCAAGCAGCAGGCCTATAACGAAGAGCATGGCATCACGCCGGAAAGCGTGCGCAAGCAGATCGGCGACATCCTCCAGTCGGTCTACGAACAGGATCACTTCACCGTCGATGCCGGTGACGCCAGCGGCGGCCATCTGGTCGGCAACAACCTGAAGGCCCACCTGGCCGATCTTGAGAAGCGCATGCAGGACGCCGCCGGCAACCTGGAATTCGAGGAAGCCGCGCGCCTGCGCGACGAAATCAAGCGCCTGGAAATGAACGAGCTGGAAATCGGCATCCAGAACCGCAAGCCGATGGGCCTGTCCGAAGATGCCGCCAAGTCCCCGCGCCCTGCCGGCCGTTCGACCGCCGGCAGGGCCGGCTCACGCCGGGCCTATCGGGGAAGCAAACGCTGATGATGTCCGTTTCCCCACTTGCCCCCACTGCGCTGGTCACCGGCGCCGGCCGCCGCATCGGCCGCGCCATCGCGCTGTATCTCGCCGACCGCGGCTATCATGTCGCCGTCCATTGCAACAGTTCACGCCAGGATGCCGAGGCCCTGGCCGCCGAGATCATGCAGTCGGGCGGCAAGGCGGCCGTCGTACAGGCCGATTTGGGGGACCATCAGGCCGTCAGCGGCCTGGTCGAACAGGCCCGGTTGGCGCTCGGCCCGCTCTCGCTGCTGGTCAACAACGCCTCGCTGTTCGACTACGACCATGTCGAGACCGCCACCGAGGCGAGCTGGGACAGCCATCTAGACGTCAACCTGAAGGCGCCGTTCTTCCTGTCGCAGGCCTTTGCCGCCCAACTGCCCGAAGGCGTGCCGGGCCAGATCGTCAATCTGGTCGACATGCGGGTCTGGCGCCTGACCCCGCATTTCGCCTCCTACACGGTGGCCAAGGCCGGCCTGTGGACCCTGACGCAGACGCTGGCCATGGCACTGGCGCCGCGCATCCGGGTCAATGCCATCGGACCCGGCCCGGTCCTGCCCAGTCCGCGCCAGAGCGAGGCGCAATTCCGCAAGCAGTGGGAGGGTACCCCGCTTCAGCGCGGCGCCGAGCCGGGCGAGATTGCCGCAGCCGTCGGTTTCCTGCTTGACGCCCCGGCCGTCACGGGCCAGATGATCGCCCTGGACGGCGGTCAGCATCTGCCCTGGCAGCAAAGCGGCCGTCCCTTGAGCGGCCAGCCGGGCGAGCCGGAGGAATGACATGACGATCCATGACCGCGCCCGGGCTGCCTGGGCCGAGATTCCGGTCCGGACCATTGCCGAGGCCAGCCTGCCCGCCCGCCGGGTCTTCGTCCGCGACCTGCTGCTGGACGCCCTGATCGGCATTTACCCGGAAGAGCGGACCAAGCCGCAGAAACTGCTGGTCAATCTGGAGCTCTGGGTGGCCGAGACACCGGGTGAGCCGCCACGCTCCTATGCCGAGGTGGTCTGCTACGAACAGCTGGTGAACCGCACCAAGGCACTCCTCGCCGAGGGCCATGTCGACCTGGTCGAAACCCTGGCCGAGCGCCTGGCGGCCATCTGCCTGGAAGATCCGCGGGTGCTGCGCACACGCGTGCGGGTGGAAAAGCCCGAGGCAATCGCGGAAGCGGCCGGAGTCGGTGTCGAGATCGAGCGCCGTCGCGCCTGAAGCCCTCGACCAGATTCATTACATGTTTGTGTTAGAGCTTGACTCCGCGCGGCATTTCTTGTTGCCAGCCGGTTTATGCACAGGGTGAGCAACGTAGTTAAGAGGCTGCCCCGCCGATTCGGTCGGTTGTGGATAAATTGCGAATCTCTTGGTTTTTCATACCATTGAGGGCGGTACTCACCCTCTGGGCTTACACCGGACCTGCCATACCCAGAGAGCCATGCGTCCTTAAGGTTGGGGTTTCCCCACAAATTTATCCACAGGCTTGGGACGCTTTTGTCAACGCCGTGTAATCATTGGGTTTTTGGCAGTATGGTGCATGGTATGACTGAGCTCGATCCTGTGTCCCAGCCGCAACCTGAGGGATTGCTGTCTGTCGAGATCGGCGCCACGGCGATCGCGCGGCACCTGCCCAATCTGCCGGCAGGCCCGGGCATCTACCGGATGCTCAATGCCAAGGGCGAGATTCTCTACATCGGCAAAGCGCGCTCCCTGAAGAAGCGCGTAGCCAACTACACCAAGCTCCAGGCCCTCACCATTCGCATCCAGCGCATGGTACGTCAGGTCTGTGCCGTCGAGGTCACCTCCACCCATACCGAAGCCGAAGCCCTGCTGCTGGAAGCCAACCTGATCCGGCAGCTGCAGCCACCGTTCAACGTACTGCTGAAGGACGACAAGTCCTTCCCCTACATCCTGGTGGCGCGCGACCATCCCTATCCCAGCATCAACAAGCATCGCGGCGCCCGCGACATCAAGGGTGACTATTTCGGGCCATTCGCTTCCACCGGCGCCGTACATGTGACGTTGAATGCCATATCGCGGGCCTTTCCGCTGCGCAGCTGCACCGACAGCGAATTCGCCGCCCGTACCCGCCCCTGCCTGCAGTACCAGATCAAGCGCTGCACCGCCCCTTGCGTGAAACGCATCAGCGAAGCCGATTATGGCGCCATCGTGAACGAGGCACGCGACTTCCTGCGCGGCCGCAACCACCAGATTCTCGATACCTGGAAAACCCGCATGCAGCAGGCGGCCGACGAGCGCGACTACGAGGCCGCGGCCGAAATGCGCGACCGCATCCGTGCTCTGGCCCATATCAGCCAGAAGCAGGACATCAATCTCAACGAGATCGAGGATGCCGACGTGATCGCCGTTCACGCCGAGGGCGGCCAGGTCTGCGTGCAGATTTTCTTCTTCCGCGCCGGACAGAATTTCGGCAACCGCGCCTATTTCCCCGCCCATACCCGCGACGTGGAGATCAGCGAGGTGCTGGATGCCTTCATCGGCCAGTTCTATGCCCAGCGCGAGGCGCCGCGCCTCATCCTGCTGAGCGATCCGGTGGAGAATGCCGGCGTGATCGAGGAGGCCCTGAGCCAGCACAGCCGGCGCAAGGTGGAACTGCATGTCCCCCAGCGCGGCACAAAGCGTGACCTGGTGCAGGCTGCCGTCACCAATGCCCGTGATGCGCTGCGCCGCCGTCTGGCCGAGGCCGCCTCCCAGCAGCAGCTTCTGGCCGGCGTGGCCGACCTGTTCGGCCTGGAAGCGCCGCCGCAGCGCATCGAGGTCTACGACAACAGCCACATCATGGGCCGCCACGCCGTTGGCGCGATGATCGTCGCCGGCCCCGAAGGCCTGCGCAAGAATGCCTATCGCAAGTTCAACATCAAGGGCGAGGATGTCGAACCCGGAGATGACTATGCGATGATGAAGGAAGTGCTGGGCCGGCGCTTCAAACGGCTGCTGAAGGAAGAGGCCGAAGACGAGACCGCTGCCGACTGGCCCGACCTGCTGCTGATCGATGGCGGCAAGGGCCAGCTCGGGATCGTCACCCAGGTGATGCAGGAACTGGGTGTCGATGTGCCAGTGGTCGGCATCGCCAAGGGACCGGACCGCAACGCCGGCCGCGAGCAGTTCTTCCTGCCAGGCCGCGAGCCTTTCATGCTGGAGCCGCGCCATCCGGTGCTGTTCTTCCTGCAGCGCCTGCGCGACGAGGCGCATCGCTTCGCCATCGGCACCCATCGCGCCAAGCGGGCCAAGGATCAGGTGCGCTCGCCGCTGGACGAGATCGCCGGCATCGGCGCGGCGCGCAAGAAGGCGCTGCTGCTGCATTTCGGTTCGGCCAAGGCCGTCTCGCGCGCCGGCCTGAGCGATCTGGAGGCCGCGCCGGGCGTCAGCAAGGCCGTGGCCAAGAAGGTCTACGACCACTTCCATGGTGGCTGACATGGCCTGGCCGCAGGGTCCCGACACTGGCCCGATCTCGCCGCTCATGCGATAATCCGGCACCATGCTGAACAGCCTGCCCAATATCCTGACCGTCTCGCGCATCCTGGCGATTCCGGCGATCTGCGCGGCCTTCTTCCTGCCCGGCGCCTGGAGCGCCTGGGTGCCGCTGGGGCTGTTCGCCGCCGCCGGCATCACCGACTGGTTCGACGGCTATCTGGCGCGCAAATGGGGCCAGATGTCCGACCTCGGCCGCTTCCTCGATCCGGTCGCCGACAAGCTGCTGGTCGCCGCCGTCATCATGATGCTGATCGCCTTCGACCGCATCGACCGCATCACCTGCGTCGCCGCCGTGGTGATCATGTGCCGCGAGATCACCGTCACCGGTCTGCGCGAATTCCTGGCCGAACTGCGGGTGAAAGTCCCCGTCTCCCGGCTGGCAAAATGGAAGACCACCGTGCAACTGATCGCGCTCGGCTTCCTCATTGTCGGCGACCATGGTCCTGACATCCTGCATGTACGCCTGACCGGCGAGATTGGACTGTGGCTGGCCGCGGTGCTGACGCTCTATACCGGCTGGGACTACCTGCAGACCGGCCTGCGCCATATGGCGGCCGAGCCTGAAACCCCAAAAGGGTCAGACTGATGCGGATTCTGTATTTCGCCCTGCTGCGCGAGCGGGTTGGCATGGCCGAGGAAACCGTCACGCCGCCGGCCGGCGTGAAGACCGTCGGCGCGCTGATTACCTGGCTGCGCAGCTGCAGCGCCGGTCACGATGCCGCATTGGCCAATCCGGCGCTGGTGCGTGTGGCCGTTAACCAAGACTACGCCCAGCTCGACCACGCGGTGCAGGCCAGCGACGAGATCGCCTTCTTCCCCCCGGTCACCGGAGGCTGACGCCATGACCGTGCGGGTTCAGCGCGAGGACTTTGACACCGCCGCCGAACTGGAGCGCCTCACCGCCGGCCAGACCCAGATCGGCGCCGCCGTCACCTTCACCGGCCTGGTGCGTGAATTCGCCGGCGATGCCGGGCCACAGCGCATGACTCTGGAGCACTATCCCGGCATGACCGAGCGTCAGCTGGAAGCCGTGGTGAGCGAGGCCGAGCGCCGTTGGCCTCTGGACGGCTGCCTGGTGATCCACCGCTATGGTGAACTCGCCCCTGGCGACCGGATTGTTCTCGTGATCACAACTTCTGCGCACCGTCAGGCTGCCTTCGAGGCCAGCGCGTTTCTGGTCGATTGGCTGAAGACCCGCGCTCCTTTCTGGAAGCTGGAAGAGACCGGCAGCGATCGCCGCTGGGTTGAGGCCAAGACCAGCGATGATGAGGCAGCCGCCCGTTGGAAGCGCTGACATACGGTCGTACTACTATCGTCGCGCGTAAATTGCAGTTTACTGGGTCGCCCGCCTATGGCATGTCGTAGGCATGGCCGCCGTCAAAAGCTCCCCTCTGTGATCTTCACCGCTCAGATTTTTGCCTGACTCATGTCCTCGTCTGATCCTCATGCGCCGGAGACCGAAGTGATCTCGTCGATCACTTCCGACCGGATCAGAAGCAAATCGCTGCGCAATCTGCTAAGCTATTGGGAATCCAAGGAGGCCTATCTTGGCCGCCTGCCAGCCCGGGCCGACCTGCAGCCCGACGAGATGGTGCCCTTCCTGCCCTTCGTCGCCCTGATCAACGTGCAGCCACAGAGCCTGCCACGTTTCCAGTTCCGCCTGGTCGGCACCGGTATCGTCGGGTCGATGGGCCGCGAGACCACCAATCGCTCCGTCGACGAAGGCCTGTTCGGCGCCAATACGGTGATCGTCGAAGCGTTCTTCAACATTCCACTCGAGAGCCGCGGCGCCGCCTATGCCGCCGGCAAATACACGGTCGCGCCCAGCGGCCGGATGCTGGCATTCGAGACCCTGCTGCTGCCGCTATCCGGCGATGGCCAGGCCATCGACATGCTGCTCGGCGGCCTGGTTGGCGAACGCATCCAGCGCGACGAACAGATCTGCGGCTTCCAGTACGATTACTATTGTCCCGTAGTCCAGGCCGCGAACTAAAGCGGCCGGCATGACCTCAAAAATGAAACGGCCGCGCATCACTGCGCGGCCGTTGCCTTGCCGGCATATGACGGCGATCAGGCCGCTTTCTTGGCCCGGGTCGCGATATCGAATTCGCCCAGCAGGGTCTGGCAGATCTTGCCCGGCGTGAACTTGTACTGGCCGATCTCGCTTACCGGCGTCACTTCCGCCGCGGTGCCGGTCAGGAAGCATTCGTCGAAGCCGGCCATCTCTTCCGGCTGGATCGCACGCTCGATCACCTCGATGCCGCGGCCCTTGGCCATGGCGATCACAGCGCGGCGGGTGATGCCGTCGAGGAAACAGTCCGGCGTCGGGGTATGCAGCTTGCCGTCCTTGGCGAAGAAGATATTCGCCCCGGTGGCTTCCGCGATCTGCCCGCGCCAGTCGAGCATCAGGGCATCCTGATAGCCTTCACGCTCGGCCTTGTGCTTGGACAGCGTGCAGATCATGTACAGGCCCGCCGCCTTGGCCTTGGTCGGGGCTGTGTTCGGTGCCGGGCGGCGCCAGTCGCTGATCTGCAGCCGCAGGCCCTTCATCTTGGCTTCCGGCGAGAAGTAGCTCGGCCATTCCCAGACGGCGATCGCGACATGGATCTTGTTCTGCTGGGCGGCGACGCCCATCATTTCAGACCCGCGCCAGGCCACTGGACGGACATAGCAGCTCGGCATCTTGTTGGCGGCGATGGTCTCGCGGGTCGCCCGATCGATCTCTTCCACCGAATAAGGCAGCGTGAAATCCATCAGCTTGGCCGAGTCGATCAGCCGCTGGCTATGTTCGGTCAGGTGGAAGACCTCGCCATCATAGGCGCGTTCCCCCTCGAAGACGCAGGAGGCGTAATGCAGGCCATGGCTCAGCACATGCAGCTTGGCGTCCCGGAAGGGAATCAGCTTGCCGTCGAACCAGATGAAGCCATCGCGATCATCATACGGGATAAGGGACATGGACTGCTCCTTGGCGAAACCGGTTGGGTATTATTATTACGCTGTTCTGGCCGGGAAGGTAACTATATGAGCAAATTATGTCAACAGTGCTGACGTAATTTTCCGGCAGGCGGGGTATCCTACATCGCTTCAGCCGGCTTGTGGCCGGCTATGTCTTTGCCCCATATAGAAGATCATGACCGACCTGAAATCGCTGGCCAACCCATTGTTCCTGCGCGAGGACGAACTTCGCCAGGCCGTCGAGTTGCTGTTTTACGCCTACCGCGATTTCACCCGGGGGCCGGACGAGATTCTGGAACGTTATGGCTTTGGCCGCGCCCATCACCGGGCCCTGCATTTCATCAGCGGCAACCCCGGCATCACCGTAGCGGAACTGCTGGCCATCCTGCGCATCACCAAGCAAAGCCTGTCACGTGTGCTGTCGGCGCTGATCGAAGGCGGCTTCGTGCGCCAACAGCAGGGCACCCGCGATCGCCGGCAGCGCCAGCTGTTCCTGACCGATCAGGGCAAGCATCTCGAACGCCAGATCAGCACTGTGCAGCAGGCCAAGGTAGCGCAGGCCTACCGTGAAGCCGGGGCCGAAGCTGTTGCCGGTTATCGCAAGGTTCTGGCCGGCCTGATCGACGAAGAGGATCGGCCCGCCATCCTGCGGGCGATCCAGCGGCGTTGATCATGGATATGGCTGAACCGCATATCCTGGTCGTCGACGACGACGAGCGCATCCGCACCCTGCTGTCGCGCTATCTGGCTGGCCAGGGATTCCGCGTCACCAGCGCCGAGGATGCCGCCGACGCGGCCAGCAAGCTCTCATCGGTCAGTTTCGACCTGTTGATCGTCGATGTGATGATGCCTGGGCAAAACGGTTTTGAATTCGTGCTCAGCCTGCGCAACAAGCAGAACACCGTTCCCGTCATCCTTCTGACGGCCCGCGGCGAGGCGGAAGACCGCATCCAGGGCCTGGAAACCGGCGCCGACGATTACCTGCCCAAGCCCTTCGAACCGCGTGAACTGACCCTGCGCATCAACGCCATCCTTAAGCGTGCGGCCCGGCCGGCGCCGGTGGCGGCCGCGCTGCCGATCCGGTTCGGTGATTTCAGTTTTGATTCCGTGCGCGGCGAACTCAAGCGCGGCGAGGAAGCCGTGCCGCTGACCACCGGCGAGGCCCAGCTGCTGCGCGTTCTGGCGCGCGCGCCAGGACAGACCGTGCCGCGCGCCGCCCTGGCCGATTCTGACACACCCGGCGAAAGCCGCGCCGTCGACGTCCAGATCACCCGGCTGCGCCGCAAGATCGAGAGCGACCCGCGCAATCCCCGCTTCCTGCAAACGGTCTGGGGCGAAGGCTATGTGCTCTGGACCGAATGAGCCACGGTAACCCTGCATGATGCAGTTCAAGTACCTGCTGCCCCGCAGTCTGTTCGGTCGCTGGCTGGTTCTGCTGGTGGCGCCGATTGTCGTGCTGCAGGCGCTGCTCACCTACATCTTCTACGAACGCCACTGGGACAGCGTCACGCGCCGCCTGGGCCTGGCCGTCGCCGGTGAGATCGCCCTGCTGATCGATACGCGCGAACATTCCGATCCGGCAACTGTGGCTGAGCTGATGCAGCGCCTGAACTCGACCCTGGAACTGAGCACCGTCTTCATTTCCGGCGCCGATTTCCCCACCGGCATCCCGGCCCCGCGCCGCTATTCGATCCTGGATCGCATGCTGCTGCAGGCGCTGAGCGAGCGCGTTCAGCAGGCCTATCACATCGACACGCAGCGCAACGACCGTTCCATCGTGATCTACGTCAAGCTGCCCGACGCCCTGCTGCAGGCGACGCTGCCCGAAAGCCGCGTCTTTTCCACCAGCACCTATGCCTTCGTGATCTGGATGGGCGCAGCCTCGGTGGTGCTGCTCGGCATCGCCGTACTGTTCCTGCGCAACCAGATCAAGCCAATCCGCCGTTTGGCCGAAGCCGCCGATGCCTTCGGCAAAGGCCGTGAGATCACCGACTTCCGGCCGGCCGGCGCCGAGGAGGTTCGGGCGGCGTCCCGCGCCTTCCTGGCGATGCGCGACCGCATTCGCCGCCACATCCGGGAACGCACCGACATGCTGGCCGGCGTCAGCCATGATCTGCGCACGCCGCTGACGCGGATGAAGCTGCAGCTGTCGCTGATGCCGACCGATGCCGAAATCGATGAGCTGAAGCGCGATGTCGATGAAATGGAAAAGATGGTCGGCGCCTATCTCGCCTTCGCGCGCGGGCAGAGCGAGCAGCCGGCCGAGCCGACCGATCTGGGCGGACTGATCACCGAACTGGCCGATGACGTGCGGCGTCGTGGCCGTGAACTCCAGATTGACATGCCGCAGGGACTGACCCTGCCGTTGCGCCGTCTGAGCTTCAAGCGCGCGCTGTCCAATCTGGTGGAGAATGCCCTGCGCTTCGGCCGCCATGTCCGGCTTGGCGTTACGCGTCATACCAATCGTGTCGAGATCAACATCGAGGATGACGGTCCCGGCCTGCCCGAGAAGGAACGCCACAAGGTGTTCCGCCCCTTCTACCGCCTCGACCAGTCGCGTCACGGTAGCGGTAATGTCGGCCTGGGCCTGACCATCGCCCGCGATGCCGTGCTGGCGCATGGCGGCGAAATCGTCTTAGGCCAGTCCCCGCTCGGCGGCCTGATGGTCACCATCCGCCTGCCGATCTGACCGTCAGAGAGCGGCCAGTTCGTTCAAATTTTCTTGATCGGTTATTCCACAGGCTTGGGCGCCGGCTCGGCGACAGTGAACCGTCGTTCGGCCTGGATCCGGCCATCGCTGTCTTTCAGCAGCACCGCCCATTCGCCGGGGAAGATGCGCGACTGCGACCAGATGCGCCAGTTGCGGCTGACATCGACGCGCGCTTTGGAGCGGCCGACCTCCTGGTCATTGCGCATCCAGTAGAACCAGAAGGTTTCCCCGCTGCCGACCTGCGTGCAGTCAAGGCGCGCGAAGGCGTAACCGCGCTCCGTTGCAGGCGGATAGTTGCCTTCGACGACCCCCTGTGGCTCAAGGTTGAGTACGTTGCGGGTCAGGGCGAACTGACGCACCACACAGTCATGCTCCTGCGCGGCAGCGAGCCGGGGGGAAGCAATCAGCAGGGTGGTGAGCGTCAGGGCGAGAAATAAGCTGGTTTTTTTTGTCATTGGGCTGGTCCGTTGGCCGATTGTCGGCTTTGGCCGTAATCCGGTCAATATACACGGGGGTCAATACATCCGCCCGCCATTCGGCACCGTATGGCCGGGGCCGATCAGGACCACCTGCCCGTCGGGATCAGGCAGGCCAAGGACCAGCACCTCCGACATGAAAGAACCGATCTGGCGCGGCGGGAAATTCACCACGGCCAACACCTGACGGCCGATCAGGCCTTCGGGCTGATAGTGCCGGGTGATCTGCGCGGAGGATTTCTTCACGCCGACCTCGTCGCCAAAGTCGACCCATATCTTGATCGCCGGCTTGCGCGCCTCGGGGAAGGCCTCCGCACGTAGGATGGTGCCGACGCGGATATCGACCTTGTGAAAATCCTCGAAGGCGATGGTGGCAGTCATGACAGAGTCCGGAAAAAGAAACGGGCGGGTTTTTGTACCCGCCCGCCATCCGTCTGGCAAATTATGCCGCTGCCGTCATTTTTTCGGCTGGGCGAAGGCTTTCTTGAACTCTTCCAGATTCTCGTTCATGCGCTTGTTGATCAGCTCGAAGGCCTCGGTGTTGGTCTTCGACAGCATGTCGGCCAGTTCGCGCAGATTGCCAACAGCCTTCTCCACCGCAGCCTTGGCCGCATTGGCATCCGGCACGGCCGTCGCGCCGCTTTTCAGGGTGGTGGTGGCATCGGCCACCGCTTCCTGGAAGATCTCGGCCTGGCGCTTCGCCAGCGCCTGATAGCCTTCATAGGCGCGCTTGTTGGCCGCGGTCAGCGCTTCGATATTCTTCTGCTGGGCCGCCGCCAGGGCGTTGGGGTCGATACCTGGCATCTTCAGATCGGAGAACATCTTGGTGACGTCGAAGCTGGCAAAGGGATTGGTGAAGTCTGGCTTGGTCATTATGGGCTCCCGGGCGTTTGTTTGAGGTTGTGACCGCGGCAAAAATATAAGCGCCCCGGCCGGCCGTCAATGCAAATTGCTGCATTGCACAATAACAATTTCAATACTTTATAGCTATCCTACAGCCTTTTCCCGCATGCGCGAGAGCGGGCCACGGGCGGTCAGCCAGCGCAGCCCCTGCCCCAGTCGCTTGTCGAGATGCGCCATGGTGGACCCCAGATCGGGGCTGTCATCCTTGAGCCAAACCCGAAGCGTGTCGAGATAAATCCCCCCGAGCAGCTTGCGACGCATCATGCCGGCGATGCCGCCGGCATCGAGGCCGGCCACCGCCAGGGTCCAGTCCAGGCCACGTCGCACGCCACCATGGAGGAAAACGGCCAGTGCGGCCGGATCACCCGGCAATTCGCGTGTCAGCACCCGTATGGCGCCCTTGTGCGGGGCCAGCGCATCGAACCGCGCCATCACCGCCTCGAACAACCGATCCTTCACCGCATCAGGACCGAGATCGACAGGCTGGGCACCCGAGGCGTCAACGGCAGCCAGCATGGCAGCATCGACGCGGCGGGCATAGGCGACCAACAAATCGCCCTTCGATGCGTATTGCTCATAGAGGGCGCTTAGCGACAACCCGCTAGCCTTTGCAACCCGGCCGAGGGTCACGCCGTGCCAGCCATCGGCGGCCACCAGGGTCAGCAGGACATCGATAGGATCTTCGATCCGGCGGCTACCCGCTGTCTTGAAACCCGCACTCTTGCGCGTGGGTTTTGCTGCCTTCGCTGCCTGGGCCATCGCGGCCTCCTTATCTGGCGGTCAGCCAGTTTGGTGAACGTCGTGCCTGCCGGCAAGTTCAGATCAGCCGGCCAATTCCTTCGAGCGCTTGGTGGCTGCTGCAACCGCACGCTGCATGAGACCCGCCAGCCCGCCATCGGCAGCCATCAGCACGTCGAGGGCAGCCTGCGTCGTGCCGTTGGGGCTGGTGACGTTCTTGCGCAGCTGCGCCGGCGGTTCGCTACTCTGCTGCATCAGCAGGCCCGAGCCATGGACGGTGGCCTTGGCCAGCCGCGCGGCCAACTCGGCCGGAATCCCCATCGCCTTGCCGGCCTCGGTCATGCATTCGGTCAGCCAGAATACATAGGCGGGACCGGAGCCGGACACTGCGGTCACCGCATCGATCAGGCTTTCATCCTCAACCCAGCCCACCTCGCCTACGGCTGATAAGAGCCGGCTGCAGATGTCACGCTGCGCTGCACTCACCACAGCATTGGCGCAGCAAACGGTAATACCGGCACCGACCGCAGCCGGCGTATTCGGAATACTGCGCACGACAGCCGCCTTGCCGCCCAGCAGCTGGTCGAGCCGCGCGATGGTCTTGCCGGCGGCCACCGACAGAAAGCAGGCCCCTTGGCGGGCATAGGTTGCATAGGCCGGCGCAACATCGTCCATGACCTGTGGCTTCACGGCCAGGATCACCAGGGCCGGCTTGAAATCCGCGGAAATCGCATCTGCAGCGGCAACCTGCGTCACCCCTTGTGCCAGACCGGGCACCGGATTGGGCTCGACGACAACGACATCGGCCGCGGCAACGCCCTGACGCAACCAACCCGAGAGGAGCGCCGCACCCATTTTCCCGCATCCAACCAGAAGTATGCCCTTATTCATCCCCGTCTCCGCGCCAAACTTATTTTTCATTCACATCTGAAACATCTTTGTTGCTGACAGCAACAGAACAAACAATAGTCCCCGCGCGCTCTCGCGCAGTCATCCAAGTTCCCAGAGATTATAAGACGCCGTGAGCGATAAGAAATACGAATGGCTCTTTGTCGGCGTCGTCCTGCTGCAGGTCGTGGCTTGGACGGTCATTCCATACACAATCCTGCCCAATCCGCCGCTTGACGTGCTGGAAGGCTATGCCTGGAGCCAGACACCGGCCTGGGGATATCTCAAGGGTCCACCGCTTTTCGCCTGGCTGCTTGGTCTCGGGACGATGATGCTGCCCGGCAGCATCCTGCCGCCGCTGATTTTGAGCCAGGTTTCCATCGCAGTGACATACTGGGCCATCTGGCGTCTGGCGAAATACCTGCTGTGCGCGCGCGACGCGCTGGCCGTCATCTGCCTCACCACTCTGATCTACTACTTCAGCTACCCCTCGCCGGAATTCAATCCGATCATCCTGCAGCTGGCCTTCTCGGCGGTGGCCGGCTCGTTCTTCTATACGGCCCTGATCGAAAATCGGATGCGAGATTGGATCATCGTCGGCATCGCCGTCGGCTTCGGCCTGCTGGCCCGTTACTCAATCTTGCTGCACCTGGCGCCGATGGCCATGTTCGCCTTCCTGCATAAGGAAACGCGCGACTTCATGCTTCGACCCGGTTTTATCGTCGGCGCCGCGATCGGCAGCATCATTATCGCTCCCCATGTCTACTGGGTGCTGAACAATGACTTTTCGCCGCTGCACTACATCGACCGTCGCGCCGGCTATACGGAAGGTTTTGAACGCATCGGCCAGCCGCTACGCTTCCTGGGGGCCCAGTTCACGGCAGTCGCGCCGGCCCTGATCGTACTGCTGGCTGCGGTCCTGCCGCTGGGCCGGAACCAGGACCCTGCCGTCAACCCGCTGCGGCATGGCAGCCTGTCGCGGAACTACCTGATTGCGGCCGGCCTCGCGCCGGCCCTACTCGTCGTCGTCATCGCCATCCTGATCGGACGTGGCCCACGCGCCATGTGGGGCGCGCCACTCTGGGTCTTCACCCCGCTGATGGCCGTCGCCATGCTGCGGGACTTCAACATGCCACTGTACCGGCGTCGCCTGGTGAACATCTGGACCATCACCTTCACGCTGCCGATCCTGGCCTTCATCTTTTCAATCATGCTCTGGCCATCCCTGCCGGAGTTGAAGGGGCGCAACAAACGCGCACATTTCCCGGGCCCGGAGCTGGCCCTGCAGGTCACCGATGCCTGGCGCAAGGCGAGCGATGGCCAGGCGCTGCCCTATGTGGCCGGAAATATGTGGGTGGCCGGCAGCCTCTCATATTATTCGCCTGACCATCCGCATGTGTTTCAGGATGCATCGCTCGATCAGGCCCCCTGGACCGATATAGATCGCCTGAAGCGCTGCGGCGGTATCGTGATCTGGCAGAATGGGGAAGAGCAGACGAACATGATGGCGTCTCTCAGCGCGCTGACTGTCGATATGAAGATTCAGTCGCCGCTGACCGTGGCGCCGCCGCGATATGCAGCGCCGGGAACACGCTTTACGTTCGGCTGGGCCATCATACCGCCGTCGCTG
This sequence comes from Ferrovibrio sp. GW821-FHT12B10, assembly GCF_058807515.1. Taxonomy (NCBI): domain Bacteria; kingdom Pseudomonadati; phylum Pseudomonadota; class Alphaproteobacteria; order Rhodospirillales; family Rhodospirillaceae; genus Ferrovibrio; species Ferrovibrio sp. GW821-FHT12B10. The sequence goes on along the minus strand of NZ_JBXAQT010000001.1, from coordinate 2,989,528 downwards.
GACGCTGCCGCCGCCCCCTGCAATCCGTCGCGACGCTTCCCTAAGCTGGCACGGTCCTGAAACTCAGGCGTCGCTCAGGCTTCGCCCACGCATTCGAACATCGCCGCAGCCACCGCGTCTTCCGGCGTGCGACCGCCCCAGACTAGGAACTGGAAGGCGGGATAAAAGCGTTCGCATTCCGACAGGCCGATTTCCATCAGGTCCTCGATCTGCTCTGAGGTGGCGCCCAGGCCGCCGCGCAGAAGCAGGGCCTGACGGAACACCACCATGCCTTCTTCGATCCAGTAGTCGAAATGGCCGATCAGCGCCTTCTCGTTCACATAGGCGAGCAGCGAGTGCAGGTCGCGGCGACGGTTGGCCGGCACCTTCATGTCAAAGGCGCAGGTGAAGCTCAGCGCGCCGAGTTCCTCGCGCCAGGAGAACCACATCTGATGCTCACAATAGCGGCCGGAGACTCCAACGGTCAGTTCGTCCTGCCCCTGGCGGTCGAACGGCCATTCATGCTCGCCCACGATCTGCTCGACCAGGTCGAGCGGATTGAGGCGGCTGGAGGTTTCGGTTTCGATCAGAGTCCGCATGCGCTAGCGCTCCCCCTGTGCGGTGGGCCGGTTCTCGGCAGTAAGCTCGGAATGGCTCATCGGGATTGAATGGCGGCTGAGGATAGAGGTGATGGGATTTTGCGCCCATCCGGAGACGACTTCAGCCCGCGCCGAGTATGCCCCCATACGCTCGGCTGACCATAGATGTTGGTGTTGCGACGCGAAACACACCATAGATTTAGAATATGCGGGGCATGGAGGGGGTGCAACACCAGATTTACGAAAAATTCATGAAATTCGCCTGATCCGGGCTGGGCTTAGCCCGGATCGCCGAATCCGGTGTTCTGCTTGGATTCCAGCGCGGCCAGGCGCTCGGCCAGGCGGATGTTTTCCTCCCGGGCGGCGGCGGCCATGGCCTTCACGGCCTCGAATTCCTCGCGGGTGACCAGTTCCATCTCGGACAGCGCCCGTTCCAGGCGCTGGCGGAAAGCCTGCTCCACCTCGCCTTTCACGCCCTGCAGCGTGCCCAGTGCACCAGTGGCGATGCGGCTCAGATCGTCGAGCAGGCGATTATCGGTCTGCATGGCGCGACTCCAAGGGTCAGATACCCCTTCCGATATGGCCGCCCGCAGGCTGCGCCGCAAGCGCCCAACCTGTGCATTACTCTGTTTTCCACAGCTATTCCGGGCCTCAGACGGAGTCGGCCGAGCGGTTGGAAAGACGGGGGGCGGATGGTAGTTTCGCCGCCCACGCCAAGACTTACCGGCAGATCAATCGTGACCGAGCAGACCACCACCGAAACCGCCGTTTCCGGCGAGCGCGCCAATCGTGAAGCCAAGCTGCAGCAGTTGCGCCAGCTCGGGCTGGATCCGTATCTGGCGCCGAAATTCCCCAAGTCGCACAAGAACGCGGCTGTGCATGAGGCTTTCGCACATCTACAGCCCGACGAGCGCGCCGAGGAAACCGTGGCCGTTGCCGGCCGCGTGATGGCGATCCGCAACAGCGGCATGTTCATCGATCTGGTCGACGACACCGTGAAGCTGCAGGTCTACACCGGCAAGGAAGACGTGCAGGGCCGTTTTGCCCCGATCATGAAGGCGCTCGATCTAGGCGACATCATCGGCGTGCGCGGCAAGGTGCGCCGCACCAAACGCGGCGAGATCACCGTGGATACCGACGAAATCGTGGTGCTGTCCAAGGCGCTGGAGCCGCCGCCGGAGAAGTGGCACGGCCTGAAGAATGTCGAGCAGCGCTACCGCCATCGCGAATACGACCTGATCGGCAACGAGGAAAGCCGCGCCAAGCTGCGCACCCGCTTCCGCGTGATCCAGACCGTGCGCCAGTTCCTGAACGGCGAAGGCTTCCTGGAAGTCGAGACCCCGATGCTGCACAGCATCCCCGGTGGCGCCATCGCCAAGCCGTTCGAGACCCATCACAACGCGCTGGACATCCCGCTCTACATGCGCATCGCGCCTGAGCTTCATCTCAAGCGCCTGGTGATCGGTGGCCTGAGCGAGAAGGTGTTCGAGATCAACCGCTGCTTCCGCAACGAAGGCATCTCGCCGCGCCATAATCCCGAATTCACCACCATGGAACTCTATCAGGCCTATGCTGATTACGAGGACATGATGGACATCGCCGAGCGCACCATCGCGCAGGCTGCGATCACGGCTACCGGCAGCACCAAGGTGAAGTTCGGCGAACACGAGATCGACTTCACGCCGCCCTTCCGCCGCGCCACCATGCTGGGCCTGATCGAGGAGCACGGCAAGGTGAAGCTGGACGGCCTGGATGACGCGCAGGCGCGCGATGCGGCGAAAAAGGCCGGCGTCGAGATCGCGCCAAAAGCCAGCTGGGGCAAGGTGGTGGAAGCCTGCTTCGAGCATTTCGTCGAACCCAACCTGATCCAGCCGACCCATGTGATAGCCCTGCCCAAGGCGATCTCGCCTCTGGCCAAGGCCAATCACGCCAATCCGACGATCGCCGAGCGCTTCGAGACTTTCTGCAACACCTGGGAAATCGCCAATGCGTTTTCCGAGCTTGCCGATCCGCAGGAGCAGCGTGCCCGCTTCGAGGACCAGCAGAGCCAGCGCGACGGCGGCGACGACGAGGCGCATCGCATCGACGAAGATTTCCTCAAGGCCCAGTCCGCCGGCATGATGCCGATGGGTGGCCTCGGCATCGGCATCGACCGCTTAGTGATGCTGCTGACCAATTCACAGACGATCCGTGAAGTGATCGCCTTCCCCACCCTGCGCCCGCGCTCTGATGATCAGGGCGCCGCTGGCGAAACTGCGGACGAGTGATGCTGTTCACACTGGCTTTCCCGGTCATCGATCCGGTCGCCGTCGCCATCGGACCCTTTGCGGTCCGTTGGTATGCGCTGGCCTATATCGTGGGCCTGGTCGCCGGCTGGCGTATTGCCATGCGCCTGGCCGGTAAGCCCGGCAGCGCAGTGACGCCGGAACAGATCGACGGATTCCTGCTATGGGCCACGCTTGGTGTCGTGCTCGGCGGCCGCCTCGGCTATGTGCTGTTCTACAATCCTGCCTACTACCTGCAGAATCCGGCCGAGATTTTCGCGGTCTGGCAGGGTGGCATGTCTTTCCACGGCGGCATGCTGGGCGTCATCTTCGGGATGTATCTGTACTGCCGCCTGTCTAAGATCCGGTTTTTCGCCTTTACCGATATCATTGCCTGCGTGACGCCGATCGGGTTGTTCTTTGGCCGCATCGCCAATTTCATCAACGGCGAACTCTGGGGCCGCGTAGCACCGGACTTCGCATTGGCCATGGTCTTCCCAGGCGGCGGCGACCTGCCCCGTCATCCAAGCCAGCTCTATCAGGCCGTGATGGAGGGTCTGATCCTGTGGATCGTGATCAATGGCCTGCGCTGGAAGACCAATGCGATGCAGCATCCGGGCGTGCTGTCGGGCATATTCCTGATCGGCTACGGCATGGCCCGCATCATCGGTGAATTCTTCCGTGAGCCCGACAGGCAGATCGGTTATCTGATCGGCGGCACCACCATGGGGCAATGGCTGTCCCTGCCGATGGTGGCGATCGGCCTGGGGATTGTGGTGTGGGCGCGGCGGCGGCCAGCGGCGTGAGCGCCGCACCACTGCAGGAGATTCTCCGCCGCCGTATCGCGGCGGAGGGGCCGATCACGGTCGCGGCCTGGATGGCCGACTGCCTGCTGCATCCCGAACACGGCTATTATCGCAGCCAGCAGGCCATCGGACTGCACGGCGATTTCACCACCGCACCCGAGATCAGCCAGATGTTCGGTGAACTGCTGGGCCTGTGGGCGGCCGATACCTGGCAGGCCATCGGCGCGCCGGCGAAATGCTATCTGGTCGAACTCGGCCCCGGCCGCGGCACCCTGATGCGGGATGCATTGCGCGCCACGCAGGCTCTGCCGGCATTTCGCGCGGCGTTGACGCCGGTGCTGGTCGAAGCTTCGGCCCGCATGCGCGAGCAGCAGCAGGCGACGCTGGAAGGTGAAAGTGCCATCTGGCACGAGCAGATCGCCGCCCTGCCAAAGGATGCGCCGCTGATCGTGCTCGCCAATGAATTCCTCGACGCGCTGCCGCTCCGGCAGTTCCAGCGCGGCGACGACCAGGCCTGGCACGAACGCTGTGTCGGCCTCGATCCCGAGGGCGGCTTCTGCTTCCAGCTTGATCCGCGCGCCCTGCCTTTTGATGACCTGCTACCCGAAGTCCTGCGCGATGCGCCGCCAGGCGCCATCCTGGAGTCGAGTCCACCGGTGCGCGCCGTCGCCGTCGAGATCGCGGCACGACTGAAACACCAGCGCGGGGCGGCGCTGTTCATCGATTACGGCTATGCCAAACCCGATTTCGGCGAGACCCTGCAGGCAGTCTATCGTCATGCCTATGCCCATCCGTTGGAAAATCCCGGTCTGGCCGATCTCACCGTGCATGTCGATTTCGCGTCTTTCGCGCTGGCCGCCACGCGCGCCGGCGCGGTTGCCCATGGCCCGGTCGGCCAGGGTGAATTCCTGACCCGCTTGGGGATTGCCGCCCGTGCAGCGAAGCTAAAGCAGAGCAATCCATCGCAGGCCGGCGACCTGGATCGCGCACTGCATCGGTTGACCGCGCCCGAGGCGATGGGCACCCTGTTCAAGGTCCTGGCGCTGACCGCGCCGGAGTCGCCCATACCCGCAGGATTTGCATGACCGTCGCCCATCTGGACATCGCGCCTGTCACGGCTCCGCTGCTGGCCGGCCTCAGCCACGGCTTTTTCACGCGGCGCGGCGGCGTCTCGCAAGGGCTCTATGCATCGCTGAACTGCGGCCCGGGTTCCTCCGACGATCCGGCCAATGTGACCGCCAACCGCGCCCGCGTCGCCAAGGCGCTGGATGCGCCGCATGGTCTGGCATCGCTGTACCAGGTGCATGGCCGCGAGGTCGTCGTGATCGACGACAATTACGACATGACATCGCGGCCCAAGGCCGACGGCCTGGTGACGACCCGTCGCGGCGTGGCGCTGGGCGTGCTGTCGGCCGATTGTGCGCCGGTGCTGTTCGCCGACCAGACCGCGCAGGTTATCGGTGCCTGCCATGCGGGCTGGCGCGGCGCGCTGGCTGGCATCACCGATGCAACCATCGAGGCGATGGAAAAGCTGGGTGCGGTGCGCAGCCGCATCCGCGCCGCCATTGGCCCCTGCATCGGACAGGCATCCTATGAGGTCAGCGATCCCTTCCGTGCCGAATTTGTTGCCGCCGATCCAGACAACGCCGCCTTTTTCAGCGCTGGGAAACGACCCGGCCATTGCCAATTCGATCTGCCGGGCTACCTGCTGCAGCGTCTGCAGCGCGCCAAGATCACAGCCGAGAATCTCGGCCTCGACACCTGCAGCGATGCCGTGCGGTTTTTCAGTTATCGCCGCATGACCTTGGCCGGCGAGGCCGATTACGGCCGGCAGGTCTCGGCCATCGCGCTACTGGCATGAGTCCGCAATGCCGCATCTGTTTTTCTTTGTTGTCCTGTGCATCCTCGGCCTGATGGTGAGCTGTGTTATCGGTTAAGCGCCTTTCCCTGCTAATTGCCCTCGCAAGTGTCGCCGCCTGCCAGCCGCTGCCGCAGCCGTTCCAGGCCGACAGCCGCGCCAAGGCGGCCAATGTGCTGGCGCGTCCGGTGGGCGAGACCAGCCTGTTCGTCACGCCGGTCGCCGGTCTGCCCGAGGCACGCGGCAAGGTAATGGCCGAAGCGCTCGCAGCCGCGCTGGCCGACAAGGACGTGCCGGCGAGCGCGCTGGTGCGCAGCCGCCTGTCCTCGACCCTGACCGTGACGCTGGACGAGCGCGGCCAGTGGCGCTGGACCGACCGTCAACGCGACGGCACAGAACTCAGTGAGCCGGCAAGGCCGCTCGGCGTGGCGCCCGACCGTCTGGACGATCCCGCCGCGCGCAAGCAGGCCGCACAGGCGATGGCAACGGCGATTGCGGCCCGTCTCAACGAGGCCCTCGCCGCCGCGATGCCGGCCGAATCCGGCCCGGCCAAGCTCGCGGTGAAGGAATGCACCGGTGCGCCGGGCGACGGCAACCGGGCTCTCCGCCAGGCCATGCGCGAACTCCTGATCCTGGGTGGCCAGCCCCCGGTGACCGAGGGGGCCGACTATGTCATCGGCTGCGAGGTGAAGGTCTGGCCGGACACTGCCAATTCCGAGCGGATCACCATCGAATGGGTCCTGAACGCCGCTGATGGCAGCCGGCTGGGCGAGGTGAAACAGGCAAACCGCATCCCTCGGGGCCAGCTGGCCCAGGCCTGGGGAAACACCGCCCATATCATCGCCCAAGGCGGCTGGCAGGGCCTGAGCGAGATCATCGAGAGCAAGCGCCGCGGAAAACCAATACTTCCGCCCGTAAAATCCTGATTTATCTGGATTTTTGCCGGTTTACAGGCTGCGCCCCGGCGGCTATAGTCCGCGCGATTTTCTCCCGGATTCCAGCCCCACTCAGAGCGTAATCATGAAGGTTTTGGCGGGTAACTCCAATCGTCCGCTTGCGGAAGCCATTGCGGCTTATTTGTCGGTTCCGCTCGCCAAGGCCAGCGTGCGTCGATTCTCCGACATGGAGGTCTTCGTCGAGATTCACGAGAACGTCCGTGGTGAGGATGTCTTCGTGATCCAGTCGACCTCGTATCCGGCAAACGACCATCTGATGGAACTGCTGGTCTGCATCGACGCGCTCAAGCGCTCGTCGGCCCGCCGCATCACCGCCGTGCTGCCCTACTTCGGCTATGCCCGCCAGGACCGCAAGCCCGGTCCGCGCACCCCGATCTCGGCCAAGCTGGTCGCCAACCTGATCACCGCCGCCGGCGCCAATCGCGTGCTGACGCTGGATCTCCATGCCGGCCAGATCCAGGGCTTCTTCGATATCCCGACCGACAACCTGATGGGTGGTCCGGTCCTGACCGCCGACATCAAGCAGCATCTGCAGGGCGATGACCTGATGGTCGTGTCGCCCGACGTCGGCGGCGTGGTGCGCGCGCGCAATATCGCCAAGCGCCTGGACGCCGACCTCGCCATTGTCGACAAGCGCCGCGAAAAAGCCGGCGTGTCGGAAGTCATGAACATCATCGGCGACGTCGAAGGCCGCCGCTGCATCCTGGTCGACGATATCGTCGACTCCGCCGGTACGCTGTGCAACGCGGCGGAAGCGCTGAAGAAGCATGGCGCCAAGTCGGTCTTCGCCTATGTGACCCATGGCGTGCTGTCAGGCGGCGCGGTCGCCCGCGTCACCGCCAGCCAGCTGGAAGGCCTGGTCATCACCGATTCAATTCTGGCCACCGAAGCGGTGCGCCTGGCCCGCAACATCCGTCAGGTCTCGATCGCGCCGTTGATCGGCGAGGCGATGCGACGGATCAGCGAGGAGACTTCGGTCTCGAGCCTGTTCGATTAAGTTTCAGAGTTTCGGCGCGCGGCACCCCTGGAGGCCGGCGTCGGAAACGGACCGGCATGGTGCCGGCGCCGTATCTAAGCAAGGAGCGCAATCATGCGTGACGTAACCACCATCGCCGCCGAGGCGAGGTCGAGGGCCGGCAAGGGGACCGCCCGTGCAACGCGACTGAAGGGTCGTGTGCCGGGGGTCATCTATGGCGAAAAGCAGACCCCTGAACTCATCTCGGTCGAATCCCGTGAACTCCTGAAGGAACTGCACAAGGGCAGCTTCTTCTCTCGTCTCTTCACCATCGACGTCGGCGGCAAGACCGAGCGTGTGCTGGCTCGCGACGTGCAGCTCGACCCGGTCACCGACCGGCCGATCCATGTCGACTTCCAGCGCATCGGCAAGGACTCGAAGGTCCGCATCTTCATCCCCGTGCATTTCCTCGAGCAGGAAAAGTCGCCGGGCCTGAAGAAGGGCGGCGTGCTGAACATCGTGCGTCACGAAGTCGAATTCTTCGTGCAGCCCGACAGCATCCCCGAGAGCATCTCGATCAGCCTGGACGGCATGGATATCGGTCACTCGATCCATATCTCGGCCTTCCAGCTTCCTGCCGGCATCAAGGCTGTGATTCAGGATCGTGACTTCACCGTCGCGACCATCGCTGCCCCGACCAAGGAAGAAGAAGCTGCGCCGAAGGCCGAAGCTGCTGCTGCCGCTCCGGCGGCGGGCGCTGCGGCTGCCGCTCCGGCGGCTGGCGCCAAGGCTGCTCCGGCGGCGGCTGCCAAGCCGGCGGCCAAGAAGTAACCTGCTGCGGGCGGCGCATCGCTGGTGCGCCGCCCGTCACTTCCTCATCCTCTTCTCACTGCCGGACGCTGAACCGCCATGCTGCTTCTCGTCGGACTGGGCAACCCGGGCAGCGAGCACAAGCGACAGCGCCACAATGTCGGCTTCATGGCCGTCGAGGCCATCGCCGAACGCCACAGTTTCCAGCCGTTCAAGAAGCGTTTCCAGGGCGAGATCGCCGAAGGCGTGCTGAACGGCACCAAGACTCTGCTGCTCAAGCCGCAGACCTATATGAATCTCTCCGGCAAGTCGGTCGGCGAGGCAGCGCATTTCTACAAGATTCCGCCGCAGCAGATCGTGGTCGCTCATGACGAGCTGGATCTCGCCGCCGGCAAGATTCGCATGAAGGTGGGCGGCGGCCATGCCGGACATAATGGCCTGCGCTCGATCGATGCCGCCATCGGCCCCGAGTATCGCCGCCTGCGCATCGGCATCGGCCATCCCGGCAAAGATCGCGTGCTTGGCTATGTGCTACAGAATTTCCATACGGACGAGCAGGTATGGCTCGGTCCTCTGCTGGATGCCATGGCCAAGGAGGCCGGCTATCTGGCGAAAAATGATGACGCCAGTTTCATGACTCGGGTGGCCCTGCTACTGCAGCCGCCCAAGGAAAAGACGGTAAAGCCGGAAAAGACCAACAAGACAGACTCAAAGGACGCGTAACATGGGTTTCAAGTGCGGCATCGTCGGTCTCCCCAATGTCGGCAAGTCGACGCTGTTCAATGCGCTGACGCAGACCGCGGCGGCTCAGGCAGCTAATTATCCCTTCTGCACCATCGAGCCGAATACCGGCCTGGTCGGGGTGCCGGATGAGCGGCTGGACGTCCTGGCGCAGATTGCCGGTTCAGCCAAGATCATCCCGACCCAGCTCACCTTCGTCGACATTGCCGGTCTAGTGCGCGGCGCGTCGAAGGGTGAAGGCCTGGGCAACCAGTTCCTGGCCCATATCCGCGAAGTGGATGCGATCTGCCATGTCCTGCGTTGCTTCGAGGATGGCGACATCACCCATGTCGAGGGCCGTGTCGATCCGGTGGCCGATGCCGAGACGGTGGAAACCGAACTCATGCTGTCCGACCTGGAAAGCCTGGAGCGCCGTGTCGACCAGACCGCCAAGCGCGCCAAGCAGGGCAATGAGGAAGAGAAGGCCCGCCTCGCCGTGATGGAGAAGGTGCTGGTGGCGTTGCGCGATGGCAAGCCGGCCCGCACCGTGGTGCCGACCGAGGACGAGAAGAGGCTCTACAAGGAGCTGATGCTGATCACCGCCAAGCCGGTGCTCTATGTCTGCAATGTCGAGGAAGCCTCGGCCGCCGAGGGCAATGCCTTCTCGGCCAGGGTCAAGGCCAAGGCTGACGCCGAGGGTGCCGCCATGGTGGTGATCTCGGCTGCCATCGAGGCCGAAGTCGCACAGCTCGACAGCGACGAGGAGAAGACTGCGTTCCTGGCCGATCTCGGCCTGAAGGAAACTGGCCTGACCCGCGTGATTCGCGCCGGCTATGGCTTGCTCGAACTACTCACCTTCTTCACCGTCGGGCCGAAGGAGGCCCGCGCCTGGACCGTTCGCAAGGGCGCCAAGGCGCCCGAATCCGCGGGCGTCATCCATACGGATTTCGAGAAGGGCTTCATTCGCGCCGAGACGATTGCATACAATGATTATGTGGCCGGCAAGGGCGAAGCCGGTGCCCGTGACGCCGGGAAATTGCGGCTGGAAGGCAAGGAATACATCGTGCAGGATGGTGATGTCCTGCATTTCCGGTTCAACACATAAGAGCTGCAATGAAGTACCTGGAAGACTTCGTCGTCGGGCAGACAATGACCTATCCAGCCCGGACGGTGAGCGAGGAAGAGATTATCGCCTTCGCGCGGGCCTACGATCCGCAGCCCTTCCATCTCGACAAGGAAGCCGCCAAGCTGTCGCTGTTTGGCGGCCTTTGCGCCTCCGGCTGGCATACCGCCGGCCTCATGATGCGCATGCTGGTCGACAACATGATCGGCAAATACGCCAGCATGGGTTCGCCCGGCGTCGACCAGCTGCGCTGGGTCAAGCCGGTGTTTCCCGGCGACACCCTGCAGCTCAGCGGCGAAGTGCTGGAGGTGAAGCCCTCGCAGTCCAAGCCCGATCGCGGCGTCATCACCTCGCGCTACGAAATGCGCAATCAGAAGAACGAAGTGGTGCTCACCGTGCAGGCCAAGGGCATGTATGCCCGCCGCCCGGTGCAAGGCTGAGGCCGGCCATGCAGTATTTCGAGGACATCACCATCGGCGCGGTGCGCGATCTGGGCAGCCATACCTTCACGGAGGCCGCCATCATCGACTTCGCCCGCCAGTTCGATCCGCAGCCGTTCCACATTGACCCCGATGCCGCGAGAAAATCCGCCTTCGGCGGCATCATCGCCTCGGGCTGGCATACCGCCGCCACCGTGATGCGCATGATCGTGGATTCCGCCGAGGAGGTTGAGGCCAGCCTTGGCTCGCCCGGTTTCGATGACCTTGCCTGGCTCAAGCCCGTTCGACCCGGCGACACCATTCGCGCCCGCATGACCTGCACCGAGAAAACACCCTCGCGCAGCCGGCCAGGCATCGGTTCGGGCCGCTTCCTGATCGAGGCCTTTAACCAGAAGGACGAACTGGTGATGCGTTACACCAGCATCGCCATCTTCCGCTTCCGCAAGACCGCCTAACTTTTGGAGAGCCCAATGGGTGCGATGACCAGCCTGACCGCCGCCGACGGCCACCGTTTCGGCGCCTATATCGCCGAGCCGAAGGGCGCACCTAAGGGCAGCGTGATCGTGATCCAGGAAATCTTCGGCGTGAACAGCCATATCAGGGCGGTCAGCGACGGCTATGCGGCCGATGGATATTACGTGGTGGCGCCGGCGCTATTCGATCGCGTGCAGCCCAATGTGGAGCTCGGCTACAGCGCCGATGACGTGGCCAGCGGCCGCGAGATCCGCGGCAAGATGGTCTGGGATACCGTGCTGCAGGATGTGACGGCGGCCTTTGCCATCGCCTCGAAGGCCGGTCGCGTCGGCTGCACCGGCTACTGCTATGGCGGCGGCGTCACCTGGAAGATGGCGCATGCCCTGCCCGGCCTAGCAGCCTCGGTCGGCTACTACGGCGGCCCCTGGGGCGAGCTGAAGGACGAAGCGCCGAAGGCGCCGGCGCTGCTACATTTCGGCGCGCTGGACAAGATGATCCCGACCAGCCTGGCCGAGGAGATGAAGGCCAAGCACCCCTTCATCACCACGCATATCTATGATGCCGACCATGGCTTCAACTGCGACCAGCGCGCGACCTACGACGCGACTGCCGCCGTGATCGCACGTCGCCGCACGCTCGCCTTCTTCGAAGCCCTGCTCTAGCTGCGGCTGGAGAATTCCAGGAAGCAGCCATGCGCCGCTTCGGCCGGCACCAATACGGTGCCGTCCAGGCTGCGCACGTGTTCGATCCCGGCGGCCTTGAAATAGGCCGCCGCGGCTTCGGTGTTGTGCACCCGGAAGCGCATGCCGGCGACATAGGGCGTCGCGCGCGGCGTATGGTCCAGATCGGGGAACAGCGTGTCGAGGTCGTCGGGCGTGACGAACAGCAGCGTCTCGCGGCCAGTACGCACCGCCAGCATGCGGTCGGTCCGCACGGCGGACCCCGCGCCCACCAGCTTCTCGTAATCCAGTTCCAGCGCTGCCGGATTCTCGGTCACCACGATGACGCCGCTGATATGCTCGGCACCGTTAGGATGCACCAGCCATTCCGGCTTGCGCAGCATCTCAGGCGTCAGATGTTGGCACAGAAACACCGACAGATCCGGCGTGGCATCGGCCGGCAGATGCACCAGGCTGAAAGCTGGCAGCACCGTTCCTTCGGGCAGTTCCAGCTCGCGCTTAAGGTCCTGCGGCTCCGACGGCTGGAAGCCCGAGGCCTTCAACTCGGCCACGGCGGCAGCTGAGTTGTCGATGCCCAGCGCCACCTTGTGCACGCCTTCGCCCTTGGCCTTCAGCGCCTCTTCGACGCCGGCGGTGAAGCCGCCCGGCACGGCGATGCCCAGCAGTTCATGGTAGTTGGCCGGGAACATGATGCAGTAGTTGCCGGTGGCCCAGCCGATATGGCGGCCGCGCGGCGTGATCGTGAAACCCAGCTTCATGAAGGTCTGGCGCGCTGTCTCCAGATCAGTGGTGGCCTGAACAGTGTGATCGATACCGGTAATGCGATGCGCCAAATCAATGCCCCTCGAACTCGCAAAGCGACAACACATTGACGCCGAGCGCTTCCAGCTTCTTGCGGCCGCCGAGCTCGGGCAGGTCCACGATGAACGAGCAGCCCACCACATTGCCACCATGGGCGCGGATCAGCTTGATCGCGGCTTCGGCCGTGCCGCCAGTGGCGATCAGGTCATCGACGATCAGGATATTCTCGCCCGACTGGATGGCATCGATATGGATTTCCATGGAATCCGTGCCGTATTCCAACTGGTATTCCTGCGCCTTGGTCTTCCACGGCAACTTGCCACGCTTGCGTACCGGCACGAAGCCGATCGACAGCTGATGCGCGATGGCACCGCCCAGGATGAAGCCGCGCGCTTCGATGCCCACCACCTTGTCGATGCGGGTGCCGGCCAGCGGCTGCACCATCTCGTCCACGGTCTTACGGAAGCCACGGGCATCCTGCAGCAGCGTGGTGATGTCGCGGAACATGATACCCGGCTTCGGGTAATCCGGGATGGCGCGAATCTTTTCCTTGATGCCCTGCATGGCGGGTCCTCTGCTCAAGCCTTCAACACGCGGCCGGCGACCGCATCGAGTTTCTTCAAGACCTTGGGGTCGCGCTTTTCCGGCGCCGTGATCAGCGCCGTATCCAGCACATGATTGCAGCCCTGCGGGCAATGGCCGGGGCGATGCCGCAGGTGCGGCACTGCTTTCGCCACCAGGCTCTGGCCTTTTTCGGCATTGTCCAGCAACACGCGGATGACGGAAGCGACATCCACATGGTCATGGTCTGGGTGCCAGCAGTCATAGTCGGTGACCATGGCGACCGAGGCATAGCAAAGCTCGGCCTCACGGGCGAGCTTGGCTTCCGGCGCATTGGTCATGCCGATCACGTCACAGCCCCAGCTTTTGTAGAGGAAGCTTTCCGCCTGCGTGGAGAATTGCGGGCCTTCCATGCAGAGATAGGTGCCCCCACGCTGCGCGGCGATGCCGGCGGCTTTCGCCGCGGCTTCCAGTGCATCGCCCAGCCGCGAGCAGACCGGATGCGCCGCCGAGACATGGGCGACCATGCCGGTGCTGAAGAAGCTTTTCTGCCGCATGAAGGTGCGGTCGATGAACTGGTCGACGATGACAAAGGTGCCCGGCGGCAGGTGCTCCTTGAATGAGCCGCAGGCCGAAACCGAGATGACGTCATGGCAGCCAACGCGCTTCAGCGCATCGATATTGGCGCGGTAGTTCACCTCCGAGGGCGAATGCACATGGCCGCGGCCGTGGCGCGGCAGGAAGACCAGCTCGGCGCCATCCAGTTCGCCGAACAGCAGTTCGTCGGAGGGATCGCCCCAGGGCGTCGCCACCTTGTACCATTTGGTGTTCTTCAGCCCGGCCATGCCGTAGATGCCGCTGCCGCCCAGCACGCCGATGCGGACGGGTGCGCCCTTCTTGGCCACATGGGGCTTCTGGATGCTGACGGCCGATGCCTTGCCGCCACCGCGCACAGAACGCGCCACAACCTTGGCCACGGCGGCGGCCGAAGTGGTCACCCTGGCGGTCCGGGCCTTGGCTTTCGGCTTGGGCTTGGCTTTCACAGGCTTGCGAGCCGTCTTTTTCACTTTTGCCATGAGGGAAACTCCGTCGAACTCGCTTGGCGGACTCGCCTAGAATACCGGGCGCGACTTAAGCAAACCGCCCCCCGTGGCGCAACAAAAAAGGCCGCCGTTTCCGGCGACCTTTTGTATCGCTGCAATCGCAGCGGATCAGTGCAGCTTGGCCCAGATGCGCTTCTTGGCCGCAAAGAACAGGCCCGTCAGCACCACCAGGAAGATGATGACCTTGAAGCCCATGCGCTTGCGGTCTTCCAGCTTGGGCTCGGCGGCCCACATCAGGAAGGCAGACACGTCGTGCGCCATCTGCTCGACGCTGGCCTTGGTGCCATCGGCATAGGTCACCTGGTCGTCGTTGAGCGGCTTGGGCATCGCGATCTGATGACCCGGGAAGTACTCGTTGTAGTTCAGGCCTTCGCCCAGTGCGAAACCGGCCGGGGCGTCCTTGTAGCCGGTCAGGATGGCGCGGATGTAATCCGGGCCGGCTGCACGGGCCTTGGCGATCAGCGACAGGTCGAGCGGATAGGCGCCGCCATTGGACGCACGCGCCGCCTTCTCGTTCGGGAAGGGCGACGGGAACTTGTCCGACGGCAGAGCCGCACGCTTGAACATCTCGCCCTGGTCGTTCGGGCCGTCGGTCACCTCGAAGGTGGCCGCCAGAGCCTTCACTTCCGGATCGGTGAAACCGATATCCTTCAGGTTGCGGAACGCCACATACTTCATGGCGTGGCAGGCAGCGCAGACTTCCTTGTAGACCTGATAGCCCCGCTGCAGTTCAGCGCGGTCAAAGGTGCCAAAGGGGCCGTTGAAGCTCCACTTCTGCGCCGGCGGCACCACGTCAGTGCCGGCAGCCAGAGCGGCCGGGGCGGCGAGGCCGAAAGCCAGGGCCGCGAGGATCGCACGCATCGTCATCGTCTTCATGGTTCGATCCCCCTTCACGCTTTGCTGCCGGCGGCGCCGTCTTTCAGGACGGCTTCGCTGATGGAAGCGGGCAGCTTCAGCGGCTTCTCGAACCAGCCGACCAGCGGCATCAGGACAAGGAAGTGCGCGAAGTAATAGATGGTGCAGACGCGGCCGATCACCAGCGCCAGACCTTCCGGCGGCAGGCCACCGGCATAGGTCAGGCCGACACAGGCAATCAGGAAGATCCAGAACAGCTGCTTGTAGATCGGGCGGAACTTGGCCGACCGCACCTTGCTGGTGTCCAGCCAGGGCAGCAGGAACAGGATCAGGATCGCGCCGAACATCAGCAGCACGCCGCCCAGCTTGTCAGGCACCGAGCGCAGGATCGCGTAGAACGGCAGGAAGTACCATTCCGGCACGATATGCTCCGGGGTGACCAGCGGGTTCGCCGGAATGTAGTTGTCCGGATGGCCGAGGTAATTCGGGGCGTAGAACAGGAAGAAGCTGAAGAAGATCAGGAAGACGCCGACACCGAACGCATCCTTGATCGTGTAGTAGGGATGGAACGGGATGCGGTCCTGCGGGCCCTTGGTATCGATGCCCAGCGGATTGTTCGAGCCATGCTGGTGCAGGGCCAGAACGTGCAGGATCACGATGCCGACGATCACGAACGGCAGCAGGTAATGCAGCGAGAAGAAGCGGTTCAGCGTCGGGTTGTCGACGGCGAAGCCGCCCCACAGCCAGGTCACGATCGGTTCGCCGACCACCGGGATGGCCGAGAACAGGTTGGTGATCACGGTGGCGCCCCAGAAGCTCATCTGGCCCCAGGGAAGCACGTAGCCCATGAAGGCCGTGGCCATCATCAGCAGGAAAATGATCAGGCCCAGGAACCACAGGATTTCGCGCGGCGCCTTGTACGATCCGTAGTACAGGCCGCGGAAGATGTGGATGTAGACCACAATGAAGAACATCGACGCGCCGTTGGCGTGCATGTAGCGCAACAGCCAGCCGTAATTCACGTCGCGCATGATGTGCTCGACCGAGTCAAAGGCCATCAGGGTGTGCGGCGTGTAATGCATGACCAGCACGATGCCGGTCAGGATCTGGATCACCAGGCAGAGGCCGGCGAGCGAGCCGAAATTCCACCAGTAGCTCAGATTCTTGGGCGTCGGGTACTGGGTGCCGACCATGTGGTCGAGCGTGGAGAAGACCGGCAAGCGGTATTCGATCCACTTGACGAGCGGGTTGGCAAAGAAGCCTGAATTGTTGTCAGCCATCGGTTGGGGTCCTTAGCCGATGCGGATGCGGGTATCGTTGACGAAGGCGTATTCCGGAATCGGAAGGTTCGCCGGCGCGGGGCCTTTGCGGATGCGGCCCGACGTATCGTAGTGCGAGCCGTGGCAGGGGCAGAACCAGCCACCGAAGTCGCCCTTCTGGCCCAGCGGCACGCAGCCCAGATGGGTGCAGACGCCCATCATGACCAGCCACTCGGGTTTCTTGACGCGGTCGGCGTCCTTGGCCGGATCCGGCAGGGCCTCGGCATCGTCCTTCTTCGCCTGGTCGATCTCGGCAGCGGTGCGGTGACGCACGAAGACCGGCTTGCCGCGCCACAGGATGGTGACGCTCTGGCCGGCGGCGATCTGGCTGAGATCGACTTCGGTGCTCGACAGCGCGAGCACGTCGGCCGACGGATTCATCTGATGCACGAACGGCCATACGGCAGCTGCCGCACCCACCGCGCCAAATGCCCCCGCAGCGATGACAATAAAGTCCCGCCGGGTCGGCTCGGTCATCCCGGCCGTCTGGGTCCCTGTCCCTGCCATAGATCCCTCGAAGATAATAAGACTTGGAAACGTGACGCGATATTTCTCACTATATGTTGGCGAAGTCCAGCACTTAGCCGGACGCATGCGACAGGTTGCCGCAGGGGTCTTGAGGTTGGAATCCCCCCGGCAAACCGCGAAAAAAATGGCACACCTGCGCCCCGTCCGAAACCCCGATTCAGAACCCTGTTTGGAAGGCCATGCGGCTCGCCCTTTTTGAACCTGACCTACCGCCCAATCTGGGCACGATTCTGCGTCTCGGTGCCTGCCTGGAAATACCGGTGCATGTCATCGAACCCTGTGGCTTCCCCTTCTCCGTCCAGACGGTGCGGCGTAGCGCTCTCGATTACTTGGAGCATGCCGAGATCCATCGGCATGACAGCTGGGAGCGTTTCCTGACCGAGAGGCCGCCCGGCCGCCTGCTGCTGATGACCACCAAGGCAGCCGTGCCTTATACGGAGTTCCACTTCGCCCCTGACGATATCCTGCTGATGGGGCGAGAGACCAAGGGCGCGCCCGACTATGTGCATGATGCCGCCGATGCCCGACTTGTGATCCCGATCCGCGCCGGACTGCGCTCCATCAATGTCGCCACGGCGGCGGCCATGGTACTGGGCGAGGCCCTGCGGCAATGCAATGCCTTTCCGCAGCGCGGCCCGGCTGCGCATGCTGGGTCCTGACCCCGGAAGAAAGAGAGTGAGCATGACCGACGCCTTCCATGCCGATCCGGCGATCGCCGAACGCCAGCGCCGTGCCCGCGCCTGGTTCGAGGACCTGCGCAACCAGATCTGTGCCGCCTTTGAGAAACTGGAAGACGACCTGACCGGTCCGCTCAGCGACCGGCCGGCCGGCCGCTTCGAGCGCAAGGCCTGGGATCGCCCGGGCGGCGGCGGCGGCGTGATGAGCGTGATGCGCGGCCGCGTCTTCGAGAAGGTTGGCGTCAACATCTCGACCGTGCATGGCGAGTTCAGCGAGGAGTTCCGCAAGCAGATCCCCGGCGCCGCCGGTGACGGGCGTTTCTGGGCCTCGGGCATCTCGCTGGTGGCGCATATGCAGTCGCCGAAAGTGCCCGCCGTGCACATGAACACCCGCTTCCTGGTGACCAGCAAGGCCTGGTTCGGCGGCGGCGCCGACCTGACGCCGATGGTGCCCGACGAATCTGACACCACCGCCTTCCATGCGGCGCTGAAGGGCGCCTGCGACCGCTTCGACGAGGGCTACTACCCCCGCTTCAAGCAGTGGTGCGACGAGTATTTCTTCCTGCCGCATCGGGATGAGCCGCGTGGCGTTGGCGGAATCTTCTTCGACCAGCTCGACAGCGGCGATTGGGAACGCGACTTCGGCTTCACAAAAACGGTCGGCGAATCGTTCCTCGAATCATACCCAAAAATCGTCCGCAAAAACCTGAATCAGGCATGGTCGGAGGCGGAAAGAGAGCATCAGTTGGTCCGTCGCGGGCGTTATGTGGAGTTCAATTTGCTCCATGATCGTGGCACCACTTTCGGTCTGAAAACCGGTGGCAACACAGAAGCGATCCTGATGTCGATGCCGCCGATGGTGAAATGGCCATGATTAAAAAGACCAGATTCCATGCGGGTTTTTTGCAACTCGTAATTCTTGCAAGTTGTCGCGCGCGTTTTACTTGAGCAATGCTTTTTCGTTCGTGCGCTGTGCTGTCGCGTGCTGCAATTTGGACACGCGTTTAACCATTTTTTAAGCGCGCGCAAGATTTAGTGGTTAATACTGGAGCGTTGTGCTACAGATATACCTGTTCGGGAAACATTTCCCGAAAACTTCGTTGCGGTGAAAACCGCACTCTAATCCATGGAGGAGAAACTCATGGCTGCGAAGAAAAAGGCTGCTAAGAAGAAGGCGGCGAAGAAGGTTGTGAAGGCTAAGAAGGCCCCCAAGGCCAAGAAGAAGGCGACCAAGAAGAAGGCCGCCAAGAAGAAGTAAAGTTTAGTTTCTGAGTTTGTGGCCTCGAGCTCCACATCGACGTCCGGGTTTACGGCGCCGACGTGGAGCTCGAGTTCTTTTAGGGGCTCGGCGGCCATTACTGTAAAGCCGCAACGACTTTAGTCCCATTCGCTGGAAGCCCAGCAAAATCCTTAAAAATCAATGCGTTGTCGCAGAAGCCCTATTGCTGGGCCATGATCTGCACGCGCTGCTGCAGGCGCAGCAGGCAGGCTTCACGATCAGGGCGGAATTCCTCGCCCGCCCACCAGGCTTCCAGCTCGTTGAGCAATGCGCTGACCGTCGGTCCAGGCGTGAATCCGACCGCCAGGACATCGGCGCCGCGCAGGGGGAAGACCGGCCGGTGCCAGGTCGTGGTGGCGATCGCACGCTGCACCGCAAAATCATCGGCCAGCAGGCCGGCGCTGCCCGCCAGCAGAACATGATCACGACAGCGCTCGGCACCGAACCGGTAGAGCGCCTGCCTCCAGACTGATTCGTCGACGACGGTCGCTGGATCGAAGGGGCTGCCCTCGATGGACAACGGCGTCATCAGGGCCTCGAGCCGCAGGCGCTGGGCATTCGACAGCTTCAGCCGCTCGGCAATGCGCTCGGCCAGTGCAGCATCGCGCCCCTGGAACAGAACAGCCAGCCGCGGCCAGACTTCAGGCTGAAGATCGCTGCCCGCCGCCACCGACGCCTGCAACTGCACCAGGCGGCGGAATACTGCCGCATCGAAGCGCACGCCGGGCAGCAGGGCTGGCAGCACGCCGCTCTCCTGCATCAGGGAAAGCACTGCGGCCGCATCGGGCAACGCCAGAATCTTCAGCAGCTCGTCGCGCACCCGCTCGCCCGACAGCCGCTCCAGGTGGCTCGCCGCCGCCGTGCAGGCCGCCAGTGCAGCCGCATCCGGCGGGCCTTTGGCGAAACGGGCATGAAAGCGGAAAAAGCGCAGGACACGCAGGTAATCCTCCGCCACGCGGGCATTCGCATCGCCGATGAACCGCACGATGCCCGCGGCCAGGTCGGCACGCCCGCCTGTATAATCGTGCAAGACACCATCCGCATCCGCGTACAGCGCGTTGATGGTGAAATCGCGCCGGGCGGCATCCTTGGCCCAGTCCGTGCCGAACAGCACCGTGGCATGGCGGCCATCGGTCTCGATGTCGCGCCGCAGTGTCGTCACCTGGAAGGTGGCCGGCGGCACCACGGCGGTCACGGTGCCGTGAGCGAGGCCTGTTGGCACGGCTTTCAGCTTTGCCTTCTCCAGCCTCCTGATCACCGTATCGGGTGTCTCGGTGGTCGCCATGTCCACGTCATGGGGCTGCAGCCCCAGAATGGCATCGCGCACGCAACCGCCGACGAAGCGGACAGTCGCACCGCCGGCCGACAACGCCTTCACGGCTGCCTGCGTCGACGGCGCGGTCATCCAGCCGGGCGGCGTTATGCGCTCAGGTAACGTCATGGGATTTACTGCCCGATCCGGCCGGGCACGACCTGGCCATTCTCGAACCGCGCCGGCGCATAGGGCCCGAGGTCTTCCTCGAAGAAGGCGCCCCAGATCACGAAGCTCAGGATCATCAGCAGCAGACCGATGGCGGCCAGCCAGAACCACGGCGTGGCCTCCGGTCCGTCCTTGCCGCTGCGCTTCACATGCCAGATGTAAAGGCCGTAGAGCAGGAACGGCAACAACAGCGGCAGGATATGAACGATGATGCGGCTCACGGCCGGCTCTCCTCCCCGGTCTCGCCATGCAGCAGCTCATGCAGGTTACGCAGCATGCCCGCCGTGGCGCCCCAGATGTAATACTCGCCGTAGGGCATCGCCCACCAGTGGCGCTCCACACCATTGAATACGCCTTTATGGCGCTGGTGGTTGCGCTGGTCCATCAGGAAGGCGAACGGCACCTCAAAGACCTCGGCCACCTCATGTTGGGCCAGCTGCAGGTCGAAACCCGGCTTTACCAAGCCGACCACCGGCACGACGACAAAGCCGGTGCCGGTCACATAAGGCTCCAGGGCGCCCAGCACGGTGATATGGCCACGATCCAGCCCGATCTCTTCCTCGGTCTCGCGAAGCGCCGTGGCGATCACATCGGGATCCTCGGCATCGACACGGCCGCCGGGGAAGCTGATCTGGCCGGCATGGTTGGACAGATGCGCGGTGCGCTTGGTCAGGATCACCCGCTCGCCATCCGCGTAGGCCACCACCGGCACCAGCACGGCAGCTGGCATCAGCGGACCTTTCCTGAAGGGCTCGGAATTGGGATTGAGCTGGAAATCGCCCTTGGGCACAGCCTGGAAGTCGCGCGGAATCGCATCGAATCCCGGCACCGGCTGCAGCCGTGCGCGCAGATGCTCGATGGCCGGCGTACTGTCGATGACGAGAGATGAGGCAACCACAGTCATGCCGCCTCTCCCAATACGAAGAACCGGTTGGCGCTTGTGACACCCAGCACGGTGCGACCATCGACGACGCGTTCCTCGGCCATTTCCACCAACTGGTAATAGACCGCGCGCGCGATCAGCGCCTCCAGCCGGTCACGCACCAGGATGTAGGGCGACGGCTCACCGCTCTGCGGATTGATCGCGACCCGCAGCGGATGCTCGGCATCCAGCGGCACGACATCGTCGACCGTGGTGCGGAAACCGATCAGGCGGCTGTCGCCCTCGCCGGCAATGGTAAGCTCCACTGCGAGGAAGGGCGCGTCATCGACTCGAATCTGACATTTTTCCGCCGGAGTCACCAAAACGAAACTGTCATCCGGCTCGCGGCGCAGGATGCTTGCGAAAAGCTTGACCATGGCGGGACGCGGAATGGGCGTTCCCATATAGTGCCAGCTCCCGTCCCGCGCGATCCGCATATCGATTTGACCGCAAAATGGCGGGTTCCACAGGTGAACTGGCGGTTTTTTGCGCAAGCCCTCCTCGCCGCCGAACCGGGCGATCACATCCTGGAGAGAGGGCACCTTGGCCGAGGTGGCGGACATATAAGGCATCTGGGCTTTCGTTTCGCTTCTACTATATACTCATTCCCATGCACAATTTGAGCGATACCGCCGAACATATCGTCCCCGAGATCGAACGGATCGGGGGCAGGCTCGGTACCGCCCGCGACGCTGTCGGCCGGGTCATCTTCGGCCAGGGCGATGTGGTCGAGGAAACCCTCATCACCTTGCTGGCCGGCGGCCATGCCCTGCTGGTCGGCGTACCGGGTCTGGCCAAGACCAAACTGGTGGAAACACTGGCCAAGGTGCTGGGCCTCGATGCCCGCCGCGTACAGTTCACGCCCGATCTCATGCCGGCCGATATCGTCGGCTCCGAAGTGCTGGAAGAAAGCGAAACCGGCCGCCGCTCGTTCCGTTTCATCCCGGGTCCGGTCTTCTGCCAGTTGCTGATGGCCGATGAAATCAACCGCGCCAGCCCGCGCACGCAGTCCGCGCTGCTGCAGGCCATGCAGGAGCGTCAGGTTTCGGTCGCCGGCCAGCGCCACGACCTGCCCGCGCCCTTCCATGTGCTGGCGACGCAGAATCCGCTGGAGCAGGAAGGCACCTATCCGCTGCCCGAAGCCCAGCTCGACCGTTTCCTGCTGCAGATCGACGTGCGTTATCCCGACCGCGAAGCCGAGCGCCGCATGCTCTTTGCCACCACCGGCGCCACCGAGGACCCGATCCCAACCGTGCTGAATGCTGGCGAACTGATGGCTGCCCAGCGCCTTGTGCGTCGCATTCCCGTCGGCGAAAGCGTGGTCGAGGCCATCCTCAACCTGGTGCGCAACGGCCGCCCGGAAGAGACCACCATCGCCGGCCTCAAGGATCAGATCGCCTGGGGTCCCGGCCCGCGAGCCAGCCAGGCACTGATGCTGGCGGTGCGCGCCCGCGCGCTGCTGCAGGGCCGACTCGCGCCCTCGATCGAAGACGTGCTGGCATTGGCCGGCCCGATCCTGCGCCACCGCATGGCCCTTACCTTCGCCGCCCGCGCCGAGGGCGTCACGGTCAGCGACGTCATCAACCGCCTGACCGCTCCGTTGCAATGAGCGGGGCGGCAGCGGCCGGGGCAGCAACAGCCAATGCCCGGCGCCAGCGCGCCGAACATTTTGCCGCTTTCCTTCCGCCGCTTCTCGTCGCTGCGGAACGCGTGGCCGCCACCGTCGAACAGGGCGTGCATGGCCGCCGCCGCGTCGGCCCCGGCGATGCCTTCTGGCAGTTCCGCCGCTACAGCCAGGGCGATGCCCTGACCCGCATCGACTGGCGCCAGACCGCCAAGCGCCAGCAGGCCTTCATCCGCGAAAATGAATGGGAAGCCGCCGAGAGCGTCTGGCTCTGGCGCGACCCCTCGCCCTCCATGCGCTGGAAATCGCCGCAGGGGCAGGAACAGAAAGACGAGCGCGGTGACCTGCTGTTGCTGGCGCTGGCCAGCCTGCTGCTGCGCGGCGGTGAACGTGTCGCGTTGCTGGGCTACCCGCAGCGGCCCACGGCGGGCCGGCTGGTGCTGGAACGCATCGCCGAGCGCCTGATCCGCTCGCGCTTCGACACCGCCGAGGCCAGCCTGCCGCCGGTGCATATGCTGCCGCGCTATGCCCATGTCGTGCTGATCGGCGACTTCCTCTATCCGGTGCCCGAGATCGCCGCGCGCCTGCGCGCGCTGGCCGATATGGGCGTGAAGGGCACGGTGTTACGCATCGTCGATCCCGCCGAGGAAGACTTCCCCTATCGCGGACGCACGCGTTTCCTCGGTCTCGAAGGCGAAGACCCGCTGCTGGCGCCGCGCGCCGAGGTGATGGGCGATGACTGGCGCAGCATGTTCGCCGCCCATCAGGCCGAACTGGCCGAGATTTGCCGTCGGCTCGGCTGGCGCCACCTGAAGCATCGCACCGATCGGCTGCCGCAGACCGCGCTGCTCGCCATGTATCAGTCCCTGCAGGGCGAGCGCGCCCTGTCGGCGGCGGGACGCTGAGCCCATGTTCTCGCTCGGCGCGCTTGCCTTCGCCACACCCTGGGCGCTTGCCGCACTGGCCGCCCTGCCCGTGCTCTGGTGGCTGCTGCGCATCACGCCGCCGCAGCCCAAGCTGGTCACCTTCCCGCCGCTGCGCCTGCTGCAGCTGCTGCGGCCCAAGGAAGAGACGCCGGCCCATACGCCGCTCTGGCTGCTGATCCTGCGGCTGCTGATCGCAGCCCTGGTGATCCTGGCCCTGGCCGAACCTATCCTCAATCCGCAGGCCGCCCAGCGCGACGGCAATGCGCTCGTGCTGGTGATCGATGACGGCTGGACTGCCGCGCCGCGCTGGCGCGAGAAGCTGTCGCGCGCCAACGACGTGCTCGACTCCGCCGAACGCGACGGCCGCCCTGCCCTGCTGATCACCACGGCGGCGCCGGCAAGCGGTGAACCGCTGCAGGCCGGCCAGTTGATGCCAGCGGCCGAACTGAAGCCCATCGTCGCCGGCCTGCAACCCAAATCCTGGCCGAGCGACCGCGCCGCCCTGGTGCAGGCGCTGCAGCAGGCGCGTCTGCCCGAGTCGGCCGATGTGGTCTGGCTGTCCGACGGCCTGCGCGACGACGAGATCGGCGAAACGGCCTATACGCTGGCGGAATGGCTGCTGCGGCTCGGCCCCTTGAGCGTGATCATGTCGTCTGCCGGCGATGGCCCGCTGATCCTGTTGCCGCCGGTGACCAATACGCAGGGCGACACGGTGACGCTGCGCCGGCCGCCCGGCGCCAATGAGGAACTGAGCGTGACGCTGCGCGCCGTCACCGATCAGGGCCGCGTGCTGGCCCGCGACACCGTCACCTTCCCCAGCCGCTCGGAAACCACGTCGCTCAAGCTCGATCTGCCGACTGAGCTGCGCAACCAGTTGGCGCGCCTGGAAATCGAACAGCAGCCGAGCGCGGGCAGCGTACATCTGCTGGACGATCGCTGGCGCCGCCGCCCGGTCGGGCTGGTCTCCGGCGGTGCGGTGGAAACCCGCCAGCCGCTGCTGGGTGACCTGTTCTATCTGGAACGCGCGCTCGGGCCTTACGCGGAACTGCGCACCGCCTCAATCGCCGACCTGCTGCAGCGCGAACTGGCCGTGGTGGTGCTGGCCGACGTGGCGCAGGTGGTGGCAAGCGAAAGCCGCCAGCTCGACGACTGGATCGACAAGGGCGGCGTGCTGTTGCGCTTTGCGGGTCCGCGCATGGCCGAAACCAATGACAGCCTGCTGCCGGTGAAACTGCGGCAGGGCGCCCGCCAGCTCGGCGGCGCGCTGTCCTGGTCGCAGCCGCAGCGTCTGGGCAGCACGCCCGAGACCAGCCCCTTCTATGGCCTATCCGGCGGCAATGAAGTCACGGTCAGCCGCCAGGTGCTGGCTGAGCCGGAGCCGCAGCTCGGCGACAAAACCTGGCTGCGCCTGGAAGACGGCACGCCACTGGTCACCGCCACCCAGCGCGGCAAGGGCTGGCTGATCCTGGTCCATACCAGCGCCAATGCGCTGTGGTCCGACCTGGCGCTCAGCGGCTTCTATGTCGACATGCTGCGCAAGGTGATCGACCTGTCGCAGGGCGTCGCCATCACGGGCGAGACCGCCGACACGCCACTGCCGCCGCTCAGCGTGCTGGATGGCTTTGGCCGCAGCGTCGAACCTGGCCCCGCCGTGCAGCCGCTGCCGCCGCGCAACATCACCGGCACCAGACCCAGCCCGCGCCATCCGCCGGGCTGGTACGGCCGCCTCGACAGCCGGCAGGCGCTGAATACCACGACGGTGGACACCAAGCTCCAGCGCATCGACCGCTGGCCGGCCGACGTCACGCTGATCAACCTCGACAGCACCGCACGCGAAACGCATCTGCTGCCCTGGCTGCTGGGCGCGGCGCTGCTGCTGTTCCTCGCCGACTGGCTGATCGGCCTGGGCTTGCGCGGCCTGCTGCCGCGCCTGCCGCGTCCTGCCGTGGCCGGCGCCGCGCTGTTCGGGTTGTTGTTGCTCGCTGGCACTGCCGATGCGCAGCCGCGCCGCAGCACGCTGTCGGCCAATGACGAATTCGCCCTGAAAGCCTCGCTCGATCTGCGACTGGCCTATGTCGTCACCGGCCAGGCCGATGTCGACCAGATGAGCCGCTCAGGTTTGTACGGCCTCACAGAAGTGCTGTTCCGCCGCACCTCGATCGAGGCGAGCGAACCGCTGGGCGTGAATCTCGAAGCCGACGACATCTCGCTGGTGCCCTTCCTCTACTGGCCGGTGACGCCGCAGCAGCCGAACCTGTCCGATGCGGCGCTGCGCCGGCTCGACCAGTACATGAAGACTGGCGGCCTAATCCTGTTCGACACCCGCGACCAGGCCATGGGTCTGAGCGGCACGGCGGCCAGCCCCAATACCGAAAAGCTGCGCCAGTTGCTCGCGCGTCTCGACATCCCGCCGCTGATGCCGGTGCCCGATGACCACGTACTGACCAAGGCATTTTACCTGCTGCAGGATTTCCCTGGCCGCTATTCCGGCGGTACGCTCTGGGTCGAGCGCAATCCTGGCGGCGACAAGGATGGCGTCACCTCGATCGTCATCGGCAGCCACGACTTCGCTGCGGCCTGGGCGATGGATGCCAACGGCCGGCCGCTGGCCGTCACCGTCCCCAACCTTCCGCGCCAGCGCGAATATTCGTACCGCTTCGGCGTGAATCTGCTGATCTATACGCTCACCGGCAACTACAAGGCCGACCAGGTGCATGTGCCCGCGCTGCTCGAGCGCCTGGGGAATTAAGCCGCCGGCATGAACAGCACCTTCACCTTTGATTTCTCGCCCCTGCTGCCCTGGCCGCTGCTGCTGGCCTGTATCGTTACGGCACTGCTTTTGACCGGCATCGGCCTGTGGCGGCGCGCACGTGGCACGTTGCTGCGCATGCTGGTTGCACTGCTGGCCATCGGCACGCTGGCCAATCCGGTGGCCCGTAAGGAAGACCGCAGCACCTTGCCCGACATCGCCGTGGTGGTGGTGGACGAAAGCCCGAGTCAGGGCATCGGCGACCGACGCCGGCAGGCAGAAGAAGCGGAGGCCGCGCTGCGCGAGAAGCTGGGTGCGGTGGAGAATCTGGAAGTGCGCGTGGTGCGCGCTGGCAAGCCAGCCAGCGAGAATGCCGAACGCGACGAAGGCACACGGCTCTTCTCGGCGCTGACCATGGCGCTCAGCGACCTGCCGCGCCATCGCCTTGCCGGCAGCATCCTGGTTACCGACGGCCAGGTGCACGATCTGCCGGGCGACATGGCGGCGGCGCAGGACGTGACCGGCGCGCCGGTGCATGTGCTGCTGACTGGCCAGCCCAATGAACGCGACCGCCGCCTGGTGGTGCGCAATGCACCGACCTTCGGCATGGTCAACCAGGACCTCAGCGTCACCCTGCGTGTCGACGATACCGGCGCGGCAGCCAACGAAACCGCGCAACTCCGGTTCCGCCAGCAGGATGCCGGCGAACAGATGATCACCGTGCCGGTCGGCCGTGACGTCACCGTGCCGTTCAAGCTGCCGCGCGCCGGCCGCAGCCTGCTGGAATTCGAAGTCGCGCCGATCCCGAATGAACTGACGCCGCTGAACAACCGCGTCGCGTTGTCGGTGAATGGCGTGCGCGACCGCCTGAATGTCCTGCTGGTTACCGGCGAGGTGCATGCAGGCGAGCGCGTCTGGCGCAACCTGCTGAAGGCCGATCCCAACGTCAACCTCGTCCATTTCACGATTCTCAGGCCGCCGGACAAGCAGGATGGCACGCCGATCCGAGAGTTGTCGCTGATCGCCTTCCCGATCCGCGAGCTGTTCGAGATCAAGCTGAACGACTTCGACCTGATCATCTTCGACCGCTACCGGCGGCGCGGCATTCTGCCGACCGCGTATTACGAGAATATCGCCCGCTACGTTGAGCGTGGCGGTGCCTTCCTTGAGGTTTCCGGTCCGGCCTATGCCACGCCGCTGAGCATTTATCGCACGCCAGTGTCGGATATCCTGCCCGGCCGTCCGACCGGCACCGTGCGCACCGAGCCCTTCACGGCGCAACTGAGCGCCACCGGCAAGCGCCATCCGGTAACGGCAGGCCTGCCGGGATCGGTGGGCGAGAACGGCCTGCCGAACTGGAGCCGCTGGTTCCGCGTCGTCAACGTGGACGTGACCCGCGGCTACAGCGTGCTGGAGACGCCCAATCGCGAACCGCTGCTGGTACTCGACCGCGTCGGCAAAGGCCGCGTGGGGCAGTTCTATTCCGACCATATCTGGCTGTGGTCGCGCGGTTTCGAAAGTGGTGGCCCACAGGCCGAAGTGCTGCGCCGCCTGTCGCATTGGCTGATGAAGGAACCCGACCTGGAGGAAGAGGCACTGCGCGCCGAAGCCAAGGGCGGCCGGCTGGAGATCGAACGCCAGAGCCTGAAGGAAAGCCGCGAGCCAGTGACCATCACCCGCCCCGACGGTTCGGAGGTAAAGCTCACTCTGGAAGAGCGCGGCAACGGCATCGCCAGCAATGTCCTGCCGGTCGACATGCCCGGTATCTACCGCGTAAAGGACGGCGACAAGGAAACGGTCGCCACCGTGGGTTCGATCAACCCACGCGAATTCGCCGATGCCCGCGCCACTGCGGCCATCCTGAAGCCGCTGACCGATGCCAGCAACGGCAGCGCCCACTGGCTGCGCGACGGCGTACCCGATATCCGCATGATCGAAAAGCCAACGCGCATCGCCGCGCGCGAACAGGCCGGTCGCAACTGGATCGGGCTCTATCGCCAGAACGACTATGTCGTCACCGGACTGACGCTGACGCCGCTGGCCCTGCCGCTGGCGGTGCTGACCGCGATGCTGCTGGCGCTGCTGCTGATGTGGCGACGCGAAAGCCGCTAAGCCTTACGCTGCCACCTTGCGCTTGCGGGGCGGCTTGCCCACCACGCCCTGCACACCCTTCAGCGCGCCTGGCGCCAGCTCCATCACCTGGAAGCGCTCGCGCTCGACCCAGCCCGGCATCTCCAGGCCGCGGTCGGCGGCCCCGATGAAACCGAAGGGTTCGTAATAGGGCTTGTCGCCGACCAGGATGCACAGGCCATGGCCGAGCCGCGCGGCCGTATAGAGGCTGTGCCGGATCAGCGCCCGGCCGATGCCCTTGCCCTGATAGTCGGGATGAACCGCCACCGGCCCCAGCATGACGGCCGACGTCGCCGCATCGCCGATGCTGACCGGCCAGTAACGGATCGAGCCCAGCACCACCCCATCCTCGTCGCGCACGACGAAGGCCAGCGGCTTCATATGGGCCACGCCCTCGCGCAGCCGGTAGACGGTCTTGCGCGTGCGCTCGGATCCGAAGGTGAGATCCAACAGGGCATCGATCTGGGCGGCGTCCGTGGGCCGCTCCGGCAGAATGGGGTACATGACTTTGCTTCCAGCAACGAGTTCTGAGACCAGAGGCGGACGGGCGGCCTTAGCCTTGCGTCCGGTTGGCCGGCGCGTGCTCATTGGAAGCGGATTGTCGGGATTGGATGGCGACTATGACCCAGCTTCAGCGCGCACGAGCGGCCGTAACGCACCGCTTTCGCATTTGCTGCTGCGGTGCGCCAATACGGGCTCGTCGATGTCGCCACTGGCGGGTCATGAGACTGAATCCTGTTGTCGCAAAAGGTCGATAGCATAGCCGTCCGGAGGCGTAAACCCGGTTTCACGGGGATTTCATACGCGCAGGCGCGTTCCTTGGCCGGGCTGTGTCTGCCAGAACACACTCCCAGGGCGGCTCGGGGCCAAATTTGCCGGCTAAGAAATCGATGAAGGCCCGCACTTTCGGGGTCAGGTAGCGCTGGGCCGGATAGACGGCATAGATGTTCAGCGGCGCGCGCTCATAGGCCTCGAGCAATGGCACCAGGCGCCCGGCAGCCACATCCGGCCCGACAATGAAGCTGGGCAGATGCGCGACGCCATGCCCGGCAATCGCGGCATCGCGCAACGAGTCGCCGTTGTTGGTGGTCAGCCGGCCCGACACTTTGATCGCATAGGGCCCGCCCGCCCCCTCATAGCGCCAGGTCTCTGGCTCGGGCAGGTATTTGTAGAGCAGGCATTCATGCTGGCGCAGGTCATCCGGCTTGAGCGGCACGCCGGCCTTGCGCAGGTAGGATTCCGCGGCACAGGTGATCGGCCGCACCGGGGCCAGCCGCCGCGCCGTCAGCGTGGAATCGGCCAGAGCCGCGCCGATGCGGATGGCAACATCCACCTCTTCTTCCAGCAAGTCGACCGTGCGGTCATTGAAGGTGAGGTCGACCTTCAGTTCCGGACAGAGCGCCAGCAGTTCGGGCAGCAGCGGCGCCACATAGGCCAGACCAAAGCTCATCGGCAGGTTCACCCGCAACAAGCCGCGCGGCAGCGCCTGCAGGTTCTGCACGGCGGCATCCACGGCTTCGGCTTCCTGCAGCACGCGCTGAGCATGTTCCAGAACGATACGGCCGGTCTCTGTCAGTGACAGCTTGCGTGTGGTCCGCTGCAGCAGCTGCGTTCCCAAACGCTGCTCCAACCGGGAAACCTGCTTGGAGACAGCGGATTTGGAGAGGCCCATGGCTCCGGCCGCGCCGCTGAAGCTTTCCAGCTCTACGACACGAGCAAAGACGGCAAGATCGGCTAGATGGTCCATATTGTTTCCTTAAAGAAACAATCATATTCCAAACGCAATATTGTTTCAAATACGAAAAAGCATACGTTGGCCATCGAGACAAACACCACCCCGCCCAAACCACAGGAGAGGCGATCATGACCAAGGTTCTCGTTCTTTATCATTCGATGTACGGCCATGTTGAGAAGATGGCCGAGGCGGTCGCTGCCGGTGCCCGTGAAATCCCCGGCGCCAACGTGACGATCAAGCGCGTGCCCGAGACCATGCCGGAAGAAGCCTTCAGGAAGGCCGGCGGCAAGTGGGACCAGGCTGCCCCTATCGCCAGCCCGGCTGAACTGGCCGACTATGACGCCATCATCTTCGGCACCGGCACCCGCTTCGGCAACATGAGCGGCCAGATGCGCAGCTTCCTCGACCAGACCGGCGGTCTGTGGGTGAAGGGTGCGCTGGTCGGCAAGGTCGGCAGCGTCTTCGTCTCCACCGGCACCGGTGGCGGCAACGAAACCACGGTCAGCAGCTTCCACACCACCCTGCTGCATCATGGCCTGGTCATCGTCGGCCTGCCCTATGCCATCCCGGAAACGATGGACATCAGCGCGGTGAAGGGCGGCTCGCCGCTTGGCGCCGGCACCATCGCGGGCGCCGACGGCAGCCGCAGCCCGAGCGAGACCGAACTCAAACTCGCCCGCTTCCAGGGCAAGCATGTGGCGGGCATTGCCGCCAAATTGAAGGCTTAACTCTACAGACTCCGGCGACGGCTGGTATGATCAGCCGTCGCCGATGGAGGTTCCCATGATGCACGTTGTTCCCTTCGACAAACTCGGCCGCATGAATATCGACTGGCTGAACAGCCGGTTCCACTTCAACTTCTCCGGCGTCGCTGCGCCGATGGGCTTCGGCTTCGGTCCGTTGCGCGTATGGAATGATGACGAGATTGCCGCGCAGTCGGGCTTCCCGATGCATGGCCATCGCGACATGGAGATCATCACCTATGTCACCAAGGGCGCGATCAGCCACGAGGACAGCTTGGGCAACAAGGGCCGCACCCCGGCCGGCGATGTACAGGTGATGTCCGCCGGCACCGGCATCATGCATTCGGAGTTCAACGCCGAAGACGAGATGACGCATCTGTTCCAGATCTGGATCGAGCCGCGCCAGGCCAAGCTGAAGCCGCGCTGGGACCAGGCGCAGTTCCCCAAGGCCGACCGCGCCAACCGGCTGGTGCCACTGGCGTCCGGCGAGGAAGCGGTGCTCTCGGCCAATGCCGGCACGCTGCTGATCCATCAAGACGCCACGCTCTACGGCGCCCTGATCGAAAAGGGTGCGTCGGTGACCTATGAACAGAAGCCCGACCGCATGGGCTATCTGGTGGTGGCCGAAGGCAGCGTCAGCATTGATGGCGTCGATATCGCTACCCGCGCCGGTGCGGCGCTGGCCAGCGAAGGCGACGGCGCGGTGGAAATCAAGGCGGCGAACGGCGCGGAATTCCTGCTGTTCGACCTGCCCCGTCCGAAGCAGACGAACTAGTCCGTCTTTGCACCATCAGGCCCTGGGCGATGCAAGCCGCCCAGGGCTTTTTCTATGCGCTCGATATCGCCCAGGAACAGCGTATTCGGTCCACCAAAGGGCAGGCCGATACCGCTGTCCTTCAGCGACTTCATGATAGCGAAACGCAGGTCGCTTTCGATCAGGTGACGCCGCTCCACATCGGCGATATGGCCGCGCAGCGAGAAGGTCAGCTGGCCCGAGGACAGGTCGCGGAAAATTACCTCCGGCGACGGCATGCTCAGAATTTCCTCGTGATTCTTCAGCACGCCCAGCAGAACTTCGCGGGCTTTCTCAACATCGGCGGCATAGGACAGCGGCACGTTGATGTCGATGCGGCCCAGGCGATTGCGATGGGTCCAGTTCATCACCGACTGCGAGATCAGCTCGGAATTCGGGATGATCACCGAGGCGCGCGGGAAGGTCTCGATCTCGGTCGAACGCACATTGATGCGCCGGACATAGCCTTCCTTGCCCCCGACCGAGACCCAGTCGCCAACCTTCACTGGGCGTTCGATCAACAGGATGATGCCCGAGACGAAGTTGTTGACGATATTCTGCAAGCCGAAACCGATACCCACGGTCAGGGCGCCGGCGATGATCGCCAGATTGGACAGATCGAGGCCGATGGCGCCGATGCCCGCCACGATAGCCAGCAGATAGCCGGCATAGGTCAGGCCGGTGACCATGGAGTTGCGCACGCCGGGATCGATGCCGCTCTGCTGCTCCAGCCGTGCGTTCAGACCGCCGCTCAGGAGGCGCGTGATGCCGATGCCAACCACCAGGATCATCAGCGCCGCCAGGATATTGCCCAGCGAGATCGTCACCGGGCCAATGGCCACGCCGTAGAACAGTTCCAGCGAATAGCTGACCAGCGTCGCCCGGTTGATGCCCCAGGCCAGCGCCAGGAAAATCAGCAGCAGCATGAACAGAACGATGTCGGCCAGCAGGCCAAGCAACAGCCGCGAGGTCGTGCTCAGCGGGCCACTCAGACCCAGGCTCTGGCGCCAGATGCGGAAACGGCTTTCCGGACTCTCGGCCAGATTGGCCAGGCCGTCACGGATCGCGTTGCGCACCAGCACATAAGCCGCCAGCGCCAGGGCCGACCCCAGCAGGCCATAGGAAACAAAAACCGCGACGCTGTAATAGCCGAGCAGGATGGCGACGAGGGAAAACAGGTTGAGCGTGAAGTTCACCCCAGCCATCAGGCGCAACGGCCGCCAGTCATCGGGCAGCGTGCGCCACAGCCGTGGATCGGCGAAGCCGAGGTTGGCCAATACCAGGAATGTCGCCACGGCAGCAATCACGAGGTCGCGGCCGGCGGTACCGAAATCAGGCACGCGCGACGGCGCCACCAGCAGGGCGACCAGCACGATACCGATAACAAAGCCGCCGGTGCGGCGCAGCAGACTTTCCCGCCCGGGCTTGGGCAGAGGGATCAGCGCCCAGGCCGGCTGGCGCGGTGCCAGCGCCGCCTGCGCCAGACCGTAGGCCAGCAACGCGATGGTGAAAGCCTGCATCATCGTATAGAGCATGCTGCCGACCAGACCATTGGCCCAACCATTGCCAACCAGCACGCCGTAAGCGGCCCACAGCACCACCAGCGGCACGGCGGTGCGGCGGATCAGTTCGGTAAAGGCGGCGATCGTGCGGCGCACCTGGGACGGATCTTCGTTGCCGGGCTGAATGCCGTATTGCCGTCGCAGCCAGCGTTGCGCCGGCATCAGCAGGCCGATGGACAGTGCCGTGACCAACAGAATTTGAAGCAACGTCGTCGTGGTCGACTTGCGTTCGTCATTGGCCAGCCACCACTCCTGCGGCGCCGCAAACACCTGCGCCGACACAGCCTGCACCTCGGCAAAACCGTCGCGCCAGAACACCGGATTGAATGGCGAGGGGCCGCGATAGATCAGTTGACGGGTGAACTGCCGCCGCGCCTGATCAGCCACCTCGTCCTGCAGCGCCACGATACGCGCCAGCGCCAGCTCGGTCTGCTTCACACTGTCCTGGTTGGCCTGCAGCCGGGTCGAAACCTGGCGGCGCGACTCCGCCACGGCAGCCGACTCGCGCGGTTGTCCTGCCGCCGGTGCAGGCCCGAGCGCATCGAGCTGGATCTGTGTCGCCGTGACGGCCTGCCTGAACAGATCGCGTTCCTGCGTGGCGGTGACGCGCAGGCGATCAAGGTCGGTGCGCAAGGCTGCGAAATCGTCGTCGTTGAGGCGCGGATCGCGCAACTGGCGCTCGATGCCGCCGAGCACGGCGGGCCAGTTGGTCTGCGCCGGACGATCCGACGACGCGACCGGTGCGGCCGGTTGGCTCAGGGCCGGCGGAACCGTCAGCGGACTGATCAGCAGCAAAACAAGAAGAGTGAGGCGCGAGAAGGAGGTCATGCGAGCGGACACTGAAGGCGGAAGGATGATTATTGAACCCGGTGGCCGGGCATGGCTGCAATCTACCCTGTCTGCTCCGGGAATGGGGCAAAAACTGGGCCGCCATTAATCACCCGGCGCTCACGGACCGCACCTTGACTTCATGGGCCACGCTGTCTTTGCTGGCTGCATGGCCGAACGACTGGATTGCGATATTGCCGTCATCGGCGCGGGTGCCGGCGGCATTGCTGTCGCAACCGGCGCCGCCGTCATGGGCGCGCGCACCATCCTGATCGAGCGCGGCCGCATGGGTGGCAACCGCCTGCATGGCGGCGATATCCCCACCGCCGCGCTGATCATGGCCGGCCGCCATGCCGTGGCCTGGCGCGCCGCCGAGGCCTTCGGTATCCGCCATGACGAACCCGAAATCGATTTCTCCGCCGCGATGCGCCGGGTGCAAGCAACTGTCGCCGCGCAGGCGCCCAGTGATTCGGCCGAGCGGCTTGCCGCGCTGGGCGCCACCGTGCTGCAGGGCGAAGCGCGCTTCATGGCTGCCGACCGCCTCAGCGTCGGCGATACCGTGATCCGACCGCGCCGTGTGGTGATCGCCAGTGGCTCACGCCCCGCCGTGCCGCCGATCGAAGGCCTGGCTGGCATCCCCTATCTCACTACCGACACGCTGTTCACCGCGCTGACCGACCGGCCGCTGCATCTGTTGGTCATCGGCGGCGGCCCGACCGGCGTCGAACTGGCGCAGGCCTTCCGTCGCCTCGGAACCCGCGTCACGCTGATCGAGCGCCTGCGCTGCCTGAACCGCTGCGACCCCGAACTGAGCGGCCTGCTAGTCGACACGCTGCGCACCGAGGGCGTGATCGTGCATGAGCAAACGGAAGTGACGCTGGCCGAGGACACCGCCTCTGGCATCGTGTTGACGCTGCATCATGCCGATGGCAGCAGCACGCGCATTGCCGGTTCGCATCTGCTGCTGGCGACGGGACGCGTACCGAACAGCGATGATCTCGGTCTCGAGGCCGCGAGTGTGCGCCATGATGCGCGCGGTATCGCCGTGGATGCACGGCTGCGCAGCAGCAACCGCCGCGTCTGGGCTGTCGGCGATGTCACCGGCCTCAGCCCTGCCACCCCTACGGCGCGCCACCATGCTGCCGTCGTGCTGAAGAACATCCTGTTCCGGCTGCCGGCACGCACCGATCACAGCGCCCTTCCTTACGTGATCTACGGCGATCCGGAGTATGCCAGCGTCGGCCTGTCCGAATCCGCAGCGCGGGCAACTCATGGCCGAATCAACATCCTGCGCCAGGCCTTCGCCGCCAACGACCGCGCCCAGGCCGAGGGCCGGACCGACGGCCAGATCAAGGTGATTGTCGCCCCGAACCGAGGCCGCATCCTGGGGGTGACCATTGCCGGACCGCTGGCGGCCGACCTGATCCAACCCTGGCAGCTCGCCATCGCCAAGGGACTCGGCATCGGCGCCCTGCAGGGCCTCTCATTCCCCCATCCGACTCGCGGTGAGGCAGGGAAGACCGCGGCCGGCGATTTCTACCGTCCGCGACTGTTAAGTCCGATTCTACGTCGTGTCGCCCAGTTGCTCGCCCGTTTCGACTGACGCTCTATAATAGTGCCCATGAACGGAGGGGTTCCTGAGACGCTGACACGACCGCCGCGCCAGATCAGCGCGGCGAGCCTGTCGCGTCGCCTGCTGCTTCTCACCCTGATCTTCATCGCCATCGT
Organism: Ferrovibrio sp. GW821-FHT12B10; assembly: GCF_058807515.1. Classification (NCBI taxonomy): domain Bacteria; kingdom Pseudomonadati; phylum Pseudomonadota; class Alphaproteobacteria; order Rhodospirillales; family Rhodospirillaceae; genus Ferrovibrio; species Ferrovibrio sp. GW821-FHT12B10. The sequence goes on along the minus strand of NZ_JBXAQT010000001.1, from coordinate 2,953,521 downwards.
CGAGGTGCTGATCTATCTGCCCGCGATGGCGCGGTTCCGCATCAGCTACCTGGAAGCGCGCATCGAACTGGCCGATCAGGCGGCCCTCGCCCTGCTCGCCGCGCCCGACGGCATGGTCAGCACCGAGCTGGAAGCCGAACTGCTGCGCAATGTCGGCGGCAAGCTGGTCGCCATGCGGCAGCGCGAACGCAACGCCCTGATCCTCAGCGACCGGCAGGAGCTGCCGATGCTGGGCAAACCGATGGATCTCAGCAACTGGATGTGGTGGGAGGCCATCATGGATGCCGGCATGACCCTGAGCGGCCGCGCCGATCCCTTCCTGCGCGTGCTCGGCCCTTCGCCGCGCGATCCACAGACCCGCATCGAGGTGGTGCTGCCCACCGCGCCACTGGCCGAGGCGCTGCGTGAATTCTCCTGGCGCGTTTTCTGGCTGTCACTCATCATCGCCATCTTCATCGGACTTCTGGTTTACGTCAGCCTGCAATGGCTTCTGGTGCGGCCGATCCTGCGCCTGATCGACAGCATCGTCGGGTTCCGCTCCGCGCCCGAAGATGCGCGCCAGATCATCCGGCCCTCCTCGCGCCGCGATGAACTGGGCCTGGCCGAACGCGAACTGCAGATGATGCAGCAGGACCTGCGCCATGCGCTGACCCAGCGCATCCGCCTCGCCCAACTCGGCATCGCGGTCAGCAAGATCAGCCATGACCTGCGCAACATGCTGGCCTCGGCGCAGCTGGTCTCCGACCGCCTGGCCACCTCGGATGACCCCACCGTGCGCCAGGTGGCGCCGCGGCTGGTCTGGTCGATCGACCGCGCCATCGCGCTCTGCGCCCAGACCTTGCGTTACGGCAAGGCCGAGGAACGCGCGCCCGAACCGCGCCGCATCCTGCTGCATCGTATGGTCGACGACATCGCCGCCGGCCTGGGTGTGGCCGATTGCGGCGAGATGCGCTGGCATACCGCGATCCCATCCGATCTGGCCGTGCTGGCCGATCCCGATCATCTGTATCGCGTATTGAACAACCTCGCGCGCAATGCCGCCCAGGCGATGTGCGAGGGCGGCGACATCCGTATTGCTGCGGCCATCAGCGGCGACGTCGTGGTGATCGAGGTGGCAGACAGCGGTGGCGGCCTGAGCGACGCCGCGCAGGCACATCTGTTCGAGCCGTTTCGCGGCGGCCGCACCGGCGGCACCGGCCTGGGCCTTGCCATCGCGCGCGAGCTGATCCGCGCTCATGGCGGCGATCTGGAACTGGCGCGCACCGGCCCGCTGGGCACCACCTTCCGCATCATCCTGCCGAATCCCGCTGAATAGCGCGCAGAACCGGTGCTGCCAGCGCCGTATGGCTAACGCCTTTTAACCATATCACTTAACTGGATATTCAATCCGCCTGACGCGATAATGCGGTCGGCCAGAACGGCCGTGCCCGACTCCGATGGAGTTCCGCAGGAGAGAAACCCATGCGTAGGATTTTCAACGCGATCCTTCTTCCGCTGCTGTGCTTCAGCCTGCTCACAGGTTGTTCCGACACGCGCGACAACCTGACGCCTGCCGCGCAATGGACTGCGGTTGGCCTCGGCTATGAGATCGTCAAGACCAAGATCGAGCGCCGGCTGGAAATCACCTGCAATCCGCTGAACATCATCAGCGACGGCACCTACTGCGTCAGCAACTACAAGCCGACCGACCGCCAGGAAGTCTTCTGCTTCAAGACGCTGGGCGGCGTTGACTGCTACGCCGAACCCGATCCCTATTCGCTGGAAGGCCGCCAGCTGCCGGCGCAGCCACGCGCATTGGCCGATCCGCGCATGCCGATGAACCCGCCGGGCCGCCGCACGCCGCCGCAGGTTGCCACTGCACCGATCGGCGCCGAGCAGGCTGCCGAACCGGCCATGGTCGAACCGGCATCGAGCGACAAGCCCGAACGTCCGGCTGCCGGCGCCAGCGAACTTCCTGCCCCGAAGGCAATGTAAGGTCAGTCTTCCGTCAGGGCAGACAGACCAAGCAGCGCGCGTCGCCGCAGCCACAGGCTGGGGCGGTAACGGTCGTCGCCGGTGATTGCCTGCAGCTGGGTCAGGATGGTGTGCACCGTCTCCAGTCCCATCGCATCGGCCAGCGCCAGCGGGCCGAAGGGATAGCTTAGGCCCAGGGTCATCGCGCGATCGATATCGGCCGGACCGGCGATGCGGATCTGCGCCATCTCGCAGCCCAGATTGGCCACCATGGCGGCGATACGCTGGCCGATGAAGCCGGGACTATCATGGATCGCGGTGACCGCGCGGCCAGCGGCATGGAACTGCGCCACCAGGCCTTCCAACAGGTCGCGCCGCGCGCCCGGTGCCCGCATCAAGGTCAGGCGCTTGTCCAGCTTGCCGGCGATATCGACGGCGAACAGCCGGCGATGGTCGAAGCCGCGACGGGCTGCATAGCCCGAGCAATCCTCCCCCAGCAGGGCGCAGAGGATCGGGCTGTCGCCGTCATCAAATCCACTCACCTCGAAACCAAAGCTGCGCAGCAGTTCGCCCAGCGCCTCGTCATCCTCGGCCAGGGCGACGCGCAGAATCGGATCGGCACTGGCCGGCGCATCGGGCGAGTCCGTGATCGCCTTGCCATCCTCGCCATAGGCGAAAAAGCCCTGCCTGGTCTTGCGGCCGAGCTGGCCGCTTTCCTTCAGAAGCTGATGCAACGGCGAGGTCGCCAGGCGGCGATCGTAGAAATAGCCTTCGTGAATAATCTCACTGACCGGAAAATTCACATCCATGCCGGTCAGGTCCATCAGTTCGAAGGGCCCCATGCGGAAGCCCCAGTTGTCGCGCATCACCGCATCCACCTGGGCCGGCGTCGCCACACCCTCGGATACGATGCGCAAGGCCTCCTGCGTATAGGCACGGCCGCCCAGGTTGACCAGGAAGCCGGGGCTGTCCTGCACCACCACGGGCTGGCGGCCCATGCGTTCACCGGCCTCGACCAGCGCGGCAATCGTGGCATCGCTGCTGCCCGGAGCGCGGATCACCTCGACCAGCTTCATCAGGGGTACGGGATTGAAGAAATGCAGGCCGGCGATGCGGTCGCGATGCTGGCAGGCGCTGGCGATCGAGGCGATGCGCAGCGACGAGGTGTTGGAGGCAAGCAGGCAGTCGGGCCGCACGACGGCTTCGAGCTGGCGAAACACCTCCTGCTTGATCGGCAGATTCTCGACGATGGCCTCCACCACGAGGTCAGCAGGGGCAAAGGCCTTCATGTCCTCGACCACACTCAACCGCGCCTTCGCGGCATCCGCGGCGGCTGGCTCCATGCGGCCCTTAACCACCATCTGGTCCAGTTGCAGAAGCACGGCGTCGCGCGCCTTGGCGGCCGCCCCGGGCGCTGCATCGAAGAGCAGCACCGTCATGCCGCCGGTCATGCCGACCTGCGCGATGCCGCGCCCCATGGCGCCTGCGCCAACCACGCCAAGTGTCTGAATTTTTTGCCTAGATTCGGCCACATTTACCTCCGGATTTCGCCGCATATCCTGCCCAGATGGGTCTTGAACCGCAAGGCACCTCACCCCACATCTTCATCGTTGGAGTGCCTATGAATGAGGGCTCCGACGGGCCTCGCTTAAACTTAAGGAGTCCGCGATGACAACCAGAGTCTCTCTCTTTTCCAGTCCGTTGCTGCTGGGTTTTGACCATGTGGAACGGATGATCGAACGTGCCACCAAGGCGGGTTCGGAAGGCTATCCCCCATACAACATCGAACAGATCGGTGAAGATGGGCTGCGCATCACGCTCGCCGTGGCCGGCTTCGCTTCGCCTGACCTCTCGATCACCGTCGAAGACAAGCAGCTTGTCATCCGAGGTAAGCAAGTCGATGACAAGGAACGGATTTACCTGCATCGCGGCATTGCGGCGCGGCAGTTCCAGCGCAGTTTCGTCCTGGCAGATGGCATTGAAGTCACCGGAGCCGAGCTGGCCAATGGCCTTCTGCACATCCTGCTCCGCCGCCCCCGGCCGGAACCTCAGGTCCGCACCATCGCTATTAATACGACAGACGGCGGCCGTACCGACACCTTGGGTGTCAGCGACAAAAGCCGTGGCAGCGTCTAAGCGCCCTGCCGAAGGAGAAAAACATGGCCACCCCCAGTAACCACGATGTCTACGTGAATACCCGTCGCATGCAGGACACAATGACCCCAGAAACCTTCGCCAATCTTGGCGCGCCAGATCTCGCTTATATCCGGCCGGTGCAAACCGAGGAGGGTCTGGTCTGGGGTGTCTATGCGGCCAATGGCAACCAGCTCGGCTGGGCGCCCGAGCGCGATCTCGCATTCGCCGCCGCCCTGCAAAACGAGCTGATGGCCGTCAGCGTGCACTGACGAATGATCCAGTCCGATCGGCTGCGCCGCCTCAGGCGGCGTGGCTGGTCGGACTGTCGGTGAGCAGGGCGTAAATCGCGTCGGCGCTCTCGGCGCCGCGCAGCTTCTCGCAGACCGCCTTGTCGCGCAGCAGGCGCGATACCCGCGCCAGCGCCTTCAGATGATCGGCGCCGGCGGCTTCCGGCGCCAGCAGCAGGAAGATCAGGTCCACCGGCATCTCGTCGATGGAATCGAAATCGATCGGCCGCTCCACGCGGGCGAACAATCCATACAGCTTGTCCAGGCCAACCAGACGGCCATGCGGAATCGCGATACCGCTGCCCACGCCCGTGGTGCCGAGCCGCTCGCGTTCCAGCAACGTGTCGAAAATGGCGCGTTCGTGTTGCCCGGTGATCCGGGATGCGCGCGACGCCAGTTCCTGCAGCGCCTGCTTTTTACTGTTGGCTTTGAGATTGGCGACAACGCCGTCAGGACTCAAAAGCTGAAAGATTTCCATGGGGAGAGATGCCTCTGCGGCTGCCGTGGCACTACACCGGGTCGCTGACGCGACTCAGGCGAGGTCTCCAACGGCAGGCTGTTGACGCGCATGATGATTGCGTCGTTTGCGCTTATCGCGCCGAACCTGTTTGGCCAGCTTCTCCAGAGCCTGGTCGAAGCTGGCGTAGATTTCCACATCCTGGCCTTCGGCCTGCATGGCAATGCCTGAACCGACATGCACGGAGCAATGGCAGTGATACATCGAGCCATCGCGCTTGAACACGACCTGAGCCTCGATGGCATTGTCCATATACTTCGACACGGATGTGGTGAGGTGGCCCTCGACATAGTCCCGAAGGGATTCGCCAAGGTCGAGTTGCTGTCCGGACGTCAGGATTTTCATGATGCGTCGAAACCCGAGTTCGATCGGTCAGAGCATGATTGTAGTACGGTGGCTCGCGCCCGTCATGCGGCGCGGACCATAGACAAGGCGATTACCCCTGTCAACCGCATCCATTCTCCCTAACCCATTGATTTCAAAGATATCTGCAGCCGAAAATAGCTGTGGATATCACTCAAAGGCGACGGTTTGGACCCGCGTGAGGGTTAAGCCGATTCCGGCTTGGTGCGGAATATCTCGGCCAGACCCTCCGGACTCGATATGGTGACTTCCAGATCCCGTATCAAGCCGTTGGAGATGCCATAAACCCAACCATGCAGGCTGAGATCCTGGCCGCGATGCCAGGCATTCTGCACGATGGTGGTCTTGGCCAGATTGGCGACCTGCTCGCGAACGTTCATTTCGCACAGGGTATTAAGGCGTTTGTACTCATCGACGATGGCGACGAGGTCGTCCTTGTTGCGGTCGAAGACATCGCGGATCGGCCGTAGCCAGTGGTCGATCAGACCCAGTTGCTGCGGATGCATCGCCGCACGCACGCCGCCGCAGCCGTAATGGCCGGTAACGATGACATGCTTCACCTTCAGGAACTCGACGGCATATTGCAGCACCGCCAGGCAATTCAAGTCGGCCGGATGCACCAGGTTGGCGACATTGCGATGGACGAACAGTTCGCCCGGGTCGAGACCGACGATTTCATTCGCCGGCACCCGGCTGTCGGCGCACCCGATCCACAGATAGGCAGGATTCTGCTGGTGCGTCAGCCGGTCAAAGAAGCTCGGATCCACCCGGAGCTTTGACATCGCCCAGTCGCGGTTACTTTCAAACAGCGGCGCAATATCAGCCATCAGTACTCCTCAACCCACTTTCAGCAGGCCGGCCTTCTTGAGGCGGCGACGCTCCACTGACGAGGGAATATTCATCGCTTCGCGGTATTTCGCCACCGTGCGACGGGCGATATCGACGCCCTTGCCGGCCAGCATTTCCACGATCTTGTCATCCGATAGCACGTCTTCGGGCGGTTCGCCGTCGATCAACGACTTAATGCGGTGACGGATCGATTCCGCCGAGAAAGCCTCGCCGCCATCCGTGGCGGCGATGCTGGCGGTGAAGAAATACTTCATCTCGAAAATGCCGCGCGGAGTCGCCATCGTCTTGTTTGATGTGACGCGGCTGACCGTGCTTTCATGCATCTCAATGGCTTCCGCCACCGCGCGCAGGTTCAAGGGCTTCAGATGTGACACGCCATGGCGCAGGAAAGCATCCTGCTGGCGCACGATCTCGCTGGCCACCTTGAGAATGGTCTGGGCACGCTGATCCAGCGACTTGACCAGCCAGTTGGCTGAATTCAGGCAGTCCGACATATAGGACTTGGCCTGCTTGACCTCGGCGCTCTTGGCGCCGTTGGCACCCTTCTCCACCTTGGTGACACGGGCGTAGTAGCGACTGTTGACCAGCACGCGCGGCAACGTCTCGGTGTTCAGTTCGACCGCCCAGCTGCCGTCATTGGCGCGACGGACATAGACATCGGGAACCAGCGTCTGCACCGGCTCGCCACCGAACAGCAGGCCCGGCTTGGGGTTCAGCGCACGGATTTCCTTCACCATGTCGCTGACATCTTCCTGATCCACGCCGCAGATGCGCATCAGGCCGGCAATGTCGCGCTTCGCCAACATTTCCAGGTTGTCGAGCAGCGCCTGCATGGCGGGATCGAGGCGGTCGCGTTCGCGCAGCTGCAGCGCCAGGCATTCCTTCAGCGAGCGCGCAAACAGGCCGGCTGGCTCGATGGTCTGCAGATCGAGCAGCACGGCTTCGACCTCATCGGCCTCGATGCCCAGCCGTGCGCCGATATCCTCCAGCGATTCCGTCAGGTAACCCGCGTCGTCCAGCGCATCGATCAGAGTCTGGCCGATCAGGCGGTCGGTGGCATTGGCCGGCATCAGCAGCCACTGCTCCTGCACATGGTCGCGCAGGTTCTGGGTTTCCGACAGGGTCTGCTCCAGGCCGCTCTCACCGTCCTCGAAACGGGAATTGCCGCCGCTGCCGGTGATGTTGTTGCTGCTCAGGCCCGGCGTATCCGGCCCGGCGGCGTCGTAACCGCTGTCACCGTTGAAGGTGTTGCTGTCGGCTGCGCTGTCGACGTCGAGGCTGTCCTGCGCCTGGCTGGAAATGGAATCAGAGCCGAGGTCCAGCCGCTCGGCCGGTCCGTCGCCATCAGCGACCTCGAAGGCGTCGCGGGCATCCTCGCCCGGCCCGTCACCCTCAATGCGCTCCAGCAGCGGATTGCGCTCGAGTTCCTGTTCGACATAGGCCGTGAGTTCGAGATTGGAAAGCTGCAACAGCTTGATCGCCTGCTGCAGCTGCGGCGTCATTACAAGGGCTTGACCCTGCCTGAGTTCGAGACGCGGACCCAGTGCCATGGCTAAGCCGTCACCAGCTGAACCGCTCGCCGAGATAAACGCGCCGGACGTTTTCGTCGGCCACGATTTCGGTCGGGCTGCCCTCCATCAGGACCTTGCCATCATGCAGGATGTAGGCTCGGTCGATGATATCCAGCGTCTCGCGCACATTATGGTCGGTGATCAACACGCCGATGCCGCGATCCTTCAGATGCGACACCAGCTCGCGGATTTCGCCGACCGCGATCGGATCGATGCCGGCCAGCGGTTCGTCCAACAGCATGAAAGACGGCTGGGTGGCCAGCGCGCGCGCGATCTCGCAACGGCGTCGCTCGCCGCCCGACAGCGCCAGCGCCGGCGTGCGGCGCAGATGGGTGATCGAGAATTCGGCCAGCAGGTCTTCCAGCATGGCCTCGCGCCGGTCATTCTCCGGCTCGACCAGCTCGAGCACCGCGCGGATATTCTGCTCCACCGTGAGACCGCGGAAGATCGAGGCTTCCTGAGGCAGGTAACCCATCCCCAGGCGGGCGCGGCGATACATCGGCAGGCCGGTGATCTCATGGCCATCCAGCGTGATGGCGCCGTGATCGGGATTGATCAGCCCGGTCATGATGTAGAAGGTCGTGGTCTTGCCGGCGCCATTGGGACCAAGCAGGCCGACGGCCTCGCCACGCTGCACATAGAGCGAGACGTCGCGCAGCACCGGGCGCTTCTTGAAACTCTTGCCCAGACGGTGTGCGGCCAGACCCGGTGTCGGATTTTCCGATGCCAGCCGCAGGTCCGGTTTCGCGTCGTCCTTGCCGCTCATCGACGTTGGCCCTGGTTATTCGGGCCGGGTGTCGCCGGCTGCTGTTGCTGGTTGTTGCCGTTCGGCACGATGACGGCCTGCACGCGGCCGCCAGTGGTAAGCGGGTCGCAGGTGCTGCGGCCGGTATCCTGGTACATCACCACGCGGGCACAGCGCACCGTGCTCTGGTCGCTGGTCAGCAGCACATTGCCGGTCAGCGTGATGGTGTTCTTATCGACGTCATAGATGCCAAGGTCGCCCTGGGCGCGCTCGCGCGGCGTCGAGACAAAGACATTGCCCTTGGCTTCCACCTTGGTGATCGAGCTGGCATCCGGGCCGCCGGGCACAATGCCTGGGCCAGGCTTCTGCTGCTGTTGCCCCGGACGCTGCGTGGCGGTCTGGGCCCCGCGGTCGCGGTAATGCACGAACAGCTCTTCTGAACGCAGGCGGCTTTCGCCCTGCACAACATCGACCTTGCCGCGGAAGATCGCCATCTGCTTGTCCTGCTGCACTTCCAGGCTATCGGAGGAAATGTTGACCGGCTGGTCGCTCTTCTGCCGCGCGCCCATGTTGAACTGCGCCGCGGCCGGCAGGCTGCAGGCCACCAGAAGCGTAGCGAGAAGCAATGTCGAAGAAAGCCGCATCACGATCAGCCCCGTTTTTCCTGGGCAAAAATCTTGGTCTTCACCCCGTTGATGAACACCACAACCCTACCGTTATCGTAAATCCGCAGGCCGTTGGCATTGATGGTGCCCATGCCGGTCTGACCCCAGACCTTGTCGTCACTCGAGATCACCTTGGTCTTCATATCGACCTCGGCGGAATTGCCATGCATCTCGTAACCCTGGTCGCCGAACACGGCGATGTTGCCGAACAGGGTGAGTAGCTGGGTGGTGCCATTATAAATGCCGGTGTCGGACGACAGCGCCCACCACTGGCCATTGTTCATGGTCAGGTCGGCCTGCACACGATCCAGCGTCACCTGCTTGTCGTCCTTGGGATCCTGGATGGCACGATCGGCGGTCACCACGTAGGGCTGGCCGCTGGAATCAGACCCGCGGTAGCGCGGATTGTTCATCACCAGGGCGGCATTCTCGCTGTCCACCGCAGTCATGCTCAGCGACAGCAGGTTCTGCCTCTTCGACAGCTGCGGCCAGGCGAAGACCGCCATGATGATGCCCAACGCGATCATCGGCAGAATGAATTTCATGAAGCGCACGAAACGGCGGCGACGCGGAATCCGCGACAGCGCGCCGGCGGCGTCGCGATGACGGAAGCCGGTATTGCGCTCGCGCGCTTCCGCCCTGGCCTGATCCGCTCCCGCTGTCATCACCGCATTCCTCATGTGATTCCGGCGCGCACGCAGTCGTGCATGTGCAGGATGCCCACGGGACGCGCACCGTCCACCACGAAGAAAGCGGTGATACGGCGGCGGTTCATCTCGCCCAGCGCTTCGCCGGCAAGCTGGTTTGGGCCGATGGTGATGGGATTCTTGGTCATCACCGCCTCGACCTTCTGGCTCAGCAGGTCGCCCTCGATATGGCGGCGCAGATCGCCATCGGTGACGATGCCGAGCAGCTTGTCCTTGTCGCGGCCGCTTTTACCGACGATGCCGATGCAGCCGAAGCTGCGGCCGGCCATGGTCACCAGCGCCTCGCGCATCGGCGTCCCCACCGGCACCAGCGGCATTTCGGCCCCCGGATGCATCAGGTCCTTCACCTTGATCAACTGGGTGCCCAGCTTGCCGCCAGGATGGAAGACGCGGAACTGGTCCTTGGTGAAGCCCTTGCGCTCCATCAGGCCGACAGCAAGCGCATCGCCCAGTGCCAGCATCATGGTGGTCGAGGTGGTGGGCGCCTGCGCGATCGGGCAGGCCTCTTCCACCGGCGGCACCAGCAGCACCACATCGGCGGCCTGACCCAATGCCGACTTGGCCTTCTTGGTCATGGCGATCAGCGGAATGGCGAAGCGCTTGGCATGGGCGATCACATCGGCCAGCTCCTGCGTCTCGCCGGAATTCGACAGGCAGATCACCACATCGCCCGGCATGATCATGCCCAGGTCGCCATGGCTCGCCTCGCCTGGATGCACGAAAGCAGCCGGCGTGCCGGTGGAGGCCAGCGTCGCGGCGATCTTGCGCGCCACATGGCCGCTCTTGCCCATGCCGGAAATGATGGCACGCGCATGCGAGCCATCGTCGCGGCTGACCGTCATCAGGATATCGAGGGCCTTGACGAAGTTGGCGTCCAGGTCGGCGGCCAGGGCAGCCAGGCCGTTGGCTTCCATCAGCAGGACGCGGCGGCCGACCTCGATATCGGGATTGCCGCCAGCCGGCCGGCGGCTCGAAACCTGCACGACCTTGCCCGCTGTCGCCCGGGTTTTAACCTGAGCGGCCGCCGCCTTCCGGGGAGTAGCCCCAGAGGTCTTCGCACGTTTTTTTCCGGCGCGCTTAACACGCGCGACGGAGGGTGCGGATGTCATGATCTACCCACCGCTGACGAGACACTAACAAGAATCGTGCCAAGTATGGAGAATCAGGCATGCAATTGCAAACCGCATGACTGGTTCGCAGGCAATTTCAGCAGCTTGTGGACAAAATCGCCATTTCGGCTAAACGCCGGGATCAATGGGCGAAAATATCGTCCTCGGGCCAGCCGGCCAGATCGAGCTCGGCGCGGGCGGGTAGGAAACCGAAGCAGGCTTCGGCCAAGGCCATCCGGCCTTCGCGGGCCAGCATGCCGTCCAGCACTGTCTTGAGCTGGTGCAGGTTGAGCACATCCGAGGCGGCATAGCGCTGCTGCGCCTCGGTCAGTTCATGGGCGCCCCAGTCGGACGACTGTTCCTGCTTGGAGATCTCGACCCCGATCAGATCGCGGCAGAGGTCCTTCAGGCCATGGCGGTCGGTGAAGGTGCGCACCAGCTTGGAGGCCGTGCGGGTGCAATAGACCGGCGTGGTATTGGCGCCGACATACTGCTTCAGCGCCGCCAGGTCGAAGCGGGCGAAGTGAAACAGCTTGAGGATTTTCGGGTTTTCCAGCAGGCGCTTCAGGTTCGGCGCGGCATAGCCGGTGCCGCTGCGGAACTGCACCAGATGCGCGTTGCCATCGCCAGAGGAAAGCTGAACAACGCAAAGGCGGTCGCGCAGCGTGCGCAGGCCCATGGTCTCGGTGTCGATAGCCACCACGGCGCCGAGATCGAGGCCGTCCGGCAGGTCATTCTGATATACGGTGATGGCCATTTATGCGGTGCTCTCTCTTGCGGGCGCGCCCGGAACTCACGGCGCGGCAATCGAGGAATTGGTGCCCAGGATAAGACTCGAACTTACACGACCTTTCGGTCACTAGCACCTGAAGCTAGCGCGTCTACCAATTCCGCCACCTGGGCAGCGGTTCGGGACAACCTGGGGCCGTCCCGACCGAGGCGTGTGTTTACGGCCCCGCCCTGGATAAGTCAAGCGCCGACCCATGGCAATTTCGGGCCTTTTACAGACCCTGAAGCCCAAGGGTTGCAAGGACTTCCGGCGCTGCCGAAACTGGGCCGGATTGTTGGTGCAGGACGAGTGGCTGGGTCGAATGGATAGCGTGGAATGTCTGGTGATCGGAGCCGGGGTGGTCGGTCTGGGCGTGGCCCGGGCCCTGGCCAAGCGGGGCCGCGAAGTGGTGATCGCGGAAGCCGCCGGCCTGATCGGCAGCGAAACCTCCTCGCGCAATTCCGAAGTCATCCATGCCGGCATCTATTACCCGGCCGGCAGCCTCAAGGCCCGACTCTGCGTCGAAGGCAAGGAGGCGCTGTATCGCTATGTGGCCGAGCGCCATGTCGGCCATAACCGCTGCGGCAAGCTGATCGTCGCCGCCGATGACAGCCAGATCGCCGACCTGGAAACGCTGAAGAAAAAAGCCGAGGCCAACGGCGTGCACGACCTGCAATGGCTGACGCGCGAGCAGGCGCTGGCGTTGGAGCCGCATCTGCATTGCACGGCGGCGCTGCTGTCGCCGTCCACCGGCATCATCGACAGCCACGGCCTGATGCTGGCCTATCAGGGTGAGGCCGAGGAACACGGCGCCATGCTGGCGCTGAATGCGCCGGTCATCCGTGGCGAAGTCGCCAATGACGGCATCATCATCGAGACCGGCGGAGCCGATCCGATGACGCTGAAAGCGAAGCTGGTGGTCAACAGCGCCGGCTTCGCGGCGCAAGGCATCGCGGCAAGGATTGCCGGCGTGCGGCCTGACAGCATCCCGGGCAGCTATTACGCCAAGGGCAACTATTTCATCCTTTCAGGTGTGAAGCCGCCATTCTCGCGGCTGATCTATCCGATCCCCACGCCCGGCGGGCTGGGCACCCATGTCACCATCGACATGGGCGGCCAGATGCGGTTCGGCCCCGATGTCGAGTGGATCGATACGGTCGACTACAATGTTGATCCGGCGCGTGGCGACAGCTTCTATGCAGCCGTGCGGCAATACTGGCCCGGCCTGCCCGATGGCGCGATCCAGCCCGGCTATGCCGGCATCCGCCCCAAGCTCAGCCGCGGCGGCAACGCCAAGACAGGCGATGACTTCATGATCCAAGGACCGGAGCAGAGCGGCGCGCCAGGCCTGATCAATCTCTATGGCATCGAAAGCCCTGGCCTCACGGCCTCGCTCAGCATCGGCGACTATGTCGCTGATATGGCCGACAGGATCGCATGAGCGACGCGGCCCTGCTTCTGGACGGCAGGTTCGACCTGGCGGAATCGCCGGTCTGGTCGGTCCCGGAGCAGAAGCTGTGGTTTGTCGATATCCATGTCGCGCATCTGCATTGCCTCGATCCGGCGACGCAAGCGCTGGAAAGCTGGGACATGCCCGCGCATATCGGCTGCATAGCGCAGGCAGCCGAGGGCGGTTTGATCGCCGGCCTGCGCGACGGCATCTGGAAGCTTGCACCGGTCAGCGGCCGTCACCGCAAGCTGGTGCCAGCGCCATTCGATTCCGGCGCCGTCCGCTTTAACGATGGTCGCTGTGACCGCCAGGGCCGCCTCTGGTCCGGCGGCATGGCCGACAACCGCCAGCCCGAAACCGCGCTCTACCGCTTCGATGGCGAGGCGCTGATCCGCCAGGGCATGGCCGGCAGCATTGCCATTTCCAACGGCCTGGCCTGGAGCCCCGATGGCGCGACGATGTATCACGCCGATACACCGACCTGCTGCGTCTACGCCTATGATTACGACGTGAAGACAGCAGCGATTTCGAACCGACGGCTGTTCCTTGACCTGCGCGCCGCCACTGAACGACCCGATGGCGCTGCCGTGGATGCGGCCGGCAATTACTGGGTCGCGCTCTATGGCGCCGGCAAGGTGGCGCAGTTCTCGCCCGCCGGCGAACGCCTGCGCGAGATCCGCCTGCCGGTGAAGGCGCCAACCATGCCCTGTCTCGGCGGGCCGGATATGAAAACGTTGTTCATCACCACCGCACGGCAGAAGCATACACCCGAGGAACTGTCCGCCATGCCACTGTCCGGTGGTATCTTCGCGGCTCGCGTCGATATCCCCGGATTGCCGGAAACACCCTGGGCCATTGTTTAGAGGCCGGCTGATGCATTTTTCCGGCGGATCGCTAAGCTGACAAAAAAGAATGATCTTCCGGGAGTGATCATGACTGAGACTCAGCCCCCTGCCCTGCTGTGGACACCGTCGGCCGACCGTATCAGCCACAGCCAGATGCGCCGCTATATGGACTGGCTCAAAGCGGAGCGCGGCAGGAGCTTTGCCGATTACGACGCGCTGTGGCGCTGGTCGATCGACGATGTCGAAGGCTTCTGGGCCTCGCTGTGGGATTACTTTCAGATCAAGGCAGCAAAGCCCTACGGCAAGGTTCTGGCTGATCGCAACATGCCGGGCGCGAAGTGGTTCACCGGGGCGGAGGTGAATTACGTGGACCAAGTGCTGCGGCATGCCACCGACAAGAAGCCTGCGGTCCTCCATTCCTCTGAAACACAGCCGCTGCAGGAGATGTCCTGGGCCACGTTGCGCGGCCAGGTCGCATCCATGGCAGCCCATCTGCGCAAGCTCGGCGTCAAACGCGGCGACCGCGTGGTGGCCTATGCGCCCAACACGCCGGAGACCATCGTCGCTTTTCTTGCCACCGTGAGCCTCGGCGCGATCTGGTCGGTCTGTTCGCCCGACATGGGACTCAACGCGGTGCTCGATCGCTTCCGCCAGATCGAGCCGGTGGCACTCTTCGCCGTGCCCTCCTGCGATTACGGCGGCAAGCATTTCGACAAAGGCGACGTTCTGACATCGCTGATCGCAGAACTGCCGACGCTGAAGAATTTGATCCTGATGCCGGGCAAGACGGAGCATGCCCTGCCTGCCGTGCAGACTGCAGGTTGGGCGACCATCATCGCGCAGCCGGCCGAGTTGAAAGTCGAGCCGGTGCCCTTCGACCATCCGCTCTGGGTGGTTTATTCCTCAGGCACCACCGGCCTGCCCAAGCCGATCGTGCACGGCCATGGCGGCATCCTCATGGTCATCATGATGATGAACGCGCTGCATAACGACCTGCATGCTGATGACATTTTCCACTGGTATTCCAGCACCGGCTGGATCATGTGGAACGCGCAAGTATCAGGCCTGCTGGTCGGCGCGACCATCGCCATCTACGACGGTAGCCCAAGCTGGCCCGACTGGAACCGGCTCTGGCAGTTCGCTGGCGAGGTGAAAGCCACCTTCTTCGGTGCTGGCGCGGCCTTCTATGCCAACTGCCAGAAAGCCGGCGTGGAACCGCGCAAGGTGGCCGATCTCTCGACCCTGCGCACGGTTGGCTCCACGGGCTCGCCGCTCTCGGAGGACTCTTACGCCTGGATCTATGACCAGCTCGGCAAGGATATCTGGCTGACGCCGATTTCGGGCGGCACAGATTTCGCGGGGGCTTTCGTCGCCGGCTGCGTGCTGATGCCAGTCTATGCCGGCGAGATGCAAGTGCGCTGCCTCGGCGCGAATATCCAGGCCTTCGACGACCAGGGCAAGCCGCTGCAGGATGAAGTGGGCGAACTGGTCTGCGTGTCGCCGATCCCCTCCATGCCGCTCTACTTGTGGAACGACAAGGACGGCCAGCGCTATCGCGACAGCTATTTCGACATGTATCCCGGCATCTGGCGTCATGGCGACTGGCTGCGCATCACGCCGCGCGGCGGCGCGGTGATCTATGGCCGTTCGGATGCCACCATCAACCGCTACGGCCTGCGGCTCGGCACGTCGGAAATCTATCGCGCTGTCGAGGAGCTGCCGGAGGTACTGGATAGCCTGGTCGTCGACCTCGAATATCTGGGCCGCGAGTCTTACATGCCGCTCTTCGTGGTGCTGCGCCCGGGCCTGACGCTGGATGCCGCGTTAAAGGACCGCATCAGCCAGGCGATCCGCAAGGCTGTGTCGGCGCGCTTCGTGCCGAATGATATCTTCCAGGTCACCGACGTACCCCGAACCCTGTCGGGCAAAAAACTGGAAGTGCCGGTAAAGAAAATCCTGCTCGGCCAGGCCGCCGATAAGGTTTCCAATCCCGGCACCATGGCCAATCCGGGCAGCCTCGCCTGGTATGTCGAATTTGCGACAGAGCGTGCCAAGACTGGCGCCGGGGCCGGTATCACGGCAGCGTGAACGCCGGCAGCCTCAGTTTGTAGCGGTTATCACATCGCCGGCTCATCCGGCACACAGGCAACCCTCGTATCTCCCGCACGCAGCCGGCATGGGCCGGTAGCGATTGAGAGGGAGAGCTCCATGACCACGCCCCAAACCGGTCTCGTCGTTCCCGAAGAGACCATCGTCCATCCGCGTCGCCAGTTCCTGCGCAGTGCCGGCACCGCCACCCTGTCGGCCACCGCCGTCGCCCTGCTGATGGGTTGCGAAAGCATGGCCCGCAACACCATGGCCAATCCGGCCGAGGACGTGAAGATCCTCAACACCGCGCTGGGTCTGGAATACCAGGCGATCACCGCCTACCAGATCGGCGCCGAAACGGGCCTGCTGCCGCCCGCCGCCCTGTCGGCCGCCGTGCTGTTCCAGAGCCATCACAAGGAGCATGCCGCTGCCCTCGAAGCCACCGTGCGCAAGCTGGGCGGCACCCCGGTCGGCATGGCCGACAAGGCCGCGGTCGCCACCGCCATCAACGCCTCGTCGATCAAGACCGCCAATGATGTCCTGATGGCGGCGGCGCGTCTGGAGAAGGGCGCCAGCGACACCTACCTGAGTGTCATCCCGGCCTTCAACGATGCCCAGCTGGCGAAAGTCGCCGGTCGCATCGCGGCTGACGAAACCATGCACTGGACTGCCCTGCAGGCCGTGCTGCAGCAGGCGCTGCCGCCGAAGGCTCTGAGCTTCGGCGCGTAAAGCGCAGGCATGACGGCCCGTCTGCCCGGCGCCCCTTAACCGGGCAGACGGGCCGTCAACCTTTCTGGTCTTTCAGCTGGGCGCGTCTCGCGAGCAGGATGCCGGCCAGCACCACGATACCACCGCCGATCTGCAGCGGCGCCAGCCCCTCACCCAGCCAGAGCCAGCCGAAGAAAGCCGCCGCCACCGGTTGGATCAGCACCACCAGCGACGAGAATGACGCCGGCAAATGGCCGAGCGCATAAGCGATCAGCCCCTGCCCCAGTGCATGACTGATCCAGGCCAGGCCGAACAGGATGGCCCAGCCATTGAGCGACGCCGGCATCAGGCCTTCGCCCATCGCCCAGGTCGCCGGCAGCAGCACCAGGCCACTGACCAGGCTCGACCACAGCATGATGTCCTGCGTGCCATGCCTGCCGCGCAGTTTGGCGACCGCGATCATGTAGGCGCCGTAGAAGCAGGCCGTGGTCAGGGCCAGCAGGTCGCCGAACACATTGTCGCCGCCGACCTGGAAGCTGGAGCCGACCAGCATCATCGCGCCGCAGATCGAGACCAGCAGCGCCAGCAGGAAGGCGCGGCTGATGCGTTCGCGCAGCACCAGCCAGGCGCCCAACGTCACCACGACCGGAGCGAAGTTGGAGAGCAGCGTGGAATTGGCCACCGAGGTGTATTTCACCGCCAGGTGCCAGAAAAACAGATCGCCGGCGAACAGCAGGCCGGGAATCAGCAGCAGCGGCAGCGGCGGCAATCCCTTGGTCGCACCTGCGGCAGGCTGGAAGCGCCAGACCAGCCAGAGCGGCGGCACAGCGAGCATGGTGCGGTAGAATCCGGTGGCCGTCGGGCCCACTTCCGAGAGCCGCACGAAAATCGGCGAAAAAGCGATGGCGATGGCGCCCAGCACAAGGGCGGCAAGCGCAAGGCGGCTGGCGGAACTGGCGGCGGCTGACATGGACGGGGCTGCTGTGTGTTTTTAATGGACCACGGGCTTAGCGCCGCTGTGGCGGAAACACAACCGCGATACTGCCTGCCTTTTGCGCAACATACTGAACAGGCACATTCTTGTGCGCTGCGGTAGCGGCGAATAAGGGTTGATTTGCAGCCGTGCCGTTCCGTATCGTCTGGGCGCTGCTTTTCAGACCGCCGCATCAAAGCGGCATCCAGGAGGAAACAAGAATGAAACGCCTGATGATTGGCGCGGCACTGGCCGGCCTGCTGTTTGCTTCGGCCGCGGCCGAAGCGCAGACCAAGAATCTCTCGATCGTCACCGGCGGCACCGGCGGCGTCTACTATCCGATGGGTGGCGGCCTCGCCAACCTGCTGACCAAGTATGTCCCGGGCTGGCAGGCGACGGCCGAAGTCACCGGCGGCTCGGTCGACAACCTGAAGCTCGTCGGCGCCAAGCGCGCCGATATCGGCTTCTCGATGGCCGATGCCTCGCTCGACGCCTCGCGCGGCGAAGACAAGTTCAAGGGCGCCGCCGTCAGCCACCGCACGCTCGCCGTCCTGTATCCGAACGTCATGCATGTGGTGACCACCGCCTCCAGCGGCATCAACACGATGGCCGACCTCAAGGGCAAGCGCGTCTCTACCGGTTCGGCCGGCTCGGCCACCGAGGTGATGGCCTTCCGCGTGCTGGAAGCCGCCGGCCTCGACAAGGACAAGGACATCAAGCGCGAGCGTCTGGGCGCCGCTGAGTCGACCAACGCGGTCAAGGACGGCAAGATCGACGCCTACTTCTGGGTCGGCGGCGTGCCGACCTCGGCGGTCACCGATCTGGGCGCCACGCCTGGCGTGAAGCTGAAGCTGGTCGACCATTCCGACGTCGTTGCCAAGATGAACGGCAAGTACGGTCCGCTCTATGCCACCGGCACCATCCCGTCGGGCACCTATCCGGGCCAGGACAAGGACAACGCGATGTCCAGCGTCTGGAACATCCTGTTCGTCGCCGACAACATGACCGACGACGTCGCCTACAACATCACCAAGACCATCTTCGAGAAGCGCGACGAATGGGCCCAGGTGCATGCTGAGGCCAAGAACGTCAAGCTGGAAAGCCAGAAGAAGGCCAATACTCCGGTCCCGTTCCATCCCGGCGCGCTGAAGTACCTGGCCGAAAAGGGCGTCAAGGTCGACTGACGACCGCCCTCGTAAACACCGCGTAAAACCACAAGAGCCCCGCCGCAGCATTGGCTGCGGCGGGGCTCGCTGTTAAAAGACAGGGCTCATTTTCAGAAGACTGGGCGTTACAACAAGGCATGCGACCTGACCGGGACGCATCAGGGGGAGTCAGAGATGACGCAGGACACAACCAAGGGCGGCACCGACACGCTGACCAGTTCCGGAATCGATGCGGGTGCGCTCGACAAGGAGACCCAGCGCAAGGTCGAGGAATATATCGAACAGGAAGAAGGCGCCGCCAACCGCCTGTCGGGCTGGACCGGCCACCTGATCACCGCCATCGCCGTGATCATGACCCTGTTCCACATGTATGCCGCCTACGACATCGTGCCGACGCAGGAGCTGCGTCCGATCCATGTCGGCTTCGTCATGCTGCTGGTCTTCCTGCTCTACCCCGTCGCGCTGCGCTTCCGTGACCGCATCCGCTGGTGGGACGTGCTCACCGCGCTGATCGGCGTCGCCACCATGGTCTACCTGGTGACCGGCGGCGACGACCTGACCGACCGCGCCAGCCTGCCGAACCAGACCGACATCGCGGTCGGCATCGTCTTCATCATCCTGATCCTGGAAGCCACCCGTCGCACCACCGGCCCGATCATGCCGGTCGTCGGCATCCTTTTCATTCTCTATGCGATGCTCGGCCCCTACCTGCCGGCACCCTGGACGCATCGCGGTTACGATGCCGAACGCCTGGTCGGCCATCTGTTCATGACGCTGGAAGGCATCTTCGGTTCGGCTGTCGATGTCTCGTCCAGCCTGATCATCCTGTTCACCATCTTCGGCGCCATTCTCCAGTTCTCCGGCGCCGGAAAATTCTTCATCGACTTCTCTTTCTCCGCCATGGGCGGCAAGAGCACCAGCTCGGGCCGCGCCATCGTGTTGTCTTCCTTCCTGCTCGGCGGTCCGTCGGGTTCGGGCGTGGCCACCACGGTGACCATCGGCTCGGTCGCCTGGCCGATGCTGAAGAAGTCGGGCTATGTCGCCTCGGCGGCCGGCGGCCTGCTCGCTGCCGGCGGCCTCGGCGCGATCATCTCGCCGCCAGTGCTGGGCGCCGCGGCCTTCCTGATCGCCGAGTTCCTCAAGATCTCCTATCTCGACGTCATCCGCATGGCGGCGATTCCCACCGTGCTCTACTACTTCTGCCTTCTGGCGATGGTCGAACTCGATGCCGGCAAGTACAACATCGCCGATGTCGACCTGGGCAAGCGCGAGAGCCTGTGGACGCTGACCAAGCGCTACGGCTATCACTTCAGTTCGCTGTTCTCGATCGTCATCCTGATGCTGCTGGGCTTCTCGCCTGTATTGTCAGTGTTCTGGGCGACAATCGCGGCCATTGTGGTCAGCTATTTCCGCCGTGAAAGCGCGCTGACCCCCAAGAAGCTGATCGATGCGCTGGCCGCCGGCTCGGTCGGTGTGTTGGGCACCGCCGCCACCTGCGCCTCGGCCGGCATCATCGTCGGTGTGGTCACGCTTACTGGCCTGGGGCTGAAGTTCAGCGCTATCGCCATCGCCTATGCTGGCGGCAGCCTGGTGCTGACCGCCATCTACACGGCGCTGATCGTGTGGATCGTTGGCCTGGCGGTTCCGGTCACCGCCTCCTACATCATCTGCGCGGTGATCGCCGCGCCGGCGCTGATCCAGCTCGGCGTGCCCGATTACGCGGCCCACATGTTCATCTTCTACTACGCCGTGCTGTCGGAAGTGTCGCCGCCCACCGCGCTGTCGCCGTTTGCGGCTGCCGCGATCACTGGCGCCGATCCGTACCGCACGACACTGCAGTCGTGGAAGTACACCATGCCGGCCTTCCTGGTGCCCTTCGTCTTCGTGCTCGATCCGAACGGCGTCGGCCTGCTGCTGGAGACGCCCAAGGGCGGCGACTGGATGCAGATCGTCACCGTCTCGCTGGCCACCGCTATCGGCATCTGGGCCTATGCGGGTGCGACACAGGGCTGGCTGTTCGGCAGGACCGGCTGGCCGGTGCGCATCGGCCTGATCGTCGCCGGCACGCTGCTGCTGTTCCCGACCCTGATCGACGCCTTCCTGGATGTCGTCACGGTCGAGCAGATCGGCCCGCTGAAGATCGCCGGCGTCGTGCTGGCCTTCGGACTGGCGGCCTTCCAGCGGCTCTACGCCGCCGCCAAGGCCAAGACAGCCTAGGCGGCTGCCCTGCTTTTCACCGGCGCGGCCTGGCTGCGCCGGTGATGCGCCGCCAGCAGCAGATTGCCCAGCAGCGGCAGGCCGTAAGCGGCCGTGATCGCGCACCAGTAAACCGCCTCGCGGTTGCTCACCTTCTCCAGCAATAAGGCCAGCACCGGCAGGCTGAACAGCAGGAAAGCCAGCAGCGCCTCGCCGCCCAGCCGCAGGCCGGCGGCCAGGCCGCGCGTCTCGGCAAAGCCGGTGGCCAGCGCGTAATGCGCCAGGCCTTCGCCGTCTTTCGCTGGCGTCGCCGGGCGATGCCAGAGCGAGATCAGGCGCAAGCCGAGGAAGCCGACCAGCGGCAGCAGGAAATAGTCGATCGGGAAATCGCGATAGCGGCCGGCGGCCACCAGCATGACGCCGTGATAGATCACCCAGAGCGACAGCAGCCCATACAGCCATTCCGCCACGCGCAAGCGCGCCAGCGCCGGCTCGGCGCGCAGCAGGCGCAGGCCCGACGGCAGCTCGCTGAAACGGACCGCCAGCCCGGTCATCGGCAGGGCCGGACGCGCGACACCGCGCAGGCGATCCAGCACCTCGCGCAACAGCAGCAAGGCGAACAGGCCCTCGGCGCCAATCAGCAGCGCGGCCTGCAGGTTGTGGACCATGGTGTAATTGTATTCCAGCCCATGCTCGATGGCCGCGGCCAGCAGCGCGCCCAGGATCTGCGCGAAGGCGACCACCACGGCGATGCCGGCCGGCGGCAGCACGATCACCGCCTGCGCATGCAGCACCAACAGGATCAGGCAGATCAGCACGGCAAGTCCGGCAAACAGCGGCCATTCCGGCAGGTTGGAGACCTTGCCGCCGACATCGAATTTCGGCTGCCGCAACTCATTCAGCACGCCCCAGGCCGCGCCCACGGTGCCTTCCAGCTTTTCCTTCCACGGCTGGTCGAAGGCCTCGACCAGGTTGTAGGAGAGGCCCTCTTTCTGGGCCAGCCGCATGAAATCGGCGATGAAGCCGGCGGCTTCGGTGCGCGACGGAATGGCGTCGCGGCGCGAGCGGCCTTCCGACGGCCAGCCGACCTCGCCGATGGTGATCGGCTTGCCCGGCAGCTTGGCCTGCACGGTGCGATAGACATCCATGATATGCGGCATCGAATGCGAGGCCGCGATCGGCATGTCCTCCCAATAGGGCAGGAAATGCACGGTGACGAAATCCACTTCGTTGAGCAGCTGCGGGAAGCGCAGCCAGAATTCCCACACATCGGCATAGGTTACCGGCTGCTTCACCGCCGCCTTCACCTTGCGGATGTAACTGATCAACTGGTCAACGGTCAGATCCTTGCGCAGCAACACCTCGTTGCCCACCACCAGCGACTTGATCGCATCCGGGTATTTGTTGGCCAGATCGATAGCGGCCTGCACTTCCTTGTCGTTGATATCCAATTCCGGCCCGAGCCAGACGCCCTGCATCACGTTGAGGCCGAGCTTGCGCGCCTCCGGCGGCACGATCTCCAGGCCCTCGCGCGACGTGTATGTGCGGATGCCGCGCGCGATGCCCTGCAGGCTCTGCAGGTCCTCGATCACCTGCTCCGGCGTCGGATAGACCTTGTTCAGCGGACCCTGCCCGCGCCGGAACGGCGCAAAGGACACGCTTTCGATCATGCCCAGCTTGGGGCCATTGGGCTCATGCCCGACCTGCATCGGATGATTCGGAGCCCACCAGCCAGCGACATTCACGATGGCGGCGATGGCGATGCAGGCCAGCAGCCACAGAAAGCGGGAGGCCGGCTTGGATGTCGGCGCATGCATGATTGTCATCCGTCCTGCGTGATCGTTACTGCGCGGGGCTACCCTGCGAGGCGGCATCGCCCGATGCAGGACTGATAGCAGCAGGAATAGCGGCCGTCTTGCTAGGCGGCTTCGGCGCCGTGCTGATGAAGGCAAGGATCAGCGAGGCCCAGTAGGGCACCGACTGCGCCCACATCACCACCGCCCAGAGCCGCGCTTCGGGATCTTCGCCACCCTGGAAATTCCACATGCCGATACCGGCCAGCAGCAGCAGCGCGCCGATCAGGGTTTCTTCCTGCGCCATGATGAAGGCCTGCACGACGGCAGCCTGGTCCTCGTGCTTGGGCGTGCGGATGAAGGGCAGCTTCGAGGTGAACAGGCCGTAGATCATCGCCTTGGCGATGGTATAGGTCAGGGCCAGGCCGGCGAGGCCGGCGCCCATGCGCTGGCGGAAGCTGCAGGGCACGCGGATTTTGTACAGCCACAGGAACTGCGCCAGCTTTGCGCCGAACACGGCGACGACAGGCAGCAGGAACAGCGCCAGCGGCAGTTCGAAATACTTCGGCAGGATCAGCACGCCGACCGTCCAGGCCAGCGAGGCGATGGCAAACACCAGGCCCAGCGCATCGGCGAACCATGGCAGCCAGCCGGTGACGAAGTGATAGCGCTGCATCGGATCGAGCTTTCGCTCATCGCCCGGCAGCATGTCACGCCAATGGCGCTTGATGATCTGCACCGCGCCATAGGCCCAGCGGAAGCGCTGGCTCTTGTAGCCGGAGAAGGTGTCGGGCGTGAGGCCGTAGCCGTAACGCTTGTCGGTATAAACCGAGTGCCAGCCACCGGCGAGCAGACGCAGGCCCATCTCGGCATCCTCGCAGATGCACCACTCGGCCCAGATGCCGACATGATCGATCGCAGCCTTGCGCACCAGAGTCATGGTGCCGTGCTGGATGATGGCGTCGCGTTCGTTGCGCTGAACCATGCCGATCTGGAAGAAACCGGCATATTCCCAGTTGATGTATTCCTTGAAGCGGTCGTCACGCCAGTCGTAATGATCCTGCGGCGCCTGCACGAAGCCGATATCGGCGCGGTCGAAATAGGGCACCAGCGACTTCAGCCAGTCGGGTTCGACCAGATAGTCGGCATCGATCACGCCGACGATCTCGACATCCTTGGCGGTGTTGCGCAGCGCGAAGTTCAGCGCGCCGGCCTTGAAGCCCTTCAGCGGCGAGACATGGAAGAAGCGGAATTTCTCCTCGCCAAGCTGCTTGCAGTATTCCTCCACCGGACGCCAGACCTTCTCGTCCTTGGTGTTGTTATCGATGATCATGACATCGAAGTTCGGATAATCGAGGCGGCTCAACGCATCCAGGGTGCGCTTCACCATCTCGGGCGGCTCATTGTAGCAGGGGATGTGGATCGAGACCTTGGGCCAGGCGCGTTCCACATCGGTGCGGAACGGCAGGAAGTGGCGTTGCCGCCGGCTCGCCCAGATCACCTCCGATAGCTCAAGCCCTTCGGCGAGCACCACCATGAACAGCAGCAGCAGCAATGGCAGCAGCATCGCCCACATCAGCGCGATGCCCGGACTCATGTAAGTGCGCAGGCCGGAATCCACCACCATCACCAGCGCGCTGGTGATGATCTGGATCAGCGCGATGAAGAAGACGCGGCCCGAGAAGCGCAGGTCGGACCAGCGCGCCAGGAACCAGGCCATCAGCGGCAGCGCCAGCAGGATCGAGGCGGCGGCGAGCTGCGGCCAGTGCGGGCGGTCGCTGACCGGGCCGGTCATCGGGAATTTCGGCGTGCGGTCGGCATTGAAGACGCCCCAATAGGCGCCGACCGAACCTTCGATGTTGCGCTTCCACGGCTGGTCGAAGGCTTCCTGGATGTAATAGTCGAGGCCGCGCTGGTTGGCGATGTTGAGGAAGCCGCGCAGGAAGGCGGCCTGGCTGGTCGGGCTGGGCACGGCGTCGCGACGCGTGCGGCCTTCCGACGGCCAGCCGATTTCGGTGATCACCACCTTCTTGGTCGGATAGGCGTCCTTCACCTGCTGATAGCGGCTGAGCGCGTATTCCACGGCCTTTTCCGGCGACTGGCCTTCCCAGTAGGGCAGCAGATGGATGGCGATGAAATCGACTTCACGGCCGAGCTGCGGATAGCGCAGCCAGATGTCCCAGGTTTCCGGCGTCGACACTTCGACATGACGGCCGCGGTTGTTCAATTCGGTGCGCACGCGACGGATATACTCGACCAGGTCCTGGATCGGCATGTCGGCGCGCAACAGCGTTTCGTTGCCGACCAGCACGCGCGTGATGTTCTGCTGCGCGATCACTGTCTCGATCAGCTTGTTGATTTCTTCCTCGTTGCGCTCGAGGCGACCGTCGATCCAGCTGCCCTGCATCACTTCGAAGCCGTAGCGGCCGGCGATCTCGGCGATCTTACCCTGACCGTCCAGCGTCGAGTAGGTGCGGATGCGCTTCACCTGACCGGCGAGGATCTGCATGTCCTGCTCGATATCGGCATCGCTCGGATATCTGTTGTTGCGCGGATCCTGATCGCCGCGGAACGGCGAATAGTCGACGCCGCTGATCACCTCGCCCCAGGCGCGCGGTTCAATGGGCCGGTTCATGTAAGCCCAGCCGGCCAGATTGAGGACGGCGACAATGAGAAGGACGAACAGTCCCGAATAGCGCATGGCAGACTTGGACACGGATGCCCCGGAGCGATGGAGGAAAAACCAAGACGAAAGACTGAGCCGGAGCAACCCGTATCTGCCCGAACCGCCTGCACCGGTCGACCCGGCTGGCAGTCTGAATAGGCAGGCAATATGGCGGCTTTACGGCGGTCGCCGGACTATACGGGCGGTCCGGAAAAGAGTCGAGGGGACGGCGGTTTACCGCCTCTTAAGGACCGCTTGCCCAACAAAGGCAGAGGTCGGTGGGTCTTGGCGGCGCGCAGGCCGAAATTCGGCCGTACATCCTTGATCATCGACAAGGTCAGCAGCTTGGCCGTCGGCCGTCTCGCGGGCAGGCTACGGAACCGGGCACACAATTTCTGCCAAGTTCATTTTTCTGCTCTATATGTCCCGAGAGCCGCCGCTAGGATCATTCCCGCCAACCTATTGAGAAAACTAGCGGAATACGTAAGGACATGCTGGCTTGGATGCCACTGTTTTGTCCCGCCAAGCCAGGAGTCCGTTTTATGTCTGCCGACAACAGCCTGACCATGCCGCCCGCGGCACCGCTTTCGCCTGCAGAGCCTGGCCGCCTGCTGGGCGCCGCCGCCGGCCTGGCGACAGTCATCCTCTGGGCGGTCGGCCTGGTCGCCACCCGCTTCGGCGTCACCGGATCGCTGTCACTGTGGGATGTGGTCTTCCTGCGCATGGCGCTGCCCGCGCTGATCCTTGCGCCCCTGCTGCTGCGCCTGCCGCCCCTGCCTGCCAGCGGTCGCAGCCGCAATCGCCAGCTGCTTCTGTTGGCCATCGTCGCCGCTGGCGCCGGGCTGCCTTTCATGCTGACCGGCAGCTCCGGCATGCTGTTTGCGCCCGCTGCCCATGCCGGCGCATTGATGCCCGGCAGCATGCCGCTCTTCGCCGCTCTGCTGGCCGTGCTGTTCCTGGGCGAGCGCTTCACCACCCAGCGCCGCGCCGGCACGCTGCTGATGCTGCTGGGCGCCATCGCCATCGGCGGCTGGCAGGTTGTCCATGGCGACGCCGCCATCTGGCGCGGCGACCTGATGTTCGTCTGCGCCGGCGCCATGTGGGCTTGCTATACAGTCGCGATGAAGAAAAGCGGCATCGGCGCCTGGCAGGCCGCTGCCATCGTCTTCACCAGCGCCTTCGTGCTCTACACGCCGGTCTATCTGATCTGGCTCGACAGCCGGCTGCATACCGCGCCGGTTTTCGAGATCGCCGTGCAGGTGGCGCAGTCGATCGGCTCCGGTCTGCTCAGCATGGCCACCTACGGCTATGCCGTGCGCCGGCTGGGCGCGGCGCCTGCCGCCGCCTTCGCCGCGCTCACCCCGGCGCTCACCGCCCTGCTCGCCGTGCCGCTGCTGGGGGAATGGCCCGAGCCCGTGACCTGGCTTGGCATTCTCACGGTGAGCCTCGGCGTCGCGCTGGCAAACGGGGCATTTTCCCGCTACACTCGACCTAACCATTAAAGAGGTTAGTCATGTTCGACCACATTTCCATCGGCGTGCGCGACATGGCCCGCGCCAGCGCCTTTTATGACGCCGCGCTGAAGCCGCTGGGCTACACCCGGCTTTACGAGGGCGATTACGGCGTCGCCTATGGCGCGAAACACCCGCAATTCTGGATCGACCGCACCGATACGCCGGTGCCGGCCGATCCGAAATCCTGCTTCCATCTCTGCTTCCGCGCCGAAAGCCGCGCCGCCGTCGATGCCTTCCACGCCTTTGCCGTCCAGAATGGCGGCACCGATAACGGCCCGCCTGGCCTGCGCCCGCAATACACCCCAACGTATTATGCCGCCTTCATCATCGATCCGGACGGCTACCGCATCGAGGCGGTGTGCTACGCCGCCGATTGAGTCATAGTGCGCGGATGCTGAATCACATCGACAATGTCTTCATGCCTGAGGCGTCGGCCCGCAGCGACGTCGAGATCTACCAGATGTGGGAGGTCTTCAAGGCGGTGAATGCCAAGGTGAAAGCCGGCGGCAAGGTGGTCAGCCTGCTCGCCGGCGAGCCGACCCTGCCGCCACCGCAGGCGGCCATCCAGGCGGCGCAGGCCGCATTGAGCAGCGGCAAGCCGCTCGGCTACACCGAGGCACTCGGCATCCCGGCGCTGCGCGAAGGCATCGCGCAACTCTACAAGCGCCGCCATGGCCTCGACATCCCGATGGCGCGCGTCGCCGTCACCGTCGGCACGTCGGCCGGCCTGATGCTGGCCTTCCTCGCCGCCTTTTCCGCTGGCGATACCGTCGCCGTGGTCGAGCCGAGCTATCCGGCCTATCGCGGCACGCTGAAATCCATCGACCTCGTTCCCTATCGTCTGGCCACCGATGCCAGCACCGGCTATCAGGTGACGCCGGCGATGATCGCGGCGCTGCCGGATCATGTGAAAGGCGTGGTGATCGCCAGCCCCGCCAATCCCACCGGCACGATGCTCAGCGCCGCCGACCTGAAGGCGATCTATGAGACCTGCCAGCGTCGCGGCCTCTGGCTGATCGTCGACGAGCTCTATCATGGCGTCACCTATGATCGGCCCGCCGACACCGTGCTGGCGGCGGGCAATGATGTCATCGTCATCAACGGCTTTTCGAAATACTGGGGCATGACCGGCTGGCGCATCGGCTGGCTGGTGCTGCCCGAGCGGCTGGTGCAGCGCATCGAGGGCCTGCATGGCAGCTTGCAGATCTCCGCGCCGACGCTGTCGCAGCTCGCCGGGCTTGCCGCGCTGGACGCCGATGCCGAACTGGTCGGCCGTGTCGCCGCCTACAAGCGCAACCGCGATGCGCTGCTGGCCGCCTTGCCGCGCTGGGGCATCACGCGCTTCGCGCCGCCCGACGGCGCTTTCTACCTCTATGCCGATGTCGGCGACTTCACGGATGACTCTGTGGCCTTCTGCAAGCGCATCCTGGACGAAACCGGCGTCGCCACCGCGCCCGGCGTCGATTTCGACACCGCCGATGGCCGGCATTACCTGCGGCTCAGCTTCTGCATGGACGCCGCCATCGTGGATGAGGCGATCGAACGCCTGGAGCCGTGGTTCAAGCGGCTCAACCGCCGCTGATCAGAACAGCGGCCGGTTGAAATAGATGTCGTAATTGGCCAGGCCCTGCTGACGCATGCAGTGCGACACGCCGCGATTATACTCGCGATAGTCATAGATCGGCTCGGACCGGGTTTCGCAGCGTTCGTAGCCGCCCCGGCATTTGCCATTCTTGCAGCGCTCGGGCTCGCGCCGGCAGGTGGTCTCGACCTTTTCCCCGACCTGGC
The DNA here is from genome assembly GCF_058807515.1 of Ferrovibrio sp. GW821-FHT12B10. NCBI lineage: Bacteria > Pseudomonadati > Pseudomonadota > Alphaproteobacteria > Rhodospirillales > Rhodospirillaceae > Ferrovibrio > Ferrovibrio sp. GW821-FHT12B10. The sequence continues at coordinate 2,924,664 of NZ_JBXAQT010000001.1, read as the reverse complement.
GGATCAGGAAGCGGTTCTCCGTCTTGCAGCCCTGCCAGTCTTCATAGGCGGCATAGCACTGCTCCTTGTTGGGCAGCGAACCGCAGTGATAGTCGGCGCAGGCGGACAGCAGCAGCACAGGCAGCGCAACCAGCGCTGTACGCAGGACCAGACGATGAAAGGTAGACATGGTCGTTCCCGACGCGGGCGGGGGCTTCCATGCATCAGCCGATCTTGTCAGGTCGGCGCGCCCGTCATGGGAGCGCCGGTCTTTTTATGGAAGCCTGCCTGGAGGAAATGCTGCCGCCGCTTGATGGCGGAATTGCGGCGGGCAGCTTTGCTTCGACCTTAGTCGATCTGCAGCAATTGCCATTTCAGATAGGCGCTTTCCGGCAGATGCGGATGCACCGGGTGATCCGCGCCGGCACCGCCGCTGTACAGAATCCGCCCCTGACGCCCCGCCGTATTCAGCCCGATGGCAATTTCCTTGGCAAACACCTCGCCCGGCAGCAGATGCGCGCAGCAGGCGACGAACCAGATGCCGCCCGGCCTGACCAGCGGCGCCGCCAGCTTGGCCAGCTTGCGATAGGCGCGGCTGCCCGGGCCAAGGTCCTTGCGGCTTTTGACGAAGTTGGGCGGATCGGTGACGACGACGCCGAACTGCGCCTTCTCGGTGTTCAGCTTCTCCAGCGCGAGGAAGGCTTCGGCCTTCTCGAAGCTGGCCACCTTGGCGAGGCCATTATCCTTGGCGGCCTGCGTCGCCTGTTCGATGGCGAGTTCGGAGCGGTCGATGCCGCGCACACTCTTGGCGCCGGCCTTGCCCGCGGTGATCGAGAAAGCGCCGCTGTTGCAATAGACGTCCAGCATGTCCTGGCCTTTCGCCAGCGCCGCCAGCTTGGCGCGCGCCTCCGCCAGATCGAAATACCAACCGGTTTTCTGGCCCTCGAGCAGATCGAGCGCGAACCGCGCGCCGCCCTCCTCCACGCCCGCCGGCTTGTCGAGACTGCCGGCCGCCAGCCGGATTCCCTGTTCAAGCCCTTCCAACCCTCGCACGGGAGAATCGTTGCGCAGCACGATGGCGCGCGGCTTCAGCAGTTTCTGCAGGGCTTCCAGCAAGGCAGGAACCAGCATCTCGGCGCCGGCGGTGTTGGCCTGCACGCTCAGCACGTCGTCGTAGCGGTCGATGACGAAGCCGGGCATGCCGTCGGCCTCGGCATGGACCAGACGATAATACGGCCGGCTGAAGCAGCGTTCGCGGAGGTTGAGTGCGGCCTGCAACCGCTGTCCCAGGAAGGTGGCATCGACTCGCTCATCGACGTTACCGCTCCATAAACGCGCGGCAATCAGCGAATGCGGGTTGAAGCTCGCGACTCCGAGCCCGCCGCCATGCGAGTCGTAGAGCCGCACAAGGCTGCCGGGTGGAAGCGCCTTGGCTTGCGCGTCCAGTGCAATCTCATTGGAGTAGACCCACGGATGGCCACCCCTAACACGGCGCTCTTCCCGCGGTTTCACGCGCAGAACGGGCAAAGCATTGATGGGCATGGACAAATCCTCACTGAATAGTCTATCAGCGCACTGCGGAGCCTGCTCTGCGCGGAAATTTGAAAGCGAACCTTAATCGATGTTCACCCTGCACGACCAGTTGCGCCGCGACACTTTCGCCGTGTGTCGCATGAAGCTCTGCCTCGTCCAGCTGATGAATGACAGCCAGTATCCCTGGCTCATCCTGGTTCCCGCCGTAGAGAACGTCACCGAAATCGCCGACCTCAACGAAAAGCAGCGCAAGCTGCTGATCAACGAGATCGCCCAGGCCCAGCGCGTACTGCAGCACTGCTACAGTCCGTTCAAGCTGAATGTCGGCGCGCTCGGCAACATGGTGCCGCAGTTGCACGTGCATGTGATCGCCCGCTTCCAGGAAGATCCGGCCTGGCCCAGTCCGATCTGGGGCAAGCAGCCGCCGGTGCCCTATGACGATGCCGGCCTGCGCGCCGCCATCGCCAAACTGCAGAACGCCTTCATCACCCGCGTCTGACCGCCTATACTGGCCGCCATGGCCAGCGATCTTCTCACACCCGACTCCATCGAACTGATCGGCATGATCGCCGGCGTCCTCACCACGCTCGCCTACGTGCCGCAGGTGGTGAAGGTCTGGCGCAGCCGCTCGGCCCGCGACATCTCGCTGGGCATGTTCCTGCTGATGAACACCGGCATCGTGCTCTGGCTGGTCTATGGCCTGCTGATCGCCTCGCCCGGCCTGATCGGCGCCAACCTGGTCTCGCTCGGCCTCACCGTCTCGGTACTAGTGGCCAAGCTGAGGTTCACCGATGCCAAAAACGAACAGCCCGTTCCCGAGCCAGTTCCCGAGACCGTCACTGGCCAGTAGGGCCGCGGCTATCGTATAACCGGTTCATGCGCCGCCGGGATTTCCTGAAGACATCTCTGGTCCTGGGCACCGCCGCGGCGGTCGCCCCGCTGCAGGCCGTGCGGGCCCGCGACAGCGGCGGCTTCTTCCGCATCCTCACCGGCTCGGCCCACACCACCGCCTTCCCGGTCGGCACCACGGTGGCCGGCGCAATCTCCAATCCCCCTGGAAGCCGGCCCTGCGACAAGGGCGGCTCCTGCGGCGTGCCCGGGTTGATCGCCGTCGCCCTGACCAGTCAGGGCTCTGTGGCCAATCTCGCCGCCATCGGCAACGAAAGCATCGAGAGCGGCTTCGCCCAGGCCGATCTGGTCGCCAGCGCCTGGCTGGGCGAGGGCCTGTATTTCCGCCGCGCCAAGCAGGCGAACCTGCGCGTGCTGGCCAATCTCTACCCGGAAACCATCCATCTGGTGGTCCGCCGCAACAGCGAGATTCGCGACATCCGCGATCTGGTCGGCAAGCGTGTCTCGATCGACCGCGCCGGTTCGGGCATCCGCTTCAACGCCGAGATCATCCTCACCGCCCATGGCCTGCGCATCAACCAGCTGCGCGTGCTGGAAGTCGATCCGGGCGAGGCCGCCGACCTGATGGCGAAGGATGAGCTCGACGCCTTCTTCCTGGTGTCGGGCCAGCCGGCGCCGACCGTGGGCGATCTCACCGATCGCGGCATCGCCACGCTGGTGCCGCTATCGGGCCGCCAGATCGAAGGTGCCCTGCGCCGCCATCCTTTCTTCAATCGCGACGTCATCCCGGCCGGCACCTACAACAACGTCCCCGAAACCGAGACGCTGGGCATCGGCATGCAGTGGATCGTGCCGGAAAGCCTCGATCCCTATCTGGTCTATGAAATCCTGCGCGCGCTCTGGCATCCGCGCAACCGCAAGCCGCTTGATGCCGGCCATGCGATGGCCCAGCGCATCCGGCTGGGCACGGCGCTGCTCGGCATCTCGATCCCGCTGCATGCCGGCGCCGAGCGCTACTACCGCGAAATGAAGCTGATCACCTGACGCAAGGCTCCCCATCATGAAATCCAAGCGCGTTGTCCTGCACGCATTCGGTGCGCCCGATGTCATGCAGATCGAGACCGTCGACCTGCCTGCCCCTGGCCAGGGTGAAGTACAAATCCGTCAAACCGCCATCGGCTTCAACTTCATCGACGTCTACCAGCGCAAGGGTGCCTATCCGCTGCCGTCGCCCACCGGTCTGGGCCATGAAGCCGCCGGCGTGGTGGACAGCGTCGGCCCCGGTGTGACGGATGTGAAGCCGGGCGATCATGTCGCCTATATGAATGCCGGCGTCGGCGCCTATGCTTCGGCGCGCAATGTCCCCGCCGACAAGCTGGTGAAGATTCCGGCCGGCATCAGCGACGAGGCGGCCGCCGCCCTGCTGTTCAAAGGCATGACGGCGCAGTATCTGCTGCGCAAGACCCACAGGGTTTCGCCCGGCGATCTTGTGCTGGTGCATGCGGCGGCCGGCGGCGTGGGCCAGATCGTCAGCCGCTGGGCAAAGGCGCTGGGCGCCACCGTGATCGGCACGGCAGGCGGACCGGCGAAATGCGAGAGCGCGCGCAAGGCCGGCTGCGACATCGCCATCGACTACACGCAGGACGACTGGCCTGAAAAGCTGCTGGCTGCGACCGGCGGCAGAAAGGTCCGCGTCGCCTATGACTCGGTCGGCAAGGCCACGGCCGTGAAGACGCTCGACCTGATCGCGCCGTTCGGCCTTCTGGTGATCTATGGCGCGGCCTCGGGTCCGGCGCCCGCCTTCGAGCCGGAGCTGCTGAACAAGAAAGGCTGCCTGTTCCTCACGCGCCCGTCGGTGTTTCCGCACAACGCCGATCCCGCCACCTTCCGAGCCAATGCAGCAGAGCTGTTCGACGCCATAGCCAAGGGTCACGTGACGCCCGAGATCGGCGCGCGCTTCCCGCTGGAGCAGATCATCGACGCGCACAAGGCCGCCGAAGCCCGCGCCACCACCGGCGCGATCGTGATCCAGCCATAACAGCCAACTCGTCGTCCCCGCGAAAGCGGGATGACGGAAAGGCTTATTCTCGGATGCCGCCGGCAGCCTCAATGCCCCGGCAGAACCTCTTCCTTGGCGGCGGCGGCGATCCATTCCTGCATCGCCGGCATGGCGTAGATCGCATTCACGTAAGCTTCCGACACCGGGTCCATGGCGATGCCATAGGTGCGCAGGCGCGTCGCCACCGGGGCATACATCGCATCCGCAATGGTGAAAGGCCCGAACAGGAACACACCATCAGCGCCGAAGCGGCCGCGGCAGTCCTGCCAGATCTGCTGCACGCGCGCGATATCCAGCTTTGCTTCATCGCCCGCCGTCCGGGGCAAGCTGCCCAGCTTGTTGATATCCATCGGCAGGTCGTTGCGCAGGTTCATGAAGCCGGCATGCATCTCGTTCATCACGCTGCGCGCCACCGCGCGGGCGCGGGCATCCTCGGGCAGCAGCTTGGCCTCGGGCCAGGTCTCGGCGATGTATTCGCAGATCGCCAGGCTCTCCCAGATCGTGAGATCCCCATGCTTGAGCACCGGCACGCGACCAGCCGGCGAATGCAGCAGGATTTCCGCCCGCGTTTCGGGCCGCCGCAGCGTGATCATCACTTCCTCGAAGGGCACACCGGCCGCCTTCAGCGCCAGCCAGGGCCGCAGGCTCCAGCTCGAATGGTTCTTGTTGCCAATGACGAGAACCAGATCAGATTGAGGGGCGAGATCGGCCACGGGATTCTCCTGCCAGCCTTTTGATGAAAAACAGGGGGCCCGTCATTATTCCGTTATACGGGCCGAAACCTTATAAACGAGGCTCTGCCTGTCGCCCACCATCCCGAGGCTTCGCCGTGGCCGCCAACCTGATCACAAAGTCGAGCACCCCCGTCCCCGTCGAAACCTGCACCGTCAAGCAATGGGCGGCGCGGCTGCCGAAGGAAAAGGGCCTGGTCGCCGGACTGGCCGCCAGTCAGGGTTTCGCCGCCAAGCCCGGGCAGGTTCTGGTGGTGCCCGATGCAAAGACAGGCAAACCGGCGCGAGTGCTGGCCGGCATTGCCGAAACGCCCGACCTCTGGTCCTGGTCCGCCATTGCCGCCGCACTTCCCGCTGGCGAATACAGGCTGATCGACGGCCAGAAAATGAACCAGGCAGCCGGCGATGCAGCGGCGCTGGGCTGGGCGCTGAACGCCTATCGCTTCGACCGCTACAAGAAGATCGACAAGAAGACCGTGCGGCTGGTCTGGCCGGCCAAGGCAAACCCGCAGCGTGTCACCGCGCTCTATGAAGGCATCACGCTGGCGCGCGACCTGATCAACACGCCGGCCAGCGACATGGGCCCGGCTGAACTGGCGGAAGCCGCGCGCGGCGTGGCGCTGCTGGGCAATGCCGAGTACAGCTGCATCATCGGCGACGACCTGCTGGACCAGAACTACCCGATGATCCATGCCGTCGGCCGCGCCTCCACGCGCCTGCCGCGCCTGATCGATCTGCGCTGGGGCAACCCAAAGCATCCAAAGCTGACGCTGGTCGGCAAGGGCGTCTGCTTCGATACCGGCGGTCTCGACCTCAAGCCGTCGGCCGGGATGCTGATGATGAAGAAGGATATGGGCGGCGCGGCCGTGATGCTCGGCCTGGCCGCGGCGATCATGGCCATGAAGCTGCCAGTGCGGCTGCGCCTGCTGATCGCCGCCGTCGAGAACAGCGTCTCGGGCAACGCCTTCCGTCCCGGCGATGTCCTGACCAGCCGCAAGGGCCTGACGGTGGAGATCGGCAACACCGATGCCGAAGGCCGCCTGGTGCTGGGCGATGCGCTGGCCGAAGCCGATGCCGAAAAGCCCGACTGGCTGATCGATGCCGCAACGCTGACCGGTGCGGCGCGCGTCGCCATCGGCCCCGATCTGCCGGCGCTATATGCCACCGAGGATGCGATGGCGCAGGCACTGCTGGATGCCGGCCTCGCCGTCAGCGATCCGCTCTGGCGCATGCCGCTGCATGCCGGCTATCGCGAATATATCGAAGGCAAGGTGGCCGATATCAGCAACTCGGGCGACACGCCCTTTGCCGGCTCGATCACGGCGGCGCTGTTCCTGAAGGAATTCGTCAGCAAGACGAAATCCTACGCGCATCTCGACATGTATGCCTGGAGCGCGAAATCGCGCCCCGGCCGTCCGCTGGGCGCCGAAGCCACCGGGCTGCGCGCCCTGTTCGCGGCGATCGAGAAGCGATACGGGAAGCGCTAAATCTCGTCACCCCCGCGAAAGCGGGGCCCCCGAACCACGTGAGCGATCTCACCACGACTCATCATTCCCCGCTTTCGCGGGAATGACGGGTTTTGAGGCGAAATCCCCACTTTTCTCACAACGATCACCGGAATCCGGCCATGGGTCACAACCCGGTCACAGGCGTCACAGCCTTGTCGGGGGCGGAAAACCGGGCTTTGCCGTACGGTCTCTCCATACAGTCGAGGCTCGATAGAAACCCGACCAAAAACAAGGAGACGACCATGACCATCCCCGGCGCCGCCTTCTTCCTGGTACTCGCAATCCTGCAATTCTTCATTATCGCTGACGGTCTGGTGTCCTGGTTCCATATCGACTGGGTCATCGCCGCCAATTTCGCCGCCATGCTGAGCGGCCTGCCGTTATTCGCCGCCTTCAATCTGATGCGCCATCGCGCCGCTCCCACCCGTCGCGAGCGCATCTGATATTTCCAACTGAAGCTTATTTCAAACTGAACCATACTTCTGATGTCGACCGGCCCGGAGCCCACCCTCCGGGCCGGTTTTTTATGGGGATCGTTTGCACCCCACATTCGTGCACCCATGGATTGCCGGTGCACCCGCACCATATCGCTTCAGCCAGTTGCAGCATTCGGATGCTGGATCGCCGGAAAGGCGGGATGGAACCGGCCGTCGCTGGCGCCAACTGGCATCCAACTGGACGCAACTGGCTTCAACTGGCTCGAACTGGCTGCCAACCGGCCATCATCTGCCCCCGCAACGGGTGGCAACCGGCTGGAAAGCGAATGGATTGGTGAAGGAAATCAAGCCCGCGCGGTGCGGCGGGCCAGTTTGTGGCTGTACATCATCTGGTCGGCGGCAGCCAAGGCCGCGCCCGGGTCTTCGCCGGGCTTGAGCGGATAGACGCCATAAGCGGCGTCCAGCGGCAGGGTCTTGCCTTCCCAATGCAGCGGCCGGCGACGGATTGCTTCCGCCAGCTGGTCGGCCTTTTCACGGCCTTGCTGGGCATCTGTCTCGCTGAGGATGACGCCGTATTCGTCGCCGCCGAGGCGGGCGATGATGTCGACCTCGCGGGTGTTGTCGATCAGGATCTGCCCGACCTGGATCAGCGCGGCATCGCCGGCCGAATGGCCGTGCTTGTCGTTGATCTCCTTCAGGCCGTTGAGATCGAAGTAGATCAGGCAGGAGGGACGGTTATAGCGTTCGACATGCGCCATGGAACGCGACAGCTCGCGCACGAAGGCACGGCGGTTGTACAGGGGGGTCAGCGTGTCGCGGTCGGCCAGACGTTCCAGCTCGGCGAGCCGGTTGCGCGTGCGGTTGAGTTCGGTGCGCAGCTGATCGACTTCACCCATCAGCCGCATGATCGCATCGCGCACGCGCGGCGTCAGTTCGACCTCGGGGATGCCCATCACGGTGGCGGTGGCGCCGGTCTCGGAAACCGGCCGGGCGCTGACAGGGACCGGGCCGCCCTGCGGGGCCACGGGACGCACGCCACCGGCCGACGACCCCACCTGGGGCGTCGCGACGGGCCGCAATCCTACCGGTCGGCTGTCCTCGATCTTCGCCATGCCTGCCTTTTCCGCCGTCCATCCGGACGGCAGCCTGCGTTATTACTGCCGCAGGCAGCGTTAACAAACCATGGATCGGGACGGCTGGCCACCGCGGCCGTTTGCACCGGAAAGCCCCCGGCAAGGACCGCTTTACAGCCTGACCCCGCTCCCTATAATCCGCCGCTTTCCGCGACAGGAGTAAAACGATGGCGCCGCGCCAGGGTTCGCCTGCCACCCGCAAGTCAGCCGGGAAGGCTAAGAAGACCGCCGGAAAGGCCAACCGCCCGCTGGTCGGCATCATCATGGGCAGCCAGTCCGACTGGGCCACCATGGAGCATGCCGCCGAGGTGCTGGCCGCTCTGGGCGTGCCGGCCGAGCATCGCATCGTTTCGGCCCACCGCACCCCGCAGCGCCTGTATGATTATGCACAGACGGCAGCCGGTCGCGGCATCCAGGTGATCATCGCCGGTGCCGGCGGCGCCGCCCATCTGCCGGGCATGGCGGCCGCCATGACGCACCTGCCGGTGCTGGGCGTGCCGGTGGAAAGCAAGGCGCTCAAGGGCCTGGACTCACTACTCTCAATCCAGCAGATGCCGGGCGGCATTCCGGTCGGCGCGCTGGCTGTCGGCAAGGCCGGCGCGATCAACGCGGGGCTTCTCGCCGCCGCGATCCTGGCGCTGAACGACGCCGCGCTGTCCAAGCGCCTGCAGGCCTGGCGCGCCAAACAGACCAAGGCAATCAAGGTCGCGCCTGTCGTCGAGAAGAAGAAGCGCGCCAAGTGACCGCACTCGCGCCCGGTAGCATCATCGGCATCCTGGGCGGCGGTCAGCTCGGCCGCATGCTCGCCATGGCCGCCGCGCGCATGGGCTATCACTGCCATATCTACGCGCCGGAAAACGATCCGCCGGCCGCCGAGGTCGCCGCACAGTTTACGCGCGCCGATTACACCGACGATGCCGCCATGGCCGCATTCGCCAAGTCATGCGCGGTCGTCACCTATGAATTCGAGAATATCCCGCTCGATCCAGTAGCGAAGATTGCCAAGCTGGTGCCGGTGCGCCCCGGCACCGAAGCACTGCGCATCACGCAGGATCGCATCTTCGAGAAGGAATTCTGCAACAGCCGCGGCATCAATACCGCGCCCTGGCGCAAGGTGACCTCGGTCGCCGAACTGAAGGACGCCATCGCGGCGCTGGGCCTGCCGCTGGTGCTGAAGACCTGCCGCATGGGCTATGACGGCAAGGGCCAGGTGAAGATCGCCAAGGCCGAAGAGGCCGAAGCCGCCTTCGCCGCGCTCAAATCCGACCACCTGATCGCCGAAGGTTTCGTCTCCTTCAAGCGCGAGCTGTCGGTGGTGCTGGCGCGCGGCATGGATGGCAATGTCGTCTCCTGGGGTCCGGTGGAGAATATCCATCGCAACCATATTCTGTGGCGCACCTATGCGCCGGCAACCATCTCGCCCGATCTGGCGGCCGAGGCCGAGCGCATCGCCGCCAGCCTGGCCGAAGGCCTGGGCTATGTCGGCGTCATGGCGGTCGAACTGTTCGACTGCGGTGACCGCATCCTGGTCAATGAGATGGCGCCGCGGGTGCATAATTCCGGTCACTGGACCATGGATGCCGCCACCACCTCTCAGTTCGAACAGCATATCCGGGCGGTCTGCGGCCTGGCCCTGGGCTCGGGCGAGCGGCTCTGCGACGCCATCATGGAGAACCTGATCGGTGCCGAGATCGAGGCCTGGCCCCGCCTGCTGGCCGAGCCCGAAACCAAGCTGCATCTCTATGGCAAGGCCGAAGCCCGGCCCGGCCGGAAGATGGGCCATGTGAACCGGCTCTACCCGAAAGGGCGAGCGCCACAACCTTAAGTCTCGGTAATGTGTGCCCATTCCCCTTGGCGGTGAGGCGCAGCTGGGCTATAGTAAGGTTAATACTTTTAACCAAACCCGCCGAGAACGGCGGTCTTCCCGGTCCGGTGCCAGAAGGCGCATATGGACTGGTGGAGTGAACGATCATGGCGATCGACAGTGTAGGTTCCGCTCCGGCCATCGCAGCGCAATTCCCGCCGCGCCCGCCGCAGAGCACCTTGAACAGCGGCACCGATAACCGCGCCGTCCAGAATACCCAGGAAGAGAGCAGCAGCCGCATTGCGCCGCCGCCTCCCCCGCCGCCCGGCGAAGGCAATGCCGGCAGCAGCATCGTTCTGGCCACGCAGCCGCAGGTTAATCCGGCGGTCCAGCAGCTCAATCCCGGCCCGAATGACCAGCAGAGCGGCGCCGGCGCCTCGAACGTTCAGACCACGGCGCGCGACCGCAATGAAGCCACCGCGCCGAGCCCGCAGAGCAACAGCGGCTCCGCCCTGAACTACAGCGCCTCGGGCACGGCCAATACCAAGAACAGCATCGGTCCGGCCGGCCGCAATCTCAGCCTTTCGGTCTGAGCCGGCCTTTTTTTAAAAACTATACCCGTCGCGGATGGCGGAACGGATTGGGCAAGCGGTCAAACAGCTTGCCCAATTTGCTTTTGGCCTGCTGGATCTTCATGACATCGCTTAAGCGACGATCCAGGAAGGCGGCGGTTGCCGCAAACCCTTCCGACTTGTCGTCCAGCCAGTACAGCAGCGTCGCGGCATAAACGCCGCCCAGCAGCATGCGCTTGGTGTAGAAATTGAAGTCGGTCGCGGTGTCGCCGGCGGCATACCAGATCGCATCCACCGTGCGGTAAAGCTGCCCCAGCGCCTTCGGTCCCTGCTGCGGCAGCGCTTCCAGCGTGAGTGCACGCCGCACCGCCTCGCGATGGCCAGCCACCAGCTCCAGCCGCACCAGCACCGCCGTCTTCACCCGCTCGCGGATTTTCATCGCCGCCAGGTCACGGCTTTCCAGGGCGCGCAGCATGGCGCGGTCGGTCTCGGCCACCCAGAAGTCCAGCGCCTCGGTAGCGCCGCCCGGGAAGGCGCGCACGACCAGCCCCGCGTCGCGGCCGCTGTCCTGCGCCGCCTGGGCCAGCGCCTTGGCCGACCAGCCATCGAAAGGTACATGGGGCAGCAGCGCCTCAAGCAGGGCGCGTTTGTCATCGAGCAGATGATCCGTGTCGCTCATTCTTCCTGCTCCTCTGGCCGCAGACTGGCGCGGTGCCGCAGCTCACTCTCGTAAACCAGATCCTTCAGATCGGCCATGCGTTGCGGATACAGGATGCCGTCGAGATGGTCCAGCTCATGCTGCACCACCCGGGCATGCCAGCCATCCACCTCGCGCGACAGCGTCTGCCCGTCCGGCAGGGTGCCCTCGTAGCGGATGCGGGTATAGCGCGGCACCAGCCCACGCAGACCGGGCACCGAGAGGCAACCCTCCCAGGCCATGTCCTGCTCCTGGCCCAACGGCTCCCAGCGCGGATTGACCAGCGTGACCAGTTCGCGCTTCCCGTCACCCTCGTCCGGGGTAAGGAACACGGCGACCCGCAGCGGCACATGCACCTGCGGGGCCGCCAGCCCCTGTCCGGGCGCGTCGATCATGGTATCGACCATATCCTCGATCAGCTGCCGGATTTCCGGAGCCGTGGGGTCGGGAACCGAGTCGGCGGGACGCGCCAGAACCGGATGTCCCATCTTTGCGATCTTCAGAATAGCCACGGCCCGAGCCTAAGCCAGCCGGAGGGGTCGGCCAAGGCCGCCAGATCGCCTTTTAGCGTCAATGAGTTACCAGCCCACCCGAATCACCGTTCCTGACCCACAAAGCCGCTTCACAAAGCCCTGACACCGTGTTAGAACCCGCCACCTGCCGGGGTCCTGCCCCGCAACAGCATTTCTATTGCCAACCCGAAGGATGGGACCGACGTGCAAGTTCTGGTTCGCGACAACAATGTCGATCAGGCCCTCAAGGCGCTGAAGAAGAAGATGCAGCGTGAAGGCATTTTCCGCGAGATGAAGCTGCGCGGTCACTACGAGAAGCCGTCCGAGCGCCGCGCCCGTGAAAAGGCCGAGGCGATCCGTCGCGCCCGCAAGCTGGCCCGCAAGCGCGCCCAGCGTGAAGGCTCGGTCTAAGAATCAGTCGCACGATGCCGTGATGAACGAAGCCGCCTGCCAGGGCGGCTTTTTTCATGGCAGTTTCCTGCGGCGAATTCGCCTAGACTGAGGCAGCGATAACAGCGGAGCCCGGCGGCGTGTCCCAGAATGTGCTGCTCCTGCAGGGTCTGAACCAGCTAGACCAAGGCATAGGCATTTTCGATCGGGCGCTGAAACTCGTCGCCTGCAATCGCCGCTATCTCGAAATCCTCGATCTGCCCGACCATCTGGGCACACCCGGCACGGCGCTGGAGACCCAGTTCCGCTACAACGCCGAGCGCGGCGAATACGGCCCGGGCAATGTTGACGAGCAGGTGCGCGAGCGCATCACCATGGTCGGCCAGTTCCAGCCGCATCATTTCGAACGCATCAGGCCCGATGGCACCGTGCTGGAAATCCGCGGCACCCCGCTGCCCGAGGGCGGCTGGATGACCATCCATACCGACATCACTGCACGCAAACACGCCGCGCTCGCAGCAGCCACACGGATCGCCAGCCCCTATCGCGGCAACCAGCTGCTGGATGTCGTGGTCGCCAATATCAGCCATGGCATCACGCTGTTCGACATGGACCTGCGCCTGCTGGTCTGCAACAGCCTGTTTTTGAAGATGTTCGACCTGCCACCCGAACTGGGTGAGCCAGGCACGCCCTTTGAAGCCTACATACGCCGCAACGCCGAGCGTGGCGAATACGGTGGCGGCGACATCGAAGATATCGTGCGACAGCGCGTCGAACGTGCGCGCCAGATGAATGCGCACCGTTTCCAGCGCACCCGCCCTAATGGCCGCGTGATCGAGGTAATCGGCACGCCGATCCCCGGCATCGGCTTCGTCACTAGCTATTCCGATGTCACCGAGCCGCGCCGCGTGCAGGACCAGTTGCGCGAACTGGCCGATACGCTGGAAGCCCGTGTCGACGAACGCACGGTAGCGCTGACACGCTATATCGCCGAACGCGAGGCGACCGAGCGAGAACTGCTGCAGGCCAAGGAAATGGCCGAGGTAGCCAATCGCGCCAAGAGCGCCTTCCTGGCCAATATGAGCCATGAATTCCGCACGCCGCTGAATGCAATCATCGGCTTTTCAGAATCACTGCTGGCCGGCTATTTCGGCGAGATGACGCCCAAGCAGCGCGAATATGTAGACGACATCCACAAGTCCGGCGGTCACCTGCTGCAGCTCATCAACGATGTTCTCGATCTTGCCAAGGTCGAAGCCGGCCGCATGGAACCGCATATCGAGTCGCTGAACATCCTGCATGTGGTGAGCGACAGCCTGGAAATGATGCGGCTGCAAGCCGAGCGTGCCGGCGTCGAGATCAGCGCCGATATGCCCGACGGCCTGCCGCCCCTGCATGCCGACGAGCGCATGATACGACAGATGCTGCTGAACCTGCTGAGCAACTCGATCAAGTTCACGCCCGAGAGCGGCAAGGCCTGGATTTCGGTGCAGCTGAAAGATCAGTTCATCCAGATTGCCATTCACGATACCGGCGCCGGCATGGCACCGCAGGATATCCCGAAGGCGCTAGCGCCCTTTGGACAGGTGCGCGGCGTGCTGACGCGCGAGCATCAGGGCACCGGTCTGGGCCTGCCGCTGGTGAAGTCGCTGGCCGAGCTGCATGGCGGTCACCTGGAACTGCAGTCCGAGCTGGGCCGCGGCACGGTCGCCACCATCAGCTTGCCGCTGCGCCGCCACGACCTGGCAAAACCTGAACCGAAAATAGTCTGACCGGCTTTACGGGCAGGCGGCGCGGGCCTCGCGCCGCAGTGTCTCGTAACGCACCGCCGTATCGTCGGGTACCGAGAGCGACAGCAGGAAAGCCAGCAGGTCATCGGCCTCTCCCGCTTTCAGCTTCAGTGGTTTCAGGATCGCCTCGCCATCGGCATGCAGGCGGTCTTCATCCAGATCGGAATAATGCGCTACCACATCGCGCAGCTCGGCCTTGCTGCCGTTATGCATGTAGGGCGCGGTGGCAGAGAGGCTGCGCAGGCCCGGCACCTTGAATTCACCCCAGTTGCGATGGAACTGGGCCAAGTGCCGCACCGGCACGGTGGCCGGACCATCGGGATCATCGTTATACGGCCCAAGGAGGCTGAAACGGTTGTCCTTCAGCCGGGCGATGCCCTGATGCCGGCCAGGATCAACGCGCTTCGACGCACCGCTGCCGACAAAGAACGGCAGACCGGTATCATGGAACTCGCCATTGGTGAAATTCGGGCCGACATGGCAGGTGGCGCATTGTCCACGTCCGATGAACAGCGCCAGCCCGCGCTGCGCCGCCGCCGGATAGCGCGCCATTGCCGCACGATCATCGGCGGCCAGCGCATCATGGAAGTCATCAAACGGCGTACGTGGCGAAATCAGTGTTTCCTGGAAAGCCGCCATCGCCTTCGCCGCCATCACGAACAGCGACTCGTCATCCAGCGCCATCGCATCGGACTGCACGCTGCGCGCCAGGCAGGTGAGCGGCTTGTCCTCGCGCAGCAGCCGTGTCGTGGCTGCGACCGATCCACCCATTTCCTCAGGCGCCAGGATGGGGCGGATGGCGGCCGCCCAGAGGCTGTCGCTGGCGCCGTCCCAGCCGTGCCAGCGCTGCAGCCGCGCGTTCAACAGGCTGGGCGCATTGCGGTCGAGCAGTTGCACACCCAGACTCTGCGCCCGCCCGTCGCCCCAGCCTTTCTCAGGCTGATGACAGGTCTGGCAGGCAATGTCGCCACGCGCCGACAGGCGCGGTTCGCCAAACAGCACGGCCCCGAGCCGGATGGCTGCCGCGCTGCCGGACAGGCGATTGGTGCGATCAGGCTGAGGCGCCGGCGGCCAGGGGCCATGGCTCTGAATGCGGCCGACCTGCGCGGTATCAAAGGCGGGTACATCGGACGCTGTCGCCGTACCGCAGACCAGCAGCAAACAGACAACGACGAAGAACCGTGTCATTTCGCGTCGTAGCGGAAGGTCAGCCGTTCCGAACGGTCTGCGCCGGCGAATTCAAAGCTGAACTCCCATTCGCCAGGCATATGCAGCAGCAGGCCTTCGGCGCGATAGACGCCCCAGTCGCGCTTGGCGATCTTGGCCTGGTAATTCATGCCATGCCGATGCGCCGGCATCGTGGCATCGACATGGGTCAGCCGCGGCAGTTCGGCCATGCGCCCATCGCAGATCAGGATATCCAGGGCGAATGGAGCATTCAGCGGGATCGGCACCGGGTCGGACTGCACGATCAGCTTGAAATGCGGCCCTTCGACAATGCGCGCGCTGACCGGAATGTCCGCGCAGGCCAGCGCCGGCGCGGCAGCCCCTGCAAGCAGCAGACCAGCCAGGGCGGCAACAGCCTTCACTTTACCGCTCCTGCCTGAAGCCAGTGCGGGCGAACAGTGCCTCGGCGTTGCGATACGCGATCTTTTCCGCCAGCGGCGCCGGCAGATCGGCCAGCCAGCCGCGTGACCATTTCGCATGCTCTTCGATATAGTGCCAACGCTCGGGCGTGAAGGTATCGGTGCCGACCATGAAGCGGTCGGGGAAGGCCTCGAAGACGGCCCGCCAGCCGGCATCCACCTTGCCGCTGGAAGCATGGTCGTTGCGGAAAGCAAGGTCAGCCCAGAGATTGGGGTAACGCTTCAGCAGGTCGCGCACCGTATCGGGCCGATCGAAGCCGGAATGAGCCCATAGAACCAGGGCATCCGGGTCCTGCTTGAACAGCCGCTCAACCGCATCCACGTCGCTGTGGGCATGCAGGAATAGCTTGTGCTGCTTGGCGAGCTGCACCATGCGGCGCGGCACCGGCAGATCGGCGTCGGCGCCGTAGAGATGGAATTCGCCGATCCCGACATAGCGGTATTTCGCCAGCCGCTCTTCCATATGGGTGATGATGGCGTCGTCGCGGAACCAGGTGCTGATCTCGCCGCGGCGGCGATAGGGCCGCAGCTCCGGCACGATCAGGTCGGGCGCCGCCTGGTAGAGCCGCTGGGTGCCCTCGTCGCTGGAGCTGGAGACCAGCACCTTGCGCAAGCCCGCGCGCTTCAGGATGGCGATGGCCTCATCGGTGGGCACTCCCGTCCAGGCATCGTGGCTGTAATGCACATGGGCATCGATCAGCGGCATCTGGGCCGGCTGCGCCTGCGTCGGCTGGGTCTGGGCGACGACTGCGGCCAGGGCGATGGCGAAAAGGCTCGGACGAATCATGGGGCGGGCTCCGGTTGCGGCGACCAGTTTACGCCAGTTTTATATCCCGGGCACCGTCACAAAAACGCCAGCGGCCCCGCAGGTTACTGCGGAGCCGCCTGATTCGTGACGCCATTGAGGTCGGTTTACTTGCCCCAGACCTCGTCGGCCAGCTCGACGATCATGCGCAGCTTGGCCCACTGTTCGTCCTCGGCCAGCACATTGCCCTCCTCCGTGCTGGCGAAGCCGCATTGCGGACTGAGGCAGAGCTGGTCCAGGGCTGCGAACTTGGTTGCCTGCTCCAGGCGCTTCCGGATGTTGTCCTTGGTCTCGAGTTGACCGGTCTTGGACGTGACCAGACCGAGGATGACCTGCTTGCTGCCCTTGGGCAGGTAGCGCAACGGCTCGAAGCCGCCCGAGCGCTCGTTGTCATATTCCATGAAGTAGCCGTCGACCTTGATCTTGTCGAGCAGCACCTCGGCCACCGGCTCGTAACCGCCCTTGGAGATGAAGGTGGAGCGGAAATTGCCGCGGCACAGATGCATGGTGATCTGCATGTCCGACGGGCGGTCGGCGATCGCCATATTGATCATCTCGGCATATTTGGTCGGCAGGCTGGCCGGATCGTCGCCGCGCTGGCGCGACAGCTCGACCTGATCGGGATCGCAGAGATAGGCCAGATTGGTCTCATCGAGCTGCAAATAACGGCAACCGGCAGCCGCAAAATCCTGCACGGCCTTCTTGTAAGCCTGGCCCAGGTCGCGGAAGAAATCGTCCAAGTCCGGATAGACATCCTTCGGGATGGCATTCCGGCCGCTGCGGAAATGCAGCACGCTGGGCGACGGAATAGTCATCTTCGGCGTCGCCTTGGTATGCGCCTTGAGGAATTTGAAATGATCGACCATAGGGTGACCGGAATAGCCGATCTTGCCGGTGACCTTCACGCCCTCGGCGCGGGTCTGCACACCGGAGAACTGGATGCCTTGTTCGGCATGCGTGTAATACTCCACACCATCCAGGCCGCCGAGAAAATCGAAATGCCACCAGCTGCGGCGGAATTCGCCGTCAGTGATGCTCTGCAGGCCGACATCCTGCTGCTTCTTGATCACGGCCTCGATGGCCTTGTCCTCGACGGCTTTCAGCTGCTCGGCGCTGATCTTGCCATCCTTGCGCTGGGCGCGGGCCTCTTTCAGCTCCTGCGGGCGCAGCAGGCTGCCGACATGGTCGGCACGGAACGGCGGCTTCTGGCGTTGCATCGGTTTCTCTCCCTTACTTTTATACGGATACTAATGGGTGTTATCGGAAACGGCCAGCCAGACATCCAGTTTCGACGGATCGGCGCGCAGGTCGGCACTGTCGGCGGCATGCACGATACGGCCACGCTCCAGCACCACCACCCGGTCGGTAATCGCCAGCAGTTTCCTGGCATTCTGTTCGACAATAATCGCCGACAGGCCCTCGTCTCGGGTGATGCGGGCCAGGGCGGCCAGCAGCTCCTCCACGATGATCGGGGCCAGGCCTTCCAGCGGCTCGTCCAGCAGGATCAGCTTGGGATTCAGCATCAGCGCCCGGCCGACAGCCAGCATCTGCTGTTCGCCACCCGACAACTGGTTGCCCAGGTTGCGGCGGCGTTCGGCCAGACGCGGAAACATCTCGAAGACCCGGGCCATGCCCCAGGGGCCGGGGCGCGCCACGGCACTGAGGTTTTCCTCGACCGTGAGCGACTTGAAGATGTTGCGCTCCTGCGGCACCCAGCCGATGCCGGCCACGGCGCGGCGATCGGAACGAAGCCCCGTGATGTCCTGTCCGGCCAAACCGATCCTGCCGCCGCGATAGCGCGTGGCGCCGATCAGCGTGTTGATCAGTGTGGTTTTGCCCGCACCATTGCGGCCCAGCAGCGCCAGCGACTGTCCGGCCGGCAACGTGAAGCTGACGCCATCCAGCACGATGGCCTCGCCATAGCCGGCGCACAGGTTCTCGACGGTGAGGAGCTCAGACATCGACCACCTCCTCGCCGAGATAGACTTTCTTCACGCGCGGGTCGCGGGCGATCTCGGCCGCCGGACCTTCGACGAACAGCCCGCCATTAACCAGCACCGAAATGGTTTTGGCGAAGCGGAAGACCAGCTGCATGTCATGCTCGATCAGCACCAGGGTCACGCTCTCGGGCAGTGCCGCGATCACGTCCAGGATCTGATGCCGTTCGGTTTCCGGCACGCCGGCGGCGGGTTCGTCCAGCAGCAGTACCGCCGGCTTGGCGGCCAGCGCCACGGCGATTTCCAGCAGGCGCTGCTTGCCATAGGCGATCTCGGCCGTGCGGCGGTCGCGCACATCGCCCAGGCCAAGCTGCAACAACAGCGCCTCGGCCTCATCGACCAGATCGCGGCGCAGGCCGACCGGGCGCCACCAACCGGTGGCGGCGTCCTCGCGCTGGGCGATCGCCAGCACGATGGTCTGCAGCGGCGTGAGATCGGCGAACAGCTGGTTGATCTGGAAAGTGCGGGCCAAGCCGAGCTTGACGCGCTTATGGGCCGCCAGGTCAGTGATGTCCCGCCCCTGCAGCAGGATGCGACCCGAGGTCGGCTGCAGCACGCCGGTCAGCAGGTTGACGAAGGTGGTCTTCCCCGCGCCGTTCGGCCCGATCAGTGCATGGCGCGCGCCGGTGGGCAATTTGAACGTCACGTCATTGGTGGCGATCAGCCCACCGAAGCTCTTCCGCAAAGCCTGGGTTTCAAGAACGATGCTCATCGTGCACCGCCTTTCAGGCGATGGGAGATCCACTCGCGCACCATGCGGGCAAAGCCGGTGATGCCGCCGCGGCCGAACAGCACGACGCCGACCAGCACCAGGCCGATCCAGAACTGCCAGTATTGCGGCGTGATGGCGGCCAGAAAGTCATACATGATCTTGAAGGCAACAGCGCCGATGATGGCGCCCCAGAGGCTGCCGCTGCCCCCGAGCACCAGAACCAGCAGCACATCAGCAGAGCGGTGGAAATCCAGCACGTCGAGCGAGACGAACTGGGTGGTCTGCGCCAGCAGCGCACCGGCGATGCCGGCATAGACGGCGGCAATGGTGTAGATCGTCACCAGCCGACGATTCGCTGGCACGCCCATGGCACCGGTGCGCAGCGCGTTACCCTTGATCGCGCGCAGCAGCAGGCCGAAGGGCGCATTGACCAGCCGCCGCGCCACGTAGAACAGGATGAACAGCACAGCGAGGCTGTAGCCATAGGCCACCTTGCCGAAGATGTCGAATTCGAACAGGCCCAGCACCGGACCCATGACAACGCCGGTGAGGCCATCGGCGCCGCCGGTGATGGCGCCGTATTTATTGGCCAGTTCGCGCAGGATCAACGCCACGCCCAGCGTCACCATCAGGCGGGTCAGGTCGCTGCCGCGCAGCACCAGGAAGCTGGTGACGAAACCGAGCAGGCCGGCGACAACGCCCGAAATCAGCAGCCCGCCGAGCGGGTCCTGGAAGCCGTGCTTGGCCAACAGGCCGGCTGTATAGGCGCCCAGACCGAAGAAGGCCGCATGGCCGAGCGAGACGATGCCGGCATAGCCCAGGATGAGGTCGAGCGAGACGGCAAACAGCGCCAGAATGGCGA
This sequence comes from Ferrovibrio sp. GW821-FHT12B10, assembly GCF_058807515.1. Classification (NCBI taxonomy): domain Bacteria; kingdom Pseudomonadati; phylum Pseudomonadota; class Alphaproteobacteria; order Rhodospirillales; family Rhodospirillaceae; genus Ferrovibrio; species Ferrovibrio sp. GW821-FHT12B10. The sequence continues at coordinate 2,904,648 of NZ_JBXAQT010000001.1, read as the reverse complement.
TTTCGTTCAGAAGCAGGACCTTGGTCGGCGCCAGCCACAGCAGGGCGAGTGCAAAAAGCCAGAAGGCGATCTCGAGCGGACGCCAGCGCGTCGGCGCCAGCAGCGCGCCCCTGGCGGTCGACGTGTCGGGCCGGAAGTATGACAGCAGGGCGGACATCGGGCGGCTCTCAGCGGACATGGGCACGGCCGAACAGGCCTTGTGGCCGCACGATCAGCACCAGCACCATGATCGTGTAGATGATGAAGCTGCCCACCGTCGGCACGTAATACTTGCCTGCCACATCGGCGATGCCGAGCAGGATGGAGGCGAGGAATGGCCCGGTCAGTGTGGTGGTGCCGCCGACGCTGATCACCACCAGGAAGTAGATCATGAACTTAACCGGAAAACCGGGATCCATACCCAGGATCTCCGCACCCAACACGCCGCCAAGGCCGGCAAGGCCAGAACCAAAAGCAAAGGTGAGCGTGAAGATGAAACTGACATTGATGCCCAGCCCCTGCGCGACGCGGGTATCGTCCACGGCAGCGCGCAACTGGCTGCCGAAGCGGGTCTTGCTCAGGATCAGCTGCAATGTCACCGCCAGTACCAGGCAGATCGCGATGACAAACAGCCGGTAGACGCCGACGCTGATGCCCAGCACCTCGACGCGGCCACGCAGGATCGGCGGCAGGCTGATCAGCTGCTGCTGTGCCCCCATGAAATAGTCGACGGCCGAAATGGCCATGAAGACCAGGCCGATGGAGAACAGTACCTGGTCGAGATGACTCTTGGTATAGAGCCGCACATAGAGCGTGCGCTCCAGCAGCGCACCAAGCGCCGCCGAAAACAGAAACCCGGCAGGGAGACACCAAAAGAAGGAGACCCCGTAACGGTTCATCAGCACGACGGTGAGATAGCCGCCGGCCATCGCGAAAGCGCCATGCGCCAGGTTAATGAAATTCATCAAGCCGAGCGTGACCGACAGGCCGCAGGCCAGGACAAACAGCACCATGCCATAGGCGAAACCGTCGAACAGGATGGTCAGCACAGGCGTTTCTTTCGCAAAAAATAGGCGTCTCTTTCGCAGAACGGCCGGCGGTGATGAGCCGCCGGCCGCCATATTACACGATGACTGCGTTACTTCTTGGCGGCTTTGACCGGGTCCTTGACCGCTTCGACGGTGGCGAATTCGACATTGTAAAGCTCGCCATTCACCTTCTCCACTTTGCGGACATAGACATTCTGGACGATGTCACGGGTTTCCGGATCGATCGAGATCGGGCCGCGCGGACTGGTCCACTTCATGCCCTTCATGGCCTCCAGAAGCTTGGTGCCATCGGCATCGCCGTTGGTCTTCTTCAGGGCTTCGTAGATCATATGCATGCCGTCCCAGCCGCCGAGGCCATGGAAGTTGGCCCGCATGCCGGTCGCCTTCTTGAAGGCATCCACCAGCGCCTTGTTCTTGGGCGAGTTATGCGCCGCCGAGTAATGATGCGTGGACACCACGCCCAGCGCCGTGTCGCCCATGCCGTTCAGGATGTCGTCATCCAGCACGTCGCCAGTGGCGATCAGTTTGATACCGTCCTTGGCGAAGTCGCGATCGGCGAACTGCTTCATCACCGCCGAGCCGGCGCCCGATGGCACGAAGACAAACAATGCATCCGGCTTGGCATCCTTGGCGCGCTGCAGGAAGGGCGCGAATTCCGGGTTCTGCAGCGGCACGCGCAGCTCGGCCAGCACTTCGCCGCCATTCTTGGTGAAGGTCTCCTTGAAGGCCTTCTCGGCATCGATACCCGGCCCGTAATCAGACACCAGGGTGACGACCTTCTTGATGCCGTTCTTCGGCGCCCAGTCGGCCAGCGGCGCCGTCACCTGCGCCAGGGTGAAGCCGGTGCGCACGATATAGGGTGACTGCTCGGTGATGATCGAGGTGGCCGCCGCCATCACGATGGTCGGCACTTTCGCCTGGGTGGCGATTGGCGCAGTGGCCAGCGCCAGTGGCGTGAGACCAAAGCCGGCCAGCACATTCACCTTCTCGCTGACCACCAGCTCCTGCGCGATGCGCTTGGTGACGTCGGCGGTGCCGGTATCGTCCTTGACGATCAGCTCGATCTTTTTGCCGGCCACCGTGTTGCCATGCTGCTGCATGTACAGCTTGGCCATGCCTTCGATCTGGCGGCCGGTGGAGGCGAAGGGACCCGTCATCGGCAGGATCAGGCCGATCTTGACAGTCTGTTGTGCATAGGCGCCCGTCGAAACGACAAGGCTCATGGCGGTCACCGCCATAGCGGCAAGAAGATGTCTGCGATTCATGTGTTTCCTCCGGTGTTATTTTTATGGGCGCGGTTCGCTATTCGCACGCGAGTGCACCTATCCAACACTTGTTTTGGACTTTGGCGGAACCGATAAAAGATGCAAGGGGAATCTAGGTAGACTTGACTGAGAGCGAACGGAGCCGCCCCTTTACCTTCAGCCCCGCTATTGAGAAAGCCGATGCCGATACATACACCCGTCTGGCAGCTCAGCGCCGCCGATCTCCATGCCGCCTACAAAGCCGGTCAGCTTTCGCCGGTGGATGTCACCACGACGTTGCTTGACCGCATCGCGGCGGTCAATCCGCAGTTGAACGCCTTCGTGCATGTCGATGCCGACGGCGCCATGCAGGCCGCCGAGGCCAGCGCCACGCGCTATCGCGATGGCAAGGCCCTGAGCCCGCTCGACGGCGTGCCGGCTTCGGTGAAAGACAGCCTGCTGGTCGGTGGCATGCCGGCCACCTGGGGTAGCCGCCTGCTGGAAAGCAATATGCCGATGGAAGACGAGTTGCCGGTCGCGCGCCTGCGCGCCGCCGGCGCGGTGCTGCTGGGCAAGACCAACCTGCCGGAATTCACGGTGCAGGGTTACACTGACAACCTGCTGTTCGGCCCCACTGGCAATCCCTGGAATCCAGACCTCACGCCCGGCGGCTCCAGTGGCGGCGCGGTATCGGCAGTCGCGGCAGGCCTTGGCCCCATCGCTCTGGGCACCGATGGCGGCGGCTCGACACGGAGACCGGCCGGTCATACGGGGCTTATTGGCTTCAAGCCCGGCACTGGCCGTATCCCGCGCTGTGGCGGCTTCCCGGAAAGCTATTACGACATGGAAGTGATTGGTCTGTTCGGCCGCAGCGTCAGCGACGTTGCCGTCACGCTCTCGCTGCTGTCCGAACCCGATGCGCGCGACCGTCACTCCCTGCCCTATGCCGGCATGCCGCCGCAGGCCGCGCCGGATCATCCGCGCATCCTTTACATCCCGCGCTTCGGCAGCCATCCGGTCGAGCCCGCGGTCCTGCGCAGCGTCGACCAGGTTGCAGATCGCCTGCGCGAGATCGGTTGCCAGATATCCATCGGCGCGCTTCCGTTCGACATCGACGCGGTGACGGCAACGATGGCGACGCTGATGCCGGCTGGCCTTGCCATGGCGGTCGACCGCATGGGCGGGCCGGACCGCATCACACCGAGTCTGCTGCCCATGTATGAAACCGGCAAAGGCATCACCGGCAGTGCCTATCTGGCCGCGCTGAATGCCGGCACCGACCTGCGCCGCCAGATGGTTACTTTCTTCAGGGATTACGATGCGATCCTGACGCCCGCGGCCGCGGCACAGCCCTGGCCGAAGACCACCGTCTATCCCGACCGCATCGCCGGGCTGGAAGCCGGGCCGCGCGGTCATGCGATCTATACGGGCTGGGTCAATCTCGCCGGCCTGCCGGGCATCGGCATGCCGGGACAGCCGGATGCAGCCGGACTGCCCATCGGCTTCCAGCTGATCGGCGGTTTCGGCAGCGATGCGATGCTGCTGGAGATCGGGCTGCGTTATGAGGCGGCCGCACCGGAAACCCGGCGCTGGCCGCCCCTATTCCCGTAAGTCTTACAGGCCGAGGATCAGCTTCGACATGATGTTGCGCTGAATCTCGTTCGAGCCGGCGTAGATCGTGACCTTGCGCATATTCAGATAGCGCGCGGCCACACCGTCAGCATAGTCCGGCCCGATTGTCGGTTCGTTCGAACCTTCGATCAGCGGCGTATAGGGTGCGGCATAATAGCCGATCGCCTCGGCCGACAGATCGCTGACCAGTTGCTGCAACTCGGTGCCGCGGGTCTTCAGCATGGACGAGGCCGCGCCGAGATTCTGGCCGCTCTTGGTGCCGCCCAGCACGCGCAGCTCCAGCATCTCCATGGCCATGATCCCCATTTCCGCATCGGCCAGCTTGGCGGCGAAATCTGGATCGGCGACCAGCGGTTGGCCGAATTTCTGCTCGGCCTTGGCGATCTTGCGCAGATGCGACAGGTGCCGCTTCAGATGGCCCGAATAGGCATTGCCGCGCTCGAATTCCAGCAGGTACTTGGCGCAGGTCCAGCCCTGATTCAGTTCACCGACCAGATTCTCCTTCGGCACCTTCACATCGTCGAAGAAGACCTGGTTGACCTCCTGCATGCCGGGCGAAGATTCGTCGATGGTCACAATCGGCGTGATGGTGACACCGGGCGACTTCATGTCGATCAGCAGGAAGGAGATGCCTTCCTGCGGCTTCTTGGTCTGGGCGGTGCGCACCAGGCAGAAGATCATGTCGGCATGCTGGGCTTCCGAGGTCCAGATCTTGCTGCCGTTGCAGAGGAAATGATCGCCCTTGTCCTCAGCCTTCATCTGCAGGCCGGCAAGATCGGAACCGGCACCCGGCTCGGAGTATCCCTGGCACCACCAGGTGTTGCTGGCGATGATGTCGGGCAGATACTTCTTCTTCTGCGCCTCGGTGCCGAATTTCATGATCACCGGCGCCAGCATGCGCGGGCCAAAGGGCACAGTAATTGGCGCGCCGGCCGTGCTCATCTCCTGCTCGTAGATATAGCGCTGGGTCGGCGTCCAGCCCGGACCGCCATGCTCGACCGGCCAGTTCGGCGCGAGCCAGCCCTTCTCGTTCAGCGCCTTCTGCCAGCGGATATGCAGATGCTTGGCGATATAGCCGGTGCGGGTGCGCGCCATCGCCGCCTGCATCTCGGCATCGTAATGCTTCTTGATGAAGTCGCGGACCTCGTCGCGGAAGGCCAGCTCCTCGGCGGTGAAATTCAGGTCCATGTGATTGCCTCCCTAAGGTCGTCTTTGCCGCAGATTACAGCAGGAGATACAGCCTGCAAACCGTGCCGCAGAGGCAGGCACGGTTGCCGCAGCGTCAATCGGCAGTTGCCTGCAATCCCATGCCACTGACCTTGAACCGGCGTGGCGCCACGCCGGCGCGGCGCGTGAAAAAGCGCGTGAAATAGGCTGGATCGCGGAAACCCAGCGCATAGCCAGCTTCCGCCACGGTCATCGAGGTGTAGAGCAGGTTGCGCTTCGCCTCGATCATCAAACGCGCGTGAATGACATCCAGCGGCGCCTTGGCGGCGACGCGTCGACAGGCGGCCGTGAGGCGCTTTTCCGTCACGGCAAGATCAGCAGCATAGGCGCTGACCGGACGATGCTCGCGGTAATGGGTTTCGACCAGCATCCGGAAGCGCGCGAACAGCGCCGCATCCGCATCCTGCGCCAGTGCCTGCTGGCGATCCGCCTGGCGCTGGCGCGCCATGGTGATGAAGATCAGCCGCACATGAGCGGCAATGGCCTCCATCTGGCCCAGCGCATTCCAACGGAACTCTTCCGCGATGGCGGCGAAATGATCGCGCAACCGCGCTGTCTCAGCGGCATTCGCATCCAGCGGCAGCAGCACCGGCCCGGTCATCACCGGCGCCAGGTCGGCGCTGCCGCGCGACCCCAGGATGTCACGGGCGAAACTGTCCGACAGCGTGACCACCCAGCCTTCGGTGCCAGGCTGGAAGCGATAGCCGTGCACCACGCCCGGCGGCACCGTCACCAGTGTGGGAGCCGCGAAGTCGAGCTCCAGACTATCGGCGCGCAACTGCCCACCGCCACCGGTGGCCAACAGCAGCTGGAACAGGTTGGAATGACGATGCGGCGAGATGTGCCAATCGTGCAAGAGACTGCGCGCGGCAATCGTCTCGACATGCAGAAAATGCAGCCCGGCCTCTTTGTCGGCTTCGCCATACAGGAAGAATCTTGGAATTAAATCAGTCATTTATAATGGAATCCGCCCTGCACCCCTGTTCCGTCAGACGGGCAGCGCCTCCCCCGTCTGACGCGGAAAAGTACAAGATTAGCGCATCTGCGTCCATTTCCCTTGTTCGGGTGCCGGGCCATCTTCCTGACTGTTATCCGGGGAGAGATTCGCATGCGTACCCAAGTCGGGATTATCGGCGCCGGCCCTGCCGGCCTTCTGCTGTCGCACCTGCTGCATCTGGCCGGCATCGAATCCGTGATTCTGGAAGCCCGCGACCGCCCCTATGTGGAAGGCCGCATCCGCGCCGGCGTGCTGGAACAAGGCACCGTCGATGTGCTGAACGAGACCGGCCTTGGCGCGCGCATGAACAAGGAAGGCCTGCTGCATCACGGCACGGCCCTGCGCTTCCGCGGCCGTAATCATCACATTGATTTCGTCGACCTGACCGGCAAGGCCGTGATGGTCTATGGCCAGCATGAAGTCGTCAAAGACATCATCGCCCAGCGCCTGAAAGACGGCGGCCAGATCGTCTTCGAGGCCACCGATGTGGCGGCACATGACATCTCCAGCGACCAGCCGCGCATCACCTGGACTGACAAGGACGGCACAGCGAAGACGCTGAACTGCGATTTCATCGCCGGCTGCGACGGTTTCCACGGCATCTGCCGCCCGGCGATCCCGGCCGATGTGCTGAAGATTTACGAGCGCGTTTATCCCTTCGGCTGGCTTGGCATTCTGGCGCGGTCCAAGCCGGTACAAGAAGAGCTGATCTACAACCAGCACGAACGTGGCTTCGCGCTGTTCAGCATGCGCTCGCCGGAAATCACCCGACTGTATCTGCAGTGCCATCCCGACGAGGACATCGCCAACTGGCCCGATGACCGCATCTGGGAAGAGTTGCACAAACGTCTGGAAGGTGAAGACAGGTTGAAGCTGGAAGAAGGTCCGATCATCCAGAAGGGTGTGACGCCGATGCGCAGCTTTGTCGCCGGTCCGATGCGGCACGGCAAACTGTTTCTGGCCGGCGACAGCGCCCATATCGTGCCGCCGACCGGCGCGAAGGGCATGAACCTGGCCGTGGCCGATGTGCACTACCTGTCGCGCGCACTGGAGACCCATTACGCCAAGAAGGGCAGCGCGCTGCTCGACGGGTATTCCGACATCTGCCTGCGCCGCGTCTGGAAGGCGCAGCGGTTCTCGTGGTGGATGACCTCGCTGCTGCATCGCTTCGACGAACGCAGCGACTTCGAGAACCAGGTCCAGCTCGCTGAACTGGACTATCTGGTCTCCTCACGCGCCGCGATGACCAGCCTGGCCGAGAATTATGTCGGCCTGCCCTTCGAATAAGCTGTTACCAGACTCCGGTATGCACCAGCTGCGGCGCATAAGCCGAGGCTGACCAGCGCAGCGGCAACACATCATTCAGCCAGACTCCGCGGTCGATCTCGAACCGCATCAGCCGCTGCGCTCCCTCGAACGCCGCCACCTCTGGCCCATCCCAGATGATCCCGGCACTGCCGGTCAGCATCAGCACGTGGCCGGCCGCGTAATCGACGAACAGCAGACCGGCGACCGGATTGCTGGCGATATTGCCCAGCGTGTTGAAGAAATTGTTGCCGGAGAAATCCGGCACGGTCAGCTGGCTGCGGCCATCCTTTTCTGTCAACCGCACAAAGCCGGGCCGGCCACCGCGATGCGACACGTCCACACCATGAACCGGATCGATGCCGCTGGCTCCGGCTGCTGCCGTGGCGATGAAGAAGGTGTCGGCTTGCCGGATCAACGCGGCGGCGCGATCCGATACCCGCGCCCCCTCGGCATGGGCCTCGGGCGCGATCTCGACAGTATCGACAAAGAAGGGCTGGCGCGCCTGGATATACTGCGGGCAATTGCCGAAGCTCTGCGTCACCTGAACGACGAAGCCGCCGGTATCGCTCGAGAGCACATGGCCGTTGGCGCGATTGCGGCGCCGGGTCTCCGGCTGTAAGCCCAGCAAGCCCAGCGGCGCATTCTTAACCAGGTTACCCGCCAGCGGATCGCCCGGCAGCGGCGCGGCACTCACGGTCAGCAGGCGCGGATCGGGTGTGCCTATGAATCCCGGCCGCCCGACCAGGATGGACGCCCATGGCCGCCGGTCTTCGTCGAGGCTGCCCACGATCAGCGTCGGCAGCTGGGTGAAGAATTCCCGATGCTGCTCGGGCATGAAGTCGCGCAACGCGCGGCGGCCAGCCATTTCCATGCGCTCGCGCACACCGGCCCGCGCCTGCAGCGCCTGCTCGCCGGCATGCCAGGGCGAGCCTTCGGGCCAGCCTGGCAGACCTTCATTCGGGTTGATGGCCATGATCGACCTCCTCTGCTCAGGCGGCGACGGCGCTGCGCGGCATGCCGACGAAGCCGGGCAGGGCTTCGATGCGGCCAAGCCAGGCCCGGATATTCGGATAGGGTTCCAGCGACACACCGCCTTCGGGCGCATGCGCCGTGTAGGAATAGAGCGCGATATCGGCAATCGTCGGGTTGCTCCCCACCAGCCAGGGCTGCTTGGACAGATGAGCATCCATCACGGCATAGAGCTGGGCGGCGATCTGCTTGGTGCGCTCATGGTCGAAGGGCGCCTTGAACAGCACCACCATCCGCGCGGCGGCCGGCCCGGATGCCAGCTGGCCCGCCGCCACCGAGAGCCAGCGCTGCACCTGCGCGGCCTGCACCGGGTCCCGCGGCAGCCACTGGCCGCTCCGGTCATAGCACGAGGCGAGGTAGACCAGGATGGCATTGCTGTCGGAAATCACGGCATCGCCGTCTTCCAGCACCGGCACCTGCCCGAAAGCATTGCGCGCCAGGAAGTCCGGCTGCTTCTGCGCCTTGTTGACCAGATCAACATCGATGCTGGTGAAGGGCAGCCCGAGCAGGGACAGGAACAGCTCGGCCCGGTGGGCATGGCCGGAGAGTGCGAAACGGTGCAAGCGGAGCGACGGGGCAGTCATGGCGGGTCCTCGGGTTGAATTACCCCGTTACTATGATCTTGATCGGAAAATACTTAATATGCCGATTTGACAATATACTATTCCTGATATTGAAATAATAAGATGGATCGCCTGGATGCCATGCGCGCCTTCGTCGCCGTTGCCGAAGCGCAGAATTTTACGCAGGCCGCCAGGCAAATCGGGCTGTCGGCGCCCGGGATCACGCGCGCCATCGCCGCCCTGGAAGACCGCATCGGCACCCGCCTGCTGCACCGAACCACCCGGGTCGTGCGCCTGACCGAGGCCGGCACGACCTTCCTGACCGACTGCAAACGCATCCTGGCCGAGGTGGAGGAAGCCGAGGCCTCGGCCGCCGGCATGCATGGCACACCGCGCGGCACCCTCAGCCTCACGGCTTCGGCGATGTTCGGACGCATCCATGTGGCGCCGGTGATGTTGGACTTCCTGCAGCAGTATCCGGAAGTGACGATGCGCAGCCTGTTCGTTGATCGCGTGGTGGACATCATCGACGAAGGCTTCGACGTCGCGGTGCGCATCGCGCATCTGCCGGATTCATCCCTGAGCGCCGTACGCCTCGGCACCGTACGCCGGGTCATCTGCGCCTCGCCCGACTATCTGGCCCGCCACGGCATCCCAAAGACGCCGGCCGATCTGGCCCAGCATCAGGCCTGCCTGTTCTCGGCCTTCCTCGCGCCACAGCCTTGGGTTTTCCAGAATGGCGGGCGTAACGAAACCCTGCTGCCGCCTTCGCAGCTCGTGGTCAATTCAGCAGATGTCGCGATTGCCTCGGCTCTTGCCGGGCGCGGCGTCACCACCATTCTGTCCTATATGATCGCGCCCTATCTGCTGAGCGGGGAGCTGAAGATCGTGCTGGCAGATTACGAACTGCCCGCCATTCCGGTGCACCTGGTGCATCGCGAGGGTCGGCGCGCCAATGCGCGGGTTCGTGGCTTCATCGATTTCGCGGCATCACGCCTGCAGAGCGCCCTCAGCGGCCTGCCCCAGGGCTAGGCTGCAGCCTGTGCGGCGAGGCGAATGCAGCGGGCCAGATGCTGGTTGCCGACAACAACCGGCTCCGGTGTCGCGACCAGACAACTAGCATCCGCATATTTGCAGCGCGGCGCGAAAGCGCAGCCGGGCGGCAGGTTGGCCAGATCGGGCGGCGAACCCGGGATGGCGTCCAGACGCGCCGTCGACATGGCGTCATGGGCGCGCGAGGCGAGCAGCCCCTGTGTATAAGGATGGCGCGGATTCCGGATGATGTCGCGCACGCTGCCGGTTTCCACGATACGGCCCGCATACATGACGGCGACACGATCCGCCATTTCCACCGCCACGCCGATATCGTGGGTCACCAGGATGACCGAGAGGCCGAGTTCACGTTGCAGGTCACGCAGCAGCAGCAGAATCTGGATCTGCACGGTGGCATCCAGCGCCGTGGTCGGCTCGTCGGCCAGCAGGATCTTGGGATTGCAGGCGAGCGCGAGCGCGATCATGGCACGCTGGCGCATGCCGCCCGACATCTCGTGCGGATAAGCCTCCAGACGGCGCTCCGGGGAAGGAATACGCACCTTCTGCAGCAGGGCGAGCGCCCGGGCATAGGCCTCCCCCTTCGACACGGATTCATGCCGACGGATACTTTCCACCATCTGCGCGCCGACGGTGTAGACCGGGTCGAGCGCCAGCAGCGGCTCCTGGAAGATCATCGAAGCCGTCTTGCCGCGATAATCGGCGAGCGCGCGGCCCGACAGCGCCATCACGTCCTGCCCAGCCACCGTTACGCTGCCGGTGCTGCGGGTACGTTTTTTCGGATGCATGTTGAGGATGGAGCGTAGCGTCACGCTCTTGCCCGAGCCGGACTCGCCCAGCAGGGCCAGAACCTCGCCGCGCGCCACACTGAGCGTCACACCGTTGACCGCATGCACGGGCTTGCGCCCGCCGGTGAAGGTGACGGTGAGATCACGGATATCGATCATGGGGGCGGGTTTCTCGCTCATTCCGCAGCCTCCCGGGCCGGACCGGCCGCCGAATGGCCCGAGCCTGCTTCATACATCAGGCAGGAGACTTGCTGCGCCGATCCGGTCACAGCGAGCTTCGGCACCTCGACGCTGCAGACCGCTTCGGCGCGCGTGCAGCGCGTATGGAACCGGCACCCCGACGGCGGATTGATCGGATTTGGCGGATCGCCATAGAGCGGTGCTTCCATGGTGCGCGCATCCGGATCCATTGCCGGCATCGAGGACAGAAGCGCACTGCTGTAAGGATGCGCCGGACGGTCAAAGATGTCGTTCGCCGTGCCGATTTCGGCCACCTTGCCCAGATACATCACCATGACGCGATCCGAGATGAAGCGGACGACGTTCAGATCGTGCGAGATGAAGATATAGGTCAGGCCGAAAGCCTCCTTCAGGTCGAGCAGCAGGTTCAGTACCTGCGCCTCGACCGACTTGTCGAGTGCCGACACGGCTTCATCCAGAATGACCAGGCGCGGCTCCAGCGCCAGGGCGCGGGCGATATTGATGCGCTGGCGCTGGCCACCGGAGAGTTCATGCGGATAACGGCCGGCGAAGCGGTTGGGCTCAAGGCCGACGCGCGCCAGCAGGTCATGGGCACGACCGATGGACTCTCGACGCGATACGCCATGTACCTGTGGCGCGAAGGCGATCGAATCCTCGATGGTCAAGCGCGGATTGAGCGAGGCATAGCTGTCCTGGAACACCATCTGCACCTGGCGGCGGTATTCCGGCAGGGAAAGTTCCTGCCCGACGACTTCGCCATCAAAGATGATGTTGCCCTGATCCGGCTGGATCAGATGCATCAGCAGGCGCGCGGTGGTGGACTTGCCACAGCCGGACTCTCCCACGATGCCGAGCGTCTCGCCCTTCAGCAGGTCGAAATCGACACTGTCGACAGCACGCACCACGGCCGTCGTGCGGCCGAACAGGCCCTTGTTCACCGGGAAATGCTTGACCAGGCCACGCACGGTGAGCAGCGGCTGACGCGGACCACCGCGATCACGCGGATCGAGAGAGATATCCTGATCGGTCGCGCTCATCCGCGTACATCCATAGCCGACCGCAGGCTGTCGGAGAACAGGTTGAAGGAAATCGAGGTGATGAAGATCATCGCGCCCGGAAGTGCCGCGACCAGCGGATTGACATAGATCGCCGTGCGCAGCGTGTTCAGCATCAGGCCCCATTCCGGCTCCGGCGGCTTGACGCCCAGACCGAGGAAGCTGAGGCCCGAAGCCAGGATCATCGAAACCGAGATCAGGCTGGTGGCATAGACAAAAATCGGGCTGAGAACGTTGCCGAGCACATGCACCCGCACGATGGTCGGCCCACCAGCGCCACTGGCGCGTGCGGCCTCCACGTAGTCGCGGTTGCGCACCTGGGTGGTAACGCTTTCCGCCACGCGGGTGATCGGCGGTACGAAAACGATGGTCAGCGATACCAGCGCATTGGTGATGCCGGCGCCCAACGCGCCCGACAGCGCCACCGCCAGCAGCACCGAGGGGAAGGCATAAAAGATGTCGATGGTGCGCATGATCGCGGTGTTGAGCTTGCCGCCGACATAGCCGGCGAAAATCCCCAGACCAGATCCGATGACAAAAGCCATCAGCACCGGCGTCACCCCCATAAACAGCGAAAGGCGTCCGCCATAGATCAGGCGAGACAGCATGTCTCGGCCAAGCTCGTCGGCACCAAGCGGATAACCCGGCGTGCCGACCGGACGCAGACGGCGCAGCATCGAGCCCTTGATCGGATCAGCCGGCGCAATGTAGGGCGCCAGGACAGCCATCAGCACCAGCGCCACGATCAGCGCCAGCGCCACCATGGCGACAGGATCGCGGCTCAGCCGCCGTATCACACCGCGCCAATAGCCGTCCGAGACCTGGATCGGAGCCACCGTTACTTTGTCGTCAATCGCACCGACGGCCATGGTCAGCTCCGCTGGATGCGCGGGTCGAGCGCGGTCTGCAGCACGTCGACCAGAAGGTTCAGCATGACGAAGAACATCGCCAGCACCAGGATGGTGCCTTGCAGCAGCGGCAGATCGCGCTGGAAGATCGCGGCATTCAGCAGGAAGCCTGTACCCGGCCAGGAGAAGACCGTCTCGATCAGGATCGAACCGCCGAGCAGATAGCCGAGCTGCAACCCCATGACGGCCAGCGCGGTCGGCGCAGTGTTCTTGACGACATGGCGGAAGATGCCGCGATCCATCAGGCCTTTCGCACCCAGCGCCTGCACGAATTCCTGCGACAAGATTTCAGCTACCAGCGCGCGGATGGTGCGGGCGATGACGCCCATCGGAATCACCGACATGGTGACGGCCGGCAAGATGAGGTGGCGGATATGGGCCCAGTCCCAGGACCAGTCCATTGACCCACCCGGCCCCGCGCCAGTGGCGGGCAACCAGCTCAGTTGCACCGAGAACAGGATAACCAGCACCATGCCGAGCCAGTAATGCGGCACGCTGACGCCGAGCACAGACAGGAAGGAGGCAATGCGGTCGATGACGGAGTCGCGGAAATAGCCGGCGACAAAGCCGAACAGCGCGCCGAAGAAGAACCCGATCATGGTGGCGACTGCCGCCAGCATCAAGGTATTGCCCACGGCACGGGACACTTCAGTGAGAACGGCGCGGCCGGTGGCAATCGAGGTACCGAGGTCGCCGACCAGAACCTTGCCGAGCCAGATGACGTATTGCACCGGCAGCGGCTTGTCGAAGCCGTAGATCACCCGCATCTCGGCCTGCAGTTCGGCCGTCGCGTCGACGGGCAGGACAGCGGTCAGCGGATCGCCTGGCGTGATATGCACCAGCATGAAGCAGACGAGACTGACGCCGAAAGCGACAGGCAGGACATAGATCAGCCGTTTGATGGCATAAATCAGCATGGGGCGCCGGTTCTAAAAGGCAGAAAAAGGCCGGCCCTGCTGGTCAGGGCCGGCCGTTCATTCACATTACTTGGTCATCGTGATGGGCGAGAAATCCTGGAACCAGTTCTGCGCCTGTACGAAGCCCTTGACCTTGGAGGTCATGGCGCGCGGGTTCACGTCATGGGTGATCATCAAGAAGATGGCGTCATCCACATACTTCTCGTGAATCTTCTGCATCACCTTGGTCTGGCCCGCCGGGTCGAAGGTGTTGCGCACCTCGTCAAACAGCTTGTCCATGTCCGGATCGCAGTAGTGGCCCCAGTTGGTGCCGGCTGGCGGCGCCAGGTTGCACTGCAGATGACGGATAACACCGGTGAAGGGGTCCTGGATGAAGTAGCTGTAATTCATCGCCGTACCGCCGCGCGAGCTCTCATGCTTGGAACCGGCGCGCCAGATGTTGATCAGCGTGTTCCACTCGACCACTTCGAACTCGATCTTCAGGCCGATTTCCGCCAGGTTCTGCTGAACGAATTCGTTCATCGGCAGCGGCAGCATCTGGCCCGAACCCGAGGGCGAGATCAGCACCTTGGCAGTCAGCGGCTTTTCCGGGCTGTAGCCGGCTTCCTTCATCAGCTTCTTGGCTTCGACCAGATCGGTCTTGACCTTGAAGCTCGGATTGCCAAACCACTGGTGACCCGGCGGGAAGAAGCCGGTGGCCGGAATCATCAGGCCGCTCAGCAGTTCCTTCATGCCTTCGCGATCAACCGCCAGATTGGCGGCCTTACGCACGCGGATGTCGTTCCACGGCGAGCCTTCGGCGCGCGACAGATGCCAGGTCCAATTATGCGGATAGGCATTGGTGATGATGGTGAAGCCGCTGCTCTTCAGCGACGCAACCGTGTCCGGGGCCGGAGCCTCGATCCAGTCAACCTGGCCAGAGCGTAGCGCGGCGACGCGGGCGTTCGGCTCGGGCAGCGGAATCACGACCAGCTTATCCAGCTTCGGCACGCGCGCCTTGTCCCAGTAATCGGGGTTCGGCACCATTTCGGCACGCTCGCGCGGCACGAAGGTGGTTAGCTTCCACGGGCCGGTGCCCGACGGCGTCTTGGCGAATTCGTCCCAGGTCTTGACCTTCTCGAATTGCGCCTTGGACGAGAACATGATCCAGGCCAGCTGGTAGGGCAGCGTGGCATCCGGGCTCTTGGTGATGATTTCCAGCGTCAGCTTGTCGACCGCCTTGTAGCTGGCGATCGCCGGAATGCGCGAGCGACCCTGCGCCGACTGGCGCGGATCGAACTGCGGAGCATCCTTGTTCAGCAGCTTTTCAAAGTTCCAGACCGCAACTTCGGCGGTCCATTCGCTGCCGTCGTGGAATTTCACGCCCGGACGCAGCTTGAAGGTCCACTTGGTTTTATCGGTGGCATCGACGCCCCAGCTTTCGGCCAGACCAGGCACCAGATCGGAAGGCTTGGTGGCCGAGCTCAGGTCCCAGTTCACAAGGGCGTCATAGATGGTATAGCCCATGAACCGCATGCCTTCGCCGCCATTGTCGGTCTGGCCGGTGGTCAGCGGGATATCTGAGGCAGTCATGCCGATACGCAGCACGCCCTGCGCCTGCACCGGCGTCGCCGTAAGGCCGCTCAGGGCCGCTGCCGCAAGCAGGCCGAGAACCGTCGTGGAAACTATTTTGGAGACCATGGTCTTCACCCCAGGTTGGAAGATTGGGGTGAAGACGCAAGGTCCGTGCCACGAACGAAGAACTTGATTCTACGCGTACAAATGAGCGGGTTGTCGGTGGCTGCTTATCTGGAATCCAGCATTGCCTCTAAAATAAGCAGCCGCCCGATGCATCCGATTGGTTACGGGCAGTGGTTCAGTTACCGCGGCATCCGATCATAGGTCGGCTGCTTCGACTCGAACGCGCCGCCCAGGCGATACAGCATCGCCTCATCGAACGGCTTGCCGATCAACTGGAACCCGATTGGCATGCCGCCCCGCACGAAGCCCGCGGGAACCGTCATCGACGGCAGCCCCAGATAGTTGATCGGACGGGTGAGCCGCGTCAGCGACGCGATGGTCTTGGCGGCTTCGGGTTTGCCGGCGACATCGGTTTCAGCGATCGTCGGCGCCGGTTTGTCGGCGACAGGCGCGAAGACCGCGTCGGCGCCGTTCATCGCCTTGAGGAAAGCGGCCGCCGCCTCACTGCGCCAGCGTTGGGAGTCGATATAATCCACGGCGCTGAGCGCAAGCCCGTTTTCCAGGCGACCGCGCACCTGATCGCTGTAGAGACCAGGTCGCGTACGGAGCCAGGATGCATGCAGGGCCGAGGCTTCGGCCGACACCATCACGAAAGAAGCCGCTGTGACCATCTCCATGTCCGGCGGCGTCATCTCGATAACCTTCACGCCCAGCTTGGCGAAGACCTTCAGCGCGCTCTCCAGCAGTTCGGCGCTCGGCTTGTTCAGCTTGTCCCAGAAATAGCGGCGCGGCACGGCGATCTTCAGTCCGCGCACGGCACCCGACTGCGCCGCCTTCATATAAGCGTCCACCGGCAGGCTGCTGGCGGTGGGGTCGCGCGGATCGGCTCCGGCCAGGATTTCCATCAGCAGCGCGCTGTCTTCCACGCGGCGCGTGAGCGGCCCGACCGTATCGAGCGAATAGCTGAGCGGCATGGCAGCCGCGCGGCTCACCCGCCCCCAAGTCGGCTTCATGCCGACCAGGCCACAGTAATGCGCGGGCTGGCGGATCGAGCCGCCAGTATCCGAGCCCAGCGCGCCGAACACCATGCGCGCGGCCACCGCGGCCGCGGAACCGCTGGACGAGCCGCCGGTGATGCGGTCGATGTTCCAGGGATTATGGGCATGACCATAGTGATAATTGTGGCCGGTCGGACCGAAGGCGAATTCCGCCATGTTGAGACGGCCGAGATCCAGCGCGCCTTCGGCATCCAGGCGCTGCAGCGCCGTGGCGGTTTCGGTGGCCTTCCAGTGCCGGCGAATGGCCGAACCGCAGGTGCTTTCCTTGCCCGCACGGTAATACATGTCCTTGTGCGCCAGCGGCACGCCAGCCAGGCGGCCCAGCTTGACGCCACGCTTGCGCGCACGATCCACGGCCTTGGCAGCCTTCAGCGCTGCCTCGCCTTCCAGCTTGAGGAAGGCATTCACCTTCGGCTGCCATTCGGCGATGCGAGCCAGGCTGGCCTCGGTCAGCGCCTGGGCGCTTACCTGACCCTTGGCCACGGCGCGGGCGGCTTCGGCCAGCCCGAGATTGATCAAAGCGGTGTCCGACGGCTTCTTGCTCACTTGCGGCCGCCTTTCTTCGCGGGCTTTTCCAGCGTTACAGGAAACAGGCCCGGCTCGCGCTCAAAAGCGAGCTTGTGGGCGACAGTGCGGAATTTGGCCACGGCAACGCCAAGGCTGCCCGCGATTATATCGGCACGGCCGGGACGTAATTGCACACCGGCCTCGGCGAACAGACCCGCAACCAGCGGCGGCTGCAGGGCCGCGGCTGGCTTGGCCGGCGGAGTGATCTGTGTAACGACAGCCTTCTTCGGTTTCATGGCGGCGGCTCGGCTCCCTTGCGCACAGTGATCAGTCCATAATGCTGCGGCATGCGATGGACTGCAAAGTTGAAAGTGGTGGTCTTGTAACTGGCGCAGGCATCAAGGTCGCAGCAGGCGACCGCCAGCTCGTCGCCCTCTCCTTGCGTCGCTGCCACTGTCATTCCCGAAGGCGCAATGATCTGCGTTCCGGCGATCATGGGCACGCCTTCTTCGTTACCGGCCTTGGCGACACCGATAACCCAGCTGCCGTTCTGATAGGCGCCGGCCTGCATAACCAGTTGATTATGGAACAGGGAATGCGCGTTGTGATCGGGTGCGGGCGGGTTGTGCACCGGCGTGTTGTAGCCGAGCAGGATCATCTCCGCGCCCTGCAGACCCATCATGCGATAAGTCTCGGGCCAGCGCCGGTCGTTGCAGATGCACATGCCGAGGATGCCACCGAAGCCGCGCCAGACCTGAAAGCCCGTATCACTGATATCAAAATAGCGCTTTTCCAGATGCTGGAACTCGCGCCATGGCTCGTGCTCGGCATGGCCAGGCAGATGCACCTTCCGGTATTTGCCGATCACCGCGCCATCCTTGCCGACGAGAATGGAAGTGTTGAAATGCTGCCCCTCCGGCGTCAATTCGGCATACCCGATGGAAAAGCCCAGTCCCAGTCGCCGCGCCTCGTCGAACAGCGGCTGGGTCTCCCGCCCCGGCATCTCGCGCTCAAAGAAACTGTCGATCTCGGCCTGATCGGTCATGAACCAGCGCGGGAAGAAAGTGGTCAGCGCCAATTCCGGAAAAACCACCAGATCGCAGCCCATGCGCCTGGCCTCGCGCAGATGCGCGATCAGGCGCTCCACCACCTGGGGCCGCGTTTCGCTGCGGGCGATAGGGCCAAGTTGGGCGGCGCCCACGGTGATCAGACGCGCCATATCAAGCCCCTTTCTGTACAGCCGCCGGCGGCTTGCCAACGATCCGTTCATACACTGCCGGATCGGTGGCGCCTTCGCTGCCAAACACCAGAATCCGCGACTGCGCATCCAGCTTCAGCATTGCCGCGACCTTCGGGTCGCGGTGCGCCAGCAATGCGCCGGCCAGACCCGCCACGGCGGATTCACCGGCAACGATAGCCGGATCGGATCCGACAGTCTGCGCCAGGCGACGCATCAGCTCGGCGGCACTGTCATCCGTAATGGTCATGAAAGCGTCTGCGCCAATCGACAGGATGTCCCAGGCGATCTGCGAAACCTCGCCGCAGGCCAGGCCGGCCATGATAGTGTCCAGCGCGCCTTCGACCACCACGGGCCTGCCGGCTTCGGCGCTGCGATAGAGGCAATCGGCCTGGTCCGGCTCGACCACCACGAAGATCGGGCGATCGAGGTCTTTTTCCCACAGATACGCCAGAACGGCAGCAGCAAGTCCCCCGACACCGCCCTGCACAAAGACATGGGTCGGTTTTGCCGGAGCCTGCCGCAGCGCCTCGGCCGCCATCACCGAATAGCCCTGCATCACATCGCGCGGGATTTCCAGATAGCCGGGATAGGAAGTATCGGAAATGACGATCCAGCCGTTGGCGGTGGCATCCTGCTGCGCCTTGCGTACGCTGTCGTCATAATTGCCCGCCGTCCGTTCCACCCGCGCACCATAGGCTGCGATAGCCTGCTCCCGACCGGCGCTAACGCCGGCATGGACATAGATGACGCAGGCACAGCCGAACAGCGAGGCGCCCCAGGCCACCGAGCGGCCATGATTGCCATCGGTGGCACAGGTGACAGTGATCCGGCTGACGATATCGGCGTAGGTGCCGGCCAGCAGATCGGCGCTGCTGACATCGGCCGGCTGCAGGCCGTGCACGGCGGCGACCGCCTTCTGTAGCTGGCGCAGCACTGCATAGGCTCCACCCAGCGCCTTGAAGCTGCCAAGGCCGAAGCGCCCGCCTTCATCCTTGTACCAGATTGCGCCAAGGCCCTGCTCGCCCGCCAACCCGGCCAGATCATGCAACGGTGTCGACGCGAAGCCCGGCCACTGCGCGATCTCGGTCCGCGCCGCGTCATGGGCGGCCAGGGACTGGATGGCTTTCAGTGCCGGCGGATAGGGAATGTCGCGCTGACGGCGCGAATTGAAGAGAAACGCGGAAAGCATGGGCCCGATCTTTGTACGCTGGCCCTGAACAAGCAAGGAGCCTGCCAGTCCGTCCCTCTACGCCAGAGCCGATTCTGCGGCAGTGCAGCACAGGTGACGATGATCAAAGCCTATGCAGATGCCCGCCTTCCAGGCTTAAATCGCAGCACCGTATTGCCACCACTTGGATAATGATCATGCAAGATACCGTGCTGGCCGCCTGCCTGCCCGAGGATCACCAACAAGCAACGCTGGTCGGCCGCGCCTGGATCGGCGGCAACCCCGCCGGCCCCGTGGTGGTGGCCCTGCGCGGCGAGGATGTCGTCGATCTCTCGGCGCTGGCGGCAACCAGCAGCGAACTGCTCGACCTCGACCAGCCGGCCGCCATCGTGACCAAGGCAATCAAGGCCGCGCCCCGCATTGGCATGCTGGCCGATCTGCTGAAGAATACTGCGACGCTAACCGCACCGTATCTGCTGCCGCCCTGCGACCTGCAGGCCGTGAAGGCCGCCGGCGTCACCTTCGCCGACAGCCTGATCGAACGGGTGATCGAGGAGCAGATTCGTGGTGATGCCAGCCGCGCCGATGCCGTGCGCGCCGAGATCGCAGCCGCCATGGGTGGCGAACTGGCCCGCATCAAGCCTGGTTCACCCGAGGCCATGCGCCTACGCGAAACGCTGATCAAGCGCGGCGCCTGGTCGCAGTATCTGGAAGTTGGCATCGGACCCGATGCCGAGATCTTCACCAAATGTCAGCCCATGGCATCCGTCGGCACCGGTATGAAGGTCGGTATCCATCCGGACTCGACCTGGAACAACCCCGAGCCCGAAGTGGTTCTGGCGCTGAACAGCCGTGGCGAGATTGTCGGCGCGACGCTCGGGAACGATGTGAACCTGCGCGATGTGGAAGGTCGCAGCGCGCTGCTACTGGGCCGCGCCAAGGACAACAACGCGTCTTCTGCGATCGGACCGTTCATCCGTCTTTTCGACAGTCATTTCGCCCTGGACGACCTGCGTCGCGTCGAGGTCAGCCTGGTGATCGAAGGGCGGGACAATTTCCGCCTGGAAGCCAGTTCGCATCTGGCCCGCATCAGTCGCGACCTGCCCGATCTCGCCGGTCAGGCCTTTGGCAACAGCCACCAGTATCCCGATGGCGCCATGCTGTTTACCGGCACCATGTTCGCGCCAATCCAGGACCGCGGCGCGCCCGGCATGGGCTTCACGCACAAGCCGGGCGATGTGGTAACCATCCGCTCGCCGCGCCTGGGCGGACTGGTCAACCAGGTCGACACCTGCGATCGCCTGCCGCCCTGGACCTTTGGCAGCCGGGCGCTGATGCGCAACCTCGCGCAGCGCGGCCTGTTGCGCTAAGCTGTTCCCATAAGTCCGTGGGAGGACATCATGCTGGATCGGGTATCGGCGGTCATCCGCCTGAACGAAAACGATAATGTGGTCGTAGCGCGGGCCGAGATGCAGCCCGGCATGAGTGTGGAAGGCGGCAATGTCACCTGCCGCAGCATCATTCCCGCCGGCCACAAGGTCTCCACCGCGCCCATCGCGCAAGGCGAAGCGATCCGCAAGTACAACCAGATCATCGGCTTCGCCTCCATGCCGATCGAGCCCGGCCAGCATGTGCACAGCCATAATATGGTGATGGGCGACTTCGACCGCGATTATGCCTATGGCGCCGACATGCGCCCAACGCTCTATATCCCTGAAGACCAACGCGCCACCTTCCAGGGCTACATGCGCGACAATGGCAAGGCCGGCACCCGCAACTATCTGGGTGTGGTCACCAGCGTGAACTGCTCGGCCACCGTGGCGCGTTACATCGCGGACTATTTCAAGGGCGATGCGTTGCGCGACTACCCCAATGTCGACGGCGTGGTCGCCATCGTGCACGGCACCGGCTGCGGCATGGCTGACAAGGGCGAAGGCTATGGCAACCTGCAGCGCACGCTCTGGGGCTATGCCCAACACGTCAACTTCGCCGGCGTGATGATGCTGGGCCTGGGCTGCGAAGTGGCGCAGATCGATTTCATGATGGAGGCACAGGGCTTGAAGCACAGCCCGCGCTTGCAGAGCATGACTATCCAGGAGACCGGCGGCACTCGCAAGACGGTGGAACGCGGCATCGCACAATTGAAAGAAATGCTGCCCGACGCCAATGCCATCCGGCGCGAGACCGTGCCAGCCTCGCATCTGACGCTCTGCCTGCAATGCGGCGGCTCGGACGGCTATTCCGGCATTACCGCCAATCCGGCGCTGGGGGCGGCAGCCGACCTTCTGGTGCGCCACGGCGGCACGGCTATCCTGAGCGAAACTCCAGAGATCTACGGTGCCGAACATCTGTTGACCCGTCGCGCCGAAAACCGGGAGATTGGCGAAAAGCTGATCGAACGCATCCGCTGGTGGGAGGAATACTGCGAACGCAACGGCGGCTCGATGGACAACAACCCCTCGCCTGGCAACAAGAAGGGCGGCCTGACCACCATTCTGGAGAAGTCATTGGGGGCCGCAGCCAAGGGCGGCACCACCAATCTGCGCGGCGTCTACAAATACGCTGAACCGGTGGATACCAAGGGCTTCGTCTTCATGGACACGCCCGGCTATGACCCCTGCTCGGCCACCGGGCAGATTGCCGGCGGCGGCAACGTCATCTGCTTCACCACCGGCCGGGGTTCGGTCTTTGGCGCCAAGCCGGTGCCCTCGATCAAGCTGGCAACCAATTCGGCCATGTATCGCCGCATGGAAGAAGATATGGACATCAACTGCGGTGCCATCCTGGATGAAGGCATCAGCGTGCCCCAGATGGGCCAGCAGATTTTCGACAAGATCGTCGCTGTGGCCTCGGGCCAGCAGTCGAAGAGTGAGGAATTGGGCTTCGGCGACGCCGAGTTCGTGCCCTGGCAGATCGGCGCCACAATGTAGCCATATCGGCGAAAGACCGCCGTTTCTGCCGTAGCCAAGCCACCGAATGGTCACTTCCCATTCGGGATGCAGATCGCAATGCTGAGGGCTTCCCGTCATTCAGCCTAGGCTTGCCCATGTTTCGCCCTGTCAAAAACTGGATCCGCAAAACCTCCCGTGCGATGGGTTATGACATCGTTCCGTTGCGCGACATGAAGGACCGTGATTTCGCTATCCATCTGGGTCCGCTGTTCCGTTTCCTGAAAATCGACTGCGTGCTCGACGTCGGCGCCAATACCGGCCAATACCATGACTTCCTGCGCGACAAAGTCGGTTATCAGGGCCTGATCGTCTCCTTCGAGCCAGTCAGCCGCAATGTCGCCATCCTGCAGCACCGGCGCCTGAATGATCCGCACTGGGAAATCGTCGGCCATGCGCTGGGCCGCAATCGCGGTTCGCTGCCCATCCATGTGATGAAATCCGACCAGTTCAGCTCCTTCCTGACCCCGGACAATTCCGCGGTCCCGGAATTCAACGGCCTGAACGAGGCCAGCCATACCGAGATCGTCGCGGTGCACCGGCTGGATGAAATCCTGCCCGAACTGCAGCGCCGCCACGGTTTCCGCAATGTCTATCTGAAACTGGATACCCAGGGTTTCGACCTGGAGGTTCTGGCGGGCGCCACGGCCATCCTGCCGAATATCGCCGCCCTGCAGAGCGAAGCCTCAATCATCAATATCTACGAAGGCATGCCGGGCTACATGGATACGATCCGGCATCTGAACAACTGCGGATTCGATATCTCGGGTCTCTACCCGATCAGCCGCGACCCAGGCATGCGCCTGATCGAGTTCGATTGCGTGATGGTCAATCGCAACACCGCGCGCGATCACGCCAAGATGTCGGCCTGACCGCGATAGCGGTCACTCCGCAGCGGCCTGGTATTCCACGCGGTCGATCCGCCGCAGCAATTCAACCGTATCATCGCCAGCGACAAAGCCGCTGCTGGGCGTATCCAGTAGCCGCTGTCGCGTCTCGTCATATTCCGTCTGAGTCAGCGTGAGGAAGAAACGCACAAGCGCATCCTCATAAGGCTTCTCGAAACTCCAGCCCACTTGTGCCTCATCCACCAGCCGCGCAACTTCGAAGCCACGTGCCGTAAGGCAGGGTACACCAAAATAACCGGCCTCGTAGAACCGACAGGGCAGCAGCCAGCGCGAGTTATGCTCGGTATGCTCCAGGTCGATCGCCCAGGCGAAATCGATATCGCCATAGACCTCGGGCAGATCACGGGGATTCACGTAATCGCCGTCATAGACCAGATTGTCCAACCGAGCGATGGCATCCATCAGGTAGCGCCGGTCCACGGTGGTGAAGATACCGCGAAAACGGAACAGCACCAGCCCCTGCAGGCGTTCGGCAAGCCGGATGATCAGGTCGATGGTTTCGCGACCACGGATCAAGCCGCAATAACCCACCACCCAGCGATAACGCTCGCGACCGGTTATGCCGCGTTTCTCCACCGGACGGATGCCGGTTACCAGCGGAACATTGGCCGGCAATTTGTTTTCCAGCAAAAACCAGGCGCCGTCATAGCCCTGGATCGGCTTGAAGTAATGCCGAATGAAACCCGGCGACGACACCACCAGCAGATCGGTGCGGCGCAGGCCGAAGCGCTCGAGCGTCCGCAAGAGGCGCGACCGCCATCCATCGCCGACGAAAGCCGGCTGAACATCGAGGATTTCATAGATCAGCCGCGCCGGCTTATGCGCAAACAGGCGGGCGAAAATCGCTAGAAGCAACTGATCGAGATTGCGTGCATAGAGTACTTCGGCGGATTTGAGTTTCTTGTACTGGGCTAGGATACGCGGAAAGGCACCGAGGATGGCAGCGATCCGATGCAGATAGCGGAAATCGTAGGTCCGCCCCAGATAGACGTAGGGCCATGACGGTTCATAGCCGCGATTGTAGTTGTCGCGTCTAAAGCCGAATACCTGCAACTGGTAGCCATGCGCCAGAAACGCCTCGGCGCGTTTGACGGTGCTCACATCGCTGACATCGGGCGCAAAGAACATCACGGATTTTTTCTTGCGGACATGGCTGTGCATGCCTGTCTCCAGATTACGGAATGTCAATCTTGTTGCTGTGCGATAGTAGGGACGCGAGGGTGGACAAAGGTGTGATCAATCTGTGCTTGAAACGGCCACAAAAACGCCATGTTTCCGCAGCTCTGGCTTATAAAAACGCACCGTTTTGCAGTGCAGTTGGCGGTCACAGGTTGATCACTGGTGATCCAGGAATAAGTCGGCTTGCATAGGCTTAGGTTTCCTCCTTTCCCGAATCAGGTTTTGAGCCGTGAGCACGACTGCCGCCGAGGCGACACGAAGCGCCAACGAACACTTCGGTATTCCCCATACGGGTGCGCGCCGCTTCGAGCGCGTCGCCGTCAGCAGCATTTTCGGCGATCCGATGGATCGACGCACGTGGTCAGCCGCGCCCTACAACGTGGCGCGCGGACTTCAGGAACGCGGCATCGCGGTCGAAGGTATTCATTCCGGCGGTCAGAAGAGCGAACGCGGGCTGCTGGCCATGCAGTACGTGCTGAAAGGCTATGGCCTGCCGCGCACCAGCGAGGCCGTCCTGCGCATGCGAGCCGCCCGCGACAAGGCGGCTGAGCGGCTGGCCGAAATCGCCCGCCGGCGCCGCATCCGCCATGTCCTGCATACCGGTACGCTGGACCTGCCGCCGGTCGACCTTGATGACGGCGTTAAGCATTACCTCTATTGCGATCATGACTGGGCCCTCTCCCTGCAACACCGCACCGACATGAAGGGGTACAGCCGCCGGGCGCTCGAAGCCTTTGAGCAGCTTGAGCACGAGGCCCTGGCCAGCGTGGAGCATGTATTCACCTTCGGCGCCTATGTGCGCGACCACCTAATCTCGCATTACGCTCTACCGCCCGAGAAGGTCACCGTGGTGGGCTCCGGCATGGGGCAGATCGAGCCTTACGACCAGCCCAAGACCTATGACCGGCCGAACCTGCTGTTCGTCGCCAAGCATATCTTCGCGGCCAAGGGCGGCCTGCTGCTGCTAGAAGCCTTCCGGCTGGCGCAGCGCGAGCGACCGGATCTGACACTGTCCATCGTGGGTGACGAGCGTAGCCGTAGCCTGGTGCCGGATCTCCCGAACGTACATTTCCACGCCCATTTGCCCTGGCGGGAATTGCAGCGGCTCTTCCGCACATCGACCCTGCTGACGCAGCCGATGCTGAATGATCCCTGGGGCCAAGTTTATCTCGAGGCCATGCTGTCGCGCACGCCCGTCGTGGGTCTGCGCCGCAACGGTCTGCCCGAAATCACCGAACAGGGCCGTCACGGTTTCCTCGCCGACCAGGCCGAACCCGAAGCCCTGGCCGCCGTCATTCTCGATGCGCTGTCCGATCCGGATCGTCTCTATGAGATGGGCTGGAGCGGCCAGCAGCATGTCCTGTCGTCCTATTCCTGGGACGCCGTGGCCGATCGCATCGCCTTTACAGCCTGACCCGCCTCCCCCTCCCCCAGACACGCAGCAAAAGGAAACCCCCATGTCGAACAAAACGGCTCTGATCACCGGTGCCACCGGTCAAGACGGCGCCTACCTCTCCGAGCTTCTTCTGGAGAAGGGCTACACGGTGCATGGCGTCAAGCGACGTTCGTCTTCGATCAACACGCGCCGCGTCGATCATCTGTATCGCGATCCGCATGAGGAAGACGTACGCTTCTTCCTGCACTATGGCGACATGACGGATTCGTCCAACCTGATCCGCCTGATCCAGGAAACCCAGCCCGACGAGATTTACAATCTGGCAGCACAGAGCCATGTGCAGGTCAGCTTTGAAGCGCCGGAGTATACCGCCAATACCGATGCCATCGGCACCCTTCGCCTGCTGGAGGCGATCCGCATCCTAAAGCTGGAAGACAAGTCCCGCTTCTACCAGGCTTCAACCTCTGAACTGTTCGGCAAGGTGCAGGAGATCCCGCAGCGCGAGACCACCCCGTTCTATCCGCGCAGCCCCTATGCCGCCGCCAAGCTCTATGCCTACTGGATCACATTGAATTACCGTGAGGCCTATAACATGCATGCCTCGAACGGCATCCTGTTCAACCATGAGAGCCCGATCCGCGGCGAGACCTTCGTCACCCGCAAGATCACCCGCGCCGTGGCCGCCATAGAGGTCGGCCTGCAGAAGCGCCTGTATCTGGGCAACATCGACTCCAAGCGCGACTGGGGCCATGCCCGTGACTATGTGGAAGGCATGTGGCTGATGCTGCAGCAGGACAAGCCCGACGATTACGTCTTGGCCACCGGTGAAGTGCACAGCGTACGCGAATTCGTCGAGCTGGCTTTCCAAAAGATCAACCGCCCGATCGAATGGGATGGCAAGGGCGTCGACGAAAAAGGCTATTGCAGCAAGAGCGGTGATGTCTTGGTCGCCATCGACCCGGAATACTACCGTCCGACCGAGGTCGACTTCCTGCTCGGAAGCCCGGACAAGGCCTGGCGCAATCTTGGCTGGCAGCACAAGACCAGCTTCGAACAGCTGGTCACCGAGATGGTCGAAGCTGATCGCGCGGCTGTGAAGCAGAACCATGACGGAGCCGGAGTGCTGACCTATGCATAAACAGACCACCTATCCCCTGGCCGGCAAGCGCATCTGGGTTGCCGGCCATCGCGGCCTGGTCGGCTCGGCCGTGGTGCGCCGCCTGCAGGATGAAGACTGCGAAATCCTGATGGCGCCGCGCCAGCAACTCGACCTGCGCAACCCGGAGTCAGTGAATATCTGGCTGCGGGAAACCCGACCGCATGCAGTTGTCGTTGCAGCCGCCAAGGTTGGCGGCATCCATGCGAACGACACGCGCCCGGCCGAGTTTCTCTACGACAACCTGATGATCGAGGTCAATATCGTCGAGGCCTCGAAACAATATGGCGTGGAAAAGCTGCTGTTCCTCGGCTCCTCCTGCATCTATCCGCGCATGGCACCGCAACCAATTCCGGAATCCGCCCTGCTGACCGGGCCGCTGGAGCCCACCAACGAGTGGTATGCCATCGCCAAGATCGCCGGTATCAAGCTCTGCCAGGCCTATCGCAAGCAGTATAACTGCGACTTCATTTCTGCCATGCCGACCAACCTCTACGGGCCGGGTGATAACTTCGACGTCATGCAGGGCCATGTCATTCCTGCACTGATGGCGAAGATTCATCGCGCCAAGGAAACCGCCGCCGAGGCCGTCGAGATCTGGGGCACCGGCAAGGCGATGCGCGAGTTCCTCTACGTGGATGACGCTGCCGATGGCATCGTGCATCTGCTGAAACGGTATTCGGGTCATGATTTCGTCAACTTGGGCACCGGGTCAGAGATTTCGATCCGCGATCTGGCCGGCTTGATGTGCAGGGTGATGGGTTATCGAGGTAAGCTCGCCTTCGATACCAGCAAGCCGGACGGCACGCCGCGTAAGGTGATAGACACCGCGCGGCTGCGTGAGCTGGGCTGGCAGGCCAGCACCAGCCTGGAAACCGGCCTCTCCAATACCTACCAATGGTATCTGAATCATCATCTGGCCAATCAACGGGCGATCGCTTGAACAGTCAGCAGGATGATCCCTTCGCGACAGATCATCTGCAGCAGGATCTGACCCGACGCAGCCTGCGTGGGGGGCTAGTCTCCTTTGGCAGCCAGGCCATCCGCTTTACCGCCCAGTTCGGCGGCACCATCCTTCTGGCGCGATTGCTGTCACCGCATGCTTTCGGTCTGGTCGCAATGATTGCGGCCTTGTCGATCCTGCTCGAACTGGTGAAAGAACTCGGACTTTCAGCCGCGACAATCCAGCGCCCGATCATCACTCATCAGCAGGTATCGACCCTTTTCTGGATCAATGCCGGCTTCGGATGCTGTCTTGGGTTCGGCCTGCTGCTCGCGGCGCCAGCAATCGCCGGCTTTTATGGCGAACCGGAACTGACTTCCATCACGCGCTGGCTGGCGCTTGGATTCATTGCCAGCAGTCTTACGATTCAGCACTGGGCACTGCTGCGTCGTCAGATGCGCTTCACCGCCATCGCCGTCATTGAAACCGGCGCGGAATTGACCGCGCTGGCCCTGGCTGTGGTTTGCGCCATCAACGGCGCCGGTTACTGGGCCCTGGTCGTCCAACGCGTCGCCAGCCCTGTGATCACACTGGTAGCCAGCTGGCAGCTCTGCCCCTGGCGCCCCGGCCTGCCGGTGCGTGCGCCCGAGATCGGCGACATGTTGCGTTTCGGCGGCTCGGTTACGGCATACAATGTCCTCGCGGCGGCAGCGCGCAGCCTGGACCAAGTTCTCATCGGCTGGCTATGGGGGCCGGTTATTCTCGGTTTCTACGAGCGCGCTGCAAAATTGGTCCTCGTGCCTCTGAACAACCTCAATGGGCCGATCTATGCCGTTGCCATGCCAACCCTCAGTCGGCTTGAAGGGCAACCTGATCGGTACCGCAATACCTTCCTAACCGTCTTCGAGAAATTCGCCATGGTGACAATGCCACCAGCGGCGTTGGCCGCTGTTACCGCCGATTGGGTGGTTGGCGTGCTGTTCGGTCCACAATGGAGCGCAGCCGCACCTTATGTTGCCTGTTTCGCCGTTGCCGCGATCACACTGCCGGCGATGATGTTCATCGCGTTGCTCTATACCAGCCAGAACCGTTCCGGCGACATGCTACGGGCGGGCCTGGCCGATGCGATAGCCGTCGTGGCGGCCGTCCTCGGCGGCTTACCCTTCGGTGCCACGGGTATCGCCGCAGCTTACGCTCTCGCGGGCCTGTTCCTGCGCCTGCCACTGGCGATCTGGCTTGGCGGCCGACGTGGGCCAGTCAGCAGCCCTGACATGGCCATGGCGATAGCGCCATCTCTGCTTGCTGCCGGCGCTGTCGCTGCCAATATTTCCTTGATGCGGCAAAGCACCTTGATGGCTGCCACCGGTCCTGTGACAGATCTAGCGCTCAGCGCCGTCATCTCTATTCCGGTCGCACTGGCTGTCTACATGGTAATCCCGCGCAGCCGGCGCGCACTCGGCATCCTGCTCCGCCTACCGCAAATGCTGCGGCGGAACTCAATACACCCACCGGTCGCCGGAGGATTTTAGAAAGCCTGGCTAAGAGACGCCGACAAGACCGCCGTCGTCATCGCGCTCGGGGCGGCCGCGCTTGATGCGCATGCGACCCTGGCGATCCACCCACAGACAGTATTCGCCCATTTGCATCAGATTGCGGCTCTGCCACCCGCCTCCAAGTCTCAGGCCGCTACCTTCACCGCCTATTTCCGTGGCCTCGAAGCCGCCTTCACATTTCACTGCACCGCTGCACCCGATCACGGTGGCGGTGCTGCGCGGCTGACCGCGCAGATAAGCCAGACCCGCATCGGCCGCTCTGGCGTCACCACTGCCTGTGCAACCGATCATGACCAGCTTGCTGACAATCATGGCGCGAATCAATCCCGTCTGCCTGAACATCGAATAAGCCGTGCAGCTGACCAACGTACCGAAATTCTGTAACCAGATTCCGGTATCGCCCTGGCTGAAATCCGATACGCCTTCATGATTGTTCTCGAAACCGCAACTGGACAGCAGCGTGCAGCCGTTTTCAGCCACCAGGCCGAACTTCTTGTTCAGCAGAAAATAGCTGCCGTGAAAGCTGACATCGTAGCAGCCGTCCAGCATCGCCGCGCCATGCTCGCCATTCTCGCCGAACACACCGCCGATTACCCGCACGGCTGACAGAATCCCCTTGCCGCCAACCTCATGATGGAAGGCGGCGCCATGGCCTCGATTACCCCGAAAATAACAGTTAATCAGTTGCCCTTCGAAAACATTACCGCTCAGCTGGCAACCGTTCTTGCCGCAACGCTGGATGACCAGATCGCGCAGGCAGAAATTATATAGGAAATTCTTGTTACCAGTGCAGATCAGCCGGATACCGTGACCATCGCGACCGCTGCCATGAATATCCAGGCCATGGATCAGCAGGAAACGGAAAGTCGACTGGCAGTTTACCTCCAGGATGGAATCGCCGTTCTCGATACCTGAGACAATCCGCGCTCCCAGCCCGAAGATACCGGACTGTCGCGTCACGTTAGTGGTCGGAGCAATGCGCAGGGTACGGGTGACGCGATACTGCCCGGGCGGGATCAGCAGGATGCCGCCATCCTTCTGCGCAAAAGCCGCGTCCAATCCGGCCTGCAGGGCGGCGGTATCGTCAGCCATCCCATCGCCCACGGCGCCGTAATCACCTGCCGAAACCAGCTTGCCAAACGGTGCCGGGGCGGCAGCGGGTGCTGCCTGTGCGGGGGGAATTCCCATGCTGGCCGCAAGCGCCAGGCCGCCGCCCAAGGCGAAAAGATCACGACGCGGGACGACAGGTCCCGTCATGGCTGCAACAGCGGCCGCGCCCCACGCAATTCGCGCGCCTGCCGAATTCTGGCTCGCAGCGGTGGCTCTGCGGAGGCATGAGGATTGAAGTTCGGTACTGGGACTCGTTGGTGCAGGATCGAGAGCGCCGCTGCCAGCAGCAAGACGACCCAGGTCTTCGGGCCGACATAGGCGCCCGAGGCCTGGCCGAATACCGCCCAGACAATCCAGCAGAAGAAGATGTTGGGCACACCCAGGCTGCGCAGCCAAAACGACAGGCCGCCTAACAGGACGACACCCCAGACCAGGCCGAGGTATATCCAGTGGAGCCAGAAATAATTGGTCAGCACCTCTGAAATCTTGTTGATGCGCCAGGCGGCCGAGAAATGTGATGATTTGACGAAAACGTTCAGCACCAGGTCAGCGATGTAAGGCTCGCTGGTCAGGCCGGCGCCCGCCCAGGGATAATGTTTGACCACCTCGATAGCCACCAGGGCAGGACCGATGACGCGGTAGAAGAAGCTGGGATCATTGCCACGCGTGATATCACTCAGACGTTCGGCATAGATGGTGGCGGCCGCCACGGAAAATACGATCAGCAGAATGCCGGCAAAGACCAGAATGGCGAGGCGGTAGCCTGAGCCGAACTGGCCAATCGGAGGGGTCGACGGCAGCACGAAAAAATAATACGGCGGCAACAGCAGCAGCGAGAGCAACAGTGTCGGGCCCGGCATCGCAACGATGCCAGCAGCTAGAAGAGCCAACAGAATGAACAGCTTATGGCGATGCTGGGAGATGACAAACCAGGCAAAGGTGAAGAGCGTATAGCCGAAGGTCACGGCCGACGGTTCTGATGTAAATAGTTTGGGGCGAACCTTGCCATAGAGCAGCTCGTCGCGCCGGTCGGAATCATAGATGCCGGAGTCATAGATTTTCTGACGCACAGCGTCGCTGACAACATCCAGACCGGCATAGGTCTCCAGCAGGCAGCCCACCAAAATGAAAAGACTGAAGCCTAGAAACAGGGTGGTGAGCTGCTTCCGACTGGCCTGTAGCAGCGTCAGGAACATGGCGTATCCAATCACGAATGAATAGGTGATCTGGATGATGCCGTTGAATCGCTTGGGCAGGTTAGCCACATTGGTGGCCGACAGGCTGGCAGCAACATACAGCAGGATAATACAAAGAATCGCCGCCAGATGCGTCGGCTGTATTTGGTCGCGCCGGCGCCAGAGCAAGATGATGCCGACGATGCCCGAGGGCGCTGCCGGGAACGGCACCTTGTCGGTCACGGCGATCGATACGCCAAGATAGATGCCGATAAAGAAGATGACGAGCAACAGCATGTCGAGGCCACTCAGCCGCGGCTCCGATATGATGCTGAGGTTCACCGTTTTCATCAGGCCGCCATCGCCGTCAGCAGGGCCTCGCCGCGGCTGGTCCAGTCAAAGCGGTCGCGGCAGACGTCATAGGCCCGCTCCTGCAGGCTGTTGAGGCGGTCGCAATCGTCCATCACCTGCAGGACTCCGCGCGCCAACGCCTCGTAGTCCTCATACAGCAGAATACTGTCATCCTGGCGCAGCGGCACACCCGATACCGACCCGTCCAGTGCAAGGATGGGCATACGGTTGAAGATGTAATCCAGAACCTTCAGCTTGAAGCCACCGCCATGGCGCTCCGCCACCAGGGCAATGCGCGCCTCTTCCATGAAGCTTGGCACCTTGTCGACAGGGCCCGTAAACTCTGTGGCTTGGGCCTTGCGACGCATCTGGCTCAGGAATCCCGCTTCAGCGCTGCCGATCACCTGCAGCTCGGCGCCCTGGGCGGCGAACATCGGATCGGCAATGGCCACGAACTGCTCAAGGTTCATGCGCTTGGCGATCCAGTCGAAACTGCCGACAATAATCGCGCGGCGCGGCGTATCGGCGGTGATGCGCCTGCGAACAGTACGGGCACCGTCATAGCCAGGGGTCAGCACCTCGATATGGCGGCGCGGGTAACGGGCAAGATAGCGCGCGGCATCGTCGGCCGTGATTGCAGTGACAAGGTCCACAGCGTCGACCAGAGCATTCTCCAGACGCGCCGCTTTCATGGCGTCATACTGCAGCACCTTACGCTTGATGATATTTTCCTGTTCCCGTGCCACCTCGCCGCGCAGGCTGGCCTCGTGGTTATGCGATACATAGACCAGCTTCGGCCGCTTGGATTGGGAGGAATAGTGCTTGAGGACTGGCGCAAGCGCCCAGCCAACCGACAGACTGTCGAAGACAATGGCATCCCAACGCTCTTCCCGCAATTTCAGCGACAGCAGATGGCGCAGGTCTGGGGTCCAGCTGCGGTCCGCCATATGCGGCAGCACCGAGATCAGGCTTTGAAGACTCGACCGCGGTTGATGGGCGGCCAACCACCAGTGTACGCCATGGCCGTTCAGCCGTCCGGCCGGGCGCGGCGGCGAATCCGGACGCGTCAGCCCCAGAACATGTATATCGGCCCCGGCAGTGGTCATCGCATCGATGAGACCGCCGGAATAAATATACTGCCCGTTATGACGCGGCTCGGGATCCGCGAGAGTCAGCCAGAGGCATCGCATAGAAGATGAGTCGCCCTTCTCAATAAGCCTTGGTGCCGGTAAATCCGCCAAAAACGGTGCGGATGATGATCTGGACGTCCAGAAGCAAGGACCAGTTCTTGATGTAGTAAATATCGTGTTCCACGCGTTTGCGGATCTGCTCCACCGTCTCGGTTTCACCACGCCAGCCGTTGACCTGGGCCCAGCCGGTGATGCCGGGCTTCACGCGGTGGCGCCAGTCGTAGTTCTGCACCGCGTCCTGGTAGAGCACGCCGCCGGCCTTGCACAGCGTGGCATGCGGGCGCGGCCCCACCACCGACATGTCGCCCAACAACACATTGAAGAACTGCGGCAGTTCGTCGAGGCTGGTGCGCCGGATAAAGGCGCCAACCCGGGTCACGCGTGGATCGTTGCGACGAGTGAGCTGAGTCGCGTTCGGATCGCTTGCCTCGTGATACATGCTGCGGAACTTGAAAACCTCAATCAACTGATTGTTCAGTCCATACCGCTTCTGCCGGAAGATCACCGGGCCTGGTGTCTCCAGCTTGATGGCCACGGCGATGGCTGCCAGCAGAGGGGAGATCAGAACAATGATGGCAGCCGCGAAGATGCGGTCTTCCAGCGTCTTCACCACGCCTTCCCAATCCCGGAACATGCGGCGCTCCACGCACATGAGGGGCACGCCGCAGAACAGGTCGGCCTTGTGGTCATCGGGCAGATTCAGGCCATAGGGGTCAGGGCAGACGCAGACATCCACAGCCACGCAGCGTAGGCGCGCCAACGCTTCTTCCAGGCCATGACCATCGGACATGGGCGTCGCGATCAGCACCATGTCGATCTTCTCCCGACGGATATCCTCGATCAGGTCATCGCCGTTACCGCGGACGATATGGCCACGCCAACCGGCCGCCGATTGGGCCGGGCGATCATCATAGAGGCCAATCACCACGGCATCCTTTTCGCGGCGACCGACGATGCGGCGCAGCAGGGCCTGGCCGGCCGGGCCGGCGCCGAGAATGGCGATGCGGCGACGCAGCCGCCCGGCTTTGCGCCAGTAGTCCATCCGCAGCGCCAGCACGCCCCGCCCTACCAGCGGCAGGAACAGGCCCATGGTGAACCACAGCAGCAGCCAAACCCAGTTATGTTCATCGCCGGTGCCACCGCTGGCAACCAGAGCCAGCGCCATAACCACCGCGCTGGCAGCCCAGGCGCCCAGCACCTGTGTCCAGGCGACCCGGCGCTGGCGCAGCACTTCGATGCGATAGGTACCGGCAAGATGGAGCATATTCAACGCTACCACGGCGCCGAACAACGAAAGCGCAATGTAATAGGAGGCCGTCATGGTGAGATCGGGGACTACGAAGCCAAAGGCCGCGAGGCCGGCAGCCAGAATCGCGACGGCGTCATAGCCTCGCAGCAGACCGCTCACAATCGGCAGCGAGATCGGTGCAGTGGCGGCCCGCTCCAGCGGACGACGGCTGACCCGGATAGTGTGGGCCGCCTGATCGACAATGCGGCTCTGCGGCGCCTGCGGATACGGCACCGCCACAGCGGCGGCCGACGCGGGCTTTCGGGAAGCCGCCTGCTGCTTGCTGGAGATCGAGCCCGACATTAGATCGAAGGACATGCGCTAGCTCCGTATTCGGCTTCACACTGAAGCTGGATCAAAGCGTCCAGCGGTATCTGGTGTGATGATGCACAGAGAGCGAGCCTGGACTTGTGACCAAGCTGGGGTTGTTCGCGCCGCACTGCAGCAACGCGGCTAAGATATTCGCAACGTGCCGAAAACCTGTTCAGCGAATGCCTGCGGTGTGCGCTGTGACACAAATGAGTCAGCCGTGGTAGCATCGTGAAATTTCTGTGGCCCATGTGTGACCATCTCAGCGATTCCACTCGCCAGCCGCGCTGGATCGGTGACATCCACCGCCAAGCCCAACCTGTTTTCGCGCACCAGACGTCCGACAAGGCCGTAATCCTGGGTCAACAGCGGCTTGTGCGCCTGTGCCGCCCAGAGAAGAACGCCGCTGGAGCCGACAAAGCGCTGATACGGGGCCAGCACCACATCGCAGCGCTTCACCATGGCCGCGATTTCCATGCTGTCGAGCCATCGGTTTTCCAGGTGCAGCCACAGGCTGGGCCGGTCCTTTTTCAGGCGGCCCAGGCGCAGGAACAATTCCCGCTGGATATCACCCGACACCTTGCCGGCGATGATGATTGCAACTTTCTCGCAGGTCTTGGGATCGAGCAGGCGCAGGGCATCGACCAGATGCAGGATGCCCTTGCGCTCGGTCAGGACGCCGAACAGCAAGAAGACCATGCGCCCGTCCGGTAAACGCACCGGCAGGCCGTCGTCATTGGCCGCAGGCGCGGCCTGAGCGGGGAAAGCCGGGTCCGGTACCGTGCGTACCTTGTAGCCACCGGCATAATGCTCAGCCGCGTAATCGGGAAAGAACGGGTCCAGTGTCAGCACCACCGAGACCGCAGCATTCCGCAGCATGCCCCGATAGAGCAGATGCTTGCGCCAGTCGCGCAACTTCTCAGCCGGGGTGGCGCGATACGGCGTCGATCCCATGGCGTGATAATGCACGGACGGGCGAAACAGTATACCGCCCAGCTGCGCCCCGCCTCCGCCTAGGCCAAGACCCAGCGGCAAGGACAGGTGATCGAGCGAGAGGAAATATCCGAACTCGGCGCCGGTGCGGCGCAGATAACGCCGCATCACCCACCAGCGTGACAGGCCGCTGAGGGCCAGCCGGCGATGGGTGCAGTATCTGCGCTCCCGTGGCGTGAGTTCAATGAAACGAACGCGGTGGCGCAGATTCGGGGCCAGTCCAGCTGATAGCCGCATCCGTAGGGCCGGTGGCAGCACCAGCCAGATCTTATCCACACTCTGCTGCCGGCTCACGTGATGCAGCAAATGCTGCAGCCATTCTTCAGGATGACCGTCCTGATCTGGCTCCAGGATAAGAAGGTCGCGCTGCCGTCGCTCAGCAACATCGCCTTCCCGGCTCAGGAGCGTGAGCATTTGGTCCAGATCGTCGAGGACAAGCTTGCGGTCGTGATGGCGTTCCACATAATTGCGGCCACGCGCCCCCATCTCATGCCGCAAGCCAGCATCATCCAGCAACCTTTCGACTGCCTCCACAAGAGCGGCGGGATTATCCGGCGGGACGCAGAGGAAGGCCTGGCTCTCGGCCTGCAACGCCCAGAGCGCGCTGCCCGGCAACGCCGTGGTCACGAAGCAGCGGCCGGCGGCCATGATGTTGTAGATTTTCGATGGTACCGCGAAATTCGCACCATCCGGTTTCTGCGGCACCAGATGCACATCGCCGGCACCAAGCGCTTCACTCAGACGGTCGCGCGGCAGCAGATCTTCCAGCCGCACGTTGGTCAGGTCGCGCTCGGCAATCGCTGCAGTCAGCATATTGCGTTCGCCGCCGGCGCCCCGCAGGATGAAGGTGACTTCAGGACGCTCCAGCTTCAGCCGTTCGGCAAGCTCCACGATCTGCTCCAGCCCCTGCTTGCGGCCGAAATTGCCGCTATAGGCCAGCATTGGGCCGCGCCCAGCTGGTCCCGGCTGGGGAATAATCGATTCGCTGTCGACCCAGATTGGCAGCAATTCGGTTTTCGTGGTGACGCCCAGCAGGCGCAGCTCGGTCGCCATCTCCTCCGACAGCACCAGCACCAGATCGACCCGGTTCAACACCATGCGCTCGCAGAACCGCATGAGCGTGACCAGCAGGCCGAAGCGGACAATACCGAGTCCCTGTGCTAAGCCGGACTGGATATCATGCACCAGCGCCACATGACGGCCGCCACGCGTGGTCAGCAGGATTCCGAGCAAAACCGTGAAGATCGAGGGGCACAGGGAAATGACTTCCTCATGCCGCCGCACACGACCGCGCAGCAAGGCCAAGACACCACTGAACAAGAAGGCCAGTTCGGCAATGATGCGCATCAGCGCAGACCGCTTGCGCGGCAGCCAATTGTGAAGCCGCTCAATCTTCACGCCGGCAATAGTCTGCCGCAGCGGCGGATCGTCGTTAAATGCCTGATAATCGTCCGGGTCCGGGTAATGCGGCAAACCGGTGAGAACCGTCATCGGCCGCCCACGCTCGGCCAGCCCTTCGGCCAGATCCGTGCAGAAGGGCCCGGACCCGATGACCTCAGGGGCGTAATGCTGGGTGACGAGTAGGACCGGATCGCGCAGGTCAGCCTGCCGCATCGGTTCAGCTCCACTCGCCAGGCTTCACCAGGACAGGCCGGTCATATTCATAGTTCATGTGACTGTAACCGTATTTCCGATAGCCCTTCGGATCGACGCGGCTCATCACCACGCCAGCGATATCAGCCTGCACCTCGATCAGTTCCTTCAGGCCTTCCATCACGGCATCGCGCGAGGTATCGCCCCAACGCACCACGAAGGCCACCTTGTCGACCATGCGCGACAGGGTCAGAACTTCCGCGCCAACCAGGACCGGGGCCGTATCCAGCAGAATCATATCGTAGCGCGGCGCCAGCGCCTGCAGGATCAGCTTCATGCGATCCGAGGTCAGGTATCGCATCGCCTGCGGCGTGAACACGCCGGCCGGGATGATATCGACGCCCGACAGCGTATCCGTGAAAATGCAGTCATCCACACTGTCCGGCTGGTCGCAGAGCAGTTCGGCCAGGCCATTACGGTTCTGACACTGAAACAGCTTGTGCAGCCGCGGATTGCGCCAGTCGCAGTCGATCAGCAAGATGCGGCGACCATGGCTGGCCAGCATGCGGCCCAGAGATCCGACCATGACCGACTTACCCTCACCCGGCACGGCCGAGCCGAATATGATGGTCTTGGGTGACTGCGCGGCCTCGGAGAGCTCCAGACCAATATGCAGCTTGCGCAGTGCTTCGCTATAGGGCGAAACCGGTTTGCGCAGCACATGGGCAATCGGCGTCATCGAGTTGTTGAGAGTGGGCACCATGGCAAGCACTGGCAGACCGGTCATCGATTCGATTTGGTCGCCACGGCGGAACGTTCGGTCGATGCCTTCACGCAGCAGCGCATAAACCGTGCCGATGATGGCGCCTGCCAGCGCCCCCAGGAAGATCAGCAGCGTCTTCGGCGGGAAGCCCGGACGTGCCGGCGGTGCGGCGGAGGAGATCAAGCGGGCGTTCGGCTTCTGCAGCGTGTCCTGCCCCATGGTTTCCTTGGCGCGCCCCATCATCTGTTCCAGCAGATTACGGTTCACCGTGGCCTCACGCTCCAGGGCATTCAGGCGGATCGATTTCTCATTCACGCCACCGGCCTGGTTTTGCAGCCGGTCGAAATTCTGTTTCAGGGCGTCGTATCGCGCCGTGGTGCTGCGCGCTTCATGGCGCAGGCTTTCAATGGTGCGGCCGACTTCCGCAGCGATCTTGCTGCGAATATCCGCCACTTCGGCCCGGGCGCTGACCACACGGGGATGCTGCGGCCCCAGGCTGCCCTGGATATCCGCCATCCGGCGTTCGGCCTCGGCCTGCTGGCCTTTCAGTTGCTGGATCACCGGCGACTGCAGGACCTGCGGCACGCTCTGGTTATCTATACCAGCCCGGCGCAGGCTCTGCGCCTCACCCAGACGGGCATCGACCTCGGCCTTGGCAGTCTGGGCGATGATCAGCTGCGTATTGAGCTCAGTCATCTGCTGCGCCGTCACACTGGTGCTGGCACCCTGATAGAGATTGTTCTGCCGGCGATAGGTTTCGACGGCCTGATCTGCCTTTTCGACCTGTTCACGCAAAGACGCGATACGGTCGGCCAAGAATTTCTCAACCTCGTTGCTGGCTTCGACCTTGTCGCTCTTCTGGCGCGCCAGATAGGCGCTGGCAAAGCCGTTCGCGACGGACGCCGCCGTATCGGGAGCAATCGAGCGCCCCTCCACATTCAGCACATGCGACCGGCCAAGGGTAGTGACGTCGATCTTTGCTAGCAGGGTATCGATCATCGTGTTCATTTCCTGCTCGGCCTTGGCCTCAGCAGAAAGCTGACCCTTCACATCGCCCTTCTGGCCCGGCATATAGGCCTTGATCCCCTCTGGGAGATAGCGCATCGGATCCAGATAGCTGAACCAGGTCGGCTCCGGACGCAAAGCCGGGTTGAATTCCGGATTCTCGTTCAGGCGCAGATTCTGGATCACCTGCCGTGCCACATCGCGCGATTGCACAATATATGCCTCGTTCTGGATGCGCTCCGCATCGGGGCTCATGTCGGCGACAATCGCTTCGATGTTTAGGGCTCGCATGGCCGGCACACCGACCAGGATGCGGGCATTGGCGATGTAATGCGATGGAATCTGGCGCACCACCATGATGGCAATTGCCGCGAAGATCAGCGTGCTGACCACGATGGTGACGCGGTGCCGCCACAGCCGCCGCAGCATATCCGCGAAATCGGCATTCTGGGTCTGTTGCGGCACGTAGACCGGTGGCGCCGCATAGGTAGCGGGCGCCATCGGGGCTGCGGGCTGCAGACGACTGGGAAGGCGATCAGGTAGGGGCATCAGAAATACCGCTCGCGAACAGTGATGATATCGCCCGGTAAGATGACAGTTTCAGGCGTGGCCGTGATCTTCGCCTTGTTGCCATCCTGGCCGGCGCGCGTGACATAGAACGAATTCTCCCGGGCACGGTAGGTAAACCCGCCCGCGAGTGCTACGGCATTCAGAACCGACATGCCGTTGACGAAAGGATAGCTGCCTGGTGTACGCACCTCGCCCACGATGTAGAAAGGGCGATACGTGAGGACTTCAACGCTGACACTCGGGTTCTTCAGATAATCCGGGGACAGTTTGCCGATCAGTGCCTTTTCAAGCTCCGGGGCAGTCATGCCGCCGGCCTGCAACTGGCCGATCAGCGGGAAGGACATCTGTCCACCGCCATCAATGGCGTACTCGCCTGTCAGTTCCTGCTGGCCGAAAACGGTTACACGGACCCGATCGCCCGAACCCAGGCGATACCCGTCCGTATTGGACGGCAGGGAAGACGTCTGTGCATTGGGCCCGCTTGAATTGGCCGCGATCGACTGCGCGCTCTGTGCGGCGACCTGACCCGTGGTAATGACCGCGCCCAGCCCCAGGGAGAAGGCCAGGGCAATGGCGGTGAATTTATGAGCTACGGCACCAAGGGAATTGCTCATGACCGGCACCTCTGCTGATAGCGAAGAGCACGGCGTAGCAAGGCATAGACCTGCAACAAGCGCCGTGCAGGCCTATGCTTCTATCAACAAAGGTTTGGGATCGGTGTGACCAAACGGAGGCCACTTTGGCGCGAAAAACGCGCCAAAGTGGGCGAAAATCAAAGATGGCTGCTGAGCCGCAGCATCACCACATTTTCGTCAAAATCGCTCGCGGGGATATTGGACTCACGCGTGCGGTAGCTGTAACCGCCCGAGAGGGAGAAATTCCGGTTGATCAGGTATTTCGCCCCCAGACCCGCCAGGTAGTAATCGTCGTCACGGGTGATGCCTTCGAAGGAATCGTTCTGGTACCCCAGCGAGGCCGTCAGGATCAGGTTGCGCAGCAGTTCGTGATCGGCGCGCACTTCACCCCGGGTGCTGAAATAACCTGGCGAGTTGGCCAGCGTGGTTTCTTCGATATCCCGGTCCAGTGTCCCCGTGATGGTGGTCAGGCGCGTCACGTTCCAGGTCAGTTTCATGCCGCTGGCCCAGCCGCTCATGTCGCCCAGACGGGCGTCGCTGTATTTCTGCTGGCGGAAACCGGCATAGGCATCGAGGAAGACGATCCCGGTCAGGTCATACTGTACCCCACCGCCCAGCAGGTAACCGTCGGAGTCACGGTTGAAGCCACCCGTCAGCTTCTCGTATTCACGCGTATTGTAGTTGCCCAGCAGGTAGACCTGCCGCAGCGGGCCGATCTCATAACCGGCCTTCAGGCCAGTCTCATACTGGTCGCGATCGCGGCCGCTCTGGTCCAGCACGGCACCGGCAGCGTTGCGCACGTTCTCATAGCGATATCGTTCGGCCTTGCCGTCGAGGCGGAACTGAAGGCGGTTGAATTCCTTCTCCATCGCCAGATTGCCGCCGGTGACATTGTATTCGGTCGGCTCGACGCCGCCCTGATTGTCGGGCGAGAAGCGCGGTTCATGGCGGACCTGATAACCGGCGCCGCCGAGGAAGCGGAAATCGCGCAGCACATCGACCTTGCCGTCGGCGCTCAGCGTGTAATCGGTGAAGTTTTCGTCATCATGATCCATGTAGCGGACCACGCGGCTGTCGGCATGGAAGTTCAGTGCATGATTGTTCCAGTTCGACCGCAGATCGAGCGTGGGCTCGATCGAGGTGATGAAATCGCTCTTCTCGTTGTTCGGCGTGGCGAAAATATTGCTGTTGTAGCTTTCCTGCACCGACAGATCCGGCAGCAGGAAGAAGCCGCCCAGGCGCACGCCGACAGGGTCGTAATCAGGCCGGCGTCGACCCATGACCGTATCACCGCGATCAACGTCGGTCGGGCTTTGGACATCCTGGGATGCACGCGGGGGCTGTTGGGCCGAGGCCGGCTGACCAGACAGCAACGTCACACTTGCGGCGCTGAGCGCCAGCGCGCTCGCCAAGCTGAAAAACCGCATTCGTCCGCTCCCCCACAAGAAAGATGTTGAATCCCAGTCGCTTATACCACGACTTGGTGATTTGTCGAAACCCGTTGATGCCAGGCCCAGGCCGAACGCACCATGGTTTCCAGGGCGGAATAACGCGGTTCCCAGTTCAAAAGTTGCATGGCCCGTGTCGGGTCGGCCAGCAGGACTGCCGGGTCGCCGGCCCGGCGGGGTTCGATCCGGACCGGAATTGGCGCACCGGTCACCTGCCGGACGACGGTGATGACCTCGCGGACCGTTGTGCCAGCGCCATTTCCCAGATTGAAGGCATGCGCGCCGACGGAGCGGTCCAGATAGCGCAGGGCCAGCACATGGGCATCGGCCAGATCGCTGACATGAATATAGTCGCGAATACACGTGCCATCATGAGTGGAATAATCGTCGCCATAAATCGCGATATGGTGCCGCTTGCCGGCCGCGACCTCCAGCACCAGCGGGATCAGATGGGTCTCGACCGGATGCGCCTCGCCGATCTCGGCCGCCGCATCGGCCCCGGCGGCATTGAAATAGCGCAGCGATACGGAGTGCAGATTATAGGCCCGCGCATAGTCCTGCAGGATGCGCTCGATGATCAGCTTGCTGCGGCCATACGGATTGAGTGGCAACTGCGGATGGCTTTCCGGCATCGGCGTCATTTCCGGCTCGCCATAGACGGCGGCGGTGGAGGAAAAGACGATGCGGTCGATGCCGTTGCGACGCATGCCATCGAGCAGGCTGATACTGCCGCTGACATTACTGCTGTAATAGATCGCCGGATCGGTGACGGATTCACCCACGGCGATTAGGCCGGCCAGGTGGATCACCGCCAGTGGACGGTATTTCTGCATCACCTGGTCGAGCCGCGCACCGTCCAGCAAGTCGCCCATTTCAAACGGCCCCCAGCGCACCGCCCAGGCATGGCCGGTGCACAGGTTGTCGTAGGTGACAGGCATGAAGCCCGCCTCGAAAACGACTTTGCAGACATGACTGCCGATATAGCCAGCCCCACCTGTGATCAGCAGGGCCGGCCGGGCATGATCAGCAACGACCATAGCTGTCCACCAGGCGGACGATATCGTCCTCACCCAGGTAGGCGCCCGACTGCACCTCGATCAGATGCAGCGGCAGCTTACCTGGATTCTCCAGGCGATGCGCCGCGCCGATCGGGATATAGACCGATTCATTCTCACGCAGCAGCAGGCTTTCCTCATCCCGCTGTACCAGCGCCGTGCCACAGACCACCACCCAATGCTCAGCACGGTGGTAATGCTTCTGCAGGCTGAGCTTGGCACCCGGCTTCACGGTGATGCGCTTGACCTGGAAGCGGTCACCGGCATCGACCGAGCGATACGATCCCCAGGGGCGATAGACCGTGCTGTGTGACACCGACTCCGAGCGGTTGCGCTGCTTCATCTGATCAACCAGTCGCGACACCTCGTCGACCCGGTCGGCCTTCGCTACCAGCACCGCATCGTCGGTTGAAACAACCACGATGTCGTCGAGACCGATCACGGCCAGCAGCTTGTCCTCGGTGCGCAGATAGGAATTGTGCACGTCCCGGCTCAGGACGTCGCCACTCACCACATTGCCATCCCCGTCTGCATCGACGGCCTCGCGCAGCGCCTTCCATGAACCCAGATCGCTCCAGGCCATATCCACCGGCACCACGGCGGCGCTCTTGGTATGCTCCATAACGGCGTGATCGATCGACAGCGCCGGTGCCTGGCGGAAAGCCTCAGCATCCAGACGGAAGAAGTCCAGATCCTCCTTGCCGCGATTCACGGCCTGTACACAGGCCTCGTACATATCGGGATGCAGGCGTTGCAACTCATCCAGGTAGCGCTTGGCCGACATCAGGAAGATACCGCTGTTCCAGCAATAGGCACCGCTTTCGACATACTGAGTGGCCGTCGCTACATCCGGCTTCTCGACGAAGCGGTCGACGACACGCACATGGTCGCTGCCACCCAGCAGCGGACCAACCTTGATATAGCCGTAGCCCGGCTCGGGGCGCGAAGGTTTGATGCCGAAAGTCACCATGCGGCCCTCGGCGACCGCCGCAAGACCTGCCTGCACGGCGCGGTGCAGTTCTTCCGGCGCACCGATAGA
Source organism: Ferrovibrio sp. GW821-FHT12B10 (assembly GCF_058807515.1). Taxonomy (NCBI): domain Bacteria; kingdom Pseudomonadati; phylum Pseudomonadota; class Alphaproteobacteria; order Rhodospirillales; family Rhodospirillaceae; genus Ferrovibrio; species Ferrovibrio sp. GW821-FHT12B10. The sequence continues at coordinate 2,860,441 of NZ_JBXAQT010000001.1, read as the reverse complement.
ATGATCGGCCGGCTGCACCAGCATCACGGCCTGCGGATCCTGCTCGATCAGCCACAATGCCACGGCCGCAAGAGCTGGCGCAGTGTTGCGGGCGGCCGGTTCTAGAATGATCTTCTGCGCTTCATGGCCGGCTTCGCGCAACTGGTCGTCAATCAGAAAACGATGATCATCGTTACAGATCACAACCGGATCGGCAAAACCCAGAGTCTTGCCACTGCGGCGCACCGTTTCCTGCAGCAGGCTGCGTTCCGACATCAGCGGGAGCAATTGCTTGGGATAAGCCGAGCGCGACAACGGCCAGAGGCGCGTTCCCGATCCGCCGGCCAGGATAACCGGATGAATGCGGAAAGTGGTTTGACCCAAAACCCGGCTGGATTCGATCACGGCATTCATTGTCGACCTCATGATGACAGGGGAAGGCCGTCCGACTATGTCGGCGCCCCTGGGGTCTAGCCAGTGATCAAGCTGTGTCTGCTGCACTGCGAATTGTGGCAGAATTTAGCGTATGGCCGGCAGAATGATCCGCACACTCAGGCCACCGCCGATGCGATTGACCGCATTGATGCTGCCGCCGATGGCTTCCATGTTGCGGCGAACGATCCACAGGCCGAGGCCGGCATTGTTCGATGTGCTGCCATCGCTATGCGTCACCTGATGGCGGCCAGTCTTCGGCCGAAGTGAGTAATACCGGTCGAAGATATGATCCACCTTCCGCGGATCGACGCCCGGCCCCTCATCATCCACATGCAGATGCAAGTTGCCGCCTTCACGGAACAGGTAGACCGCAATCGTACCGCCGGGCGGTGAAAAGCTGATGGCATTGTCGAGAATATTCTCCAAGGCGATATCCATCACACCGATACCGGCACGCAGAACAGCGTTTTCCTCCAGCGTGCGCACCAGGCGAATATCGCGCTCGGCTAGGATGTCGCGATAGCGCAACAGGGCTTCAGCGACCACCTGGGTCAGGTCGATCGGCGGGCGCGGCGCATCGATTAGATCGGCGGTATTGTGATCGAAGCGCTGGGCGGCATTGACCATGGCATTCAGCCGGCTGAGCGACGCCTCGATCAGGCTGACTGCCCGCACCGCGCGGCGGCTGTCTTCCGGCAAAATGCGTTTAATTGGTTCCAGCGAAGCCTGGATCGTGCTGAGTGGGCCCTTGAAAGAATGCGCGTTATCTTCCGCAGTCTGGCGGATGTCCTGGGCAATATGGCGCAGGTCACGTACCAGATGATCGAAATCCATCGCAACGCTGGTCAGCTCGGGTACGACATTGCGATCGGCAAAGGAATACTCGGTCATGCGTCCCTGGCGGATTTCGCGGGCGACGCGGCGGAAATGATGCAGGCTGCGCCAGACGCTAACGGCGATCAGCATGGCGAGTAGTGCGAAGGCGAAATAGATCGCCGCGGCAATCCGGATTTCACGGGTCTGCCAATAGGATCTGCCGATCGACACGTTGACGAATTCCGAAGTCGGATGCGCCGAGATCAGCACCCAGCAGCCCCAGCGCGACTGGATCGGCAGGATCGAGGTCATGATTTCTTCATGACCATCAGCCTGGCGGTAGCGGATGTCAGTGGGCTTGTCCCAGGCACAGCTTTCGGCCAACTGCGAAAGGATGCCGCGCTGCGCCAGGGTCTCCAGCTCAATGCCGATCTGCTCTGGGCGCGCCTCGGGGGCCGAGGCGATATAATAGAAGTTGCCTTCCCCGCTGCCGGTGGTCGGTGGACGGAACATCACTTTCAGCAGGGTGCGGCCATCATTGAACCGCTCCAGTTCGCTGTTCAGCGACTTGTGTGGCGGCCCGTCCGCACGATCCAGGATCGGCGCCAGCGCCTGCGCAATCAGCCAACTGCGCTGCTGTATGCCACGACTGACAAGGTCACGCCGCTGCTTATCAGCGCTTTCGAACTGTCCATATAGGACAATGGGAAGCGCGATGAACACCGCGATCAGGGCAACCAGCTTGATCGTCAGCGATGCGCCGTAACGGCGCAGCGACAGACCCTCAGCTGGCCTGTTGTGCAGCCGTGCGCCAGCGGTAGCCGAAGGCGAGGAAGTTTTCGATTTCCCCGAAGTCAGCGTCGATGGCTCTGAACTTGTTACGGATGCGCTTGATGGAGGAGCGGACATTGGTGCGATACCCGTCTTCGCCGGCGCCAGCAATGAAGCCAGCATGATGGACACAGTCGTATATGGCCCGGTAGGTCGCATACTCGCCTGCGTTCTGGACCAGCAGGTGCACGATGTTGAACTCAACCACGGTCAGATTCACATCGGTGTCGCGCCAGTAGGCACGGCTGATTCTCGGCCGCAACACAAGGTTGCCGCTTTCAATCAGCTCTTCGTTTTTCTGCTCCGGCAACTGCTTGCCGGCCTTTACGATCAGGTTCAGGCGCTTGGCCAGAATCTCGGCGCCCCGCGATTTGTTGACGAAGTCCACCGCGCCATTCTCCAGCGCGGCATTCTCATAGGTAGCGGCCAGCATGCCAGTCAGGAACACCACCGGCACCATGATGCCTCGACGGCGGGCCTGGCCTAGCAAGTCCAGGCCGGTCACACCCGGCATGCGCCAGTCCAGCAGCATCACATCGCTGCTGTTGCCTTGGGCGAAATACTCGAACATGGCCGTGCCGTCAGGCATGGGGACGACATGGAAGCCAAGATCGGTCAATTCGCCGCTGATGGCCTCGCGATAATCGTCATCATCATCCACCAGAACAACGCGGATGCCATTGCCCTGCGCGGTGGTCAGCTCATCTTGCGCCGATACGGGAGCGAAGGCCTGCGTTGCATTGACGTTTTCTCTGTTCAGTTCCGTCATTGCCGTTCACCTCATAGCTGAGAACTCGGAATACCTGGGTATTAACGTCTGGATAGAAGGACACATCGAGGGTGCATTGGTCGTAGCGGTAGCGCATCACCTTGCCGGGCGCGCGCGCCTCTTCCGCCGTCGGAACTCCGAACAGCTTCTGCGTCTGGTCGATATCCATACCGATCAGGTTGCCACCACGGGCACCGGCAGAATCGGTTGAGATGGCGGGAACAGAAGCCGACGCCACCACGGCAGGATTGCCCTGCTTGGCGGCTTGAGTCTTGGCCGTTACAGGCCGCGACGCACCCCCGGATGTACCCATGGGCCACTGGCGCGCGTCGCAAGCCGCGAGGGCGAGCAGGCATGCGCCGAGGCCCAGCCACTTCGATCCAAATCCTTTCGACCCAGACAAAACAGCCTGTCCGGTCAGTGATCGGCCGTCTGCGGCCATAAAAGCCTCCCGTCATGTGTAGGAGCCATAACTGGCCTCCTTACCGCATGCCGCCTAATACCATTGCACCGCTCGCCCTTACGGCTCGCAGCGTTTCCTTCCCGAGTTTCCCCCTGAGGCCCGTCAGACTGCGCTGACGGTGTATCGGCTTGAAATCCACGCAAACAACGCGCTGGCAGAGCGAAAGTTCTCTGAAATCAAGCCGGTTCGATCACAAATCGATCATCGGACCACCGCACGATCTTATGAGCAGGTCCTTTTGGTTCAAGATCGGTGAGGCCATTCTGTGGCTGGGCCACAGAATGATCACACAGGACGCACACTGACAGACTGTCGGGAACACGCGATTACCACACACGGCGGCCTTCGTTTTTTCCATGATGAAGCAGTCTTAAAGCCCCCAGACCGCTTCATTCAAAAACGATCAGGAGTTCACGATGGTCTCGCATAAGTTCGATTTCGGCATCCTGCGCGAATACGATATTCGCGGTATCGTGGGAAAAACCCTGCATCTCTCCGATGCCCAGTTGCTCGGCCATGCTTTTGGCACACTGGTACGACGTCATGGCGGACGCAGCGTGGCGCTGTGCCGTGACGGTCGCCTGAGTTCTCCGCAAATCAGCCGTGCTTTTTCCAAGGGCCTAAAGATGGCGGGTGTCGATGTGCTGAGAATCGGCCTCGGCCCGACGCCAATGCTGTATTTCGCCGAACATCATCTGCAGGCCGACGCCGGTGCGATGATCACCGGCTCACACAACCCGCCCGATTATAATGGCTTTAAGCTGACTATCGGCGGCAAGACGATCTACGGCGACGACATCCAGAAGATCGGCCAGATCATCCGCGACGGGAATTATTCCACCGGGCTTGGCCGCACCCATCGCCGTGCAGTCAGCGGTGCCTATGCCATGCGATTGCTGCGCGATGCTGATCTGGCCCGGCCGCTGTCGATCGCCTGGGATCCCGGCAACGGTGCCGCCTGCCCCATCATCGAACGCATCACCAAAGGCCTGCCCGGTCGCCATGTGGTGCTGAACGGCGATGTGGATGGCACCTTCCCCAACCATCATCCCGACCCAACCCTGCCCGAGACGCTCGAACAGCTCCGTGAAACCGTGCTGTCACAGAACCTGGACCTCGGCATCGCCTTTGATGGCGACGGCGATCGTCTCGGCGTGATCGACAACCGAGGCAATGTACTCTGGGGCGATCAGTTGCTGATGATCTGGTCGGAGGAAATCCTCCGTCGCCAGCCCGGCGCCACCATCATTGCCGATGTGAAGACCAGCCAGAGTCTCTTCGATACCGTCGAACGCCTGGGCGGCAAGCCACTGATGTGGAAGACCGGTCACTCACTGATCAAGGCGAAGATGCGCGAGACTGGCGCATTGCTGGCCGGCGAAATGAGCGGCCATGTCTTCTTTGCCGACAAGTATTACGGCTTCGACGACGCGCTCTATGCCGCAATCCGGCTGATGAACATCGTCTCCAAGGGCCCGCGCAGTCTGGCCGATCTCTATGACCGCCTGCCGAAAAGTGTCAATACGCCTGAATTGCGATTCGAGGTCAGCGAGGAACGCAAATTCCCGATCATCGAACAGGTCCGCAATCGCTTGCGCGCTGCCAATGCCGATGTGAACGACATCGACGGCGTGCGGGTCAAGACCGAAGATGGCTGGTGGTTGCTGCGTGCCTCTAATACTCAGAATGTTCTGGTTGCGCGCTGCGAGTCCAAGGATGAAGCCGGCCTGGAACGCCTGAAGCAGGCACTGGGCAAGCAACTTGCCGGCGCCGGTATTCCGGCAGGCGAGATCGACGGCATCCTGCATGATGGCGAACCAAGCCATCGCCAGCATAGCGCCGGTGTCTCGGCCGTCGCCTGATCGACAAAGGGCCGGCTGCTGATTCCGCCGCCGGCCCTTTTCCCTTAACCGATACTCATCAGACTGGCATTGCCGCCGGCTGCCGCCGTATTGGTGCTGATGCTCCGTTCGGCCAGCAGCCAGTGCAGCGGGTAATCACCATTCGCATCCGCCGTATGAATCGGCAGCACCGTCCGCGCCCGCTCGGCCACTGCCTGCGCCAACTGACGCAGAGCATCACCATCGCCCTCGAACAGGATGGCCGCTGCCACATCCGCTTCTCCCACGGATACCAACGCCCGCAGATCCGCCGGCAGACTCTTGATCAGGGCGGTATGCGGCATGTCTTTGCCGATCACGACGCGATTGCCCGTGGCGAACACGACGCCGATCTGAGTCAGCAGGCCGTCTTCACTCTGCGGCCGGCAGAAAATATCGCCGCGCGGCAGTAGGGCATAGAGGTTGCGCTCACCTACCGGACCTGGCAGTTCAGTACTAAAGCCGAGTGGGCTGTGCGCCATGACGGCCTTGCAGCGTTCAGCCATGGCCACGTGACCCTGCCTGGTCAGCCAGGCTAGATAGGTGCGCGCCGGTGCATACTCACCTTCGCCCCGTGTCAATGTTGCCGGCGCCGAGGCCAGCAGACGGTTGATATAAAGTGGCCCGCCGGCTTTCGGCCCCGTGCCGGACAGGCCATGCCCACCAAAGGGCTGCACACCCACCACTGCGCCCACGATGTTGCGGTTCACATAGAGATTGCCAGCTTCGACCTGCTGCGTCACATGGGCAATCGTCTCGTCGATGCGGCTGTGCAGGCCGAAGGTCAGGCCATAACCGGCCACATTGATTTCTGCGATCAGGGCATCCAACCGATCGCGCCGGTAGCGCACCACATGCAGCACCGGGCCAAAGATTTCATGCTGCAGGTCCGACACGCGATCCAACTCGATCAGGGTCGGCGGCACGAAGGTGCCCTGCTTGCCCTGTAGCGGCAATTGCTCGATGCGACAGCCCTTGGCGCGCATCTGCTCGATATGCTTCAGGATCGACTGCCGGGCAGTTGCCGTGATCACCGGGCCCACATCGACCGATAACCGGTCTGGCGATCCGACGGCGAGCTCCGCCATGGCGCCTTTCAGCATGGTCAGCATCGTATCCGCCACATCCTCCTGGATACAGAGAATGCGCAGCGCCGAGCAGCGCTGGCCGGCGGAATCGAAGGCCGAGGCCAGCACATCGCCCACCACCTGCTCGGGCAAAGCTGATGAGTCGACAATCATCGCATTCAGGCCGCCGGTTTCAGCAATGAATGGCACCGGCCGGCCATCGGGATTGAGCCGCTCGGCCAGCTGCGCCTGGATCAGCCGCGCCACTGCAGTCGATCCGGTGAACATCACGCCGCGAATGCGCGCATCGGCCACCAGCGCGGCCCCGACATCGCCCTCGCCCGGCAGAAGTTGCACGGCCGCAGGCGGAACGCCGGCTTCCCACAGGATTTGCACGGCCTGCGCGGCAATCAGTGGCGTTTCCTCCGCCGGCTTGGCCAGCACCATATTACCGGCCGCCAATGCCGCCGCGACCTGGCCCGTGAAGATCGCCAGCGGGAAATTCCATGGACTGATGCAGGCAACCGCGCCTAATGGCCGGTGCGTGTCAGGCGAAAATCCTGTCACTGCATCGGCGTAGTAGCGCAGGAAATCGACGGCCTCGCGCACCTCGGCAATCGCATTGGGCAGCGACTTACCCGCCTCACGCACGATCAGGCCCAGCAATTGCGGCATGCGCGTTTCCAGCAGGTCGGCGGCGCGGCGCAGGCATTGCGCGCGCTCCTCGGCCGGCGTTGCCTGCCAGATCTGGCCGCCAGTCACGGCACTGTCGATGGCAATCTTCACCACCGCGGCATTGGCATAACTCACCATGCCGACGACATCGCTGCGGTTGGCCGGGTTGCGCACCGGGTGCGCGGTTCCCTCCACCGCGCCGGCGGCCAGCATCGGGCCGGCGCGATAGACCATGTCATTGCCGGCGAGCAAGGCCGCCGACAATGAAGCCAGACGCTGCTCGTTCGACAGGTCTATGCCGGCCGAGTTCTGACGTGCACCCAGTATATCGCGCGGCAGCGCGATCTTTGGATGCGGCGAACCCGGCGGCTCGATGGCCTTCGCCATATCGACCGGATCGGCGATCAGGTCATCGATGGCAATCTCGGCATTGGCGATCTGGTTGACAAAGGAGGTGTTCGCGCCGTTCTCCAGCAGGCGCCGCACCAGATAGGCCAACAGCGTCTCATGCGTGCCAACCGGAGCATAGATGCGGCAGGGCCGGTTCAGCTTTTCGCGACCGACCACCTCCTCATACAGCGGCTCACCCATGCCATGCAGGCACTGAAACTCGTACTGGCCGGCATAGTAGTTCGCACCGGCCATCGCATGAATGGTGGCCAGCGTCTGGGCGTTATGGGTGGCGAACTGCGGATAGATCGCGTCCGGCACCGCCAGAAGCTTGCGCGCGCAGGCCAGATACGACACATCCGTATGCACCTTGCGCGTATAGACAGGGAAGCCTTCCAAGCCATCGACCTGCGCACGTTTGATCTCGCTGTCCCAGTAGGCGCCCTTCACCAGACGCACCATCAGGCGATGGCCACTGCGCCGGCCCAGATCGATCAGCCAGTCGATCACGAAGGGTGCGCGTTTCTGGTAGGCCTGCACCACAAAGCCGATGCCGTTCCAGCCGGCAAGATCAGCGGCGAAGCAGAGCGCCTCCAGCAGATCGAGCGATATTTCCAGACGGTCGGCCTCTTCGGCGTCGATATTGAGACCGATGTCGTAATGCCGTGCCAGTAGGGTCAGCGCCTTCAGGCGCGGCAGCAGTTCGGCTTTCACGCGCTCAAGGTTGGCGCGGTTATAGCGTGGATGCAGCGCCGACAGCTTCACCGAGATACCCGGCCCTTCATAGATGCCGCGGCGCGCCGCGGCCCGGCCGATGGCATGGATGGCCTGTTCGTATTCGGCGTAATACCGTTGCGCATCGGCCGCCGTGGCCGCCGCTTCACCCAGCATGTCGTAGGAATAGCGGAAACCCTGCGCCTCGAATTTTCGGCTGTTGGCCAGCGCCTCGGCAATCGTCTGACCGGTGACGAACTGCTCCCCCATCATGCGCATGGCGATATCGACACCTTTGCGGATCAGCGGCTCGCCGCCTTTGGCGATCAGCTTGGTCAGTGCCGTCGACAGGCCTTTGCCGCTGCTGGTTGCCGCCAGCCGTCCGGTCACCAGGAGCCCCCATGTGGCGGCGTTCACGAACAGCGACGGGCTGTGGCCCAGATGCGCTTCCCAGTCACCGACGCCGATCTTGTCGCGGATCAGCGCATCGCGGGTGGCGCGGTCAGGGATGCGCAGCAGTGCTTCCGCCAGACACATCAGCGCCACGCCTTCCTGGCTGGACAGCGAATACTCATGAATCAGTGCTTCGACGCCGCCGCCCTCACTCTTGCCGCGCAGGGTTTCCACCAGTCGACGTGCCAGCTGCTGCGCTGAAGCGAGCATCGGCTTGGGCAGCGTGGCTTCGGCGAGCAGCAGCGGCAGGCATTCCGGCTCGGGCCGGCGATAGGCGGCCGTGATCTTGGCACGCAGCACGCTCTGCGGCTGAACCGTCTGGGCGAATTCAAGAAACGGCGGGGCCGCGGCATCGGCCGGCACGTCCAGCAGATCGATAGTGGATTTGCCGCCGCCCAGCAGGTCGTCCAGTGCATCGCCGCGCTCGACCCGATCCAGGATGGAGAAAATGCCCTGCTTGATCAGCCAGTGCGGCGAGCGCCCGATACCATCGGCCGCGCGCTTCAACCGCATCCGCAGGTCTTCGTCGATCTTCACGCCAATGGTCGTCACGGGCACGGCCGTTCTCCCTGAATACATACGTTTCCACGCTGCCCGCCAGGCGCAACCAAGTCAATCATTCAGGCGCAACCCAATTGGTCGCCTTAACGAAAAACTGGGTTTTCCAGCTTTTTCTTATAAAATGTTCTCGTTTTTTGTACTGAATTTCAGAAAATTCGCGAATTTAAAAAGAACATATTGCGCTCAAACTGGATCAAGATTAGAACATGAGAACATTCTGATCCGGAGGCCCGACATGACCCGCCTTGCCACCATTGAACGTCTGCGTGACCGCCTGTCCCATCTGGCCTTCGAGAACGCCTTCCTGAATCCGGGCGGCAACATGCGGTTCGGCGTGACGCAGATCGATCGCATCCTGCCGGGTCACGGCCTCGCCTGCGGCGGCCTGCATGAACTGACTGGCGACTACAGCGCCATCACGGTTTTCCTGGCGGCGCTCACCAGCCGCAATCCGCGCCAGCAGCCGGTGCTGTGGATCACGCCCGACCAGCAGCTGAAGGCGCCGGCGCTGGCGCGTCAGGGCCTGGATCACCGCCGCCTCACCATCGCCTGGACGCATCGTCCGGCCGACCGCCTCTGGGCCATGGACCAAAGCCTGCGCGAACTGGGCTACGGCGCCGTGATCGGCGAGTTCGACAGTCTGGATGAAGCCGACATGCAGCGCCTGCAGCAGGCTGCCGCCCGCAGCAACAGCGTCGGCATCGTGGTGCGGCGTGATCGCCAGCCCTCGGCAACGGCCGTCACCCGCTGGCGCGTTGATGCGGCGCGCAGCGACGGCAAGCTCACCTGGCTACAGGTCACACTGGAGCGCAGCGGCAATAGCCGCAGCGGTTCGTGGCTGCTGGAATGGAATCCGGAAACCCACAGCTTCCGTATGCTGGCCGACATGGCACAGCAGGACTTCGCCGCGGCGGCGGAATAACCCAATCAGTGACCGATGCCGCGCCGGATCTGTATCCGGCGCTCCAGCACGGACTTGACCACCAGCGCGATCAGGGCGATCAGCGTCAGCGTACTGGCGGCAGCAAATGCGCCGGCCGCGTTGTAGTCGTGATACAGCAGCTCGACCTGCAGCGGCAGCGTATTGGTCTCGCCGCGCACGTTGCCCGACACCACTGAAACCGCACCGAACTCGCCGATGGCGCGCGCCGCGCACAGCACAGTGCCGTAAAGCAGCGCCCAGCGGATATTGGGCAGGGTCACGCGCCAGAAGGTCTGCCAGCCGCTGGCGCCCAGCGTCACGGCCGCCTCTTCCTGCTCGGTGCCCTGCGCCTGCATCAGCGGGATCAGTTCGCGCGCCACGAAAGGGCTGGTGACAAACAGCGTGACCAGAAAAATCGCGGGCAACGCGAACATGATACGCAGGTCCAGGGTCTCCAGCAGCGGGCCGAGCAGACCCTGTCCGCCATAGAGCAGAATGTAGATCACGCCGGCCACGATCGGCGAGATCGAGAAGGGAATCTCGATCACCGTCAGCAGCAGCTTCTTGCCACGGAACTCGAACTTGGTGATCGCCCAGGCGGCAGCGACGCCGAACAGGATATTCACCGGCACGACAGCCACCGTGACGATCACGGTCAGCAGCACCGCCTGCAAGGTTTCACGGTGCAGGATATTGGCGATATAGGTATCCAGCCCCTTGGAGAAGGCCTGGGTGAAGATCACGACCACCGGCACCAGGATGAACAGCAGGGTCAGCAGCATGCCGGCGCCGATCAGCAGACGCGGTAGCCAGCGTCCGTTCTGGGTCGGCTGATAGGCTGAGACGACCATGTCAGACCACCTTCCGGCGGTAGCGCGTCTGCCAGGTCTGGATGACATTAGTCAGCAGCAGAATGGCGAAGGCCGCAACCAGCAGCACCACGGCAATGGCGGCGGCGGCCGGATAATCGAACTCTTCGAGCCGGATGAAGATCAGCAGCGCGGCGATCTCGGTCTTCAGCGGCAGGTTTCCGGCGATGAAGATCACGGCGCCGAACTCGCCCAAGCACCGTGCAAAGGCCAGCGAGCAACCGGTGAGATAGGCCGGGAAGATCGCCGGAAAAATCACCTTGCGGAAAATCGTGCCGCGATAGGCACCCAGCGTGGAGGCAGCCTCTTCCACATCGGGCTGGATATCCTCCAGCACCGGCTGCAGCGTGCGCACCACGAAGGGCGCGCTGGTGAAGGCCATGGCGATGGCGACACCAGTGATGGTGTAGACGACCTGAATGCCGGCGCCATCCAGCACTTGGCCATACCAGCCGTTTTTGGAATACAACGCCGTCAGCGCAATGCCGGCCACGGCAGTAGGCAGCGCGAACGGCAGGTCCATCAGCGCGTCGATGAAGCGTTTGCCGGGAAAATCATAACGCACCAGAATCCAGGCCATCAACAGGCCGTAGAAAGCATTGAAGACCGTGGCGAGCGTGGCGGCCGCCACGGTGATCTCCAGCGAGGCCATGGTGCGCGGGCTGGTGATCAGACGCCAAAAGCCGCCAAAACCGATCTCGGTCGACTTGAGCAGGAGGGCGGCCAGCGGCAGCAGCACGATCACCGCCAGATACAGCAGCGTGCAGCCGATGGTGATGCCGAAGCCGGGAAGCACATGCCGGACGCGAGGTCCGGCATGCTGTGTCACTGTCTTCACAACACTATGCCTTGAGAATCACGATCAGCGGTTAACGAACACCTGATCGAGGATGCCGCCCTCGGAGAAATGATCCTTGGTGACCTTCTCCCAGCCGCCGAAGACATCGTCCACCGTCACCAGCTTCACGGCCGGGAATTGCGCCTTGTACTTCTCGGCGATCTTGGCGTTGTGCACACGGTTGAAATTCTTGGCCAGAATTTCCTGGCCGGCCTCACTGTAGAGGAACTGCAGATACGCCGTCGACACTTCGCGCGTGCCGCGCTTCTCCGCCACCTTGTCGACCACGGCGACCGGGAATTCGGCCAGCACGCTGAGCGACGGTGTCACCAGGTCAAAACCCTTGTCGCCATATTCCTTACGGATGCCATTGGTCTCGCATTCGAAGGTGATCAGCACGTCGCCGATCTCACGCTCGACGAAGGTTGTGGTCGAACCGCGGCCACCGGTATCGAAGACCGGCACATTGGCCAGCAGCTTCTTCACGAAATCCTTGGCTTTGGCCTGATCGCCCTTGTTCTGCTCAAGCGCGAAGGCATAGGCGGCCAGATAGGTGTAGCGCGCATTACCCGAGGTCTTGGGATTGGGGAAGACCGACTTCACGTCCGGGCGGGCCAGATCGCCCCAGTCCTTGATGTTCTTCGGGTTGCCCTTGCGCACCAGGAAAGCCGGCAGCGAATAGAAGGGCGAAGCATTGTTGGGGAATTTCTTCTGCCAGTCCTTGGCGACGAAATTGCCCCGGTCGGCCAGGATCTGCACGTCGGTGAACTGGTTGAAGGTCACCACATCGGCCTGCAGGCCTTCCATGATCGAGCGCGCTTGACGAGAGGTACCGGCATGCGACTGCTTGATCTCCAGCGTCTGGCCGGTCTTTGCCTTCCATTCGGCGGCAAAGACCGGATTGATCTGCACGAACAACTCACGCGCCACGTCATAAGAGACGTTGAGGATGTCGATCGGCTTGTCCTGCGCCATGACAGGCGAAGCGGCAATGGCGAAAGCTGCCGCGAGGGTGGCGATACGGATCATGACGGATTTCCTTTTTTGGGTATTCAGTGCGTCAGGCTGAGGGCTGCGCGGTTTTCGATAGCAGGCTGCACACGGGCATGCGGCGGCGCGAAGATGCGCCCGCGCAGGATCTGCAGGCGCACGGTATCGCCCCGGCGCAGAGGCCGTTCGCGCACAGATTCACGCGACAGCTCCACTTCCACAGTACGGTCCATGCCTGGCAGCTCCACGTCGTAACGGAAGCTCGGGCCGTTCGAGGCGGTGCCCGCGATCCGCGCGGTGGCACTGCTGTCAGGCAGCAAGCCGATCTCATGCGGACGCACGAACAGGGTGACATCGCCGTCTCCGGCGGCAATCCGGCCGACGGCAGTGGCATCGGCATTGGGCAGCACCAGGCGGCCGTTCTGCAGTGCCGCTGGCAGTTCATTCACGCCCCCGAGGAAGCGTGCCACGAAAGGACTGGCCGGATGCTCATAGATTTCATCGGGCGTGCCGACCTGTTCGACACGGCCCTCGCCCATCACCACGACACGGTCGGCCAGTTCGAAGGCTTCTTCCTGGTCATGGGTGACGAAGATGGTGGTGGTGCCAAGCTGTTCATGCAGCTCACGCAGCCAGCGACGCAGATCCTTGCGCACGCGGGCGTCCAGCGCACCGAAGGGCTCATCCAGCAGCAGAATCTTGGGCTGGATCGCCAAGGCGCGCGCCAGGGCCACGCGCTGGCGCTGACCACCGGAGAGCTGCGACGGATAGCGATTGCCCAGGCCGCTGAGCTGCACCAGGTCCAGCAGCTGATCGACGCGGGTGGCGATTTCGTTTTCGGCCGGACGCTGATCGCGCGGCCGCACTTGCAGGCCGAACGCGATATTGTCGGCAACAGTCATATGCTGGAACAGCGCGTAATGCTGGAACACGAAGCCGACCTGGCGGCGCTGCGGTTCAAGCGACAACCAATCAGCGCCATCCACCGTCACCTGCCCGGCGTTAGGCCAATCGAGGCCAGCCAGGATACGCAGCAACGTGGTCTTGCCCGAGCCCGACGCACCCAGCAGGGCGATCAGTTCACCATCGGCGATCTTCAGATCGATGCCACGCAACACCGGTGTGCTGCCGAACTGCTTCACAATGCCCTGAATGTCGATGGTCATGACCCTGGAACCCTTCATGCGCCTGCGGACCCACCCGGTTGGCCGGGAGGGAGAGTTCCACATATATGGCGGAGCGTCAATTTTTTTAACTACGATTTATTGTTAATTTAATTTTTTAACAATTATTGTATGTTTAATTTGGAAAATAAACCTCCAATGCCGCATAACATATTGTAATTAATTGAATTCATATGTTGAACCGGCCAGCCACAGCCACCCAAACCATCCGGATTTTCAGCCCGCGCGCGCTAATCCCGGAAGCGGCTGTGTGGTTTCACCGCTGCTGGTGCGGAAACGCAGCCGGGCCATGGTACCGCCGCTGCCCATGCTGCTGACCTCGATGATCCCGCCGATCTGATCGGCCAGGGTCTGGGTCAGCTTCATGCCGGAATCGCGGCTGCGGGCGAGCGGCAGGCCGATGCCATCATCCATCACCGTGATCTCGGCTTCCGTCTCCCAGCGCAGCAGCGTGATGGCGATACTGCCGGCGCGGCCATCGGGGAAGCCGTGTTTCAGCGCGTTGGTCAGGAATTCCAGCACGATCAGCGCGGCCGGCACCGCCTGCTCGAGCGCGACTTCGACCTTGTCCGTCTCGCATCGCACCAGGATGCCCTGCTCCGGTGGCACGATGCCCGGATTGTTGGCCATGGTGCGCAAGAAGGCGCCCAGATCGATCTGCGAATACTCCGCCGTGTTGTAGAGCAGGTTGTGCACTTCCGAGATCGCCCAGACCCGTTTACCGATTTCCTTCAACATGGTGGCGGTATCCCCCGCCGGCGCGCGGCTGCGCGTGTAGATCAGGGCTTGGATCATCTGAAGATTATTGTGAATGCGATGATTCATTTCCTTGAGCAGCGTTTCCTTGAAACCGGCGGCGCGGCGCGCGTCATCCAGCAGCTTGCGGTCGAATTCCGCCACCTGGCGCGCACGATCCGCCTCGATGCGCCGCAGGACTGCGGAAAGCGCGATCGATCCCAGCAGCGCCAGGCTCAGAAGGAAAACCACGATCGGCGCCATGTCGGTGGCGACGCTACGCGCCAGGGCTTCACGCGAGAAGCCGTGAATGGCATAGAGCGGGAAATTCTCGATCTTGCGATATGCATAGATGCGACCAATGCCATCCATATAGCCCGGCGCCTCGAAGATGCCGGAATCGGCATAGGCGATGGCGCTCATCACTGGGCCATCGGGCCGCATGATCGCCGTCGGCGCATTCGGATCGGGCCGAACCAGCAGTTTGCCATCGGCACGCAGCAGGAAGGCGGCCGCATCGGGGCCGGCACTGATCGCAGACAGGAAATCGGTCAGCGCCTTGATCTCCGTGGAGGCCGTCGCAACGCCATGGAAACCGTCGCCAGACAGGCGTCGTGCCACCATCAGGGTGTCGAGCCGGCTGGGCAGCAGTACGATGCGATCAAGGTAAAGCGGCAGATCGCGATCGCGCAGGGTGGTGAAATACTCGCGCTCGCTGATGTCGAGCACCAGCGGATAGGTCCGGCTGCCGGCACGCGCATGGCCATCGGCACTGACCACGCCCAGACTGGTGGTGAATTCGAGACCCGCATCCAGGGTCCGCAGCTTGCGGTGCAGCGTCTCTTCGCTGGCGTCCGGCTCTTCAGAGACAATGTTGTCGATCTGTATGAGCAGCAGTTTCTGGCTCTGCAGGATGCGCAGAACATATTCGCTGATCAGCGCCGTGTTCTGACGCGACCTTTCGATAGCGACAGCGCGCTTGTCGGACCAGACCTGCCACGCCCAGACCGCCGCGACGGCCAGCGGCAGCAGGCCAATGCTGATGCGGAGCCATCGCAGCGACGGCGCGTACTCTGCTACTCGCCAAGGCATTGCAAGACGTCCTTCGGGATATCGGCAGACAACGAAAAAACCGGAACGGGGCGGGCAGTGTAGCCGATCTCTTCCCGCGTGACAGCAATCGCTTACCGCGCCCAAGGCGGGTATTGAATGGCTCGCTATCAGTCGACAGGTAGAATGCTGAATTATTTTTCGCAAAGATTCGCGGTTGATATGGCAGATTGCGTTCATCGCTTTCTGAACGGATTTACTCATGCCTTCTGCTTCACCCTCGCCCCGCTGTGTTCTGGCAGTCGACGATGACCGCCTTCTGCTCATGACCTTGCGGACCATGCTGGAGGAACTGGGGCATACCGTTTTTGAGGCTGTTTCCGGCAGCCAGGCACTCGGCCTCCTCGCACGCGAGAAAGCCATCGACCTGGTGGTCACCGATCAGTCGATGCCAGGGATGACGGGCATCGAACTGGCTGAGCATATCCGCGCCGTGGCACCGGACATGCCGATCATTGTAGTGAGTGGCTATGCCGAGTTGCCGCCCGGCGTCTCCGTGACGACACTGCGGAAGCCTTTCTTCCCGGAAGAGCTGGCGCAGGCCATCGCGAGGCTGCCGGCGAATACGCCGGCGTGACCATATGAAAACGGCCCGCCTTCCTTCGTAAAGACGAGCCGTTCCAAACTGTAAGTTTTATAGGGCGTCAGATATCCAGATTGACCACGTTCAGCGCGTTACCCTGAATGAAGTCGCGGCGCGGTTCCACCACATCGCCCATCAGGGTTTCGAACACGTTGTCGGCGTCCTCGGCATGGTCGACCTTGACCTGCAGCAGGCTGCGCGCCTCGGTATCCAGCGTGGTTTCCCACAGCTGCTCCGGGTTCATCTCGCCCAGACCCTTGTAGCGCTGCATGCTGACGCCCTTGCGGCCGGCGGTCTGCACACGCTCCAGCAGGTCGAGCGGTCCGCGGATCTTGTGGAGTTCGTCCTTGCGACGCAACTCCGACGCGTTCAGGTATGTCGCCTGCAGCTCGCCCGCCATCTCGTTCAGCTTGCGTGCCTCGGCCGAGCGGAACAGCTGGCCGTCAAGCAGATAGCTTTCAGTATAGCCGCGCAGGCTGCGCTTCACGCTGAAGGCGCCGTCGCCCGTCGGCTCGCAGACCCAGCCGCGCTCCAGTTCCGGCGCCAGGATGTTCAGCCGCTTGGCCAGCGCTTCGGCCGTGGCCGCCGCCTTGGCCGGATCGGCGGCGATATCGGTCTGCAGCATGCCCAGGATAGCAGCCTGTTCGACAATCCAGGGATTGTAACGCTTGCCGATGGCGGTCAGCAGTGCGCGCGAAACGCGGGCATGCTCCAGCAGAACCCGCAGGTCGTTGCCGGCGCGCTGGCTGCCGTCCTGCAGCTGCAGAACGGTGCCTTCCATGCCTTCGTTGATCAGGAATTCTTCCAGCGCCGGCTCGTCCTTCAGGTAGCGCTCGGACTGGCCGCGCTTCACCTTGTAGAGCGGTGGCTGCGCGATATAGAGATGCCCCGCATCGATCAGCGGCTTCATCTGGCGATAGAAGAAGGTCAGCAGCAGGGTGCGGATATGGGCGCCGTCCACGTCCGCGTCGGTCATGATAATGATCTTGTGATAGCGCAGCTTGGCCGGATCGAAATCCTCATGGCCGATGCCGGTGCCCAGCGCGGTGATCAGCGTGCCGATCTCCTGCGAGGACAGCATCTTGTCGAAGCGCGCGCGCTCCACGTTCAGGATCTTGCCGCGCAGCGGCAGCACGGCCTGGAAGGCGCGGTTGCGCCCCTGCTTGGCGGATCCGCCCGCCGAGTCACCCTCGACGAGGAAGAGTTCAGCCTTGGCCGGATCGCGTTCCTGGCAGTCCGCCAGCTTGCCCGGCAGCGAAGAGATGTCGAGCGCACCCTTGCGGCGGGTCAGTTCGCGCGCCTTGCGGGCAGCCTCGCGGGCGGCGGCGGCTTCCACCACCTTGCCCACGATGGTGCGGGCATCGGCCGGATGTTCCTCGAACCAGCTGGTGAGCAGCTCGTTGACCAGGCTTTCCACGGCCGGACGCACTTCCGACGACACCAGCTTGTCCTTGGTCTGCGACGAGAATTTCGGATCGGGCACCTTCACCGACAGCACGCAGGTCAGACCCTCGCGCGCGTCATCGCCAGTCAGCGTGACCTTTTCCTTCTTGGCGATGCCGCTTTCATTGGCATATCCGTTCACGCAACGGGTCAGCGCGCCACGGAAGCCGGCCAGATGGGTACCGCCGTCACGCTGCGGGATGTTGTTGGTGAAGCACAGCATCGTCTCGTGGTAACCGTCGTTCCACTCCAGCGCCACTTCGACCGTGATGCCGTCGCGCTCGCCGCGAATGGCGATGGGCGGCTTGTGCAGCGGCGTGCGATTGCGATCAAGATAGGCGACGAAGGCCTCGACGCCGCCCTCATAGCGCAGTTCGACGCGCTTGGGCTCGACGCCGCGCAGATCTTCCAGAACGATCTTCACGCCGGTGTTGAGGAAGGCCAGCTCGCGCAGGCGATGCTCCAGCGTGGCGAAGTCGAATTCGGTCTTGGTGAAGGTTTCCGCCGACGGCAGGAAGGTCACTTCGGTACCACGTTTGCCATCCGCCGGGCCGACCTCGGCCAGCGGGGCCTCGGCTTCGCCATGACGGAAGCGCATGTGATAGGCCTTGCCGCCGCGCCAGATGCGCAGGTCCAGCGTCACCGACAACGCGTTCACGACCGAGACGCCCACGCCATGCAGGCCGCCCGACACCTTGTAGGAATTCTGGTCGAACTTACCGCCGGCATGCAGCTGGGTCATGATGACCTCGGCGGCCGACACGCCTTCCTCGGGATGGATGTCGACGGGAATGCCGCGGCCGTTGTCGCGTACCGTCACCGAACCATCGGGATTGAGGCCGACATAGGCTTCGTCGCAATAGCCGGCCAGGGATTCATCGATGGCGTTGTCGACGACTTCGTAAACCATGTGATGCAGGCCGGTGCCGTCATCAGTGTCGCCGATATACATGCCCGGGCGCTTGCGCACCGCATCCAGTCCCTTCAGCACCTTGATGGCGGAGGAATCGTAATTTTCGCCGTTACCGTCGCTGCCCTGGGGCATCACTGCTTCGCTCATATCCTACAACCTCAACATCAGACGGAGGCCCGCGACGTCACAACGCCGTCGGCCACCGTGAAAAACTCGGCCTGGCCGTCGAGGCCTGCAAACAGGTCCTCGTCCGTCCCGGTCAACCAAACCTGCCCGCCGATGGCGAGCAATTCCTCATACAGCGCCGCACGACGCCGGCCATCCAGATGGGCCGACACTTCGTCCAGCAGCATCAGCGGCGCCACATGGCGACGCGCGCGGATCAGCCGCGCGTTGGCCAGTGTGATGGCGATCAGCAGCGCCTTCTGCTCGCCCGTCGAACACTGCGCTGCCGGCTGGTCCTTGTCGGCATGCCACACCGCCATGTCGCTGCGATGCGGCCCCTCGGTCGCCGTGCCCGCCTCGCGGTCGATGCCGCGCCGCTCGGCCAGCAGGCCGCGAAACTTCTCTTCGGCCGCCAATGCCGGCATGTCGGCGAGCCAGCCTTCGATCAGGCCCTGGGCCGCCAGCCGCGCCTTCGGAAACGGGCCGGTCGCCAGCGCCATGCCGGCTTCCAGACGGGCCAGACCTTCGCGCCGTGCCGCCGCCACCGCCAAGCCATGCTCGGCCATCTGGCTTTCCAGCGCGCCGAGCCAGCGTGCATCGGCATTGCCGGCCTTCAGCAGACGATTGCGTTCCCGCGTCGCCCGCTCATAGGCCGCCACCTGACGGGCATGGCCGCTGTCCAGACCGTAAACCAACCGGTCCATGAACCGCCGCCGCGTCGACAGCCCGTCGACGAACAGACGATCCATCTGGGGCGTCAGCCACACCACATCAAGGTATTCCGACAGCCCGTTGGCACTGCTCGCCGTCTCGCCGTTGATACGCACGACACGGCGTTCTGAACTCTCATCCTCGCCGGTAGCTTCGGCCAGACCGGTGCCGATGGCTACCGGACCGACATTGCTCGCCAGCTCCGCATGAGCGGCCCAGCGGCAGGGCGAGACACTACTGCGACTGACCTCCGACAGCTTGGCGCGGCGCAGACCGCGGCCGGGACTGAGGAAAGACAGCGCCTCCAGGATATTGGTCTTGCCGGCCCCGTTCGGGCCGGTCAGCACCACAGGCGCGCCGCTTAAGTGCAACTGCAGCTCGGCGTAGTTTCGGAAATCGCGCAACGTCAAGGACAGGACGGCGCTACCGCCTGCTGCCTCGCCTTCGTAAGCCCGCTCCGCAACCCGTACCGCGCTGCGCACCAAATCAGACTCGCATCGGCATCAGCACATAGAGCGCATCGTCGTCGCTCGGATCACGGACGACGGTGGGCGCCAGCGCGTCAGCCAGCAGGAACCGCACATTCTCGCCTTCGATCTGCCCGGCGATATCGAGCAGATAGCGGGAATTGTAACCAACCTCGACCGGCGCGGCGCTGTAGGCCGCCGTCAGCTGCTCGGACGCCGACCCCTGATCGGGGCTGGTGGCCGACAGCTCGATGCCATCGGGCTTCAGCGACATCTTGATGGCGCGGCTCTTCTCGGTCGAAATGGTGGCGACGCGGTCGACAGCAGCGGCAAAGGCCTTGCTGTCGACTTCCATCACCTTGTCGTTGTCGCGCGGAATCACGCGCTCGTACTCGGGGAAGGCGCCATCAATCAGCTTCGACACCAGCACCAGATCGCCGATGGCGAAACGGATCTTGGTGTCGCTGAGCTCAATGCGGGCTTCATTCGAGCCGCCTTCCAGCAGCTTGCGCAGCTCGCCCACGGTCTTGCGCGGCACAATCACGCCAGGCATGCCGGCGGCGCCGGCAGGCAACGGCGCTTCGACGCGCGCCAGACGATGACCGTCGGTCGCCACGGCGCGTAGCATCGGCACACCGGCGCTGCTGGCGGCATGCACGTAGATGCCGTTGAGGTAATAGCGGGTTTCTTCGGTCGAGATGGCGAAGCGCGTCTTGTCGATCAGGCGGCGCAGCTGATCGGCCGGCAGGCTGAAGCCATGCGGCAGGTCGCCGGCGGCCATCACCGGGAAATCTTCCTTCGGCAGACAGCTGAGCTTGAAGCTCGAACGACCGGCGCGCAGATCGAGGCGCTGTTCGGACGCCGTGAAGGTGAGTTCCACTTCCGCGCCTTCGGGCAGCTTGCGCACGATGTCGTAGAAGGTATGTGCGGCCACCGTGGTGGCGCCGGGCTTGGAAACCTTCGCCGGCAGCTTCTCGACCACGGCGATGTCCAGGTCGGTGGCGGTGAGCGCGAGCTTGTCGCCTTCGGCTTCCAGCAGCACGTTCGACAGGATCGGGATCGTGTTGCGGCGCTCGACCACGCTCTGGACATGGCTCAGGGCGGTCAGCAGGACGGCACGCTCGATAGTGAGTTTCATAGCTGAAAACCGGTCTGTTTTTGTTGCTTTGCGGCAGCCTTCTGCCGAGTCTGTTAAGTATATCAAAGGGCTGGTTTACACGCGAGGGATTTGCCCCCGTTTTGACCCGTTTTTGCATATGCGAAGGGGCCGCCTCTCGGCAGCCCCTGAATTCATTTAACTATATGATTTCGCTGAATAAAGCCGAAAAATCAGCTTTCCAGTTTGCGGCGCAGCAAATCAATGTCCTCGGCAAAGGCTGCATCGATCTCGCGCAGCTCCTCGATCTTGCGCACGGCATGCATCACCGTGGTGTGGTCGCGACCACCGAATTTGCGCCCGATTTCGGGCAGCGAACGCGAGGTGAGCTGCTTGGCCAGATACATCGCCACCTGACGCGGACGCGCCACGGCGCGCGCACGGCGCGGCGAATGCATGTCGGCGAAGCGGATCGAGTAATGCTCGGCCACGCGCTTCTGGATTTCCTCGATCGTCACCTTGCGATCGTTGGCGCGCAGCAGATCCTGCAGCACTTCCTGCGCCGAGGTGACGGTCACCGGCTTGCCGACGAGGCTGGCATAGGCCGAGATGCGGTTCAGCGCGCCTTCCAGCTCACGTACATTCGATGTGATGCGGCGGGCGAGGAATTCCAGCACATCCTGCGGAATGTTGGTCAGGCCGTTCTTCTCGGCCTTGGCCTGCAGGATCGACAGGCGCAGCTCGAAGTCGGTCGGATGAATATCGGCGACCAGGCCCCAGCCCAGACGCGAGCGCATGCGCTCCTCGATGCCTTCCAGATCCGACGGCGAACGGTCGCCCGACACGATGATCTGGCGGTTCTGGTCGCAGAGCGCGTTGAAGGTATGGAAGAACTCTTCCTGGGTGCTTTCCTTGCCGGCGATGAACTGGATGTCGTCGATCATCAGCACGTCGACCGAGCGGAACTGCTCCTTGAAGGCCATCGTGTCCTTGAAACGCAGGGCGCGGATGAACTGGTACATGAACTTCTCGGCCGAGAGATACACCACGCGGCGCTCGGGGAAGCGCTGGCGGATATGCCAGCCAATCGCATGCATCAGATGGGTCTTGCCCAGGCCCACGCCGCCATAGAGGAACAGCGGGTTGTAGGTCACCGTCGGGCTTTCGGCCACGCGCAGCGCGGCGGCGCGCGCCAGCTCGTTGGACTTGCCGGTGATGAAGCTCTCGAAGGTGAAGCGCGGGTCGAGCGGCGCGGACAGTTCGCGCTCGATATCGTCCATGTCGCGGACCTGCAGGGTCGGCAGGCCGGCCATGGCGTTCTTGACCGGAGCCGGACGGCCGGCGACAGGTGTGACGGCCTCGATGATCGGGCTGCCAGCGACGGCAACCTTGGCCTGCGGCGCCTGGGTGGCGCCGGTCGGACGCACGTGGATGATCACCCGACGGATCTCGGCATTTTCCAGCCGCCAGATTTCGCGCAGGCGCTCGCTGTAATGGTTGGCAACCCAGTCGCGCATGAAGCGGGTCGGCACGGCCAGATGGACGTCGCCGTCCTTGGCCAGACCTTCTTCGGCCAAGGCGAGCGGCTTCAGCCATGAATTGAAGGCTGCATCGCCGAAGGAGACGCGCAGGCGCGCGCGCACGCGCTGCCACTGCACATCGAGCGGTTCACCGGCGACGGACGGACGCGGGCCCTCGGAGAGGTCCGGCATGGAGGCAGACTGCGGCTGCGTATGAGACGACTTGACCATGACCGACCTCAGCTCTGGATCCAGGCGAGACCGGCAGCCTTCCAGCCACTCAATCGTCCACGATGCTTCTCGGCATCAAGATCGCCTTCAAAACCGCCGGCGACATTGAAGCAGGGGGAAAAACCAGCGGCCGTCATCGCCTTGGCGGCGGCGCGCGAACGGGCACCCGAACGGCAGATGAAATACAGCGGCTGGCCCGGCTTGACGCCGTGGGCGCGCAGTTCATCGGCAAAACGCGGATTAACACTCATCTCAGGATACATCTGCCAGGATACGAGGAGAGGCCGCTTGGACAGCTTGCCGAGATCAGGCGCGCCGACAAAGCTCCATTCCGGTTGGGTTCTTACGTCGATCAGCTGAGCGTTCGGGTCGCTTGCGAGCTGGTTCCAGGTTTCGGTCGTCGAGACATCGCCTGCATAGTCATCATCCCCCGCCTTCACCGAAGCCAACATCCCCAAACCTCGCGCCACGTTTGTTGTTTAAAATCTGTATTTTCGTCACGCGTGCTGGCGCGGACCAGAAGAACTTCCCACCAGCGGTGGAGCGCTTTTCTTGCGCCCTTGTGAGGTGTTGCAGAACCCCGTCTGTGCGCGTCAGCCGGGGCATTAAAGTGAAATCACAGGAGCCACGCAAGCGGACAGATGAAGACTCCCCGAAAAAAATTTTTCCCTGTGGCAGAATTAGAACTTGTCATTGCAATCCGCGCTTGGGCGCATAGCGAACAGCTATAGAGCACGGACTAATACCCTGACTAATCCTTGGGGTGTAAAACGTCTGTGAACGCGGCAGTTGCACGCTCAAGACCTTCGCAGTCGCATAAAAAAACATCGCCCGCTGCAGAGCAGACGGGCGATGCTTTGATGCTGTGAGACCGTGACGCGCGCGTGAAGCGCGCGACAGGAATCAAGCCATAGCTTTGACGCGGGCGTTCAGACGCGACAGCTTGCGCGAGGCGGTGCGCTTGGCGACCACGCCATTGGTCACGCTCTTGTCGAGAGCGGGCTGTGCCTGCTTCAGCGCGTCGGCGGCAGCCTTCTTGTCGCCGGCGGCGATTGCCGTCTCCAGCTGCTTCACGGCGGTGCGGACCTTGCTGCGACGCGCGCGATTGACGGCGGTGCGCTTCTTGGTCTGGCGGGCGCGCTTCTCCGCGGACTTGTGCTGAGCCATAGCTTGCGATTTTCCGATAGTTGTTACAGCCTTGCGGCGAAATTCAAGGCGGGCGTTATAGCCCCGCCCCCGGCAGGCGTCAACCCTGCAAACATCGCATTTTCCGAATGGTTTACGCGCCGATTCCCGCCACCGCGCCAGGCCCTTGGCAGGTCGGGGGCTGCTTGCGGGGCACAGCCACGGCCGGCATAGTGCCGCCATGCCTGACATCGCCTTGATCGCTCACATCATCTATCTGCTCGGCGGCGTCGCAGGTCTCATCCTGATCATGCGTAGCCCGCTGCCCGCTGCCCTGTTTTGGGGCACCGGTATCGTTCTGCACGTGGCCCTGGCGGCGGCCGAATTCGCCGCCCTCGTCGGCTGGCCCGGCCTGACCGGACTCGAATCCGACCTGCGCTACCTCGCCTTTACGCTGGGGCTGACAGGTCTTGCCTTTGGCGCCCTGTTCAGCCTGATCATCCCGCCCGGCAGCCCGCGCATCCTGCTATATAGCGGTATCGCCCTGGCGGTGCTGATGGGCGTGGCCGCCGACCGCCTGCCGATCGGAACCCTGCCCTTGCCGCTCATTCTGCTTGGTATACTCCTGCTGGCTGTGCTGGTCGGGCTGCGCCACCGGCCGGCGCCGGCCCGCTGGCTGCTGCTCGCGGTGCTGGCGCTGGCCGCAGCCGAACTGGCCCGCTACGGCTATCTCGGCCGCCTGCCCATCCCGGCTGCCAGCCTAATGCATATCTGCTCCGGCATCGCCCTGGCCGCCTTCGGTGTCACCGCCCACCGCGCGCGCTAAACTTTAGCTGAGCCAATTTTCGTTTGAGCCATTGGGACCAATTCAGTGGCTTGTCCGGATTTATTTTAGATATAAAATAAATTGCAGGCCGGCTCCACCCGAGGATCCGACCAAAGCACGGGGAACAGCATGCGCGTGACGATCGTCGGAGCCGGCCCGGCCGGTCTGTACCTGGCCCTGCTGATGAAAAAGGCCGATCCCGGCCATCACATTGCCGTTTACGAGCGCAACCAGCCCGACGACACCTTCGGTTTCGGCGTCGTCTTCTCCGACGAGACCCTGAACCAGTTCCTGGCCGAGGATGCCGGCACCCATCAGGCGATCCGCGACCATTTTGCCTACTGGCATGAAATCGACGTGGTCGCCGGCGGCGAACGCATCCGCTCTGGCGGTCATGGCTTCTGTGGGCTGGCCCGTAAGGTGCTGTTGCAGATCCTGCAGCAGCGCTGCGCCGAGGTCGGCGTCAGCTTGCATTTCAGCGCCGAGCAGCAGGATTTCGAAAGCCTGCGCCGCAATTGCGATCTGCTGGTGGGCGCGGATGGCATCAACAGCCAGGTGCGAGAACACTGGAAGGATACCTTCCAGCCCAGCCTGGACTGGCGACCCAACAAATTCGTCTGGCTCGGCACGACACTGCCGCTGGACACCTTCACCTTCATCTTCGAAGCGAACGAGCATGGCCTGTTCCAGGTGCATGCCTACCGCTTCGAGGACGGCCTCTCGACCTTCATCGTCGAGACCATGGAAGAGACCTGGACGCGCGCCGGCCTGGATAAGGCTAGCGAGGCCGACACCATCGCCTATTGCGAAAAGCTGTTCGCCAAACACCTGAACGGCCACAAGCTGCTCAGCAATCGTTCGATCTGGCGCAACTTTCCCACCGTCAAATGCCGCCGCTGGGTGCATGACAATGTCGTGCTGATTGGCGATGCCGTCCATACCGCGCATTTCTCCATCGGCTCGGGCACCAAGCTCGCCATGGAAGACGCCATCGCACTCAGTCGCACGCTGAATGCCGGCCATGCCACGGTGCAGGACGCTCTGAAGGCCTTCGAGGAGGCGCGGCAGACCGAAGTCTCGATCCTGCAGCATGCCGCCCAGGTATCGCTGGAATGGTTCGAGCATACTGACCGTTACAAGGATTTCGAGCCGATCCAGCTCGCGCTCAGCCTGCTGTCACGCTCCAAGCGCATCACCTATGAGAACCTGAAGCTGCGCGATCCGGCGCTGATCGCCCAGGTCGACCGCTGGTTTGCCGAGAAGGCTGCGCGCGAACAGGGCTTCGCGCTGCCCAAGGGTGGCCAGGTGCCGCCCCCGATGTTCCTGCCGTTCCGCCTACGCGACATGACAGTGGAGAACCGTGTCGTCGTGTCTCCGATGTGCCAGTACTCCGTCGAAGACGGCGTCCCCGATGACTGGACGCTGGTCCATCTGGGCAGCCGCGCCATCGGCGGCGCCGGGCTTATCATCACCGAGATGACCGACATCGCCGAGGCCGCGCGCATCACGCCCGGCTGCACCGGCCTATGGAACGAGGCTCAGGCAAAAGCCTGGCGCCGCATCACCGATTTCGTGCATGGCAATAGCCGGGCCAAGATCGGCGTGCAGCTCGCCCATGCCGGCCGCAAGGGCGCGACCTGCCTGCCCTGGGCCGGTGGCTATGACCAGCCGCTGCCCGAGGCCGAAGCCTGGGAAATCGTGGCGGCCTCGGCCATTCCCTACCTGCCCAACAGCCGGGTGCCGCGCCCGATGACACGCGCCGACATGGATGCGGTACGCAACGATTTCGTAGCGGCGACGAAGCTGGCCATCAGCGCCGGCTTCGACATGATCGAACTGCACATGGCGCACGGCTATCTGCTGTCCAGTTTCATCTCGCCGCTTAGCAACACCCGCACGGACGAGTATGGCGGCAGCCTGGAGAATCGCATGCGGTTCCCGCTCGAGGTTTTCATCGCCATGCGCGCCGTCTGGCCGAAGGAAAAGCCGATGTCGGTGCGACTGTCGGCCGTCGACTGGGTGCCGGAGCGCGGCCTGACAGTCGAGGACTCCATCGCCATCGCCAGGATGCTGAAGCAGCATGGCTGCGACCTGGTCGATGTCTCGGCCGGCCAGACCTCGAACGAGGCCAGGCCGCAATACGGCCGCATGTTCCAGACGCCGTTTGCCGATGCCATCCGCCAGGAAGCCGGCATCGCCACCATCGCCGTCGGCGCCATTACCTCGGCCGACCAGGTCAACACCATCGTGGCCTCGGGCCGCGCCGATCTCTGCGCGCTGGCGCGGCCGCATCTGGCCGATCCCTACTTCACCCTGCATGCAGCTGCCGATTACGACTGGCGCGGGATTTACTGGCCGCCGCAGTATCACGCCGGGCGGGACCAATTGTACCAATTGCGCAACCGCGAACGTGAAGAAGCAAAAGCCACGGACTCTTTCGCAAAGCAGCGCGCAAGAAGAGATGAAGTCTGACGACAGACCTGTCGCATGCTGAACAGTCTGGTGTAGGCTCGCGCTCTCGTCCTGCACCGGAGTTCAGACCACATGCGTGACCTGCATCTGCCCGGCCGTTCGGTGGCCATGGGCCGCCACGGCGCCGCGGCCACCTCGCACAGCCTGGCAACGCTCACTGCCATCGAAATCCTGCGCCGCGGCGGCAATGCCACCGACGCCGCGATTGCCGCCTGCGCCGTGCAATGCGTGGTCGAGCCCGGCTCGACCGGCATCGGCGGCGACAACTTCGTGCTCTACGCGCCGGCCGGCACCGACACCACCAAGGGCGGCAAGGTCTATGGCCTCAATGGCTCGGGCCGCGCGCCCAAGGGCCTGAGTGCCGACTATCTTCTCAAGCAGGACATCAAGGAAATCGGGCTGACCTCGCCGCATGCGGTGACCGTCCCCGGCGCCGTTGATGCCTGGTCCAAGCTGAACAAGCGCTTCGGCAAGCTGCCGCTGGCCGAGCTGCTGCAGCCCGCCATCGACTTCGCCGAAAAAGGCTTCCCGGTCACCGAGCGCGTCAGCACCGACTGGCATCGCAACGAGGCCAAGCTGAAAGCCGATCCGAACACGGCGCGCATGTGGCTGAAGGACGGCCTGCCCCCCAAGGCGGGCGAGACCTTCCGCCAGCCCGAGCATGCCAAGGTGTTCCGCGAGATCGCTAAGAATGGCCGCGATGGCTTCTATACCGGTTGGGTTGCCGAGGACATCGTGCAGTATCTGCAAAGCGTCGGCGCCACCCACACGCTGGAGGACTTCGCCACCCAGGAAGCCTATTGGGTCGATCCGATCGCCACCGCCTACAAGGGCGTCGAGATCCTGGAGATTCCACCGAACGGCGTCGGCATCATCACGTTGCTGATGCTGAACATCCTGAGCGGCTTCGATCTTAGCAAATACGATCCGGTCGGCGTTGAACGGTTCCATATCGAGGCGGAAGCCACCCGTCTCGCCTTCCAGGCGCGCGATCTTTATGTGGCCGATCCGGCCTTCGGCGACGTGCCGGTCGAGAAGCTGTTGTCAATGTCGTTCGCCGACGAACTGCGCAGCCGCATTGACCTGAAGAAGGCGATGGTCGCTCCGGGTCCGGTCGGTGGCCAGGCCTATCGCGACACCGTCTATCTCACCGTGGTGGATGCCGAGGGCAATGCCTGCTCCTTCATCAACTCGCTGTTCTGGCCCTACGGCACCGGCCTGTGCAGCCCCAAGACCGGCGTGCTGCTGCAGAACCGCGGCTGCGGCTTCAAGGTGCAGCCGGGCCATCTGAACTGCGTCGAGCCGCTGAAGCGCCCGCTGCACACCATCATCCCGGCGATGGCGCTGAAGGACGGCAAGCCCTGGCTCAGCTTCGGCGTCATGGGCGGCGGCTTCCAGCCGGTCGGCCAGACTCATGTGCTGAGCAACATCGTCGACTTCGGCATGAACGTGCAGGAAGCCATCGACTGCGCGCGCGGCTTCCATGTTGCCGGCAAGTTCGAGGCGGAACGCGGCATCCGCGAGGATGTGCTGCTGGGCCTGTCGAATCTCGGTCACGAGATCAAGCAGGCCGAGATGCCGCATGGCGGTGGCCAGGCCATCCTGATCGATCGCGTCAACGGCGTGTTGCAGGCCGGCTCCGACCCGCGCAAGGACGGCTGCGCCTTAGCGTACTAAGACGGAAAGCGCGGCGCGCCGGGTTCCAGCGCAACGCCGGTGGCGTTCACCGTAAACGACACCAGATGATAGAAGCCGACCAGCGCGATGATCTCGATCAGCTGGTCGGCTTTATAATGCACAGCCGCCTTCTGCCACAGCGCATCGCTCACCGTGCCGGTATCGACCAGCGCATCGGTGATCTCGACCAGCACGGCTTCATCTTCGATCCATGTCGAAGCATCGCCATGCAGGGTCGCGGCGATTTCCGCCTCGCTGAACTTCGCCTTGGCGGCGAAGAAGCCGACATGCACGCCCCATTCGTATTCCGCCTTCAGCCGTGCCGTGGTGCGCAGGATCACCAACTCGCGCTGGCGCAGGCTGATCGAGCCGCGATCGAGCAGGCCGCCGCCGGCCCAGCGGGTCAGCACGCGCGGGTTATGCGCCACCGTGCGGAACAGGGCGATATCGGCCGGCATCTGCGCCAGCGCTGCGGCGGCCTCGGCGGAATAGGGCTGCTGGATCGGATCGACACGGGCCATGACGGCAGGCTCCTGCTATGCTACAGAAATCGTAGCAACAACTTATCGCTACTAATTTCGTAGCACAAGAGCGAAAATCGCGGAGACCCGCCATGACGACGCCCCTGCCCCGCCAGCCCGTGCGCGGATCCCGGTCCGGCCGTCCGGTCATGGCCGCCCTGGACCTGCTGGGACGGCGCTGGAGCCTGCGGATCCTGTGGGAGCTGCGCGACAGCGCCCTGACCTTCCGGGCGCTCCAGACGGCCTGTGGGACGGTTTCGCCTAGCGTGCTGCAGCAGCGGCTGAAGGACCTGCGGGCGGCCCGACTGCTGGACCATGACGGCAGCGGCTATGCGCTCACCGCCACGGCGCATCGGCTGATGCCGGTATTGCTGGCCCTGCAGGATTGGGCCGAGGCCTGGTCGGCGAAATTAGAGCAAGATCAATAGCCCGGTCAGCACGACGGCGAGCAGAATCACCGTCTCGGCCAGGATCAGCGCGAGTGGCTTCCAGCCCAGCGCGAAGAGTTCCGCGAACGAGGTCTTCACCCCGAGTGCGGCGATGGCGACCAGCAGGCACCAGCGCGAGACATCCGACACGCCCTCCACCAGCACCGGCGGCAGCGTCACAATGCTGCCCAGCACCACCAGCGCGACAAAGCCGATGAGGAAATGCGGCAGCAGCGGCTGGGTTTGCTTGGTGCCGGCTTCGCCCGCCTTGCGGTAGATCAGGCCGATGCCGACGACGACCGGCAGCAGGCAGGCCACGCGCACCAGCTTGACGAAGGTGGCGACATCGCCGGCCTGCGGCGACACGGTAAGGCCGGCGCCCAGCACCTGCGCCACGTCATGGATAGTGGCGCCGAACAGCACGCCGGATGCAGTTTCGGTCAGGCCCAGCGTCTTGGCCAGCAGCGGATAAATAATCATTGCCACCGTCGACAGCGCCGTCACGCCGATCACGGTGAGCAGCGTTAGGCGCTCGGACTGCGGCGAGCGCGGCAGGGCGGCGGAAATCGCCATCGCCGCCGAGGCGCCGCAGATGCCGACAGCGCCGCCGGACAGCAGCCCTTCGGCGCGGCTGCGACCGGCGAGTTTCGCCAGCAGCAGGCCGCTGCTGATTGCCACCAGCACGCCACAGATCGCCAGCAGCACCGGCACTGGGCCAAGATCGGCGATGCGCTCGACCGTGATGCGGATGCCGAGCAGCGCCACGCCGATGCGCAGCACGCTGCGCGCGGCCAGATCGATGCCCGGCCGCACGCGCGGATCCGCGCTGAGGAAATTGAAGGCCATGCCCAGCAGCAGCGCGAGCAGGAATGGCGGGCCGCCGTAATGATCGGCAATGAAGCCGACTGCAAGCGCAACCGTGGCCGCGACCGTCAGGCCGGGCAGCGGGTGCTTGAGTTTGTCCATGGGGAACGCAGGCAAGACAGATTCCGATCAGCGGAAAGGTTCGCGGCCGATGATCCAATGCGCCAGCGAATACCGGCGCCCTCGGGTGACGGGCTTCACCTGATGCAGGGTATAGCTTGGAAACACCGTCATGGCCCCGCGTTCACGTGGCGCTATCTCGGTGTTTTCGCCGCTGCTGTACAGCACCAGTTCGCCGCCATCGTAATCGGCGGGATCCGAAAGCTGGATCACCACACTGAGCTTGCGCAGCGAAAACGGTTCTTCCAGGCCGATATCGACATGCCCGACATAATGCTGGCCGCTCTCGTAGCGGGCGATCTGCATGGGCTCGGCACCATCGAGCTGGAAGTTCCAGAGCTCGCGGTTGGACTGCAGCGACAGCCCGACGACCTTATCGTATATCCAGGCGCCATCCGTCTGCGGCACGAAAGTGACAGCGGAATTGCGCGCCTTCGTATTCACGCTGAGCGTATCGTCCACGGTACCTTCACGCAGGGTGGCGGCTTCAGCCAGGGCGATGATGCGGTCACATTCCGGCGGGGTCAGCACGACGCCGCGGAAGGCGAACATCGGCAACCGGCGCATCAGAACCCGCGTTGCTGGCGGTTGCGGTCCAGCTGGTCGCGGGGCAGCTCCAGTCCAACCAGGATTTCCACCTGGGTGGTGCGGCGACCAGCCAGCGGAATGATCTGTTCCAGGTCCTCGGCCACCACCACGCGGCGCTGGCCTTCCTTGAACGGCACGCGGGCGACGAAACGTTCGCGCGTCAGCACGTTCTTGTCGTTGTCGACCACGGCAACGAAATACGGCACCTGGGCTTCAGCCCCGCTCGCGGCGGGGCCGCGGCTCGCCGCCACCTGCAGCGCGAAGGTGACGGTCACGGTCTTGGCATTCTGCGGATCGTCGTATTTGCAGCCGCCGTTGTAATCGAGCAGCTGCACGTCATAGACGACGTCGGTCAGGTCGCGGCCCGGGCCGTCGCGATACTGCGTGCCCTTGTAGGCATCGCCCAGGATGCCAACCTTCGGGCAGGGCGGCAGGTTCGGCTTCGAGCGCGTGCAGCCGGCGAGCAGGATGCTCAAGCCGACGGCAGCAACAGCAACCAGCGAAGAACGGAAGAAACGCAGGGTCATGGCGAGCCGTTACCATCCGGGAGAGCGCTGGGACCGGCCATCCGGGTCATGGCGGCCTTTCCTTCACGCGACGAGTGTATTAGCTTGCCGGGCAGATTTCCCGGGGCTTCCCTGTATAGAAGAGCAGCCCCGGGGAGACAAGCGACAGGCCCGCAACCCGTTGATCCAGGCCGGCGATCTGACCCGGCGGATTAACGACCCAGACCCTTGAACCGATGAACCCTGACCGTCCCTCGATCGCCCTTGTCCTGGCAGCGCCGCGTGGCTTCTGCGCCGGCGTCGATCGTGCCATCCAGATCGTCGAACGCGCCCTGGAACGATTCGGCGCGCCGGTCTATGTGCGCCACGAGATCGTGCATAACCGCTTCGTGGTCGACAGCCTGGCCGCCAAGGGCGCCATCTTCGTCGACGAACTGGATGAAGTGCCAGCCGGCGCCCATGTCGTCTTCTCGGCTCATGGCGTGCCGAAATCGGTTCCCGCCGACGCGCAGGCGCGCAAGCTGTCCTATCTGGACGCCACCTGCCCGCTGGTCAGCAAGGTGCATCGCGAGGCCGAGCGCCATCATCGCGAAGGCCGCCGCATCATCCTGATCGGCCATGCCGGCCATCCCGAGGTGATCGGCACCATGGGCCAGCTGCCGCCCGATGCCGTGCTGCTGATCGAAACCATCGCCGATGTGGCGACGCTGCAGGTGAAGGACGGCGAGCCGCTGGCATATATCACCCAGACCACCCTGTCGGTGGACGACACCGCCGATATCATCACGGCACTGAAGCAGCGCTTCGCCCAGATCGAGGGGCCGAAGAAGGAAGATATCTGCTACGCCACCACCAACCGTCAGGTCGCCGTGAAGGCGATCGCCGCCCATAGCGAGGCGGTGCTGGTGATCGGCGCGCCCAATTCGTCGAATTCGCTGCGCCTGGTCGAAGTGGCCAAGCGCGAGGGCTGCCGCATCGCCCTGCTGGTGCAGCGCGCCGCCGATATCGACTGGGCCGCGCTCGACGACGTGAAATCGGTTGGCATCACCGCCGGCGCCAGCGCGCCGGAAGTGCTGGTCGAGGAGGTGATCGCCGCCTTCCGCGAGCGCTACACCGTCACCGTCCGCGAAATCGAGACCGCCACCGAAGCCGTGCAGTTCAAATTGCCGCCCGCGCTCGACGCTTCCGCCGCCTGATCGTCCGACCACATGGCCGTCTATACCGAAATCGACGAAGACCAGCTCAATGCGCTGCTGAAGCGCTACGACATCGGCTGCGCGCTTTCGGTCAAGGGCATCGCCGAGGGCGTGGAGAATTCGAACTACCTGCTCGGCACCGAGACCGGCAGTTATATCCTGACGCTGTACGAGCGCCGGGTGAAACGCGACGACCTGCCCTATTTCCTCGGCCTGATGAATCATCTGGCTGGCAAAGGCCTGGCCTGCCCGACCGCGCTGCACGACCGCGACGGCAACACCCTGAACGAGGTGGCCGGCCGTCCCTGCGCCATCATCAGTTTCCTCAACGGGGTCTGGCCCAAGAAGCCAACCGCCCGTCATTGCCAGGAGCTAGGCGCGGCCATGGCGCGCCTACATGTCGCCGGCCAGGATTTCCCGATGAACCGGCCCAATGCGCTCAGCGTCGATGGCTGGGCCCGGCTGGTCGCCGACTGCGAAGACAAGGCCGATACCGTGCTGGCCGGCCTGGGCAAGGAACTGGCGCGAGAATACGATTCCCTCAAGGCCGCTTGGCCCGAGACGCCCGGCCGCGCCGGCGACCGGCCGCTGCCGCATGGCGTGATCCATGCCGACCTCTTTCCCGACAACGTGTTCTTCGTCGGCGACAGCTTCAGCGGCCTGATCGACTTCTACTTCGCCTGCAACGATTACTTCGCCTACGACCTCGCCATCTGCCTGAATGCCTGGTGTTTCGAGGCCGACGGCGCCTTCAACGTCACCAAGGCCAAGGCGCTGATCGGCGGGTATGAGAGCGTGCGTCCATTGACCGACGGCGAGGTGCATACCCTGCCGCTATTCGCACGCGGCTCGGCCCTGCGCTTCCTGCTGACCCGACTCTATGACTGGCTCAACCAGGTGCCGGGCGCACTGGTGAAGCCGAAGGACCCGCTGGAATACTGGAAGAAGCTGAAATTCCACCGCCAGGTTCTGGGCGCATCAGCCTATGGCATCGAACGCTGACGATGCCTGACGTACCGCAGAGTGTTGAAATCTTCACCGATGGTGCCTGTCTCGGCAATCCGGGCCCGGGCGGCTGGGCCGCGCTGCTGCGTTACGGCGAGACCGAGAGAGAAATGAGCGGCGGCGATCCGGCCACCACCAACAACCGGATGGAACTGCTGGCGGCGATCATGGCGCTCGAAGCGCTGAAAAAGCCCTGCATCGTGTCGCTCTATTCCGACAGCCGTTATGTCATCGATGGCGCCACCGGCTGGTTGCGCTCCTGGAAGGCGCGCGGCTGGAAGACCGCTGACCGCAAGCCGGTGAAGAATGTCGACTTGTGGCAGCGCTTCGAGGAAGCCGTGCTGCCCCACACGGTGAGCTGGCACTGGGTGCGCGGCCATGACGGGCATGTCGAGAACGAGCGCGTCGACGTCCTGGCGCGCGATGCCGCCATCGAAATCGCCGGCGACGACTTTAAACCGAAAAAGAAAAAGCCGGCCCGGTAAACCGGACCGGCTTTGGGTTGTCTGCCTGCGGCTTTAGATCTGGCCGAACAGGGTATTCGCGTCGGACACCTCGAAAGCACCAGGCTTTTCCAGGTTCAGCTGTTTCACCACGCCGTCATCCACCAGCATCGAATAGCGCTGCGAACGCACACCCATGCCGCGGGCGGTCAGGTCGAATTCCATGCCGATCGCCTTGGTCAGTTCGCCGGCGCCATCGGCCAGCAGCACAACCTTGTCGCCGGCATTCTGAGCCTTGCCCCACGCACCCATGACAAAGGCGTCGTTGACCGAGAGGCAGGCGATGGTGTCCACGCCCTTCTTCTTCAGGTCGTCATACTTCTCGATGAAGCCCGGCAGGTGTTTGGCCGAGCAGGTCGGCGTGAAAGCGCCCGGCAGGGCGAACAGCGCCACCTTCTTGCCCTTGAAGAACTCAGCGGCCTTCACCGCCTGCGGACCCTGCTCGCCCATGATATAGAGCGTGGCATCGGGGATACGGTCGCCAACCTTGATGGTCATGATTTCCTCGTCTTGGTTTGGATCTTTTGGCCGATCTGCGCCGTCGGGAACGGCCGGGGTAAAATGATCCTGCCCGGCGACAGATACAAGGCCCGGCCAGCCCGATCACCGGCCCTTGATGACTGGCCCTTGATAGTGGCCAGTCAGGGCTGGACCACCAGCTCGGCCGACATGGTTGCCTCCACCAGCGTCAGCCGCAGTGGCCGGGCCAGCGCGCCCGGAGCCAGGGTTGCCGGGATTTCAAACCGCACCTCGCGGCCATCGTTCATCAGCGCCACCTGCGGCCGCCCGTACCAGCTATCCGGTGCGCCTTCCACAAACAGGTCGGGGTTGCGCAGCGGCGTGGCGCTGCGTAGGGCCACGACCAGATGGTCGGGCTTCTGCTTCAGAAGCTGCAGGCGCAGATCGGCCGCAGCCGCGGCCACCGGCACGCGCCGCTTCCATTTGATCAGCGCCGCCAGGTCCTCGGCCATCAGCTTGCCCGGCGTATATTCCAGCCGGTCGGTGCGCAGAATGCAGATATCCTTGCACACACCGTATTCCAGGGTGAGATGCAGCTTTACCGGCTCAGTCGGATTGCTGCGCTCGATCTGGATCGGCAGCACGACCTCGTCGGTGTAGCCATAGATGTCGCTCTTGCCGAGCGGGATGCGTTGCGGCGCCGGCCACTGCACATCCGCGCGCGCGAGATTCTGCGATGACGACCAGTCGAACTGCGCCGGCACGCCGCCCTCGCCCGGCGTGCGCCAGTAGAACTTCCAGCCCGACGCGAGTCGGACAGACAGCCCCACCTCATCTCCATTGCCCTGGAGGAAAGCCAGACGCACCGGAACATAAGGTAGCTGCACCCCTTGCGCTGGCACCTGGAAGGGCCAAATGACAAGAAAAGCGGCAGCAACCGGGGCGACACAGCGGATTGCATGGCGGATCAGGGAATTCATGACCCGAGTCTGTCCTCTGGCCTGCCAATTGCAAGGGGTCTGGAAGGCTGGCCGTATGGACAAGCCGACCGGCTGGGGTAACATTCAGGTGAAACCGGAGTGTGTCACATGACGGACAGCAGCGAAGCCAAGGCGATCTCGGGCTATCTTGAGCGGCAATTGCTGATTGCCATGCCGACCATGGGCGATCCGCGGTTTGCCCGCACGGTTATCTATATGTGCTCGCACAATGCCGAAGGCGCGATGGGCCTGGTGATCAACAAGCCCTATCCCGGCCTTACTTTTCCCAACCTGCTGACCCAGCTCGGGATCGAACCTTCCACCGACAACGAGATCATCGTACGCCTTGGCGGCCCGGTGGAAACCGGACGCGGCTTCGTGCTGCATTCGACAGATTACATGAAGCAGGGCAGCGTGAAGATCGATGAGTCGATCGGCATCGGCCTTACCGCGACGCTCGACGTGCTGCGCGCCATCGCCAGCGGCACCGGCCCGCAGCACAGCCTGTTCGCGCTCGGCTATGCCGGCTGGGGCGCCGGGCAGCTCGATAATGAAATCCAGGAAAACGCCTGGCTGGCAGCGCCGGCGGATTTCGACCTGATTTTCCATCCGGAACTGGAAACGCTCTGGGATCGCGCCGTGCGCAAGATCGGTATCGATGTGGCCAAGCTGGCCAGTGTGTCAGGGCACGCCTGACACGGAACCGCTGGTGTCAGGCCACTCCTGATCCCTCTGCGGTGGATGCCGGATCGGTCGCCAGCCGTGCATAGAGTTGGTGATCGCGCCAGATCCCGTCGATTTTCAGATATTCCCGCAGCACGCCTTCGGCGCGAAACCCCGCATGCGCCAGCAGGCGTCGGCTCGGTGTGTTCTCCGGCAGGCAGGCAGCTTCCAGGCGATGCAGCTTCAGCATCTCGAAGCAATGGGTCGCCATGGCACGCAGCGCTTCGGTCATATGCCCCTGCCCCACATGCGGCTTGCCGATCCAGTAGCCGAGCTCGCCGCATTGCGAGGCGCCACGGCGGATATTCGACAATGTGATGCCGCCGATCAGGCCGTCATTGCGGCGCAGGTAGATGAAATAGGCCTCGCCATGCTCCTGCCGGCGCAGGCGTTCAAACCAGGCAAGCCGGCGGCGAAAGCCTTCGCGGGTGAGCGAATCTTCCGCCCAGGTCGGTTCCCAGGGTTGCAGATGCTCTCGGCTGATCGCACGCAGCGTTGCCCAGGCCTCATAATCATTGATCTCGGGCGGCCGCATGTAAATGCGCTCGCCATGCAGATGCGGACTGACCGGAGGCAGGAAGCGGCCGAAGAGCATCGTGCTTCGCCTCCCCCGTCCTGCTGGCGTCAGCCGAAGCGCGCCGCGAAGCGCGTGTAAGACTCAAGCTGCTGCACCGGCCCAAGCGCCGCCACTGTCGGCTTGGCCGAACGCATGACTCGTTCGGCGACCTTCTGCACGGCGGCAGCATCGACGCGGTCGACCGAAGCCAGCACCTCGTCCAAATCGAGCGGGCGGCCGAACAGCAGCAGCTGGCGGCCAAGCTGCTCGATGCGCGCGCCGGAGCTTTCCAGTGACATCACCAGGCCAACTTTAAGCTGCGCGCGGGCGCGCTGCAGTTCCTCGGACTCGACCTTGCCGCAGAGCTTGCCCAACTCCTCGGCCAGCACCGGCATCAGTTCCGGCAGCTTCTCGCCGCCGGTGCCGGCATAGATGGTCATCAGTCCGCCGTCGCGATAGGAGGCCGGATAGGCATAGACCGAATAGGCCAGGCCGCGCTTCTCGCGCACTTCCTGGAACAGCCGCGAAGACATGCCGCCGCCCAGCACGGTGGCGTAGACCTGCATGGCATAGTAATCGGGATCGTCGTAGGCCAGACCCGGCAGCGCAATGGCCACATGGGCCTGTTCCAGATCCCGCACGGCACGCTTCTCGCCGCCGCCGCCATACAGGGCGGTCTGCTGCGCTGGACGGGCGGCGCGGTTGAGCTTGCCCAGCAGGCGCTCGGCCTCGACCATCAGCACGTCGTGATCCACAGCACCGGCCGCGACCAGCACCAGACTGGGGCCATGATAAAAGCGCGACAGGAAGCCCTGCAGGTCCTCGCGCTTCATGCCCGTGACGCGATCGACAGTGCCAAGGATCGAGCGGCCGAGCGACTGGCCCGGGAAAGCGGTTTCCTGCAGATGATCGAAAATGATGTCGTCGGGCGTGTCTTCCGACTGGCCGATCTCCTGGATGATGACCTCGCGCTCGCGCTCGAGCTCGTCCTTGTCGAAGACCGAGTGCTGCAGGATGTCGGACAGGATATCGAGCGCCAGACCGGTATCTTCGGCCATGACGCGGGCGTAATAGGCGGTCTGTTCGCGCGAGGTGAAGGCGTTCAGATGACCGCCGACCGCCTCGATCTCTTCGGCGATGGCCAAGGCCGAGCGCTTCTCGGTGCCCTTGAAGGCCATATGCTCCAGCATATGGGCGACGCCGTTGATCTCGGGCGTCTCGTCGCGCGCGCCGGCGTCGACCCAGATGCCGACAGACACGGTCTTGACCTGCGGCATGGCCTCGGAGACCACGCGCAGACCGT
This sequence comes from Ferrovibrio sp. GW821-FHT12B10, assembly GCF_058807515.1. Lineage (NCBI taxonomy): Bacteria > Pseudomonadati > Pseudomonadota > Alphaproteobacteria > Rhodospirillales > Rhodospirillaceae > Ferrovibrio > Ferrovibrio sp. GW821-FHT12B10. Next base: position 2,821,779 of record NZ_JBXAQT010000001.1, on the reverse strand, counting down.
TGGAAAGGGTACCGATACGAACTGTCATGCCTTCACTCTACGCGCTTCGATGAAATCGCGCACCTTGCTGTAATCGTTGGGCAGCACCGTCTGGCGCTCGGGCCGCTCAAAAAGATCGGCCAGGCGCGGCGGCAGGGCCGGATGCTGGCCGGTGGCGGCCTCGACCGCGGCTGGGAATTTGGCGGCATCGGCGGTAGCCAGGGTCACCAGTGGAACCTCGGTCGGTACGGCGCGCGATTTGCGCTGCTCGGCGGCGACCGCCAGGCCGACGGCCGTATGCGGATCGACCAGCAGGCCGTTGCCGGCCTGGAACGCCATCTTCAGCATGGCCTTGGTCGCGGCCTCGTCGGCCTTGCCGGCGGCGAACAGCTGCCTGGTCTCGGCCAGGGCATTCGCCGAGACCGAGAAGCCGCCATTCTTGTCCAGATCGCTCATCAGCTGACGCACCTGCGCGCCATCGCGGCCATGCATGTCGAACAGCAGGCGCTCGAAATTGCTCGCCACCTGGATGTCCATGCTGGGGCTGATGGTCGGCTCGACACCACTCTTGCGGTAGTCGCCGCCCGCGAAGAAACGCGCGAGAATATCGTTGCGGTTGGTGGCGACGATCAGCTTCGACACCGGCAGGCCCATCTTCGCGGCGCAGTACCCGGCGAAGATGTCGCCGAAATTGCCACTCGGCACGCAGAAGGCCGGCGCACGTTCTGGGCCGCCTAGGCTGAGCGATGCCGTCACGTAATAGACGATCTGCGCCATCACGCGGGCCCAGTTGATCGAATTGACAGCCGTCAGCCCGGCTTTGTCGCGGAAGGCGGCATCGTTAAAGAGCGCCTTCACCATCGCCTGGGCATCGTCGAACGTGCCTTCCAGCGCGATGGCATGGACATTCGCGTCGGCGACGGTGGTCATCTGCCGGCGCTGCACATCCGAGACGCGGCCATGCGGGAACATGATGAAGATGTCGAGGTTGGCGCGGCCGCGGCAACCTTCGATGGCGGCCGATCCGGTATCGCCCGAGGTGGCGCCGACGATGGTGGCGCGCTTGCCCGAGCGCGCCAGCGCCCAGTCGAACAGCCGGCCGAGCAGCTGCAGCGCCACATCCTTGAAGGCCAGCGTCGGGCCGTGGAACAGCTCCAACACCCAGTCATTGTCGCCGCTCTGGCGCAGGGGCACGACCGCCTTGTGCCCGAAGGTGGCATAGGCCTCGTCGATCATGCGCTTGAGATCGGCATCGGGGATGCTGCCGCCGACAAAGGGCTTGATCACCCGGAAGGAGACCTCGGCATAGGATAGCCCGCGCATGGCGCGGAAATCCGCCGCCGAGAATTGCGGCCAGCTTTCGGGCACATAGAGGCCGCCATCGGTGGCGAGGCCGGCCAGCAGCACGCCCTCGAAATCGAGGGCCGGAGCCTGGCCACGGGTGCTGACGTAACGCATCGGATATCTCAGTTCAGGTAGCGGGCTTTGAGATGCGCCTTGAAGGCGGCGGTGCCCAAAGGCTTGCCGGTCGCTTGGCGCAGCAGTTCGTCGGTGGTGAGCAGCGAACCCTTGCCATGCACATTGGCGCGCAGCCAGCGCAGCAGCGGCTTGAAGTCGCCCTTACTGATGCCCGGCAGGATCGTCTTGTCCTTTTCCTTCGCCGCCGCGAACAGCTGGGCCGCAGAGAGCGCGCCGAGTGTGTAGGTTGGGAAATAACCGATCGAACCAACCGCCCAGTGGATGTCCTGCATGCAGCCGTGGCGATCATTCGGGACGTCGACGCCGAGCAGCGTCTGCATCCCGTCATTCCAGGCATGCGGCAGGTCGGCCAGCGGCAGGTCGTCGCTCAGCATCGCCTGCTCCAGGCGGTAGCGCAGGATCACATGGGCCGGATAGGTGGCTTCATCGGCATCGACGCGGATCAGGTCGGGCCGCACGCGCGCATAGATGCGCTGCAGGTTGGCATCCGACCAGGCTTCCCCCGTGCCATTGAAGGCCTTGCGCAACACCGGCCCGGCATAGGTCAGGAATTCCAGGCCGCGGCACACCTGCATCTCGATCAGCAGGCTCTGGCTTTCATGCAGCACCATGCCGCGCGCCTCGCCGACGGGCTGGTCGCGCCAGGCCTTGGGCAGGCCGAGTTCGTACAGCGCATGGCCGGTCTCGTGCAGCACACCCATCAGCGACTTGGTGAAATCAGCGTCTTCGTAGCGCGTGGTGATGCGCACATCGTCCGGCGTACCGCCGGTGAAAGGATGCAGGCTGACATCCAGGCGGCCATGCTTGAAGTCGAAGCCAAGCGCCTTCATGAACTTCAGGCCCACCGCACGCTGGGTCTCGGCCGCGAACGGCCCCTGCAAGGCGAGCGGTGCCTTGCGCTTGCCCTGCTTGGCCAGCGCCTTGTCGATGAAGCCGGGCAGGAAGCCGCCCAGATCGGCGAAGAGCTTGTTGATGTGGTCCGAGCGGCCGCCGGGTTCGTATTCATCCAGCAACGCATCATACTCGCTGAGACCGAAGGCCGCGGATTTCGCGGCGGCCGCCTCGCGGGTCAGCTCCAGCACCGGCTTGAAGGCCTTTGCGAAGCTCTTGAAGTCATCGTTCTGGCGGGCCTTGCGCCAGACCATCTCGCAGGCCATCGCCGCCTTGGAGCGCGCCTCGACCAGCTTGGACGACACCGCGGTGGCATGGCGCCACTGGCGCTGCATTTCGCGCAGGTTGGCCTTCTGCCACTGGTTCAGCTGTTTCTTCTGGGCATTTGCTTCACTGAGCAGCTCGCCCAGTTTTGGATCGGTGATCCATTCATGGCGCAGCACGCTGAGCGTCGCCATCTGTTCGGCGCGCGAACGAGCGCCGCCTTCCGGCATCATGGTGGACTGGTCCCAGCCCAGCATGGCCAACGCACCATTCACGGCGCCGATGCGGCGGAACTGCTGCTCCAGAGCCTTGTAGCGCTTCATGGACGTTTATGCCTTGTTGCCAGCGTCGCGTTCCCGCCGCCGATGCCATAGCACATAAATGACCAGCAGCACCACGGCACCGCTATACCAGGTGAAGGCATAGGCCAGATGATTGTTGGTGAAGGTGACCCGGGTATGGCCGGCCCGGGGCCATTCGCCCGGCACGATGACCGAGGCATCGGCATCGACGAACAGCACCGGCGCATCGGTGATGCCGGCCGCCTTCAGCATCCCGGCGGCGTCGCCGTAATACCACAGGTTCCGGACCAGATCGTTGTCGGGGGTGAACCAGCCCTTGCCCCAGGGCGCATGGCCGATGCCAGTGATGGTCTGCTCGCCCGTCACCTGGCCCGGCAGTCGGCGCGCCGGGTCCTTGTCCTCGGCCGGCACCCAGCCGCGGCTGACCAGCACCCAGCCAGGTGCATCGCTGCGCTTGAGCGGCGTGATGACGTGGTAGCCGAAATTGCCGCGCTCGGAATGCGCCAGCAGATGGGCTTCCTTCGCGTGGTCGAACACGCCCTTCACGGTCACGCGGCGAAAATGCCAGGCATCGGCATCCAGCGCACCGGCAGGCAGCTGCACCGGGGGCGCGCGCAGGCCTTCCTCGGCGCTCGCGATCAGATCCAGTTTCCACATCAGGCGCTGCACCTGCCAGCTGCCCAGGAAAAGCAGCAGGATCAGGGCGGGAATGGTGAACATGGTCGGCCAGAAGGCCGGCCGGAAACCGAAGATTCTCACGGGTTACTCATCCAGCAATTCGATATGGGACGACGCCTTGTGGCGGAACTGCAGCGCGATCAGCACGCCCTTGAAGGGACGCAGCATGCCGATGGCGCCGCCCAGGATAAGTGGGGTCCAGAGCGCCAGATGCAACCACATCGGCGGCTGGAAGCGCAACTCGACCCACAGCGCCAGGCCGACGACGATGAAGCCGAGGATCAGGATGACGAAGACTGCCGGCCCGTCGCCGGAATCGACCGTGGCGTAATCCAGGTCGCAGGACGGGCAGCGCGGTTTGACCGTCAGCAGCCCATCGAACAACGGGGCTTCGCCACATCGCGGACAGCGACAGCGAAGCCCCGTCGAGAACGGCGATAGCGGAGGATAGTAGGCCCCCGCTATCGGTTGGTTTTTACTCAATGGGCGGCCGGCGCACCCGAACCCCACCAGTAGATGGCGGTGAACAGGAACAGCCACACCACGTCGACGAAGTGCCAGTACCAGGCGGCAGCTTCGAAGCCGAAGTGATGATCCGGCTTGAAGTGGCCCTTCATGGCGCGGAGCAGGCAGACCAGCAGGAAGATGGTACCGACGATCACATGGAAGCCGTGGAAGCCGGTCGCCATGTAGAAGGTCGAGGCATAGATGCCGTCCTTGAAGCCGAAGGCGGCATGGCTGTACTCGAAGGCCTGGCAAGCGGTGAACAGCACACCCAGGATCACGGTCAGGGTCAGGCCCTGCACCAGACCCTTGCGGTCGTTATGCAGCAGCGCGTGATGCGCCCAGGTGACCGTGGTGCCCGAGAGCAGCAGGATCAGCGTGTTGACGAAGGGCAGTTCCCACGGATTGAAGGTCTCGATCGTCGCCGGCGGCCACTGGTGGCCAATGGCTTCGGTCGGATACAGCGCCGCGCCGAAATAGGCCCAGAACCAGGCGACGAAGAACATCACTTCGGAAGCGATGAACATCACCATGCCGTAGCGCAGATGCAGCTGCACCACCGGGGTGTGGTGGCCGTCATGCTCGGCTTCCTTGATGACGTCGCGCCACCAGGCGGCCATCGTGTAGAGCACGATCGCCAGACCAGGGACGGTCCACAGGTAGCTGTGGCCATGGAAGGCATAGACCGAACCGATCGCCAGCGCGAAGGCGCCCATCGAACCGATGAACGGCCACGGGCTCGGATCGACGAGATGATAATCGTGGTTGCGGGCACTACTGGCCATGTCAGACCCCCTGGTTACAAACGCTAGTTGGTTGAACCGGCCGCGTTGCCGCGGTCGGAAACTCGGGATTCTTCCGGCTTGCGGAAGAAGGTGTAGCTCAATGTGATCTGCGTGACGTCACGCGTCTTCGGATCCTTGAGAATCTCCGGATCGACGAAGAAGGAGACGGGCATGTCGACGCTCTGACCGGCCTGGAGCACCTGCTCCTCGAAGCAGAAGCAGGCGATCTTGTTGAAATACTGGCCGATCTTTTCCGGCGTGACGTTGAAGCTGGCCTGACCCGAGACGGCGCGCGCCGTCGGATTGGTGGCGCGGTAGAAGATCAGCGTCTCTTCGCCCGGCTTCACCGTCACTTCGCGCTGCACCGGCTGGAACTTCCACGGCATGCCCGGCGCGACATCGGCATTGAAACGCACGGTGACGGTCGCCTCGTCGGGATCGGTCACGCCCGGCGCCGCCTTGGCGCGCAGCGGCGTGCCGGCGAACCCGGTCATGCGGCAGAACATGTCATAAAGCGGCGCCGAGGCGAACGACAGCCCGACCATGCCGGCGAACACGGCCACGCAGGCAAATGCCACGCGACGGTTCTTGCGCTGCTGTTCGCGGGTCAAGCTCATGAGGGATGAACCCCCGTCATCTTGGCGATGGTGATGAAATAGAACAGCACCGCCAGCGCGCCCAAAACCAGGCCCAATGCGATATTGCGCGCCCGGCGGCGCTTGCGATCATCGTTCTGCGCCATGGCTGTCATGCACCCCAGCCGAGGCTGTGTTCAGCCAGCAGAAGGGCGAACAGCAGGAACAGGTAGAGGATCGAATAGGCGAACATATGCTTGGCGGCGCGGTCACCGGTGCCGCGCCAGATGCGCACGGCCAGCGCCAGGAAGATCGCGCCCAGCACGGCGGTGACGACGCCATAGAGCGGGCCGGCGAGATTGAGGGCCCAGGGACTCAGCGTCAGCGGCACCAGCAGCAGGCTGTAGATCAGGATCTGGCGGCGGGTTTCGCGCTCGCCGGCCACGACCGGCAGCATCGGCACGCCGGCGCGGGCGTAATCGTCCGAGCGATAGAGCGCCAGCGCCCAGAAATGCGGCGGCGTCCACATGAAGATGATGGCGAACAGCAGCACCGGCAGCAGGCTGAGATCGCCGGTGACGGCGGCCCAGCCGATCATCGGCGGGAAAGCGCCGGCGGCGCCACCGATCACGATGTTCTGCGGCGTGCGGCGCTTCAGCCACATGGTGTAGACGAAGACGTAGAAGCCAATGGTCAGCGCCAGGATGGCGGCGGCAGCCCAGTTGACGGCCAGCGCCATCACCAGCACCGAGGCAACCGACAGCACCACGCCGAAGCCGAGCGCTTCCTCGCGGGTGACACGGCCCTGCGGGATCGGGCGACCCTGTGTACGCTGCATCACCGCGTCGATATCGGCGTCGTACCACATATTGATGGCGCCGGAAGCGCCGGCACCGATGGCGATGCAGAGCAGCGCCGTGATCGCCAGGGTGGGATGCAGATGGCCGGGCGCGAGCACCATGCCGACCAGGCCGGTGAAGACCACCAGCGACATCACGCGCGGCTTCAGCAGCGCGAGATAGTCGGCCGGACGGGCCTCGCCAGCCATGCTATGCCCAGACTGGGCATAGGCAGCATCGAGGCCGGCATTGCCGGCCTCGTTACGCTGTGAGATGTAGCTCGCGTCGGACAACCGATGACTCCCGAGAACTCCGGCCTTACTTGATGACCGGAAGCTTTTCGTACTGGTGGAACGGCGGCGGCGAGGTCAGGGTCCACTCGAGCGTGGTCGCACCTTCACCCCACGGATTGTCACCGACCTTCTTCTTGCGAACGAAGGCCACGATCACCGAACCCACAAAGAACAGCGTCGAGGCGAAGGCGATATAGGCGCCGATCGAAGCGACGTAGTTCCAGCCGGCGAAGGCATCCGGATAATCCGGGATACGACGCGGCATGCCCTGCAGGCCGAGGAAATGCATCGGGAAGAACAGCAGGTTCACGCCGATGAAGGTGGTCCAGAAGTGAATCTTGCCGGCGGTCTCGCTCAGCTCGTAACCCGACATCTTGCCGAACCAGTAGTAGAAGCCGGCAAAGATGGCGAACACGGCGCCGAGGCTGAGCACGTAGTGGAAATGCGCCACCACGTAATAGGTGTCATGCAGGTAGGTATCGACGCCGGCATTCGCCAGCACGACGCCGGTGACGCCGCCGACCGTGAACAGGAAGATGAAGCCGATGGCGAACAGCATCGGCACGGTGAAGCGGATCGAGCCACCCCACATCGTCGCGATCCACGAGAAAATCTTCACGCCGGTCGGCACCGCGATCACCATGGTGGCAGCGGTGAAGTAGGCGCGCGTGTCGACGTCCAGACCCACGGTGTACATGTGGTGCGCCCAGACGACGAAACCGACGACGCCGATGGCGACCATGGCGTAGGCCATGCCGAGATAGCCAAACACCGGCTTCTTCGAGAAGGTCGAGATGATCTGGCTGATGATACCGAAGCCCGGCAGGATCAGGATGTACACTTCGGGATGGCCGAAGAACCAGAACAGATGCTGGAACAGGATCGGGTCGCCGCCGCCATCGGGCTTGAAGAACGAGGTGCCGAAGTAGCGGTCGGTCAGCAGCATGGTGATGCCGCCGGCCAGAACTGGCAGCGACAGCAGCAGCAGGAAGGCGGTGATCAGCACCGACCAAACGAACAGCGGCATCTTGTGCAGGGTCATGCCCGGCGCGCGCATGTTGAAGATGGTGGTGATGAAGTTGATCGCGCCCAGGATCGAGGACGCGCCCGCGATGTGCAGGCTCAGGATGGCGAAGCCGACGGCCGGGCCGGGATGGCCGACATCCGACGACAGCGGCGGATAGATCGTCCAGCCGCCGCCCATGCCGAGACCGCCAGCCGGGCCTTCCACCACGGTGGAGAGCAGCAGGCAACCGAAGGAGGGGATCAGCAGCCAGAAGGAAATGTTGTTCATGCGCGGGAAGGCCATGTCCGGCGCGCCGATCATCAGCGGCACGAACCAGTTGCCGAAGCCGCCGATCATCGCGGGCATGACCATGAAGAAGATCATGATCAGGCCGTGGCCGGTGACCAGCACGTTGAACAGGTGGTGGTTGCCGGCGAGGATGCCGTCGCCCGGATTCATCAGCTCGGCGCGCATCAGCACCGAGAAGAAGCCGCCGATCAGACCCGCCATGACGGCGAAGATCAGGTACAGCGTGCCGATGTCCTTATGGTTGGTCGAATACATCCATCGACGCCAGCCGGTCGGCAGATGATGATCATCGTGATGGTCGTGGGCCGCGTGGGCGTGAGCCTGAGCCATGACGTTCCCCTACTCTATCTGATGCGATTACTGGGCGACGCGCGCGTCGGCGAGACGCGGCGACACACCGTCGACAGTGGCGAATTTCTGCTTGGCTTCCTCGGCCCACTTGGCGTAGGCAGCCTTGGAAACGACCTGCACCTTGATCGGCATGTAGCCGTGATAGGCGCCGCAGATTTCCGAGCACTGGCCGTAATAGGTGCCTTCGCGTTCGGCGCGGAACCAGGTCTCGTTGGTGCGGCCCGGCACGGCGTCCTTCTTCACGCCGAAGGCCGGCATGGCCCAGGCGTGGATGACGTCGGCGGCAGTGACCAGCAGGCGAATGTTGGTGTCGACCGGAACGACGACGATGTTGTCGGTCTCCAGCAGGCGGTGCTGGCCGGCCTTGATCTCGTTTTCCGGAATGATGGCGGCATCGAAGGTGAAGTTGCCGTTGTCCGGATATTCGTAGGACCAGTACCACTGCTTGCCGATCGCCTTGATGGTCAGCTCGGCATTCTTGGTCTTGTCGCCGAAATACAGCAGCTTGAAGGACGGCACCGCGATCACGATCAGGATCAGGATCGGCACCACGGTCCACAGCACTTCGATCAGCGTGTTGTGCGAGGTCTTCGACGGCACCGGGTTGGCGCTCGCGCGGAAGCGGATCACCACGTAGACCAGCAGTGCCAGCACGAAGAGCGTGATCAGGGTGATGACCCACATCAGCAGGTCATGGAAAGTGTGCATGTCCCGCGCGACCGGGCTCACGGCGGGCTGCATGCCCAGGAGCCACGGAGCCGGCAGGCCCGGCGTCTGCTCGGCGGCCATGGCGGCAGCCGGAAGCATGGCGACAAACGCGGCCACAGCCGCAACACGGCGGGCGGCCCAGCGGACGGCCGCAAACGAATTCCACCCCATCGTTCAATACCCTCGCTTAATGACTTGGGAGTCTGACTCTATTTCGTGGCCGGACCATACACCGGCCCTTGCCGGTCGCCCAGTCTGCCGGCGGCGGTCGGAGGGCATTCTGCGACGATTTGTCGCTCCGCCCCCGGAAGCCCCCGAACCACCCCCTTAAGCATTGATTTGGCTTGCGCTTGCGCCATCGCGACCAGCCCCCTAATCTGCCCTTTCCCGGGGGCCTGAGGCATGCTCGATCCGAACCAGCGGAAACTGACGCAGGACATACTCGACTGGCTCGACCGGCCCGCATTCACGGTAGAATACGGTCCCGGCGATGACTACCGATACGTGTCTTGCAACACCGCTTATGCCGCGTTGACGGAGATGAACGCCGAAGCCCTGACCGGTCAGGGCCTGTCGGCGGGCTTTGCCTTGGGCGAAGTCGACAAGGTGCGCGAGCTGCTCGACACCACCCGCCGGGAAGGCCGCCGCCAGATCGGCAACACCCTGATCCGCTGGGCCAATGGCTGGCTTTGCCAGGGGCTGACGGTCGCCCCGCTCAATGACAATGACGGCCGCGTCGCCGGCCTGATGGTGATCGCCGAGGCCAGCACCCCGGAAAAGATGCACCAGGTCGCCCTCCAGGTGGCCGAATACAAGCTGCGCGACTTTGCCGAACTGGCCTCGGACTGGTTCTGGGAAACCGATTCCGATCACAAGTTCACCTGGATTTCCGAATCCTCGGCCACCCATACCACCGCACTCCGGGCGCTGTTCCTGGGGCGCTGCCGCTGGGAAGTCGCCGTCCAGGGCGATTCCGAGGCCGACTTGCTGTTCTGGGACGAACATCGCCGCCAGCTCGACCGCCACGAGCCGTTCCGCGGCTTCCGCTACTGCTCGATCAACACCGGCAACGAGCTGTGGATCGAGATCAACGGTAAGCCGGTTTTCGACGCCAACGGAAGGTTCATGGGCTATCGCGGCTCGGGCCGCGACATCACCGAGCAGTACCGCCAGCAGCGCCGCATCGAGGCAGCATTACGTCAGGCCGAGGAGGCCAGCCGGGCCAAAAGCCAGTTCCTGGCCAATATGAGCCATGAGCTGCGCACGCCACTGAATGCCATCATCGGCTTCTCGGAAATCATCCGCGACCAGATGTTCGGGTCGGTCGGCGTGCCTCGCTACGTCGACTATGCGCGCGACATCAACGGCTCGGGCACCCATCTGCTGGCGTTGATCGGCGACATTCTCGACATGTCGCGCATCGAGGCCGGCTATTACGCGCTCGACGAAAAGGCCGTCGATCTCTCGGCCGTCATCACCTCGGCACTGACCATGGTGCGGCCGCAGGCCGAGCGCGGCGGCATTAGCTTACGCAACCTGTCGCCCGAAACCCTGCCGCAGTTGCGCGCCGACGAGCGCGTGGTCAAGCAGGTGCTGATCAACCTGCTGGGCAACGCCGTGAAGTTCACGCCCGGCGGCGGCACCATCGATGTGATCTTCCGCCAACTGCCCGACGGTACGCCGGCGCTGACTGTGGTCGATACCGGCATCGGCATTCCGCCCGAACGGCTGGAGCACATCTTCGAGCCCTTCCAGCTCGCCAAAGCTGAAGTGGCGCGCCAGCATGGCGGCACCGGCCTTGGTCTGTCGATCAGCAAGCGGCTGATGGAGCTGCATGGCGGCTCGCTGATGCTGAGCAGCACCATCGGCAGCGGCACCCAGGCGCAGATGACCTTCCCCGCCTGGCGTATGCTGTCGGATGTCGACGACAACTGGACGCCACCGGAACAGCCGGCCATCGCGCCGCTGCCGCCCGAACCGCCGCCGGCCGCTGTAGCACCGGTCCGCCGTGTTTCCGAACCCGCCAGCACCCATGAAGGCGGCCTCGGCGACACGCTGCGCGCCCTGCTCGCCACCATGAACGAGGGCGTGCTCAGCATCGACGGCCAGGGGCTGCTGGTCAGCGTCAGCGATACCTGCGCCCAGATGTTCGGCTATCAGCCCGACGAGCTGGTTGGCCAGAATGTGAAAATCCTGATGCCCGAGCCGTTCCGCTCGGGCCACGACTCTTATGTGCGCAACTACCTCACCACCAAGCGCGCCAAGATCCTGGGGCTGGGCCGCGACACGCTGGGCCGCAAGAAGTCGGGCGAGATTTTCCCGATCCATCTGAGTGTCGGCGAATACAGCGGCGAGAACGGCGCCGGCTTTGTCGGCATCGTGCGCGACATCTCCGATCGCCGCGACGTCGAGCTCCGCGCCGAATTCGCCAGCCGTAACGATCCGCTGACCGGGATTCTCAACCGCGCCAGCCTGATCGCCGAGACCGAACGCATGCTGGGCGCCCAGCACCGCCTCGATGGCGGCCTGTGGGTGCTGTTCAACCTCGACATGGACGGCTTCCGTGACATCAACGAAGGCTTCGGCTACCACATTGGCGACAGCGTGCTGAAAAGCACCGCCGAACGCCTAGCTGAAGTGCTGCCGCGCGAGGCGCTCGTCGGCCGCATCGCCGCCGACCAGTTCGCGGCGCTGGCCGCCGTCACCGACCTCAACAACGCGCTGAACCTGTCGCAGGCGCTGCATGCGCATCTGACCAAGCCGCTTACCGTCGAGGGCCGGGTGGTGACGCTGAAAGTCAGCATGGGCGCCGCCATCATCGACGATCCATCCGAGAAGATGAGCGACGCCCTGGCCAAGGCCGAACTGGCGATGAAGCTGGTGCGCGCCGCCGGCGGCGATTCAACCCGCTTCTACAGCCCGGAAATGACCCGTGCGGCCGAGCGTCGCCTGCGGCTGACCATGAATCTGGACGCCGCCATCACGCAGAATGAATTCCATGTCGTCTACCAGCCGGTGGTGGAGACGACCAGCGGCGCGATCTGCGCCATCGAGGCGCTGCTGCGCTGGCACCATCCCGATCTTGGCGCCATATCGCCGTCGGAATTCATCCCGCTGGCCGAAGAGACCGGTGCCATCGTGGCGATCACGCGTTGGGTCTTCGCCCATGTGTCGGACCAGATCCGTGCCTGGCTGCGCGACGGCGTCGAGCCGCGCCGCGTCTTCGTCAATGTATCGGGCCAGCAGTTCATCCGCGACGACCTGCCCGCCCATTTCCGCAAAATGGCGGCCGAGGAACCAGAGCTGATCCCCTTCCTCGGCATCGAGATCACCGAGCAGGCCGCGATCCAGAACATGGAAGCCACCGTGCAGGCGATCCGCGAGCTGGCCGAGATCGGCATCGACGCGGCGCTGGACGACTTCGGCACCGGCTATTCGTCCTTGAGCTACATTCAGCGGCTGCCGATCCGCAAGATCAAGCTCGACCGCGCCTTCATCGCCGACCTGCCCGGCAATGACCGCGACATCGCGCTGGTGCGCGCCATGATCGGTATGGCCAACGGTCTCGATCTGCCGGTGGTGGCCGAGGGTGTGGAAACCCCGGCCCAGCGCGATTTCCTGCGCGGCGTCGGCTGCAGCGAACTGCAGGGCTACCTGATCAGCAAGCCGGTCCCGCCGGCCGAGATCACCGCCCTGCTGAGAACCAGCGACAGACGCCGCCGGTAAACTCGCCGGGACCTGCGTATCGGGGCTGTATTTTCCTTAACCCCGACGCCATATAATTCCCGACTGCTTTCCCCTGACGAGGTCCCCATGGCCGCCACCACTGCCCAGGAACTGTTTTTCACCCGCGCCGAGCTGGACCGCACGCGGCTGGACGGCATCGTCGGCGACGCCCTGCATGGCGCCGATGATGGCGAGCTGTTCCTGGAATACAGCCAGTCGGAAAGCTTCAGCTTCGATGACGGCCGGCTGAAGTCGGCCTCCTATGACACCACGCAAGGGTTTGGCCTGCGCGCCGTCTCGGGCGAACAGACCGGCTATGCCCATGCTTCAGACCTGAGCGAGGAGGCGATCAAGCGCGCCGCCACCACCGTGCGCGCGGTGCGCGCCGGCCATGGCGGCGAGATGAGCGGCCCGCCGCCGGCCACCAACCGCCATCTCTACGGCGACGACAATCCGCTGAACGAAATTCCCTTCGAGCAGAAGGTGGCGCTGCTGCAGGCGATCGACGCCTATGCGCGCTCCAAGGACCCGCGCGTGAAACAGGTCTCGGTCTCGCTGGCCGGCAGCTGGCAGGCCGTGGGCATCCTGCGCGCCGATGGCAGCCTGATGCAGGACGTGCGTCCGCTGGTCCGCCTGAATGTCGCCGTCGTCGCCGGCCAGGGCGACCGCATGGAAACCGGCAGCCGCGGTGCCGGCGGCCGCGTCGGCTATGCCCGCTTCTTCGATCCGCAGCACTGGCAGGCCGAAGTGGACGACGCGCTGCGCCAGGCGCTGGTCAATCTCGACTCCATCCCGGCCCCGGCCGGCGAGATGAAGGTCGTGCTCGGGCCCGGTTGGCCCGGCATCCTGCTGCATGAAGCCATCGGCCATGGTCTGGAAGGCGACTTCAACCGCAAGCAAACCTCGGTCTTCTCCGGCATGGTGGGCGAGCGCATCGCGGCGCCCGGCGTCACCATCGTCGACGACGGCACCATCGAAAGCCGCCGCGGCTCGCTCAGCATCGACGACGAGGGCACGCCGACAGAGAACACCATGCTGATCGAGGACGGCATCCTGAAGGGCTTCATGTATGACCGCATGAACGCCCGCCTGATGAACGTGAAGTCGACCGGCAACGGCCGGCGCCAGTCCTTTGCCCATAACCCGATGCCGCGCATGACCAACACCTACATGCTGGCCGGCGACCGCGACCCGGGCGAAATCCTCGCCGGCGTCGACAAGGGCATCTATGCGGTGAACTTCGGCGGCGGCCAGGTGGACATCACCTCCGGCAAATTCGTCTTCTCCTGCACCGAGGCCTATATGGTCGAGAACGGCAAGGTCGGCGCGCCCATCAAGGGCGCGACCCTGATCGGCGCCGGCGCCGAGGTGCTGAAGAAGGTGACCGCCGTGGGCAACGATCTGGAGCTGGATGCCGGTGTCGGCACCTGCGGCAAGTCGGGCCAGGGCGTGCCGGTCGGCGTGGGTCAGCCGACCCTGCTGATCGAAGGATTAACGGTGGGCGGAACGGCCAAAGCCGCGTAAACTATCCACAGGTATTCGAGGGGGAAGGTCCCATGCCCGCCAGCGTAGGCAAGACATATAGCAGCGCCGATCTGCTCAAGCATGATCCGGTCTGGCAGCGCATCCGCGAGGAAGCCGCCGTCGCCGCGCAGCAGGAACCCCTGCTGGGCAGCATGGCGCATTCTGCCGTGCTGCATCACGAGCGCCTGGAAGATGCGCTGAGCTACATCCTGGCGCAAAAGCTGGGCAGCACCGAGCTGCCGGCGCTGGGCCTGCGCGAAGTGATTGAAGAGGCCTTTGAATCAGACCCCGATATCGGACACGCCGTGCGCGCCGACCTGGTCGCCGTGAACGAGCGCGATCCGGCCTGCCGCAGCTTCCTGAAGCCGTTGCTGTTCTTCAAGGGCTTCCAGGCAATCCAGGCTCATCGCGTGGCGCACTGGCTCTGGCACCAGCGTCGCGAGACCATGGCCTTCCTGCTGCAGAGCCGCGCCTCGGAAACCTTCGCTGTCGACATCAACCCGGCCACCAAGTTCGGCCGCGGCATCCTGATCGACCATGGCACCGGCGTGGTGATCGGTGAGACCGCCGTGATCGACGACGATGTGTCGATGTTGCAGAACGTCACGCTCGGCGGCACCGGCAAGGAAACCGGCGACCGTCATCCGAAGATCCGTCGCGGCGTGCTGATTGGCGCGGGCGCGAAGATTCTCGGCAATGTCGAGATCGGCGAAGGCGCCAAGATCGGTGCCGGCAGCGTGGTTCTCATTCCGGTGCCGGCGCATTGCACGGCTGCCGGCGTTCCGGCCAAGATCGTCGGCGACTGCGAGTGCGAGCAGCCCTCGCGCGAGATGAACCACGGCCTGCCCTATCACCGCGACGACTGAGTAGCCCTGACATGCGTCGGCTGGCTTTTGTCCTGCTGCTGCTCGCGGCCCAGTCTGCTGCGCCCCGCCCTGTTGCCGCCCAGTCGCTGACCGGTGCGCTGGAATGGCTGCCGCCCGGCAGCCTGTCAGTGCAATCTCTCAGCATGCGCCCGCAGGAAGCGCTCGAGGGCGGTGAGCACCAGAGCTTCTATGTCGAATTCGGACGCCTCGCCTTCCGCAGCCCCGACATCCTGGGCGGCACTGCCCGCAAGGCCGGGCTGTCGTGTCAGGCCTGCCATGCCAACGGTCACGCCACCACGGCCTTCCTGATCCCCGGCCTGTCCGACAAGCCGGGCACTATCGATGTCAGCAATGCCTTCTGGAACCTGCGCGGCGAGGACGGACTGTTCAATCCCGTGGAAATTCCGCCGCTGCGCGGCGTGAAGACCAAGGAACGCTTCGGCCATGACAGGCGCATGGGCTCACTGCGCGAGTTCACTCGCCGGGTGATCGTCACCGAGTTTGCCGGCGCCGAGCCGGATGGCCTGCTGCTGGATGCGCTGGTTGCTTATCAGGAAAAGCTGCAGCCGGTAGCGGCCACCGAAGCGCCGCTGACGCTGAGCCAGGAATTCGCCGACTTGCTGCGCTACCTGGATGCCCTGCGCGTGCCGCTGTCCGAGGAAGAGGCCGCACTCGCCGACCGCATCACGGTGATGACCCGCAGCCAGCTCGGCTTCATTCACGAGCGCTTCGCCGATGAGTCCCTGCGTGGCAGCCGCGCGGTGCTGGAAGACTGGTCGCGACAGTTGGTGGCGATCAGCGACCTGGCGCAGGCCGGACAATGGCCGCAGGCGCGCGACCGGTTGAAGACGCTGCGCCAGACCGTCGCACGGCCGCCGGCGGTGTTTGCCACCGACGCGCCGCGCTCGCTCTATGATGCGAAACTGCTGGAAGCCTGGATCAATAAGCCAGTTCGCTGAAGGCTGGATCGACCGAACGGTTCCAGCGGCCGTTATACAGCTTCAGCAATGCCTCTGCCGGCGTCTCGCCGCTTTCCACGATACGCACCAGGGGCTCGAGGAAATGCGTCTCATCCTCGCCGGCCGGCGACAGGCGGTTGCGCGCCCGCAGGCCGCCCATGGCGATCTGTACCATCTGTTCGGCATAGTATTTCAGCGGCCGGCCACGCAGCGGCGTGTGCAGGCCGTATTTCGGAACATCCAGACGGAGCTGCTCGCGTTCGGCCAGCGTCCAGTCGCGGCACAGGTCCCAGGCGGCATCGAGCGCGCTCTGGTCGTACAGCAGGCCGACCCATAGCGCCGGCAGCGCGCAGAGCCGCGACCACGGGCCGCCATCGGCGCCGCGCATCTCCAGGAAGCGCTTCATACGCACTTCAGGGAACAGCGTGGTGATGTGATCGGCCCAGTGCCGCAGCGTCGGCGTCTCGCCCGGCAGCGCCGGCAGCTTGCCATCCATGAAGGCGCGGAAACTCTGGCCTGAGGCATCGATATAGGCGCCGTCGCGATAGACGAAATACATCGGCACATCCAGCGCATGGTCGACATAGCGCTCGAAGCTCATGGAGTCGTCGAAGACGAAGCCCAGCATGCCGGTGCGGTCGGGATCGGTGTCGGTCCAGATCTGGCTGCGATAGCTGAGGAAGCCGTTCGGCTTGCCTTCGGTGAAGGGCGAGTTGGCGAACATCGCGGTGGCCAGCGGCTGCAGCGCCAGGCCGACGCGGAATTTCTTCACCATGTCGGCTTCAGAGGCGTAATCCAGATTCACCTGCACCGTACAGGTGCGCAGCATCATGTCGAGGCCGAGATTGCCCTTCTTGGGCATGTAGGCGCGCATGATGTCGTAACGGCCCTTGGGCATCACTGGAATGTCGTCACGCCGCCACTTCGGATTGAAACCCAGGCCCATCATGTCGAAGCCGAGTTCGGTGCCGATCTCGCGCACCTGCTTCAGATGCGTCGAGACCTCGATGCAGGTCTGGTGGATGGTTTCCAACGGTGCGCCCGAAAGCTCGAACTGGCCGCCCGGCTCCAGCGTCACCGACTGGCCGTTCATGATCAGCGCAATGACCTTGCCGTTCTCTTCGACCTTCTCCCAGCCGAACCGCTGCATCTCTTCCAGCAGGCGCTTGATCCCGACCTTGCCCTCATAGGGCAGCGGCCGGTAATCGGCAGTGGTATAGGCGAATTTCTCGTGTTCGGTACCGATACGCCAGTCGGCGGCCGGCTTCGATCCTTGAGCGAGGTATTCGACAAGCTGGGTCTTGGATGAGATCGGCGTCTCAGGGGCCTGGGCCGGTCCGGACATGCAGGAAACCTCGGTGATTTTTATTATCGTTACGCTGGCGGACTTCAGGGGCGACCCGGAAGTTTCCTTGGGCTGCACCCGGCATATGGGGCAGATGTCAGGTCTTGTCCAGTACCGGAATACCGCCGTTCCATGACAGACCGGCGAGGCAGCAGCCATATAACCACCGCCTAAACGCCGAGGCTATATCCGGATTAATTTCGCCGTGCCGATTGTAAAATGGCCAGAGCGGCAATCGCTGCTGTTTCCGCCCGCAAAATGGTTGGCCCCAGCGACACCGCCAGCGCCTGCGGGACGGCCGCCAGACGCTGCAGTTCCTCCGGCGCGAAGCCGCCCTCGGGGCCGATCAGCAGGGCGCAGGGCGCTGCGGCGGGCAAGGACTGCGCCGCTTCCAGCAAGGGCTGCGCATCAGCACGTTCGGCGCAGACCAGCAGACGGCGATCGGCCGGCCAGTCCTGCAGCAGTTTCTCCAGCGTGACTGCCTCGGCCACCGCCGGCACATCCTGCCGCTCGCATTGTTCGGCCGCCTCGCGGGCATGGGCAGCCAGGCGCTGGGCATTCACCTTCTGCATCTGCACGCGCCGGGTGATCACCGGCAGCAGGCGGCCGACATTCAGTTCGGTCGCCTTCTCAATGATGATCTCGATACGACCCTGCTTGATTGGCGCGAAGCAGAGCCAGACATCAGGCGCGGCCTCAAAGCTCCGCAGCCGCGCCTCGACGGTCAGGCGGCAGGCTTTCTTGCCGGCTTCGGCGATAACGGCGCGGAACTCGCCGTCGCGGCCGTTGAACAAGGCGACCGCCGCGCCGGTCTCGAGCCGCAGCACATGACGCAGGTAATGCGCCTGCTCCTCGGCCAGCAGGATGCCGCCGCCGATGCTCAGATCGTCGGGGACATACAGGCGGGCCTTGATCGTGTCGGTCATTGGGCTTGTCTGGGGCCAGCGGCTGGACTACAGCAGCGTTATGACAAAGCCCGCCAAGAATGACCATAGGCGCGAAGT
The DNA here is from genome assembly GCF_058807515.1 of Ferrovibrio sp. GW821-FHT12B10. NCBI lineage: Bacteria > Pseudomonadati > Pseudomonadota > Alphaproteobacteria > Rhodospirillales > Rhodospirillaceae > Ferrovibrio > Ferrovibrio sp. GW821-FHT12B10. The sequence goes on along the minus strand of NZ_JBXAQT010000001.1, from coordinate 2,803,392 downwards.
CACCGATCAGGCCCAGGATCAGATCCCGGCAGATGCTGTTCAGGGCCATTGGGTCGAGCGCTGGCTGCCGGCCGGCCTGCGACCCTATGCCCGGCTGTCGCGGCTCGACCGCCCGATCGGCACCTGGCTGCTGCTGTTGCCGGGCTGGTGGGCCATTGCGCTGGCCCGACCTGAAGGTCAGGACCTCGATATCGGGCTGATCATCCTGTTCGGCATCGGCGCGCTGGTCATGCGCGGGGCCGGCTGCACCTTCAATGACATCGTCGACCGCGATTTCGACGGCAAGGTCGAGCGCACCCGTCTGCGCCCCATCCCCTCGGGCCAGGTCACTGTCACCCAGGCCTGGCTCTGGCTGGCACTGCAGGCGCTGATCGGCTTCATCATCCTGATGGAGATGAACGGCCTGGCCATCGGGCTGGGCGCGGCCTCGCTGGGACTGGTCGCCATCTATCCCTTCATGAAGCGTGTCACCTGGTGGCCGCAGTTCTTCCTGGGGCTGGCTTTCAACTGGGGTGCGGTGCTGGGCTACGCCGCCGTCGCCGGTCGGCTCGACTGGGTTACGCTGGTGCTCTATGCCGCCGGCATCGTCTGGACGCTGGGCTACGACACTGTCTACGCCCTGCAGGACAAGGAAGATGACGCCCTGATCGGCGTGAAGTCCACCGCGCGGCTGTTCGGCCGCCATGCGCGCCTGTGGATCGCCGGCTTCTACGACCTGACGCTGGCGGGACTCGCCCTGGTCGGCTGGATGGCGGGACTTGGCTGGCCCTTCTGGGTCTGCCTGGGGCTGGCTGCGCTGCACTTCGCCTGGCAGGTACTCACATTAAAGCCCGATGACAGCGCCGATTGTCTTGTGAAATTCCGGGCAAATCGCGATGTCGGTCTCATCGTCTTCGTTGCCTTCTTATTGGGCTAGGCCTGCCTCAGCATAATCCTTGGCGAAGCAGGGTCTCTTGCGTATGGTGCGCGCCATGACCAAGCGCCGAATCACACCGCAGGACTTCGCGAGCCTGTACAGCCAATACAACGCCAATCTGGCCTTCGTGGATTGCGGCCGCAAATGTGCGCCGCTCAACAATGGCCAGCCGGTCTGCTGCAGCACCGAAAACGCCATTCCGGTTGTCGACAAGGCCGAGTTCAAGCTGCTGAAAAGCCGCACCGACCTGTGGTTCGGCTACAAGCCCAATGACGCCGCCTCGCGCAAGATCGTCAACGAGCTGACCGACAACGCCTGCGCGGTCGAGTGCAAGGGCGCCGCTTTCTGCGAGCGTGATAACCGCACCATCGCCTGCCGTTCCTTCCCCTTCTATCCCTACCTGGACAAGACCGGGAAGTTCATCGGCCTCACCTATTACTGGGACTTCGAGGACCGCTGCTGGATCATTTCCAACATGCAGGTGGTCGAGCGCAAGTTCGTGGTCGAAATGGTTGCGGCCTTTGAGCGCATCTTCAAGCTCGACCCGGAAGAATACGAGACCATGCGCGACCATTCGGCCACCATGCGCCGGGTGTTCAGCCGCAAGAACAAGATCATTCCAGTGATCCATCGCGACGGCGGCTATTTCAAGATCAAGCCGCGCAACAAGGGCGAGCTGACGCCCTGCACGCCCGACGACTTCAAGAAATTCGGCCCCTACAAGTCCGAAGCCGCCTATATCAAGGCCGTGAAGGAAGCCGGCGGCACGCTGGATAAGGCGCCCAAGGGCGGCTACCTGGCGCCGTAATCCCTATTTGGTATCCGAGAACAGGAATGTGCCCAGCAGCACCCAGCGCCGGGCATCATCCTCTTTCTTCGGCTTCGCCCGCAGCGGCGTGGTGTAGTGCCAGAACGGCAGGCGATACGCCGTCACCCGTCCGGGCTTCTGCGTCACCTCCACCATCTCGGTGAAATGCCCGGTCTTCGCGTAGACCAGATACTGGTCGCGCACCGCAGGCGTCGCGAAGCTGATATGCACATCCAGATAGCCGCGCGCGGCATCGGGTTCTTCCGGATGATGGTCGGTATGCGGCCCGGCATAATCGCCGGCCGCATAGGCAATCGCCTGCAACCCGTATTTCTTCTTCAAGGGCCTCCCGGCCAAAGCAGCCGCAAAGGCGCGGTAGCTCTCCGAGCGCAGGCAGCCGATCAGGCCGATCCCCTGCGCCACCTTGAAGGCGCGTGAACGCGCATTGTCCAGATGAGTCGTACGCTGGCGCATCGTCTTGGGCAGCACTTCCGCATAGTTCTGCGTCTGCTCCCAGATCGTCTCAGGCGGGATCGGCTGCGCCATCTCGCGCAGCTCCAACAGCAGCGCCTTGTCGAGCAGGCCCGACACCGCCTTGGCCTGGCGCTGATCGATCAGACCATCCAGGGCCAGGAAACGCGTGCGCGGATTGGCCAGGGCACCCGCCTGCGCATGGCGTCCGGCCAGCAGGGCGCGGCCCTTGGGGCTCAGCAGATCGGCGAATTCAGCGGGAAAGCGGCGCATGCCATGGGCTTAAGCCGCCACTGCGGCCTGGTCAAGCACTGGTCAGTGTGCCCCCTGCCGCCTAATCTCTCCCGCGATGGAAGCCTCCTCGCCGCGCGACCTGCGCATCGCCCAGATCCTGCTGTTCGTCACGCCTGCCATGTTCACCACCAACATGGTGCTGGCGCGCGCCACCGCCGGCCTGATCCCGCCGGTGGCTCTGGCCGAGATGCGCTGGATCGGCGTGGTGCTCCTGCTGCTGCCCTTCTGCGGCCGCGAACTCTGGCATGCCCGCGCGCAGCTGTTGCGTGACTGGCGGCAGCTCTGCGTGCTCGGCTTTCTCGGCATGGGCATCTGCGGCGCGGCCGTCTATTACGGCGCCGCCACCACCACCGCCACCAATATCGGTCTGATCTATGCCACCTCCCCGGTGCAGATCATCCTGTTGAGCCGCGCGCTGTTCGGCGAGGGCTTCAGCCTGCGCCAGGGGGCCGGCACCGCCTTCGCGCTGCTCGGCGTGCTGGTGATCATCCTGCGCGGCGACGCATCAGCGCTGCTGCACTTAAGCTTCTCGGCCGGCGACCTGATCATCTTCGGCGCGTCCGTATCCTGGGCCTTGTACAGCGTGCTGCTGAAGCACTGGCCGAGTTCCTTAAGCGTCACGGCGCGGCTCGCGGCCATTGCTCTGGCCGGCGTCATCGTCATGCTGCCGGTGCAGGCCTGGGAACTGGCCGTGATCGGCCCGCCCCGCTTCGACCTGCCGACAGTGGCCGCCGTCGCGACCCTGATCGTGGTGCCTGGCGTGGGCGCCTATGCCACCTTCAGCTACATGACCAAGCATCTGGGGGCCAGCCGCACGGCCCTGATGCTGTATCTGTCGCCGATCTATACCGCCGCCATGGCCTGGCTGCTTCTCGGCGAGGACTTTGCGTTCTACCATTGGCTCGGCGCGGCACTGGTTCTGCCGGGCCTTTACCTCGCCACGCATAAACCGGACCGGACCTGACCTCATGCCCTATGCCTCGCTTCGCGATTTCATGACGCAGCTGGAGCAGCGCGGCCGTCTGGTGCGCGTGAGCGAACCGGTCTCCACCGTGCTGGAGATGACCGAGATTCAGACCCGCCTGCTGGCCGAGGGCGGCCCGGCGGTGCTGTTCGAGAAACCGGTGCGCGCCGACGGCACGCCCAGCGACATTCCCGTTCTCGTGAACCTGTTCGGCACGGTCGAGCGCGTCGCCTGGGGCATGGACCGTGAGCCGGCCGAACTCAAGGATGTCGGCGAGACCCTGGCCTTCCTGCGTCAGCCCGAACCGCCCGGCGGCTTCAGGGAGGCGCTCAACCTGCTGCCGCTGGTCAAGACCGTGATGGCGATGCAGCCGAAAACGGTGAGCAGTGCGCCGGTGCACGAAGTCGTGCTGCAGGGCGATGACATCGACCTCAATGCCTTGCCGATCCAGACCTGCTGGCCGGGCGAACCTGCGCCGCTGATCACCTGGCCGCTGGTGGTGACGCAGGGCCCGAGCAGGACCGACAAGACCGACCGCTTCAATCTCGGCATCTACCGCATGCAGGTGCTGAACAAGAATCAAACATTGATGCGCTGGCTCAAGCATCGCGGCGGCGCGCAGCAGCACCAGCGCTGGAAGCAGGCCGGCAAGCGCGAGCCCTTCCCGGCGGCCGTCGTCATCGGCGCCGATCCGGGCACGATCCTGGCGGCCGTCACGCCGGTGCCAGAAACCCTGTCGGAATACCAGTTCGCCGGACTCCTGCGTGGCAAGAAGGTCGAGCTGGTCGACTGCAAGACCATTCCGCTGAAAGTGCCGGCTGAGGCCGAGATCGTGCTGGAAGGCCATGTGTCGCTGGAGGATTACCGCGACGAAGGCCCCTATGGTGATCACACCGGCTATTACAATTCGGTCGAGCAGTTTCCTGTATTTACAGTCACCGCCATTACGCGCCGCCGGCAGCCGATTTACCTGAGCACCTTCACCGGCCGCCCGCCTGATGAGCCCAGCGTGCTGGGCGAGGCGCTGAACGATGTCTTCGTGCCGCTGATCCGCCAGCAGTTCCCTGAGATCGTCGACTTCTGGCTGCCGCCCGAGGGCTGCTCCTATCGCGTCGCCGTGGTCAGCATCAAGAAGGCCTATCCCGGCCACGCCAAGCGCGTGATGATGGGCGTGTGGTCCTACCTGCGCCAGTTCATGTACACCAAGTGGATCATCGTGGTGGACGACGACATCAACACCCGCGACTGGAAGGACGTGATCTGGGCCATGTCGACCCGCATGGACCCGGCGCGCGACATCACCTTCGTCGAACACACCCCCATCGACTATCTGGATTTCGCCTCGCCTGAATCCGGCCTGGGCAGCAAGATCGGCCTGGATGCCACCAACAAATGGCCGCCGGAGACGAAACGGGAGTGGGGCGAGAAAATCCGCATGGACGAGGATGTCGTCCGCACCGTGACTGAGAAATGGGCCAAACTCGGCCTGCCCGGATCGGGCAAACCGGTCTGGAAATAACCCCCCCAGAAAAAGAGGCCTCTCCATGGAAACCACGCTGCGCATGAACCGTCGCATCATCCTGGGAGGCCTCGCCGCCTCGCTCCTGCTCGCCGCGCCGCTACGCGCGCAGCCGGTCCAGTGGACGATGGCGACCGAATATCCGGCCAGCGCCATCCCCGGCGAAGGCCTGCGCAGCTTTGCAGAGACCATTGCCAGGGAAAGCGGCGGCCGCCTCGTGGTGACGCCGAGCTTCGATGCCTCGGCCGGTGTGAAATCCGCCGACATGGTGGCCGCCGTGCGCGATGGCAAGCTGACCGCCGGGGACGCCTTTGCCGGCGCCATGGGCAAGGTCGATCCGCTGTTCCTGCTATCGTCACTGCCGTTTCTCGCGGCCACCAATGACGACGCCCGCAAGCTCTACGACCGCGCAAGACCTGCTTACGTGAAACGCCTGGCGGCCGAGAAGCAACGCCTGCTCTATGCGACGCCCTGGCCGCCGAGCGGCATCTGGGCCAAGAAGCCGGTTATTGCCCCGGCCGATCTGAAAGGCCTGTCGATCCGCACTTACGACGCCACCAGCACCCGCGTGCTGACCGACGCTGGCGCGGCTGCCGTCAACCTGTCCTTCGCCGATACGATGCCCAAGCTGACCGATGGCTCGGTGGTCGGCGTGCTGTCATCGGGCGATGGCGGCGCCGGCCGCAAACTGTGGGACTTCCTGCCGCATTTCACCGAAATCAATTATGCCGTGCCGCTCAGCCTCGCCACCCTGAACCAGGCGGCCTATGACAGCCTGTCCGCCGACCTGCGCGCTGCGGTCGACCGCGCGGCCGCCGCCACCGAGGTGAGCCAGTGGCGTCTGCTGGAGACCAGGCTGGCCGAAAACTATGCGCGCATGAAAAGCAATGGCGTCATCATCACCGGCAGCGGCCAGCTGTCGGCCGATCTGCGCGCCCTGCTGGCGAAAAGCGCGGGTACGGCGATTGCAGCCTGGAAGGCTGAAGCCGGCCCCGAGGCTGCCGCGCTGCTGCCCCCGTCACCCTGATCATCCGATCAAATCGGCTGCCTTATGACCTAAATCACAGGGTGGCCGATTGACGGCAGTCCCGTTCGCTGCTGCTATCCACTGATAGAACAGGGATTTAAGGGGACGTCCATGCGGCTGCTGAAGCGCCTGCATGACCTGATGCACGAGCGGGTATGCGGCGGCTGGCACAAGGCCCAGCCCGACCCCGCCGAAGTCGCGCGCCTGGAAACCGCCTTCCAGACCGAGGAATACGACGCTCTGCGCATGACCATGGGCCTGCGCTTCGCCGTCTGTTTCATCGTCGCCTGTATCCTCAGCATCGAGATGGGCCTGCCGCTCGCCTATAATTACTATGGCTATCTCGGCGCTTTCGCCTTCTCGTCCTACCTGCAGATGCTGATGCGCAAGCCCGGCATCGACCAGCCATGGATGCTCTGGCTGTTCCCCTTCATCGACATGGCGCTGCTCACCGCCGCCATCGCGCTGCCCAATCCCTTCGACATTAATCCGCTGCCCGCACCGATGCGGCTCGGCTTCGACACCATTCTATACGTCGCGCTGTTCGTCGTGCTCTCGGCACTGGGCCAGTCGCCGAAGGCTGTGCTCGCCACCACGCTGGCCGCCGTGATCACCTGGAGCATCGGCACACTCTATGTCGTCATGCAGGAGGGCGTCACCTTCGGCAGCCGCTTTGACAACATCCTGCATATGCCGGTGCAGGAGCGCATCGCCTATATCCTCGACCCCTGGAATGTACGGCTGGGTGAATTCCTGCCACGCATGATCCTGATCGCCATGATCGGCATCCTGCTGGCGGTCTCTGTGCAGCGCGCCCGCTATCTGATCGCCCGCCAGGTGGAAAGCGAACGCGCCCGGCGCAACCTGTCGCGTCACTTCTCGCCGCATATGGCCGAGGAGCTGTCGAAGATGGACGACGCCATGGGCCAGGTGAAAAAGCTGGACGCCGCCGTACTCTTCGCCGACCTCGTCGGCTTCACGCAGATCGCCGACGACCATACGCCCGAGCAGACCATTGCCATCCTGCGTGAGGTGCACCAGCGCCTGACCCGCGCGGTCAACGACAATGCCGGCACGCTCGACAAATATCTGGGCGACGGCATCATGGCCTCCTTCGGCACGCCGCGTGCCGGCCCGCGCGATGCCTCGGCCGCACTGCTGGCCGCCCGCGCCATGCTGCGCGAGATGGACCATCTGAACCGCCAGCGCAAACTGCTGCACCAGACGCCGCTGCATCTGGCCGTCGGCATTCATTACGGCCCGCTGACGCTCGGCAATATCGGCGACGAGACCCGGGTGGAATATGCCCTGATCGGCGAGACCGTGAATGTGGCGCACCGGTTGGAGCAGATGACGCGCACGCTGAATGCCCAGCTCTGCCTGAGCCAGGCCTTCATCGACAAGCTGGCCGACGAGACCCGTGGCGATCTCGGCGCAGTGCGTGATCTGGTGGCGCTGAAGCCACAGCCAATCCGCGGTCTGCGTGACCGCATGGTGCTGTGGATTCTGGCCCGCCCGGCACTGGCGCCCGAACCCGACGCCCCGGAAGCGACGCCGACCATTCACTGACTGGTCCTGCCGGCTAGCGCCGGGACCCGAAATGCGGCAGCCTGCCGGGATGCCGTTCCGACCGCCCCATTCCCTGTTCCGCAAGGCCAAGCCGGCCGATCGCGACCTGTTGCCCTGGTGGCATCCCGCCAGCCTGATGCGCAGCGGATGGAATCTTGCCTTTTCCGCCGGGCTGGGCGCCGCCATCGGCGCCATTCTGCTTGACCTTGCCGCCCAGATCGCGGCCCGGCTGACCGGCGGCGACTGGATGGACTGGCACGATCCGCTCAAGCCCTTCGCCTGGGCCATCGGTTGTTTTGTCGCCTTCGTTGCTTATATGTCCTACAGGATGGACGATAAGACCGATTGATCCGTCTTCCCCACCATGACGCTGACCCGAGTAGAGCCCAGAATGTCCGATACAGCCCAGCGTGCCGCCAAGGCACAGTCTCTCGTCGCCGACCTGATCAAGGCTGCCCGCACGGCCGGCGCCGATGCGGCCGATGCGCTGTATTACGAATCCCGATCGCTGGGCGCCGGCGTGCGCCATGGCAAGCCCGAGGATGTCGAAAGCTCCGAAGGTCGCGACCTCGGCTTGCGCGTGCTGGTCGGCAAGCGGCAGGCCTGCGTCTCCACCACCGATTTCGCCAAGGCCACGCTGGATGAACTAGTGACTCGCGCGGTCAGCATGGCTCGCGCGGCGCCCGAAGACAAATTCTGCGGCCTGCCCGATGCAAGCCAGCTCGCCACGCAGCAGCAGGACCTCGATCTCTTCGACGGCGTCGAACTGGAAATGCCGCAGCTTCTCGAACGCGCCCGCGAGGCTGAAGCGGCGGCGCTGGCCGTCTCCGGCGTCACCAATTCCGACGGCGGCAGCGCCGGCCGTGGCTTCAGCATGTCGGCCTATGCCAACAGCGAAGGCTTCAGCGGCGCCAACTGGGTCGGCTGGCACAGCCTCTCGGTCTCCTGCATCGGCGGCAAGGATACCGGCATGGAAACGGACTATGAGTCTGAATCCCGCCTCTACCTCTCTGATCTGCCTTCGCCGGAAGAGATCGGCCGCAAGGCCGGCGAACGCGTCGTAAAGCGCCTCAATCCGCGCAAGCTCGACAGCAAGCCGATGCCGGTGGTCTACGACCCACGCTGGAGCATCAGCATGGTCGGTCACCTCACCGGCGCCATCAACGGCGCGGCCGTGGCGCGTGGCACCTCTTTCCTGAAGGACCGGATGGGCGAGATCATCTTCGCGCCCGGCATCACCATCATGGATGATCCGCTGCGCAAGCGCGGCCTGCGCTCGCGCTGGTTCGATGGCGAAGGCGTCGCCAGCACGCCGCGTGCACTGGTCGAGGATGGCAAGCTCCTCACCTGGCTGCTCGACTGCGCCACCGCACGCCAGCTCAACCTGCAAAGCACCGGCCATGCCTCGCGCGGCACCTCGTCGCCGCCGTCGCCTTCCGCCACCAATGTCTACATGAAGGCCGGCACGCTCAGCCCGGCCGAGCTGATCGCCGATATCAAGGAAGGCCTCTATGTGACCGACCTGATGGGCCAGGGCGTCAATGGCGTGACCGGTGATTACAGCCGGGGCGCCGCCGGCTTCCTGATCCGCGACGGCCAGATCGCCGAACCGGTGTCGGAAATCACCATCGGCGGCAACCTGAAGCAGATGTTCATGAACATGACGGCAGCCAATGACCTGCGCTTCCGCCATGGCGTCGATGCCCCCACCCTGCGTGTCGAAGGCATGACGGTCGCGGGCCGATGAGCGCCCTGACCCAGGATCGCGACCTGCTGCTCGCCGCCGTGCGCGAGGCTGGCGCGCTGGCGCTGGGCTATTTCAACACCGGTGTGAAATCCTGGCACAAGAAACCGAACGATCCGGTCTCGGAAGCCGATATCGCCATCGACAAGCTGCTGCATGAGCGCCTGGCCGCGGTCCGCCCGGATTACGGCTGGCTCAGCGAGGAAAGCGAGCGGCGTTCGTCAAAGGGCGGCAGCGTCTGGGTGGTCGATCCGATCGACGGCACACGCGCCTTCATCGAGGGCAAGCCCGAATTCACCGTCTGCGTCGCGTTGATGCAGGATGATCTGCCGGTGCTCGCCGCCATTTACAATCCGGCCAGCGAGGAATTCTTCGAGGCCACCCATGGCGGCGGCGCCAAGTTGAACGGCAAGAGCATCCATGCCTCGGGCCATGCCAGCCTGATGGAAGCGCGCTTCCTCGCCTCGCGCCGCACCTTTGAAAAACATGGCTGGCTTAGCCGCGCCGCCAAGGCCGATTTCGGCTACCGCAATTCCATCGCCTATCGCATGGCGCTGGTCGCGGCCGGCAAGTTCGATGCCGCCATCAGCCTGACCGAGAAAAGCGACTGGGACGTCGCCGCCGCCGATCTGCTGGTGCGCGAGGCCGGCGGTCGCGTCACCACGGCCGACGGCGCGCCGCTGCGCTACAGCACCGAGAAGCACCGGCATCCTTCGGTGATCGCCACCGGCGCCTTCGTCTTCGACGACCTCATCGACCTGCTGAAGACCCGCAAGCCTTAAGCCGGCAGCGTCTTCAGCGCAATCACGCCACCGACGATGGCAACGATCGCCGCGGCCTTCGCCACCGTCATCGCCTCGCCGAACAGCACCAGACCCGCCAGCACGGAGCCGACGGCGCCGATGCCGGTCCAGACCGCATAGGCGGTGCCCAGCGGCAACACTTTCAGCGCCTGCGTCAGCAACCCGACGAACAGCAGCAGCGTCACCACCGACAGCGCCGTCCACCAGGGTCGGGTATAGCCTTCGGAATATTTGGTCGCGATGGCCCAGACCACATCGGTCAGGCCCGAGAGCAGAAGCAGCAGCCAGGCCAGACCAACCGATATCGGGCCGATCGACATCAGGCGGCCTTTTCCTTTGGCATGGGCACGGCCAGGCCACGCTGCACGGCCGGACGCGCGGCGATGGCGTCATACCAGCGCTGCAGGCCGGGATAATCGGCAATCGACACGCCGATCTTTTCCTGCGCCGCATGGATCCATGGCCAGGTCATGATGTCGGCAATGCCGTAATCCCCGGCCAGATAGGCACGCTGGCGCAGTTCGCCGTCCAGCACGCCCAGCACACGCTTGCTCTCGCGCTCGAAGCGTTCGATGGCCGGCGGCACTTCCGGTTTCACGAAGATGCGGTAATTCCACAGCTGGCCCAGGGTCGGCCCGACATGGGCGGCCTGGAACAGCACCCATTGCAGGGTGGTCAGGCGCATCTCTTCATCGGCGGCGACGAACTTGCCGGCCCGATTGGCCAGATAGACCAGAATGGCGCCGGACTCGACGATTGTGCGGCTGCGGTCCGGATCGACGATCACCGGAATCTTGTTGTTGGGATTCAGCTTGAGGAAGTCGGGCTTGCGCTGGTCGCCGACCTCGATATCGACCAGGTGCACGGTATACGGCAGGCCGGTCTCCTCCAGCATGATCGAGGCCTTGTGGCCGTTCGGCGTCTGATAGGTGTAAAGCTGGATCGGGGTCATGGGCGAAGTCATGGGGCGGCATCCTGTCTGCTTGCGATGGCTGTCCCGCCAGCAGATAGGTTGTGCAAACCCGCAGATAAATGTTTTATATTGCACTTCATGCCTGCAAAAACGCACAAGCCAAAATCAACCCCGCTCACCAGCCTGGGCGCATCGCAGGCCGGGCGCATCGACTGGGACGATCTGCGCTATGTGCTGGCGGTGGCCGAGGCTGGCTCGCTGGCCGGCGGCGCGCGCCGGCTCGGCGTCAACCACACCACCGTGCTGCGCCGTATCGCGGCGGCGGAAGAGCGGCTCGGCCTGCGCCTGTTCGAACGCCTGCCCGGCGGCTATGCGCTGACCGCCGGCGGCGAGGATCTGGTGCAGGCGGCGCGCGGCATAGACGATACCGTCGCGACCTTGGAGCGCCGCCTCGCGGGCCAGGACCTGCGGCTCTCAGGCAGTATCCGCCTCACCACCACCGACACGCTGATGGGTTCGGTGCTGCCGGCCATTCTCGCCGCTTTCCGCGCGGCGCATCCGGGCATCCTGATCGAGGTCACGGTATCGAATGCCATGTTCAACCTCACGCGCCGCGAGGCCGATGTGGCGATCCGGCCGACCGCCCTGCCGCCGGAAAGCCTGGTCGGCCGGCGCGTCAGCGATATCGCCTGCGCCGTCTATGCCGCGCCGACTCTCGCCAAAGTGACGCCGGCGACGTTTGCCGATGCGCCCTGGCTGTTCCCTGAGGATACGTTGGCCGCCACCAGCATCGCGCGCTGGCTGCAGGACACGCTGCCTGATATCACGCCGGCGGCGCGGGCGGATTCTTTCCTGTCCCTGCGTGATCTGGCGCAGGCCGGACTCGGCCTCACCGCGCTGCCCTGCTATCTGGGCGACAGCACACCGGGGCTGGTGCGCATCGGCACGCCGGTGCCCGGCATGCAGACGGCGCTCTGGCTGCTCACCCATGAAGATCTGCGCCGCAGCGCCCGCATCCGCGCCTTCACCGAGTTCGCCGCCCAGGCCTTCACCGCGCAGCGCCGCCTGCTCGAAGGCAAAGCCCGCAAGTCTTGAAGCCGTAACCGCTGGCGCTATCTGGTAGAGGCTGGCGCTTCGCGCCCGACGAAAGCCCCGGATGCATCCGGCCCGATCCGGCCACTAACTGGCGCAAACCGGCACGAACTGGCATCCAACTGGCCGCAACTGGCTCTGAACTGGACGGCAACTGGCTGCCCAACTGGCGCAACCGGCCGGTTCTGCTCACACCATTTCAATGACTTGGCTGAAAGCGCGGCTCAGGACGCCCGGATCCAGATCGCATTGTCGTGGAACGCGGCCCCGCCATTCGGCTGGGCGGCATCGGCACCGGTGAGCGCGTTGATGCCCATGCCGTCGACAAAGGCGGTATGCGGCCAGATGCTTTCCACCACCACCACGCCACGCTGCACGCCGCCATAGATCTTGGCGTGGATGCGGATGTCGCCACGCATGTTGCCGATGCGCACCAGATCGCCCTCGGCGATGCCCAGCGCGGCTGCGTCCTCGGGATGGATGAACAGCGTCGGGCGGTGTTCCTTTTTCACCGAGCTCGGTGTCTCGGTGAAGCTGGTGTTGAGGAAGTTGCGCGCCGGCGAGGTGATCAGCCGGAAGGGATGCTCCGCCGTCGCCGTCTCGATGCTGAGCCAGTGATCGGGCAGCGCCGGCATGCCAGCGGCATTCGGCCCCATGCCCTTCCAGTCGGGCTTGAAGCGGAATTTCTTATCAGGCCAGGCGAAACCGCCGAGGAAATGCGCCGTGTCGAAGTCCGGCTGGCAGTCGTGCCAGCGCTGCGCCCGCAAGGTCGCGACATCGGGCCAGCCAGACGCTTTCAGCGTCGCCTCGACAATCTCTTCCGCCGTCATCTCGAAGCCGGCATGCTTGGCGCCCAGACGCTTGGCCAGTTCGCTGATGACATAATGGTTCTCGCGCGCCTCGCCCGGCGCTTCCACCAGCTTCGGCCCCAGCAGGATGTGCTGCTGTCCGCCGGCCTGGTAGATGTCGTCATGCTCGGTGAACATGGTCGCCGGCAGCAGGATATCGGCCATCTTCGCCGTCGCGGTCATGAACTGCTCATGCACGCAGGTGAACAGATCCTCGCGTTCGAAACCGCGCTTGACCAGCAACGATTCCGGCGCGACTTCCATCGGATTGGTGTTCTGGATCAGCAGGGCCGTCACCGGCGGACCATTCTTCAGGGCCGCCGTATCGCCGGTCAGCACCGGACCGATCTGTGACTGGTCGAGTTGGCGGATCGTCGGATCGACCGCATCCAGACCGTCGATCAGTGTCTTGTCCCAGTGGAAGATGGCGCCGTTATTGTGGAAAGCGCCGCCGCCCTCGTATTTCCAGGCGCCGGTGACGCTGGCGATACAGGTGGCGGCATGCATGTTGACCGCGCCATTGCGGCTGCGCGCAAAGCCGTAGCCCAGGCGGATGTAATGCTTGCGGCGCTCGCCCAGCAGATGCGCAAAGGCTTCGATCTCGGCGGCTGGAATACCGGTGATGGCTTCCGCCCATGCCGGGGTGCGGGTCTTGAGATGCGCTTCCAGCTCGGCCGGCGCGTCGGTGTACTGCGCCATGTAGTCGCGGTCGGCCAGGCCATCGCGGAACAGCACATGCATCACGCCACAGGCCAACGCGCCATCGGTGCCCGGCCGCACGATCAGTGCGATATCGGCCTGTTCGGCGGTGGCGTTGCGATAAGCATCGATCACCACGATCTTGGCGCCACGTTCCTTGCGGGCGCGGATCGCATGCGTCATCACGTTAACCTGAGTGTGCACCGCATTGGTGCCCCAGATCACCACCAGGTCGCTTTTCGCCATTTCGCGCGGATCGGGGCCACTCAGGTGCCCCGTGGCGGCGATGAATCCTGCGCGCGCCAGCGTCACACAGATGGTTGAATGCTGGCCCGAATACTTCTTCACATGCCGCAGGCGGTTGATGCCGTCGCGCTGCACCAGTCCCATCGTGCCGGCGTAGTAATAGGGCCAGACAGTTTCGCTACCATGCTTCTTCTCGGCCGCCAGCATGGCTTCCGCCGTGCGGTCGAGCGCCTCGCTCCAAGAGATTGGCTTGAACTGCCCGCTGCCTTTCGGCCCGGTGCGCAGCATCGGCTGCAGCAGGCGGTCCTTGTGGTTGGCGCGTTCCGCATAGCGCGCGACCTTGGCGCAGATCACGCCAGCGGTGTAGCTGTTCTCCTCCGCCCCGCGCACCTTGCCGATCTGCCCGTTCGGCAGCAGCTCGATCTCGAGCGCGCAGGTCGATGGGCAATCATGCGGGCAGGCACTGTGACCAGTCTTCTTGGCGGGGGCAAAAGGCGCGTTCATCTTAACCTGCTGGGGCTCAGATCCTGTTCAGTGACGCCGAGATCGGCCACATCCTGCGGCAGAGCCCGACCCTGCGCCAGGGCACCGGCAACCCGGGCCATGGCGTCAGATGTCTGGATACCATAGCCGCCCTGCGCCGCCAGCCAGAAGAATCCGGATTTCTGCTTGTCGAAGCCGCAAACCACCGTGCGGTCGGCGACGAAACTGCGCAAGCCTGCCCATTTCGCCGCCAGGCGGCGCACCTGCAGCGTGGACACGGTTTCCAGCCGGTCGACCGCGATGGCGATGTCCATCTCGTCCGGCTGCGCATCGGTGGGCTCGCTATCCGTCTCGTCGCAGGGCGAAAGCAGGATCCGGCCGGCATCGGGCTTGAAATACCAGTCCTCGTCGGCATCGATCACCATCGGCCAAGCGTGGATGTCCAAGCCAGCGGGCGGATCAAAGGTGACGGCGGTACGGCGCTTAGGCTTCAGGTCGATCGGCGCCACACCGGCCATCTGCGCTACCACATCGCCCCAGGCGCCAGCGGCATTGATCACGACCGGCGCCGAGAAGATGCCCTTGCTGGTCTCGACCTGCCAATCGCCATTGCCAGCCTGCTGCAGGCCGGTCACTTCCGCATCGGTGATCATGCGGCCACCGGCCGCCGTCATGCCGCGCAGGAAGCCGTTATGCAAGGCATGCACCTCGATATCCATCGCATCGGGTTCCGACAGCGCGCCGCCGGATACGGCCTCGGGCTTCAAAACCGGCATCAGCGCCGCGGTCGCGGCCGCCGAAATGCGCTGCACGCTCGGCACCAGCTTGCGCATGTCCTCGTATTTGCGATCCAGTTCGGCGGCCTGCCCGGCGCTGCCGATATGCAACGCGCCGCGCGGCGTGAGGATCGGCACGGATGCGAAGCCGGCCGGCGGATTCATCAGGAAGTCGCGGCTGGCCACGGTAAGCGCACGGATCGGCGCATTGCCATAGGTTTCAGCGAACAGCGCGGCCGAGCGGCCCGTCGTGTGATAGCCCGGCTGGCCCTCGCGCTCGAGCAGCACCACCGACTTGCCTTCGCGCGCCAGCGTGTAGCCTGCGCCTGCGCCGGCAATGCCGCCGCCGATAATCACCACGTCACAACGGTCCGTCATGCGATCCTCTTTCAGTCCGGGGAGCGCCGCGGCCATTCTATCGGGCCGTCAGCGTTCCTCGACTATAGGACCCGGCATGCGCCAGAACCAATGCCTTCAGGTCATGGCACGATGCCTGTTATGTCAGACCCCACCGAAGCAGAGGTATTTGAGCTCGACAAAGCTGTCGATGCCGTATTTCGAGCCCTCGCGGCCGTGGCCCGATTCCTTGATGCCGCCGAATGGCGCTTCGGCCGTGGAGATCAAGCCCTCGTTGATGCCGACCATGCCGTATTCCAGCTTTTCGGCCACACGCCAGACGCGGCTGATATCGCGGCTGTAGAAATAGGCAGCCAGGCCATACACGGTGTCGTTGGCCAGTCTGATCGCCTCGGCCTCATCCTTGAACTTGTAGATCAGGGCGACCGGACCGAAGATTTCCTCCTGGGCGGAGTCCATCTTGGTGGTGGCGTCGACGATTACACTGGGCTGATAGAAGGTACCGCCCAGTTCGTGCCGTTCGCCGCCGACCAGCACCTTGGCACCCTTGGCCTTGGCATCGGCTACCAAGCGTTCCACCTTGTCTAGCGCATCCTTGTTGATCAGCGGCCCCTGGTTGACGCCATCAGTGAAACCAGGCCCGGTCTTCAGCTTCTTAACGGCCTCGGTCAGCTTTTTGGCAAAGGCGTCGTATATGCCTTCCTGCACGAAGAAGCGATTGGTGCAGACGCAGGTCTGCCCGGTATTGCGGTATTTCGATATCATCGCACCGTTCACGGCGGCATCGACATCGGCATCATCGAACACGATGAACGGCGCATTGCCGCCCAGTTCCAGCGACAGCTTCTTCAGCGTATCCGAACTCTGGCGCATCAAGATCTTTCCGACCTCGGTTGAGCCGGTGAAGGAAACCTTGCGCACGATCGGATTGGTGGTGAGTTCGCCCCCCACCTCGGCGCCATGAGAGGACGTGATCACGTTGAACACGCCCTTGGGGATGCCTGCCTCGGCCGCCAGATGCGCCAGCGCCAGGGCGCAGAGCGGCGTGTCTTCGGCCGGCTTGACCACCACGGTACAGCCGGCGGCCAGCGCCGGCGCAACCTTGCGGGTGATCATGGCGATGGGGAAATTCCACGGCGTGATCGCCGCCACCACGCCAATCGGCTGCTTGATCACCACGATGCGCTTATCAGCCGCGTGGCCGGGAATGGTGTCGCCATAGATGCGACGGGCTTCCTCGGCAAACCACTCGACGAAGCTGGCACCATAGACCACCTCACCCTTGGCCTCGGCCAGCGGCTTGCCCTGCTCCAGGGTCATCAGCGCACCCAGGTCGTCTTGATGCTGCAGGATCAGATCGTACCATTTACGCAGAACCACCGCGCGCTGCTTAGCCGTCAGTGCCGCCCAGGCCGGACCCGCCGCCGCCGCTGCATCGATGGCGCGCCGGGTCTCGGCGCGGCCCATGTCCGGCACTTCGGCGATCAGCCCGCCATCGGCAGGATTGGTGACCATGAAAGTCTTGCCGCTATCAGACCCCACCCAGGCGCCATCGATATAGGCCTGACGACGCAGCAGGTCGGCGTGTTTGATATGGGTCATGGCAGCGCTCCTCTTGTTTTGAGAAAGCGTAGCGCGCAGGCCGCCGGCCTTCCAGTGGCGGCGTCGTGATAATGCTGCAATTCCGACGGTTATTCCGCCAGGCGGCCGTCGCTTAACGCGCGTGCATCAAAGGGGAAGATGATCTTCCTGTCAGGCGCCAGCAAGCGGGACCTAGCCTTGGTCTTGTAGTCCATCCGGCTCAACAGGTCGCGGATCAGGTTCAGACGGGTCAGCCGCTTGTTATTGGCCCGGACAATGATCCATGGCGAGGCGGCACTGCTGGTGCGGGTCAGCATCGTATCGCGCGCACTGCTGTAGTCTTTCCAGTGCTTCAGCGCCGCCTGGTCGATGGGACTGATTTTCCATTGCTTGAGAGGGTCCTTGCGTCGTGCCGCGAGCCGACGCTTCTGCTCGGCCTTATCAATATCAAGGTAATACTTGAACAGATGAATGCCGGACCGGATCAGCAAATCCTCGAATGTCGGGACGGTCTGCAGGAATTCCTCGTATTCCAGCCTGGTGCAAAAACCCATGACACGTTCTACGCCGGCGCGATTATACCAGCTTCTGTTGAACAGCACGAAATCGCCACCGGCCGGCAGATGCGATACATAACGCTGGAAATACCACTCGGTACGTTCGCGATCCGATGGCTTACCCAGCGCCACCACACGGGACTCGCGCGGACTCATATGTTCCAGGATGGCCTTGATGGCGCCATCCTTTCCGGCACCGTCACGGCCTTCAAGCAGGACCAGGATTTTCTCGCCGCTCTGGATCAGATGGCGCTGCAGCCGCACCAGTTCGATCTGCAGGCCACGCAGCTCGGCACGGTATGCGGCTTCGCCATCCGGGCGCGGTTTGCTCACATCCCCTCCGGAAGCGGGATGAATTCCGTCTCGCCGGGCACCCTGGCGAAACGGTTCTCGCGCCAATCGGCCTTGGCCTGCTCGATGCGGTCCTTGGACGAGGACACGAAATTCCACCACAAATGACGCTCGCCATCCAGCGGCGCGCCGCCCAGTAGCATCAGCCGCGCCGGCCCTTCGGCCGTGATCTGCGGCCGCGCGCCGGGCTTGAGCACCAGCATGGTGCCGCTCTCGAATATTGCACCATCCAGCCGCACCTTGCCGATGGCGACATAGACAGCCTGTTCTTCGTAATCTTCTGGCAGCGGCACGACTGCACCGTCCTGGAGCTGCGCATCGACATAGAACATCGGCGCAAAGGTCTGTGCTGGCGCGGTGGCACCGAAGGCCGTACCGGCGATCAGGCGCAGGCGGATGCCGGGCTTCTCGATCTCGGGCAGCGTGCTGGCCGGATGATGATGGAAGGTCGGCTCGGTTTCCTCATGGCTCTGCGGTAGCGCGAACCAGGACTGGATGCCATGCAGAGGCGCGCCGGACTGGCGGATTTCTGGCCGGGTGCGTTCGGAATGCACGATGCCGCGACCAGCCACCATCCAGTTGACGTCGCCCGGCCGGATCGGCTGCACCACGCCCAGGCTGTCGCGATGCATGATCTCGCCTTCAAACAGATATGTCACCGTGGCCAGGCCGATATGCGGATGCGGGCGGACGTCTAGGCCGTTGCCCGGCTCGAACTGCACTGGCCCCATATGGTCGAAGAACACGAAAGGCCCGACATGGCGACGCTTGGCCACCGGCAGCACGCGGCGGACGCTGAAGCCCTCGCCCAGATCGCGCAGCCGGGGCGTAATGACCATATCGACGGATTGAGGCAGGGCAGGGTCAGACATGTGCGGGAACCTCCAACCGCAGACTATCCCCAGCAGCCATCCCGGACAATGGAGTCGAGCCGTTTGAGATGCGGCGCGATGTCGATGTTTTGTGCAGCCAGCCAGCTATCGTCGCAGTAGGTGCGGACGTAGCGTTCGCCGCTGTCACAAAGCAGTGTGACCACGCTGCCGCGTTCGCCCGCCGCCTTCATGTCGCATAGAAGCTGCAGCGCGCCGACAAAGTTGGTGCCAGTGGAGCCACCGACCTTGCGCCCCAGCTGGCGCGACAGCAGCCGCATGCCGGCCAGCGAGGCCGCATCGGGGACGGTGATCATGCGATCCACCACTTCGGGCTGGAAAGAGGCTTCCACGCGCGGCCGGCCGATGCCCTCGATACGCGAGGCGCGGTCACAGACCAGCGAAGGATCGCGCAGGCGCCAGAACTCGTGGAACACCGAGTATTCGGTATCGACAACGCAAAGCTCGGTGGCCATGCGGTTGTAACGCAGGTAACGGCCGATGGTGGCGGATGTGCCGCCGGTGCCCGCGCCCACCACAATCCAGCGCGGCTCGGGGTGTTCCTCATGCGCCATCTGCTCGAAGATAGATTCGGCGATATTGTTGTTGCCGCGCCAGTCGGTGGCGCGCTCGGAATAGGTGAACTGGTCCATGTAATGGCCGCCGCATTCCCGCGCCAGCCGCTCAGCCTCGGCATAGACATGACCGGCCTGTTCCACCAGATGACAGCGACCGCCGTAGAATTCGATCTGCGCAATCTTCTCGGCCGAAGTGGTTTTCGGCATGACGGCGACAAAAGGTAATCCCAACAGACGCGCGAAATAGGCTTCCGACACGGCGGTGGAGCCCGACGAAGCTTCCACAATGGTGGTCTGCGGACCGATCTTGCCGTTGCACAGGCCATAAAGGAACAGTGAGCGCGCCAGCCGGTGCTTCAGGCTGCCGGTCGGATGGCTCGACTCATCCTTGAAATAAAGCGTAAGCCCGGCAAAGGCCGGCAGCTCAAAGCGGAAGAGATGCGTATCGGCTGAACGGTTGAAATCGGCCTCGATGCGGCGGAGCGCCTCGTTGACCCAATCCCGCGGCATGATCACGGACATACGATGGTTCCTTCTGGCTGGCCTTAAGCCATAGCCACCGGATCCTCTGTCGCCAAGTCTTTCACGGAATTTTTCTGTGCAATGCGGATCCGTGCGCCAAATTCAATGCGTAGGCCCGATGATCAGGTTGGGCAGGAATAAGGAGAACTGCGGCACGTAGGTGACGAGGAAGAGTGCCGCGAGCAGCGCGCCGTAGAAGGGCCAGATCGTCTTCATTACATGGCCGATCGAGACCTCGCCGATGGCGCAGCCGACAAACTGCGTGGTGCCGACCGGCGGCGTGTTCAGGCCGAGCGCGCAGTTGATCAGCATCAGCATGCCGAACTGCACCGGCCCCATGCCGTACTGCATGCAGATCGGCAGGAAGATCGGCGTGCAGATCAGGATGGTCGCCGCCATGTCGAGGAAAGTGCCCAGCACGAACAGGATCAGGTTAACCAGGAAAAACATCATCCAGGGATTGGTGGTGATCTTGGACAGCGCCTCGCCGGTCAGTTCGGCCACGCTGTACAGGCTGATCAGATAGCCAAAGGTGTTGGATACGCCGATCAACAGCAGAACGATACCGGTGGTCTTCACCGCTTTGGCCGCCGCCTTCAGCAGTTGAGGCCAGGTGAGCGACTTGTAGAGCAGCGTCGCCAGCAGGATGGCGTAGACCACTGCGATAGCGGCGGACTCGGTCGCCGTGAACACGCCGGTCAGAATACCGGTGATGATGATGACGACCACGAACAGGCCCGGCAGAGCAGCGGCGCCCGAGCGCAGCACCACGTGCCAGCCCGGAAAGGTGCCAGCCGGATAGCCGCGCCGGATCGCCACCAGATAGGCGGCGACCAGCATGCAGAGCGTCAGCAGCGCCGCCGGGATCATGCCGGCCACGATCAGCGCCGCGATCGAAACCTTGCCACCGGCAGCCAGCGAATAAATGATCATGTTGTGGCTGGTCGGCATCAGCGCGCCGACGAGCGAGGCGTGGGTGGTGACGTTGACGGCGTAGTCCGCGTCATACCCCTCCTTCTTCATCATCGGGATCATGACGGCGCCCATGGCCGACACATCCGCGACCGGCGAACCGGACACGCCACCAAACAGCGTGCAGGCCACGACATTCGACATGCCAAGGCCACCACGGATATGGCCGACCATGTCCTTGGCGAATTTCACGATACGATCGGCGACGCCGCCGTAGAGCATCAGTTCGCCGGCGAAGATGAAGAACGGGATCGCCAGGAAGGAGAAGATGTTCATGCCGGCGGCCATGCGCTGGAACACCACGGCCAGCGGCAGGCCTTCATAAACGATGGTGGCGACTGCCGAGAGTCCGATGGCGAAAGCGACGGGAACGCCAAGAACCAGGAAGCCGAAAAAACTGACGGCCAGAATAGTCAGTGCCATGACGGGCGAACCTCTTTGCCCGCAAACAGGGCCAGAATGTGCTCTAGCGAAAACAGCGTGATCAGCACGCCGGCAATCGCCAGGGGAACATGATTGAGCCCCTCGGAAAGACCCAGATTGGGAATCTTGTAGGGCATGACGGATTCGGCGAGCAGCCAGGCGTTCCAGCCCATGACAATGCCGAAGATGGCGACCAGCACATGGATCAGCACTTCGACCCATATCCGGTGCCGCTCGGGCATGATCATGACCAGCACCGACTCCAGGCCGATATGGCCGGCATCGCGCACACCGACCGCAGCACCAAACATGGTGACATACAGCACCAGGACCAGCGCGAAGCTTTCGGCCCAGGTCGGCGTATCGTTCAGCACATAGCGGCCGAAGACCTGGTAGGTGACGACGGTGACGATACCCAGCAGGCCCGCCACCGCCACATACATGCAAAGCCGGGAGATCCAGGCGTTGATGGGACTTAACCAACTCAGCATGGATACTCCCGGCTTCGACTGACTGTTGCTGAACGCGACTTAGTTGCTGTCCTGGATGCGCTTGACCAGCGTCTGCAGCTTGGCTTCGCCGGCGAACTTGTCATAAACCGGCTTCATCGCATCCTGGAACGACTTCTTGTCGACATCGGTGGTGATCTGCGAACCGCCAGCCTCGACGGTCTTGCGCGACGCCGCCTCGCGCTCATCCCACAGCTTGCGCATGTAGGGCACCGAGTCCTTGGCGGCCTGGCGGATCACCGCCTGCTCTTCCTTCGACAGGCCGTCGAAGATGCGCTTGGAGAAGACCAGCAACTCCGGCGCCAGCGAATGTTCGGTCAGGCTGAAATGCTTCGCCACTTCGTAATGGCGGGCATTGTCATAGGATGGCCAGTTGTTCTCGGCCGCATCGACCACGCCGGTCTTGAGCGCGGTGTAGATTTCGGCATAGGGCAGCGGCGTGGCATTGGCGCCCATCGCCTGAATCATGGCAACCCACATGTCGGACTGCTGCACGCGGACCTTGAGGCCCTTCATGTCGGCCACGGTCTTGATCGGCTTCTTGGTGTTGTAGAAATTGCGCGAACCGCTGTCGTAATAGGCCAGACCGATGAAGCCCTGCGGCTCCAGCGTCTTCAGGATGTCTTCGCCCACCGCGCCATCCAGGGTGCGGCGCATATGCTCGGTCGACTTGAAGACGAAGGGCAGCGCCGGAACGATGGTTTCGGGCACGATGTTGTTGAAGGCCGAGATATTGACGCGCACCATGTCGAGCGCGCCGAGCTTGGTCTGCTCGATGGTGTCCTTCTCCGAGCCGAGCGCGCTTTGGCCGAACACCTTGATGCTGTGCTTGTTGCCGGTGCGCTCGGCGATCAGTTTGCCCATATAGGCGACCGCCTGGACGGTGGGGTAATCCGCCGGATGCACGTCGGCGGAGCGGAATTCCTTGGCCGAAGCTGCGCCGGCGAAACCGGCGGCGACGGCGAGCCCAATAAGGGCGCGGGTTGCTGTGCGCATGATCGTTATGTCCTCCCTAAGCGACCTTTTAGTCGTCGTGTCATCATACAACAGTTTTGAGAATCAGAGTCAACGGGCCGGCGTCGATTTTCCCATCGCCCTCAGGTATGAGGCTGTTTTATAATATATTTATGAAAAACACGTCCGGATTGCCGAATTCTGCTTCCGACTCCACCATGTACATTAATTTCCCAAACCCATCAGTTGTCATACAAGTATCGGGATGCTACAGCTTGCCCCGAGGATAGCCGGCGAGCGGCTATTCCGCATGGAGGAATGCACCGGTGACGGCCCTACGCCGACGCGAAACCCTGACCTCGCAGCTGAGCAAGTCGCTGACCGAGCGCATCGCCAAAGGCGTGCTCAAGCCCGGCGACAAGTTGCCGAGCGAGCAGGAACTGATCGGTGAGTTCGGCGTCAGCCGCACCGTGGTGCGCGAGGCGATTTCCTCCTTGCGCGCAGCCGGTCTGGTCGCCACCCAGCAGGGCGTCGGCGCCTTCGTGCAGCCCGCTGCCGCGTCCCAGCCCTTCCGCATCGATGAGACCAGCCTCGACCTGATCAAGGAAGTGATCAACGTGCTGGAGCTGCGCACCGGCCTGGAGGCCGAAGCCGCCGCCCTCGCCGCCCAGCGCCGCAAGCCTGAGCATCTGGAAGCCATGCGCCAGGCGCTCGACCGCATGGCACTTGCAATCGCCGCCTCCGAGGATGCCGTGGCACCGGATCTGGATTTCCACCAGACCATCGCCGAAGCCACCGGCAATACGCATTTCACCCATCTGTTTGGCTATCTCGGCGCGCTGATGATCCCACGCACCCGGGTGCAGACTTTCCGCTTCTTCGCCGACGACCGCACCGCCTATCTCAATCGCGTCAACAGCGAGCATGAAGACATCTATCAAGCGATTCTTCGTCAGGATAGTGATGCCGCCCGCTCGGCCATGCGCCTGCATCTGAGCAACAGCCGCGAGCGCCTGCGCCGCGCCATGGAACAGACGCGGGATCAACCCGCAGCGCGCGGCTGACGCCGCCCCCATTTCTTTCGTCCAGAGGTGAATTATGGAACCTAATGCGCTGAAGGCCGCGATTTCGTCAGGCCTGCTTTCCTTTCCGGTAACCGATTTCGACTCCGCCGGCAATTTCGAGCCAAAGGGCTATCGCCGCCGCCTGGAATGGCTGGCGCCCTATGGGGCGACCGCCCTGTTCGCCGCCGGTGGCACCGGCGAATTCTTCTCGCTGGCGCCCGATGAATACAGCGCCGTGGTGAAAACTGCCATCGACACCTGCAAGGGCAAGGTCCCGATCATCGCCGGCACCGGTTACGGCACACGCCAGGCCATTGCCTATGCGCAAGAAGCCGAGCGCCTGGGCGCGGCCGGCCTGCTGGTACTGCCGCATTACCTGGTGGAGGCCGACGCCGAGGGCATCAGCCGCCATGTCGCCGCCATCTGCAAAAGCGTGAAGATCGGTGTCATCGTCTACAACCGCGGGGTCTGCCGCCTTGGCCCGGATCATCTCGCCAAGTTGGCCGACCAGTGCCCGAACCTGATCGGCTTCAAGGATGGCATCGGCGATCTGGAACTGATGGTGGCTGTGCGCCGCAAGATGGGCGACCGCTTCAGCTATCTCGGCGGGCTTCCGACCGCGGAATTCTTCGCCGCGCCCTACAAGGCGATGGGCGTGCCGGTCTATTCCTCGGCCGTATTCAACTTTATCCCCAAGACCGCGATGGATTTCTACAAAGCCATTTCCGCGGATGATGCGGCGACTTGGACCAGGATTCTGGACGAGTTCTTCATGCCCTATTCGGCGATCCGCAACCGCCGCCCGGGCTATGCCGTCAGCATCATCAAGGCCGGCGCGCGGCTGGTCGGCTATGATGCCGGTCCGGTGCGCACCCCGCTGGTGGATTGCAGCGAGGAAGAGCACACAATGCTCAAGGCCCTGATCGACAAGATGGGCCCGCAATAAAAGGCCTTAAGGAGGAAACACGATGAAGCGCGTTCTTCTCACCGGTGCCAGCGGTGGCGTCGGCACTCGCCTGCGTCAGTTACTGAAGCCGCTCTATCCCGAACTGGTGCTGAGCGACCTGAAGTCGCCCGCCGACCTGCGCAGCGATGAGGAATTCATTGCCGCCGATCTGGCCGATTACGGCGCGGTCGAGAAGATCGTGAAGGGCGTCGACGGCATCGTACATCTGGGAGGCTTCTCGGTGGAAGGCCCCTGGGAAACCATCCTGAATTCCAACATCATCGGCTGCTACAACCTGTTCGAGGCCGCACATAAGGCCGGCACCAAGCGCGTCGTCTTCGCCTCTTCCAATCACGTGATGGGCTTCCATCCGCGCAAGAAGAAGATCGGCACCGAAGCGATCCCCCTGCCCGATACGCGTTATGGCCTCAGCAAGCTGTTCGGCGAAGGCCTGGGTTCACTCTATGCCTACAAGCATGGCATGGGCGTGCTGTCGATCCGCATCGGCAATTTCGGCGACAAGCCGATTGACGAACGCCGCCTGGCGATCTGGCTACGGCCCGATGATCTGGTGCAGCTGATCCAGCTCGGCCTGGAAAAGCCCAGCCTGGTCTACGAAGTCGTCTATGGCGTGTCGGACAACAAGCGCGCATGGTGGGACAACAGCCACGCGCTCTCACTTGGTTACAAGCCGGCGGGCCAGTCGGAGGTGTTTGCCGCCGAAGCCATCGAGGCGCAGAAGTCTCTGCCCGTCGATCCCATCGGCGGCTATTTCCAGGGCGGCACGCCTTTCTGCAGCCAGGAATTCGATGGCGATTTCGAGAAACTGAAAAAACTGTCCTGAGCGGAGCCTGTCATGACCTATACCCGCGTCTTTACCGGCCCCAAGCCGAAGCTGCAGATGCCCAAGGGCGCCTGCGACACCCATATCCATTTCTACGACGACCGGTACCAGACCCTGCCGAATACACCGACACCGCCCGCCGTGGGCGTGGCCGAATACCGCCAGGTGATGGACTGGCTGGGCATCGAGCGCGTTATCGTCGTGCAGGCCAATGCCTATGGCGACGACAACCGCCTGGTCATGGATGCCACAGCCGAGCTGGGCGCTAGCGCCCGCGCGGTCGTCGTGGTGAAGCCCGGCGTCGCTGATACCGAGCTCGAGCGCCTGACCAAGGGTGGCGCACGCGGCCTGCGCACCATGAACCTGCTAGGCGGCACGCTGAAGCTGGACGTAGCCGAAGAGATGGCCAACCGCATTGCGCCGTTTGGCTGGAGTATCCTGCTGCAGCTCAACGGCCGCGAACTGCCCGAGCATGAGGCGATGATCAAACGCCTGCCCTGCCGCGTCGTGATCGACCATGTCGGCAAGTTCATTGATCCGGTGCCAGTCGATCATCCTTCCTTCCAGTCGCTGTTGCGCCTGGTGGATACCGGCAATGTCTGGGTCAAGCTGGCCGGCGTGTACGAAACCTCGAAGACCGGCAAGCCGGCATACGAGGATGTCGGTGCGCTCGCCAAGGCGCTGGTGAAGCACGCACCCCAGCGCATGATCTGGGCCAGCAACTTCCCGCATGCCCAGGCCGACAAATTCGGCTATCCGGACGAAGCCGCCCTGCTCGACCTCATGCTCGACTGGGCGCCCAATGAAGCCGACCGGAAGCGGATTTTCGTCGAGAATCCTGCTGAATTGTACGGTTTCTAGACATTATTGGTTATTTCCCTTGACGGCAGGCGCTGCAGACTCCATATAGCCCCTGCCGTTCGACCAATACTGCGTCGATAGCCTTTCGCGCCGGGCCGCGTGAACGAGGAGCGCTCCAACTGCTCTCTCGTCCTGCCAGCGCCTTCAGTTCTCTTCATATACGACCCAGGTCACGCGGGGCGTTTCATCGGTCCCCGCGTATGACCGTTGTGCTGCAGGCGATTCCCGCCCCGCGCCGTTGTACGCCTTGTTTCAAGGATTCTCCTTTGACTACTTTCAATGACCTTGGTCTCGACCAGGCCCTGCTCAACGCCATTGCCGCGGGCAAGTATACCCAGCCGACGCCGATCCAAGCGCAGGCCATTCCGCCGGTGATTGCCGGCCGCGACATTCTCGGCATCGCCCAGACCGGCACCGGCAAGACCGCTGCCTTCGCCCTGCCGATCCTGCAGCGCCTCGCTGCCGGCAACCGTCGTCCGGCACCCAAGACCTGCCGCGCCCTGATCCTCAGCCCCACCCGCGAGCTCGCCTCGCAGATCGCCGACAAGTTCCGCGCCTATGGCCGCGAGACCAAGCTGAATGTCGTTACCGTCTTCGGCGGCGTCGGCATGAACCCGCAGACCCAGGCGCTGGCGCGCGGCGTCGACATCCTCGTCGCCACGCCGGGCCGCCTGATCGACCACATGCAGCAGGGCAACCTGCGCCTCGACCAGGTCGAGACCGTGGTGCTGGACGAAGCCGACCAGATGCTGGATCTGGGCTTCGTGCATGCCATCAAGCGCATTTCGCAGGCCCTGCCGAAGGTGCGCCAGAGCCTGTTCTTCTCTGCCACCATGCCGCAGAACATCGCCCAGCTTGCCGCCGGCTTCCTGAAGGATCCGGTCAGGGTGGAAGTCACCCCAGTCGCCACCACGGCCGAGCGCGTCGAACAGCAGGTGATCTTCATCGAAGCCGAGCGCAAGCGCGCCCTGCTCGCCGAGATCATGGTTGATCCGGCCATCACCCGCGCCCTGGTCTTCACACGCACCAAGCATGGCGCCGACAAGGTCGCCCGCCATCTGGTCGGTAGCGGCGTGCCGGCCGCGGCCATCCATGGCAACAAGTCGCAGAGCCAGCGCGAGCGCGCCCTGGCCGATTTCAAGGCTGGCCGCGTCCGCGTCCTGGTCGCCACCGACATTGCCGCCCGCGGCATCGACGTCACCGGCGTCAGCCATGTGGTGAATTTCGAACTGCCGAATGTGCCGGAAAGCTATGTCCACCGCATCGGCCGCACCGCGCGCGCCGGCGCCGCCGGCCAGGCGATCTCGTTCTGTGCCCAGGACGAACGCCCTTACCTGCGCGACATCGAGCGCATCACCCGCCAGCGCATCGTCACGACCGATCGTCGTGGTGACGCCAAGCTGGGTGCGGCCACTGCTGCCGAACCAAAAGGCGAGAACCGCCCGCAGCAGCAGCGCCCGCATGGCCAGAACCGCAACAACCCGCGCGGCAACAACCAGCGTCGCAGCGAAGGCCAGCGTCACGGCGGCCAGCGCAGTGAGGGCGGCGGCGGTCAGCGCGACGGTCAGCGCCCGCAGCAGCAGAATCGCCCCAAGCAGGGCGGCCAGGGCCAGCGTCCCCGCCATAACGGCGGCCAGCAGGCCAAGGCGACCACGCACTGACCTCTGTTCGACATCCCTGATACGGAAACGGCGCCTTCATGGCGCCGTTTTCTTTTCCAGACCATGGAAGCGGCGCCCTCAGGTTTTCAGGCCGTCCTTCTCCATCTGGACGAAGACTTCCTCGGCCCAGTGGAAGGCGCTGTTGCCGGCCGGCACACCGCAATAGATCGCCGCCTGCATGATCACTTCCTTGATCTCGTCGCGCGTCATGCCGTTGTTGAACGCCGCCTTCACATGCAACTTGAACTCGTCGGGACGGTTCAACGCAATCATCATCGACAGCGTCATGCAGCTACGCGTCTTGCGCTCCAGACCCGGCCGGGTCCAGATCTCGCCCCAGGCATAACGGGTAATGAAATTCTGGAATTCCTCGTTGAAGGGCGTGATCTTGGCAATCGAACGGTCGACATGGGCATCGCCCAGAACCGAGCGTCGTACCTTCATGCCGGCGTCGTAACGCTGCTTGTCATCCATGGGGCATCTCCTCAGCCGGCCAGAAAGCCAGTCAGTTCCTTGGTGAAGTCGGCCACCACTTCCACATTGGACAGATGCGCGGCCGGCAGTTCGACATAACGGGCATTGGGAATCGTATCGGCCAGGATCTTGCCGTCGGCAGCCGGCGTCGGCACATCGTAAGTGCCGGCGATCACCAGCGTAGGCGCACGGATGGCGGCAACACTTTCACGCTGGTCCATGTCGCGCACCGCGCCACAGGCCAGACAATAGCCTTCCGGATCGGTGGACAGCAGCAGCGCCGAAACCTTTTCCACCACTGCAGGATTGGCCTTGATGAAAGGCTCGGTAAGCCAGCGCTGGATGCCGCCCGGCGTGATCGCGGCCATACCGCTCTTGCGCACCGTGGCGATGCGGTCATTCCAGACCTGCGACGTGCCGATCTTGGCCGCCGTGTTGCACAGCACCAGCTTGCTGAAGCGATCCGGCGCATGCACACCCAGCCACATGCCGGTCATGCCGCCCATCGACAAGCCACAGAACATCGCCTTCGGAATATCGAGATCGTCCATCAAAGCGATCACGTCCTTGCCCAGGCGATCCACCAGATACGGCGCCTTGGGGACCGAAGACTTACCATGGCCGCGCGTATCATAACGCAGCACGCGAAAGCGCTGCAGCAGCGCCGGCATTTGCGGATCCCACATGGTGTGATCTGTGCCGAGCGAATTCGACATCACCAGCACCGGCGCGTCCTCCGGGCCTTCCAGCCGGTAATGAATGGACACATCATCGTCGGTGGTGATCTGCGACATGGAACTCTCCTGAAACTTTACGGCTTGCGCGCCGCCAGCACGCGGTCGACCAGGCCGGTCGCGATACCGCTGTAGCCCAGCGGGTCGAACAGGCGGTCCAGCGCGGCGCGATCGATCTGCGCCATCACATCCTTGTCCTCGGCCAGCACATCACGCAGATGGCGCTTCGCGGACACAGCCTTCTTCGATGCAGCCTCGACCAGCTTATGTGCCTCGCCGCGACCAATCTTCACGCCCAGCGCCATGGTCACAGCCTCGGCCATGATCAGGCCATGGGTCGCATCCAGATTCTCGCGCATGCGCTCGGGCTGCACCTCCAAGCCGGCGATGGTGTCAGCCATCTGCTGCAAGGCGCCAGCCGTGATCTGTACCAGTTCCGGCAGCACGGTCCATTCCGCATGCCAGCCACCGAGGCCGCGCTCATGTTCCTGCGCCATGCCCGATAACAGGCTGCCGGCCAGATGCGGCGCACGGGTGGCGGCCGCCAGCACGCTGGCCGCCGTCACCGGGTTGCGCTTGTGCGGCATGGTCGACGAGCCGCCACGGCCCTCGCCGGCCGGCTCGAAAGCCTCGCCCACATCGGTCTGCATCAGCAGTGCGATATCGCGCGCCATCTTGCCCAATGTTCCAGTCAGCAGCGCCAGCACCGCTCCCAGTTCGACAATCCGGTCGCGCGCGCCATGCCAGGGCGCTGCCGGCAGGCCAAGCTTCAGATCGACAGCCAGAGCCTCGGCAACAACCAGGCCCTTATCGCCCAGCGCAGCCAACGTGCCGGCGGCGCCACCGAACTGCAGCACCAGCAGGCGCGGCTTCAATTCATTGAGGCGATCGCGGTGGCGCTCGACAGCGTCCAGCCAGCCTGCGGCCTTGAGGCCAAACGTGATAGGCAGTGCGTGCTGCAGCCAGGTGCGCCCCACCATCGGCGTTTCGCGGTGTTTCTTCACCAGAGCTGCCAGAGCAGCCGAAAGCCGCGCGAGATCGGCCTCGATCAGGCTGACGGCCTTGCGCAGCTGCAGTACCAGGCCGGTATCCATCGCATCCTGGCTGGTGGCACCCCAATGCACATAGCCTGCGGCATCCTTGTCCTTTGCCGCGACCTTCGCCGTCAGCGCCTTGACCAGGGGAATGGCAATATTGCCGGCACGGGCCGCAGCCTCTGCCAGGGCATCGAGATCATAAAGCCCGCCATCGCAGTGCGCCGCGATGGGTGCAGCCGCAGCCGCCGGGATCACGCCGGTCTGGGCCTCGGCACGCGCCAGCGCGGCCTCGAAATCCAGCATGCCCTGCAGATAGGCGCGGTCGGTGAAGACCGCGCCGATGGCCGTGCCGTGGAAAAGCGGACCCAGCAGGCCCGTCTTGCTGTTGTCTGTCATGGACGCATGTTGCTGAGCCGGAGCCAGATCAGCAATCGAAAAAGACGGTTTCCTGCGCACCCTGCATGTGAATGTCCCAGCGATACTCGGCCTTACCGGCGATTCGCTCGGCGACCAGGCTGGGCCGGCGGCCGGCATCCTCGATCAGGCCCAGCACCGGATCATTGGCATTGGCCGCCGTCTCATCCGAGAAATAGATGCGGGTATAGAGATGCCGCAGCATGCCACGCATGAACAGGCAGACCACGATATGCGGCGCCTGCTGACTGTTGCCGCCACCCGGCACGGTGCCCGGCTTCACGGTGGTGAAGCTGTAGCGGCCTTCCTTGTCGGTCGGCACGCGGCCAAAGCCGATGAACTTGCCGTCCAGCGACTTGGACTGGGTGTCTTCCGGATGGGCGTATTTTCCATCGGCATTGGCCTGCCAGAATTCCAGCAGGGCATCGGGGATCGGCTGGCCTTCGCCGTCGAAGACGCGGCCGGAAATCACGATCTTCTCACCCTTGGAAGCGTCCTTGGCGATATCAGCGATGGTAATGACGGTGAGGCCGAGATGCAGGTAAGGGCCGACCGTCTGTGAGGCAGTGGGAACGAGCGTCATTGAGGTTGGTCCGTGATCAGGCGTGGGCCGGCGTGGCGTCGCGGCCACGCAGAACGATATCCCAGCGATAGCCGAGGGCGAATTCGGGGATGGTGGTTTCCAAATCGAAGGTGGAAACCATGCTGTCGCGCGCGCGCTGGTCGGTCACGCAGTTGAAGATCGGATCGAGCGGCAGCAGCGGATCGCCCGGGAAATACATCTGCGTCACCAAGCGGGTCATGAAGCTGGGCCCGAACAGCGACAGATGGATATGCTGCGGACGCCAGGCATTGTGGTGATTGCGCCAGGGATAGGCGCCGGGCTTCACGGTGACGAAGCGGTAGCGGCCCTCGTCATCGGTGACGGTGCGGCCATAGCCAGTGAAATTCGGATCGAGCGGCGCATCATGCTGGTCCAGCGCATGGCGATAGCGGCCGCAGGCATTCGCCTGCCACAGTTCGATCAGCGTGCGCGGCACCGGCCTGCCAGCCTCATCCACAACCTTGCCCGACAGGATCATGCGCTCGCCCAGCGGCTCGGCGGCATGCTGTTTGGTCAGGTCATTGTCAGTCGGGCCGACCAGTTCATGGCCAAACAGCGGGCCAGTCACCTCGGAGAGGGTGTGCGGCAGCAGAATAAGCGGCTTGCCCGGGGCACGCTTGATCGAAGACTGATAGGGGGGATGCAGGTAATTGGGCTGGGTGCCGGCCGCCGGCCGCTTGTAGCCGTTGATCTGGGACATTCTGGTTTCCTCCTGACTCTTTGACCTTTTATAGCCGGTCGAGCCGCTTTTGGCGCTGACCCATGTCAAAGATTTCGACATTTCCTTGACTTAATGTGCGTATAACGCACAATAGTTTTATAAAGAAACATTACAGGGAGGTCGTTCAGCGATGTCAACGACCATCAATGCACGGGATTTTTCGACCTCGCTGGCGCGCGGCCTGCGGGTCATTACGGCGTTTGACCGCGACAATGACGAAATGACGCTCAGCGAAGTCGCCCGCCGTGCCGACATGACGCGTGCCGCCGCGCGCCGCTATCTGCTGACGCTGTGCGAACTCGGCTATGTCACCGGCGACGGCAAGTATTTCCGCCTCACCCCGCGCGTGCTGGAGCTCGGCTTCGCCTTCCTAACCTCAATGCATATCTGGGAACGCGCCCAGCCCTTCATGGAGCGGCTGACCGAGCAGGTGAACGAGTCCTGCTCGATCTCGGTGCTGGAAGGCAGCGACATCGTCTATGTAGCGCGCGTGCCGACCAAGCGCATCATGTCGGTGGCGCTGGGCATCGGCACTCGTCTGCCCGCCTACTGCACCTCGATGGGCCGCGTATTGCTGGCCGATCTGCGCCCCAGCGAGCTAGACCAGTATTTCACCGACACCACATTCGGCGCGCTGACACCACACACCATCATTGACCCGGAGCGCCTGCGCGCCGAAATCGGCGAAGCGCGTCGCGTCGGCTATGCCATGGTGGATCAGGAACTGGAGATCGGCCTGCGATCGATCGCCGTGCCGATTCGCAACCAGGCCGGCCGCGTGCTGGCGGCTATGAATGTCAGCGGCCATGCCACCCGCATCACGGCAGAGGAAATGCAGCAGCGCTACCTCTCGCCGCTGCTCTATGCCGCCGAGGGCATCCGGATGGCCCTGGCATGACAGACCGGCCCTGACCACAGCGATTGCCCCGGGCGATATTATTGTCTAAGCACAGATATGGCTTCGACCCGCCGCAAACCCGCGACCGTCCCGCTGCCGGCTGACACGGAGTCAGCCGTCGATCTTAGGTCGTTGCAGGACCTGCTCGGCTACCGTCTGCGGCGCGCCCAGCTTTCGGTGTTCCAGGATTTCCTGACCGTGATGAAGCCCTTCGACCTGCGGCCGGCGCAGTTCTCGGTACTGGCCATCATCGACGCCAATCCCGGCCTGAAGCAGTCACGCGTCAGCGAAGCGCTTGGGATCAACCGCGCCAATTTCGTCGCCCTGCTGGATGAGCTAGAGCAACGCAAGCTGGCCCGGCGCGAGCCGGCGCCTGATGACCGCCGCTCGAATGCGCTCTACCTGACACCGAAAGGCGAGACCTTCCTGAAGGACGCCTATCGTCGCCTGCTGACCCAGCACGAGAAGCGCATCGACGCCGTCCTCGGCGCCGATGACAAGCAACAGCTGCTCTCCCTGCTCGAAAAGCTCAGCGCGCTTTAGCGTCCGGATTCTCGATCAGCAGCGCAATGCCCTGGCCACCGCCGATGCAGGCGGATGCCACGCCGTAGCGCAGGCCCGAGCGTTTCAGTTCGCGTGCAACCGTCACCGAGAGACGAATGCCCGTAGCCGCAAGCGGATGCCCAATGGCGATGGCGCCGCCATTCACGTTCAGCTTCTCGCGTGGAATATTCAGCGCCCGCATGCAGGCCACCACCTGCGCGCCAAAGGCCTCGTTGATCTCGAAGCGGTCGATCTGATCGACGGTAATACCAGCCTTGGCGCAGAGCGCCTGGATCGCCGGCACCGGCCCGATGCCCATCACCTCGGGCTTCACGCCGATGCTGGCGCCCGCCACGATGCGGCCGAGCGGTGTCTTGCCCTTGGCCTTGAGATAACCGCCCGAGACCACGATGGCGGCGGCTGCGCCATCCACCACACCGGATGAATTGCCGCCAGTCTGCACGCCGCCGAAAGCCGGCCGGATCTTCGCCAGTGCCTCTACCGGCGAGGGGCGCACATGGGTGTCTTCGCTCACCTCGGGCGCCTTGCGGTTCATCTTGATGCCGCGGCTGTTGTAACCCGCCAGCGCGAATTCCTCGCTGCCGACGCTGGTGATCTCGCCCTTGAAGAATCCGTCTGTCTTCGCCTTCACGGCACGATCAAAGCTTTCGGCCGCATAGGCATCCACCTCTTCGCGGGTGATCTGGTATTCGCGCGCCAGATTCTCGGCTGTATCGCCCATCATGATGCCGGGTGCCGGATCGATCAGGGCTTCCCATAGGAAATCCTTGAATTCCACCTGCCCCATGCGGAAGCCATTGCGATGGGTGTAAGACGCCACTGGATTGCGGCTCATCGATTCCGCGCCAACCGCCAGGCCCGCGTCGGTCTGGCCCAGCATGATCTGGCCCGCCACCTGCATGATCGCCTCGATGCCGGTACCGCAGACCCGCTGCACCAGATGCGCCGGCACCTCGGTCGGCACGCCCGCGTAAAGCCCGATATGACGCGGCAGCATGTAGGCGTCGTAGGACGCCTGCGCCATGTTTCCAGCGACGACAGTGCCGATATCGGAAGCCGGCACATCGGCCTTCTTCAGGGCTTCGCGGGCAACCTTGATGCCCAGATCGATCGGCGAGATATCGGCCAGCGCGCCCATATAGTCGGCAAAGGGCGTGCGCACCCCATCCAGCAGCCAGATATCGGTGTAGCTTTGGGCAAGGCCGGGATTAGGCGACATGAGCGACTCTCTTGTTGGCAGTGATGACACGGTCTGAGGGGGAAGCGGCGTAAAGATCTTCGACCAGCGCCGCGCGATGGTTCAGCACGGCACGCTGATTGATTGAACCCTTGTCGGTGACTTCACCGACATCCAGCGAGGGCAGTTCGTCCAACAGCACCAAGCGCTCGATGCGGCTGGCGCTGCCGGTGGCCTGGGCGATGAAATCCGCCAGCAGGCGGGCGAAGGCCGCCCGCACCTGCGGCGCATGGGCCAGTTGCTCGACACCTGCATTGCCCGGCAGCTCCGGGCAGAGCGCGCGGCAGTTGTCGATATCGAGAATGACCAGCCCGGTCAGATGGTCGCGGTCATGGCCGGCGATCACTACGTCGCGCACATAAGGCGCGAAATGAGTGATGAATTTGCCGCGTAACGGTCCGACGCTGACCCAGGTGCCGCTGGTGAGCTTGAAGTCTTCCGAGATACGGCCATCGAACATGAGGCCCTTCTCGGGGATAGCCGGATCGAGGAAGCGCGCTGCGTCGCCCATCATGTAATAGCCGTCTTCGTCGAAAGCCTTGGCGCTGATCTCGGGCATATGCCAGTAGCCGGGAGTCACATTGGGTCCGCGCACCCGCACTTCCAGTTTCTGCCCGTTCGGCACCAGCTTGAGCTCCAGACCCGGCGCCGGCAGGCCGATGATCCCGGAACGATCGACCGGCCAGTTGGCGCAGAGCGCAAAGGGCGCGGTCTCGGTCGACCCCAGACCGCTGATGATCGGGATGCGCACGCCGATGGTCTCGACCGCAAGCTCTTCCAGCGCGGTCCAGACATGCTGCGGCAATGCAGCACCGGAGAAGAAGATCATTTGCAGTCGACTGAAAAACGTTTCGCGCAGCTGTCTGTCGGCGCGCAGGTATGGCACCAGCATCTCAAAGCCCTTAGGGACATTGAAATACACCGTGGGCGCGATCTCCTTGAGATTGCGCACCGTGCGCTCGATCAACGCTGGCACGGGCTTGCCGTCATCGATGTAGAGCGAGCCGCCGTTGTAAAGTGTAATACCGATATTGTGGTTGCCGCCGAAGGTGTGGTTCCAGGGCAGCCAGTCAATAAAGACCGGCTCGTCGGCAAAGACCGGGAGCGACTGCAGGATCATCTGCTGGTTGCTGCACAGCATGCGCTGAGTGTTGATCACACCCTTGGGCATGCCGGTAGAGCCGGAGGTGAACAGGAATTTCGCCACCGTATCGGGTCCGACCATATCATGCGCACGCTCGACGCCTTCCGTCGGCTCCACATTCAGCAGGCTTTCGAACATCGTGACCTTGCGGTCCGCAGGCTGATTGGCGGTGACCACAATCTCCACACCGGTCGGCACGGCGGAAGCCATCGCCTTGCCGAAACGCGCGCCATCCGCGGCAAAAACCAGACCCGGCTTCAGCAAATCAAGTACGTGGCGCAGCTTGGCGAAATCGGTCGAGACCAGCGCATAGGCCGGCGAGATCGCCGCCGAGGGCACGCCGACATATTGCGCGGCCAGCGCCAGTTGCAGATGCTCCAGATCATTGTCAGACAGAATGGCAATCGGGCGCTCAGCCGACAGGTTGCGGTCCAGCAGTGACTGCCCGATGGCGCGCACGCGATCAAGCAGATCGCCATAGGTCAGCCGGCGCCAGTCGCCATTGGCGTCACGCTGCGCCATGAAGGTGCGATCCGGCGCAACGCGAGCCCAATGCAGCAGCCGTTCGGTCAGCTTGTCGGGATAGGCATCCAGCGCTTCGGGCGAGCGCATCAGAATCGTGCCGTCAGGCAGGCGCGTCAGTTCGGTATCGGCGCGACCGTAGCGGACCTGACGATGCGGATGCGTCATACGCGTTCACTCCTCCCGAATGCCCCCTGCGAATGATGGCCGACCGCTTCCGGAAGCCGGCCCAGGGAATGGCCCGCTGCGGTACACGCAGTCGGGCCGGTCGTGATCTTCAGTCCTTACCGACCTTGCCGGCGCGCTTCTCCAGAAAATCCTTGATGCGCGCTTTCGCCTCCACATCGGCTTGGGCAATGGAAGAAATCATCGCCTCCATCATGTAGCCGGCCTCGGGCGAGCTGTCAGCGATACGCGGCAGCGCATGCATGACGGCAAAATTGGTCATCGGCGCATTGGCGGCGATCTTCCTCGCCAGATCCATCGCAGTCGCCATGCCCTGGCCTTCGCCGACTAGATAATGGGTCAGGCCGATACCGTGGCCTTCCTCGGCCTTGTAGACGCGGCCGGTCAGCATCATGTCCATCATGCGGGCCACGCCGATCAGCTTGGGGATGCGCACCGAGCCGCCGCCGCCGACGAAGATGCCGCGCTGGCCTTCCGGCAAGGCATAGAAAGTGCTGGGTTCGGCCACGCGGATATGGGTCGAGGCCGCCAGTTCGAGGCCGCCGCCGATCACTGCACCATGCAGCACCGAGATCACTGGCACCTTGCCGAACTGGATGTGGCGGAAAGCCTCATGCCACATGCGTGAATGGAACACGCCATCGGTGGATGACAGTTCCTGCGTCGCGCTCAGATCAAGGCCGGCCGAGAAATGCTCGCCCTCGCCGGCCAGCACCACGACCTTCACGCCATCCGGCGGACTGAGGAAAAAGGTCTGGAGCCCCAGAACCGTGGCGTTGTCCAAGGCGTTACGTTTTTCAGCCCGCTTCAAGGTCAGCACGGCGATATCGCCCTGCAGGCTCACACCCAGGGTGGGCGGCAGGCCGAATTCGGCAGTGGGACGACGGTCAACGGGATCGAGACGCATGGCGATTATCTTTTTTGTCCGGTCAAGAATTGTTATGAAGCATAACTATTTTACTTCCAATGGCAAGAGGAGTGAATCCCGGCCAGAAACCGTGCTGCCCCTGCGAAAGGCCCGGGCATGACCGTTCTGGGCACCGATATTCCCGGCCGGCTGGACAATCTGCGCTGGGGCCGTTTCCACACCCTGGTGGTCCTGGGCTGGGCATCACCTGGATTCTGGACGGGCTGGAAGTGAGACAGGCCGGCGCGATGCTGGTCGCCGGCATCGCGCCGGTGATCTAGGGTACGGCTGCGGAACGCAAGCCGTTGGAAGACGTGGCCCGGCCGCTAAGTGCTGTCGATTAGGCTGTTATCGGTCTGGGCCTTCACTGTGCCTTTCTGCACTGCCGCCGTCTCGCGCAACTGGCGCTCGACTGCACCGAAAACATGCGTGATGACGGCCCCCTGATCATGCTTGGCGTCACGCCGCGTTTCGCTGTCTTTCACGACAATGAGCGGACGACCGCCCACCTCGACCTCCACCGAGAGCGCAAGCGGCGGTTTGGCGCCACCCGCACTGCGATGCGGGATTTCAGCCACCACGCGGCAGCCGATGATGTTGGAATGAAACTGTTCAAGCCGGTTCAGGCGCTCAAGAATGGCACTCTCTAGCGCCGGTGAGCTGTCCATGTTGCGGAATACGATCTGCGGTGCGCGCTCCATGCTCAGCGATCCTGCTGGTAACCCTGATTATGCGTGTTCTGTCTGATATTGCCCTGTTGACCCACTTCGGAATGATCCTTCGCAGCCTGCGCTTTTTCCTGCTCTGCCAGATCATCCGAGCGACGACGACGGCGCAGGCGCGAATAATCGGTATCGGCGGATGACGAATCTTTTACGGACTGCGGTTTTCCGGGCTTAGCATGTTGTCCCATGACGCTCTCCTTTTCGTGTCATTAGGACAACCCGCAAAGAAAAGTGGAGTTCCAAAAACAAGATCGCAGAAAACAGCGGATAAGACCTGATGGCTGCGACAATCTGACCGGAACGCGCCCAGTGCGAGACCGTTGGTTATGGGTCACTGCAGCACATACAGGAGAGCATCATGGATAAGGATCGCATTGAAGGTACGGCCAAGCAGGTCAAGGGCGCTATCAAGGAAGGCGCTGGCAAACTGACCGGTGACGCCAAGCTGAAGACCGAAGGCAAGGTGGACCAGGTCGAAGGCAAGATCCAGAATGCCGTGGGCGGCGCGAAAGACGCGCTGCGCGACGCCAACAAGCGCCACTAAGCGCTGAATGCGAAAAAGCCGGGCACCCTTTCGGGTGTCCGGCTTTTTTCATGAGCGACTGCACGGATGAAGGTGGTGCCCCAGGCCGGACTTGAACCAGCACACCCTTGCGGATAACAGATTTTGAGTCTGTCGCGTCTACCAATTTCACCACTGGGGCCCGGCAGTCGGCGGCCGGATATTACCGAAGGCCCCGGCCGAATCAACCACCGGCCTGCCCGGAAAAATCCCCGAAAACATATCTTTGTCACGCAGTTGCGACCGGACAGCGCATGGACAAGGTGCGATGGCTCCGGCATACACGTAGCCCGTTCGGGAGAAATCCAAGCCGTGTTCCGCAGCCTTTATGACTGGACCATGCGTCAGGCCGCCCGCCCGCGGGCCGACCGCGCGCTGGCTGTGGTGTCCTTCCTGGAAAGCTCGATCTTTCCCATCCCGCCCGACGTGATGCTGATCCCGATGTGCCTGGCCAACCGCCAGCGCGCCTTCCAGTATGCGCTGATCTGCACCGTGGCCTCGGTGATCGGCGGCCTGTTCGGTTATGCCATCGGCTATTTCCTGATCGAGACGGTTGGCCGCTGGATCATCGATCTCTACGGCTATGGCGAAAAATGGCATGCCTTCGAAGCCGCCTATGACGAATGGGGCGTCTGGATCATCCTGATCAAGGGCCTGACCCCGATCCCTTACAAGATCGTCACCATCGCCAGTGGGGCAGCGCATTTCAGCTTGGGCGTCTTCATCATCGCCTCCATCATCACCCGCGGCATCCGGTTCTTCCTGGTTGCCGGCCTGCTGCGCCTCTATGGCGAGCCGATCCGGGATTTCATCGAGAGGCGCCTCAATATCCTCGGCATCATCTTTGTCGTTGTGTTGATTGGCGGCTTCGTCGTCGTACGCTATCTTTTCTGACACCATGATCCGCATTCTCGATCCGCTGCTTACCCCCGCTCGCTCCGGCCTGGTTGTCGCGCTGGCAGCCGGCGGCACGCTGGCGCTGGTCCTGGTTGCGCAGTACGGCTTCGGCCTGCCGCCCTGCGAGATGTGTCACTGGCAGCGCTGGCCGCATATCGCCGCCGTGGTTTTCGGCCTCGCCGCCCTGGTCCTGCCGCGCTGGCGTGTGCAGCTGCTGGCGCTGGCCGCCCTCAGCTTCACTATTACCGGCGGCATCGGCCTCTTCCATGCCGGCGTAGAATGGAAATGGTGGCAGGGCCTGACCAGTTGCAGCGGCGGCACCACCGCCACCTCGCTGGAAGACCTGCGCGCCCAGCTGCTGGCCGCACCGGTGGTGCGCTGCGACGAGGCGGCGATCCGCGTGCTCGGCCTCTCCATGGCCGGCTGGAATGCCCTGTGGTCGGCGGCCCTGGCCGTCTTCGCCCTGCTGGCCGTCAGGAGGGCTGCGTAATGCAGAAGCGACGCCTAGCCGGTGATCCCGATCCGCGCCAGCTGCTGGAACGCATCCTGCGTGTCGACCATGCCGGCGAATACGGCGCTAAGCGCATCTATGAAGGCCAGCTTTCGGTGCTGAAGGCGGCGCCGTCGACACCCACCATCCGCCATATGCTGGAGCAGGAGCTGACGCATCTGGATGCCTTCTCCCGCCTGCTGCCGCAGCGCCGCGTGCGCCCGACCCTACTCACACCGCTGTGGCATGTCGGCGGCTTCGCGCTGGGCGCCGCCACGGCCCTGATGGGTGAAAAGGCTGCTATGGCCTGCACCGAAGCGGTCGAGGAAGTGATCGACAGCCATTATGCGACACAGGTGGAAGCACTGGGCGAGGCTGAGCCCGAACTGCGCCAGACCATCGAGAAATTCCGCGCGGAGGAAATCGAGCATCGCGACACCGCGCGCGCCGAGGGCGCGGCCGAAGCGCCTGCCTATCCGTTGCTGTCGAAGGGCATCAAGGCGATCACCCGCGGCGCCATCTGGCTATCTGAGCGAGTTTAAACAGCGCGCCGTTACGGCTCCAGTTCGCTGTCCCAGTAGAGAAAATCGCGCCAGCTGTCGTGCAGGAAATTGGGTGGGAAGCCCCGCCCGTTGCGCTGCAACTCCTGTACCGTCGGCATATGCGGACGCATGCGCGGATGCATGTGGCAGTCATCGGGCATGCGCCCGCCCTTGGCCAGATTGCAGGGCGCGCAGGCCGCCACCACGTTGTCCCAGCGAGTCAAACCACCCCGCGAGCGCGGGACCACATGATCGAAAGTGAGTTCATGCCGGCTGCCGCAATACTGGCAGGAGAAGCGGTCACGCAAGAAAAGATTGAACCGGGTGAAGGCCGGCCGGCGCGCCGGCGCGATATAGCGCTTGAGCGCCACCACGCTGGGCAGGCGCATGCTGAAACTGGGAGAGCGGATTTCCTGTTCGTATTCCGACAGGATAGTGACACGGTCCATGCAGACCGCTTTGACCACTTCCTGCCACGGCCAGACCGATAGCGGGAAATATGAGAGCGGCTGGTAATCCGCATTCAGAACCAACGCTGGACAACTCTCTGGGGTCATCGTCTCCCTCAGGTCCGTACGCCGAATGTCATTACCATATGCGGGGTTACCGCATCATGACAACCACCTTATTTTGTAAGCCCGTCGGCCTATCCCCAGGGAACATGCCGATTACCTAGCGCCTGAAAAGCTTTCGGCGAGGAAGCGCCCGCCCAGGCCGAGGCCCTGCCCGTCGATGCCATGGCCCAGGCCGGGGCTGACATGGAAGCGGGCGGGACAGCCGGCATCACCCAGCGCCTTCAGCGCCGCGTGCATGGCCTCAATCGGCACGACCTCGTCGGCATCACCGTGAATCAACAGGATCGGCGGCCGGCCGCGAATCTGCTTCTCCAACCCCTCGCCGCCCAGCAGCGCGCCGGAATAGCCCAAGATTGCCGCCGGCGCCGGATCGCGGCGCAGGCCGACATGCAGCGCCATCATGGTGCCCTGGCTGAAGCCGACCAGCGCCAGATCGCCGGGCCCCAGATTATGCCGCTTCAGTTCGGCGTCCAGAAACTGCTCCAACGCCGGCGACGCCTGCTCCGCCGCCTTCTGCATGGTGGCGTAGATCCCGGCTGTGTATTTGGGATCGCGGCGCAGCAGGTTTGGATCGTAAGAGTCGAGCGCAAACCATTGCCGCCCGCCCATCATGCCGGGCGGAAAGCCTGGGATCATCGCCGGCGCATGCGGTGCGGCGAAAGCAACATCGGGCAGCAGGCCACTCCACTGCTTACCCAGATCGATCAGATCATTGCCATCGGCGCCATAGCCATGGATCAGCACGACCAGCTTGCGGGCTGGACCCTTGGCGGCTGGCAGGCGGGGGCCGTCAATCGTGGTCATGGCGGAGCCTTTGCGTTGACATGATCCGTGGTGAGGCGATTGCGCGCCACGGCATAATAGCGCCAGAGCAGGCGGGCGGCGACACCGCGATGCGGCCGCCAGTTCTCCGCCATGCGGTCCATCTTCTTCACATCCGGCCGTGTCTTCAGGCCAAAGACCTGCTTCACAGCTTCCTGCAACGCCACGTCATGGGCCGGCCAGATGTCCTCACGATCAAGTGCGAACATCAGGAAGATTTCCGCCGTCCATCGACCAATACCCTTCACTTCAGTCAGCATTGCCATCGCGGCATGATCATCGAGTTTCGGCAGCAGATCGAAATCGATGGCCTTGCTTTTCGCCGCCATCGCCATGTTGCGCACATACCGCACTTTGGGGCCGCTGAGGCCGCAGGCCCGGAGGCGCGCCTCGCTCAGCTTCAGCACGCGCTCGGCGCTGAACACGCCATTGGCGCGGCCCTGCACCACGGCCTCCAGCCGGCCCCAGACGGTATTGGCGGCCGCGACCGAAATCTGCTGCTCGATCACGATGCGGCACAGGGTGGCGAAATCGGCCGGCCTGCGCCGGTCGGTAATGAAACCGACCAGGGCATGCACATCCGTGAATTTCGGCTCGCGGGCGCAGAGCTGCGCCAGCGCCTGCTTGGTGCGCTTGCGGTTATCGGCCTTTGCGGCGGGGAGAGGCTTTGCCATAAGCTGCCTGCGGAGAGAATCGCTGCATGCAGTCTGACATCGTTACGCGCTGTGCGCCAAGCCCGACCGGCCATCTGCATCTTGGTCACGCCTATGCCGCCGGCATTGCCTTCCTGCGCGCGCAACAGGCGGGCGGACGCTTCCTGCTGCGCATCGA
Source organism: Ferrovibrio sp. GW821-FHT12B10 (assembly GCF_058807515.1). Taxonomy (NCBI): domain Bacteria; kingdom Pseudomonadati; phylum Pseudomonadota; class Alphaproteobacteria; order Rhodospirillales; family Rhodospirillaceae; genus Ferrovibrio; species Ferrovibrio sp. GW821-FHT12B10. Next base: position 2,760,285 of record NZ_JBXAQT010000001.1, on the reverse strand, counting down.
GGATATCGACGGCACGCGCTGCCGGCCGGAATTCACCGAGGCGATCCTGCAAGACCTGGCCTGGCTGGGCCTGCGCTGGGAACAGCCGGTCCGTCGACAGTCCCAGCATTTTGACGACTACGCCAGGGCACTCGATCAGTTGCGGACAGACAACCTGCTTTATCCCTGTTTCTGCACGCGCAAGCAGATCCAGGCCGAGATCAATGCAGCGGGCCAGGCGCCGCATGGTTTCGAGGGCGCGGTCTATCCCGGCACCTGCCGGCATCTTTCACCAGCCGAGCGAGAGGCGCGTATGGCGGCCGGCGCGGCCTATGCTCTGCGGTTGGACATGCAGGCTGCCTGTCGCCGCGCTGGACGCTGGCCACTGACCTGGCAGGACGAAACCGCCGGCGAGCAGATGGTGACGCCGGAGTTGCTGATCAACGGCTTTGGCGATGTGGTGCTGGCCCGCAAGGAGACCCCGGCCAGCTATCACCTTTGCGTCAGTCATGACGACGCACTGCAGAGCATTACGCTGGTCACGCGCGGCGAGGACCTGTTCGCCGCCACGCATCTGCACCGGCTGCTGCAGGCGCTGTTTGGCTGGCCGGTGCCGACCTATGCACATCATGCACTGCTGACCGATGACAGTGGCGAACGGCTGGCCAAGCGCAAGAACGCGCCCAGCCTTCGCGCGATGCGCGGCAGCGGCCTCAGCCCTGATGCGGTCTGGCGTCAGGCCGGCCTTGATCCGGCAGCTTTCACCTGAAAATAAAAAAAGGCGCGCCGGTCTACGGCACGCCCTGATCGTCGGCAGATGCCGAGAAGATTACTTCACGCCACCCAGCGGCAGCGAATAGGTGATGAAGGCCGTTTCGGTGCCAGGATTGCGGTCATAGATACTGGCATTCGACATGTGGCTGATGCCGATGCCAAGCCGCGACCGGTTGTCGAAGCGGTAGCTCAGTTCGAGCTGCGACTTGAATTCGATGGCGCCGCCCAGATCCTTGCCATCATCGCCCTTGTGATAGGCGCCCGGCGCAAAGCTGGGCGTCAGCACCCAGCGGCGGCCGAGATAGATATCGACCAGCACACCGGCATAACCGTACAGGGCACCTTCGCTGGTCCCCATCACGCCGATCAGCGGCTTGAAGATCCAGAACTTCTCGCCATGGCGATATTCGATCCGGCCCTCGAAGGCGTCGTGATCGTCGTGAAAATCATGATAGCCGGCGGTGAAGGTCAGGAAGGACGGATCACCGCTGCCCTCACCCGCCTGAACTGCGGACGAAGAAAACACCATCAGCGCGGCCACAAAGATGCCGGCCGCGAGCTGCAAGCACACAGAATGACGCATAATCCACATCCCCCGTCTGGCCGGCCGGATTGATCCGAACCTGGCAAAATTATCCTCTTCCACGGTCATACTAGCCAGAGAATCGTCGCATCGCCAAGGGGTTATCCGTCAAGGCCGGACCGCCGGGCATGCTGAATTCTCGCCACATTTCCAAGGCAAAAGACTGCCATGCGTTTCTTCCGCCGCCTCGCCGCCCTGTTCAGCCTGATCGTTCTCGCGGTGCCTGCCCTTTACGCCCTGGCCGTGCTGGGACTGGGGCTGTTGCCGGCGTCACATCGTGATCCCCTGCCCGACCAACCGAAGGTGCCGATCTATCTGGTATCCAACGGCTGGCATGTCTGGGTCGCCCTGCCGCTGCGGCAGGATGGTACCGACTGGAACGACTGGTTGGCATCCGATCAAGGCTCGGCAACCGACGGTGGGGTCGAGGCCCGGCACTATATCGCATTCGGCTGGGGTGACCGGGACTTCTATCTGAACACCCGGCGGCCGGTGGATTTCCGGCCCGACCTTGCCGCCGCCGCCCTTCTGGGCCGGGGCCCCGCCGCCATGCATGTCATGCGGATTGACCAGCCCGACATCGAATCGCCCCAGACCCGCCACCGCGTGCGCCGGCTGGAGGTCGATTCGCTGCAGTACCACGCCCTCGTCGCCTATATCCGGGCCGGCTTCAGCCCGGGGCCGGACGGCCGGCCGCGCCAGATTCCCGAGGCCGGTTTCGGCGCCGAGGATGCCTTTTACGAGGCCAGCGGCCGCTACAGTCCCTTCCGCACCTGCAACGAGTGGATCGGGGCCGGTTTACGCGCTGCCGGGCTCCCCACGGGCTGGTGGACGCCCCTACCCTTTGGCCTGATGCGGAGCCGGCCTTGACATCAAACTGTCACACTTCTCAACGACACCCGATTTTGCCTATTTCGGATGGGTTTTTGCCCCGTGATCAAGCCGTGCTCGCCTTGCGACTCAGCGTCAAAAACGGTAAACCCGGCCCCGAAAAAAGAGCGGTCGCGGGCACCCCGCCCGCCCCTCGTCACGCCATCCCACGGAGATCAGGAAAATGACGGTTCGGGTTGCGATTAACGGTTTCGGCCGCATCGGCCGCAATGTGCTGCGCGCGATTATCGAAAGCGGCCGCACGGATATCGAAGTGGTCGGCATCAACGACCTGGGTCCGGTGGAAACCAACGCCCACCTGTTCCGCTATGACAGCGTGCACGGCCGCTTCAACGGCAAGGTCACCGTCAACGGTGACAGCATCGATGTGGGCCGCGGCCCGATCAAGGTCAGCGCCGAGCGCGACCCGGCCAAGCTGCCATGGAAAGAGCTGAAGGTCGACATCGCGCTGGAATGCACCGGCATCTTCACCGACAAGGAAAAGGCCGCGCTGCATCTGACCGCCGGCGCCCGCAAGGTACTGGTCTCCGCGCCCGCGACCAATGCCGACCTCACCGTCGTCTACGGCGTGAACCACGACCAGCTCAAGCCCGAGCACACCATCGTTTCGAACGCCTCGTGCACCACCAACTGCCTGGCCCCTGTCGCCTTCGTGCTCGACGCCGCTGTCGGCATTGAGAAGGGCTACATGACCACGATCCACGCCTATACCGGCGACCAGCCGACGCTGGACACCATGCACAAGGATCTCTACCGCGGCCGCGCCGCGGCGCTGTCGATGATCCCGACCACCACCGGCGCCGCCAAGGCCGTCGGCCTGGTGCTGCCCCATCTGAAAGGCAAGCTGGACGGCTCGTCGATCCGCGTGCCGACCCCGAACGTGTCGCTGATCGACTTCAAGTTCATCGCCAAGAAGAACACCACGGTCGAAGAGATCAACGAAGCGGTCAAGCGCGCCGCGGGCAACCAGCTCAAGGGCATCCTCGACATCAACGACCAGCCGCTGGTCTCCAGCGACTTCAACCACAGCCCGGCCAGCTCGACCTTCGACCTGAAGCAGACCACGGTGATGGAAGGCAATCTGGTGCGCGTGCTGTCGTGGTACGACAACGAGTGGGGCTTCTCCAACCGCATGTCGGACACTGCGGTGGCGATGGCCAAGCTCTGAGCGGCCGCTAAGCATGCCGGAGTTCCGCACTCTCGATGACGTAAATGTCACCGGCAAGACCGTGCTGGTCCGCGTCGATCTGAACGTCCCGATGAAGGATGGCAAGATCACCGACGATCTGCGCATCAGCCGCATCCTGCCCACCCTGCACGAACTGTCGCGCAAGGGAGCCAAGGTTGTCGTGCTGTCGCATTTCGGTCGGCCCGACGGCAAGCCGGTGCCGGAAATGTCGCTCAAGCCGGTGGCGGCCGCACTCGCCACCGCGCTCGGCTCCTCGATCCCCTTTGCCGAAGACTGCGTCGGTGACAAGGCGAAGGAGGCGATCACCAGACTGAAGGCCGGCGGCGTCGTGCTGCTGGAGAATACCCGCTTCCATGCAGGCGAAGAGAAGAACGATCCGGCATTGGCCAAAGAAATGGCGGCGCTGGGCGACATTTATGTCAACGATGCCTTCTCCTGCGCCCATCGCGCCCATGTCTCGACCGAGGCATTGGCGCATCTGCTGCCAGCCTATGCCGGCCGCAACATGGAAGTGGAGCTGAAGCATCTGCAGGCCGCCCTGGAAAAGCCGGAGAAGCCGGTCGCCGCCGTGATCGGCGGCGCCAAGGTTTCGACCAAGCTGGAGCTGCTGGGCAACCTGCTAGGCAAGGTCGACAAGATCATCATCGGCGGCGGCATGGCGAACACCTTCCTGTTCGCCCAGGGCCGTGAAGTCGGTTCCAGCCTGTGCGAGAAGAACCTCGCCGACACCGCCCGCGACATCCTGCGCGATGCCGTGACGCGCGGCTGCGCCATCATCCTGCCCGATGACGTGGTGGTCGCGCGCGAATTCCGGCAGGGCGCCCCCAGCAAGGTGGTCCCGGCCGAACGCGTGCCGGCCGACCAGATGATCCTGGATATCGGCCCGGTGGCCGCGGCCCGCCTGGGCACCATCCTGGCCGATTGCAAAACATTGGTCTGGAATGGCCCGCTCGGCGCTTTTGAAACGCCGCCCTTCGATGCCGGCACCGTGACGGTGGCGCGTACCGCAGCGGCACTCACGGCATCGGGCCGCCTGCTCAGCGTGGCTGGCGGCGGCGACACCGTCGCGGCGCTCCGCCATGCCGGCGTGGCCGAGGAGTTTTCCTATGTTTCCACCGCCGGCGGCGCCTTCCTGGAATGGCTGGAAGGCAAGCCGCTGCCGGGCGTGGCCGCACTGTCGACCACGGTAGCCGCCAAGTGATTGCATGATAAAATCCGGCCCTGAGAACAACGGGGCCGGGTTTTTTCGTTTAAACGACCTGAAATTCAGACGTATCGGGAGCTGACACAATGAACCTCAAGGAACTCAACAAGATCGCCGTGGGCATGGTTGCGCCGGGCAAGGGCATCCTCGCCGCCGACGAAAGCACCAGCACGATCGAAAAGCGCCTCTCCAGCATCAACGTGCCGTCGACGGAAGAGAACCGTCGCGACTATCGCGAGATGCTGTTCACCACCGAGGGCGCCGAAAAGTACATCTCCGGCGTTATCCTCTATGACGAGACGCTGCGTCAGAAGGCCAAGGACGGCACGCCGCTGGTCGACATCCTGAACAAGCGCGGGGTCATCCCCGGCATCAAGGTCGACAAGGGCGTGCAGACGCTGGTCGGCAGCGATGGCGAAAAGATCACCGAAGGCCTGGATGGCCTGTCCAAGCGCATGGCCGAATACCACCAGCTCGGCGCCCGCTTCGCCAAGTGGCGCGCGGTGCTGAACATCGCCAACGGCAAGCCGAGCCGCCAGGCCCTGGTTGCCAATGCCGAGGCGCTGGCGCGCTATGCCGGCATCTGCCAGGCCAACAACATCGTGCCGATCGTCGAGCCGGAAATCCTGATGGATGGCGACCATGATCTGGCCACCAGCTTCGCCGCCAGCGAGCGCACCCTCCATACGGTGTTCGAATACCTTGCCATTCACAATGTACAGCTGGAAGGCATCATCCTGAAGCCGGGCATGGTGATCCAGGGCGAGCAGTGCAAGAAGGTGGCAAGCATCGACGAAGTCGCCGATGCCACCGTGCAGGTGCTCAAGCGCTGCGTGCCATCGGCCGTGCCGGGCATCGCTTTCCTCTCGGGCGGCCAGTCCGACGAGCTGGCCTCGGCGCATCTGGGCGCCATGAACGCCCGCCATCCGAACCTGCCTTGGGCGCTGACCTTCTCCTACGGCCGCGCTCTGCAGGCCTTCCCGCTGAAGCTCTGGGGCGGCAAGGCCGCCAACGTGCCGAACGCGCAGAAGGGCTATCTGCATCGCGCCCGCCTGAATGGCCTGGCCGCGCTAGGCAAGTACGAAGCCAAGCTTGAAAGCGAATTCAAGGCCGCTTAAGCAACCTCATCATTCCGCAGACGACGACGGCCCCGGTATCTCTACCGGGGCCGTTTTCATTTCCGGGCCGGTGCTGGCGTCCTGTGGACACCGCAGATGTCTTTCAGGGACTGCCACTGTGCCTTTGTCAGGACTGGCGCTGCCGGCCGTGCGGCGGCGGCGAAGGCGGTGGCGCGATCTGCGAGGGCCGGATGGGAACTGACAATGGCGAACAGCCTGTTCAGATCGCCTTTTTCCATCTCGGCCAGGCGGGCAAAGAAAGGCTGCGCGCCGGCAGGATCGACGTCGGCGCGCTGAAGCCGGTGAATGGCCAGCTGATCTGCCTGCCCCTCCATGTCACGAGTATAAACCGCATTCATCAAGCCTTCAGCCATGCCCACCGAGGCAAAACCTCCAACCGCATCTCCAAAGAACAGTCCGATTAGAAACCCCGCGGCACCGCGCTTCACCATGTCCGAAACATTATGCCGCGCCTCTATATGGCCGATCTCATGCGCAAGCGCGCCGGTCAACTCGCCTTCCCCTTCCACAAACTCGAGGAGGCCGCGCGTCACAATGATATACCCGCCCGGTAGCGCAAAGGCGTTGACCAGCGGAATATTCAGCACTTCCACTGTCAACGGCACCCGCACAGGCTGGGCTGCGGTCAGCCGCGTGACAATCTGGTCCAGGGCCACCTGGCCGGCGCTGGTGTTACAGACCAGCGGGCCATCTTCGGCTTTGCGGCCAATACCCAGCCATTGATGGACCGCCTGTTGGGTCTGCATCCCGAACTGCCGTTCCGACTCAACCGGTATATTCTCGGCAACGATATCAGCCGCCCATGGAATCAAGACAAACAGGCTAAGGGCAAACCCGATCACCGCCGCCACTGCCCAGGTCAGGACAGGACGAAGGCGCCAGCCATCATTCAGATCACGCTTTCTGAGATTGCCGCAACTAACCTCTACCGCGGCACGATGTTCCATCCCCAGCCGCAGACGCGCGAGTGAACCATCGTCGAGCCGCAGGCGGAAACTTCCATCGGGCGCCATCGACCCCAGACGCACCTGATCGCACGGCCAGCGCGCGACCAGCGTGCCGTCTTCTGCCAAGATATGCAGCGCGCGCGCATTGATATCAATCTCCACCCTGCGCGAGGAGGCCGTCTGACCGTCATTCCAGATGCCCTGCATCACGTTCAGCTCAGCCAATTCCGATATCGAAGCTGTCGGCCAACCCCTCACCCGATCTGTCGAGTCGCATGGCCGACTGCCGGACATCCCCCAGACGCTCCAGGCCAGATACCGATATGCCATCAATGATTCGGCGCAGGACTGGCACATGCACCAGCAACGTATTGAGCAGGCCGCTGGACATGTAAATCACGAGCATGACGGCGATCAAGGCAACGACTTTTCCGGTGCTGGGCGCTTCCTTCGGGAAACCCATTGCAAAACCAAGGGCGACAACAATGCCAATTAAGACAAGCAGCGCCAGCAGATAACTGAGGGCGATACGCCAGGTCAGTCGACCGGCCCGGAATGTCGCAGACAAATGAAGAAATCCGATGCTGGTCCCACCCACATACCAGCGCAGCCACCGGAAGCTGAAATAGATATATGCAATCGGCAACAGCAGCCATGGCAAGAGCACCAGAGTGGCGATGGCGATCCGGGCGCTGACTGAAAAGTCGCGTGTTGCCGCCGTAATCAATTCCCCGAAGTCGTTATCGATGCTGAATTCATTGCTGATGGCCCCCCTCACGCTGATCGCCAGCAGAACCAAAATCGGCACGGCATACGTCGCCCAGACGACCAGCCAGGGCGACAACAAGACTTTCGCCATGCCGTCAAATCGACCACGTTGATCGCCCCACAGGCTGTGCTCGATGCGATAGCGGGCAAGATTCTCCGAAGCCCAGGGGGCGCTCAGCCCTAGCGTCAGCAGAAAAATAACGGACCATACGGTATAACGGCCAACATAAACCCAGGTTGATCCATCCTGCGCCCCCCGGATACCGCGCCATACCGTGCGCGACAGGCGATACCGGCGGGCACGGTATTGTCCGGCCGCAATCAGCAGCGTAAGGGCAACGATATAAAAAACACTGAGCGTATTGAGCGCTGTTTCATTCCCAAGCAAAAAAGCCTGGGCGGCAGAGTAGACGATGGTAATTGGCACGAAGACCGCCATGACCACGAGAAAGCCGACAAACAGTTCGCTGCCTCGCCCGGTATATTCCAGCGGATCGTTATCGATGCTGACGGCAGACCAGAAATAGCGACGCAGGGCCGTACGCGCCCAGAATCGGTACAGACCCAGAGTAACCAGATTCAGCAAAGCATTCTTGATCAACAGCCAGGCTAGCCCGGCCTGCCCCTGGTACCGAAGCATCTGCGTGGCAGATGTGGAAGAAGAAACCGAATCAACCCACTCACCTTCCGCTATCCGCGGAAGGGACTCCACACCGCCTGTCATGCCAGCCCCCCAGAATCCCACCACTCGAATGCCAATATATTCCGTGGGAAATACCGCCCAGACAAGAAGAAAAGCCCGGACGGTTTCCCGTCCGGGCTTCTGTAGATTTCTATAGACGATGATGACTGCGGGACGGTTAGGCCGCCTTGGGCTGCGCCTCGATCACCGTACCGCTATTCGCAGCAGTGTTGATCTGGATCTGGCGCGGCTTCTTGGCTTCCGGCACCTCGCGCTTGAGCGCGATATGCAGCAGGCCGTCCTTCAGCTCGGCGCCGATCACCTTCACGGTATCGGCCAGCTCGAAACGGCGCTCGAAGGCCCGGCGTGCGATACCGCGATGCAGGTAGGAAATCTGCTCGCCTTCAGCCGATGGCTGTTCGCTCGCCTTGCCGGTGACGATCAGGCTGTTTTCCTTCGCCGTCACATCGAGTTCGTCCTGGCCGAAGCCGGCCACCGCCATGGTGATGCGGTAGGCGTCTTCGCCGCGCTTCTCGATATTGTACGGGGGATAGCTGGTCGCCGCCTCGTCGACGCGGTTGGCCAACTCGAACAGCCGGTTCACATGATCGAAACCGACACTGGAACGCAGCAGGGGGGAAAGATCGAAAGCACGCATGAGTCATCCTCCTTCAAGCGATGAGTCGTTTGCGCGGCCCGCCCAGAGGCAGGAGGCATTCCCGCGATAGCGCCGGGCCGCCGTGACGGCCGGACCTCATCCTTGAGCATCCGGCACGACGCAGAGGTAGGAAGCGCGCCGACACCGTTCAAGAGGATGGTGGAATGGAATTTTCAGGCCGGAAAACCGCCCAGGACTTTCTGGGGTGGCGCACAATTACCCGATAGAGATCGGATACCACTTGAAATCGCTCAGCGAGCGGCCGCGCAGGATATCGACCACATGCTTGGGGCCAACGAATTCCGGGGCCAGGCTGGGGCCCTGGGCGGCCAGGACCAGGGTGGAATTCTTAAACAGCGGTTTCATGGAGGCGAGCGACCGCCCCGCCATCTCGTCGGTGGCGATAGCCGAATAGGAGACATAGATCACTGTAATGATCTCGTCGCCGAGCTTGATCGAGGCAGATTGATAAACTTGGGCCATGGATGCGCTGTTATCGGGATGTTGGTTTCGCGCTTGATCAGCCTATAGGCGTAAGGCCTCCATGGTTAATGAAATATGGGGGTTCCTCAAATATGAGGCCGGCGCCCCGGAAAACCGCAGATACGAAAAAGGCGGCCTCGGGAAACCCGGGCCGCCTTCAGGCCGGATCGAAATCCGGCAAAAATCAGGATACGGCTTACTTCTTCAGGCCGAAGCTGCCGAACTTCTTCTTGAACTTGGCCACCTGACCGCCAGCCTCGTTCAGGCGGGCCGGGCCGCCGGTCCAGGCCGGATGTGAGGTCGAATCAATGTCGAGCATCAGGGTATCGCCGGGCTTACCCCAGGTCGAACGGGTGGTGTAGACGGTGCCGTCCGTCATCTGCACCTTGATCTCGTGGTAGTCGGGATGAATCTCGGCCTTCATGACAGTTCTCCTGGGCCTCCGCACGGAAAGCCCGCAAATTCCTCAATGGGCCGGCGTTATAACCAGAACCAGCCCCCCCTGCAAGCCTGAAGACCGGGCCGCCGAGACGTTAAAGAAAATATATATATAACAGTATGTTATCTACCGGTTAGCAGCGACCTTGCGGCGGCGCTCGAACTCGGCCGGATCGACGAGATCGAGTCCGAGTTTATCGAGCCCGTCCAGGATGGGGATAAACCCGTTCAGACTGGTGTTCAGCTTGTTCTCGTCGCCGGCCCAACCCAGCACCGCAATTCCCACTAGGTTACCTTGGCGGTCCAGCAGCGGCCCACCACTGTTGCCACCATGGATAGCGACATCAGCCTGGATCAGGTCATGCAGTTGGACCGGCGGACGCGCGGGACGGTAAGCGCTGATCACACCCCGCGTCACCGTCCAGCCAAGCTGTTTGGATTGCGGCGCACCGACGGCATAGACCTCTTCAGTCACCTTGGCTGGCGCCTCTCGGATCGGCAAAGCGGGATGTCGATCACCTTCGATCTTTATTAGCGCGACGTCGCGCGCGCCATGCCGCTGCAGCACTTCACCTGCTACAATCTGCCCTGACAGCATCCGTACCCGTACAAACCGTTCGGCGCCGACGACATGGCTGTTCGTCACAATCAGGCCATCTGCAGACACCAGGAAACCGGATCCATGTCCGCCGCTGTTCTCGATCAGCACCGTTGCATTGCGGATATGATCGATCCGTTGCGCGATAGGCTGATCGAAAAGCTTCTCCCGCAGCAGGCCGCGACGCGTGACCGATGAAACCGGGGCGCGCGATCCTGTCAGCGTTTCGCCGCGCCGCATAACCAGAGTGCGGAATTGTGGGTCCGCCGCGAGGCGATTCAAGGCATCGGCAAACACCAGCTGCATCGGTACGCCAGCGTCAACCGGCAGCACAACCTCGCTGTGATACAGCCCTTCGCCGACCCATTGTCCAATGATGGTCCGCCGCACCGGATCGTAAATCTGCCAATCTATGGTCATCCTTGCCGTTGCGCGCAGGCCAACCGTCTTTTCGGCGAACCGATCGCAGTTCAAGCGGCTTTCGAGATGAAAATCGACAATGCTTGCGCCGACCTGGATATCCGAACCGTTATCCTCCGCCTCCTGGAAAAGCCGGCCAGTCTCGTTCGGCACGCGATAGCCATGACCACTCATCACTTTTCGAAAAGTGTCCTGCCATTCGCGGGGACGATCCACATTCCTGCCGCCAGTGTGATAGACCGCGCCGCGCTTGATGTCGTGGCATGGACCATAACCGGTAGCGACACCGATTTCCTTCCCACGCGGAACATCAAACTGGATGCGCGTCAGCTGCAACAGAGGTTGGGAACCACCTCCATTCGCAGCGAAAGCCATTGGCTGCACGATTTCACCGCTTGCGAGGGTAACCGGCCTTGCTCCGATAACAGGTAGTTCGCCTGGTGGCGTGCTGGGTGAACAGCCCACGATCATGAGACTAAGTGCGGCAACGAAGGAAAACCGGTGCATTGCATGCCCCTGCTGCTACGGTGAATGCTGGCATAATAGAACATAAGTGGAAATTTAAAAGATCATATCAAGATCATACAAGTGCATGCGCCTGCGGCCCGTCACAAGGCTGCGCGGCGGTTCGGCACTCGCGTTGTGACGCGGGGAAGCGCCGTCTATAACCGACTGGTATCTCAAGCAAAGCGCAGAATCGATGTCGTCCTCCGCCACGTCCGACCCCAAGCGCGCCAACCTGAATGCGCTGGGACCGGTTTTCCGTTTCGTCGCGCCCTATCGCTGGATGGCCATCGGTGCCGTCGTCGCGCTTATTGTCGCGGCCGGTGCCGTGCTGGGCATAGGCCAGGCGATCCGCCGTGTGATCGATGTCGGCTTCGGCCATGGCAATGGCACTTATCTTGATCTCTATTTCGGCGCCCTCTTCGGTGTGGTGGCGGTTCTCGCGGTCGCCACCTTTGCGCGCTTCTACTGCGTCACCTGGCTGGGCGAACGCGTGGTGGCCGATATCCGCCGCGCCGTCTATGCCCATGTGCTGAAGCTGAGCCCGGCGTTCTTTGAATCGACCCGCACCGGCGAAGTGCTGTCGCGCCTGACCACCGATACCGAGCTGATCCAGTCGCTGATCGGCTCGTCGATCTCGGTGGCGCTGCGCAACCTGCTGCTGTTCCTGGGCAGCGCCGTGCTGCTGGTGATCACCTCGCCGCGCCTGACCATGCTGGTGGCGCTGGTGATTCCGCTGGTGGTCCTGCCGATCATCATTCTAGGCCGCCGTCTGCGTAAGCTGTCGCGTGAAAGTCAGGACCGCATCGCAGATCTCTCGGCCCAGGCCGGCGAAACGCTGAACGCCGTCACCACCGTGCAGGCCTATACCTACGAAAGCCGCGAGAGCGCCCGCTTTTCGGCCAACACTGAAGCCGCCTTCGCTACGGCTGCCCGCCGCATCCGGGCGCGAGCCTGGCTCACTGCGCTGGTGATGTTGCTGGTCTTCGGCGCAGTGAATGCCGTGATGTGGATCGGCGGCAAGGCCGTGTTCGCCGGCGAGATGTCGGGCGGCGAACTCAGCGCCTTTGTCTTCTATGCGATCATCGGCGCGTCCTCGGTGGGTGCGCTGTCGGAAATCTGGGGCGACGTACAGCGCGCAGCCGGTGCCGGGGAACGCCTCATGCAGCTGCTGGCCACCGAGCCGGGTATTCAGGCACCTGCCAATCCGCAACACTTGCCCGCCTTGCCGTCAGGCCGGCTGCAATTCGACGCCGTGCGTTTCCACTATCCCGCACGGCCGCAAACTCCGGCACTGGACGGCCTCAGCCTCGACATCAACGCTGGCGAAACCGTCGCCATCGTCGGACCGTCCGGCGCGGGCAAAACCACGCTGTTCCAGTTGCTGTTGCGCTTCTACGATCCCGATGCCGGCAAGATCCGCTTTGACGGCATCGACATCACCCAGCTCGATCCGGTGGCGCTGCGCCGCCATATCGGCCTGGTCGCGCAGGAGCCGGTGATCTTCGGCGCCAGCGTGGCCGAAAACATCCGCTACGGCCGACCGGAAGCCAGCGATGCCGACGTGCAGGCCGCCGCCGAGGCCGCCGCAGCCCATGGCTTCATCCAGGGGCTGCCGCAGGGGTACGACACTTACCTGGGTGAACGCGGCGTGCGGTTGTCGGGCGGCCAGCGCCAGCGCATCGCCATTGCGCGCGCGCTGCTGCGCGATCCGCCGGTGCTGCTACTGGACGAGGCGACCTCCTCGCTGGACGCGGAATCCGAACGCAAGGTGCAGACGGCGCTGGAGCGCCTGATGCAGGGCCGCACCACGCTGGTGATCGCGCATCGCCTGGCCACCGTGCAGAAGGCCGATCGCATCGTTGTCATGGACAATGGCCGCATCGTCGCCGCTGGCCGCCACGATACGCTGATGGCCGAGGATGGCCTCTATGCCCGCCTCGCCCGCCTGCAGTTCATGCATGGCCCAGATGCGGATGGAACTGCCGATGCCGCGTAGACGTCGCGACGAGAAACCGCTGCCAGGCCGCCTGCTGCGCTTCTGGTGGAAATTCGCGCTGGCCGGCCTGGTCGCCTATATCGGTTATACCGTCTGGATCGGCGGCGCATTTCGCAGCGCCGATGCCTTCACGGCCGGCCAGTGCCTCGCCGTCGACGCGCCACCGGGCCCCGAGGACATGGCCATGCTGCCGGGCGGCAGCGGCGTCATCGTCTCGAGTCAGGATCGTCGCGATCGCACGGCGCAGGGCGCGCTGTATCTCTATGATCTCGGTAGCCGTCCCGGGCGCTTCGTCAAGATCGACACGCCGCCCGCCATGCCCTTCCATCCGCATGGCCTCAGCCTGTTCGCCGCCGCCGACGGTCAGATGTTCCTGCAGGTGATCAACCATCGCAGCGCCGAGAAGCATACGGTGGAAATCTTCACCGTGCATGTGGTCGGTGCCGGCACGGCACCGGTCCTGCGGCATCGCGGCAGCGTGTCCAGCGACCTGTTCGTGCATCCCAATGGCATCGCCGCCACCGGTCCGGAAGCCTTCTATCTGACCAATGACCGCGGCACCGGCCCGCGCTGGATGCACATGGTGGAGAACCTGCTGCAGCTGGCGCGCTCCACCGTCGTCTATCACGATGGCCGTGGCGCGCGCGTGGTGGCCGATGGCATCGCCATGGCCAATGGCATCGAGGTGACGGCCGATGGCGGCACGGTGCTGGTCGGCTCGACCCTGTGGCGCATGGTACTCGCCTTCACCCGAGAGCCCAGCAGTGGCATGTTGCTGCGCAGCGGCAGCCTGGCTCTGCCCGGCGGCGCCGACAATATCCGCCGCGACGGCAACGGCGATCTCTGGGTCGCTGCCCACCCCAACGCCTTCGCCTTCATCGGCCACGCCATGAACGCCGAGAAGCAGAGCCCCAGCATGGTGCTGCGCCTGAGCCGTGATCCGCGCGGCATCGTGCGGACGGCGCAAGCCTTCGGCGATCCTGGCACACTGCTGTCAGGCGCCAGTGCAGCCGTGCAGCATGACGGCCGCCTGCTGATTGGCGCGATCTTCCAGCCGACGATCCTGGATTGCCAGCTGGATGCCGCGCAGCTGCGCGAGACGGAAGGTTGAGGCTAGAGTCGGAAGGCGCTGCACTGGTCGACGCGCAGCACACTCTCCTGGCGGAACCGGCTTTTGTAGTCGACGATGATATCGTGCAGCCTGCTGTTGCTCTCGCGGCTGCCGTGATGGGCGACGGTCAGGATATAGGCCGGCTCGCGCACCGTGTTGCCGTCCCGGGTTGAACGATAGAAGCCGTGACCGTCATGCACGGTGAAGCCGTCGGGAAAGCGCGAGATGATTGCGCTTTCGACAAAACCCTTCCATTCCGCCGCATCGACATGGGCGACATTGCCGTTCTCATTGATATGGGTGCCGAAATAAAGCTGCGAGGTCTGCTGGCGGCAGAGCGCCAACGGCGACAGCCAGACATAAATGCCGCCGGCGACAGTCACTGCCAGCGCCAGAATAGCGGCCGCCAGTGCGAAGATCGCCTTGGCCTGCAGCGCGCCCAGGCGTTCGCCGACTTTCAGGAAGGCTTCCTCGAACATCGGACTATCTTTCGGTCAGCTTCAACTCGATGCGTCGGTTGCGGCGGAAAGCGGTCTGGTCTTCGCGCGCATCCAGCGGCTGGAATTCGCCAAACCCCGTCGCAGCCAGACGTTCAACCGGAACGCCCTGGCTCGCCAGGAACTTCACCACCGAAATGGCGCGCGCGGCCGACAGTTCCCAATTGGAGGGGAACTGCGCTGTATTGATCGGCTGCTTGTCGGTATGACCGTCGACGCGCAGCACCCAGGGCAGGTCACCCGGAATCTTGCTGCTGATCTCGATCAGCGTCCTGGCCAGCTTGCCGATCTGCTCGCGGCCCTCAGGCTTCAGTTCGGCCGAACCGGAATCGAACAGCACTTCAGACTGAAACACGAAGCGATCGCCGACGATCTGGATGTCGCGCCGGTTGCCCAGCGCCTGACGCAGGCGGCCAAAGAACTCCGAACGATAGTTGGTCAGTTCGTCGACCTTGCGCGCCAGCGCGGCATTCAAGCGGCGGCCCAGATCGCTGACCTGCGCCTGATTGGCCTTATCCTTCTCTTCGCTTTCCTTGAGGATACGCTCGATCTGCGCCATCTGCTCACGCAGGGCCAGCAGCTGTCGGTTCAGCAGATCGACCTGGCTGCGCGCCTCGCTGGTCAGACGCTTTTCCTGGTCCAGCTGACCGGTGCTCGACACCAGCTTGCCCTGCAGGTCGACCACGATCTGCTGCTGCTCGGCCAGCTTCTTGTCGGCTTCGTCGGCGCGCGCCTGGCTGTCGGCCAGCACGGCAGCAAGCTGGTCGCGCTCCGCATTGGCGCTGGTCAATGTGGCCTGCAGGCTCGACAGGTCGAGCCGGAGCTGGGCGTTGTTGCGCTTCTCCAGCGAGAGCTGGTCGACCAAGCCCGCCAGTTCGCTGCGCAGGCCATCGATTGCCTTGTCGCGGCCGGAAATCGCATTGGCGAGGAAGAACTGCACCAGCATGAAGACCGCCAACACGAAGACGATGACCATCAGAAGTGTCGACAGGACATCGACATAGCCGGGCCATGGACCCGCGCTCTGGTGATCGTTGCGCCTGCGGCTGAGCGCCATGGCTCAATCAGCTCCGACGCTGGGTGTCGGCGGAGGCGGCAATCGTGCGCGACAGCAGCTTGATCTCCGAGCGCATCTCGTCGACCAGCTTGGCGCGGCCCTGGGCCGCATCATCGAGCAGGCGGCTGAGCAGGATGTCGATGTTGCGCAGATGGCCGCGGCTGGCGGAATCGAAGCCGCCGCTTTCAGTGCCCTGCGCCAGCTTGGCCATGATCGGCTTCATCTCAATCTGGTGTTCGGTCAGCTTGAGCAGCAGACCCTGCTCGGCCCGCATCTGCTCGGTCAGCAGGCTCAGCTTCTCGTTCAATTGCAGCAGCGCGGCGCCGCTCTGGCCGCGATTGTCTTCCGAGCGAGCCATTGTACGTTGAAGGTTGTCCAGGCTGTCGGCCGTCTGCTCGAGCAGCGCCTGCACATAGGCCGGCACCGACTGGTCGCCTTCCATCACCGCGCCGCCGCCGACGCGGGTGAAGCCGGCCAGCCATTCTTCCAGATCGTTGTAAAAGCGGTTCTGCGCCTGGCCGGCCTGCAGGTCGAGGAAGCCCAGCACCAGCGAACCGGCGAGGCCCAACATGGAGGCCGAGAAGGCCAGACCCATGCCGGTCAGCGGCGCTTCCAAGCCGCCCTTCAGTTTGCTGAACATCACATTGATGTCTTCACTGGCATTGAGCGACAGGCCATTGATGGTATCGCTGACGCCATTGATGGTTTCGAGCAGGCCCCAGAAGGTGCCGAGCAGGCCCAGGAACACCATCAGCCCGATGAAGTAGCGCGAGATGTCGCGTGATTCATCCAGACGCGAACCCACGGAATCCAGCAGCGCGCGCGTCGCCGCCGCCGATACCGAACTGCGCGGGCCGCGATTGGCCAACATACGCGACAGCGGCGCCAGAAGGTTGGAAGGCTCACCGATCTTGCCTGCGCCGGTGCCGCGCTGCGCCTGCTGCCAGGCTTCGACCCAGCTGGCTTCCTGACCGATCATCCAGACCTGACGGAAGGAATAAAGGATGCCCACCACCAGCACGAAGACGATCAGGCTGTTCAGCGCCAGATTGGCCATGAAGGCGCGCAGCAACGTGTTGTGCAGCAGCGCGATCACGACGCCGACGGCGACGAGGAACAGCATCATGCGAAACAGGAAACGGCCCGGCTTGGTCATGCAATCACCTTTCCGCATTTGCCGTATCGATGGAATACGGCATTTTCACGGCGTTCAGCGCGGAAATCGGCCACTCACCGCGAATCAAAACCCTGCCCTGCCATGATCGCCCAGGCTGAACAGCCGGATCAACCGCAGGATGGTGACGAAACTGGTTTTCAGGATGGCCTAGCGGCCGACCGATGAGACTTCGACCCGATCCGGCGAGCCGTCGCTGGGCGCGCCCAGGGCACGGACGTCGATGCGCGTCGAGCGGATGCCCTTGTCGATCAGATACTGCCGCACGGCCAGTGCGCGGGTGAGCGACAGGCGGCGCGCGCCGCTGCCGCCATCGCCGGCGCTGTTGGCCGCATAGGCGCGGATCTGCAGTCGGTCTTCGCCGGCGACATACTGCTGGGCCAGCGCATCGAGCCCCGCCAGGTTGGCGGGCAGGTCGCCTTGACCGGAGGCGAAGGCAATGGTGGTGACGCCGCCCGGCACGGTGCTGGGCGCAGGCGCCGGACGCGGCGCGACCGGTGCTGCGGCCATCTGCTGCGGAGCCGGGGCAGGCGCAGGCGGCGCAGCGGCAACCGGCGGTGGGGCCGGTGCGGGCGCAGGAACCGGTGTCGGAGCAGGCACGGGCGCTGCAGCCTGGGGTACGGGCGCGGGCGTCGGAGCAGGAGTCAGAGCCGGTGCAGCAGCCTGCGGAGCTGGCATCACTGGCAATGGCGCACCCGGCGCAGCGGCCTGCGGCATGACCGGAACCGCAGGAGCGGGAACAGGGACAGGAGCAGGCGCTGGCGCAGCGGCAACAGCAGCCGGCGGCGTTTCAGTCTTGGCGGCAGGCACCTTGGCGGCGGCCGCAACGGCCTGACGGGCCTGGGGCTTGCGCGGCTTGGCCGCCACGGCCTGACGGCCGGTCTCGCCGAGCAGCGGCTGCGGGCCAGACGGTTCGACGGGCAGCCGACGGGCCGTGGTCGCAGCAGCGCCGCGCGCGCCGGTCGCACCGAGCAACGGCGCGCCGCCGGGCGCAGCCATGCTACGGCTGCCGCCGAGCTGATCGAGAGCCTGAAGATTGATCTGGACGTTGCCGCTGCCGATCACGGTCTGCGCCTGAACAGGCACAGCCAGACCCAGAGCCAGCGAGACGGCAGCAAGCGAAAGCGGAACCGGCTTGGCGGCCATCGAATTATTCCCCCTAACCCCAGAGATGGCGGGAACGATAGCGGAGGCGGGCGAGTCCGACAACCCGGCAGTACACCCCGAAGGGGTATTTCACGGGGTTGGGAATGGTCCGGCCGACCGGACCGGTCAGGCCTTGATCAGCTTGCTGAGCGGGCCGTGCAGCACATCATTGGCAGCAACGATCCGGCCGGTCTCCAGCATCTTCTCGCCGCCAGTGAAATCGGTGACGGTGCCGCCAGCTTCACGCACCAACACGATGCCGGCCGCCATATCCCAGGGCTGCAGGCCGGTTTCCCAGAAGCCGTCGAAGCGGCCCGCGGCCACATAGGCGAGGTCCAGCGCGGCGGCGCCCATACGGCGGATACCGGCAACCTCGGCCATCACGGTGCCGACTTCCTTCAGGAAAGGCGCGTGGCCCGGCTTGCCGTGGAAGGGAATGCCGGTGCCGAACACGGCCTCGGGCAGCTTGCGACGCGCCGACACGCGGATGCGGCGCTCGTTCACATAGGCGCCCGCGCCCTTCTCGGCCCAGAAGAGTTCATCGCGCACGACATCGAGCACGATGCCGGCAATCAGTTCATCCTCGCGCTGCACGCCGATGGAGATGGCGAAATGCGGAATGCCGTGCAGGAAATTGGTGGTGCCGTCGAGCGGATCGATGATCCAGAAGCTCTTGCCGTCCTTGGCCTCGATGCGGCCGCCCTCTTCCATGACGAAGCCGAATTCAGGCCGCGCCTTGGCCAGCTCCTGCTGCAGAATCTTCTCGGCCTTGCGGTCGGCGGCGGACACGAAGTCAGCCGGACCCTTCTTCGAGACCTGCAGGTGCTCGACTTCGTTGAAATCGCGGGTCAGGCTGCGCTGCGCTTTACGCGCGGCGTTCGCCATCGCATTGATCAGGGCGGATCGCAGGGCCATGGGAAAGCTCTTTCGGAAAGGCGCGGAACCTATCAGCGGTTCCCGTGCTTGGCAATCGCTCCATTAAAGGCTTTCACAGCCGCCGCCGGGCCTTCCCGATGGCGCCAGACGCCCGCCGAAACCGCCAGGAAGTCAGCCCCGGCCTCGATTAACGGCGCGCAGTTCTCCACCGTGATGCCGCCGATGGCGACACAGGGGATTTCAAACAGTCCGGACCACCATTCCAGCAGTTCGGGCTCGGCCCGGGTCTTGGGCTGCTTGGTCTCGGTGGCATAGAAGGCACCGAAGGCGACGTAATCGGCTCCGGCCTCGCCGGCCTCCATCGCCAGATGCCGTGAATTGTGACAGGTTACGCCGACGATGCGATCCGGCCCCAGGATGCGGCGTGCCTCCTCATAGGGCGCGTCTTCCTGACCGACATGCACGCCATCGGCGCCCAGCTTGATCGCCAGATCCGGCCGATCGTTTATGAGCAAGGCGACATCATACTGATGACACACAGGCAGCAGCGCTTCCGCCGCATGGCGGAAGGCATGGTCGCCCGCCGTCTGCTCACCATCCTTCAGCCGCAGCTGCAGGCAGGCGACATCGCCGGCATCCAACGCCTTCTTCAGATCCTCGGCAAAGACCTTGGGTTCGATCACCGGCGGGGTGATCAGATACAGGCGCTGCACGGACGATGTGTTCTTTGGTGTTTTGGTCATTCCACTCAACCGGCAATAAAGCTTTTCAGGGCATCCAGCGTTTCGTCGGGACGCTCGCCCATCATCATATGGCCGCAGCCCGGCAGCACGTCGATGCGTCCCTGCTTGAATTCCTTGGCCCAGCCGCGAGCGGCGCGCAGCGGCGTCATCTGGTCGCGCTCGCCGGCAATGATCTGGGCCGGAAGATTGACGGCCGCGACCGCCTGCTTGCCGTTGTCATAGCCGTTGCAGACACGGAAGCCCAGCGCCAGCACATTGCGCGGCGCACGGTCGATTAGACGGATGCTGCCGCCCAGCAGATACGAACCCGGCACTTTGTTGCCGCCCATCTGGTTCTTCTTGGCGATCATCCAGTCATTCATCAGTTCCACGGCCGTGTAGGCCCCGCTGTCGGCCAGCGCCTGCAGGTCCGGATTGACCGTCATCGGATAGCCAAAGCCGAGCAGCGAAATCTTGCTGACGCGCGACGGATGGCGTGCAGCAGCTTCCAGTGAGATCAGCGCACCCATCGAATGACCCACCAGAGCCGCCTGCTGCACACCGGCCGCATCCAGCAGCTGCGGGATCCAGTCGGCGAAGGCGCCGACGCTGTCGGGCATCTCGCCTTCCGAGCGGCCGTTGCCCGGCAGGTCGATCGCCAGCACACCATAGCCGTGATAGGCGAACCAACGCGTCTGCAGCGCCCAGATCGTATGATCGCAGGCATTGCCGTGAATGAACACGACGCTGGGCTTGGTCTTGTCGAAATCCTTGCCACCGGTGGCAGCGAAAACCTTCTTGCCCGCTACATCAAGCCACATCGGTGCGCACCTTATTCCGCCGCCGCTTTCGCGGCCTTCTGAGCCGCGCGCAGTGCCTGGTTCAAATCGTCGATCAGGTCCTGGCTGTCTTCCAGACCGACCGACAGCCGCACCAGCTCCTCGCCGATGCCAGCGGCTTTCAGTTCGACAGCTGACATCTGCTGATGCGTGGTGCTGGCCGGATGGATCACCAGCGACTTGGCATCGCCGACATTGGCCAGATGCGAGAAGACCTGCAGCGCCTCGATCAGCACGCGACCGGCCTCGCGCCCGCCCTTCACGCCAAAGGAGAAGACCGCGCCGCAGCCCTTGGGCAGCAGCGTCTTCGCCAGCGCATGATCGGGATGCTCCGCCAGCTCCGGATACGAAACCCAGGCGACAGCCGGATGGCTTTTCAGGAAAGCCACCACCTTGCGGCTGTTCTCGACATGGCGCGCCATGCGCAGCGGCAGCGTCTCCACGCCCTGCAGCAGGTGGAAAGCATTGGTCGGCGACATGCAGGCGCCGAAATCGCGCAGACCCTCGGCCCGCGCCCGCATGATGAAGGCCGCCGGGCCGAACTCTTCGGCGAAATCGAGGCCGTGATAGCCGGCATAAGGCTCGGTCAGCGTCGGGAACTTGCCCGAGGCCTCCCAGTCGAAGCGGCCGGAATCGATCAGCGCGCCGCCGATGGCGACGCCATGCCCACCAAGGAACTTGGTCGCCGAATGCATGACCAGATCCGCGCCATGCTCAAAGCCCTTGAACAGGTACGGCGTGGCAAACGTGCAATCGAGCATCAGCGGCAAGCCCTCGTCATGCGCGATCTTCGCGACAGCCGGCACGTCGAGCACTTCCAGGCCCGGATTGCCGAGAATCTCGCCGAACACCAGCCGCGTCTCCGGCCTGATCGCGGCCTTCCATGCATTCATGTCGCGCGGATCGACGAAGGTCGTCGTGATGCCGAAGCGCGGCAGCGTATGGACGAGAATGTTGTAGCTGCCACCATAGATGTTGCGCGAGGCGACGATATGGCCGCCCTGCCCCATCAGCGTGGCGATGGCGAGATGCAGCGCCGCCTGGCCCGAACTGGTGCAGACCGCACCGACGCCGCCTTCCAGCGCAGCCAGACGCTCTTCCAGCACCGCAACGGTGGGATTGGAGATGCGAGAATAGATATGACCGCCGCGTTCGAGGTTGAACAGCGCGGCCGCATGGTCGGCATCGCGAAAAACGTAGGAGGTGGTCTGGTAGATCGGCACGGCGCGTGCGCCAGTGACCGGATCAGGCTGCTGGCCCGCATGCAGACTGAGGGTATCGAACCGCAGGAATTTCGCTTCCAGCATGGCGGCCTCCCGGGATTGTTATCTGTCCGGGTCCTTAATCCATGTGCGCCGGAGTGAAGTCAAGCCAGCCCCCCGGAAACCGCCAAATACGAAAAAAGAGGCCGCCGGACGGGCCGGCGGCCTGCAAAGTCATCAACAACAGGGAGGAAACTATGACCGGGACTAAATCCGACTGAGGCCAGTATGGCCGGGCCCACTTAAGATTTCATGAAGTGGCGGGCTTCCTGTATGGTCAGCCCATGACAAATCCCGCCGTCGTGTCACAGCCCCCGCCCGAGGCGGCTCCTGAAGGCCTGACCGGCCCCGTACAGGACCGGCTGCTGGACGCCGCGCTGACCTGTTTCCGGCGCCTGGGCGGCAAGCGAACCCGTATCGAAGACATCGCCGCCGAAGCCGGCATCGCCCGCACGGCGGTCTATCGCTACTACCCGAACAAGCGGGCCATCGTGGCCGCCCTAGCAACCCGCTGGCTGGCCGAGGACGAAACCCTGCTGGCTGCCATCGCGCGCGACCATGGACGTAGCCCGGCCGCGCGGCTGCAGGCTTTTCTGCTTGCCGACGCCGAATGCACGCGACGTTACTTAAGCGATCCCTGCCTGATCGAGGTGCTGGATGAAGTGGTGCTGCACCTGGGCGCGATCCTGCTGCAGCATCGCAATCACATCCGTCGTCATCTCACCGGCCTGCTGGCCGAAGGCAGCACCGCAGGCGCCTTCCGGGCCGAGCCGGCCGAGAAACTGGCCCTGGCCATCGACGACCTGATGAGCCGTTTCCACGACCCCCGTCTGGCCGCTGGGTTGGATAAAAGCGTATGGCGGGATCGGGCCACGGCGGCCGTCGACATGATCATGAGAACTGTCCGCGCACGCTGACCGGCTTTGACATATGACAATATATGTCATATGTCATTATTATGAACCCCATTCGGAAAATCATGATCCGTCGCGGCATGGCCATGCTGCTGGTCATCTCGGCTGCACTGGCCCGGCGCAGCGGGCTCAGGCTCCTGAGTTTTACCTGGTCGCGCCTGCTGGCCGCCCGGGCCATTGGCGCCAAGCGGATCGGGCCTGCCATCGACCTGCCCGGACTGGGGCTGGCCTGGCAGCGCGGCTTTCCGGCCGCCAAACAGGTCCCGGTCGAGCGGGTCACCACAGATACCGTCTATGCCCGGATCGAGACGCCCTGCCCGCTGCGCGGCAGCGGACAAACGGCGGCCTGTTGGCGGATGATGGAATACGACCGCGCGGTGGCCAAGGCGGCCGGCGGCCAGTTCATCGTACTGCAGAGCCAGGCCGAACCAGGCGTCACAACCTGTCGCGTCGCCCTGCGCTGGGCCGATGCGGCCAGCGAAGATCTGATGCCGGCGCATGTGCGCGCGCCGGAAAAACCTATTTCTTGAAAAAGGTATCGGCCGTCCCGCGCGCGGCCTGCTTTTGCTTGATCACACCACGGATGGTGACGATCTCGGCTTCCAGATCGGCGATGCGGCTTTCCAGGTCCTCGATCGACATGACATCGAATTTGGGCGGCGCCGGCTTGCGCGATTGTGCTTCATCCCAGTCCATGCCGTCCTCCCATACTGCGTCATGAAGGTCCACACAGTTTAAGGCTTTCTTGTCGCCGATCACAGTCTTGACCGGCAGGAACTGGATATACAGAACCCCTGTGCCGCCCTACTTATGGGCGACCTCCCCTTTATAAAAAAGCCTCCCCAATGACCGACTCCGCATTGTCTGCCCAGGTCAGGCCCGTGGCCATGACCGGCTTCCTGACGTTCATTTTCGCGGCCGGCACCGGCCTCACCGCCGCCAACCTGTATTACGCCCAGCCGCTGATCGGCCTGATTGCACCCGACATTGGCCTGAGCGACACCCTGGCCGGTTTCGTCGTCACCGTGACGCAGATCGGCTATGGCCTGGCGCTGCTGCTGATCGCGCCGCTGGGCGACAAACTGGAAAACCGCAGATTGGTGCTGGTCACCATGATCGCGGCAGCCATCGCGCTGACCGGCATGGCCTTCACCACCCATCCATTGCCGTTTCTCACCGCCGCGTTCCTCATCGGCCTGACATCCGTCGGTGCGCAGCTACTGGTCGCTTTCGCGGCGCAACTCGCCCCTGATCAGCGGCGTGGCCAGGTGATCGGCAACATCATGGCAGGTCTGATGCTGGGCATTCTGCTGGCGCGCCCGCTGTCGAGTACGCTGACCGATCTGTTCGGCTGGCGTGCCGTGTTCGAGATCATGGCCGCCGTCATGCTGCTGCTCGCGCTGCTGATGGCGTTGCTGCTGCCAAAGCGTCTGCCTTCCACGCATCTTTCGTATGGCGCGATCCTGCGTTCGATGATCGGACTGCTGCGCACCAACGCCGTGCTGCAGCGGCGCACCGCCTATCACATCCCGCTGTTCGCGGCCTTCAGCCTGTTCTGGACATCAGTCCCGCTATTGCTCGCTGGCCCGCAGTTCGGACTGAGCCAACAGGGCATTGCGCTCTTCGCGTTGTCGGGTGCGGCCGGCGCAATCGCCGCGCCGATTGCCGGACGCTGGGCCGATCGCGGCTGGATCCGCTTCTCCACTGGCTTCGCCATGACGCTGGTGCTGCTCAGCTTCCCGCTGGCCTGGTTCGCCGCAGAATGGCACTCGCTGCCGCTGCTGGCGATTGCCGGCGTGATGCTGGATTTCGGCGTACAGGCCAACCTCGTACCCGGCCAGCGGGCGCTGTTCTCGCAGGCGCCGGAAATCCGCAGCCGCCTGAACGGCCTGTTCATCGCCAGTTTCTTTTTCGGCGGCGCCGCCGGCTCGGTACTGGCCAGCGCCACCTATACCCATGGCGGCTGGCTCGGCACCATGGCCACCGGCGTGACGCTGCCGCTGCTATCGCTATTGTTCTTCGCTACCGAGTTTCGGCCGGGTAAGCGGTAAACCTGCGCACCGAGGACTCGACGGCGCGGCAGCATCGCCGTTAGATGACGCCAGCAAAAAAGAGGACTCGCCATGTTGCCGCAGCAGATGACCGTGATCGAGATCAGCCAGCCTGGCGGACCCGAGGTGCTGAAACCTGGGCAGCGTCCGCTGCCGCAAGTGGCGGCCGGCGAGGTTTTGATCAAGGTTGCGGCCGCCGGCGTGAATCGCCCCGACGTGCTGCAGCGCGCCGGCATGTATCCGCCGCCGCCCGGCGCGCCGGACTTCCCAGGCCTGGAAGTGGCGGGCGAGATCGCCGCTGTTGGAGCGGGCGTTCAGAGATGGAAGCTGGGCGACCAGGTCTGTGCGCTGGTGGCTGGCGGCGGCTATGCCACCTACTGCATCGCGCCGGCCGAGCAATGCCTGCCGGTGCCCAAAGGTCTCGACATGGCCGAGGCGGCTGCGCTGCCGGAGAACTGGTTCACCGTGTGGACCAACATCGCTGATCGCGGCCAACTCAAAGCCGGTGAAACCATCCTGATTCATGGCGGCGCGTCGGGCATCGGCGTCGCTGCGATCCAATTGGCGAAACTGTTGGGTGCGAAACGCATCTTCGCCACCGCTGGCACCGACGAGAAATGCCGCTTCTGCGAAAGCATTGGCGCCGAAAAGGCGATCAACTACAAAACCGAAGATTTCGCCACCCGCATCGGCGAACTCACTGACGGCAAGGGCGTCGACGTCATCCTCGACATGGTCGGCGGCAAGTATTTCGCCCCCAATGTGAAGAGCCTGGCCGAGGAAGGCCGGCTGGTGATCATCGCCGTGCAGGGCGGGCCCAAGGGCGAAGGCGACCTGAGCGTGCTGATGCGCAAACGCCTGACCGTTACCGGCTCGACACTGCGTCCCCGCCCGGTGGCCTTCAAGGGTGCCATCGCCCGGGCCCTGGAGGAGAAAGTCTGGCCGGCCTTCGCCGATGGCCGTCTGAAGGCCATCATTGACAGCCGCTTCCCCCTGGACCAGGCCGCCCAGGCCCATGCCCGGATCGACCATGGCGACCATGTCGGCAAAGTTTTGCTAACGATCTAATTAAAAACAATAACTTAGGTGGCATCGGGCGGTTGCACCGGCAAGCCGATGCACTATATTGTCGCGCGATTTCTTACAAAGCCCCGCGGGACGGGTCGCCCTGATCTTTTGCTGAATCGGGCGCGACCGCCCGGACCAATGAGGATTTAACCATGGCGTTGCCGTTGATGCCGAAAGCCACTGCCGTGTGGCTGATCGACAACACGAAGCTGACTTTCGACCAGATCGGCCGGTTCTGCGGCCTGCATCCTCTGGAAGTGAAGGGTATTGCCGACGGCGAAGTGGCGGTCGGCATCGTTGGCCTCGACCCGGTCGGCAACGGTCAGCTCGCGCCGGGCGAGATCGAGCGTTGCGAAGGCGATGCCTCCGCCGACCTGCGCCTGCTGGCACCGAGCGTGCCGCTGATGCGCCAGAAGACCAAGGGCGCGAAGTACACCCCGGTCTCCAAGCGCCAGGATCGCCCCGACGCCATCGCCTGGCTGCTCAAGTATCATCCGGAAGTGCCGACTGCGCAGATCCAGAAGCTGCTCGGCACCACCAAGGCGACGATCGATCGCGTGAAGAACCACACGCATCCGAATTACGCCAATATCAAGCCGCGCGATCCTGTCTATCTTGGCATCTGCAGCCAGACCGAGCTCGACCGTGTGCTGATCCTCGCGGCCAAGCGTCGCGACAACAAGGAAAAGCGCGAGGCGCGCGAAGCCCGGGCCAAGGCCCGCACCGAAGCGGCGCCCGCCGCCCCGCCGGAAGCGCCGGCGACCGGCACCAGCGACGAGTGAGATCAAAGGCTCTGGCATCCCCAGAGCCTTTTTCACATTGCCGTCAAGGCAACGCCGGGCGATAGGCTGCGAATCTGTCTGAACAGAGGGACGCCATCGCACCAAACCAATCCCGGCAATGGTCCGTGCGGCACAACCCATAATCTTTCTGCTTACTCGGCACGCAGCCTTTGCACGCTTGCCGGGCGGATCACCCGGGTCAGGGCATGTTGCCGCGTTATCGGGTCATTCACGCGAAAGCCTAGGCACTGAAACGGGATTCCGGTATAGGCTGACGTCAGGAGAGGCCGGAATAACGACCATGAATTGGCACCGGCAGAACAGGGTTTCGGGGCGTCTCTAACTCATGCTGGTTTTTATCATCAGACGACTGATGCAGGCGGCCCTCGTCATGGCCGTGATGTCGGTGCTGGTCTTCATCGGCATCTACATGATCGGTGATCCGCTCGCCATCCTGGTCAGCCCGGAAGCCACCGAGCTCGACAAGGAAGCCATCGCGCGCGCGCTCGGCCTCGACCGCCCCGTCTGGGAACAGTATCTCGCTTTCGTCTTCTCGGCGCTGAAGGGCGAATTCGGCAAATCCTTCGTCTTCGGCCAGCCCGCGATCAACCTGATCCTCGAGCGCCTGCCGGCGACGCTGGAACTCGCACTCATCGCCACTTTCCTCTCCGTCGTCATCGGTGTGCCGCTCGGCCTCTATGCCGGCTTGCGCCACCAGACCGTCACCGCTCGCGCCATCATGGCCGGTTCGGTGCTGGGCTTCTCGCTGCCGAACTTCTGGGTCGCGCTGATGCTGATCATGGTTTTCGCCGTGCAGTTCGGCTGGCTGCCGGCGTCCGGCCGCGGCCCCACCGTGGAAGTGCTGGGCATCCATGTCAGCTTCCTGACGCTGGCCGGTTGGAAATACCTGGCGCTGCCGGCACTGACGCTCGGCCTGTCGAAATGCGCGCTGATCATTCGCCTTGCCCGCGCTACCGCACGCGAGGTGATGCTGATGGATTACGTGAAATTCGCGCGCGCCAAGGGCTTGAACGAGACGCGCGTCATTGGCGTGCATATCCTGAAGAACATCATGGTGCCGATTGTCACCGTCACCGGCCTTGAACTCGGCAGCCTTATCGGCTTCGCCGTCATCACCGAGACGATCTTCTCCTGGCCCGGCACCGGCAAGTTGTTGATCGATTCCATCGTGCATCTCGACCGTCCGGTGGTCGTCGCCTACCTGATTGTCGTGGTCTTCCTGCTGGTGATGATCAGCCTGATCGTCGACATCCTCTACTCCGTGCTTGATCCGCGCGTGCGCCTGGGAGAGGTGAAATGAGCCAGGCTCCCGCCACTGCAACGCCAGTCACCGCCACGACCGGCGCGCCGCTCGCCAAGACCGAGGCGCCCTGGAAGCGCATCGTCGCCGACTTCGCCGAGAGCAAGCTGGCCATCCTGGGCCTGGTCCTGCTGGCCCTGTTCCTGCTCGCCGCCCTGCTGGCGCCGTACCTGTCGCCGCAGAACCCCTACGACCTCGCCATCCTCGACATCATGGATGCGCGCCAGCCGCCGGGCGAAAAGTCCGGCGACGGCTTTACCTTCATCCTGGGCAGCGACGGCCAGGGCCGCGACATGCTCAGCGCCATGCTCTACGGCCTGCGCATCAGCCTGGTCGTCGGCGTGGTCTCGGTGGTGGTCGCGCTCGCCATCGGCGCTGTCGCCGGCATGCTGGCCGCCTATAGCGGCGGCAAGATCGATGCCCTGATCATGCGCGTCGTCGACATCCAGCTGTCCTTCCCCGCCATCCTGATCGCGCTGATCCTGCTCGCGGTGCTGGGCAACGGCGTCGACAAGGTGATCATTGCGCTGATCGCCGTGCAGTGGGCCTATTTCGCTCGCGCCGCCCATGGCGCGGCGCTGGTCGAGCGCAACAAGGAATATATCGAGGCGGCGCGTTGCCTGGGTCTCAGCCGCACACGCATGCTGCTCAAGCACCTGCTGCCCAATTGCATGCCACCACTGATCGTCATCGCCACCATCAACATCGCCCGCGCCATCACGCTGGAAGCCACGCTGAGCTTCCTCGGCCTCGGTGTGCCGGTGACAGAACCCTCGCTCGGCATGCTGATCTCCAACGGCTTCGACTATCTGCTCAGCGGCGTCTACTGGATTTCGCTGTTCCCCGGCGTGGTACTCACGCTGGTCATCATCGCGATCAACCTGGTCGGTGACCAGCTGCGCGACGTGCTCAACCCCCGTCTCAAGCGCTGATCCAGTCCATGACCGCCACGCTCCAGGTCGAAAATCTCGAAACCCAGTTCCCGAGCCGTGACGGCATCGTCCGCGCAGTTGATGGCGTCAGCTTCTCTGTCGAGGCCGGTGAAATCCTCGGCCTGGTCGGCGAGTCCGGCTCCGGCAAGTCGATCACCGGCTTCTCGATCCTCGGCCTGATCGACCAGCCCGGCCGCATCGCCGCCGGCAGCATCAAGTTCAAGGGCGAGGAATTGACCACCGCCACGCCGGAGCGCCTGCGTGATCTGCGCGGCGCGCGCATCGCGATGATCTTCCAGGACCCGATGATGACGCTGAACCCGGTTCTGCGCGTCGACACCCAGATGATCGAGACCGTGCAAGCGCACGAGAAGGTCAGCGACAAGGCCGCCCGCGCCCGCTGCGTCGAGGCGCTGCAGGCCGTCGGCATCGCCGCGCCGGAAGATCGCCTGAAATCCTATCCGCACCAGTTCTCCGGCGGCATGCGCCAGCGTATCGCCATCGCGACCGCGCTGCTGCACAAGCCCGACCTGATCATCGCCGACGAACCGACCACGGCACTGGACGTCACCATCCAGGGGCAGATCCTCTACGAGATGCGCAAGCTCTGCCGCGATACCGGCACTGCGCTGGTCTGGATCACGCATGACCTCTCGGTCGTGGCCGGCCTGGCCGACCGCATCATGGTCATGTATGCCGGCAAGATTGTCGAAACCGGGCCGATCGCCACGGTAATCGAACGTCCGCAACATCCCTATACCCGCGGCCTGATCGGCTCGGTGCCCGGCGCGATGCCGCGCGGCAAGCGCCTGTTCCAGATCCCGGGCATGGCGCCCGCCCCGCTCAACCTGCCGCCGGGTTGCCGCTTCAAGGCCCGCTGCAGCCGCGCCGATGCGGTCTGCGACACCATGCCCGACCTCGTCGAGCTGCATCCGCAGCACAGCGCCCGCTGTCACCATCCCTTTGAAGCTAAGCCGCTGTCGCCGGCAGAGGTTGTGTCGTGAGCGCCGCCCCCATTCTCGAACTGAAAGCCGTCTCCAAGCGCTTCGTCTGGCGCCTGGATATCGCCGCCAAGATCGCCAACCTGTTCGGCGCCGGCATGAAGGAACGCGCCGTCCATGCGGTGAATCATGTCGACCTGTCCATCCAGGAAGGTGAGGTGGTCGGCTTGGTGGGCGAGAGCGGCTGCGGCAAGTCCACGCTCGGCCGCATTGTCGCCGGCATCCTGGACGCCACCGAGGGCACCATCAGCTATCGTGGCAAGGTCGTCGCTGACCGCAGCCAGGACGAGCAGCGCGCCTACAAGCTGGGTGTCCAGATGATCTTCCAGGACCCTTACGCTTCGCTCAACCCCCGCATGCGGGTGGAAGAGATCATCGGCGAGGCGCCGGTGGCGCACGGCCTGATCAAGCGCAACGAGATGGGCGCTTACGTCGAAAAGATCATGCTGCAGGTCGGTCTCGACCCACGCTATCGCCGCCGCTATCCGCACCAGTTCTCCGGCGGCCAGCGCCAGCGCATCGGCATCGCCCGCGCGCTCGCCGTGCAGCCGAAGTTCATTGTCTGCGATGAGGCCGTCGCCGCGCTCGACGTCTCGATCCAGGCACAGGTGCTGAACCTGTTCATGGACCTGCGCGAGCAGCTCGGCCTGACCTATCTGTTCATCAGCCACAATCTCTCGGTCGTCGAGCATATCTCCGACCGCGTGGTGATCATGTATCTGGGCCGCGTGGTGGAAAGCGCGCCGACCGAACAGCTGTTCGCCGCGCCGAACCATCCCTATACGCAGGCACTGCTGGCCGAGGCCCCCAAGCTGGTGGCTGAACGGCGCGACTACATGCCGGTGAAGGGCGAAATCCCCTCGCCGCTGAACCCGCCGCCGGGCTGCCATTTCCATCCGCGCTGCCCCCGGGCCTTCGACCGCTGCAGGACGGAAGTGCCTGCTTTGAAAGAGATTGCGCCCGGCCGCCTGTCGGCCTGCCATCTGAACGACGCCGCCTGACGGCCCGTTTTTTATCACGAGCCGGCCTTTTATCACGGCCGTGTCACGGCGGTTTATCGCCAAAAACGGAACTTTAAGACAAAGCCTCTAGTTTGGTCGTGTGAATGAAGCGTCTGCCCGACGCGGACGCGCACACCCAAAGGAGGCCGCCATGCGCAAGGCCGTCTTAACCAGTGCGTTCGTGTTCACAGCCACTCTGATCACCACCATGGCCGGCGCGCCGGCACAGGCACAGCAGCAGCCGATGCTTTGTGGCCTGCGTGACGAGATGGGCAAGATGCTGAACCAGCGGTTCGGCGAACAGCCGCAGGCTGCCGGCGTTGTCGGCGACCGCATCGTCGAGCTGCTGGTTTCGCAGACTGGCTCCTGGACGCTGCTGATCACCAGCACCGACGGCCGCGCCTGCGTGGTCACCGGCGGCGAGGATTGGACCGATCAGCCGGTCAACACGCCCAGCAAGGTGAAAGCCGATAAGGTCAACATCGAGTCGACCTTGTAAGCCTTCAGGCCTGAACCGGGCGCTTCACCCGGAACCAGGCGGCATAGAGCGCCGGCAGGAACAGCACCGTCAGCAACGTGGCGACCAACAGGCCGCCGATGATGGTGTAGGCCATCGGACCCCAGAAGTTGCTGGTCGACAGCGGAATCATGCCCAGGATGGCGGCCAGCGCCGTCAGGATGATCGGGCGGAAGCGGCGCAGGGTTGCATTGATAATCGCTTCCCACGGCGCCTCGCCCGCGCCGATATCCTGCTCGATCTGGTCCACCAGAATTACCGAGTTGCGCATGATCATGCCGGCGAGTGCGATGGCGCCCAGCATGGCGACGAAGCCGAAGGGCACGTGGAAGACCAGCAGGCCCAGCGTGACGCCGATCAGACCCAGCGGCGCGGTCAGCAGCACCAGCAGCATGCGCGACACCGATTGCAGCTGGATCATCAGCAGCGTCACCATGATCATGATCATCACCGGTACCACGGCGCCGATCGAGGCATTGGCCTTGGCGCTTTCCTCAATGGCACCCCCCATCGTGATGCGATAGTTCGGCGGCAGCTGCTTGCGCAACTCGTTCAGCTTCGGCTCGATCTGCAGCGACACCACCGGAGCCTGGATACCATCGACGATATCGGCACGCACCAGGATCACCGGCTGTCGGTCGCGCCGCCAGATGATGCCCTCTTCCAGCGCGTAGCGGATCTCGGCCACTTGGCTGAGCGGGACCGGGCGGGTGCTGTCGGCGCCGGCCACGTTCAGATCCTTGATACCAGTCAGGCTGAGGCGCTCGCCGGCCTCTGACCGTGCCACCACGTCGATCAGCTCGCGGCCTTCGCGGTACTGCGTCACGGTCATGCCGGAGACGATGGAGTTCATCGTGGTGGCCAGGTCCTGCGAGGAGATGCCCAGCAGGCGCGCCTTGGCCTGGTCGACATCCAGCAGAACCGCTTTCGACAGTTCGTTCCAGTCCAGATTGACGTCGCGCGTATTCGGATTGGTGCGCATCACGTCGGCGACCTGGAAGGCAATGCGGCGCACCTCCATCGGATCGGGGCCACTGACGCGGAACTGCACCGGGAAGCCGACCGGAGGACCGTTCTCCAGCCGGTTGACGCGACCGCGCAGCAGGGTGAAATCGTCCTGGAAAGCTTTGATCAGGCGGCTGCGCACGCGCTCGCGCTCTGGATCCCCCTTGGTCAGGATCACGACCTGGGCGAAATTCTCGTTGGGCAGCTGCACATCCAGCGGCAAGTAGAAACGCGGCGAGCCGCTGCCGATATAGGTCGTGTAATTCGCGATGTCCTTGTCGTCTTTCAACAGCGCTTCCAGTTTCAGCGCCTCCGTCTGGGTGGCGGCGATGGACGCGCCCTGCGGCAGGCGCAGGTCGACCATCAACTCGGGGCGGTTGGAAGACGGGAAGAACTGCTGCTGCACCAGGCCGAAACCGGCAACGCTGAACAGGAAGATTCCGGCCGTCGCGCCAATGACGATCCAGCGCCGCGCCACGCACCATTCCACCACCGGGCGGACGAAGCGGTAGACGCCGCGATGGTAGACATCCTCGCTATGGCCATGGCCGGCCTTCGGCGTCGGCAGCAGCGTATAGCCGATATAGGGCGTGAAGATCACCGCCACCACCCAGGAAACCAGCAACGAGATGGTGACTACGGCGAAGATCGAGAAAGTATATTCGCCGGCCGAAGATTTGGCGAAGCCGACCGGCACGAAACCGGCCGCCGTGATCAGGGTGCCGGTCAGCATCGGGAAGGCCGTGGTGGTATAGGCAAAGCTGGCGGCGCGGAAACGGTCGAAGCCCTGTTCCATCTTCACCTGCATCATCTCGACCGCGATGATGGCATCATCCACCAGCAGGCCGAGGGAGATGATCAGCGCGCCCAGCGAGATGCGGTGGAAGTCGATGCCGAATATCTGCATGCAGACAAAGGTGATCGCCAGCACCAGCGGAATGCAGAGCATGACCACCAGGCCGCTGCGCAGGCCGAGGCTGAGGAAGCTGACGCCCAAAACGATCACCACGGCTTCCAGCAGCACCTGCATGAATTCCGAGATCGAGCGCTGCACCACGGTCGGCTGGTCGGCCACCTTCTTCATCTCGATGCCGATCGGCATGTCGGCCTTGATCCGCGTCATGGCGGCATCGAGCTGCTTGCCCAGCTCGATCATGTTGCCGCCCTTGGCCATCGAGACCGAAAGCCCGATCACGTCCACGCCATTGAACCGCATATGCGCGGCAGGCGGATCGGCATAGTCGCGCTTGATCTCGGCGATATCGCCGAGCCGGATCAGCCGGCCATTGGCCTGGAAGGACAGCTCCTGCAGGGCACGCGCGGTCGAGAGATCGCCACTGACCCGGGTGGCGATGCGGTCGGATGCGGTCTGCACCACGCCCGACGCCGTCTGGCTGTTCTGCTGCTGGATCACACTGATGATCTGCTGCGGATTGATGCCCAGATTGGCCAGCTGCTTGTTCGAGAATTCGATGAAGATGCGTTCGGGCTGCACGCCCAGAAGGTCGGCCTTGCCCACGTCGCGGATGCGCAGCAGTTCCTCGCGCACGTCCTCCACATAGTCCTTCAACTCGCGATGGCTGAAGCCGTCGGCGCTGAAGGCATAGATAGTGCCGAAGGTGTCGCCGAATTCGTCGTTGAAATACGGGCCCTGCACGCCGGCCGGCAGGTTCTGCCGGATATCGCCGACCTTCTTGCGCACCTCATACCAGACACCGGCGACGGCCTTGGGCGGTGTGCTGTCGCGCAAGCTGACGAAAATGGTCGATTCCGCTGCCTTGGAATAGCTGCGCACATTGTCGAGATACGGCGTCTCCTGCAGCTTCTTCTCGATCTTGTCGGTGACCTGCTGCTCGACTTCGCGCGCCGTGGCACCCGGCCAGTTGGTGCGCACGATCATCACCTTGAAGGTGAAGTCCGGATCCTCGGCGCGGCCGAGCTGGACATAGGACATCGCGCCCGCCGCCAGCAACAGCACCATCAGGAACCCGATCAGGCTGCGATGGCGCAGCGCCCAGGCGGAAAGATTGAAACGGTCTTCCGGGCCGGCAGCCGCAGGCTGGCTCACGACTTGATCCCCGGCAGCATGTCCGCCGAAGAGGTTGCCTGCACCTCGGGCAGCAGACGCACGGTCTGGCCCGGGATCAGCTTGTGCACGCCAGCGGTGACCACCTTCTCGCCGGCCTTCAGGCCATCAGCCACCAGCACGGCCTTCTCGATATAGGCGGCGACGCGCACCGGGCGCAGCTCAACCTTACCCTGACCGCCATTGCCGTCGCTGCCGACATAGACCCAGACGGCCGGCTTGTCGCCATCCTGGTAGAGGGCGGCGAGCGGCAGTGCAACCACGCTGACATCGGCACGCCGCATGATCGCCACGGTCGCAGTCATGCCCAGCCGCATGCTGGGCGGCGCGGCCTGCACGCTCACCTTCACGGCATAGGTGCGGGTGGCTGGATCGGCGCCGGGCGCGATCTCGCGCACCACGCCGGTGTAATCCTTATCGGGCTGGGCCCAGAGGCTGATGGTGATTCCAGTGGCCTGACGCAATTCGTCCAGTCGGTTCTCGGCGACGTTGAACACCACTTCCTTCTCTTCCGGCCGCGCTAGCTTCATCACGGTCTGGCCCGAGGCCACCACCTGCCCGGACTCGACGCCGATCGCCGTGACGACGCCATCGGCATCGGCATGCAGCTCGGTGTAATCCATCTGGTTCTGCGCAACCCGCATCTGGGAACGCGCGCTGTCGAGCTGGGCTTCCGCAGTGTTGTAGGTGTTCTGGCGGCGATCCAGCTCGGCCTGGCTGATCACCTTGCTTTCGAACAGCTTCTTGTAGCGATTGAGTTCGGTCTGGGCCTGATTGAAGTTGGCTTGCGCGGCGCTCAGTTGGCCGCGGGCATTCTGGATGGCGAGGCGGGTATCTTCCGGATCGAGGCGGGCCAACACCGTGCCCTTCTTCACTTCCGAACCGATCTCGACATAGCGCGCGACGATTTTTCCACCGACGCGGAAGGCCATGTTGGTTTCGTAGCGGGCGCGGACTTCGCCGGTATAGCTCGAGCGGTTCTCGTAGATCTGCGGCGCGACGGTGGTGATGCGCACGGGGCGGATCGGTTCGGGCGGTGGCGCATCCTGACCGCAGGCGGCCAGCAGCAGCACGAGCACCAGGGCCGCAACCATGACCGAGAGTTTTGGGGAGTTCACACGCATCGCCGCCTCTTCTGCACACGGCCGGGCGGGAGTGCCTCTACACTGCGATGTCGATAGTCCCCCGAACGCCGTACGCTACTGTTCCTGCTTCCCTGCCGGCGGCACCGCTCTGTCGGCGGTATCCGTCGGTTTCAGCAGCCCGTCTTTCGCACGCTCCAGAACCCACACCCGGATCGCACTGGAAAGATTTCCGTTCCGCGCAGAGTCGATATCGCTGACCACCTGGTTGATGGTCTTGCCGTCGACGGCGGCCAGCACCTGTATCGCCTCCCAGAACGCCTGTTCCAGGGAGATGCTGGTGCGGTGTCCGCCAACTACGACGGAGCGTTTCTTTACCGTCGTCGGCATATCGAACCTGCCCGGCCGGAGGGCCGTGACCGAGGCTGCTTAGCATCGGGATATGTCCGCGCCAAGACAGCCTTCCCGGTCGGCGTGACGGCCGTCACCAGTTACCCTCAGGAAAGTTGGGCACAGAACTCCTGGATGCGGCCGCAGGCATCTTTCAGCGCTTCGGTTGACGTTGCGTAAGAGATGCGGAAATGCGGCGCCAGGCCGAAGGCTTCACCGAAGACGACGGCGACGCCCTTCTCTTCCAGCAGCGCATTGGCGAAATCGAGATCCGAGGTGATCTTCACGCCGCCCTTCGAGGTCTTGCCGATGGTACCGGCGCAGCTCGGGTAAACGTAGAAAGCACCTTCCGGCTTCGGGCAATGGATACCCTTGGCCTGGTTCAGCATGCTGACGACCAGGTCGCGGCGCTGCTTGAACACGGCGTTGTTCTTCGGGATGAAGTCCTGCGGACCGTTCAGCGCCTCGACGGCGGCAGCCTGGCTGATCGAGGACGGGTTCGAGGTCGACTGCGACTGCAGGTTCGACATCGCCTTGATCAGTTGCTGCGGACCAGCGGCATAGCCGATGCGCCAGCCGGTCATGCAATAGGCCTTTGACACGCCGTTCATGGTCAGCGTGCGCTCGTACAGCGCCGGCTCGACCTGGGCCGGGGTGGTGAAGACGAAATTGTCATAGACCAGATGCTCATACATGTCGTCGGTCAGGATCCAGACATGCGGATGGCGCACCAGCACATCGGTCAGCGCCTTCAGCTCGTCGCGCGTATAGGCGGCGCCCGAAGGATTGGACGGCGAGTTCAGGATTACCCACTTGGTCTTCGGCGTGATCGCCTTGTCCAGCGCTTCGGGGCGCAGCTTGAATCCGTCATCGGCCTTGCCGGTCACGAACACCGGCGTGCCGCCGGCGAAGTTGACGATATCGGGATAGCTGACCCAGTAGGGCGCCGGGATGATGACTTCATCGCCCGGATTCACAGTGGCCAGCAGCGCGTTGAACAGCACCTGCTTGCCGCCGGTGCCGACACTGACCTGCTCGGGCTTGTAGTCCAGGCTGTTTTCGCGCTTGAACTTGGCGACGATCGCCTGCTTCAGCGCCACGGTGCCGTCGACATCGGTATAGCGCGTCTCGCCGCGGTCGATCGCCGCCTTGGCGGCCTCGCGGATATTGGCCGGAGTCTCGAAATCGGGTTCGCCGGCGCCGAGGCCGATCACGTCGCGGCCGGCGGCCTTGAGCGCGCGGGCCTTCTGGGTGGCGGCAATGGTGGCGGACGGCTTGATGCGACCGAGAGCATCGGACAGGAACGGCATGACGATTGCGACTCCTAGGCGCGAAAACAGAGGGGAAAGGCGGGCGAACCATACGTCTGGCCTCTGGGCGGTGCAACATATCAACTTGTCACCAGACAATGTTTTGCCGCAAAACCGGGCAGCGCGGCGGCGGCTTGGGCAGCCAGCCTGCCCCTTCCCCCTGCGCATGGCTTTTCGAGCGGTTTTCGCCCCTGTCATCAGGACCTGTGGCTGGTCCCGGAATTGCATACAGATTGCCCTGGGCCTGTGTCCGATTCGCCCTTGGCGGGTGTGCAACCCAAGGCATAGACTGCCGGGCCTGCAACCGACCCGACTCGCAAAGATCGGCCAGGATTAACAGTTCTACGGGGAGACTACTGATGACCTTCGCGCGCAGCATGACCTTTGCGGCGGCCGGCCTTGCGCTGGCACTGGGAGCGACTGGGCTGGGGACCGCCGGCACGGCCGTGGCCCAGACCAAAGTGAAATTCACCCTCGATTGGGCCTTCCAGGGCCCGACCTCGGCCTTCCTGGTCGCCGAGCAGAAGGGGTACTACAAGGCCGAAGGCCTCGACATCACCATCGATGCGGGCCAGGGCTCGGCAGGCGCGCTGCAACGCGTCGCCACCGGCGCCTACGATATGGGCTTTGCCGATATCAACGCGCTGATCGAATACAACGTGAAGAACCCCGACGGCCAGGTGAAGGCCGTGATGATGGCCTATGATGCGCCGCCGTTCGGCGTCTATGCGCTGAAGTCGTCCGGTATCAAGTCGCCGAAGGACCTGGAAGGCAAGAAGCTCGGCGCGCCGGTCTTCGACGCCTCCTTCAAGCTCTTCCCGGCTTATGCCGCCAAGGTCGGCATCGACCGCAGCAAGGTGACCAACATCAATCTGACACCGCCGCTGCGCGAGCCCAGCCTGAAGAATGGCAGCGTCGACTTCATCAGCGGGCATTACTTCTCTTCGATCCTCGATCTGGAGAAGATCGGCGTGAAGGAAGACGAAATCATCGCCTTCCCCTATGCCGATGCCGGCATGGACTTCTATGGCAACGCCGTCGTGGCCTCGCCGAAGTTCATCAAGGAAAATCCGGCTGCCATAAAGGCGGTGGTCAAGGCGACCATCAAGGCCTGGAAGGAAATCGCCGCCGATCCGAACGTTGGCATCAAGGCGACCAAGACCCGCGACGGCCTGACCGACGAAGCGCTGGAAATGAAGCGCCTGAAGCTGTCGCTGGAGCGCAATGTCATCACCAAGTACGTCAAGGAGAACGGCTTCGGCGGCGTCGACATGGCCCGCCTGCAGCGCTCCTCCGATGCCGTGGCTGCGGCCACTGGCCTGGAGCGCGCGCCGAAGGCCAGCGAGCTGTTCGAGGAAGGCTTCCTACCGCCCAAGGCAGACCGCATGATGCCGTGATCGGCTGAGCAAAAGCTGATACAGTGAGGCGGCGGGGGAAACCCCGCCGCTTTCTTTTGTGCCCCGTCGACTCTGTATCCTTCTCGTCCGTCTTTCGCAGTTCGCCACTCATAACAATGACCGCATCCCCCCAGACCCGGACCAACTGGCAGGCGGTGTTCGCCGTTCTCGCAGCCGGCATCATCGTTTCCATGCAGATCGGCAAGCTGCCGCCGCTGCTGACCCAGCTACGCGCCGAATTCGGCCTTGATCTGGTTCTTGGCGGCCTGCTGGCCTCCTCTGTCAATCTGATCGGCGCCTCGCTCGGCATCATGGCCGGCTTCGCCAGCGACCGGATCGGCCGGCGCAGTGTCAGTCTTGGCCTGCTGATCGCAGCCTGCGGCAGCGTGCTGGGCGCTTTCGCGCCCGACGGTGCGGCCGGCACCATCCTGCTGCTCGTCGCCCGCCTGATCGAAGGCCTGGGCTTTGTGCTCACCGTGGTCTGCGGTCCTAGCCTGATCGCTGCCGCCAGTCTGCCGGCCCAGCGCAGCCTCGCGCTCGGCTTCTGGAGCAGCTACATGCCGCTCGGCGTGTCCGGCGGCCTGCTCGGCGCGCTGTTCGTCAATCTCGGTCTGGTCGACTGGCGCGGCCTGTGGCTAGTCATGGCCGGTATCCTCGTCATCGCCGCCATCGTCATCGACCGCCTCACCGTCGGCGCATCTCTCCCCAAGGGGCGCGGCTTCAGCGCGGCGGCAATCAAGCGCTCCGGCCCCTGGCTGCTGGCCGGCTGCTTTGCCTGCTACACCACGCAATGGTTCTCCATCGTCACCTGGATGCCGACCTACCTGCAGGATAGCGGCCTGATCGGCAGCACCGGCATCGCCATCGGCGTGGCCATGGTGGTGCTGGTCAATGCGGTCGGCACCACCACCTCGGCGGCACTGATGCATCGTGGCATGCCACACTGGGCCATTATCGCCACCGTCAGCCTCGGCATGGGCATCTTCGGCGTGCTGTGCTTCGCGCCCGACCTTCCGGTCCTGCTGCGCATCGCGCTCGCCATGGCCGCCAGCGGTTTCGGCGGCATGCTGCCGGCAGCCGTGCTGGCCAGCGTACCCGGACAGGCGCGCGAGCCAGGCGAGATCGCCACCGTGAACGGCATCGTCGTGCAGCTTCTCAATATCGGCTCTTTCATAGGCCCGCCGGCGCTGGCTGCCCTGGTCACCCATTTCGGCGGCTGGAGCGACGGGCGCTGGTTGCTGCTGGCGGCGGGCTGTATCGGCCTGCTGCTGGCGCTGGGCCTGCGCAGCCTGGACCGGCGAAAGGCCGTCGCATGAAAAGCAGGTTTGATCGCGGCGACGCCTATCTGCTGCTCACCGTCTTCATCTGGGGCAACACTTTCCCTACGGCGAAATACGTGCTGGGCGTCATGCCGCCCAACGTCTATGCCTCGACACGCTATATGCTGGCGGCATTGACGTTGATGGCGGTGCTGGCCTGGCGCGAAGGCATCAGGCTGCCGCAGCGCCGCGACCTGCTGGCGCTGATCGGCTTCGGCTTCCTCGGCATTACCCTGATGCAACTGCTGTGGACCAATGCGCTGTCACTCAGCACGGCCTCTAAAGGCGCCATTCTTGTTGCCACCTCCCCGATCTGGGCGATGATCTTCAGCAGCCTGCGCGGCCAGCGCCTGTCGCTGCTGGCCTGGGGTGGCGTGCTGCTGTCCTTCTGCGGCGTCTTCCTGGTGATCAACAACAGCCTGACCGCGATTACTGTCGGCGGTGGCCATGTCATCGGCGATCTGATGTTCGTGGTGGTCGCCTTCTGCTGGGCGCTCTATTCCGTGATGTCGCCACCCTATCTGGCGCGTCTGGGCGCGCTCTATGTCTCGGCCTGGTCGATGCTGTTCGGTGCGCTGCTGCTGATACCCACCATGGTCTGGGGCTGGAGCGACATGCGCTGGGACGCCTTGGGCACCGGCCATTGGGCCAGCTTCCTCTACACGGCAATCCTCGCCGGCGCGCTGGGCTATGTGTTCTGGTATGAGGGCATCCGGCGCATCGGCGTCGCCCGCTCGGTGGTCTATTCCTACCTGATC
The DNA here is from genome assembly GCF_058807515.1 of Ferrovibrio sp. GW821-FHT12B10. Taxonomy (NCBI): domain Bacteria; kingdom Pseudomonadati; phylum Pseudomonadota; class Alphaproteobacteria; order Rhodospirillales; family Rhodospirillaceae; genus Ferrovibrio; species Ferrovibrio sp. GW821-FHT12B10. The sequence goes on along the minus strand of NZ_JBXAQT010000001.1, from coordinate 2,719,411 downwards.
CCGGTCTTCGCCATGCTCAGCGCCGTGACATTCCTGGGAGAGCATATCTCAGCCGCGCAGCTGATCGGCGCGGCGGTGGTGATCACCGGCCTGGCGCTGACGCGGTTCAACGCAACGAAATAGAACTCAGCTCTCGGCCGCAAAGCAGAGCATCGCACTGCCGTCGGGCAGCGTCACGGCATCGACCGCCAGCACGAACAGACCTTCCGCCTTCGCCATCTCGCGCAGTTCGGCTTCCGTGCAGGCATTGGCCGGCAACAGGCCGATGAAGGCACCGGCCAGCGCCAGGGCGATCTTCACCGCCGAAAACAGCAGCGGCAGGTCGGACACCAGCGGCGCCAGGTCGGCTGCCAGGATCAGGTCGAAATGATCGGGACGGTTCTCGAGGAAGGGGATGATCTCTTCCGCATCGCTGTCATCGTAGATGCCGGCCTCGAAGGCGCGCCGACTGCGCGCCTCGTCGGGCGACACCATGTCCAGATGCTGCGCCATGCTGCGCAGGGTCAGGATATGCTGGCCCAGATGACCACCCAGATCGACAGCCCAGCCGACCGTGAAGCCCTCGCCGATGGTGCGTTGGGCGGCCGCCAGCACAGCTTCCGCCCCCGGTGAATCGAGGCCGGTGAGCAGCTGTTCGGTCGAAAGCGCGACTTCGGCGCCCGGCTCATTGGCAGCCAGCCGGCGTAGCGCGAAGACGAAGCCTTCGACCGGACGGTTCTCTTCCCGGCGCAGCACGGTCTCGTCCAGGCTGATCACGGCAAAGCCGGCTTCGGCGGCGCGTTTGCGCAGGTAAGCCTCGCCATGCTGGTAACGGCCGGTCTTGGTCGCGTGATAGCGCGCGCCGGTGCCGCGCTCGACGCTGGCGACGAAGAAGCCACCATCTTGCAGGCTGTCATGCACCGCGGTGAAGACCATGCGCAGATCACCGAAATACGACAGCACATCGGCCGCCAGAACCAGATCATAGGTCGCCTTGCGCTTTTGCAGCGTCGCGACGATCTCACCCACCATTAGAGTGTTGTAGCAGCCGCGCTCCCGCGCCTTCTCCACCATGCGCGAGGAGAGATCGACGCCATCCAGCCGCGCGCAGAGCTTGCGCACTTTAGGCCCTAGCAGGCCAGTGCCGCAGCCCAGATCGATGGCATGCTCCGCTATCGCCCCATCCAGCACGGCGCGCGTCGCCGCGGCCACCTGTTGCGGCGCCTTGTAGTCGAGCCAGTTGACCAGCTTGTCGTCGAAGCTGTCGGCGAAATTGTCGAACAGCTTTTCCACATAGGCCGCATCGGGCTGGTCGGGCGCAACGCCTGAGAGCACGGCGATCATGTGGCGAGCTTCGGCCTGCTCGGGCTGCACGGCCAACAGGCGGCGATAGGTCACCAGCGCATCGGCACGGCGGTCGAGCCGCACCTGCAGGCGCGCGACCGAATGCAGCAATGCAACGGAACCCGGATTGTCGTGGAGCGCCTGTTCCTGGCGCAGGAGCCGTGCGGCCAGGCTTTCATCCAGACGCAACTGCGCCAGCGCCGCATGCAACGGATCGACTGGCGCTTCGACCGCCACTGTCACAGGCTGCACCGGCACCTTCACGCCGCCCAGATGCATCAGCATGTCGCTGATGCCGCCAGCACCGGCGCGGGCGACCAGCGGCTGGCCCGCCGCCGGCGCGGCACCACCACCGGATTTTTTCTGGGCCCGTCGCTCTTTACGGTTCATGGCCGGTTCATCAAACCGGCTTAGCGCCGCTCGAGTGGCTTGTACTTGATACGGTGCGGCTGGTCGGCATCGGCGCCGAGGCGGCGCTTCTTGTCGGCCTCGTAATCCTGGTAGTTGCCCTCGAACCACTCGACGTGGCTGTCGCCTTCGAAGGCCATGATGTGGGTGGCGAGGCGATCGAGGAACCAGCGATCATGGCTGATGACGATGGCGCAGCCAGCAAAGGATTCCAGCGCCTCTTCCAGCGCACGCAGCGTATCGACATCGAGATCGTTGGTCGGTTCGTCGAGCAGCAGCACATTGGCGCCGGTCTTCAGCATCTTGGCCAGATGCAGACGGTTGCGCTCACCGCCCGACAGCATCCCGACCTTCTTCTGCTGGTCGGCGCCCTTGAAGTTGAACCACGAGCAGTAGGCACGGCTCGGCACGTCGCGCTTGCCCAGCGTGATCATGTCGTTGCCGTCGGAGATCTCCTCCCAGACGGTCTTCTTGTCATTCAGACTGTCACGGCTCTGGTCGACATAGCCGAGCTTGACGGATTCGCCCACGCGCAGTTCGCCCTGATCCGGCGGCTCACCACCAGTGAGCATGCGGAACAGCGTGGTCTTGCCGGCGCCGTTCGGGCCGATGATGCCGACGATGCCGCCCGGTGGCAGCTTGAAGTCGAGCTTGTCGATCAGCAGGCGGTCGCCAAAGCCCTTGGACAGGCCCTCTGCCTCGATCACCACATTGCCCAGGCGCGGACCAGCCGGGATGGTGATGGAAACGGCATCAGCAGCCTTGTCGTTCTGCTGCTGCAGCATCTCTTCATAGGCCTTGAGGCGGGCCTTGGATTTGGCCTGGCGCGCGCGCGGACTCTGGCGCACCCACTCCAGTTCCTGGGCCAGCGACTTGCGGCGGGAATCCTCTTCCTTGCCTTCCTGGGCCAGGCGCTTTTCCTTCTGCTCCAGCCAGGAAGAGTAATTGCCTTCCCACGGAATGCCCGAGCCACGATCGAGCTCGAGAATCCAGCCGGCGACATTGTCGAGGAAGTAGCGATCATGGGTGATCGCCACGACTGTGCCTTCGTATTCGTGCAGAAAGCGCTCGAGCCAGGCAACCGATTCCGCATCGAGATGGTTGGTCGGTTCGTCGAGCAGCAGCATGTCGGGCTTTGACAGCAGCAGACGGCACAGCGCCACGCGGCGCTTCTCACCGCCCGAGAGCTTGCTCACATCGGCGTCACCCGGCGGGCAGCGCAGCGCGTCCATGGCGATCTCGACATTGCGCTGGAGATCCCAGGCATTGGCGGCATCGATCTTTTCCTGCAGCTCCGCCTGCTCGGCGATCAGCGCATTCATTTCATCATCGTCGGTGACTTCGCCGAACTTCATCGAGACTTCCTCGAAGCGGTCCAGCAGCGCCTTGGTCTCGGCCACGCCTTCCATCACGTTGCCCAGCACATCCTTGGCCGGATCGAGCTGCGGCTCCTGCGGCAGGTAGCCGATCTTGACGCCATCGGCAGCCCAGGCCTCGCCGGTGAATTCCTTGTCCAGGCCCGCCATGATCTTCAGCAGGGTGGACTTGCCGGCGCCGTTGTTGCCCAGCACGCCGATCTTGGCGCCCGGCAGGAAGCTGAGCCAGATGCCCTTGAGGACCTGCTTGCCGCCCGGATAGGTCTTGGCCAGGTCCTTCATCACGTAAATGTACTGATACGACGCCATTTTTCGCTCCGGGCGTTGGAAGTCTAAATCCGGCCGAGTTGTACAGAAACGGGGCTGCCGGGGCAATCCCGGGGCCCCGCATAACAGGGGGTCAGGCCACCATCAGGGCCTTCACATGGGCCGCCGTGGCGCTGGCCAGCGCCCGCAGGTCGTAGCCGCCCTCCAGGGCCGACACCAGCCGACCTTTGGCCGTCCGGTCGGCCAGTGCCACGAGGCGTTCGGTTGCCCAGTAATAATCCTGGTCGGTGAATTGCAGCTGCGCCAGCGGATCCCTGACATGGGCATCGAAACCGGCCGAGATGATCACCAGCTCCGGCGCGAAAGCCTCCAGCTTCGACAGGATGCGTTCGAAGGCGATATGGAATTCACCCGAACCGGCGTAGGGCGGCAGCGGCACATTCACGATGTTGCCCGCCACGCCCTCCTCATGCGCCCGCCCAGTGCCTGGATAGAGCGGCATCTGATGCGTTGAGGCGTAAAAAAGATCGGGATCGGCAGCAAAAGCCGCCTGCGTGCCGTTGCCGTGATGTACGTCGAAATCGATCACCGCAATCCGCTTCAGACCCCAGCGGGCGCGCGCATGCAGAGCGCCGATGGCAACATTGTTGAAGAGACAGAAACCCATGGCCTGATCAGGTTCTGCATGGTGGCCCGGCGGGCGCACGGCGCAGAAGGCATTCCGCAGCTCGCCCTGCATCACCGCATCAATGGCGGCGCAGACGGCGCCGGCCGCCCGCAGCGCCGCCTCTCCCGAACCCGGCGAAACGATGGTATCGCCATCGATGGCGCTCAAGCCCCGTTCGGGGATGGCGCGCAGCAGACGGTCGACATAGTCGCCGGGATGGACACGCGCGATCTGCTCCGGCGTTGCTGGCGGCGCCTCGCGACGCTCCAGATAGGCAAACTCCTCCTCCTCCAGGCGCGACAGGATCATCTGCAGCCTTTCCGGGCATTCCGGATGGCCGTCTCCCGTATCATGGGAAAGGCAGGCGGCATGGGTGAACAGGCCGGTTACCAAATCAGCACCATGACCATCAATTCATCTCCTCCCAGCTGGCCCCGACACGACAATTTCAACTGAAACCGCAGGACCTTGCACCGACCCACGTATACAATAGATCATATGAGTGCCGAAATCAGCAGGACCGCCGTCAGGCGGCCCTGAAACGGCAGTTCCGGGGGATTTTACGGGGTGCGTCTGCAGGCGCCCCGTATGGACAGGGTGGTAGAGGGCAATGAAGCTTTGGGGTCAGGTCCTGGTGATCGGCGTGCTCGCGGCCGGCGGCGCGCTTGGTTATGCGTATCGTGACAGCCTGCCGTTCATCGGCGGGCAGGCGGCGCCCAAGGCGGCAGCCACCACACCGGCCATTCCGGTCGAGGCCGTGCCGGTCAGGCGCATGGACATCACCCGCACCATCGAGGCCGTGGGCACCGCCCAGGCCAATGAGGCGGTCGCCATCACCGCCAAGGCCACCGGCATGGTGGAGCGTCTGAACTTCCAGGAAGGCCAGCTTGTCAAGACCGGGGTCATCCTGGTCGAGCTGGAAGCAGCCGAAGGCGCCGCCAATATCGGCGCCCTGCGCGCTGCCCGTGACGGCGCCAAGCTGGCCTATGACCGCGCCAGGCAGTTGATCGAAACCAAGACCGTCGCCCAGGCCCGCCTGGACGAGTTGAGCAAGGCCTATGAGGGCGCCGAGGCCCGCCTGCGGGCCGAGCAGGCGAAATTCTCCGACAGCGTGATCAAGGCGCCGTTCGCCGGCAAGCTCGGCCTGCGCCGCGTCAGCCTCGGCGCGCTGGTGCGCCCGGGCGACATCATCACCACGCTGGACGACACCAGCGTGATCAAGCTGGAATTCGAAATTCCGGAAACTGTGCTGAGCGGCATCGCCATCGGCAACACGGTGAACGCCCGCGCCGCCGCCATGCCCGGCCGCAAGTTCGATGGTGTGGTCAGCACGGTGGACAGCCGCGTCGACCCCGCCACCCGAGCGGTACGCGTCCGTGCCCAGATCCCTAACGCTGACGACGTGCTGAAGCCCGGCATGTTCATGACCGTCTCGCTCAGCATGGGCAAAGTGCCCGACGCCATGATGGTGCCCGAGGAATCGCTGCTGGCCCAGGGCGGCGAACAGTTCGTCTTCATCATCCGCGACGGCAAGGCCACCCGCACCCGCGTCACCATCGGTCAGCGTCTGCCCGGTCTCGCCCAGATCACCAACGGCCTGCATGCCGATGACCAGGTCGCCGTCACCGGCCTGCAGCAGTTGCGCGACGGCTCGCGCGTGCGCCAGACCAATACGCAGTCGGGCGCTCCGCCGGTTTCCGGGGCCGCTCCCGCCAAATCCGCCAGCTAAGCCGCGCCGCACGGGAACGAAGCCATGGTCCTCTCCGACGTTTCGATCAAACGCCCGGTCTTCGCCACCGTGCTGTCGCTGGTGCTGGTGATCTTTGGCCTGTTCGCCCTGCGCGGCATGGCGGTGCGCGAATATCCCGATATCGATCCGCCGGCGGTGAACGTCACCACCATCTATCGCGGCGCCTCGGCCGAAATCATCGAAAGCAAGATCACCCAGGTGATCGAGGATTCGGTGGCCGGCATCGAGGGCATCCGTTCGATCACCTCGGCCAGTCGCGAGGAATCCAGCTCGATCAGCATCGAGTTCAACCTGACCCGCAATGTCGACGCCGCCGCCAACGACGTGCGCGACAAGGTCGGCCGCGTGCTCTCCAAACTGCCTGACGAAGCCGACCAGCCGATCATCGCCAAGACCGAGGCCGATGCCCGCCCGATCATCTACATCTCGCTGTTCTCTGAACGCCTGAACCTGCTTGAATTGACCGATTACGCCGACCGCTTCCTGGTCGACCAGATGTCGGTCATCGACGGCGTCGCCTCGGTGAACATCTACGGCGCACGCCGCTATTCCATGCGTGTTTATCTCGACCGCATGGCGATGGCCGCCCGCAACGTGACAGTGCAGGACATCGAAGAGGCGATCCGCCGCCAGAATGTCGAGCTGCCCTCGGGCCGCATCGAAAGCAACATGCGTGAGTTCACCGTGCGCGCCGAATCCGGCCTGCGCACCGCCGCCCAGTTCCGCAACATCGTGCTGCGCGAGCAGGACGGCTATCTGCTGCGCCTGGGCGAAGTAGCCAAGGTCGAACTCGGTGCCGAGGACGACCGCACCGAGCAGCGCGTCAACGGCACTACCGCCATTGGCCTTGGCATCATCCGCCAGTCCAAGGCCAATGCGATGGACATTTCCAACGGCGTCGCCGCCACCGTGGCGCGTCTGCAGGGCAGCCTGCCGACCGGCGTACGCATGGAAATGACTTACGACCAGTCGAAATTCATCAGCCAGTCGATCTACGAGGTGTTCCACGCCCTTACCGTCGCGCTGGCGCTGGTGATCGGCGTGATCTTCCTGTTCCTGCGCTCCTGGCGCGCCACGCTGATCCCGGCCGTCGCCATTCCGGTGTCGGTGATCGGCTCCTTCGTGGTGATCGGCGCGCTCGGCTATTCGATCAACGTGCTGACCCTGCTGGCGCTGGTGCTGGCCATCGGCCTGGTGGTCGACGACGCCATCGTGGTGCTGGAAAACATTCACCGCCGCATCGAGCTGGGCGAGCCGCCGCTCTTGGCCTCTTTACGCGGATCACGCCAGATCGGCTTCGCCGTCATCGCCACCACCGTGGTGCTGATCGCCGTCTTCGTGCCGATCTCGTTGATGGACGGCAATACCGGCCGCCTGTTCCGCGAATTCGGCATGTCCGTGGCTGCCGCCGTGCTGTTCTCGGGCTTCGTTGCGCTCACGCTGACGCCGATGATGTGTTCCAAGCTGCTGCATGACGCCAAGGAAGAAGGCCGATTCTATCATGTGACGGAGAAATTCTTCGTCGGCATGAGCAACGGCTACGGCCGCATCCTGCGCCTGTCGCTGGGCGCGCCGATGATGGTGCTGGCCATCGGCATCGCCGTGTCGGTCGCCGCTTTCCTGATGTTCAAGGTGCTGCCGCGCGAATTTGCGCCCACCGAAGACCGCGGTGTCTTCTTCGTCATCGTCGAAGGGCCCGAGGGCGCCTCCTACGACTATACCCGCAAGGCCGTGATCGCCATCGAACAGGCCCTCGACCCCTTCATCAAGTCCGGTGCGGTGACGGTCGTGCAGTCGAATGTCGCGCCGGCCTTCGGCGGCCGGCCCTCACCGGTCAATTCCGGCTTCATCGTCGTGCGCATGGCCGACTGGAACGACCGCAACGTCAAGCAGCAGGACGTCGCCCGCCAGGCCTTCCAGAAACTGCTGACCCTGACTTCCGTGCGCGCGGTCGTCGTCAATCCGCCCAGCCTCGGCCTGCCGGGTGCGCAGACCCCGGTGCGGTTCATCCTGGGCGGCGCCACCTATGCGCAGCTCGACGAATGGTCGGATCGCGTGATCGAGCGCGCCCTGCAGAACCCGAACCTGCTCGGCGTGAAGAAGAATTATCTGCCGACCCGTCCGGAGGTTCAGGTGCAGATCGACCGCGACCGCGCCGCCGATCTGGGCGTGCCGATTGAAACCGTCGGCCGCACCCTGGAAACCATGCTGGGTTCGCGCGAGGTGACCAACTTCCAGCGCGACGGCAAGCAGTACAAAGTGCTGGTGCAGGCGCCAGTAGAGCAGCGCGTCACGCCGAACGACATGAACAATATCTACGTGCGCGGCAGCAACACAGGTGGCAAGCTGGTGCCGCTGGCCAGCCTGGTGACGCTGAAGGAAGGCGCCAACGCGCGCGAGCTGAACCGCAATGACCGCCTGCGTTCGGTGATGATCGAGGCGTCCATGGTGCCCGGTTACACGCTGGGCCAGGCGCTGGACTATATGGACGGTGTCGCCGCCGAGGTGCTGCCGCCGGAGGTGCGCATTTCCTATGCCGGCCAGAGCCGCGAATACAAGGATTCCTCATCGGCCATCTTCGTCACCTTCGCGCTCGCGCTGATCGTGGTGTTCCTGGTACTGGCTGGCCAGTTCGAAAGCTGGATTCATCCGATCATCATTATCCTGTCGGTGCCGCTGGCGGTGACCGGTGCGTTGGCGGCCCTACTGCTGGCGGGCCAGACGCTGAATATCTACAGCCAGATCGGCATCATCATGCTGGTCGGCCTGATCGCCAAGAACGGCATCCTGATCGTGGAATTCGCCAACCAGCTGCGCGACGAGGGCCGCGATATCTACGAGGCCGCCGTCGAAGCCTCGATCGCCCGCCTGCGCCCGATTCTGATGACCACCATCGCCACCATCTTCGGTGCGGTGCCGCTGGCCTTCGCCCACGGCGCCGGTGCCGAGTCGCGCTCGGCGCTCGGCTGGGTCATCGTCGGCGGCATGACATTTGCCACGCTGCTCAGCCTGTTTGTGGTGCCGGTGCTGTATCTGCTGCTGGCGCGCTACACCAAGCCGGCCGGCTTCATTGCCCGCAAACTATCGGAGCTTGAGCAGCGTCCGGATGTGGATAACCCCAAGGCTTCCCCGGCGGAGTAACCCCCTCGTTAGGTCAGGTTATCAGTTGATAACCTAGACTCCGTGGGGGCGGGCCCTTCCTATACCGGGACCCGTTTCTTACCCGCCGCGACAGGCCATGAGCGATCTCGATTCTAAGAAAAGTACGTCCGATCAAGCATTTGGTGCGGCCGTCGCCAGCGCTCAGGCGGCTGTGGCCGGTCTGGCCGATCAGTATATCGGCTGGGTCACCGACGACCTGAAACGGTTGGATGTGGCCGTCGCCGCCGTCACCGATGGCCGCAACGAACCTGCGCTGCGCGAGGTTTATGGCGTCTCGCATGACATCAAGGGCCAGGGCAGCACCTTCGGCTATCCCCTGATCACCAATATCAGCCAACTCCTTTGCCGCTATGCCGAGGACGCGATCCATCACGGCAAGGTCGACCGCGATGTCATCGACGCCCATGTCGCTGCGCTGCGCACGGTGATCGACAATCGTATTCAGGGTCATGCTGGCGAGCTGGGCGAGGAAATCGTCGAGGCGCTGAAGGGCGCCGCCCAGAAGACCTTCGAGTAACTCTCAGCTCTTGTCCGCCGCGCGGCGGAACGGTCCGGCATAACCGGGGCGCAACTGCCGCCGCCGGTCAGGTCCGAAATAACGATCATTACGGATGAACTTGCGCGGTCGCTCGACGATCTCGCGCAGGCGTGTCTCCACCGCCTTGGGCGCCAGCGGCAGCACCAGGATTTCATGCACGCCGGCCTGCAGCGCCTGTCCCACGCGTTCCCGCGTGACGGTCTGCGTCACCAGTACGACCGGCAGGAAGGGACTGGGCGACGCGTCATCGCGCCGCAGACGCCGCACCAGGCTAAGGCCGTCTTCGCCCGCCAGCTCCCATCGGCACACCACGACATCGAAACCGGGCTCGTCCGGCTGCGCGCCGCTCAGCACCGTCCAGGCCTGCGTCACGCCCGGCACGAAACGGGCATCGCGGATTTTCAGGGTGGTCAGCAGACGCCGCCAGGTGATGATGACGGCGGGATCGGATTCGACGATCAACAGAGCCAGGCGGCTCAGGTCATACGGCATGCGATGATCACACGGCTGTAAACTTCACGCAGCATTGACGCCTTCTCTCTGGCCTGCCGATTGCCCCCGCACCGGCTTTGCATCACTCTATAGCGCACAATCCCCAGCCTGCGACAGAGCAGCGGAGCAGAAATGTCCACGACCACTCTTACCGGCACCGACATGCATTTCTACGATCCCGCCCTGGGACACGGGCTGGCGCATGATCCCTTCAAGGCTATCGTCGGACCGCGCCCGATCGGCTGGATTTCCTCGCGCGATGCGCAGGGTCGCGTCAATCTGGCACCCTACAGCTTTTTCAACGCGTTTTTCGATAAGCCGCCGATTGTCGCCTTCGGCAGCGCCGGCTGGAAGAACAGTGACAGCAACAAAGACAGCGTCAGCAATATCGAGGTGACCGGTGAATTCGTAGCCAACATGGTGACCAGGCCCCTGGCCGAAGCGATGAACAAGACCGCTGCCACGGTGCCGCATGACGTGGATGAATTCACCATCGCCGGCCTGACGCCCGCCCCTTGCCGGAAGGTGAAGGTCCCGCGTGTAGCCGAGAGCCCCACCGCACTGGAATGCAAACTGGTGCAGGTGCAGCAATTACAGGACCTGGATGGTAACAAGCTGGAAGGCTGGATGATTATCGGCCAGGTGGTCGGCGTGCATATCAACAAGGCCTATATCCGGGGTGACGGACTGTTCGACGCAGCTGCAGCACGGCCGATCATGCGATCGGGCTATATGGCCGATTACTTCGAAGCGACGCCGGACACGCTGTTCCGCATGACCCGCCCCAAATAAGGCCGGCTGAGGCAGCCTGAGAATCTGTCTCAGCTTCGCAATCCGGCCACTCAACTGACCGTGAACTGCGACAGCCTGCGACCCCTCGTCGCGCCCGGCCCCCTTCAGCCCCACTAGCCAGCCGGTCGGGCGAGACGCTAATATCCGGCATCAGCAACGATTTAGCCGGCAGGCTGTCCTTCCGGCGACCAGGCATCAGCCCCATGGATTACGAAGCCCTCTTCGGCCAGGCGGTCGAAACATTGCGCGCCGAGAAGCGCTATCGGGTGTTCACCGAACTGGCCCGCAACTGCGGCAGCTTCCCGGTGGCCGAGAACCATAGCGGCATCGGTCCGGCCAAGATCACCATGTGGTGCTCGAACGACTATCTCGCCATGGGCCAGAACCCGGTGGTGATCGAGGCCATGCAGCAAGCCGTCGCCCGCTTCGGCGCTGGCGCCGGCGGTACCCGCAACATCTCGGGCAACAGCCACGCCATCGTCGAGCTTGAGCACGAGCTCGCCGACCTGCACGGCAAGCAGGCCGCCCTGGTCTTCATGTCGGGCTATATCGCCAACCAGACATCACTGGCCACGCTGGCCAAGCTGATGCCCGGCTGCGTCATCCTCTCGGATGCCGACAACCACAATTCCATGATCGAAGGCATCCGCCATTCCGGCGTTGAGAAGAAGATCTGGCGCCATAACGATGTGGCGCATCTGGAAGAGCTGCTGGAAAGCATTCCGGCCGATCGGCCCAAGCTGATCGCCTTCGAGAGCGTCTACTCCATGGATGGCGACATCGCGCCCATCCATGCCATCTGCGACCTGGCCGACAAGTATAAGGCCATGACTTATCTGGACGAGGTTCATGCGGTCGGCCTGTACGGCAATCGCGGCGGCGGCATTGCCGACCGAGACGATGCCATGCACCGCATCCACATCATCCAGGGCACCCTGGGCAAGGCCTTCGGCGTCGTCGGCGGCTATATCGCTGGCAGCACCACCATGATCGATGCCGTGCGTTCCTATGCGCCCGGTTTCATCTTCTCCACCGCCATGCCGCCGGCTATCGCCGCCGCCGCTGCCGCCAGCGTGCGCTATCTCAAGCGCAGCCAGGTCGAACGCGCCCGTCACCAGGAACGCGCCGCCACACTGCGCCGCATGTTGATCAATGCCGGGCTGCCGGTGCTGGTCAACCAGAGTCATATTGTGCCGGTGATGATTGGCGATGCCGCCCTGTGCAAGGCGGCGTCCGACCTGCTGTTGTCCGAGCACGGCATCTATATCCAACCGATCAACTACCCGACCGTGCCGCGCGGCACTGAACGGCTGCGCATCACGCCGACACCGGTTCATACCGACGCCATGATGCAGGCGCTGACCACCGCCCTGCTCGATGTCTGGCAGCGTCTGGGGTTGCGCCGCCAGGCCGCCTGAACGATCCGCGGGTTTTTATCCCGGACTATCCCCCGATGTTACGGGATTTAAACCTTTATAAACGCTACCCCTATTAGTACCCATTCAGTACTAAAGGGCTATGACGCAGCAAATTTACAACCCACTGGCCGCCTTCGGCTTCACCGACCTCCATGTGCAGACATTGGCGGTGCGCTTGGCCGTGCCTCAATTCGTCTACGTCTCCGGCCCAGCCGGCGGCGGTAAGACCAAGGCGGCCCTGATGGTGGCGCTGACGTATTTCCAGGCGCAGAACCGCCCCTATCGCATCGATGGCCAGGACATGACCACGGCGCAGATCAAGCAGGCGGCGACCGAGCGCAACCACGGCATCATCTTCCATGACATGGCGTCGCCGCATGATTACATGCGGGCGGGCTATTGTGTCGACTGCCGCATGATCGCCATCGGCATCGCCTTTGACGGGCCGTCTGCCGGCGAAGCAGCCTATGCCCATCTGCTGGGCCACCTGCCCACACTGGTCATGCGCCAGGATGTCACCACGATCGGCGTCGACCGCATGGTGGATGACGCCGGTTACGAACGCTACAAAATCGACATCTACACCAGCTGAGCCGCGGCCGCCGGCCAGACTGCGCCCAGTTGTCGCAGGCAGGCCACATAACGGCCAGGTTTGATCCTGATCAACGGGCTTTGCGCTTCGGACTGTCACCATCCCGTCCACATCCTCCCCGGATGGGAACCGGCCTCGCTCCCGCGATGCCGTAGTGACAATGGAGCACAAGACCATGCCTATCGGCAAAACTCTCGCGACAGCGACCGCGACCTTTCTGATTCTCGCTGGCCTGGCTGCCACCGATGCCGCCGCCCAGCAACAGGGCAAGACCGCCGGCGACATCATGCTGCGCGGCCGGCTTATCAGCGTGGTGCCGGATGAAGATTCGACCGTCACCGTGATTGGCGGTAATGCCAATGCCAGCAATACCTGGACCGGCGAGGCCGACGTCTCATATTTCCTCACTGACAGCATTGCGCTGGAACTGATCGCAGCGACCACCAAGCACAAGATGTCAGTGCGCAACAGCAGTTCAGGTACCGTAGATCTGGGCGATGTGTGGCTGCTGCCGCCGACCCTGACCCTGCAATACCATTTCATGCCGAAGTCGGCGTTCAGCCCCTATGTGGGCGCCGGCGCCACCTATGCCGTCTTCTATAACGAGAAGACGGGGCCGGGCCTGCGCAGCGTCGAATATGACGACAGCTGGGGCTACGCCCTGCAGGCCGGTGTGGACTACAGCCTCGGCAATGGCTGGTACTTCAACGCCGATGTGAAAAAGATCTTCCTGAACACCGACGTCACGGTGCGCACCAATGCCGGCACGCTGATCAAGGCGGATGTCGATCTCGACCCCTGGGTCTTCGGCATCGGTGTGGGCTACAAGTTCTGAGACCGGAGGCTGCCGGGGCTCCCACCCTTACCCGGCAGATTCCCACCCCCGCCACACGGCGGGGGTTCTTTTTTGCGCCGATGCGGGTTGACCCGGGCGGGCACGGCAGCATCATGGGCCGGTCTCAGTCTTGGCAGGATCGCTTCATGTCGCCGTCTCCATCTCTCGCCGTGCATCCCGAACTGCAGCGCCTGCGCAACAGCATCGACAATATTGATGCCGCGCTGATCCATCTGCTGGCCGAGCGGTTCAACTGCACCCAGCAGGTCGGCCGCCTGAAAGCGACCGAGAAACTGCCGCCGGCCGATCCAGCCCGCGAGGCGCAGCAAATCGCACGCCTGCGCCAGCTGGCCGAAAGCGCCCGCCTCGATCCGGATTTCGCCGAGAAATTCCTCGCCTTCATCGTCAAGGAAGTGATCCGGCACCACGAGGCCATTGCCCAGGAGCATAAATAGCAAAACGGCGCGCAGCCTTCGCCGCGCGCCGTCTGTCAGGGCCAGGCTGTCAGGGCGGCTAGATGCGCCCCATCAGCAGCAATACGATCACGATGATCAAGACCAGGCCGATGCCGCCACTGGGGTAGTACCCCCAGCCGCTGCTGTGGGGCCATGTAGGCGCCGCGCCGATCAGCAGAATGATCAGGATGATAAGCAGAATGGTGCCAATGCCCATGAAGACCTCCAGTACGACTTAAAAACAAATGGATGAAATATGAACGCCGGGGCAGCGGACCGCCCCGGCGTTTTTCTTGATCAGGCCTTACGGCCCATCAGCAGCAGCACCAGGCCACCGAAAGCGGCGGCGCCGCCACCGACCAGGTACCACATGGTGCGGTCAGTATAGCGACCAGTGATAGTCTCGCTGATCTGATCCATCGGTGCATCGGACGCATTGAGTCCGAAACCCAGCAGGATCAGGCCGGCGATAAGCGCCATGGCGCCCAGGACACGTCCCATCGGCATGATGCGCAGCCTTTACTTCACAACCAGGTCGTTCTTCACCGCCTTCACGCCCTGCACGTTGCGGGCGATCTGTTCGGCGCGCGACTTGGAGGCGGCGGTATCGACGAAGCCGCTCAGCTGCACGGTGTCCTTGAAGGTCTCGACGCTGATCTGCGAGGCCTTGGTCACCGGATCATTGATCAGGTTGGCCTTCACCTTGGTGGTGATGGCGGCGGAATCGACATATTCGCCGGTCGATTCCTGCTTCGTGGTCGAGGAGCAGGCCGAGACGGCGACAGCGCCACCCAGCATCATCACGACGGCGAGGCTGCGGGAGAAATGCGAAAGCTTCAACATGGTGTCTTCCTTTTCTGCAATGAGACGGTGGTTAATAGAAATGGAGAAATATCAGCCAGTCAGAATCAGACCTGGGATGAGACCCGATCCGTCCGAAGCCATGACATCGACATCAGACGGACCGGGCGGCCTGCGGAGAAGTGACGGTGCGGCCCGTTTACTTCCACGCCGGCTTACCGAGATTGATCTGATCTTCATCGGTCAGTGCACCGGTGGCTGCACCGGCCGCGCCGCCGATCACGGCACCGCCCAGCGTATTGCCGGTCAGCGCGCCACCCACGGCACCCACGCCGGCACCGATGGCGCCGCCCGAAATGGCACGGTCAGACTTCGACTGACCGCAGGCGCCCAGCGCACCGCTGGCCGCGATCAACGCAACGGCCGCAGCCGCGCCCATAAGACGGTTCTTCGAGAGTTTGATCATGATTGCCTCCTTGGCATCGCCACAAGCACCGCAAGCGGAGCCATGCCGTGGCGTTTCCTAATAAACGGCTGGTTACGCGTGTGGTTCCGCCGTTACCGGATGCGAGCCATCCGATCAGTGCCATATGGGCGTCAAATGCGGCGACCAAGCGGTGAAAGCCGCTTAATCCCACAAATCTCACAGTGTGGGGCCCTGTTGCGAAAGGGCGTCACGAGTCGGCATCGGCAATCAGCCAAATCGGTGCGCCACCATGCAGCGCACCCTGCGTGACAAAAATGAAACTTAGTGCCTAAACGAAGAAATCGGGGATGAGGTCGGTCTCGGCGGTGCCCGGATAGCGATAACGCTCGAAATGCGTCAGGCCGGCGCCGCGCAGCACCTCGTCGTCGATGAAGAACTGCCCGGTCGCCTCGCGCGACGGCCTAGTCAGGATCACATGCGCCGCATCGGCCATGATCTCCACCTTGCGGCATTTCTTGCGCAGTTCCGGCCCGGTGATCACGTTCATCGCATCGGTGTCGATGGCGGTGCGCGGCCACAGCGCATTCACGGCAACGCCCTTCTTGCGGAATTCCCCGGCCATGCCCAGCACGCACATGCTCATGCCGAACTTGGCCATGGTGT
This sequence comes from Ferrovibrio sp. GW821-FHT12B10, assembly GCF_058807515.1. NCBI lineage: Bacteria > Pseudomonadati > Pseudomonadota > Alphaproteobacteria > Rhodospirillales > Rhodospirillaceae > Ferrovibrio > Ferrovibrio sp. GW821-FHT12B10. The sequence continues at coordinate 2,703,445 of NZ_JBXAQT010000001.1, read as the reverse complement.
AGGCCACATGCGGCTCGAACCAGCGCGCTTCCATGTTCAGCGGCGGCGACAGGTTGAGGATATGCGGATTGTCGGACTTGAACAGATACGGCAGTGCCTTCTGGCTGCACATGTAGGTGCCGCGGATATTGATCTGGTGCATCAGGTCGTAGCGCTTCATCGGCGTTTCCAGCGTGCCGGTGAGCGAGATGGCCGATGCGTTGTTGACCAGGATATCCAGCCCGCCGAAGGCCTCGGCCGCCTGCGCCATGGCCGCCTCGACCACCGCTTCCTCGCGCACGTCCACCACCAGCGGCAGCGCCCTACCACCGGCCTTCTCGATGGCCTCGGCGGCGGTATAGATGGTGCCGGCCAACTTGGGGTGGGGTTCGGTGGTCTTGGCCGCGATGGCGATGCTGGCGCCGTCCTTCGCCGCGCGGAGGGCGATGGCGAGGCCGATGCCGCGGCTGGCGCCGGTGATGAACAGCCGGCGGCCCTTGAGCGACCCGGTCTTGATGACTTCGGTCATGACGTCCCTCCCCTGAATTCTTTGCGCCATCCTAGCGCGATGGCGAACAGGGGCATAGACGGCTGCGGCTTAAGAGTTGGGCTTCTTCGCCGGGGTCTTCTTGGCTGCGACCCAGGTGCCGCCGCTGCGGGTGCACTGCTCGGCGATATTGGGCGCCGCGCCCTCATAGAAATAGGTCCTGATCGCGGCCTTTTCCGGAATCTGGCTCAGGTCGCCGGGCTCCTGGCCCTGCATGCGGCGGATATTGGCCTGGGCCGTGCGCAGCGTGGTGGTGCAGACGCCGACTTGGTTGGCCGGGCATTTCTGCAGCTTCTGCGGCGTGACGCTCATCTGTGAATTGGTGACGGGGCGGCACATGTTGTCCAGCGTGGACGTCGGCATCTCGGTCACCTCATGGCACTGCACCATCTTCGGGCCGCCCGAGGCGCTCAGGTCAATCGTCTGCTGGCAGGCCTGCGCCAGCACAGGAGATGACAAGGCGGCAAGGCCCAGGCCGATGATGACGGCCATGACGGAAACGGATTTCATACCGGATGTCCTTGAAATGAGAACGGGCGCTGAGCAAACCCTGACACTGAAATGCGGTGAATGTAAGGCTATTGCGCCGCTTCGGCGCTGGCATCCACCGTGTAGAACTCATACAGGCCGGCCGCATTCTCGCGGCGCTGGATGCGGCCGCTGCGCATCAGGTGATGCAGATGCGCCAGGGCTTCGCCGGCCGCCAGCGTCATATGGTCCTTCACATCGCGGCGGAACAGCAGCGGCAGCGTCTCGACCACCGTATGCGGCTTATTGGCCAGCGCCGTCACCAGCGCCTCCAGCCGCACGTCATGGTGCCTTTTGAGCATCGCCGTGCGCAGATGCACGCCGATGAAGGGATCGCCATGGGCGGGCAATACCAGCACATCGGCCGGCAGATGCGAGAACTTGTCGAGTGAGTCCAGATACTGGGTCAGCGGGCCGGCTTCCGGCTCGCCCGGATACACGCCGATATGCGGCGAGATGCGCGGCAGGATCTGGTCGCCCGAGATCAGGACATTCAGCGCCGGGCTGTAGAGGCAGGCATGTTCGGGCGAATGGCCGCGACCGACGATCACCTGCCAGTCATGGCCGCCGATCCGCAGCGGCTCGCCTTCCACGATGCGATGGAAGCTGCGCGGGATCGGCGACACCGCCTTGGCGAAGTTGCCAAAGCCGCGCGCCTTCAGCGCATCGAGCTGATCCTGGGTGAAGCCCAGCCGCTTGTAGAAGGCAATCACATCCTCGGGCACCTCGGGCGACTGCTCCAGCTCCAGCATGCGGCCAAAGCTCCACTCACCGAAGGTCATCCACAGCGGCGCATTGAAACGCTCATGCAGCCAGCCGGCCAGGCCCAGATGATCGGGATGGAAATGCGTGCAGAGCAGGCGCGTGATCGGCTTGCCCTTCAGATGGCTCTCCACCACCCGCTCCCAGATCGCCTGCAGCTTCGAGGAGCGCAGGCCGGTATCCACCAGGGTCCAGCCCTCGGTTTCCTCGATCAGCCAGAGATTGATGTAATCCAGACCCGGGATCGGCACCGGCATGCGCAGCCACAGCACACCGGGCCGCATCTCCATCACCTCGGCATCGCCCGGACGCCCGTTGCCCACGGCGGCAAAGGGGTAGGTCAGGCTGCCCTGATCGGAGACGGCGGTACCGTCGATATTAGGGGCGCTATCGGCCACGCGGCTGGTCCTGGTCTGGTATAGGGGGCTGTTTTCCCCAGTCTGCCGCTTACGTAAGCGGCAAACAAGCGAAGTCCAGCACTGACGTTACGTCAGCCCCGGATCAACACCGGTATCGGTGATGAATTAACAGTAACTTATGCCCGCAGCAGCTCCGGTGTCACCTCGGCCAGCACGGCACTGCCTTCGGTGGCGCCACGGCACAGGCCATCCACGCTGCTCAGCACTTGCTCCGCGAATAGCCGCGCCGAAACGATCTTGGCGGCATAGTAAGGATCGCTGCTGCCGCTCTTGATCTCGGCCTGCGCCGCCAGCGCCTGACGCGCCAGCAGCCACCCGCCCACCGTGGTGGCGAAGGCGCGCAGGAAGGGCGTGGCCCCGGCCAGCGCCGCCTCCGGGGTCTTGGCCACCTGGCCACCCATCCAGACGGATGCCTTGGTGAGCGACTTCAGCGCGCCATCGAGATTGGCCTGCATGCTGCCAAAGCTTTCGCCGGCCTTGGCAAGCTCGGTCACCGTGCCTGCGATCTGCGCGAACAGCGCCTTCACCGTCTCGCCGCCGTTCAGCGGCAGCTTGCGCATCACCAGGTCGATGGCCTGGATGCCGTTGGTGCCTTCGTAGATCGGCAGGATGCGGGCGTCGCGATAATGCTGGGCCGCACCGGTCTCCTCGATGAAGCCCATGCCGCCATGCAGCTGCAACCCCATCGAAGCGACTTCACAGCCGATATCCGTGGCCCAGGATTTCGACAGCGGTGTGAACAGCTCGACCATCGCCTTCCAGGCTTTGCGTTCGGCCTCGTCGGGATGGTGATGCGCGCGGTCGATGGCGGCGGCATTGAGGTAGATCAGGCCGCGGCAGGCCTCGGTCAGGCTGCGCATCAGCATCAGGGTGCGGCGCACGTCGGCATGCTCGATGATCGCCACATGCTGCTCGGCATTCATGCCGGGATGACGACCCTGCTTGCGCTGCTCGGCGTAATCCAGCGCCTGCTGGTAGGCACGCTCGGCGATCGCCAGGCCCTGGCAGCCCACCGAGAGGCGCGCGTTGTTCATCATGGTGAACATGCAGCGCATGCCCTGGTTTTCGGCGCCCAGCAGCCAGCCGACGCAGTCGTCATTGTCGCCGTAGCTCATGACGCAGGTCGGGCTGGCATGGATGCCCAGCTTGTGCTCCAGCGAGACGACGCGCAGGTCGTTGCGCTTGCCCGGCTTGCCATTGGCGTCGGGGATGAACTTGGGCACGATGAACAGCGAGATGCCCTTGGTGCCGGCCGGCGCATCCGGCAGGCGCGCCAGCACCAGATGCACGATGTTGTCGGCCATGTCGTGTTCGCCATAGGTGATGAAGATCTTCATCCCCTTGATCTTGTAGGTGCCGTCGCCCACCGGCACGGCCTTGGACTTCAACGCGCCGACATCCGAACCCGCCTGCGGCTCGGTCAGGTTCATCGAGCCGGTCCATTCGCCCGACACCATCTTGGGCAGATAGGTCGCTTTCTGCGCATCGGTGCCATGCGCGATGATCGCGTCGATGGCACCCTGCGTCAGCAAAGGGCACAGCGAGAATGACAGATTGGCCGCCTGCACCATCTCTTGCGCCGCCATGGTGACGGCCCAGGGCATGGCCCCGCCACCCATGTCTTCGGCAAACGGCATGCCGTTCCAGCCGCCATCCACGAATTTCTTGTAGGCATCGGCAAAACCCGGCGCGGTGCGCACCACGCCATTATCGACCTTGGCGCCATGCTGGTCGCCGCCGCGATTGAGCGGCGACAGCACGCCGGCGGCGAATTTCGCCGCCTCTTCCAGCACGGCCGCGACTGTCTCGCCATCGGCATTCTCCAGGCCAGGCAGCGTGGCCAGCTCGTCCAGGCCGGCGATCTGCTGCAGCGTGAAGCGCATGTCCTTGAGGGGGGCGGCGTAATCCATCTCGGGTCTCCCTGACCACACTGCTGTCGTTCTTACAGCAGGGATAATATGGTCCGGGATGCCTAGCAAGGCCGAGCCGCCTGCGCATAGACTATGCCCATGGTTGACATAACGATTTCAGAGGCTAGCGCGCGACTGCTGGCCGGCGAGGTGGTCGCGATCCCCACCGAAACCGTCTACGGACTGGCTGCCGACGCCACCAATGCGTCTGCGGTGGCGAAGATATTCGCCGCCAAGGGACGGCCGGATTTCAATCCGCTGATCAGCCATGTCGCCGATATCGCCCAGCTCGACGAACTTGTTCTGCTGGACGACCGCGCCCGCCTGCTGGCCAAAGCCTTCTGGCCCGGCGCGCTGACCCTGGTGCTGCCGCGCACGCCCAACTGCCCGGTCGCCGACAGCGTCTCGGCCGGCCTGCCCTCGCTGGCGCTGCGCATGCCGGCGCATCCACTGGCGCGCGACCTGCTGGCACGCGTCGCCCGTCCGGTCGCCGCACCGTCGGCGAACAAATCTGGCCATGTCTCACCCACCACGGCCCAGCATGTGCGCGACAGCCTCGGCCCGGAAATCGCGGTGCTGGATGGCGGCCCCTGCCCCATGGGTCTGGAATCCACCGTGGTCGGCCTGACCGGCCGCGAGGCCTTGCTGCTACGACCCGGCGGCGTGACGGCCGAGCAGATCGAGGCCGTGCTCGGTGAAAAGCTGGGCCTGCCGCAGGATGCGAAAATCCAGTCGCCCGGCATGCTGCTCAAGCATTACGCGCCGCGCCTGCCGGTGCGGCTGAATGCTGCCGCGCCGCAGGGCAAGGAAGGCCTGCTCAGCTTCGGCAGGCCGCCGGCCGGTTACGCCACGGTGTTCGCGTTGAGCGAAACCGGCGACCTGAATGAGGCCGCGGCCAAACTCTATGCGGGGTTGCATGCACTGGACCAGATCGCGGGACTGGAGGGCATTGCCGTGATGCCCATCCCACAGCACGGCCTCGGCCTTGCGATCAACGACCGCCTCGCCCGCGCCGCCAGAGGGCGGTAGAGGCGTGGACGCTGACTTTCAAAGCGCTAATATATTCGTCATGAACGCACCCATCGCCACCCCGCTTTCCGCCGCCCTGCTCGACCGCTTCAAGGCCATCGTCGGCCCCAAGGGCTGGGTCACCGATCCCGACATCCTGGCGCCGCATCTGCGCGAGCAGCGCGACCTCTATGTCGGCGCGTCGCCGATGCTGCTGCGTCCCGCCAATACGGAAGAAGTGGCCGCCATCATCAAGCTGGCGCGCGAGACCGGCACCAAACTGGTGCCGCAGGGCGGCAATACCGGCCTGGTCGGCGGCAACATCCCCTTCATGAGCAATGACGAGATCATCCTTTCATTGCAGCGCATGAACAAGATTCTCGCCATCGATCCGCTGAACGACACCATCACCGTGGAAGCAGGCTGCATCCTGAGCCAGGTGCAGCAGGCCGCCCGCGAGGTTGATCGCCTGTTCCCGCTCTCGATCGGGTCGGAAGGCAGTTGCACCATCGGCGGCAACCTATCCACCAATGCCGGCGGCAACGCGGTGCTGCGCTACGGCAACACGCGCGAACTGGCGCTGGGTCTGGAGGTCGTGCTGGCCGACGGGCAGATCTGGAACGGCCTCAAGGGCCTGCGCAAGGACAATACCGGTTATGCGCTGAAGGACCTGTTCATCGGCGGCGAAGGCACGCTCGGCATCATCACCGCCGCGGTGCTGAAGCTGCATCCCGCCCCCAAGGCGATGGCGACCTCCTTTACCGCCATTCCCAATCCCGCCGCCGCCATCGAGCTGCTGGCGATGTCCAAGTCCGCCACTGGCGGCCAGGTCACCGGCTTCGAGCTGATCTCGCGCATCTCACTGGACTTCGCGCTCAAGCACAATCCAGGTACCGTCGACCCGGTGGCCGAACGCCATCCCTGGTATGTGCTGATGGAATTCAGCTCGGGCCGCGATGACGGCACCATTGGCGAGACCATGGAAGCCATCCTGGCCGAAGGCTTTGAAAAGGGCCTGGTGCTGGATGCGGCGATTGCGCAATCCGATACCCAGCGCGCCGCCTTCTGGAAGCTGCGCGAGCTGCTGTCCAGTTCGCAGAAGCCTGAAGGCGGTTCGATCAAATGCGACATCTCGGTGCCGGTGTCGCTGATGCCGGAATTCATCGAGAAGGCCACGAAAGCCGTGGAGGCGCATCTCGACGGCATCCGCGTGGTAACCTTCGGCCATATCGGCGACGGCAACGTGCATTTCAATGCCTCGCAACCCGTCGGCTGGGACCGGCTTGAATACCTCAAGCACTGGGACGCCGTGCACACCATCGTGCATGACATCGCCACGGCGATGCGGGGTTCGATCTCGGCTGAACATGGCGTCGGACGCATGAAGATCGACGAGATTGTGCATTACAAATCACCGATAGAGATCGAGATGATGCGCAAGATCAAGCGCGCCTTCGACCCCGACAACATCCTGAATCCGGGCAAGGTGGTGAACCCGTAAAGGGTTCACCTGTCGCGTTTATTCGGTAGCCGGCGCCATCCGGTTGGGCTGCAGTTTCTGGCCGACCAGCACCACAACCAGTAACGCCACACCCACGGCATCGCCGATCCAGCCCGGCACCAGGGTCATCGCCAGCGCGCCGACGATCAGCATGACACGCTCGTAGCTGCGCAGATGCGTACGGAGAAAGCCGTGCAGGCCGGCCGCCAGCATGGCGATGCCGACCACCGCCGAAATGGTGGCATGCAGGATTTCAGTCCATTCGCCGATCATCAGCAGTGCCGGCTGGAACACGAACATGAACGGCACGATGAAGCCGGCGGCGCCGATCTTCACTGCCGCCCAGCCCGATTTCCACAAGTCGGATTTCGCCAGGCTCGCTGCGGCGTAGACCGCCAGCGCCACCGGCGGCGTGATGGCTGACAGGATGGCGAAGTAGAAGGCGAACATATGTGCGGCTGGCTCGATCACGCCCAACTTCATGATCGCCGGCACCATCAGCGATACCATGACGATATAAGCCGGCGTGGTCGGCATGCCCATGCCAAGAATGATTCCGGCCACGGCGGTGAGCACCAGCGCCAGCAGCAGGCTGTTCTGTGACAAGCCGATCAGCCAGTTGGTGAAGGTGAGGCCCAGTCCGGTCAGGGTGATCGAGCCGATCACCAGGCCGGCGCAGGCGCAAGCCATCGCCACGGACAGTGTATTGCGCGCACCGTCTTCCAACGCCTCGGGGATCAGGCCCCAATGCAGGCCTTCACGGGTGCTTGCGCGCAGCAGAGCGACGGGGAAGCAGGCCAGCGTGCCGGCCAGCGCGCAATAGGGCGCGGAATAGCCGGCGATCATGCCGCCCAGGATGATGGCGACCGGGATGAACAGATGGCCGCGCTCTTTCAGCACATTGAGCAAACGCGGCACTTCATGCTTGGGCAGGCCGACCAGGCCCTGCCGCTTGGCCTCAAAATGCACCGCGCCGAAGCAGGCGACGTAATAGAGGATCGACGGGATCAGCGCCCAGACCGTGACCTGGAAATAGCTGACCGCCAGAAACTCCGCCATCACGAAGGCGGCGGCGCCCATGATCGGCGGCATGATCTGGCCGCCGGTGGACGCCACGGCCTCGACGCCGGCGGCGAAATGCTTGGTGAAGCCCGAACGCTTCATAAGCGGAATGGTGATCGGCCCGTCGACCATCACATTGGCGACGGCAGAGCCCGAAATGGTGCCGAACAGCGAGGAAGACACCACCGAGACCTTGCCCGGTCCGCCCGCCTGCCGCCCGGTCAGCGCCAGTGCGAAGTCCATGAACAGCTTGCCGGTGCCGGTGCGCTCCATGACGCTGCCGAACACCACGAAGATCGTCACATAGGCGGCCGAGACCGCCAGCGTCGAGCCGAAGACGCCTTCCGTGGTCATGTAGAGCTGATCGAGCAGCGTCAGCGGATCGACCCGGGTGACGAACAGGGCGTGCCCCATGAAGACCAGCGCGGTGATCGGCAATGCCCAGCCGATGACGCGACGGGTGGCGTCCAGCACCACGATCACCAGTGCCAGGCCGGCAATGATATCGAGCGGCTTGAGATCGTCGATATAGATGATGCGGTTGATGAAATAGTCGTAGTCGATGAACAGATGTCCGAGCGCCAGTGTACCGCCAGCGAAGAACAGCGCATCCAGCCAGATGAAGCGCCGCTTGCCGTCTTTCACCTCGACAAAGGGATAGAGCAGGTAGACCAGCACCATGGCGAAGGCCAGATGGGTGCCGCGGAAGATCAGCGCCTGGGGCGGCCCCATGGCGATCACCCACATATGATACAGCGCCATGGTCACGCCGATCGGCATCACGATACGCCCGATCAGGGTCTGGGTCCTGCCGTCCATCTCACGTTCCCCCCGGAACACAAAAAAAGCACCGACGTTGCCTGTTGCGACAGGCAACGTCGGTCAGTCGCCTCAAAACAGTTACTTCAGCGCACCGACTTCGCGGTAATACTTGGCCGCGCCAGGATGGAAGGGCACGCCGATATCCTCGGCCATGTCTTTCACCGTCATCTTGGCCATCGCTTTGTTGATCGCCACCATGTCGGCCATCTGCGTCGCCATTGCCTTGGTGATGGCGTAGATCTTGTCCTCAGGCAGCTTGCACGACGCAATGAAATGCGCCGAATAGGCAATCGCCGGTACGTCCTTGTCCTGCTTGGGATAGGTGTTGGCGGGGATGGTGCCCTTCACATAGCCGGCATTGATTTTCTTCATCGCCGCGACTTCCGCATCCGACACCGGCACCAGCTTGACGCCACGTGAGGACGCCAGATCCATCACCGAGGCGGCTGGAATGGTGGTGCCCAGCGTGAAGATTTGAGCATGCCCGTCCTGCAGCAGGGCGGCTGCATCGTTATAGGAGGCCATGAAGTTGACCTTCGCCATGTCGGTATAGGACAGGCTGTTGGCCTTCAGGATATCCGCCGAGATGGCTTCCGCCGTATTGCCGCGGGTCTGCACCGCGATGCTCTTGCCCTTGGCATCCGCCACCTTATCGACCTTGGCATCAGCCAGCGCGACGATCTGGAAATACTGTGGATAGAGATTGGCGATCTGGCAGACATTGGTCGCCTTCTTGTCGAAAGGCGCACGGCCCTCCAGTGCGTCCACGGTGGAGGTCGAGTTGCCGAAGCCGAACTCGGCCTTGTTTTCCTCGATGCCCTTCACATTGGCGATACCCGCGCCCGGCAGGGTCTGCACGGTGCTGCCCGGCAATGCTTTTTCGAACATCGCCTTGAAGGTGCCGCCCATGGGCACCCAGACGCCGCCCTGCGGGCCAGTCATCAGTTTGTAGGTCTGGGCCTGCGCCCCGAAAGCCAGAACGCTCAGAACGGTCGCAACGCCAACGGCGCGCGTGAAGCTGCCATACTGCATGTGATCCTCCCTTTATGTAATTTTTATACGGGAAGTCTGCGTATGCGTTGTCCCAACGTCAAGCAGAGATCAGAACAGGCTGCCCTGTTTCGGATCCTGCTTCTGGAGCTGTTGCAGCGCGTCATGCGGCAGCAGCGCGCCGTCGCCCAGGATATGCGCAACATTCGCACCGCGCTGCAGCAGGGCCGGCGTCACCAGATGGGTGCGATGACATTGCCGCGGATCGCGCTCGGCGCACATCATCGCGATGGGCCGGGTCGCAGCCAGATCAAGGAGTTCGCCGATACCCGCGGCGAAAACCGGCTCCGGCGCCCGCGGCTTGCCGCCCAGCGCCGCCCCCAGCCAGCGATACTCGATCGCCGCCGCCTCCAGGCTGCGCCGCAGCGCCGCGCGGTTGAATTGCGAGGCGAAGCGCGAGGCCGGGGCCGAGCGGATATCGGCCAGCAACTCGATGCCATGTTGCTGCAGCAGGGCCACAAACTGCTCTGCCGTCTGGTTGGAATGACCGATGCTGAAGACCGTCAGGGCCAAGGCACGCTCTTGTGAGGGGTTACGAGAGTTTTTGTGATCAAAATTACAGTTACCTAAGGGTAACTACAGCATGGTTGGACGGGGGTGATCCGTTTTAATATATACGGGCCGGCCCCAAGGACAGAGCTGTGGGACAATCGCCGCCGGGGCCGTGGGGGATACAGATGAAGCGTAGCGTCAAGATTGGTGTCTCGGTCCTGGTGCTGGCCGTGCTGGCCGGGGGCGGCCTCTATGTTCTGAAGGGGCGCCAGCCGGCCAAGGCCGTGGCGACCGCCGAAACCGCCAGATTCGATGGCCTGGAATTCTCGCCCGCCGATCTGGTGCAGGCCAACCGCGCCAACCTGCGCCAGGTGGTGCGCCTGAGCGGCAGTCTGCAGCCGCTGAACCAGAGCATCGTGCGCGCTGAAGTCGCCGCCGTGGTGCAGGAGATCACCGTGCGGCGTGGCGAGCGCGTGAAGAAGGGCCAGCTGCTGGCCCGGCTCGACACCGCCGATCTCGCCGCCCGCCTGCGTGAAAAGCAGAGCAATCTCGACAGCGCAAAATCCGCGCTCAACCTCGCACAGATCAATCACCAGAAGACGGTCACGCTGACCCAGCGCGGCATCAAGTCGCAAACCGCGATGGACGAAGCCGAGAACACCCTGCGCAACACCCGCGCCACCGTTGCCGCCCAGGAGCAGCAGCTCACCATGGCGCGCAAGGCCGTGAACGACGCCGCCATCTACGCCCCCATCGACGGCCTGGTGGCCGACCGCCTGGTCAATCCGGGCGAGCGTGTTGCCGTCGACGGCAAGCTCTTCGCCATCGCCGACCTCGACAGCATCGAGGTGGAAGCGCTGGTGCCCGCGCGCGACGTGCCGCAACTCAAAGTGGGCCAGAAAGTGGCCCTGCATGTCGAAGGCTTCGGTGACCGCGTCTTCGAGGGGCAGATCGACCGCATCAATCCCACGGCGCAGACCGGCTCGCGTTCGATCGCGGTCTTCGTCCTGCTGCCCAATCCCAATCATGTGCTGCGCGGCGGCATGTTCGGCGCCGGCGATGCTGTGCTGGCCGAAGCCACCGGCATTGTCGCTCTGCCGCAGGAAGCCGTGCGCCAGGAAAACGGCGCCGCCGTCGTCTATGTGCTGAAGGACGGCCGCCTGCAGCGCCGCGCCGTCACCGTGGGGATCAGCGGCACCGCCGAAGGCCGTGTCGGCATTTCGTCGGGCGTCGAAGATGGTGAAACGGTGGTGGCAACCCCCGGCCTGCGCCTGAACGACGGGCTCGCCGCCCGTATTGCCGGCCGGTAAGCCAGAAAGAGGAGCCGCGCCATGTGGCTGACCCGCATCAGCGTCAACAATCCGGTCTTCGCCACCATGATGATGGCGTCGCTGCTGGTGGTAGGCCTGTTCGCCTATGTCAAACTCAGCGTCGAGCAGTTCCCCGACGTCGAATTCCCCATCGTCGTGGTCAGCACCGCCTATCCCGGCGCCACGCCCGAAAGCGTGGAAAGCGAAGTCTCCCGCCCCATCGAGGATGCGGTCAACACCATCAGCGGTGTCCGCACGCTGACCTCGCGCTCGCTGGAAGGCCGATCCAGCGTCATCATCGAGTTCGAGTTGACCGTGAACGCCATCGCGGCCGTGCAGGACGTGCGCGAAAAGATCGCGCAGGTCACCCCGCGCTTCCGCGACGAGATCAAGACGCCGGAAATCACCCGCTTCTCGCCCGACAGCCAGCCGGTTGCCTCGATCACCGTGCGCAGCGAGCGCCGCGACCTGCGCGAACTTACCACGCTGGCCGACCAGGTGGTGCTCAAGCGCCTGCAGACCGTGCGCGGCGTCGGCCAGGCTTTCATCGTCGGCGGCGTGAAGCGCCGCATCAACATCCTGCCCAATCCGGAAAAAATGCAGGCCTACGGCGTCGGGCTGGACCAGCTCGTCGCCGTGCTGAAGGCCGAGAACCAGCAGATCCCGCTGGGCACTCTGACCCGCCCGCAGACCGAAATGATCGTGCAGATCGAGGGCCGCGTCATCGATCCGCGCCGCTTGGGCGAACTGGTGATTGCCCGCCGGGGCAATACCTCGGTCACCGTTGCCGACATCGCTGTCGTGGAAGACGGCTCCGAGGAAAAGGATGCCGTCGCCATGTTCAACGGCGACCGCCAGCTGTCGATCAGCTTCATCAAGGTCCAGGGCTCCAACACGCTGGAAGTCATCACCGGCCTGAAGAAGGCCATGAAAGACCTGCAGGCCGACCTGCCGTCCGATATTTCCATGCAATTCATGCGCGATGACAGCCGCGCCATCCTGTCCTCGGTCAATGGCGTGCAGCGCACCCTGATCGAAGGCGCCATCCTCACCGTGCTGATCGTCTTCCTGTTCCTGAATTCCTGGCGCAGCACGGTGATCACCGGCCTCACATTGCCGATCGCTGTCATCGGTACGCTGGCGGCCGTGCATGCCGCCGGCTTCACGCTCAACAAGCTGACCTTGATGGCACTGTCGCTGGCCATCGGCATCCTGATCGACGATGCGATCGTCGTCCGGGAGAATATTACAAGACACGTCGCCATGGGCAAAAGCCACCGCCAGGCGGCACTGGACGGCACCAACGAGATCGGGCTGGCCGTGCTGGCCACCACCTTCTGCATCGTCGCCGTCTTCCTGCCCGTCGCCTTCATGGGCGGCATCATCGGCCGCTTCTTCCTGCAGTTCGGGATCACCGTCACGGTTGCGGTTCTGATCTCGCTGTTCGTATCCTTCACGCTCGACCCGATGCTCTCCAGCGTCTGGCACGACCCCGACAGCCAGCCCGACGCCAAGCGCGGACCGGTCGGTCGCATGGTCGGCCTGGTCGACAAGGGCATGGAGCGACTCGGCCGCGTCTATCGCCGCATCCTGGGCTGGAGCTTGCGCTGGCGCTGGGCCGTACTTGTGATCGCCGCCGTCAGCTTCTTCGGCAGTTTCGCGCTGTTGTCCAAGCTCGGCACCGAATTCCTGCCTGAACCGGACCTGTCGGAAATCCTGATCGAAATCACCACGCCGCCCGGCGCCGCGATCGAGTACAGCGAAGCCAAGCTGCGACAGGCGCAGGACGCGCTGAAGGAATTTCCCGAGGTCGAATATTCCTTCGGCTCGCTGAATGCCGGGCCGTTCTCGCGCCGTAATGTCGCCACGCTCTATGTGCGCTTCATCCCGATCGACCAGCGCAGCGTCACGCCGCAGCAGATGGCTGTGCAGTTCCGCAAACGCCTGGGGCAGATCGCCGGTATCGACAATATCAATATCGGCCTGCCCAATCTGGGCGGCGGCCTGAACAAGCCGATCATGATTGCGCTCAAGGGCCAGGACATCGCCCAGCTCGACAAGCTGTCGCAGGAAGCCATGGCGATCATGCGCACCGTGCCCGGTGTCGTCGATCTGGAATCCAGCCTGAAGGCCAACAAGCCCACCGTGGCGCTGGATGTCGATCGCGCACTGGCCGCCGATCTGGGCGTCAGCACCACTGCCATCGCCGCCACGCTGCGGCCGCTGCTGGCCGGCGAGGAAGCCGGCACCTGGAAGGCGCCGGATTCGGAAGACTACAACGTCTTTGTGCGCCTGCCGCGTGACGACCGCACCGGCATGCCGGACCTGAATCGCATCTATGTCGCCTCCACGCAGATGAATGCCGATGGCAACCCGAAGATGGTGGCGCTGTCGCAAGTTGTGAAGATCACGCCCTCGACGGGCTCGACCCAGATCAATCGCCGCGACCTGGCACGCGAGGTGCTGCTCACCGCAGCAACCGATGGCCGTCCGGTGGGCGAGGTCAGCCGCACCATCCAGGCCAAATTGGAAGAAATGACAATGCCGCCGGGCTACCGCTTCTGGTTCGGCGGCGCATCCAAGGACATGAAGGAATCGGCCGGCTACGCGGCAGCGGCCCTGCTTCTGGCGGTCATCTTCATCTACCTGATTCTCGCCTCGCAGTTCGGCAGCTTCCTCCAGCCTATCGCCATCATGGTGTCGCTGCCGCTGTCGCTGATCGGCGTGATTCTCGGCCTCTGGGCCTGGGGCTCGACGCTCAACATGTTCGCCATTATCGGCTTCATCATGCTGATGGGCCTGGTGACCAAGAACGCGATCCTGCTGATCGACTTCGTCAACCACGCCCGTCGCGAGGGGCTGTCGCGCACCGACGCCATCCTGGAGGCCGGCGAGATCCGCCTTCGCCCGATTATGATGACCACGCTGGCCATGATCTTCGGCATGCTGCCGCTGGCTTTCGCCATCGGCGAAGGCGCCAAGCAGACCGCCGGCATGGCCCATGCGGTGATCGGCGGCCTGATCTCGTCCACCCTGCTGACCCTGATAGTCACGCCGGTGATCTTCACCTATCTAGACGATCTCGGTGCCTGGGCCAATCGCAAGCTGAAATCCAGTCATGCCGATGTCGTTGATGACGCTGGGGTAAAGCATCCCGCCGAATAATCTGGCCGAGTAATCGGTCTAAAAACCGAACCTGAACCAGGCCTTCAGGTGCTTGTCACATACCCGTCGCCTGTCCATATCATGATTGGTCATATCATCATGGATCGATGAAAACGGGAGGACAGCATGGCGCAGACCACTGCCGCGACAAAAGCCGAAACCACCATCACCGTCTTCGAGGTCAACAAGCAGGACCTGACGAAGACCCGCACGGTCACCACCCGCCTCCGGCCCGATGACCTGAAGCCCGGCGAGATCCTCCTGAAGGTCGATAGCTTCGCCTTCACCACCAACAACATCACCTATGCCGGCCTGGGCGATAAAATGTCCTACTGGGGCTTCTTCCCTACCGGCGACGATGCCTGGGGCGTCATTCCGGTCTGGGGCTTTGGCGATGTGATCGCCTCCAATGCCGATGGTATCGCCGTGGATGAACGCATCTACGGCTATTTCCCCATGGCCAGCCATGCGGTGATGCAGCCGGCCAAGATCACCGACAACGCCTTCCGTGAATCCGCGCCGCATCGGCTCAAGCTGCCACCAGCCTACAACCACTATATGCGCGTCACCCGCGATCCGGCTTTTGCCGAGGATTTCGCAGCGCTCCAGGCCCTGCTGCGGCCACTGTATTTCACCTCCTTCCTGATCGACGACTTCCTCACTGAACAGCAGTTCTTTGGCGCGAAAACCCTGGTGATCTCCAGCGCCTCGGCCAAGACCGCATATGGCCTCGCTCATGAAGTCCACAAGCGCAAAACCGTCGAGGTGATCGGGTTGACCTCGGCTGGCAACCGCGCCTTCGTCGAAAGCCTGGGCTGCTATGACCGTGTGGTCGGCTATGAAGATCTCGCCAGCCTGCCGAAACAGCCAACCGTCTATGTCGATTTCGCCGGCAGCGGCGAGCTACGCCGCGCCGTGCACGAGCATTACGGCGACGACCTGACATACAGCTGCGCCGTCGGTCTGTCGCATGGCGATATGAATCCGCCCGGCGGCAAGGACCTGCCCGGTGCGAAGCCGATCTTCTTCTTCGCTCCCGACCAGGCCATCAAGCGCAGCAAGGAATGGGGCCCCGGCGGGCTGGAGATGAAGATGGCCTCGGCCTGGACCGATTTCCTGCCACTACTGCAGAGGAATCTCACCGTGCATCGCGGCAACAGCCTGTCCAATGTGGAAGCTGTCTACGCCACCATGCTGGCCGGCAAGGTCAACCCCAATGAAGGCCACATGCTGAGCCTGTGGGAGTGAGACCTCCTCCGTCATACCCGTGAAAGCGGGCATGACGATGATTGTTTACGCCAGCAGCTTTGCCAGCAATCCGTCGAGCACGGCGCGGCCGTCTTTCGTCGCGACGATCTTCTCTGGTGTGCGCTCCAACAGGCCGGCCTTTACCAGCGGCGCGCTGCGCTCAGCCGGCACCACTGCATCCAGATCGAGGCCGGTGGCGGCGCGGAAATTCTTGGCATAAACACCTTCGCTTAAACGCAACCCCATCATCAGGGCTTCCTCGGCGCGTTCGGCCTGGCTGACCGGCGTCTCGCTTTCGCGGCCATGACCGAGGCTTTCCACCTGTTCCAGCCAGGTCTCGGGCTTGCGTCGCGTCGTCGTGCCAGCCCAGTGTCCATGACGGAGAATGCGGCCATGGGCGCCCGGCCCGACGCCGATGTAATAGCCGCTGCGCCAATAGACCAGATTGTGCCGGCTCTCGCCGCCTGGTCTGGCATGATTGGAAATCTCATAGGCCGGCATGCCGGCGTCTTCCATGATCGCCTGCGTCACGTCATACAGCGCTGCCTGCGCATCGGCTTCCATCGGATGCAGCACGCCGCGCGCGACCGAGCCGGCAAAACCGGTATTGGGCTCGATGGTCAACGTGTAGAGCGAGAGATGGTCGCCGGCCAGCTTCAATGCCTCGGTCAGTTCGGCGCGCCAGCTTGCTTCGTCCTGCTCAGGCCGGGCATAGATCAGGTCGAAGCTGTAGCGCGGCACGGCCTTCTGCGCAGCCTCGATGGCGCGGCGCGCCTCGCCCGCATCATGGGCGCGGCCGAGGAATTTCAGCGCGGCGGCGTCGAAGCTCTGCACGCCAATCGACAGCCGGTTGATACCGGCCTGCGCGAAAGCGGCGAACTTGCCGGCCTCGGCCGAATTCGGATTGGCCTCCAGCGTGACTTCGGCGCCGGGCAATACCGTCCAGTGCCGCGCGATGCGCTCCAGGATCGCCGCCGCCGTCTCCGGCGGCATCAGCGAGGGCGTGCCGCCGCCGAAGAAGATGGAGGTGACAGTTTCGCCCCGGCCGATGCCAGCCTCGGCATAATGATCGAGCTCGGCCAAGTAGGCCGCCTGCCAGCGCTTCGCATCCACCTGCTCGCGCACATGGCTGTTGAAGTCGCAATAGGGACATTTCGAGACGCAGAAGGGCCAGTGCACATATAGGCCAAAGCCGCGCGGCGGAACCTGCGTGATGTCAGCCGAAGCAGGCATCGATCAGCTGCCGGAAGGCCAGCGCGCGATGACTGATCGCATGCTTCTCGGCCGCTGGCATCTCGCCGAAGGTGCGGGTCTCGTCGTCGCTGACGCGCGGCAGGAACATCGGATCGTAGCCAAAGCCATGCAGGCCGCGCGGCGGCCAGACCAGCTTGCCCTGGATGATGCCTTCAAAGCTTTCGACATGGCCATCGGGCCAGGCCAGGCTGAGCGCGCAGACGAACTGCGCCCCGAACGGCGGCTCGGCGCCCTTGTCCTGCACCGCGTTCCACACCTTTTCCATCGCCTTGCCGAAGTCTTTCGACGCCCCGGCCCAGCGCGCGGAGTAAATCCCCGGCGCGCCATCCAGCGCATCGACGCTCATGCCCGAGTCATCCGCCAAGGCGGGAAGCTGCGCGGCCGTCGCGGCCGCCAGCGCTTTAAGCTCGGCATTGGCAATAAACGTATCGCCGGTTTCTTCCGGTTCGGGCAGGCCCAGTTCGCCGGCCGAGATGGCGCGCACCCTGTAGGGCGCGATCAGGTCGCCGATCTCGCGCACCTTGCCCTGGTTATGGCTGGCGATGACCAGCGTGTCCCCAGAGAAACGGCGACGCATGCTTACTTCCCCACCGCCTGGCGCTGCAGGATCATGAGCTCGGCGACGCCCTTCTTGGCGAGCTGCAGCATCGACGTGAATTCGGCTTCCGAGAAGGGATGCTTCTCGGCGGTGCCCTGCACTTCGACGATGGCAGCTGTATCGGTCAGCACGAAATTGGCATCGGCCTGCGCCGTGCTGTCTTCCGGGTAATCCAGATCGAGTACCGGCACGCCATCGCACAGGCCGCAACTCACGGCGGCGACCTGGCCAATGAGGGGGATCTTGGGGATGGCGCCGTCCTTCAGAAGCTTGGCGAAGGCGAAATGCAGCGCCACCCAGCTGCCGGTGATGGCCGCGGTGCGCGTGCCGCCATCGGCCTGCAGCACGTCGCAGTCGAGACGGATCTGGCGTTCGCCAAAGCCGCTGAGATCGGTGACGGCGCGCAAGGAGCGGCCGACCAGGCGCTGGATTTCCTGGGTGCGGCCCGATTGCTTGCCGCGCGAGGCTTCACGGTCGGTGCGGGTATGGGTCGAGCGCGGCAGCATGCCGTATTCCGCCGTCACCCAGCCGCGGCCGGTGTTGCGCAGGAAGGGCGGCACCTTTTCCTCGACCGTGGCGGCGCACAGCACATGGGTCTCGCCGAACTTGATCAGGCAGGAGCCCTCGGCATATTTGGCAAAGCCCGCTTCGAGACGGACGGGGCGCAGCTGATCGGCGGTGCGGCCACTCGGGCGCATGGCGGTATTCCTTCGCGAATGACTCTGAAAAGCAGCGGCTTTTCTAGTGGAAATCAGGGTAGCCTACAAGCCATGCGCTTGAGCGGGCCGGCCCGATGCAATATCACCGAAGCATAACCGATGGTGCCCTGCCGGACCAGCAACCGGCCGCCGGAGGGGGGATTATCACATGCAGCACCCGCTTCGCCTGTTTACCGCAGCTTTGCTCTGTCTCGCCGCGCCCGCCGCCTGGGCGGCCGAGGATGACGCGCATGACAAGCCCGGCAAGACCTATGCGGTCGGCGATCTCGACATCACACTCAACCTGGATGCCGCCTTCGGGCTGTTCTCGGTCGCCAATGCGCAGAACGGTCTGGGCAGCCTGGGGCCGGGCGGCGGCAAGCGCCGCGGCGGCCGCGACTGGGCAGAAGGCTTCATCGCGCCCGGGCTGGCGCTCGACTATCACCTGAACGACACGACCTTCTACGGCAACCTGAAGCTGCTCGGCTCGGCCACGCGCGGCGAGGGCGAGGCGCAGCGCACCAGCGTGACCAGCCGCCGGCCCGAGGCACTCGCGCTGGATGAAGCCTATCTCGGCTGGAAGTCCGGCCTGGCCTTTGCCGCGCTCGGCGAGGATGCGGTCGATGTCTCGGCCGGTCGCCAGGGCTTCGTGGTCGGCGACGGCTTCCTCATTGCCGATGGCACGCTCGACAGCTTCCGGCGCGGCAATTACGTGATCGGCCCGCGCGCCGGCTTCGACCGCACGGCGATCGCGCGGCTGAACACCGAACCGGTGCGCGCCGATGTCTTCCGCCTGCGCAACGGCAGCGACCAGGATTTCCTGCGCGGTCAGGACGACGCCGCCACCAGCCTCTACGGCGGCAACGTCGAATGGTTCGGGTCGGCACACAAGGACCACGGCCGCGCCGAATACACCGAGCGGCTCTGGTATCTCGGCGCCACCGCGCTGAAGATCGACGATGCCGACCGTGCCGTGAACGCCAACCGCGATGGGCTCAATGTCTGGTCGGTGCGCTCGGGCGGCACGGTGCTG
The DNA here is from genome assembly GCF_058807515.1 of Ferrovibrio sp. GW821-FHT12B10. NCBI lineage: Bacteria > Pseudomonadati > Pseudomonadota > Alphaproteobacteria > Rhodospirillales > Rhodospirillaceae > Ferrovibrio > Ferrovibrio sp. GW821-FHT12B10. Next base: position 2,684,059 of record NZ_JBXAQT010000001.1, on the reverse strand, counting down.
GCGCCGGTCAGCGACCTGTTCAAGGATGTCTCGCTTTACAGCGAATATGCGCGGCAGACGAACGATGTCGGCGCCACGAAAACCCGCGCCAATGCCTGGTATGTCGAACCGCAGTATCGCTTTGGCGATCTGCCGTGGACGCCACGCGTCAGCTATCGCTATGCGCATTTCAGCGGCGACGCCAACACAACTGATAACCGCAACACCGCCTGGGACACGCTGTTCATGGCCGGCGGCCCGCGCGGCTATGGCAGCTGGGACCAGGGCGAGATCTACCAGCGCTATGTCGGCACCAACACCAACCTCAACACCCATATGGTGCAGCTGAAACTGCAGCCGGCCGACGACCTCAGCCTCGGCGCGATCTACTACCGCCATTCCTACGACAAGCCCGATGGCGCCAACGGCGTCACCAGCGACCGCCTGCTGAACGAGATCGACGTCTTTGCCGTCTGGGATACGCCGTTGAAGGGCCTGAGCGTCAATGCCGTGCTGGGCGCGGCCAAGGCCGGCGACGGCCGCCGCCAGGCGCAGGGCACCACGGATGCCACCGACCGCACCACCTGGCTCGGTCAGTTCATTCTCGCCTATCAGTTCTGAGCGGGCGCCGGCAGCGTCTCGATCATTGCGCGCGCGATCTCGCGCTCGCCCATGATCACCGTACCGGCGCCATGTTCGACCAGATGATCGACCTCGGCATCGGCATGGGCGCGCGCCACGATACTTAAGGACGGATTCTCCGCCCGCGCCGCCTGCACGATGCGACCGGCCTCGAAGACATTGGGAATGGCGAGGATCAGTTGCCGGGCCTGCGCCAAATTGGCCGCCGCCAACATGTCGGCACGTGCCGCGTTGCCGACGATGACCTCGACGCCCTGCTTGTTCAGGGCACGCACCAGCGTCTCGGAATCCTCGATCACCAAGAAGGGCAGCTTGCGCTGCTGCAGCGCCGCGCCCACCAGGCTGCCGACCCGGCCATAGCCGATCAGCACCACATGGCCGGTCAGCGTCGTCTTCACCGGCACGATATCGGGATCGGCCGAGACCGCCGATGCCGTCACCTGCGGCGCGGCTGCCGTCTTGCCGCCATCCCTGCCCAGCTTCTGCTCCAGCCGGGGCTTGAGCTTGTCCAGCATCACGAAAAGCAGCGGGTTGAGCAGGATCGACAGGATGGCGCCGGCCAGGATCAGATCGCGGCCCTCTTCCGGCAGCAGCTTCAGCTCGGTGCCCAGTGCGGCCAGAATGAAGGAGAATTCGCCGATCTGCGCCAATGATGCCGAGATCAGCAGCGCCGTGCCCATCGGATGGCGGAAAGCCAGCACGATGAAAAAGGCCGCCAGTGACTTGCCGATCACGATGATCGCCACCGTGGCCAGCACCGGCAGCGGGTTGTGCAGCAGGATCGCCGGATCGAACAGCATGCCGACCGAGACGAAGAACAGCACGGCAAAAGCATCGCGCAAGGGCAGCGATTCATTCGCGGCCTCATGGCTGAGCGGCGACTCGCTCATCATCATGCCGGCGAAGAATGCGCCCAGCGCAAAGGACACGCCGAACAGCTTGGCGGCGCCGAAGGCGACACCGAGTGCGATCGCCAGCACGGCGAGGCGGAACAGTTCGCGCGAGCCGGTATGCACGATGTAATGCAATACCCAGGGAATGACGCGGCGGCCGACCACCACCATCAGCACCACGAAGGCCGCGACCTTGGCCAGCGTGACGCCGACCGTCTTCAGGATGTCGGCGGTCTGCGGTGCTGCCTGTCCTGCGCCCGCCGTTCCGGCATCTGGCATCATCAGACCGCTGAGCGCCGGCAGCAGCACCAGCGCCAGTACCATGGCCAGGTCTTCCACGATCAGCCAGCCGACGGCGATGCGTCCGCGATCGGTTTCCACCAGCCGGCGCTCCTGCATGGCGCGCAGCAGCACGACTGTCGATGCGACGGAGAGCGCTAGACCAAAAATGAAGCCGCCGCCCATGCCCCATCCCATCACCCAGGCGAGGCCCATGCCGAGCAGCGTGGCGACACCGATCTGCACCACCGCGCCGGGGATGGCGATCGCCTTCACCGACAGCAGGTCTTTCAGCGAGAAATGCAGGCCGACGCCGAACATCAGCAGAATGACGCCGATCTCCGCCAGCTCGTTGGCCAGGCCCTGATCGGCGACGAAGCCCGGGGTGAAGGGGCCGACGAACACACCCGCCAGCAGATAGCCCACCAGCGGAGAGACCCGCAGGCGATTGGCGATGGCGCCGAAGATGAAGGCGAGCACCAGGCCCATCACGATGGTGGCAATCAGCGGTGTGTGATGCGGCATCCTTCGGGAGCCCCCCTCATTTGATTATGACCTCTGCTCCTAAACTATGGCGCGCATCCCCGCAGTTCAACCGAACGTGCATGCGTTTATCGCGACGATCCACGCGAAAGCTGCGAACATCGCGGAACATTCACAATAAACGTCATCCCGGCTGAGCGTATGCGAGACCCGGGATCCCATTGCCTCTCGTCAAAAAATGAGACCCCGGATCAAGTCCGGGGGTGACGCCTTTTTTTGTGAATGCACTTCAGCTCGCGTGATACTTCACATCGAATCCTTCATCCGGCTGCGGCGCGAGGAAATGCGATGTGATCGCATCGAACTCGGCATCGTTTGCAGCGAAATCATGCTGGCCCGTGGCATTGCGCTGGCGCAGCCGCGCGCGGCAGACCTCGTCTGGCACATCGAGCACATGCAGCCGGTGTTGAGCGCCGCTGCGGTCGATGATCTCGCGCATCCAGGTCCGGCTGCTGCGGGTATTGGCGGGGAAATCGAGCACCACCGACAGGCCCGCTTGCAGCAGGGTCTCCACATGAGGCGCCATCACGGCGCGCAGTTGGCCGGCGCAGCGGACATAATCCGCCACGGTCCGGATCTCGCCCGGATACAACCGGGCCAGCCACCAGTCCTCGGCAATCGTCACCGTATCCGGCGCCGCGCCAAGCGTGGCCGCCAGCGTCGATTTGCCGGCAGCGATCTTGCCGCACAGGAGATGCAGGACGGGTGCAGACATCACTGCCTCACTTCACCGCATCGGGCCGCAGCCGGCGCGCCACGTCGTTGAGCGCCATCTCCTCCTGCTTGCCGCCACGCCAGCGCAGGAACACCGTGCCGCGCTCCATCTCGCGTTCACCAACCACGCCGACCAGCGGCACGCCCTGGTCATGCGCCTCGGCGATCTTGCGACCCAGCCGCTCCTGTCGGCTGTCGGCGACCGCGCGCAGGCCCTCGCGGCCCAGCGCCGCCACCGCCTTGCGGGCATAGCCTTCCTGCGCCGAGGTGACATTGGCGATCACGATCTGCTCGGGCGCCAGCCACAGCGGCAGCGCGCCGCGGTAATGCTCCAGCAGCATGCCGATGAAACGCTCCATGCTGCCCAGCACGGCGTGATGGATCAGCACGGGGCGCCTGCGGCTGCCGTCGCTGGCCACATAGCTGACATCCAGCCTTTCGGGCAGCACGAAGTCGAGTTGCACCGTACCGCACTGCCAGGAGCGGTCATGGCTGTCGCGCAGGTGGAATTCCAGCTTCGGGCCATAGAAGGCGCCCTCGCCGCTCTTGATGGCGAAATCCAGGCCCGCGCGGCGCGCCGCCATGGCGAGGCCGGCCTCGGCGCGGTCCCAGGTCGCATCGTCGCCGGCGCGCTTGGCCGGTCGCGTGGCGAAGAAGACCAGCGGCGCACCGAAGCCGAAGTCGCTGTAGATGCCGCGCAGCAGCTCGCAGAAACGCTGCACCTCCTGCTCGACCTGCTCCTCCGTGCAGAAGATATGCGCATCGTCCTGCGTGAAGCTGCGCGTGCGCATCAGCCCCTGCAGCGCGCCCGAGGGTTCGTCGCGATGACAGGCGCCGAATTCGCAATAGCGCATCGGCAGATCATGCACCGACCGCAGCGTCTTGCCGAACACCTGGGCATGGCCCGGGCAGCTCATCGGCTTCAGCGCAAAGGGCCGGTTCCCGCTGCTGAGCCGGTACATTTCATTGGCGAACTTCTCGGCATGGCCGCTCTGCTCCCACAGGCTGTAGGACAGGAGCTGCGGCGTGCGGATTTCGGCGAATCCCGCCTCGCGCATGCGGCGGCGGATGTAATCCTCCACCACACGATAAAGCGCGAAGCCGCGCGGGTGCCAGAAGACCATGCCCGGCCCCTCCTCCTGCTGGTGGAAGAGGTCCAGCCGCGTGCCCAGCACCTGGTGGTCGTAGGCGTCCATCTCCGAAAATCGTCCTGGATTCAGGCTGTTCATCTTGGGTCTCCATCGTGGAAGAGACCTGCCGGTGATGAACGGGACCCCAGAAACACCGAGGCCCCGTCCGTCGCCGGCGGGGCCTCTGGGTTTCAGTGCTTGTGCGTTTATCTCTTCACGCGCAACGACCCAGGGCACCGCCGGTGGCGGTAACCTTAATGGTAGCTACGGTGAGAATAATGCTCTGCATGGTGCGCGGACGGTAAGCGCAGATGGAGAAAGCGTCAAGCAAGAAAATGACGCCGCACCCCTTACTCGTCATGCCGGCCTTGAGCCGGCATCCCATTTTTTAATGGGACCCCGGGTCAAGCCCGGGGTGACGACTATGCAACAGCACGGCCGTCACTTCAGCGGCAGACAGATATCGGTCAGCAGATCGGTCGGTGGCACCTCGCGCGGATTGTTGAGGTAATCCTCGAAAACCGGCGCATCGGCGGCCTCGCGGCCTGACTTCACCAGCCATTCGCCATAGAGCCAGTCATAGGCCGCCTTCATATCCGAGTAAGGCCCCTTGTGGCGCAGCACGGCATAGTCGCCGCCACGCAGATCGGCGCGCTCCAGCGGCGGTTCCACCGGAAAGGCGGCATCGGGAATGAGAATCCCGGCGGCCGAACGCAGCTCGGCCTCCGGCACCGATGTGGGATCGGAATAGAACAGCCCCTTCATGCACAAAGACTGACCTTGGCCCGGCCGCAGCAGGTTGCGCGCCGCCAGCGTGCCGAACAGTGTCTCGAATGCCCGCCCGATCTCCATGTAGGAGCCCTTATGCGGGATCACGGCCAGTGTGGCAGGTGGCAAGGTCTTGATGGCAACGTCGCGCATGGCGGAGACTCCCTTCGGCGAGGACGGTATGGTGAAGCGGGTATGGCTGCCGCGCTTGCGGTATTCCGCCGGCGGCATCTGATAGGCATCCTTGAAGCTGCGGCTGAAGGCAGCGAGGCTGCCATAGCCGGCGCGCGGCCAGATCTCGTCCAGGGCCATCTGCGTCTGCGCCAGATCGGCGGCGGCACGCTGCAGCCGCAGGCGCTTCACGGTGGCCGCCACCGTTTCGCCATAAACCGCCTGCCAGATGCGGTGCCAGTGCCAGGGCGACAGCGCAGCCACATCGGCCAGCGTGTTGAGGTCCAGCTCGGCATCCAGGTTGGCGTAGATATATTCCGTGACGCGGGTGAAGCGCCGGATATAGCTGGCCTGCCCTGGTGAGTCGGAATTGGCGGAATCGGTGGTGGCGAAATCGGTCATATCAGTTCTTCCTGTCTGATGCAGAAACGCTAGCACGGGCGCGTTTGATAAATCTTGCGGAGATGCTGCCGCCTGCAACAGGAGGCCGGCACAAAGAAACAGGGGGCCTTGAATCATGGCGACTGACCACGACACGCTGTACAGCCTGAACGAAAACTACATCCGCAGCGTGGCCGAGTCCGACACCGCCTGGTTCGAGAAAAACCTCTCTGCCGATTTCCTGAATTCCAATCCCGACGGCACGCTGGCCGACCGCGCCGGTTTCCTGGCGCAGATCGCCAAGCCCTCGGCGGCGAAGAACCTGCGTTGCGAGGATGTGCGCATCCGCATCATCGGCGCCACCGCGTTGATCCATGCGCGCACGGCCTATACCAAGCCCGATGGCAGCGCCGGCCAGGGCCGCTATACCGATATCTGGATGAAGCAGGCCGGCAGCAACACCTGGCTCTGCGTCGCCGCGCATGTGACGCGGGGGTGACGTATCCTCTAGAATTATAGACGTGGATGGCCGGAATAAGTCCGGCCATGACAATAAAATCGGTGTCATGCCCGGGCTTGGCCCGGGCATCCACGCGTTGTTTTCAATACTGCGCCAGGAACGCCAGTACCGCCTCGTTGAACGCCTCGGGGCGCTGCTCGTACATCGGATGGGTGGCGTTCGCGATGGTGATGCGCCGCACGTCGGGCATCAGCCGCTCCATCGCATCCAGCACCTTGGGGAAGTGTCCCCTGGTCAGGCCGCCGCCGACCAGCAGCACCGGCACGGCGATCGACTGGATATCGTCCTTCATGAAGGGCAGGCGCGGCTCACGATACTGGCCCACCAGCGTATAGGCGTTGTCGCGCGCCATCGCCTTGAAACGCGCCGGCGCGTATTTCCAGGCCAGCGGCCCACCAACAGCGGTGACGAACTTTTCCAATCCCGCATCGACCTCGCCGCGCGCGATCAGTGCGGCGCTCTCGCCGAACATCGCGTTCAGCCCCGCACCCGCCGGCGGCGCGCCAGGATCGCTCAGGGTTTCGTCGAGCTGGCCGCCGGGCTCAGCCAGCACGGCACTGCGCAGCAGCTCCGGATGACGCTGCGCCAGGCGGAAGCCGACATGGCCGCCGCGCGAATGGCCGACCAGATGCACCGGGCCGGCGCCCAGATCGGCAATCAGCGCCGCGAGATCGTCGGCATGGCCCTGGATATCATAGCCCTCGCCCTCGCCGTTCCACTGTTCGGGCCAGCAGCGCCGCAGGCTGAGCGCCAGCACGCGATAGGTTTGCGCAAACGGCGCCATCTGCGCCGCCCAGATGCGCTGGTCGCAGAGCGAGCCATGCACCAGCAGCAGCGGCGTGGCATGGGCGTCACCGGCTTCCAGATACGACAGGTCATAGCCGTTGATGCGGCGGCTGCGCTGGACGGAGCCGGCAGCCGCGTCGGAGGTCTGGGTGCTCATCCGGGCTTTTTAACAAAACCGTTCCCCCGAGACCACGATTAATGTACACTATATGTTCTAATTGTAGTTACATATGTATGCAGATTTGAGATCATGAACCGGAATTCGACGAGATTCGACGGCTACAGCATCAAATTCGACGCCTACAGCAGCGGATTTGACGGCTACAGCCCAGAATTCGACGCTCAGAGCCCTGACTGAGCCGCAAAAGCCTTACGGCGTTTGCATGCCCTTCTCGACCAGGATTTTCGCCGTCTGCGGTCCGGCCAGATAATCCAGCAGTGCCTTGGCCGCCACCGGCTGCACCGCCTTGGCACTCAGGCCGGCGGTGTAGGTCGTGTAGCTCTGGATGTCGGCGGGCAGCGGACCGGCCAGCACCACGCCCTTCACCGGCAGGATTTCGCTGATCTGCTGGATCGCCACCTCGGCTTCGCCGGTGACGATCTTCTCGGCCGAGTAGCCGCCCGGGACCAGGACTGACTTGGGCGCAAGCTGCTCGGCGATGCCCCATTGCTTGAACAGGTTGGCCAGATAGATGCCGCTGGTGCCGCCCGAGGCCGGATCGACATAGGTGATGCCCCTGGCCTTCAGCACCAGGTGTTTGAATGCTTCGGCATTGGAGAGATCGGGCTTGGGCGCGCCCTCCTTGATGCCGACGCCGATGCCGACGCGGGCCAGGTTGGTCCTGCTGTCGGCGCGGACCAGGCCCTTGGCGATCACGCCCTCGATAGTGGCCGGCGTCATCACCACCAGATCGAACACCGCCCCGCCTTCGATGCGGCGCGCCAGGCCGCCGGCGGTGTCGCCATCGACGATCACCTTATGGCCGCTCTGCGCCTCGAAGCCGGGCAGCGCGGCGAGCAGCACCTGCTTGAAGGCGCCGGCGGTCAGCATGGAGATGTCGACGGCCTGTGCCGGCAAGGCGACAAGCGCCAGCAGCAGGATGGACAGAATGCGAGTCACGGCGAGCCTCCCGGTTTTATCTGGAAGGCTGTTGTACGCCCGCCCGCGGAAGCGACGGCATCACGTCGCTGTGATTTTTACGCGGGTGTTATTTTACAACGGTGAACTGGATGCCGAACCAGCGGAAGCGGCCCTGTTCACTGCTCGGCACGCTGCAGGAAATGCGGTCGCGCGGCGGCTTCAGCGCATCGGGTGCATGCAGTTCGTAGCGGCGCTCGGCGATGGCTTTCGGCTGGATCGACTTGCCCTCGCCGGTATAGCAGACCATCTGGTTCAACCGTTCGATGCCCGGCGCCACGGTGAAACGCAGGGTCGGCGGGTTTTGCGTCTGGCCCAGCTTCACCAGCACGTCCGTCGGCTCGACGTCACTGACTGGCAGCGGTAGCGCATTCAGCGCCTGACGCACGCGGTCGACAGAGCCGAAATGCTCGTTCATGGGAAAGCGCGGCAGCCAGAACATGTCATGCTTGCTGTGCGCCACGCCCGAATGCTGGCCGAAGGCGACGCTGTAGCCGATGTCTTTCGCCAGCTTCAGGGTCTTGGCGTCCCACTCGCCGAAGGGATAGGCGAACAGCGTCGGCTTCTCGCCCAGTTCCTTCTCGAACAGCGCCATGGAGGTTTCGAGATCCTCGCGCGCCTTTTCCGGCGTCAGCGCCGGCAACGACGGATGACGATGGCTGTGCGCGCCGATGGTGACGCCTTCCGCCTTCATCTGCCGGATCTGATCCCAGGTCAGGTAGCCCTTCAGTTTCGAGGTCACCGGCTCGGTGGCGACAAACAGCGTGAACGGGATGCCGGCCTTCTTCATCCGCGGCCAGCCTTCGGTGAAGGCGGAGATATAGGCATCGTCAGCGGTGACAGCGACCGCGCGGTCGGGCAGCGCCTCGCCCGACTTCAGCCGGTGCACGATCTCGGGCAGTCCCATGACCTTGTAGGGGCCGGACTTAAGCTCGGCGATATGGGCGTCGAACTGCTCCAGCCGGATGTTGGTGCTGGGCACCGTATTCTCGCCGAAGCGGTGGTACATCAGGATGCTGGCATGGTCGGCGGCCAGCAGGGGGCCGGCGGCCAGGGCGGCCAGAGTCGCAGCGAAAAGAGGGGCGGTTTTCATGGCCGGGACTGTAACCCCATCAGGGACCTCGGGGGAGGGCTAGACGGGGGTCTGAGGGGAGACTCTCCGGGGTATTTCCGTTATAAGCCCGCCCCATGAACGCCCTCGCGAAAAACCCGGCGCCGGTCTTCTGCGCCATCGACACCGTGGACATGGATTTTGCCGCCCGCTGCGCCCGCGCCGCCTCTGCCGCCGGCTTCGGGGTCAAGCTCGGCAAGGAGTTCTTCACCGCCCGCGGCCCGGCCGACGTGCGCGCCGTGGTTCCGGCCGGCACGCCGCTGTTCCTGGACCTGAAATTCCATGATATCCCCAACACCGTGGCCGGCGCGGTGCGCTCCGCCGCCGCCGCCATGGGGCCGATGATGCTGACCGTGCATGCCTCGGGCGGCCCGGCGATGATCCGCGCCGCCGTCGAGGCCGCCAAGTCGGTCCCCGCCTCGGGCACCGCCCCGCGCCCGCTGATCCTGGCCGTCACCGTCCTGACCTCGCTGGATGCCGCCGACCTTGCCGCCATCGGGGTCACCGGCGATGTCAGCCAGCATGTGATCCGCCTCGCCCGCCTGGCCCAGCATAACGGCGCCGACGGCGTGATCTGCGCCGCCACCGAAATCTCGCTGCTGCGCCAGAACTGCGGCCCGAACTTCAAGCTGGTCGTGCCCGGCATCCGCCCCAAGGGCGCGGCCGCCGGCGACCAGAAGCGCGTGATGACGCCCGCCGAGGCAATGACGCTGGGTGCCGACCATCTGGTGATCGGCCGCCCGATCACGGAAAGCCCGGATCCGGAAGCCAGTGCGCGCGCCATCGCGCAGGAACTGGTCGAGGCAGCCTGACATGGCGCTGTTCACCAAGATCTGCGGCCTGAACGACGAAACGGCGCTCGCCACCGCGGTGGATCATGGCGCCGACATGCTGGGCTTCATCTTCTTCCCGCCCTCGCCGCGCAATCTGTCGGCCGAACAGGCGGAGGCCCTGCTCAACCTGGTGCCCAGCGGCATCGACCGTGTCGGGGTCTTCGTCGACCCGGAAACCGATTTCCTCGACACTATCCTGGCCAAGGCGCGCCTGGACCTGCTGCAGCTGCATGGCGACGAAAGCCCTGAGCGCTGCCGCGCCATCAGCGTCTATTTCGGCCTGCCGATCATCAAGGCGATCAAGGTCTCGACCAAGGCCGACCTGAAGAAAGCCAAGGATTACGAGGATTGCGTCGACTGGCTGATGTTTGATGCCCAGCCGCCCAAGGATGCCAAGCTGCCCGGCGGCAACGGCGTCGCCTTTGACTGGACCATCATGAAGAGCGCGGAATTCAAGCGGCCGTGGATTCTGTCCGGCGGCCTGACACCCGACAATTTACCGCAGGCGATCCAGCAATCCGGCGCCAAGGCTGTCGATGTATCCTCCGGCGTGGAAAGCGCCCCCGGCCGGAAAGACCCGAAAAAGATCGAAGCCTTCCTGGCCGCTGCCAAACGTTTGTAAGAGGTATCCGATGACCGCGATCAATTCCTATCGCACCGGCCCCGACGAGGCGGGCCATTTCGGCAAGTTCGGCGGGCGTTTCGTGGCCGAGACACTGATGCCGCTGATCCTTGATCTGGAGCGGCATTATAAAGAGGCTAAGGCCGATCCCGCCTTCAAGGCCGAGATGGATTACTTCCTGAAGGATTACGTCGGGCGCCCCAGCCCGCTGTATTACGCCGAGCCGATGACCAAGAAGCTGGGCGGCGCCAAGATCTATTTCAAACGCGATGAGCTGAACCATACCGGCGCGCACAAGATCAACAACTGCATCGGCCAGATCCTGCTGGCCAAGCGCATGGGCAAGAAGCGCATCATCGCTGAGACCGGCGCAGGCCAGCATGGCGTGGCGACGGCCACGGTGGCCGCGCGCTTCGGCCTGCCCTGCGTGATCTACATGGGTGAAGTCGATATCGAGCGCCAGCAGCCCAATGTGTTTCGCATGCGCCTGCTTGGCGCCGAAGTTCGTGCGGTGAAGTCGGGCTCGAAGACCCTGAAGGACGCGATGAACGAAGCCCTGCGCGACTGGGTCACCAACGTGCATGACACTTTCTACATCATCGGCACCGCCGCCGGCCCGCATCCCTATCCGATGCTAGTGCGTGACTTCCAGTCGATCATTGGCCTCGAGGCACGCGAGCAGATCATTGAACGCGAAGGGCGCCTGCCCGACAGCCTGGTCGCCTGCATTGGTGGCGGCTCGAACGCCATCGGTCTGTTTCACCCCTTCCTTGACGACACCGATGTGAAAATCCACGCCGTCGAAGCTGCTGGCGAAGGCCTCGATACCGGCAAGCATGCGGCGTCGCTGGCAAAGGGCGTACCCGGCGTGCTGCACGGCAACCGTACCTACCTGCTGCAGGACGAGGACGGCCAGATCACCGAGGCACATTCGATTTCCGCCGGCCTGGATTACCCCGGTATCGGCCCGGAGCATGCCTGGCTGCATGATATCGGCCGCGTCAACTACGTTTCGGTGACCGATCAGGAGGCGCTGGACGCCTTCCAGTTCTGCTCGCGTGTCGAAGGTATCATCCCGGCGTTGGAGCCGAGTCATGCGCTGGCTTATGTCATGAAATTGGCGCCGACCCTGCCCAAGGACCACCTGATGATCATGAATCTTTGTGGGCGCGGCGATAAGGACGTGTTCAACGTCGCTCGCGCCTTGGGGGTGCAACTGTGAGCCGCATCGAGAAGCGTTTCGCCGACCTGAAAAGCCAGGGCCGCGCCGGCCTGGTTACCTTCATCACTGCCGGCGACCCGGATCACAACACCTGCGCCCGCCTGCTGGCCGGGCTGCCGGATGCCGGCGCCGATGTGATCGAACTCGGCATGCCGTTTTCCGATCCGATGGCCGATGGCCCGTCCATCGAGGCCGCCGGCCTGCGCGCGCTGGCCAATGGCGCCAGCATGAAGACAACGCTGAAGCTGGTCACCGACTTCCGCAAGAAGGACGACGCCACACCGATCGTGCTGATGGGCTACTTCAACCCGATCTCGGCCTATGGCGTCGACAAGTTCCTGGTGGACGCCAAGGCTGCCGGCGTGGATGGCCTGATCATTGTCGACTTGCCGCCGGAAGAAGACAGCGAACTCTGCCTGCCAGCCGTGAAGGCCGGCATCCACTTCATCCGCCTGGCGACGCCGACCACCGACGCGGCCCGTTTGCCCGCCGTGCTGGCGAATACCTCGGGCTTCCTCTACTACGTCTCCATCGCCGGCATCACCGGCGCGGCGGCAGCCGATCCGACTGCGGTTGGCCAGGCGGTGGCGCGAATCAAGCAGCACACGAAAATCCCGGTGGCCGTCGGCTTCGGTATCCGCGATGGCAAACGTGCCGCCGAAATCGCCGCGGTGGCCGATGCCGCCGTGGTGGGCACGGCCCTTGTGGAACGAGTGGCCGAGGCCCAGATTAAGAAAATCGATCCGGCCAAGCATGTGCTGGACCTGGTACGCGAACTGAGCACAGCCGTACGCGGCGTCGCCAAGGTCGCGGCTTAAGAAGGAAGATTGCGATGAACTGGCTGACCCGCACCGTCCTGCCGAAGATCCGCGAATTCACCGCGAAGAAGGACACGCCGGACAATCTGTGGCGCAAATGCCCGAACTGCCAGCAGATGATCTATGCCAAGGAGCTGGAAGAGAACCAGCATGTCTGCCCGAAATGCGATCACCATATGCGCGTCGGGCCGAAGGAGCGTTTCGCCGCTCTGTTCGACAAGAGTGAATACCAGACCATCGAACTGCCTGACGTGGTGCAGGACCCGCTACACTTCCGCGATTCCAAGAAGTATCCCGACCGCCTCAAGGATGCACGCAGCAAGACCGGGCAGAAGGATGCCTTCGCCGTCGCCCATGGCACACTGACCGGCCAGGACGTCGTCATCGCCGTGCAGAACTTCGCGTTCATGGGCGGCTCGATGGGCATGGCCACCGGCGAGGCGCTGATTGCCGCCTCCACGCTGGCGATCAACCAGAATGCAGCCCTGATCCTGTTCGCCGCCGCCGGCGGCGCGCGCATGCAGGAAGGCATCCTCAGCCTGATGCAGATGCCGCGCACGGTGATCGCCGTGCAGCGCCTGCGTGAGGCGCATCTGCCCTTCATCGTCGTGCTGACCGATCCGACCACCGGCGGTGTGACCGCCTCATACGCCATGTTGGGCGATATCCAGGTCGCCGAGCCGGGCGCGCTGATCGGCTTCGCCGGCCCGCGCGTGATCGAGCAGACCATCCGCGAAACTCTGCCGACCGGCTTCCAGCGCGCCGAATACCTGCTGGAGCACGGCATGCTGGACATGGTGGTCCATCGCCGCGACCTGCGCGAGACGCTGGGCCGCATCGTCGCCCTGCTGCTCGACCCGCAGCCGAAGGCCGATGTGGTGGCGCTGCCGCGTCCGGGCCTGGAGATTCCGCCGACTGGCGAGATTCCGCATGGCTCCGCCGGCAAGCGCGCCCGCTAAACTAGACCTGATCCTGCAGCGCCTGATGGCGCTGCATCCCAAGGCGATCGACCTGTCGCTGGACCGCATCCGCACGCTGCTGGATCGGCTGGGCAATCCGCATCTGAAACTGCCGCCGGTCTTCCATGTCGCCGGCAGCAAGGGCAAGGGTTCGACCACCGCCTTCCTGCGCGCCATGACGGAGGCCGCCGGTTACCGCGTGCATGCCTATACCTCGCCGCATCTGGTGCGCTTCAACGAGCGCATCCGGCTGGCCGGCCAGCTGATCGAGGACGACCGGCTGCTCGCGCTGCTGGAGCAGTGCGAAACCGTCAATGCCGGCATGCCGATCACCTTCTTCGAAATCACCACGGCTGCCGCCTATCTTGCCTTCGCTTCAGAGCCTGCCGATCTGGTGCTGCTGGAAACCGGCCTGGGCGGCATCGCCGACACCACCAATGTCATCCCGCAACCGGCGCTGACTGCTCTGACACCCATCGGCATCGATCACGTCGCCTTCCTCGGCGATACGGTTGCCAAGATTGCCGCCAACAAGGCCGGCATCCTGAAGCCGGGCGTGCCCTGCGTGGTCGGCCCGCAGCCATCCGAAGCCATCGCCGTGATCGCGGCGCGCGCCGCCGAAACCGGTTCGGCGCTGTTCCGCCATGGTCGCGACTGGACGGTGCGCGAAACCACCGACGGTCTGATCTGGCGCGACAGCATGGTGGAGCTGACCCTGCCCCGCCCGGCCCTGCTGGGCGCGCATCAGGTGGTCAATGCGGGCGTCGCGATTGCCTGCGCGCGGCACCTTCCCGGGTTCACCGTCTCCCCGGACGCCATCGCCGCCGGCCTGCGCCAGGTCGACTGGCCGGCCCGCATGCAGCGACTGACCAAGGGGCCTCTGGTGAGCCTGCTGCCGCCCGGCACCGAGCTGTGGCTGGATGGCGCGCATAACGCCATGGCAGGCGAGGCGCTGGCCGAGACCCTGAAACAGTTGCCGCCGCGACCAACCTGGCTGCTGGCCGGCATGCTGAACACCAAGGATGCGGCGGGCTTCCTCCGCCCGCTGGCACCCGGCCTGCAAGGCGCGCGCTGCATCGCCATTCCGGGCGAGGCCAACAGCCTGTCGGCCGAGGAGCTGGCCGAAGCTGCCCGCAGCGTCGGCCTGACGGCAGAGCCCGCAGCCAGCGCCACCGCCGCCATCCGGCAGATCGCACAAACGATACGGGCCGATGCTGCGTCAGCACCGGCCCGTGTGATTATTTCCGGCTCGCTATACCTGGCGGGCCGGATCCTTGGCGAAAACGCTTAGATCGCCGAATTGATCCACTCGACGATGCGGCTCTTCGGCATCGAGCCAACCTTGGTCGAGACCGGCTTGCCATCCTTGAACAGGATCAGGGTCGGGATGCCGCGCACGCCGAACTTCGACGGCGTCATCGGGTTCTCGTCGATGTTGACCTTGGCGATGGTCAGCTTGCCGGCCATCTCGCTGGCAATCTCATCCAGCGCCGGGGCGATCTGCTTGCACGGGCCGCACCATTCGGCCCAGAAGTCGACGAGCACGGCGTCGGAAGACTTCAGGACGTCGCTCTCGAAGGAGGCGTCGGTAACTTTGGTCGGCGCGGACATGGGGAACCTCTTTGGAGTGGTTGGGCCAGAGTCGCCGCACACGACGAATCCGACCATCGAAGGTTAAAAGTAAGTAGGCCCCTCGGGAGCGTCAAGCTGACGCCCATCACAGCTCCGAGGCCGGGGACTCACTCGGCAAATTTTGCCCAACCCCATGATATTACTGGAAAAGCAGGGAAATTTAGAGAAAATCAAGGGTGGACAAGGCGCGTTTAGGGTTGTTACAACTGGTTACAGTCCAACGGGCCGGGGCCCGTTTTTGTTAATAATTGTCGAGTCACGGGGGAAGCATGACAGGGGGATACGCTCGGCCGCTGCGCCAGTTCCGCAGCCTCTGCCGAATTTCCGCTCTTGCGCTGCTTTTGGGCAGTGTCGCCGCCTATGCGCCGACCGCTGAAGCCCAGCCGCGCGCCGGCCAGACCAAATCCTCCGTTGCTCCCAAGCCCGATGCCAAGCCCACCAAGGCGACCGCGCCGCGCAAGCTGAAGTCCGCCGAGCCCGCCCGCCGCGCCGCCGAGGCCGACAGCACCGGCTTCACCATCGACGGCCGCCGCGTGCGCGTCGACATCATCAAGGCCGAGACCGACATGCTGGGTCCAGACGGGAAGACCCCGGCCGTGCTGATCCTGCACGGCGCCCATGGCCTGGGCGACGGCTCGCTGTTCTATCCGCAGGCCAAGGCGCTGGCCGAAAAGGGCATCACCGCCTTCGTCATCCATTACTTCGACGGCATTCCGCAGGCCCGCAAGGCCGCCCCGACGCTGCATGACGAGCGCGAACGGGTGATCGCCGAGGCCGTGTCCTATGTGTCGAAGCAGGCCTATGTCGACCCGGAGCGCATCGGCGTCTTCGGCCTGTCGCTGGGCGGCTTCCATGCCCTGGCACTGGGCAGCCGCGATCCGCGTATCCAGGCCGTGGTCAACGTCGTCGGCGCCATGCCGTCGGAAGTGCAGCGCCGCGGCGTGCATCGCATGCCACCGACCCTGGTGCTGCATGGCGACAAGGATGCCACCGTGCCGGTGCGCCGCGCCTATGAGCTGGCCAACCTGCTGGGCGAAGTCGGCGCCGAACACGAAGTCATGATCTACAAGGGCCAGGGCCACACCTTCCGTGGCGATGCCCAGACCGACAGCATCACCCGCACCGTCGGCTTCTTCGAGCGCTACCTCGGCACCGACCGTGGCCTGCTCGACAAGGAATTGGAAATCGACATCGCGCTGGCGCCGGTGGTGCCGGAAGCCGAGATGCTGCCGATCCGCGCGCTCACCATCGCCGACGAGGCGCTGTGGGCCCAGGCTGAACAGGGCAGCGCGGCCGCCACCAACTAAGCCGCAGCCATTCCCATGCATTAAAAAAGGCCGCTGTTACCAGCGGCCTTTTTTTGTTGTTCGGATTGCGCCGGCTTTACGCCGCATTGGCTTCGTCGCGCTCGGCGGCGGCCTTGGCTTCCGGGTCGAGAACCGCTTCCAGCTCGCGCTCCAGGCTCGGCTGCTCGCCGTTACCATTGCCATTGCCGTCGGCAGCATTGCCGTCGGCGGCCGGCTGCTGGGCCTGCTGGCCGCCCGGCTGGGGCTGCTGCTGGTTGCCGTTCTGCTGCTGGTTGGCGGCGCGCTGCATCGGCGTCACGCCCTGGGCCAGCATGATGCGGTAGTAGTGCTCCGCATGCTGGAGGTAATTCTCGGCGGCGACGCGATCACCCGAAGCATTGGCGTCGCGGGCAAGCTGACAGTAGCGCTCGAAGATATTCGTGGCCGTGCCACGCACCTTCACTTCGGGGCCGTTGGAGTCGAAGTTGCGGTGGGAATTGTTCATTCCGCTATTGTTACCGCCGCCGCCTCCACCACCGCCGCCACCACCATGCGGCCTCCGGCCCTGAGGACGGCCGCCACGCTGACGATTCTTATTGTTCACGGGTCATCTCACTTGTTTTCAGTAAATTGCGCGGTCAGGCATCATGCGCACACACATTGCGTCGCTACCGCGCGCCATGCGGTCGGCCTCTCGATGAAACTCAGTCGAAGAGGCGATGACGCTGCCTGCCTTATTCGCCCCTGGTTAACACCCGAAGGCGGGTTCCTTGGGACCGCGTCATCCCGAATCCCAAGATAAGCGTGGGCAGGGGCCGTGCCAACCCTTTTTTCTGGGAATTTCCGAGGCTTCGCTGTTTTTGGGGCAGGAATTCAGGCCGGTTTGCGGGCGGTAACGATGCGTCCGATGCCGGACAGATCGGGCAGGACCGCGATTTCGGCAAAACCCGCCCGGGCCAGCAGGTCGCTCACTGCGGCATCTTGTCCCATGCCGACCTCCAAGGCGACAAAGCCCTCCGGCGCAGCCAGCCGCACCAGATCTGGCATCAGCCGCCGATAGGCCTCCAGGCCGTCGGCGCCGCCATCCAGCGCCAAGTGGGGATCATACTGCACCACCTCCGGCTCCAGGGTCGGCACCACCGCGCTTTCGATATAGGGCGGATTGCTGATCAGGATGTCGAAGGCGCCGTCCAGCCCCTCGCCCCAGCTTCCTTGCCTGAAAGCGGCGCGCGCGGAGAGGCCGAGACGGGCGGCATTGTCCTGCGCAATGCTGAGCGCCGCCGGCGACAGATCGACGCCAAGGCCCCTGGCATTGCGCAACTCGTGCAGCAGGCTCAGCAGCAGGCAGCCCGAACCGGTGCCGAAATCGACCAGGCGCAGTGCCGCCTGTCTGTCCGGCACGGCCGCCAGAACACCGGCGACCAGGGTTTCGGAATCGGGGCGCGGATCGAGCACGTCATGGCTGGTGCGGAACTCCAGACTCCAGAACTCGCGGCGGCCGATGATCTTGCTGACCGGTTCGCGCGCCAGCCGGCGCAGCAGCAGCGCCTCGAAGTCTGCGACGGCCTCGGCGGAGATCATGACATCGGGATCGAGCCGGATGCGGTCGGCGCTCAACCCGCTCGCCTGCTCCAGCAGCAGGATGGCATCGAGGCGCGGCGTCTCGGCCACATCGGCCTGCTTCAGACGCTCCGTGGCATCCTTCAACACTGCGCTGATGGCCGCCGTATCAGGCATTATTGAGTTCGGCCAGGCGGCTGGCCTGATCCTCGGCAATCAGCGCCTCGATCACGTCGTCCAGCGCCTCGCCCGTCATCACGTGTTCAATCTTGTACAGCGTGAGATTGATGCGGTGATCGGTGACGCGCCCCTGCGGGAAGTTGTAGGTGCGGATGCGCTCGGAGCGATCGCCCGAGCCGACCTGACCCTTGCGATCGGCAGCACGCGTGGAGGCCAGGCGCTCGCGCTCGGCCTCGTACATCTTGGCGCGCAGCAGCTTCATCGCCTTGGCCTTGTTCTTGTGCTGTGACCGCTCAGTCTGCTGCGCCACCACGATGCCCGTGGGGATATGGGTAATGCGCACGGCCGAGTCCGTCGTGTTTACATGCTGGCCGCCGGCGCCCGAGGAGCGATAGACGTCGATGCGCAGGTCATTCTCGTTGATGTCGATGTCGACATCCTCGGCCTCGGGCAGCACGGCAACAGTCGCGGCCGAGGTATGGATGCGGCCCTGCGTTTCGGTATCGGGCACGCGCTGCACCCGGTGGACGCCGGATTCGAACTTCATGCGGGCGAAGACACTGCGGCCGGAGATCGTGGCCACCGCCTCGCGGAAGCCGCCGAGCTCGGTATCGGCGATGCTTTCGACCTCGAAGCGCCAGCCATGCTTGGCGGCATAGCCGCGATACATCTCGAACAGGTCACGTGCGAACAGCGCTGCCTCGTCGCCGCCGGTGCCGGCGCGCACTTCCAGGATGGCGTTCTTCTCGTCCGCCTCGTCCTTGGGCAGCAGCATGATCAGCACGCGGCGTTCGGCCTCGGGCAAGGCCGCCTGGGCAGTCTTCCACTCGGCCTCGGCCAGGCTGCGCATCTCGGAATCAGACGACGGATCATCGCGCATGACCAGCAGGTCGGCGACCTCCTGCCGCAGCCGGCGCCAGTCGGCAATCGCCTGCACCAGCGGCTCGATCTCGGCATATTCCTTCGACAGCTTGACGAAAGCCTCGGCCGCGAGACCACCGCCGGCCATCTGGGCCTGCAGCATCTCGTAGCGCTCGATCACCTTGTCGAGCTTGGCCTCCGGCAGGCCGGCAGCGTCCATGATCAGGCCTTCAGTTTCGTAGCCAGATCGGACAGCGGAACTTCGGTCTCAGTGCCGCTCTTCAGGTCCTTCAGCTTCGCCACGCCCTTGGCCAACTCGTCGTCGCCGATCACCACGGCCTGGGCACAGCCCATCTTGTCAGCGCGCTTGAAACGTTTGCCAGCGTTGCCTTTATAGGCCAACTCCACGGCAATATCCGCGCGGCGCAGCTCGGCCGCGATCTTCACGGCCTCGACTTCCGCCTTGTCGCCGATCGGAATGATGGCAACCGTATCGGCCAGCACCGGCTTGGGGTCGCTCAACATCACCAGACGCTCGATGCCACCGGCCCAGCCGATGCCCGGCGTCGGCTTGCCGCCCAGTTGCTCGACCAGACCGTCATAGCGCCCGCCCGCGAGAACCGTCCCCTGCGCGCCCAGCATGTCGGTGGTGAATTCGAACGCCGTATGCGTGTAGTAGTCCAGACCGCGCACCAGACGCGGGCTGACCTTGAATGGCACGCCGTTGCCGGTGAGGCCGTCCTGCACGGCCTTGAAGAACTCAGCGGCGGCCGGCGTCAGGTAATCCTGGATCAGCGGCGCGTTGGCCACGAGCGCACGATCCCCTTCGTCCTTGGAATCAAGGATGCGCAGCGGATTTTTCTCCAGGCGCTTGCGGCTGTCTTCCGACAGCTTGTCGACATGGCCGCCGAAATATTTCACCAGCGCGTCGCGATAGCCCACCCGGCTTTCCGGATCGCCCAGCGTGTTCAGCTCCAGCACGCATTTGTCGAGGATGCCGAGGCGGCGCAGGATTTCAGCAGCCACCGAGATCACTTCCACATCGGCCTGCGGCTCCGGTGCGCCGATCACCTCGACGTCGATCTGGTGGAACTGGCGCTGACGGCCTTTCTGTGGCCGCTCGAAGCGGAACATCGGACCCCAGCCGAAAGCCTTGAACGGCACATGCTGCAGCAGGCCATTCGAGATGAAGGCGCGGCAGATGCCGGCGGTGTATTCCGGCCGCAAGGTCAGGCCTTCGCCACCCTTGTCGGTGAAGGAATACATTTCCTTGGAGACGACATCCGAGGTCTCGCCCATCGAGCGGGCGAAGACGTCGGTGAATTCGAAGATCGGCGTCGCCATCTCGCGATAGCCGAACAGGAAAGCCGCCTTCCGCGCCGTGTCCACCACATGGCGGAAACGGTCGTACTCGTCGGGCAGAATGTCATGCGTACCGCGCACGGGCTGCAGCTGCTGGGCCACGGCGTGTCTCCGTCTTTGAAAGGTGGGTATCTAAGACGCGGCGTCGGCCGCGTCTTCGGATTGCTTCTTGGCGACTTCGATCTCGCGCGCCTTGTTCTCGACCAGCTTGACCAGATGCGCGACGATATCCTCGTTCTGCAGCCGGTGCGCCGGCTGGCCCGCGAGATAGACCTGGTGTGTATTCTTGCCGCCGCCGGTAAAGCCGATATCGGTCTCGCGCGCCTCGCCCGGACCGTTGACCACGCAGCCGATCACGCTGAGCGTCATCGGCGTGGTGATGTGACCAAGGCGCTGTTCCAGAACCTCGACCGTCTTGATCACATCGAAGTTCTGGCGCGCGCAGGACGGGCAGGAAATCACATTCACGCCGCGATGGCGCAGGTTCATCGACTTCAGCATGTCGAAGCCGACGCGCACTTCCTCTTCCGGTGCGGCCGAGAGCGACACACGCAGCGTATCGCCGATGCCCGACCACAGCAGCATGCCGAGCCCGATGGAGGACTTCACCGTGCCGATGCGCTGGCCGCCGGCTTCGGTCACGCCGATATGCAGCGGATAGTCGCAAGCCTCGGCCAAACCCTGATAAGCGGCGACGGCGAGGAAGACATCGGAGGCCTTCACGCTGATCTTGAACTCACGGAAGTCGTGGTCTTCCAGAATGCGCGCATGATCCATGGCGCTTTCCACCATGGCTTCCGGGCAGGGCTCGCCGTATTTCTCGAGCAGGTGCTTTTCCAGCGAACCGGCATTGACGCCGATGCGCATGGAGCAGCCGTGATCCTTGGCGGCCTTCACCACCTCGCGCACGCGGTCGGCGCTGCCGATATTGCCGGGATTGATGCGCAGGCAGGCGGCGCCGGCCTCGGCGGCCTCGATGGCGCGCTTATAGTGGAAATGGATGTCGGCGATGATCGGCACCTTGGACTGGCGCACGATCTCCTTCAGGGCCCTGGTCGAGTCTTCGTCGGGGCAGGAGATGCGCACGATATCGGCGCCGGCCTCTTCGCAGCGGCGGATCTGGTCCACCGTGGCGGCCACATCGCTGGTCAGCGTGTTCGTCATGGTCTGCACGGTGATCGGCGCGTCGCCGCCCACCGGCACCTTGCCGACGAAAATCTGCCGCGATTTGCGGCGCTGAATATCGCGATAGGGTCGGATGCTCATGGTCTGGTTTCCGTCCGGCTCAGCCTGGCCTTACGAGGTGCCTGCGGACGCGGCGTAACATGGCGTCTTTACCGGGTGATGGCAAGGCAGCCACCCCCGAACGGGCTATCCCTGACGCTCGCCGCCCGGGTTCTTCAGGCGCTCTGGGTCCAGCGAAATACCGCGCTTCACCTCGCCCTCGTTGCCCAGCGGGGCCATAGTCTGGCCATCCACCACAATCCGCACGCCGCCGGCATTGCCGGTCAGCAGCGTCAGGCCGGCACGGTCGGGCACCTGATAGCGTTCGCCGGCATTCAGCAGCCGGGTGAAAACCTGTTCGTTATTCGGCCCGCGCACCTGGATCCAGGACGGGGCGACGGCCTCAAGACGGATGCGGGTCGAGGCATCGGTGGCGCCATAGCTGCTGCTCGTCACTGGTGCAGGCGCCGCGGCAACGGCCGGTGCCGCCGGGGTGGCCGGCATCTGGGCAGCGGGTGCCGGTGTCGGTGCGGACGGCGTTTGAGGCACGACTGCCGGCGGCGCGGCAGCCACGAGCGGCGGCGATGCGGCGGCCGGCGGCGGTGTCACAGTCTGGGCGACCGGCGGCAAAGCCAGGGGCGGCGCAGGTGATGGCGATGGCGGCGCAACAGCCACGGGCGGCGCTGCCGGCTGCGGCGCGGGCAGCACCACCGGCGCAGACGGCGCAATCGGCTGCGGGCTGGGCACCAGATCAGCCAGTCGCGACGGCACGGCCTCGATCAGCTCATGACCGATGCGCAGGGCCTCCTGATGGCGATACCACAGGCCGTAGGCAACGGCGGCGATCACCAGCGCCCCGACCACCAGCCAGAGGCGCGGCGTGCGCTCTTCGGGACGCGGCAGCGGGAAGTTCAGCACGGTGCGCTGCACGGTGCCATCCGCCTCACCCTGATAGGTCTTGAGGACCTGCTCCGGATCGAGGCCGAGGAATTCTGCATACTGGCGCAGGAAGCCACTGACATAGACCGCGCCCGGCAATTCGGCGAAGCGGCCTTCCTCGATGGCTTCCAGATAGGGACGACGAATGCGCAGGCGCGCGGACACATCGGCCAGGGCGAGGCCCCGCCGCTCGCGCACAACCTTCAGGCTATGGCCGACCCCCTCGTAACGTCCCCCGACACCGAGGGCGTCCGCTACGGCCGACTGTTCGCCGGACTGGCTATTCATTGTTTTCGCCCGCATTGTTCGTCTGGCCATTTTACGGCAATTGGGTAATGAAGCCAGCTATTTCAAACAATTACGCCATTTTCCCGGGCAAATTCTTCCAGGGCGGCCCGCATACTACGCTCGGGTGAGCCATAGTGCTTAGCCATAAAATCAGCCAAACGGGGAACATCCAGGCTACGGAGCATTTCCTTGACCGGACCAATGGCATTGGCCGGCATGGAGAGGCGGCGGAAGCCCAGCCCCAACAAGGCCATGGCCTCCAGCGGCCGGCTGCCCATCTCGCCGCACATGGTGACCGGCTTGTCGGCCGCATGGCACTGCTGCACCACCCAGTGCAGGAAGCCGAGCATGGCCGGGCTTAACGGGTCGTAGCGATCGGCCAGCTTGGGATTGCCGCGGTCGGCGGCGAACATGAACTGCATCAGGTCATTCGACCCGACCGAGATGAAATCGACCAGCGGCAGCAGCGCCGGCAACTGCCAGGCGAGCGCCGGGACTTCCAGCATGGTGCCAACCGAAACCTTGAGCGGCACGGTCTTGCGCAGATTGACCAGACGCTGCACCTCGCGGTCCAGCAGGCGCCGGGCGCGACGGAATTCATCCACCTCGGCGATCATCGGGAACATCACATGCAGGTTGCGACCGGCCGCCGCTTCCAGCATCGCGCGCAACTGCACCTTGAGCAGCGCCGGCCGATCCATGGCCAGACGGATGGCACGCCAGCCCATCGCCGGATTCTCTTCCGGATACTTCACCAGATAGGGCAGCACCTTGTCGCCGCCGATATCCAGCGTGCGGAACACCACCGGGCGATCGCCCGCATGTTCGATGACGCGGCGATAGATCGCGGTCTGCGCCTCGGCCTTGGGCAGCGTCGGCCGCACCATGAACTGCAGCTCGGTGCGATAGAGCCCGATGCCATCGGCATTGGTCTCGTCCAGGTGGCTGAGATCGATCAGCAGGCCCGCATTGACCAGCATGGCGACGCGCATGCCGTCGCGGGTGACCGGCGGATCCTCGCGCTGGGCGGCGTATTTCGCCAGCCGCGCCTTGCGCAGTGAAACGCTCTGGTGGAAGGCGTTGACGACGTCGGAAACCGGACGGACGAAGACCTGGGCATGGTCGCCGTCGACCACGACGGTATCGCCCGGCTCGACCTTGGCGATCACGCCCTCAACGCCGCCCAACACCGGAATGGACAGCGCACGCGCGACGATGGCCACATGGCTGACGCTGGAGCCTTCTTCCAGCACCACTCCCTGCAGCTTGCGACGGTCGTAATCCAGCAGTTCGGCTGGACCCATCTGGCGGGCGAACAGAATCGCGTTGTCAGGCAGGTTCTCGGCGGCCGAATGCTGCGGCTTGCCGGTCAGATGCAGCAGCAGGCGGTTGGCCAGATCGTCGAGATCGGCCAGACGCTCACGCAGGTAAGGATCCGTGATCGCCTGCATGCGATGGCGCGTATCGCCCTGCACGCGCAGGACGGCGGCCTCTGCCGTCAGGCCCGATTCCACCGCCTGATGCAGCTTGGACAGCCAGCCGGTGTCATGGGCGAACATCTTGTAGGTTTCGAGGATGTCGCGGCTCTCGCCGACAATGTCGCTGTCGGGCGCATCCAGCATCTTGTTGACCTGGTCCCGCATCGAGGTGACGGCTGCATCCAGCCGGTCCTTCTCGAACGGGATGTCGTCCGCCATCGTCTTTTCGATATGGATGCGCGGCTCGTGCAGCACGGCGACGCCGATGGCCAGGCCCTCCGACAGTACGCGGCCATCGGCGCGGAACGGCATGGTGGATGTGCGGTTGGTGGCCGCGATATCCTCGCCACCCGACAGTTGGCCCGAGGAGACCATCTCGGCCAGCACCATGGCGATGGTTTCCAGCGCCTCGGTTTCCTCATCCGCATACTGGCGGCGCGTCTGGTTCTGCACGACCAGCACGCCGATGACGCGGTTATCGCGCAACAGCGGCACGCCGAGCAGCGAGTGATAGATTTCTTCGCCGGTTTCCGGCTTGTAGGCAAATTGCGGATGGTTCTGCGCATCCGCCAGCGCCAGCGGGCGCGCATGCGCTGCGATATCGCCGACCAGACCCTCGCCCACCCGCAGGCGGGTCTTGTGCACGGCGTCGGGGTTCAGACCCTCGGTGGCATAGAGTTCGAGTTCATCGTTGCGGAGCAGATAGACCGAGCAGACTTCGGCCACCATGTTGGCGCCGATGTTACGCACGACACGCGCCAGACGCTCCTCGACGGTGCCGGCTTCCGCCATCACCTCGCGCAGGCGGCGCAGCAGGCCACGCGGGCCGGGTGCTGATGCCCGTCCCGGCGTCACAGCCCTTCTCCGCTCTTTACCGGAGAGGCTGGTCTGGTCTGCCCTCCCCGCATCGGCCCTCCGGGGTCATTCGGCGTCGAGGCCGAAGGCGGTGTGCAGAGCGCGCACCGCAAGTTCAGTGTAGTCGGCGCTGATCAGGACGCTGACCTTGATTTCAGACGTGGTGATGGCCTGGATGTTGATGTTCTTCTCGGCCAGCGCCTTGAACATGATATGCGCGACGCCCGCATGGCTGCGCATGCCGACGCCGACGACCGACACCTTGATGACGTTCTTGTCGGGGATCAGCTTGGCCCAGCCCAGGCTCTTCTCCTGCTTCTCCAGGATCTGCACCGCGCGATCGAGATCGCTGCGACCCATGGTGAAGGTCATGTCGGTCTTCTTGCCATCCTCGGAGATGTTCTGGACGATCATGTCGACGTTGATGCCGGCATCCGACAGTGGGCCGAAGATGCCAGCCGCGATGCCCGGACGATCGGCCACGCCGATCAGGGTGACCTTGGCTTCGTCGGCGGAATAGGTGACACCCGAAACGATCTGCTTTTCCACGATCTCTTCCTCATCGACAACCAGCGTGCCGGCAACATCGGCGAAACTCGACAGAACCTGGGTGCGCACCCGGTGGTTCATCGCCATTTCCACCGAGCGGGTCTGCAGCACCTTGGCACCCAGCGAGGCCAGCTCCAGCATCTCCTCGTAGGTGATCTTATCCAGCTTGCGGGCTTTTTTCACGATGCGCGGATCGGCTGTGTATACACCGTCCACGTCCGTATAAATGTCGCACCGGTCGGCCTTCAGCGCCGCGGCCAGCGCCACGGCCGAGGTATCCGAGCCGCCGCGGCCCAGCGTGGCGATCCGCTCGCCCGGGCCAACGCCCTGGAAGCCCGCCACCACCGGCACCACACCAGCCGTCATGTCCTTGATCATGGCCGAACCGTCGATCTCCTCGATGCGGGCGCGGCCATGCATGTCGTTGGTTCGGATCGGCACCTGCCAGCCCTGCCAGGAGCGGGCTTTCAGGCCGGCCGCCTGCAGGGCGATGGAGACCAGACCGGTGGTCACCTGCTCGCCGGCGGCCACCACCGTGTCATATTCCTTCTGGTCGTGGACCGGGTCGATCTGCTTGCACAGGTCGACCAGGCGGTTGGTCTCGCCGGACATGGCTGAGACCACCACGGCAACCTGGTTGCCGGCGTCCACTTCCCGTTTCACCTTGGCGGCCACGTTCTTGATCCGGTCGACCGAACCAACCGATGTGCCGCCGAATTTCATCACCAAGCGCGCCATGTCGCTCGATCCCGTTTCACGATACGTTGTCGATAGCTGACCGGCGGAACCTTGCCGGTAAAAAGGCGGGTCCTTAATACTCTTGGGGCCGGCCGGGAGCAAGCCGACCAAACGTAAAAATCCCCTGTTTTTGCCTGATCTTGCCGGACCCTCATGACCCAGACCGCCGCCAGTATCGACCCCGCTGAAATCGCGCGTTTTTCCGCCCTCGCCGCCGAGTGGTGGGACCCGCAGGGCAAGTTCCGCCCGCTGCATAAATTCAACCCCGTCCGGCTGGGTTTTATCCGCGACCGAGTCGCAGCACATTTCGGCCGGGACGTTGCGTCAGATGGCCCGCTGACCGGCCTGCGCCTGCTCGATATCGGCTGTGGCGGCGGCCTGGTTTCCGAACCCATGGCCCGGCTGGGAGCCACGGTCATCGGGGCTGACGCTGGGGAACGCAACATCGGGGTGGCCAGCCTGCATGCGGCCGAGGCCGGGGTGGCGGTCGACTACCGCTGCACCAGCGCCGAGGATCTGGCGGCGGCCGGCGAGCGCTTCGACGTGGTGCTGGCGCTGGAGGTGGTGGAGCATGTGGCCGACTTGGCCGGATTCCTGGCCGCCTGCGGGCAGATGGTGAAGCCCGGCGGCCTGCTGATCGCCGCCACGCTGAACCGCACGCCGAAATCCTTCGCGCTGGGTATCGTGGCGGCGGAATACATCCTGGGTTGGGTGCCGCGCGGCACGCATGACTGGAAGAAGTTCCTCAAGCCCCATGAACTGGCCGGCGGCCTGCGCCATGGCGGCCTGACCCTGAAGGAGGTCGCGGGCGTGAACTACGATCTGCTCAACGACCGCTGGAGCATCGGCCGCGATACGAGTGTGAATTACATGCTGGTGGCGGTGAAGGACGCTTAAGCGCCAGATCAGGCGTCAGAGCGCGGCAGCCAGGGGATCATGGCGACGTCGACACCCTCCTCCACCAGCTCTTTCGCTTCTTCCTTGGTCGCTTCGCCGTAGATGTTGCGCTTGTCGGTTTCACCGTAGTGGATCTTGCGCGCCTCTTCGGCGAACTGGTTGCCGACGTAATCGGCGTTCTTCTCAACATGATCACGGATTTCGGTGAGCGCCTGGCGCATCATCGCCACTTCCCTGGCCTCGGCCGCCGCCTTCTCGCCCTTCGACTTGCCGATGCGCGGCGCCATCGGCGCCTTGCTCACCTTGCGCGAGTTGCAGACCGGACAGACAACCTTGCCCGACGCCGCCTGCTCATCGTAGGTGGCGCTGTCATGGAACCAGCCTTCGAAGACATGGTCCTTGCGGCATTTGAGTTCGTATTTGATCATCGCAACGGCAAGATTGGGTGATTCGGCTCTGCGCCAAGTCTCTCAATGGGTGTAACAGGTTATACATGGGGCAGTCATAGCCGTGCAACAAGGGGGCATCTCGGCGCCATCGGCGTGGGTCCGGCGGTTCGCACCGCAGGTTGCGGCCGGCGGCAACGTGCTCGACGTCGCCTGCGGCGGCGGCCGTCATGGCCGGCTGTTCCTGGAGCGCGGTTGCCCGGTTGTATTCCTTGATCGCGACCTGCGCGGCGTCACTGATCTCCAGAATGAATCCCGCGCCGAGCTGATCGAAGCCGATATCGAGGCCGGCCCCTGGCCACTGAAAGACCGTCAGTTCGCCGCCGTCGTTGTGACCAACTATCTGTGGCGACCGCTCTTCCCCATGCTGTTGGCAGCCGTGCGGTCCGGGGGGATGCTGAT
Organism: Ferrovibrio sp. GW821-FHT12B10; assembly: GCF_058807515.1. NCBI lineage: Bacteria > Pseudomonadati > Pseudomonadota > Alphaproteobacteria > Rhodospirillales > Rhodospirillaceae > Ferrovibrio > Ferrovibrio sp. GW821-FHT12B10. The sequence continues at coordinate 2,655,853 of NZ_JBXAQT010000001.1, read as the reverse complement.
CTACGAGACCTTCATGCAGGGCAACGAACGCTTCGGCAAACCAAGTAATCCGGACTTCCTGCTCAAACCCGATGAACTTGCGGATGTCTGCAAGACCGGTTTCGACGTCATCGCCTTCGAACAGGGCGAAGAAGCGGACAGCGTGCGCCAGCGGATCTGCGCGGTGAAGCTGTGAGTCTGGAGATCGAGACCGGACGCCTGCGGCTGCGCCGTTTCAATGGCACCGACTGGCAGGGGCTGGCGCGTTTCTATGCCGACGACCAGGTGATGCGCCACATGCAGCCCGGCCGTGGCCTGACGCGTGAACAGGCGCAGGAGCGCGCCAAGAGCAACATCCACAATTTCAATGATCACTGGGACCGGCGCGGCTACGGCGTCTGGGCGGTGACCGATCGCGCCAGCGGGCGGCTGCTCGGCCAGTGCGGGTTGCGCTGGATCCCGGAAGCCGAAGCGACAGAACTGCTGTACCTTTTCAACAAGACCGTCTGGGGCCGTGGCCTTGCCACCGAGGCCGGCCGCGCTGTCCTTGGTTACGCTTTCGAGACGGCGCAGCTCACCACCGTGATCGCGCTGACCGCGCCGGAAAATCGCGGTTCGCAACGCGTTCTGACCAAACTGGGCTTTGCCTATACAGGCGAGCAGCCACTGTGGGAACGCATCGTCAGCTGGTTCAGCCTGCCGCGTGAAAGCTGGAACACACCGCAACCGCAAAGCGCGGGGCCGTGATTTTGTAACAACGCGTGATTTTCTGAAATTTGCTGTTGGGGCCTGTCCGCGCGAGGCGTAGCATCCGCTCATGACGATCGACATCGACCACCGCCTGCAGCATGCCATCCAGGTGATCCGCGAAGCCGGAAAGCTGGCGCGCGGCTTCTATGACAACCGCAAGCAACTGGTGGTCCAGTTGAAGGGCGTACAGGATTTTGTCAGCCAGGCCGATTCAGAAACCGAAGACCTGATCACCTCGCGGCTGCTTTCGGCTTTTCCGCATGACGGCATCCTGGGCGAGGAGCGCGGCCGGCGCGGCGGTGAGACCGATGCGCTCTGGGTCATCGATCCCATCGACGGCACGGCGAATTACGTGCGCGGCCTGCCGTATTGGTGCATCGCCATCGCACTGGTGGTGCGCGACACGCTGGAGCTGGGCCTGATCTACGACGTGATGAGCGACCGGCTTTACACCGCGCGCCGCGGCCATGGCGCCTTCTGCAACGGCGAGCCGATCATGGTGAGCGATACCCAGCAGATCGAACGCGCCTGCATCGGCGTCGGCTACGGCCATGGCGAGCCGGCCGACATCCATGCCGCCATCATCGACAGGCTGCTGCGCGCGCATTGCCAGTATCGCCGGCTGGGCAGTGGCCTTCTGCTGATGGCGCTGGCCGCCGAGGGCGCGCTGGATGGTTTCTATGAGGCGCGGATGAAGCCCTGGGATGCGCTGGCCGGCCTGCTGATGGTGCGCGAAGCCGGGGGCATCACCAACGACTACGACTTCGACGGCCAGACCAGGGCCGAGCCGGTGCTGGCGCTCAACGGCGCATTGTGGGCGCCGTTCGCGGCGGCGATGAAGGTATCCCTGCCCGCCTATTCGGCGGCGCGGCCCGAAAGGCGCGTCGGCAAGGCATAGGATGGGTCGTGATTCCAGGCCGGAATCTGCGCCCGCGCTTTGGCCACTTCCGACAGGTCGATCTCCACCACCTCGGCGCCGACACCCTCGCCCATATCGGCGAGCACGCGGCCCCAGGGATCGACCACCAGCGAATGACCATACGTCTGGCGATTGCCCGGATGATCGCCCCACATCGCCGGCGCGATCACAAACGTACCCGTCTCGATGGCGCGCGCCCGCATCAGCACATGCCAGTGCGCCTTGCCGGTCGTGCGCGTGAAGGCGGCGGGAATGGTGATCACCTCGGCGCCGGCCTGCGCCAGGCCGCGATAGAGGCCGGGGAAACGCAGGTCGTAGCAGACCGACATGCCGAGCGTGGCGAAGGGCAGCGGTGCCACGACGCCTTCGGCGCCCGGCGCGATCGAGTTGGACTCGCGATAGGTTTCGCCCGACGGCAGATCGACATCGAAGAGATGGATCTTGTCGTAGCGCGCAGCGATCTGCCCCTCAGGGTCGAGCAGATACGAGCGGTTGAAGTTGCGGTTGGCGCCTTCAGGCTTGATCGCGAGTGAACCAACCAGCAGCCAGGTCTTCAGCTCGGCCGACAGCGCGCGGAAAGCCTGCAGGGCCGGATGACTTTCCTCCGGTTTGCCGGCGGCGACGCTGGCGGCAGCATTCAATCCCATGAAGCCGGAATTCTCCGGCGTGGCGATGAACTCCGCGCCGCCATCTTTCGCCTGGCGCACCAGGGCCGAGACATGCGCAATATTCGCGCTCATGTCGTCCCAGATATTGGGCTGCACCAGACCGATCTTGACCTTCGTCATCGCAGCCCCCCGCTGTTGTTCGTTCAAGCCGCCAGCATGGCGTCGAGCTTGCCGGCGCGCTCCAGCTCATGCAGGTCGTCGCTGCCACCCACATGCTGGCCGTTGATCCAGATCTGCGGCACCGTGTGGCGACCGCCGGCCTTCTTGGTCATCTCGTCGCGCTTGGCGGCATCGTAGGAGACGTCGATCTCCTCGTAGCTCTGCCCCTTCTTCTCGAGCAACGCCTTGGCGCGCGCGCAATAGGGGCACATGAAGGTGGTGTAAATCACGATATCGGCCATGACGTCCTCGTTGGAAGCCCCTCAGCTTCTGACCTGATTATATGGTGCCCTGTTCGGCCCGAACAACCCGCGCCAGCGTCAGCACATCCACCGCCGCCGCCCCACCCCGGCGCAAAGCCCGACAGCAGGCGGAAACCGTTGCCCCGGTGGTGAAAACGTCGTCGATCAGCAGCACGCGTTGCCCCTGGACGACATCGTTGGCACCTGGTCCGGGCTGGATCGCCCCGGCCAGCACCCGTCGCCGTTCAGCGCGGCTGAGCCGGCCCAGGCTGCGGGTTGGCCGAGGCCGCACCAGCAGGTCGAAACGCACAGGCTTCCCCGTCAGCCGGCCGAGCTGCGCGGCCAGCAGCGCCGACTGGTTGAACCGCCGCCGCCACAGCCGCCAGCGATGCAGCGGCACCGGCACGATCAGGTCGCAATCCTGCAGCAGTCCCGCGCCTGCGGTCTGCATCAGTGCGGCCAGGCCCGGCGCCAGATCGGTCCGGTCGCCGCGCTTGAAGCGCAGCACCAGGTCGCGCCCGCCGCCGGCATAAGTGAAGACCGACCGTGCCCGGTCGAAGCGCGGCGGCGTTTGCAGGCAGGCGGCGCAGACCAAGCCTTCGGGCACCGGTATCGCATACGGGATGCCGCAGGTGGGACAGCAGGGTTCGGCGATGAAGCCGACATCGGGCCAGCATTGCGCACAGAGCCGGCCGGGCTGATCGACGGTCGCGGTGCAGAGCATGCATTGCGGCGGCAGCAACGTATCGACCGCGCCGCGCCAGAGCTGGCGCAGCACCCGCATGGGCAGCAAGGGGTTTTCGATCTGCAGCATTTCAGTATGACGCAACGGAAGACCGGCATAAGGATGCATGACGCGCGTCGCCGGCCCCAGTATGGTGGCAGAAAAGCAGTGCGGAGGAAATGAAAGCATGAACAGCAGGACCATTCGCATCGGCGGCGCATCGGCCTTCTGGGGCGACAGCATGGTCGCCGCACCGCAGCTGCTGGCGTCTGGCCAGGTCGATTACCTGATCTTCGACTATCTGGCCGAGATCACCATGTCGATCATGGCGCGCATGCGCGCGAAAGACCCGACACAGGGTTACGCCACCGATTTCGTCGCAGTCACCATGAAGCGCCTGCTGCCCGAGCTGGCGCGACGCAAGGTGAAGGTCGTGGCCAATGCCGGCGGCGTCAATCCCGCCGCCTGCGCGGCCGCCATCCGCGCCTTGATCGCTGAAGCCGGACTGTCGCTGAAGGTCGGCGTGGTGCTGGGCGACGATCTGCTGCCTGAGATCGACCGGCTTAAGCCGCAGCTTGAGCCCATGGACAAGGGCGCGGTTGCGCCCGAGCGCTTCATGTCGGCCAATGCCTACCTGGGCGCCGCGCCGATTGCCGCCGCGCTGAAGGCCGGTGCCGATATCGTGGTCACCGGTCGTTGCGTCGACTCAGCGCTTTGTCTTGGCCCGCTGCTGCATGAATTCGGCTGGGACCTGAGGGATTTCGACCGCCTCGCCGCCGGGAGTCTCGCCGGTCATATCATCGAATGCGGCGCACAGGCCTCGGGCGGGCTGTTCACCGACTGGCAGAGCGTGCCTGACTGGGACAACATCGGCTATCCCATCGCGGAAATTTCCGAAGACGGCAGCTTTGTCGTTACCAAGCCCAAGGACACCGGCGGCCTGGTCAGCATCGGCACGGTGGCCGAGCAGTTGGTCTACGAAATCGGCGATCCGGCCTGCTACATGCTGCCCGATGTCACCTGTGACTTCACGGCCGTGACCATCGAACAGATCGGGGAACACCGCGTGCGCGTCTCCGGCGCGAAGGGCCGGCCGCCATCGGATCGCTACAAGGTATCCGCCACTTATATGGATAGCTTCCGCGCCGTCGCCCATATGACCATCGGCGGCATCGATGCGCGCGCCAAGGCCGAACGCTCGGCCGAAGCAATCCTGAAGCGCACGCGGCGCATCTTCACGCAGCTCAATCTTGGCGACTATCGCGGCACCTCGATTGAAATCCTCGGCGCCGAAGCAATGTATGGCCCGCAGGCGGCTGCTGGCGTGAAAGCCACGCGTGAGGTGGTGATGAAGCTGGCGGTCAGCCATGAGAACAAGACCGCGCTGGAAATCTTCAGCCGCGAGATCGCACCGGCGGGCACATCGTTTTCGCCCGGGACCACCGGCTTCTTCGGCGGCCGGCCGAGCCCGCAGCCGATTGTGAAGCTGTTCTCCTGCTTCATCGCCAAGTCTGCGCTGCCGCTGGCGCTGGATACGGCCGGCACGGCTGAAGCCCTGAGCGTCCCGCTGATCAGTGGCGACACCCGCGGCGCGCCTGCCGGCAAACCGGTACCAGCCACGCTGCCCGCCACCACAACCAGCGTGCCGCTGATCCGGCTGGCCTGGGCGCGCTCGGGCGACAAGGGCAATGACAGCAATATCGGCGTGATCGCCCGCAGGGCCGACTACCTGCCGGCCATCCGCGCGGCGCTGACCGAGGCAGCCGTCGCCGGGTATTTCAGCCATCTCGTTGAAGGCCCGGTCGAGCGGTTTGAATGGCCCGGCATCAACGGCCTGAATTTCCTGATGCATGGTGCGCTGGGCGGCGGCGGGATCGCGTCCTTGCGCAACGACCCCCAGGGCAAGGCCTTTGCCCAGTTGCTGCTGGATTTCCCGGTGCCCGTTCCGGCCTCCTGGAATCTGTAAGAGTTGGGGGGCTGTAATGGCTGCGCAAAAGGCGGATAGTGGTGGTGGACCGGACGCCCTATCCTTGCAGCATGACAAAGACACAGCGACTGCCCACCGATTCTGAATTCGCAGCGATCCGCGGCAACGACGCGAGCGCTGACGGCAAATTCTTCTATGGCGTCAGCAGCACGAAGATCGTCTGCCGTCCCTCCTGCGTCAGCCGCGCACCCAAGCGCGAGAATGTGCGCATCTTCGATACCACTGACGCCGCAGTTGAGGCCGGTTTCCGCCCCTGCAAGCGCTGTCGCCCGGATCAACTGCCCAAGGCCGATGCCCGGCTGGAACGCGCCCGCGCCCTGATCGACCGTCGCCTTGCCGCCGGCGAGGCCACGCCGACGCTGACCGAACTGTCGAAGGAAGCGCATATGGGCGCGACGCATCTGCAGCGCCGCTTCGCAGCCACCTACGGCCTCAGCCCGCGTGCCTATGCCGAGGCACAGCGCGTGAACAACCTGAAGCAGGAACTGCGCCAGGGCAGCGGCGTGACCGATGCGATCTACGGCGCTGGCTTCGGCGCGGCCAGCCGCGTCTATGAAAAGGCCGATCGCTGGCTTGGCATGACGCCGGCCGACTATCGTCGAGGCGGCGAAGGACTGACATTGGAAGTCGCAATACGCCGCACCGCGATGGGTCCGACCCTGGTGGCCGAAAGCCCGCGCGGCATCGCAGCACTGTTGTTTGGCCAGGGCGACAAGGCCATGCTGGCCGAACTGCGCGGCGAATTCCCTGCCGCCGAGATTCGCCGCAACGACAAGGCCGGTGCCGCCGCATTCGCGGCGCTGGACGCCATTCTTGCCGGCAAGCCCGCCCCGCGCAGCCTGCGGCTCGACCTGCGCGGCACGCCGTTCCAGATCCGGGTCTGGACCGCCCTGCAGGCCATCCCGGCTGGCGAGACCCGCAGCTATCAGCAGATTGCCGCCGCCCTGGGCGCACCCAAGGCCTCGCGCGCCGTCGGCTCGGCCTGCGGCAATAATATCCTGGGCGTGCTGGTGCCGTGCCATCGGGCACTGCGCAGCGACGGTAGCCTGGGTGGCTATCGCTGGGGGCTGGACCGTAAGGAAAAGCTGCTCAGCACCGAAGGTGTCGAACTCGAACCGGCCGAGTAAACCGCCCATCGCATTTCCGAAGTCACAATTGGGGTATATCCTTGCCGAGGCGCCCTGCCGGCCATGCAGCCCTTGCATCGCCGGGCGCTTGCAGTCGGTTAGAATAGTTCTAAATTAATAATCCAGACCCGGAAAACCAGGAAGGAGTGCCCCATGGCTGTCGCTATCGACATCGGCATCGCCGATAAGGAACGCAAGAAAATCGCCGATGGCCTGTCGCGCCTTCTGGCCGACACCTACACGCTTTACCTCAAGACCCATAACTACCACTGGAATGTCGAAGGCCCGATGTTCCAGACGCTGCACACCATGTTCGAGGTGCAGTACACCGAACTCGCCCTCGCCGTGGACCTGATCGCCGAACGTATCCGCGCGCTCGGCCACTATGCGCCGGGTTCCTATGCGCAATACGCCAAGCTGTCCTCCATCAAGGAGGAAACCAGCGTTCCGGCGGCGCAGGACATGATCAAGGACCTGGTCAAGGGCAACGAAGCCGTCAGCAAGACCGCGCGGGCCATCTTCCCAGTTGTGGAAAAGTCGTCCGACGAACCGACCGCCGACTTGCTGACCCAGCGCATGCAGATCCATGAGAAGACCGCCTGGATGCTGCGCAGCCTGCTGGAAAAGAAGTAAGCGCCAAAAATACCTTGGTGCCCCTGTAACGTTTCGCCTTGTCTCACCGAAGCTTGATTGGAAGCCGGCCCGTGACCCATTAGGTTCCTCCTGTGGTCATGGGCCGGCCACTATCAGAGCGGAGTGGAAAGATGCTGATCAAGCGACGTCGCGGCTGGGAACTGCCGGAATCGATGGCCACGCCGGAGGCGCTGTTCCTCGACCGCCGCAAGCTGCTGCTGGGCTTAAGCGCGGCCGGCCTGATTGGCGCCACCGGTCTCAAGGGCGCCTATGCCCAGGACGCGACCACGACCGCCGCCGACCTCTACCCGCCCAAGCGCCTCGATGCCTACAAGCTGGATCGCGAGATCACCGAGGAAAAGGTCGCCACGACCTACAACAATTTCTACGAATTCGGCACCAGCAAGAACATCGTCAAGCCGGCGCAGGCGCTGACCATCAAGCCCTGGCAGGTGAAGATTGACGGCATGGTCGCCAAGGAAATGACCGTCGATGCGGAAGACCTGATCCGCAAGATGCCGCTGGACGAACGCCTGTACCGTCATCGTTGCGTTGAGGCCTGGGGCATGGCGGTGCCGTGGAGCGGCTTCCCGCTGAAGGCGCTGGTCGATTACGCGCAGCCGACCTCGGGCGCGAAATATCTCAAGATGGAGACCTTCTCGCGCCCGCAGGAAGCCAGCGGCCAGAAGCAGTTCTGGTATCCCTGGCCCTATGTCGAGGCCGTGACCATCGAGGAAGCGCGCAACGAACTCGCCTATATCGCCACTGGCGTCTACGGCAAGCCGCTGCCCAAGCAGATGGGCGCGCCGCTGCGCCTGGCGCTGCCATGGAAATACGGTTTCAAGTCGGTGAAGTCGATCGTGCGCTTCACCTTCACCGACCAGCGCCCCAAGACCTTCTGGGAAGCGCTGGGCCCCAGCGAATACGGCTTCTGGGCCAATGTGAATCCGATGGTGGCGCATCCGCGCTGGAGCCAGGCCAGCGAGGAGCTGATCGGCACCGGCAAGCGCGTGCCGACACAGCTCTACAACGGTTACGGCGAGCAGGTGGCCGATCTCTACAAGAATGCCGGGCCCGGCGAGAAGCTGTTCATGTGATTTGTCATGGGCTATCCATGACGGATGGCCCATGACCTCATCATCTTCGATCTCGACGGCACGCTGGTCGATTCCGAAACCCTCGCCAACCGCGTCTTCTATGACAAACTCGTGGCGCTCGGCCTGGATGCCGCCTTCGACCTGAAACGCGTCACCCGCGATTTCACCGGCCTCACCGTGCGCAACTGCCTGGCCCTGGCCTACAAGACCTACGGCCTTGCCCCGGTGCCCGAGAGCTTCAATGCCGAGCTGCGAGACGCCACCTATGCCAGCTACCGCGAGCAGCTGGTACCGATCCCCGGCGTGCCGGAGATGCTGCCGCAGCTGCACCAGCCCAAATGCGTCGCCTCGTCGTCCGCGCCCGACAAGATTGCCTACAGCCTGGAGCTGACCGGCCTGACATCGCATTTCGGCGCCAACCTGTTCAGCGTGCATCACGTGGCCGAGCCCAAACCGGCGCCGGATGTTTATCTCTTTGCTGCCGAGAAGATGGGCCATGCGCCGGCGCGCTGCGCCGCCATCGAGGACAGCCTGCCGGGCGCGACCGCCGGCATCCGGGCCGGCATGACGGTCTATGCTTATCGTCCGGAGAATGACACAGAGAGCGACGCGGCCTTTCGCGCGCTGGGCTGCCGCATCTTCCGTGACATGACAGAGCTGCCGGCGCTGCTGGCCTGAAGGCAAAAAAAAGCCGGCCTGGGTTACCAGGCCGGCAAAGTCTTAACAGGGAGGCTCCGCGCGAGACGCGCGGACGGCCGAAACAGCGGGGGAGCTGTCGCGGCCAAGTTTCTGGCCGAAGCCAAAAACCGGGAGATGCTGCGACGCAACATCTGACAGCCAATGATTTACGCCCTGTCGCCCCCTTTGAGTATCCAGAGAAATGGCAACTCAGCTATGCGGCGCGCGCATAACTAACTGGTGAATTAAAGCGTAATTGAATCAGCGGATTACTGCGCTCGGGCCTGGGGGGAAATGCAGGCGGACCGTGGTGCCGCGACCCGGCGCGCTGTCGATTTCCAGGCTGCCGCCATGCAATTCGATCAGGGCTTTGACCAGAGGCAAACCCAGGCCCGTGCCGCGCATCTGTGACACCAGCGCCGAATCGATGCGCCCGAAGGGCTCCAGCGCCTTCTGGATATCGGCCTCGTCCATGCCGACGCCGGTATCCGTCACCGCGACCACGGCCGCGCCATTGGCGGCGATGGTGATCCCGAAGCGGATCTGGCCGCCCGAGGGCGTGTATTTGACGGCGTTGGACAGCAGGTTGACCAGCATCTGCTTGGCCAGCCGCTCGTCGGCGAACAACGCGGCATTCTCGGGAGCCGGATCGGCCTGCAAGGTCACTAGCCGATCGGCGGCCATGGGCCGCAGCAGCGTGGTGCAGTCTTCCACCAGCCGCGACCAGCTCATCGATTCCGGCACCAGCTTCATTTTGCCGGCCTCGACCTTGGAAAGATCGAGGATGTCGTCGATCACCGCCAACAGATGGCGACCGGCGGCCAGGATGTCGTTGGAATAGCGGTCATACTGCGGCACGCCCGAGGCGCCGAGGAGCTGCAGCGACATGATCTCGGAAAAACCGATGATGGCATTCAGCGGCGTGCGCAGCTCGTGGCTCATATGGGCCAGGAACTGGCTCTTGGCGCGATTGGCGTATTCGGCATCCTGATGCGCCTTGATCGCGGCAGTGCGCGCCGCCTCCAGCGTCTCGGTGCGGGCCGCCAGGCTGTCATTGGCCTCGCGCAGCTCACGCTCGCTGCGCTTCAGCGGGCTGATGTCGGTGATCAGCGACGCCGTGCCGCCCGAGGCCAGCCGGAACTCTCGAATCTGCAGCCAGCGCTTGTCGCGCGTGTCGTAGAAGATATGCGGCTCGGCGCGCGCCGCATTGAAGATGCGCATGCGCGTCGCCGCCCAGTCTTCGTAATCGGTGTAGACGCCGGCCATGGCAGGCGCCGGCCGCGTTGCGATCGAAGCGCGGCAGATCTCCTCATGCGACAGGCCGTTGATGCTGGCCAGCGGCATGCCGATGATATCGGCATAGGCCTTGTTGCAGATCACCAGGCGGGCCGCCTCGTCGAACAGCGCCACGCCATCGGGGCCGACGGCGAGCGCGTCGCTCAAACGCTGCTCGGCCTCGCGCAGCTTCTGCTCCGAAGCCTTGCGCTCGGTGATGTCGTTCACCACCACCAGCGCGGCATCCTCGTCGATATAGCGCATCGGCACCGCGGCCATGGTCGCCCAGATCACATTGCCCTGCGCGGTGGCGACCTGCACTTCTTCCGCCGGCTGCGCCGGTTCGGCGAAAATGCGGCCCCGATGGGCAGGATCAAGCACATAGCGGGGCGTCGACGATGACACGCCGCCATCCTCGATGCCGAATAGCTCGGCCGCCGGCCGGTTGCTGTAGAGGAAGGCGCCGTCATTGCGCCGCGCCACCACGATGGGGAATGGCGCGGTATCAAGAATCGAGCGCAGCCGGCGCTGGGCCTCCTCGGCGTTGGCGCTGACCCGGGTACGGTCCTGTAGCATGGTGCGCAAACGCGCCACCATATCGGTGGTACGGCGAAAATACCGGTTCAGACGCAGTGAGAAACTGAGTAGCAGCAGGATGCCGACCAGGCCGGTGCAGCCCAGCAAGATGTCATCACCGCTGGGGCCAAACAGCAGCAGGACGCTGCCCGGCAGCACAGACAGGATGATGATGGTGGCCGAGATCGTGAACTGCACCGACACGGTGAGGCTGAGCGAAGCGACACTGCAGATCAGGCAGACCAGCGCCAGCATCGGCGCCGGCTCGGCCGGCAACTGCACCACGAAGGCCATCATCGTACCGAGCACCACGCCGTTCAGGGCATAGACGGCGAGTAGACGTCGGCGCCAGATATCAGGGACTACGCGGCGGCGGCGATCGGCCTGGAACCAGCGATGCGTCAGATACTGCAAGCCGACCGCGCAGACGGTGGCGGCAAGATAGGCGATACGGCCGGTCTGGCTGACATAGCCCTGCAGCAGGAAAACCACGGCGATGGCCACCGCCAGCTGCGCCAACATGTCGACGGGCCGGCGAACGCGGATCAGCAGCTCATTGCGGCCTGAGCGGCCGATGCCCGGATCGGATTGCCACGGCATGGTCAGTAGCGCCAGTCCGCCACCTTGCGCAGCAGGAAGTCGCGGAAGACCGCCAGCCGCTTGGTGTTGCGCAGCTCCTCCGGATACACGAGATAGGTGTCGAAGCTGGGGCCATCGATATTGGGCATGACGCGCACGATGCGCGGATTACCCTCGACCATGTAGTCGGGCAGGGCCGCGATGCCGAGGCCGCTGGCCACCGACTGCATCACGCCATAGACGTTGTTGACAGTCAGGATCGGGTCGCGCGGCGCCACCGGGTCGCCGACTTTGAGTAGCCAGTTGATGTTGTTGAAATGCGCCGGCGCCTCTTCGCCATAGACGATCAGGTGATGGCGGTCGAGATCGTCGATGGTCTGCGGCGCGCCATGGCGGGTGACGTAATCCACCGCGGCATAGACGTGGTTGTGCACGGTCAGCAGCTTGCGGTGGATCAGGTCGACCTGGGTCGGCTTCCACATGCGGATCGCCACATCGGCCTCGCGCATGGAGAGGTCGAGCTCGCGGTCGTCCACCACCATCTCGATGCGGATATCGGGATAGAGGTCCATGAACTCTTTCAGCCGCGGCGCCAGCCAGACGGTGCCGAACGCCACCGTGGTGGTGACGCAGAGCTCGCCCGAAGGCTTGTCCTTGGCATCGGCGATCATCGCTTCGGTGACAGCCAGGCGGGCGAAAATCTCGCGCGCGGTGCGATACAGCAGCTCGCCCTGCTCGGTCAGGATCAGGCCACGGGCATGGCGATGGAACAGCGTGGCGTTGAGCTGGCTTTCGAGCGCGCCGATCTGGCGACTGACCGCCGACTGGCTCAGGCCGAGGGACTCGCCCGCATGCGTCAGGCTGCCAGCCTCGGCCACAGCATGAAAGATGCGCAGCTTGTCCCAATCAAGCGCCGACATAAGCCCCCCTCAATAACCGGCCCCCGCCCGAACGAGCGGCGTCAATCCGCCGCTTCGGCCGCCGGCTGCGCGTGATGCGCGATGAACTTTTCCGCCTCCAGCGCGGCCATGCAGCCGGTGCCGGCGGCCGTGACGGCCTGGCGGTAAATCTTGTCAGCCACGTCACCGGCGGCGAACACGCCAGCGATGCTGGTCTGCGCCGTGCCGGGCTTGGTGGTGAGATAGCCTTCGGAGTCCAGCGGCAACTGGCCCTTGAACAGCTCGGTATTCGGCGTATGGCCAATGGCGACGAAGAAGCCGTCGGTGGCGATCTCCTGCGTGGCGCCGGTCTTGACGTTTTTGAGGCGCACGCCGGTGACGCCCTGGCCTTCGGCGCCAAGAATCTCATCGGTCGCATGGTCCCAGATCACCTTGATCTTGGGATGCTTGAACAGCCGCTCCTGCAGGATCTTTTCCGCGCGCAGACTGTCGCGGCGATGCACCAGCACAACCTCGGTGGCGTGGTTGGTCAGATACAGCGCCTCTTCCACGGCGGTGTTGCCGCCGCCGACCACGACGACCTTCTTGCCGCGATAGAAGAAGCCGTCGCAGGTGGCGCAGGCCGACACGCCGAAGCCCTGGAATGCCTGCTCGCTCGGCAGGCCCAGCCATTTGGCCTGGGCGCCGGTGGCGATGATCAGTGTCTCGGCGATATACGTGTCGCCGCCATCGCCCTTGGCGACGAAGGGCCGCTTGGAGAGATCGACCGACACGATGTAGTCGTTGAGGATGGTGGTGCCGACATGCTTGGCCTGCGCCTCCATCTGCTCCATCAGCCAGGGGCCCTGGATGGTCTGGGCGAAGCCGGGGTAATTCTCGACATCGGTGGTGATGGTGAGCTGGCCGCCCGGCTGCAGGCCGTGCACCAGGATCGGCTGCAGCGAGGCGCGCGCGGCGTAGATCGCCGCCGTCAGGCCGGCCGGGCCGGAGCCGAGAATAAGGACCTTGGTGCGATGGGTCGTGGCCATGTGAAGTCGGACTCCAGACTCGATGTTTTTCAGGCGCTAAAACGGCGGTTTGCCGATTATGGCAGCCGTGCGGGCCAGCGCCAAGGGGAAGCCCGGCAAGTGGCTGGGAATGCGGCTTTTTCGCCCATCCGGATGACCGGGATATGACGTGCTTCCCGCGACTCGCGAAGACCGATATAGGGCGGCCGGCCGGAGGTTGCCGGCCTAAAAGCCGAACATGTGATCGATGCAGAAACTTTCGGCGCCGTTCTGCAGGCCATGGAAGCCGAACAGCCGGCAACTGGCGTCGCGCACCTGCACCCAGGCGCCCACCCCCGCCGCCTGGCGGTCGGCGGCCGTGAAGGTTTCCGAGACCCGGAAGAAGCGCGAGCCGCCATAGGGGATGGCGAGCGGGCGCTCGGCGATCTTCTCGGCCTTGCCGTTGAACAGCGTCAGCGTGGTCTGCGACGTCTCCTGGCCATAGGCCGCCTTGGGCAGCGAGGCCGGATAGACCAGATGGCAGATGGCATCGAAGCGCGCCTCGCCCAAGCGCAGGAACAGCCGCGTGGTCAGGCCCGGCGGGCGATGGGTGTAGCTCTGCGGCTCGTCGCGATAGGTGATCGGCATGTTGTAGATATGCGCGCCGAAAATCGTCTCGGCCGCATGGCCGGAGCTGCGCTGCTCATAAAGCCCCAGCGCATGCAGCCAGCCATCGGCCTCGCCGCCGTCGCGGAAGTCATAGAGATATTCGATATGGCCATAGCCGGAGCGCAGCGCGGCGCTGGCCTCTTTCAGCCAGGCATCGGTATCGACCGGATGGGACTCGCGGCGCGCCAGCCGGCCCATATACTTTTCGGCCGCCACGCTGCCATCGGCATCATAGAGCACGACGCGCAGCGGCAGTTCATGCTGCGTGGTCGCCATCGGCGTGGGCAGCGTGACCGTCTTCCAGTCCTGCAGCGGCAACACCGGCAGCGGCATGATGTAGCCCTTGCCTAGCAGCGCTTCGAGGCCGGGCAGGTTCGGATCGGGCTTCAGATCGGTGCGCTCGACATTGGCATGCGCGATGCGGCGCCTGCCCGCCAGCTTCGATCCCGTCTGGCCATTGCCCTTCTGCACGATCTCGTAGCGCGGACGGATCAGGTAGCGTCCGGCCTGCAGCTCGATCTGGTCGGGGAATGTCGCATTGGGCAGCAGCTTGCCCAGATCGACGGCGGTGGTACCGAACGGCGGCACCGCGTCGCCATGCCAGGCGGTATCCTGCGAGCCGACGATATTGACGCCGAGCGCGCCGGCGGGGATCGCCACCGGATGGCTGTTCTGCACCCAGAGTAACAAGCGCTCGCCATCCTTCGGCGAGGGGATGCCGGCATAGAAATCGGCCGGCCAGGCATTGGCGTCGTGGCTGCAGCTTAACTGCCGCCCGGAGTCCGAGATGCAGTCGAGCGCGTATTTCACCACATCATGGCCCTTGATGCGGATAGCATGGATGAACAGCGAGCCGGCGAAGTCATCCAGCCCGAAGCGCTGGCGCACCGCGCGGCTGTCGATCACCACCGAATGAAACGCGCCGGACAATGGCTCGGTCCATTCCGCCAGCACGCTGCCATCGGGCGCGAACAGGCAGAGCCACAGCGCCGGATCGGCGGCGCCGTAGCCGCTCCAGTAATTGCCGGTCACCACTTGGGTGTGCAGCACATCGCTGCCGTCGTCATCCAGACCATCGCGCAGGAAGGCGAAGTTGGTGGCGAAGTTCAGCGGATCGAGATAGCGGCCGGGATTGGACAGCCATTCCTTTGGCAGCCGCATCGCGTCCAGGGTAAAGACCTTGCAGCCCTGAGGCAGCAGGCGCGCGATCTGCGCCTTGTGGATCTCGGCATCGAAAGCAGTGATCAGCACGGCATCGGGCTTGAGCGCGGCGATGGCGAGGATCGGCTGCACGGCCTGGCCGAGCCGGGTCTGGCCCAGGTCTTCCACGCGCTGCACGAAAACGCCGGCAAGATTGGCGCGCGGGACCGGGAAGAAGGTGTCGAAATGCTCGGCCACCGGCTGCGGCTCGGGGTCGTAGACGGCGAGGCGGGCAAACGGCGCGAGATCGGCGACCAGTTGACGGGCCTGCGCGGCGGTCTTCGGGTGACCCAGCGCCTTGAACAGGCTGTGGCCGCCGAAATTGTTGCCCGGCCGCCAGCCGCCCTTGGCGTCATTGTTGGTGAAGGTCTCGATCTTGAGCGCCATCTGGCCCCGTCACTGAATTTTGATTTGGCACTGGTCCTCCGGCGCCCCCGCCCCGGCCTCACGGGCAGCTTTAGCACCTGAGGGCGGCGGTTGGAATCGGCTTGGGCCACCTCTTTGTGGCCCGGTTTGATCCAGGTCAGGCCGGCCCACTCCGGTTCGTTTTGCTTCCTTTGGCTTCGTTTGCCGTCCCGCGCGTTCGTTTCGCTTCGTTTGGCTTCGTTTGCGTTCGTTTTGCTTCGTTTCGGTTCGTTTCGGTTCGTTTCGGTTCGTCCGGCTTCGCCTGGATCGGGTTAAAGCCCTGAATAAGAACATATAATGTACATTATATAGGACTAAAGTCAAATTCCGCAGCCGGATAATTTTATGTCGACGCTCACCCTTGGATTCTTGCGCGTTTTTATAATATTATTGCGCAAACCTCCCAAACCGAGAAAATTCCATGCAACGCGTCAAACTTGACCTGATTGACCGCAAGATTCTGACGGACCTGCAGGCCGACGGCCGCATGACCAACGTCGAACTGGCGCAGCGGGTCGGCATCTCCGCACCCCCCTGTTTGCGCCGCGTCCGCGCGCTGGAGGAGGCCGGGTATATCAAGGGCTACCATGCCGACCTGAACCCGCAGCTGCTGGGCTACGGCGTCACGGTTTTCGCGATGGTGGGCCTGAACAGCCAGGCCGAGCATGACCTCGTCGCCTTCGAGCAGACGGTGGCCGGCTGGGCCCAGGTGCGCGAGTGCTTCATGCTCGCCGGCGAGAATGATTTCATCCTGAAGATCGTGGCCCGCGACTGGGACGCCTACCAGACCTTCCTGACCAAGGAACTGACGGCGCTGACCAATGTCGCGCATGTCAAAACCGCGCTGACCATCCGCTGCTCCAAGAGCGAACCCGGCGTGCCGGTCGACATGCCGGTGGAAGAAGACGCGGCGGAGTGAGGCTGCGCTTTAAGCGCAGCATCCACATCGGATTATCCTGGAAGAAGTTGGCGTCCCCACGGGGATTCGAACCCCGGTTTGCGCCGTGAGAGGGCGCCGTCCTGGGCCTCTAGACGATGGGGACCCATAAGCCGCGGCGGGCGAAGCCCACGCGAGGCGCACCAGATACAGGAGCCTCCCCCAGCGCGCAAGGGGTTTCCCCCTTCCGCCACGCGAATAACCCCAGTCCGGCCAGCGGTTTGCCGGCCATGCCCAGCGTGCCGGAAGTCCTTGGCCCGGCGCTTTATTTTGTTAAACGAGACGCTTGCATCGGGGTTTTGGCTGGGTATAGTGCGCGCCTGCAACCGGCACCCCGCCGGTTGACCGGTCTTTAGGGATCGGCCGGGTTTTCCCGGACATATACACCGGCTTTGCCGGACGCCGAGCGGGCGTAGCTCAGGGGTAGAGCACAACCTTGCCAAGGTTGGGGTCGAGGGTTCGAATCCCTTCGCCCGCTCCAAATTTCCAAAAACCGAACCTTGCCGCACGCAGCCGTGACACGGCCGCAGGCGATTTGTCTTGGCCTGTGCGGCGCACCCTCGCCTAGACTTCTCCAAACGGCGCTCAAGCCGGCTGGAGGAAACGATGCGTGCGATGCTGATGCGAGCTGCCCTGATGGCTGCGCTGTTCTGGACCGCCGATGCCTGTGCGCAGGCTGCGCCGCCCCAGACTGCTCCCCTGGCCGAGCTGGCGCCGAAAGGCCCGCTGCGCGTCGCCATTGCCATCTCGCCGGCCCCATCCGCGCTGTACGCGATCAAGACTCCCGACGGCAGCTTCAAGGGCGTGACCGTCGATCTGGGGAATGCGCTGGCGAAAAAGATCGGCCGGCCGGTGCAGTTCGTGCCCTATCTGGCATCGGGCGAGATCACGGCGGCCGGCGATAGTGACGCCTGGGATGTCACCTTCATGCCCTATGACGCCACGCGCGGCAAAGCGGTGGATTTCGGCAGCGCCTATCACCTGCTGCAGAGCACCTATCTCGTCACCGCCAAGAGCGGCATCAAGACCATGGCCGAGGTGGATCGCCCTGAGGTGCGCATCGCCGGCGTGGACGGCACGGCGACCGGCCGCGCGGCGGCAGCCTCGATCAAGCAGGCGAAAATCGTGACCATCCCCGGCGTCGATGCCGGCGTGGCGATGCTGAATGCCGGCAATGCTGAAGCCATCGCGCTGTCGCGGGAGTCGCTGACCGGGCTGCTCGACAAGATTCCGGGCTCGCGCATTCTGGATGGCGGCTTCCTGAATTCCACCACCGCCGTCGCCGTGCCCAAGGGCAAGGCGGCGTCGCTCGGCTATGTCAGCGCCTTTGTCGAAGAGGAAAAGGCCAACGGCAATGTGCGCAGGTCACTGGACGCCATGGGGCTGACCAGCTCGCAGGTGGCCCCGCCTAACATGATGGCAACTGGCGGCATGAAACCGCAATAAGGATGCTACGCAGCGCCGTCATCGCCGTCACTGTTGCGCTGCTCGCCGGTACAGCCAGCGCGCAGCCGTATGACGAGCTGACGCCGACAGGACCCTTGCGCGTCGCCATCGCCGTCTCGCCCGCGGCGTCCGCGCTCTACGCCGTGCAGGACCCGAACGGGCAATACAAAGGCGTCACCGTCGATCTGGGCCAAGCGTTGGCGGCGCAGATCGGCCGCCCGCTGCGCTTCGTGGCCTATCCGGCCACCGCCGAGATCGTGAGCGCCGGCGCCGCCAACGCCTGGGATGTCACTTTCATGCCGTATGAGGCGCAGCGTGCGCGCGTCATCGATTTCGGCGCCGCCTATCACCTGCAGCAGAGCACCTTTCTGATGACGACGCAGAGCGGCATCACGCGGCTGGCCGATGTCGACCGCCCCGGCATCCGCATTGCCGGCGTCGAGGGCGCGGCGACGGCGCGCGCGGCCGCGCTGCATCTCCAGCAGGCGACATTCAGTCCGCAGCGCGGCGTGGCCGAGGCTGTTGCGTTGCTGAAAGACGGCAGGGCCGAGGGCATCGCGCTGGGCCGGGAGTCGCTGCTCGGCCTGCAGGCGCAACTGCAAAAGGACGGGCTTGGCACGCGCGTGCTGGAAGAAAGCTTCCTCGAAACGCCGACGGCAGCGGCCGTGCCGAAAGGCCGCGCGAAAGCGCTGGCCTATGTCAGCGCCTTCATCGAAGCGCAGAAAGCCAATGGCGACGTGCGCCGCGCGCTGGATGCCATGGGATTGCAGGGTTCAACCGTCGCGCCCGCAGGGATGACCGCAGGACTGAACCCATGACGGGTCTTGCCAGACGGTCTGCGCCCGCTATCTATCCAGCATGACCCGCTATCACCATCCCCCGCTGCTCTCGCCGCGCAGCCTGCTCGCGCTGCTGCTGTCGTTTGCCACCTGCTTTGCGATCTCGGGCCTTGGCGGCGCGATCACCGCCGGGCCGGTGAAGAGCTGGTATCCGGGTCTTGCCAAATCGGCGCTCAATCCGCCCGACATCGCCTTCCCCATCGTCTGGACCCTGCTGTTCATCATGATGGCGATCAGCGCCTGGCGCGTGTGGCGCGCGGCAGGGTGGGACAGGGCACGCGGCGCGCTGGCGCTGTTCGGCCTGCAGCTGCTGCTGAACCTCGCCTGGTCGGGGCTGTTCTTCGGGCTGCAGCGGCCCGACCTCGCGCTGGCCGAGATCGTCCTGCTGTGGCTGGCGATCGCCGCCACCATCCGCGCCTTCGACCGGCTCGACCGCCCGGCCGCCCTGCTGCTGCTGCCCTATCTCGGCTGGGTCAGCTTCGCCATGTATCTCAACCTCGCGGTCTGGCAGCTCAATCCGACTTGACCGGACTGCCCCGATTCCGAGCAATCCGTATCCGTCCTGCTCCCGGGAGAAGCAGGGTCACCGGCTATTGCCGGTCTGTTCGCGAGTCCGGCATGGCATGAATCCTGCTGATCCATCTCGGCATATCAGAGGAGGATCACGGCCATGACCAGTAAGCGTCCCCCTGTTTCATCGGCGACCGCGACGGTGCGCGCCGTCCGCAGTTTCACCCGCCGCACACTTTTGAAATCCACCGTTGCAGCCGGCGGGATCGCCGCGATGGGGCCCTGGATCGTGCAGGACGCCCTGTCATCCTCGGGCAGCCTCAACCTGCTGCATTGGGATGACGAACTGCCCGATCCGGTGATCCCCGATTTCGAGAAGAAGACCGGCATCAAGATCAACAAGACGCCGTTCTCGCAGAACGAGGAACAGATCAACAAGCTGCAGGCCACCGCCGGCATGGGCTTTGACCTCTGCCAGCCGACGCGCGACCGCTCGCCGCAGTTCAAGGACCTCGGCCTGCTGCAGCCCTTCGACACCAACAAGATGAAGCTGGACGGCCTGCTGCCGGCGATGCTGGACGGCTCGACCAGCGTGTGGACCTGGGACGGCAAGCTCTATCACGTGCCGCATTGCTGGGGCAGCGAGGCGATCAGCTGGCGCACCGACCTGGCCAAGCTCGATTACAAGACGCTCTCCTACGGCACGCTGTGGGAGGATGAATACAAGGGCAAGGTGCAGGGCCGGCCGCATTCGCTGCTGCTCAGCATCGGCCTGTGGTGGGACCGCACCGGCAAGCTGCCGAGCAACCGCATGATGGACGCCTTCAAGGACGAGGCGAGCATGAAGAAGATCTACGACCAGATCCTGGTCTTCGCCATCAGCAAGAAACCGTGGATCAAGCAGTTCTGGGATTCGGCCGACAACACCAAGTCGGGCTTCATGGAAAACGGTGTCGTCATCGGCCAGACCTGGGATGGCCCGGCGCTGTCGCTGAAAAAGCAGGGCAAGCCGGTGTCCTACATGGCGCCGCAAGAAGGCGCGATCGCCTGGCTCGACGGCTGGGCCATGCCGACCGGCGCCAAGAACATCGCCCAGGCCTATGAGTGGATCAATTACCTGCATGCGCCCGAGGTCTCGGCCAAGGTGGCCGACGGCTCGGGCTACAATCCGGTGGCCAAGGGCGCCGACGCCCTGCTCTCGGATGTGGCGAAGAAGAACTTCACCGAGGCCTTCCCCGACGACGCCACCACCAAGCTGTGGCATCGCCCGCCGGAGCCATCCTGGTTCGCCGAGCTGCGCACGCAGTATGCCGAGAAGTTCAAGGCCGCCTGACGCCGGTCGCTGGCGCCGGCCGCAAGCCGGCGCCATTTTCCCCTCATTCTCCAGTCTCGCATGACCGCAGCCATAACCCTGGACCATGTCAGCGTCCGTTTCGGCGACTTCACCGCCGTCGACGACGCGACGCTGGAGATCGCGCCCGGCGAATTCTTCTCCTTTCTCGGCCCCTCGGGCTGCGGCAAGACCACATTGCTGCGCACCATCTCGGGCTTCATCGAGCCGACCCAGGGCCGCGTGCTGCTGGGCGGCCGCGACATGCAGGGCATCGGCCCGAACAAGCGCCCCACCGCGCTGATCTTCCAGAACCTGGCGCTGTTCCCGATGATGAGCGTCGCCGACAACATCGCCTACGGCCTGCGGGTGCGGAACCTGCCGCGCCGCGCCCGCATGAAAAAGGTGGAGGCGCTGCTCGACCTGATCGCGCTGCCGGATCAGGGCGGCAAGCGCGTCGACGAACTGTCCGGCGGCCAGAAGCAGCGCGTGGCGATTGCCCGCGCGCTGGCGGTCGAGCCGCAGGTGCTGCTGCTCGACGAGCCGCTGTCGGCACTTGACCTGAAGCTGCGCCAGCATATGCGCAACGAGCTGCGCGCCATCCAGCGTCGCGTCGGCATCACCTTCATCTACATCACCCATGACCAAGGCGAGGCGCTGACCATGTCAGACCGCATCGCCGTGATGGATCGCGGCGTGATCCAGCAGGTGGGCGACGGGCGCAGCGTCTACGAAACCCCGCGCACGGCCTTTGTGGCCAGCTTCGTCGGCGAGAACAACGCCTTCATCGGCAAGGTCGTGTCCAGCGAGAACGGCATCGCCATGCTGGACACGCCGGCGGGGCGGCTTGGCGGCCGCAACATGCGCGGGCTGGTCAACGGCTCAGATGCCGTGCTGTTCGTGCGGCCGGAAATCCTGCGCCCCGATGCCGCAGCGCAGCTCCAGCCGCTGGCCGGCACCGTCACCGAAGTGGCCTACGAGGGCAATCTCACCCATGTCGCCATCGCCACCGCCGCCGGCGGCAGCCGCGTGGCGATGACGCTGGGCCGCGCCGATGCCGCCACGCTGCCGGCGATTGGCGCAGCCGTCACCATCGGCTATGCGCCGGCAGAGGCCCAGGTGCTGCCGCGCGAGGGTTTCGGGCAGGGATAGCCGCCATGCACAGCTCGGTCGGCCATAGCCTGATCCTGGCGCTGCCGCTGGTGGTGATGGCCGCCTTCGTCTTCATGGCCATGCTGGAGCGGCGGCGGCTGGGCGCGCTGGCGCCGCCATCCTTCTGGCGCCGCAATGGCATTGCCGTCTCGCTGTATCTGACGCTGGCCGTCGGGCTGTGGACGGTGATCATGATCGTGCTGCCGCAGCTCTACATGATCGACCTGTCGCTGCGACCCAAGCTGCCGCCGCCGCAGATCGGCGGGCCGAAGGACGTCTACACGCTGGAGAACTACCACTACTTCCTCTACGGCTCGACCACCTCCTCGGCCAGCTGGAACACCACCCATATCAAGGCCTTCTTCCTCACCATCGGCGCCAGCGTCGCGGTGACGGTGCTGAATTTCGCGCTGTGCTACCCGCTCGCCTTCTACATGGCGCAGGTGAGCGCGAAGGCGCGCGTTCGGCTATTCATGCTGTTGCTGATCACGCCCTACTGGGTCAACGAAGTGCTGCGCGCCTTCGCCTTCCGTGTGCTGCTGGGCAGCCAGGGCGCCATCAACACAGCGCTGCTCAAGCTCGGCCTGATCGACCAGCCGGTGGACTTCCTCGGCCTCGATGTCGGACTCTATGCCGGCCTCGCTTATGCCTATCTGCTGATGATGATGTTCTCGCTCTACAACGCGATCGAGAGCCTGGACAGGAACCAGATCGAGGCCGCCCGCGATCTGGGCGCGCCCTGGTGGTACATCCACTGGTCGGTGGTGCTGCCGCATGCCAAGCCGGGCATCGCGTCGGGCGCCACGCTGGTCTTCATGCTGAATGCCGGGGCGCTGGCGGCGCCGCTGGTGCTGGGCGGACCGCGCACGCTGTGGTTCACGCCGATCGTCTACGACCGCTTCTATCAGGCCTTCAACTGGCAGCAGGGTGCCGCCTATGCCTTCATCCTGCTGCTCGCCTGCATCGCCTTCGTGCTGCTGGTGCTGCGCGTGTTCAAGGTAGGCCTGGGCGAGATCGCACGATGACCAGCAGCCGCATCATCCGTTTTTCCACCTGGCTCTATATCGGGCTGTTCTTTCTCTACCTGTTCGGTCCGCTGGCGGTGATGGGTGTCACCGCCTTCAACAGCTCGTCCTATCCGCAGATCTATCCTTTCGAGGGCTTCACGCTGAAATGGTTCTCCGGCCTGCTCAGCGATGCCGATATCATGTACGGCCTGCGCAACTCGCTGTGGATCGGCCTGCTGGTGGTTCTGGTCTCGGTGCCGGTCGGCCTGGCCGGTGCCATCATGATGACCCAGGTCTATGCCCGGGCGCGCTCGTTCTACTACCTGATCGTGGTGTCCCCGGTGCTGACGCCCGGCGTGATCATCGGCATCTCCACCGTGATCTTCTGGCGCGAGATGACCGGCGCCACCGGCACGCGCTTCCTCTATGACGGCACGCTGATGACGGTGGTGGCGCAGGCGAGCTTCATCTCGGCTTATACGATGCTGATCTTCCTGGCCCGGCTGCAGCGCTTTGACCGCGCGCAGGAGGAAGCGGCGCTTGATCTGGGCGCCAGCCATCCGCAGGTGTTTGCGCATATCCTGCTGCCCTTCCTGCGGCCGGCGATCCTGTCCGCGTCGGCGCTGGCCTTCCTGTCCTCCTTCGAGAACTACAACACCACCACCTTTTCCATCCTGGCCGACAAGACGCTGACCACCGTGCTGGCCGGCCGCGTGCGCCAGGGCACCACCCCGGCAATCAGCGCCCTGGCGGTGGTGATCATCGGGGTAACCCTGGTCTGCGCCATCGCCTATGAGCTGGTGAAGCGCCGGGAGGAGGCCGCCAAGGCCCGGCGCCTGCGGCTGGCCCAGCAGGCCGACGAGCGCGGATTGGCCTGAAAAGGCCCGCCAGGGCCGCTTCGGCCCCGCCGGACGCCCCTGCAGCGCCCCGGCGGCATTGACGGGGCTTCCCCACCTTCTTAAGTCTGGTGTCATGATCCAGGAGATGAGCCAGCGCAGCCGCGACATCCTGCGGCTTGTGGTCGAGACCTACATGACGACCGGCGAGCCGGTCGGCTCGCGTTTCCTGTCGAAAAAACTGGAACACCGGCTGTCGCCGGCCAGCATCCGCAACACCATGGCCGATCTGGAAGAGGCCGGCCTGCTCTATGCCCCGCATACATCGGCAGGCCGCCTGCCGACCGAAAGCGGCCTGCGGCTGTTCGTCGATGGCCTGCTGCAGATGGGCGACCTGACCCAGGATGAGCGCAGCTCGATCGAGGGCCGCTGCATGTCCTCGGGCCGCGGCTTCCAGGATGTGCTGACCGAGGCGACCACGGTGCTGTCGGGCCTGTCGGGCCATGCCGGCATGGTGGTGGCGCCAAAGGTGGACGTGCCGCTGCGCCATGTCGAATTCGTGCCGCTGGGCCCGGGCAAGGCGCTGGTGGTGATGGTGTCGGAATCCGGCCAGGTCGAGAACCGCATGCTGGACATCCCGACCGGCTTCACCGCCGAAGCGCTGGCCGAGGCCGGGCAGTTCATGTCGCAGCGCCTGAAAGGCCGTACCGTGGCGGTCGGCCGCGCCGAGATCCTGCGCGAGCTGGAGCAGCGCCGCGCCGAGCTGAACCAGCTGTCGGCGCGCGTGGTGGAGGCCGGCATGGCGGTCTGGGGCGGCGAACCTGATCGCGGCACGCTGATCGTGCGCGGCAGCGCCAACCTGCTGGATGACGTGGCGGCGATCGCCGACCTGGAACGCATCCGCAATCTGATGGAAGAGCTTGAGAACACGGAAGAGATGCTGCGGCTGATCGAGCTGACCCAGGGCGGCGAAGGCGTGCGCATCTTCATCGGTTCGGAAAACACCCTCTTCCGCCGCGCCGGCTGTTCGCTGATCGTGGCGCCGCTGCAGAACCAGCAACAGCGCATCGTCGGCGCCATCGGCGTGATCGGGCCGACCCGCATGAATTATGCCCGCGTCGTTCCCATGGTGGATTTCACCGCCCAGGTGGTCGGCCGCCTGCTGGGGTAACCGTAACGCGTATTTTTGATGGCGGATGTTCCGCTCCCCCCTTTTAAACCGGCCCGGCTCTCCGTATATGCAGGGGCCTGTAAAGAGACCCGAAGATCATGACCCAGAACGACAACGACCGCATCGAACCCACCTTCTCCGCTGCCCAGCAGACCGAGCCCCAGCCGCAGGCCGCACCCGCCGATGATGCCCTGGCCCAGAGCCTCTCCCGGGCGCAGGCCGAGGCGGCCGAGCTGAAGGACCGCCTGCTGCGTCAGGCCGCCGAAGCCGAGAACCTGCGCAAGCGCCTCGACCGCGAGAAGGAAGACGCGGTCAAGTTCGCGTCCGGCAAGTTCGCCAAGGACGTGCTGAGCGTGGCGGACAACCTGCGTCGCGCCCTGGAGAACGTGCCCAAGGAAGACGCGGCCAGCGAGCCGGTGCAGAATCTGGTGGCCGGCATCGAGGCGACCGAGCGCGAGCTGCTGTCGGTGTTCGAACGTCACGGCATCGTGCGCGTCGACCCCAAGGGCCAGCGTTTCGATCCCAACCTGCATCAGGCGATGTTCGAGATCGAGGATCCGACCGTCGCCACCGGCACCGTGCTGCAGGTGATCGCGGCCGGCTATGTGCAGCAGGGCCGCCTGCTGCGCGCCGCCATGGTGGGCGTGTCCAAGGGTGGGCCGCAGCCCGATGCCCAGGCCGGCCAGACCATCAATACCCAAGTCTGAATACAGTGATCTGAATCGATGGGTCAGCCACACGCTGAAGTGTACGGGAATTGCAACTCCCGTCACACACCCGGATGAATCAACGCAAACATCCGCCTTTGTCAAAAAAGCGCAATCTGTCTGACCGATAGTCCCCTCGAACGACGGGGGATCACCGGTGGACATGATGACAGCCGAGGCGCTCGAGACGATCGGGACGGTGGCAGTACCGCTGCCGCCGGTGCCCGCCACCATGCGCTGCGAGGATGTCGACCGCCGGTTCCAGGCCGATCCCGATCTCGGCGCGCTGGCAGTGGTGGACGGCGCGCGACCCGTGGGCCTGATCAACCGCTATGACCTGATCACGCAGCTCTCCCGCGACTATGGCCGCGCGCTCTATGCCAAGAAGCCGGTCGGCCATCTGATGGACCGCACACCGCTCATCGTCGATGCCAGCATCAGCGTCGACAAGCTGGAAAGCCTGATCGCCGACGAGCACCAGAGCGCGCTCTTGCGTGGCTTCATCGTCACCCGCGGCGACCGCTATTATGGCGTCGGCACGGCGCTCTCGCTGCTGCAGCTGGGCATGGCGCGCAGCGAACGGCGCAACCGCGCGCTCGACCGCGCCCGCCAGCAAGCCGAGGAAGCCTCTTTAAGCAAGACGCGCTTCCTGGCCAACATGAGCCACGAACTGCGCACCCCGCTGAACGCCATCATCGGGTTTGCCGAGATCATCCAGAAGGAAATCTTCGGGCCGCTGGGCAACGACCGCTATGTCGAATACGTCAACGACATCCAGGCCAGCGGCCAGCATCTGCTGGGCCTGATCAACAACATCCTCGACATGTCGAAGATCGAGAGCGGCAGTTGGCGCATCCAGCCCGAGATGACCGACCCGGCCGAGATCATGGAAGCCTGCATCCGCACCTTCCGCGAACGCGCCGAAGGACGTGGCGTCTTCATCACCATGATGGTGGATGCGCGACTGTTCGAAGGCTTCGTCGACCGCCAGGCCCTGCGGCAGATCCTGCTCAACCTGGTCTCCAATGCCGTGAAGTTCACACCGCCCGGTGGCCGCATCGAGGTGGGCGCCACGCCCGATGACGAGGGCGGCTTCACCACCTGGGTCACAGATACCGGCATCGGCATCGCGCCCGAGCATATCCCGATCGTGCTGGCACCCTTCGGCCAGGTGGAGAACGATCTGACGCGCCAGTATGAAGGCACCGGCCTGGGCGTGCCGCTGGTGAAGTCGCTGGTGGAGATGCATGGCGGCCGTTTCGAGATCCACTCGGTGCCGGGCGAAGGCACCACCATGCGCGCGTGGTTCCCGCCGCCGCCCGGAAAGAACCTGGGCGGCAATCAGTCGGTCATCGCGGCGCTGACGGGCGCGTCACCCGCCGCAGCGTCAGGTTGATACGGCCGCCGCCGGGAATCAGCCGGCTGGTGCCCTCCATCACGCGGTCGATGCCGTGATAGGCCAGCCGCGCCTTGCCGCTCAGCACCAGCACGTCGCCGGATGCCAGCTTGAAGGAGCGCGTCGGATCCTTGCGCGCCGTGCCGCCGATGCGGAACAGCGCGTCGTCGCCCAGCGAAACCGACACCACCGGCGCGGTCATATCGATCTCGTCGCGATCCTGGTGCAGACCCATCTTGGCCTTTGAATCATAGCGGTTGATCAGGCAGCATTCGGGCAGATGGTCGTAATCGGCCACAGACCACCAGACCGACAGCAGGGACTCCGGGATCGGCGGCCAGGCCAGGCCGGTTTCGGGATGTTCGGCGACATAGCGATAGCCGCCGTCGCGGTCGGAATACCAGCCCAGCGACCCGGCATTGCTCATCGCCACGCTCATGCGCTTGCCGGTTTTCGGCATCGTGGCGTGATAGGGCGGCGCGGCTTCCAGCAGGGTCAGCACCGTCTGCGCCAGCGCACGCTGACGTTCCCGGTCGAGCAGACCAGGGAAAATACGGAACCCATCAAGAGACTCGCGCGACGGCATGACACCAATGTGGCGCGCTGCCGCCGGCTGTCCAGCCTCGACTCCGGCGCCTTCAAGCGATGGTGAGGTCGCCCGACTGGATGCGCTTGACGCCGGCCGCCTTCATCGAGGCCCAGGATTTCGCCAGCGAGCCCTGCGCGTCGATGCCACGGCAGGCATCCTCGATCACGAAGGTCTCAAAGGCCTGCTTGCGCGCATCCATCGCCGTCCAGGCAACGCAGAAATCGGTGGCCAGGCCGACGACGAAGACGCGCTTGATGTTGCGCTGCTTGAGGTAGCCGCCCAGACCGGTCGAGGTCTTGCCATCGGCCTCCATGAAGGCCGAGTAGCTGTCGACATTCTTGTGGTAGCCCTTGCGGATCACCAGCTGGGCATGCGGGATGCTGAGGTCCTTGACCAGAGACGCGCCATCGGTGCCCTGAACGCAATGGTCGGGCCACAGCACCTGATTGCCATAGGGCAGCTTCACGGCTTCAAACGGCTTCTTGCCGCTATGCTGGGAAGCAAAGGACACATGATCGGGTGTATGCCAGTCCTGCGTCAGCACCACATTCTCGAAGCCCTTGGCGATCCTGTTGATCAGCGGGACGATGACATCACCCTCCTTCACGGCCAGGCTGCCGCCGGGCACGAAGCAGTTCTGCACATCGACCACGATCAGCACGCTGCCGGCGCCGGGCTTGATCTTGCCCGCCGCGAAAACCCCGTTCGACAGGCCGAGCGACACAGCGCCCGCCCCCAGACCCATCATCATGTGACGCCGGTTGATCATGAAATATCCCCGCTGTTGCTGAATAACCGGGACCAAGCAAACGCCCTTTGTTTCCGGGCGTCCAATGCTTTTTTACGGCTTTCGATCCGGGCCTACTATTCAGGCAGCGTGGCGGCCGGTTTGCGGGCAGCCTGCCAGGAATGCGCGCTGTAGATCAGCAGCGCGCCCCAGATGCAGCCAAAGGCCACGGCATGGATGGCGGTGAAGGCCTCGCCCCATAGCAGCACCGCCAGCAGGAACTGCAGGCTGGGCGACAGATACTGCAGCAGGCTCATGGTCGCGACTCGCAGCCGCCGCCAGCCGGCGGCGAACAGCACCAGCGGCGCGGCGGTGACCGGCCCGGCCAGCAGCAGCAGGACATGGGTCCAGCCATCGGCTTGGCCGAAAACGCCTGTGCCCTGACCGCCCAGCCACAGCAGGTAGCCCAGCGCAAAGGGCAGCAGCACCATGGTCTCGATGGTCAGGCCGATCAGGCTGTCGACGGGGTGGCGCTTGCGCAGCAGGCCGTAGAAGCCCCAGGTGATCGCGATCAGCAGCGAAAGGTAGAAGCCGTCATCGGCGGTGCCGGCCAGCAGCACCAGCACGCCGATGCCGGCCAGGCCGAAGGCGCCCCATTGCACGGGGCTGACGCGCTCCTTGAGCACCAGGCGGCCCAGCAGCACGGCGAACAGCGGGTTGATGTAATAGCCCAGGCTGCAGGCCATGACCTGGTTGCGGTCGATGGCCCAGACAAAGGTCAGCCAGTTGATCACCAGAAAGACCGCCGTGCCGGCCAGCACCAGGCGCAGGCGGGGATTGTTCAGGACGGCCCACCATTCGCGCCGCTTGCCGAAGGCCAGGACCAGCCCGAGGCAGAGCAGGCAGGACCACAGGATGCGATGGGCGTTCAGCTCCAGGGTCGGGATTCCGGCCGCCCCGGTGGCCTTGAAATAGATCGGTGAAATTCCCCATAGAAAATAACCACCTAGACCAAGGGCAATGCCCGACCAGGGCAGGCCGGCGGGGACTGAGGCGGAATGACTGGGGCCGGCCGGGCGAGTCGGGGCCGACGGGGGGACGCTCTCGGACATCGGATTCCTCAAACCACGGACCAGGGATGGGCTGGGGGATGGGGCGATTTGCCCGTATGGCCCGCTTTTCTGGACATTTTTTTGACCCACCCGTTGCGGGACGGGGGGCCTCCTCTTACATACCCCGCGAACGCTTGAACCAAAAGGGGTCCGCCCCGGCGCTTCCTGCCGAAGGCCGTCTCGGATCGCCGCAAAAAGGAGTGAGATTATGGCCAAAGTCATTGGCATCGACCTGGGTACCACGAATTCCTGCATCGCCATCATGGATGGCAAGACCCCGAAGGTGATCGAGAACGCCGAAGGCGCGCGCACCACGCCGTCGATGGTCGCTTTCAGCAAGGATGGCGAACGCCTCGTCGGCCAGCCGGCCAAGCGCCAGGCCGTCACCAATCCGGAAAACACACTGTTCGCCGTGAAGCGCCTGATCGGCCGCGCCTATACCGATGACGCGACCCGCCGCTTCACCGAGATGGTCCCCTACAAGGTGGCCAAGGGCGACAACGGCGACGCCTGGGTCGAAGTCCAGGACAAGAAATACAGCCCGAGCCAGGTTTCGGCTTTCATCCTGCAGAAGATGAAGGAAACCGCCGAGAGCTTCCTGGGCGAACCCGTGACGCAGGCCGTGATCACCGTGCCGGCCTACTTCAACGACGCCCAGCGCCAGGCCACCAAGGATGCCGGGCGTATCGCGGGCCTTGAAGTGCTGCGCATCATCAACGAGCCGACCGCGGCCGCGCTGGCTTACGGCCTCGACAAGACCAGCGACGGCAAGAAGATCGCCGTCTACGATCTTGGCGGCGGCACCTTCGACGTCTCGATCCTCGAGATCGGCGACGGCGTGTTCGAAGTGCGCTCGACCAACGGCGACACCTTCCTCGGCGGCGAAGATTTCGATCTGCGCATCGTCGACTATCTGGCGACCGAATTCAAAAAGGAGCAGGGCATCGACCTGCGCAGCGACCGTCTGGCGCTGCAGCGCCTGAAGGAAGCCGGTGAAAAGGCCAAGATCGAGCTGTCGTCGGCGACGCAGACCGAAATCAACCTGCCCTTCATCACCGCCGATGCCTCGGGTCCGAAGCATCTGGTAATGAAGCTGACCCGCGCCAAGCTGGAAGCCCTGGTCGACGACCTGATCCAGCGCACGATGGAACCGTGCAAGAAGGCGCTGAAGGATGCCGACCTGACGGCCGGCGACATCGACGAGGTGGTTCTGGTCGGCGGCATGACCCGCATGCCCAAGGTCATCGAATTGGTGAAGCAGCTGTTCGGCCGCGAGCCGCACAAGGGCGTCAACCCCGATGAAGTCGTGGCCATCGGCGCCGCCATCCAGGCCGGCGTGTTGCAGGGCGATGTCAAGGACGTGCTGCTGCTCGACGTGACCCCGCTGTCGCTGGGCATCGAGACGCTGGGTGGCGTGTTCACCAAGTTGATCGAACGCAACACCACGATCCCGACCAAGAAGAGCCAGGTCTTCTCGACCGCCGAGGATAATCAGGGCGCGGTGACCATCCGCGTCTTCCAGGGCGAGCGCGAGATGGCGGCCGACAACAAGCTGCTGGGCCAGTTCGACCTGGTCGGCATCCCGTCGGCGCCGCGCGGCGTGCCGCAGATCGAGGTCACCTTCGACATCGACGCGAACGGCATCGTGCATGTCTCGGCCAAGGACAAGGGCACCGGCAAGGAACAGCAGATCCGCATCCAGGCCTCGGGCGGCCTCTCGGAAGACGACATCAAGAAGATGGTTCGCGACGCCGAGGAGAATGCCGCCGAGGACAAGAAGCGGCGCGAGGCTGTGGAGGTGAAGAACCAGGCCGAAGCCCTGATCCATGCCACCGAGAAGACCATCGCCGATCTGGGCGACAAGGCTCCGGCGGCCGAGAAGGCGGAAGCCGAGGCCGGCATCACCGAGCTGAAGGCGGCGATCGAGTCCAACGACAGCGACGCGATCAAGGCCAAGGCGACGAGCCTGAGCCAGATCGCCATGAAGCTGGGCGAAGCGCTCTACAAGACTCAAGGTGAGGCGGCCGGCGCTGAAGGCGCTGCGGCTGGCGGCGACCAGGCAGCCGGCGGCGGAGCCTCCGGCGGTGGTGAGAAGAAGAACGACAATGTTGTCGACGCCGACTTCGAAGAAGTGAAAGACGACAAGAAAAAGAAGTAAGCGCCGGGTAACCGGCCAGCCCGGGCGCCGCGAAACCAAGCGGCGCCCGGTTTTGCTTGGGGCAAGTGTTTTTGAATTTGGGGCGTGGCGCCCGGGACTGACGTGATGGCGACCAAACGCGATTATTACGAGATTCTAGGGGTGGCCAAGAACGCCAATGCGGAAGACCTGAAAAAGGCTTTCCGCAAGCTGGCGATGCAGCATCATCCCGACAAGAATCCGGGCGACAAGGATGCCGAACGCAAGTTCAAGGAACTGAGCGAAGCCTATGAAGTCCTGAAGGACGATCAGAAGCGCGCCGCCTATGACCAGTATGGCCATGCGGCCTTCGAGGGCGGCATGGGCGGCGGCCGCGGCGGGCCGGGCGGCTTTGACTTCACCTCCTTCTCCGACATCTTCGACGACCTGTTCGGCGAGTTCATGGGCGGCGGCGGTGCGCGCGGCGGGCGTGGCAGCGCCAATCGCGGCTCCGACCTGCGCTACAATCTCGAGATCAGCCTTGAAGACTGCTACAGCGGCAAGGCGGCGACGATCCGCGTGCCGACCTCGATTGCCTGCGAGGCCTGCGACGGCTCGGGCGCCGAGGCCGGTGCCCAGCCGATCGCCTGTCCGACCTGCAAGGGCCACGGCAAAGTGCGGGCGCAGCAGGGCTTCTTCACCATCGAACGCGCCTGCCCGACCTGCGGCGGCGCCGGCCGCGTGATCGAGAAGCCGTGCAAGGTCTGCGGCGGCGCCGGTCGCGTGCACAAGGAAAAGACCTTGAGCGTCGACATCCCGCCAGGCGTCGATGAAGGCAACCGCATCCGGCTTTCCGGCGAGGGCGAGGCCGGCATCCGCGGCGGCGCGGCGGGCGACCTTTATGTCTTCCTGAGCGTGAAGCCGCACCGGCTGTTCCGCCGCGAAGGCCAGCATCTGCATTGCCGCGTGCCGGTTTCTATGACCACGGCGGCGCTGGGCGGCAGCGTGGAAGTGCCGACGCTGGACGGCGGCAAGGCGCGCATCACCATCCCCGAGGGCAGCCAGACCGGCAAGCAGTTCCGCCTGCGCGGCAAGGGCATGCCCTCCCTGCAGCAGTCGGGCTTCGGCGCCGGCAATGGCGATCTCTACATCCAGGTGATGGTCGAGACGCCGGTCAAGCTCTCCAAGCGCCAGCGCGAGCTGCTGGAGGAATTCGCCCAGCTCGACGGCGAGGAAAGCAGCCCGGAAAGCACCGGCTTCTTCGACAAGGTCAAGGAGATGCTCGGCGGCAAGGCCGAGTAGTCCGCGCACACTCTTCTCTCTCCCCCGCCCGCCCTGCTAGACTGCCGGACTGTTTCGTCCGTCCAGGGGTAAAGTCATGTCCGCAGTTCGCATCGGCATCGTCGGCATCGCCGGCCGCATGGGCCAGGCGCTGGTGCGCGAGATCGCCAACACGCCCGGCGCCGCCGTCGGCGGCGGCACCGAACGTCCCGGCTCGGAATTCCTCGGCAAGGATCCCGGCCTGCTGGCCGGCGTGGCTGCGACCGGCGTGGCCATCATCGACGACCCGGCCGTGATGTTCGGCAATGTCGATGCCGTGCTGGATTTCACCGTGCCCGCCCTGCTGCCGCAGCATGCAGCGCTCGCGGCCCAGGGCCGCACCGCCTACATCGTCGGCACGACCGGCCTGGAGGCAGACCATTTCGCAGCGCTGGAAAAGGCCTCGCATCACTGCGCCGTGGTGCAGGGTTACAACATGAGCCTGGGCGT
This sequence comes from Ferrovibrio sp. GW821-FHT12B10, assembly GCF_058807515.1. Lineage (NCBI taxonomy): Bacteria > Pseudomonadati > Pseudomonadota > Alphaproteobacteria > Rhodospirillales > Rhodospirillaceae > Ferrovibrio > Ferrovibrio sp. GW821-FHT12B10. The sequence continues at coordinate 2,622,656 of NZ_JBXAQT010000001.1, read as the reverse complement.
CAACCTGCTGGCCGGGTTGACTCGGCAGGTGGCCGCCTCCCTTGGCGAAGACTGGGATATCGAGATCGTCGAGATGCATCACCGCATGAAGGTGGATGCGCCGAGCGGCACTGCCATTCTGCTGGGCGAGATGGCGGCGCTGGGCCGCGGCAAGCCGCTGGACAAGATTTCGGATCGCGGCCGCGACGGCATCACTGGCGCCCGCAAGAAGGGCGATATCGGCTTTGCCGCCCTGCGCGGCGGCAATGTGGCGGGCGAGCACAGCGTGATCTTCGCCGCTGACAACGAGCGCATCGAACTGACCCACAAGGCAACCGACCGCAGCATCTTCGCGCGCGGCGCGGTGCGCGCCGCAGTCTGGACCCATGGCAAGCTGCCGGGACTCTACCGCATGGCCGATGTGCTGGGCCTGAACGGTTGATGTTCCCGTGATGCTTCGGCCTTGACCGTAGTATCACGGGATGAAACCTGACGCGGGCAAATCTACCTTCTGCGCGAAGGAGATTCGCTTATGTTGCACAACACCCCTGACCTTAGCGCACTCATCAGCGGCCAAACCGAAATACTATCGGGCTCGAATGGCGCACCAGACCTGCTTCTGCGGCATCTGCCGCCTGCCGGCGGCCGTGGCGCACCCGTGCTCTATGTGCACGGCGCCACCTTCCCTTCAGCCCTGTCCGTCGGCTTCCGTTTCAGAGGTTATTCGTGGCTCGAAGCGCTTAGTAGTGCTGGTTTTGATGCATGGAGCTTCGATTTCGCCGGTTTCGGCGGTTCAACACGCCTTCCCGGCATGGACGAGGTCGCGACAGGTCATCCGCCACTCGGCCGCGCAACCGTGGCTGCACCGCAGATTGCCCGCGTGGCCCGCGAAATCTCGGCGCGCCATGGCGGCCGCCCGGTCAACATCATTGCACATTCCTGGGGGTCTATTGCCGCCGGACTATTCGCCACCCAATGCCCCGACCTGGTCGAGAAGCTGGTGTTCTTCGGGCCGATCCTGCAGCGGCAGATGCAGAACCTGCCGTCACCGGAAAGCATCGGTGCCTGGCGTCTGCTTACGGTTCAGGCGCAGTACGAGCGCTTTATCGAAGATGTGCCGGCCGGCGAAACGCCGGTACTGGAATCCGAAGACTTCGATGCTTGGGCTGCTGCCTATCTCGCCAGCGATAAGGAAGCCGGAACACGGCAGCCACCGGCGGTGAAGATACCAAACGGGCCAGCCGCCGATATCCTCGCCGCGTGGCAGGGTAACCTTGCCTATGATCCGGGCCTGATCCACTCACCACTACTAATCGTGCGCGGCAGTTGGGACAGCCTGACCACGGCCATTGATACGGCCTGGCTGCTTCGCCACTTAACCAGTGCGCCACGTAAGCTGGATCGTGAAATCCCACGTGCCACGCACCTTATGCATCTCGAAAAGGCGCGTCACCAGCTGTATCGTCTAACGGCGGACTTCCTGGCGGACATGATCGGAGCCGAACTATGATTGCCGTCATCTTCGAAGTCTGGCCTGCTGCTGGCGCAGGCCGCGCGGCCTATCTGGAAATCGCGGCCGGGCTGAAGCCTGAACTGGAAAAAATGGACGGCTTCATCAGCGTCGAGCGATTCACCTCGCTCGTCGACCAGGACAAAATTCTGTCGCTGTCCTTCTGGCGTGATGACGCTGCCGTGAAGGGCTGGCGCAATCAGGTGGAGCACCGGACCGCGCAAGCTAAAGGTCGAGGCGGGATATTCAGCAATTATCGGTTGCGCGTTGCGACAGTCATGCGTGACTACGGCCTTGACGAGCGCCGCGAACAAGCGCCGCATGAATTTCCGCGCTGACTCAAACCGTTTCCAGATCGCGGATGCCGGCGTCGGGTGGCTGCCGCCAGCGCCACAGCGCCTCGCGTAGCGCCTCGGCCAGCACGCGGCGCTCGTCGGGGCTAAGGAAAGCGCCCAATGTGAGCGCCCGGCCATGACTCCAGATGCGCAGGCGCGCGGAGTCATCCTCCTCCTCGCACTCCACCCGTAGCCAGTAGGGCTGCAACCGCCAGACCTTCTCTCGGCCATACAGATCGACGCGGCGCACCACCAGTGCTTCGCGTTCCAGCCGGATGTATTCGCGCGCCCGGGCCTGACGGTAACTGTATTTGAAGGCGAGCCAGAGCAGCGCGACATCGGCGCCGCAGAAGAAGAACACCGGCCAGGCGCCGAGCAGCCAGAAGGCCATGCCGGCGGCGAAGTTCACCAACACGACGACAATCATCAGGATAATGAAGCCGCGCGGCCCCAGCGAGCGATGCGGCTTCAGCATGATCTCGAAGACCGGCGGCTGAACAGGCGTCGTTTCCATGACAAGCAGGCTAATCCGGCCGGACCAATCCGCCAAGCGGAAGCGAACCACCCGGGGGCCCATCAAATCGCCGTGACCCCCACGACAGCCTCGATTATACTCATATAATCAAAGCCTTCAGGACACCCGTTCGATGACCAGTCTCGCCCCCACCATTACCCTGAGCGACGTGCGCGCCGCTGCCGACCGTATCCGTGGCGCGGTCGCCGAGACCCCCTGCCTGCATTCGCGCACCCTGTCGGACCTGACCGGTGCGCAGGTCTGGCTGAAATTCGAGAACCACCAGTTCACGGCGAGCTTCAAGGAGCGCGGCGCGCTGAACAAGCTGCTGCAGCTGAGCGAGTCAGAGCGCAAGCGCGGCGTCATCGCCATGTCGGCAGGCAACCATGCGCAGGGCGTCGCCTATCACGCCGGGCGGCTGGGCATTCCCGCCACCATCGTGATGCCGAAGATCACGCCGTTTGTGAAGATCCGCCATGTGCGCGCCTTTGGCGCCCAGGTGGTGCTGGAAGGCGAGACGCTGGCTGAATCCGCCACCATCGCGCACAAGCTGGCGGCCGAACAGAATCTGGTCTTCGTGCATCCCTATGACGACCCGGCCATTATCGCCGGCCAGGGCACAGCGGTGCTGGAGATGCTGAGCCAGGCGCCCAGCATTCAGGACCTGCTGGTGCCGGTCGGCGGCGGCGGGCTGATCGCCGGCATCGCCACCGCCGCCAAGTCGCTGAAACCCGACCTGCGCATCTTCGGCGTCGAGGGCGAACTTTACACCGCGATGTATCAGCAGATGCACAATCTGCCGGTCAATGTGGGCGGCATCTCGATTGCCGAAGGCATCAGCGTGCGTGATATCGGCCTGGCGCCGATGGATGTGGCGCGCCGGCTGGTGGATGACGTGCTGATCGCGCGCGAAGCCGATATCGAGCGCGCCATCGTGGCGCTGGTGGAAATCGAGAAGACCGTCGCCGAGGGCGCGGGTGCTGCCGGCCTGGCCGCGCTGATGACCCAGCCCGAGCGCTTCAAGGACCGCCATGTCGGCATCGTGATCACCGGCGGCAATATCGACACTCGCCTGCTCGCCAGCGTGCTGATGCGCGGCCTGGTGCGCGACGGCCGGCTGGCTCGCGTGATCGTCACCACCGATGATGCGCCGGGCCGCCTGGCCAAGGCGTCGGGCGTGATCGGGGCGGCCGGCGTCAACATCGTGGAGGTGGCGCATCAGCGCCTGTTCACGCTGGCCTCGGCGAAATCCACCGAGATCGAATTCGTGGTCGAGGCCCGCGACCGGGCCCATCTGAACGATCTGCTGAAAGCCCTGGGCGAGGCCGGCCTGCCGGCCAAGATCGAGGAAGCCGACTAACCCACGGAAACTTCCCCTAGGGCAGGTTTGCGGCCCGGCTGGAAAGCCGGTTATCCTGCGGCAAAGACGCAGGAGGAAATCATGGGCCGCGTAGCCAATAAAGTCGCGCTGATCACTGGCGGAGCCTCGGGGCTCGGCAAAGCCACCGCCATCATGCTGGCCAAGGAAGGCGCGAAAGTCGCCGTCGCCGACCGCAACCTGGACGGTGCGCGCGCCGTCGCCGACGAGATCGGCAAGGCCGCCATCGCCATCAGCCTGGATGTCACCAGCGAGCAGCAATGGATCGCCGCGCTCGACGTGGTGGACGCCGCTTTCGGCAAGCTGAACGTGATGGTGCATTCCGCCGGCGTCGGCGTGATGAAAAGCGTGGAAGACATCAGCGTCGAGGAATGGCACTTCGTCCACAACGTGAACCTGCACGGCCCTTTCCTCGGCATCAAGCACGGCCTGCCGCGCATGAAGGCCCATGCGCCGGGCTCGATCATCATCATCTCGTCGGTCTCAGGCATCATCGCCGGCCACAACATGTCGGCCTACAACACCTCCAAGGCCGGCGCGCGCATGCTTGCCAAAACCACGGCGCTGCATTGCGCCAAGCGCGGCTACAACATCCGCTGCAATTCGGTGCACCCCACCTTCATCGACACGCCGATGGTGCAGGGCATGATCCATGCCGGCGGCGATCCGGCCGAGCGCCGGCGCAAGCTGGAGGCGCAGGTGCCGCTCGGCCGCCTGGGCGAGCCAGACGACGTGGCCAACTGCATCCTGTACCTGTCGTCGGATGAGTCGAAATTCGTCACCGGCACGGAATTCGTGCTGGATGGCGGCATTACCGCCCAGTAACTACTGGTCGCTGTAATACCGATCACGCAGAACCATCTGGTCAGTGCCCCGATGGCCGGGCATAGTGGAGACACCTGTTTCGGGAGTCTCTTCGCGTATGAGTCAGCCCGCCATCCTGGTCATCGTGCACCAGGAAAGCTCAGACCCCGGCCGCATCGGCGAGAAGCTGCGCGGCCTCGGCTACCATCTCGACATCCGCCGGCCCTGCCTGGGACAGGACCTGCCGGCCAGTATGGATGAGCATGCCGGCTGTGTGATCTTCGGCGGACCGATGTCGGCCAATGACGATCATCTGGATTTCATCCGCCGCGAAATCGATTTCATTCCCAAGGCTGTCGCCAGTGGCAAGCCGTATCTGGGCGTCTGCCTCGGCGCGCAGCTGCTGGCACGCGCCGGCGGCGCCAAGGTCTCGCCGCATCCCGATGGCTGGCACGAGATCGGCTATTATACCGTCAAGCCCACTGCGCGCGGCCGCGCCTATATCCCCGACCCCTTGCCGATCTTCCAGTGGCATGGCGAGGGCTTCGATCTGCCGCGCGGCGCCGTCAGATTGGCCTCGACCGGCTGGTTCCCCAACCAAGCCATGCGCATCGGCAAGACCGTCTTCGGCCTGCAGTTCCATCCGGAAGTGACGCAGGCGATGATGGAGCGCTGGGCGCGCGGCGCCGGCCACCGACTGGTGCTGCCCGGCGCGCAGGCGCGCGATCAGCTCCGCGCCAACTGCGCCAAGTATGACGCCGGCATCAGCAACTGGCTCGACGGATTCCTGGCGCGCTGGCTCGAGACCGGCCCGGCCTCAGGCGTCGCGCTGCAGGATCGCCGCGAAGAAGCCATCGGTGCCATGGCGGCCGGGTGACAGGCTCAAGAACGGCCCCGGCACCGGGCAGGCGCTGCCCAGCAGTTTCGCCCAGACCTCGTTGACCGCCACGATCCGGAATTCCGGATTGCGCTTCATGAAAGCCTCGACCTGCTCTTCATTCTCCTGACGGAGCACCGAGCAGGTGACGTAAACCAGACGGCCGCCATCGCGCACCAGCTTTGCCGCGCGATCGAGGATTTCGGCCTGACGCGGCACCAGCTCGTTCAGGTCGCGCTGCTCCAGACGCCACTTGGCATCAGGCTTGCGCCGCCAGGTGCCCGTGCCGGTGCAGGGCGCGTCGACCAGCACGCGGTCGGCCTTGCCGGCATGGCGCTTCACCCATTTGCCTTCAAGTTCGCGCGTCTCGGCATTGTGCACGCCGGCGCGACGCAGCCGCAGCTTGGCCTGATTGAGCCGCCCGACATTCACATCCATCGCGACCAGGCGGCCGTTATTCCCCATGGCGGCGGCCAGCACCAATGTCTTGCCGCCAGCGCCAGCGCAGTAATCGACCACGAATTTTGCGCCCTTGGCATCGACCAGCTGGGCGGCAAGCTGCGAACCCTCGTCCTGCGGTTCGACCAGGCCGTCGGCATAGGCCTGCGTGTTGTTGGCATAGGCACGCGGCGACAGCCGCAGGCCGACCGGCGAATAGGGCGCATGCTGGCTGGACAGGCCTTCGGACTGCAATGCGGCCGTGGCGGCCTGCCGCGTGGTCTTCAACGTATTGACGCGCAGGTCGAGCGGCGCCGGTCGCAGCATGGCGGCAAGTTCCAGCTCGATATCGGCACCGAAGCGCTGCTTGAACAGCGGCAGGATCCACTCGGGCACGCTGAGCCGCGCCGATAGCGGCATGTCGGGATGGTCCAGCGTATGGCCTTCGAGCCGGCGCAACAGTGCCTCGATGGCGTCATCTGCAACGAACATCTGCAGCAGGCCATCGGCCTTGGCACCCATCTGCAGGATGCGATAGGTTGCCAACCGCAGGCGATTGTCGGGCGGCAGCGCGGTCTTGCCCTGCGTGATCCACCAATCGATGCGGCCGCGCAGGCGCAGCACCTCTTCCGACAACTGGATCAACGCATCGCGTTCGGCCTCGTCGAAGCCGCGATGATGGTCGCGCATCCATTTGTGGCGCACGCGGTCGGCTGGCTCGCGGCTCGACGAGATGGCATCCAGCAGCGCAATCGCGCCTTCGGAAACCTTGCGGCTGCCCATCGGGCGCAGATGGCTCGGGCGGCGATCCTTCAGGCCGTTTCCGCCCTTCATGGTGCGGCTGTCGCGCTCGGGGCGATCGGGACGGAAGGCCGACCGCTCCTCCCGGTCCGCCCGGTCATTACGAGGGCGATCATCACGGGAGCGCTCGCCCCGGTCCTCACGGGATGCGCGGACCGGCTTGCCGCCGAAGCGGTTACCCGGATGGCGGTCGTCGGGATGGCGGGTATCGGGCTTGGGCGGCCTGCGCGTGCGATCCGTGCGGTGGCCGTCGGTGCGCGGCTCCTCCACCGGACGCTCCGCGCGGCGGTCGGCCCGGAACTCAGCCCGGGGTTCAGCCCGGCGGTCGGCTTTCTGGCCCGGCCTGGCCCCAGTCTTGGAAGGAGCCTTGAAGGCGGGCTTGCCAGCCGGCTTGGGCGCCCCTGCCCGCGCGGCATCGGGTTTGCCACGTGCGGGCTTGTTGCCCGGCGGCTTGCCACCAGCCTTGGCCGATGACGGGCGGCCGGGGGACGGCTTGCCCGCGGAGGGGCGGCCGGAAGACGGGCGATCAGAGGATGGGCGACGGCCGGAGGGCGGGCGGGGCACGGCAGGCTCGTTGGTTTGGGGAAATATGGCCCTGTCATAGGCCCCACAGAGCCCCGGAACAAGCATCTGGCCTGCCCCGCGCCCCATGCTAAGCTTGCCGCAACCAACCCCGAGAGACTGCGTTAATCCATCGTGACCGCTTCTCCCCGCCCGCGCTCCGGCTACCGCCTGGCCGACCTGACCTGGACCGAAGCCGCCGACCTGCTCGGCGACGACCTGCCGGTCATCCTGCCCATCGGAGCCGCCAGCCGCGCCCATGGCCCGCATCTGCCGCTCGGCACCGACCGGCTGATCGTCGAGGCCGTGGCCGAACGCCTGCTGGCCAGCCTTCCGGTGCTGGTCGCACCCACCATCAACCAGGGCTTTCACCCGGCCTTCATGGATTACCCAGGCAGCCAGCATATCGAGGCTGATACCTTCCAGGCCGTGGTGACCGAGATCGCGGAAGGCTATCTGCGCCACGGCGCCGAACGCATCCTGATCCTGAACAACGCCATCTCGACCGAAGCGCCGCTGAAACTGGCGGCCCAGGCCATCCTGCATCAGCATGGCATCCGCATCGCCACCGCCGACCTGCCGCGGCTCGGCACCACGGTTGGATCGAGCGATGACCTGGATGAACGGCAGACCTCACTGCTACTGGCGATCCAGCCAGCGCTGGTGCGGCTCGACCGCCTGCGCCAGGCCGATACTGACGAAGACGACGACGAACCCTATGAAGGCGACGAGCCGCAACTGCTGAGCCTGCGCCTGCCGATGCGCTTCACGCCGGAGGAACGCCCGGGTGGCCTGCTGAATCGCAGTGGCACCACGGGCGATGCATCCGGTGCGACGGCGGAAAAGGGAGAGAAGATCCTGTCGGCAATCGTCGACGAGATCACCGCCGACCTGCGGCAGCTCTGGCCAGATCTTTAAAAGAGATCAGACGATGCGGAGGTTGCGCGTGTTGTTGCGCAGCTTGAGGTCGTTGACTGCTACTTCCAGAACATTGATGGCGCGCTTCACTTCGTCGAGCTGGGCCTTCACCTCGGCGATCTCGCTCTTGATGTCGCCCAGCTCGCCATATGTGAGCTGCGCGGCGCGCTCGTTGTCGGCGAAGAATTTGTTGTAGGCGGCGAACTGCTTCTCGATGCCGCCCATGCGGGTTTCAAGCGTGATACGAATCTGGCTGATGCGCTGCTCGAAGTTGCCCAGATGCAAAAGCAGCCATGATCCCAGCCAAAGCAGGATGATGCCGCCACCCATCACATAGAACCAGTCGCTCATACATCACCTTCCGACATCGGCATTCTACCATGTCCGGACTTGCCGCGTTATCACGACATAAACAGGATATAGGGGGAAAAGGTTTCCGTGCAATCACGCCTTTGCGTGGTTAACGGCCGATCCCGCCCACCGGACGGCCGCCGAAGACGACCTGGCGAATCGGGTTGAGGCCGACCTGATAGGCCAGCGCCGCCGGCCGTTCGACATCCCAGACTACGAAATCGGCCATTTTCCCGGCCTCTAGTGTCCCGACCGACTCGCCCAGCCCGAGCGCCCGGGCCGCCTGCCGCGTCACCCCGGCAAAGGCCTCGGCCGGGGTCAGGCGGAAGAGCGTGCAGGCCATGCTGAGCATCAGCAGCAAGGACGTGACCGGCGAGGTGCCCGGGTTGCAGTCGGTGGAGATGGCGATCCCGACGCCATGGCGGCGCAGCAGATCGATCGGCGGCAGCTTCGTCTCGCGCAGGATGTAATAGGCGCCGGGCAGCAGCACGGCGACCGTGCCAGCCTGCGCCATCGCCTGCACGCCAGCCTCGTCCAGATGCTCCAGATGATCGGCTGACAAGGCCTGGAAGCCGGCGGCGAGCGCCGCGCCATTCTGGTTGCTCAACTGCTCGGCGTGCAGCTTCACCGGCAGGCCGGCGGCCTTCGCCGCCTCGAACACGCGCCGCGTCTGCGCCGGCGTGAAGCCGATGGTTTCGCAGAAGGCATCGACCGCATCGGCAAGGCCGGCCTGTTTCGCGGCCGGAATGATCCGGTCGCAGACCAAGTCGATATAGCCATCGGCATTGCCGGCATATTCCGGTGGCAGCGCATGCGCAGCCAGCAGCGTCGTGGCGATGCGCACCGGATGGGTCTCACCCATGCGACGCGCCACGCGCAGGCTCTTCAGCTCATTCTCGAGATCGAGGCCATAACCCGACTTGATCTCGAGCGTCGTCACGCCTTCGGCCAGCAGCGCCTTCAAGCGTGGCAGGCTCTGCTTCAACAGGGCGTCTTCATCGGCGTTGCGCGTCGCCGTCACGGTGGAGCGGATGCCGCCACCAGCGTGCGCGATCTCTTCATAGGACGCGCCGTTCAGCCGCAGTTCGAATTCATGAGCGCGGTTGCCGCCATAGACCAGATGCGTGTGGCAGTCGATAAGCCCCGGCGTGATCCAACCGCCGCCCACATCATGCACAGCGGTATGCGGCCCGATGCCATCCTGAGGCAGATCGGCGGCGGGGCCGATCCAGGCAATGCGACCGTCCTTCAGCGCAAGCGCGCCTTTGGCGATCGTGCCGAAGCCATCTGCGCTGCTGTCGGCCCCACTCTCGCCGGCCATGGTGGCCAGATCGGCACCGCGCCAGACGCTGTCCCAGAACTCGGGCATCCCTCGCCTCTATGCCTTTCGTGATCCTGCGGTTTCTGCCAACTTATATATACAAGTTGGGAGACCCCGTCATGCCTCGCCTCCTGCTGCGTCAGGCCCTGCTCTCCGATGGCTGGCACAAGGATGTGCTAGTCACCGTCGATGCCGCCGGCATGATCGCGGCCGTCACGCCGAATGCCTCACCTGACGGCGCCTCGGTTCTGGATGGCCCGGTGCTGCCGGGGCTGGCCAACCTGCACAGCCATGCCTTTCAGCGCGCCATGGCGGGCCTGGCCGAGCGCGCCGGCCCGGGTAACGACAGCTTCTGGACCTGGCGCGAGCTGATGTACCGCTTCGCATCCAAGCTGGCGCCGGAGGATGTTGAGGCCATCGCGACGCAGCTCTACGCCGAGATGCTGGAAGCTGGCTATACGGCGGTGGCGGAATTCCATTACCTGCACCATCAGCCCGGCGGTCAGCCTTATGCCGATCCGGCCGAGCTGAGCCGCCGCGTGCTGGCCGCCGCCGACAGCACCGGCATCGGCTATACGCATCTGCCGGTGCTGTATCGCTATGGTGGCTTCGGCATGAAGGAGACGCAGGAGCGCCAGCGCCGTTTCCTGCATGACAGCGATGCTTATGCGCGGCTTCTGGATATTTTAGCACCTGTATTCCGAAACCGCGCCGACCGCCGCCTCGGCATCGCGCCGCACAGCTTGCGCGCCGTGTCGCCCGAGATGCTGCATGAGGCCATCGCGGCACTGAACCGCATCGATGCCGGTGCGCCGATCCATATCCATATCGCCGAACAGACCGCCGAGGTGGATGACTGCCTGGCCTGGTGCGGCAAGCGCCCGGTGGAATGGTTGCTGGATCAGGGCATCGTCGATGCGCGCTGGTGCCTGGTGCATGCCACGCATCTGACGCCGGACGAAACGCGGCGGCTGGCTGCCTCGAAAGCGGTGGCCGGCCTTTGCCCGACCACGGAAGCCAATCTCGGCGACGGCCTGTTTCCCGCTGTCGACTATCTGGCCGCCCAGGGCCGTATCGGCATCGGCTCGGACAGCCATATCAGCGTGCATGCGGCGGAAGAGCTGCGCATCCTGGAATATGGTCAGCGTCTGGTCTCGCGCAGCCGCAACCTGCTGGCCGGCGGTGCGGATCGCTCGACCGGACGCCGCCTGTTCGATGCCGTCGCCAGCGGCGGCGCGCAGGCGGTCGGCCAGCCGATGGGCATGATCAGCGTGGGCCGACGCGCCGATTTCGTGTTGCTGGACAAAACCGCGGCGGTTTTGGCCGGCAAAGAAGGGGATGCCATCCTGGATGCTTGGATCTTCGCCAGCCAGGTGCATTCGCCGATTGCGGAGGTCTATGTTGCCGGCCGCCGCGTCGTCGAGGGCGGCCGCCATATCCGCGGCGAAGCCTCTGCCGCGGCGTACAGGAAGGCCTTAGCCCGCCTGGTCGAGGAATGAGCGGCTGCCCGGATCGCGACAGAAGGCGATCAGGCGGCGCAGGAAGGCTTCGCCCTCGGCAACCTGGCTGAGCTCGATATATTCGTCGGGCTTGTGCGCCTCGCGGATATTGCCCGGACCGCAGACCACCGCCGGCACGCCCCCGACCTGGAAGATGCCGGCCTCGGTGCCATAAGACACCGCATGGGTCTGGTTCTGGCCTGCCAGCTTCAGCGCCACGGTCTCGGCCGGATTGACACCCATCGGCAGGAACGGCGGCACATAGGCCACCATCTGCGTATCGACCCTGGCGCCGGCATGAATGCGTTTCATCGCCGGCTCGAGCTTTTCGGTGCCGTAGCGCTTCACGGCATCCAGGATGGCCTCGTCATGCTCGGGCTTCACCGAGCGGATATCCCAGACGACCTTGCAATCCTTGGCCAGGATATTGCGCGCCGTGCCCCCATGGATCTCGCCCACCGTGATGGTGGTGTAAGGCGGCTGGAAGCGCGTGTCCTGATGTTCGGGCTTCTGGTATTCGACCTGGATGCGGTTCAGCTCGGCGATCAGCTCGGCCGCCACCTGTATGGCGTTGACGCCCTGATGGGTGGCCGAGGAATGCGCCTCCAGGCCATGCACCGTGGTGTTGCAGGCGCAGACGCTCTTATGCGCATTGACCACCTGCATGTCGGTCGGCTCGCCGATGATGGCGAGCCTGGGCGCGGGGCCGCCGCGCTTGATGAACTCGACAATGCCGTGCACGCCGAGGCAGCCGACCTCCTCGTCATAGGAGAAGGCGAAATGCAGCGGCACACTGAGCGGCTTGGCCAGCATCTCGGGCAGCAGCGCCAGACAGAGCGCAATGAAGGATTTCATGTCAGACGTGCCACGGCCAAACAGCTTGCCGTCGCGTTCGACCACGGTGAAGGGATCGGTGGACCAGGCCTGGCCATCGACCGGCACGACATCGGTATGGCCCGACAGCACGATACCGCCGACATCGGTCGGGCCGATGGTGGCATAGAGATTGGCCTTCTTGCCGCTCTCGTCGAAAATCTTGTCGCAGGCGACGCCGTGCTGCGCCAAGTAGTCGGCGATGCAGTCGATCAGGTCCAGATTGGACAGCCGGCTCGTTGTGTCGAAGCCGATCAGACGCGCAATCCAGTCGAGCGAGGCCTGGGAGGCCGGCGGTGTGTTGGTCATAAACCCGGTTTAGGAGCGGATCGGGCCCGGGTCAACGATTACCGTACCCGGACCACAACGAACCATCCCTTACTCATCGCGGAGGTTGCGGCCGCTGCTGCCGATCATGGAGAGGAATTCCTGCCGAGTGCGGGAATCGTCCCGGAAGGCGCCCAGCATGTGGCTGGTCACCATGGTGACGCCGTGCTTGTGGACGCCACGGGTGGTCATGCACTGGTGGCCAGCCTCGATCACCACGGCCACGCCGCGCGGCTGCAGCACCTCGTGGAAGGTGTTGGCGATCTGGGCGGTCAGCTTTTCCTGGATCTGCAGCCGCTTGGCATAGACCTCGACAACGCGGGCGAGCTTGGAGATGCCGACGACACGCTTCTGCGGCAGGTAGGCAACATGGGCCTTGCCGATGATCGGCACCATGTGATGCTCGCAATGGCTTTCAAGGCGGATGTCGCGCAGGACCACCATCTCGTCATAGCCCTCGATCTCCTCGAAGGTGCGCTCCAGCAGCGACTTCGGGTCCTCACGATAGCCGGCGAAGAACTCCTCATAGGAGCGTACGACACGATCGGGCGTGCCGCGCAGGCCTTCGCGCGTCGCATCATCGCCAGCCCAGCGGATCAGCGTACGCACGGCCTCTTCGGCTTCGGCGCGGCTCGGCCGCGCATCATCATTGGCCTTGTTCAGGGACTTCGGCGCACTGCTCACGATGGCTACTCCGGTGGATCAGTTGACCCGACGCGCCTCATGTGGGCTGTCGAGGGAAAAGGCGGGAATGGCAACGTCGAACTGCTCTCCGCTATCACTGACCATCTGGTAGGTACCCACCATGAAGCCCGACGAGGTCGGCAGCGGCGTGCCGCTGGTGTATTCAAAGCTGTCGCCCGGGGCCAACACGGGCTGTTCTCCGACGACACCCGGACCGCGCACTTCCTGCACGCGCCCCTGGGCATCGGTAATCTTCCAGTAGCGGCTGCGCAGCTGGACGGTCTCCGGACCGCTATTCTCGATTTTCACGTTGTAGGCCCACACATAGTAATTCTCTTCCGGCGAGGACTGCTCGTCCAGATAGATGGGCTGCACGGTAACCGAGATATGATGTGTGGTCTGATTATACATGAGTTCGGGCATCCCGGACGCGCCGGCGGCGAGACGCAGCCATGGCGACGCCATTGGTAAAAATATTAGGGGGGCAAGCCGGAATGTCCAGCCGGGCGGGCGTTCAATTACCCTTGAAACGGCCCTGAAACAGCAACGGCCGCCCCGTGAGGGGCGGCCGCGCCGTTAAGCGTGAACCGAGACTTACTTGCGCAGGTAGATCTGCGCGTTGCGGTTCTCGTCGTTGCGGACGCCGTCGGCAGTCGGGACGCGCGGCTTCTCTTCGCCGTTGGCAACCGTCTGGATGGCGTTCTGGGCAATGCCCTTCGAGCTCAGGTAGGAAGCGACCGCAGCAGCGCGACGCTGCGACAGACGCTGGTTGTAGGCGTTGCCGCCCGAACGGTCAGCGTTGCCTTCGATGCGCACGTTGGTCGAACCGGTGGCGCGGTAATCAGCGATGGCGCGATCAAGCACCTGCGCCGCAACCGGGCTGATGTCCGACTTATCGAACGCGAAGAACACGATGTAGGTCTCAGGCGCGCGCGGCGCCGGAGCCGGAGCAGCAGCGGCCGGAGCCGGGGCAGGCGCCGGAGCGGCAACCGGCATCGGCTTCGGGGCCGGAGCACCGAACTTGTAGGTCAGGCCCAGCATGACGGTGTGGACCTGGTTGCCGAGGTCGTAGTTCGGCGCACCGCTGGTCGCGAGGTTCACGTCACCATGGTACTGGTAGCGATAGTCGGCGCTGATCAGCCAATTCTGGTCCAGAGCGAACCAGGCACCGGCGATGCCCTGCACGGCCCAGGTGTTTTCCTGGTCGTCGCTGGCGGTCGTACCGACGCGGAGGTTGTCAGCCGAGAAGCGGGCCATACCGACACCGGCGCCCAGGTAGGGGCTCCAGCTGTTGTTCGGCATGAAGTCGTACAGACCGTTCAGGAACAGGGTGTACATGCGGAGGTCGCCGCCGGAGGCCGCACCGCCGTTCACGCCGTCGACTTCAAAGCCGCGCCAGCCGAGCTCGCCTTCAGCGCGCCAGCCGCCACCGAAATCGTAGCCGCCCTTGATCAGCGCGGCCGGACCATAGTCGAATTCCATATTGTTGGTGGCACCGGCACCACGGACGTCGGCGTCTTCGATCATCGACGCGCCAGCGCCAATGCCGAGATAGGGCTGCGCCATGGCCGGAGCGGAAGCCAACGCAACCAGCGCGGCACCAGCCAGCAGAGCGACACGAATGTTCATCGAGAGTCTCCTCAAGAAAAAATGATTGGAGGCCGTCATCAGGACGATCTCCGGTAACGCCTCATCCCCAACGGACTATAGCAGCAGGCGTGCCAACCGGAAAAAGCCTTAGCCCTCAGAGTCTTGCGAATCCCGACCGCTGTTGCATTCCGGCAACAGATCAGCCCACCTTTTCAAGGGCATCCGTCAGGTCCTCAATCAAGTCCTGCGGGTCTTCCAAGCCAACCGAGAGGCGCAGCAGGTCATCTCCGATGCCCAGCCGGCCTCGCTCCTCGGCGCTCAACCTCTGGTGCGTCGTGGTCGCCGGATGGGTGATCAGGCTTTTCGAGTCACCCAGATTATTCGAGATATCCACCAAATTAAGAGCATTCAAGAACCGGAAGGCGCCGGCCTTCCCGCCCCTGATCCGCAGTGCCAGCATGTTACCGCCAGCCTTCATCTGCTGTTTGACCAGGCCGGCCTGAGGATGGTCGGCCCGGCCCGGATAGAGCAGCGCCGGGACATTGGTCGCCGGGGCCAGGCCGGGGTGGCCGGCCAGAGCATCCGCCAGCCGCGCGGCCGAATCGACATGCCGGGCTATGCGGAGCTCCAGGGTTTCAAGGCCTTTCAGCATGACCCAGGCGTTGAACGGGCTCAGCGCCGGGCCGGTATGGCGCAGATAGGGGGTCAGTTCGTCATTCACGAACGCCTGGCCGCCCAGGATCACACCGCCCAGGCAGCGACCCTGCCCATCGATATGCTTGGTGGCTGAATAGACGACGATATCGGCACCCAGCTGTAGAGGTTTCTGCAGCACCGGAGTGGCAAAGACATTGTCGACCACCACGCGGGCGCCATGCTTGTGGGCCAGCGCCGCCACGGCCGGCAGGTCGATCACTTCCAGGGTCGGATTGGCCGGCGTCTCCAGGAACACCACCCGGGTCTTCGGATTGATGGCCCGTTCCCAAGCTGTGAGGTCGGTGCCGTCGACCAGATGGGTCTTCACGCCAAAGCGCGGCAGCAGCTCCTCGACGATATAACGGCAGGAGCCGAAGACCGCCCTGGCCGAGACTACTTCGTCGCCGGTCTTGAGCTGGCACATCAGCGCAGCATTCACCGCCGCCATGCCGGTGGCCGTGGCGCGCGCGGCATCGGCGCCTTCCAGCAATGCCATGCGCTGTTCGAACATCTCGACCGTGGGGTTGCCGAAGCGGCTGTAGACGAAGCCGGGCTCCTCGTTCTTGAAGCGGCGTTCGGCAGCCTCGGCGCTGTCATAGCGGAAGCCCGAGGTCATGAAGATCGGTTCGGAGGTCTCGCCAAAGCTGGTGCGCATCAGGCCGCCGCGCACCATCTGGGTCGCCGGCCGCCAGTTTTTCTCACGCTCGTTCTTGCTCATCGTCTTGCCTCTTTCCCACGTCCTGGCCCGCCACTCCCGCGGACAACAAAAAACCCCGGCACCATTATGAGGCCCGGGGTTTTTGAAACCGCCCGACCTCTTTAGCGGTTTGTTTCACGTGGTCCGCAAGCCGGTCGGCTCCAAATCACCACGACGCCCGACCCTTGGGCGTGGCAAGCGTGATACGGCCTGCGCCCGCGCCCGTCAAGCCCGAATGCCGGCCGGAAGGCGCCGGCAGGGCGGAAGCGGCCCCGCCGGCGTTAATCATTCCCGTCAGGGTATGCAGGCCAGTTCGGTCGTCCGGACCTGGAAGCCGTCCCGATAGTCCCGTTCGCCGTTGCAGCCGATGATACTGGCCTTGGCCCCGGGCGTGCCGCTCAGCACGGAAAGATGCATGGTGCCGGCGGTCTCGACCCCGGAGCGGAAGCAGCCGTTCATCGAGAAAATGCTGGTGACATAGCCGCGCACCAAGTGGGTCTGGTAATGCCGCGAGGTGGCACTGCAGGCGACCATATTGCCGAAATTCTGGAAACCGACGGCGGCATTGCCGGCACCGAAGCTGCCCGCCGACATCCAGTTATTCTCGAAGCCGCAGTTCGACATCAGCGTGAAGCCATTCGAACAGTTGGCGCCCCAAGTGCCGTTCTCGAGGAAATAGCAGCCGTGGAATCCGGCATCAGTGGCGTCGTTGACCAGCTGGCAGCCGATCTGGCGGTTCTGCCCGAAGACGCAGCCATAGAGATGCATGGCCGACAGAATGCCGCCGCTGGGCGAGTTGCCCATGCTGAGGCCGTTCTCGTTCTGGCGGAAAAAGCTGTTGTCAATCTGCGATTCAAAGATGTTGCCGATCATCTGGCAGCCATCGCCGCCGCAGCCTTCGATGAAAATGTCGCGCAGGCAGATGTTATAGAGGAAGACTGCCTGGTTGTCGGCGCGCAGCATCAGGCCATGACCTTCCTGACCGTTGCCCCTGATCTGCAAGCCCTCAATCAGGAAGAAACGCACCACCGCGTTGCTGACCACCTGCAGCACCGGCGTGCCGTTGGTGATGGCCGAGAGCAGCGTCGCGCCATGGGCGATGATGCCGACATGTGCGGCGGAATCGCGGGCGAAGGCGATATTGAGCGTGGCTGTAATCTTGTATGTGCCGGGCGGGATATCGACGAAGGTGCCGGGATCGGTGGAAATCCGATCCAACACAGCCTGGATAGCTGCGGTGTCATCGGCGATACCGTCACCGACCGCACCGAAATCGACCGCGGACAACATACGTTTAACAGGAGCAAGCAGCGCCATGACATCCTCCATGAGTGGCGTGGAGAATCGAAAACACGGCGTCGCAGGGTTAGTTTCGCGCCTTACAAACGGTCACAGGTGGCTGCACAAAATAGCGATTACAGAGTAATCGCATCACTCTTTGAACTCTTCCTTTTTTGGAATGCGATTGAAGGCAATCTTGGCGCCCATGAAATCGGAACGATGCTTGGGCAAGGGGCCGATACGGACAGTGTCCTTCTTGTCGTATTTCTGATTCAGCTTGTCCATCGCGCTCCATAGCTTGGCGCGCTTGGCCGCGGCTTCGGCATCGTCTTCCTCCAGCCCGGAGGCACCACCGAACAGGTCAAGCGTCACTTCATCCTGCGGCACCAGCCCGCTGAGCCACATCCCCACCTTCATGTAGCGCCCGCGCGGTTTTTTCGTCTCGCGCAGCATCTGCTCCCACAGCCGCGCGACGGCATCAAGGATGACAAAGCTGTCCTGCGTCTGGGTCAGGCGGAAATCAGCCACCCAGCGCGTACCGTCGTCGAACCGCACTTTGGCGCCGAGGCTGCTGGCGACAAAGCCCAAGCGCCGCAGCCGCGCGCCGCCCTTCACGCCAAGGCGCCGCAGGATCAGATATGCGGATTCGGCATCGCGGAACTGCGGCGGCAACACATGCTCGTGGCTGATAGTGCGCGTGGCATTCGATTGCTCGTAATCGCCGATGCCGCGCATGCGCTGCACGAAAGCCGGGCCTTCCTTACTGCCCCAGATGCGGCGCGCCTCGTCGGGCTTCATGTCCCAGAGCTGCTGGATACTGTCAACGCCGGCATCGAGCAGGCGCTGCTCCATATTCGCGCCGATGCCGGGCAGGTCGCGCAGGACCAGCGGCAGGATGCGGCCGGGCAGTTCGTGGCTCTCGATGATGGTCAGCCCGTCGGGCTTCTGCATGTCGGAGGCCAGCTTGGCCAAGAACTGGTTCGGCGCGATGCCGATGGAGCAGCGGATGCATTCGCCCAGTTTCTCGTTGTCGCGCAGGCCTGCCCGGATCCGGTGCGACAGCGCGATAGCATTCGCCTTCAGGCGCTGCGGCCCCATCAGCTCGCAGGAGACTTCATCGATCGACCAGGTCTTGTAGACCGGGATATGGCGGTCGATCTCTTCCTCCACCAGATGATGCACCTCGACATAACGGTCATGCCGCGCATTGACGATGCCGATGCCGGGATACTTCTGCTTCGCCTCCCAGACCGGCGTACCGGTCTTGATGCCGAACTGCTTGGCCTCGATGGAGGCGGCGATGGCCGAAGTGGTATCGCTCATCACCGGCACCACGATGATCGGACGGTTACGCAGGTCCGGATTGTCCTGCTGCTCGACGCTGGCGAAGAAGCTGTTCAGGTCGAGATAGAGGAAGCGCAGCGACGAGGCGTCCCAGGCCTTTCGCGCGGCGACATCGGACTCTGAACGGGGCGGCATGGTCATGCCGGGAATTTAGCGCGGCGCGACGCAATCCTGAATAGGAAGGTAATCAGGCGCCACAGCGATTGAACGGACCGATATCCCAGTGAAAGCTCTTGGCATGGGCCGCATCGGCATTGGGGCCGAGCACCACCGAGAAATAGCGGCAGGCGGCGCGATTGACGTCACGCAGATACTGCCCTTCCCTGCCGCGCGCCCGGAAATGCTGGTCCACCGAGATGCGAGTGCCGTCGCGCAGGAAGAAACCCCAAATGTCGATGGCCTGACCGTGACCATGCTCGCTGATCCGGCCGCTGTTGCCGGTCATGCGTTTGCAGGTAAAGGCACCGGCATGGTTGATCTGCTTCAGGGGCTGATTGAAGACGCGCTGGGCTTCGGGGATCAGCACTTCCTTTTCAAACTGCACCAGCCGCACCGCCATCGGGCAGGTCATCTCGGCCGGGCGCACCAGCTCGACCGTGGTGCTGATGAGGCGCACGCCGTTGTTGAGCGTGCAGCCGTCCTTGCCGGCCTCGGCCTGGGCGATCAGCTCGAACTTCGCGCCGGTGGCGACCAGATCATTCAGGCAGGCAGCCTGGATCACATCGCGGCCGATCCATTGCGCACTGGCCGGCGGCTGGGTCGGCTGCGGCAACGGCGCCCGGGTCGAGGAGCGCGGCGCACAGGCGGTGGCCAGCAGCAGGAGGCAGAGCACGGTTACACGGAGACGGGTAGCCACAGGACCTCCTCGATCCGGGCGGCGCCGGTCAGCAGCATGACGAGACGGTCGATGCCCAGCGCGATGCCGGCGCAATCGGGCAGGCCATGGGCAAGCGCGGCCAGGAAATCCTCGTCGATCGGATAGTCGTAGCCGTAGAGCCGCTTCTTCAGCGCCATGTCAGCCTCGAAGCGGCGGCGTTGCTCGGCCGCATCGGTCAGTTCGGAAAAGGCATTGGCCAGCTCCATGCCGCAGGCATAGAGCTCGAAGCGCTCCGCCAGATGCGACGCGTCCTTCTTGGGGCGGCTCAGCGCCGCCATATGGATCGGGTAATCATGCAGGATGCAGGGCGCATCCAGACCCAGCATGGGCTCAACCCTCTCCAGCGCCACGCGGAAATAAAGGTCATCCCAGCTGTCGCCCGAATCGACGCGGATACCGATGCGGGCGCAGGCCTCGCGCATACGGGCGAGGTCGGGCCGGTGCGGATCGCCGCCGATGCAGGCCGCCAGGTCCAGTTTCGCATGGCGCTCGAAAGCCTGACTTACGGTGAGATACTGCCAAGGCAGCATGATATCCGCGACATGGGAATTCCATTGCAGCCGCGACCGGCCGGTGACGGCGGCGACATGGCGCAGCAGCGTTTCGCAGTCCCGCATGATGGCGTGGTAGTCGGCGCCGGCGCGATACCACTCCAGCATCAGGAAGGCCGGATGATGGGTGGCGGCCCGTTCGCCGTTGCGGAAGACCGGTGCGAACTGGAATAGCCGCGTCTCCCCTGCCACCAGCAGCTTCTTCATGGCAAATTCGGGCGAGGTGTGCAGATAGAGAACTCGGGTGCCGCCGTCGGGGTGCTCTAGCCGGGTCTCGAAGGCCTTCAGATGCGGCTCCAGGCCAGGCGAGACCTGCAGGACCGGCGTCTCGGCTTCGACAAAATCCAGGTCGGTGAAGGCCTCCCGCAGCGCCCGCAGGACCGCCTGCCGGACCAGCAGATGGGGCCGCCGCCGGGCGTAAAGGGCCGGATGCCACCAGTTCGGGGCGGAAGATGGGGCCTGTTCGTCCACGGGGCCTGCTGTTCCAAAGCTGTCTGAAGTGCGACTTTTCGCGGCGACTCGGGTTGAGAAGGGAGTCTCAACCTGATAGTTTCCGCGCGGTTTTTTCGCAAGCGGGTCCTTGCACCGGACCCGCTGTTCGTTTTTCGGAGATACGCTTCCATGCCCAAGGTAAATGCCAACCAGCTCCGCAAGGGCAACGTGGTCGAGATCAACGGCAAGCTGCTGGCCGTGATCACCGCGCAGAACATCCAGCCCGGCAAGGGCACCCCGGTGATGCAGCTCGACCTGCGCGACCTGTCGAGTGGCATCAAGACCACCGAACGCTACCGCACCACGGAATCGGTTGAGCGCGTCTTCATCGACACCCGCGAATTCAGCTTTCTGTTCTCCGAAGGCGACATGTACACCTTCATGGATGTCGAGAATTACGAGCAGGTCGGGGTGCCGGCCGAAGTGGTGGGCGAACAGGCGGTGTGGCTGCAGGAAGGCATGAAGGTCGATATCGCACTGTATGACGGCAAGCCGGTGTCGGTCTCGCTGCCGCAGACCGTGATCATGGAAATCACCGAGACCGAACCGACCGTGAAAGGCCAGACCGCGTCGTCGTCCTACAAGCCGGCGATCGTCGAGAACGGCCAGCGCGTGATGGTACCGCCGCATGTGTCATCGGGCGTGCGCATCGTGATCAATATCAGCGAAGGCGCCACCTATATGGAACGCGCCAAGGACTGATCGCAGACAAAACTGTTGCAGTTGCAATAAACCCCGTCGCAGCAATGCGGCGGGGTTTTTGTTTGCATGCATGCCTTCTGTGACCGGCGGCACAGCCATCCGGCCGGCCGCGACCTATAACGCAGCCACACAATCATTCACCTGCTTTCCGAACAGCCCACAGCTTTTCCGCCCACCATTGGCCTGCCTCTGCGCGTTATGCAGCCAGGCCGCATGAAGGGAGTGCCGCGTTATGTCACCTTGCCCGGAAGAACTGATCTCGCTCACAGCATACTGGACCACACAGCGGGACAGCCGCGGCGCCCCGCCCGCGCGCGCCGCCTTCGCACCCGAGCATCTGCGACCCTGGCTGGGCAATATCGGCCTTGTTGTGGTTGAACGCGAGGCCGAAACCTTGCGGTTCCGCGTCGTGTTGTCGGGCACGCGACTGGACGAATATCGCGGCCACAGTATCACCGGCCGCTACATCGACGAGAGTTGCCACAACATCGCCGCCACCACGCCGCACTACCAGACCTGCGTCGCCACCGGCAGGCCGGTGCATTTCCTGCATGACAACTCGCCCAACAGCGCCATCTACAAGGCGATGGGCAAATTGCTGCTGCCGCTCAGCGAAGACGGCATCACCGTCGACCGCATCCTGGTAGCGATCTATCCACTGCAGGCCACCAACGACATGAGCGACGCTATCGGCAGTTACGCGCTGGCCGGCTGACGCCTCAGCCCTCCTGCCGCGGCGGCTTTACCTGGGCGTCAAAGGCCAGGCGCGCCGCATCGACCAGGGCGACATTGTTGATCGCCCATTCCCAGACACCACAGAGCGCCTCGGCCAGCGCGATGCCAGCCGGCGTCAGTTCGTAATCGACGCGCGGCGGCACTTCGGCATAGACGCGACGCGCGACGACGCCATCGCGCTCGAGCTGGCGCAGCGTCTGCGTCAGCATCTTCTGGCTGATGCCGGGCAGATGATCGCGCAGGCGCGAAAAGCGCAAGGCGCCACGCTCATAGAGTTCGTCCATCGCCCGCATACTCCACTTGTCGCCAAAGCGCACCAGCAGATCGCGCACCAGCGTTTCGGCTTCCGGCGAAACGACGCAGGCGCCGTCGCAAACCGCAGAGGCTGCTGCCGGCGATGCCATGGTGGGCATGGTTTCCGCCAGGTGCCTATCAGTCGATTCAAGTGCCTTATTGCTCATGGAAACCGGGGTTTTATATGATTGCGTCATGCAGACAGATAATCGCATGACGACGGCCGTGACCACCGGTTTTTCGTCCATCCATGTTATGATCCTTGTCTGCGATCACAAACTTCAGTCAAAAAATCACGAGGCCAGCGACACCCGCTGCATTATACTGCGCTGACCAGCAGGGGGCCGCCCGAATGCCCCGTTTTCAAAATTCATCACCGCGGACCGATGTCCGCCCCTCTCTCCTCACCGCTCCAGTGGAGGAACACCATGGCTATTGCATTCACCCTTAATGGACGTCCCGTCAGCCTCGATGTCGATCCCGACATGCCGCTGCTCTGGGCCGTCCGCGACGAAATCGGCCTGACCGGCAGCAAGTTCGGCTGCGGCATGGCGCAATGCGGCGCCTGCACCATGCATGTGGAAGGCCAGCCGGTGCGCGCCTGCTCCACGCCGCTTTCAGCCATCGAAGGCCAGAAAGTCACCACCATCGAAGGCCTCAACGGCAAGATCGCCCAGGCCGTGCAGACCGCCTGGGTCAAGCATGAGGTCGCGCAATGCGGCTATTGCCAGTCGGGCCAGATCATGTCGGCCGTGGCGCTGCTGAGCGAGACGCCGAAGCCGAACGACGCACAGATCGACGAGGCCATGCAAGGCAACATCTGCCGCTGCGCGACCTATGTGCGCATCCGCGCCGCCATCCATGATGCCGCCAAGACCGTGAGGGCCTGATCATGACTGACCAGAGCAAGATCAAACTCCCCCAAGAGACTCTCGTGGCCTCGCGCCGCCGTTTCCTGCAAGGCGCCGCCGCTGCTGGCGCCGGCCTCGTCGTCGGCTTCCACTGGGTGCCGCGCAATGCGCTGGCCCAGGCGAAAGCTGGCGCTCAGCCGCAGATGATCAACGCCTTCATCCGCATCGCACCGGACAACACCGTCACCGTACTGTCCAAGCATGTGGAAATGGGCCAGGGCACCTATACGGGCCTTGCCACCATCGTGGCCGAGGAACTGGATGCCGACTGGACCCAGATGCGCACCGAGGGTGCGCCGGCCGATGCCAAGCTCTATGCCAACCTGGCCTTCGGCATGCAGGGCACCGGTGGCAGCACCGCGATGGCCAACTCCTGGGACCAGCTGCGCAAGGCGGGCGCCACCGCCCGCGCCATGCTAGTGACCGCCGCCGCCGAACAGTGGAAGGTGCCGGCAAAGGAGATCACCGTATCGAAAGGCGTGGTGAGCCATGCCAGCGGCAAGAAGGCCACCTTCGGCCAGTTGGCCGAAAAGGCCGCGCTGGTGACACCGCCGGCGGATGTACCGCTGAAGGACCCGGCGAAGTTCAGCCTGATCGGCAAGAAGACGCCGCGCCTGGACGCCAAAGCCAAGAGCAATGGCACCGCGCAATACACCATTGACGTCAAGCTGCCTGGCATGCTGACGACGGTGCTGCAGCGTGCGCCGCTGTTTGGCGCCACGGTGAAAAGCTTTGACGCCAGCAAGGCCAAGGCCGTACCGGGCGTGGTGGACGTCGTGCAGATTTCCAACGGCGTCGCCGTGGTGGCGAAGAACTTCTGGTCTGCCAAGCAGGGCCGCGAGGCGCTGGAAGTGGTCTGGGACGATACCAATGCCGAGAAGCGCGGCTCCGACCAGATCCTGGCCGAATACAAGGAGCTGGCCAAAAAGCCCGGCCTGCCGGCCCGCAAGGACGGTAATGTCGACGAAGCCTTTGCCAAGGCGGCGAAGGTGATCGAGGCGACCTACGACTTCCCCTATCTGGTGCACGCGCCGATGGAGCCGCTGGACTGCGTGGTCAAGATCGACGCAAACGGCTGTGAAATCTGGGCCGGCGATCAGTTCCAGACGCCCGACCAGATGAACGCCGCCAAGGTGCTGGGGATCAAGCCCGAACAGGTGAAGATCAACACGCTGTATGCCGGCGGCAGTTTCGGCCGCCGCGCAACGCCGAACTCGGACTATATCGTCGAAGGCGTGGAGATCGCCAAGGCGATCGATGGCAAGGCACCGGTGCGACTGATCTGGACGCGTGAGGACGATATCCGCGGCGGCAAATACCGCCCGATGTATCACCACACGCTGAAGGCGGGCCTCGACGACAAGGGCAACATCACCGCCTGGCAGCACCGTATCGTGGGTCAGTCGATCATCGCCGGCACGTCGTTTGAACCCTTCATGGTCAAGGACGGCATTGATGCCACCTCGGTCGAAGGCGCCGCCAATCTGCCCTACGCCATCCCCAATATGAGCGTAGAGCTACACACCACCAAGGTGGGCGTGCCGGTACTGTGGTGGCGGTCGGTGGGCAGCACGCATACCGCGTTTGCCACCGAGGTCTTCCTCGACGAGATCGCGGCGGCGACGAGCCAGGACCCGCTGGCGCTGCGCCGCAAGCTACTGACCAAGCATCCGCGTCATCTCGGCGTACTGAACCTCGCCGCCGAGAAGGCCGGCTGGGGCAAGCCCCTTCCTAAAGGCCGGATGCGCGGCATCGCCGTGCATGAAAGCTTCTCGTCCTATGTGGCGGAAGTGGCCGAGGTGTCGCTCAAGCCTGATGGCACCTGGAAGGTCGAAAAGATCGTCGCCGCCGTTGACTGCGGCATCGCGATCAACCCCGACATCGTCCGGGCGCAGATGGAAAGCGGTATTGGCTATGGCCTCTCGGCCACTATCAAGCCCGGCGTCAGCCTGAAGAATGGCGAGGTCGAGCAATCGAACTTCCATGACTACGAGGTGCTGCGAATCCACGAGATGCCGCAGGTCGAGGTGCATATCGTGCCGTCGAAGGAAAAGCCGACAGGTGTCGGCGAACCCGGGACGCCGCCGGTAGCCCCGGCAGTGGCCAATGCACTCATGTCAGGCACCAGGCAGGTCTTCCGGGCTCTGCCCCTGCCGGGCGAGGGCGTCAAATCAGCGTGACCCCACTCATATAACGCTTTGAAAAGCCCGCAGGAATTGCGGGCTTTTCTTTTTTCAGCCCGGCCAGATACGGGCAAGCCAGTCTTGACACACAGCTGTAATCGGGGGAAAGAAAGACTTCTGATAATAATAATGAGTCTCACAATGAATAAGGTTTTTGGGGGTACGGCCACTGCACTTGGCCTCCTGCTGGCATTGCCGGCTTTCGCTCAGGATAACCAGCCCGTCCAGCTCCAGGCCCTGCAGGTGGCCGGCGACTGGCTCGGCGACGCCAACGAGGAGGTCGTGCGGACCCATGCGGGTGGCCGCAACGTGGTGCGTCAGGACCAGTTCGAGCAGAGCGGCGCCGCCACGGTGACCGATGCGATCCGCGCGATCCCTGGCGTGCAGACTCCGCCGCCCAACGGCAGCGGCGGCGGCGATTACGCCCTCAATATCGGCATCCGCGGCATGACCTCGCGGCTCAGCGCCGGCGCCACCATCCTGATGGACGGCATCCCGCTGGCCAATGCGCTATACGGCCAGCCGGAAACCTCGCTGGGCGCGGTGTCGCTCGGCATGCTGAAGGCCATCGACGTGGTCAAGGGCGGCGGCTCCGTCCGCTATGGGCCCGGCACCTCGGGCGGCGTGGTCAATTTCGTCACCAAGGACATCCCGAACGCCGCTTACGGCGGCGAAGTCAGCCTGCGCGGCGACAGCACTGCGACCGACCGCAATAACGGCCGCCAGGTCGGCAAGGCCGACCTGATGGTTGGCGGCTCGCTGCAGAACGGCAGCGGCATGGCCCTGTTCTATTCGGGCAACCATGGCGACAACTATCGCGACAACGCCAAGCAGGACATCGATGACTTCATGCTGAAGGGTCGCTTCGCGCTGACCGAGAATAGCCGGATCGAGACGCGCCTGCGTCACTACTATGCCGATGCCAGCACGCCTGGCCCACTGACCCAGGCGGCTTACAGCGCCAGCAACTATCAGTCGACGCATTCCTACGAACGCTTCAAGGGCGAGCGTGACGAATACGTCGTGAAATACGTGAACGAGTTCAATGGCGACTATCGCCTGGAAACCACGGGCTTCCACACCCAGGCATTCCGCGAGCTAACCATCGCCTCCGCAGCGGCGGCGTCCGTGAATGGCGGCAGCAACAGTTCGCTGACCTTCCTCGACCGGTTACCGCGCAATTACAGCGTCTACGGCTTCGAACCGCGCTTTACGGCGTTGCTCGACACCGGCATGGTCAAGCATGCCGCCTCGGTCGGTTACCGCTACATGACTGAGTCGACTGACGAAAAACGCTTCCGCCGCAACGGCACCCCTGGCTTCCCGGCTGGTGCCAATCCGTTCGCCTTCGCTGAAATCGCGAACCGCTACACGGATGGTTCAACCGAGGCGCATGCCGTCTATGTCGACGACGCCATGAAGATCGGCTCCGTCACGGTGACGCCCGGCATCCGCTTCGAGAAGGTGGAAGTCGACCGCACCAACATGCTGACCGGCTATCAGGACATCCAGCAGTATAACGAGCCACTGCCGTCGCTGAGCATTGGCTGGGAAATCACCAACCAGCTGTTCGGCTATGCCAACTACTCGACCTCGTTCAACCCAGTGACGCATCTGGCGCTGGGCGAGACCCCGGCAGGCGGCGCCAGCAGCCTGAACCCGGAGCGCGCCCGGACGTATGAGATCGGCACGCGCTACAAGGCTGGCCCGCTATCGCTGGAAGGCGGCCTCTTCTGGATCGACTTCGACGACCAGATCGAGAGCGTCAACAGCGTTAATATCAATACGGGCGCGACCCGCCATCGCGGCATCGAGACGGCAGCCGAATATGATCTCGGCGCGCTGAACGCCGCAATGAAGGGCCTGAGCGTCTATGGCACCTATGCCTTCACCAAGGCAGAGCGCATGCAGGGCGCCAACAAGGGTAACGACCTGCAGCTCTATTCCCCGCATGTCGCCACCTTGGGCGCCCGCTACCGCGTTCAGGAATGGACCTTCAATGTGAACGCCTATGGCCAGTCCAAGCAGTATGCCGACGACGCCAACACCGAAGCTGCCAGCGCCAATGGCAAGTTCGGCCGCATCCCCGGCTATGTGCTCTGGAACGGCCAGGCGGCCTATGACTTCGCCAATGGCCCGACCGTGGCCTTCGGCGTGGCCAATATCTTTGATCAGCCCTACTACACCCGGGCATCGATCGAGGCGAACGGCGGCATCTTTGCCGGCGCGCCGCGTACCGCTTATATTCAGACCAAGTTCGTGTTCTGATATAGGCATCCCGAGACAAGGCGGCGCCAGTGACTGTTCGACAATTCTGGCGCCGCCTTCATCTCTGGGTCGGCCTGGGTGCAGGCCTGATCTTCGTGCTGCTCGGCCTGACCGGCAGCGCTCTCGTCTACCAAGACGAGATTGTCGACCTGCTTTACCCCGCGCTGATGCATGTGGACCCGCAGGGTCCCATGGCCCAGCCGTCACAGATCATTGCCATCGCGCAGCAGCAATCGGGGGGCCGCGTGACGCAGCTCCGCTATGCCGAGACCGCCAGCCATCCGGTTCTGGCCGTCGTCACATTGCCTAGCGGTGGGCGCGAAACCCTGCTGGTCGATCCCTATCGTGTGGCAGTGCTCGGCACCGAGCCGGCACCCTTCTTCACCCTCATGTTCGATCTCCATAGTAAGCTGCTTCTGGACCGCAAGGGCCGCGAGGTTGTCGGCTGGTTTGGCCTCATCTTCGCCATCAGCGCCGTGAGCGGCATTATCCTCTGGTGGCCGCTGCATCCGCGACGGTGGCACGCCTGGAAACAGGCCTTGAGCATGCGCTGGCACAACATGTCCTGGTTCCGCCGCAGCTTCGACCTGCACAAGGTCGGTGGCGCCGCCACGGCCATACCGCTGCTGCTGCTGGCGATCAGCGGCAGCGCCATCAGCTTCCGCGAGGCGCTGGTCCCTGCCATGCAGGCGATGGGCGGCCAGCCGCAGGCACGGCCGCAGCAGGCCACTCATGCCGGGCCCATCGTGCCGCTGGACGAGCTGGCGGCGGAAGCGCTACGCCTGATGCCCGGCGCCCGGCTCGTCTTCATCTCGCCCCCGGCACGTCCCGGTGCGGCCACGCGCATCCGGCTGCGCCAGCCTGGCGAGATTCACCAGAACGGCCGCAGTTATGTGCTATTCGATGCCGGCGGCAAGGTACTGGACATCCAGCGCGCGCGCGACCTGCCGGCTGCCAACCTGGTATTCGACCAACTGCCCTATCCGTTGCATACCGGTTATCTGTTCGGCGAGATCGGGCGGTTGATTATATTCATCAGCGGCCTGCTGCCGGCACTGCTGTTCGTCACCGGCATTGTGCTCTGGCTCAAGCGCACGCCGCCCCGCCCCCGTCAGCCCGACGGCATTTTCAGGCGCGTTTGAAGAAACCGACGAGGCGCGCCAGTTCCTGCGCCTGACCGGCGAGCGCCTGGGCCGAAGCCGAGGTCTCTTCGACCAGGGCGCCGTTGCGCTGGGTCATTTCATCCATATTGCCAACAGCAGTGTTGACCTGATCAAGGCCGGTGGCCTGCTCTTTCGACGCGGCCGCGATCTCGGCCACGATATCGGTCACCTTCTTCACTGCGGCCACGATATCGACCAGCGAGGTGCCGGTCTGGTTCACCAGATCGGCACCCGTCTTCACCTGAGCGTTTGATTCAGAGATCAGCGCCTTGATGTCCTTGGATGCATTGGCCGAGCGCTGGGCCAGCGCCCGCACTTCCTGCGCCACGACGGCAAAGCCCTTGCCGGCCTCGCCGGCGCGTGCAGCTTCCACCGAAGCATTCAGCGCCAGCAGGTTGGTCTGGAAGGCGATCTCGTCGATTAGGCCGACAATGTCGCTGATCTTCTGCGCACTGCCCTCGATCTGACTGACCGCCTTCACAGCCTCAGCCACCACGCTGCCGCCCTTTTCGGCGGTGTCGCGCGCCGCCGTGGCGAGCTGATTGGCAGCCTGGGCATTATCGGCATTCTGGCGCACGGTGGTGGTAATTTCGTGCATCGAAGCAGCAGTCTCTTCAATCGATGCGGCCTGGCTTTCCGTGCGGCCGGCCAGGTCCTGGCTACCGGTCGAGATTTCGGACGCCGCCGCATGGACAGCATCGGCGCTGATCGCAAGCCGGCTGGCGAAATCCTGCAGCCGCTCCCCCATGCGGTTGGTGTTGTCCTTCAGCTCGCCGAACACACCGGCGTAATCGCCCTGCACGCTTTTGCGCAGATCGCCATCGGCGAGTGCCGCCATTACGCCGGCCATATTGCCGACAATATCCTGCAGCATTTCAGCCAGACGGTTGAGGCGCTGGCTCACCTCCAGGAAGAAGCCCTCCTTGCCTTGCTCCTCCAGCCGGGTCGACAGATTACCCGACAGGATGCCATTGACCAGTGCACCGATTTCCGCTGCCGCCGCCTGCTCGCGGACATCACGCATGCCGCGTACACGCTCGGCTTCGCTGCGCTGGGCGGCCGCACCGGCTTCCAGCGCCTGCTTTTCCTGGGCATTGGCGCGAAATGTTTCATAGGCCTCGACCAGATCGCCGATCTGATCCTTGCGCGCTTTCGCCGCAATGGTCACGCCGGTGTCGCCACCGGCCAGGCGACTCATGGCACCGACCACAGCCGCCAGCGGCACAGTGATGCCGCGAATAATCAGACCGCTCAGCAGGGCTGCGACGAGCAGCAGCGCCAGCACAATGACCGCCTCGGTGCTCAGCGTACCGCGTTCGGCGCTGCGGATCTGCGCGCAGAGCGCCAGCAGATCGTTGCCCAGCCGGTCTTCCAGCAGCTTGAGCTGGTCGATGCGTTGCGTGGTGGTCTGGAACCAGTAGGGTCCGGCGATGTCGCCGGTACTGGCGGTGGCGATAAAGTCGTAGCCGATCTTGCGCAAGCGCTGCACCTCGGCGAAAGAGGCATGCGTCTGAATCTGTTTGTAATAGGCAATCTGCTCCGGCTTCGCCCGCTCGAAGAAATCGGCAAAATCGGCCTCCTGGGTCAAGCCCAGGCCGACGAAGCGCTGATAGACATCGGGGTCGAATTTCTTCGCGGCGAAAGCGCCGGCGCCGGTGGCACGTTCCTGGCCGGCCTTTTCCTTGCCCTCGAGCACGGCGAGATAAGCGCCCAGCGCGGCGGTGAGATCAGGGTGGCGCGTCACATCCGACAGTCCGTGGATGCCGACCAGCGCCGTGCGGATCGTCTGCGTGTAGCCGGCAAAGGACTGCGGACCCGGCAAGGTAAGCGCATCGATCTGACTGCGCCGCGACGACAGCGCTTCCAGCACCTGTACGGTCTTGTCGCCCAGCAGGCCAAGCGCCTGCAGGCTGGCCGTCTGCTTCAGACGCTGCAGCGCCGCGGCGAAGCCGGCCGCAGCCTTGTCGGTATCGGCGCGTTGGGTTTTCAGTTCGGTGCCGAACTGCGCGCCGCGCGCCCCGATGAACAAGGCGCTGGCACCCCGTTCCTTTTGCAACTCATGCACCAACCCGCTGCTGGCGACGGCATAGGCGAAAGCCTGCTCGGTCGCTTCCACTTCGCGCAGAACCCGCCAGCGCTCATACACTGATATGGCCGACATGCCGATGAAGCCCAGCGCCGGAATGGCGACCGCGATGATGATTTTTGCAGCGATGCCCAGGCGCATCAGGTTCCCCCATTCCCGTAATTCAATTTTACCGCGTGCCGCATGTTATGATTCTTCGCCACACGGCCATGCGTTCTTTCAGTTCGTCGCTTTATTGCGGAAATTTTAGGCTGCGCGCCGCTTTAACCCGCGAAAGCAGCATGCTGTGCATGACTGATACAGTCGCGCACAACTACAAGGCACCTCAATAGCCCCAGAGGGCGGGATTCCAGAAGCAACTGCCGCAAAACAGCGATCACGACTGCAAAACTGCAACAAACCGGCAAAGGTGGGCCCGCTACGAAACCACACCGATACCAGTGAAACGCAGATCGTTGCGCCGACGCCATAGCAGCAGGGCACAGAAACCGCCGGCCAGCGATAGCGGCAACATCGCCAGGTAGGTAAGGCCGTCGGCCTGCGGGAACAGCGGACCGATCAGCAGGGTGACGGTGGCCAGCACCGAGGCATTGGCGGCGGTGTAGAGCGTCTGCGCCGTGGCCGAGGCCTGCGGATCGATGCCCTCGGCCAGCAACCGCATGGCACCGAGGTGGGCGCAGCCGAAGGTCGCTGCATGCAGAAGATTGAGCAACACCAGCCAAGTGAAGTCGCCGGTCAGGCCGGTGAGGCTCCAGCGCAATGCGCCGCCCAGGCAGGCCAGCAGCAGCAGGCCGACGCCGCCCATCTTCAGCACGACACGCTGGCCGACCGCGAACAGGATCACTTCAGCCAACACGCCCTCGGCCCAGAGGAAACCGATCTGCGCATCGCTCAGTCCTGCATTGCGCCATTGCAGCGTGCCGAAGGTGTACAGCATCGCATGACTGGACTGCAGGCAGGCATTGGCGCCAAGGAAGGCGAGGAACAGGCGGTTGCCCAGCAGCAGCCGCATCGGCGCGCCAGCAAGTTTCGGCCGGTCGAGCGGCAGGCGCAGGTCGGGCAACAGATGGCTGCCCAGCGCCAGACACGCCATGGCGAACAGCAGCAGGCCGTAGATCCAGTCGCCGTCGCGCCCCTTCAGCCACAGGCCAGCAGCATAAGCGGTAACCAGGAAGCTGAGGCTACCCCAGAGACGGATGCGGCCGTATTGCAGGCCGTAGCGGCCCGCCGCCAGCACCGCCACATTCTCGCTGAAGGGCGTGATCGGCGACCAGGCGATCGCATAGGCGATGGCGAGCAGGAAGATCGCCCAGAAGCCATGGGCCCACCAGAAGAAGGCAAACAGCACGAGGCAGGCCCAGGACAGCAGGATGATCGCCTGCCGCCGCGCACCGCTGCGGTCGACCAGATGCGCCGCCATCGGACCCGCGAACAGCCGCACCCAGATGCCGCTCGACACCACTGCCGAAATTTCCAGCGCACTCAACCCACGCGACTCGAGCCAGACCGGCCAGAACGGCAGCCAAACGCCGGGGCCGAGGAAAAGGATCGCGAAATACAGGCTGGTGCGCCATGAAAACGCACGGCGGTCCCGTATCGCGGCGATTGCCGTATTGTCGCTCATCAAGCGCTCCGGTTGCCGCAGAATCGGGCGGGGGAAAACTGTTTACAATTGCGCGACAACAGTGTTTACAATCCCTTTAGGCGCGATGCACGCATCAGCGCGATGGGGGCAAATCCGACAGGATTTCGACAGGGGGCAAATCGCAGATGCAGGCGATGACAGTCTTACACGGCCACAGTACTGGCAACAGCCAGGAGCAGCCGTGATGCAGGGTCCCGCTTTCGTCAAAATCAGCGAAGTCAGCCTCGTCTATCAGCAGGCCGAAGAGCAGACGCTGGCCGTCGAAGGCCTCAATATTGCCATCCAGGAAGGCGAGTTCGTCGCCGTGGTCGGTCCCTCGGGCTGTGGTAAGTCGACCCTGATGAAGCTGGTGACCGGACTGCTCAACTGCACCAATGGCAGCATCACCATCGGCGGCAAGCCGGTGAACGGTCCGGTGCAGGGCGTGGGCATGGCCTTCCAGAATTCCACCCTGCTGCCCTGGCGCACCACGCTGGACAACGTGATGCTGCCGCTCGAGATCGTCGAGCCGCACAAGCGCCTGCTGCGCAAGCAGAAGAAGATATATGTCGAAAAGGCGATGGACCTGCTCGGCACCGTCGGCCTGCGCGACTTCGCCGACAAGTTCCCCTGGCAGCTCTCCGGCGGTATGCAGCAGCGCGCTAATGTCTGCCGTTCGATCATCCATGAGCCGCGCCTGCTGATGCTGGACGAGCCTTTCGGCGCACTCGACGCCTTCACGCGCGAGGAGCTGTGGGGCGTGATGCAGACGCTTTGGATGAAAAAGCGCTTCACCGCCATCCTGATCACCCATGACCTGCGCGAAGCCACCTACCTGGCCGACCGTGTTTTCGTGATGAGCAAGCGGCCCGGCAAGATCATCCTGTCCAAGGAGATCGACATTCCGCGTCCGCGCACGTTGGACACCACCTTCGAGCCGCATTTCGGCGAGATCGTGCATGAGCTGCGCGAGCATATCCATTCGGTGCGCGAATCATGATGAATGAGAAAAATCTGATCCGGGCTATGCCCTGGCTGGTGACCATCGGCCTGTTCGTCATCTGGGAAGCCATCTGCGTGATCACCCGCGTGGAGACCTTCATCCTGCCCAGACCCACTGTGGTCTTTGAGGCGATGGTGAAATTTGCCCCACAGATCGCGCATCATTCGTTGCAGACCCTAATGACCACCACGGCGGGCTTTGTGCTCGGCGTGATCGGTGGCGGCCTGCTCGGTGTCTTTATCGGCGCCTCGCGCCTTGTCTATGTAGGGCTCTACCCCGTGCTGGTCGGCTTCAACTCGATCCCAAAGGTGGCGCTGGTGCCGGTGCTGGTGATCTGGTTCGGCATTGGCACCGTGCCGGCGATCATCACCGCCTTCGTCATCTCCTTCTTCCCCATCGTGGTGAACGTAGCCACTGGCCTCGCCACCATCGAGCCGGAGCTGCGCGATGTGCTGCGTTCGCTGGGCGCCTCCAAGACGGAAATCCTGACCAAGGTCGGCCTGCCACGCGCCATGCCCTACCTGTTCGCGTCGCTGAAAATCGCCATCACGCTGGCCTTCGTCGGGTCGGTGATCGCCGAAACCGTCGCCTCCAACGAGGGCATCGGCTACCTGATGCTGTCGGCCTCCTCCAGCTACAACGTGCCGCTGGTCTTCGCCGGACTGATCGTGGTCGCGGTGATGGGCGTGCTGATGTATGCTGTGGCAGTCTGGTTCGAGCGCCGCATGACCGGTTGGGCCTTCCGCGGCAGCGACCTGATGAGCTGATCCCCGCCCGTTGCGGCGGCTGATAGACCGGAGGCAGCATGTCCGAACCCGTGAGGTTCGTATCGCGCGGCCAGGTGGTGACGGTGGAACCCGATATTCCCCACACCATGACGGTCCTGGAGTATCTGCGCATCCGCCTGCGCCGCACCGGATCGAAAGAAGGCTGTGCCGAAGGCGACTGCGGTGCCTGCACCGTGGTGGTGGCCGAGGCCGCCGAAGACGGCAAGCTCAAGCATCGCGCTGTCAATGCCTGCATCCTGTTTGTGCATCAGCTCGACGGCAAAGCGCTGTTCACCGTCGATGACCTGGCAGACGGTGATCATCTGCACCCCGTGCAGCAGGCCATGGTCGACACCCATGGCTCGCAATGCGGCTTCTGCACGCCCGGCTTCGTCATGGCGCTGTTCGGGTATTACAAGACCCACGACAGGGCTGATGACACCAGCCTGAAGGATGCTTTGGCCGGCAATCTTTGCCGCTGCACCGGCTATCGTCCAATCCTTGAGGCCGGGCAGCGTATGTTCGAGGCCGGCAACGACCGTTTCGCACCGCAGGAAGCCGCATTGGTCGCGCAGCTTGGCAGCCTCAAACGCGAGCGCATGCTGCGCCATGCCACGCCGCAGGGCGATTTCCTCAGTCCGCGTAGCGCCGATGAGCTGGCGCAGACCCTGGCCATGCTGCCCGAGGGCGAAAGCTGGATCCTGGCCGGCGGCACCGATGTCGGACTGTGGGTCACCAAGCAGCAGCGCGTGCCGCGCAGCATTATCCATATCGGCCAGGTGGCCGAACTGAAGCGCATCACCGATCACGGTGCGGCCATCGAGATCGGTGCCGGCGTCACCTACAGCGATGCGTTTTCCGCCATCGAGAGCCTGCATCCGGATTTCGCCCGCATGGTTCGCCGATTGGGTTCGGTGCAGATCCGTAATTCCGGCACCATGGGCGGCAATATCGCCAATGGCAGTCCGATCGGCGACAGCATGCCAACGCTCATCGCTCTCGGCGCCACGCTGAAGCTGCGCTCGATAGCCGGCAGCCGCAACTTGCCGCTGGAGGACTTCTTCCTCGCCTATCGCAAGACGGCGCTCAAGGCGGGAGAGTTCGTGGAAAGCGTCACAGTGCAGAAGCCCGGACGGGACAGTCGCTTCACCGTCTACAAGCTGTCCAAGCGTTTCGACCAGGATATCTCGGCCGTACTGGCGGCCTTCCATGTGACGCTGGACGGCGAGATCGTGAAGGCTGCAAGGTTGGCCTTCGGCGGTATGGCCGGCACTCCGGCCCGCGCTGGCCGCGCTGAAGCGGCCCTGACCGGCAGACATTTCACGCCGGCCGATATCGAACCGGCGGTTGCCGCGCTGGCCGAGGATTTCCAGCCGATGAGCGACATGCGCGCCTCGGCGGAATACCGCTTGTTGGCGGCGCAGAACCTGCTGCGCAAATTCTGTCTCGAGATCAGCAGCGGCAAGACGATCTGTGTCGAGGCTGCCCAATGACCGCTGTCATCCACAAGCCAGTGAAGCATGACAGTGCCGCCAAGCATGTGGCCGGCACCGCGCGCTATATCGACGACCTACCCGAGCCCGAAGGCCTGCTGCATGTCGCCTTGCACCTGAGCGAGCGCACGCATGCGAAAATCCTGTCCGTTGACCTGACGGCTGCGTGCGCGCTGCCTGGCGTGATCGCGGTGATCACTGTGGCCGATGTACCCGGCAATGCCGATATCGCGCCGGTCGTCGGCCCAGAACCGGTGCTGGCAGATGGCGTGGTGGAATTCCACGGTCAACCGGTGGCCGCCATCGCCGCCGTCGATCTGGCCACTGCCCGTCGTGCCGCCAGGCTGGTGCGCGTAACCTATGAGGACCTGCCGGCGATCCTAGGCATCGCGGAGGCCATCGAAAAGAATGCGCTGCTGCTGCCGCCGCTGGGCCTGAAGCGCGGCGATGCTGCTGGCGCCATTGCCAGAGCGCCTCATCGCCTGCAGGGCGAATTGTATATCGGCGGGCAGGACCATTTCTATCTGGAAGGCCAGGTCAGCCAGGCCGAACCGCGCGAAGACGGAGACATGATGGTGCGCTGCTCGACGCAGCATCCCTCCGAAGTGCAGAAACTCGTTGCGCGCGTCCTCGACATACCCTTGCACGGCGTCACCGTGGAATGCCGGCGCATGGGCGGCGGCTTCGGTGGCAAAGAGACGCAGGCCGCGCAATTCGCCTGCCTCGCTGCGTTGCTGGCGGCGAAGACCGGCCACCCGGTAAAGCTGCGGCTCGACCGCGACGAGGATATGGCGATCACCGGCAAACGCCATGATTTCCTCAGCCGCTATGCCGTCGGCTTTGACGAGGATGGCCGCATTCTGGGCTACGACGTGACACTGGCTGGCCGCGGCGGCTGGGCTGCTGATCTCACCGGAGCCGTCGTGGATCGCGCCGTCTTCCATGCCGATTCCAGCTACTGGCTGCCCGATGTCACCATCACTGGCCTGTGCTGCAAGACCAATACGGTTTCCAATACGGCCTTCCGCGGCTTTGGCGGGCCGCAGGGCATGGCGACGACGGAGTATGTGATAGACGAGATCGCACGCCATCTGCAGCGCGACCCGCTGGAGATACGGCTAGCCAACCTCTACGGCACGACAAACAACAATGTCACGCCGTATTTCCAGACGATCAAGGATAACATCCTGCCCGACCTGATCGGCGAGCTGCTCGCCAGCAGCGACTACAAGACGCGCCGGCAACAGATCGACGCCTTCAATGCGCAGACTCCGCATCTCAAGAAGGGGCTGGCGCTGACCCCGGTGAAGTTCGGCATTTCCTTCACCACGACCTTCCTCAACCAGGCCGGAGCTCTGGTGCTGGTCTATGAGGATGGCTCGGTGCAGTTGAACCATGGCGGCACCGAGATGGGCCAGGGCCTCTATATCAAGGTGGCACAGGTGGTCGCCGAGACCTTCGGCATCGGGCTTGACCAGATTCGCATTACCGCCACCCGCACCGACAAGGTGCCGAACACCTCGGCCACCGCCGCCTCGGCCGGCGCCGACCTGAACGGCAAGGCAGCCGAGGCCGCCGCGCTGGAGATTCGCGGCCGCTTGGCCGCCGTCGCCGCACCGATCCTGGGCGTG
This sequence comes from Ferrovibrio sp. GW821-FHT12B10, assembly GCF_058807515.1. NCBI lineage: Bacteria > Pseudomonadati > Pseudomonadota > Alphaproteobacteria > Rhodospirillales > Rhodospirillaceae > Ferrovibrio > Ferrovibrio sp. GW821-FHT12B10. The sequence goes on along the minus strand of NZ_JBXAQT010000001.1, from coordinate 2,585,098 downwards.
CCGACAGAGCAGGTGGTCTTTGCCGACGGGCAAGCAAAGGGTGGGGGGAAATCAATTGCCTTCGCCGAGCTGGCCCACAAGGCCTGGATGAACCGCGTGCAACTCTCGGCATCTGGCTTCTACGCCACACCGGATATCCATTTCGACCGCGCCAGCGGGCGCGGCCAGCCGTTCTATTATTTCGCTTATGGCGTCGCAGTGACCGAGGTGCTGCTCGATACCTTCACGGGCGAATACCGCTTCACCCGTGCCGATCTGCTGCATGACTGCGGCAGCTCGCTCAATCCCGCCATCGATCGGGGCCAGGTGGAGGGCGGCTATCTACAGGGTCTGGGCTGGCTCACCATGGAAGAACTATGGTGGGACGACAAAGGCCGGCTGCGGACGCATGCACCCAGCACCTACAAGATTCCGACCGCGCGCGACCTGCCGGAAGATTTCCGCGTGCAACTGGTGTCGGGCCGCGCCAATCCGGCCGATACGGTGTTTCGCTCCAAGGCCGTGGGCGAGCCGCCGCTGATGCTCGGCATCTCAGCCTGGCTGGCCCTGAAGGACGCCGCCATCGCAGCGGCTGGCACAGCCAGCCTGCATCTGGATGCGCCGGCAACGCCCGAACGCGTGCTGCTGGCGATCGCGGCCGCGCGCAGGCAAATTGTGTCGGGCAGCAACAGCATGGCGGCGAAATGACCAATTGGCTCAATGCACTCGGCGACCTGGACCGGCGCGGCATCCCCGTCGTGCTAGTCACTGTGGCCGCCACCGACGGCTCGGCGCCGCGCGAAGCCGGCACCAAGATGGTGGTAACGCCCGACGAGACCATCGGGACCATCGGCGGGGGCACGCTGGAATTCCGAGCGATCGAGATTGCACGCCAGATGCTGGCTACCAGGCGCGGCCCGGACCTGCGCAAGTTTCCGCTCGGGCCATCGCTTGGCCAGTGCTGCGGCGGCTCAATGACCCTGCTGTTCGAGCCGCAGCGACCAGATCTGTTCACAGTGGCGCTGTTCGGCGCCGGTCATGTCGGCAAAGCCATTGTCCAGGTACTTTCGGCTCTGCCCTGCCGCATTCGCTGGTTCGACCCTCGCCCTGACGAATTTCCTGATCACGTACCACCTGGCGTCAGCATCGAGATCACCAATGCGCCCGAACGCGACGTCACCGTCCTCCCCGACGATGCCTGGCTGCTGATCATGAGCCACAGCCATGCACTCGATCTGGGCATCGCAGCCAAGGCCCTGCAGGAAGACCGCTTCGCCTATGTGGGCCTGATCGGCTCGGAAACCAAGCGCGCCCGCTTTCTCAAGCGTTTCCGCGAACTCGGCCTCACCGAGCAGCAGATCGCCCGCCTCACCTGCCCCATCGGCATCGATGGCGTGAACGGCAAGCATCCCGGGGAGATCGCCATCAGTACGGCGGCGCAACTGCTGCAATTGCGGGAAACCCGACGGCAGGGCTTACACGTCGTCGACGATAGCGCCGCTTAAAGGCCGAGAATCTTCAGCTGCTCTTCCAGCTCGCCCTGGCTCAACGGATAATCCGTGCCGTTACGGGCATTCAACATCATGCGTGGCGGCACACGGGCGATGTCGCGCTGCATCATCACCGCCGTGCGCATGGAGAATTTGGCGCGCCAGACTAGTGCCGTGATCAGGCGGCCGTTGCGCGCCTCCAGAGCCTTCTGGATCACCGACAGCGGGATGCGGCCATTCTGCACCAGCGATTGCAGCACGAAGTTGCGGTCGTTGCGCTCGATGGCATCCTGTACCGCGTCATTGTCGAGTTGCTTGGCCTTGATCAGCTTCTTCACCTGGGCTTCGGCATCCGACATCGAGGACTGGCTTTCCTCTTCCGCCGCCTCCTCATCTTCTTCCGCCGCCTCTTCCTCGAGTTTCACATCGAGGCGCTTTTCCATCACCTCGCGCACGGCCGCCAGCGCATCGGCCGGCAAATCCTTGCGACTGGCCAGCAGGCTGAGCAATGACGACGCGACAAAGCCGGCAATCCGCTTGGCCGCCTTACCCGGCAGATTGGGCCGCTGCACCAGTGGCTCATGCCAAGCCTCAACACTGGGGGCGGCATCGAGAATGAGATCAAGCGTCTCTTCTCGGATCTGGGCCGAATCGTTGGCCAGCAGCGCCGTCACCGCAGACACATCGCGCGTCGCAGCGATTACATCCGACACACCCGAGGAAAGACCGACGCGACGAGCAATCGCAGTCAATGCGCCCGACTGCGCCGAGGAGGCGACGATCTCGCGCAGGTCATCGTCGGTCAACAGCGGCGAGAATTGCAGCACCGGGGCCGAGACGATCAACTCGACATCCTGCGCCAGCTGCCGGATCAGGCGATGCGGGACATCAGTGGCGGACTTCAGTGCTTCCGACAGCACGGCGCGGATGCGCGCCAGTTCATCCATTGCCAGAAGTTCCAGCGTCTGGATCGCCAGTTCGCGCGCCTTGCCGGCTTCGTCCGCCGGCATGTCGGGCAACAGGCGCGTCACCTTTTCGGCCAGACGCTGGCGCACTTCGACTGATGAATCATTGGCGAGTAACAAATGGGCTTGTGCCGGCGTCGCCTCATTCTCGGCGATAGCGCGGCGCACCGACTCCACTTCGTCATTGGCGAGGTAATACAGGATCTCGGGCTGGGTGTCGGCGCGTTGCGCCAGCTTCAGCCGCTGGGCCTTGTCGCTCGACGCGGCCAGCGCCTTGGCCTTGTCGTATTCAATCCCCTTGCCGCTCACGATGACGCCCCCAAATCCGGTGGCAGCGCGATATGGCTGCGACCCTTGCCGCCTTTCTTGGCGGTATACATGGCCTCGTCGGCCCGCGCGATCAATGCCTCGGTGGTTTCCGGACCATCCAGCCGCGAGAAGACCGCACCGATCGAAAAGCCCAGCGGCGTACCCTCGACGCCGAAATCACGGTCCAGATCCCGCACGGCTTCATGCAGGCGCGTGGTGATAGGCTCGGCGCGATCGCGATCTACTTCTTCAAGCCAAAGCAGGAATTCGTCGCCGCCGATGCGCGACGCGAGATCGACGCCGCGCAGCAGTCGCCGGGTGATATCGGCCACGCCTTTCAGGACTGCATCGCCGGCCTGATGACCGCGCACGTCGTTGACCTTCTTGAAATTGTCCAGATCGAAATAGATCAACGTGCCGCGCTTGCCATTATGCAGATGCCGGCTCAGCCGCTTCTCCAGCTCAGCCAGGAAGGCACGACGGTTCAGCATGCCGGTAAGACCATCGGTGCTGGCCAGCTTGTCGAGCTGTTTGTGCGCGCGACGCAGCGCCTCGACCCGCTCCCGCGCCTCGGTCACATCGCGGGCGACGCCGCGTGTGCCGGTCCAGGCACCCTTGGCATCGCGTACCGGCAGGCAGGCCACCTCGAAGCAGCCGACACTGCCGTCCTTGCGCTGCAGGAAGACCTCGGCGGCATCCAGCGCATCCTGCGCCTCGAATGGCCAGGCCGACGGCATCGGCGTGCCCGGCGTGTCTTCGGCGACGAACTCACGCGCACTGCGCCCTTCCAGTTCGCGGGCGCTGTAGCCCAGTGCGCCGCGCGGCGAGACAAAACCGAACTTCCCGTCATCCTTGGTTTCCCAGGCAAAGTCGGTGGAGCAGGTGACCAGATCCTTGAAGAGCTGGCGCGACTGCATCAGCGCCTGGATCAGGTTGCGCTCCAGGGTGGCGTCGCGGCCCAGCAGCAGCAGGCGGCGCGCTTTCGCATCGCCCAGGGCGATCAGTGTCATCTGCAGCGCCGTGCCGCCGCGCATGCCGGGAACATCGGCGCGATCCTGTCGCGTCCTGCCATCCTTGAGGCAGGTATCGATCAGGGTGGCGAGATTGGGCAGTTGTCCGGCTCCCAGCGCCTCCAGCAGGGCCGCGGCGGATTCGTTGGCCTGCTGCACGCGTCCGGCATGATCGAATACGGCGGCAGGGCCGGGAAACTGCGGCACCAGGCTTTCGGGATCGAACCCGGAGCCGTCTATTGCTACGCTGTTTCCGCCCACTCTGGCTTCCCTCCCTGCGGACCGCCGCGATGCGGATGGCGACCCGGATACTCGCCATTTTAACCGGAACCGCCTATGGTGCGAAACCGTGATCTCCCCTGCCGCAGAACCCGATTCCACCCCTGTCGCCGCCCCACTCACTTGGCGGCCGCTCACAGGTTCGTCATTGCGCGGTGCCGCCACCTGGGTCTTCGATCTCGACAACACGCTCTATCCGGCGCATTGCAACCTGTTCGACCAGGTGTCGCGCCGCATGGGTGAGTTCATCGCCCGCACCTTCTCGGTCGACCTCGACGAAGCGCGCCGCCGACAGAAGCAGTTCTTCCATACCCATGGCACAACCCTGCGCGGCCTGATGGTCGAGCACCAGATCGAACCCGCCACCTTTCTGGATTACGTGCACGACATCGACCTCAGCGTGATTGCCGCCATGCCTGATCTGGGTGCGGCGCTGGATCGCCTGCCCGGCCGCAAACTGGTTTACACCAATGGCACGGTCGCCCATGCCGACCGCATCCTGGCAAAACTGGGCATCCGTGATCGCTTCGAGGCGACCTTCGATATCGTCGCCTCCGACTATCTGCCCAAGCCCGACATTGCGCCTTACCGCGTGATGCTGCAGCGCCACGACGTTGACCCCGCCCGGGCGGTGATGGTGGAAGATATGGCCCGCAACCTGATGCCTGCCGCCGCGCTTGGGATGACCACGGTCTGGGTCCCAACCACGGAAACCTGGTCGCAGCCGGCCGAGGATGATCGCAGCCATATCCACCATACCGCGCCCGACCTGACCGCCTTCCTGGCCGGCCTGCCGGACTGACCGGCGGGTTGACTCACCGGTCTTGGCGGCTATTGTCTCGCGATCCCACCAGACCGCTATTTCTCGAGGAATTTCCATGTCCGACGCCGTTCTCGCCAAGCAGCTTCAACCCGTCATCGACGCCGCCTGGGAAACCCGCGACCAGGTCAATTTCCAGACCAAGGGCGAGGTCCGCGACGCGGTGGAAGCCACACTGAATGCGCTGGACGACGGCAAGCTGCGCGTGGCCGAAAAGATCGACGGCAAGTGGACTGTGCACCAGTGGGCCAAGAAGGCGGTGCTGCTGAGCTTCCGCCTCACCGACAACATGCTGATCTCGGACGCCCCGGGTGGCGCCAACTGGTTCGACAAGGTGCCGTCGAAGTTTGCCGGCTGGAACGAGCAGCGTTTCCGCGCTGCCGGCTTCCGCGCCGTGCCGGGCGCCGTCGCCCGCCGGGCCGCGTATATCGCGCCGGGCGTGATCCTGATGCCGAGCTTTGTGAACCTCGGCGCCTACGTCGACAGCGGCACCATGGTCGACACCTGGGCCACCGTCGGCTCCTGCGCACAGATCGGCAAGAATGTGCATCTGTCGGGCGGCGTCGGCATCGGCGGTGTGCTGGAACCGCTGCAGGGCAATCCGGTCATCATTGAGGACAACTGCTTCATTGGCGCTCGGTCGGAAGTCGTGGAAGGCGTGATCGTCGAAGAAGGCGCCGTCCTGTCCATGGGCGTCTACCTCGGCGCGACGACCAAGATCATTGATCGCGCCACAGGCGAAGTCTTCGTCGGCCGTGTGCCGGCCTATTCGGTGGTGGTCTCGGGCAATATTCCCGGCAAACCGCTGCCCAATGGCCAGCCGGGCCCGTCGCTGTATTGCGCCGTGATCGTCAAGCGCGTCGATGCGCAGACTCGCTCCAAGACCTCCATCAACGATCTGCTTCGCGACTAAAACCATTCATTAACGCAGCGCGGCGAGACTGCAGGCTCGATTCCATTTGAGTCAGGCCATGTCAGAGATTCTCGCCAAGCCGCGCCGCATCGATCCGAACGCCTTTCGTCACGCGACCATCCTGGTCGCGGAAGGTGACCGCGCCCTGCGCCGCACACTGCGCGATGTCCTGTTAGGCATGGGCTTTCCGTCCATCCTTCTCGCCGGCACCTCGGCCGAGGCCATGCGCCAGATCGTGGAGCAGCGACCGAGCGTGGTGTTGCTGGACCACAAGCTACCCGGCAGCAACAGCGGCGACGGCCTGACGTTAACGCGCCGCCTGCGTCGCGACAGCGATGACCTGCCGATCATCCTGATGGCCCAGTCGCCTGATGCTGCCCTGGTGGCAGCGGCGCGCGATGCCGGCGTGAACGAGATAGTGATCAAGCCACTGGCAATGGGGGCGCTGGTGTTGCGGCTGATGCACGTGCTGAAGTCGCCGCGCCCCTTCATCCGCAGCCCGGGCTATCTGGGTCCTGACCGGCGCCGCCTCGCCGAACGCCGGTGCGCCGATCGCCGCATGATCGGCCTGCTGGATATCGAGCCTGAGCGGCGTGAAGTAGTCGGCCGCCGCAGCGGCGGCGAACGCCGGCGCAGCCGCAAATCCACGCCCTGACATCCGCTCAAAAAAAAGCCGGCCGAGGCGGGGACATCGAGCCGGCTGGACGCCGCAACGAGCGCCAAGTCCCCGCAGCTTAGCTGCCGCCCATGACTCTGGCGTGACGCTCCAGGCTTTGCTGTAATTGCCCGCCTGTCGACCTGGCAGGCGATTTAGTTTGCTTGCATTACTGTCACGCATAGCTACAATCCTGCGCAAACACGGGCCGGCCACGCAGCCGGCCCGGACATGACCGTGGGAGGGACTGCATCGTGGCGACATCCGCTGCGCGCACTGGAGCGAAAAGCGAGCGCCGCACGGCCCCCGCTCCCCGCATCGATTACGGCAGCCTGCCCCATCATGTCGGTTACCTGCTGCGGCTGGCCCAACTGCGGGTCTGGGAAGATTTCTATGGCCGGCTGGGCGAAACCGGAATCAGCCCGGCGCTGTTTTCAGCGCTGATGCTGGTCGAGCGCAACCCCGGCCTGCAGCAGAGCCGCCTGGGCGAGGCGCTCGGCGTGGCCCGCTCCGGCGCCATGACCATGGTCGATCGCCTCGAGCGTCTGGGCCTGGTCGAGCGGCGCGCCGATCCCAACGACCGCCGTGCCTATGGCCTGTTCCTGACCGTTCCGGGCGAACGCCGGGTGCAGGATTTGATTGCCAGGGTGAAGGTGCACGACACCTTGATCAACGCCGTATTATCGCCGGACGAGCATCGCACCCTGATGCAGCTCCTGCGCAAATTCGTCGCCGCGCCGGCGCCGATCGCTAAAGAGAAGCCCGGCGCAACGCTTTCCGACAACGAAAGCGATCCTGTAGCATCGCGTACCAAGCGGGCCGCCCAGGGTGGGCGACGCCCTCATCAATCTTAAAAACGGGAGGAATCACCATGAGCGTCAAAGTCACGCGCCGCCAGTTCACCGCCACCGCCGCCGGCGCAGCCCTGCTCGCCAGCACCGCACCCTTCAATATCGGTCGGGCGCAGAGCAGCACTCTGAAGATCGGTTCGATCCATCCGCGTTCGGGCTTCCAGGCCCAGCTCGGCATCGCCTGCCAGCGCGGCATCGACCTGGCGCCGCGCGTGCTCAAGAGCATGGGCATCGACGCCAATGTCGAGATCATGAATGCCGATACCGAATCCAACGTCGACGTGGCCCGCAGCCGCGCCGAGAAACTGATCAATGACGGCGCCAATGTGCTGATCGGCGCCTTCGACAGCGGCCAGTCCGCCGCCATCGCCCAGGTCGCCGAGCAGAAGGGCGTGCCCTACATCATCAACGTGGCTGCTGCCCCGCAGATCACCGAGCAGGGTTACAAGTTCGTCTTCCGCAACTTCCCCACCGCGCCGATGCTGGTGGGTGACGGCCTGAACCTGATGAAGGGCGTGTTCGAGAAGAGCGGCATCACGCCGAAGACTGCCGTGTTCATGCATGTGAACGATACCTTCGGCCAGTCGATGGCCGGTGCCATCAAGGCAATGGCGCCGCGCTTCAACCTGCCGTTCCAGGTGGTGGAAACCATCTCCTACGATCCGCAAGCCAAGGACCTGTCGGTGGAAATCGCCAAGGCCAAGGCCACCGGTGCCGACATGCTGATGCCGGTCACCCGCCTGAACGACGCCATCCTGATGATCCGCGAGATGGTGAAACAGCGCTGGGAGCCGCAGATCGTGATGAGCCCCGGCGCTCCGGGCTTCTACGAGGGCCAATTCTACAAGACGCTGGGCAAGTTCTCAAACTACCTGCTGACCAACGTGCCCTGGTACAATCCACGCTCGTCGATCACCCAGAAGCTGCTCGACGAGTTCACCAAGAGCTACAAGGGCGAGTTGTTCGAGCTCAATGTCGGCTTCTCGTTTGAAGCCGTCATGATCGCGGTGAATGCCTTCAACGCGGCCAAGAGTACGAACGGCACGGCGCTGGCCGATGCAATCCGTAAGACCAACATCACCGACCACGTGATGGCGGGCGGCCCGCTGCAGTTCGACGCCAAGGGCCAGAACGTCAACATCAAGTCGGTGACACTGCAGAATCTGGAACAACGCCCGAAAGTGGTGCTGCCACTGGATATCGGCGAAGACAACCTGACCCTGCCGATGCCCAGCTGGACCAAGCGGTAACATGATCCTGACCACGCGTACCCGCCGGAGCACCGATGCCTGCTGAGCTTGTTTTCAATGTAGCCATCCAGGGCATATTGACCGGATTGGTCTATGGCCTGATGGCACTCGGCCTATCGGTAATCTTCGGTGTGGTGCGCGTGGTCAACTTCGCCCATGGCGAAATGATGACGATCGCCGCCTATGCGGCAATCATCGCTTTCGGCGCGTGGAATATCGATCCGCTGGTGGCGATGGTGCCGATCGCGGTCATCCTCTTCGCGCTTGGCTATGCGATGCAGGCGGTCCTGATCAACCCCTTCATCAACCGGCCCGAACACAGCCAGTTCATGCTGCTGGCCGCCGTGGCCCTGATCATGGTCAACGGCCTGCTGATGATCTTCGGGCCGGATGCTCGCAATGTGCTGGTCGATTACGCGCTTGATTCGATCGAGATCGGCCCGCTGCTGATCGACAAGGTTCGCGTGATCACCGCCGTGCTGGCTCTGGCAATCACCGCCGGGCTTTTCGCCTTCTTCAAGCTCAGTCGCACGGGTAAGGCGATTCGCGCCTGCGCCGACAACCACATGGGCGCGCTGGTCGTCGGCCTGAATGTCAAGCGGCTCTATGCGCTGACCTTCGGCCTCGGCTCGGCCTGTGTGGGCGCCGCCGGAGCCATGATGACGCTGCTGATCGACACCACACCCAATATCGGACCGGCTTTTACGCTGCAGGCCTTCGTCATCGTCATCGTCGGCGGCCTGGGTTCCATGCCCGGCGCGCTACTCGGTGGACTGTTGATCGGCTTGTCGGAAGCCATGGCCGGGCTGTTCTTCGCGCCGTCGGCCAAAAGCATGTTCGGCATCGCTATCCTGATCCTGGTGCTGCTGTTCCGGCCTCAGGGCCTGCTGGGGCGCCGGGTTTAATGAGAAATCGGGCATGATTGCAAGACTGACCAACGGCGTGCCGCGGCGCGCCCTCATCCTGCTTGGCCTGCTGCTGGCCGTGCTGGCACTCGCGCCACTCTTCATCGGCAGCTACGGCCTCTCGATCCTGATCCTGGTACTGTATTTTGCCTATACCGGCCAAGCCTGGAACGTGATGATGGGCTTTGCAGGACAGCTCAGCCTCGGGCACTCGCTCTATGTCGGGCTTTCCGCCTATACCGCCGCGGCCCTCTATGTGCATTTCGGCATCGGACCGTGGGCCGGCGTCTGGGTCGCCATCATCGTGAGCATGGCGGCCGGCCTAATCATCGGCTTCCTTGCCTTCCGCTTCGGCATCGGTGGCGTCTATTTCGCCCTGCTGACCATCGCGTTTTCCGAATTCACCCGCGTCGGCTTCGACCATTTCACCTGGGTCAACGGATCCGGCGGCTTCTTCCTGCCGGTGGCGCAGTACAGCGTCAACGATCCCTTGAACCTGCGCGGATCACCGGTGATGTTCTATTATATCCTGCTCGCCATCACGGCGCTGGCCTTCATCTTCTGCCGCTGGCTGCTCACCGGTCGGATCGGTTATTATTGGCTGGCGATCCGCGAAGAGCCAGAAGCGGCCCAGACGCTGGGCATCAACATCTTCCGTTACAAGATGATCGCCGTGGCGATCTCCTCGGGCATGACTGCGCTCAGCGGCGTGTTCTTCGCCTTCTATTACAACAACCTGTTCCCCGAGCAGATTTTCAGCATGAACCGCTCGATCGAGCTGATCCTTGGCCCGATCATCGGCGGCGTCGGCTCGCTGTTCGGCCCGATCCTCGGCGCCTTCGTGCTGACCGCGCTGGCGGACGGCCTGAACGAGGTCATGGCGCATTTCGGCTATGAGGTCCCCGGCGTGAAGCTGGTCTTCTATGGCCTCTGCCTCGCCGCCGTGATCATGTGGCTGCCCAACGGCATCTGGCCGCCACTGCGCAAGAAGCTCGGCCTGGGAGAGCGGCTATGACCGAACCCCTGCTTCGCGTCGACGGCATCACGAAGAGCTTCCGCGGCCTGCGCGCCGTGCATCAGGCCTCGCTGGCCGTGCCCGTAGGCGGCATTGTCAGCCTGATCGGCCCGAACGGCGCCGGCAAGACCACCTGCTTCAACATGATCGCCGGCGTCTTCGCACCCGACGAGGGCCGCATCAGCTTTGCCGGCGGTAGCATCGCCGGACTACGTCCGGACCAGATCTGCCACGCCGGCATCGGCCGCACCTTCCAGATCGTGAAGCCCTTCAAAGACCTCACCGCGCTGGAGAATGTCATGGTCGGCGCGCTGCTGCGCGAAACCAGTACCAGCATTGCTCGCAAAAAGTCGGAAGGCGTGCTCGATCAGCTCGGCATGCTGGACAAGCGCGACCAGCCGGCCGCACAGCTCACCCTGCCCGAGCGCAAACGCCTTGAAGTGGCGCGTGCCCTTGCCACCGACCCTAAACTGCTGCTGCTGGATGAAGTGATGGCCGGGCTCCGGCCGACCGAGACCGACCAGATGGTCAACGTTTTCCGCGACCTGAACAGAAAGCACGGCATGACCATCCTGCTGATCGAGCATGTGATGCGCGCCGTGATGGCGCTGTCGCAGCAGGTGGTCGTGCTGCACCATGGCGAAGTGATTGCCCGCGGCGAGCCGGAGCAGGTGGTGCGCGACCCGGCCGTGCTGGAATGCTATCTGGGTGAGGAGGCCGTGGCATGAGCCTGAGCCTCAACAAACTCGACGTCTTTTACGGCGACGCACAGGCGCTGGATGGCGTCTCGCTCACCGTGCCCCAGGGCAGCATTGTCGCCATCATCGGCGCCAATGGCGCCGGCAAGTCGACCTTGATTCGTACCATTGCAGGCATCGAACGGCCGCGTGCCGGCACGATCCGCTACAACGACGCCGAGATCGGCGGGATGCCGAGCTACAAGGTCTGCAATCTCGGCATCGGCCAGGTCGCCGAGGGTCGTCAGATTTTCCCCAGCTTGAGCGTGCTGGAGAACCTGCAGATGGGCGCATTGCTGCCGCGCGCGCGCGGCAAGGAAAAACCCACACTCGACGAAGTCTTTTCCCTCTTCCCGCGCCTGGCCGAACGGCGCGACCAGCTCGCCGGCACCATGTCGGGCGGCGAGCAGCAGATGCTGGCCATCGGCCGCTGCCTGATGGGCCAGCCGGAACTGATCATGTTCGACGAGCCGTCGCTGGGTCTAGCTCCGGCCGTGGTGCAAGAGGTTTTCCGCATCATCAAGCTGCTGCACGAGCGCGGCATGACGGTGATCCTGGTCGAGCAGAATGTCGCCGTGTCACTCAAGCTGGCAGACCATGCCTACGTTCTGGAAAACGGCCGTATCGTCATGGAAGGCAGCGGCGAACAGCTGCTGCATGACGACCGCGTGCGACAAGCCTATCTGGGCCTCTGACCGCACAAAAAAGGCCGCCAGATAAACCGGCGGCCTTTTTTTCATGCCTGCACTTTTCGCCGTTATTTGATCGTGGCGAAAAAGTCGTTGCCCTTGTCGTCCACGATGATGAAGGCGGGGAAATTCTCGACCTGGATGCGCCATACCGCCTCCATGCCGAGCTCCGGGTATTCCAGCGTCTCGATATGCTTGATCGAGTTCTTGGCCAGGATGGCGGCAGGACCGCCAATCGAGCCGAGATAGAAGCCGCCATATTCCTTGCAGGCATCGGTCACCTGCTTGGAACGGTTGCCCTTGGCCAGGCTGATGAAGCCGCCGCCGTTTTTCATCAGCTCGCCCACATAAGAATCCATGCGGCCGGCCGTGGTCGGGCCGAACGAGCCCGAGGCATAGCCTTCCGGCGTCTTGGCCGGACCGGCGTAATAGATCATGTGGTTCTTCACATAGTCCGGCAGCCCCTCGCCACGCTCGATGCGTTCGGCGAACTTGGCATGGGCCAGATCACGGGCCACGATGAGCGTGCCGGTGAGCGACAGCCGCGTCTTCACCGGATACTGCGACAGCTGCTTACGGATCGCGTCCATCGGCTGGTTGAGATCGACCTTGACCACTTCGGCCGAGAGCTTGTCCTCATGTTCGGGCAGATATTGCGCAGGATTGGTTTCCAGCTGTTCGAGGAACACGCCGTCGCGGGTGATCTTGCCCAGAATCTGACGATCGGCCGAGCAGGACACCGCCATGCCGATCGGCACGCTGGCGCCATGGCGCGGCATGCGGATCACGCGCACATCGTGGCAGAAATACTTGCCGCCGAACTGCGCGCCGATGCCGTTGACCCGGGTCAGTTCAAGAATCTTCTGCTCGAATTCCACATCGCGGAAAGCGTGACCCGAGGGACTGCCCTTGGTCGGCAGATTGTCGAGATAGCGCGCCGAAGCGAGCTTGGCGGTCTTGAGGTTGAGCTCCGCCGACAGGCCGCCGATCACGATGGCCAAGTGATAGGGCGGGCAAGCGGCGGTGCCCAGCGTCTTGATCTGGGTGTCGAGGAACTTCAGCAGCGCGTCGCCGCGCAGCACGGCGGGGGTCTGCTGGAACAGATAGGTCTTGTTGGCCGAGCCGCCGCCCTTGGCCATGAACAGGAACTTGTAGGCATCACCATCGGTGGCATAGAGCTCGATCTGTGCCGGCAAGTTCGTACCGGTGTTCTTTTCCTCAAACATCGTCAACGGCGCGAGCTGCGAGTAGCGCAGGTTGGTCTCGGTATAGGTGCGATAGATACCGCGGCTCAGCGCTTCCTCGTCCTTGCCCGAGGTCCAGACATACTGGCCCTTCTTGCCGATCACGATGGCGGTGCCGGTATCCTGGCAGCTCGGCAGAATCATGCCAGCCGAGATATTGGCGTTCTTCAGCAGCTCCAGCGCCACGAAATGGTCGTTCGGCGAAGCATCCTTGTCGTCCAGGATGGCGCGCAGCTGCGCCAGATGGCCGGGGCGGAACAGATGCGCGATATCACGCATGGCATGGAAGGTCAGGTCGCCGAGCGCCTTGTCGCTGACCTGAAGCACCTCGCGGTCGCCGACCTTGATCACCTTCACCTCATCCGTATCGATCTTGCGATAGGGCGTGGTTGTGTCAGGGCCAAGCGGAAGCAGGTCCTCGTAACCGAACTCGGGCATTGGGGTCTCCGGGGCTTATGCTGGTGGGCCCGCGTGACGGCAGGCCGGACGGAAAATCAGGTCTTCTTTTTGCGGAAGGCGTCTAGGGCCACGACTTCGCCGGTCTTGGGCTCGGCATCGCCATCGGCTGCCGCCGTGCCAGCGCCGGCCGGGGCGTCGCTGTCGGCTGCATTGCCAATTGCAGCCGGCGCAACGACGCCGCTGCGCGCCGGCGCATCGGCATTGGGCGCCACGCGGAACTGCAGGCCGAACTGCACGCTGGGATCGGCGAAGGCCGTGATCGCGGCATAGGCGATGATCAGGCGCTCAGGCACCTTGTTGAAGCTGAGCGTGACCTGGAAGGCGTCCTCGCCCGGCTCCAGGCCCCAATACTGATGCTGCAGCACGATGGTCATCTCTTCCGGATAACGCTCATGCAGATAGTCGGGCAGCTGCACGCCGGGCTGGTCGGTGCGGAAGGTGATGTAGAAATGATGGTTGCCGGGCAGGCCGAATTCGGAGGCGCGCTTGATCGCCTCGCGGACGGCGCCGCGCAGGGCGTTCTCCACCATCTGGTTGTAATCGAGCAGCTTGCCGGCCATGCCTAATCTTCTCGGGAGCTCAATGCGGTCATTACTCTTACGCCTATTTTACGCTTCGGAGCCGGGCCATTCAATTCCAAGCCGCCCATCCGGACCGGTCATCCACAGATAAGCACTGATTTTGCGGTATTAAGTGGGGGGCTTCTGTTGCCCGGCGCCCCCCGAGCCGCGCTTACCTATTAGGCAGCGAGTGCAACGCTATTGTCGTTGGCACTTAGAGATTGACCCGATAACGGCGGTATCATGCCGGGCAAAAGCTGGACCTTTACTACGCATGTCAAATCTATTCGCCCCCATCATCAACCCAGCAGCCAGGGACCTAAATCCATAGCCGAAAGGCCGTTTCCCGCCTTTATCCACAGGCTGGGCTCATGGTGGAGGCGCCGGGTACTGCCCCCGGGTCCATTACGCTTATTCTGAACAGCGTTTATCGCCATAGTCGGTTACCCGACAGGACTAACTTAGGGTGTCCGGGGCGGTTTTTGAAGCCCTCCCGCTTGGCTATCGCCGGAGGGTATTTCCGGGCCCGGCCGGGGCTTTTGGGGACTCGGCCAGCCGGTCTATAACCACCTGCCTTTCGCCCGGCGGCCCGAGTCGCCGGAATGTGCCGGAGATTGCCGTATGACCATGACGCCGGAGCAGGCCGCCGAGATTGCGGCCCTGCGCAGCCAGAGCCAGACCACCCGTCGCGCCACCGTGCCGGCGCTGGAGGAAATCCTCTACGAACCGCTGCCGCTGCTCGATCATGGCTTCGTCCGCGTCATCGACTATATGGGTGATGACGCCGCCGTTGTGCAGGCCGCCCGTGTGTCCTACGGCCGCGGCACCAAGAAGGTCAGCGAGGATCGCGGCCTGATCAACTATCTGATGCGGCACCGGCATAGCACGCCGTTCGAGATGTGCGAAATCAAGTACCATGTGAAGCTGCCGATCTTCGTCGCGCGCCAGTGGATCCGCCATCGCACCGCCAACGTCAACGAATACTCGGCGCGCTACTCGATCCTGGACAACGAGTTCTACATCCCCGCGCCCGACCAGCTTGCCTCGCAGTCGAGTTCGAACCGCCAGGGCCGCGGTGACGTACTGACCGGCCCGGAAGCCGCCCGCGTGCTGGAACTGCTGAAGCGCGACGCCAGCCAGAGCTATGCCTCTTATGAGGAAATGCTCAATGAGGGTCCCGATGGCAGCAAGCGCGATGAGGGTCGTGAAGGCCTGGCGCGCGAGCTGGCCCGCATGAATCTGACGGTGAACTTCTATACCCAGTGGTACTGGAAGACCGACCTGCTCAACCTGCTGCATTTCCTCAGCCTGCGCGCCGACAGCCACGCCCAGTATGAAATCCGCGTTTATGCGGAAGCCATGCTGGAAACCGTGAAGCGCTGGGTGCCGGCCTGCTACGACGCCTTCATGGAGTACCGCATCGGCGGTGCCAGCCTGTCGGCCACGGCCCTGAAGATCGTGCGACGCATGCTGAACGGCGAAACCGTCGACCAAGCCTCGTCGGGCCTGAGCGCGCGCGAATGGCGCGAACTGATGGCCGTGCTGAAGCCGGAAAGCTGAGACGGTTACGGCGTCAGAGCATCGCGCGGCCGGCATCGGCGCGGTTCATCCACCACACCACGGCCCCGAACAGGGCCGTGCCAGCGAAGACCAGACCCAGCGACAGTGCATCGCCGGCCGGCACAAGGGCATTCACCGCCGAACCCATGCCGCCACCGGCAGTCTGCAGAAAACCCGACAGGGCCGAGCCGGCGCCGATGGTGGCCGGATTGACGCCCACCGCGGAGACGACCGAATTCGGCAGCGCCAGCCCCATGCCGACCGCCCACAGCATCCGCATCGTCACGATGGCGGCGACATCGGCGCCGAACAGTTCGATATAGATCGCCAGTCCGGCCGCACCAGCCAGCATGCAGAGCACGCCAGCATCGACCAGGCACAGCATACCGATACGACCACCCAGCCGTGACGACAGCATCGCGCCGATAAAAAAGCCGCCGCTGCCCAGCGCGATCAGGATGCCGTAGGTGACTGGCGCCAGCCCCATGCTGCCAATCAGCACCGAGGGCGCGCCGGCATTGAAACTGTGCAGCCCGGCGAAGATTCCCAGATTGAGCAGGCCGAAGGTGAGAAAGGCGCGGTTGGTCAGCAGGAAACCGTAGGCGCGCATGATGCCGCGCAGCAAAGGTCCGGTCTCGCCGGTGGGCGGATGGGTTTCCGGCAGGCGCAACAGCAGGGTCAGCATGACCCCCAGGGTGATCGCTCCGCTGATCCAGAAGGTGGCCTGCCAGCCCAGATACTGCTCGACCAACCCGCCCAGCACCGGGGCAATGATGGGGGCGATGGCCAGGGCTGCGCTGACCGTCGAGGTGGCCCGGGCGGCGGCCGGCCGGTCGTAGACATCGTTGATGATCGCCCGGCCCGTGGCCATGGCGCTGGCCGCACCCAGCCCCTGCAGCGCCCGGCTCCAAAGCAGGTCGTCCAGGCTGTCAGCCAGGGCGCAGGCCGCGGATCCCACGACCATAACCGCCAGACCGCCCAGCAGCAGGCGCCGGCGGCCGTAACGGTCGCTCAACGGTCCATAGACCAGCTGCCCACCGGCAAAAGTGATGAAATACACCGCAAGGGTGAGGGGCAGGGCATCGGCAGATATGCCAAGCTGACGCCCGATCGCCGGCAGCGACGGTAAATACATGGTGGCCGCCAGAATCCCGTTGGCAAACAGGATAGTCAGCAGCGGCAGCAGACCGGCAGGGGGTGGCGGTTTCGGCATGGGCGGATAGGGCAGAGCCAGGGGTAGAATGACGAGTCGGCCAATCCCATTCCCGGTGTCACGGATCGGTTGGCTTCGCTCCACCGCCAGTATATATATGATCGCGCAAGTATTTCTATGATTCTCGAGAGGCTCGGCGCCATTGCCGGCCACCGGGCAGCGCCACTGGAACTAGGGGAAAATCCTCAGTCAGGCGGCAGGGGGCAGTCGGAATACGGGATGTCGGAAAAAATCGATTTCAGCCACGTCCGTTTCCTCGTCGTGGATACCAACAAACTGATGTGCCAGATCATCAAGGACATCCTGATGATGCTGGGCGCAACACAGGTGATGACCGCCCGCGACAGCGAGAAGGCGATCGCCAGCATGCGTTCCGGCGGCGTTGACGTTCTGATCAGCGAATGGAACCTGAAGCCGCGTACCGGCCTCGAACTGCTCGACTGGGTGCGCACCGACGGCACCTCGCCCGACCGCATGATGCCGGTGATCATGCTGACCGCCAATTCCGAGGTTGAATACGTGATTGAGTCACGCGACAAGGGCGTGACCGAATTCCTCGCCAAACCTTTCACGGCCGACGGCGTCTATCGCCGCCTGGTCTCGGTGATCGCCCGACCGCGTGATTTCGTCAGTGTAAAGGGCTATTTCGGCCCGGATCGCCGGCGTCAGCAGATCCCGTTTGAAGGCCCCGATCGCCGGAAATTGGATTAGGCCATCAGCATGCGTCGGAACATCATCCCCAATCGCGGCGACCTGAAACGCAAGGCGGTCAATTACAAGACCGGCCTGAGCCTGAAGCTCGACGACGAAACGCTGAAAAAGATGGAAGACCTGCTGGAGAAATCCTCGGGCCATTTCCTTGATGAGACCGCCGAAGTCCTCAAGACCCTGCGCGAGCAACTGAGCCGTGCCGCCGCCGATCCTTCAAGCCGCGCCGAGGTGCTGGAGCATATCCGCGAGGAGGCTTTCCAGATCAAGGGCATGGGCGGCGTGTTCGGCTATCCGCTGCTGACCGAGTTCTCCAAATCGCTGCATGATTTCATGAAGGAACTCACTGTTCTGGACGAACTGCAGCAGGAGATT
This sequence comes from Ferrovibrio sp. GW821-FHT12B10, assembly GCF_058807515.1. Taxonomy (NCBI): domain Bacteria; kingdom Pseudomonadati; phylum Pseudomonadota; class Alphaproteobacteria; order Rhodospirillales; family Rhodospirillaceae; genus Ferrovibrio; species Ferrovibrio sp. GW821-FHT12B10. The sequence continues at coordinate 2,567,112 of NZ_JBXAQT010000001.1, read as the reverse complement.
GTGAGTATCCATATCGATACCCTCTATGTGGTGGTGTCGCACCGGATCAAGGGCTCAGGCGGCCCGCTGGAGGCCCAGCTGCGCGCCTCCCTGAAAGCCGCCATCGACAAGGCCAAACCGGCCGCCGCCAAGATCTGACCGGCCGTTCGGGGCGGAACGTCCCCGGCAGGCCCCGGTGTGACGGCCTTCTCTGGACACTCCCCCGCCCCCGCCCTATAACCCCCGCATGCACCCGGCAAGCCCCCTTCCCTTCGTCAAGATGCACGGTCTCGGCAACGATTTCGTCGTGCTGGATGCGCGCGCGCATGCCCTGCCGCTCGATCTGGCGGCGGTGAAGCTGCTGGCCGACCGCAAGCGGGGCGTCGGCTTCGACCAGCTCATCACACTGGAGCGGTCGACCAAGGCCGACGTGCTGATGCGCATCCATAACGCCGATGGTGGCGAGGTCGAATCCTGCGGCAATGCTGCACGCTGTGTCGCCACGCTGCTGATGCGCGAGAACGGCCGCGACGCCGTCACTATCGATACCGCCGGCGGCTGGCTGCAGGCCAAGAGCGGCGCCAGCGGCCTGGTCACCGTAGACATGGGCGAGCCGACCTTCGACTGGCAGGGCATTCCGCTCGCCCGCGAGATGAACACCATGAACATGGCCTACAGCCATGCCGGCTATGACAAGCCTGGCGCGGTGAATGTCGGCAACCCGCATGTGGTCTTCTTCGTCGGCGACGCCGAGGCCGTGCCGGTGGCCGAGATCGGCCCCAAGATCGAACATGATCCATTGTTCCCCCAGCGCATCAATGTCGAGTTCGCGCAGGTGATCGACCGCCGCCAGATCCGCATGCGGGTCTGGGAACGCGGCGTCGGCGTCACGCGCGCCTGCGGCACGGGCGCCTGCGCCACTCTGGTGGCTGCTGCCCGCCGCGACCTGACCGAGCGCAAGGCCGACATCGTGCTGGACGGTGGCGTGCTGACCATCGAATGGGCTGCCGACAACCATATCTACATGACCGGTCCGGCCACCGAGGCCTTCCGGGGCGAAGTGCCGCCGAGCTTCTGGACCGCGCTGAACGACGCGGCGTGATCCGATGACGGATGCCACGCGTGAAACCGCAGATGTCCTGAATTTCGGCTGCCGCCTCAACGCCTATGAAGGTGAGGCGATCCGCGCATCCCTGGCCAGGCATGGCCGCGACGACATCGTGGTGATCAACACCTGCGCGGTGACGGCGGAAGCCGAGAAGCAGGCGCGCCAGGCGATCCGCCGCCTGCGCCGCGACCGCCCCGATGTCCGCATCGTCGTCACCGGCTGCGCCGCCCAGGTCAATCCGCAGGCCTTTGCCGCCATGACCGAAGTCGATCATGTGATCGGCAATCGCGAGAAACTGGACGAAGACCTGTGGCGCGGCATTGCCGCCGCCAGCCCGCGTATCAGCGTGGGCGACATCCTGACCGATGCGCCAGCCGCGCTGCCCGCGGTCAGCCACTTTCCCGGCCGGCCGCGCGCCTATCTCGAAATCCAGCAGGGCTGCGATCATCGTTGCACCTTCTGCATCATTCCCTACGGCCGCGGCCCCAGCCGCTCGCTGCCGCTGGGCGCCGTGGTGGAACAGGCGCGCGCCATGACCGCGCGCGGCTACCGTGAATTCGTGCTGACCGGCGTGGATATCACCTCCTATGGTCACGACCTGCCCGGCCAACCGACGCTGGGGTCTGCCGTGCAGCGGCTGCTGGATCTGGTGCCGCAGATCGAACGGTTGCGCTTTTCCTCGCTCGATCCCGCCGAGATCGATGATGACCTCTATCGCCTCTATGCCGATGAACCGCGCGTGATGCCGCATGCGCATTTGAGCATCCAGGCCGGCGACGACCTGATCCTCAAACGCATGAAACGCCGGCACAGCCGCCAGCAAGCCCTCGATGTGGCCGCGCGACTGCGGCAGCTGCGGCCCGGCATCGCGCTAGGCGCCGACCTGATCGCCGGCTTCCCCACCGAAAGCGACGCCGCCTTCGAGCAGAGCCGCAGCCTGATCGAGGAAGCAAATCTCGCCTTTGTGCATGTCTTTCCTTACTCCCCGCGCCCCGGCACGCCGGCCGCGCGCATGCCGCAGTTGGCGGTCGAGTTGCGCCGCAGTCGCGCCGCGATCCTGCGCGAAACGGCGATGCAGGCGATGAACCGTTTTCTGCAGAACCGTATCGGCGTCGAAGCCAGCATCCTGGTCGAACAGAAAGGCCTGGGCCGCGACGAGACCTATGCCCCCGTCGCCCTGCCCGCCCACCTGGCGAAGGGCGACATCATTGCCGCACGCATTGCGGCCGCGCGCGACGGCAAGCTGTGGCTGGAGGCTGCATGAGTGAGTCAGACAAGAAGACCGGCTGGTTCGGCCGCCTCAAGGCCGGGCTTTCGCGATCGGCCGGGCAGCTAGGCGAGCAGATCGGCGCACTGTTCACCAAGCGCAAGCTGGATCAGGACGCACTCGATGAACTCGAAGAGACCCTGATCGGCGCCGATCTGGGCGTCGCCACCGCGGGCAAGATCGTCAAGGCCATCGCCAAGGACCGTTTTGACAAGGACATCACATCGGAGGAAATCCGCGCAGCGCTGGCCGAGTCTGTGACCGGCCTGTTGCAGCCGGTCGAAAAACCGCTGGAGCTGTCTGGCGAAAAACCGCAGGTGGTTCTGGTCGTCGGCGTCAACGGCGTGGGCAAGACAACCACGATCGGCAAGATCGCGACGCGCCTGCGCGACGAAGGCAAGAGCGTGATACTGGCAGCCGGCGACACCTTCCGTGCCGCCGCCATCGAGCAGCTGAAAATCTGGGGCGAGCGCGCTGGCGTGCCGGTGCTGGCCAGCGAAACCGGCGGCGATGCCGCCAGCCTGGCCTTCGACGCCCTTACACAGGCACGCGCACAGAGCCGCGACGTGCTGATGATCGACACCGCTGGCCGCCTGCAGAACAAGGCCGACCTGATGGCCGAGCTGGCCAAGATCGTGCGCGTGCTGAAAAAGCAGGTGCCGGATGCGCCGCATCACGTGCTGCTGGTGCTGGACGCCACCACGGGCCAGAACGCGGTGAACCAGGTCGCCACCTTCAAGGAAATCTGCGCCGTCAGTGGACTCATCGTTACCAAGCTGGATGGCACGGCGCGCGGCGGCGTCCTGGTGGCGATTGCCGATCGCTTCGGCCTGCCCGTGCATTTCGTCGGCGTCGGCGAACAGGCTGCTGACCTGCAGCCCTTCTCGGCCCGGGCCTTTGCCCGCGCTCTAGCCGGCCTCGACCAGTAAAGACCGGGATCAGTAGTTTCCCAATTCGCCCAGCGGATTGGTGAAAGTAGGGAAGCTCTGCTGACCTATCACCTCCTGGTACTGCTTCAGTGCCCAGTGCACCGAAGGGAAAGCGAGTTCGGCCCAGGGGATATCGGCCCACTTAAACAGCTTCACCTCCAGCGATTCCGGCCCGGCAGTGAAATCGGGGCTGACCAGCGTGGCGCGGTAGATCAGCTGCACTTGGCTGATGCGCGGAATGTTGTAAACCGCCAATAGCGCATCAATGAGTATCTCGGCGCAGGCCTCTTCCCTGGCCTCACGCATAGCGCCGGCTTCCGAGGTTTCCCGCTCTTCCATGTAACCGGCCGGTATCGTCCAGAACCCCTGGCGCGGCTCGATCGCCCGGCGGCATAAAAGAATATCCCCCTGATGGGTAACGACAGCACCCACCACAATCTTGGGGTTGATGTAGTGAATCCAGCCGCAATCGCCGCAAACCAGTCGCTCGCGATTATCATCCGCAGGCACCTGCTTGGAAAAACGGAAGTCTTTGGGGTTCTGCTGCATATCGGACCGATGCTTGCACTCTCAAGGAACGATGGTAACGAGTTTTCCCCAGCCTCCGCAAATTGTTGCGGGTTCCTCTGGACGAGAGGCCGTCGAATAGCGTTTTATCAGTGGACTGAGAAGCAGGGGTAACTCCTGCCCAGTAACAGGTAGGCTTGGATAAAAACATAAGAAAGGGGAGGTTCAATGTCGGGGGACAAAGCCGCCCATAATGCCGCCGGGGACACGCTCGGGGTATTCACGCTGCAGGATGCGCCGGGGCATCTGCTGCGACGCTGCCAGCAGCTTGCAGTCGATCTCTATACGGCTGAAGTCGGCAGTAACGGGCTCACGCCACGGCAATTCGCACTGCTGCTCGCGATTTACCAGAAGGCCGGCATCAGCCAGGTCGATCTGGTGCGCCAGACCGGCATCGATCGCTCGACCGTCGCCGAGATGGTGGCGCGCCTGATCAAGCGCGGCCTTCTGCTGCGACAACGTACCGAGGCCGATCGGCGCACCAACGCGCTGGCGCTGACGCCGGAAGGCGAGCGGCAGTTGCGCGCGGCCCAGCCAGGCGTCGCGCGAGCGCAGGATCGGATACTCGATCCGATCCCGAGCGCCAAGCGGGCCGAGTTCATCGCGCTGCTGCGTCAGTTGGTCGATAATCTGGAGGCGCGCGGCTAACAGCCGCCACTTTTCAGGGCTTGTCGCAACGCTGCAGGTTGTCGCTGAGCCGCGCCTGCAGCGCTGAGACATCGATCTGACGCACCGAGCCGGCGCCAGCCAGGTCAAGCGCCTGCGCCGCCGCCGCGCCCATGGCCACGCATGGCCCCATCACGCGCACCGAACTGAGCGCGGCAGGATCGCCGTCGATGCATCGGCCGGCCGCGACCAGATTATCTGCGCCCTCTGGCACCATGGCGCGGAACGGCACGTAATGCAGATGATCGTCGCCGAACTCTTCCCAATGCACATCCTCGGGCCGGTCATGCAGTTCGACCGGCCAGGAGCAGCGCAGGATGGCGTCGTCTGGCCTGCTGCCGTTGCGGATATCGGCGATGACGATGCTGTGCTGGCCGACGATCCAGCGCGTCTGGCGGATGCCAAGGAAGCCATACTGGCGCACGCGCGCGTCTGAAAAGACCACGGGGTATTCACCGCGCAGGAAATCAACCACACGGTCGGCCTGCGCGCGCCCTTCAGCCTGGGATGCCGCATAGCCTTCGGCATCCAGCGGCGTTTCCACATGTGTCATATTCACGGTCGCATGACCCTTACCCGGGAAGGCGAAAACAAAACCGTCCCGCCGCACCAAGCCGTATTTTTCACCCTGCTCGCCCAGCCGCTTCTGCACTGCCCAGCGATCGAGCTTCAGTGCCGCAGCCTCGTCAAAACCTTCCAGCGTGAACATCAGCGTGCCCATGATCGGGCTGACCGGCTCGCGGCAGGCAAATCCGGCAAGATAGCTGAGCGCGGCGTCGCCCGAGGCATCGACGAAGCCCTGCCCGTGCAGATTCACTGGACCGAAGCGGGTAGCAAGATCAAGCGCCGTGATGCGACCGCCATCGCGGCGCACCTGCAGCAGCGTCGCGCCAAGCAATACCTGGATGCCGGCGGCATGCACCGCCTGTTCTATCCAGCGTACCAGTGCCTGCTCCTGATAGAGCGGAATATAGGTATTGCGGCCCCGGCGCAGATGGAAAGCGCCGGCCTTTTTCAGGTGATCGAACATGTCGTCCACGATGCCGTAGACGACCTGATAGGGTTCGGGGCCGTTGGAATAGAAGCCGCAGAAGGTTCCGAGCATGGAGCCGGTCGACTGCCCGCCAAGCTGCTGCCCTGCATCGACCAGCGCCACCTTGCGGCCGGTCTTTGCCGCTTCCAGGGCTGCCGAGATGCCGCTGATGCCGGCGCCAACTACCACGATCTCGGCCTCCACCACCCGTGGCGCGACAGCGGCGTGGCGGACGATACGGGTTGCCGGGATCGGATAGTCATTCATCGCAGGAAATCCTTTACCGCCAGCGCAGCACGATCTTCTCGGTTAGGCTGAGCAATGCACTGACCGCGAGACCCAACAACGACAGCAGCACCACGCCGGCGACCAGCTGGTCGATCTGCATCAGGTTGCCCGCGGCCAGCACGAAAGCGCCGATACCAACCTGCGCGCCGATCATCTCGGCCGAGACAACCAGGATCAATGCAATCGAAGATGTAATGCGGAAACCGGCGAGGATGCCGGGCATGGCACCAGGCAGGATCACCTTGAAGACGATCATGCGGGTGGATAGCCCGAAGCTCTGTGCCATGCGGATCAGGTTGCGCGGCACATTGTCGACAGCTGAGAAGGCACTGACCACGGTGGGGAAGAAGACGCCCAGGCCAATAGTGGCGATCTTAGACGGCTCACCGATGCCGAACCACAGAATGAACAGCGGCAGCAGCGCGATCTTGGGGATCGGGAACAGCGCCGAGACGATGGGCAGGCCAACCGAACGCGCGACCACGAAAATGCCCATAGCAAAACCGATGGCGACACCAGTGATGCTGCCCAGAATCCAGCCCGAGACAATGCGCTTGAGCGACGCAGTGACATGGGCGACCAGCTTGCCATCGACCAGCAGCGCATGCAGCGCCTGCACAACGTCGCTGGGCGCCGGCATGAACAGCGGCGGCAGCCAGCCAAGCCGGCAGGCTGCCTCCCAGCAGCCAATGATCAACGCAAAGGCCAGCCAGGGCGCCCATCGTGCGGTGCCTGGCACGAAGCCAGCCCCACGGAAGGCAACGGCGTTGCGCGGTGCCTCAGGCATCCTGCATCTCCCGCTCGGCCACCTGAGCCTCCGCCTTGATCAGGCCCCAGAGTTCGTCATGCAGGCTGGCCAGCATGCCCGCATGTTCAGACTTCTGGCGTTCGGCCACCGGCACCGGCACCGAGACGATGCGCTTGATGCGGCCGGGTCGGCGTGACAGCACAACCACCTTGTCAGCCAACCGCACAGCCTCGTTCAGGTTATGCGTCACATAGAGCGTGGTGGTGCGTTCGCGCGCCCAGATCCGTATTAAATCTTCCATCAGCAGTTCGCGCGTCTGCGCATCCAGTGCCGACAGCGGCTCGTCCATCAGCATGACGGCCGGCTTCACGGCAATGGCGCGGGCGATACCCACGCGCTGGCGCATGCCGCCCGACAACTGCTTGGGCAGCGCACCGGCAAAATCGCTGAGACCGCAGAGTCGCAGCACTTCGGCAATCCGCGCTTCACGATCGGCTTTGCCGATCTTCTGGTGCTCCAGCGCCAGTGCGACATTGCCGGCCACGCTACGCCAGGGCAGCAGGGCGAAGTCCTGGAAAACGAAGGTGAGCGGATTGAGGCAGCCGGCCGGTGCATCACCCATGGTGGCGATGCGGCCCACCTGCTGCGGCAGCAGGCCGCCAACCAAATTGAGCAAGGTGGATTTGCCGCAGCCCGACGGCCCGATCAGGGCCGCGGTCTCGCCTTCGGCTACCGAAAAGCTGATGCCGTCAAGGACGGGCAGGTCGCCATAGGCGTAGCCGACATCCTCCAGAACCACCTGCATGACTGAAAGCCTGCTGCTGCGATTACTTCGGCAGGTCGAGATGACCCTTGACGAAGCTCAGGTCGATGAAGTCTTCCGCCTTGACCGATTTGTCGACCAGACCCTGCGCCTGCCCCCAGGCAACCTGGTCATAGATATTCTTCACCAGCAGGCGACCCTGCGGATCCATGTAATTGGCGGCCACTTTCACGGTATCGATGCTCGGCTTGGGCTCGACCCACTTTTCCAGGATCGGCATCACGGCCAGCGCTTTCTCACCGATCATACGGTTGCCCTGCGCATCCTTGGCCAGGAAGGCGGCGGCATAATCGGCCAGGCCCTTCTGGTAGGCGCGCACGAAGCGCTCGACCAGCGGGCGTTTCTCCTTGACGATCTTCGACGAGGCGAACAGCGCGCCAAGCTGCCAAGGCGTATGCTCATGTACCCAGCCGATGATCACGCCTGCGCCATCGTCCTGCAGCTTGATGGCATTGTTGGCAGGCAGGATCGTGGCATCGACCTGACCGCCGGCCAGCGCAGCCATCATGTTGGGGATCGACTGCACCGGCTTCATCTGCACAGAATCGAGCTTGAAGCCGTATTTGTCGGCCAGCATGCCGAGATTGTAGTGAAAGCTGGAGCCAACCGTGGTGACAGCCACACTCTTGCCAGCGAAATCCTTGGGCGAGCGGAAGCCAGCCTCATAAGCCTTCTTGCCAGCCACATAGGCAACGAAGTTGTAGCCCGGCTCCTCGCGGCTCTGGGCAGCGACCACCTTGAGCGCACCCTTGCCGGCCAGATTGAAGAAACCGCCGGTGAAGGCCGTCACGCCGAAATCGGCATCGTTGGAAGCGACAGCGACAGCCACTGCCTGCGCGGCATTGAAAATCTTGATATCGAGCTCGATGCCCTCGGCATCGAAATAGCCACGCTCCTTGGCGATAAAGACTGGCGCGGTGGAAATGAAGGGCAGCGCCGAGATCGTGACCTTGTCTTTCGGCTGCGCCAGCGCAAGGCCGGGCAGAACAAGAATGGCAGCGATGGCAATGGCGGTACGACGCGTAAAGCGCTTCAGCATGACGTTTCCCCGGATCGTTCGTATACGACGTTGGGCGCCAAGCTAGACGCCGGCTGAAACGGCGTCAATCAGAGCGGCCGTGATAAGCGGCCGCAGCAGGAATGCGGGGAAAATCGTCCGGGATCAGACGACGATATTGACGTGCTGGCCGAGATAGCCGCCGCGGGTCGGGATGGGGCGAGGCTGCGTCGGCGAGAAGGTCTGGGGCGCCAGCGGACGTTGCTCCGCGACCTGGGTGCGGATGGCGTTGTCGGTGTTGGCGAGCTGGGCGGCGAAGCTGTTCTTGACCGGGGCGGCGCCACCAACAGGAGCCTGCTGGGGAGCCTGGGGCCGGGCCGGAGCGACCGGACGCGTGCCGCCCTGCAGCTGCGAAAGAGCAGAGAGAAGATTATTGCTCGGAGCGATTGCCATGCCACCCAACCTGCGGACCGGAATGGTCCCTCAAACCCGAGGGCGATTACGCGCAGGACTCTCTTAAACAGGTGTTAACAGCACGGCCGGGTTATCGCCTGTTAAGCGGAATCTATCGGTTCAGGCTCGCCAGCCGCTCAGTCAGTTCCCGAGCCTCAGCCGAGTCGGGCGGCAGCAGAGCCAGCAGGCGTTTCCAGCGGCTGGCGGCAGCCGCCTTGTCGCCGGCCTCGTAAGCGCCCCGGCCGGTGAACCACAGCGCCTGGGGATGGTCCGGCGCACGCTCCAGAATCGCGCCGAATTCCGCCACCGCTTCGACCGGCAAGGGGGTCGTGCTGGTCACTGTGCCGCCGGCCAGGTTGAAGGCCAGGGCGAGGCGGGCGTCGATCCGGTCGGGCGCGGCAGCCACCGCGCGGCGTAGCGCCTCGCGGGCGGCATCGCCCTCGCCCAGCACCTCGCGCGCCCGGGCCAGCCGCAGCCAGCCGTCTACGTCGCCCGGATGGTCCTGGAGGCGCGTCGCCAAGCTATCGACCATGCCGCGGATCATGGCATTGCGGTCGTCCGCCGACATCTGCTGGGCGGCCTCGGCCTGCTCCCGCGTCGGGCCTATAGCAACAGGCGCGGGTTTGGGCGCAGGTACGGCCTGGGCCAGCGGAATACCCAGCCTCGGAGCCAGTTCGCGCAGACGGCCCTGCACGGTTTCAAGCCAGGGCGCATCGGCGGTGGCGTCAGCGGCGAGGCCGTACCAGTCGTCATAGGCGCCGCGGGTATCACCCTCCTGCAAGCGGGCAAGGCCCAGATAGTAGCGCGCGCCGGGATGCTGCGGGTCATGCTCCAGTACGGTGCGGAAATCGCGCTGCGCCGGCTGCGTCACGGAACCATCAGCCGCGAGCGTCAGCGCCTCGGCGCGATAGGCATAGGCCTCGGCGTCATTCGGATCGAGTTCAATCACCCGGGTGAATGCTTCGACGGCCTCGTCGGGCCGATCGGTCATCAGCAGGGAACGCCCCAGCAGCAGCCAGCCATCGGCGCGTTTCGGTTCCGCTGCCAGGCGCTCGCGCAACTGGAGGATCATCCGCTCGGTATTCTGGCGTATCTGTTCATTGCGCTCGGTCTGGGCGCGCGCCTCTTCCTGATTGATGAAGGCGGCCTCGGGCCGGCCCAGCATCAGATACAATCCGCCGCCCAGCGCCGGTACCAGCAGCATCACTGCGAGCAGTCCCGCCGTCGTACCGCCGGCCTTCGCGGGTCCCGCATCGACAACAGCATCGGCACGCAGCAGGCGGCGCTGGATTTCCAGTCTGGCCGCGCCGGCTTCGGCCTCAGTCAGCGCGCCACGCGCCAGCTCCTCGGCAATCTCGCTGAGTTGCGCCTTGTAGACGGCGATGTCATGCGCCTTGCGATCCGACTGCTCAGTCTGCTGCCGACGCAGCAGCGGCCAGAGCAGGATCACCAGCGCAAGAACAACCAGCAGTGCAAAGCCAAGCCAGAGCAGCATCAGCGCGGCTCCTCGTTCTTCAGCAGGGCCGCCAGCCGCTTCTGCTCGGCAGCATCCAGCGCCACGGCAGCAGGCGCCGGCGCCCGGCGCTGCCGCCGGTACATCATGGCAATCACGCCGCCACCGACCAGCAACAGGACTGCCGGCCCGAGCCAGAGCAACCAGGTCTGCATGGTGAAACGGGGCTTGAGCAGCACCCATTCGCCGTAGCGGGTGACCAGGAAATCAAGGATGGCAGAGTCACTGTCTCCGGCTTCCACGCGCTCGCGCACGATGCGGCGCAGGTCGCGCGCCAGCGGTGCATTGGAATCCTCGATCGACTGGTTCTGGCAGACCAGGCAGCGTAACTCCCGCGACAGCTCACGAGCCCGCAGCTCCTGTGCCGGATCGGCCAGACGGTCATCCAGATGCTGGGCTGTTGCCGGTAGAGCGATCAGCAACAGGACAAAGACAAGCGCTTTCAGCATTTCACCTTGCTCGGCCGGCCGGCCTTAAGGTCGCGCAGCAGCGGCCGGATCTTGTTGTCAAGGTCATATTCCATCAGCGGGCCGACATGCTTGCACACGATCTGGCCTTCGCCATCAACCACGAAGGTCTCCGGAACGCCATAGACACCCCAGTCGATGCCGACGCGACCGCTGCGGTCGGCGCCGGTGCGCGTGAAGGGATCGCCCAGCTGGTCGAGCCATTTGGCGACATCCGCCGGGTCGTCCTTGTAATTCAGGCCATGGATCGCGGCGAGATCATCGCGTTTCAACGCCATCAGCAGCGGATGCTCGACCCGGCAGGGCACGCACCAGGAGGCGAAGACATTCACCACCTGCGGCTGGCCGGATTTCAGATCGGCAGTCGACAGTCCCTGCGTGCGCCCCTGCACTGGCGGCAGGTCGAACTGCGGCACCGGCTTGCCGATCAGGGCGGAGGGAATCTCACGCGGATTGAGCGTCAGGCCAACGGCAAGGCCGAGGCCAATCAGCAAAAACAATCCGAGCGGAACCAGATAGGACAGACGCATTGACCTACTCCGCCACCCCTGCCGTCGCACGGCGACGCAGCGGCGCACCGACACGCAGGCGACGGTCGCTCAAGGACAGGAACCCGCCCAGAGCCATGATGAGCGCGCCGAGCCATATCCACGAAACCAGCGGCTTCCAGTACAGACGCACAGCCCAGCCCCGCGCCGCATCGCCCTCACCCACCACGGCATAGAGATCGGCCAGCGGTGAGGAATGAATAGCAGCCTCGGTGGTTTCCATCGGCGGCTGCTGGTAGCGGCGCTGGGCCGGCAGCATCTCACGCACGACGACACCGCCTTCGATCACCTCGAAACGGCCCTGCATGGCGGTATAGTTCGGGCCTTTCAAGGGTGTCACGCCATGAAAGCGGTACTGCACAGGGCCGACGCTGACGACATCGCCGGGCTTCATCACCTGTTGCACTTCCACCTGCCAGGTCTCGGATACCGTGATGCCGAGCACCAGCAGCGCCACGCCCAGATGCGCCACCGTCATGCCCCAGGCGGCACGCGGCAGGCCGCGGGCACGCTGTAGGCTATCGGCAAACGGCGCTGCAAAAAGCCTGACGCGCAACGCCAGCTCGCAAAGCACGCCAAGCCCGAGCCAGGCGACAAGACTCAGGCCGAGCAGCGCCATGAAACTGCGACCATCTAGCATCAGCAGTCCAATGCAGAGCGCCACGATCACGGCAACGGCAGCTGGCAGCAGCCGAACAAGCGCAGCGGTTAGATCTCCACGCTTCCAGGCCAGCAGCGGGCCGATCGCCACGGCAGCGACTAGTGGCGTCATCAGCGGCACAAACACCGCATTGAAATATTGCGGTCCGACAGAAACCTTGGCGCCGTTAATGGCATCCAGCGCCAGCGGATAAAGTGTGCCGAGCAACACTGCGGCGCAGGCCACCGCCAGCAGCAGGTTATTCAGGATCAATGCGCCTTCACGGCTGAGCGGGGCAAAGACTCCAACGGCCTGCAACTCAGGCCCGCGCCACGCATACAGCACAAGACTTCCACCGACGACCAGCGCGAGGAAAGCGAGAATAAAAACGCCCCGCGTTGGATCGCTGGCAAAGGCATGCACCGAATTGATAACCCCCGAACGCACCAGGAAGGTGCCAAGCAGGCTGAGGGAGAAAGTCAGAATAGCCAGCAGCACGGTCCAGCTTTTCAGAGTGTCGCGCTTTTCCACCACGATGGCGGAATGCAGCAAGGCCGTGCCGGCGAGCCAAGGCATGAACGAGGCGTTTTCCACGGGGTCCCAGAACCACCAGCCGCCCCAGCCCAGTTCGTAATAGGCCCACCATGAGCCGAGCGCGATGCCGATGGTGAGGAAGCACCAGGCCGCCAGCGTCCAGGGCCGCACCCAGCGCGCCCAGGCCGGATCGACGCGCCCCTCGATCAGGGCGGCGACGGCGAATGAAAACGCCACCGAGAAACCGACATAGCCGAGATAGAGAAACGGCGGATGAAAAGCGAGGCCAGGATCCTGTAGCAACGGATTGAGGCCGCGACCTTCCAATGGCGCCGGCAGCAGGCGCGCGAAGGGATTGGAAGTGAAAAGGATGAAGCTCAGGAATCCGACGCCGATCAGACCCTGGATACCCAGCACGCGCGCCTTCAGTGTCGCCGGCAGATTGCCACCGAACAGCGCAACCGCGGCGCTGAAGATTACCAGGATCAGGATCCACAGCAGCAGCGACCCTTCATGATTGCCCCAAACGCCGCTGATTTTATAAAGTATTGGCTTCAGGGTGTGAGAGTTCTCGGCCACATTCAGTACCGAGAAATCCGAGGTCACATAGGCATAGGTCATGCAGCCGAAGGCGAAAGCGACCAGCACTGCCTGGCCCATGGCCGCCTGCGGCGCCATCGCGATCCAGCTCTGGATACCGCGCGCCGCGCCGATCAACGGCAGCAGTCCCTGCACCAGCGCGAGACAGAGCGCCAGGATCAGCGCGATATGACCAAGCTCAGGAATCATGATCCGGGCTTGCGGTCTGGCGCCTTGCCGTCGTTATGCCCCTGCCCTTCATTCCATTGTCCGGATTTCTTCAGGGCATCGGCCACTTCTGGCGGCATGTATTTCTCGTCGTGCTTGGCCAGCACTTCAGACGCAATGAAGACACCCTGCGCATCAAGCCGGCCATTCGTCACCACACCTTGCCCTTCGCGGAACAGATCGGGCAGCATGCCAGTATAGCGTACATTCACAGTATTGCGCAGATCGGTGACGACGAACTCGGTCACCAAGCCATTCTTCTTCACGCTGTCCTGCAGCACCAGGCCTCCGAGACGGAACCGCTTATCGGGCTGGACCTGCTTTTCAACCATGTCGGATGGCGAATAGAAAAAGACGAGATTGTCGTTGAAGGCCGACAGCACCAAGGCAACAGCGACACCAAGGCCGCCAACCAGGCCGAGCACGGCCATCAGGCGTTTCTGCTTGCGCGTCATGCCCCGGCTCCGTCGCGGCCGGCATCCTGCCGCGCCTCGGCATGTTCACGCTCGGCTGTCTTCATGGCGGCGCGGCTTTGCAGCGCCAGGCCGATCAGCACGACCAGCGCCAGGGCAAAAGAAGGCCAGATGAAGGCCGCGTGCCCGCCCATGGCCAGGAAGTCGCCCAGCGAACCCCAATACACGGAATAACCCTTTGTTTCTTCTGGCCCCTGCGGCCACCCAGCGGAAAATACCGCCTTACGCCCCCGCCGGCTACCCCGGCTGCTAGCCGGCGCGGCGATCCGTCGCGGCGCTGAACCGCAGGATACGGGCCTGGCGGCTGAGAATTTCCGCCCGCACCCGCAGGCTGAGCAGCCAGACGTAGTAGCCCTTGGCGCCAATCGCCATGATCAGCAGCGGCCAGAGGATATCGGCATGGATTTTCGGGCCCGACAGGGTCAGCACGCTGGCCGGCTGGTGCATGGTGTTCCACCAATCCACGGAAAACTTAATGATTGGCAGGTTTATCACGCCGACCAAGGCCAGGATGGCGGCCGCCCGGCCGGCACGCGCGGGATCGTCGAAGGCCTCCCAGAGCGCGATATAGCCAAGATAGAGGAAGAACAGGATCAGCATGGATGTGAGCCGGGCATCCCATTCCCACCATGTACCCCACATCGGTTTGCCCCAGAGCGAGCCGGTAATCAGACAAATGATCGTGAAGGCCGCGCCAATGGGCGCCGAGGCCTTGGCCACCAGTTCGGCCACCGGATGCTTCCAGATCAGGGTCACGCCCGAGGCCACCGCCATGGAGGCATAAATGAACAGCGCCATCCAGGCGGCCGGCACATGCACATACATAATGCGCGCCGTATTGCCCTGCTGGTAGTCCGGCGGCGCATAAAGCAGGCCCCAGACCAAGCCAATTCCCAGGCCGAGCACGGCCACGCCGGCGGCCCAGGGGCGGATAACCGCCATCAGGCGCAGGAAACGGGCGGGATTGGCTAGGGCGTGGAACATAGGCTGAGTATATAAGCTGCGGATTATTCGAGGGCCAGCTTGATCGCGCCGGCAATGGCGAAGGGACTGAGCACGACGGCCGCCGCCAGGAAGGCACCGAGCAGCAGCAGGTGCGGCGTGGCCGACAGGCCATATAGCGAAGCCTCCACCGCACCGACGCCGAAGATCAGCACGGGAATCACCAGCGGCAAGGTCAGCAATGGCACCAGCACGGCGCCCCGCCGCGCCCCCAGAGTCAGCGCCGCACCGATTGCGCCGATCAGGCTGAGCGACGGCGTACCGAGCAGCAACGCCAGCAGCAGCACCGGGATGCCGGAAGCCTCCATGTGCAGCAGTAGTGCCAGGACAGGCGCGATCAGGCTCAGCGGCAATCCGGTGGTGAGCCAGTGCGCCAGCGTCTTGGCCAGTGCAACAAGGCCGAGCGGCAGCGGCGCTTGCGCCAGCAGATCGAGCGTACCGTCCTCCTGATCGGTCTGGAACAGGCGATCAAGTGACAGCAGGGCAGCCAGTAGCGCCGCGACCCAGATTACCCC
Organism: Ferrovibrio sp. GW821-FHT12B10; assembly: GCF_058807515.1. Taxonomy (NCBI): domain Bacteria; kingdom Pseudomonadati; phylum Pseudomonadota; class Alphaproteobacteria; order Rhodospirillales; family Rhodospirillaceae; genus Ferrovibrio; species Ferrovibrio sp. GW821-FHT12B10. Next base: position 2,551,755 of record NZ_JBXAQT010000001.1, on the reverse strand, counting down.
AGCGGCAATGCGCGCCAGCATCTGGGGCTCCGGTCCCACGCCAAGCGGGAACAGGCTAACAGCCAGCACGAAGAACAGCAGTGTGGTAAGCATCGCGCCCTGTGCACCGAAGCCCAGGCGCAGGTCGCGCATGACGATGGCGAGGAAGGCGTTCATGCCAGCCGGCCCTCGGGCAGATCCAGTTGCCGCGCGGTGGGCAGCGGCACAGCAATATGGCTGGCCAGAATGATCATGCCCCCGCGCTGTCGATGCGCCTCCAGAATGGTGCCCAGCCATTCCGTGGCCGCAGAGTCGAGCGCATTGGTCGGCTCATCCAACAGCCAGAGCGTCGCCGGACTTATCAGCAGACGAGCCAGCGCCAGACGGCGTTTCTGGCCGGCCGACAGATAGCGCGCAGGCAGTCGCTTCTGACGCGACAGGCCCGCAGCGTCCAGCGCCGCGACGGCCTGCGTTTCTGCGGCATTCACAGCAGCGCCATGCAACTGCGCAAAGAAAACCAGATTCTCGACCGGGGTCAGTTGCGGCTTTACCGCGTCCTGATGGCCGAGATACAGCAGTCGGGCACGATGGGCCTCGGCGTCATCCGCCACCGGCACATCGTTCCACAGCACGGCGCCGGTCGCCGGCTCCAGGAAGCCCGAGAGCAGGCGCAACAGGCTGGATTTGCCGCTGCCGTTCGGGCCGCGCAGCAGCAGCGCCTCGCCGGCAGCGAGGCGGAAGCTCAGATCGGAGAAAAGCTGACGCTCGCCGCGGATGCAGGCGAGTCCTTGGACTGCCAACGCCATGATGCGGTGGAGTTTAGCGGTTTCCGGTCCTTACTGGTAGGTACGGAGGTCGGCGATCACCTTGCCGTCATTCGGCAGACTGCCGGTCGCCGCCACCTCGACCTGGCCGCGCAGCTTGCAGACCGCCTGCACGGTCTCCGCCACGGCCTTGCTCAAGGCGGCAGCATCGCCCTTTTTCAGCTCGATTTTCAGCACCATGATATCGACATTGTTCTGCGAGCTGACCTCCAGCCGGGCCCTGGCCACCTCGGGGTGACGGGCGGCGACCTGGGCGATCTGGCCCGGCGTGATGAACATGCCCTTCACTTTCGTGGTCTGGTCGGCGCGGCCCATCCAACCCCTGATGCGGGTGTTGGTGCGACCGCAGGGGCTGGCGCCCGGCAGCACGGCCGAAAGATCGCCAGTGGCGAACCGGATCATCGGATAGACAGTGTTGGACAGCACGGTGACCACCACCTCGCCCACTTCGCCCGGCGCCACCGGATCGCCGGTGCCCGGCCGCACAATCTCGACGATCACATCCTCGTCCAGGATCATGCCTTCCATGGCGAAAGACTCGTAGGCAACGAGGCCAAGTTCGGCCGTGCCGTAGGATTGCAGCACATCGACACCAAACGCCTTGAGCTCGGCGCGCAGCGACGGCGGCAGCGCTTCGCCGCCGACCAGCGCCTTTTTCAGTGACGTCACAGGCTTGCCGAGCTCGCGGCCTTTCTCCAGCAGAATCTTCAGGAAGGACGGCGTGCCGCAATAGACGCGCGGCTGCAGTTGCGCGATGGCATCGATCTGCAATTCCGTATTGCCGACGCCGGCCGGAAAGACCGGACAGCCGATGGCATGCGCCGAACCCTCGGTCAGTCGACCAGCCGGCGTGAGATGATAGGAAAAGGTGTTGTGCACCAGATTGCCGGGGCGGCAGCCGGCTGCCCACATGGCGCGGCCAAACCGGAATGGGTCCTTCGATTTTGCCGTCGGATGCGGATAGGCTTCATACAACGGTCCAGGCGACTGGAAGTAATGCGCAATCTCGCCCGGCTTGGCGGCTTCGAGTCCCCCCAAAGGCGGTTTGGCCTTCTGGCGCGGCCCCAGATCGGATTTACGCGTGACCGGCAGCTTCGCCAGCTCGGCCAGCGAGGTGAGCTTGCCCGGTTTCACGTCTTTCAGTAATGCGCGATAATACGGACTGGCTTTCCTGGCATGCGCGACCAGCGCCTGCAGAGCAGTCAATTGCGCCTTTAGACGGGCAGCAGGCTTCCGCGTCTCACGCCTGTCGAGATATTCATCCGCACGGACCTTGCTTTTTGCCCGGGGCTTCGCCGGCTTCTTGACGGCCTTTTTCACTGCACGCGCCACACTTGTCTCCTCGAGAATAAAATCAGGACAGCCAGCGCTTGCGGCGGCGATAATGCTTGGTATCGCGGAAGCTCATGCGCCCGCCCGAGCCAAGACCCAGATAGAATTCCTTCACGTCGGAATTCTCACGCAGCTTATCGGCTGGACCATCCATGACGATGCGGCCATTCTCCAGGATATAGCCGTAATCAGCATAGCGTAGCGCCATATTGGTATTCTGCTCGGCGATCAGGAAACTGACGCCGGTTTCCTTATTCAGCTTGTGCACGATCTCGAAAATCTCCTCCACCAGCTGCGGCGCCAGGCCCATCGAGGGCTCATCCAGCAGAATGGTGTCGGGCTTGCTCATCAGCGCGCGACCGATCGCCGTCATCTGCTGTTCACCGCCCGAGGTATAGCCGGCCAGCGACTTGCGGCGCACCTTCAGGCGCGGGAAGTACGAATAGACCATCTCGAGGTCGCGCTCGATTGCCCTGTTACCGTCGCCGCGGGTATAGGCGCCAGTCAGCAGGTTGTCCTCGATAGTGAGATGGGCGAAGCAATGCCGGCCTTCCATCACCTGGATCAGGCCTTTCTTGACCAGCGCGGAGGGATTGAGCTGGTCGATACGTTCGCCATGATAATCGATCTGGCCCTTGGTGATATCGCCTCGTTCGGCACGCAACAGGTTGGAAATCGCCTTCAACGTCGTGGTCTTGCCGGCGCCATTGGCGCCCAGCAGGGCAACGATGCCGCCCTTGGGCAGCTGCAAGGACACCCCCTTCAGCACGAGGATGACATGATTGTAGATCACCTCGATATTGCTGACGGAAAGCAGCGGCTGGGCTGTCATGGGCGGCTCGGTTCGAAGAGTAAGAAAATCCCCGCCGGCGAACCGGCGGGGATGGCTTGGCTTACGACTTGGCGCAGGAGCGCGAGGGGATGTTCTTCTCGCGCTGATACTGTTCCGCCCCAGCCAGATACAGCGGCATCAGTTTCTGGTTCTCGGGTGCAAGCCAGTCGCTGACGGTCTTCCACTTGTCGCCCTCCCACTGCACGATCAGCATCTTGCCGTCGCCCTGATGGTTGTCGCAGGAGATCTTGATCGGCTGGATCAAACCCTTCAGACCAAGCTTGGTGAGCTTGTCGTCCGTCAGGTTGATGTTCTCAAAGCCCCAGCGGGACTGTTCGCCATCCATCACCTTGTTGCCGTACTGCGCCTGTGCGGCGCGCAGAGCCTCGGTGGTGAACATGGCGTTCAAGATACCACGCACATAACCGATTTCGCCCAGATGCTTGCCGTTCTGGCTGGCCAGACCCTTGTCGACCAGGCGAGTCTTGATCTGCTTCAGCACTTCCAGATCACGATCGGCGCTGTGGAAGGTCAGGCCGCGGAAGCCCTTGGCGGCTGGACCGGCTGCCGTTACATCGCTGTCCTGCGAGGTGTACCAGCCGCCGAGAATCTTCTCACGCGGGAAGTTCACCGCCGCCGCTTCCTTCAGCGACACAGCATTCATCGCGCCCCAACCGGTGAGGAAGACGAAATCCGGACGCATCTGCCGCACCTGCAGCCAGATCGACTTCTGCTCCAGACCCGGCGCCGGGACCGGCACCAGCTCGAGCTGGAAGCCGAGTTCCTGTGCATAGTTCTGCAGAACCGGGTTGGGCTCCTTGCCATAGGGAATGTCGATGAAGACATGGGCAATCTTCTTGCCCTTCAGCTTGTCCTTGCCGCCAGCTTCCTTGGCGAAGAACTGGATTGCCGCCGAAGCGCCAGACCAGTAGGTGACCGGGGCGTTGAACACCCAAGGGAAGATGTTGCCGACCATCGCCGAGGCGCGGCCATAGGCCATCGAGAAGATCACCGACTTGTCGGTCGGCGCGCGGTCGATCAGCGCATAGGTGATACCGGTGGAATACGGGCTGAAAATCGTACCGCCCATCGCCTTGAGGCGTTCATAGCATTCGACGCCGCGCTCGGTGTTGTACTGGGTCTCGCACTCCTCGACCTTCAGCTTCACACCATTGAGGCCGCCGTCGCGGTTGTTCAGCAGCGCGATATAGTCGGCAAAGCCGTCAGCCGTCGGCGTACCGCTCGGCGCAAACGGGCCGGTGCGATAGACCATCGACGGAATCAGCTGTTCCTGCGCCGAAGCGGTATAGCTCGCCCCGAGCAGCGTTACGCCAGCCGCAAGGGCCAGGCACCAATGTTTGGCACGCATTTGTAGTCCTCCCATTTGTCCCGTCCGTTCAGGCGGGTTGAGTGAAACCTAACACGCGATACAGGCCCGACAAAGCCGGGTTTACGCACTTCAGTACGGAAATGGCCAAACCCGGAGCTTTTCCTTCGTGATCTGCCACAGGCGGGCAAGGCCGTGCGGCTCGACGATCAGGAAGAAGACGATCATCGCGCCGAAAACCATGAATTCAGTATGGGCAATCGCGGCCGTCGACATGTCGAAGCCGATCAGCGGCAGGCCACGCGTCAGGAAGATCGGCACCAGCAGGATGAAGAAGGCGCCGAGGAAGCTGCCCAGGATGGACCCCAGACCGCCGATGATGATCATGAACAGCGCCTGGAATGACAGATTGATATTGAAGCCGTCAGGCTCGGCCGAACCGAGATAGACAAAGAAATACAGCGCACCGGCAACGCCAATGTAGAAGGACGACACGGCGAAGGCAGTGAGCTTGGCCACCACCGGGCGGATGCCGATGATCTCGGCGGCGATGTCCATGTCGCGGATCGCCATCCACTGCCGGCCTGGATTGCTGCGCACCATGTTCTTGGCCGCCAGCGCCAGCACCGATACGACGCCGAGCGCGAACAGGTATTTCTCCACCGGCGTATCGATCACCCAGCCGAACAGGTCCATGCGCGGCACGGTGATCACGCCGGAGGGATTGTGGTTGGTGAACCAGCCGAACTTGACGAAGACCCAGGGCAGGAAGAACTGCGCCGCAAGCGTTGCCACCGCCAGATAGAAGCCTTTGATGCGCAAGCTGGGCAGGCCGAAGATTACGCCGACCAGCGCCGCCACCAGGCCGGCGAGAATGAAGGCCACCAGCAGGTTCAGCTCGGGGACGCGGAACACCAGGTTCCAAGCCGCCACTGCGCCCACGCCCATGAAGGCGCCGGTGCCCAGTGATACCTGTCCGCAATAGCCGGTCAGGATGTTCAGGCCCAGCGCCGCCAGCGCCATGCACAGGAAGGGAATGATGAGCGCGGTATACAGATAGTCAGTCGCCACCACCGGCACGCCGAAAACGGCCACCAGCATCAGCAGCGCGAAGAAGATCCGATCCTGCGGGATCGTGAAGATCGCCTGATCGGCGGGATAACTGGTCTTGAACTGACCGGACTCGCGATACAGCATCCGCTTCGCCCTTCCCTAGACGCGCTCGATGATACGTTCGCCGAACAGGCCCTGTGGCCTGATCAGCAGGAAGCCCAGCGCGACCACATAGGCAAACCAGTTCTCGATGCCGCCACCAAAAAACGGCCCGATATAAATTTCGGCCAGCTTCTCGCCGGCACCCACGATCAAGCCACCGACGATAGCGCCGGGGACGGACGTGAATCCGCCCAGGATCAGCACGGGCAGCGCCTTCAGCGCCAGGCCGACAATCGCCGGCTGCACACCCAGCTTGGACCCCCACATCACGCCGGCAACCAGGGCGACCATGCCGGCGATGGCCCAGACGATGATCCAGATCACATTGAGCGGAATGCCGACCGACTGCGCCGCCTGGTGGTCATCGGCAACCGCCCGCAACGCGCGGCCGATCCGGGTCTTCTGGAAAATCACCAGCCCGGCCAGCAGCGAGCCGGCGACCAAGGCCGCCCAGAGATCGAAGGACTGGATCAGGATATCGCCATCCATCAGCAGGATCGGATCGGTGGGGATGCCAATATCAAGCGTCTGCACGCCCGAACCCCAGATCGACTGACCAAAACCGTCGATGAAGAACGACACACCGATGGTGGCCATGAACAGGATAATGCCTTCCTGGTTGACCAGATGGCGCAGCACCAGCCGTTCGATGGCGACCGCCAGCAGTACCATCACGCCCAGGGTGAGGATGATGGCGAGCCAGATCGGCACCCCCTTCTGCAGGAAGCCGACAAAGAACAGCCCGGCGAACAGCACCATGGCGCCTTGAGCGAAATTGAACACGCCAGACGCCTTGAAGATCAGCACGAAACCAAGCGCGACCAGGGAGTACATCACCCCGGCCATCAGGCCGCCGATCAGGACTTCGAGGAAAAATGCCATCCGTCCGTCCGCCCTAATGCTGCACGCCGAGATAGGCGTCAATGACATCCTTGTTGTTCTTGATCTCGTCGGGCGTGCCGTCGCCGATCTTGCGGCCGTAATCCAGCACCACCACGCGGTCCGAGATATCCATCACCACACCCATGTCATGCTCGATCAGGCAAATGGTGGTGCCGAACTCGTCGTTCACATCCAGGATGAAGCGGCACATGTCCTGCTTCTCTTCCAGGTTCATGCCTGCCATCGGCTCATCCAGCAACAGCAGTGTCGGTTCAGCGGCCAGCGCGCGCGCCAGCTCGACGCGCTTCTGCAAACCGTAGGGCAGCCGGCCAACTGGCACCTTGCGGATCGCCTCGATTTCCAGGAAGTCGATGATTTTTTCGCAGAAGGCGCGATGCTCGATCTGCTCGCGCTCGGCCGGCCCCTTGTAGAAGGCCGAGGCCAGCAGGCCGGATTTCATCTTCAGCAACCGGCCGGTCATGATGTTGTCCAGCGTCGACATGCCCTTGAACAGGGCGATATTCTGGAAGGTGCGGGCGATACCCTGCTTGGCCGCCTCATGCGGCCGCATGCGTTGGCGCGGCGTGCCCTTGAAGGTGATGGTGCCTTGCTGCGGATGATAGAAGCCGTTGATGCAGTTGAGCATCGAGGACTTGCCGGCACCGTTCGGCCCGATGATGGCCAGCACCTCGCGCTCGCGGATTTCAAAACTGATATCGGTGAGAGCCTTCACGCCACCGAAGCTGAGCGAGATATTCTCTACCTTCAGCATGACATCGCCGATGGTCTTGCCAGTCTTTTCGGCCATCATCGCCGTCATCATCCCACCTTCCGCATGGCGCTCTGGACCGCCACGTCATCGATTCTGAGCTGGGCCTTGAAGCTGCCAGTGCGGCCATCCTCGAAGGTAATTTTCGCATCCACCGCAACATCGGGCTGGCCACTGTACAGCGCCTCGATCAGGTCGCCGTAACGTTCGGCGATGGTGCGGCGGCGCACCTTGCGGGTGCGCGTGAGTTCGCCGTCATCGGCATCCAGCTCCTTGTGCAGGATCAGGAAGCGGCGGATCTGGCTGTCGACCATCGAGCTGTCGGAAGCCAAGTCGCGGTTGACCTGCTCGATACAGCCCTTCACCAGCGCATAGACCTCGGGCCGGCCGGCAAGATCGGTATAGGAAGTGTAGGGGATGGCCCTGCGCTCGGCCCAGGAACCGACGGCCGCCAGATCGATATTGATGAAGGCCGTGGCATAATCGCGCTGATTGCCGAAGACCACCGCTTCCTTGATGGAAGGGAAGAACTTCAGTTTGTTCTCGACGAATTTCGGGGCGAACAGCGCACCGCTGTTGAGCCGGCCGACATCTTTGGCGCGGTCGATGATGCGCAGATGGCCATTATCGGTGAACACGCCTGCATCGCCGGTATGCACCCAGCCCTCGGCCGTCTTGGTCTCGGCCGTGGCCTCCGGGTTCTTATAGTAACCAACGAACACGCCGGGGCTGCGATACATCACCTCGCCCGTCTTCTCGTCGATATACAGCTCGATGCCGGGACCGGGCGGGCCGACCGTATCGGCCTTCACGTCGACATCCGTATGCAGGCAGAGATAGACCGTGCTTTCGGTCTGGCCATAGAGCTGCTTCAGGTTGATACCGAGCGCCCGGAAGAAATCGAAGATATCCGGCCCGATGGCCTCGCCGGCGGTATAGGCCAGGCGCAGGCGACTGAGTCCCAGAACGTTCTTAAGCGGGCCGTAGACCAACAGGTCGCCGAGAGCATAGAGCAGCCGGTCGACGATCCCCACCGGCTTCTTCTCCAGGATGTTGCGACCGGCGCGCTTGGCCACGGCGATGAAGTATTTGAACATTCCGCGTTTGAAGGCCCCCGCGTCTTCCATGCGGATCATCACGGTGGCCAGCAAACCCTCGAAGATGCGCGGCGGCGCGAAGAAATAGGTCGGTCCGATCTCGCGCAGGTCGGTCAGCACCGTCTCGCCCGATTCCGGGCAGTTGACGCAGAAGCCGGCGATCGTCGCCTCGGCATAGGAGATGAAGTTGTCGCCCACCCAGGCCAGCGGCAGGTAGGCGAGAATCTCATCCTTCTCGTTGATGCGATCGAAACTTATGGCCAGATTGGCCGAGCGCACGACATTGTCCTGGCTCAGCATCACGCCCTTGGGGCGGCCCGTGGTGCCCGACGTATAGCAGATCAGCGCGAGGTCACTGCCCTTGCCCTGGTCGATTTCGGATTTGAAAAAGCCCTGGTTTTGCTGGCCGTAGGCGCGACCGCTCTGCATCACCGTATCCAGGCTGTGCAGGAAGGATTGCGTGTAATGCCGCATGCCGCGCGGATCGGAAAACAGGATCAGTTCCAGATGTGGCAAGCGGTCGCGCACCGACAGCAGCTTGTCGACCTGCTCCTGATTCTCCGCCAGCACGAAGCGGGTCTCGGCATGCTCGAGCACATACTGGACCTCGTCGGCCACGCTGTCCTGGTAAACCGGCACCGGCACGCCGCCCAGCGCCTGGATCGCCCCCAGCGTCCAATACAGCTGCGGGCGGTTGTCGCCGATGATCGCCATCTTGTCGCCGCGGCGCAGCCCCAGCGCCTTCAGGCCGCCGGCAATGGCTTCAACCTGCTGGGCCACCTCCCCCCAGGTCCAGCTTTGCCAGATGCCAAGGTCCTTCTCCCGCATGGCCGGACGGTCGCGGCGGTGCAGCGCATTGTAGGCGAGGTATTTCGGGACGGTGTCACGCCCCAACGGATCGCGGCCATGGGACTCGTCCCCATGCGCCCCGTGCCCGCCGGTATTCACCGACGTCTCGGACATATTCGCCTCCTCAAACGCGGTGCAGCCGTAGCCATCACCGTCATTAGTTACATCGTTGATAAGGGCACGGACCTTTACCCGTCAAGGGGTCATGGAAGTGGCAGGACGTACCGCCTTCACCCCCTGTATCCATTGCCTAAATTTCGACCCCGGTTGAACTTTCCTCCAGCCGAAAGAGCTTGGCAAAGCTCTGGTTTTACGGCACCAATTGCCCCAACCAATGCGGGACCAGCCCGCCCTGACCAGCCTTTCAATATCTGACGTTTCCGCCACGAAAGGATTGCCCCGTGAAAGCCGCCAAGAAGACCAAGCGCAAGGCCGTGAAGGCGAAGAGCCCGGCCAAGGCCAAGAAGGTCGTGAAGGCCAAAAAGGCCGTGAAAGCCAAGAAGGCCGTCAAGTCGGCCAAGACGCCGGCCAGGAAGGCGATCAAGAGCGCCAAGAAAAAGGCTGTGAAGGTCAAGAAGGCGGTCAAGGCCGCCAAGAAGGCCGTCATCCGCAAGGCCGTGAAGAAGGCTGCCAAGAAACAGGGGCTGCGCAGCGCCGCCAAGAAGACCGCCGCCGTCGCCAGGAAGCTGCCGGTGGCCAAGAAGGCCGCCGCTGGCAAGTCGACCGGCGCCGCGCGTTCCGTGCCGATCGTGGTGGGCCACGACACCATGAAGACCCGCCGCACCCTGAAGGTCGGCAACAAGAGCTATGCCTATTACAGCATCAAGGCAGCCGAGAAGGCCGGCCTGGGCGATCTGACCCGCCTGCCCTATTCGATGAAGGTGCTGCTGGAAAACCTGCTGCGCTACGAGGACGGCCGCAGCGTCACCGTGGACGACCTCAAGGCCGTCGCCCAGTGGCTGAAGGACAAGCGCTCTGACCGCGAGATCGCCTATCGCCCCGCCCGCGTGCTGATGCAGGACTTCACCGGTGTGCCGGCGGTGGTCGATCTGGCCGCCATGCGCGACGCCATGACCCACCTGGGCGGCGACACCAAGAAGATCAACCCGCTCTCACCGGTCGATCTCGTGATCGATCACTCGGTGATGGTGGATCATTCGGCCGCCAAGAGCGCCTTCCAGAAGAATGTTGATCTGGAATACGAGCGTAACGGCGAGCGCTATGCCTTCCTGCGCTGGGGCCAGACGGCTTTCGACAACTTCCGCGTCGTACCGCCGGGCACCGGCATCTGCCATCAGGTCAACGTCGAGTATCTGGCCCAGACCGTATGGACCGGTCTGGATGGCAAGGATGAGGTCGCCTATCCGGATACGCTGGTCGGCACCGATAGCCACACCACCATGGTGAACGGCCTGGCCGTGCTGGGCTGGGGCGTCGGCGGCATCGAGGCCGAAGCCGCAATGCTGGGCCAGCCGATCTCCATGCTGCTGCCGGAAGTCGTCGGCTTCCGCCTCTCGGGCAAGCCGAAGGAAGGCACCACGGCCACCGATCTGGTGTTGACCGTGACGCAGATGCTGCGCAAGAAGGGCGTGGTCAACAAGTTCGTCGAATTCTACGGCCCTGGCCTGGATGAGTTGTCGACCGCCGACCGCTGCACCATTGCCAACATGGCTCCGGAATACGGCGCCACTTGCGGCTTCTTCCCGGTCGATGGCGAGACCATCGCCTACCTGAAGGCCTCGGGCCGCGATCCCGAGCGCGTCAAGCTGGTTGAGGCCTATGCCAAGGCGCAGGGCTTCTGGCGCGCGCCGAAGTCGCCGGACCCGATCTTCACCGACACGCTTGAACTCGACCTCTCGACGGTCGAGCCCTCGCTGGCCGGTCCGACCCGTCCCGAAGGCCGCGTGCCGCTGAGCCGCGCTGCCGCCGAGTTCAAGGACGCGATGACCAACTTCTACGGCAAGAAGACCGCCGTGGACTTCCGCGCCAAGGTCGAGAACTCCAAGTTCGATCTCGGCCATGGCGACGTGGTGATCGCCGCGATCACCTCCTGCACCAACACCTCGAACCCCAGCGTGCTGCTGGGTGCCGGCCTGCTGGCCCGCAATGCGCTCAAGAAGGGGCTGAGCACCAAGCCGTGGGTGAAGACCTCGCTCGCGCCGGGCAGCCAGGTGGTCACCGACTACCTCGCCAAGGCCGGCGTGCAGAAGGATCTCGACGCTCTCGGCTTCCAGATCGTCGGTTACGGCTGCACCACCTGCATCGGCAATTCCGGCCCGCTGCCGGACAACATCTCGAAGGCCATCACCGACAATGATTTCGTCGTCGGTGCCGTGCTCTCGGGCAACCGCAACTTCGAAGGCCGCGTCCATCCGCTGACCAAGGCGAACTACCTCGCCTCGCCGATGCTGGTGGTTGCCTATGCGCTGGCCGGCAACCTGAACATGGACGTGGCCAACGAGCCAATCGGCCATGACAAGAAGGGCAAGCCGGTCTACCTGAAGGACATCTGGCCCTCGAACAAGGAAATCGCCGCCACCGTGCGCAAGTACGTGACGCCCGCGATGTTCAAGAAGCGCTATGCCGACGTCTTCAAGGGCGATCCGAACTGGCGCAAGATCAAGGTCGATGGCGGCCAGACCTATGGCTGGGACAACAAATCGACCTACGTGCAGCATCCCCCGTATTTCGAGGGGATGAGCGCGACGCCGGCGGCGATCACCGACGTCAAGGGTGCCCGTGTGCTGGCGATCCTGGGCGACAAGATCACCACCGACCACATCTCGCCCGCCGGTTCGATCAAGAAGGACGGCCCCGCCGGTGCCTACCTGACCGACCACACCGTGCCTTATGCCGACTTCAACTCCTATGGTGCCCGTCGCGGCAACCACGAGGTGATGATGCGCGGCACCTTCGCCAACATCCGCATCAAGAACGAGATGGTGCCAGGTACTGAAGGCGGCATCACCAAGCACATGCCGGCCGGCGATGTCATGTCGATCTATGACGCCGCCATGAAGTACAAGGCCAGTGCCACTCCGCTGGTGATCGTGGCCGGCAAGGAATACGGCAACGGTTCCTCGCGCGACTGGGCGGCCAAGGGCACCATCCTGCTGGGCGTCAAGGCGGTGATCGCCGAGAGCTACGAGCGTATCCATCGCTCGAATCTGGTGGGTATGGGCGTGCTGCCGCTGCAGTTCCTCAACAACATGACCCGCTTCGACCTCAAGCTCGACGGTACGGAGAAGTTCGACATCTCCGGCATCGCCGTCGGCCTGAAGCCGCGTATGAAGACGCCGGTGACCATCACCCGCGCCGACGGTTCGACCCAGACCATCGAAGTGCTCTGCCGCATCGATACGCTGGACGAGATCGACTACTACAAGAACGGCGGCATCCTGCATTACGTGCTGCGCAACCTGGCCAAGGCCGCGTAAGCGCAACACTGCAGATCGCAGAACCAGAAACGGCCGGAGGAAACTCCGGCCGTTTTGCTTTATAGCTACCCCATGTCCGCCGACAGCCAGGCCGTCATAGACATCATCGCCGCCGATCCCTGGGCCATGGATATCCTATGGCTGGCGCGCAACCTCGGCCTGCCTGACTGGGCGATCGGCGCCGGCTTCGTGCGCAGCCTGGCTTGGGATCGGCTCTGCAATTTCAACCATCGCACGCCGCTGAACGATATCGATATCGTCTACTTCGATCCGGCCAATACCGGGCGTGGTGTTGAAATGGCCGCTGAGGCTGAGCTGGCCGCCGCGCGCATCGATCAGGTCTGGTCCGTGCGCAACATGGCGCGGATGCACATCAAAAACCGCGACCAGCCCTATCGGGATACAGCCCATGCCATCGGCCACTGGCTGGAAACGCCAACCACCGTCGCCATTCGCCTGGAGCCGGATGGCAGTCTGCATCTGCTGGCGCCACATGGGGTGGAAGACCTGCTGGCCGGCCGCGTCAGGCCGACACCGCACGGCCAGAGCAAAATTCAGGAATACCGCACGCGGGTCGCATCAAAAAAATGGCCGGCGCGCTGGCCCCGCGTGCGCGTTGAAGGCCTGACGTAAGCGGCCTTACTTGAGGTCGACCAGCTCGACATCGAAGATCAACGTGGCATTCGGCGGGATCGCGCCGCCGCCAGCGCCCTGCGCGCCATAGGCCAGGTTGGGCGGAATGATCAGGGTGCGCTGACCGCCCACCTTCATGCCGGCCACGCCTTCATCCCAGCCCTTGATCACCCGGCCACCGCCGACCGGAAAGGCGAAAGGCTGGCTGCGGTCGCGCGAGCTGTCGAACTTGCGGCCCTTCTCTCCGGCGATATAGAGCCAGCCGGTGTAATGCACGATAGCAGTCTGCCCCGGCATAGCGGTGGCGCCGGCGCCAACCTTCACATCGGTATACCGCAAGCCGGACGACGTGGTCTTTTCCTGGGCCCAGGCTGCATTCTTGGCCGGCAGGGCGATGGCAAGGCCGGCGGACAGGATGGCGGCAGCGGCAAAAGCGCGGCGGGACAACAGCATTACGGACAGCTCCTGAAGGTTTAAGACGGAGACGCTGCCGCGTGAATGCGGCGACAGCATGGCATGGCCCGCCTCAGCGGACGTTGACCAGTTCGATTTCGAAGAACAGCGTGGCGTTGGGCGGAATGATGCGGCCGTTACCGCGCGCGCCATAGGCCAGGTAAGGCGGGATGATCAGTGCACGCTTGCCGCCGACCTTCATATAGTTGACACCTTCGTCCCAGCCCTTGATCACCTTGCCCTGGCCGAGCGCGAACTCGAAGGGCTGGCCACGCTTGTAGGAACTGTCGAACATCCGGGTCGGCTTGTTGTTCTCCCAGATCCAACCGGCGTAATGGACCGAGACCATCTTGCCCTGTTCGGCCTTTGCGCCGGTTCCGACCACAACATCGCCCATGCGCATTCCAGACGCGGTCTGGCGCAGATTCACGGCCTCTTGCTTACCGCCAAGGCCGATCGCCCCAAGCAATGATGAAAGCACTCCCATGCCCCGAGAATACCAAGCAAATTTGCCGATGCCCAGAGTTGTCACAGGCCCCGGCAGCCGCGACTCGGGGTATACACGTCACCGTGTAGGGCCGATCAATCCACCGTTGCCGGCTGCGAAACCCGCGCGGGTATCACAACATCCTCCGGAAGCAGATCATTTCCCGGCATCTCGGCCAGGGCCGGCTCCAGGCTGTCCAGCCCGCCGGCAGCCAGGAAACTCTCCATGGTCTCGCGCAATTCGGCCCAGCGCAGGATTTCCAGCCGGCCATCGGCATGCTCGACCAGGGCTGTGCAGCTCTCCACCCAGTCGCCATCATTGCAGTACAGGATGCCGTCGATCTCGCGGATCTCCGCGTGGTGGATATGCCCGCAGACCACCCCGTCGACATGCCGGCGGCGCGCTTCCTCGGCGATCGCCTGCTCGTAGTCGGAGATAAACTCGACCGCGTTCTTGACCTTGTGCTTCAGGTAAGCCGAAAGCGACCAGTAGGGCAGGCCCATGCGACGGCGGATATGATTGAACCAGGTATTTAGGTCCAGCGCGAAGCCGTAGGCCGCGTCACCCAGCAGCGCCAACCATTTGGCGCAGGTGACGATGCCGTCGAAATGGTCGCCATGGGTCACCAGCAGGCGGCGGCCATCGGCGGTCTGGTGGATCGCCTCCATCTGCACGGTAATGCCGCCGAACTGCAGGCCGGTGGCGTCGATGAAATCGCGCAGCGCCTCGTCATGGTTGCCCGGCACATAAATGACGTCGGTGCCCTTGCGCGCCTTGCGCAGCAACTTCTGCACCACATCGTTATGGCTCTGATTCCAGTACCAGGACCGCTTGAGCCGCCAGCCATCAACGATATCGCCGACCAGATACAGCGTATCGGATTCAGTATGTTTGAGAAATTCCAGCAGCAGATCGGCCTTGCAGCCGCGCGTGCCCAGATGGATGTCGGATATCCATATGGTGCGGTAACGGGCCGGAAAGAGCGCCATATTCATCGGTCACCTGCTGAACGAATCACCAGATCTGGCAATGCGTTGGCCGGGAAGATGAATCGCGGACTCGCTGAAGTCCCGTGAATTTTCGATGACCCGCATGACGGTTCGATGACAACCGCAGCCGCGACTGCGCAAAGAAAAAGGGCCTGCCGCGAGGCAGGCCCTTGAAGCTTGATCCTAGAACGAAAGGATCAGACGGCTTCCTTCAGCACCTTGGAGGCGCGGAAGGCGACCTTCTTGGAAGCCTTGATCTTGATCGGCTCACCGGTCTGCGGATTGCGGCCGATGCGAGCGGCGCGCTTGCGGACCTGCAGGATACCGATATCGCCCATGCGGACGCGTTCGCCCTTCTTCAGCGACTTGGTGATGGCAGCAAAGAAGTCCTCGAACAGGGCGAGGGTCAGCTTCTTCTGCAGCTCATGCTTCTCGGCCAGCGTGGAAGCGATCTGCTTCGCAGTCACGGTAACCGTCTTGGTGGCGGCTGCCTTAGCCATGGTCTCTCTCCTCGGAATTGATGAGTCAGATGTTGTTTTTGAACGAATCGGGGGTTGATTCCCGAATCCTGCATAGCATCACCCCGTGGTTTTGCCCATCGGGTAATGCAAAAAATCCGCTAGCCATGCGGGGTTTCGAGAACCGGCACGAATCGGAGCCGCAAACCACGCGGGTTTGTGACCACCCCCTGTGGACAGACTTGCCGTTCAGGGGCGGCTGGCGCGGGATTTTGAAGCGATCAGAAAGCTTAAGACAGACAAACTGCCGCAGCCGAGCATGCCCCAGATCATCGGATACTGGCTCGGATCGTGGTCCTGGCCGTAGCCCACCAGCAGTGCCATGCCGGCGCCGGTCAGCATCTGCACCGCCCCTGAAAGGCCGGCGGCGGCGCCCGCCGTACGCGGATTGATCGAGATCGCACCGGCCGTAGCATTCGGCAGGGTCAGGCCGTTCGACATCGCCACCACCATCATCGGCACGAAGATGCCGGGCAGGCTGAGTGGCCCCAGCCAGCTGGTCAGGGCCAGGGCGGTAATGCCGGTCATGGCAAACGCGGCGCCGGCCGCCAGCATGCGGTTGATACCGAAGCGGACGGAAAACCGGCCGGTGAGGAAATTGCCGATCAGGTAGCCGCTGGATACGACGATGAACCACAAGCCGTAATCAGAGGGCGGCAAGCCCATCACCGTCACCACCACGAAGGGCGCACCGGCGATGAAGGAGAAGAAGACACCTGAGGTAAAGGCCAGCTGCAGCACATAACCGCAGAAGACCGGCGAGCGCAGCAATTCCGCGTAGCCGCGCAGCAGGGTCATCACACCCTCGCCTTCACCGCGCTGGCTCAGCGTTTCCGGCAAGGTGCGCAGTACCCAGGCAAATACCGCCAGGCCGGCGATGCTGCAAGCGGCGAAACTTGTGCGCCAGCCCGCCATCGTATCGAGATATCCACCCAGGGCCGGCGCCAGCATGGGCGCCAGGGTCATCGCCATGGTGACATACCCGATCATGGCGGCCGACCGCTCACGGTCGTACAGGTCGCGGATGATGGCGCGGCCCAGTACCAGGCCGGCGCAGCCGCCGATGGCCTGCAGGGCGCGCCCTAGCATCAGCAGCGTGATCGACGGCGCCACGACGCAGGCGATGCTGCCCAGGCAATAAAGCCCCAACCCCCAGAGCAGGACCGGACGGCGGCCGTAGCGGTCGCTAAGCGGCCCATAGACCAGCTGCGCTGCGCCCAGGCCGATCAGGTAGAAGGTCAGGGTCAGCTGCACCAGGCCGTAATCGACGCCGAACTGGCGGGCCAGACCAGGCATCGAAGGCATGAAGATATTCATGGCCATCGGTCCCAGCGCCGACATGGCGACCAGAATCACGACTGAGGGCAGGCGCTGGGCGGGAACCGACATGCGAGCATACAGGGGTGAGCAGGCCGGAGGCCCGGGATCCGCCCATATACAGCGGCCGGCGGCGTCTTTCTACTGTGCCGCCACGCCCTTGATCCAGGCCGCCACCTCATCCTTCACGATGGCCGGCGTGTTCAGGTGATTGGCGCTGATCGCGAGATACTGGTTTTTCGGATTGGGCTTCAGGCGATCGAAAATATAGGCCCGACCCACAGTGGTGAGCGGATCCTGATCGCCCAAGGCGACCAGGACCGGGATTTCTGCCGGCTGCTTTGCGGATGCCACAGCCATGTCGCCCATGCCGTCCGGATCGAAATAGGACAGGTAAGCCTTGGCCGTGGTGCGCACGGCGAGAGCCTTGCCCTGATTGTTGTCCATGAAATCCTTACGCGTGTCGCCCTGGCCAGACGCCACCAGCGCCCGCGCCTCATCGATACTCGCCTTCACCGCGACATTCGGACCCTGCTGTGCGCTGTTGTAATAGTAGTAAGGGGCATGGCCCGGGGCGAGCATCACGACGCCATTGACCCCACCGCGCTGCGCCGCATAGGCCAGACCGATGGCCGCACCCATCGAATGCCCGGCGATGAACAGCTTCACGGCGCCACGCTGCTTCAGTTTCTCCAGATGGCCCGCAATCTCATCCATCCCCTTGGTGAGGTCGCCATCGATATAGCGGTTGGCGGACCATGGCATGTCGGGCATGGAAACAACCGCGCCATCAGCTTCAAGCCGTGACTTCAGCGTCTGCATGCTGGGCGTGCCGGGACTGCCGGGATTCTTTCCATGCAGCATCAGGACGCCAACCTTGTCCTGGGCCATGGCATTGACGGGCTGCACCAGAACGGCCAGCGCCAGCAGACCTGCAAAAACTGATTTGAACATATTGTGTATCCCCCCGGATTGAGATGTCAGCCTAGGGGTGCCGCCCGCGGGCAGCAAGAGAAAGCATCAGGCCAGCCAGCGCTTGCGGCGGCGATAGTGCTTCACCGCGTGATAATCCACGCGGCCGGTACCGCCAAGGTAGAATTCCTGCACGTCGGGATTCTGCTTGAGCTGTTCGGCGCTGCCGTTCATGACAACGCGTCCGTTCTCGATCAGATAAGCCTGATCGACAATATCGAGCGCCGCCGTGGCATTCTGCTCCACCAGCAGCAGGCTCATGCCGCGCTCGCGGTTGATGCGGCTGATGGTGCCGAAGATTTCATCCACCAGATAAGGCGCCAGGCCGAGGCTAGGCTCATCCAGCATCAGCAGCTTGGGCTCGGTCATCAGCGCGCGGCCGATGGCCAGCATCTGTTGCTCACCGCCCGAGAGATAGCCGGCTTTGGCGTTGGCGCGCTGGCCCAGGCGCGGGAAGAAGGTGAAGACCATGTCCATCAGCTCGGACACCTTCTGCCGGCTGCGGTGCATGGAGGACGCCGCGATCAGGTTTTCCGCCGGCGTCAGGTGGCCGAAGACGCGCCGGCCTTCCAGCACCTGCACGATGCCCAGACGAACGCGCTGCGGCGCGGAGAGCGCGGCAATGTCCTGTCCCTGAAACAGGATATTGCCGCGCGTAACCTCGCCGCGTTCCGGCTTCAACAGGCCGGAGATGGTCTTGAGAGTCGTACTCTTGCCGGCGCCATTGGCCCCGAGGAGGGCGACCGCGCCACCCTCGGAGACCGACAGCGAAACGCCCTTGATCGCGAGAAAAACGCGGTCGTAGGCAACTTCGATGTTTTCCAGCGCCAGCATATCGGGTCAGTTCCCGGACTTCTTGAACTCATCCGCGTTCTTGCGGACCAGCTCCCAGACAAGGTCTTGGGACGCCGCGTACCAGTCGGTCTTGGGGACCCACTTGGCGCCATCCCATTGCGAAATACGGCCCTTGCCGCCACCCTGATGATCTTTCGCCGTGATAGTCACCGGCGGGATCAGGCCCTGGGCATCGAAGTTGGTGATGCTTTCCAGGCCGGCCTTCAGCTTGGGGCCGGTGAGCGGACCCGGATCCTTCTCCAGCGCCAGGCGGATGCCCTCGGCCACCAGCGCGGCACCCGCCACACCGATGTTGTAGTAGGACGAGCCGACCTTGGCGGCCGGACCCGCGCCCTTGCCCTTGGCAACAACCTCGGCATCAATCGCCTTGATCACGGTCGAGTCCTTGCCATAGGCCGCGCCTTCGAAGCGCAGCACGCCCTTGGCCGCATCCTTGCCGGCGATCTCGGTATCGACTTCCGAGAGCCAGATCACCGACAGCAGGCGATCGAGCTTCACGCCGTTACGGATCGCTTCGCGCAGCGACACGGTCTGACCGCCACCGGCGCCCCAGATCACGGTCCAATCAGGCTGGAAGCGGCGCACCGCTGTCCACGTAGCGGATTGCTCATTCCCCGGAGACGGATACGGGTGGATGCCGAGCTCGAAGCCTTCCTTCTCGGCCAGCGCCTGGAAGATCGGATGCGGCTCGCGACCAAACGGCGAGTCGATACCGACCAGGGCGATCTTCTTGCCCTTCAAATTCCCTTTTTCCTGCTCCTTGATGTACTGCAGGATATTGGTCGCCTGCGACCAGTAGAGCGGCGTCATCGGGAAGATGTAGGGGAAGGTTTCACCATCGGCGGCGTCCGAGCGGCCATGGAACAGCGTCAGCATGTTGACCTGGTCCTTGAGTGCACGCGGCACCACGGCGCGCGACACCGGCGTCGACAGGAAGTCGACCAGCACGGCACCTTCATTCTTCATGCGCTCGTAGGCCTCAATGCCGCGTTGCGGCTGGTTGCCCGTATCCACCACATCGGCTTGGATCTTGTAGCCCTTGATGCCGCCGCGCTCGTTGATCAGCGAGAAATAGTCGCGCTGACCCTGGTTGTAGTCCGAGGTGACGAAGGTGTAGACGGCGGTGAAATCCTCGGCCAGGCCGATCTTGATCACCTTGTCCTGCGCCTGCGCGCTGCCGGCAGCAACAGCAAACGCGGCCGCCGCTCCCAGCATCTTCAATGCACTCTTGCTCATGGCGTCTCTCCTCTGTGTTTTTACTATTCTTGTTGAACCCAAAGTCACGCTTTAACGCCGGGCATGGCGGAAGGGCCAGACCAGGAAATAGTTGCGGACGTTGTCATAGACCTTGGCAAGCCCTAGCGGCTCGAACAGCAGGAAGCCCATGATCAACCCGCCATAGAGAATGAGCGGGATCAGCGCCAGCACCTCGGGCGAGAGCGTCATGCCGGCCAGCTTCACGATGGCACCGACGCCGTTGTTCAGCACGATCGGCGCCAGCAGTACGAGGGCCGCGCCGAAGAAACTGCCCAGGATCGACCCCATGCCGCCGACGATCACCATGGCCACAACCTGGATCGAGACATCGAGATGGAACTGCTCGGGCGTCACGGCGCGGTAGTAGCAGAAAGCCAGCACCGCGCCGGCGATGCCGCCGAGGAAGGACGAGACCCAGAAGGCCAGCAGTTTGTAGTAAAAGGCATTCACGCCGATGATAGCGGCAGCGAAATCCTTCTCGCGCACCGCGACCAGCGCACGGCCGAAGCTGGTGCGCTTCACATTCAGCATGAAGACGGTGACCAGCACGCAGATGCCGAAGGCGACCCAGTATTGCCCGGCTTCGGAGGTGACCGCAAAGCCCAGCACCCGGATCGGCGGCGTCTGCAGCGTCGCCTGGCTGCCGCCGCTGATCGCCGGTACATGTGAGATCACCCAGTCGACCATATATTGCATGGCCAGCGTCGAGACGGCGAGATAGAGCCCCTTCACGCGCAAAGCTGCAGCCCCGAAGACAAGTCCGGTGACGGCAGAGACCAGTCCCGCACCGAGCAGCGCCAGCTCGAAGGGCACGCCGGCCCGCGCCATATGGATGGCGCTGTAGGCGCCGATGGCCATCACGGCGGCAAAGCCCAGATGAATCTGCCCGGCCCAACCCATCAGCAGGTTGAGCGCCAGCGCAGCGGTGGCCCAGATGATCCAGGGCAGCATGTAGCTGCCAAGATACAGCGGCGACAGCAGGAAGGGTGCGGCGATGCCCAGTACTAGCACGATCACCACCAGATAGCGGTCGAACGGCACCGGCCAGAGCTGGCGGTCGGCCAGATAGGACGTGTGCTTGATGCCGGAGAGGCGATAGAACATGGCTTACACCCGCTCGATGTCTTCGCGGCCGAACAGGCCATGCGGTCGCAGGATGACGGTGAGCAGGATCACCAGCGAGGCCACCACGTCGCGGCTGCCGCCGCCGACATACGGATCGAGATAGGCCGGGATCACGCTTTCCAGGATGCCGACGATCATGCCGGCGATCAGCACGCCCACGATGCTGTCCAGCCCGCCGAGGATCGCCACAGCCAACGCCTTCAGCAACAGCAGCGACAGCGTCCAGTCCACGCCCTGCACCGAGCCCCAGAGGATGCCACCCGAGGCGGCCGCAATGCCGGCCAGCCCCCAGGAAAGCCCGATGGCGCGTTCGACCGAGATGCCGACCGACCACGAAGCGGTCTGGTCATTGGAAACCGCGCGCAGCACCGTGCCGATGCGGGTGCCGAAGAAGGCCATCGACAGCAACACCAGTGTCAGCGCCACACCGCCCGACACCAGATAGGCGGTGTTGATCAGCATCGGGCCGATGATGATCGGCGCCTGCGGAATACCGAGATCGAGGCGTTTGACCACGCTGCCGAAGATGGCTGGCGCCAGGCCGCGCAGCAAAATCTCCAGACCCAGGGTCAGCATGATCACCATGATCACCGGTTGGCCAATCATGGACCGCAGTGCCACGCGCTCGATGCCGACGCCGACGAAGAACATGATGATCAGGCTGAGTGGCACAGCCACCCACATCGGCGCACCGACCAGAACCAGCAGCGCCCAGGCGACATAGGCGCCGACCATGGCAATGGCACCCTGCGCCAGATTGGCAATGCCCGAGGACTTGAAGATCAGCACGATGCCGAGCGCCACCAGGGTGTACATCAGCCCGATCAGCACGCCGTTGACCGCCAGTTCAAGGAAGAAATAGATATCCATGCTCGGCTTCCCCTCAGGCCACGGTGCGGATCAGCAGATGGCGCTTCAGCGCCCCGGTCGCACCGGTCTCGTAGGTGATGCGGGTTTCGTATTCGATGCTGTCGCCCGATCCGTAAAGCGCCTCGATCACCGGGGCGTAGCGCTCGTCGATCACATTGCGGCGCAGCTTGCGGGTGCGAGTCACCTCGCCGTCATCGGGGTCGAATTCCTTGGGCAGATTGGCGAAGCGCTTGATCGCCAGCGCCGGCGGCAACAGCGAATTCACATGCTTCACCACCCCGGCGATCAGGTCGCAAACGCGCGGGTGCTGCGACAGGTCGGCATAGGACGTATAGGTCACGCCGTTTTCCTCGGCCCAGTGGCCGACAGCCGCCATGTCGATGCAGACCAGCGCCGCAAGATGCTCGCGTCCGTCGCCGATGATGGCGGCATCCTTCACGTAAGAGCTGAACTTGAGCCGGTTCTCGATGTAGGTTGGGATGTAGCGCTCGCCGGCCTTGGTATGCACCACCTCGCTGGCGCGCCCCAGCACCACCAGATCACCATCGGGCTCGAGATAGCCGGCATCGCCAGTATGCAGCCAACCGCCGGCCATCGACGCCGCCGTCGCCGCATCATCGCCGAGATAGCCGTCAAACACGCTGTCGGCACGCACCAGAATCTCGCCGTCATCGGCGATCCTGATCTCCACGCCAGGAAGCGGTTGCCCCACCGTATGCAACTTGACCTTGCCGCTGAGCTGCGCGGCGGTGAGCGCGGCATTCTCGGTCTGGCCGTAGAACTGCTTCAGGTCGAGGCCGAGTGCGCGGAAGAACAGGAAGGTGTCCTCGCCGATGGCCTCACCTGCCGTATAGGGCCGGCGAGCGCGGGCCAGGCCTAGATGGTCGCGCAGCGGTGCATAGACCAGCCACTCGCCCAATCCCCGCAGGATGCGGCGGCCAAGGCTGCTGCTGCGGCCTTCCAGACGGTCGCGCTCCAGGCTGATCGCCAGCGGCATGAAATAGCCAAACAGCCGGCGCTTGAACGCCGTCGATTCCGCCATGCCGACCTGCACATGGGTCAGCATACCGTCCCAGGAGCGCGGCGAGGCGAAATACACCATCGGCGCGACTTCGCGCAGATTGGACAGCACCGTGTCCTGACGCTCGGGGATATTGACGCAGAAGCGCAGCACGATGCCGCCGGCCAGGGTGAAGACGAAGTCGCCGACCCAGGCCATCGGCAGGTAGGCCATCAGCTCGTCGCGTTCCTTGAAATAGTCGGCGGCGGCGGCATTGCGCACGGCGGCGATGGCGCGGCGATGCTGCAGCACGATACCCTTCGGCTTGCCGGTGGTGCCGGAGGAGTGCAGCAGCACGGCGGCATCACTGGGCCGGGCGCGATTGATGAGATCGTCACGCAGGCCCGGCTCGGCCTGCAGTCGCGCCGCGCCTGTCTTGATCAGATCGTCCCAGGCCAGCAGGCCGGGCTGGGTGTAGCCGCGCAGGCCACGCGGATCGTCATAGATGATGATTTCGGGCTGACCGCCGGTATCGGCACGCAGCTCCAGCAGCTTGTCGACCTGTTCCTGGTCTTCGGCCAGCGCAAAGCGCGCGCGGCTGTTGGCGGCGAAGAAGCGGATTTCCTCCGGCGGCAAGTCGGAAAACACCGGTGCCGGCAGGCCGCGCAGCATGCCGATGCCGACGATGCCGAAATAGAGCTTCGGCCGGTTGTCGCCGATCACCAGTAGGCCTTCGTCGGCCCTGAAGCCCAGCGCATCCACGGCGGCGGCAAAGCTGAGCACCGCATCCAGATACTGCGTCCAGTTGAATTCCTTCCAGATGCCGTGCTCGCGTTCACGCATGGCGATCTCGGCGGGATGCCGGGCAGCATTGGCGGCCAGCAGCGTTCCCAGCGTGCCAGAGTCGAGTCCGGCATTCACGCGCGGTACGGCCTGCGCGTCGACGTCTGCGCGCGCCTCAAGCCGCATGGCGCTTCTTGCTCCCGAGATAGGCCTCGATCACCTTGGGATCGGCTAGCGCATCGGCTGGCTTGCCCTCGGCGATCTTCTCGCCATAGCACAGCACGGTCATGCGATCGCAGATCGCAGCCACGACATCCATGTGATGCTCGATCAGCAGCACGGTCAGGCCGCGTTCCTCGCGCGCGTCCAGGATGAAGCGCGCCATGTATTCCTTTTCTTCCTGATTCATGCCGGCCATCGGCTCGTCCAGGATCAGCAGCCGCGGCTCCGCTACCAGGGCGCGCGCCAGCTCGATGCGCTTCTGCAGGCCCAGCGGCACGGTTTCCACCGGTTCGTTGCGCACGTCCTGCAGCTGCAGGAAATCGATGATCTCCTCAACCACCTCGCGCTCACGGATTTCATCGCGCCGCGCCCACCACCAGTAAAACAGCGTGGCCAGCGCGCTGGGCCGCATATGGATATGGCGGCCCATCATGATGTTGTCGAGCACGCTCATGCCGCGGAACAGCGCCAGATTCTGGAATGTGCGGGCGATGCCCAGCCGCGCCACGCCATGCGGCTTGCGGCCGGTGATGTCCTCGCCCTCGAACAGGATGCGGCCCTGCTGCGGCGGATAGAAACCGGTGACCGCATTGACCATGGTGGTCTTGCCGCTGCCATTGGGGCCGACGAGGCCGTAGATCTGGCCGCGTTCAATCGACAGCGACACATCCTTCAGGGCCACAAGGCCGCCGAATTTGCGCACGACTCCCTGGCATTCCAAACTGATTGGCGCCGCTTCCATTCCGTCTCCTCCCGGACGCAAGCGCGTCCGGGTCATCAGCGTCGGCTTATGGATAGACAATGCTCGTTAAGCTGATGACCACGAAGATGATAAGCATGCGGACAGAAGCCGTGCAAGCAGACCAAGTCTGCGGCACGGGCAGGTGGAATTCTCTATCGACGCTATAAGGAAATTCTATGCATGCCGGCGGACGGGACAATTCGTCCCGTCTGTCACGATCAGCATGTCGGATGAGCCGGAAGAATGGCTGGGGGACTAGGATTCGAACCTAGACAACCAGAGTCAGAGTCTGGGGTCCTACCGTTAGACGATCCCCCAGCAGGGATCGGGGCGGGATATAGCCCGTCTAAGGGGGCTTTGCAACCCCCCAGTCTGGCCGCGCTAGCGCCTGAAAAGACTGACAATTTCCAGATGCGGCGACCACCGGAACTGGTCGATCGGCACCGCCCGCTCCAGGCGGTAGCCGGCATCAGCCAGCACCCGGGCATCACGGGCGAAACTGGAGGGATCGCAGGAGGCCATGACGATCAGCGGCGGTGCCTCTCCCCCCTTGGCGGCCTCGGCAATCTGCTGCACCTGAGCCTTGGCGCCGGCGCGCGGCGGATCGATCACCAGCGCATCCAGCTTCTTCAGTTCCGCGCGACTGAGCGGCTGCCGCTCCAGGTCGCGCGCCGAGGCCGTCACCTTGCCGGCAAAGCCCTTGGCCGCAGCGGCCAGCGCGGCAATCGCCGGCTTGTCGGCATCCACGGCCCAGACACTCTTGCCGGCCGCCGCCAGCCGCAGCGCAAAGGCACCGCAGCCGGAGAAAAGATCGGCCACGCGCTTGGCGTCTTTCAAGGCCTCGAGCGCGACATCCGCCATCGCCTGCTCGGCTTCGGCCGTCGCCTGCAGGAAGCCGCCGGGCGCCAGTGTCACCGGCGTCGCACCAAAGGCCACGCGCGGCGGCTCTTCGCCCTGATACAGCATTTCAGGCTCGCTGCGCATGTCGAAGCGGAAGCTGAGACGCCCGAGCCCGATCTGCTTGGCCGCCTTGCTCAGCTCGATGCGCTCCTGCACGCGCATCTTCAGCTTACCGGTGATCAGCACATCGGGGCCGGTTTCGGTCTCGGTGACTTTCAGATCGACAGCCCAGCCGTCGCCCAGCACCGGCATCATCATCTCGCGCAACTGCGGCAGCACAGCGACCAGCGCCGGCCGCAGCACCAGGCAGGTCTGCAGGTCGACGATCTTGCGCGTCTGCGCCTCGTGGAAGCCGAGCAGCACCTTGTCCTTCACGCGACGCGCGATGAACTCGGCGCGGCGGCGCGACTGATCCGGCACCGAGACCAGATCGTCCACTACGGGATTCTCGAAATCGCGACGCTTCAACGCCGCCACCAGCTTGTCGCGCTTCCAATCACGATAGGGAGCCTCGGCCCAGTGCTGCAACGCACAGCCGCCGCAGGCGCCGAAATGCAGGCAGGGTGCTTCCACGCGATCCGGGCCGCTGGCTTCGAGCACGCTGACCCAGGCGGCAAAGCCATCGCCGCGCTCCTCGCCCACCTTGGCGGCGACGCGGTCGCCCGGCACGGTGAAGGGCACGTAATAGCGCGCATCATCCTTGGTCAGCACGCCATGGCCCTGTCCGCCCATGCGTTCGATCACCCCATCCACGTCACGCATGCGCATTGCCTTTCCGGGCGGCGATCAGGAATTCGCGATTGCCTTCTGGTCCCAGGATCGGGCTGGGCTCCAGGCCGATCACCTGCCAGCCGGGCAGTTCACTCCACCAGCTTTGGATACGTTCGCAGACTTCCTCATGCAGGGCCGGATCGCGCACCACGCCACCCTTGCCGACGCGTTCGCGTCCGACCTCGAACTGCGGCTTGATCAGCGCAACCGCCCAGGCGCCATCCTGCGCCAGACCAAGAGCCGCCGGCAGCACGGTCTGCAGGCCGATGAAGCTGGCATCGCAGACCACGCAGGAAATCGCGTCGGGAATGAGTGCGGCGGTCAGATGGCGCGCATTGGTCTTTTCCATCACGACAACGCGTTCATCGTTGCGCAGCTTCCAGTCGAGCTGGCCCTCGCCCACATCGACGGCAAACACCTTCGCCGCGCCATGATGCAGCAGCACATCGGTGAAACCGCCCGTCGACGAGCCGACATCGATGGCGGTGCGGCCCTTGGCATCGAGCGAGAAATGCTCGATCGCATGCGCCAGCTTCACGCCGCCACGGCTGACCCAGGGATGCGGCTTGCCACGCACTTCCAGTGGAATATCGGCCGCGAGCGAAACGCCCGGCTTGTCGAGGCGCTTTTCGCCCGAGAAGACCAGACCGGCCATGATCGCGGCCTGCGCCTTGGCCCGGCTATCCGCCAGGCCGCGTTCCACCAGCATCTGGTCGAGGCGAAGTTTCGGGGCCTTCATCGCGCCAGCCTACGGGTCATGACGGCGAAACGCCAGAGTAGCAACACAGCCACGATGGCGAGTCCGACCACCAGGCCGGCCCAGACACCGATGCCGCGCATCGGCGTGTAGAAGCCGAACCAGATCGCCACCGGGAAGCCGATCAGCCAGTAGCCGACCAGGGTCATCACCATCGGCACGGCGGTATCCTTCAGGCCGCGCAGCGCGCCATTGGCCACGCCCTGTGCGCCATCGACCAATTGGAACAGCGCCGCCATGCCGAGATAGGTCAGCGCCATGGTGAAAACCGGCGCCGCGCTGTCGGGGACAAAGACCGTGATCAGCAGCGCACCGGCGAAGCGGAAGATCAGCGCCGTGCAGGCCATGAAGGACATGCCCATCAGAATAGCGACCCAGCCGGCACGTGCCGCCGCGGCAATATCGCGCGCCCCGGCGGCAAGACCGACGCGCACGGTGGCGGCCTGTGCCAGACCCATCGGCACCATGAAGGCAAGCGATGCCCATTGCAGCGCCACCTGATGACCGGCGACCTCGGTCGCGCCCAGCCGCCCCATCAGCAGGGCCGCCGCCGAGAACAGCCCGATCTCGGCGCCCAGCGCCAGCGCGATCGGCGATCCGATCTTCAGGAAAGCCGTCATGCGGGTGCGCGTCGTGCGCCACCAGCCTTGCGCCAGATGATAGCGACTGAATTGCGGATCGCGCGCGATATACCCGCCGAAGACCAGCAGGATGGCGATATTGACCACACTGGAGCCCAGCCCGGCACCCACCACGCCCAGCGGCGGCACGATCCAGAAGCCAAAGATCAGCACGGCGTTGACCGCGGCATTGAGCGCAACGGCCAGCAGGGTGAGCAGCAGCGCCGCGCGCGGCCGTTCGAGCGCCGAGACGAAGCCGCGCAGCACCATGAACCACAGCGCGGGAATGAACATGCCGCTGACCGCCTGCATGAAAGGTGAAGCCAGCACGATCAGTTCTTCGGGCTGTCCGATCAGTCTGAGGAAAGGCTCGCTGACCATCAGCAGCGCTGTACAGACCACGCCATACAGGCCGGTGGCGATCAGGCCGTCATGCACCGCCTGACGCACACCTTCGCGGTCGCCACGGTCATGCCCCAGCGATTGCGCGGCAATGGCCGGTGTGGCCATGGCAAGACCCAGCCCCATCATCCACAGGAAGCTGAAGATGGCGACGCCCAAAGCAGCCGCGCCCAGGGCCTCGGCACTGTAATGCGACAACAGCCAGACATCGGTGGTGTGGATCGCCATCTGCGCCAGCTGGGTGCCGACAATGGGCAGCGCCAGCGTGAGCGTGGCCCGCGCTTCCTTGAGGATCATGATGGAACCTGTCAGGCGCGGGCTGGGAGGACGTCGCTCGAACGGCCAAGAGCGGCAAGCGCGGTGGCGACGATCTGCGGCGCGTTCAGGCCGGCCTCGTCATACTGCTTCACCGGGTTGTCGTGATCGATGAAGCGATCAGGAAGAACCAGCGGCCGGATCTTCAGGCCATGATCGAGCAGGCCGTCATGGCTGAGGAACTGCAGCACATGGCTGCCGAAACCGCCGACCGAGCCTTCTTCCAGCGTGATCAGCACTTCGTGGTTACGCGCCAACTGGCGCACCAGATCGGTATCCAGCGGTTTGCAGAAACGCGCATCGGCCACCGTGGTCGACAGGCCATGGGCGGCCAGGTCGTCGGCCGCCTTCAGCGCTTCGGCCAGACGGGTGCCGAAGGACAGGATGGCGATCTTGCTGCCTTCGCGGATGATGCGGCCCTTGCCGATCTGCAGCACCGAGCCGCGCGCGGGCAGGGCCAGGCCGCTGCCTTCGCCGCGCGGATACCTGAACGCAGACGGGCGATCGTCGATGGCGGCAGCAGTTGCCACCATATGCATCAGCTCGACCTCGTCGGCCGCCGCCATCACCACCATGTCGGGCAGGCAGGCGAGATAGGCGATGTCGAAACTGCCGGCGTGAGTCGCGCCGTCAGCGCCCACGAGGCCGGCGCGATCGATGGCGAAACGCACCGGCAAGCGCTGGATCGCCACATCATGCACCACCTGGTCATAGGCGCGCTGCAGGAAGGTCGAATAGATCGCCGCAAAGGGCTTGTAGCCTTCGGTGGCGAGGCCGGCGGCAAAGGTCACGGCATGCTGTTCGGCAATGCCGACATCGAAGCAGCGCTTGGGGAATTTCTTGGCAAACAGATCGAGCCCCGTGCCTGACGGCATGGCGGCGGTAATCGCGACGATCTTGTCGTCGGCTTCAGCTTCGGCAACCAGGCTCTGGGCAAAGACCTTGGTGTAGCTCGGCGGACCGGCCTGCGGCTTGGCCTGCGCACCGGTCACAACGTCGAACTTCACCACACCATGATACTTGTCATCGGCGGCTTCGGCCGGGCCATAGCCCTTGCCCTTCTGCGTCACGACATGGATCAGCACCGGGCCGGGCTTGTCGGTGTCGCGGATATTCTTCAGCACCGGCACCAGATGCTCAAGGTTGTGGCCGTCGACCGGGCCGACGTAATAGAAGCCCAGCTCCTCGAACAGCGTGCCGCCGGCCACCATGCCGCGCGCATATTCCTCGGCTTTCTCGGCAATCGAGGTCAGCGTCTTGGGCAGGATTTTCTCACCAATCTGCTTGGCCAGCTGGCGCAGGCCGATATAGGAGCGCGACGACATCAGGCGCGACAGATAGGCGCTCATGGCACCGACCGGCGGCGCAATCGACATGTCGTTGTCGTTCAGGATGACGATCAGCCGGCTGTTCATCGCACCGGCATTATTCATCGCCTCATAGGCCATGCCGGCCGACATCGCGCCGTCGCCGATCACGCAGATGACGTTGTTGCTCTCGCCCTTGAAGTCGCGCGCCACCGCCATGCCCAGGCCGGCCGAGATCGAGGTGGAGGAATGCGCGGCGCCGAAGGGATCGTATTCACTTTCCGAGCGTCGTGTGAAACCGGAGAGGCCGCCCGGCTGGCGCAGCGTGCGGATGCGGTCGCGGCGACCGGTGAGAATCTTGTGCGGATAGGCCTGATGCCCGACATCCCAGATCAGGCGGTCGGTCGGCGTATCGAAGACGTGATGCACGGCGACGGTGAGTTCAACGACGCCCAGGCCCGCGCCCAGATGACCGCCGGTGACCGAAACAGCATCGATCATCTCGCGACGAACCTCGTCAGCGAGCTGCTTGAGCTGTTCCAGATCGAACGACCGGGTATCGGCCGGCGTGCGAACGGTATCCAGCAGGGGCGTGCGGTTACTGATCATTACGGCCTGTCATGCGGCGTTAAGCGTGTCACGAGCGGCGGGTTATAACAAACTCCGCCAGTTCCTGCAAAACCACGGAACCGGGGCCAAAATGCGACAAAACCGCCGTCTTGGCCGAATTCGTTAACGTCCGCGCCTTGGTCCGGGCCTCCTGAAGCCCGAGCAGGCCGACAAAGGTGGCCTTGCCGGCAGCGGCATCCTTGCCCACCGCCTTGCCGACTTCGGCGGCCGAGCCTTCATGATCCAGAATATCGTCGGCGATCTGGAAGGCGAGTCCCAGATCGGCGGCATAAGCACGCAGGACCGCGCGATCCCGAGGGTCAGCCCGGCCTAGGATGGCGCCGGCTTCGGCCGAAAAGCCGATCAGCGCGCCGGTCTTGAGCGCCTGCAGATGCGCGATCTCGTCATAGCTCAGTGGCCGGCCGGCCGCCGTGCGGTCCTCGGCGGCCAGGTCGATGGCCTGCCCGCCGACCATGCCGCGCGCACCAGCCGCCAGGGCCAGCCCGGCGACCAGGCCGGCGCGCACCGTGGCATCGTCATGGGTGGCCGCGTCGGCCAGCACCGCAAAGGCCTGTGTCTGCAGCCCGTCGCCCGCCAGGACGGCGGTCGCCTCGTCGAAAGCCTTGTGCACGGTGGGCTTGCCGCGCCGCAGGTCATCGTCGTCCATGCAGGGCAAGTCGTCATGCACCAGCGAATAGGCATGCAGCATCTCGATGGCGGCTGCGACCCGCAGGGACTGCGTGCGCGGCACCTTGAACAGGTCGGCGCCCGCCACCACCAGCAGCGCGCGCAGGCGCTTGCCGCCGCCCAGGCAGGCATAGCGCATGGCCTCATCAAGCTTGCGGGTGGGGGTTTCGACAGCGGGCAGCAGGCCATCGAGCGCGGCTTCCACCGCCGCGCCGATATCCCGCATGGCCGCCGCTAATGCGGGCGACGGCTGGTCGGCCATATCAGTCTGCCTTGAAGGGCTGGGTGGCGGGCTGGCCATCGCCGCCGACCACGATCTTCTCGATCTTCTCTTCGGCGGCCTTCAGTTTGGCCTCGCAATGGCGCTTCAGCAGGGCGCCACGGCCATAGAGGGCGATCGACTCTTCCAGATCGACCCGGCCGCTTTCCAGCTTGGCGACGATCTCATCCAGCGCCTTCAGTGCCGACTCGAAGCTCAGCGCTGCGATGTCCGCCGGGATGGTCTCCTGACCTGCATCTTCCTTGGCCTTGGACATGCCGCCTCCGTTTCACAAAGCCGCCACAGTTTAGGGACTAGCTTGCGCTGCAACAACCCGTGCACCCCCGACTGATTCGTCGCCTGGGGTGATTCTGCGCGGCCGAAGCAATATATTGCGATTCGCGATTTGCCAACCCGGAAAGGGGTTTGAACATGTCCAAGCCGATACTCTCCGCTGCCATGACCCGCCGCTCCCTGATGACCGCCAGCCTGGCCGGCGGCGCCCTGCTGATGTCGCCCGTGCCAGCCTTTGCCGCCAGCGACGATCAGGGCCTGATCGACAGCGCCCGCATCACGGTGGAGCATTTCACCAATGACGGCCATATGAGTGACCTGCGCCGCAAGCTGGCCCAGGCCAAGGGCGCCTTCGTGGTGCCACAACTGCTGAAAGCCAGCTTCATCATCGGCGGCGAAGGCGGCTCGGGCGTATTGATGGCCAAAACCGGCACCGGCTGGAGCGAACCCGCGATCTACACCATGGGCTCGGGTTCCATCGGCCTGCAGATCGGCGGCGAGGCCTCGGAAGTGATTCTCGTGCTGATGAATGACAAGGCGGTCGACGCCATTCTGCGTAACGAGTTCAAGCTCGGCGCCGATGCCACCGTGGCCGCCGGCCCGGTCGGCATGGGCGTCGAAGCCGCCACCACCACCAATCTCGGTGCCGACATCTACTCCTTCTCCAAGACCAAGGGCCTGGCTGCGGGTGTATCGGTGGAAGGCGCGGTGATCACCGCGCGCCACAGCCGCAACACGGCCTACTACGGCAAGGAAATGCATCCACGCAACATCATCTATGACAACATGGTCAGCAACCCGGGCACCCAGGGCCTGCGTCAGGCGATGGCCAATGCCGAGATGCGATGATCTCTGACAGGACCCTGCAGGGCTATGTCGCCACCACCTATGCGGTGACATGGCCTGACGGCACGATGACCGGCCTGCGCCTGGATCAACCCAGTGCGCAGGCCGATGCGTATCTGCGCCAGTGCAGAGCGAACTCGCTAACATGCATAAACGCCTGGAACCCGCGCAGCCGGCGGCTGGATACCGGCCGCAACATGGCGGCGCACCAGCGCCTGCGCCGCGACCTTGGGATGCGCGGCCTGCTGCATCTGCCGCAGCTCGGCGTGCCGGACCGGCGCGGCTGGAAAGCCGAACCCGGTTTCGCCGTGCTGGACCTGGAAACGGAAAAGGCCATAGGCCTTGCGCAGACCTATGGCCAATTCGGGATCGTGCAGTACACGCGCGGCGGAGTGGCGGAACTGATCCTCACCCGCCTTGCGGCACCGAGGCTTTAAGCGACTTCAAACAAGCCGGCACCGCCCTGGCCACCGCCGATGCACATGGTCACCACCACATACTTGGCGCCGCGACGCTTACCCTCGATCAGGGCGTGGCCAGTCATGCGCGCGCCCGACATGCCATAGGGATGGCCGATCGAGATTGCGCCGCCATTGACGTTCAGGCGATCGTTCGGGATGCCGAGCTTGTCGCGGCAGTACAGTACCTGCACGGCGAAAGCCTCGTTCAGTTCCCACAGGCCGATATCGTCCATCTTGAGGCCGAAACGCTGCAGCAGCTTAGGCACGGCATAGACCGGACCGATGCCCATCTCGTCCGGCTCGCAGCCCGAGATCGCCATGCCGCGATAGATGCCGAGCGGCTGCAGCCCCTTCTTCTCGGCCAGCTTTGATTCCATCACCACGCAGGCGGATGCGCCATCGGAAAGCTGGCTGGCATTGCCAGCCGTGATCACCTTGCCCGGACCGCGCACCGGCTGCAGGCCGGCGAGGCCTTCCAACTTGGTGTCGGCGCGGTTGCCTTCGTCCTTGGCCAGCGTGATGTCCTTGTAGGAGACTTCCTTGGTCTCCTTGTCGACGACCGCCATCTTGCTCGGCATCGGCACGATCTCGGCGTCGAACTTGCCGGCGGCCTGGCCGGCGGCGGTGCGGCGCTGGCTTTCCAGCGCGTATTCGTCCTGCGCCTCGCGGCTGATGCCATAACGCTTGGCCACGACCTCGGCGGTGTCGATCATCGCCATGTAGATTTCAGGCTTGTTCTTCATCAGCCATTCGTCACGGGCACGGAAGGTATTCATATGCTCGTTCTGCACCAGCGAGATCGATTCCAGACCGCCGCCAACCACGATGGGCGCGTTGTCCTGGATCACCTGCTTGGCGGCCGTGGCAATCGCCATCAGGCCGGAGCCGCACTGGCGGTCGAGGCTCATGCCGGCAACAGAAACCGGCAGGCCGGCGGCGATGGCAGCCTGGCGTGCGATATTGCCACCGGTCGAGCCCTGCTGCAGGGCCGCGCCCATGATGACGTCATCGACTTCGCCGCCCTCGATGCCGGCGCGCTTCACCGCTTCGCGGATCGCATGCGCACCCAGCGTGGCGGCGTCGGTGTTGTTGAAAGCGCCGCGATAGGCCTTGCCGATCGGCGTGCGGGCGGTGGAAACGATGACGGCTTCACGCATTTTATGTCCTCCCAAGACTTGGTCTGGCGGAACGCTAGCCCCAAACTTTTCGCGGCGCAAACGTTCCGCTACGGCAGTTTACGCGAACGTCAGGCCGGCCAGCGCTTGGCGATCTCTTCCAGCATGACCTCGGTGGCACCGCCGCCAATGGGATGGATGCGGGCATCGCGCGCCATGCGCTCAATCTCGCTGTCCCGCAGGTAGCCGGCACCGCCATGGAACTGCAGGCAGTCATAGGTCACGGCATTGACCAGCTCGCCGCACAGCGCCTTGACCATCGAGACCTCGCGCACGGCATCCTTGCCCTCGCCCACCAGCCAGGCGGCGTGATAGACCAATTGCCGCGCCGCTTCGGTGCGGGCCTCCAGCATGGACAGCCGCTGGCGGATCACCTGCTTGTCGGCCAGCGCGCCGCCGAAGGCCTTGCGCGTCGTCACATACTGCCGGGTGATCTCCAACGCGCGGCGGCATTCGCCCACCGCCATGGCGCCCAGCACCAGGCGCTCGTTCTGGAAGTTGCGCATGATGGCGTAGAAGCCGCGGTTCTCCTCGCCAAGACGGTTCTCGACGGGGACGCGGCAGCCGTCGAACACCAGTTCGGCGGTATCCGAGCAGAGCCAGCCATGCTTCTTGAGCGAACGCCCGACGCTGAAGCCCGGCGTGCCCTTCTCCACCGCGAAGATCGAGATGGCGCGCGAGCCCTTGGCATCCGGGTCGGTCTTGGCGGCGACGAAATACAGATCGGCATGCACGCCATTGGTGATGAACATCTTGCTGCCGGTCAGCACATAATGGTCGCCATCGCGTTTCGCCCGGGTGCGGATGGCAGCGACATCAGAACCAGCATCGGGCTCGGTGACGGCCACGGCGGTGATCAGCTCGCCAGCAATGACCTTGGCGAACCAGCGGTCGAGCTGCTGCTGGTTGCCGGCATGGGCCAGATGCGGTGAGGCCATGTCGGTATGCACCAGCACGGTGGCGGAAAACCCGCCAAAGCCCGACAGCCCGCACTCCTCGGCCAGGATCGCGGCGGCGACCGGCGACTGGTCGCTGCCGCCATATTCTTCCGGATAGCGGATGCCGAAGAAACCCAGCGCACCCATCTTGCGCAGGGTCTCGCGCGGCACCATGCCGGCCTCCTCCCAGGCATTGCCATGGGGCCGGACCTCGTTGTCGATGAAACGGGCGATCTGTTCACGCAGCGCGGCGTGATCGTCGCTTTCGTAGATCGTCCGCATTCATCCTCCGGATTTTTTTATTTGAGTTGCGGCACCAGGCGCTCGAGCGCTTCCGACAGCTTGGGCAGCGAGGCCGCATAACACAGGCGGATGCGCCCTTCGCCGGCCGGGCCGAAGGCGATGCCGGGGGCTAGGCCGACCTTGGCCTTGCGCGCGATCTCCTTGCAGAACTCGACGCTATCGGTCAGGCCATCCAGCGCAAAGAAAGCGTAGAAGGCGCCTTCGGGTTTGCCGAGACGAACGCGCGGCAGCGGCGCCAGCGCCTGATAGACCAGATCGGCGGCGCGGCCATAGCGCTCGACCAGGCTCTCCACATAGTCATCGCCCTCATTCATCGCGGCAACGCCGCCATACTGCACGAAGGTGGTCGGATGCGAGATGTTGAACTCGGTCATCTTCTCGACGGCGGCGCACAGGCGCGGCGGCGCCACAATCCAGCCCAGACGCCAGCCGGTCATCGACCAGCTCTTGGAAAACGAGTTGACGATCACCACCGGATCTTCCGGCTGTGCCAGCGTGTAGTAGCTCGGCGCATGCCGTCGCCCTGATTCTTGGGCCGGGCCATAGATGATGCGGCCATAAACCTCGTCCGAGAGGATCCAGATGCCGCGCTCGCGGCAGAAATCGAGGATCGCCTTCAGCTCGGCTTCGGATGCCACCCAGCCGGTCGGATTGCCCGGGCTGTTGATCATGATCATCTTGGTGGTTTCGTCGCAGCTGTCGAACAGCTGCTGCAGGTCGAGTTTCCAGCGGCCATCTTCCTGCGGCTGCAGGAACACGTCGCGCGGCTCGCCGCCCATGGCACGGATGGCAGAGCGGCCATTGGGCCAGATCGGCCCGATCACCACGGCGCTGTCGCCGGGCTCGATCAGGCACTGGATGGTGATCATGATCGCACTCATCCCGGAAGCGGTGACGACCATGCGGTCATGGCCGACGCGGGCACCGTAGGCACGGTCGAGATAGGCGGCGATGGCGTCCAGCAGCGGCGCGATGCCGCGATTGGCGGCGTAGAAGGTCTCGCCGCGCTCCAGCGCCGCGGCCGCGCCCCTGCGCACGAATTCTGGCGTCGGCTCGTCGCCCTCGCCGAACCATAGCTTGATCATGTCCGGGATATCGGCCGAGGCGCGGGTGACGACGCGGATGCGTGAACCGGGCAGGTCGAGGATGTTGGCGCAGATACGGGCTTCGGGATTTTTCACTTCGGACATGGACGACAGGTTCACTTCATTTGGAGAGACGGTTTGCCAGCAGGGCGATCATGTCCTGCATGGCGGTTTCGATATCGCTGTGGCCACCGAGCACCGCATCGGACAGGCGGTCGATCTCTTCGGCCGGCAATTCGCTCAGGCCCCGGCGCAGGCGGTCGAGCACCAGGTTGTGCAACAGGCGCCGCGTGCGGGCACGCGGATCGGGACGCTTGCGCTTGCCAATCGCCTGGATCGCATCGGCCAGCTCAGCCACGCCCAGCCCCGCCGTCGCGCTGGTCTGCAGCACCGGCACGGGACCATGGCCACGTTGCGCGCTCATCGCGGCGAGCTGGCGCGCCGAGCGTTCGGCGAACGGCAGGTCGGACTTGTTGACCACCAGCACATCGGCGATCTCGAGAATGCCGGCCTTGATGGCCTGGATATCGTCGCCCAGGCCGGGTGCATTCACGACCACGCGCACATCGGCGATCTCGGCGATCTCGACTTCCGACTGGCCGGTGCCGACGGTCTCGACGACGACGACATCGCGGCCCGAGGCATCGAAGACGTCGATCACGCGGGCGGCCGTGCGCGACAGCCCGCCGAGATGGCCACGGCTGGCCAGGCTGCGGATGAAGACGCCGGGATCGGCGGCATGCTGGCTCATGCGGATGCGGTCGCCCAGGATGGCGCCGCCGGTGAGCGGGCTGGACGGATCGACGGCGACGACGCCGACATTGAGGCCGCGCTGCCGCAGCTCGGCCACATAGGCCGAGACCAGGGTGGACTTGCCCGCGCCCGGGGCGCCAGTGAAGCCGACGACCAGGGCATGGCCGAGCCGGCCACGGATGCCCTGCAGCACCAGCCGGGCCTCGTCGGTCTCGTTCTCGACCGCCGTGATGGCCCGGGCCAGGGCGGCACGTTCGCCGGCCAGCAGGGCCGGCAGCCAGTCCGGCAGGGCAGAATCAGCCGTCGCGTTTTGCATTGGGGCAGATTACGCGCTATGTAGCCCGGCGAACAGGTTCCCCCGCAGCTCTCCGGGGCCTCAAAGGCTTCAAATCCTCATGTCCGACCGTCCCGCCGTCGCCTATACCCCCCGCAGCTACGGCCCACGTTCTTATGGGCCCGTGAACTGGCTGGGCCTGTGGACGCTCTACGTCAAGGAAGTGCAGCGCTTCCTGAAGGTGATCACCCAGACGGTGCTGGCCCCGGTGGTGACCACCTTGCTGTTCTTCGCCGTCTTCGCGCTGGCGCTGGGCGGCGCGGTGCGGCAGATCGCCGGCATGCCCTTCATTGAATTCCTGGCGCCAGGCCTGATCATGATGGCCACCACGCAGAATGCCTTCGCCAACACCTCCTCCTCGATCATGATCTCGAAGGTGCAGGGCAACATCATCGACGTGCTGATGCCGCCGATCAGCCCGGGCGAGCTGCTGCTGGCCTATGCCGGCGCCGGCGTGACGCGCGGCCTGGCCGTGGCCTGCGCGGTCGCGCTGGCGATCGCGCCTTTCTCGGCCATCCATATCCACCACTGGTTCGCCACCGTGTATTTCGCCTTCGCCGGCTCGCTGATCCTCAGCCTGATGGGCATTCTGGCCGGCCTGTGGAGCCAGAAATTCGACCACATGGCCGCCGTGACCAACTTCGTCGTCACGCCGCTGGCCTTCCTGTCGGGCACCTTCTACTCGGTGCAGCAACTGCCGCCCTTCTGGTACGCGGCGGCGCATGCCAATCCCTTCTTCTTCATGATCGACGGCTTCCGCTGGGGCTTCACCGGCCATACCGACGGCGACGTGCTGCTGGGCGGCGGCGTGCTGGGGGTGGCCGCCGTGCTGCTCTGGGGCCTGTGCTACACCCTGCTCAAGCGCGGCTACCGCCTGCTGCCCTGAGCGGGTTACCGGCGCCTGATCGTCGAATGTGATGCTGTCGCCGTCGAAACTGATGCTGTAGGCGTCGAATCCGGGGATGTAGCCGTCGAATTCCGTCTTATCGGATGCCTATCCGACCTTATTGCCCCCTTATCCGACCTTATCCGGGGCTTATCCGTCCTTATGGACCCCTTAGTCCTCCTTATGCGCGCTTACCTCTGGCCGGCGGTCCGATGGCGGACAGGCGTCTGCGACCCGCCGGGATACCCCGCGGTCGCAAAAGAACATATAATGTACATATTATAGGATAAAAGTCAAGATTCCGTCCGTAGACGGATCGACTGATGTCTCAGCGTTGCTGCTGCTGCGCCTGCTGCGGCCAGACCAGCCAGAGCCCGACCACGAAAAGCGCCGCCCCGGCCCAGCCGGCCGTCACCCGGTCGCCCTCGGCAATCGCCACCCCGGCGATGACCGCCGCCAACAGGCCGAGCGTGATCACGGCCTTCGCACCCGGTACTGCGGGAAGTTTGGTATCGAACATCGTCCCCATCCAACTCGGTGGGCGCGCATCCCGTGGCATCAGAGGGCGCGCCATGTCTGCCTCATGCACACTATGCCCGATCGATTTTAAAGATTCTGCTAAAAGTGCGGTTACCTTTTGCCGCAGCTTAAGGCCAAGCTGCGTTACATCCATGAGCCGTCATGCCACGCCTTGGGCGTGGCATCCACGCGTTGTTTTCAAAAGGAACTCGTGGATGCCCGGGCCAAGCCCGAGCATGACAGGAAATGCGTGCGACGCACTCACGCCTCGGCGATCACCGCGATCGACACCTTCATGCCGGGAATGCGTACCGGCATCTTGGCGCCCTGCCGCGCCGGCGGATTGGCGGGAAACCATTTCACCCATTCCTCATTCATGCCGGCGAAATCGGCTTCGTCGAGAATGATCACCGTGGCGCTGACGACGCGGTCGAGCGAGCTGCCGGCCGCCGTGAGGATGGCGGAGATATTCCGCAGGCATTGCCGGGTCTGCTCCTGGATCGTGTCGCCGACGATCTTTCCCGTGGCCGGATCCTGCGGCGCCGTGCCCGAGACGAAGACCAGACCCGCCGCCCGTACCGCCTGGCTGTAGCTGGGCGGCGGCGATGGTGCAGCAGCGGTTCGAATGATCTCTCTGGTCACGATGGCCTCCAGCGTTGCGCCACAGCATTCAACGCTAGAGGAGCGGGCCCGACCGAGAAAGAGACGACTCCGCGCCGTCAGGCTTCACTTGACCGTGATGCGCGTTCTTCATAGGCCATGCAGAAGACGATCTTCCAGGCATCATCAATACGACGCAGCGTATACCCGGTGCGGAATTGCCACTGCGGCTTGGGATCGCGCCTCAATGTCCAGAGCAGATTCAGCACCAGCGCATCCGGCCCCTGCGGCAGCAGCGTGTCGACCACATAGCCGGCGGCCTTGAAACCACCCTCGCGATAAAGCCCGATCAGGCGCTGCATGTTGGCAACCACCTGATCCTGCGTGGTCCACAGGATGGGATCGCCATCGATCAGGACGCAGGGCAAGGCGAAATGCGCGGCGATTGCGTCGGCATCCTGCGCATTGAAGGCGGACTGATAGCTGTCGAGAAATGCCGTGACGCCGAGCGGCAGCATTACACCAGAATCTTTTCCAGCGCCGCGCGGATCTTGGCCGGAATCGGTACCGGCTTCTGCACACCGCGTTCGACAAAGACATGCACGAAATGCCCGGTAGCGGCGGGATGCGGATCGCCATCGCGGAACAACGCGATCTCGTGGCGCGCCGAGGAATTGCCCAGCTTCACCGTGCGCAGACAGCCCTCGATGGTCTCGGGATAGTTCAGCGATTTGTGGAAGCGGCAGCCGCTTTCCACCAGCAGGCCGATGATGCTGTCGTTGACCATGTCGAGGCCGCCGAAGCGGATCATGTAGTCGTTCACCAGCGTGTCGAAATAGGCGTAATACTGCACGTTGTTGACATGCTGGTAGACGTCGATATCCGACAGCCGCGTCGGGATCAGCAGGCTGTGGCGATAGTTGGCGCGGCTTTCCAGCTTCGGATCGAGGACTTCCGACATCGCTTACAGGGCCTGCTCGTAAATCTTCAGCGCGTCGTCATAGGCGACATCGCGCGGGTTGTTGACCAAGAGGCGCTGCTGGTTCATCGCGTCCTTGGCCAGCATCGGCAGGTGGTTGTGGC
The DNA here is from genome assembly GCF_058807515.1 of Ferrovibrio sp. GW821-FHT12B10. NCBI lineage: Bacteria > Pseudomonadati > Pseudomonadota > Alphaproteobacteria > Rhodospirillales > Rhodospirillaceae > Ferrovibrio > Ferrovibrio sp. GW821-FHT12B10. The sequence continues at coordinate 2,511,085 of NZ_JBXAQT010000001.1, read as the reverse complement.
TGATGCCGACCTGACGCAGCTGCTTTTCCAGCTTCACGTCGTCGATGATCGCCTCGAGTTCAGCCAGCAAGGCGCCGGCGCCAGCCGATGCAGAGCTGAAGCTCTTGCCCGGCAGCAGGATCGGCGCCAGCTCGGCATACTGCTCGGCCGCCTTTGGCACTTCGAGGTTGAAGCGCAGCACATGCGGCAGCATCAGCGCATTCGACAGGCCATGCGGCACATGGAAATGCCCGCCGACCGGATAGGCCAGCGCATGCACGGCCGCCACCGGCGCATTCGCGAAGGACATGCCGGCCAGCATGGCGCCGAGCAGCATCTCCGAGCGCGCCGCGCGATCCTTCATACCCTCTGGCGAGCAGACCCTGCGGATGTTCTTTGACAGGAGCCGCAGCGCCTCGCGGCCCAGCGCATCCGACATCGCATTCTTCTTGTTCTTCGAGGTATAGGCCTCGATGGCATGTACCATGGCATCCACGCCGGTCGCCGCCGTCACATGGCGCGGCAGGCCCAGCGTGAGATCGGCATCGAGCAGGGCGATATCGGGCAGCAGCAGCGGCGACACCACGCCCTTCTTCTCGCTCTCGCCCGTGGTGATGATGGCGATGCCGGTGACTTCCGAGCCGGTGCCGGCGGTGGTCGGCACCTGGATCAGCGGCAGGCGTTTGCCCTTCGCGTTGCCGACGCCGTAAATCTCGGACAGCGGCTGCGTCGCGACGGGGAGGAAGGCGACCAGCTTGGCGATATCCATCGAGGACCCGCCGCCGAAACCGACAACGCCGTCGGCCTTGAAGTCCTTGGCGACCTGCACGGCGTCATGCACCAGCTTTTCCGGCGGATCGGCCTCGGTCCGGTCATAGATGGTGACGGCGATATTGGCGGCCTTCAGGCTGGCCAGGGCGGCCTCGGGCAGGCCCAGTTTCATGACACCCGGATCGGTGACCAGCACCACCCGGGACGCCCCCAGTTCGGCCATCAGGGCGCCCAGCTTCGCGCTGGCGCCGGGCTCGCAATAGACCCGCCGCGTGGTCTCGAAACTCAGGGTCGTCATGGCAGGCCTCCCGGTTTTCCCTTGTGGGGCCAGAGATTAACACCGGCCGGAAAAGCCCTGCCAGCCTCGGACGCTACGGTAAGGGATGGGTAATCTGCCAATGTCAGGATGCATTCGCCGAATTGACATAAGCCCTTAAGCGCCCGTAGAGTCTGGCCTTACCGCCAGCCCGGCCGTGTAAAACCCGGGGCTGGCGTCTTATTTTCTGGGGTCCAGATGGTCTGGGCCCGTCATTCAGAGGAGCGTGTCGTGACCGAAGCATTGATGTCGACTTACGCGAGGCAGGACCTCGCGTTCGAGCGGGGCGAGGGTTCTTACCTCTACACCGCCGACGGTCGACGTTATCTGGACTTCGGTTCCGGCATCGCGGTGACCGCGCTCGGTCACAGCCATCCCCATCTGGTGAAGGCGATCCAGGAGCAGGCGGCCAAGCTGTGGCACACCTCCAACCTGTTCCGGATTCCGGAGCAGGAGAAGCTGGCCGAGCGGCTGGTGGCGAACTCGTTTGCCGACAAGGCCTTCTTCTGCAACTCGGGCGCCGAGGCGAACGAGGGCGCGGTGAAGTGCGCGCGCAAGTATTTCGCCGTGAGCGGCAAGCCGGAGAAATACCGGATCATCACGTTTGAGGGCGCTTTCCACGGCCGTACGCTGGGCATGCTGGCGGCGACCAATAACCCCAAATATCTCGACGGCTTCGGCCCCAAGGTCGAAGGCTTCGATCAGGTCGCCTTCAGCCTGAAGGCGGCGAAGGATGCGATCACGCCCGAGACGGCGGCGATCATGATCGAGCCGATCCAGGGCGAGAGCGGCATCCGGTCGGTTCCGACCGAAATGCTGCGTGGCCTGCGCCAGCTCTGCGACGAGCATGACCTGCTGCTGATCCTGGACGAAGTGCAGACCGGCATGGGCCGCACCGGCAAGCTGTTCGCCTATGAATGGTCGGGCATCGCGCCGGATATCATGTCGCTGGCCAAGGGCCTGGGCGGCGGTTTCCCCGTCGGCGCCGTGCTGGCGACCGCCGAGGCCGCCAAGGGCCTGACGCCCGGCACCCACGGCACCACCTTTGGCGGCAATATCCTGGCGATGACGGCCGGCAATGCCGTGCTGGACGTGATGCTGGAAGACGGCTTCTTCGACGGCGTGCAGAAGCGCTCAAGCTATTTCATGCAGCAGCTCGTCATGCTGAAGGACCGCTATCCCGACGTGGTCGAGGATGTGCGCGGCCAGGGCTTCCTGCTCGCCATCAAGACCAAGGTGCCGAATACCGAGTTCCAGGCGACGCTGCGCGATGAACACGTGCTGGGCGTTACCGCGGGCGACAACACCCTGCGTCTGATTCCGCCACTGACCGTGCCGGAGAAGGACATCGCCGAAGGCATCCGCCGGCTGGAAGCCGCCTGCCAGAAGCTGCAGGACAAGAACAAGGCCGCCGCATGACTCCCGGCATGCAGCCCACTATGAATGGGACGGGCATCCGTCACTTCCTCGATCTCGACCGCCTGCCGGCCGAGACGCTGCGCGGCATCCTGAGCCACGCGGCGCAGATGAAGGCTGGCCGCCGCGGACTGCCGAAGGGCACCGTCGAGCCGACGCGGCCGGGCCGCGACCGGATTCTGGCGATGATCTTCGAGAAGCCCTCGACCCGCACGCGGCTGAGCTTTGACAGCGCCATGCGCCAGATCGGCGGCGAGACCATCGTGGTGCGCGCCGACGAACTGCAGATCGGTCGCGGCGAAAGCATCGCCGACACAGCCAAGATCCTGTCGGGCAATGTCGACGCCATCATGATGCGCACCAACAAGGCGCAGAACCTGCATGACCTGGCCGCCAATGCATCCGTACCGGTGATCAACGGCCTGACCGATGACAGCCATCCCTGCCAGGTGATGGCCGACGTGATGACCTTTGAAGAGCATCGCGGCCCGATCAAGGGCCGCAAGATCGCCTGGGTCGGCGACGGCAACAACATGGCCACATCGCTGATCCATGCGGCCGTGCTGTTCGGCTTCCGCCTCGATCTCGCCTGCCCGGAAGAGCTCAAGCCGTCGCAGAAGGTGCTGGACTGGGCCGCCGAACGGCAGGGCCAGATTCGCGTCACCACCGATCCGGCCGAAGCCGTGGCCGATGCCGACTGCGTCATCACCGACACCTGGGTGTCGATGGGCCAGAAGGATGCCGACAAGCGCCATGCGCTGCTGGCCCCCTATCAGGTCAATGCCGCCCTCATGGCCAAGGCTGGCAAGAACGCCATCTTCATGCACTGCCTGCCCGCCCATCGCGGCGAGGAAGTGACCGCCGAGGTGATCGACGGGCCGCGCTCGGTGGTGTTCGACGAGGCGGAAAACCGCCTGCACGCGCAAAAGGCAATCCTGGCCTGGTGCTTCGGCGCCTAAGGCGTCGCGCCTCCGACTAGGCTTGAATCTTCGGCCGGATTATAGTGGTGCCGTGAGCAGCATTCCTCTTCTTGATGACCTGTCCCTGCCGTTCCAGATCGAGCAGTGCGACACGCGCGGACGCCTGGTCCGGCTCGGCCCGGCCATCGATCACCTTCTCGCGCGCCATGCCTATCCCGAACCGGTCGCGCATTTGCTGGCCGAGGCGCTGGTGCTGGTCGCCACCATGGGCACGGCGCTGAAATTCGACGGCGTCTTCTCGCTGCAGGCCAAGGGCGACGGGCCGGTCTCGACATTGGTGGCCGACTTCCGCACGCCGGGCCATCTGCGCGGCTATGCCAGCTTCGATGCCGCGCGCCTCGAGGGCCTGGAGCTCGGGCCGGGCGGCACATCGGCGCTGGTGCCACTGCTGCTGGGCAAGGGCTACCTCGCCTTCACCATCGATCCGAACAACGAAGACCTCGAACGCTACCAGGGCATCGTCGATCTGGCCGGCTCCTCGCTGGCCGATGCGGCCCATGCCTATTTCGCGCAGTCGGACCAGCTCAATGCGCGCGTGACTTTAAGCGCCGCGCATCGCAAGGGCGTCAACGGCAACCGCTACTGGCGCGCCGGCGGCATCCTGCTGCAGCAACTGCCGCTGCAGCCCGGCGGGCTGTCGACGGAAGAACGCGGCTTCGCCTGGGAGAAGGTCACGGCGCTGCTGGGCACCACGAAACCTGATGAGTTGACCGATCCGGTCCTGAGCCAGAATGACCTGCTGTTCCGGCTGTTCCACGAGGATGGCGTGCGCGTCTTTGACGCAGCCCCGCTGGCCGACCGCTGCACCTGCTCCAAGGACAAGGTGCGCGGCATCCTGACGACCTTCTCGTCCGACGAAGTCGCCGACATGACGCAGCCCGACGGCCAGATCACCGTCACCTGCCAGTTCTGCAGCGAGCATTACAGCTTCCCGGCCGAAGCCGTCCGAGGTTGACGGTCCTGGGCTGACGGCCCCCGGGCTGATCCCGTTGCGCGTGTGATCTCCAAAAGACTTGGTTTCCCGCGGCTGACGAAACCCAAGCTGCGCCGTTTCTCCCGCCGTCCGGTTCTTGATCCCGCCACAGGCAGTCCATTAACGGATACGGTGTTTTCCGCAACGGGATACCTTGGCCGGGCCTTGAATTTGCCCCAATTCGCCGCCTATTTGGGGGCGGAAAACCAAGGAGAAACTCATATGCGCTCCCTCTTCGCCCAACCCTATTTCACCCGGGCCTATTTCACCCGGGCTTTTGCCGCCCTGGGCCTGGCCTTCGCCCTCGCCGCCTGCAGCGGCCCGCTGGAGAAGTCGATCCTGCCCGAGATCACCTTCGCCGATCAGCCCAAGATCACCTTCGCCGCCAGCACCGTCGAGACCATCCTGGAATACCAGCCGACCGCGCAGCCGCCGCATATCGAACTGGCGATCCCGCAGCCGCCGGCCTCTGTCGCCACCCGCTGGACCCGCGACCGCATCGCGCTGGACAACAGCCAGCAGAACCGCGTCACCGTGGTGATCCGGAAGGCCAGCGTCACCGAGACCGACCTGAAGAAGACCCCGGGCCTGCGCGGCAGCTTCACCGAGGACCAGGTCGCCCGCTTCGACACCGAGGTCGAGATGGCCGTCGAGGTGCGCGATGCCCGCGGTTTCCGCGTCGGCGAGGCCTCGGCCTCGGCGCGCCGCTCCAATTCGATGAGCGAGAAGGCGACGCTGAACGACCGCGACCGCATCATCCACGCCCTGGTGCGTGAAACCATGATGGATGTGAACCGCGAACTGGAGCGCAACATCCGCCAGTACATGCCCCTCTATGCCCGTTAATTGGGCCTAAGGATCAGGCAGGCGGCAGGCTCCGGCCCGTTCGTACGCCAACAGACGATCTGGCGGTCCTTGGACGAATGTCCAAGTCCCGACCTGCCCTTAGGGTAGCGGTTTTCGACCCGGTCGAGGTTTGTCTCGGCCGGGTCGATCTGCTAGAGAGGGCTTGAAAACACCTCCCCCTTTGCGGAGTGGAAACGCCAATGCCGACGCCGAAAAAGCGCCCCCTGGTCATCGTGACCCGCAAGCTGCCGGATCCGATCGAAACCCGGATGATGGAGCTGTTCGACACGCGTCTGAACGTGGCGGACAAACCGATGAGCCAGGCCGAGCTGATCGATGCGGTGAAGACCGCCGATGTACTGGTACCGACCATCACCGACCGCATCGACGGCGCGATCCTCGCCCATGCCAGCCCGAATTTCCGGCTGATCGCCAATTTCGGCACCGGCGTCGATCACATCGACCTCGCCGCCGCCCGCCAGCGCGGCATCACCGTGACCAACACGCCCGGCGTGCTGACCGAAGACACCGCCGACATGACCATGGCGCTGATCCTGGCCGTGCCGCGCCGCGTGGTGGCCGGCGCGATGGCGCTGCGCGAGGGCAAGTGGGAAGGCTGGTCGCCGACCTGGATGCTGGGCCAGCGCATCTGGGGCAAGCGGCTCGGCATCATCGGCATGGGCCGCATCGGCCAGGCCGTCGCCCGCCGCGCCAAGGCCTTCGGCCTGTCGATCCATTACCACAACCGCAAGCGCGTGCATGAGAGCGTGGAGCAGGAACTGGAGGCGACCTACTGGGAGAGCCTCGACCAGATGCTGGCCCGCATGGACATCATCTCGGTGAACTGCCCGCACACGCCGGCCACCTTCCATCTGCTGTCCTCGCGCCGGCTCGACCTGCTGCCGCCACATGCCTATGTGGTGAACACCGCGCGCGGCGAGATCATCGACGAGAACGCCCTGGTGCGGAAACTGCGCAAGGGCGAGGTCGCCGGCGCCGGCCTGGACGTGTTCGAGCACGAGCCGGCGGTGAACCCCAAGCTGCTGGAGCTGGATAACGTCATCCTGCTGCCGCATATGGGTTCGGCCACCCTGGAAGGCCGCATCGACATGGGCGAGAAGGTGCTGATCAACATCAAGACCTTCGCCGACGGCCATGCCCCTCCCGATCGCGTGATCGCCGGCCTGCTCTGACGAGTCGGACCACCTTTCCGCTGTACAAGATTCGCGGCGCTCCCTAGTCTCGGCGCACTGTTACGCCTGCCCGGACCCATGACCCAGACCGCCTATTCCCGCGCGCCCGCCGACGTCCTCGACATGATCGCCGCTCATGGCCGCTATCTGCAGTCGCAGACCGGTGCCGTGCGCGTGGGCAAGCAGCTGCGGCTGGAGCGCGTCGATTTCGGCGCCATCAAACTGCAGAAGAAGATGATGCGGCAGGTGCATCTGCCGTTCTGCGGCTTTTCCTGCGCCGACCTGCGCGAAAGCGACTTCTCGGGCTCCGACCTCACCGGTTGCGACCTCTCGGCCGCCGACCTGACCAAGGCCGATTTCAGCCGCGCCAACCTGCGCGGCGCCGACCTGAGCCGCGCCGTGCTGACCCAGACCAATTTCGCCGAGGCGCATCTGGGCTATCACAGCGGCGCCGACGGCAACCAGAATGCCAAGCTCAGCGGCGCGACCATGCATGGCACCAGCTTCGCACGGGCGCAGATCCTGGGCGCCAACTTCGACAAGGCCAAGCTGGAGGATGCCGACTTCGCCTTCGCCCGGCTGGAGAATGTCAGCTTCAAGGGCGCCGACCTGCGCGGCGTGGAATTCGCGCTGGCCGACCTCGGCGAGGGCATGGCCGAGGCGATTGCTGCGGCCGGCGGCAAGCTCGCCCCGCGCATGGAGCATGACGTGCTGCAGGAGATCATCGCCCAGCATGCGCTGTGGATCTCCACCGACGGTGCGCGTGGCATCCGCGCTGGCTTGCGCGGCGCCTATCTGGTCAACGCCTCGCTGGTCGATGTGGACCTGAGCGGCGCCGACCTCAGCCTGGCCAACCTGACCGGCTGCGACCTGACCGGTGCGCGTCTGATCTGCACGGATTTGCGCGGCACGAACCTGTCCCGCACCCGCGTCACCAATGCCGACTTCCGCGGTGCGCTGCTCGATGGCGCGCATGGCTTCATGCCGGCGGGTAGCCTCTAGATCAGGCTCAGTCCCATTGCGAATGATCGTCCGCCGTTAAAAGTCGACGTCCATCTGCAGCGATTTGATCGAATTCAAAGTCGCGGAAGGAGATGCGAAACTCACCAGGACGGCTGTCGCCCGGCCTTTGCGTGAGAAGAAAGCCATGAGACATCTCGCCAGCACTGCCGGAGAATTCATCATACCAGATCTCGGCTGGGCGCATTCGCAAAGCTGTTCGGAGTATTGCCTCCCCAGCCTCAATTTTGGCGCCAGCATAATTTATACGGGTTCGCCAATATCCAACTTGATTATCCCCGGTAAGCAATAAAAGTTCGATCCGGTGCGATTGACGATCGAACTTTACCTTGTCGAGGTAAGCATCGTTCAAATTCACTGACGTTGCAAACCGCCAGACTTGAGACGCATGACCGAGCGTTTCTAGGTACTGCTGATAGCGCGATGAGATAGCTTGTGCCGCCTCATCGCCCAGACGGCCCGCCGCCCATTCTGCAGTAAAATATTTCATCCAGCGGGTCGAAACATTCCACGCCTTACGCGATCGCCTTCAGCGTTTCGACACCCGCCAGGTCGACCGAGACCAGCGTCGAGACGCCGCGCTCGGCCATGGTGACGCCGAACAGGCGGTCCATGCGCGCCATGGTGATCGGATGGTGAGTGACCACCACGAAGCGCGTGCCCTCGCCCAGATTCTGGGTCTGGCGCGCCATCGCTTCCATCAGGTTGCACAGCCGCTCGACATTGGCGTCGTCGAGAGGCGCGTCCACTTCGTCCAGCACGCAGATGGGTGCGGGGTTGGTGAGGAACACGGCGAATAGCAGTGACAGCGCAGTCAGGGCCTGCTCGCCGCCCGAAAGCAGCGACATCACCTGCAGGCGCTTGCCCGGCGGCGAGGCATAGATTTCCAGGCCGGCCTGCAGCGGATCATCGCTCTCGACCAGTTGCAGATGCGCCTTGCCGCCGCCGAAGACTTCGACGAACAGCTTCTGGAAGTGGCTGTCCACCTTCTGGAAGGCTTCGAGCAGGCGCTCGCGGCCTTCCTTGTTCAGCGTGGTGATGCCCTGGCGCAGCTTTTCGATGGCGGTGACCAGATCGGTCTGCTCGGTGCTGAGCGCCGTGAGCTTCTCTTCCACCTCGTTGGCTTCCAGCTCGGCGCGCAGGTTGACCGGGCCCATGTTGTCGCGCTCCTTGCGGAGGCGTTCGAGCCGGTTGTCGACCTGGGTGAGATCAGCCTTTTCCTCGCCGTCCTCCACTTCGCCAACCTTCAGCACCTGATCGAGCGTGCAATCGAGTACCTCGCGCACGCGGATCGCCAGCTCGTCCATGCTGACACGCTGATGCTCCATGTCGGCTTCCGCCTTCACGCGCGCCTCACGGCCGGCGCCGAGCAGCTGCTCGATCTCGCGGGCGGTGCGGGCGGCGAGCTGCTGCGCGCTTTCCGCATTGGCCAGATGATCGGCGGCATCCTTGCGTTCGACCTCGGCCAGATCGATCTGCTGCTGCAGGGCATTCTGGCGGTCGCCGAGTTCGAGCGGGATCAGCTCCAGACGGGTCAGCTCGGTCTCGGCCTCCTCGCGGCGGGCGGAGAGCTGGGCGATCTGGTGGCTGGCGCTTTCATTGCGCGCATTGGCGGCGCGCATCTCGATGACGATGCCATCAAGGCGGCGGCCGCGGCTTTCGGCCTCGCGGCGCAGCTGCTCCAGCGTGGTGCGGGCATCGACCAGGGCCTGACGCAGGGTATCCAGTTCGCCGCGCACGGTGGCGATGAGCTGACGCACCTCGTCTTCCGGCGGCAGGGCTTCGAGCGCCTCGCCGTCGGCGCTGCGCACCTGCTCGGCCTCGGCGATCTCGGCTTCGGTCTGCTGCTTCTGTTCGGCCAGCGCGGCCAGCTGGGCCTGACGCTCGGCTTCCTTGCGCACGCCCTCGGCCTGACGGTCGCGGGCCTGACCCAGTTCGCGGTCGGCGCGGGCGATGTCCTGGTTGGCCAGCTCGCGCGCGGTGTTGCGTTCGCGCTCGGCGGCCGTGATCCCCTGGGTCGCATGCTCGCGCGCGGTGTTGCGTTCGCGCTCGGCCTGCGCCACGCCCTGATTGGCCTGATCGCGGGCACCCTGGCGCTCGCGCTCGGCGGCGGCGACAGCCTGGCTGGCGCGGTCGCGCGCTTCGGCGGCGGCGCGCTCGGCGGCCTGCACGACAGCCGAGGCCTGCTCGCGGGCTTCGCCGCGCGCCTGCTCGGCGGTCTGCACCACGGCGGCAGCCTGCTGGCGGGCACGATTGCGCTCTTCCTCGGCGCCGGCAATGGCCTGACGGGCCGCGCGCTCGGCGGCGGCGGCGGCTTCGGTCGCCTGCTTGGCCTCTTCATAGGCGCGCTGGGCATCGCCCAGCTTGCCTTCCAGTTCACGCAGCTCCTCGCGCAGATCGGCGAGGCGGTTGCGCTGCTCCAGCTTCACCGAGGCCGAGGTCGGCGCGCCGGCCTTGACCGTGAAGCCATCCCAGCGCCAGAGCGCGCCCGAGCGGGTGACCAGACGCTGGCCCAGCTTGAGATCGGCGCGCAGACGAGCACCATCGGCATCGTCAGACACAAGCCCGATCTGGCTGAGGCGGCGCTGCAGCGCGGCCGGCCCGGTGACATGCTGCGACAACGGCTCGGCGCCGAACGGCAGGCCCGGCGCATCGGTCAGCGGCGGCAGCGTATCCCAGTGCATCGGCGCATTGGGATCGGTGGCGGCATTCAGTTCATCGGCGAGCGCGGCGCCCAGCGCCTTCTCAAAGCCCGGCGCGACCTGGATCTGGTCGATCAGCGGCGCGAAGAGATTGCCCTCGTCCACCTTCAGCAGCTTGGCCAGGCCGGCCTCTTCCGCCTTCAGGCGGGTCAACTCGCCCTGCACGCCCTGCCAGGCATCGCGCGAGGCCTGCTCGGCCTGCGCCACGGCATTGCGATTGGCTTCGGCGGCTTCCTGGCCGCGGCGGGCGGCGGCGATCTTCTCGCTGTGCTCGGCCTCGACGGCATTCAGGCCGCTGCGCGCCGCTTCGATTTTCTGCGCATGCTCGCCTTCGACGGCGGTCAGCCCGGCACGGGCCTGCTCGATCTTCTGCTCATGCTCGCTGCCGGCCTGAGCCAGCAGACTGCGGGCGGCATCGACCTTCTGGCTGTGCTCGGCCTCGACGGCTTCAAGGGCGGCACGGGCCGCCTCGATCAGGCGAGCCTGCTCGGCTTCGACGGCTTCGTAGGCCTGACGCGCGGCATCGATCTTCTGCGCATGCTCGGCCTCGACGGTGTCGAGCGCGGCGCGCGCCGTCTCGACGGCGGTCTGCTTGGCTTCGACCTCGGCATTGACGGCCTCGGCCTCGGCCAGCGATTCCGTCTGCGCCTGCAGGCGGGCCTCTTCCAGACCCAGTTCTTCCAGGCGAGCCTTGAGGCGCGCGAGGCGGCGCTCGCCGTCCTCGATGGCCTGGCGCAAGCGGGCGCGATTGGCCTGCTCCTGCGCGGCGCGGTCGCTCAGGCGATCCAGTTCGCCCTGGCGCTCGCCCACCTTGCCTTCAGATTCGGTGACGGCGGCTTCGGCAGCCGCCTGCGTCTCGGCCTCGCCGGCGCGCTGCGCCTGCAGTTCGGCATCCTCGCTCTGAAGACGCGCGACCGTGGCCTGCGCATCTTCCGAGAGCGCGGTTTCGCGCGCGCTGTCGGCATTGATCTGCTCCAGGCGCTGGCGCACCTGATCGGCGGCTTCCTGTGCGCGCTGTGCCTCGGCTTCCAAGCCTTCGCGGGCAACGACCAGGCGATGCAGCTTGGCACCGGCCTCGGCCTCGTGCTGGCGCAGCGGCGGCAGCGCCTCGGCGGCGATGCGCTCGGCCTCATGGGCTTCCGAGACCTGCAGCGTGCGGTCGGCGACCTCACGCTCGGCGGCCTGCAGTGCCTGCTCGGCCTCGGCCAGCGCGGTGCGCAGCGCTTCATGCTTCAGATGGAACAGGATCGCTTCGGTCTTGCGGATCTGGCCGGCGATGTTGCGATAGCGGCTGGCCTGGCGAGCCTGCCTTTTCAAGGACTGCAACTGGTTGTCGAGCTGGCCGATGACGTCAACCACACGCTCCAGGTTCTGCTCGGCGGCCTTCAGGCGCAGCTCGGCCTCATGGCGACGTGAATGCAGACCAGAAATGCCAGCCGCCTCTTCAAGCAGCATACGGCGATCGGTCGGTTTGGCGTTGATGATGGCGCCGACGCGGCCCTGGCTGACCATGGCCGGCGAATTGGCACCCGAGGCCAGATCGGCGAACAGCAACTGCACGTCGCGCATGCGCACGTCGTTGCCGTTGATCTCGTAATCAGACCCCTTCTCGCGCTCGATCTTGCGCGTGATCTCCACCGTCTCCATCTCGTTGAAGGCGGCAGGGGCCGTGCGGGTCTTGTTATCCAGCGTGAGGGTGACTTCGGCGATGTTGCGCGCCGGCCGGGTGGCCGTGCCGGCAAAGATCATGTCGTCCATGCCCGTGCCGCGCATGCGCTTGGCCGAGTTTTCGCCCATCACCCAGCGCAGGGCTTCCACCAGATTGGACTTGCCGCAGCCGTTCGGACCGACAATGCCGGTCAGACCCGGATGGATCACGAAATCCGTCGGTTCAACGAAGGATTTGAAGCCGGACAAGCGCAACTTGGTAAACTGCACGGGAACTCCCTTTCAATAACGCAAACGCAGGCGGCTTGTTCAGCCGCGCCGGCGCTTGAAATACCAGACGCCGCCGATCAGCAGGGCGAGCAGCAGCGCTGCACCCACGATGAGGACGGTGTTGTTCATGCCGCCCGCGGATGACATGGCGGCGGCGGATGCGGCCGGCGCGGCGGAGGCCGCAGCGGCGTCGAGCTTGCCGGTGGCGGCCAGATGCTGACGCACCTCGGCGATCGACAGCGCGCCGGGGAAGGCCTTGCCCTCGATGATGAAGGTCGGCGTCGACGAGACGTTGAACTTCTGATTGCCTTCGAGCCGCGAATTCAGGATGTAGTCGGCCAGCGGTTTGTCGGCCATGCACTGCTCGAACTGCTCGCCCGACACGCCGCCCAGGCGCGCGATCTGCATCAGCGCGCTTTTCGGATCGCTGGAGCCGGCCCACTGGGCCTGCTGCGAGAACAGCACGTTCAGGAAGGTGTAGTACTTGTCCGGGCCGCCGCAGCGCGCCAGCACCGCGCCGGCGAAGGCCAGCTGGTCGAGCGGGAAGTCGCGGAAGATCAGTTTCACCTTGCCGGTGTCGATGAACTCGGTCTTCAGCGCCGGCAGCGTCTCGGCATGGAAGCGCGCGCAGTGCGGACAGGTGAGCGAGGCGTATTCGATCATGGTGATCGGTGCATCGGCCTTGCCGAGCACGATATCCTGCAGGCGCGGATCACCCGCCGGCGCTGTCCCCTGCGCATAGGCAGTGGCACCGAGGAAACCCGCGATCACGAAAGACAGGGTCAGTACCAAACGCTGTATATATTTCATAGAGATACTCCGACCCCCTACATGTAGGGGGCATTCTATGTTGCACGATCCGGCCTGCAACCGGACTCTGCCTTTATCCACAAGAATCTGGCTGCCTCAAGGCAGCTCAGCGACTCGCACCGAGAAGTGATCGTCCAAGGTTCTCAAGGGCTTGGCGAAGCGCCTTGTCCTCGACTCCGACCAGCATTTTCTCAAGCTGGGCGCGCTCCTCCGCCGTCAGCGGCCGAGTCGTGCGCGCGGGCTTTTCCCGCGACTCGGTCTGGCGGATCGGCATCTGCTTGAGCCTGAGCCGCTCGACGGCGCGATACCCGAAGTAGCCGTTGATCTTTTCGATGATCAGCGGGCTGAGATGCTGCAGTTCCAGCGCGAAGGCCGGCGTCACGCCGATCTCCAGCGTGGCGGCATGGCCGGCGCCCGAGGCATAGATCAGTTTTTCCGGCTGGGTTTCGACCGCGAGCAGCGGTCCGGCAATGGCTTTCCAGTTGTGGATCACCTCGCCCAGCGCCGCGCCGCGCTGTTTCATCAACGGGCGCGTCAGGCGGCCGAGCGACAACCCCAGCGCCTTGGGCGCATTCGTCCGTCGCGCCGGATCATGCTTGTCCGGCTTTTTCGCGTCAGCTTTCTTGGACTCGTCGACCATGGCGGCAGTCTACGCCGCCAGAGGCCGTGAGAGTAGCCGTGGGATCTCAGTAGCCGAGCGCCTCGGACAGCTTTTCGTAGCGCGCGCCACGCAGCTGGTAGACATAGGCCTGTCGCGCGCCCTGCCGCGAGCCATCGGTGAAATCCTGCAGGGTGCCACCGAAGAGATCACGCCAGCCGCGAATGCCGCTGATGGCACGGCCCAGCTTCGGCATCGCCGTCTCGCCCTCGGTGCGGTCGAGCGTGAGGATGGCAAGATCGGCTATGGTGGCGCCATAGATCGACGCCGCATTCGGCTCCTGGCCGAAGCGCGCCTTGTAGGCATCCATCCAGGCCACGACCTCCGCCGACGCCGTGGCGCGATCGGGCAAGGCAATGGACGACACGCTGTACAGTCCCTGCGTGGCGCCGCCGGGCGCATTGGCCAGCAGATAGTCATGCGTGGTGGAGGGTCCGAGGAAATCGACCTTCCAGCCCATGGTCTTCGCCGTCGTCATCGGCAGGATGGTGTCGCGCAGAAGCGTCGCCAACACGACGAGGTCGCAGCCGGTCGACTGCAGGCGCGTCATCGCGGCGGTGAAATCCGTATCGACGGGGCGATGGCTGACCACCGCCTTCAGCGTCTGGTTATGCTTGGCCAACTGGTCGCGCAGCGCCTGCTGCACCTCCTCGCCGTAATCGGTGTTCTGCACCAGCGCGCAGACCGCCTGCTTGCCCTGCGTCTCGACCATCCATTTCACGCCGGCACGGATCTGGTCGTAATACAGCGAGCCGGAAATCCAGCTCACCGCATCGGCGGCCTGCACCAGGTCGCGGCTGGCGGCCATCGGGAAAAGATTGGCGAGACCGGCCTCACGCAACTGCGGCAGCACCGCCTGCACTTGTGCGGTGCCGAGCGAGCCGACGAAGAGATGCACATGGTCGCGTTTGATCAGCTTGTTGGCGGCCTGCACGGCGCGCGGCACCTGGAACTGGTGGTCTTCCACGATCAGGCGCAGCTTGCGGCCACGGATGCCGCCGGCGGCATTCACGGCGTCGAAGCGCAGGCGCATCGCATTCACCACTGCATGGCCATAGGCCGAAGCCGGGCCGGACAGGTCGGTGACGGTGCCGATCAGGATGTCGCTGCGGGCCGCGGGTTCGGCCGCCTGCGCACCGAGGCTTGCAAAGACCGCGATGGCGGCGGCAACGATGGCGTGGCGCATGATGAACTCCGCTGGAAACCGGGGTCAAAATGACGCAAGCGCCCCATCCCTTGCAAGACAGGATTGCCGCGATCCCGTGGCAGTTATCGAATCTCAATGCTATGGTCCGGCCATGCCCAAGACACGCCCGATGCAGCCCGTTTCAGGGGCGTCTGATCTCGCGTCCCGTCTGCTGCCCTGGTACGACCGGCATCATCGCAGCCTGCCCTGGCGCAGCCCGCCGGGCGATCCTCCGATGCCGGCCTATCGCGTCTGGCTCAGCGAGATCATGCTGCAGCAGACCACCGTGCCGGCGGTGAAGCCGTATTTCGCCAAGTTTCTTGCACTATGGCCCAGCGTCGACGACCTGGCCGCCGCACCGGTCGAGCAGGTGATGGAGGCCTGGGCGGGGCTGGGCTATTACGCCCGCGCCCGCAACCTCCACAAATGCGCGCAAATGGTCAGCGCTAAACTCGGCGGCCGTTTCCCCGATAGCGAGGAAGGCCTGCTCGAGCTGCCCGGCGTGGGCGCCTATACCGCCGCCGCCATCGCCGCCATCGCGTTCAACCGCCCGGCCGCGGTGATGGATGGCAATATCGAGCGCGTGCTGGCGCGCGTGTTCAGCGTGCAGACGCCGCTGCCGCAGGCCAAGCCGGAGCTGCGCAAGCTGACCGCGCTGGTCACGCCGCAAACGCGTCCTGGCGATTTCGCGCAAGCCATGATGGATCTGGGCGCCACCGTCTGCACGCCGAAAAGTCCCGACTGCCTGCTCTGCCCGCTGCAGGCGATCTGCACCGGCTATCGCAGCGGTATCGCGCCCGAACTGCCGCGCAAGGCGCCGAAAGCCGAACGGCCGGTGCGCCATGCCGTGGCCTTCCTGCTGGAGCGCGAGGACGGCGCGGTGCTGCTGCGTCGCCGTCCGCCCAAGGGCCTGCTCGGCGGCATGCTGGAAGTGCCGAGCACGCCCTGGCGCGATACGCCCTGGCCGAACCCCGACGACGCGCTCGACCATGCGCCAGCCGCCCTGGCCTGGCAGCCGGTGGATGACGGCGCGGCCGAGCATGTGTTCACGCATTTCACCCTGAAGATCACCGGCCTGCACGGCCGCATCACGGCGAAGGCGGCGGCGAAGCTGGATGGCATCTGGCTGCCGCCGCGCGAGGCGCAACTGCCCACGGTGATGAAAAAGATGCTGGGGCTTCTGCCCGAAAATCTATCGGGCGAGACTAGATCGACGAAAAATCGCCGTGGCGGCCGAGCCCGCTCTTGAAGCGGGCCGCGCCCTTGATCGCCTCCTGCTCGACGATCGGCAGGCCGCCCTCGGCCTCGTCATGCAGCGCCGCATCCAGCGACATGTCCCACTGGCGATAGCTCGAACTGCGGTCGGCCAGCATGCAGCCTTGCGGGAAGCGGCTGATCTCTTCGGCCAGCGCCTCGGCTGCGGCGCGCGCCTCGCCCTTCGCAACTACGCGGTTGGCCAGGCCGATGTTCAATGCCTCTTCAGCACTCACGGCACGACCAGTGAGGATCATGTCGAGCGCGCGGCTATGGCCGATCAGCCGGGGCAGACGCACCGTGCCGCCATCGATCAGCGGCACGCCCCAGCGCCGGCAGAACACGCCGAAGGTGGAGTCTTCCTCGGCCACGCGCAGATCGCACCACAAAGCCAGTTCCAGCCCGCCGGCGACGGCGAAGCCCGAGACGGCGGCGATCACCGGCTTGGATAATGTGAGCCGCGTCGGCCCCATCGGGCCTTCGGATTCGGGCGAGACGTCGTTGCGCTTGTCGCCATCGGCCACGGCCTTGAGATCGGCGCCGGCGCAGAAGGTGCCGCCCGCGCCCCACAGCACGGCGACCTTCGCCGTTTCATCGGCATCGAAATCCTTGAAGGCCTGGCGCAATGCATCGGCGGTGGGGCGGTCGACGGCGTTGCGCGCCTCGGGCCGATCCAGGATCACGGTGGTGACAGCACCCTTCCGTTCGACATGCACGGCCATGATCATTCCTCCCGCCATAAACCCGTTTATCGCCACAGGCTGACAGTGCGCGGGCAGTGCCGCAAGGGTCTCTGGACGCTGTCCTAACGGCAGGGACGTGCTAAACAGCCTGCATGACTATGGACTGGCGGCGATCCCTCTGGCGCGGCACCGGGCATCTGATCGCGCCGGCCGTCGGCCTGTGGCTGCAGCATCGCGCCCGCATCGGCAAGGAAGACCGCGCCCGCCTCGGCGAACGCCTGGGTCATGCCGGAAAACCGCGGCCGGCCGGCCAGGTGATCTGGTGCCACGGCGCCAGCGTCGGCGAGAGCCAGGCCCTGCTGCCGCTGCTGCAGCATCTGCATGAACTGCAGCCCGCGCTGACACTGCTGCTCACCACCGGAACGGTCACCTCGGCCGCGTTGGTGGACAAGCGCAATGCCGGCGGCGTGCTGCACCAGTATGTGCCGGTCGATCTGCCCGATGCCGTCGACCGCTTCCTCGACCACTGGCGGCCCGACCTGGTGCTGTGGAGCGAGTCGGATTTCTGGCCCGGCATCCTGAGCAGCCTGCGCGAGCGCGAAATCCCCACGCTGCTGATCAACGCGCGGCTGTCGGAGCGGTCCTGCCGGCGCTGGGCCGCGACACCAGAGACGGCGCGCTGGCTGCTTCAAGGCTTCGCCGCGGTCTATGCACAAACAGCGCAGGATGCCGAACGCCTGCGCCGCCTCGGCGTGCGCGACGTGATCGAGGCCGGCAACCTGAAGCATGCCGCGCCGCCGCTGCCGGTGAACGCCACCGATCTGGCGGAATGGCGCCGCCGGCTCGACCTGCGGCCGCTCTGGCTTGCCGCCAGCACGCATAACGGCGAGGAAACGATCGTCGCCGACATCCATCGCCGCCTGAAATGGCGGCATCCCGACCTGCTGACCCTGATCGTGCCGCGCCATCCCGAACGCGGCGCGGAAATCGCCGCCGAGATGGCCGGCGCCGGGCTGATCAGCCGCCTGCGGTCGCGCGGCGAGGTGCCGGATGCGCAGACCGACATCTATGTCGCCGACACGCTGGGTGAGCTCGGCCTGTGGTACCGCATCAGCCCGCTGGTGGTGATGGGCGGCTCGCTGATCCCGCATGGCGGCCATAATCCGCTGGAACCGGCGCGCCTGGGCAGCGCCGTGCTGCTGGGGCCGCATATGTTCAATTTCGCCGAAGTCAGCACCGGCCTGCTCCAGGCCGGCGGCGCCGTGCAGGTGGAAGATGCCGAAGCCATGGCGGCCGAAGTGCTGAGCCTGTTCGAAGACCAGAAACGCCAACGCGCCATGGCCGCGGCCGGGCAGGTCTATGCGGCCGGCCCGGCCGAGATCATCGAGCGGCTGTCAAACGCCGTGCTGCAGCACCTGCCAGCACGGCCCTAAGCCTTACGCCTTGGCAAAAGGCTTGCCGATATGGGCGACCTCTTCCATCGATGAGCCGAAGCCGCGCGGCTTGCTCATGTCAGTGATCTTCGCGTAATTCGCCGCGATGTCGTCGATGCTGACCTTGGCGTCGGCGCCGAAGAACAGGCCTTCGGATTCCATGAACTGGATCTTGGCGTAGTAGCCGGCGCCCGCCGCGATGATGTCGCCGGTGGCCTTGCAGGCTTCCGAGCAGAGATAGGCCACGGCCTGGCTGACATAGTCGGGCCGCAGATGCTTGAGCAATTCGGGCGTCAGCAGGCTCTCGGTCATGCGGGTGGCAGCCACCGGCGCGATGGTGTTGACCTGGATGCCGTATTTGCCGCCTTCCTGCTTCAGCACATTCATCAGGCCGACAACCGCGCATTTGGCGCCGCCGTAATTCGACTGGCCGAAATTGCCATAGATGCCGGCGTTGGACGAGGTCATGACGATGCGGCCGTAGTTCTGCGCCTGCATCACCGGCCAGACCGCCTTGCTGACATAGGCCGAACCGAGGAAATGCACCTTCACCACGGTCTCGAAATCCGACAGCTCCATCTTGGCGAAGGTCTTGTCGCGCAGGATGCCGGCATTGTTGACCAGGATATCGACGCGGCCGAAGGCATCCATCGCGGTCTTGACGATATTGGCGGCCGCATCCGCTTCCGACACGCTGTCGTAATTCGCCACCGCGACACCGCCGGCCGCCGTGATCTCGGCCACCACCTGATCGGCTGCCTTGGCCGAACCGCCGGTGCCGTCCAGCGCGCCGCCCAGATCATTCACCACCACCTTGGCGCCGCGCGAGGCCAGCAGCAGCGCATGGCTGCGGCCCAGGCCGGCGCCTGCACCGGTGACGATGGCGACGCGGCCGTTGAAATCTATGGCCATAGCTTCTTCCCTTTTGCCTTCACTTAAGTTGTTAAATTTTTGAGATGGTCATCCCATGTGGGACCTGCTTACGAGGCAGATATCCCCAAATTTTACCATCGGGGGTCAGGTCCTGATATTTTCGCTTGATGTAAGGGCGATTACCATCTGCACCGTGATAATCTGAAGTGACATGATCACGCTCGTCCGCTGATAGTTCGCGGATCGTCCCGTCCTGCTCCACATGCACGAATGGAAATAGCTCCGCCAACATTTTTCAATCAAGCCCGATATTCGAGGAGCAGGTCGCAGACCTCGCGCACGGCACCATGGCCACCGGCGAGTTCGGTGACATAGGCCGCGACCTTCTTCACCTGCGGCCGCGCATTGGCGACCGCGACCGGCAGGCCGACGGCGCCCATGACATCGAGGTCGTTCACGTCATCGGCCACATGGCAGACTTCGTGCAGACCGATGCCAAGCTCCTTGCAGATTTCGTTCAGCACCGGCAGCTTTTCATGGATGCCCATGCGGCCGAACCGGATTTTCAGCCGGTCGATGCGCTTCTGAATGGCCGGCGTGTCGCTGCGGGTGATCAGCGCCAGCTCGATGCCGGCCTCCTTGCACAGCAGCATGCCGAAGCCGTCCTGCACATGGTATTTGCGCAACTCCGACCCATCCTCGGCATAATAAAGCCCGCCATCGGTCAGCGTGCCGTCGAGATCGACCGACAGCAGCTTGATGGCCCGGAACCGGGCAATGAGATCGGCGTCGAGCATGGAAGTCTCCCCTACCCGCAGAGCTGCGGGGCCTGCGGGGGAGATTAACGGGGAAGCCGGGGACCGCGCCAGCGTCTGGGCGACGTGCCGTTAGGTCAGTTCCGTCCCGTTCAATCAGTTCTGCAAGGTGCGGTTCATCTGCTGCTGGCGGTCGCGCCGCTGTTCGGCATCCAGCGACCGGCGACGCTGGTCTTGCTGCAGGCGCTGGGTCTCGGTTTCCCGTTTCGCGCCCTCCGCCGCCCGGCGGCGCTGCATGCTGTCGAGCCGGCGCTGGTCCTCGTTCATGTTCATCTGGCGCTGCTGGTCCTGCCGAGCCGCGTCGTCCTGACGGCTGCGCTGGGCATCCTGAAAACGCTGCTCGCGCTCCAGCTCGATGCGACGGTTCTCACGCTCGATATTCTGGCGGTTCCACTCGGCCTGATCGGCCTGCACCAACTGCTGGGCCAGCACAGGTGCCGAGGCCACCAGGATGCAGAGAGCGGCCAGCGGGAGCAGCGGCGATCTGATCACTGAAACCGCTCCGAGTCCGCGCGCTGGCGCTTGGCCTCGATCTCGCGCAGCGGGTCTTCACGCCCCCGCAGGGGATCGACATCGGTGCCGCGATCGGGACCGCGCCGGCGGTCTTCCTCGGCGGCCATGCGGCGGCGAGTTTCCTGTTGCTCGGCGACGTCCTGCTGTAATTGCATGAAATCCTCGCTCACCTGCTCCCGCTCGGTCTGACTACGGCGGGTTTCGGCTTCCACTTG
Organism: Ferrovibrio sp. GW821-FHT12B10; assembly: GCF_058807515.1. NCBI lineage: Bacteria > Pseudomonadati > Pseudomonadota > Alphaproteobacteria > Rhodospirillales > Rhodospirillaceae > Ferrovibrio > Ferrovibrio sp. GW821-FHT12B10. The sequence continues at coordinate 2,490,511 of NZ_JBXAQT010000001.1, read as the reverse complement.
CCGGCGCGCCCATTCGGTGCTGTCCGATGCGGCCGCCTGGGCATAACCCGATGGGGAATAAAGAGTAGTGCTGGCGAGAAGGCTTGCCAGAGTCAAAAACCGGGGCAGGCTCAAAATCAGGTGAAGACGCGACATGACCGACTCCCTTGCTGGTGAAGCACGGTCTCGCCGGTTTGCTGCCATTTTTGGCAGATCGCTGGGGCGGGACAAAGCAGGCGCAGCCTGCCTCGGCCTATAAACGCTGCCGGCTCTGGTTTGGTTCAGCGCCGCTTTGGTTTGGGCGGGCCCTTGTCGTCGAGCCAATAAACGATGTGGTCTTCCAGTTCGCCGGCATCCTTTTCCGAGATGCAGCGCCCGGCGGCCGAAACGCCGGCCTGATGCACGGTCTCGCGACTGCCGCTTTTCAGCGGATGCCACCAGGGCAGGTCCTTGCCCTGTGCCACCAGGCGATAGCCGCAGGTGGCCGGCAGCCAGTTCATCTTCTGCACTTTTCCAGGCGTGAGCTGGATGCAGTCGGGGACGATCTTCTTGCGCTTGGGGTAGTTGCTGCACTGGCCGGTGGCGCAGTTGAGCAGTTTGCAAGCCACGTTGGTCTGCTCCAGCGAGCCCGTATCCTCGTCTTCCAGACGATAGAGGCAGCATTTGCCGCAGCCGTCGCAGAGCGACTCCCATTCGGACGGGGTCATCTGGTCGAGGCGCTTGCGGCGCCAGAATGGCAGGGCACGGGACATGGCGACAGACTACGCCGAAAACCGGCTTTCAGAAAGACGTGCCGCCTGACCGGCGGTCAAGCTTACTTACGACCGGGCTTGCCGTCGTGCTGGCGGATGAAGGCGGTCACGCGGGGGGCGATTTCCTCGCGCCAGCGGCGGCCGTTGAACACGCCGTAATGGCCCACACCCGACTGCAGGTAATGACCGCGCTTGGCGGCCGGAATGTTGGGGCAGATATCATGCGCCGCCATGGTCTGGCCGACGCCGGAGATATCGTCCTTCTCGCCCTCGACGGTCAGCAGCGCGGTCTTCCTGATCGCGGTGCAGTCCACCGGCACGTCGCGATGGGTCATCACGCCGCGTGGCAGCTGGTGCTCCTGGAACACCACCCGCACGGTCTGCAGGTAATATTCCGCCGGCAGGTCCATGACCGCCAGGTATTCATCGTAGAAGTCGTTATGCGCCTTGGCGCTGTCGCCGTCGCCCTTCACCAGGTGGTGGAACAGGCGGACATGGGCGCCGACATGGCGGTCCAGGTTCATGGTCATGAAGCCGGTGAGCTGGATGAAGCCCGGATAGACCGCGCGCATGAAGCCCTCATGCGGGAAGGGCACATTGTTGATCACGCTATGCTCGAACCACTCGATCGAGTGTTCCTGGGCCAGGTTGTTCGGCGTGGTGGGGCTGATGCGGGTGTCGATCGGGCCGCCCATGAGGGTCATCGAACGCGGCACATGGGTGTCGTTCTCGGCCGACATCAGCGCAATGGCAGCCAGCACCGGCACGGAAGGCTGGCAAACCGCCATGACATGGCTGCCCGGACCGAGCGTGACGAAGAATTCACGCACGTAGTCGATATAATCGTCGAGATCGAAAGCGCCGGCGCTGAGCGGCACGTCGCGGGCATCGATCCAGTCGGTGATGTAGACCTCGTGGTTCGGCAGCATCGCCTCCACCGTGCCGCGCAGCAGCGTGGCATAGTGGCCCGACAGCGGCGCCACGATCAGTAGCTTGGGGTCGTTGCGGCCTTCGCAGCCTTCGCGCACGAAATGCTTGAGGCGGCAGAACGGCAGGTCGAGGACATAGTCCTCGGTGACTGCGCATTCGACGCCATTGACCAGCGTCGTGGCGAGGCCGAATTCCGGCTTGGGGTAGCGCCGGGTGATATTGGTGAACACTTCCAGCCCGGCCGCGAGCGTGCGCGCCGCCGGCGAATAGTTCATCGGCAGATAGGGCAGCTTCAGCGCCTTGGTCTGCGCCTCGGCGAGAGCCCGGAAGGGCTGCAGCGCAGCCTGATGGAATTCGAAGAGCTGATAGAGCATAGGTCCCACCCTGATGCCGAAGCGCGGCGGAAACTGGGCCGTCGCGCAACAATCGTCGGATAAAGCTGTTATCGATCCGTCACCAGAACCGGTGCCGGGCCGACAGGCTGATATCTGACATAACGCAGCTTAACCCGATTCCTCAGTAGCCGCACAAATATATTTTGCACTGCAACATATGCGTGCATGGCGGGCAAGTTACTGATTGGTAATAATTAAAGCTTGGCCTTGATGCGCTGGGCCATCTGATCCGGCGTTGCATCATGGCGGAAATGGGTCAAATACCGCCCCTGGCCGTCCATCAGATAGATGAATCCCGAATGGTCGACCGAATAGCCAAGGCTCGAATCCTTGAGCTGCACCTTCTGGTAATAGACCCGGTAGGCGCGGGCCACCGCGGCGACCTGCTCCGGGCTGCCGGTCAGGCCGATCAGGCGCTCGTGGAAGGCCTGCACATAGTCCTTCATCACCGGGGGCGTATCGCGCTCGGGATCGACGGTGATCAGGATCGGCTGCACCTGCGCACCCGCCGCGCCCAACTCATCCATGGCGATGGCGATGGTCTGCAGGCCGGTCGGACAGATATCGGGGCAGTTGGTGAAGCCGAAATACACCAGCATCAGCTTGCCGGCGAAATCCTTGTCGGAAACCGTTTTGCCGTCCTGATCGATCAGCGTGAAGGGGCCGCCGATGGCGACCGGGCCGCTGCCTGCATCGTCGCTGCCCTTGGGGCCGAACCACTGCAGGCCGAGGAAGGTGAGGAACCCCGCCACCACGATGACGGCGACGATCAGAAGGCCGCGTTGCAGGCCCCGTGTGGCAGCAGACATGATGGTGATCCTACTTCGCTTTGCCGCCGAGCGCGGCGGCGACGTCTTCGATGAAACCGGCCAGCGCCACATCGCGCTCGCTCAGGCCGTTGGCATCATGGGTGGTCAGCGTGATCTCGACGCGATTGTAGACGTTGAACCACTCGGGGTGATGATCCAGCTTTTCGGCCATCAGCGCCACGCGGCTCATGAAGCCGAAGGCGGTGTTGAAATCGGCGAAGACGAAGGTCTTTTTCAGCGCGTCGCGGCCGGCATCGTGGCTCCAGCTGGCGAATGTCTGCAACGCACTGCTGCGTGCGGCGCCTTCCAGTTTGCGGATCGCCATGTCATCCTCCTCGCGACGAGACAGGCCGCAAGCTAGCGCGCGCCCTGCCCCGCTTCAACCGCCGCCCGTCAGCTTGAGACGATCCGCCGCATGAAGGCCGCCGCATGACCGAGACCGCCCCCGCCAGCCAACACCCCAAAGCCGCAAACCTGGCCCCCAGCCTGGATGACATCGCCGTGATTGGCGAAACCGAGCTGAAACGCCTGCGCTTCGCGCTGGCGCAGTATATCGACGGCGTGCCGATCCAGGTGGTGGACTTCCCCGACGACGAGACGCTGACCGAGATGAACTGCGACACGCCCTACGATCTGCTCGGGCTGTATGTCGGCGGCAGCATCCTGGCCGAGGATCGTGGCGAGACCGGCACCATGCCGGCCATGATCTTCCTGTATCGCCGGCCGCTGCTGGATTACTGGTGCGAGACCGGCGAGGCGCTCAAGGATGTCGTGCGCCATGTGCTGATCCACGAGATCGGCCACCATGTCGGCCTGTCCGACGAGGACATGCACCGCATCGAGGACAGTGTGACGTAAGCTATTCGCCCGTCAGCAGCCGGGCGACAAAGGCCGGCACAACGTCCGTGGCCGGGCCGAAGATTTTTTCGGCAAACAGCGATGCGCCATCGGAAGGGTCGAGATTCAGCTCCACCGTATGGGCGCGCCGCGCGCGCCGCACCTCGGCCACGAAACCCGCGGCGGGATAGACTTGCCCCGACGTGCCGATGGAGATGAAAAGGTCGCAGGCTTCGAGCGCGGCGTAAATCTCCTCCATATGCAGCGGCATCTCGCCGAACCACACGACATGCGGCCGCAACTGGCCCGTGGTGGCGCAGGCCGGGCAGGTGGTGGCAAGATCGAGGTTCTCGCGCCAGGCCGTCACGTTGCCGCAGGCCTCGCAGCGGATCTTCAGCAGCTCGCCATGCATATGCATCAACCTCTGCGAGCCGGCGCGCTCGTGCAGGTCGTCGACATTCTGCGTCACCAGCAGGATATCGCCCGCAAACCGCCGCTCCAGCTCGGCCAGCGCCGTATGGGCGGCATTGGGCACGGCCTCGATCAGATTCCTGCGGCGCGCATTGTAGAAGTCATGCACCAGCACCGGATTGCGCGCGAAGCCTTCCGGCGTCGCCACTTCCTGCAGGTCGTATTTGGTCCACAGGCCGTCCTTGTCGCGGAAGGTGCCCAGGCCGGATTCAGCCGAGATGCCGGCGCCCGTCAGGATGACGATGGAACGGAACCGCGTCTGCGTCACTCGCCGTGGCCGCTATTCGCCATGACCATAGGCAGCCGCTTCCTGGCGTTCCCAGTGTTCGGCCTCGTCGGCCATCCAGTCATCATGCTCGTCCTCGGCATAGCCGCCGTCGACACGATAGACCTGCTCGGGCGTATAGATGGCGCCCGAGGAGGACAGGAAGCTGGAATAGAGCACGAAGCGGTTCACATGGCAGACCGGCGCGGCGTAGAGCGCATGATGGCTGAGGAAGGCGCCAAGCCGATCGAAGGGCGCGTTGTTGAGCCGCGCCAGCGTCACATGCGGCATGAACTTGCGGCGGTCGGGCGGCAAGCCGGCGCGCAGCACGGCGTTGTCGACCTTGTCCTGCAGGCGGTTCAATAGCGCATTGGGGCGCACGCCGGCCCAGAGCGAATTGGCCTTGCGCTTGTCGCCGAAGGTGCCGACGCCGAAGAGCTCAAGATCGAAGCTCGGCACCACGATGCTGCCCAGCTCCTCGCTGACAGCGCGCGCGGTGCGGCCATCGACTTCCCCCATGAAGCGGAGCGTGAGATGGAATTGATCGGGATTGGCCCAACGCGCGCCGGGCACGCCGGCGCACAGGGCAGCCAGCGACCGACGAATCTCGTCGGGGAAGGGTAAAGCAACGAACAGGCGCATCATGGTAAGCCCTCCGCTGACGGGCGCATGGCCCGGAAACAACCCTACTCAGGCATCACTGTACTCAGGCATTACTGTACTCACGCGGCCGGGTTAGGCTGATCGCGATGAATCGCCTCGATCCCGTCCAGAACATCCTTGGACAGCGTGACGTCCGCGCTGTCGATATCGATCTTCAACTGCTCAAGGCTGGTGGCGCCGATGATGTTGCTGGCCACGAAAGGCCGGCTGTTCACGAAGGCCAGCGCCATCTGCGACGGATCGAGGCCGTGCTGCTGCGCCAGCGCCACGTAGCGCTCGGTGGCGCGGTCGACCTGCGGGTTGCTGTAGCGGGTGAAGCGGGTGAACAGCGCCAGACGGCTGCCCGGCGGCCGCGCGCCGCCCAGATACTTGCCGCTCAGCACGCCCATGGCGAGCGGCGAATAGGCCAGCAGGCCGACCTCTTCCAGCTGCGTCACTTCCGACAGCGAAGATTCGTACCAGCGGTTCAGCAGATTGTAGGGATTCTGGATCGAGACGATGCGCGGCAGCGCTTTGTTGCCGTCGGCCACCGCGACATGCCGCATCACGCCCCAGGCGGTCTCGTTCGACACGCCCATCATGCGGATCTTGCCGGCCTTCACCAGCTCGCCCATCGCCTCCACGGTCTCACTGATGGCGATGCTCTCTTCGCTGTTCCACGGATATTCGGCGCGGCCGAAGGTGGTGGTCAGGCGATCGGGCCAGTGGGTCTGGTAGAGATCGATGTAATCGGTCTGCAGGCGCTGCAGGCTCTTGTCGACTGCTTCGAAAATCTGCTTGCGGCCCAGATTCGGCGGCTGGCCGTCATTACGCAGCCAGGCGAAGTCGCCGCGCGGACCGCCGCCGCGGCCGGCCACCTTGGTGGCGAGCACGACCTTGTCGCGGTTCCTGCGCGCCTTCAGCCAGGTGCCGATGTAGCGTTCGGTGCGCCCCTGGGTCTCCGCCTTGGGCGGCACGGGGTACATTTCGGCAGCGTCGATGAAGTTGATGCCGCGCTCCAGCGCATAATCGAGCTGCGCATGCGCCTCGGCCTCGGTGTTCTGCTCACCCCAGGTCATGGTGCCAAGGCAAATCAGGCTCACCTTGATATCGGTGCGGCCTAAGCGGCGGAACTCCATGACAAAACTCCCGGCAAACACAAAACAGGCCGACTGTTTTGCCGGCAGCCCATATTGTCGGCAGGACTCGGCGTTTTCAACAACGAATTGCGGTCAGCGCCCCAGGAACCGCAAAATATGGGGCGTTGTGCGCTCAACAATCCGTGCCACGCCCTCCCGTGTCGGGTGAATGCCGTCAGACAGGTTCAGGCTGGCCTCGCCGGCCACGCCATCGAGGAAAAAGGGATAGAGCGGCAGGCCGTGCTTCTGCGCCAGGTCGGCGTAGATGGCATTGAACCGCCGGCCGTAATCGGCGCCCAGATTGGGCGCGGCCAACATACCGGCCAGCAGGACCGGCAGATTGGCCTGTTTCAGTTTGATGATGATCGCGTCCAGATTGGCCTTGGCCTGCTCCGGCGCCAGGCCACGCAGCATGTCGTTGGCCCCCAGTTCCACCAGCACATGCGTGGGCTTTTCGGCCAGCGCCCAATCCAGCCGCGCCAGCGCCGCAGCGGTGGTATCGCCCGAAACGCCGGCATTCAGCACGGTCACATCGGTGACGCCGCGCGCCTTCAGCGCTTTGTCGAGCTGGGCCGGATAGGCGGCGTCGGGCGGCAGGCTGTATCCAGCCACCAGACTGTCGCCAAAGACCAGCAAACGGGCCGGCGCGGCCCAGCCCTGGCCTGACATGAGCGTGACCAGCATCACCGCCAGAAGGCCGGCAGCGTTGCGACAGCGCCGGTAGACCCCATATTGTGCCTGTAACATTCCCATCAGCTTTCCGCCTTGAGGTCAGTATCCTGATGACGCCAGCCAGCGCCACCGATCCGATCGTTCGCCTGAGCGATGTGACCCTCACTCTCGCCAGCACGGCCGGGCCGGTCAATATCCTGCGCGGCATTGACCTGACCGTGCAGGCCGGTGAACGCATCGGCATCGTCGGCCCATCGGGTTCGGGCAAGTCGACCCTGCTGGCGGTGCTGGCCGGGCTGGAGCGCGTGAGCGGCGGCCATGTCCATGTGGCCGGCGGCGACCTGAACTCTTTAAGCGAAGACCGGCTGGCGCTGTGGCGCCGCAGCCGTGTCGGCATCGTGTTCCAGAGTTTCCATCTGATCCCGACCATGACAGCCATCGAGAATGTCGCCGTGCCGCTGGAGCTGGCCGGCGTGCCTGACGCCATCGAGCGGGCGCGCGCCGCTTTAAAGCAGGTGGGCCTGGGTCATCGCGAGACGCATTATCCGGCGCAGTTGTCGGGTGGCGAACAGCAGCGCGTGGCGCTGGCGCGTGCTGTGGCGCCCCGCCCTGCCCTGCTGCTGGCCGACGAGCCGACCGGCAACCTGGATGGCAATACCGGCCATGCAATCATAGACCTGATGTTCGGCGAGGCGGCGCGGCTGAATTCCACGCTGATCCTGATCACCCATGATGAAACCCTGGCCGCGCTCTGCGACCGCGTGGTGCGCATCGAGGATGGCCGCGTCAAGACCATCGAGCAGCGTCCGCAGGCCCCGAAACCCCAGACCGTGGCCGCCGGCTGATGCTGTCGCTGCGTTTCTCGCTTCGTGAACTGCGCGGCGGCCTGCGCGGCTTCCGCTTGTTCGTCGCCTGCCTCAGCCTCGGCGTGGCCGTGATCGCCGGCATCGGAACGCTGTCGGCCTCCATCGTCACCGGATTGGAGCGCGACGGACGCAGCCTGCTGGGCGGCGATATCGAATTCCGCCTGGCCCATCGCGGCGCCACGCCGGAGGAACGCGACTTCCTGCAGCGCCAGGGCAGCATCTCGGAAACCGCGCAGATGCGCGCCATGGCGCATGCCCTGCGCAGCGACCAGCGCACGCTGGTGGAACTGAAAGCCGCTGACGCCGCCTACCCGCTGTATGGCGCCGTTGAACTGGAACAGCCCGGCCGCCTGAACGACCTGCTGGCGGCGCAGAACGGCCTGCGCGGCGCCGCCGTCGATCCGCAGGCGCTGATCCGCCTGGAAGCCGAGGTGGGCGACCGCATCACCATCGGCGAGGAAGAGTTCCAGATCCGCGCCGTGATCGCGCGCGAACCTGACCGTGCTACCGAGGGCCTGACATTGGGCCCGCGCATCCTGATCGACCTGGATGCCCTGGATGCCACCAAGCTGGTGCAGCCCGGCACGCTGGCCTACTGGCATTATCGCGTAAAGCTGCGGCCCGAGTTGAACGCACCGCAGGTGCAGGAGGTCGCGCAAAAGGACTATGCCGCGTCGGGCTGGCGCATCCGCGACTGGAAGGAAGGCAGTCCCGGTGTACGGCGCTTCCTCGATCGCGCCGCCCTGTTCCTGGTGCTGGTCGGCCTCACCGCGCTGCTGATCGGCGGCGTCGGCGTCGCCAATGCCGTGCATGCGCATCTGGACGGCAAGACGCCGACCATCGCCACGCTGAAATCGCTGGGCGCAACGACAGGACTCATCTTTCGCGTCTATTTGTGGCAGACGCTGCTGCTGGCCGCCTTCGGCATCGTGCTGGGGCTGATCGCCGGCGCGGCCATCCCCAATCTGGCCGCCGGTGCCCTGGCCAATATCCTGCCGCTGCCGCTGGTGCCGGGCCTGTATTGGCAACCGCTGGCACTGGCCGCCGTCTACGGCCTGCTGGTGGCGCTGGCCTTCACCATCTGGCCGCTGGCGCGCGCCGCCGACATCCGCCCGGCCGCGCTGTATCGCGATCTGGTCGCGCCCGGCAGCCGCCTGCCGCGCCCGGCCTATGTCGCCGCGACGCTCGCGCTGTTCGTCATTCTGGCAGCGCTGGCGGTGCTGGGCACCGATGAACGCCGCTTCGCGCTATCATTTGTCATCAGCGCCATCATCGCCTTCGTGCTGTTCCGACTGATCGCCGCCGGCATGGCCGCCGTGGCCAAGCGCATCCGGCCGCCGCGCGCCGTGCGCCTGAAGCTGGCGCTGGCCAGCCTGCACCGCCCAGGCGCCGCCACCGCCGCATTGCTGCTGTCGCTCGGCGTATCGCTCACTCTTCTCGTGGCCATCGCGCTGGTGGAAAGCAACCTGCATGCACAGGTGGAAGACCGCCTGCCCGACGAGGCACCAGCCTTTTTCTTTGTCGATATCCAGCCCGGCCAGATGGACGACTTCCGCGCGGTGGTGAACGCCACGCCGGGCACCCGCGACCTGGAGACCGTGCCCAACCTGCGCGGCCGCATCGCCAGCGTGAAGGGCGTGCCGGCCGAACAGGTCGAGGTGGTGGCCGAGCAGCGCTGGGTGCTGCAGGGCGACCGCGGCCTGACCTATGCGCGCGAACTGCCGGCCGGCTCGACCCTGCTGCAGGGCAAGTGGTGGGCGGCGGATTACGACGGCCCGCCACTGATCTCGATGGAAGAGAAGGTCGCGCAGGGCCTGGGGATGGTCATCGGCGACAAACTGACGGTGAATGTGCTGGGCCGCGACATCGAAGCCGAACTGGCCAGCATCCGCCGGCTCGACTGGAGTTCGTTTGGCATCAACTTCGTGCTGGTCTTCTCGCCCGGCCTGCTGGAACGCGCGCCGCATACCCTGCTGGCCACCGTGAAGGCGCAGCCGGCGGCCGAGAATGTGCTGTTCAAGGCCGTGACGCAGCGCTTCCCCAATATCTCGGTGGTGCGCATGAAAGACGTGCTGACCGAACTGAACGCCATCGTGCAAAAGCTGGGCAGCGCCGTGCGCGGCGCTGCCGGCGTCACGCTGCTGGCCGGGCTGATCGTGCTGGCCGGCGCGCTGGCGGCCGAGCATCGCCGCCGCCTGAAGGAAGGCGCGATCCTGAAAGCGCTGGGGGCGACACGGCGCGACATCATCATCGCCCACCTGATCGAATACGGCAGCGTGGGACTGGTCGGCGCGATCCTGGCCTTCGGGCTGGGCTGGCTTGCCGCCTGGGCCATGGTGACGCTGATGATGAACGCCAGCTTCGTTTTCGCGCCGGGTGTGGCCGCCGCCACCGCACTGGGCGGCGTGGCCGCCACCCTGCTGCTGGGTCTGGCCGGGGCCTGGCAGGCGCTGGCGGCCAAGCCGGCGCCACTGCTGCGCAGCGTCTGAGTGCGCGCCCGCGCCACTGCGGAAAGGCAGTATTAACCTTTGCATGCGAGGTAGGATGGGCACCGATCCGGCATCGCCGGTCGGCACCCACGGGGCCACAAGCATGTCACGCCTGAACAAGAACTGGGACGACTTCATCAAGACCCGCGCCATCGGCGTGGAAGAGAACCGCTTCATCGGCCCGACGGATCGCGTCTTCACCATGGGCAGCTGCTTCGCCAACGAAATTCGTCTCGCGCTGGCAAAAAAGAATTTCGACACCCTGCCGGTGCTGAGCGGCGAGTTCAAGAAACATGTCTCATCCGCTTCGCATGAGATGCCGAGCTGGGGCGTCTATGACGAGCGCGTGCATTATCAGTTCTACACCACCTTCTCGATGCTGCAGGAATTCGAGAAGGCCTTCGGCCTGTGGCAGCACGAGGATACCGATATCTGGTCGGCCGTCGCCAAGACCGAAACCGGCGAACGCATGATCTTCCAGGAGCCATACAAGCGCCGGCTGTTCGCCAACAGCCTGGACGACCTACTGGCCATGCGCCGTATCATGGAAGGCGCACTGCGCGACGGCATCATGAGCAGCGACGTGCTGGTCCTGACGCTTGGCCTGACGGAAATCTGGCAGCGCTCCAATGGCCGCGCCGTCTGCGAGCCGCCCAAGCTGCGCTCGCGCGAGATCATGAAGGAGACCACCTTCTTCGCCTCCAACTTCGACCAGAACCTGGCCAACATGCGCCGGCTCTGCACGCTGTATTTCGAGAAATTCCCCGATCGCAACATCGTGCTGACCGTGTCGCCGGTGGCACTGTCGCGCACCTTCACCGACCATCAGGACATCGTGGTCGCCAATTCGGAAAGCAAGGCGATCCTGCGCACCGTGGCGGCCCAGATCTGCCGTGAATTCAAGAATGTGCACTACTTCCCGTCCTATGAATTGTGCGTTTCAGACCCCAATGCCTTCGAAGATGACGGCCGCCATGTGCGGCCCGCCAAGGTCGACAAGATCATGTCGACCTTCCTGGGACATTTCCTGATCAACCCGCCGGCCGAGATCGTCGCTGACGACGCGACGGCGGCCAAGCCGGCCGCCGCGCCGGCATCCGTGGAGACAAACAGTATGGTTGCTGATCGCCGGGGCAATGCAGGCCACGCCTATGAATCCCACTGGGGCGCCACGCAGGCCGCCATCGACGCCATGCTGGCCAGCGGCGAACGGGACCTGGGCCGCATCCTCAACCGGCTGGCGGATGCGCCGGCAGACAACAACACTGTTGCCTTAAGCGAAATCGGTTACCGCGTCACCGGCCAGCCGGTGCGCAGCCCGGTCTGCGACGGCAATCTGGAAAACCGCCTGTTCATCACGCAGAAGATGTGGCTGCTGGAACGCAGCATTCCCGCGGGCGTCACCGATATCGCCGAGCTGGGTAGCGGCAGCGGCAACAACCTGTTCGGACTCTGGCTCGCCGGCCTGTCGCCCGAGATCCGCTTCCATGCGCTGGAATACACCGCTGCGGGCCGGGCCTGCGCCGAAAAGCTGGCCGCCCTGGTTCCGCAGATGAAATTCCAGTCCACGCCGTTCGACTATTACAAGTCGACGCTGGAGGAGCTGCGGTCGGCCAAGAAGCTGTTCGTATTCAGCAGTTACAGCATCGAGCAGATCACCTTCATGCCCGACGATTTCTTCGACCGTCTGCTCAGCCTGCCCAATCTGGATTCCGTGCTGCATATCGAGCCGGTCGGCTGGCAGTATCCCTTGCCGCCGACTGCGGATGCCATCGCTGTGGAAGTCGATCGCCGCATGCGTAAATCGGCCGGCCGCAAGGGCTACAACCAGTCACTGGTTCCGCAACTGCATGCCCTGGCCAAGGCCGGCCGCATCGTCATCGAGGAAGAACTGCCGCAGTTCCTGGCGCACCGCCCGGATCTGCCGGGCACGGTGATCCGCTATCGTCCGGTCCGCTAGGCGGATCGCTCAGCGCATATAGAGCTGGTTGCGATACATGAACTGCGGCGTGATCTCGGTGGTGATCGGCAGGTCTTTCACCGGCAGGCGCTCAGTGGCCGACCCCATCACATCGCCATACGGCAGCAGCGTGTAAAGCGCCTGGAACAGCATGCGGTTGCGCGCCTTGGGCACTTCGCCCTTGTGCAGACCGTAGGTGTTCACCATGAAGGCCGAGCCAGCCGGGCCGACGAAATGCTCGAACTGGCCGGCAAACACCTTTTCCAGATACGGGGCCTGGCCGCGCTGGCCGCCCACGAAGAACTGCAGCGGGTTGTGATTGTCCTGGGTCGCGGCGCGGTAAATCTGCTCGAACCGGTCGGGGCGGTGTGAATTCGGCAAGAAGACGTGCGGGCCCGAATCCTCATCGACATCGCTCAGATACAGGAACAGCTTGCAGAAGCGGAAGCAGTCCTTGTCGCGATGCAGCGTCTGCGGGCTGCCGGGCATCGGCCGGCCGGCATAGGAATGCCAGGCCATGTAGGTGTCGATGATGGGTTCAAAACCCAGATGCGCGCGCACCACATCCAGGATGCGCGGATCGTTGGCGATATCGACCAGATGCGGACAGGAAATCACGTCGCTCGGCGTGTGGTAGCCGATATAGGTGGAGTCAGGCGCCTCGGAGGCCAGACCGGTGCCGATCGGATTGTGGTTGGCATCCTGGTATTCGACCGGGCGCGACGCCAGATAGGCGCGAATCTCGGCAATCTTCTCGGGCGCGACAAACTGCCCCAGCTTCAGGCGGCCGAGCTTGGTGAATTCACGGGCGCGATCATCCTGCATCGCTTCCGCCATGGTCTTCGCCGGCGCCAGCGCCGGGAAGGCACCGCGCAATCCCGCCACCACATCATCGGCAATCTGCGTCATCGAAGCGGGATTCGAGGCCACCGTCGGACGAATGGCCCGGATGGTGCTGCGCAACAGGCGTTCGGCCGGCTCAGTGGAAAAACCCGGCGATGGCACTGACGTGTTCATGGGCAACTCATGCATATGGCGAGACCATGCGAATCATAGTGCGTTGATGGCCCGAAGGGGAGCCGAAAAACACCAGCGACCCGCTAGCGCACCAGGATCAGGCGCGCCGACAGCCCGCCGAGACCGCACAGGCCGACGATCATCGCCATGGAGAGTGCCGAGCCATCATGCAGCAGGCCGACCAAGCCGCTGGTGACGGCGCCGCCAGCGAATTGCAACGTGCCCATCAGGGCCGCGGCCGTGCCGGCGCGATGCGCCTCGCCTGCCATCGCGCTGGCCGCGGCATTGGGCAGCACCGCACCCAGGCTGGCGATATAGACGAACAGCGGCAGCCAGAGGCCGAACAGGCCGCCGATACGGAACACGGTGAGCAGCACCAGCGCCACGCCGGAGAGCGCCATGACGCTGACGGCGACGATCAGCACTTCATCCAGCGTGAAGCGGCGTAGCAGCGCCCGGTTGACCTGTGAAAGCCCGATGATGCCTATGGCATTGATCCCGAAGATCCAGCCATAGGCCTGCGGTGACACCTGGAACAGGTCGATGAAGACAAAGGGCGAGCCGGCGATATAGGCGAACATGCCACCCATGCCGAGGCTGGAGGCCAGCGTATAGCCCATGAAGCGGCGATGCCCCAGCAACTGGCCGTAATTGCGCAGGGCCGAGCCGATGGTCAGCCGCGCATCGGGATGCGCCACATGGGTCTCGCGCAGCCAAAGCCGCCCGGCGACCATGACAATCGCCGCGAAAACCGCGAGGAACCAGAAGATCGCATGCCAGTCGAACCAGACCAGCACATAGCCGCCGAGCAGCGGCGCGAGGATCGGAGCCACGCCCATCACCAGCATCAGCAGCGACATGACGCGGGCGCCCTCGCGCGGCTCGAACAGGTCGCGCACCATGGCACGCGAGATCACCAGCCCGGCACAGGAGCCAAAGGCCTGCACGAAACGCGCGGCGATCAGGCTGTCGATACTGGGTGCCATGGCGCAGGCGACCGAGGCGGCGATGTAGAGCAGGTTGCCGATCAGCAGCGGCGCGCGGCGGCCGAACCGGTCGCTGACCGGGCCGTAGAACAACTGACCGACGGCGAGGCCGAGGAAGAACAGCGACAGGGTCTGCTGCACCTTGCCGGCATCGGTGGCCAGCGCCCGCTCCAGCGCCGGCAGGCCGGGCAGATACATGTCGACCGCCAGTGGCGTGAAGGCGCTCAGCGCGCCCAGGATCAGGGTGAGCTGCCAGAGCGGGCGCTGGCTGGCTGGCGAATCGGGCATAGGGCTCTCTGGGACGGCCGGCGGTTTTCCGCCGGTCCGGGCATATTCTGCGGGAAAGGCGGCCCGTCATACGCGATCTGCCGCCGGCTGACGAGGGCGCGGCAGACACCACCGGCTGAGTTTCGGCCCTTGCCGTTCTAGGGCTTGGGGAAGAATGTACGGTTTATGAATGACTTATATGAGAATTTTATGCGGTGTTTACGCTTGAAATCCGCCCCAGCGCTGACAATATGCTGATCACAACCATTGTCTGAGGAGGCAACACCATGTCGACCCCGTTCAACCAGCCGCGCTATGGCTACGGCACCGCCACGATTGACCGTGCGGTGGTCGATGAGGCCCTGCGCAGCTACATGCTGCGGGTCTACAACTACATGGGCTCGGGCCTGGCGCTCAGCGCCATCGTCGCCCTGCTGGCCTCGCAGTCGCCCGCCCTCATGAGCACCCTGTTCTCGGGCGGCCTCGCCTTCGTGGTGATGCTGGCCCCGCTGGGTCTGCTGCTGGTCATGAGCTTCGGCGCCAACAAGCTCTCGGCCGGCGCCGTGCAGGGCCTGTACTGGGCCTTCACCGCCACGATGGGCCTGTCGCTGTCGACCATCTTCATGGTCTATACCGGCACCTCGATCCTGCGCATCTTCTTCATCACCGCCGCGATGTTCGGCGCGATGAGCCTGTGGGGTTACACGACCAAGCGCGACCTGACCGGCATGGGCAGCTTCCTGTTCATGGGCGTGATCGGCCTGATGATCGCCAGCATCGTGAACATCTTCCTGGGTTCGAGCGTGCTGCAGTTCGCCATCTCGGCGATCACGGTCCTGGTCTTCACCGGCTTGACCGCCTTTGATACGCAGCGCATCAAGTCGGAGTTCTACGAGGGCGACCCGTCGGACATCCAGAGCAAGCAGGCGATCTTCGGCGCGACCTCGCTGTATGTGAACTTCCTGAACATCTTCATGGCCCTGCTCAACCTGTTCGGCCAGAAGAACGAATGATCCGGCGCTAAAACCGGAAAAGACCGAGGCCCCGGCAGGCAACTGCCGGGGCCTTTTTCTTGCGTACCTGAGCGAACCATTACGTTCTCCCGTGACAAGCCCGAGCCGGCGGTCTTAAGCTTTATTCGTCTGCTTACGAACTTCTGCAAAAGGTTGCCCGCCCCATGAAGCTTGTCCTTGCGATGGTGAAGCACGAGACCAACACCTTCTCGCCGATCGTCACCGATTTCGCCCGTTTCGAGTCCTGGGGCCTCTATACCGGCCAAGCCGCCATCGACGCCTATGCCAAGACCAACATGCCGCTCGGCGTCTACCTCAACCTCGCCAAGGAATTCGGCGCCGAGGTGGTGCTGCCGATGGCGGCCGAGGCCATGCCCGGCGGCAAGGTCACCAAGGATGCCTGGAAGCGCCTGACCGATCCGATCCTGGAGGCCGTGCGCGCCGGCTGCGACGGCTGCCTGCTCGACCTGCACGGCGCCATGGTGGTGGACGGGCTGGAAGACGGCGAAGGCACGCTGCTGGAGCAGATCCGCCAGATCGCGCCAGACTTGCCGATTGCCGTGACGCTAGACCTGCATTGCAACCTGACACCCAAGATGGTGGCCAACTGCACGGCACTGATCGGCTACAAGACCTACCCGCATGTCGACATGGACGTGGTGGCGCAGCAGGTCGGCCGCGTGGTGCTGGAATTCATGGCCGGCAAGCGCAGCAAGCCGGCGATGGCGCTACGCCAGCTGCCGCTGCTGTCGCAGACGCTGTGTCAGGGCACGGATGACGAGCCGATGAAATCCGCCATCCAGGCCTGTGTGAACGAGGAAACGAAAGGCCTGCCCTGCGCCAGCGTGTTCGGCGGCTTCGCCATGGCCGACATCCGCGATGCCGGCACCACGGTGATCACCGTGGGCGACGACCAGGCGCAGGCCGATGCGGCGGCCGATCGGATCGCGGCACAGGTCTGGGACAAGCGCGACATCCACATCTACCAGCATCGCGATCTGGCCGAGACGGTGGCCAAGGCCAAGAAGCTGAAGGACGGTCCGGTGATCCTGCTCGACCATGCCGACAACTGCGGCTCGGGCGGTACCCAAGACGTGATGATGGTGATCGCCGAAGTGCTGAAACAGGGCCTGGAAGACGTGGCCGTCGGCGCCGTCTGGGACCCTGAAGCCGTGCAGGTCATGCAGAAGGCCGGTGTCGGTGCCACCGTGACGCTGGAGCTGGGTGGCAAGAGCGACATGCCGTCGCTGAAGCTGAAAGGCAAGCCGCTAAAACTGACCGGCAGGGTGCGCACCGTGACCGATGGCGAATGGATCGTGCGCGGCCCGATGTATACAGGCTACAAGGTCATGATGGGCCCGACAGCCGTATTGGAAGTGGATGGCCGGATGCAGATCGTCGTGGTCTCGCGGCACCACGAGCCCTGGGATACCGGCGTGTTCCGCTCCGTCGGCATCGAGCCCGAGCACAAGCGCTACCTGCTGCTGAAGTCGCGCATCCATTACCGGGCCGGCTTCGCTCCGCTGGCCAAGGCGACCTTCACGCTGGACGGTGAAGGTGTCACCACCTCGGATAACAGCATTCTCGACTACGCCAACCTGCGCCGGCCGATCTATCCGCTCGACAAGATCAACGACTGGCAGGGCCGATAGGACCGACGCGGCATGCTGCAGGATCAGTGGAACCTGGACGTCGCCACCGACAATCCCGCCGCCATCGAGGGCCTGAACACCTTCGACACCAGTTTCATCACTTACGGCACCACGGCGGCCGCTGTCTGGACTGCGGCCAAGGCCGATCCAGCCTGCGTGCTGGCGCAGGCCAAGGCGGCGGCGCTGGAGATGTTCCTGCAGACCGGCCAGTCCGTCGCCAGGGCCAGGCCATGGCTGGCTGGCGCCGAGCCGCATCTGCAGGCCGCCACCGATCGCGAACGGCTGTGGCATGCTCAGGTAAGTGCCTGGGTGAACGGCGATGCCGCTGCAGCCATCGCGCGCTGCCGCGAACTCAGCGCCCGCTGGCCCGATGACTTGCCGGCCATGAAGATGGCGCAGTATCACATGTTCCACGTCGGTGACCTGGCCGGGATGCTGGCGGTGGCCGAGGCCGCCCTGCCGGCGCACCGCGAGCGCGCCGAGATGCATGGCATGCTGGCCTTCGGGCTCGAGGAAATGAACCGGCTGGAGGAGGCCGAGGCTGCCGCCCGCCATGCCATCAGCCTCAAGCGTGGCGAACCTTGGGCGCATCATGCTCTCGCACATGTGATGGAAGCCCAGGGCCGCTGTGCCGAGGGCCTGGAGACGATGACGGCCCTGGCCGACACCTGGGCCGACAGAAATTCCTTCATGCGCAGCCATAACTGGTGGCATGTCGGGCTTTTCGCGATCGATTGCGACCAGCCCGACACCGCGCTACGGCTGTACGACCAGCAGGTCTGGGGCCTGGTGAAGGACTACAGCCAGGACCAGGTGAACGCCGTGGCGCTGCTGGCGCGCCTGGAGATCGCCGGCCTGGATGTGGGTGAGCGCTGGCAGGATGTCGCCGATTACCTGGAGCGGCGCGGACCCGAGCATGTCGAGCCGTTCCTGGATGCGCATTACCTTCTGGGGTTAAGCCGCGCCGGCCGCGATGCAGCCGTGGAGCGCCTGCTGCAAAGCCTGCAGACATATGTCGATGCGCAGCCCGATCACCTGACCGGGCGGATCTGGCGCAACGTCGGGCTGCCGTTGGCTGAAGGCGTCGCCGCCTATGGCCGCGGCGCATGGCGCGAGGTGTTCGAAAAATTATCTCCGGCTTTGCAGGGCCTGCAGCAGATCGGCGGCAGTCATGCGCAGCGCGATCTGTTCTGGCAACTCTGGCTGCGCGCCGGTGTGGAAAGTGGCGAAAATGCTGCGGTAAAACCGCATTTCGAACGTCGGCTGGCCGAGCGCCCGTCTGTGGCCAAGCATCGTCGGGACATCGCTTCTGTCACGTCCGTATAAAAAAACCGTAAACCGACAGAGTGTCGCAGATAAAATATCGGCCATTGCCGTTCAGAGAAGACAGGCGCAAGAATGACCGTGATGCAGCCTGTGATTCGCTGGCATGCAGCAACACTGTTGTAAGGGATGGACCCCGATGTTGACCCGTTTCAAGACGATCGCCGCTGCTTTCGTGATGGCTGGCTTCCTGGCTGGCGCTGTTGCCCCCGCCTTCGCTCCGGCCGCCGAAGCCCAGACCGCTCAGCCCGCTAAGAAGAAGGCTGAGAAGAAGAAGACTGGCGAGAAGAAGGCTGCCAAGCCGGCGAAGAAGGCCAAGAAGGCCTAATCGCTTTCAAGCATCTCGATCCGGAAAGGCCCTCGTCCGCTGGACGGGGGCCTTTTCTTTTAAGGGATCAGAAGACTGCTTCGCGCTTAGGCTCGAAGAAGCGCAGCATGACATCGAGATCGCGACCACGGCGCAGCACACGGCCGCCCTGTGCGATAATGGCAAAGGCGCCCTGCTTGCGCGCCAATTTCGGCGTCTTGACGATACGGTAGAGCGCGCCATCCGCAGTGCGACGGAATACCGCGAAGCTGCAGCTCTCGCGGTCATGCCCGATAGCATAGTCGCGCCATTCGCCCTGACCGACCATGCGGGCATAGAGATTGAGGATCAGATTGAATTCGCGGCGATCAAAAAATACGGCCGGCTCTACTGCCGGCCTGGGGTCGGTGCTTCTGGCGACGATCAGCTTTGCGTCCGCACCCGGAGCCGCTCCCTGCGAAGCGGAGTCCTCAGGCATCGAACGCCGGAACTGATGCAAGGCGACAACCTCGCTCATGCCGAAACGGCTGACCTCCCAAATCGACTCTGTCTGGTATGAATCTTGGTCCTGCGACGAAGGTCCGTCAAGCCGGGATTGCAGCATCCATGGCCCGGGCCGGGCGCAGAATACGGCTCAGATCTCGTTCAGCAGCCGCTCGACGGCATCATCGTCCATCTGCTGGTCGCCCTTTTCCATCATGTCCTTGCGGCGCTCCTCGCCGGTATAGTTGGACACCTTGTGGCGGCGGCGATCGGGGCCGAAGAAATCATCGGTGCGCACGAACTGACGGGGGTATTCGACCACCACCGTGATGCGGCGAGCCATGGTCTTGGCCGAAAACGGCTTGACCAGGAATTCGGTGACGCCGACATCGCGCGCCTTCATCACCTTCCACTCTTCCGACTGCGCGGTCACCATGATGATGGGCACGAATACATTCTTGGAGGCGGGATTCTTGCGGATCCATTCGACCAGACCAAGGCCGTCCATCTCACCGTCCATGTGCCACTCGGTGAAGATGATATCGACGACATTATTCTCGAGATAGGTGAGCGCATCTTTCGCATTCATGCACTCGGCGATGCGCGCCACGCCAAGCGGTCGCAAAACCTCTTTGATAAGCTGCATGTGGTTGTGGTTGCTGTCGATCACCAGCACTGCAACGTTATTGAGTTTGTAGGTCATGACCGAAAGCGCCCGTGCTGTTCAGTCAAAGAGTTCGATGCTGCCTGCCGTGGTCTGCACGGCAGTGATCTTCTTGGTGCTCTCGCGCTGGAACACCGCCTTCGCACTGGCATCCTCGATCTGCTTCATACGGACAATGCCGGTCGAGGGGAAATACTGGACCTTGCGCGGCAGCGTGCCGCGCAGATCCTTGCCCATGATGCGGAAGCCTTCGTCCTTGAGGTAGCGCTCGACGAAATCGGCATTCTGGTGGCCGATGCCGCGCAGGCCCGCCAGCACATTGGCGCCACCGAAGATTTTCACTTCCAGGCGCTCACGGCGGCCGCCGGCACCCAGGATTCCGTTGATGAGCTGCTCCATGGAGTAGCTACCGTAACGCAAAGAAGCGGAAAACGGCAAATCCGGATTGGTCTCGCCGCCCTTGTCGGGCAGCAGGAAATGATTCATTCCACCCACCCCGGCCACGGGATCGCGGATGCAGGCCGCCACGCAGGACCCCAGGACGGTGGCCAGCATTTCGCCCTCGCGGGTCGAAACGAAGAAGTCGCCCTGGAAGACCTGGACGACATTCACCTTCAGAATCGGGTCGTAATACCGACGACGATCGCCCGAAGCGCCGCCATCGGCGGTCGGGGGGCGGCGCAGGATGCTGCCAGGCGTCGTGTTCATCGGGTCATCATGGCCATGGGCCGGTCAGGGTTCAAGACCGCTGGCGTCATGCAGGATCGCATCACCCCAGTCTACACCCTCCAGGGCCGCCCCGTTCAAGCGGGCTCCGGAGAGGTCGGTATATATCCTGCGCCCGGTCTGTTCGCCTTTGGCACTCAGGATTTCAGCACTGCCGAAGCGGCTGCCATGCAGTCGGCTGTTGCGCAGGTCGGCGCCGGTCAGGTTGCAACCGGCGAAGGTTGTAGCCTTGGCGCTGCAGCCGCGCAGGTCGACACCGGACAGGTCGGCGAACTGGAAGGTGGTGCTGTCCAGCTTCACATCGCGCATGGCGGCGCCGCGCAGCTTGATGCCGGAAAGATCGAGGTCGCTGAGGTCAAATCCACTCAGATCCTGGCCGCGCAGATTGGCGGGCCGACCATCGCCGCCGCCGACCCAGCTCTTATGCGCGGCGAGCGCAGCCTTGATTTCATCTTCGCTCAGCGGCTTGGGCGCGGCGGTCGCATGCTCGACCGCCATATTGGCCATCACCACATTGGCGCCGAAGACATCGACATCGCTCAGATCGACGCCGTGCAGATGCGCATCGGTGAGATTGGCGCCCTGCAGCGTTGCGCCTGCCAGATTGGCGCCGGCCAGTTCGGCGCCCACCAGATTGGCGCTGGCAAGCGTTGCGCCGGCAAGGTCTGCGCCGGAAAGATCGACGCTGACAAGCTGGCAATCGGTCAATGCCGCGTCCTGCAGATTGGCGCCGGCCAGGTTGCTGCCGCTGAAATCGGCGCCCAGCGCATCAACGCCGACCATGGTGGCCCCGGCGAAATTGCTGCCCGTCACGTTCAGGCGCAGCACTTCGACGGCCTCTTTGGGATTCTGCCCCAGTTCCAGGCCACGGCGGAAATTGGCGCCCGTGAGATTGGCGCCAGCCATATTCACCTGCTCCATCGTCGCACCACGCAGATCGGCGCGCG
Organism: Ferrovibrio sp. GW821-FHT12B10; assembly: GCF_058807515.1. Taxonomy (NCBI): domain Bacteria; kingdom Pseudomonadati; phylum Pseudomonadota; class Alphaproteobacteria; order Rhodospirillales; family Rhodospirillaceae; genus Ferrovibrio; species Ferrovibrio sp. GW821-FHT12B10. The sequence continues at coordinate 2,468,920 of NZ_JBXAQT010000001.1, read as the reverse complement.
TGAGATCCGCATCGCTTAGATCAGCATTGGAAAGATCAGCCTTGAACAGGTCGCACTGCATCAGCTGCGCCTTGGACAACTTGGCGTCGCGCAGATTGGCCATGCGGAATGACGCCCGGCGCAGGTCTGCACCGCTCAAATCAGCACCACTCAAATCCTTGCCGGAAAAATCCGCCGGCTGGCCTGTGGGCATGCCCTTCAGCCAGAGATGATGGTGATGCAGCATCTCCTTGATATCGATCGGATCCATATCCGCTCGTGACTCCCTGCTTGATCCGGTAGTTAGCATGTTTCCCACAGAGCACCTATGCCCGTGACGGCTGGTTATCAGCTTTTAATTTCCCTTATATGCCAACATTGACCACTGTGCAGGCAAGGGACTATGGGGCGCATATGATCAACCGGTGGTCGTAATCCCTCAAGGCGAATAACAAAAAGATATCAGCGGGTTGCCTCGGAAAGAGTGCATATCTGCGGCAATTATGGAAGAATTGGCATATGGGGAAGGTTCCGGCGCAGTCGCAGGACTATCGAAAGACGCAGGCAGGCGGTACGGAGGCGGCAGGTGTGTCGCCGGCCGGAACGCGTGAACTGCTCGATTTCATCGCGCTTGTCCTGTTGGCCATCAAGGAAGAAGTCGAGGATCTGCAGAAGGTGCAGAGTGCCAATGCACAATCCTTTGCGGCCAAGCTGGTTGAACTGGGCAAGCAGCTACCCGGCTCGCCCGTCATGGGCGAAGTGGTCAGCCTGATGCAGAGCGACGATCTGCGCAGCCAGCGCCAGCAGCATGTAATCAATGCCCTCCGCTATGTGGAAGACATCATCCGCGACCAGTCGGGCCGCGACTGGGCACCACGCCTGACCGATCGGGCAGCCGGCTGGGGTGAAGGCTTGGTGGCCAGCCAGACCCTGGAGCAGGTGCGAACCCATTTTCAGCATTATCTGCTGGGAGCGCCCTCGGAAGATGCAGGGGTCAAGACTTCTGCAGCCGCGCATAAAAGTGAAGTCGAGCTGTTTTAGTCCCTATGCTGAGAACTGCGTATTCAGTTGCGGCGCCGGAACGGGATGTTTACCTTGCCGCTGTTATCGTGGCGGCTGTTATGCCGTCGCATGAGGAGCGTTGATACCCAACATGGCTGACAACGACGCGAAGGCCAACGCGGACGCCGACGACAAGAAGCAGGACGGCGGCGCTGAATTCGTCACGCCACCGAATTACCTCAAAATGAAGGTCGGCGGCGGCGGCATCGACAAGGAAGCGATCAAGGAAGCCGAGATCGCGGTCCAGGTGCTTGGCCATAAGATGTATGCCAAATGGGCCGATGACGACCTCGGCCGCATGCGCGTTGCTTTCGAGGAACTCAAGCAGACAAACCTGGACGACCCGAACAGCGTCAAGCATATGCTGCGCATCTGCTGGGATATGAAGGGCCTGGGCGGCACCTTCGGCTATCCGCTGGTCACAACGATCACGCATTATCTCAGCAATTATCTCGAGCATTGCCTAAACAACGACGACGCCAAGGTCAGTGCGGCCGTCGTTTCGCCGCATATCGACGCACTCTATGTCGTGCTGAGCCAGAAAATCAGCGGCGATGGCGGCGCCATCGGCCGCGAGCTGGTGGCCGGCCTGCAGAAGGTGGTCCTCAAGACCGGCGCCCGTATCGGCGGCGTGGGCTGATTTCCCGCCCTTTCCTGCATAACCCAATATTTGGTAGCCCCTAGGGCTGAAGAATCCGCGATCTCGCGGTTCTTCCTTGACCCCCGGAATCACGGTGGCTAAGGTCTACCCGACTCGGGCCCGTGGTCCGATTCGCCACTGACACTGTGATTTTTTTCAGGATTGGAACTACCTTGGATCTCGATCAAGGGTTGTTCGCAGATCGCGATACAGATTCCGGCCACGACGATGCCGGGTTCAGCCATTCCTATTCCGCCGATCCGATCATCGATATCGAGGCCGAGGATATCGAGGATATCCAGTCGCGTCGCGATGGTGTGACACGACAGACCATGGTCGTGCCGCCGCCGCGGATCAACGACCGCTTCAACACCGAAACCAACTTCCACGGCCTGTCGCTGTCGCAACTTGCGGTCCATTCGCTGTGGATCGCCGATTATCTGCGGCAACTTGGCGAGACCGAAATGGCCGACGGCGACCTCGACAGCATCGGGCGCTGCGCCGAAGATCTGGAAAACGCCATTATGATGATGTTTCAGCTGGCCGGCGGCACCCGCCAGGAATTGCGCCAGCGCTATCATGAAATCAAGCGGATGCTGCAGGCACGTCAGCACGCTACGGTCGACCTCAGCCGCGCCCAGTAGGGTTATTTTTCGTGCACCTTCCGCTGGCACGGAAGCCACGGGGCTAATTGTGGTTTTTTGATAACCCCCAATGCATCCCCCTTCCGTCCCTGCGCCCCCTCAGCTAGGCTTATCTGCATAAGGCCGGCCCCTCCTGCGGGGTAGGCTGACGCCCGCCCTGCGGGTGTTCTGGGGGAATGTGGATGGACTCGTTCACGGTTACAAAGTCGGATGATGCAACCCAGATCGCCCTGGCGGCGAGCATGGATTTGCGCGCCGCCGAACCCCTTTTGCATAGCTTCCACGAGATTCTGTCCCAGGGCGGCAAAATCGTGATCGATGCCTCGGCGGTGGAACGTCTTTCCACTCCGTGCGTGCAGATCCTGCTGTCGGCGGCGAAGCATATGGAGGAGCACGGCATCGCTTTTGTCGTGAAAGCTCCCAGCGACGCCTTCGTATCCGCCTTTGACGATCTGGGCCTCTTCTCGTTTCTCATGAAATGGCCGGTACAGACATGACCAAACGCGTTCTTACTGTCGACGATTCAAAGACCATGCTGCAGATGCTGCAATTTGCACTGAAGCAGGGCGGCTTTGAGGTCATTCAGGGCGAGAACGGCCAGGAAGGTCTGGACCTGCTCGAAGCCAACAGCAACATCGATGTGATCATCACCGACATCAACATGCCGGTGATGGACGGCATCACGTTCATCAAGGAGCTGCGCAAGCAGCCCAAGAACAAGGCTATTCCGGTGCTGATTCTCACCACCGAAAGCAGCCAGTCTAAGAAGGAAGAAGGCCGCAGCGCCGGTGCCACGGGTTGGATCGTCAAGCCGTTCGATCCGGGCAAGCTGCTGGAAGTGATCCGTAAGGTCAGCCCGTAAGCGGCTGAAAACGGAACGGCGACGCGGAGCAGAAGCGGGACGCGCCAATGGATGATCTAGCGCAATTCAAGCAAACGTTCTTCGCGGAATGCGAGGAACTGCTCGGTGACCTGGAAGGCCATCTGATGGCGCTCCAGTCCGGCGAAGGCGACAACAACACGCTGAACGCCGTGTTCCGCGCGATCCATTCGATCAAGGGCGGCGCCGGTGCGTTCGGCTTCGACCGCCTGGTCGCCTTTGCCCATATTTTCGAGACCGTGCTGGATCTGATGCGCGACGGCCGCCTGGAGCCGACGCCCGATTCCGTGCTGCTGGTGCTGCATTGCGCCGACATCCTGTCCGATCTGGTCAAGGCCGCGCAGAACGGCACCGAGCTGCCGCCGGATCATGAAAATGAAGGCCGCAAGTCGCTGATCGACCTGGCCGCCACCATCGGCGTCGATGCCGATCCGCATGCCGCCGACGCGGCGCTGGCCGCGCTGGATGCGCAACTTGCCGGCGGCAGCCTCGACGAGGAACCGGCCGCCGTGCCGGCCGAGCCGGAACCCGAAGCCGAGACTGAAGCCGAACCCGCCGCTGAAGCTGCGGCGCCGGCCAAGGCCCCGCTGCTGAAATACCTGGTGAAGTTCGAGCCGCGCGATGCGCTGTACCAGCGCGCCAACGAGCCGCTGATCCTGATCCGCGAACTACGCGAACTGGGCGGCTTCATCGCCCGCGCCGATGCCGATGCGGTGCCCGCGATCGACCAGATCCAGCCCGAAGGCGCTTATATCAAGTGGGAATTCGAGATCGAGACCGATCGTGGCGAAGCCGCGATCCGCGAGGTCTTCGAATTCGTGCTCGACGACTGCCTGCTCGAAGTCACCTGCCTCAATCCGCCGGCTGCCGGTGCCGCCGCGGCCGCTAAGCCCGCCGCGGCCGCCGCACCCAAACCAGCCGCCACTCCCAAGCCCGAGGCCGCCGCGCCCAAGCCCGCCGCAGCACCAGTCGCTGCCGCAGCGCCCAAGCCTGAAGCCGCCGCCGCCCCCAAACCGGCCGCCGCCAAGGCTGAAGCCGGCGCTGGCGCTGGCGCCGGTCCTGGCGCCGGTGGTGGTGGTGACGCCAAGCAGGTCCGCTCCATCCGCGTCGACCTCGACCGCGTCGACAAACTGGTCAACATGGTGGGCGAGCTCGTTATCACCCATGCCATGATCGCGCAGCAGACCGAGCATCTGCATGCCGACCAGCATCCTGAACTCGCCAACGGCCTGGCTGAATTGTCGCATCACATCCGCGATCTGCAGGAAAGCGTGATGGCGATGCGCGCCCAGCCGGTGAAGAGCGTGTTTGCCCGCCTGCCGCGCCTGGTGCGCGAACTGGCGATGATGACCAACAAGAAGATCCGCCTCGACATGAGCGGCGAGAACACCGAAATCGACAAGACGGTGATCGAGCAACTGGGCGATCCGCTGACCCACATGATCCGCAATTCCTGCGACCATGGCATCGAGGGTCCGGATGACCGCGTTGCCGCCGGCAAGCCGGCTGAAGGCGTAATCCATGTCTCGGCCGACCAGCGCGGCGGCCGCATCGTGATCGAAATCACCGACGATGGCCGCGGCATCAATCGCGACAAGGTGATGAAGAAGGCGATCGAAAAGAAGCTCGTCGCCCCGGATGCGGTGCTGAGCAACGAGGAAATCGACAACCTGATCTTCCTGCCCGGCTTCTCGACGGCGGATACGGTGTCGAACATCTCCGGCCGCGGCGTCGGTATGGACGTGGTGCGCCAGAACATCCAGTCGCTGGGCGGCCGCGTGCATATCCAGTCGCGTCCCGGCCAGGGCTCCAGCTTCATCCTGACCCTGCCGCTGACGCTGGCCGTGCTCGACGGCATGGTGCTGAAGGTCGGCGTGCAGTCCTACATCCTGCCGCTTGCCAACATCGTGGAGAGCCTGCGGCCCGAGCCTGATCAGATCAACATCGTCGCCAATCAGGGCGAACTGCTGCGCATCCGTGGCGAATACGTGCCGCTGGTCTACCTGCACCGCATCTTCAAGGTGCCGATGGGCATCGACGACCCGACCAAGGCGCTGGTCATCATCGTCGAGCTGGAAGACAGCTCGAAGATGGGCCTGGTGGTGGACGAGATCATCGGCCAACAGCAGGTCGTTATCAAAAGCCTGGAAGAGAATTTCGACCCGATCCGCGGCGTCGGCGCCGCCACCATTCTGGGCAACGGCCGCGTGTCGCTCATTCTGGACGTGGCCGGCATCAAGCATATTGCGGAGCATGAGCCGCGCGGCGCCCGCCCGCGTCTCGCTGCGCCCGCAGCGTAAGTCAGGAGAGTTCGTATGGCATCCGAGGCAGAACAGACCGCGCGCTCCAGCCGCACCGTGCAGCTCGTGTCATTCACGGTCGGCAACGAGGAATACGGCGTCGACATCATGGCCGTGCGCGAAATCCGGGCCTGGTCGGAAACCACGCCGCTGCCGAACACGCCCGAAGTGGTGCGCGGCGTCATCAACATGCGTGGCGCCATCGTGCCGATCTTCGATCTGCGCGCCCGTTTCGGCATGCCGCGCACCGAACCGACCAAATACAACGTCGTCATCATCGTCTCGATCGCTTCCCGCATCGTCGGCATCCTGGTCGACGCCGTGTCGGACATCATCACGATCAATGAAGACGAAATCCGCCCCATGCCCAGCATGGAACAGGTCAGCGGTCTGGGCTTCATGGAAGGCCTGATCACGGTGGGCGAGCGGATGGTGGGCCTGATCGGCCTGGAGCGCATGTTCTCCGAGCGCATGCTCGAAGCCGCCGACAATACCGGCAAGCCGATGCTCGCGGGCCCGTCCGAAGCCGGCGGCGCGGCCGCCTGATCGCAGCGCATCACACACCCAATGGCAAACGCAGATATTCCTTCCGCCGAAGACCGGGAATTCAGTTTCTCGACCGGGGACTATGATTATCTGCGGTCGATGCTGAAGGAGCGGACCGGCATTGAGCTGGGTCCGACCAAGCACAACATGGTCTACGCCCGCCTGGCCAAGCGGCTGCGCAAGCTGGGCATGAAGAGCTTCCGCCAGTATATTGAATTCATCGGCTCGGATGCCGGCCGCGACGAACTGGGCACCACGCTCAACGCACTGACCACGAACCTCACCAAGTTTTTCCGCGAAAATCACCACTTCGAGCATCTGGCCACCACGGCCCTGCAGGAAGTGCGTGCCCGCGCCGTCAGCCAGGGCCGCCGCCTCCGCATCTGGTCGGCCGGCTGCTCGTCCGGCGAGGAACCCTATTCCACGGCGATCACGCTGCTGCGTTCGATGCCCGACATCAAGCAGTGGGACGCCAAGATCCTGGCTACCGACATCGACACCGAAATGGTGCGGCGCGGCTCCGAAGGCATCTATGCCGCCACAGCGCTGGAAGGCATGCCGGCCGACATCGCCAAAAAGTATTTCGAACCTCACGGCCCCGACAAGGTGCGCGTGGTGGAAGAGGCGCGGAACCTGATCAGCTTCAAGCACCTCAACCTGATCGACAAATGGCCGATGAAGGGCCCATTTGACGTGATTTTCTGCCGCAATGTGGTGATCTACTTCGACAAGGACACCCAGCGCGTGCTGTTCGACCGCTACGCCAACCTGCTGGCGCCGGGCGGCTTCCTGTATATCGGCCATTCAGAAAACCTGTTCGGCATCACCGAACGGTTCAAGCTGCTTGGCCGCAACATTCATCGCAAGATCGCGTAAAATACGCGCGGAGCTCATCGTGGCCGGCAAGAGAATTCGAGTTCTGATCGTGGACGACAGCGCACTGATCCGTCAGTTGCTGACCGCTGCCCTTTCCAGCGATCCCGAGCTTGAGGTGGTGGGCGCCGCCCCCGACCCGCTGATCGCACGCACCATGATCAAGGAACTCAATCCGGACGTCCTGACGCTGGATATCGAGATGCCGAACATGGACGGCATTTCATTCCTCGAAAAGATCATGCGACTGCGGCCGATGCCGGTCGTGATGGTGTCCACCCTGACCCAGAAGGGCGCCACCATCACCATGCAGGCGCTGGAAATGGGCGCCGTCGATTTCGTGCCCAAGCCGACCCTGGACATCAAGCACGCCCTGGAAGAGATCCGGACCGACCTCATCGCCAAGGTCAAGATGGCCTCGACGGCCCGCGTCGTGGCGCGCAACCGCCCGGTCGAAGGCGCAACGCCCAAGCGGCTGACCCCTGGCCCCGGCTTCAACTCGACCGACATCATCGTGGCGATCGGCTCGTCCACCGGCGGTGTCGAGGCGCTGAAAGAAGTCATCACCATCCTGCCGCCCGACAGCCCGCCGATCCTGATCACCCAGCATATGCCGCCGCGCTTCACCGGCAGCTTTGCCGCCCGCCTCGACTCGCTGTCAGCGGTTACCGTGACGGAAGCAAAGGACAACGTCCGCGTCTTCCCGGGCCATGTCTATATCGCCCCGGGCGACTTCCATCTGACGCTGCATCGCTCCGGCGGCCACTATTACACCAAACTTAACCATGATCCGCCGGTCTCCGGTCACCGTCCTTCCGTTGACGTCCTTTTCAATTCCGTGGCCGAGCATGCGGGGCATAATGCCATTGGCGTGATCCTGACCGGCATGGGCAAGGACGGCGCCACGGGCCTGAAGAAGATGCTGGAAGCCGGCGCCCAGACCATTGGTCAGGACGAGTCGACCAGCCTGGTATACGGCATGCCGAAAGCTGCGAAGCTGATCGGTGCGGTGCAGGCGGAAATAGGGATCGGGCAGGTCGCCTCCGAGATCCTGAACCGCTGCAAACAGCGTTGAGGAACCTTGTTTTTTGCGCTAAAAACCATGATGTTAGGCATTGAATCGGGTGTCGCTGGCCAGGATGGCCGCGATTGGTTGCGTTGAGGAAGAACGAGGGGCGAGATGCCTTCGGCTAGCACTCTTAGAGTTTTGATCGTCGACGACCAGATGAGCATGCGCGGCATCGCGCGCTACTGTCTGCAGGAGATCGGCATCAAGAATGTCGTCGAGGCCAAGAGCGGAGCGGAAGCTCTGGTTGCCATGGGCTCGAACAAATTCGACCTGATCATCTCCGACTGGAACATGGACGGGATGGATGGACTCACTCTGCTCAAGACCATCCGCAGCAATCCGCTGACCAAGCGCATGCCCTTCATCATGGCAACCGGCCAGCGCGATACCGAAATGGTGAAGACGGCGATCCAGGCCGGCGTCAACAACTACATGGTCAAGCCGTTTAACGCGGCGACCATGAAGCAGAAGATCGAAGCCGTTCTGGGCAAGCTCGGGGCCTGACGCTCCGGCGTTGCCTATGGCTGTCAGCCCACCGTCAGACGTCTCTTCCGCTCCGCCGGCTTCCGGCTCAAAGATGCCTGCATCGCCACCGCTACGGTTGGACGACTATCTTCCTTACCTGATCAATCGCGCCGGCGTCTCCTTGGCTCATCGCTTTGGTGCCGAGCTGCGGCGCGCTGGCGTCACACTGCAGGACTGGCGCGTGCTGGCCGCGTTGCGTGAGCGTGATGGCCAGCGACTGACCGAGCTGGCCGCCCGCACCAGCATCGAGGTTTCCACGCTGTCGCGTCTGGTCGGTGGCCTGGAAGCGGCAGCGCTGGTGCTGCGCGAACGTGATACCGGAGATGCGCGCGCCATTGCCATCCGCCTGACCGAGGCCGGCGCCACCACCACGACCGCGCTGACCCCGGCTGCGGTCCTGCTGGAACGCACGGCGCTCGACGGACTCAGCGATACCGAGATCGGCCAGCTCAAGGACCTGCTGAACAAGGTCTATGCCAACCTGCTGACCGATGCGGCGGCCGCAGACGAGGCTGCCGGTTAAGGCAGGCAGCGCCGCAGGAAGGCGATGATATCAGCCGTGACCGCGTCCCGATTGGTCTCGTTCAGCAATTCGTGCCGCGCCTCGTCGTAGAAACGGCTTTCCACCCGGGTCAGGCCGGCCGCCGCATAAGCCTCCAGCAGCTGACGCAGCCCCTTGCCGCCGCCCGACACCGGATCGTGCCGGCCGGCAATCACCATGATCGGCAGGTTTTTGGGAATCCGCGCCTGGTTGGCCGGGCGCGCCATCGCATCCAGGCCGTCCAGCAGATCGATCCATGACTGCGCGCTGATCGGAAAGCCGCATAAGGGATCGGCGATATACTTGTCCACCTCGGCCGCATCGCGCGACAGCCAGTCGAATTCCGTACGCGCCGGCTCGAAACGTTTGTTGAAGGCATCGAAGGACAGCGTCTGGATCAGCGGGCTGATGCCGCTGCGGCCATGCCGCAGGCGCTCCAGCCGTGCGACCAGCCGGCCGATCAGGGCGATTGCCGGCGGCTTGCCGTTGGAGCCGCAGAGCACGCAGCCCGCCAGCAGGTCGCCATGCTGGTACAGCAACTGCTGGGCCATGAAAGAGCCCATCGAATGGGCAAACAGCAGTACCGGCAGGCCGGGATGACGCTCGGCCGCCAAACGACAGACAGCTGCCAGATCAGTCACCGCCCGGTTCCAGGCATCGCGATCCGCCATATGGCCCAGCGCCGCCTTAGAGGGCGCCGTATGGCCATGGCCGCGATGATCGAAGCCATAGGCCGCGAAACCAGCCGCATTCAGCGCCGCAGCAAAGCGGGCATAGCGTCCTGCATGTTCGGCCATGCCGTGTGCAATCACCACCACAGCCTGTGGCGGAGCGGCAGGCAGCCAGGCATAGCCGCGCAGCAGCAGGCCGTCGACCGGAGAGGTCAGTGTGATATCGGGTTGGCTCATGGACTGAGCCTAGCGAGAGAATCCCCGGTTCGACAACCGACCCGTTTTGACAGCCGGGCGATTTCGCCGTCTACTGAGCAGATCCTTCCCCCCGGAGACCGTCATGACCGCCATGCCCAATACCCCGCGCCCCAATTCGATGGCCGCCCGCGACATCGCCCATGTCATGCATCCCTACACCAACATGGTGAAGCATGAGATCGCCGGCCCGCTGGTGATCGAGCGCGGCAAAGGCATCTATGTCTATGACGACCAGGGCAAGGAGTACATCGAGGGCATGGCCGGCCTGTGGTGCGCCGGCTTGGGCTTCAGCGAGGCCGCGCTGGTCGATGCCGCCATCGAGCAGATGCGCAAGCTGCCCTACTACCATGGCTTCGGACACAAGACGACCGGACCGGTGGTCGAGCTGGCCGAGAAGCTGAAGGCGCTGAGCCCGTTGCCGGTGGGCAAGGTCTTTTTCGCCGAGGGCGGCTCGGGCGCCAACGACACCCTCATCAAGCTGATGTGGTACTACAATAACGCGCGCGGCAAGCCTGAGAAGAAGACCATCCTCGGCCGCATGAAGGGCTATCACGGCGTCACCGTCGCCAGCGCCAGCCTGACCGGCCTGCCGGCCAACCATCGCGATTTCGACCTGCCGATAGCCCGCATCAAGCATGTCGACTGCCCGCATCATTATCGCTTTGCAGAGGCAGGCGAGAGCGAGGCCGATTTCGTCGCCCGCTTGGCCCGCAACCTGGAAGCCTTCATTGCGGAGGAAGGCGCCGACAATATCGCCGGCTTCTTCGCCGAACCGGTCATGGGCGCCGGCGGCGTGATCCTGCCGCCCAAGGGCTATTTCCCCGCCATCCAGGCGGTGCTGAAGAAGCACGACATCCTCAGCGTTTCGGACGAAGTGATCTGCGGCTTTGGCCGCACCGGCAAATGGTGGGGCGCTCAGACCTTCGACTACAAACCCGACTTCATCTCCTGCGCCAAGCAGCTGTCCGGCGCCTATCTGCCGATCTCGGCTGTGCTGGTGCCCGAGCATGTCTATGAAGTGATCCGCGACAATTCCGGCAAGATCGGCACCTTCGGCCATGGCTTCACCTATGGCGGTCATCCGGTCGCTGCCGCCGTGGCCTTGCGGGCATTGCAGCTTTATGAGGAGCGCAACATCCTGGCGCATGTGGAAAGCGTATCACCGCGCTTCCTGGCCCGCCTGAAGAAGCTGGGCGACCACCCGCTGGTCGGCGAAGCCCGCGGCATCGGCCTGATCGGCGGCGTCGAGCTGGTGGCCGACAAGAAGACCAAGCGCAATTTCGCACCCACAGCCGGTGTCGGCGCCGCCTGCATGAACTTCTCGCAGGACGAAGGCCTGATCAATCGCGCCATGGGCGGCGACGTCATGGGCTTCTGCCCACCAATGATCATCACCGAAAGCGAGATCGACGAACTATTCGACCGGTTCGAGCGGGCGCTGGCGAAGACCGAGGCCTGGGTGGAGCAGCAGGGTCTGCGAGCGGCCTGAGCCGCCACGGACGACTCCCTTCGGCGGTGTACCCTATCCTTTTGGTGGAGTAACCAGACGGTTCGCAAATCACAGGATTGTGTTAAGGTTAATGTAACCAGACCGGAAACACACTCCCGCCCGATGATTGCCGATAACCACGCTCACAACCAGGAAGCCAACGAACTGGTTTCCAAGATCGAGCAACGCGCGATCCAGATCTTCAAATTCACTGAAGATCCGGGTGAGAAGCGCAATACCGTCTCGGGCTTCCGCAAGTTCTCGGCTCTGGTCGATGACTTCCATCAGGCCGCCGAAGTAGCTGAAGGCCGGCTTTCCGTGCTCAAGACCGGCCGCCGCGACGAACTGCGCCGCTATGTGGCGCAGATGCGGGCCAAGATCCTCAAGATGGAAATCGACATCAAGCAGGGCTATCTCGAGAACCTGATCGAGGCCCGTTCGGCCCTGCCTTATGGCGCGCGCGAATTCTTTGCCTCGCGCCTGAAGCGGCTGGAAGAACTCAGCAGCATCCTGATCGATGGCCCCGATGCCGGCGGCGGCGCCGGTGACCTGATGGAGCACATGCGCAAGATGCTGCAGCACCTGATGGACCAGGCACCGCAGCTGGAAGTCTTCGAGCGCGAACCCGATTACCGGCCGCCGCAGCGCAGCGGCCGCACCGTGCCAGTCGTCGGCGCAGCCCCGTCCGCCAAGCAGGCCCGCAATGCGCCGCCTACGGCCGATCTCAAGCCGATCCGCCTGACCGGCCGCGACGAATGGGGCCGCGTGTTCCTCGACAAGGGCTCCTTCGATCAGGTCAGCACGGCCTGCCGGGCCCGCGGCATCACCCTGGATCAGGTGGCTTCCAAACTGGGCCTGACCCGCGTCGCCTTCACCCTGATCCTGAACGGCCAGGACCCGATCCAGCGCAACCTGCTGGACGTGGTCCACCGCACCATCAACAATTACAACCCGAATACCGGCGAAATGGGCTGAATCTGGGCTAAGCCTCAGATTTTACAAAAATTTTATGCCTCATTCGCAGGCAGTAGATTATATATAGCCCCGGTCGTCAGCCGGGGCTGGATAGAACGACCCGCATAGAATAATAAACAGCCCCGCAAACAGGGAATGGTTCCGGATTTCATGCCGCGCACCATCCACGATCCGGACGGACCCGTCCGGCACGAAGGGGGACTTTTATGCGGCTACTTCTGGCTTTCAGCACCGCTGTCGATCGGTTCAACACCTGGATCGGCTGGGTTGCCAACTGGCTCGTGCTGCTGTCTTGCGTGATCAGCGCCGGCAATGCCTTTACCCGCTATCTGTTCAACATGAGCTCGAACGCCTGGCTGGAAATCCAGTGGTACATGTTCGGCGCGATGTTCCTGCTGGGCGCGTCCTACACGCTGAACCGCAACGAGCATGTCCGCGTCGACCTCGTCTACGGCAATGTCTCCTCGCGCGCCCAGCTCTGGATCGACCTGCTCGGCGGCATCTTCTTCCTGCTGCCGGCCACCGTCATCATCGGCTGGCTGTCTTGGCCGATGTTCTACAACTCCTACAGCATCCACGAGATGTCGACCAATGCCGGGGGCCTGCTGCGCTGGCCGGTCAAGATCTGCGTGCCGATCGGCTTCTTCCTGCTTACCCTCCAGGGTCTCTCCGAGATCATCAAGCGCATCGCTGCGCTGCAGGGTCATGAAGAACTGATCATCAAATATGAAAAGCCGCTGCAGTAAGCCGGCGTGACATTCAGACTTCGAGGATACCAGAGATGATTCCGTTGGATTGGATGGCGCCCCTGATGTTCGGGGGACTCGTCGTCTTCATGCTGATCGGCTACCCGGTCGCCTTCTCGCTTGCTGCCGTCGGCCTGTTCTTCGGCTTCATCGGCATCGAGCAGGGCTTCTTCTCCTCCGCCCTGCTGCAGGCTCTGCCCGAGCGCGTCTTCGGCATCATGGCCAACGACCTGCTGCTGGCCATTCCCTTCTTCACCTTCATGGGCGCGGTGCTGGAACGCTGTGGCCTGGCGGAAGACCTGCTGGATGGCCTGGGCCAGGCCTTCGGCCCGATCCGCGGCGGCCTCGCCTATGCGGTCATCCTGGTCGGCGCCGTGCTTGGCGCCATCACCGGCACGGTTGCAGCCTCGGTCATTGCCATGGGGCTTATCTCCCTGCCGGTGATGATGCGCTACGGCTATGACATGCGCCTGGCCACCGGCGTGATCGCCGCCTCGGGCACCATCACGCAGCTGATCCCGCCGTCGCTGGTGCTGGTGGTCCTGGCCGACCAGCTCGGCCGTTCGGTCGGCGACATGTATGCCGGCGCCATCGGCCCCAGCATCATGCAAGTCGCGCTGTTCTGCATCTTCATCTTCGGTGTCAGCATCTTCAAGCCGCAATGGGTTCCGGCCCTGCCGCTCGAAGCCCGCACCATCAAGGGCTGGGCGCTGACCAAGAAAATCCTCTGGGGCATCGTGCCCTCGCTGGTGCTGATCTTCCTGGTGCTCGGCACCATCCTGATGGGCCTGGCCACGCCGACCGAAGGCGGCGCGATGGGCGCCGTCGGTGCGATCGCGCTGGCTGCGATCCACAAGCGCCTGACCTGGGACCTGATGTGGCAGGGCATGGGCTCGACCATGCGCATCACCGCCATGGTGGTGTTCATCCTCGTCGGCTCCACCGTCTTCGGCCTCACCTTCCGCGGCGTGGACGGCGATTTGTGGATCGAGCATCTGCTGACCAGCTTGCCCGGCGGCGCCGTCGGCTTCCTGGTCTTCGTCAACATCTTCGTCTTCTTCCTGGCGTTCTTCCTCGACTTCTTCGAGATCGCCTTCATCATCATTCCGCTGCTGGCCCCGGTGGCGCAGAAGCTGGGCATCGACCTGATCTGGTTCGGCGTCATGCTGGGCGCCAACATGCAGACCTCGTTCATGCATCCGCCGTTTGGCTTCGCGCTGTTCTACCTGCGCGGCATCGCACCAAAGTCGGTGAAAAGCTCGGATATCTACTGGGGCGCCATTCCCTGGGTGATCCTGCAGCTGATCCTGGTCGGCATGCTGATCTTCTGGCCGGAGATGGTGACCTACTGGCTGGATGCCGATCTGAACATGGATCTGAACGACGTCCGGATCGAGATTCCGAACGATCCGATGGGCGTCGATCCGCAGGTCGATGGACCGAACGACGACGAGCCGGAAGTCCCGGAAGAACTGCAGCAGAAGGCCGACTGACGGTCTTTCGCACCAAGACAAAAGCCCGGCAGAGATGCCGGGCTTTTTTATTCAGTTTGCCGGCTCCAGCCGCAGGATGCGGCCGCGCGGATTATCGGTGGCGACGTAGAGATAACCGTCCGGTCCGTCACGCACGTCGCGAATTCTCTCGTCCAGCTCCTTCAGCATCTGCTCCTGTCGCACCACCCGCGTGCCATCCAGAACCACCCGTTGCAGCAGACCGAATTTCAGCGACCCCACGAACAGGTTGCCACGCCAGGCCGGGATCTTGTCGCCGGTGTAAAAGGCCATGCCAGAGGGCGCGATCGAGGGCGTCCAGTGCAGTAGCGGCTGCTCCATGCCAGGCGCCGACGTGCCGATGCCAATCTTGGCGCCTGAATAGTCGATGCCATGGGTGATCACCGGCCAGCCGTAATTCCTGGCCCTCTCTGGAATATTGATTTCGTCGCCGCCCTGCGCGCCATGTTCATGCAGCCAGACGATGCCGGTCTGCGGATGCCACGTCATGCCCTGGATGTTGCGATGTCCGTAGGACCAGATTTCCGGCCGTGCGTCGCTGCGCCCGACGAAGGGATTGTCTGGCGGCACGCTGCCATCCCGGTTCAGCCGCATTACCTTGCCCAGATGGTTGGTCAGGGTCTGCGCCTCGTCGCGGCGATAGCGCTCGCCCACACCGAGCCAGAGTTTGCCATCGGGGCCGACAACGACCCGGCTGCCGAAATGATTCCCGCCCGATACCTTGGGCTGTTGGCGGAACAGCACCTTTACATCATCCAACCGCGTCTCCGCGAAGACGGCGCTGGCCAGCGCCGTGCCGGCGCCGCCTTCGCCCGCTTCGGCATAAGTGAAGTACAGCACGCGGTTGCGGGCGAAATCCGGATCGAGCGTGATATCCAGCAGGCCGCCCTGCCCGCTGTCGTAAACCTTCGGCACATTGCCGAGCGGCGCGGAGACGCGGCCCGCCTGCACCACCCGCATCCGGCCGGGCCGTTCCGTCACCAGCAGGCGCCCGTCGGGCAGGAAGGCCATGCCCCAGGGATTCTCCAGATCCTTGGCCACCTCGGTCACCCGCACCGTGGCGGCTTCCGTCCGGATTGTCTGAGCAGCGGCAGGAAAGACGATCATCAAAGACAACAGGGCGACCAACAGACGCATCGGTATCTCCATCCGGGACCTTCCTGAGATAGTAGCCAAGCGCGGCAAACCCAGCTTGACCCCGCTTGTCTCTTATAATAGACAATTGTCTCATGAGTAAGACGAACCCGGATGATATCGAGCTGCGGATCGCGCTTCGCCTCAAGGCCCGCCGCGAGGAGCTGGGACTTTCACTGGCCGATCTGGCCACGCGCAGCGGCGTCAGCAAGCCGATGATCTCCCGCATCGAGCGCCGCGAGGCCAGCCCCACGGCGGCGGCGCTGGGCCGCCTCTGCGCCGGTCTGGACATCACGCTCTCGGGCCTGATGGCCGCCGTGGAGGATCGCAGCCTGGTCTTGCTGAAAGCCGAAGTCCAACCGCAATGGCGCGACCCCGAAACCGGCTTCCAGCGCCAGGCGGTGAGCCCCGCCGGCACGGGATCGCCGGTGGAGATCGTGCAGGCCACCCTGCCACCCGGCGCACGCATCGACTACCCCGCCATGCCCTCACAGGCCTATGACCAGCATATTCTCGGCCTCGCGGGCCAACTCACCTTCCAGAGCGGCGCCGACAGCTTCGTCATCGGCCCCGGCGACTGCCTGCATTGCGCGCTCGACCAGCCGCATGTTTTCACCAACAGCAGCAGCGCTGCCTGCCGCTATCTCGTCATCATTGCCAAGCGAGTCTCCCGATGATCATCCGTGACGCCGGCGCACAGGACGCCGAAGCGATCCGCGCCATCTACAACGACGCCGTGCTCAACACGACGGCCGTCTTCGACTACACCGCCCGCGAGCCGCAGGCACAGGTCGATTGGCTGGCCATGAAGGCCGAGCAGAAGCTGCCGGTGCTGGTGGCCGAGGAGAACGACATTGTGCTGGGCTACAGCAGCTATGGCCCGTTCCGGCCCTGGCCGGCCTATCTCTACACCGTGGAAAACGCCATCTATGTGGCGCCTGGCAGCCGCGGCAAAGGCATTGGCAAGCTGCTGCTGGAGCCGCTGCTGGAGATCGCAAAATCGCGCGGGCTGCGCACCATGATCGCCGGCATCACCGCCGACAACACCGCCAGCCTGCGACTGCATGAACGGCTGGGCTACAGCCATGCTGGCCTGATCCGCGAGGCTGGCTGGAAATTCGAGCGCTGGCTCGACCTGATTTTCCTGCAAAGGATGCTACAATCATGATCCCTGCTGCTTCGATCACGACACTGGATGCGGCCGGCGCCGAACGCGAGATCGACGCCTTGAGCGATATCCTGCGCGACTGCGTGGCGGGCGGCGCCAGCGTGAATTTTGTGCAGCCCTTCACGCTGGAGCAGGCCGCAGCCTTCTGGCGCCGGGTCATCCCCGGCATCGCCAGTGGCGATGCCATCCTGTTGGTGGCCCGTCATGACGGGCAGATCTCCGGCACCGTAATGCTGGGCCTCGACACCCCGCCGAACCAGACCCATCGCGCCGACGTCAAAAAGCTGCTGGTACATCGCCGCGCCCGTCGGCAGGGCCTTGCCCGTGCCCTGATGCTGGCCGTCGAGCTGGAAGCCCGGCGCCTGAAGCGCGACCTGCTGACACTGGATACGGAGCATGGCAGCACGGCCGAGCAGCTCTATGTCGATCTGGGCTACAAAAGCATCGGTGCAATCCCGCGCTATGCCCGGACGGCGGACGGCCGCAGTCTGGCCGCCGCGGCATTTTTCTACAAAGACCTCGCCTAGGTCACAGCGGCATCGCTACAATGGCGGAAAACACGGCCGCCATGATCAATCCGTTCAGCCTGTCGCACTATTCACTGCCGGCACAGAACCTGCTCAGCGGCCTCACCGCCGCGCTGGGCGTATCTGTTGTCGTCGGCATCGCGGCCCTGGCGGCCGGCTATGAGGTGGCGGCCGTGGTCGCCGTCGGTGCCACCTGCGTCAGCATCGTCGATACGCCGACGCCGCCCGACCACAAGCGCACCGCCTTCCTGATCGCCCTGCTGTTCGACAGCGCCGTGACACTGGCCATCGGACTCAGCACCGGCAATGTCTGGCTGCAGATTCCCATTGTGGCGGTTACCAGCTTCGCCGCCGCCATGGTCTCGATCTACGGCAAGAGCGCGCTGGCGCTCAGCATGTCCATGATCCTCGCGATGATCTTCGCCTTCGGCACGCCGGTGGCCAACGTGCAGGCCGCCGTGTTGCATGCCTTCTGCTTCGCCGCCGGCGCCGCCGCCTATGCGGTCTTCGGCATGCTGATGGCGGAATGGCTGGAGGCCCGGCACAAGCGCATCGCACTCAGCGGCGCGCTCGATGCTTTTGCGGCCTATGTGCGTGCCAAGGCCCAACTCTACGATACTGAAGCGCCGATCGAGGCCAGCTATGCCGCGCTGATCGAACGGCAGGTAACCCTGATGGAACGCGTGGAAGCAGCACGCAATCTACTGTTCCGCACCATGGAGCGGCCGAAGGAGAGAGAGTGGGCGGCGGCCCTGGTGTCTGCGCTCGACGCCTTCGAGACCATACTCTCCAGCCAGACCGACTACTGGCTGCTGCAGCGCCAGTTCGGCAGCCAGCGCGACAGCAGCCTGATCCTGAGCGCCATCCGCAACGGCGTACTGCATATCGCCGACCTGCTAGCTACGCTGGCAGACGAGGTGGAAACCGGACGCCCCAGCGCCTCGGTCGCCGCACTGCAGGCGGAATTTTCCGCCATCGGCCTGCGCATGCAGCAGATCGTGCCGCTGGAATCCGGCATGGACGAGGCCACTGAACATGGTCAGGCCGTCATCGAGCTGCGTGCCACGCTGGAGCGGATCAGCCATGCCATCGAGGCAGTGGGACAGATCCAGCAGGCACTGCACCGTGAAGACACCGCCGACCGCATCCTGGGTGCAGTGACGCTGGCCGATTTCCTGCCGCCGCGCCCCTATCGCCTGCTCCTGATCCGCCGGCACCTGCGCCTGAGTTCGCCGATCTTCCGTTATGCGCTGCGGCTGACCGCGGCCATGCTCTGCGCCTATGCCCTGGCCGAAGTCCTGACCCGCTATTTCAGCCATGGCAGCTGGATCCTGCTGACCGTGGCGGTGATCATGCGCGCCAGCTATAGCGCCACGCGCCAGCGCCAGAAGGACCGCCTGATCGGCAACCTGATCGGCTGCGTGCTCGCCGCCATCGCCCTGCATCTACTTCCCGATCCGGCATTGGTGGCGATCTATTTCGTCACCATCGGGCTGTCGCATGCCTATGCGCCGGTGCGCTACCGCATCACGTCCACAGCCGCCTGCGTGATGGCGCTGCTGATGATGCATTTCCTCAACCCGAGCGAAACCTCCCTGCTGCTGGAACGCCTGCTGGATACCGTGCTTGGCGCGATGATTGCCGCGATCTTCAGTTTCGTCCTGCCCTACTGGGAGCGCCAGAGCCTGCCGGTGCTGACAGCCAGCCTGCTGCGCGCCAACCGCAAATACGCCCGCCAGGCGCTGAAGCGGCAGCCGGCCGAGCAGACCTATCGCCTGGCGCGCAAGGATGTCTTCGATGCCGGCGCCGATTTCGCTGGCGCATTGCGGCGCCTGGCTGCAGAACCCGGCGCAGCGCAGGCCGATCTGCCGCATCTGCAGGCCTTCCTCTCGGCAAACTATCGCATGATGGCGCAACTGGCCGCGCTGCATGTGCTGCTGCGCATCCGTGGCCGCGAGCTCGACCCCGCACTCGCCGACGGCCTGCTGCGACAGCATAGCGACCGCCTGCTGACTCTGCTGGGCAGCGAGGCCGTGGAACAGGCCACAGGAGACGACACTATCCCGCCGGACGATGACCGGCAGGAGAAGACTTCACCGCAATGGCAAATGGTGGCCGCACTGATGCAGCGATTGGCTCAGGCCGAGGCCATGGCCGGACAAATTCGCGATCTTGCCGGCGGCATGGCGATTGCCTCGCAACGCGCCGACGCGCGCGCCGCAATCACACGCGGAACATGAAATACCAGACCAGAGCAAAGGCGATCACCACGCCAATGATGCCAAAGCCCAGGACATAGCGCATCCTGTGCAGCTCGATACCCGAACGTGCCTTGTTGGTGGGTACCACACGTTCGCGGGTATCGTATTCCGTTCGCTCCTTGGGGCCGTAGCCTGCGGTACTCATAAGAGACCTCCTGCGTTTTCTATCAGAACTATAAGACACAGACAGCCGCATGGTTCCCCACTGCAAAGCTTGTAGTGTCCATGTCGTGACATCAAAAAAAAGCGCCCGGATTGCTCCGGGCGCTTTGATCTTGGAATACTGCAGATATCAGCTGCGGTTCATCCGGTTGTTGACCAGATCGTCAACCACCGTCGGATCGGCAAGCGTGCTGGTATCACCCAACGCCGAGAATTCGTTCTCGGCGATCTTGCGCAGGATGCGGCGCATGATCTTGCCCGAACGAGTCTTGGGCAGGCCCGGCGCCCACTGGATCAGGTCGGGCGAGGCAATCGGCCCGATCAGGGTGCGGACATGCTGCACCAGTTCCTTGCGCAGCTCTTCGGTCGGCTGGATACCGGCCTTGAGCGTCACATAGGCATAGATGCCCTGGCCCTTGATGTCGTGCGGATAGCCGACCACGGCGGCCTCGGCCACCTTCTGATGGGCGACCAGTGCGCTTTCCACTTCGGCCGTGCCCATACGATGGCCCGACACGTTGATCACGTCGTCGACGCGGCCGGTGATCCAGTAATAGCCATCGGCATCGCGGCGGCAGCCGTCACCGGTGAAATACTTGCCCGGGAAAGTGCTGAAATACGTGTCGATGAAACGCTGGTGATCGCCATAGACCGTGCGCATCTGGCCCGGCCAACTGTCGGTGATGCAGAGATTGCCGTCGGTGGCGCCTTCCAGCACGTTGCCATCGCCGTCGACCAGCTGCGGCTGCACGCCGAAGAAGGGCAGCGTCGCCGAACCCGGCTTCTGTGCGATCGCGCCGGGCAGCGGCGTGATCAGGATGCCGCCGGTTTCAGTCTGCCACCAGGTATCGACGATCGGGCAGCGGCCGTCACCGACCACGCGATGATACCAGAGCCAGGCTTCTGGATTGATCGGCTCGCCCACCGAGCCGAGAAGGCGCAAGGAGGCGCGGCTGGTTTTCTTGACCGGCGCTTCGCCATCGCGCATCAGCGCGCGGATCGCGGTCGGGGCGGTGTAGAAGATGTTGACCTTGTGCTTGTCGATCACCTGCCAGAAGCGCGAGGAATCAGGATAGTTCGGCACACCCTCGAACATCAGCGTGGTGGCGCCGTTGGCCAGCGGCCCGTAGAGGATGTAGCTGTGGCCGGTGACCCAGCCCACATCGGCGGTGCACCAGTAGATGTCGCCCTCGTGATAGTCGAAGACATACTGGTGCGTCATCGCGGCAAAGACGAGATAGCCGCCTGAGGTGTGCAGCACGCCTTTCGGCTTTCCGGTCGAGCCCGAGGTGTAAAGAATGAACAGCGGATCTTCCGCATTCATCGGCTCCGGCGCGCATGTGGCCGAGACCTTGGCGGCTTCATCATGCAGCCAGATGTCGCGGCCGGCGGCCATGTCGACCTTGCCGCCGGTATGCTTGACCACCAGGACCTTCTTCACGCCCGGGCAGGTTTTCAGCGCCGCATCGGCATTGGCCTTCAGCGGCACGCCGCGGCCGCCACGCAGACCTTCATCGGCGGTAATGACGAACTGGCTGTCACAATCCTGGATGCGGTTGGCGAGGCTGTCGGGCGAGAAGCCGCCGAACACCACCGAATGCACGGCGCCGATACGGGCGCAGGCCAGCATCGCATAGGCCGCCGCCGGGATCATCGGCAGGTAGATGGTGACGCGGTCGCCCTTCTTGACGCCGTTGGCCTTCATGATGTTGGCCATCCGGCAGACTTCGTCGTGAAGCTGCTGGTAAGTGATGTTGGTCGACTTCGACGGATCGTCGCCTTCCCAGATGATCGCGGTCTGATTGGCGCGCTTGGGCAGGTGACGGTCGATGCAGTTGGCCGAGACGTTCAGGGTGCCATCGTAGAACCAGCGGATATGCAGGTCCTTCCTGTCGTAGGAAACATCCTTCACCTTGGTGAAGGGCGTGATCCAGTCGACGCGCTTGCCATGCTCGGCCCAGAAGCCCTCCGGATTCTTGACCGACTGCTCGTACATGGCCTTGTACTTCCCGGCATCGGCCCAGGCGCGCTTGGCCCAGTCGGCGGCAACCGGAAACAGTTCATTCTCGGCCATAATCGGCTCCCTCTCGTCTGCACTGGCCGGATTGATCCGGCCGCGTTTCCTCATATAGCCGGATGATGCCCGCTGGATCGGAAGCGGACAAGCAGGCGCACCCCGGCTTTCGACCAAAGCATAGGCCCTGTCGAGACTTAAGTATTGAGAGAGATCAAAGATCGTTCGCGGCCGAAGTGCCGGCAGCCGCCGGCAGACCCGCGATGGTGGTTGCCAGCGCCTGCATCAGATCGGGGAACTGCCGGCCCAGGATGGCCTGCGCCTCGGTCTGCGCATCCCGCCACAGCGCGATGCCGGCACGCCAGGCGGCGCGGCCTTCGCGGGTCGCGCGCACCAGCCGCGCCCGGCCATGGCCCGGAACAATCTCGACGAAGCCAGCCGCCACCATCGGTTTCAGGTTGCGGCTGAGTGTGCTGCGGTCGAGGTCCAGCGCCGTCGCCAGTTCGGTGATGCTGGGCGGACGGCCATTCTGCTTCTCGCAGGCCGCCGCCATGCCGACCAGGCTGTACTGCGGCAGGCCGAGACCGACGGGCGCCAGGCGTTTGGTGTAAAAGGCACTGACCCGCCGCGATGCCGCCCGCAGCTGGAAGCACAGGCAGATATCGGTGCCGTCCGGCGCCGGGGGCGGCAGGACAAAAACCGGGTCGGCCGCGGGGAGGGCTTGCGGGGTCTGGCTCATGACGTGTATATACACGATATAGGGCTGCCCGGCAAGCCATCCTCCCGGACGGCCCTGAACTGAACAGCCTCCCCGCTTTTTCATAGAAACGACCCCAGAGGAGCGTCCGATGTCCGCAGCCCCCAACGACAACAGCCCGCAAGGCCGCTCGGCCGACCTGATGCCCCCCACCGGCGGCAAATACGCGCCGATCCCGGTGGAGACGCTGCGCGAGTTGGCGGGCATCGAACTGTTTCGCAAGATCATGAGCGGTGAGCTGCCCGGCGCGCCGATCGCCGAGTTGATGAACATGTGGGTGCTGGAGGCCGAACCCGGCCGCGTGGTCTTCGCCGGCCGGCCGGAGCTGAAGCATTACAACCCGATCGGCAGCGTGCATGGCGGCTATGCCGGCACCATGCTGGACAGCTGCATGTCCTGCGCCGTGCAGTCGATGCTGCCCAAGGGTTCGGGCTACACCACGCTGGAATACAAGGTCAGCCTGGTGCGCGGCATCAGCCACAAGACCGGTACGGTCTATGCCGAAGGCAGCGTGATCCAGGTTGGCAGCCGCGTTGGCACCGCCGAAGGCCGCATCGTCGATGCCGCCGGCAAGGTTCTCGCCACCGGCACCACCACCTGCCTGATCTTCCCCATCTGAGACTGGATGGGACTGAGGGTCAGCGATCCCACACTGGCTTGCGCAACTCAGCCTCGATATCCGCGCGCGTAAGGCCGAGATCCTTGAGGGCCGTATCGCTCAAGGACGCGAGACTGTCGCGTTCGCGCACCAGCCGCTGGGCAGCGACCGCGTCGATGGTCAGGGTGCGCAGGCTAGCGGCAATCTGAAGCCACAGGCGCTCGGCCAGGCTGCGTGAGGGGCGGATGACGGTGATTGTAGCCCGAGAAATAGTGGATTGGGTCATGGCGAGACTCCGTTTTCTGGCATCGGGGGAGATGCTGATCCACCTTATACCCCGCTCCCATGACGCTGCAGTGACCGATTAGTACGGCCGGCGCCGAAGTGTTGCAGATGGACGACAGCCGGTCCCGCGCCTAGAGTCGCATGCATGAGCAGCAATGATCCCCATGTGGCCAAGATCGCGGCCCTGATCGGCGATCCGGCGCGCGCCAATATCCTGAAGGCGTTGATGGATGGCCGCGCCCGTACCGCCAAGGAACTGGCGCATATTGCTGGCGTCTCGCCACAGACCACTAGCGGCCACCTGTCAAAACTTTCAGACGGCGGCCTGCTCGGCCTCGCCAAGCAGGGCCGCCACCGTTACTACCATCTCGCCAATGCGCAAGTGGCGACGGCGATTGAAAGCCTGATGGCGCTGGCTGGCGAACGGCCATTGCCCAAGCACCATCATCACACCCGCGTCGCCGGCGCGCTGCGCGCAGCCCGCACCTGTTACGACCATATCGCCGGCAAGCTCGGTGTCTGCCTGTTCGACCAGCTGATCGCGCGCGGCTGCCTTCTTCCCAGTGGCGAAGAGGATTTCGTCGTCACGGCGGCGGGCCGTGAGCTGTTCAAGGCCATGCAGATCGATGTGGATGCGATGGCCATGGGCAAATCCGGAGGCAAGCGGCGTTTCGCCCGCGCCTGCCTGGACTGGAGCGAGCGCAGCCCGCATCTGGCGGGCAGCCTGGGCGCCGCACTGGCCGATCGCTGCTTCGATCTGGGCTGGCTGGAACGCCGACGCGACAGCCGCGCCGTGACGCTGACCGCGGCGGGCCAGACCGGCCTGGGCCGCCTGTTCGACCTCACCCCGGACCAGATCGCCGCCACCATGGCCGAGGTCCATTAGGCCCTCACCTTCGAAGCCCCCTGTTGCAAGGCAAGGGCCGGTTGGCTATTTTCCGCTGCAGGTGCGCGGGTGTAGCTCAATGGTAGAGCAGAAGCTTCCCAAGCTTACGACGGGGGTTCGATTCCCCTCACCCGCTCCAAATCCTTCAAATACTTAGCTGATTCCACGCCCCATCAGTGTGATCTACACTGAAAAAATACTGAAAAAACAGGTGTGGATTTACATGGATTTAAGCGGACGAGCCTCGATGACCCATGCAAAAAAACGACGCGAAATTAGCGTCAGAGCAAGGCTGCGCGAATCACGCAAAAGCATTGCTTTTGGTGCATTAGAATCAACAGCACTCAAAGCCTCCTGAAGCAGAGCCCAACAGAGCTCTCCAATATCAGTCAGCTTCAAACTGATCTGACGGCAAAGCGATAACAGACCGATACGCGGGCAAAGAATTGAGCCAACGCTCCGCTTCTTCAGACGCGATATAGGTTGATCGACCGAGCTTCTTGCCTGAAAGCTCCCCAGCTTTTAGCAACTGATAAACTTTTGCCCGACAAGGACCATAGCGTTCGGTGAATTCCGTGATCGTCAACAACCGCTTTAATGTCATTTTACTTCCCAACTCAATACTGTCGGGAAAGTTCAGTAACGGCGACGAAATGTAAAGACACTGGCTGAGCAGGGAGCCAACACTCTTTCCGCCAAACATTACGATTAAGCACTTAAGATTGCTTGCCAGAATCTGGCCGGCACGCTCTCACCCACAAATCCACCCATGTATAGTTTTTGTGCAAAAAAGGAATGCCTCATGGCTGACGACAATGTCGTAGCGCGCGTTACAGCTCTTGAAGAGCGCGTGGCCTATCAGGATGAAACTCTCGAAGCTCTCAATCAGACCATTACGAGCCAATGGGCTCAAATTGACAAGCTAACGCGACTAGTCGAGGTGCTGAACAATCGCTTCCGCGAAATCGAAGCAAAGGTAGCCCAGGGCCCAGTCAATGAGCGTCCACCCCACTACTGATCATGAGCTTTTAGCATTCGGCCAAGTTCGAGAAGATACCCTCTCGACGGATAATGAATGACCAAAAATCGAATCACGCTAAGGCAACGCTGCCTTTACCAAAAAGCTTCAAAGGCCTTAACGGCAGATTCTACAGTTTTCAATGCGATCTACTGATCGCCGCCAGCTGGCTTATTACGATTCCGCTTATTTATGACGTCTGGAATACTGCCCCCGATGTTCTTTCTCGCCTTGTGACCTCGTTCAATAGATCGCTCCAAAATCTCTGCGTCGTTAATTCTTCCCTGCCCACGGAGCTCCTTGGCCATTTTCTGCTGCCGCCGAATATCAGCGCCAATTGCACGCAGATCGTCAGCTCGATCTTCTTTAATTTCTTTGTTGATATCGGCCCTGGTCTTTTGAGCCTTCTCCTTAGCATCTTTGCTCACAGCGTTACTCCGATCATAGCAGTGGCTGTATACCTGGCATATCAGCTCGCGCCGTCCATGTGGGAACTCGCCCTGGCTTCCAAGGTACTGCGCGCACATACTCGCTAATATCAACCGACCAGAAATCTGGCTGGTATCTATAGTCGCCTACGATCGTTTTGAGCTCGTCGCACATGCAGATCGTATCAACAATCTTTTCCTTCCATGCATGCTGAATCGTGCAGCCATTGACGACGGGGTGCTCAATAATGAGGTGAATTGTTTCGTGGACTAGATTTGCCACGAATGGCATGCCCAATTTTTTCAGCTTCGCCGGACGCGTATAAATGTGTGTCCGACCACGGGGCCCTGCATAAGAGGGCAGCGCCCGATAGCTACCACCCGGGCCGTAATGAGTCACATAGACATCGATATCATTGGGGATTTCGAGCGAAAAAGCATCGATAAAAGCTGCGATGTCCGGCAATGCATCGGCAACCAGCTTCTCAAACAGTGCAACGTCAATGACACGGTTGGGGTCTCCAATAACGGCACGATGGACTGATGCTATAAATTCAGGCCGCTTCGTGTCTTCTGGAGAGATATCATCTTCTCGCGTGTATGGCGGTGGAAGAGATACTTCATAGTCGTGTTCACGAAAGAACGCGAGATTACCCAATGCTGAAAGGCAATATCTAATATCGGCGTTCAGATCATTTTTAAGAATGTAGTTTAACATTGTATGCCTCCCTATTCGCTATTTTAAAATTGGAGACTAGCGAAAGCGAAGGCATAGCGCCTGAAAATCTCCTGGCCGGGGTCTGAACGGAGAAATCTACTCAGTCTGATTCTACTGAGTAAATCACCCTTCCATCCAGTAGTGGCTTGGCCAGCCTGCGATCAATTGATGCGCACGTTGAGCCCAAAAGTTTTGGCCACAAAGATCTTAAAGTCTTTGAGAGATTGCGGACGAGCATCTGGATCGGGGCCGCCTTTGACGCCTTTGGTCATGCAAGACTGCCATGCCCGCTGCAGTGCTCCTGTATTCTGAGCACCACCCTTCTCGGCGACCTTCAGACCTGTTGTCAGCTCAACGATACTGCCGTCTTCTTGCTCATCCATCACGCAGTTAAAGTAATTCTCGCCTTTGGGAATATCGTAGGCGGGGAACGCGCTATCAAAGCTGTGCATCGCGAATGGATATGCGACGAACTGGACGAGGCTTTGGTCTTTATTCATGTCGCGAATTTTGTTGGCCAGGCGCAGGCAGGTCTTAGGATTTACCCAGGTGTCGTCTTCGCCAACCATCACCAACATCGGCGCGCCAGTGCTTCCCACATCATAGGATTGGTTGACGCAGCCGGGGTAGAAAGCCACATGCAGCGCAAAGCGCGGGCCGTTGGGAGACAGCCAATCGGCCATTGCCTTGTACGAGGACTGCATCGCTGCAGTGCCGCCCTTGGAAAAGCCGACGACACCGATACGCCGCTTATCGACTTTTGGGTGCTTAGAGAGGAATTCCAAGACGCGGAAGGCATCGAGCATCATCTCGATATGCGAGACCTGAGACTGGTCGGCGACCGTGTCCTTAACGCCGCGATTGATGAAGGAGTTGGGGATGGCATAGCCAACGCCCATCTTCACCATATGAGCACCGTAGTAGTTATAATCCATGGTGCGCGTTACGCCGCCAGAACCATGCACTGTGACGATCACCGGGAACGGCCCCTCCCCGTCTGGCAACAACAGATCGAATGGTGTCTTTACGGGCCGATTTTGGTGTAACGCATCGACTTCATGGCGCTCGGTAGCTGCCACAGCCGACCCTGCAAGCAGTGTTACTAAGGCGCACGCGATTAAAGACCTCATCGAGACCTCCTCTGTCTATTTTTTTAGAACTTGCTCTGCCAGCTGTTGAAATTGGCTGTGAGCGCCGGCGTGGGTCGGAACTCGCCCTGGATGCCAGCGTCTTGAACATCGCCATCGTGGTAACTGACCGCGATTAGGGCGCCTGACTTGATGTCAAAGGCGAAGTAGCTTTCGTAATCACCGCAAGATTGCGGGGCACAGCCTGAGCCGACCAGATAACGCTCGTCGATCAGCTCGGTCTGACTGGCCACTTCGAGGCCGGCAATAAAGCCCCGGTATTTGTCGGCGAAGCTCGCCCCATAGACCTCCCGAACCTGGCGGTCAGTTATGACGTCATAGGGGTGTTTACCGATTAGCCCGGTCCATTGGACGCCTTGAGGCATCGCCGCTTGCTGGCGAGTGGACTGGACTGCCTGCACTGGCACATCCCGATCGACCACCTCGAAGGTGAGCATGAACTGGCCATTTGGCCGCGGCTCCATGCCATAGCGGACTATCATCGCATCAGTATTGTTGAGTGTAAGGCCAGCCTCGCACTGTCGGGTCTTGTCCACCTGCCCTTTGTCGCTGGTCTGGCCGACCTCGACGACACTCAGATGCATCTGCCGAGCGAACTGGGCGTTGTTGAAGGCTGCCGTTAGAGCAGTCTTGGCATCAGAGCTATTACAGGCGGGAAGACCGGCACGGTACTCATTGCCGAACAGTTTCAGGCCCAACCCAAGCACATGCGGTGCAACAAGCCAGATCAGGATAGCGACAGCCCCAGTCTGGACCGCCTTTTCCCAGACAGGCACTACAGCCACCTGCCCTTTGCGGTGCTTCTTGTAGAGGGTCTGCAGCCACAGCATGAGCAGGCCGAGCGGAGGCAGGAGCACGGATAGAACCGCGACAAACCACAGCCGCTGGCGCAATCTGACTGCTGCCCAATCGGGCATTTCGAGATCCTCGTTTTTCATATTTTCCCCTTCAGGCGCTTAGCAAACGCTCTCGATTCGGCCCTTTAAGTCGTACAGTCAGCCATTATACGAATCTATCATTCGTATTTATTGGCAAGTCAACGCCAATTACGGCTTAATAGGCCGTAGTACGCATACCTCATGCCGGTTGAAAACATCGGTATGAGAGAACAAGACCTTTTGATTCAGCTAGGCCGCCGCATTAAGACCCTGCGGAAGGGCGCCGGACTTTCCCAAGAGCAACTGGGCGATAAGGTCGGGCTTACGTATGAGTCCGTATCCAAGTTAGAACGCGGATTGAATTTCACCGGCCTTGGCACTCTGTTTCAAATCAGTAAGGCGCTGGATTGCGGTCTCCAGGACTTATTTAGTTGGGCGCCACAAAAGAAATTATCCGCTGACGAAGAACAGTTAGAGCGCGCAATTGAAAGGCTTCGCTCACTGCATCAATCCGATGAAGCTCCTTCGGCTGATGATATCGAAGAGCTGATCAGACTTATCAATCGCAAGAAGCGTAAAAAATCGTAATCAGTACTCCTCTGCCCGCATAAGCGTGAGCACCCTAGTGGTGACAGCGGGATTAGCCGGGTCTTCTGACCCGCCCTCCAGCTCTCGATCGTAGTAATCAATCTTCCAAAACAGCTTCACACTGCCAGCATGGACGGTGCCAAAGTCATGCTCGCCGTAAGGGTCATTATCTTCGCTGAACTCATCATAGCCGGCGACCTCTTGAAGGATCTGAGCCAGGGCGGCCGGCCCTAAGGCCCTTACTCCACCGGTCATCACAAAGCGGCCACCAATACCGGTCCTGCGGAATCGATCATTCAGCTCCCGAATCTTGACCACGCGCTCGTTCTCCTGCTGTTCATCGGACATGGTTTTCCAATCCCGCCAGATGCCTCTGGCAGGTCCTCTTTTGTTGGATTGTTGGTTGAGTTAGGTGGGCGCCTCAGGTACCCGGGAGAGCCCGCCAGTTGCGGTAGGCTTGGACGGCAAACTCGAGCTTGTTGACGGCGTCGGCGATGTCGCCGGCTTCCCAAGTGACGATCACGACGTCGGCCTCATCGGCCATCCAGTCGGCATAGTCTTCGATCGCAGCGGGGAGGAAGGTCCGTAAGCCCAATCGCTCGCCCAGAGACCGCTCGGGCTGTTCAGGGTCACCCGGAATCAGGTCAGTCATAGAAAGTCTCCTTTTCTGTGGACGCAGATATGCAATCGCCCCGATCTCGGGGCGCTGGGTCGTCTCAGGTTGTTGGATAGAGCCGCCTAGGCGGCCAGGTACTCAGACCCTACAGGAGGGCCACTAGACGACGCTTGGCAGCCCCGTCGCCTTCGATATACGCCTGGGTCTGCTCGATGGAGCGGTGGCCGGCGAGCTGCTGGACATCCCGGAGGCTGCCACCGGCCTTGAAGACCAGTTAGCTGCCCGGGTGATGAAGGTTCGACGCCCCGAGTGGGATGAGCAGCCCTCAAAGCCCAGAGTGCCGTAGAAGGCATAGAACCAGTTCACGACACTGCTGGCCCGCATACCCCCGCCCCGCTCAGACCGGATCACTGGCCCTTCAGGCATCCCCCGCCTGCCCCGCTCTCGCGGCATAATCTTCAGGAGGGCCTTCTGGATGTCTTTATGCATGGGAATGGTCCGGCCCGACCGCTTCTTGGCCGCCCAGTCATACAGCTCGATCCGATCAGCAAGACACCCATCGGCCGTCAGCACCATTTCCCAGGTCAGATTGGCAATCTCGCCAGCCCGCATTCCGGCCTTCACCGACAGAAGCAACATGGCCTGATCCCTTTGTGGAAATCGTCCATGCGCAGCCGCCTTCATCGCCCGGGTCAATTGGGCGTCACTGAGTATTTTTGCTTGTTTGCCTGCCATTTGGCTGTCCTTTCTACGAGCCGAATCACTCGCATAAGTAGTATGCCACAAGTCAAACCAAACGTCAATAGTTTATATTTATCAGTATTTTATGCCATAATTGGCCATGCGGCCGATTCGTGAAAACTTGGCAAAATCTTCAAAAATACCCGTATTGCGGGTTGCGTCGAACTGACCATGCGGCTCGTGCGCCAGCTGACTCCTTATGGCTGCGGCGTGGCCTCTGTGGCCATGCTGGCCGGGGTTAGCTACTGGACGGCCTGTAAGGCGATCTTTGGGCCTGAGCCGCCTGGCCGTCACAGCACGCATACAGCCGATCTTAGGCGCGGCCTAAGGCGGCTTGGTGTCACGTTGGCACCTCGCCTCATCCCTCTCGCCGGCAGGCCGCTATCAGCCTTGGCGGCCAATGCCGTCTTGAAGGTCAATCCGCGCCGAGATGGTTGGCATTGGGTGGCCTGGGATGCTGAGCGCCAACGGATTATCGACCCGCGCCAACCGCCCTATCAGCGATATCGGATCATATCTTATCTCGAGATTTCTCGGTGAACGGGATGCCGACAGGCCGCGAGGCCGGTTTGAAGTGTTCCTTGGGCCCCGTAAAAGCTCCCACCATACTAATCATCTGTGCAGCTAGCTTGAGGTGCACAGATGACCAAGCAATCCACTAAAGGACCAACGAAGCGCCAGGCAAGCCCTCGCTTACCCAAGCGGTTCAGAATTGCCGCTCACAGAAACCGGCAAGAGCTCGAGCAAGCTATCCATGACAGCTTTTATCGAGATCAGATCGACATGGACTGGGGAACTGTCTCGCGCATGGTCGTGGGGCTTTGCGGCCAGGTTGGCTTCAAGGAAGCGACCAAACTGCTTCTCTATCTGGCCGAAAGGACCCACCAAGGGTGGTTTGGGTCAACAGGCTATGACGAATGAACGCCTGTACTCATGAGAGATCGTCAGGTATCTACTGAGTTATGTTTTTAATAGTCATTTTGGTCGCGGCCGCGCATTATCCGCCCATAGCTCAGTGTCGCCATCGTACCGGTACCTAACTTCCGTTTCGATCATCGGATATGAACCAAATCTGCTTTCTTTTCACCAAGCTCCAGCCGGAATATATGCTGATAAAAGAATTTTCGCTTCAACCGGACCAGCACCTCTTCGTCAAAGCGTCTAGGCTCGTTATTCCAGAAACCTTTCATTTCGATTGCCACTAAATTCGGTCCTTCTCGCTTTCCTCTCGTATGAATAATAATATCCGGGACAATTCTTAAACCGTCCAAATCCCGCTTAGGATCAAATCCAGGCCCCTCTCTGTTATACTCTGCGTCAACATCCCAGCCGGAAAAGAGTGGCTTCAGATAGCTAGACAGATGAGTGGCGATAGTTCTTTCATGAGCATGCTGGGTGATCAAAGCGTGCTCATGCAGATAAAGCCCTTCGCAAGCACTGGCGATTTTTTGCTCTACTTCGCCCAGTTCCATTAGCATGTCATTTTTACCATGGCTTATTTTGCTGAATAGCGGAGGCAATCTTTCTCACATGCCCAATCATCATTCGATTGCTTGGATATTAGCGTATTGCACTTCGAACAATTCGCTGCGGCATACAGTCCTGCTAAATTGCTAGAAAATGCCCGAACCTCTGGCTCTGTCACCGGACTTTCCGAAGCGTTGTCGTGCGCCCCGCATTCATTTCGCACCCAAGCACTCGATTCCAAATCAGAAATCAACTGAGCGTTTGCTGCTGCGAACCCCTTATGTTTTTTAAGTTTTCTGCATAACGCTGGCCACATACTGCCTATATCGTGCTTTCGCTCGAAGCGGGCCGGGATAGCCACTTGCAGCCGCTCAGTCAGCCGCTTTAGAAGCCACTCAAAAAACCGACCGCCGGTACTAGACAAATCTACAGTCCGGCGACCTGAATGTGCCGCCACATTAACTATTACATCAAGGTCTGTTGAAGGATCTGAAAGTATAGGGCCGCGTGACAAATCCCAATCACTGATCGATATGTATTGGTAGTTGCTGGAACCAAATTCGCGCCTGAGCACGTCGTAAAATAGGCGATCATGCGTTGTGATCACTAACTGATGATCCGAGAACTCTTCTTTCAGAAGCTTCGCTATTCTTCCTCTATGTGCGGCATCAACTGAATGCATTACATCATCCAAGATTAGAATTTTAAATCTGCCTTCCTTCTCAGCTTCTTGTTTTCTCAGGGCAAGAAAATAACAAAGCCCCAGCGTATCTAAGTGCGATTCACTTAAATGCAAAAGCGGATGCTCCTGCGCCCCGTTGAAACCGGTCGTTATACCTACTGAGCCCTGACCGACCTGGCGCACTTCTAGCTTCGAAGTTGCAATACCCTCGCCCGGGTGAATCGCCTCATATAGTTTATTCGCTATGCCGGTAACACCGTTTAAAGCAGCCTGTACTGCCTGCTTTCTCGCTTCTACAGCATGACCGTAGACCTTATTTGCGATCGCTTGTTGCTCCGATACAATCTTGTATTGAGCTCTAGCCGCCTCCAGCTTTGGTAGATCAGCGATTATCCCCTCAGCTTGGCTCACCGCCGTTACTAGATGATTGCGACGCGTGCCACCGCCCTCCGCCTCTATTGCTGAAGTAACTCGGTCTATAATTGCGTCGTGAGATTGGATAGTCGCATCGATGCGACTCGATATGGCCTGCAGATCTGCGAGCGATGGCATAGGAATTTTAATCGCGGCAGACAAATCAGATAGCACTGCCTGCAGCTCTCCATAAACCTGGGGTGCCCCCTCTCCCATTACGGACTGCCAAAGACTGAAAAGCGCATTAACATCGGCAAGGAGCGGCTCAAGAGCTGCAGACAACGCATTCTTACGTTCATCAATTAGAACTCTAATCTGCAGGATTCTCTCGTCAGCTTTGATACGTTCATCAATCTTATGAACTAGCAGTTCACGCTCGATGGGCTGCTCACATAAGGGGCAGTTATCGAGCGATCCCTTGGCTATTGCTTGACGCCCCGCCACCAGAAGGTCGACAAGCACATCTTGCGTGCGACTTGCTATCTCCGCTTCAAGTTCACGTGCGGCGCCAATAAGCGACTTCACAAAGCCCGCTAAGTTCGTTGCCACACCCATTCTGCGGATATGCTGCTGTAGACCTCCTAGCGCACTCAGTCTTTCGGCCTTATCTTTACCACCAAGTTCAGCGTCGATCTGACTCTTCCGCTGCATTACATCACCTGATGTTGCGCAAATCGGGAGAGATACCTGCGCCAGAGTTTCATTCAATGCAGCAAGCAATCGTTCCTTATTGATCCCATCAGTTGCCTGCATGCTAAAAATCTGGCGCAAGCGTTGACTCTGAGTTCGCTCGTCTGTGCTAGCTATTGTTTTTCGTGTTTCCAGACCATCGGCCAATGCGCGGAGAGCGTTTTCTATAGAGACAAATTCCCCAAGATTGAAGAACGGCTCAAGAAGATCGTATCGGTTTCGAGGTACGGCATTTATGAAACTCAAGAGCATATGTCGCCGCAGCACAAAGCTCGACTTTGTCGCCAACTCCATCCATGCGGCTACGGGTGCATCCACCTTCCCAATAGGTGTACTTGATGAAAGAGAATTTATGGTCCCCGAGGCATTGAGATCAATAACTATGGCCGGAGCACCGTCGCGAACATGTGGGGCCGCAACTTCCCAACTTACCCCTTGTCTATTCTCTGGGTACAAAGAGGACTTCCTGGTCAATACATATTCGAGAGCATCCACAATGGAACTTTTACCCACTCCATTTGTCCCATAGATCACGAGCCCCCCCTCTCCGATTGAAAGATCGGGCCATGACTGGGGAATACCCCGCACACTTTTTGCTTTAAGTGTTTGGAGTTTCATTTTTCTGAACTCCTACTGCAGCAAGGGTTGCCTTAAAGGCCTTTAGTTGAGATGGGTTTCTGCCATCCAAGTCCTGAAGCAGGACAGCTTTCAGATCAGTGGCAATGTTGGGGTCAGCCTCAATCCGGGCCCGAAATTTCTTGAGGGCGATGACTGCAGGCGGTTCAAAATTACGTTCTGGTATTTCGGCCATCGGGCTATGAATCCTCATTTAGGATTCATCTTACGCGAGAGTCTTAGGAATGGAACGCCAACAATTCCGATCGGAAACAACCAAGTCAACTACACCAGAGTATCTAGACTTTTAACCCCCTTCCGATCCTACAGATTGGCCGATCCTGCGCACTATCAGTAATATGAAATCAAAGTTTGAATACAATCGCATGACGAAGCCTGAATATTAGATTTCAAGCAAATCGCTGATATCACTAGCTATAGGCGTCTATATGAGAACCACAGCCAGTAGATTTGTCTTCTTCAGGTTCCGCGGAGGTAAAAACCCCGACTTAACAAAAAGATACTCTTTCTCCGCCACGGCGAACTCTGCCCTGGGAAATAACTCCGCCATCTCATCGCTGTTATGAGAAAACTCTTACAACCAAATCCAATAATCTTTCCTGCATCATATCCTTATTTATGTCCTCCAGTTTTGCATCACCTATTGGACCAGATTGCCCACCTTTACTCGGCCCAATGGTACTCAGATGAAAACAAAACCGCTTTGCCTGCTTGTCGCATCTAACAGAGAGGTGTGGATACTCATATAGGGGATGTCCGCTACGCCCGAGTAATATGGTGAACTGAATCGCGGCGGGCAGAACTCTCTTATCCCGCCCATCTGGCCGTTCAGGCTCGAATGTCACTCGGCAATCGTACCCCCGCTTCTGCACGTGTTGTGAGATTTCCTCCATAGCCGGCAGCATAGTATCTCGAGCCACACGTTCAAATTCCTCAAGAAAAACCGCAGCATTATCTTCAGCTTGTTTTCGCCGTTCGTCCGCGATCTTCTTCGCCGCATCCACCTTATTAAAGACAGAATGTAGCTGCTCCTCCAATGCCTTCTTCATATATCCCTCTCGCTATTCTCTGCGGTTCAAAACGCCACGCATACACTGCTTGATAGCTTGATCAAGCTCGCGCATCCCTCGGATATGCAGATCAGTTACAGCAGCAGGTAAAACGATCTTCTTTTCATTGAGATCCTTGTCTATCCATTCGAATCCCCTTTCTACCGGCGAGAATTCCAACTCCGATGACAAAGGGTTGTCGCGATCGGCCAACCAACGGCCCATGTGCTTCAAATTAGATTCTGAGAAGAAAACGACCATCGATCTGATAGTTTTTTGCGCCTCTTCAAGTTCGCGCAACGCGATACTACCTTCACGAACAAATTTTCTAATATTTCGTACAAGCGTGGCATCCCCTCGCGGAGCGCGGCCATAGTCCTTAAGAGAGCTCGATATTTCACGAAGCTTTTTTTGTGCGCTCTGAATTCTTATCAAGGGTTCGGTATTCTCGGGCAGCAGCCATTGCGTACCGTTCAAAGTACCAACGGTCATCGTCACATACTGCATTGGGATATTTTGGTCAGCCCGATCGGCAGACCGATTAAATCGAGCCCAATCCTCAACCAAACGTTCGACATTTAAGCGCGATTCACCCAGGCGAATGCTGCGGTAGAGCTCGTGGAGAACGAGGTGAAATTTTCTAGATATTTCACTTCGCAGTTGGCGGCAGATATCGAGCGTCTGCCAGTCAGCCATCACGATGCGGTCGACAGCCTCGGATAGGGCTTGTGCTGCAACAATCGCCTCCGGCGCCACGCGTCGATAAAAGTCATCCCATATCCGGTTACTATACTGCTCGAAACCAGTTTTGATGACATGGTCGTCGAGGTGGTGTTCTTTGCAATCTTCACCGACAAGCCGCAACTTCCCGTCATCACATAAAATGACCCATCCTTCGTAGAATTTGTCTGCGTGATGGCAAAACGGGCAATCGTAGAGCTTGTCGCCGTTCTTGCGCTTATGGGTTCGCGCGAGAGGGATAATCGAACGGATGTAGCTATTGCTTGGCCTCGGCACCCAGGTTGCCTCGAGGGGAAGTTCTTCCGGTGATCGGCCAGCCTGGAGAAACTCTCTGACTAGGCTCTCCAGCTCCGCGACCATCGTTGCTGATGGCGCAACTCCAGGGGCGATCTGCGCGAGGATCACCTTTATGGGATGTATAGAGTCTGTATCAAGTACAAACATCATACACATATACATACTATATGTTGCTATGATGGGTCAATCACATCCATAAATATGGTATTCTATTCGGCAATGGAAAATAGTTATGAAATTACAAATACTTATTATGATGCCCGACCCCCGTGGCGGCCACCCTGCTGGCCAGTTGGGCTTCGCTTAACCAGGAATCTAGCTACACATCACCTTCGGGACACCTCATGCCTGAGCACGCCCAGCAATACTTCCCCAAATTCGTTGAACCCACCGTTGAAGAATTCCTTCGAGATCCAAGTGATGAGCGCTTAGCAACTCTTGCCTGCCTCATGCTTCAAAGCATGGCGGATCACTATTTTCATTCAGCGCCGAAGCCGGCTGATGGCCAAAGAACGCCTGAAGATTTTCGTATTGCCTTGGGTAAGTCTAACTTCGCGTATCGAACGGTGATGGATATCGCAAACGCAACAAAGCATTTCGCCCGCAAGAAATACGGCCTCGATTTCTCCGCCATTCAATCGAACGATATACACTGCGGCAACCTAAGATGCGGCTGGCCCATTAATGGCCAGTACGTCATGGTTGAGACTGGCACAGATGCTGAGTGGCTTGTTAGCCAACTCGTGGAAGCATCGATGGAGATGTGGCGATCAAAGCTCAACCTGCCGGCGGGTGCTACCCCAACCTAATCATCCGCCATACCCACCAGTAGATTTTCCCCGATGACCCTCCGGGGAAGTGTAACTCACCTCGATATTTTAGCCGATCTAAGCCGGCGTTAGTCTAGGTCAGGCAGATCTAAGCAGTCCCCTGCCGATGCGGAGAAAACCCTACTTAAAAATTGCAAAATATCGATTCTCTATTTAAATCTAGATTAATTTTTTTTCCGCCACCGCCTTACGTAAGACAATGACTGATAAAGCAGAAGAAGATAAAGAACGTGGAAATTTGCGAAGCGATTTTATCAAGCGGCTATTTGCAGTAGCGATAAGCGTAGGCTTTGCATCTGCATTAATTTCTATGAACTGGATTACGGCTGGGTCATGGCCGAGTGAGAAAGAATGGCAACAAGTCGCGATGCTTTGTGTCGGCCTTGTTGCGACAATATTAAGTTGGGATGGGTACTTACTTTCAATCAGAACGAAACCGCTACTGGATCATCCGAGATTTCTGATCGATATATTTTTGGTGTTTGTGTACTTGTTTCTACTTCTTTCAGCGAAGCAGCCAGTGTTTTTCTCCCCCACACTGGCCCTAATTTTTACCCTATATCTTGTTTGGGATATACTCACGATACGTCTTTACTATTCACAATATACGGCTATTGCGACGACCAAGCCGGCCGCATCTCTCGAGGAAATTTTCACCGTTTATCTTGCATCATTCAAAAGCGCTCCAGAAACTAGCGGCAGCCCAGCTGTAACAGTCCTTTGGTGGATATACTTCTTGTCCCTCGCCTTCATAGGCCGATCAAGCACAAGCGCCCCAGACGTATACATTATCTGTATCCTTACAGCGACCGGACTAGCATTCTTCAGATACGACAAGTCGCAAGCGAAATCGCGTAAATTTAATGCTCTGATGCGGGCTGCTTTAATCGCGATACTGCTAGCAGCTGCATTTTGGCATTTCCGATTTTGAATTTCTTACGACGTTTACTGAACGGAGTGCACCTGAGCTTAAACGCCCACTATTGTCTGCCTCCTAATTCTCCACACCTCCAGAGCGAAGTAATTTAAAAGACACGTCGACACTTCTCCAAGAGCCACCCCCCTGATTCATTGGCATATGCTCAACCATAGAAGGGGCTCTCCGCTCGAAAAAGCTCTTCGTCCGCATATCCCAGAAATGGAAGCAAAACATATCTTGCGCCCGCAAAGCGGCCGCCCATTCGTTTCGGGAAATTGTCGCAACGGGTGGATTAGCAGTAGATGACTTAACTTCAATCATTTTCTTGGTGGTTCGGCCTTCAACCAAGTCATATGAAAGTATGTCGTGGCCCGCAGTGTTATCGTCGATGGCTATCCAGTAAGGCTGCTCAGAAATACCCAACGCTTTAACCCTGTTGCATTCATATTCGTATGAGAGCCTCTCAGCTTCCCTTCCTTGGGAATGCATCTGTTCGCTTTTCGACGCGAAGAAGAAATTTGCGAGCTTATCCCACCACGCAACGACATCACTGGAGTTCGCGTCGCCCATTAAGCCGGCCGATCTGAAGCATTGCAGTTCGTCTCGCCCCAGACCGTTCGAAACATGCTTTCGACCAAGTCGGAATAAGCCGCACCAATCTGGACGGTGATGCAATATCAGAAATGAGAGTGTTTCTCTGTAACCGATCTCGGGATTGGAAAAATTCACCTCACCAGGAAGAAGCTCGTGGATTTCCAGTCCCGCTTCGTAGTCGACATTAAGGTAGTCAGCATCAACTCTCTTAATGAGATTAACTATGTCAGTGGTTCCGACATTTGGATTTTCTGTGCCATAACGGCGTATTGCCTCTACAGCATTGAAAGCGCCCATCGTCAGGTGCCGAGCGTTCATGCTGACTACTCGGATGAGCTTTCGTCGTAAGGAATTTTACCTTCAAGCTCTGCAATTAGATCGATAACGTCTTGTTCGTCCGTTTGATAATCAATTGGATCGGTAGCATTTTCTTCGTCGAAAGCAATCTCGTGTAGATCTTCGTCATTTAGTAGCTGCTGGAGCGCTCTTAATTTGGAAGCCAGGCGCCGACTTACTGAATAATCAATTGAACCCAGACCTGCAGGAACCCGGCTTTGGAAAATATGAATATTCGTAGTTACGTCGGGCGAGAGGCCAAGCCGGTGAATTCTATCCACAGATTGCAGGTAGTGCGTCGTCACGTAGCTTCGGTCAAGATAAAGTGCGTTATGGCATGCGTGATGAAGACTTATTCCCTCGCCGGCCGCGGCTGGGTTGGCGATTAATACCTGGCAGGAATCGTCAATATGGAACTTGCGAATGCGGCCTTCTCGAGTAGAGTCATCACTCTCGGCACCCGACGGCACCTCCCCGTAAAGAGATACTGGATTTAAGTCCGCCAGCTGTATTTCCATTTGCTGAATAGTGTCGGTGAATATCGTCCATATGACGGCCTTCTCACCGTCAGCCGCGAGAGTTCTCGCCATCTGCCCAACCGCCAACATCTTTGACGACGGACCTTCGCTAATCACTTGATCTACAATGCCTGATTCAGCAGTGGCTAACTTCGGGGCAATTGATCTCAGAGCAAGGATGGGATTGGATGAAAGCTGAAGCAATCGCATGACCGATCGCTTTGCTTTAGCCAAATCCATCGCTCGTCTAGTCGAAGCGCCACTAAAATCGCGGAGAAATTCGCTTCTGACCAGCCCATATAACGCCAGCTGCCCCTTCGCCATGTCTACGTGATGAAAATGACGTATGGGATCTGGGAGAGACAGTTGCCGCTTTGTTGTTCTTACGTAGAGATTCCCCAGAACTTCGCGCGGCGACTTACCTTGATCTAATGCAGCGTCAAAGCCGGCACCCGGCCACAAGAAGCTCAACTGCGCCTTCAAATCGTCTGGCGACTGGGGCATTGGCGTACCGGTCAATATGTCGCGACGCGCAGCAAGCGAAGCGACGTTGAGCAGATAAGCACCCCTTTGCGATTTATACCCAGCCTTCATACGATGCGCTTCATCCAGCACCAAGTGCACGGAATTTGTCGCCAAGTAGGCAGATATAATGTCAGGTATTTCGATCAGCAGGTCGTAGTTAATTACGAAACGCCGGCCACCGCTGGCTAATGCAGCTCGTATCTTATCTTTGCGACCAGATAAAATGACGAAAGGCTCCAAGCTGGAAGCAGGCGCATCGTCCTTGAAGCATTCCTCAATAACTTGCGACCAGGCCCCGAAAGCGGCTTTCGGACAGACGACCAGCAGATGCTGTCCGGGTTTGGCAACGAGGATATGCAAAGCCATGGTGACCGTGGTTTTGCCCGCTCCGGGAACAGAAAAATTTGCTCCATTCTCCAACGAGGTGAGATGGAGCAAATTGTCCATTTGAAATGGCTTCAACGTGCGGCGCGTGAATCCCGCAGCCTTAAGTTTCTCTTCCGCATCATGGCGTGAAAAGGCAGGCGTCGGATGCTTCGCAGATTCTCGCGCAACACGGTATTGGCGGGCGAATTCAGCGACCTTCTCTTTTGCACTTTCATCTGGCTTGAAGCGAAAATTCAATGACCGCTGCAGGGGCCCAAATTCACGCAGTAATGACAGAGCGGACGACCAAGAGAGCTTTATAGTACTAGGGGAAAAGACGTACGGCTCGCCAATCCCAAGCGCAAACTGCTGTATACGCTCCCATATACTGAGCGCAGCCGCTTCCCCATTAAACGAAAAAATAGCCGCTATTTCCGCAGGATCGTAAGAAATTCCGATGTGAGCGGGGTCGTCCATCACAACTTCTTGCCACGCTGATATGGCTGAAGTTTCGTAAGTATTGAGTTCGCTGAATTAAGTATCTCGTTTAGCTGCTTTTCAATCGCGCCGTACGTTGAAGGGGCTGCTGTCGTAAGGTCTATTTCAGCTAGCCGACTATTCGCTTCACGTAGGCGCAGCAATGCACTACGTCCGACATCTTCCGTTTTGTTTGACGCCAGAATGTCTTTACATACCGAGATAACCTCGTCTCGAATTTCATCCCGCCTTGCCACATTATCCAGTTCAGCAATCAAAGGCGCGTAACTAGTCTCTAGTTCATCACCAATATCAAATTCCAGAAGCTCAGCCGCGGCACTACTCGGCTTCTGTGTCAGCGGGATGGCAAGCCGGGTAGAAATTCGCTTGAGAGTGGCCTGAGCCTGGTCACCAAATGTGGCATTAAATGCGTAAACACGCTGTCCCAATGCTTCGCTATTCTGAATTAGGAACCAAGCGACACGCCTGCTCGCTTCTAGAAATTCGCCGCTCTTACCTTGAAGTTTTTTTGGAAGATCATAGAAAAACTGCTCATGATCTCGCACTCGACCGTAGTCTTTGGGTGATTTCAGCCAATCAGCCAGGTAAATATTCGCCTCATTCAAGGCCGCCAACGCAGCCTTAACGTCTTTAGGACGAATTCGCATTAACTTTGCAACTCGACCTTCATCCTTATTATGAGTGACTAGGCGTTGCACCATTAAACATTCGTCGATCCAGTCATAGTCTAACTTGGTCTCAGGCCGCATCTGCAGTCTAACTTCAATTTCGACTATCTGATCGGGCGTCAAATGCGGCAATACCGCACACTCAACGCTCTCATAGTGAGCGAAGTCAGCTGAATTTTTTGCATACAATTCGCGCATCGCCGCCAAACGACGATTGCCGTTCACAACAATGCCGCGAGGCGTAATCATAATTGGCTCGCGCTGCGCTTCTTCCTCTAAAACCTCCGCTATAGGAGTGATTGAGGTTGTCCCTTGTTGCGCAAAATCCCATAGAATCTTGTGCTGCTTTTGTTGCACCGTCTCATTTTCTTCTCCAGATGAGAAGTAATTTGCCGGTAAGCCCTCCCGGGTGATCTCTGCCAACTGCTCAGTCTGTGTTCGGCCGTTTGAAAGCCTGTACACCGGGAGTGCCAATGGGATCCTTATTACAGGAAGCTCTGTCGGCGTACCTTCAAAGACGTCATAAGTTTGAAATTTTCTAAGCGGTGTCTCGCTTTGCCGTTTAATAATTTGCTCTCGCTCATGCGGCGGCAAAATTTGAATATTATATTGCATAAAATGACCTCACTCGAATGCCACGAGCAATAATGGCGTCGTAATGATGCGATCGAATAGGCGAATTTCACCCCACAGCCGATCAGCATTGGCGACATTACTAGCTATTAAGTCGGCGGCTTGCTTTGACGGCACTGCGAGTGCGGCGGCACCAATCCGCCGCGTCTGATAGAGATATTCAAGCTTCATTAAATCATAGATGGCTCGACTGATGTTGCCGGTTTGAATTTGGAAGGCTACATCGCGGAAGGTTCCGGTGACCGTGATGTCGTGCTCGGGATTAATGCGGACATCATACGCCCAGCCAGCATTTGTCAGTTCATG
Organism: Ferrovibrio sp. GW821-FHT12B10; assembly: GCF_058807515.1. Classification (NCBI taxonomy): domain Bacteria; kingdom Pseudomonadati; phylum Pseudomonadota; class Alphaproteobacteria; order Rhodospirillales; family Rhodospirillaceae; genus Ferrovibrio; species Ferrovibrio sp. GW821-FHT12B10. The sequence continues at coordinate 2,426,115 of NZ_JBXAQT010000001.1, read as the reverse complement.
CTGTAAGTGAGTTCTTACGCGTGAAGTGCAGCCAGGCTCAATGACGATGCTTGGCACCTCGAAGAGATCTGTTACCCAGTCAAATAGATCGCGCCGCTGCCATTCAGCGTCGCCGTGATGCAGAGAGTATGTTGCAGATAGCTTCACTATCAGCCCGCAATTGGTGGCTGGTAGATCGGCTTATTCATGGGGCGCGTCCGCAATAATCCTTCTTGTAAAGCGCTGATGCGCTCTTTTGCTATGTCAACGTATTCGGGGACAATGTCGCACCCGTAAGCATCTCGTCCATTCTTCAAAGCTGCGACCGCAGATGACCCAACGCCCAAATATGGATCGAGCACAGCATCCCCTTCGTTTGTCAGCGCAAGTACCAAGCGCTCAACCAAGCTTACGGGGAACTGACAAGGGTGGTCCGTCTTCTCAACATGGTTCGCTTTGACATTTGGTATGTCCCAGACGTCAGACGGATTCTTTCCTAATGGATTGCTAGACTTTTGCCCCTTCTTCGGCCCCTTAAAATGCTTCTTATTCGGATACTTTGACGGGATGCGAATGGGATCTAAATTGAAGGTATAGTCGTCAGACTTTGTAAACCAGAGGATTGTCTCGTACCTGCCAGACAGCCTGCGCTGGCAATGCAAGCCGTGACCAAAAGTCCATATAATCCGGTTCCGCAGCTGAAAGCGCTGCTTCTTGAACAAGTCGTAAAGCAATATATCCAACGGGAAGACTTCACCGTCGTGTATGTAATTTCCGACTTGCCAGCAAATTGAGCCGCCCGGCTTCAAAACGCGCTTTGCCTCGGCAATTGTCGTCGCCTGAGCCTCTAAATATGCGTCTATCGAAGTCCTTTTTTCATACGCCTTGCCGATATTGTAGGGCGGCGAAGTCACAATGAGCTGCATGCTTTCGCCAGGCAGCGACCTCATAAAATCAATGTTGTCACTGCAGCGGATTACGGCTTTCGGATTGGCATCCTTAGCTTGCCGTGATTTGAACTCAACGACATTCCCCTTTGAAAGGGGGTTCGACTGCCGATTTGCCTTTAACTTTCGCATCTTTGCTCACCCGTAGAATGAGTAAATTCTAGGAGCCTCCTCCGATTCGGCGCAACCCAGAAGTTGTAAATTCGTTGGAATTTCGCAAAAAAGAGGCGCTATCCGGATAATAACTCGCGCCTTACGCCGATGCTGTCCGGCGGCTCTGACTCAGTAGAATTTACCGGCCCTGGGACGCAGTAGATTTTCCATTTTACATGCTGGCCAATAGATTGCGCGGGTTACCCCCTCCTCGGCAGATTGCCGAACGCCCGTGGCTGATCTTTAGCTACCTCAAGCGGGGCACCAATAATTGTCTCCCGACATAGCGGAACGCGTTCAGCGCCTCAGGAATAGGTAGGCGAATTGAATGAGGGTTTGGACGATACAAAGTCAAAAATTTAATGTAGTAGCCCGGCCTATCGACCATCATGCGAGCCAACTGCCCCCAACCACTAGGTTGTAAATTTCCAACTAGTGCTCGACGTGTGGCGTTTACAGCAATATCTGCCAATTCGAGGCCAGGTTCTGCATCAGCGCTAAACCGAAAAGACTCATTCATTATCATCTTAGTGTCAGTTGTAGTCATGCTGGGATCGGCTCCCAGAAATTCCACCTGAAACGCGTCGGGTGTCGCATCAAAACGGTAGAAGTGCGTGTAGTCCCCTCCTTCAATTAGAGGAAACGGATTCTTCTTAGATTTTTCGGCAAGCGCCGCTACGACCAGTCCTCGCCACCAAGATTCAGACTTCGTGATTGTGAAATCCTTGGCATCAACGCACCAATGAAAATTTTGCAGTTCTTTTGGATTTCTTTGCGAGAAGTACCCTGTTGATTGAACAAGGGTTTCGTAGATCAATTCAAATATCATCACGGTCTGAACATATAGCGGCGATGACATCTGCTCCAATTGAGCGCGACGAGCAACTAAATCTCGGACTAGCTCTGGCGGATGCCGCTCCGTGAGGCCTTCTGTAAGTTTACCTATCTGAAGTTTTCGATGGTACTCAATCTCAGTATCCGTATGTTCTCCAAGATTGATAGCCACTGCTTCAAATAACGCACCGTTCTTAAATAAAATATCTAGAACTTTGGCGACTTGAGATTCATCGAGCATACTCCCCTTAACTTCCATTCGCCGTTTAGGAAAATGAGCTCGCAAATGAGCGTATTTCGACGATATTCTATCAAATGTGCCGTCGGGAATTATTAGTGCGCCTACTAGAGAGATTGTGCTCTTAAAGGGTGTTGCCTGGAACGCGCCAGATTCATCAATAAATATGCGCATACACAGTGCCATCGACCGCCAGGTTATTTTTTAGTAGGCGCCGTCACTTCAGCCGCCCTCTCTCCAATGATCCCCGCTTCAACTTGCTGCTGATGTAATCCAAATCATTTGTCGAGAGCGGCGTATAAACTACGTCTTCGCCGTCTGGGCTCGTACGTATCTCACCATACTCCTCTAAGGCAGCGCGTACAGATTCAGCATAGGCGGGGTTTTTCGCAGCAAACTCTGCAAGCGCATTAACCTTCGGACTAGTTCCATTCCAATCTGAACGTGGCGCTGATATTTGCCCGACTTCACCGTCTCCGGCAAGCCATAACAGGCACGGGTAAAACCCATGGCGCACTAGAACCCCAGGTTCTGGCTCATATTTGGTTCGCTGATACAAGACGAAGTGCGCAATTCTCGAAGAGCCATATGCATATTCTATCTCACCAATGGGATCACTTGGGCATGTCAGTTGATCCCAGCTCATATAGCCAATGCCAGTCAGCGCTATTTTTCCATTCGGAGCACGACATTCCAGGCGCATATATGAAAGTTGAAACCCTCCATCCTTAGATGCTTGAATCAAACGGCCAAAGAAGTTTGGCGCACGCCCCGCTGATACGGAAACCTCACTGCCATTATGGCTCTCAGCGAATTCGAAGAACGACACTGCGCCCTCCTCCCATTCCGGGCAAAACGAGATAAATTCCATAAACTCCTGTTTAACCGCTACGTACCGCATGCGATGGGATACTGCGGCAGACAAAATCACCTCATAGCGATTTACTTCTGCTACATCGGCTAATGTCTTCACCCCGCCGAGCATCTCTCGGAACCAATCCGCATCCATTACGACGCCAACTTCCTCCTTTCCAACGCTTACTAGCTCCACAACCTCGTATGATTTAAAAATATTCTCGCACTTCTCAGGCGTCGCCCAGGTGCGCAGGTGATGCTCTGCTATCGTTAAATCATTATGGCCTTCTGTAAGCCACTGCACTGCGGCTTCCTCAGGTTCCCAACCCGGCCACATGCCCACATAGTTCTGGTCAATCTGAATTGCATTTTGGAGGTCTTCGAGCCCCTCAAGGCTCAATCTCCAGACAGAAATAATCGATTTAAACTCGTCCCTGTCAGACGTTTTTTTTCTTAAGCACAGCGCCGCTGCTTCAAACTGACGAAGCATCCCACCTTTTCTACGCATAACATTAATATGCTCGAGCTGATTGGCGCCGCTTGAGTATGACAAAATCCTAGAAGTGGGTGAGAAGCTTCGCTCAAATGACACCTTGGTAGGCCGCTTCTCATGCAGTTCGACCAGCCCTTCCGAAGTATACTCAACCTCAAAGCCCTGAACTTTGTAACTTACTTCGCTCACAAAAAACGAGAATGCCTCAAGCAGTTCATGCCATGCTTCGGACACTACGATGCAGCGAATTTCTGCTGGTGAGGCGTTTCCCGTACTTTGGAGTAATACGATATATTTTGATAATTCATGCAGTGTCTGCCGGGCTGCGACGTCAGAGCGCTTTACCTCGATCACGACGATATTGTCGAATCTATCCCTAGCTAGAATATCTAAGCGGCCACTGGCGCCAATTCGCGACCTCAAAGATGCTTCGTTGGCAATTTTTACAAGACCATCCTCAATGAAGGAAAGATTATCACTGAGGTAGTCACGAAGCTCTGCTTCATTCTTAAACATTCCCCCCCCTATCTTTCCGCTACTTACGCAACGCTACTTCATGAATTTTGGAGAACTAGAATTCGTCAGTCACCATCAGTAGATTTTCCCTGATTGATCCTCGGTTATGAAAACCAGAGCATCACTCACATTCTCTGCTCTATCAGCGTAGTTTGCGGGCGTATCTTTTCTTCACTACCCGGCTGATGAAACTATTCAATCCGATACCAGCGGCTGCAAGTCGTTTCATTTCGGCAATATCTGCATGGCCCGCACTTTGATTATTATAAAGGTACGCAGAACCATCTCCGAACTCGACTTCTATGAAGTCCGGCCCGATCTCATAAAATGTGACGTTGGATTGGCCGCTTAAATTTCGATAGCGCTGCATACCCCCTCCAGTTGTTAAGAGCCAATCTCCTGGCTCAGTGCCCGCCCTAGCAAGCTAACAACGAAGGCCAATTGCACAACTGGAAACAACAATCATCATGCATACATCCGCAATCAACACTCAGTACAAAACCAACTCAGTAGATAAATCAGCAATTCGCTCCGTTAGGAGCTTAACTGGTCCGCCTCGGACCGCTTGACTATTTGACCTTACCATCGCCGCGACTCTTTGCCTCGGTCCTTTCACGAGACAACTGATAAAGCGCCTCGCATATTCCCAAAACGAGGGGGACCGCAATCAGTAACAAGCCAACGAACATAATTTTGACTCTATCCAGATTCCGAAATGGAGTGGTTTCATTGGCTAATTTCATAGCCCCGTTAATACTGGCGATCTGAGGTTTAATTCTTTCTATGACTGGATCAAGTTGAGGATTCTTTTGCCAATTCTCAGGTACACGCAATTCTACACCGGTGCGAATGTCCCCCAGCACAAAGTGGTTATCTAGGTTTCTAAAATCAAAACAGTTATTTTTAAGTTCTTGGGAAGAGAGATCTCCTGAGCATGCAATCGAACGGTTATAGGTCATATAAATTTTCAGATCGAAAAACTCCTGCATAGCGAAGTCTTTTCCACTGTCATTAAATTCACGAATGGTTTTCTCATAAGAAATGAAGGCCAGGAACAAACCTATTAGACCCAGACTGGCAGAGGTCAATTTTGCTTTGCGCCACCAGAGTGACTCTCTTTGACCATCTCTGAAGGCCTTCCGCCCTAAGTAGTAGAGAAGGCCGAGCAGAAATACGATTAGAATGACAAAAGTCACTCCTGCTATCTCATTTGATGTTATCTGCATTTGGTTTCAGTATTTATAGAGGCCATCAAGATCAACAATCTGCTGCATTCCAAATAAGGCAATGGCTTCATCGCTTTTCCAAAAACAGAAAATGCTCTCGATCTGGCTTTCCCTTGTCGCCGAGAACGGCCTCACATACTTCTCCCAATCTATATCCGGCCATCGATATATGTTTTCGATACGCCGATTCGCAGACTACTGCCTTTGATAATGCTTGCTCGTGCTTCATTACCCCATAGATTTCTGATAGCGGCGCCCAAAGCTGCATTGCAGCATACAGCCAGAAGACAAACTGGATAAGAACCAGAAATATTGGCGTAAGCTTCGCCCGCTTCGGATTTTTTCTTTCAAAATTATACTTCTTCTTTTCGTCCCCATGCTCACGAAGCACGGCAGCAGTAATATGCATGAATAGATAAGCGACGAATAAGCTGACAGAAGCATATAAAGCGCCGCGAGCACATATGCCGATAATTGTCGTGTAGAATTCTAGTAGGCCTGGCGCTTCACCAGCATTCCCCATTCCAGATAAACAAGCGACGGCAACACCGGAAAAACCAAAGAGTACATATTTGTTGGTAGTAAAAAGGCCTTTCCACGCCACACTCCAACCACTTGTCATAAGATCGTTCATTACATGTCCTTACTTTGCACGACCAAATTCTAATCATGATCTATGTAGCCGGTGAATTTTGCCGTCTCGCCCGCTATGTCTGAATGCATGATCTCTAGTTCCTATGCCTTTGTTTCAGTTGTGGCATCTACCGCGCGCATCACACGCAGCCACACACGCTGTATATCGAGATCACCAGACGCGAAGTACCGATCAGCCATCTTCGACGCCTCAATCACAGCCATATCGCCATGCCGCTCGATCATGATGCCGGCGCTCTCCCAGATGTCCCGCTCTGTATTCTCAGACATCTGTAATTTCGGCAGAGTAGATTTTACTTGTTTGCTCCGCACCAGTAGATCGCCCGTCTTTGATCCTGCCGAGTAGATCGCCCATCTTTCCTACTAAGAGCAGCTTTTTAAGCCGCCAGCGCAGACGAGCAGTTAGACCCAAATGCGCTGCTGAATGTCTTCGCCCTCTTGCCGCACTTCATGCACAAACTCCGCCCCGTCTGGGAAGATGAGCTGCATGCCATAGCACAACACATAGTCGACCAAGTCTTGCCGCGGCCGCTCAGGCAGCAGCACCGCGCCGGTGGCGTTGTCGATGAAGCGTGAGTAGTCGAGCAGCTGAGCCAAGGCCATACGAATGGCGCCACGCTCAACCGTGCCCTTTGCTTCGACAAGGAGGCGGAGGCTTGGAAAATAAACATCAGTGAAGAGCGGCTTTGCCTCGCCAGGGGGCAGTATCTGGTATCTCTGCGCCAAATGGCCTCGTGCGGCATAGTAATCCGAAAACCTCTGGACGAGCTTGGCCTCACGGCGCTCCGCCTCATATGGCTTGCGCGATGGCTCGACAACGGCCTTCTCAGTGTGAGATTCCTCGATCGAGACCAGCTTTAGAATATTCGGCGCGCCTGGCGTGATAGACACCACCGGCGAGGCAACAGTCTTCGGCCGCAGCCGAAAGACGATGACTTTACGGACTGGCCCTCCACCAGTTTCCGGCGCATCCGCCGTGTAGAATGGCCGCTTCTCGTCAATCTCGAACTCATCGACATATTCGACTGTACCGCGCGCACCAAAGAACAGGCGAAGAACTCGGCCTTCCTTCTTATGGTTGAGTATCGACGCATTGCCGAACTTCATGACTTGATCGCCACGCTGCCCCATCCCCGTGTAATGGAAGCAGCCATCCCCGTCCCAACGATCTATGTAGCCATGCGGCTCACCCGTCTCTGGATCACTAAATATGAAGATCGTATTGGACGTCGTAGACGGCGAAATGCCGCCCTGCCGGCTGCCGCCATACTGCTCATGCAGCAGCGTCCGCTTAATCTTGTCGCCTGGTGCATAAATCCAGATATTATCCGACACAGTTACCTCAAATAGACAGTTCGAGTCATTTCTTTCAGATTGGAGACAGACTCTACTTGAGAGATCGATACCGATTTCTATGGCCAGTAGAAAATTGGCCTAGTCAGCCTCGAACACCACGCTCTCCAACGGCTCAAGATCACTCAGTGGGGCGATGATTGAGCCGTCACCGAATGAGAAGCCGTTAAAGTCTTGGTCATCATAAAGCCTCTGCAGGCCCTTATTGCCGAGCAATTCTCGCCTCAGAGCCCGCTCAACGCTGCTTGTTCTGATGCCGACAAAAATGAACTGCTCTTTGAGTTCATCTGGCAGCCGCCGCGTCGCGGCAATGGTTTCGTTCAATGGCAGATCAACGCGGCCTTTTATGCCAAATACAGAGCCGACATACTCACCCTCTGTCGCATTCACTCTCACCACTTCGACCGGCATCACCGACCTTAGAATGGCCTCGTCGAGATGGTGCTGAGACCAAGTGCTACTGAGCTCGATATAGCGTCGATACTCTCGCTCTACTGACTTGCGATATCTCGTCGCTAGAGTTGATTTTAAACCAACATCCGACCCTGGCACCCAGACCCGCTCTTCCCCGCCAGGCTGCGAATAGGCCCTATCTGTCAGTATCGTCTCCGCTTTAGACAAATTTTGAGAGACTTCATTTGTACTGAGCGGCTTCAACGGGTTAGCCCGAACCCCGAGATCTGGCAATCCGAGGCCAGATAGCAAGCTCGCAACATGCGCACTTTGCACATCCAACGATGCCTGCTCTCTCTCGTCGCCCGTCGCTTGGTACCCCGGCGTATCGGGGTCAACGACACGAAACAAACTTCTGGTATTGATCCCTTTGGTCTCGTTGGTCCATTTAGAAAGGATCGCGTATCCTTTGACGCTATGCGGCTCCATATTTCCTGCCGCATTTCTACGCCACACAACCGTGTTCGCAATCTGCCCTAGCGCCGTCTGCAGCGGTCGCGGCAGAGTGAGCAGATTTCCATTTCCCTCCCTATGACGCCCCTTAGCCTCGACGATGACGACTTCGCCGCCATCCATATCGGCCTCGCTTTTTGCGCAGATCCAGTCGGCAATTTCCCCAGCTCCCAGGCGTAAGACCGCCAAATTGTTGGTGACCTGGTCATAGCCGCGCTGCAGCGCGTGAAATTCGGTGTACCCCTTAGCTTCCATATAGGCTCTGGCGAAGAAACGCCCAAACAAGCCTGACCACGCCGTACGCATTTCCCAGCCGACGCCCGGCCCGTTACTTTTCCATCTCAGAGGATCACCATTTCCACCGAGCAGCAGAGACCGAATGATTGCTGACATATGGGCGCCAGACCCACATGTCTGTATGAGCTCCTTCATGCCGACGGCACCAACCAAGCCAAGGTCAAACGAATATGCCGGCTGACCGTGATTGAGGCGCGTCGGCGCACCGATATTTGGATCGGTTTGCAGCAAATACTGCATTCTTCTCACGACTCACCCCCGATTTGACGCATATTCACCTTAGTTCATATGCTTTTTCTCTACGTCGTTTACGTTGGCGATCGCATGCACAACGCGCATCCACGTACGCTGCATGTCAATATCCCCAATCTCAAGATAGTGATCAGCCATCTTTGATGCCTCAATCGCCGCCATGTCGCCATGCCGAGCAATCAATATCCCTGCGCTCTCCCAGATGTCCCGCTCAGTGTTCTCAGACATCTTCAGCGTCGGCTCAGTAGATTTGGCTCGCTTCACTCTGATACGACCGCTCATTGGCCGTTTCTCCGGCGCCATGCGCGCACCATTTCATCATTAATGTCAGTTTTGTAGCAAAGCGGCGCGGCGCCACCCGGCTTCGAGTAGGCGCTCCGTTTCCCACAGTTCGCGCCATTACGCGTCGAGTTGTATGGACATGGGCAGCTACCGCTATAACTGCCGATCGAGTCTTGAATCATGCGATCGCGCACCTGATCATCCGTCAGATTTGATCGCGCAAGAGTCCCTTCGGCAGTCCAAATGGACACGCCTAAAGTGGCGAGCACCAATGCGATGCGCAGCACGAGTTCCCCCGAGACCTACCTACCCCGAAGCGATGCTAGCACAGGCTTTTTAGGCGATGACACATGTTTGGCTCATGCCGCAGCGACACCACAGCGGCCGTGAATACGCATACATTATTATGCTTTGTGCTGAGATTCAGACCGAAGTATTAAGCCTCCGGCATGACTCGCTTCTCGTAGACAAGGGAAATGGCTTGGCCGTCCCAGATGTAACAAAGGTGCCGCTCCTGGCGGACATTGGAGAGGCCCGTCGTGCGAAAAGCGGCAATGCACTCGCCGCCATCATGCCGAACACTGCTAAAGGCCATGCCATTTGATCCTGCGGCACGTAATTCTGCCGCAAGCTGCTGACCACTCGCATAATTGGAGGCGTGATAGACGAGCGGCAGATCTGCCTGCTGGCCTCGAATATCGTGATAGTCAGCGTCAGCATCGACGAGATACACGCGCATATCTAGCTCCATACGAGACTCCTTGGTCGCCCGCATGAATTCTTCGCGATGATATTTCGTCTCGGCGATGGCCGTCTCAAGCTCTTTAGCCGCGTAATACACGCCGTATGAGCCATCAGTGAAGCGGCTACCATCTGGGTTCAGATGCGTAAAGGCGGCCATAATGATGCTTGAGCCCGGCCCACCGACCCGTTCCTCAGGCGGCACAAGCTGAAGGTCGCCAACCTCGTCGCGAAGACGGGGATTGGTCATATTTTCCAGCTCGATAACCGCGTCCCAGTCGGCAGGATCTGCGACGCGTTCAAAAAGCTGAATCGGGGGAAAGCGGCTTGGAATTATGCGCCAGCTTGGCTTCCAGCTGATGCGGCATACGCCTGCCATTACGACCAGCCACCCCGCTGAGCGTCCACATACTGGCGCACCACGAATAGATCAGCCACCTGGCCAGACAGCATACGATCGAGCGCAGAGCGGCCGCCAAAGGTTGGGGCGGCATTGGGACGCTTTACCCAAGCATCAGCCGCTTTCTCGTCCGGCAACAGGATCTGCAGGGCTTTGTAGATGCCGAGGATGTAGGAGATTCGCTCCAGCGTATCCTTCGACAGGGTTACGTCGGGATCCTTTTTCCAGTTGAAAAAGGTCGAGCGGGTCGTTTGTCCGAGCAGCGTCATTTGCTGCTCAGCAGAAAGATCCCAAGCCTCCGCGATCCTGAAGAAGGTACGCAGGGCGGGACCAGATAGACCCTTTCGATTGAGCTGGGGGACAGCAATTGCCGGCCTCTCCATATCAGCCTCCTCACGTGACAGTATGGAATAAAATAGTATTGATTTGTACTTTTATCAATAGAATGTCTTATATCGGACTATATACCTATCCTTATTTATCAATAAGTTAAGGCCGATACTTAGAGTGAAGTCGCTGATGGGTGCAAAACCGGTTTAAAGCCCGCCTGGAGCGCTGCGAGCGTTGAAGGCGGTGTCAGGAGCTGGGCGCCCGCCAGAGCCTCAGAACAGGCCGCGTAGCCCGCTGCCGTCCATCGCAACAGCTGAGCACCCAACACCAAATAAGCTATGGGCCCCTTAGCGACCATGCAGCCATCAGGCAAACCCTCTGGCGGCGGGTGCAGCCGCTTACCACGGCCATCCAGGCGCTCGGCATGAAGGACCCGGTCCATATCGCCCGCATATGGCCTCCGCCACCCATATCCCTCCCCCCAGGCGTCCCTGAATTCGATCGCTCGCCGCCGTTGGCAGTAGAAACACGGCCTATGGCCGGCAGCCAAAGCCGTAGCCTCATCCAAGAAGAAAAGCTCAGTCCAGCTGCGCCCGCCCATGACTATTCGGCGCCGGCCCTTGAATTCGCAGAGGCAAATAATCCAGGCCCGCGTCGTCCAACGTCGATTGAGCAAGGTCCGGCTGGCAGGGTCATGGATGATCCCGCGGTTGCCAGTGAAGAGGCCACGCTCTGGGATGGCGACGATATCGCCAAATGGCGTCACACGATTCTGAAGCGGCATACCATGGCCAAATTCTTGGCGCAAAAACGCACCCTCTCCTGCATTTCCAAAACTGTAAAGGAAAGCAGCTGCGATTTCGCGGCTAAACAGGAGGATAATATGTTTGATGAAGAATACGAGGCACGTTGTCGTATCGCAAAATATCGGGCACGACGGGCGTTCATTTTATGGGTTAAGCAGATGAAGCTCCCGTGGTGGATCACGCTGAACACAAATCGCGACACCAATATCGAAGGCGTAAAGCGCAACATTGGCCATTTTCTTGCGCATGTTGATCGCTACTGCATTGGCAATCTCTACAGAAACCACCCCAAGAGAAGGACATTTCTTATCGGGCATATCGAAGACGGAACCTATTGGCATTGCCACGCTGGCATACGGCTGCCTGAGGAACTGAGAGTTCCCAAGAAGGAAATCGAAGTCATTCTGGGCGAATGCTGGAGACAAGTTGTTGCAAGCGGCAACATTCATCTTCGCTTCCCCCCGAAACCGAAAGACCGATACCAAGTTACCCGCTACTCAACAAAGCGATTTCGCGAAGCAGATTTCGAGGACCGGTTGGTCACTTCAACTATGTTTTGGCCGGATAAAGGCGGCCCAAACAGCAAGAAGAAAAATAAAACTGTACTAATGAAGTAAGAAGCCATCGCGTCGGCGCGAAGGATGCCAACCACTTCAGTGGGCCTGCCCCGTAGGCAACTGGCATCAGGACAGCAGAGGAATCTGCATTATGAAGACTTTAATATTGTTCTTCAGCTTCACGAACTTCAGAAACGATAAGATCACGAGATAGTTCTGAGCGGCGAAGCCGCGAAGAAAGAGCGCCGTTGCAAAACGGCGCTCTTTTACATGTCTTACTTAGATGGCTTCTTCTTCTTTGAGAACGCCACAACGGCACGCTGTTTTTTGACAGTCAGAAGTCGAACTTGCAGGCTGTGCTTCTGTGGATCTGCCGTTACGACAGCCAACATGCGGCGACGGCGCGTTAATCCTTGATACCGCTTCCTGGCAGAATCTGAGAACACTAGCTTTACGGCTTTGGTCGTTGAGTTCTTTTGATTCATGCGACGACCTAAAGACTCTATGGTCTCGGCGCCAGACAGTAGCTTCTTCCGCATCACAGCTGGAGAAAACCCAGCAATGATGGCGCCCCGCATCGCCTTGGCGTATTCAGAAACTCTTGTCGAATCGTCCGTCATGTACAGGCGAACAGCTCTGTGAGCGATCGACGTTGTGTCCCGGAATACAATCTTTTTCTCTTCGCACGCCGCAAGAATCGCCGACTTAACATCAGCCGTCTTTTCCGCAGCAAGCATAATCAAGTAACACTGACAAATCGCTTCGTAGAGAAGTGATTTCGAGCGGCGGTCAAATTTCCGGTACGCCTTTGCTCCAGAAGCAATGTCCAACGCAGCTACATTTAGGCTGAAATCATCAGGCACATGCGAAACAAGCCGCTTCAGGTTTTGCCGTTCGATGACATCGAGGTTTCGCTCCTGATCAGCGGGATCACGATACTCTTTCAGTGGATTAGACATTTTTGAGTCTCCATAACATGAGTGGGTGTCAGATTGAGGGCGCATGGAGATTCTCGAGCCGCACTACTAGATCACGGCTTTTTACTGATACGGCGGCCAAAGCGGGCGGGCTTGGAATTTTCCACCGCCTCTGGATCGCCATTTTCGGTAGAGTGCTGATCCCGGCCATTCATGACCGGATCCGTAGTCTTACGCGGACCCGCCGGCTGGTAATCGGGCAGCTCCTCAAGCCAGACGACCAATTCCCAAACCGGAATAATCGTCCGCCCTTGAAGCTTCTTTGCCTTTAGATTACCTGCCGCCAGGGCCTCGTAGACCAAGGACCGGCCACAATCGACGACATCAGCTGTGTGGCTGACCGAATAGCCTAAGTGGCCATTCGTCAGGGTCGCTATAATTTGAGCTCGTAAAACCGACATGACACTCCCTCGTTTCTGACACAACGAGGAGTGCACGAAGCTGAATTACCTGGAAATCCCTCACGAATTACCGAAAATACCCGAATTTCGTGACTCTTCCTGACGCCTTTTATAGTCACGAAATTCGACACGAATTTGGTTCTCGACTGTCATGGGCGCTAGTTTCAGATCCAACGACGGATGCGTCTGCTTAAACCATTTCACCAAATGATTGGCTTCTGCCTTTACAGAGCTCTCTAATTCATGCGCACCGCAACGGCGCGAGAATTCAGCCATGTAAAGCTTCTTGGCACCCGGTCGGCCACGTCCAGGTTTTTCACCAACTTTTTCTTCTGTTCCTGGATCGAATATCAGCAGCCCTGAGTAACGAACCTGCCGACCCTCTTTAGCTTTTGCTTTATGAAAATCGATTTTTAGCTTCTGCCAAAGGCTCTTTGGTATTGTTACTTCAGAGTTCTTTCCCTCTGGCACACCAGTAGCTTTTAGAGTTCCTGCAAATAACTTCTTTCGCAGTATCTCTTCTTTGGTGCTCACAATTTTCATGGCCGCCGAGAGCCGCTCCACCAATGCCTCATTGTTAGCAGCCTTCGCCCGGCGCAGCGCGGCCCTTACCAATGCAATACGGCGCGAGGGTGGGATCTTTCGCTTACCTGCAAGCCCTAGCTCGGCAATGGCGTCCACTTCTCCCCGCCACTCACTGTATTCATCGGGCGTCAATTCTTCCATTAACGCTTCATCTAACATCCACCAGTCCGTCACTGCCCTACCCCTTAGATATTAACCTCAGCGGCGCTTGTGACTGCGTTGTCTCATTGGCGCCAAATCTCGGCGCCGTCTGCCGCAGGACTGACCTTACATAGTCATTTGCCAGATGCCCATAATGCTGCTCGACCATGCGGGTGTCGCGGTGGCCGAGATTCTGGGCAACCACCATAAGAGGGGCACCGGCCATAATGGTCAGGCTGGCCCAGGTGTGCCGAAGCTCATGGAAGGTAAATTCAGTTTCGATCCCCGCTCGTGCCAGAGCCGCTTTGAATGCTCGTGCATGCAGATCGCGGCGCCAAGACGAGCCGTCCATTTTCCGCAGGAGCTGATCAGTGGGCGTCCGGCCGACGGATTGCTGATCAAAGAATGCTGCGGCCTCATCATTCAAAATGATGTGCCTAGACTTGCCACTCTTGCTGTCCCGAATAAGCAGGGTTCCGGGGGTGCGGACATAATCGCGCACCTCCAAAGCACAGAGCTCGCCATAGCGAGCACCCGTCAGCAGAGCGGCCTGCACAAGCTCGCGCAGCCCTGGCCCGCAGGTATTAAGGAGCCGCTGGGCCTCTTCCACACTCAAGAAGCGAGAGCGTTGGCGCTCGACCCCTGGGAAGGGCTGTACGCGGCTCCAGGCGTCGTTATGCGCAATCAAGCCATCTCGCCAGGCCAGATTGAGTGCTGCCTTTAGAATTGTAAGCTGCCGGTTGGCCCGAAGCTGGCGTTTGCGGCGCGCCTCACCTGCGCTTGGATCTTCTTCCCGATAGCGGATCTTCGCCCCTCGACGCGCCCTGAGCCGCGGCGGCTCTTTGGCGATGCCTTCGTGCCAGGACCGGATCATAGTGGTCGTCAAATCAACACAATCGGCCTTGCCAAGCTGCGAGACGATGTAAGCATTGGAGTACACTTGGACATGACGATGCGATTTTCTACGCACCTTCATGTATTCCAAATATCGCTCCATGACATGAGCAACAGTCAGTTTACCTGTCCATGGCATATCACTGCCACGCGCTGACGTCGTTTTAATCCATGCCTGGGCTTTGGTCTGAGCCTGCTCAAAGCTCAGTGACGCATTGCCATCGGCATCAAGACTGTCATCGGCCGCGCCGAGTGCACGATGTAGCTGCTTGCCTAGCCGATCGCGAAAACGCGCAATCCAAGTGCCGTTGTCGGAGTTGGTTCGGCGATAGCCGAGATAGCAACCTTTCGCGATCTTGAGCCAATGCGGCTCAGTGCGAATGATGAGCTTACGGCGCGCTTCACGCGTATCGATCCGACTGCCACGAACGAGGCGAGCCATGATGTTCTCCGGTCGGTTTTGGCACTGAAAAAATACGAAAAAACCATGTGCAGATGGTCCCGTATTGTACCAAACGCCCTAGAGATAAGTCATTGATTTTAATACGTCTGTAGGCGTCCGCAGACGTCCGGTAGTAAGCTTCCCAAGCTTACGACGGGGGTTCGATTCCCCTCACCCGCTCCAGCTCCCCCATATTCAGCTGACGACCGTCTCACCGCTCGCGCAAGGTCTCATGCCTGTAGCGCGTGATCGGCGACAGTACGTAATCGATGATGCGGCGACGATCCGTCTTGATTTCAGCCGACAGCGCCATACCGGCGCCCAGCTCGATCTGCCGGCCTTCGATATCGATCGTGTTTTTCCCAAGCTCGATCCGCGCCGGATAGATCAGGCCACGCTTTTCGTCCTGCACCGCATCGCGCGATACCGAAATCACACGCCCCGGCAGGGTGCCGTATTTGGTGAACAGGAAGGTTTCGAGCTTGATCGATGCCTCCTGTGATGGCACGACAAAGCCGATATCGCGATTGAGCAGCATGACCTCTGCTTCAAGCGTCGCGGTTTCGGGCACGATCACCATCAGTCCCTGCGCCGGAGTGACGACACCGCCCAGCGTGTTTATGGCCAACTGCTGCACCACACCATCGATAGGCGCCGTCAGCGACTGCAGGTCGCGCCGCTGCGACGCCTTCAGCAGTTCTTCCTCCAGCACCGCAATGCGACGCCGCGCATCGGTATGCTGGCCCAGGATCTGCTTGGCGTATTCAGACCCCATCTGCGCACGTTGCTTGCGCAAACTGACCAATGTCGACTGATTCTGCTCGCGGCGATGATGCAACCCCTGCAGATCCTGCTGCAGCTCGACCAGCTGCTGCTGCAGCTCGAGGGCCGTCAGGCGTGAGCCGTAGCCTTTTTCCGCCAGCGATGCACGCGCCTCGACCCGCTCTTTCAGCAGCGGCATAGATTGCACGGCGCGGGCGATGCTGGCCTCGATCGCCTTGCCTTCGGCCTGCGTCTTACTGACTTCGGCCTCCAACGCCGCCAGCCGTGACAGATGCTCTTCCACCTGGCTGAGCAGCAGGGTGCGGTTCATCACCACCAGGCTGGCCGGCACACCCGGCGGAATCTTGTAGTATGTCAGCGGGTCTTCCGGATGGATCGCCGCCTCCAGACGCGCCGCCTCGATCTCAGTCGATGCCAGTTCAGCGGCCGCACGCCGCACATCCGCGTCAGTGCTGGTCGCGTCCAACTCGATCAGGATGTCGCCCGCCTTGACCCGCTTGCCATCCTGCACATGGATGGCCCTGACCACGCCGGTCTCCAGCGGCTGGATGATCTTGATCTTCCCGGTGGGCACGGTCTTGCCTTCGGCGACGGCGACGACGTCAAGCTCGCCGATGAAGGACCAGACCAGCCCCAGGATCAGAAAGGCTGCCAGGGCCCAGAATGTCAGCCGCACGGTCGGTGAGGCTGGCGTCTCGAGCACCTCGATGGCCGCCGGCATGAATTCGGTTTCGTCCCGCCCGCGCGACACCTGCGGACCACGCTTCTTCTCGTCCGCCAGGGCGGCTTTCACGATCGAAAAGGCATGGCGGATCGCCTCAAACGACATGGAGTCCTCCCGCCTGCTGACGCATCATGCTGGCAAACCGTCCGCTCTGGCGCATCAGCTGGTCCGGCGTGCCGTCCTCGACGATCTGCCCCTGCTCGATCGTGATGATGCGATGGGCATTGCGGACGGCAGACAGGCGATGCGCGATGATCAGCACCGTGCGTCCGTGACAGATCTTTTCCATGTTGTCCTGGATCGCCGCTTCCGATTCGACGTCGAGCGCGCTTGTGGCCTCGTCGAAAATCAGGATGCGGGGATTGCCGATCAGCGCACGCGCAATGGCGATGCGCTGACGCTGTCCGCCCGATAGTGTCGCACCGCGTTCACCCACCACCATGTCATAGCCCTGCGGCAGCGACATGATGAAGTCATGCGCGCCGGCTAGCTGCGCGGCGGCAATGACGCGATCCAGTGGCGCGCCGGGATCGGCGAGTGCTATATTCTCGCGTATCGTGCCGGTGAACAGCGTATTTTCCTGCAGCACGACGCCGATCATGCGCCGCAGCGACGACGGGTCAATGAGCGACAGGTCAAGATCATCGACCGAAACCTTGCCGGCTTCAGGCACATACAGCCGTTGGGCGAGCTTGGTCACCGTGCTCTTACCCGACCCCGATGGTCCGACAATACCGACCACCTGCCCCGCCTCGATGGTGAGCGAGAAATTGCGCAGGACTTCGGCGCCGTCCGTGCGATACCGGAAGGTCACTCGGTCGAAGGCGATGCGGCCTTTCAGCACCGGCAGCGACTGACGGCCGGCACTCACGCTGGTCTCGGTGCGCGTGTTCAGGATATCGCCGAGCCGCTCGATCGATAGCCGGGCCTGCTGGAAATCCTGCCATAGCTGGGCGATGCGCAGGATCGGGCCACTGACACGGCCAGACAGCATATTAAAGGCCACCAGTTCGCCCACCGTCAGATGCCCATCGATCACCAGTCGCGCGCCGAACCACAGGGTCAGCGCCAGCAGGATCTTGTTGATCCACTGGGCAATCTGGCTGGCGATATTGGACAGATTGCCGACGCGGAAGGCCGAGCGCACATAGGCCGCCAGCAGCTCTTCCCATTTACGCTGCATCTGCGGCTCAACCGCCATTGCCTTTACGGTCTCGATGCCGGAAATGCGCTCGACTAGGAAGGCCTGGTTCTCTGCTCCGCGCGCGAACTTGTCATCCAGCCGTGTCTTCAGGACCGGCGTCACGAACAGCGACAGCGCGATATAAAATGGAATCGCGCCGATCGTGATCCAGGTCAGGAATGGGCTGTAGAGAAACATCACGAAGATGAAGACCCCGGTGAAGACCAGGTCGACGACGACGGTGATGGTCGATCCGGTGAGGAAGTTCCGGATATTCTCGAGCTCGCGGACGCGCGCCACGCTGTCTCCGACCCGCCGCGCCTGGAAATAGGCGAGCGGCAGGCCCATCACATGGCCGAACAGCTTGGACCCAAGCTCGAGGTCGATGCGATTGGTGGTATGGGAGAACAGATACGATCGCGTCGCGCCGAAGATGGCCTCGAAGGTGGCAATGGCGACCAGGCCAAAGACCAGCACGTCGAGCGTCGACAGCGACCGGTGCACCAGGACCTTGTCGATCACCACCTGGAACATCAGCGGCGACACCAACGCCAGAACCTGGATGAAAAAGGAGCCGAACAGGACCTCGCCGAACAGCCGGCGGTATTTGACAATGGCGGGAATGAACCAGGTGACGTCGAAACGCCGCTGGCTGCCGGCCAGATCGGCCCGGGTCGCCACCAGGAGAAGGCCGCCATCCCACAGCGCCTCGAAATCCTGGCGGGATATGGATTGCGGACGGCCATCCGGCGCCTTGACCACCAGCGCCGCTTCCTGGCCTGGCTCGTTGCGCACGGCGGCCAGCACGATGAAGCGGCCATCCTTGCAGCAGGCGATGGCCGGCAGCGGCGTCGATGCGAGCCGCGCCCAGTCGGATTTTATCTTGCGGATCTTGAGATCGAGCCGCTTGCCGGCGCGCAGCAGGTCCGTCGCGTCGATCGGCGCGTTCGGCCGTCCGTACTGGTGCCTGAGCTGATCAAGATCGCTCGGGCGCCCCAAGACCCGCATCACGACGCTGAGGCAGTAGAGTCCCGTATCCACTCCGCCGCCAACCCCTGGCTCTTCCTGAACCATCAGGCTTACCCCACCCCGTCACAACCGTTCACAACCCCGTGGGATTGTTTCATATCCCAGAAGCTGCAGGGCCGCCATTATTAAGCGCGGAGCCATGAATAAATAACACTAATACGGGCGGGTTATGGGGATGCAACCCTACAATGGCTAGTAGTGGAGTTTCCGGGACAGCCAGGGACACACATCTGGTGGATGATGATGCCCATCCAGGTCGACGCTTACCGAGACATCATGTTCTTGTGTTCGAGTCGGCTAAGCCAGCGCACCAGCGGCCAGAGGATGGCGAGGTAGATCAGCGCCGCCAGCACGATGGGCGACGGATTGTAGAGCAGCGACTGGGCATCACGCGCCACCCGCAGCAATTCAGGTAGCGCGACCACGCTGGCCAGCGTGGTCAGCTTCACCACTTCGATGCTGTTGCCGATCAAGTCGGGCAGCACATTGCGCACCGCCTGCGGCACCACGACATGCATCAGGGCCTGCAGGCGCGTCAGGCCGGTGGAGCGCGCCGCCTCCATCTGGCCTTGCGGCACACTGAGCAGGCCGGCGCGGAAGATTTCGCCGTAATAGCTGGAATTGTTCAGCAGGAAACCGAGCGCCACCGCCAGCAGCTTTGGCATGTCGATGCCGAGGAAGGGGAAGCCGAAATAGATGAAGATCAGCAGAACCAGCGGCGGCAAGGCACGGAAGACATCGACATAGACGGCGACGAGGATGCGCACCAGGCGGCTTTCGCTCTGGGTGGCGATCAGCGCCACTGCCAGGCCGCCGACCAAGCCAAGCGGGATCACCAGCAATGACAGGCCGACAGTGGTCAGCAGACCCTGCAGCAGGAAGGGCAGCACCTGCTGGAAGATCTCGATATTGAAGAAGTTGCGCAGGAGGGCGTCCATGTCACACCCGCCACTGCCAGCGGCGCTCCAGGCGCCGCGCGCCCAGGATCACCGGGATAAAGATCACCAGATAGGCACCCGCCGCCATGGTCAGCGGCGTCGGATTGCCGGCATTGCTGGTGGCCGAATGAGCATTGTTCAGCACCTCGCTGAGCGCCACCACCGAACCGAGCGCGACATTCTTGCTGATCGCAATCACACGATTGGTCAGCGGCGGCACCGCCACGCGGAAAGCCTGCGGCAGGATCACGTCGGTCATGGTCTGCCACCAGGTCAGACCGGTCGACCGCGCCGCTTCCGACTGGCCGCGTGGGAGGCTGAGGATGCCACCCCAGATGCATTCCTCGGCATAGGCCGCCAGCACCAGCGACAGCGCGAGCCAGGTGGCGGTGAAGGCCGACATGGACAGGCCGATCAGCGGAAAGGCGAAGAAGAAAATGATGATGATGACCAGCGGCGGCAGCGCTCGCATGATGTCGACGAAAGCGATGATCGGCAGCGACAGCCACGGGCGCTGCATGGCGCGCAGGATGGCAAGCCCCAGGCCGAAGACCAGCCCGGTGACCGAGACCGCGATGCCGACGCCGGCGGTGACGCCCATGCCGACCAGGATATCCGGCCAGTAGCGCGCCGCGACATCGGCGTTAAAAAAGGTGTGCAGGAAACGGTCAAGGCCATTCATTATTCGCTGCCGCCGGTATAGCGCGCGAGAAACGCCTTGGTGCGGTCATGCTGCGGCGCGCCGAAGACATCGGCCGGCGCACCCTGTTCCACGATCACGCCGGCATCCATGAAGATGACCCGGTCGGCGGCGGCGCGGGCAAAACCCATCTCGTGGGTCACCACCAACATGGTCATGCCGGCTTCGCGCAATTGCCGCATCACTTTCAGCACCTCGCCCACGGTTTCCGGGTCCAACGCGCTGGTCGGTTCGTCGAACAGCATCAGCTTGGGCTGCAGCACCACGGCGCGGGCGATGCCCACGCGCTGCTGCTGGCCACCAGATAGCTGGCCCGGATGCACATGCGCCTTGTCGGCGAGGCCGACGCGCTCCAACGCCGCCATCCCGAGATCATTGGCTTCGCTGCGTGATTTTCCCTGCACCTTGCGCAGAGCCAGCGTCACATTGCCCAGCGCGGTGAGGTGCGGATAGAGATTGAACTGCTGGAACACCATGCCGATATGCTGGCGCACCGTGTTGATATCGACCTCAGGACGGGTGATGTCGATGCCATCGACCACTACCTGCCCACTTGTCGATTCCTCCAGCCGGTTGCAGCAGCGCAGCATGCTGCTCTTGCCCGAACCGGAGGGACCGATGACGCAAACCAACTCGCCCGGCCAGACCCGCAGGTCGATGCCGCGCAACACGTCGAGGGAGCCGTAGGCTTTATGCAGGCCTACGAGCTCCAGGATCGGCGAAGGACTCATAACCTCTGACAGCTTTTAAATTGCAGCAGGGCTTACGAGCATTTCAGGGTGACAGGTGTGGCGTCGTAGCCATCCATGCCCGGCACGCCATGGCCCGGCGCGATCACCACGGCCGCCGCATCCGGACCCGGCTTGAAGCCGAACCACTTTTCGGCGGTCTTGGCGACGAACCCGTCCTTCTTCATGCATTTCAGCGCCATCGAGGCAG
This sequence comes from Ferrovibrio sp. GW821-FHT12B10, assembly GCF_058807515.1. NCBI lineage: Bacteria > Pseudomonadati > Pseudomonadota > Alphaproteobacteria > Rhodospirillales > Rhodospirillaceae > Ferrovibrio > Ferrovibrio sp. GW821-FHT12B10. The sequence continues at coordinate 2,404,560 of NZ_JBXAQT010000001.1, read as the reverse complement.
CATCGCGGCCAGCCTTGTCATCGCCGCGGAAAGCCAGGCCCCAGACCAGACCGGTGGTGATGGTATAGCTGGTCTTCACTTCGGGATTCTGCTTGGCAGCCCAAGCCGACACCGTGTTGCCGCCAAGATTGGCATCGGCACGGCCGGCCTGCACGGCCTGCACGGCATCGGAATTGCTGCCATACACATCATACTTGAAGCCGTATTTCTCGGCGTTATCGCGCGTCCAGGTCTCATAGGCCGAGCCCTTGTTGACTGCGATGGTCTTGCCCTTCAGGTCTTCCAGCGCCTTGATGCCGGGCGCCGACTTCTTTTCCACGAAGGTGAAGTCGGTGTTGAGATAGCCCTCAGTGAACAGCATCGTCTTGGCGCGTTCCGCCGTCACAGTCACCGGCGCCAGCACGAAATCGTATTTCTTGGCGTTCAGGCCAGGCACCAAGCCAGAGAATTCCGTGCCCTCGATCTCGATCTTCTTGCCCAGACGCTTGGCCAGTTCCTCGCCTAGCTCGATGTTGAAACCCTGCAGGCCGCCGCCCAGCTTGACCATCGCATGCGGGGCGAAGGTGGCATCGACGCCGGTCTTCAGCACCTGCGCCATGGCCGGCAGGCTCATGGTCGTCAGCGCCAGCGTGGCTGCAGCCACCAGACCCAGGTTCAGCTTTACATATGTCATGACAACCCCCTGTTATGAAGATGGATGGAACGTGAAGCGAAAACTCAGTCGGGCGCCTGGCCCAGCGGCGCGCCAGCGCCAGTGCGCTCGACGATCAGACCGTAATGCTCCGGCCGCCGGTGCTTGGCGAAATTGAACACGTGCTCGCGGAAGGTCTCGCCCAGCGCGAGATCGATATTGGCGAAAATCAGTTCATCCGCCTCGCCCTGGGACTGCGCCACGATCTCGCCGGTTGGCGCGACGATGGCCGAGCCGCCGATCATATGGAAGCCGTCCTCCGAACCGCATTTGGCGGCGGCGGCGACCCAGAGGCCGTTCTGGTAGGCATTGCCCTGCAGCGACAGCAAGTGATGAAACATGCGCAGATGTGGCGGTTCGCTCCAGTGGATGTTCCAGCTCGGCGTGTTGTAACCCAGCGCCACAATCTCGGCGCTCTGCAGCCCCATGACGCGATAGGTCTCAGCCCAGCGGCGGTCGTTACAGATACACATGCCGATGCGCACGCCCTGGGTGGTCCAGACCTTGAAGCCTTCGTTACCGACCTCGAAGAACTTCTTCTCCAGATGCTGGAACGGCGCCTGCGGCTTATGATCGGAATGGCCTGGCAGATGGATTTTGCGATAGCGGCCGACGATCTTCGCATTCTCGTCGGTGAGTATGGCGGTGTTGAAGCGGCGGCCATCCGGCGTCAGCTCCGCATAGCCGAGATAGAAGCCGATCTTCAGCTCGGCCGCCAGGTCGAAGAGCGGCCTGGTTTCCGGCCCCGGCATGCTGCGCTCAAAGAAACGTTCGACGGCCTCGTCCTCGGTCATCCAGTAGCGCGGGAAAAAAGTCGTCAGCGCCAGTTCGGGGAAGACGACGAATTTCGCGCCGCGACTATCCGCCTCGTGCAGCAGCGCGATCAGGCGCTTGACCACGGCGGCGCGGCTGTCAGCCAAATGGATGGGGCCAAGCTGGGCGACTGCAAGGCCAAAAGGACGCTTCAGGCCGCTCATGCCGGACCTCCCATGCCCACCAGGCTGCGCAGCATCTGGCGCGCCACGGCGGCCGAGATGCCGGTCGGGTTGGCCAGCATGTCGGAGGGTTTGCGCTTGAGGAACCGACCCGAACCGCGTTCGGCATTCAACGTGTTGTTCTCCACCACCACACGGCCACGGCTGATGACGATTTCCGGCCAGCCCTTCAGCTGGCGACCTTCATAGGGCGTGTAGCCGACATTGTCGTGCAGCATCGACGCGGTAACCGTGACCTCCCGCCCCGGGTTCCAGATGCCGATATCGGCATCGGCGCCAACGGCGATGGCGCCCTTGCGACCGGCAAGACCGTACATCGCGGCATGATTGGTGGCGGTCAACGCCACGAATTCCTGGATGGTGATGCGACCGGCCATGAAACCCTCGGAGAACAGCAGCGGCAGGCGCAGTTCAAGGCCCGGCACGCCATTGGCCATTTCCTTGAAGGTGGTGGCGTCGCCCTTGGGCAGCTTGCCGCTCTTATCGAAACGATACGGCGCATGATCGGAGGAATACGTCAGCAGCGTGCCGTCCTTCATGCCAGCCCAGACCGCCTCCTGCGATTCCTTGTCGCGCGGCGGCGGCGAACAGCAGAACATCGCGCCGTCCAGTCCGTTGCGATCCAGGTCTTCGGCCGTCAGGAACAGGTATTGCGGGCAGGTCTCGGCATAGACCGCCGCGCCGCGCGCCTTGGCGTTGCGGATGGTGTGAATCGCCTCCTGGCCGGAGACATGCACGATCAGCAGCGGCACGCCCAGCAGGCGCGACAGCGCGATGGCGCGGTTGGTCGCCTCGCTCTCGGCAATCGGGTCATGCGCCACGGCATGGTATTTCGGCGCGGTATGGCCCTGCTCCAGCAGGCGATGCGCCAGCCAGCGGATCATGTCGTGGTTTTCGGCATGCACCATGACCAGCGCCTGCTCGCGCGCGGCCACAGCCAGCACGTCGAGCAGCTGATGATCGTCCAGCCGCAGCTTGTCATAGGTCATGTAGACCTTGAGCGAGGTGATCCCATCGCGGATCGCCTGCGGCAGATCGGTGTTCAGCGCGGCATCGTCGGGGTTGGCGAGAATGAGATGGAAACCGTAATCGATCACCGCCTTCTCGCGCGCCAGCCGGCTGTAATCAGCCACCACCGCGGGAATCTTCATGTCGCGATGCTGCGCGGCGAATGGAATGATGGTGGTGGTGCCGCCGAAAGCGGCCGAGACCGTGGCCGAATAGAAATCGTCGGCGCACATGACGCCCATGCCCGACAGCTGCTCGACATGGCAGTGGCTGTCGATGCCGCCGGGCAGAACCCAGCGACCACCGGCATCAATCTCGCGCTTGCCCGGACCGAGGCGTTTTCCCACGGCGGCGATGATGCCGTCGCGCACTGCAACATCGGCTTCGAATACGTCGCTTGCGGTGGCGACGCGGCCGTTGCGCACCACCAGATCGAAATCGCCCATGCGCCCCACTTAAAAGCTGGACAAAACAGCACTCAGTGCCTGTCGGCGGGGAAATTCTCGCAATGCAGCACCAGAATGTCGCATGCCGGTTTGTCATCCGCCCTTAACACGATGTTAAGGGGCGCGACTGGCGTTCAGCCGTCAATGCCGCAGCGTTCCTTCCGGTACCTCGTCCTGCAGGGAAAAGCCGTTCACAGCCATCAGCTTGCGCAGGATTTTCACGAAGGTCTGCGCAAGTTGCGACATCGGTTCGAACCGCAGGAATGCCAAGTTGGCCATCAGTACCGGCGCATCCGTCACCGGCCGCGACACCAGATGACCGTTTGGCCAGTTGTGCAGCGAGAATTCGTCCACCAGCGCCACGCCGGCGCCCGCTGTCGCCAGCGCACAGGCGCTTTGCGGCGAACCGACTTCGATGGTGACCTTGAGCGGCAGTCCGGCGCGATGGAACATCTGCGCCACCATGCGACCATAGGGCGTCTCCGGATCGTAGCCGATCAGCGGATAGACCTGCAGATCAGCCAAAGTCAGCTCGGTTTTCTGCGCCAGCGGATGGTTCTCGGGGCAGACGCAGCAGACCCGGCTCTGGCCCAGCGCCTTGGTCTCCAGATTGGGATGATCGATCGGCGTGCTGATCACGCCGATATCGGCCTGGTGGTTCAGCAGGCGGTCCTGCAGCGGCGCATAATTGAGGAAATTGAAGGTGACCTTGGCATCGGTGTATTGCCCGCAGAGCGTGGCGATTGCCTGTGGAATCAGCACATGGCCGATACTTGGGCTCGACACGATGTGCAGCACGCCCTGGCGCCGTTCAGCCAGGGAATGCGCGACTTCGTTGACCCGCTGCACGCCGTGGTAGACATGATCGACCTCGCGGAACAGGCGTTTCGCCTCAGGGGTTGCATAAAGCCGGCCCTTGATCCGCTCGAACAGCGGAAAACCCACCCGCGTCTCGGTATAAGACAGCAGGCGGCTGACGGCTGGCTGCGAGACATGCAGGACTTTCGAGGCCCCGCTGATCGAGCCTGTGCTCATCACGGCGCGAAACACTTCGATCTGTCGAAGATTCAAGGACATGGCGGCCTCCCCGGCCCGATTTTTCTTATGGTCATCGCATGATGCACCAAAATCAGCCCCGCCCATAACATCGCGTTAAGGGCAGCCGACAAATACGCAAGGACCATGCCACCCACAGGAGCCGCAGACCGGCATAGACTGTCTTCCGACTTCTGCGGGGCAAGGCCATGACATCCAGCATCATCGTCATCAATCCGAACTCGAACGAAACAGTCACCGCCGGTATCGATGCGGCGATGGAGCCGCTGCGCATTGCTGGCGGCCCAGCCATCCGCACCCTGACGCTGAAAGAAGGCCCGCCCGGCATCCAGACCCAGCGCGACGTCGAATCTGTCACCCTGCCGTTGGCGAAACTCGCACAATCGCTGGAAGCCGAAGCCAGCGCCTTCGTCATCGCCTGCTTCAGCGATCCCGGTCTGCATGTGGTGCGTGAAGCCGTGAAGAAGCCGGTGCTGGGTATCGCCGAATGCGGCGTGCTGACCGCGCTGACCATGGGGCACAGCTTTGGCGTCATCGCCATCCTCGACGGTTCGATCCCGCGTCACCTGCGGCTGTGGGGCGCCATGGGCGTGACCGACCGGCTCGCCGGTGAACTTGCCATCGGCCTGACCGTGGCCGAACTGGCCGAGCGCGACCGCACGCTGAAGCGCATGATCGAAACCGGCAAACGCCTCCGCGACGAACGGCAGGCCAACACCATTGTCATGGGCTGCGCCGGCATGGCGGTGTTCCGCGAACCGTTGCAGGATGCGCTTGGCCTCCCGGTGATCGAGCCGACCCAGGCCGCTGCCACAATGGCGCTGGGCCGCGTGCGCCTGGGCTGGTAACCGGCATGGATATCGCCGCCGCCGACCTCTCGCCCGACCGCATCTACAAGCTGCTGGTCAGCACGGTGATGCCGCGCCCGATCGCGCTGGTCTCGACTCTGAATGCCGATGGCGGCACCAATGCCGCGCCGTTCAGTTTCTTCAACGTGTTCAGCAATGCACCGCCGCTGCTGGTGATCGGCATCGAAGGCAGCAAGCGCGAAGACGGCAAGCCGCACAAGGATACGGCGCGCAACATTATCGAACGCGGCGAATTCGTGGTGAACCTGGTCAGCCATGCGATTGCCGAAGCCATGGTCGCCACCGCCATCGATTTCCCCGAAGGCATGAGCGAGTTCGAGGCCGCCGGCTTCACCCCGCGGGCATCGAAGCAGATCGCGACGCCAGGCATCGCGGAATCGCCCGTCAGTTTCGAATGCCGGCTCTTCAGTACCCAGGCCTTGCCTTTTAATCGCAGCCTGGTGACCGGCGAGATCCTGCATCTGCACATCGCCGACGCCGCCATCGACGACAAGCTGCATGTCGATGCCGACGCCCTCGACCTGGTCGGCCGCATGCATGGCGCTGGCTGGTACACCCGCACCCGCGACCGGTTCGAGATTCCGCGCATGAGCGTGGCCGAATGGCAGGCGAAGCGCAAATGAGCGGCACGGCTTTGCTCGACCAGCTGGCCGGCATTGTCGGTGCGCCCCATGTGCTGACCGAAGCCTCGACCCAGGAAGCCTATGTGGTCGACTGGATGAAGAAATATCGTGGCCGCGCGCTGGCCGTGGTACGGCCGGCCAATACGGCGGAAGTCGCCGCCGTGCTGCGCTGCTGCAACGAGGCGCGCGTCTCCGTGATCCCGCAAGGCGGCAATACCGGCATGGCCGGCGGCGCCACACCCGATGACAGCGGCCGGCAGGTGATCCTCAGCCTCGGCCGCCTGAATGCGATCCGCGAGATCGATCCCGTCGGCAACACGATCACTGTCGAGGCCGGCTGCATCCTCGCCACCGTCCAGGCAGCGGCACGCGAGGCCGGGCGTTTCTTCCCCTTGAGCCTGGGCGCCGAGGGGAGCTGCACCATAGGCGGCAACCTGGCCACCAATGCCGGCGGCATCGCCGTGCTGCGCTATGGCAACACCCGTGAACTGGCGCTGGGCCTGGAGGTCGTGCTGGCCGATGGCCGCATCTGGGACGGCCTGCGGGCATTGCGCAAGGATAATACCGGCTACGACCTGCGCGACCTGTTCATCGGATCTGAAGGCACGCTGGGCGTGATCACGGCCGCCGTGCTGAAGCTGCATGCCGCCCCAGTCGTGCGCACCACCGCCATGGTCGCGCTCCCCGATCAGGATGCGGCGCTGAAGCTATTGTCGCGCCTGCATGGCCGCGCCGGCGACCGCCTCACCGCCTTCGAGTTCATGACCCGCAATTGCCTGGAACTGGTGCTGCGGCACGTGGCCGGCACCGTAGCGCCCTTTGCCCCGCTCCCGCCGGCCATCGTGCTGGCCGAGCTCAGCGATACCGACACGGATGCCGACATGGCCACTCTGCTGGAGAGCATCCTGGCCGATGCCATCGCCGCACAGGAGGCCGACGATGCCGTGATCGCCCAGAGCGGCGAACAGGCCAAGGCGCTGTGGCGCCTGCGTGAAGGCATCTCGGAGGCACAGGTCCGTGCTGGCAAGACCATCAAGCATGACATTGCCCTCCCCATCGGCCAGCTCACGGCCTTCATGCGCGACTGCGAAGCCGCCATCGAGGCCGCCATCCCCGGCCTCAGCTTCCTGGTCTTCGGCCATCTGGGCGACGGCAACCTGCATTACAACCTGCAGCGCGCCGCCCATATGACGGATGACGCTTTCTATGCCCTCACCGGGCGGCTGAACGCGGTGGTGCATGATCTGGTCAACCGCTATCGCGGCAGCATCAGTGCCGAACATGGCGTCGGCCAGCTGCGTCGCGACGAGCTGCCGCGCTACAAGCCCGCCGTGGCCATGCAGATGATGCACGACTTGAAATCCCTGTTCGACAGCAACCGCATTCTCAATCCGGGCAAACTGCTCCAATCATAACCGCTCGCTGCTTATGAGGTCTCTCAATGGCTAAACTCGACGAAACCGCCAAGGGCGTCTACATCATCTCGGTCACCCCTTTCACCGACAACGGGGCGCTCGACCTGGATAGCACCGACCGCATGGTCGATTTCTACATGGACCAGGGCGTCACCGGTTTCACCCTGCTCGGCATGATGGGCGAAGCCCCCAAGCTGACATTGGCTGAATCACGCAGTTTCGTGCAGCGCGTGCTCAAGCGCCTGAACGGGAAGGTGCCGGTGGTGGTGGGCGCCTCCAGCCCCGGCTTCGCCTCCATGGCCGAGCTGACCAAGGCCGTGATGGACGACGGCGCTGCCGGCGTGATGATCGCGCCGCCCGGCATGCTCAAGACCGACGACCAGATCGTCACCTATTACGAGAATGCCGTGGAAGCCATCGGCAGCGCCGTGCCCTTCGTGGTGCAGGACTTTCCACAGACAACCAACGTGCATATGGCGCCGGCGGTAATCGCCCGCATCATCAAGGCGCTGCCCTCCTGCGTCATGCTGAAGCATGAAGACTGGCCGGGCCTGGCCAAGCTGAGCGCGCTGCGCGCCATGAAGGACTTGCGCCGGGTGAGCATCCTGGTCGGCAATGGTGGCCTGTTCCTGCCCGAGGAGATGGAGCGCGGCGCCGATGGCGCCATGACCGGCTTCGCCTTCCCGGAAATGATGGTCCAGGTGGTCAAAGCCTATCAGGAGGGCAAGCCCGGTCGCGCCCGCGACATCTTCGACGCCTATCTGCCGCTCGCCCGCTACGAGCAGCAGCCCGGGCCCGGGCTGGCGATCCGTAAATATGTGCTTCAGAAGCGCGGCGTGATTGCCTCGGCGAGCCTGCGCAAACCCGGCCCGAAGCTGAGCCCTGTTGAGGTCGCTGAGATCGAGGGCATGATCGCGCGCCAGGACAAGCGTCTGAAGGAGATCGGCTGATGGATCTGGGACTCACCGGCAAGCGCGCCCTGGTGCTGGGCGCCAGCAGGGGCCTCGGTGGCGCCGTTGCCCGCTGCCTCGCCCGCGAAGGCGCTACTGTCGTGGCGGCTGCGCGCAGCATCGACGACACCAAAGCCTGGATCGCCAGGGAAACGCCGGATGTGGCTGCGCGCCTGAGTGCGCACCCGCTCGATCTTGGTGACCGTACGTCGGTCGACGCACTGGCCGATGCCATGCTCAAGAACGGCGGCGTCGACATCCTGGTCAACAACAGCGGTGGACCGCCGCCGGGTGCTGCGGCTGATATACCGCTTGAACTGTGGCAAACACAGTTCGCCGCAATGGCCGGCCATATCTTCCACCTGACCGGCAGGCTGCTGCCAGTCATGCTGGAGCGCGGCTGGGGCCGCGTCATCACCATCGCATCGTCGGGCATCGAGCAGCCGATCGCCAATCTGGCGCTGTCCAATGGCCTGCGCATGGCCATTCTGGGCTGGTCGAAGACACTGGCAGCCGAAGTGGCCGCCAAAGGCGTCACCGTCAACATGGTGCTGCCCGGCCGCATCCATACCGACCGCGTCGATCAGCTCGATCAGGCTGCGGCGACGCGACAGGGCAAAAGCCGTGACGACATCGCCAAAGCTTCACAGGCGACGATTCCGGCGGGCCGTTATGGCCGACCAGAGGAATTCGCCGATGCCGTTGCCTTCATAGCCAGCGCACGCGCCAGCTATATCACTGGCACCAAGCTGCGCGTCGATGGCGGCATGATCCGCGGCATCTGAGGTCGAAGTAACGGCGTTTCCCTTCAGCCGCGCCATATTATCTGCATCATGCGCGCAGCAGTTATCCACAGTGCAGTTGCGAGTAGAGTCTCGCAATGCAGCACGCATGACTCCGCTTGACTCGCTTTGCCTCCAACACCCATCGTTCGGTTGTTGGACAATTGGGCAGGCAGAGTGTGACTTTCACCAAGCTGGACATTATGCCGGCCTACAAAATGGTCTCGCGCACCATCGAGCAGCATATTCTCGAGGGCCGGCTGCGGCCCGGCGACCGTCTGCCCAGCGAACCCGACCTCGCCGCGCAGTTCGGCATCAACCGCGCCACCGTGCGCGAAGGCATCCGCCAGCTCGAGCAGGAAGGCTATCTGCAGCGCGCCGCCGGACGGCGGCTCTTTGTCTCACTCCCGGGTTATAACGACCTTGCGCCGCGCGCCTCCCGCGCCTTGGCGCTGCAGCGCGTGAGCTTCCGCGAATTATGGGACGTTGCCGTGCTGCTGGAGCCGAAAGCGGCCCGATATGCCGCCACCATGGCGAATGAAACCGATATCGCGGCTCTGGAAGAGAATGTGGTCGCGACGGAAAACGCTGTCGCCGCCAACCAGCCCTTCACACAGCTCGACACCGAATTCCACGCCATGGTGGCGCGGATTTCCGGCAACCGCGTGTTGGAGCTGTCGCGCGAAGCCGTCGGTCTGCTGTTCTACCCGACACTGAACGCCCTGCTGCCCTACCTACCCCAGGCCGGGCACCGCAATGTGGTGGGCCACCGCAAGATTCTGGAAGCCATCCGCCGCCATGACGCCGACGAGGCCGAGCTGTGGATGCACAAGCAGATGATCGACTTCCGTCGCGGCTACGAGCTGGCCGGACTGGACATGGATGCTCCTGTTGCATGGACGGAGCATGCGCGTAGCGGGGAGGCGCCCACGCAGTAGCAGTCGTCGCCACATATTGCCTTTGTCAGAACAATAAAATCCAATCAGGAGGAAACCATCATGACCAAGGGTACGTCCAGACGCGTAATGACCGCCGGCGCCATACTGGCCGCCGGACTGTTTGCCGCCGGTGCCGCGCAGGCGCAGCAGACCTTCAAGATCGGCATTGTCACCTTCCTGTCCGGCCAGGCCGCCGAAAGCTTTGGCGTGCCGGCCTGGAACGGCGGCAAGGTGCTGATCGATGAGCTCAACAAAGGCGCGGCTCCGGCGCCGTATAACAAGGTCGGCTTCGGCGGCCTGAAGATCGAACCTGTTGTCATCGACGAGAATGGCGGCGCCACCAAGCAAGTGCAGGAGTTGCGCAACCTCTATCAGCGCGACAATGTCGACCTGGTGATCGGCTATGTCGGCTCGGGCGACTGCCTGGCCGTCGCGCCGGCGGCCGAGGAATTGAAGCGCCTGCTGGTGCTCTACGATTGCGGCACGCCGCGCATCTTCGAGGATGCGAAATACGAATACGTGTTCCGCACGGCCGCCACCGGCACCATGGATAACGTGGCGCTGGCCCGCTACCTGAAGAACAGCAACGCCAAGATCGACAAGTTCAGCCTGATCAACCAGGACTACGCCTGGGGCCATGATTCGCGTTCCGATTTTATCGGTGCACTGGCGACCATCTATCCTGACGCCAAGATGGAGGCCGATTTGCTGCCGGCTTTCGGCGCCGGCCAGTATGGCACCGAGGTCTCGGCGCTGATGCGCACGACCTCGAATGTCGTGCATTCCTCGCTCTGGGGCGGTGACCTGCAGGCCTTCATCCTGCAGAGCGCGCCGCGCGGCCTGTTCAAGAAGGCGACCGTGGTGCTTTCTGCGGCCGATCACGCCATCCCGCCGCTGGGCGACAAGATGCCGGAAGGCGCAATCATCGGCGCCCGCGGCGCCTATGGCCTGATGGCGCCGAAATCGGCGCTGAACGACTGGTTCTGGAAGATCTATCAGGCCGAATACAAGGTCTATCCGGTGCAGGCGCCCTATCGCATGGTGCAGTCGATCCTTGGCGTGAAGAGCGCCATCGAGAAGGCGATGGACAAGAATGGCGGCAAGAAGCCGACCACCGAGGAAATCGCCGCCGCGCTCACCAACCATGAATGGGACTCGCCCGGCGGCCGCATCCGCATGGCGAATGGCAATGGCCATCAGGCGATCCAGGACATCGCCATCGGCAAGACCAAGTGGAATGCTTCGACCAAGTCGATGGAACTGGTCGACATCCAGCGCTTCCCGGCCGAATGCGTCAATCCGCCGCCCGGCGTGAAGGGCCAGGACTGGCTCAAGGGCGGCATGCAGGGCGCCAAGTGCAACTGACCTAACCCAACCGGTGCAGGCCGGCAGCGGTTCAACCCGCTGCCGGCCGTCATCGACCGACAGGACGTTCCATGGACCTGCTGCTTACCATCGTGATCGACGGTGCGATCTATGCCTCATGGCTGTTCATCGTCGCCCTCGGCCTGACGCTGATTTTCGGCGTACTGAAAATTCTCAACATCGCCCATGGCAGCTTCTACGCCATCGGCGCCTACGCCGCCGCCAGCATCGTGGGGCTGTTTGCTGCGCAGAAATACGCGCCGGCCTTTTCGCTGGTCGCGCTGCTGCTGGCCGCCGTGGCGGTCGCCATCATCGTCGGGCCGCTGCTCGAGCGCCTGCTGCTGCGCCGCTTCTATGGCCGTGACGAGGTGCTGCTGGTGCTGGTCACCTATGCGCTGTTCCTGATCCTGGAGGACGTCGCCAAGCTGATCTGGGGCGTCAACCCCTATTACGTCACCGAGCCCTACAGCCTGTTTGGCGATGTCAGCCTCGGCAGCCTTTTCTATGTCGGCTACGACCTCGCCATCGTGGCGGTCGCGCTGATCTGCGGCATCGGCGTCTGGTACGGCCTGAACCGCACCGTGCTGGGCAAGATCGTGCTGGCCGTCATCCACAACGATGAAATTGCCGCCAGCATGGGCATCAACATCAGCCGGGTCTATCTCGGAGCCTTCAGCTTCGGTGTCTTCCTCGCAGCGCTCGGCGGCGCCTTCACCGCGCCGATGATCTCGGTGCAGCCGGGCATCAGCGTCGGCGTCATCATCGTCAGCTTCGCCGTGGTCATCATCGGCGGCCTGGGCAGCATCGGCGGCGCCGCCATCGGCGCGCTGATCGTCGGCCTCGCCCGTTCGGCCGCCGTGCATATGTGGCCGGCCGCCGAACTGTTCAGCATCTACATGGTGATGGCCGCCGTGCTGATCTTCCGCCCCGAAGGCCTGTTCCAACGTGTTGTCGCCCGCAGGATCTGAACCCATGTCGCGCACCCTGCAATCCACTCTTCTGTATGCCGCCGGACTGGCGGTTCTTCTGCTGGCCGGCATCGTGCTGCCCAACTGGCTGCTGTTCCTGCTCACCATGGCTGCCAGCCATGGCGTAGTCGGCCTGGGCCTGATCGTGATGATGCGCGGCGGCGTGGTCTCCTTCGGCCAGGGCCTGGTCTTTGCCATCGGCGGCTATGTCGCCGGACTGGCCTATACGCGCTACGGCGTCACCGATGCGCTGGCCTTGGTCGTGCTGGGGAGCCTGGTCTCGGCGCTGGCCGGCGCCATCGCCGGACCGCTGCTGGCGCGCTATCGCAGCATCTTCTTCGCCATGCTGACGCTGGCACTGTCGATGGTGCTCTATGGCGTGCTGGTCAAATCCTCCAGTGTCGGCGGGTCGGATGGCTTCAACCTGCCCCGCCCCAGTTTGCTCGGCCTGACGGTCAACGAGACCAATGCCGACTACATCTTCTTCGCGCTCAGCGCCACCGTGGCCACCATCCTGACCTTCCTGGTCACCATCTACTGCCGCTCGAGCCGCGGGCTGCTGTCGCTGGCGATCCGTGACAACGAATTGCGGGTGGAATATCTCGGCACCTCGGTGCGCAGTGCCATGGCGGTCAACTTCATCATCGCGGCGGCGCTCGGCGGCACCGGTGGCGCGCTGACTGTGATCGCGCTCGGCCATATCGACCCGAACTTCTCCTACTGGACCACCTCGGGCGAATTCGTCTTCATGGCGATCCTCGCCGGCCATGCCAGCGCACCGGCGGTGTTCCTCGCCTCGCTGCTGCTGGAACTGGTGCGATCCTTTTCCAACAAATATTTCCCCGACACCTGGCAACTGGCGCTCGGTCTCTTCCTCTTGCTGATCATCCTGTTCCTGCCCAAGGGTGTCGGTTCGCTCTGGGCCCGACCAGAACGGCTGCCGCACCGGGCTGCCGAGAAGGCGCAGGCGGCGGCCCGCCGCAATGCCACGGAGGCCGCGGAATGAGCCAGTATGTTCTGCAGGCCGAAAACCTCGGTAAGACCTTCGGTGCGCTGGTGGCGGCCGAAAATCTGTCTCTGGCCATACCCGCCGGGCAGCGCGTCTGCCTGATCGGCAGCAATGGCGCCGGCAAGACCACCTTCGTCAACATGGTCACCGGCTATATCAAGCCCAGCAGTGGCAGCATCAAGCTGGACGGCCAGGAGATCACCGGCCTCGGCCCGCGCCAGATCGCCCAGCGCGGCGTCTGCCGCTCGTTCCAGATTCCACAGCTCTGCCTCGAACTCAGCGCCGCCGAGAATATCCTGGTGGCACTGACCGTGGCGCGAAAAGGCGCGCTGTCCTTCTGGCGCGGCGCTTACGATGCCTACCTCTGCGACGAGGCCATCAATATGCTGGAGCGCTTCGGCCTCGCCGGCCATGCCGAACGGCCGGTATCCGAACTGCCCGGCGGCGTGCGCAAGCTGCTGGATATCGCCATGGCGCTCTGCCGCGATCCCCGCCTGATCCTGCTGGACGAACCGACCAGCGGCGTCAGTGTGGATGAGAAATTCAGTATGATGGACACGGTACTGCGCGCCATGGACGGCAACCAACTGACAACGCTGTTCGTGGAGCACGACATGGACATCGTCTCGGCCTATGCCAGCCGCGTGGTCGCCTTCTACAGCGGCCGCATCATCGCCGATGGTGTGCCGGCCGAGGTCCTGGTCGATCCCGATGTACGCCGCTATGTGACGGGGAATGCAAAATGACCCAATCCCCGCTTCTTTCGATTGAAAACCTGCAGGTTTCGATCCAAGCCATCGGCGTGTTGCGCGGTTTTTCACTCGACATGGCGGCCAGCCAGATGATCGGCCTGATCGGCCGCAACGGCGCCGGCAAGACCACCCTGCTGCGCAGCATCATGGGGCACCTTCCCGTCGATGGCGGCGATATCCGGTTCAATGGCGCCAGCCTGAAGAAGCAGGAGCGCCATGCCCGCGCCGCGCTGGGCATCGGCTATATGCCGGAAGACCGCCGGCTGATCCCCGATCTCACCGTGGAGGAGAATATCCTCCTGCCGGTCTGGGTTTCGAAGACGCTGAAGAAAGCCGAACGACTGGATTTCGTATACGGCGTGCTGCCCGAACTGGCCGAGATGAAAGACCGCCGCGCCCTGCTGCTCAGCGGCGGCCAGCAAAAACTGGTGGCGCTGGCCCGCGCCTTGACCGTTGGCACGAAGCTGCTGCTGCTGGACGAACCTTTCGAGGGTGTGGCTCCGGCGCTATCGGAACGGCTGTCGGATGTGATCGCCGGCCTGCGCGGCACGGACCTCTCCGTGCTGATCGCCCAGTCTGAGCTCAACCACACGCAATCGCTGTTCGACCGCGAATATGTCATCGAGCGCGGCGCCAACGCAGCGGCACATAAGGCAGCTTAAACATGGCCTGGCAGCTTGCCCCCTCCATTGCCATTCGCAACGAAGCGCATTTCGGCGACCGCGTGACGCGCTGTTTCGTCGACCGCGCCGCTCATAGCTACGATATCTTCGCCCGTACAGTGCAGCAGTATCCTGATAACGAGGCGCTGGTGGCCGGCGATATCCGGCTGACCTACCGCCAGCTCGCAGACGAATCGCGGATCGTTGCCGCAGGTTTAGCCAAGGCCGGCATCCGGCCCGGCGACCGCGTCGGCATGTTGCTGGGCAATCGCGTGGAATTCGTCACGACCTTACTGGCCACGCTGCAGCTCGGCGCGATCTGCGTGCCGCTCGGCACGCGACTCCAGACGCCGGAAATCGCCTACATTCTTGATCATGCCGGCGCGTCAGTACTGGTGCATGAGGCCGATCTGGCCGACCGCCTGCCCACGGCAGCAGAGCTCCCCAAGCTGCGGCAACGCTATGCCGTCGGCGGCGCGGCACAGGGCTCACAGTCTTTCGAGACGCTGCGCCAACATGGCAAGGCCTCAGACATGCCCTCGCCTGCTGAGGAAGACACCGCTGTCATCCTTTACACCTCAGGCACCACCGGGCGGCCGAAAGGCGCCATGCTGGCCCATATAAACGTGGTGCATTCGGCGCTGCATTTTCAGTATTGCATGGCGCTCACACCGACCGACCGCTCGCTGCTGGCAGTACCGGCCAGTCATGTCACCGGACTGATTGCGATCATCGTGACGGCCTGGCAGGGCGGTGGCGCAGTGATCATGGTGTCGGAATTCAAGGCACGCGACTTCCTGCCACTCGCTGCAAAAGAAAAACTGACCCACACCATCATGGTGCCGACGATGTACAATCTTTGCCTGCTGCAACCCGACTTCGACCAGCACGATCTGTCGAGCTGGCGCGTCGGCGGCTATGGCGGCGCGCCGATGCCACAGGCCACCATCGCGGCTCTGGCGCAGAAGCTGCCGCAGCTCGGCCTGATGAACGCTTACGGCGCCACCGAGACCACCTCGCCCACCACCATCATGCCGCCAGCGATGAGTGCGGACCATTCAGACAGCGTCGGCCTCGAAGCGCCCTGCGCCGAGGTGATCGTGGTGGATGCCGAAGGCCGCGCGGTGCCTGCCGGCGAGACCGGCGAAATCTGGATTCGCGGGCCCATGGTGGTGCCGGGCTACTGGGAGAACCCGGAAGCGACAAAGCAGAACTTCACTGCCGGCTTCTGGCATTCAGGCGATATCGGCTCGATCGATGCCGATGGCTTCGTGCGTGTCTTCGACCGCGTGAAGGACATGATCAACCGCGGCGGCTACAAGGTGTTTTCCGTCGAGGTCGAGAATGTGCTGAGCCACCATCCCGGCGTGCTGGAAAGTGCCATCATCGCCAGGCCCTGCCCGGTGCTGGGCGAACGCGTGCATGCCTTCGTCGCCCGCAAGGACCCGGCGCTGACCGATGCCCAGTTGAAGGATTTCTGCGCCAGCCGTCTCGCCGACTACAAGGTGCCCGAGACCTTCACCCTGCTGGACGAACCCCTGCCGAGGAACGCCAACGGGAAGCTGCTCAAACGTGTGCTGCGGGATGCTCTGCCTACGGCCTAAGCGCCTGTAATCACGGGAACAATGCCGCTTCCAATGTAATCTTTGATTGCGCCGCACAACCCTGTCTGGTCGCTGCGCGGGCGGATTCAGGCGGGAATCCGCAATTTGGCATTTTTATGCGGTTTTCCGGGAACCCTTCCCGCTCCGCCTCGTTTGGGGCTTTAACGTGGGATTGGGGGATCGGGTTGGATGTCATATCCGGCCGCAGAAACTATGCCGACAGGCTGCGCATCGCATGGCGAGGCAGCAGGCCACAGCGATTCTTCCCAGCCCTCTTATCTCGATGCAGCCGTCGCATCCGGCCGGCCATTAACGCCGGCCGCGAGTCCGAGTCCAGCCAGGGCCGCGACCAGTTCTTCAACGAAATACGGCTTTCCCATCACCCGCACAGCCGGATCGCTGCCGAAGGCTTTCTGCAGATCGGCGCCGCCGTACCCCGTGGCCAGGATGAAACGGAAATTCGGCACCAGTTCGCGGAAGGCGGCGACCAGCGTATCGCCCTTCACATCCGGCAATCCGATATCGACGATAGCGCAGGCGAAGTCGCCCGGCCGCGCGCGGAACAACTCCAGCGCCTGCTTCCCGTTCGACGCTTCCTCAACCAGATACCCGGCCTCTTCGAGGTCTGGGACGATCGCCATGCGCAACAGCATCTCGTCCTCGACGAACAGAATTTTAGCAGGTGACATCGCGCTTGCCTTCTCGCGCTGGCCTCATGGCCCCGCGCTTCAGGCCGCCACCATCCGCTTTTTGCCCGCCGACATCAACCGATTTTCCCCTTTTGACAATCCAGTTCCCACCCGGATGACATGACCATGGCTCAGGTAGCAACCATCTCCACTCTGCAATCCCGCGAACTGCTCGGCGCCCTGCGTGCTTTCCGGCGCGGCGACTTCTCGGTCCGGCTGGCCGAGGATCTGACCGGGATCGACGGCGAGATCGCCGCTGCCTTCAATGATGTCGTGCAGATGAACTCGATGATGGCCAGTGAGTTCGAACGGCTTGGCACCGTGGTCGGCAAGGATGGCAAGATCAGTCAGCGCGGCGATCTGCCTGGCGCCACCGGCGGCTGGCATTCCTGCGTGTCCTCCGTGAACACACTGATCGGTGATCTGGTGCAGCCGACCGTCGAAGTAGCACGTGTGATCGGCGGTGTGGCGCGTGGTGACCTGTCACAGACCATGCAACTGGAAATCGACGGCCGCCCCTTGCGCGGTGAATTCCTGCGCATCGGCCGCACGGTGAACACCATGATGGGCCAGCTCGGCTCGTTCGCATCCGAAGTGACCCGCGTGGCCCGTGAAGTCGGTACGGAAGGCAAGCTCGGCGGTCAGGCTCGCGTGCGCGGCGTCGCCGGCACCTGGAAGGACCTCACCGACAACGTCAACCTGATGGCCGCCAATCTGACCGGCCAGGTGCGTAACATCGCCGAAGTGACCACCGCCGTGGCGAAGGGCGACCTGTCCAAGAAAATCACCGT
>NZ_JBXAQT010000001.1:1884690-2386847 GCF_058807515.1 Ferrovibrio sp. GW821-FHT12B10 | reverse complement strand
CTCACCGACAACGTCAACGCCATGGCCACCAACCTGACCGGCCAGGTGCGTAACATCGCCGAAGTGACCACCGCCGTGGCGAAGGGCGACCTGTCCAAGAAAATCACCGTGGACGTGAAGGGCGAAATCCTGCAGCTCAAGAACACCATCAACACCATGGTGGATCAGCTCGGCTCGTTCGCATCCGAAGTGACCCGCGTGGCCCGCGAAGTCGGCACCGAGGGCAAGCTCGGTGGTCAGGCTCGCGTGGAAGGCGTTGCCGGCACCTGGAAGGACCTCACCGACAACGTCAACGCCATGGCCACCAACCTGACAGGCCAGGTGCGTAACATCGCCGAAGTGACCACAGCGGTCGCCACCGGCAATCTCTCCAAGAAGATCACCGTGGACGTGAAGGGCGAGATTCTGGAGCTCAAGAACACCATCAACACCATGGTGGACCAGCTCAACTCCTTCGCATCCGAAGTGACCCGCGTGGCGCGCGAAGTCGGCACCGAGGGCAAGCTCGGCGGTCAGGCCCGCGTGGAAGGTGTGGGCGGCACCTGGAAGGACCTCACCGACAACGTCAACGCCATGGCCACCAACCTGACCGGCCAGGTGCGTAACATCGCCGAAGTGACCACCGCCGTGGCGCAGGGCAATCTGTCGAAAAAGATCACCGTGGACGTGAAAGGCGAGATTCTGCAGCTGAAAGATACCATCAACACCATGGTGGACCAGCTCAACTCCTTCGCATCCGAAGTGACCCGTGTGGCGCGCGAAGTCGGCACCGAGGGCAAGCTCGGCGGCCAGGCCAAGGTGGAAGGCGTCGCCGGCACCTGGAAGGATCTCACCGACAACGTCAACGCCATGGCCACCAACCTGACAGGCCAGGTGCGTAACATCGCCGAAGTGACCACCGCCGTGGCGAAGGGCGACCTGTCGAAAAAGATCACCGTGGACGTGAAGGGCGAAATCCTGCAGCTGAAAGACACCATCAACACCATGGTGGATCAGCTCAACTCCTTCGCCTCCGAAGTGACCCGCGTGGCCCGCGAAGTCGGCACCGAGGGCAAGCTGGGCGGCCAGGCCAAGGTGAAGGGCGTCGGCGGCACCTGGAAGGACCTCACCGACAACGTCAACTTGATGGCCGCCAATCTGACCGGCCAGGTGCGCAACATCGCGGATGTGACCACCGCCGTGGCGAACGGCGATCTATCCAAGAAAATCACCGTGGACGTGAAGGGCGAGATTCTGGAACTGAAGAACACCATCAACACCATGGTGGACCAGCTCAACTCCTTCGCCTCCGAAGTGACCCGCGTGGCCCGCGAAGTCGGCACCGAAGGCAATCTTGGCGGCCAGGCGCGCGTGGAAGGCGTCGCCGGCACCTGGAAGGACCTCACCGACAACGTCAACTTGATGGCTGCGAACTTGACTGGTCAGGTTCGCAACATCGCCGAGGTGACCACCGCGGTCGCCACCGGCGACTTGTCCAAGAAGATCACCGTGGACGTGAAGGGTGAGATTCTGCAACTGAAGAACACCATCAACACCATGGTGGATCAGCTCAACTCCTTCGCCTCGGAAGTGACCCGTGTGGCCCGCGAAGTCGGCACCGAGGGCAAGCTCGGCGGCCAGGCGCGCGTGGAAGGCGTCGACGGCACCTGGAAGGACCTCACCGACAACGTCAACATGATGGCCGCCAACCTGACCGGTCAGGTGCGCGGTATCGCCGAGGTCGTGACGGCGGTGGCGCAGGGCAACCTGACCCGCAAGCTGGAGGTGGAAACCAAGGGCGAAATTGCCGCGCTGGCCAATACCATCAACTTCATGATCGAAACGCTGGCCACCTTCGCCGATCAGGTGACCAACGTGGCCCGCGAAGTGGGCATCGACGGCAAACTCGGCGGCCAGGCCAAGGTGCCCGGCGCCGCCGGCCTGTGGCGCGACTTGACCGACAACGTCAATCAGCTCGCCGCCAACCTGACCACCCAGGTGCGCGCCATCGCCGAAGTCGCCACCGCCGTGACCAAGGGTGACCTGACGCGGTCGATCACCGTGGAAGCGCTCGGCGAAGTCGCGGTCCTGAAGGACAACATCAACGAGATGATTCGTAACCTTAAGGATACGACGCTCAAGAATACCGAGCAGGACTGGCTGAAGACCAATCTCGCCCGCTTCTCGCGCATGCTGCAGGGCGAGCGCGATCTGAACACTGTCACCAACCTGATCCTGTCGGAACTAGCGCCACTGGTGAATGCGCAATACGCCGTCTTCTACGTCACCAACCGCCAGGAGGACACTGTTGTTCTCGACCTGGTGGCGTCCTACGCTGCCGAAAAGGAAGGCGTGCTGGAATCACGCGTCCGCCTGCGCGAAGGCCTGATCGGCCAGTGCGCCGCCGACAAGCGTCGCGTGCTGCTGACCAACACACCCGACCAGTATCTGCGCATCGGTTCGGCTTTAGGGGAGGCCCAGCCGGCCAATATCCTGGTCCTGCCGGTTCTATTCGAAGGCGACGTCAATGCCGTCATCGAACTGGCCAGCTTCAGCGGCTTCAGCGACACCCACCAGCTCTTCCTCGACCAGCTGATGGAAAGTATCGGTATCGTGCTGAACACGATCGCCGCCACCATGCGCACCGAAGGCCTGCTGCAGCAGTCGCAGCTGCTGACCCGCGAACTGCAGAGCCAGCAGGAAGAGTTGAAGACCACCAACGACCGCCTGGAACTGCAGGCCAAGTCGCTGCGCGAGTCGGAGGAGCTGCTGAAAAGCCAGCAGGACGAACTGCGGCGCACCAACGAGGAACTGCAGGAAAAGGCCATCCTTCTGTCCAATGAAAAGAAGCAGGTCGAAGCCAAGAATATCGAAATCGAAATGGCCCGCAGCGCGGTGGAAGAAAAGGCCGAGCAGCTGGCCCTGACGTCGAAATACAAGTCGGAATTCCTGGCCAACATGTCGCACGAACTGCGCACTCCGCTGAACAGTCTGTTGATCCTCAGCAAGCTGCTTTCCGACAATCCGGACGGCAACCTGACGGACAAGCAGACGGAATTCTGCCGCACCATCCATGCCGCCGGATCCGACCTGCTGTCGCTGATCAACGACATTCTCGATCTCTCGAAGATCGAGTCCGGCACCGTCACACTCGATGTCGGCGATATTCCGCTGGAAAACCTGCGCATGCACATGGAGCGTACCTTCACCCAGGTTGCCAACGACCGGAAGCTGAAGTTCGACATCAAGTTCGACAACCTGCCCAACACCGTCCGTACCGACGAAAAGCGCCTGCAGCAGATCGTGATGAACCTGCTGTCCAACGCCTTCAAGTTCACCCATGACGGTGGCGTCACCCTGGAAGCGCAGGTCGCGCAGCATAGCTGGGGCCAGTATCACAAGCTTGGTGGCGTCAGCACCAATGCGCTGGCGATCTCGGTCATCGATACCGGCATCGGCATTCCCGAAGAGAAGCAGCGCCTGATCTTCGAGGCATTCCAGCAGGCCGACGGTACCACCAGCCGCAAATACGGTGGCACCGGCCTAGGCCTGTCGATCAGCCGCGAAATCGCCCGGCTGCTGAACGGCGAAATCCAGGTCTCAAGCATTCCGGGCAAAGGCAGCACCTTCACGCTGTTCCTGCCGCTGGAGATCGAGCCTGCCGTCGAGCAGCCAGTGATCAGCCGCTCGCCCGCTCGCTATATCAACAGCGGCGCCGAAGCCGGCATCGCCCTGCTCTCGCCCATCGAGATCAGCGACGACCGCGACCAGATCCAGCCCGGCGATCCCGTCGTGCTGGTGGTCGAGGACGATCTCGGCTTCGCCTCCATCCTGCTCGACCTGGTGCGCGAAAAAGGTGCCAAAGGCATCGTCGCCACGACCGGCAAGGGCGTACTGGCGATGGCCAAGCGCTATCAGCCCAGCGCCATCACGCTGGATGTCGGCCTGCCCGATATCGATGGCCTCGCCCTGCTCGACCTGCTCAAGCGCGAACCGTCGACCCGGCATATCCCGGTGCATGTCATCTCCGGTGACGAACTGCAGGACAGCGGCTTCTCTCTCGGCGCCTATGGCTTCACCGGCAAGCCCGCCAACCGCGACGCACTCATGGATGCGCTCGATAAGATCAGTCAGTATTCGCGCAAGAGTTCGCGCACGCTGCTGCTGTTCGATCAGGACGCGGCCCGTGCCGAAGCCACCGCCAAGATGGTGCGCACCGGCGATGTAGACGTGACGCTCGCCACCTCCAGGGCGGCCTTCGCCGCCTACCTGGAAAACCTGAACGCCGACTGCATCGTCATCGATGTCGGCTCCTATGACGACGAAACCATCGCGTTGCTGCAGCAGGAGCGCGAACGTTCGGCCAAACCGCGCATGCCGATCATCCTCTACTCCGACCAGCCGATCGATGCGGTCACGCGCCGTATCCCGGCCGCGCCGGGCCTGTCGCTGCTGGAAGCCAAGAGCAAGGCGGAACTGATTGAGGACACATCGCTGTTCCTGCATCAGGCGTTGAGCGGCATGAATACCGACCAGAAGCAGTTGCTCAGCCAGGTGCGACAGAAAGACCCGTCGCTGCGCGGCAAGAAGGTTCTGATCGTCGACGACGACATCCGCAACATCTTCTCGCTCACCAGTGTGCTCGAGCAGCATGACATCCGCGTCGTCTACGCCGAAAGTGGCCGCGACGGCGTACAAAAACTGCTGGAAGACCCCGATATCGATGTGGCGCTGATCGACATCATGATGCCCGACATGGACGGCTACAAGACCATGGAGGTCATCCGGCAGCATGATCAGCTGCGCAACCTGCCCCTGATCGCTGTAACGGCCAAGGCCATGAAGGGCGACCGGCAGAAGTGCATCCAGGCCGGTGCGTCCGATTACATTTCCAAGCCTGTCGATGTCGACCATCTGGTGTCGCTGGTCCGCGTCTGGTTGCGCCGCAGCCAGATCCACGCCCTGGCCGGCGAATGAGCCAGACCATGAGCGACCCGCTGGAATTTCACATCGAACCGGAAGCGGTGCCGCCGCCTCCGGCTGCGCCGCCGCTGCCATATCCCGTGACAGAGGCCGCGCTGGCCGAGGCGACCGACAAATCCCGGATTCTCATTGTCGATGACGATGAGCGCAACCTGCTGTCGCTGCAGATGATCCTGGAAGACCTGAACGAGGAGCTGATCGTTGCCCGGTCCGGCGAGGAGGCCCTGCGCTACCTGCTGCATAACGACTGCGCGCTAATCCTGATGGATGTGCTGATGCCAGGTATGGACGGCTATGAGACGGCCGGCCTGATCCGCAGCCGCGAACGGTCACGCCACATCCCAGTCATCTTCCTGACCGCCGCCAGCAAGGATGAGGTTCACGAATTCAAGGGCTATACCGCTGGCGCGGTGGACTATGTGTTCAAGCCGATCGAACCCTTTATCCTGCGCTCCAAGGTCTCGGTTTTCGTCGATCTCGACAAGAAGACCCGGGAAATCAAACGCAGCGCCGAGCAGGAACGTCGCCTGCTGCAAGAGAACCTGCGCGCCAATGCCGAGCGCATGATCGCGGAAAAGGCGCTGCAGAAAGCCGAGGAACGCCAGGCGCTGATCCTGCGCTCGCTGCCCATTGCCCTGTATTCGATGGACGCCAACCAGCCGCTGCGGTCACCCCTGCGGATCGGCGAATCAGTCAGCGACATCACCGGATTCCCGGCCGCGCGTTTCCTGGATCCAGGCTTCTGGCATAGCCGTATTCACCCTGACGATTTGGCGCAGGTGCAGGCCGAATTTGACCGCTTGCCGGATATCGACGCCGGCGTCATCGAATACCGCTGGCTCTGCGCCGACGGATCGCATCGCTACATTCTGAGCTATGCCGCCTATGTGCCGGAAAGCCAGGATGCGCCAGCCGAGATCGTCGGCAGCTGGCTGGACGTCACCGAGCGCCGGATCATGGAGCAGCAGTTGATCCATGGTCAGAAGATGGACTCGCTCGGCCGCCTTACTGGCGGCATCGCACATGACTTCAACAATATGCTGACGGTGGTGATCTCCAGCCTCGATCGACTCAAACGCTCGGTCGCCCCGGATGCACCCGGCCTCAGGAACATCAATCTTGCCCTCAACGGCGCATTGCGCTGCGCCGACCTGACCAAGCGACTACTGTCCTTTGCCCGCCACCAGATCCTGAACCCACGCTCGATCAGCCTGAACGAGATGATCAGCAATGCCGAGGCGATCCTGCGCCGGTTGATCGGCGAATCGATCTTCCTCGAGGTCATCACCGAGCGGTCGCTGTGGCATGTAAATGCCGATTCCACCCAGATGGAATCGGCGCTGATCAACCTGGTCGTCAACTCCCGAGACGCCATGCGCGACGGCGGGCGACTGACCATCGAGACCCGTAATGTCAGGCTCAGCCAGAATGCCGGCGTCAACATCCCGGACGGCGACTATGTCTCGCTCAGTGTCACCGATACCGGCGTCGGCATCCCGCCTGCCCATATCGACAAAGTGTTCGAGCCCTTCTTCACCGCGAAGGAGGATGGCAAGGGCACCGGCCTGGGCCTCAGCATCATCTACAGCTTCGTACGGCAGTCCGGCGGCTATATCCGGCTGAGCAGCGAAGTGGGCGAAGGAACCCGTATTGAAATCCTGCTGCCCCGCCTGGCGCAGCCCGCCGTGTCGCTCAATCCGGAGGAAACCGAACAGGATCTGCCCAAGGCCCGTCCGGGCGAGACCATCCTGGTGGTCGAGGATGACAGCGAGGTGCGCGCTATCGTTGTCGCCTTCCTGCAGGAGCTTGGCTACGACATCCTGGAAGCCGCCAATGGTGAAGAGGCGATCAGGGTGCTGGGCAAGGCCCGCGATATCACCCTCGCCTTCTCCGATATTGCGATGCCCGGCAGCCTGAACGGCTATCAGCTCGCCGCCAGAATCGCCGACCTGCGTCCGGCACTGCCCGTGCTGCTCACGTCGGCGAATTCCAATGGCGTCAGTGCCGGCACCGAACGCGCCGGCGAATGGAAATTCCTGCAGAAGCCCTACCGGAATGCGGAACTGGCCAGCGCCATCCGCACAGCCATCAGCGGCGAGCGCTGACCTAAGGCTAAGTCTCGCTTCACAGTCACAGTCACCGTCTGGTCACCGGCCGGACCACCTTGGTCACAGTCCCGTCCCGATGAAGGTTTTATGACACATGCGTGTCCAACAAGGGTGGAAACGCATCCCATGAACACTCTCGCCACAGCGCTGGTTCCCGCCCTGAATCCTGTCATCCAGCTCGATCATGACATCGCCATCTGGATCAACCAGTTTGCCGGGGTGGACGGTAGCCTCGACCGTTTCGTCTACAATGTCGCCGATTCCGCCATCTTCAAGGGCGGCCTGTTCATGGCCTTCTTCTGGTGGCAGTGGTTCCGCCGCGACGGCGACGCGGTCGAACGGCGCCAGACCATCATCACCGCGCTGGCCGGCGGCATCATCGCCATTGCCATTGCCCGCGCATTGCAGTTGATCCTGCCTTTCCGTCACCGCCCCATCCACAATGCCGAACTTGAACTGGTCCTGCCGATTGGCATGGATGCCAAGACTCTCGATGGCTGGAGTTCCTTCCCCAGCGATCATGCGGTGCTGTTCTTCGCCCTGGCTTTCGCCATCTGGCGGCTGCAACGCAGCGCCGGCCTCATGGCCCTGCTATGGACCGCCAGTGTGATCTGCCTGCCGCGCATGTATCTGGGTTATCACTACGCGACCGACATCCTGGTCGGTGCGATGGTCGGCATCGCGGTCATGCTGGCGACATTCCAGATCCTGCGGCCACGCATCCTCGGTGCACCGCTGCTGCGCTGGGAATCGGCCCATGCCACATCATTCTACTGCGTGGCTTTCCTCGCCAGCCTGGAACTGGCGGTGCTGTTCCAGGATCTGCGCCAGCTGGTCAGCGACAGCCTGCATATGATGCAGTATCTGACGGCCAGCGGCGGAGGGCCTTCGACCTAGTCAGCGCCCGACCGCCACGCCCTCGCGGCGCGGATCGGCCCCACCGATCAGGCGGCCGGCGCGGATTTCGATGCCGTGCAGGCCGCTATTGAGATCGCGCACTGATACCTGATGGCCGCGCTGACGCATGCCGTCGGCCAGGGCAGCGGCGGCCGTACCCTTTTCCAGTTCCAGCCCGGCATTGCGATCGAGATAATGCGGCAGGCTGATCGCCTGCTGGATGTCCAGGTTCCAGTCCAGCACCCCGACCAGCGTCTGTGCCACATAGCCCAGGATGCGGCTGCCGCCGGGGGACCCCACCACCAGGCGCAGCCCGCCATCCGCATCGAAGACCACTGTGGGCGCCATCGAGCTGCGCGGGCGTTTTCCAGGCTCGATGCGGTTGGCCACCGGTCGGCCGCTTTCCTCGGCTTCACTGGAAAAGTCGGTCAGTTCGTTGTTGAGTATGAAACCATGCGCCATCTGGCGCGAGCCGAACTCGTTTTCGATGGTGATGGTCATGGCCACCGCGTTGCGCTGCGCATCCACCACCGAGACATGCGAGGTTGATGGCAGCTCAATGGCGCTGTCGCGACCAAACAGTGCGCCCGGCGCCATACCATGCCGGCTCGGCGGCTCACCCGGCTTCACCGGCTGGTCGCTGCCCTTCGCCGGATCGACCAGCCTGGCGCGGCCGGCCAGATAATTCTTATCGATCATGCCCGACAGCGGCATCTGCACGAAGGCCGGATCGCCGACATAATAATCACGGTCGGCATAGCCCAGGCGCTCGGCCTGTGCGACCAGATGCACAGCCTCGGGTGACAGCGGCGCATGCCGGGACAGGTCGAAATGCGCCAGGACGCCCAGCGACTGCAGCATGTTCACGGCCGATGACGGCGGCGGCACGGTGCAGACCTTATAGACGCGGTAGGTCATGCAGACCGGATCGCGCTCGATGGCTTTGTATCCGGCCAGATCTTCGAGCGTTATCGCACCAGGATTGGTCGGCGCATTGCGGATCGCCGTCACAATGCCGGCCGCGATTTCGCCGCTATAGAAAGCGTGCGCACCCTCCGTGGCGATCCGGCGCAGCACGGCCGCGAAGGCCGGATTGGCGATCAGCGTGCCGACGGGTTTAGGCGCACCGCCCGGCGTGTAATACAGCGCCTGCGCCTGCGGCGTGTCACGGAAGGCCTTGTCGGCATCCAGCAATGCGTAAAGCCGCGACGACATCGGGAAGCCGGCATCCGCCAGATCGATCGCCGGCTGGAACAGATCAGCCCAGGGCAGTTTGCCGTATTCGGCATGCGCCAGTTCGAACATGCGCAGCAGGCCTGGCACGCCCACGGAAGCGCCGCCAATCACCGCACTCATGAACGACTTCTTCCTGCCGTCTGCCTCCTGGAACAGCCGGCGGTCGACGCCAGCCGGCGCGGTCTCGCGGCCATCAAAGACCCGCAGACCCTTCCGGGCATTGTCCCAGACCAGCATGAAGCCGCCACCGCCGATGCCCGATGATTGCGGCTCGACGAGATTCAGCACCAGCGCCGTGGCGATGGCGGCATCCACGGCCGAGCCACCGGCCGCCATGATCGTCGCGCCGGTTTCTGCCGCGAAGGGGTTAGCCGCGGCCGCCATATACTGGCTGGCCAGGACGGCAACCTTGTCGCTGTGGCCGGTGGCCGCTTCCGGGGCTATGGCATCGAAGGGCCGCTGCTGTGCGAGTGCCGGCGACGACCCCGCCAGCAGGGCCAGGACCGGCAGCATTGCCGCAAGAATCCGGATAGATCGCGTGTCGCGCATTCGCATGCCTCGCCCCCCCGGCGCCTGCTGATCGATACAGGCTACCTGTGGCGGCCAGCTTCCGAAAGCCAGCCCACGATTGTCAAAACCGATTTGGTGCGGCTCCCATGCCGCGAGGGAATGGCCGGGGATGGTTCAGGCGCGGCGCTTGGCTGGTACGGCGGTTCCGCCCAACTCTACCTTGGCGGCACGGTAAGCCTCGGCCATCTCGCGCCGCCGCCCCTCGTCGAAATGCTGCGTCAGCATGGCGAACAGCCGGGCATTCTCGTCCCCGATGTGGCTCTGAAGCTGTTCCTTCAGGATCACGGCATGGGCGGTCCAGGACGGGCTGGTGGTCGCGCTGGAGCGGGTCAGCTTTTCAAAGATATAGTCCAGCAGGTTATGCTCGACATAGCCTTCCAGGGCAAAGCGCTCGGTCACCGGGTCGCGCAGGGCCTTAAGCGCCTCGTAGACGGCGGCCTCCTCGGCGCGCGCATGCAGCTGCACCGTCTCTTTCAGCGCGTGGAAAATCTCGCGCCGCTTCTGGCCGTTCTCCTCCTGCCGGCACAGCGCATCGGCCAGCCCCAGGGCTTCCTGATGTTCGGCGCGGAGAAGAGCGATGATATCGGTCATGACAGTCCTTGCTGAACCTGCGAAAGGCCGCAGGGAAAGGCCGGATTCGGCGCAGGCCGGCTGCTTCGGCATCCCCTGCATATGTCGCCCCTGCAATTCTGCGGCTACCGATTCAAACCCAGACGAACCGTATCCGTTCCCTGGAAGACGAAATAATCCGCCAGGAACCCTCGAACAGGCCCCCCGTTCGACTCCGTCGTCACATGTGATCCGCATTTTTGCTTGGAGAACCGTCATGCAGCGCCCCAGCTGGGAAGGTCACCTGAAACTATCCCTGGTTTCCTGCCCGATTGCCCTGTTCAGCGCCACCACGCGCGGCAATGATATCTCCTTCCACCTGATCCATAAGAAGACCCACCGCCGCATCCGCATGGTGCCGCATGACCCCAAGCTGGGCGCGGTCAAGCGGACCGACCTGGTCAAGGGCTACGAGGTGGGCAAGAACCGCCATGTGATCCTGAGCGATGCTGATATCGAGGCGGCACGTATTGAATCGACCAAGAATATCGAGATCGAGAGTTTCGTCGGCATGGACGAGATCGATCGCGTGTACTGGGACCAACCCTATTATGTCGCCCCCAACGGCAAGAATGCCATGGAAGCCTACACCATCATCCGCGCGGCCATGGAGAGCACTCAGCGCATCGCCATCGGTCGGATCGTGATGCACACTCGCGAACGCGTAGTGGCGGTGGAGCCGCGCGGCAAGGGCCTGCTGCTGACCACCCTGCGCAGCCATGATGAAATCCGCGAGGAGGAGTCCTTCTTCCGCGGCATCCCGGCACGCAAGCCCGACAGGAAGATGCTGGCCATTGCCGAGCAGATCATCGGCCAGCAGGCCGAGGATTTCGATCCGTCCGAGTTCACCGACCGCTATGAGGATGCGCTGCGCAAGATCATCAAGCGCAAGCAGAAAGGCCAGAAGATCACGGCGCCGCCGCCGGAAGAGGCCAAGGAAGAAGACAGCGACCTGCTGGGCGCCCTGCGGCGTAGCCTGAAGGGTGGCGGTGGCGGGAAGGCGCCAGCCAAATCCGCAGCCCGGCGCAAGACCGCCGCGCGCAAAACCACTGCCCGGAAAAAGCCGGCTATGCGCCGGCGTGCCGCAGCATAGCTGGCGTCAGCACGGTGCGACTGGCCTCGAAGTCGTCCCAGTCGCCGATATGCTTCAGCGCCGCCGACAGTTTTTTCATGCTGTAGACCGGCAGGCGCTTCTGCCGGGCCAGGAAATCCCAGGTGACGGGCACGGCTAGCGGCGCACTTGGCCTTGCGCGGGGCGACCAGCATGACACCGCTGTGGCGGTGCGGTCATTGCGCAGGTAGTCGACGAAAATCTTGCCCTTGCGCTTGGCCTTGCGCGCCTCGGCGATGAAATGCTCCGGATCGGCCTGCTCGAAAGCCAGGGCCACGGCGTGGGTGAAGGCCTTGACCTCCTTCCAGCCCGCCTTGGGTTTCAGCGGCACCACCACATGTACACCCTTGCCACCGGTCAGCTTGGGGAAGCTGGCCAGGCCGAGCTGCGCCAGATGATCGCGCATGGCCAGCGCCGCCTTCTTCACGAAGCCGAACGGCACGGCGGCATCCGGGTCAAGGTCGAAGATCATCTGGTCGGGACGCTCGATATCCTTCACCGTCGATCCCCAGGGATGCAGCTCCAGCACGCCGAACTGCGCCATCGCGCGTAAGCCCTCGACATCCTCCACGGTGAGATAGGGCTGCTTTTCACCCTTTATTTTTACCTTGCCGATCAGCGCGGACGTGCCACGGTTATGATGCCGCTGGAAGAACTGCTCACCCCCGATACCGTCAGGCGCCCGGATGATCGACAGCGGTCGGCGCCCGGCAAAGCGCAGCAGCGGCTCGGCCATGCGCACGTAATACGCCGCGAGATCGGACTTGCTGATCTTTTCCTTGGGCCAAAGCAGCTTGTGAGGATTGCTCAACATCACCTTGCTGCCGGCTTGCGGAATCTTCGCTTTTGCCACGGCCCTGCCCTCGCCTTTCACGGATTTCGCCAGCTTATCCTCGCGCAGCCCTTTGTACGACGCATGCCGCAGCAGCCCGTCACCTGTCCAGCCGCCATACTCCACCTCCGCGACCAGCCTGGATTGCACCCAGTGCACGTCAGAGATCTTCTCCGGCTGCGTGCCGATAAAAGGCGTCGCTTTAGCCGATAATGGCCTCAATGCCGCGTTCAGAGCCTTTGACAGCCTGGCATTGAAGCCGGTGCCGACCCGGCCGCGGTATTTCAGATCCTTGCCATCGTAGATGCCGACCAACAGCGCACCCATGCTCTTACCAGCCGTACCAAGGCTGTAGCCCCCGATGACAAATTCCTGCCGGCCCTTGCACTTGGTCTTCACCCACAGATCGCTGCGACCCGAACGGTAAGGCGCATCAAGCTGCTTGGAGATGATCCCTTCCAGCGCCATGCGGCAGGCTGACTGGCGCAACGCCTCGCCCGATGAGATGAAATGCGGCACATAGCGGATCAGGGCCTGTTTTTGCTCGGATGGCAGATAATCCCGCAACACCCGCTTGCGCTCTTCATAGCGCTCCGTCCGCAGGTCACGACCTTCGCCCCAGAGCAGGTCGAAGGTGAAATAGACCAGTCCCTTGGTATCGCCCTCCTGCAGGGCGGCCTGCAGTCGCGGAAAATCCGGGCGATCCTCCTCGTCTAACGCGCAGACCTCACCATCGAGGATGCCATTTGGCAGATCGGCGGCAGCGGCGACGATCTCGGGGAATTTCTCAGTCCAGTCCAGGCCGCTGCGCGACCAAGCCGTTACCGCACCGCCCTGGATACGCAACTGGATGCGATACCCGTCGAACTTGATCTCATGAGCCCAACCCTCATCGTCGGGGGGATTGTCCCAGAGCTTGGTCAGTTGCGGCTCGATGAAACCCGGCGGCTCGTCCTCCTGGGATTTTCTGCGGGCGGACGCCTTCTTCCTTGCAGCTTTTTTCTTTGCGGTTTTCTTCTTCGCGGCGGCCTTCACTTTGGGTTTTACCGCCTTGCCACCACACCATTCGGCCGAGCGGCCTGCGGCGATTTCGACCAGCGACCGCCCGGTGCTGACCGATTCATCGAGCGCTGCGATATTGGCGGCGCGGCCGGTTTTGACGAAGCGGTCCTTTTCCTTGATCAGCAGCCAGTTCTTGCCATCGCCGCCGCGGGGTCCGCGCATCTGCACCAGCGCCCAGCGACCGCGCAGACGCTCGCCTTCCAGTTCGAAGGCGATCTTGCCCTTGCGAAAAGCTTCGGCCGCATCATCGGTCTCGACGGGATGCCAGTGGCCGCGATCCCACAACTGCACTGTGCCGCCACCATATTCGCCCTCGGGAATCGTACCCTCGAAGCCGCCGTATTCGATCGGATGATCTTCCACCTGCACGGCCAGCCGTTTATCGGCCGGATCGAGGCTCGGGCCTTTCGGTACGGCCCAGGATTTCAGCACGCCCTCATGTTCGAGACGGAAATCGAAATGCAGCCGGCTGGCATCATGTTTCTGGATCACGAAGCGGTGCTGGTCGCGCTTATGTGCCTTGCCGCGTGGCTCTGCGGTCTTGGTGAAATCGCGCTTGCGGTTGTAGGTGGACAGGGTGCGTTTCGGCATGCCGGGTAAACCGCCGGCCGGCACCGAAGTTCCGGGCCGCGAACCGGCCTAGATCACACCCTTCTTGCGCAGATCGGCCAACTTTGCCGCATCCAGACCAAGCTGCTCGGCCAACACTTCATCGGTATGCTCGCCCAGCAGCGGCGGGCCGCGGTCGTACGACACCGGAGACTCCGACAGCCGCAGCGGGCTCGCCACGCTGGGCAGCGTGCCCTGCTGGGCATGCGGGACCGTCTTCTGCAGGCCGCGCGCCTGCACATGCGGATCGGCAAAGACACGGTCGACGGTATTGATCGGGCCGCAGGGCACCTGACGTTTTTCCAGCGCGGCGATCAGATCGTCCATCGTGCGCTTGCGGGTTTCCGCCTCGATGGCGGCGACGATCTCGGCGCGGTATTTCAGCCGGTCGATATTCTTGGCGAAGCGCGGATCGGCCTTCCATTCCGGATGGCCAAGCTCGTCGGCCAGCTTGGCGAACTGACCGTCATTGCCGACCGCGATGATCACGAAGCCATCGGAGGCCGGGAAGCTCTGGTAGGGCACGATGGCGGCATGGCCATTGCCCATGCGGATCGGCGCTTCGCCGCCGACCAGGTAATAGGTCGCCTGATTGGCCAGCGCCGCCACCTGCACATCCAGCAGCGCCATGTCGATATACTGGCCTTTGCCGCTGCGATGACGCTGGTTCAGCGCACCAAGGATGGCGATGGTGGAGTACAGCCCGGTCATCACATCGGCCAGCGCCACGCCGGCCTTCTGCGGACCGCCGCCGGGCAGATCGTCCTTCTCGCCGGTCACGCTCATCAACCCGCCCATGCCCTGGATGATGAAGTCATACCCGGCACGCGGGGCGTAAGGCCCGGTCTGGCCGAAGCCGGTGATCGAGCAGTAGACCAGACGCGGATTGATCTTCGACAGGCTGTCGTAATCCAGGCCGTATTTCTTCAGGCCGCCAAGCTTGTAATTCTCGACCACCACATCCGCTTTCGCAGCAAGATCACGCAGGATCTGCTGGCCTTCCGGCGTGGCCATGTCGACGGTGATCGAGCGCTTGCCGCGGTTGGCCGCCAGGTAATAGGCGGAGTCAGCGCGCGCGCCGGTCTCCGGGTCCTTCAGATAGATCGGCCCCCAGCTCCGCGTGTCGTCGCCCTCACCCGGCTTTTCCACCTTGATCACGGTGGCGCCGAGGTCGGCCAGGTTCTGGGTGCACCAGGGCCCGGCCAGAACCCGGCTGAGGTCGAGCACGACGATGTCGTCGAGCGCGCGCATGACGCTACTCCGTGATCTGCAGCTTAGTAGAAGGCCTGAATGCCGGTCATGGCGCGGCCAAGGATCAGCGCATGGACGTCATGCGTGCCCTCATAGGTATTCACCGTCTCCAGATTCACCAGATGGCGCATCACATGATAGTCCTCATGGATGCCGTTGCCGCCGTGCATGTCGCGGGCCATGCGGGCGATGTCCAGCGCCTTGCCGCAGTTGTTGCGCTTGATCAGCGAGATCATCTCCGGCGTTTCCTTGCCGGCATCGCGCAGACGGCCGACGCGGAGCGCAGCGTTGAGGCCCAACGCGATCTCGGTCTGCATGTTCGCCAGCTTGAGCTGGATGATCTGGTTGGCGGCGAGCGGGCGGTTGAACTGCTTGCGGTCCAGCACATACTGGCGCGCCTGGTGCCAGCAGGCTTCCGCCGCACCCATGGCGCCCCAGGCGATGCCGTAGCGCGCGCTGTTCAGGCAGCCGAACGGACCTTTGAGGCCTTCGACGTTGGGCAGCAGGTTCTCGTCGGGGACAAAGACGTTGTCCATGACGATCTCGCCGGTGATCGAGGCGCGGAGCGACAGCTTGCCGTTGATCTTGGGCGCCGACAGACCCTTCATGCCCTTTTCAAGGATGAAGCCGCGGATGATACCATCCTCGGTCTTGGCCCAGACGACAAAGACGGTGGCCAGCGGCGAGTTGGAAATCCACATCTTGGCGCCGGTGACTTCATAGCCACCCGGCACCTTCTTGGCACGGGTCTTCATGCCGCCCGGATCGGAGCCGTGGTCAGGCTCGGTCAGGCCGAAACAGCCAATCCATTCGCCGCTCGCCAGCTTGGGCAGGTATTTCTGACGCTGCGCTTCCGAGCCATAGGCATAGATCGGATACATCACCAGGCTCGACTGCACGCTCATCATCGAGCGGTAGCCGGAATCGACAGCCTCCACTTCGCGGGCGACCAGGCCATAGGCGACATAGGAGGCGCCGGCGCAGTCGTAGCCTTCGATCATCGAACCGAGCAGGCCGAGCTCGCCCATCTCACGGAAAATCGCCGGATCGGTCTTTTCCTCGCGGAAGGCTTCCTTCACGCGCGGCAGCAGCTTGTTCTGGCAGTAGTCCCGCGCACTGTCACGGATCAGGCGCTCGTCCTCGGTCAGCTCGGCGTCCAGGTTGAAGGGGTCTTCCCACTTGAAGGCGGTCTTGGCGGCTTTCTGGACATTCATGGCTGTTTCCTCGGACGATCTGATTGGGGGCAAGATATACCCCTCGGCTGGGGCCGCAAACTGCCCGAGCCGCTCTTGGCACGCAAACGACTTCTCGCTATTACTTGATAACCGGAGGTTATCAAGTTTATGGCTCTGCCCCGCCGCTATCTGCCGCCGCTTTCGGCCCTCACCGCCTTCGAGGCGGCCGCCCGGCATGAAAGCTTCACCGCCGCCGCCAACGAGCTGAACGTCAGCCAGGCCGCCATCAGCCGCCGCGTGCAGCTGCTGGAGGAGATCCTCGGCCTGACGCTGTTCGAGCGCATCCGGCAACGGGTGATGCTGACGCCCGCCGGGGCCGCCTATGCCCGCGAGCTGCAGGACGCGCTGGGCCGCATCGGCACGGCGACAGTCAACACCATGGGCGCGCGCAGCGGCCATGCCGCGCTCACCATCGCCACGCTACCCACCTTCGGCACGCGCTGGCTGATCCCGCGCCTGCCGGACTTTGCCGAGAAACATCCGCAGATCACGGTGAACCTGCCCACAAGGATCGAGAATTTCGATTTCAACGCCGAACCGCTGGATGCCGCGATTTCGTTTGGCGATCCGGTCTCGCCCGGCGCCGCCGTCGACCGCCTGATCGAGGAGGAGCTGGTGCCGGTGGCATCCAAGAAGCTGCTGGCGAAGCATCGGGTGAAGAAGCCCGAGGATCTGTTCCGCCTGCCGCTGCTGCAGCAGTCGACACGCCTCAGCGCCTGGCCGGACTGGTTCGCGGCATTAGGCATCAGTTGCCCACCGGTGCCGCTGGGGCCGCGCTACGGCCAGTTCGCCATGGTGCTGCAGGCGGCCGTCATCGGCATGGGCGCCGCCATCGTGCCACGCTTCCTGGTCGAACCGGAATTGAAAGACGGCAGTCTGGTGATGCCGTTCCCGCAGTCGCTGGGCAGCAAGCAGGCTTACTGCCTGTTCTATCCGGAAGCGCGCCGCAACGACCCCGTTCTGCGCGCTTTCCGCGACTGGCTGCTGGACACCATAGAAAAAGAGCGGGCTGTCAAGAAGCGCTGACGTAATCGTCCAGCGCCTTCAGGTGCCGTGCCTTCGCAGCATCATCGATGAAAGCGGCGCGGAAGCCATTGCCCGCCAGGGTGGCGATCTCGATGCGGCTTAAGCCCAGCGCCTGCTGCACGGCCAGGTAATTCTCGGTGACATAGCCGCCGAAATAGGCCGGGTCGTCGGAATTCACCGTCGCCACCAACCCGGCCTGCAGCATGCGGCGCAGCGGATGCTCCTTCATGTCGTTGACCACGCAGAGCCGCAGGTTTGACAGCGGGCAGACGGTCAGCGGCATCTTCTCGGCCGCCAGCCGCGCCACCAGCGCCGCATCCTCCAACGCGCGATTGCCATGGTCGATGCGATGCACCCGCAGCAGATCGAGCGCTTCCCATACATAGGCGGGCGGGCCTTCCTCGCCGGCATGGGCCACGGCCTTCAGGCCCTGCTTACGCGCCTGGGCGAAAACGCGCTGGAATTTCGAGGGCGGATGGCCTTTCTCAGATGAATCGAGGCCGACGCCGATGAAGCGGTCGCGCCAGGGCTGTGCCTCCGCCAGCGTCTTCAGCGCACTCTCTTCATCCAGATGCCGTAGGAAGCACAGGATCATGCTGATGGTCATGCCGAATTGTTTCTCGGCATCGGCCTTGGCCCGCCACAGCCCGTCGATCACGGTCTGGAACGGCACGCCGCGATCAGTATGGCCCTGTGGGTCGAAGAAGATTTCCGCGTGCCGCACGGCCTGCGCCGCCGCCTTGCGGAAATAGGCCAGGGCGAGGTCGTAGAAATCCTGCTCGGTCAGCAACACCCCCATACCCTGGTAATAGAGATCGAGGAAATCCTGCAGGTTGCCGAACCTGTATGCCTCGCGCAGCGCCTCGACGGATTGATAGCGGAAAACGATGCCGTTGCGCTGCGCCAGCGCATACATCAGCTCGGGCTCGAAGGTGCCTTCGATATGCACATGCAGCTCGGCCTTGGGCAGACCGGCGATGAAGGGGCTGGGATCGGTCATGGGATCAAGAGTAGCGCGGCGCCACTGCCGCGACAATTGCGGTATTCGGCGCTATACTGGCGCCATGCAACAAGGGGATGACAAGATTATGGTCGAACGCATGCCGCCGGGCGCTGCCGCCCCGATGCCGCGCCGCCTGTGGTGGATGATCGTGCTGCGCGGCCTGGCAGCCGTCGCCTTCGGCCTGGTCGCGATCTTCTGGCCCGGCGTCAGCCTGGCCCTGCTGGTCACGCTGTTCGGCGCCTATGCGCTGATCGATGGAACCCTGACGCTGGCGCTCGCCCTGCGACTGCCGCGCCATGTGCCGCGTCGCGGCCTGCTGGTCTTCACCGGCGCCACCGGGCTGATTGTCGGCCTGATCAGCGTGCTGTGGCCGCAAATGACCGTGGCGCTGCTGATCTATGTCTTTGCCGCCTGGCTGGTTCTGTTCGGCCTGATCGCCATCGCCCATAGCCTGAGCATGAAAGGGCAATACAGCGACTGGCCGGTGAGCAAGGGCGGTATCGCGCTGTTGACGATCGGCCTGCTGCTGGCGCTGTTCCCCGGCGTGGTGGCCGTAGCCGCCACCTGGGTGATCGGCATCCTCGCACTGCTGCTGGGTGCGGGCCTGCTGGCCCTCGCCTGGCGCCGCCAGCGGCGCGACAGCATGGTGCTGTAGTCAGACGAGGGGAAGCCCCAGCGTCACGATGAAGCCGCCACCGCGCCGGTTGGCGGCCTCGATACTGCCGCCCACGGCTTCCATGTTGCGTTTGGCGACCCACAGGCCCAGGCCGAAATTCGCCGGCGCACCGGGGCCACGGTCACTGCGGCTGCCATCGCGGAACGAGACATGGCGGTCGAAGATCTTGGTTATCAGCGCCGGGTCGACGCCCGGCCCGCTGTCGGCCACCACAATCAGCACACGACGCGTGCCACGATGCAGCGTGATCGTCACCGCGCTGCCGGCTGGCGCATAGCTCAGCGCATTCTCCATCACCTGCGCCAGCGCCGCCGCAATCAGGCGGCCGCCCAACGGCGCGGTCGCTTCGGCTTCCACCGACGTCTTGATCACGACGTTCCTGGTCGCCGCATCGGCGGCATGGGCATCGGCCACATCCTCCACCAGCGCGCCGAGATCGACACGCTCGCGCGGCGGATCAAGACGGTCAGCCACCACGTCATCAAGATGCCGGGCAGCACGCACCAGCGTATCAAGCCGGTCGAGCGCGCCGTCGATGGCCATCAGTGCGGTATGGGAGCGTTTGTCGTCGCCAGCCACCCGACTGCGCAGCGGCACCAGGGCCTGCCGGATCGTGCCCAGCGGTGTCTTGAAGGCATGCGCGCTTTCCTCCGCCGCCGCGCGCAATTCACCGGCGGTGGCGCGCAAGGAATCCTCCATGCGGTCGAAAGCGGTGGCGACCGGCTCCAACTCCGGAATCTGGTTGCGGGCGGCAAAACGCCCCTCGACACGTCGCTCGGCCACCGCGCGCGCCGTGGCGGCGAAACGGCGCAGGCCGTGACCGATATCGAAAGCGATGATCAGGACGATGGCAGCAAAGATCAGATAGATGGCGGCGGCGATCTGCACCTCCGGTGCCTGCCAGTATGGCTTGCCCAGGCGTCGTTCGGCCGTGTCGGTAAGATCGCTGGAAACCACCAGCACCCAGCAGCCGCGTACCGTGCGCACCGGTGTGATCGAGGTGATCAGTTCGGCCGCGCCGCTGGCATGATCGATCCGCAGCGCCACCGGCAGATCGCCGGCGCAGGATTCACCCAGCTGGTCCAATACGCCGGCATCGGCGAGCCGCGCCTTTTCGGCTTCCAGATCGGCCGGCTGCACGGGCGGTGCGGAAGCCACATAGAGGAAACCTGAATCGGCGGCACGCTCCTGCGGCCGGAATAGCAGGCGCAGGCTGACGCCTTCGGTCTGGAAGCGCGACAGCTCTTCGCCCAGCTTGAACAACGGAATCATGTCGGCGCGCTGCAGCCGCTCCTCCAGCACGCGACCGACGGTCAGTCCTTTCACGCGGATGCTTTCCAGCAGCAGGCGCTGGCGATCGATATCAGCCTGGCGAAAGGTGAGATACAGCACGATCGGCAGCGCGATGAACAGCGCGAGAACCACCAACGCCCGTACCGTCAGCGAACGCCAGAGTCGATGCAGGGTCCAGGCTGTATCAGCCATGACGCCAGCGATATCCAAAACCCGGATAGGTTTCGATCGCCTCGAATTCCGGATCGAGGTCGCGGAATTTCTGGCGGATGCGCTTCACCATGGCGCGGACATTGGCGCGATAGCCCTCCGGCCCCTGGCCGGCCTCGAAACCGATGCCGCGCACGGCATCGTATATTTCGCGATAGCCGACATCGCGCCCGACGCGCTGGGCCAGCAGCTGCACCACCTTGAATTCGCCATGGGTGAGATCGACCTGTGCGCCGTTCCACACTGCGCGCGCACTGGCGACATCCAGAACCAGGCCGCCGCCATCGCTCACTTCATTGGCGGACTCGCCAGTGGCCGGCGCCTTGGAAGTCAATGCAATGCGCAGGCGCTGCAGGATGATGGCGAAGCTCTTGCTCTTGTCGACGAAATCGACGGCGCCCAGCTTCAGCCCCTTCTCTTCGAAAATCGGCTGATTGAGACCCGTCAGAAAAATGACCGGCATGGTGTGGCCGGCGGCACGCAACTGCTCCAGTGTGGTCGGGCCATCCTGATGCGGCATCTGCCAGTCCAGCAGCAGCGCGGCAGGACGATTGCCCTGTCCAAACCACTCAACGACCTTCATGCCATTCTCGAAGGTGATGGCGCGATATCCGGCCTCACGCAGATTGGCCGAGATGGTGTCTCGGAACAGGCCGTCGTCGTCGACGACAGCAATCAGGGAGGCGGGATCAGCGGCGGTTGGCATCTCTGGAAATCCTGGTGAGGCAGCGATCGGCGACTGCATTGGGTGCAGGCATGCCGTTCACTTCATATTGCAAGGTATAAAAATCATTTCGGGCGGTATCGAAGTACAGATATGCAGATAAACGACAATCCCCTATGCCGAATTCCATGATCCGGGCCGGCGGCGCTTCGCGCTCGGCCACCGGCAGGCCGTACGTCTGCAGCAGACCCATGCGATTGAGGCCGATCACGCGCGGCACAGGCAGCTCCGGCTCGGGCGCCGGCGGCGGTGCCGGCGTGGCAACGGCAGGGACCGCGGGCTTGCGCACAGGCACAGGCGCAGTGACTCGCGCCGGCACCGGTTCCGGTGCAGGCGTCGGCACTGCGACTGGCGTGGGCTGCGGAGACGGAGAAGAGAGCTTCTGCAGCATCTCGCAGGCGCCCAGCGCCATCATAGCCGGCAGCAGGATCAGAATAGGCAGGCGATGAGTGAGTCGAGACATGTTCGGAACGATACGCAGGACCTGCGACAGGGAAAAGCAGGATTCGTCGGTATTTCGATGTTTATAGTTGATCGATCAAAGAACTACAAAGTCGTTCTAAGTAAATACTCTAGTAATTCATGTGACAAAGGTGTGATGCAAAGAGGATATACTTGTGATCCCCGCAATAAAACAGAGACGTCGCCAAATACTCATTGCTGAATACATGCGAATCCCCAATTCTCGTCGGCGACACGCAGGGACTAACGGCTTTCCAGGCTCCCCTTAACCGCCAATCCGGCGGCGACTGGATCACCGGCCCTGCAGCGAGAGGAGGATCCACGATGAACAAGTCGCAGATCATCGCCCTTGCCTTGACTGGTTTGGTTGCCGTTGGCTGCAGCAACATGAACAACACGCAGCAGCGCGCGGTATCCGGCGGCGCCATGGGCGCGGCAGCCGGTGGTGCTATCGGCCTGCTCACCGGCCACACCGTAGCGGGCGCCCTGATCGGTGCCGCTGCCGGTACCGCCGGCGGCCTGATCGTTGACTCGAATGAAAAGAGCAGCGGTCGCCAGTAAGTCAGTGCGTTTTGAGTTTTAGGGTTTAGCGGAGCGGCGCGTCATGCCTGCCTCAACCCCGTGGTGGAGTACCCCCTCCACTGCCGCGCCGCGGCCTGGTCGCCGACCCACCCTCGGCCTGGCCGCTGCCATCGTCGTCTCGATGTTATTCGGGACGGCGATGGCAGATCCGCCCCCCAAACTCTCCCGCGCCAATGCGGGTGGCTATGCCACTTATGTGGCGCCCTACGGAATCAATCGCGGTACATGCGACCGCGGACAGTTACAGCGCGATATGGCCCACGACCGGATAAGTGCCCCGGTGAATGCCAAAGGCCACGCCAAGAACAAAAGCAGCGATCCCGATCGAAGCCTGCTGGTCACCGCCTCCATGGGCACCGCCATGGACGGCACCGACCAGGCCTGCGTCGGACGGATCCTGGAATACGCACCCGACCGCATGGTGATTCGCTGGTACGGGGCGCCCCGACCGAACTATGGCGGACCGGCCTATGCCGTCACGCCGCTCAGGACTTTCGAACGCGATGGCCAGTACTGCCGGGAGTATCAGGCTGTAGGGACCATCGATGGACAGACCGAACAGAGTTACGGGATGGCCTGCCGGACACCGGATGGCCTCTGGCACACGACAACGGCTCCTTAACCTTCGCGGTTTAAGAAGCCCGCAGGATTTGGCGCCGCCGTCCGTATAGGACTGTATCGCCGTGATTGAAGACCACTGATTTTCTAAACGCCCATGGAGGCGAATATGCTGACCAATACATTGCTGCTGTACATGACCCAGGAAGCGCTCACCAAGGCGCGCCGCCGTCTGCAGGCACGCAAGGATGACCCGTCGGATCATCGCGGCGAAACCGCCGAGATGGACGCGCCGCCGCACTGGCAGAGCATGAGCCGCCCGGCAAACAAGCGGCGCGCCATGCTGCGCCACTGACGTTTTCACGCTGCGTGAAACGAAAAGCCCGCCATCCGGCGGGCTTTTTTTATTGCGCGGTCTCGTAGATCAGCCGCAGGCCCAGCAGGCCCATGACGCCGCCGGCCAGACGGTCGACCCAGTGCTTGGCCTGCAGATAGGTGGCGCGCGGCCGCTCGGCCGAGAAGGCGATCGCCACGATGGCATACCAGCCGAACTCGATCAGGAAGATGCCGACCGGCAAGACCAGCGCCAGCCAGAACGGCGGCGCGGCCGGCATCAGAGCCGCGAAAATGCCGGCATAGACGACGGCGGTTTTCGGATTGCTGAGCTGGGTCATCAGGCCGAACAGGAAGGCGCGCCGCAGGCCCGCCGCAGACGGCGTCGCCGTCACCGATACGCTCAGCGGCTGGCGGGCACCGCGCCACAGCATCACGGCGAGATAGAGCAGATACAGCCCGCCCAGAATCTTCAGGCCGGCATAGAGCCAAGCCACCTGGGCCAGCAGCGCGATCAGGCCCAGCAGCGCCAGCGCCGCGAAGATCGATCCCGCCAGCCCCATGCCGAGCGCCGCCGCCAGGCCGGTGCCGCGCGTGCCGGCAATGGCAGTGCGCGCCACCATGATGAAGCTCGGGCCAGGACTCATGGCGCCGATGGCAATGGTGGCAAGGATGCCCAGCAGTGGCAGAACGGTATCCATGATGCTCCTCTTTCGTCTTTAGCCGCGCAGCAGCGCGAGGAATCGCGTCACGCTATCGACCAGCGCACCATCATTATGCAACATCGCCACGTCGGCACCATGCAGATCGAAGGCCGCGGCGCGTTGCAGCCGCTCCTCGATTTCAGCCGGCGTCTCGCGCCCGCGCCCTTCCAGCCGCCGGCGCAGCACATCGGCCGATGCCGTCACGCCGATCACCAGCAGGCCGGGGTATTTGCGGCGTGCCTCGTCGATGATGCCGCGCGACACATTGATCACCACCTGACGCCCTGCCGCCATCTCCTGCTCAATCTCGACAGGAATGCCGTACTGCAGGCCATGGGCCGCCCAGTGCAGGGCGAAGGCACCGCGTGCCTGCATGGCGTCGAACTCTGCCGGGCTGACGGCAATATAGTCTTCACCGCCCAGGCCCGGCGCCCGCGTCACCACGCGGCGGGGGAATACGACATCGCTTTCACTCCGCAGGGCATGGCGCGCGCCATCCAGCACGCTGTCCTTGCCCACGCCGCTGGGGCCCACCACCAGAACAAGACGATTTTTCATGGAGCGGTTTTAGCGCAACCAGCCTGCCGCGCACCAGATGGGCCGCGCAGAGGTGGAGCAAAAACAGGCATCCGCCACCGGTCGCGGCCGCCGCATGGCCGGGGTGACAACCGTCACAATCCTTGTCTTGCGGCTGCGACGGGAAAACGGCAGTCTGGGTGCGGGGTTACGGGCATGCCGAACAGAATCGACACGACAGAAATAGACGCGATGCGCGACGAACTGGTGGTCGGCGGCACTGCGCGCCTGTCCGCGCCTTTCATCGCGCATGGCCTGCGCGCGCCGCTGGTGCGCTGGGCCC
This sequence comes from Ferrovibrio sp. GW821-FHT12B10, assembly GCF_058807515.1. Taxonomy (NCBI): domain Bacteria; kingdom Pseudomonadati; phylum Pseudomonadota; class Alphaproteobacteria; order Rhodospirillales; family Rhodospirillaceae; genus Ferrovibrio; species Ferrovibrio sp. GW821-FHT12B10. The sequence continues at coordinate 2,361,935 of NZ_JBXAQT010000001.1, read as the reverse complement.
CCGATCCCGCCGATCTGCCGACGGCGCAGCTGCCCTTCGTGCTGCGGCATTGGCAAAGCCTGCGCGACGACAAGGGCCATGTGTCGCATGACAAGATCGAGCCTTTCGCGCTCAAGCCGGCGCTTGGCTACATCCTGATCCTGGACGTGCTGGATGATGGCACCGATTACCGCTACCGGCTGTATGGCAGCGAGATCGCCCGCGTCGCCGGCTTCGACATGACCGGCAAGCGCACCTCCGAAATGGTGACCGGGCCGCTGGCCAGCACTTTCTACATGGCGGTCTATCGTGCCCTGCTGCTGCGGCCCGAGCCGATGCACACATGGCACGAGATGCCGATGCAGATCACCATCAACAACTGGGACCGCATCGTGCTGCCGCTGACCGATGCCGATGGCCGCGTCAGCCGCATCATGACCTGCAACATGCCGGGCCCGCCGATCATCCTGAGCAAGGATGACGAACGGCGGCAGCGCGTCTGAGTCATCGCTGCAAAATTGTACACAACCCGGTTGACGATTCCGCCGTCGCCCGCTAGGGCTGTCATGCTGTCGCCGCAGGACCGGCGACCGGGGGATGACGACTGATGTTCGATCTGGCAATGGAATGGCTCAATCTGGTGCTGCGCTGGATGCACCTGATTTTCGGCATCGCCTGGATCGGCTCGTCTTTCTTCTTTGTCTGGCTCGACAACTCGCTGCGCAAGTCGCCCGACCAGGCACCGGGCGTGCTGGGGCAAGCCTGGCTGATCCATGGTGGCGGCTTCTATTTCACCGAGAAGTATTCCGTCGCGCCGCCGCAGCTGCCGGCCGAACTGCACTGGTTCAAGTATGAAGCCTATTTCACCTGGATCAGCGGCTTCTTCCTCATGGGCGCGCTCTATTACGTCAGCGCCGACCTCTATCTGATCGACGAGCGCGTGCTGCCGCTGAGCAAATCGGCCGCCATCGGCTTCAGCCTGGTGTCGCTGCTGCTCGGCTGGATCGTCTACGATCTGCTCTGCCGCTCGCCGCTGGGCAAGAACGACGCCCTGCTCGCCATCGTCGGCTTCGCCCTGCTGGTGCTGGCCGCCTATGGCTACACCATGCTGTTCTCGGCCCGCGCCGCCTATCTGCATGTCGGTGCGCTGATCGGCACCATCATGGCCGCCAACGTGGCCATGAACATCATTCCCAACCAGCGGATCGCGGTGGCGCAGATGATCGCCGGGCAGGCCCCCGACCCGTCTTTCGGCAAGATGGCCAAACAGCGCTCGCTGCATAACAACTACCTGACCCTGCCGGTGCTGTTCGCCATGATCAGCAACCATTATCCGGTCACCTACGGCCATCCTTACGGCTGGATCATCCTGGCCTTCGTGATGATCATCGGCGGCCTGGTGCGGCACTTCTTCAACCTGAAGAACCAGGGCCGCGGCACGCGCTACGAATTCCTGGTCGTCGCCTTCCTGCTCACCGTCGGGCTGGTCTTTTTCACCCACTGGGATCCGCGCCGCGCCGAACTGGCGGAAGGCGTGACGGCGGAGGATGTACAGAAGGTGGTGGCCGCCCGCTGCACGGTCTGCCATGCGGCCAAGCCGACCTTCAACGGCATCACCGAGGCGCCCAAGGGCGTGATGCTGGAAACACCGGCGCATATCCGCCGCTTTGCGGCGCTGATCAGCCAGCAGGCGGTGCGCACCGAGGCGATGCCGCCGGGCAACGCCACCGAGATCACACCGGAAGAGCGCCAGATCCTCGGCGCCTGGATCGCCGCCGGTGCGCCGCTGAATTAGCGGCGCACCTCTTCAGCATGAAAGCTCGGGCGCCGCTGAATTAGCGGCGCACCTCTTCAGCATGAAAGCTCGGGCGGCGCCGAATTGAGCTAATTCAGCCCCTTCAGCCAAGCCGTGACGGCCGCGACCACGTCTTTGTCGAGGCCATAGAAGCCGTGATAACCGCCGGCCTCGCATTCCTCGCCCTTCTTGTCGGCCCGGCCGCCGCTGAACATCCGGATATCGACGCGCGGCGCGGCTGTCAGCAGCGCCTTGAAGGCCGGCACGCTGCGCGCCGGCGTATAACCGCAGGCATCGGATTCATGCGCCACCAGCAGCACCGGCATGGTGATATCGCCAAGCGGCCGCACGTTGCGCTGCACCGAGGGCTGGCTGCCGTCCTGCTGCATGATCATGCCGCTGCTGATCACGATGGCGTCGGGTCTTTGCTCCCCCTTCAGGCGCACGGCGGCATTGGCGGTGCTGAGCGCGCCGCGGCTGGTGCCGTGGATATAGACCTTCGGCGCCTGCCGGCGCAGATACTCGACCAGCGCGCCGAGATCGGCGGCCTGCTCGGGACCCCAGCGATAGGCATTTTTCACGCCGGCGCTGTCGGTGGTTTTCAGGTCTTCGGCCACATCGGGCGTGGCCACCAGGAAGCCGGCCTTGGCATAGTCGCCGCGCGTGCGCACCACATGATTGCCGCCCATGCTGCCGATCCGGCCCGACGCCTCGATATCCAGCCGCCCGGCACCGCCGGCGATCAGGATCACGGCAGCGCTCGGCGGCGTGTCGGGCGCGGTCAGCAGCACATGCATCACGCTGCCGCGCGCCGGGATGTCGATCACGGATTCAGCGGCGACGACCGGCCCGCCCAGCAGGACCGTGGCCAGCAATACCCCGAGGACGCGCCGCATCGCTGCTCTCCTGATCAGTATGGAATCTTGTCGGGCTTCATATCCCAGGCGCGGAAGACCTCCAACGCCTCGTCGCGCAGGATCTGTTCACAAACCAGTGTGCGGCGCTCCCGCGGCAGGCCGAGCTGGCGATACAGGAAGGCATCGTCGAAATTGATCGCCGCCGCATCGGCCTGTTCGTTGGCGTAAAAGACCTTCTCGATCCGCGCCCAATAGGTGGCCGAGAGGCACATCGGGCAGGGTTCGCAACTGGTGTAGAGCACACCGCCCTTGAGATCGAAGCGGCCGAGCGTCTTGCAGGCGGCACGGATCGCCTGCATCTCGGCATGGGCGGTGGGATCGTTGGTGGAGGTGACACAGTTCCAGCCCTCGCCGACGACCCGGCCGTCCAACACCACCACCGCGCCGAAAGGTCCGCCATCATTGGCCTCCATATGCTGGCGGCTCAGCGCGATGGCGCGACGCATGAAGGCAGGATGATCGGTCATGGCGGACCTCTTCTCGATTACGAGCCCCGATAGGTCGAATAGCTCCAGGGCGAAACCAGCAGCGGCACATGGTAATGACCATCGGCCTCGGCCAGGCCGAAGCGGATCGGCACGGTGTCGAGGAAGGCCGGATCAGGCAGCCTGGCACCAGTCTTGCTGAAATAATCGCCGACATGAAAAACCAGCTCGTACTGACCCGGCTTGAATTCGTCGCCAGCCAGCAGCGGCGCATCGGTGCGGCCATCGGCATTGGTGGCGGTGCGCTTCATCAGGAAGCGCTGCGCCCCCGACAGCGCATAGAGCTCGATGGCGACGCCGGCGGCCGGGCGGCCGTTCATGGTATCCAGCACATGGGTGCTCAGGCGGCCCATTGTTTGCGTCTCCTCAAAGGCCCAGCGCTTCGAGCCGGATGCGCGCGATCTTGCCCACCTCGCTCAACGCCGTGTTGAATTCCATCATCTGCGGATTCTTCACCCGCTGCTCGAAAGCGGCAAAGATCTGCGCCTTGGTGCGCAGCTTCACCGCAATGATAAAGGGAAAGCCGTGGGCTGCGCGATAGGCGGCGTTCAGCGCCACGATACGGGCTTTTTCCTCGGCGCTCAGCCGCGTCAGGCCGACGCTGTCCTGTTCCGAGGTCGAATGGCTGGTCAGCGTGCCGGCATCGGCCTCCTTGCCGGCCAGTTCCGGGTGGGCGCGCAGCAGCGCCAACTTCTCCTCCGCGCTGGCCGCCCACATCGCCGCCACCATGGCGCCATGCAGGCTGTCGAGGCTGGCGAAGGGCCGCGGGTCAAAGCTGCGCTCCGGCACCCAGGGCGAATGCTCGAAGATGCCGCTTAAACTGGCGACGAATTCGGCCGCATTCATGCGGTTCAGGTCGGACAGGCTCAGCGCTGCAGCGGTCATGCGACACTCACACTATCATAATGGCGCGGAAGTCGTTGACGTTGGTGAGCGTCGGGCCGGTGACGATCAGTCCGCCGGCGGCCTGGAAAAAGCTGTAGCCGTCATTATCGGCCATGCAGGCCTTGGCCTCGATGCCCTTCATGGCGGCGCGCAGGATGCTGTCGGGCTTGAGCAGCGCGCCGGCATTGTCCTCGCTGCCGTCGATGCCATCGGTATCGGCGGCCAGGCCGTAGATGCCGTCTGCGCCATCCAATGCCACGGCAAGCGCCAGCAGGAATTCCGCATTCCGGCCGCCACGGCCCTTGCCGCGTACGGTGACAGTCGTCTCACCGCCCGACAGCAGTACGCAGGGCGTTTTCGCCGGCTGGCCATGACGGCGCACCTGACGCGCCATGCCGGCCATCACCATCGCCACCTCGCGCGCCTCGCCCTCGATGGCGTCGCCCAGGATCAGCGGCGTGATGCCGGCCTTGCGCGCAACCTCGGCAGCGGCCTCCAGCGCCATCTGCGGCGTGGCGATCATCACGGTCTTCGTATTGGCAAAGGCGGTGTCGCCCGGCTTGGGCGATTCATTCAGCCCCGCCTCCAGATGCTTTTTCACATTGGGCGGCGGCTGGATGCCGTATTTCTCCAGCACGGCGATCGCATCGGCAACGGTCGTCGGATCGGGCACGGTCGGGCCGGAGGCGATCACGGCGGGATCGTCGCCCGGCACATCGGAGATCAGCAGCGACACCAGCGGCGCCGGCGCGGCAGCCGCAGCCAGGCGGCCGCCCTTGATGGCGGAGAGATGTTTGCGCAGGCAGTTCATCTCGGCGATGTTGGCGCCGGATGTCAGCAACGCGCGGTTCACCGCCTGCTTGTCTTCCAGGGTGATGCCCTCGGCGGGCAGCGACAGCAGCGCCGAACCGCCGCCGGAAATCAGGCAGAGCACCAGATCGTCGGGCCCCAGCCCCTGCACTTTCTGCAGGATCAGCGCCGCCGCCTTCTCGCCGGCCGAGTCCGGCACCGGATGCGCAGCCTCGACCACGGTGATGCGGTCGCAGGGCACCTCATGGCCGTATCGCGTCACCACCAGGCCTTCGAGCGGCGCATCGACAGGCCAGTGTTTTTCCACCGCACGCGCCATGCTGGCGGCGGCCTTGCCGGCACCCACCACCATGGTGCGGCCCTTCGGTACGGGGGGCAGATGCAACGGCACGCAGGCGTCCGGGTCGGCGGCACGCCGCGCCGCATCGAACATCGCCTGCAGGATTGCTTCCGGATCGTGCATCAAGGAATTCCCCCTGCCCGCTCTTTCATCAGGCCAGTCTTCATCAAACCAGTCTCCACCGCCACCGACCGCCGCCGCAAGGGGGCTATGCGGTTGTTCTGGCATGGAAACTGTATACACTTATCAACCAGCCTTTTGTTCAGATCAAGGACCCGCCCCATGCCCGCGTACCGCTTCGCCGACCGCATGCTCGCCCAGCTGGACGAACTCGGTCGCATCAGCGAAAGCTCCGAGTTCCTGCAGCGCACTTTCCTGGTGCCGGAACAGAAAAAGGCGCATGAGCGCGCCGCGGAGTGGATGCGCGAAGCCGGCATGGAGGTCGAGCACGACTGCGCCGGCAATGTGGTCGGCCGCTATGCCGGCGCCACGCCGAACGCACCGGTCCTGATGACCGGCTCGCATCTCGATACCGTGCGTAACGCCGGCAAGTATGACGGCATGCTGGGCGTGATCGCGCCGATCGCCTGCGTCGCCGACCTCAACAAGCGCGGCAAGCGCCTGCCTCATGCCATCGAGGTGGTCGGTTTCGCCAACGAGGAAGGCACCCGCTTCGGCTCGGCCATGACCGGCAGCCGCGCCATCGCCGGCACCTTCGATCCCGCCATCCTGGAAGCCCGGGACAAGCAGGGCGTCTCGATGGGCGAGGCCTACAAGGCCTATGGCCTCGATCCCATGAAAGTCGGCTTCTGCGCCCGCAAGCCGGGCAGCATCGCCGCCTTCATGGAACTGCATATCGAACAGGGCCCCGTGCTGGAACAGGAAGGCCTGGCGCTCGGCGTCGTCACCGCCATCTCCGGCGCGCGCCGCTTCCGCGTCGAACTGACCGGCCTTGCCGGCCATGCCGGCACCGTGCCGATGGGCCAGCGCCAGGATGCGCTCGTGGCGGCGGCCGAGATCGTCCAGTATATCGAGAAGCGCTGCACCGGCACCCCGACCTTGGTCGGCACGGTCGGCATGCTGGAAGCCCTGCCCGGCGCGATGAATGTCATTCCCGGCAAGGCGGTGTTTTCGATCGACGTGCGCGCCGGCGAGGACGATCTGCGCGACCTGGCCGCCGACGACATCCTGAAGCAGATCGGTGTGATCTGCGCCGGGCGCAAACTAGAGAAGAAGATCACCGAGCTTTACAACAGCACGGCGACGCCCTGCCATCCGGCGTTGATGGATGCGGCCGAGGCCGCGATCAAGGCCCAGGGCGTGAAGACCATGCGGCTGCCGTCCGGCGCCGGCCATGATGCCGCGACGCTGGCGCCGCTCTGTCCGATCTCGATGATCTTCATGCGCTGCACGCGCGGCATCAGCCACAATCCGCTCGAGGCCGTGCTGCCCGAGGATGTGGAGGTCGCCACCAGCGCGCTGCTGCACTTCATCGAGAATTTCCGCGCTCCCTGACCTGACAGGCACGATCACCATGGCCAAGAAGACCGCCAAGAAAGCCGCAAAAACCGACATCGTCGCCAAAGCCCTGGGGACCAAGCCCTATCCGCGCGATCTCTACGGCTATGGCCCGATCACGCCCGATCCGAAATGGCCCGGCGGCGCCAGGGTCGCGGTCAGCTTCGTGCTGAATTACGAAGAGGGCGGCGAGCGCAGCGTGCTGCATGGCGACAAGGTGTCGGAAACCTATCTCACCGAGATTCCGGGCGGCACGCCGCGCGTGAAGATGCGCGACCATGCCACCGAGTCCGTCTACGACTACGGCGCGCGCGCCGGCGTCTGGCGCATCCTGCGCCTGTTCAAGGAACGTGGCATCCATTTCACCTCATGGGCTGTCGGCATGGCGGTGGCGCGCAACCCCGAAGCGGCGGCGGCGATGCACGAGCAGGGCCATGAAGTGGCCAGCCATGGCTGGCGCTGGTTCGACTATGCGACCATGCCGCTGGCGCAGGAACGCGCCGACATGAAGCTGGCGATCGAGGCGATCCGTCAGGCGACTGGCCAGCGGCCGCTGGGCTGGTATACCGGCCGCTTCTCGGAGAACACGCTGAAGCTGGTCGCCGAGGATGGCGGCTTCGTCTATTCCTCGGATACCTACGACGATGATCTGCCCTACTGGACCACGGCGGCCGGCAAGACACCGCAGTTGATCCTGCCTTATACCTTTGACAACAACGACATGAAGTTCGGCCAGCTGCATGGCTTTGCCACCGGCGTCGACTTCTACAATCACGTCAAGGATGCCTTCGACACCCTCTACAAGGAGGGCAGCGAGGGCGCACCGAAGATGATGACGATTGCGCTGCATTGCCGGCTGATCGGCCGCCCGGGCCGCGCCGCCGCGCTCGCCCGCCTGATGGATTACATCCAGGGCCATGACAAGGTCTGGATCGCCAGGCGCATCGAGATCGCCCAGCACTGGAAGAAAGTGCACCCCTACAAAAAGGGCTAGGCCTTCTTCTTCCCCACCATGCCGTCCCAGGCCGCCAGCGCCATCTCGACCGAGGCGAGCAGCTGTTTCTTCGTCGCGCCATCGCGCGCCTGGATCGACATGCCCTGCACCAGGGTCGTGTAGAAAGCTGCTATCGCAGAGGCATCGGCGGTCGCCGGCACATCGCCCTCGGCCTGGCCACGCCGGATGCGGTCCGCCAATGCGTCCATCGCCGCGCGACGGTTTCTGGTCATCAGTGCCCGCACCCTCTTGTTCTCCGGCGCGCCGATGATCGCTGACAGCACCGCCATGCAACCCGGCGGGTGGGCCGGATTGACGTAATTGCCGGCATGGAAACGCAGCATGGCGGCGAAGCCTTCTTTCGCCGTCCTGCCGTCGCGCAACAGCCGCTTCGGGGTTGCCCCCTCGGCTGTCTCGTAGACATCCAGCGCCTCCCCGAACAGCGCCTCCTTGCAGCCAAACGCCGCGTAGAGGCTGGGCGCGTTGATGCCCATCGCCCGGGTCAGGTCGCTGAGCGAGGTGGCCTCATAGCCGCGCAGCCAGAATACCTGCACGGCCGCCTTCAGCGCCGCCTCGCGGTCGAAGCCACGCGGCCGCCCCCGCGTGGCTTTGGCCCGGGCGACCTTGTCGACGGCCTTTGCCGATCTGGGCTTTGTGACGGTGCGCACGGCCATATCCGTTTCCTGCGATTCCAATCCAGTTCTGTAGCAATCGATAAATAAAGCGCTTGACCCCGGCCGGCAAGGCCCTACCCTCGCCTTCACTTTCTGTATCGATCACTACACATTATGAAGGAAACCATCCATGAGCACGTTCACCACCACCGCCCTCAAAGGCAAGGCCGCGCTGGTCACCGGTGCCAGCAGAGGGATCGGCGCCGCCATCGCGAAAGCGCTCGCCGCCGCCGGCGCCGATGTGGCGATCACCTACAGCGCCTCGCCGGCCAAGGCCGAACAGGTCGTAAAGGACATTGGCGGCAAGGCCTTCGCCATCCAGGCCGACAGCGCCGATGCCAAGGCCGTGCAGTCTGCCGTCTCCGAGACGGCGAAGCGCTTCGGCCGTCTCGACATCCTGGTCAACAATGCCGGCGTCGCCTATGGCGATGACTCGCTGGAGAACATCGAGCGCATGCTGGCGATCAATACCCGCGCGCCGTATGTGGCCGCGCTCGCCGCCGCGCCGCTGATGACCGAAGGCGGCCGCATCATCACCATCAGTTCCTGCCTGGGCGAGAAAGTGGGGTTCCCGGGCGTCACGCTCTATTCCATGAGCAAGGCGGCGATGACCGGCATGACGCGCGGCCTGGCCCGCGATCTCGGCCCGCGCGGCATTACCGTGAATGCCGTGCAGCCCGGCCCGATCGATACCGACATGAATCCGGCCGATGGCGAGAATGCCCCCGCCATGACGGCATTGACCGCACTTGGCCGCTACGGCCGGCCGCAGGAGATCGCTGATACGGTGGTATTCCTCGCCGGGCCGGGCGCCAGTTACATCACCGGCGCCCAGATCACGGTGGATGGCGGCGTCAACGCGTAACGCCCAGACGGCCTAGCGCCGGCCGGTGGCCATGCGGGTGAACACATCCTGCAGATCCACCGGCCGGCGTTTGGCGGCGGCAAGATCGAGGCCGTCTTCCAGCCGCTGCAGGTGTTCTTCCATGTAGCGCATCGCGCCATTGGCATCGCGGGCCTGCAGGCGATCCAGCAGCACGCCATGCTCCTCGTGGCTGCACATCGGATTGCCCGGCGTTTCGTAGATCGCCACGATCAGTGAGGTGCGTGAGATCAGGGCGCGCAGAAAGCCGATCAGCGAGGCATTATCCAGCAGCTTGGCCAGCTCCATGTGGAATTCGCCGGCCAGCTTGATCGCGGCGCGGCGGTCGCGCGTCTTCTCGGCCTCATGCTCATGCACCACGAAGCGGCGCATCTGCGCCAGTTGCTCGGGCGTGATGCGGCGCGCCAGTTCGGCGGCAATGCCGGTCTCGACCACGCGGCGGGCGGCGAAGACATCGCGCGCCTCCTGCACGCTCGGCCGCGTCACCGAGGCGCCGCGGTTATGCTGCAGGGTCACCAGGCTTTCATGGGCCAGCGCCAGCAGCACCTTGCGGATGCGGGTGCGGCTGACCCCGAAGGCCTTGGCCAGCACATCCTCGGGCAGCTTGGTGCCCGGCATGATCACATGGTCGACGATGGCGGCGTAGACGCTGTCATAGATGGTGGCGTCGTCGATGCTGGCCTTGCGGCCGCCCGGTTTGCCGCCTATCGCGGCCTTACGCCCGGGCTTCACGCGCGGCACCGTCATCGCCTCGGCGGCAGTGATCTTGCGGGCCGGGGCCCTGCCCCGCCGGCGATCCGTTTTGACTGCCGCCTGTGCCATGCCGTCTTCCACCGACTCGTACGGACAATATTCGTTCCGGATCGTATACGATTATTCAATTCCGGGTCTACCGGCCCCGGAACTCCCGCCGCCATGCGCCGTTCTGCCTCACCTGTCATGACCGTCCTTCAGCAGAGCAGCGCATGGCTCATTTTCTCGTCACCGGCGGATGCGGCTTCATCGGCTCCCATCTGGTCGACCGTCTGCTCAGCCTGGGCCATCGGGTCCGCGTGCTCGACGACCTGTCCAGCGGCCGTACCCATAATCTCGCGCCCCAGGCCGAACTGGTGCTGGGCGATGTCGCCGACCCCGAGATCACGGCATCCGCGCTGCGCGGCGTCACCGGTTGTTTCCATCTCGCCGCCGTCACCAACCGCCATGCACCGGCCGAGGACTGGCTCGGCGTGCATCGCGTCAACCAGACCGGCACCATCGCCGTCTTCGACGCCGCCCGCAGCCGCGCCGTGCCGGTGGCCTACGCCTCCTCCGCCGCCGTCTATGGCGACTGCAGCGACGCCCATCATGCCGAACGCTCGATCGCCCGGCCGCTGACCGTCGAAGGCGCCGACAAGCTCGCCTGCGAATGGCAGGGCCGTGTCGCCGCGCTCAGCCATGGCGTGCCCAATACCGGCCTGCGCCTGTTCAACGTCTACGGTCCGCGCCAGGACATCGCGCTGCCCTATGCCGGCGTGGTCACCCTGTTTGCCAGCCGGCTCGCCTTCGGCAAGGCGCTGATGCTGCAGGGCGACGGCCAGCAGGTGCGCGATTTCATCTACGTGGCTGATGCCGTCACGCATTTCACCGCGGCGATGGACCAGATGCTGGAGCGCCAGCGCGACCGCCATCCGGCCGAGGCCCATGTCTTCAATGTCTGCACCGGACGTGCCACCCGCATCCGCGATCTGGCGCTGACCATGGCCAGACTCAGCAATCGCCAGCCGGCGCTGCAGCATGGCCCGGCGCGGCCCGGCGAGGTGCGCCTGTCGCTCGGCGACCCGACCGCCGCCATCCGCGACCTGCATGTCGCCGCCACCACGCCGCTGGAGGATGGCCTGCGGATGACCCTGAGCCGCAGCGACTTTGCGCCGCCCCCGGTGCGCGCCATGCCTCGCCATCATCCAGCAGTTGAAGCATCATTGCGGCATTGAATGTCGCCCGTGCGCCCATTCCGCGCGCACCGATGCACAAAACCGATGCATATGCCGGGCACACTGCCAATTCACGCCCGGCTCGCAGACTCCGCTTGCCAGCCGCCGCATTCCGTTCCAGTTTACGGCCGGTTTCCTCGCGGGTTCCTGTCTGTATGACGCGCTATCTCATCACTGGCGGTTGCGGCTTCATCGGCTCGCATCTGGTCGACGCCCTGCTGGCGCTGGGCCATGACGTGCGCGTGCTGGACAATCTCAGCGCCGGCCGCACCCAGAATCTCAATCCGAAGGCCGAGCTGATCTTCGGCGATGTCGCCGACCCGCTCACCGTGCGCGCCGCCATGCGCAACAGCGACGGCTGCTTCCATCTCGCCGCCCTGCCGGTCACCGACGAGGCCGACTGGCTCGACACCCATCGCACCAACCTCGGCGGCACGGTCACCGTGCTGGATGCCGCGCGCCGCGACAAGCTGCCGGTGGTCTATGCCTCATCCTCGGCCATCTATGGCGAGACTCTGGAGCCGCGCCTGTCCGAAGGCATGCCGGCGCGGCCGCGCGAACGCCACGGCGCCGATGCCCTGAGTTGCGAGCTGCAGGGGCGGATCGCGGCCGGCTATGGCGTGCCCAATACCGCGCTGCGCTTTTTCCATGTCTATGGTCCGCGCCAGGATGCCGAGCTGGATGGCGCCGGCGTGGTGGCGCGTTTCGCCGCAAGGCTCGAGGCGGGATTGTCGCTGACCCTGCAGGGCGACGGCGAGCAGACGCGTGATTTCGTCTATGTCGGCGATGCGGTGGCGTTTCTGGTGACGGCGATGCAGCGGCTGGAAATCCGCGGCGTGGCGGTGGCCGATGCCTTCAATGTCTGCAGCGGCCGCGCCACCCGCATCCGCGAGCTGGCGAAGATGATGACGCAGATTGTCGGCGGCCCGCTCGACCTGCGGCTGGCCGCGCCGCGCGGCAACGACCTGCGCCATCTGGTCGGCGATCCCGATTTCGCCGCCACCAGCCTGCGCATCCGCACGCAGGTGTCGCTGGAAGCCGGCCTGCGCCAGACGCTCGCGCCACAGCTGGTGCGAAGCGCCGGCATAAAGGCGACGGCGGAGGCCAGCCCCGCCGCCTATCTGGCATCGCTCTAGGCGTCAGCCCTTGCCGTGGTCGCCGGTGCGGCCATAGCGTTTCTCTTTGGGCTGCTGCGTCGGCCGCGTGGGTGCACTCTGGTGTTCGTCCAGCCCTTCGGGCTTCGCGCCGGTGCCGTCATGGACGACATCGTCGTGATGCTCGGCGGCGAACTGGTCGTTGCCATAGGTGCCCGGGCCATAGCTGCCCTGGCGCGGCGAGTTCTTCACCAGCGGTTCCTTGTGCAGCGGGCCATCGCCACGGCCATGATCGCCGGGTTCCAGCGTGAACTGCCGCGGGGCTTTGGGAGACTGAATGGGGGTGGGCTTGTCGGTGGGCATGGCGAGGCACTCCTTCTCATAAGGAAGAAACCCGCCACGCGGCCTTCAGGTTCCGGCCTTTCTGGCTTTCCAGCGCGTCAGCGCCAGAATGGCGCCGCCGGCCACCAGGCCCCAGAAGGCACCGCCGATGCCGAAAATCGTCAGGCCTGAGGCGGCGACCAGGAAGGTGATGGCCGCCGCCTCGCGGCTCTCGGCATCGCTCAGCGCCGCCATCAGCGAGGACGCGAAGGCGCCCAGCAGCGCCAGACCGGCAACAGCCTGGATCAGGATCGGCGGCGCCGCCGCGATGAAGGCGGTCGCCGCGCCGGCACCCAGCCCGAGCAGCACATAGCAGATGCCGGCCACCGTGGCCGCCACCCAGCGCTTGGTGCGATCGGGATGCGCATCGGGCCCGGCGCAGATCGCCGCCGTGATCGCGGCAAGGTTGACGGCATGGCTGCCGAACGGCGCAGCCAGCAGCGAGAAAATCCCGGTGTCGCGGAACAGCGGCGACGGATCGGGGTGATAGCCGTTGGCGTTCAGCACCGCGATGCCGGGGATGTTCTGCGAGGCCATGGTGACGATGAACAGCGGCAGTGCAATGCCCACCAGAGACTGGACGGTGAATACCGGCATGACGAACACCGCCTGCGGCGCCAGCGACGCCGGCACGATGGCGGACAGATCGGTGGTGAGCGCGATGATGATCACGGTGACAATCACCGCCGTGGGCACGGCATAAAGCCGCTTCCACTTCGCCATCAGCGCCCAGGTGGCCACGATGATCAGGCCATAGAGCGGCATCGCCGCAACGGCTTTCACGGGCGCAAGACAGAGCGGCAGCAGCACGCCGGCCAGCATGGCATTGGCCAGCGGCGCCGGAATGGCGGCGACCCAGCGGCCGAGCGGCTTCCAGATGCCGGCGAGCGTCAGCAATACGCCGCAGAGGATGAAGGCGCCGACGGCAGCCGGGAAACCGCCATCGCCGAGCGCGGCCATGCCGGAGGTGGCAAGCAGCGCCGCACCCGGCGTCGACCAGGCGATGCTGATCGGCAGGCGCGTGCGCAGGGAGATCACAACGGCGCAGAGCCCCATGCTGATGCTGAGCGCCATCAGTCCCGAGGCCGCTTCGGCCTGGCTCGCGCCCATGGCGGTGAAGCCCTGCAGGATGACGGTGAAGGAGGAGGCAAAGCCGACGAAGGCGGCGAGCAGCCCGGCGGCAAAGGCGGGGGTGAGCGAAACCTGTGTCTGTGTATGCTGGGTCATTGTTCCATGCCGATGACGTGAAGCTCCATATGGATGGAGCGACTAGGGGCGGTCTTCTTCAGGTCATCAGCGCGCAAGGCTGGCAAAAAGACTGGGCTGGCAAAAAGATTGGGCTGGCACGGGGGAAGGACCGCGACAGCCGCCGGATGGAAAAAATCTATCGCGGGGCGGCGGACAGTTCCAGACCGTCGCGCCCTGATTTTATGCGATGGCTGCGATCTGGCGGAGTGATGGGGACTTTCAATCCCTCTGATCATCATGGCTGGGACAAGCCCGGCCATGACACTCTTTTCGACTGATGCCGCGTTTGACTTACCGCCGCGACTCCAGCGCCATATGCACGGCGAGGCCGGCCAGCACGGTGCCCATCAGCCAGCGCTGGACCAGCAGCCAGAGCGGACGGCCGGCGAGGAAACCGGCAATCGTGCCGGCGGTATAGGCGATCATCGCATTGACGGTCAGGCTGGTGGCGATCTGGATCGACCCCAGGATCAGCGACTGGCTCAGCACGCTGCCCGCCGTCATCGTGCCGGCGGCGGTTTCGGCCGGCGTGATGAATTGCGGCAACAGCGCCAGATACAGCATGGCGATCTTGGGATTGAGCAGACTGGTGACAAAGCCCATGGTGAACAGGCGGCGCGGGCTGTCCTGTGGCAGGTCCTTCACCTGGAACGGCGAGCGGCCGCCGGGTTTCAGCGCCTGCCAGGCCAGCCAGAACAGGTAGAGCGCGCCGCCAAAGCGCAGCGCATCATAGGCATAGGGCACGGCGAACAGCAGCGCGGTGATGCCGAAAGCGGCGCAGAGCATGTAGACCACGAAACCCAGCGCCACGCCGCCGAGCGAGACCAGCCCGGCCAGACGGCCCTGACAGATCGAGCGCGAGATCAGATAGATCATGTTCGGCCCGGGCGTCAGCACCATGCCGAGGCAGATGGCGGCGAAAGCCAGCAGGTTCGTGGTGGTCGGCATGGGGATACCTTCTGGGGAAGACTCGGCTGTTATGGCTTTTATGCCGCCATCCTAGCGGCGCGCCGTCGCCGCGGGGAGCGGCAAAAATGTCAGCCGACAATTTTCTCCAGGATCGCGCGCCGCGCCGGATCACAGGCAGCGGCAGATCGGGGCAGCGTGAAGCGGGCGTGGCGCGGGATATCGGGCGGAGGCGGTTGCGGCGACTGCGACACTCTCAGCAGACAGGCTGCATGGCGGCAACAACAATCGTGGTCTGTCCCCGATTACTCTCGCTTTACATTGATAGCAATTCCCTCATGCTGCGCCACTTCATAAGCAATCAGCGTATTAGATGGGATGTTTATCATCAAGATACCGTCTCTGCCCCATGATATTTTTAAAGCGACTTCATCGCCTCCAATATCGGCAGCAAGTATTTTACTTTTACGCGCTGATTTCGAAGTATTTTCCTGCAGAGAAACAACAATCACACGAGTCGTTGTAAAAAGTTCATCACTGCAAATTTCTTCGTCAACAATCGCCCTCCATCCAATAAAGGGGGCATCCAAAAACTCCAGCTGTTTCACATCACAATCTGCGTTGGATTGAGAATAATACACACCGCCCAATCCAGCCACGGCGCATAATAAAAGTACGAGCAGCTGCGGCTTCATCGCTCATCCATCTTCCAACCAATCACCGAGGCACCTTCCCGGAATTATACAAATCATATCCAAGACGCGTATTGTAAACATTTCGCTCGGCTAGATTCTTGTATGTTTGGTCTCTCGTCGCACTGCCAAAATTCGACTTAACCTCAGCGTAATCGGGGACAGACCACAGGAATCGGGGACAGACCACGATTCCCCTGCACGATCAAAGCAACAGTGAAATCGGGAAAGGAATGGGGGACAGACCACGATTCCTCCGCGCGATCATAGCAGCCGCTCCTGCCCTTCGTCGCGGGTCGGCCCGGCTGGTCGTCCGGCTTCGCCGCGCGTCACGCGCTGCCCCAGCGCTGCCGCGATCTGCGCGTCCGGCCGCCACATGCAGCACATCGAGATAGCGGCGATAGTCCTCATCGGCGAAGAAGATCTCCTGCCGGTTGTTGCCGCGCTGGATCACATGCAGCGGTACATCAGGCAGCGTGAAACGGGCGTGGCGCGGCATGGGTCGGACAGTTCGGGATCGGGTGTCGATCCGCAAAGCTCAGCAGGTCACCTGCATAACAGCAACAACAATCGTGGTCTGTCCCCGATTACCCTCGATTACCCAGTGGATCTAAAAAACGCGGGCGGTGTAGTTATAAAGTCAACGCCTTAAGATTTTTGAGTTTATACAAGCCAGATACCGCCCTATAAAAACCAAGCTAATAATCACTGTAATCAAGCCAACGATAAAAACCACATCCCTTACACCTTGAGACAAATCAAGTGGTGCAATCACAGAAAAAAACAAAATCGAACCGGCGAGAACTCCCCCTCCGATTTTTGCACCCCGCCTACAGTGCAAGCATTCCGGATGCGGTGAGGTAAAATCCCGCACCCTACCGCGCCATAACAAAGTTCCCCCTCCAACAAGAAGGATTAACGACAACAATTCCGTTCCAGCCCACAGCCCTTTAAGGAAGAGACTTATCAGGACCCCGACTGTGACGAGTGCAAACCCGAGATATTGCATGTTTTATTACTTCGCAAACTCTCTCATTTTTCGTCTACGTATGTGGGAATGGGGGACAGACCACGATTCCCCTGCACGATAAAAGCAACAGTGAAATCGTGGTCTGTCCCCGATTACTATTTTGATTAATTGCAGAATTCAAAAACTATTGCGAAGTCACAACTCTATAAATAATCACATCGCCCTCAATTAAATCCAAGAGAATTTGGAATTTCGCAATGCCGGCGTCAACATGGATTAGATTCTGTGGAACAGCCTGAGAGGCGAATCCAATGCTATATCCAACTTGGGTTAATCTTGCCTTCCCACTTAAAATTGCTTTTTTCAAGGCTTCAAACTCAGGCGTAGAAGCTGCTGTGGGTTTGGCTTTTAGATAACTATTTAAATCAGCATCAATTCGCGGCATTCGCTGCCAATACGACACAATAGTTTTGAACACCCCTTCTGATACCTGCCAAGTCGAGAGATATTCCGCTGCCATCGGAGGGGGGCATACATCAGCTAACAGCATAAAATGCCGTTGCGTTGCCATATACTCCTTTCCGTTCGGAGGTTGATAACTCCACGCCCTTGAAGTCGCATTCCTAAAAATACTTCTCTCCATATAGAAGCAGACCCCTGCCTCGCCTTTGAGCGGGATGGATGTCGAAAAATAAACCTCTTCTTCTTTACCATCGAGTCTACGGCTGCATTTTTTAATGAACTGGCCAGAAAATGCAGCAAGGGCACTTTTTATTTCTTCACTCGAACTATCAATTCCGGGCTTAAAAAGCTCACAATTATTTGCTCCCGTATTCGCATTTGCTGCAAAGGCCCATCCCAAAACAAAAGAGGCGGCGATATAGGATTTTATCATCCCAAACTCCCGAGAACATTCATCTATAGGCATTCATTATTAGCCGCCCCAAGGAATGGGGGACACAATTCCCCTGCACGATCAAAGCAACAGTGAAATCGTGGTCTGTCCCCGATTACCATTACTCATGAAGCGGACGCGGCGCGAAGGCGGGCGTGGCGGTCACGGGTGCAGCAAACCTCACAGGCGAACGCGACAGCGGCAACAGAAATCGTGGTCTGCCCCCGATTACCTGTTGGCGTGCACAATTAAATTGTGTTTGGCGGCGAGCATTTCTGCAGTAACTCGCGAGCTCTCTTTTCCGTAAGGGTCTCGGTAAGATCAGGATTTGCAAGCTCGAATATCAAGCTTTCCACCAAACCGTTACTCCCGCCATGAAATTCAACATCCTCACGCCCCTCAAGAAGATTCGCCCAAAGCTCAACATCTTCAACAGTAAATCTACCAGCTAAATATACATTAAGGACTCTCTCGATATCCGAAACATCTAACGTTACCAAGTCATCAGCATCGTAGTCCCACGGGAACTTCTTCAAAGCAATCGCAATCTCGTCCAAAGGAGCGGAGAGGCGGACGAGAGTGCGGACCAGTTCGAGGCGAGAATCTAATAGTGCCATAGCTTATTTGTATTTAACGTCCTTAATATTTCCAAGCGGATCATATGTGGTTTTAGAGTAACTTATTGTTCTCCCGGCAGAGTCGATTTGCTTTTCATAAACGGCAGACCAGCCTGGCACCCTACCAGGAGAAGTAGCTTGGATCGCAACACCATTGCGGAAGTAATCGGGGACAGACCACGATTCCTCTGCGCGATCATAGCAGCCGCTCCTGCCCTTCGTCGTGGGTCGGCCCGGCTGGTCGTCCGGCTTCGCCGCGCGTCACGCGCTGGCCCAGCGCTGCCGCGATCTGCGCGGCAAAGCCACTGCTGCCCAGCGCATAGCCACCGTTGGTCGCCGTGCGGATCGCTTCGATCAGCGCCGGATCGAGTGCCTGCGCCACCAGCGCACGCCACGCCGTCTGCCGCGCGGCGGCATCAGCCCCAAGCGCCAGATAAAGCGGATGCGGCTGCAGCGGCAGATCGCCGCCTTGCCCTTCGGCATGCCGGCGATAGCTCGACCAGCGATAGTCGCCGGCACCGGCCACCATGCTGGCGCGCACCGGGTTGAGCTCGATATAGCGCTGACAGGCCAGCAGATAATCTTCCGCCTGCACCGGCGCCGAGCGGAAGCGGCCCTCCCACAGCGTGCCGCTGCGGCGGTAGGTGCGGTTGATGTATTGCGCATGCTGCTGCCCCACCTGCTTCATCAGCGCCGCGCAGCCCTCCTCCGACGCCGGGGTGAGCAGCAGATGCACATGGTTGGTCATCAGGCAGAAGGCGTGGATCGCGCAAGCCGCGCGTCCGGCCGCCACATGCAGCACATCGAGATAGCGGCGATAATCCTCATCGGCGAAGAAGACTGCCTGGCGGTTGTTGCCACGCTGGATCACATGCAGCGGTACATCAGGCAGCGTGAAGCGGGCGTGGCGCGGCATGGGGGCGGACGGTTCGGGATCGGATGTCGATCCGCAAAGCTCAGCAGGTCACCTGCATAACAGCAACAACAATCGTGGTCTGTCCCCGATTACTATCTACACGCAGATCGGCGGCTGGAGCGTGCCGGCGTAAGTGATGAAGCTGCTACGTGAATGACGATCAGGAGCTGATTACGCGCTCCAGGATCGCGAGCCGCGCCGGACCGATATCGCGGTCGATCACCTGCCAGCCGCGCTTTTCATAAAACCCCTGCACGGCCGGCCGCGCCGAGAGATACAGCCGCGGGATCCCCAGCGCCGCACAGCGCTGCTCGATGGCCTGCACCAGCGCTACGCCGACGCCGTTCTTGCGCGCTGTCGGTTCGACCCAGAGCGCGGCCAGCCAGGGCGCAAGGTCGTGTCGGCCGGTATCCCGCACATAGTCCGGCTCGTCGCAGGCGATCAGCGACACCGTGCCGGCGAAAACGCCATCGCATTCGGCAGCCAACGTCAGCGGCAGGTTGCCCGGCTGCAGGTGACGGGCAAAGCCGGCGCGCAGATCGTCGAGACTGCTGCCCTTGTGCTGCCAGAAGGCAGCCCAGACGGACTCGGCCACGGCATCGAGCAGTTCAGGCCGGTCCCGCAGATCGTGAATGATCCGGTTCATGCCGCCAGCCTATCAGGATTGGCGGAGCATGGAAAACGGGCGGCCGGCATACCCGGACCGCCCGCCCTGTCATCGCACCACGGCTCAGCCCTTGATCCAGGCGAGCAGGTCGGCGTTGATCACATCGGCATTGATGGTCGCCATCCCATGCCCGAAGCCCGGATAGACCTTGAGCGTGCCATTCTTCACCAGCTTGATGGCGAGATGGGCGGAATCGGCGATCGGCACGATCTGGTCGTCCTCGCCGTGCATGATCAGCACCGGCTGCTCGATCTTCTTCAGATCGTCCGTAAAGTCGGTCTCCGAGAACGCCTTGATGCAATCATAATGCGCCTTGGCGCCGCCCATCATGCCCTGGCGCCACCAATTGTCGATCACGCCCTGCAGCGGCTTGGCGCCCGGACGGTTGAAGCCATAGAACGGCCCCGAGGGAACATCGAGGAAGAACTGGGCGCGATTGGCGACCAGTGCGGCGCGAAAACCGTCGAACACTTCAAGCGGCAAGCCGCCGGGATTCTTGTCGGTCTTGAGCATGATGGGCGGCACCGCGCCGATCAGCACGGCCTTGGCCACGCGCCCGGTCTCGGCGCGGGCGACATAATGCGCCACTTCGCCGCCGCCGGTGGAATGGCCGACATGGACGGCATTCTTCAGGTCCAATGCCGCCGCCAAGGCGGCGACATCTGCGGCATAGGTGTCCATCTCGTTGCCGGTATCGGTCTGGGTCGAACGACCATGGCCGCGACGGTCATGGGCAATCACGCGATAGCCCTTCGCCAGGAAGAACATCATCTGCGCATCCCAGTCGTCGGCGCTCAGCGGCCAGCCATGATGGAAGACAATCGCCTGGGCGCCCTTCGGGCCCCAATCCTTATAGAAGATCTCGGTACCGTCCTTGGTCGTGACGTAGCTCATGGCTGTGTCCTTGGTTGGGCCCCGGACGCGCCAAAGACGGACGCGCCGGGGACGGGGGAGATACGCTTCGCGCGACCGCGCAGCGCCGCCTGAAAACCATACGCCGCGGCGCGGCTGTTGTGGCCTGCCCAATCGTCGAATACACGCCCTTGATGACGGCCGCGCGACGAGCCCGGCGGCCGGCCGAATCCAGAAATATGGGGGCTTGAAGTCAGCCAGTAGTTCACTATATGTTCCTGTTAATGCATCTCTTGCCGTGGGCGCGAGACGATTACGGCTGACTTTTCCCCGTAAACTGCCAAAAAAATACCGGCAGCGCCCTATCGAAACGAACGCCCGCGAAGCCAAACGAACCAAAACGAAGCCAAACGAACGCAAACGAACGCAAACGAACTGGAACGAACCAAAACGAACGGGAAGGACGCAAAACGAAGGGCCGCGAACCCGCCGGTTCACCTTGATCGCCCCCGCCCGAGGGGCTAAACCAGCCGCGCCGATCCGGCAGGCCGAGTCCGGCCCTCCCCCGCTCCCGATTCCCTCAGAGGATTTGCGATGATCCCGCGCTACACCCGTCCTGAAATGGCCGCCATCTGGGAGCCGGAACAGCGCTTCCGCATCTGGTTCGAGATCGAGGCCCATGCCTGCGACGCCCAGGCCCAGCTCGGGGTGATCCCGAAGGCGGCCGCCAAGGAAGTGTGGAAGAAGGGCAAGTGGAAAGTCGATCGCATCGACGCGATCGAGCGCGAGACCAAGCATGATGTCATCGCCTTCCTGACCAACCTGGCCGAATATGTCGGCCCGTCGGCGCGCTTCGTGCACCAGGGCATGACCTCGTCCGACGTGCTCGACACCTGCTTCAACGTGCAGCTGGTGCGCGCAGCCGACCTGCTGCTGGCCGGCGTTGATCGCGTGCTGGCCGCGCTGAAAGATCGCGCCTTTGAATTCAAGCTGCTGCCCACCATCGGCCGCAGCCACGGCATCCATGCCGAGCCGACCACCTTCGGGCTCAAGCTGGCCGGCTTCCATGCCGAGTTCCAGCGCGCCCGCAAGCGCCTGGAAGCGGCGCGCGAGGAAGTCGCCACCTGCGCCATTTCCGGCGCTGTCGGCACCTATGCGCATATCGATCCCTTCGTCGAAGCCTGGGTGGCCAAGAAGCTCGGCCTGGTGCCGGAGACCGTGTCGACGCAGGTGATCCCGCGCGACCGCCATGCCGCCTATTTCGCGCATCTTGCCGTGGTCGCCGCCTCGATCGAGCGCCTGGCCACCGAGATCCGCCATCTGCAGCGCTCGGAAGTGATGGAAGCGGAAGAATTCTTCTCGCCCGGCCAGAAGGGCTCGTCGGCCATGCCGCACAAGCGCAACCCGGTGCTGACCGAGAACCTGACCGGCCTCGCGCGCCTCGTGCGCTCGGCTGTCGTGCCGGCGCTGGAGAACGTGGCGCTGTGGCATGAGCGCGATATCAGCCATTCTTCGGTGGAGCGCGGCATCGGCCCGGATGCCACCATCCATCTCGACTTCGCGCTGCATCGTCTGGCCGGCGTGATCGAGAAGCTGGTCGTGTACCCTGACAACATGATGAAGAATCTCGACCGCTTCGGCGGCCTGGTGCATTCGCAGCGCATCCTGCTGGCGCTGACCCAGGCCGGCGTCAGCCGCGAAGACAGCTACAAGATCGTGCAGAAGCATGCGCATCAGATCTGGCAGCATGGCGGCGACTTCATGAAGGCGCTGCTGGGCGAACCCGCCGTGACCAGCAAGCTGAAGCCGGCGCAGGTCAAGGCGCTATTCGACCTCGGCTACCATCTCAAGCATGTCGACACCATCTTCACCCGCGTCTTCGGCAAGGCCGGCAAGACCCCGGGCGCGAAGAAGGCCGGCAAAAAGGCCGCCCCGAAGAAGAAGCCGGCCAAAAAGCGGTAAAAGATTGCCCGTCATGGGCTAATCGTGACAGCCTCTCCCTATAACAAAGGGAGAGGAATGCCATGATCGAGGCCCTGCGCACGCCCGACGAGCGCTTTGAGAATCTTCCCGGCTACGCTTTCCGGCCGCATTACCTGACCCATGACAACGGCCTGCGCATGCATTACCTCGACGAGGGCAAGCATGGGGCCAAGACCTTCCTCTGCCTGCACGGCCAGCCGACCTGGAGCTACCTCTACCGCCGGATGATCCCGATCTTCACGGCGGCCGGCCATCGCGTGGTGGCGCCGGATTTGTTTGGCTTCGGCAAGTCCGACAAGCCGCGCGACGAGAGCGTCTACAGCTTCGATTTCCACCGCGACAGCCTGATCGCGCTGATCCGCGGGCTGAACCTGCAGAATATCGTGCTGGTCTGCCAGGACTGGGGCGGCCTGCTCGGCCTCACCATCCCCAAGAAGATGCCCGAGCGCTTCACCGGCCTGCTGGTGATGAACACCACGCTGGCGACCGGCGATCAGCCGCTCACCCAGGGCTTCCTCGACTGGCGCGCCTGGAACAACAAGAATCCCGACATGGCCATCGCCAAGCTGATGAAGCGCAGCTGCCCGCACCTGAGCGACGCCGAAGCCGCCGCCTATGAAGCGCCCTATCCCGATGCCGCCTACAAGGCCGGCGTGCGGCGCTTCCCCAACCTGGTGCCGGATGCACCCGATGCGCCGGGCGCCGCGCTCTCGCAGCGGGCGCGCGAGTTCTGGATGAAGGACTGGGCCGGCACCAGCATGATGGCGATCGGCATGACCGATCCGGTGCTCGGGCCGCCGGTGATGCATGCGCTCGCCAAGCAGATAAAGAATTGCCCGGCGCCGCTGGAGTTAGCTGAGGCCGGGCATTTCGTGCAGGAATGGGGTGAGCGCGTCGCGACCGACGCGCTCGGCCGTTTCTAGGCGTTACTTCGCGAAGATCATGTCGTCGTTGGCGAAGGCCTTGAACTCGAGCGCGTTGCCCGAGGGGTCGAGGAAGAACATCGTGTGCTGCTCGCCGGCTTCACCTTCGAAGCGCACATAGGGCTCGATGATGAAGTTGATGCCGGCCTTGGTCAGCTTGTCAGCCAGCTTCTGCCAGTCCGGGATGCTGAGGATGACGCCGAAATGCTTGGCCGGCACCTGATGGTCGTCGACCGAGCTGAAGGCCTTCACGCCGCATTCTTCCGGTGCCAAATGGGCGACCAGCTGGTGGCCGTAGAAATCGAAGTCGACCCAATGTTCAGCCGAACGGCCTTCCGAGCAGCCGAGCAGTTCACCGTAGAACTTGCGGGTTTCCGGGATGTCCTTGACCGGGAAGGCCAGGTGGAACGGGCGGATGGTGGTGTGCTTGGATTTGACCGGAGTCAGGGCATTCATTGGGAAACCTCATATGGGGAGGGCTGGTTATCGCCGGGATATTAGCGGCTGGCGCGGGCCCCTCAACCGATTTAAACTTGGCCCCTCATGAGTTTTTCTCATCATGAAAGCCGCCTGCCCTCTCTGAACGCGCTCCGCGCCTTCAGTGTCGCCGGCCGGCATCTGAGTTTTACGCGTGCCGCCGAGGAGCTGCATGTCACCCAGGGCGCGGTCAGTCGACTGGTGCAGCAGCTGGAGGCCGACCTGGGGGTCACGCTGTTCCGCCGCGGCCCGCGCGGGCTGGAGCTGACCGAGGCCGGCGCCGCCTATCTGCCGCCGCTGTCCGAGGCCTTCGAGCGCATGATGGCGGCGACAAAGCTGGTGACACGCAGCAGCCGGCCCGCCAATCGTCTGGCCATCACCATGCTGCCGACCCTGGCCATGCGCTGGTTCATGCCGCGTCTGGCCGACTTCCACAGCCGCCACCCCGAGATCGCGGTGGATGTCACCAGCGCCGACCGACCGGTGGATTTCACCACCGAGCCGGTGGATGTCGGCATCCAGTATGGCAGCGGTGCATGGCCGGCAGGACTGACCGCCGAGCTGCTGTTCCCCGAGACCGTGATCCTGGTCGCCAGTCCGGCGCTGCTGAAAAGCAAGCCGATCAAGAAACCCGAAGACGTGAAGCGTCACACACTGCTGACCCACTCGACCCGGCCCGAAGCCTGGACCGAATGGTTTGCGACGGCAGGCCTGAAGGAAAGCGCGGCGCGCGGACCAACGTTTGAGCATTTCTTCATGTCGATCGAAGCGGCTGTGAACGGCCTCGGCCTGGCGCTGGTGCCGGATTTCTTCGTCCGCCAGGAGTTGCGCGATGGCCGCCTGGTGGAACCGCTGCCGCGCTGTCGTGTGGCGCGCCGTGGCGGCTATTACCTGCTGCACCTGCCCGGTCGCGAACGCGAACCTGCCATCCGCGCCTTCCGCGGCTGGGTCCAGACCATCACACCAGTAGCGGCATGAAAAAGCCGCCGGATTTTACACCGGCGGCTTTTTCAATTCAGTCCGACAGATGCTTACGGCGTGCGTTCGATCATCGTGCCGACGCCATGCGCCGTGAACAGCTCCAGCAGCAGTACATGCGGGATGCGGCCATCCAGGATATGCGCGGCCGAGACGCCGCCACGCACGGCATCCAGGCAGGTCTCCACCTTGGGAATCATGCCGCCCGAGATGGTGCCGTCGCCCATCAGCACCAGCGATTCCTTCGCCGTCAGGCTGGGAATCAGCTTCTTGTCCTTGTTCAGCACGCCGGCCACGTCGGTCAGCATCAACAGCTTGGTCGCACCGACCGCCGAGGCGATCGCGCCGGCCGAGGTGTCGGCGTTGATGTTATAGGTCTCGCCGTTTTCGCCGATGCCGATGGGGGCCACCACCGGAATGACGTTGGAGCTGAGCAGCGTCTGCAGGATGCCCGGATTGATGCGCACCGGTTCGCCGACAAAGCCCAGGTCGAGCAGCTTCTCGATATTGGAACCCGGATCGCGGACCGAGCGGCGCAGCTTGCGCGCCTCGATCAGGCGGCCATCCTTGCCGCTCAGGCCGATGCCGGTGCCGCCGGCGGCGCTGATCGCAGTGACGATCGCCTTGTTGATCGACCCGGCCAGCACCATCTCGACGATCTCGACGGTCGCCTGGTCGGTGACGCGCAGACCATCGACGAATTCGCTCTTGATCTTGAGCCTCTCCAACATGGCGCCGATCTGCGGGCCGCCGCCATGCACCACGATGGGATTGATGCCGACCTGCTTGATCAGCACCACGTCACGGGCAAACTGCTCGGCCAGGGCCTCGTCGCCCATGGCATGGCCGCCGTATTTGATGACCATGGTCTGGCCGGCGAAACGGCGCATATAGGGCAGAGCCTCAGACAGGACCTTGGCGGTCTGCTGCAGATGCGCTTCCAGCGGTTGCGGGCCGGTCGTCGTCTTCATGGTGCTTCTCGGCGTGTTGTCGTTCAAACGTTTATACGGGGCGTCAGGCCAGGGCCGCAAGCTCGGCCCGCAGCTCGGCGATGCCGATCTCATCATGGCTGGATGTCACCCGGATGATGGGATGCGCCGCCACATGCTTTTTCAGGACCGCGGCCACGGCGTCCTTGACTGCAGCCAGCGCAGCCGGCGCGGTCTTGTCAGCCTTGGTCAGGATCACCTGATAGATCACCGCCGATTTATCCAGCAGCTTCATGATGTCTTCGTCGCCGGCCTTCAGGCCATGACGGCCATCGACCAGCAGGCAGACGCGCTTGAGCTCAGGACGGCCCCGCAAATAGGCCTGCGTGGTCTCTGTCCAGGCGGCGGCCTTTGCCTTGCCGACCGAGGAATAGCCATAGCCCGGCAGGTCGACCAGGCTGAAAGTGCCGTTGCCCAGATCGAAGAAGTTGAGCTGCTGGGTACGGCCCGGTGTGTTGGAGGTGCGCGCCAGCGCCTTGCGGCCGCAGAGCGCGTTGACCAGCGAGGACTTGCCGACATTGGAACGGCCGGCAAAGGCGATCTCGGGTCCGCGCGCCGGCGGGAGTTGCGGCACGGTCATGGCGCCGGCGAAGAAATCGCAGGGACCGGCGAAGAGCAGCCGGCCGCGTTCCAGCGCGGCCGGGCTGAAGCTTTCGTCCGGCGCCGGCAGATCGGCCATGCGCCTTACTTCTTCGACTTGGACGTCGGCTCAGGCGTCTCGGCGCCACCGCCGATCTTCACGCCCATGCGTTTCATGATCACATACTGCTGCAGGATCGACAGTGTGTTGTTCCAGCTCCAGTAGATCACCAGGCCGGCGGCAAAGCTGCCCAGCATGAAGGTGAAGACGATCGGCATCAGCGCGAAGATCTTCTGCTGCACCGGATCCGGCGGCTGCGGATTCATCTTCATCTGCAGGAACATTGAAACGCCCATGATGATCGGCCAGACGCCGATCGAGAGAATCTGCAGCGGGCCCAGATGCGGCACATCCCAGGGCAGGAAGCCAAAGGCATTCAGCCAGGTGGTCGGATCGGGCGCAGAAAGATCGCGGATCCAGCCATAGAAGGGCGCATGACGCATCTCGATGGCGATGTAGAGCACCTTGTAGAGCGCAAAGAAGACCGGGATCTGCAGAAGGATCGGCAGACAGCCGGCGGCCGGATTGACCTTTTCCTTCTTGTAGAGCGCCATCAGCTCCTGCTGCATCTTGGCGCGATCCTCACCGTATTTCTCGCGCATCTTCTGCATCTCGGGCTGCAGCTTCTTCATCGCGCTCATCGAGACGTAGGACTTGTAGGCGAGCGGGAAGAACAGCAGCTTGACGATCACGGTAACCGCCAGCATGGCCAGGCCGATATTGCCCAGCAGGCCCTTCAGATACTCGATGCTGTAGAACATCGGCTTGGTCAGGAAGTGGAACCAGCCCCAGTCGATCGACAGCTCGAAGCGCGCGATCTTCTGCTGCTCTTCATAACGGTCCAGCAGACGCACTTCCTTGGCGCCGGCGAACAGCATTGCATTGCTGCTGATGGTCTTGCCCGGCTCGAGCTGTTGGCCCGCGCCGAGATAGTCGGCCTGGTAGCGCTCAAGGCCGGTGGCCGGCTTGGCATGGCTGAAGCGTGCCTTCACGGTCTGGTCCGGACCGGGCACCAGCGCGGTCTGCCAATACTTGTCGGTGAAGCCGATCCAGCCGCCGATGCTGTCGAATTCGCGGCCCTTGTCGTCAGCGAGATCCTTGTAGCTGAATTCCTTCAGCGTGCCCTTGTCGTCGGCCTTTTCGCGCGTCACGCCCACCGGGCCTTCATGCAGGATGTAGAGGCCATCGGTATGCGGTGTGCCATGACGCGAGACCAGGCCATAGGGGAACAGCGTGATCGCCTGGCCACCCTTGTTCTCGACCGTCTGCACCACAGTGAAGAGATAGTTGTCGTCCAGCGTGATCTTGCGACCGAAGACCAGGCCCTGGCCGTTGTCCCAGGTGAGCGTGACAGTCTCGCCCGAACGCAGCACGTCCTTGTCGGCCGTCCAGCGCGTCTGCGCATTGGGCAGCGCGGCGCTGTTGCCGGCGACAGTCCAGCCGAACTCGGCGTAATAGGGCGACGGGCCACCGGCCGGCGACAGCAGATGGATCGCCGGGCTGTCGGGCTGGATGGTTTCCTTGTATTCGGGCAGCACCACATCGTCGATGCGGCCGCCGGTCAGGTTCAGCGAACCGGTCAGGCGCTTGCCGTCAATCTTCACGCGCGGGCTGTCGGCCAGCGCCTTGTCGCGGGTGGCCGCCGGATCGAGCTGCTGCGCCAGGCTGGGCAACTGCGGCAGGCCGCCACTGGCAGTCGGCGCACCGGGCGCCTGCGGGGCAGTGGTCTGAGTCGCGGCCTGCTGCTGGCGCAGCTTTTCCTGCTTCGGCGCTTCCACGAAGAACTGGAAGCCGAGCATGATCGCAACCGACACTACGATCGCGATGATGAGATTCTTCTGGTCGGACATCAGACTGAGCCTTGCTGAACGGATGACGAGGTAGGCGTAACAGACTTTTGTGGCACTGGATCGTAGCCGCTGCCGCCCAACGGATGGCAACGCGCCAGCCGCCGCACGGCGAGATAGCCGCCACGGCTCGCACCATGCTTTTCCAGTGCCTCGAGGGCATAGCAGGAGCAGGTCGGCTGGAAGCGGCAGTTATGCCCGATCCAGGGCGAGAGTACGAGGCGGTAGGCCTGCACGGGCAGAGCCAGCAGACGAGCCAGCGGCGTCATGCCGCACCTCCAGTCTGCCGGCCTGATTCCTGGGCTACATCCTGCCAGAGCTTCAGTTTCTTGAGGGCCGATTCCAGATCACGGCGCAGGGCCGCGAAATCACGCGCCGGAGTCGCCTGGCGAGCGACCAGCACATAGTCATGGCCGGAAACGGCATGAATGGGGAGGATATCCTGCACCAGCGCCTTCAGGCGGCGGCGGGCGCGATTGCGGGCAACGGCGTTGCCCACCTTGCGGGATGCGGTGAAGCCGACACGACGGCAGTCCTTCTCCCCGGGCGCGGCCTGCAGCAGCAGTCCCGGCAGCGCCACGCGCCGCTCGGCCGCCTGCACCCGGAGATAATCCGCGCGGCGGCGGAGTCGTTCGACACCGCCCGTCGCCATCGCGGACTGACTTAGGCCGAAAGCTTCTTGCGGCCCTGGGCGCGGCGGGCAGCGATGACTGCACGGCCGCCGACAGTGGCCATGCGGGCGCGGAAACCATGGCGGCGCTTGCGCACCAGCTTGGAGGGTTGATAGGTCCGTTTCACAGCGGCTCTCCGTCTGACAGCCGGCTTTTCCGCGGAAAACCGCAAAAAAGCCTCAACACAACATACAAATGCGGGGGCCTGCGGAGGCCCCTGCAAAATCGGTCCCGCTGTATAGGGGGTCGCCGGGGAGGAGTCAACGCGAGATTCCGGGCATTTAAAGCCGTATTTTCCGGCCTTTAGGGGGCGCCGGCGGCCGCCGGCACGGATTCCCCGCCGGGATGGGTTTTGCCGGTTGACGGGGTGGGACCCAGTCCCTATAACCGGCCACCAAATTTGCGACAAACACTGGAAAGTTAGAGGTTCACCATGGCTCGTCGTTGCGAAGTCACCGGCAAGGGCGTTCAGAGCGGCAACAATGTCAGCCACGCCAACAACAAGACCCGGCGTCGCTTCCTGCCGAATCTGCATGTCGTTTCGCTGATCAGCGAAGCACTGGGTCGTGATGTCACGCTGCGCGTGTCGAGCCATGGCCTGCGCTCGGTCGAGCATAACGGCGGCATCGACAACTGGCTGCTGAAGACCAAGGACGAGCTGCTGTCGAGCCCGGCCCGCGTCATCAAGCGCAAGATCAAGAAGGCCCTGGCCGCCAAGGCCGCCTAAGCCCTTCGGCTTTACGAATTCCAGACGCCCGCCGGCAGCGATGCCGGCGGGCGTTTTCGTTTTCACACTATTCGGTCAGCCGGAAGACCATCAGCAGCGTCCGCTGCAGCAGGTTCTGGTTGTCGTCCGACATCACATAGAGCCAGATGCTGCCATCGGCGGCGCGGCGCATGTCCAGCGCCTCCATGTTGTCGACCGAAACCGGCCGCGCCCATTCGGCCAGCAGCGTGCTTTTCAGCACCGCACCGGGTTGGATATCGGCAGCAGCAATGCGACTCAGGCGCGCTTTCGGGCCCACCAGCGGCGTGAAATAGCGCTCCAGCACGATCACATCGCCATTCGGCAGGGTCACCGCATCGGTCGGCTTGAAGTCGTTTCGCGCCGGCCAGGCTAGGTCATGCCAGCGCCCGTCACGCAGCAGCCAGGCCGCGCTGTCCTCCTTGTTGCCGCCAACGAGTGCCTGCATATCCTCGCTGAACATCAGCAGATCGCCGTTGGCAAAGGCCGCGATCGCTTCGATGCCGCCATTGTCGGGCTGCACCGTCACCGCCGGCGGCACCTGCAGCGCCCCGGTGGCCGCACCGCCCGGCGCATCGTAGAACCACAGACGATGCGCGCGCTCGAACGACACCAGCCAGCGGCCATCGGGCACGCGCCGCAGCCCTTCGGCATCGCTCAGGACCTTACGCGTGATCGGTGCGTCGTTGGCGTCGCGCAGCGGCTGAATGTCGCCGGCCGCGATCTCCACGGGCAATCCAGCCTCGTTGCGCCGGAAGTCCAGCCGCAGCCAGTGACCGGTATCGGCAATGGCCCAGAGGCCGCCGCCATCGCCATCCACCACGATGCCCGAATAGCCGCCGAACACCCCGCCATCGGCGGCCAGGATCAGGCCGCCCAAATACTGCAGGCTGCCCACCCGGTCCTGCGCCGGTTCGTCGGGATTGAGCTGCAGGATAGCACTGCGGATCGCGACCGGTTCGGCCCGGGCCGGGCCGCCCCCGACAGTCATTCCCAGCCATAAAAGGAAGGCGAATAACGTCGCAGTCCCCAACCTTCTCAAATGTTTACCTTGGCTGAGAGCCGGCATTGGGTATGCTTCCGCAAGTGGAGGAGTATCCGTATTCATGGTCGACAAGGTTGCAGACAAATCCCAGACCGCCCAGCAGGCCAGCGGCCTGATGCGGGTGCCGGCGCTGTTCGTCGGCGCCATGATCCTGCTCTTCACCGTCATGCTCGGGCTGCAACTCTACCGGCAATATAATGACGAGATTGCGGCGGGGCGGGCAACCGCCCGCTCGATGGCCAACCTGCTGGAGGAACATGCCGGCCGCAGTATTGGCGCCATCGACATCTTCCTCATCAATTTCGCCGAAACCATGAGCGGCATGGCCGGAACCGGCCAGGCCAGCAGCCAGACGGCGCTGCGCCAGCGCATGAACGCGCGCCTGGCCGACCTGCCGCAGGTGCGCGCCTTCATCGTGCTGGATGAGAACGGCGACTCCATCATGGACAGCGGCGCGATGCTGCCGCGCAGCTTCAATGGCGCCGACCGGCCCTATTTCCAGTTCCACCGCGACCAGGCGCATGGCGGGCTCTTCATCGACGAACCGCGCCAGAGTCGCATAAACAACATGTGGGGTATCAGCGCCAGTCGCCGCATCAACAAACCTGATGGCAGTTTTGGCGGCGTGATAGCCCTCTCGATCGAGCCGGAATATTTCCTCAGCTTCTACCGTGATTCCGTTATCGACACCGGGAATTCACTGGTGCTGTACCACGCGTCCGGCATCCGCATCGCCCGCGTGCCGGAGAACGGCCCCGGCATCGGCACCTCGGGCCGGAACCTGTCGATCTTCAAGCCGCCATATGCAGGCCGGCCGCGCATCGACATTATCACCGAAGGCGGCGTCGATGGCGTCGTGCGCTATCTGGCCGTCAATCATGTTTCGGGCTACCCGCTGATCATCAGCGTGGGCGTGGCGCGCGATAACGTGCTGTCGAACTGGAAGGAGAACCTGGCTTTCTCGGTTGTGGCAATCATGGTTGCCGCCATTGCCGGTCTTGGCTTCCTGATCATCCTGCAGCGGCAGATGCTGCAGCGTCATTCCGCCGAGCAACGCCTGAGCGATGCGATCAGCAGCCTCTCGGACGGCTTCCTGCTCTACGACCAGAATGATCGCCTGATCCGTTCCAATCACCGTACCGTCGAACTGCTGCCGACACTGGAACCGGTGGTAAGCCAGTCGCCTCACTACATCGATGCGCTCACAGCGCTGGAAGCCGATTTCGGCGACGCCACCAAAGAACAGCGCGCCCGCCGGATGGAATACCGGCGCCACATGCTGCGGGAAAAGCGCCAAGGCTACCAGTTCGAGCGCCGCACCAAGGACGGACGCTGGCTGCGCTTCACCGTCAACCCGACGCAGGACGGCGGCGCCGTCGACATCATCACCGACATAACTGCGCTGAAGGAAGCCGAACAGCGTCTGCGCGACGCCATCGACAGCCTGGCGGAAGGCTTCGCGCTGTTCGGGCCCGATGGACGCCTGATCACGGTCAACAAGCGCTATTACGAACTGACCGGCCATGATGAAAACGTCATCAAGCCGGGTATCCACAATGAGGAGATCATGGCCAGTATAATGGCCAAAGTAAAAGTCGTAGGCGGCGAGATGGAAGCGGCCGCTCACGTGGCCAAACTGCGTGCCGATTTTGCGCGCCCCAGCGGCAAGCCCTTCGACATCACGCCACGCCCAGGTTACTGGCTCCGTACCGTGCGTCATTCCACCAGCGACGGCGGCGTCATCAGCATGGTCGCCGACATCTCCGATCTGAAACAGGCCGAGGGACGCCTGCGCGCCGCCATTGAATCGCTGGCCGATGGCTTTGTCCTCTATGACGCCGACAGCCGCATCGTTCTGGCCAATCGGCGCTTCTACGAACTGAGCGAGCATGACCCCGACATCGTCGGGGCCGGCATGACCTATGAGGAATTGCTCGACATCATCATTGCACGCCGCGTGGCGGCCTGGCCGGGCCAAGACCAGACCGAGTATCGCGCACGTCTGCTGGAAGAGCATCGCAACCCGACCGGCCGTCCGTTTGACCGCGAGGCGCGACCGGGCGTCTGGGTTCGCAGCCTGCGCCACCGCACCGAAGACGGCGGCACCATCGTGGTGATGAGCGACATCACCGATCTCAAGCTGGCCGAAAGCCGTCTGCGCGACGCCATCGAAGCGCTGGCCGAGGGCTTCATCCTGTTCGGCCCCGACGGCCGCATGGTGATGGCCAACCACCGCTATTACGAACTGTTCGACGTCTCTCCCGAGGAGCTGCATCCAGGCGTCACCATCGACGAGGTCGTGGATGCGGCAGCCGAACGACGCAAGCGTTCGTGGCCCAATGCCGATCATCAGGGTTACATCACGGCCGCCCGCGCCGATTACCACAATCCTTCGGGTAGGCCGGTCGACGGCGAATTCCTGCCTGGCCGCTGGCTGCGCAACGTGCGCCACCGCACCATCGACGGCGGCACCATCCTGGTCGCTACCGAGATCACCGACCTCAAGCTGGCCGAGAACCGCCTGCGCGACGCCATCGAAACGCTGACCGAGGGCTTCGTGCTCTACGATCGTGATGGGTACATGATGATGGCGAACCACCGCTATTACGAGATGACCCGGCACGACACCAGCATCGTCAAGCCTGGCATCCATTTCAGTGAGCTGATGCGCATCACCGTCCAGCGCCAGGCCGATTTCGACCACGACTTCGATGTCGACGGTTATGTTACATCCCTGACCAGGGAATTCCAAAATCCAACCGGCAAGCCGATCGATGCCGAGCCCTTCCCCGGTGTCTGGCTGCGCATGCAGCGCCGGCGCACCGGCGACGGCGGCATCATCACTGTCTTCAACGACATCTCGGATCTGAAGCTGGCCGAGCAGAATCTGCGCGACGCCATCGATGCCATCAGCGACGGCTTTGCCCTTTATGACGCCGATGACCGCCTGGTTCTGTTCAACGAACGATTCGTCGATCACAGCCGTCGGATGGCCGATGTCATCAAGCCCGGGGTGCCGTTCGAAGAGCTGATCCGCACCGCTGTCGAACGCGGGCTGATGAAAGTGCCACCGGGCCAGTCGACCGAGGACTGGATTGCCGAACGGGTCACGAACCACCGCAATCCGCAGGGCAAGGCCTTCGAGCGGCACCTGGAAGACGGCCGCTGGCTGCTGGTGCACGAGCAGCGCACGGTCACCGGCGGCACTGTGGGCATCGGCACTGACATCACCGCAATCAAACAGGCCGAGCGCCAGCTTTATGACGCCATCGAAAGCATTTCCGACGGCTTCGTCCTCTATGACAAGGACGAGCGCCTGGTGCTGAGTAACAGCAAGTACCGCGAGCTGTACAAGGAAATCACCGACCACCTGAAGCCCGGCGCCACCTTCTCGGACATCCTGAAGGCCAGCATCCAGCGCGACACCATCGATCTCGACCAGCAATTCCTCGACGACTGGCTGCAGGAGCGCATCGAGCAGTTCCGCAAGGGCAGCGGCAGCACTGAGACCCGCCTGGCCAACGGCCGTTGGGTGCGCAATACCGAACGCCGCACCTCGGATGGCGGCGTGGTCGGCATCCGCACCGACATCACCACGCTGAAGGAACAGCAGGAGGCGCTGCGCCGCAACATCGCCGACCTGGAGGCCGCCAAGCGCCAGGTGGAACAGCAGTCCTTCCGCATGCGCGAGTTGGCCGACCGCTTCGCCCAGGAAAAAGAACGCGCCGAGGAAGGCAGCCGCGCCAAATCGGAATTCCTGGCAATGATGAGCCACGAAATCCGCACGCCGATGAACGGCGTGCTGGGCACTATCGGCCTGCTGCAGAACACCGATCTCACCAAGCATCAGCACAAGCTGATCAGCACGGCGCGCGAATCTGCCGAACACCTGCTGACCCTGATCAACGACATCCTGGATTTCTCCAAGCTGGAGGCCGGGCGCATTGATCTGGAGAACATCGACTTCGACCTGCCGCATCTGATCGAGAGTGCGATCTCGATGATGAACCCGCGCGCCGTGATGAAGGGCCTGCATATGTCGAGCGAAGTGCCGCTCGACACGCCGCGCTTCCTGAAGGGTGATCCGGGCCGTCTGCGCCAGATTCTGTTCAACCTGGCCGGCAATGCCATCAAGTTCACCGACAAAGGCGGCATCAGGCTGATCGTCACCACAGAGAAGCTCGATCACGGCCGCTACAGCCTGACGGTCAAAGTCACCGACAGCGGCATTGGCATTCCCGCCGACAAGATCGACCGCCTGTTCGGCAAGTTCAGCCAGGCCGACAGCTCGATTGCCCGGCGCTTCGGCGGCACCGGCCTTGGCCTCGCGATCTCCAAGCAACTCGTCGAACTGATGGGCGGCGAGATCGGCGTGACCAGCGAAGAGGGCAAGGGCAGCACCTTCTGGTTCACCCTGCCGCTGGAAGAAGGCCAGGCGGTGGTCACCGAAGTGCAGGACATGAGCACCGATGGCCCGGCCACGCAGAAGGCCCTGCGCATCCTGGTCGCCGAGGACAATCAGGTGAACCAGATGGTCATCAGCCTGATGCTGCGCCAGCTCGGCCACCAAGTCGATGTCGTCATCAACGGCATCGAGGCCTGCGAGCAGGTGCAGAAGGTGCCCTATGACCTGGTGCTGATGGATATGCAAATGCCCGAAATGGATGGCATGACCGCCACCCAGACTATCCGTCGCCTGCCCCAGGCCTGCGCCACCATCCCGATCATCGCGCTGACCGCCAACGCGATGGAAGGCGACCGTGAACGCTACATCGCGTCCGGCATGGACGACTATGTAGCCAAGCCGATTTCGCTGCCGCAGCTGATCGCGGCGATGAATCGTGCGCTGGGAGGCAGCAGCGGCCAGGTCAATCCGGTTGCCGCGCCGCCGCCGGAACCGCCGGTCCCCGCACCCGATCCAGCCCTCAATGAAAAGGCCAAGGCGGGCCTGGGGAATCTGCTGGCGTCGCTGAAAAAGCTGAAGTGACGCTGCCGGCCTGAGCAGGCGAGGCAAGCATCAGGCCGCGCGGCTGCGCCCCTTGCCGGCACCGGTGCGTCCGCGGCCCGGCTGCTCGCCGGTCTCGTCAAACAGTTCGGCGAGCTTTTCCATCATCACGCCGCCCAGCTGTTCGGCATCCACGATGGTGACCGCGCGCTTGTAATAGCGCGTGACGTCATGGCCGATGCCGATGGCGGTGAGCTCGACCGGTGAACGGCGCTCGATCCAGTCGATCACTTCGCGCAGGTGGCGGTCGAGATAATTGCCCGGATTGACCGACAGCGTGGAATCGTCGACCGGCGCGCCGTCGGAAATCACCATCAGGATGCGACGCTGCTCCTGCCGGGCGATCAAACGGTCATGCGCCCACATCAGCGCCTCACCGTCGATATTCTCCTTCAGCAGACCTTCACGCAGCATCAAGCCGAGATTGCGGCGCGCCCGGCGCCAGGGCGCATCGGCACCCTTGTAGACGATATGGCGCAGGTCGTTCAGGCGGCCCGGCTGGGCCGGCTTGTTGTCGGAGAGCCACTTCTCGCGGCTCTGGCCGCCCTTCCAGGCGCGCGTGGTGAAGCCAAGGATTTCGACCTTCACGGCGCAGCGCTCCAGCGTGCGGGCCAGGATATCGGCGCACATCGCCGCCACCGTGATCGGGCGGCCGCGCATGGAGCCGGAATTGTCGATCAGCAGCGTCACGACCGTGTCGCGGAAATCCGTGTCGCTTTCCTGCTTGAAGCTGAGCGGTACGGTCGGGTTGGCCACCACGCGGGCCAGACGCGCGGCATCCAGGATGCCTTCCTCAAGATCGAAATGCCAGGAGCGCGACTGCTTGGCCATCAGGCGGCGCTGCAGCCGGTTGGCCAGCTTGCCGACCACCGATTGCAGGTTGCTGAGCTGCTGATCAAGGTGATGGCGCAGCCGCGCAAGTTCCTCGGCGTCGCAGAGATCGTCGGCGCCCACCACTTCATCGAACTGCTTGGTATACGCCTTGTAAGCCGCCTCGCGGTTGTGGCCCATCATGTCAGACGTTGGCGGACGGCGGCCTTTGCCGGCCTCCTCGCCAGAACCAGCGACCTGCTCCTCCATGCCGGCTTCGGCATCCATCTCGACGGACTCGCCGCCCGAGGCATCGGAGGAATCGGCCTGCTCCATGCCGCTGCTGGCGGCCTCGCCCTGTTCGGAATCGGAACCGTCGGACTCGCTCTGCGGCTGCTGGCCCTGGCTGTCCTGATCCTCGCCCTCATCCTCGTCGTCGAGGTCGCCGCTCTCGTCATCGACGAGCTCGAGATCCTTAATCAGCTTGCGCGACATTTTCGCAAAGGCGCGCTGGTCGTTCATGTTGGCGAGCATGGCGTCGAGATCGGCGCCGCCCTTCTCCTCGACCCAGTCGCGCCACAGCGCCACCATCTTCTGCGCCTGCTTGGGCACCGGCTCGCCGGTCAGGCGCTCGCGCGCCAGCAGTCCCAGCACATCGGACAAGGGGGCCTCGGAGCGGTCCTTGACCTTGGCATAGCCCCTGGAACGACAGCGGTCTTCCAGCGCGGCATTCAGGTTCTTGGCCACACCGGCCATCCGCGTCGCGCCGATGGCCTCGACACGGGCCTGCTCCATGGCGTCGAACACCGCGCGCGCGGTGCCGCCCTGGGGCAGCAGCTTGGAATGGAGAGCATCGTCGTGATGGCGCAGCTTCAGCGCCATGGCGTCGGCCAGGCCGCGGATCTGTGCCACCTCGGCGGCCGGCAGGTCGCGGCCGGGCACCGGCAGGCGCGCGCGCTTGCCGCGCAGGCCCGGGGTTTCAGGCCCGAAGCTGACCTGCACATCCTGGTCGCGCGAGATCGCTCGCGTGGCGGCAGTCAGCGCACGCTTGAATGGCTCGATCGGATTTTCCGGCTTGCTGGCCATCGCCTGCGCACTCCAGACCGGGGCGGCCCCGGTTTAGTTCAGGTCGGCCCGACCTTAGTTCAGATCAGCCTTGGCGGCGGTTTCCGGCAGTTCCTCGCCGAAGCAGCGCTGGTAGTACTCGGCCACCAGCGGGCGCTCCAGTTCGTCGCACTTGTTGAGGAAGGTGAGACGGAAGGCGAAACCGACATTGCCAAAGATGCGCGCATTCTCGGCCCAGGTGATCACTGTGCGCGGGCTCATGACGGTCGAGATATCGCCGTTGATGAAGCCAGCGCGGGTCAGTTCGGCCACCGCGACCATGTTCTGGATCGCCTTCTTACCCTTGTCGCCGGTGTAGCTCGGCGACTTGGCCAGCACGATGGCGCTTTCGTCCTCGGCCGGCAGGTAGTTCAGCGTGCAGACGATGCTCCAGCGGTCCATCTGACCCTGGTTGATCTGCTGCGTGCCGTGATAGAGGCCCGTCGTGTCGCCGAGGCCGACCGTGTTGGCGGTCGAGAACAGGCGGAAGCCCTTGTGCGGGCGAATGACGCGGTTCTGATCGAGCAGCGTCAGCTTGCCTTCCACTTCCAGCACGCGCTGGATCACGAACATCACGTCGGGACGGCCGGCGTCGTATTCGTCGAAGACCAGCGCCACCGGCGACTGCAGCGCCCAGGGCAGGATGCCTTCACGGAACTCGGTGACCTGCTTGCCGTCGCGCAGCACGATGGCATCCTTGCCGACCAGATCGATGCGGCTGATATGGCTGTCGAGATTGATGCGCACGCAGGGCCAGTTCAGGCGGGCGGCGACCTGCTCGATATGCGTCGACTTGCCGGTGCCGTGATAGCCCTGGACCATGACGCGACGGTTGTAGGCAAAGCCGGCCAGGATGGCGAGCGTGGTCTCGCGGTCGAAGCGGTAGTTCGGATCGAGGTCCGGCACATGCTCGCTTGGCTGGCTGAATGCCGGCACCTTCATGTCGCTGTCGATCCCGAAGACATCGCGCACGGAAATAGTGATATCCGGCAGATCGGCTGCCGGCTGGGAAACAGGCTTGGTCTGAAGGGCCGTCATCGTCACTCTCAAACGTTTTTGGGCTTCAAGTTCGGTGTCAGGCGTCTTGTCCGGACTTGTTTACGCGCCGTGGGGGAGATCAGGGGTCAAGTATAGCCGCGTGATTGCAGGAAGGCATAGGCTTGGGTGATGCTTTTCAGCCGGTCTTCGGCCGCTTTATCGCCGCCATTGGCATCCGGGTGATAGCGTTTCACCATTCGTTTGTACTGCGCCTTGATATCGGCCTTCCGCAAGGGGAGGGTCAATTGGGACAAGTCGAAGCCAAGCGTCACCAGAGCATCGCGCTCCTTGGGATCGAGCTGCAGTTCGGCACGCGTCTTGCGGCGTTCGGCGCCCAGCTTGATGCCGACCTCGGCGAGAATCCCCAGGTCATCCTTGACCCAGACCTGCGGTTCGTCGGCCTGCGGCTTGGTGCCCAGCTTCCAGGTCGGCCGGTGGCCCAGTGGATCCAGGCGCTGATAGCGCTGGATATCGGCATCCGACATGCCACGGAAAAAGTCCCAGCCGGCGTTGTACTGGCGCACATGGTCGAGGCAGAAATGCCACTGGCCATCGTGGCGCTCGCGGCTTTTGGGGGCCGGAAACCGCGCCTCTTCCTGACAGCCGGGATGGTCGCAGCGCTTCAGCCGGCGACGCCCGAAAGCGGCTTCCGCCTCGGCGTCGAGAAACAGTTTTTGCTGGGCAGTCCGGGCACGCGGCATGACTGGTAAAGTATGGGTCGAAGGGGGGATACTGGCAAGGCAATAGCCGGTGCCCTGCACTATCATAAAACCTGCATTTTTCTTGAGTGTTACGGGATTTTTTATCATGTCGATCGCCGCCCGCATCCGCGACAAACTGACCGAAGCCCTCAATCCCAGCCATTTCGAGCTGGTCGATGAATCCGCCATGCATGCCGGCCATGCCGCCATGAAGGGCCTGGCGGCCGGGGAGACCCATTTCCGGCTGCGCGTGGTGGCCGAGCGCTTCCGCGGGTTGAGCCGGGTGCAGCGCCAGCGCCTGATCTACCAGATTCTGGCCCAGGAACTGGAAGACGGGCTGCATGCCCTGGCAATCACGGCGCAAAGCC
Organism: Ferrovibrio sp. GW821-FHT12B10; assembly: GCF_058807515.1. Classification (NCBI taxonomy): domain Bacteria; kingdom Pseudomonadati; phylum Pseudomonadota; class Alphaproteobacteria; order Rhodospirillales; family Rhodospirillaceae; genus Ferrovibrio; species Ferrovibrio sp. GW821-FHT12B10. Next base: position 2,322,123 of record NZ_JBXAQT010000001.1, on the reverse strand, counting down.
CAGACGAGCAAAAGAGCTAATTCCGCCAATGGGTTGATTCGCCTATACAACCTGATTCACGCAGGATTTCCAGATAATACAACCTTTTCCTTTGAATTCTTAACGGACATCCATTATAGGTTGCGGTATGCCAATGACACGCCAGCCGCAGCATCCCACCCCCGCCTTCGGCGGATCCAGCCTCGTGACCCGCAATCTGCGGCTGGGGCGCGGGCGAACGAGCATCCGGCTCGAGCGGCTGGAATGGGCGGCGCTGGACGCGATCTGCACGGCGGAGAATATCGACCGCCACATGTTCGCCGCCCAGGTCGACCGTGACCCGGCCCGTCGTGAAAAGACCCTGACCTCGCGCGTGCGCAGCGCCATCCTGTCCTATTTCGTGGCGCGCTCGGGCATCGCTATCGCGGCGCCGACCGGTGTCGCCCGCGAAGCGCTGCTCAACCTGGGGATCAGCCCAGCACCAGGGCCAGCAGGGCAGGAAGAGTCGCGAAACTAAGCAGGGTGGAAATCACCACCAGGCTGGCGACCGTCTGCGGGTCCCGGTTGTAACGCAGCGCGAAAATGTAATTCACCACCGCAACCGGCATCGCGCACTGGATGATGAAGACGCCGCGCGCGGCGCCCTCCAGGCCCAGCAGCCAGCTCAGACCGAAACCCACCCCGATCCCCGTCAGCAGCCGCAGCGCCGAGAGCAGCAGGCCGCGCCGCAGATCGTTCACCTTCAGCGTCGCCAGCGACACGCCCAGCGTGAGCAGCATCAGCGGAATGGCGATGCCGCCGGTCACCTGCAGGCTGCGCATCACCCAGCCTGGCGGGTGCACTTCCAACAGATTGCCGATCACGCCGATCAGCACGGCGTAGATCATAGGCGAGCGGAAAACTTCCTTCAGATTGCCGCGACCCGCCATGATCGACTGGCCCAGCGTGAAATTGCCCAGCGAGCCGACGGCAAAGAACAGGATCGCCAGCGCCAGGCCCGGCTGGCCATAGGCGAACAGGCTGAGCGACAGCCCCGCATTACCCGAATTGGGAAACGTCAGCGACGAGACATAGCTGCGGATCGGCAATTTAAGCAGATAGAGCGCGCCGGCATTGATCGCCATGAAGGTGGCCAGCGCCACGAAGGCGGCAAAGGCCATGGTGCCCATCATGCCGCGGTCGACGTCCGCCATCAGCAGCGTGTGGATCACCAGGCAGGGCGTGCCGATATTGGTGACCAGCAGGCTGATGCTGTCGACCTGGAATGGCCGGCCGCGCCTAGCCCAGAGCCAGCCGATGCCGGTCATCACCAGCAGCGGCGCAATGACCGAAAAAACCTCGACGACAAGAGACAACGGCATGAGGTCAGGCCGCGCGGCCCGAAACGCCGCCCAGTTGCTCGGCCAGCAACGTCAGCACGGCCTGCGGCGCGACATCGCGCTTCTCCACCGCGCGGCCGATGGCTTCGGCCAGGATGAAAACCAGGTTGCCGTCCCGCACCTTCTTGTCCTGCTTCATGTGATCGAGCAGCACGGCAGGCTTGAACGCGCCCGCGCCATCCACATCTGTCAGCTTCGCCGGCAGGCCGCTCTCGGCCAGATGGCGTTCCACGCGCGGCGCGAGATCGTTTGCGCAAAGTCCGAGCTGCGCCGAGAGCCGGAAAGCCAGTGCCATGCCGACCGCCACCCCCTCGCCATGCAGCAGGCGTTGCGAATAGCCGGTTTCCGCCTCCAGCGCATGGCCGAAGGTATGCCCCAGATTGAGCAGCGCGCGTTCGCCTTCCTCGCGTTCGTCGGCCGCGACAATCCGCGCCTTGTGGGCACAGCAGCGCGCGACGGCTTCCGTGCGCAGCGCCATGTCGCCGGCCAGCAGCCTCGCGCCGTTCTGTTCCAGCCAGGCATAGAAATCGGCGTCGCCCAGCAGGCCGTATTTCACCACCTCGGCATAGCCGGCGCGCAGCTCGCGCGGCGACAGCGTATCCAGCAGCGCCACATCGGCCAGCACGAGCTTGGGTTGGTGGAAGGCGCCGATCAGGTTCTTGCCCTGACGGCTGTTGATCGCGGTCTTGCCGCCGACTGAGCTGTCGACTTGCGCCAGCATGCTGGTCGGCACCTGGATGAAATCCATGCCGCGTCGGAGCACGGAAGCCGCGAAACCGACAAGATCGCCGATCACGCCGCCACCCAGAGCAATCAGGTGATCGCGGCGCTCAACCTTCAGCGCCAGCAGGGATTCGCACAGATGCTCGAGGCCGGCATAGGATTTCTGCTTCTCGCCGGGCGGCAGGATCACCGTCTCGCAACCGATATTCTTCAACGCCAGGGCACGGCGCAGGGTATCGAGATGATGCTTGGCCACATTTTCGTCGGTGACGATGACGACGAAGGGCCGGCGCAGCAGCGGCGCGATATGCTCGCCGGCGCGTTCCAGCAGGCCGCCGCCGACCTGGATGTCATAGGCGCGCTCATCAAGGGCGACGCGGACAGTCTGTTCTTTCATGATCTCACTTCACTCATCGGGGCCGATACGGCCATGGCCCGGCGGATGCTTTTGCGCCAGCTCGCGGTATTCCTCCGGCAGAGCACGCAGGATGTCCTCGATCACGGCATCATGCGGGCCATCGACGCTCATCACCGTGATGTCGGCCTCGGCATAGACAGGATAGCGTTCGGCCATCAGGCGCGACAGCGTGCCGCGCAGGTCGCCGCCAGCCAGCAGCGGGCGGTTGCCGGGCCGGCGCGAGCAGCGCTTGGCCAGCACATCGAGTTCGGCTTTCAACCAGATCGAGACGCTGCGTTCGCGGATGCGGGCGCGCGTCTCCCCGTTCATGAAGGCGCCACCGCCGGTGGCCAGCACGATCTGCGGCTGGTCGAGCAGGCGGGCAATCACCTTGCGCTCGCCGTCGCGGAAGGCGGCCTCGCCATGCTCGGCGAAGATTTCCGGAATCGCCGCGCCCGCCGCCTTCTCGATCTCGACATCGGCATCCAGGAAAGCGAAGCCGAGCCGATGGGCCAGGCGGCGGCCGACCGAACTCTTGCCCGCGCCCATCAGGCCGACCAGGACGATGCTGCGCAGCCGGCCTTCGCCGGTCGCGGAAGGGGACTCGGAGGGGGCGGCAGCGGCGGAGACGGTATCGATGGTGCTCACGCCCATTCTCGTATGCTTTGCGACTCGTATCTTGGACCCGCCAAGAAGCGATGGGGGTCCGAATTCGGGTGTACCAGCAGCCCGCCGATTGCCTGGAAAGGGCCGCACCGATAGAATAAAGCAATCGTTTCACAATTCCAGTTCGGAGCGGACGCCGCATGGCCCGTATGTCGCTTATCCTGGTCGCTTTCCTGATCCTGCTGGTCGGCGGCGGCACCGCCTTCCTCGCCAGCTGGGACATTCCGGCACCGCGCGGCAAGGTCGAGAAGGTGATACCTGCCGACCGCCTCGGCAAATAACCACCATGCGCGCCCTGGTCCCGGCCCTTGCGCTGGCTGTCCTCACGGCCGGCCCGGCCGCCACGCAGCCGGTGCGCCTGATCCCGCCGGATCAGACGCAACAGGACCAGCAGCCTCAGCAGAACACCATGCCGCTGGGCATGCAGGCGCCGGCAGCACCCGCGCCTGCCGCCCCGCCCACCATGATCGCGCCCATTCCCGGCGGCGGCCTGCAGGTCGAAACCCAGCAGCTGCAGCCTCTGCCGGCACCAACGCCCGCTCCGGCGCCTGCTCCGGCACCCGCTACCGCCGATGCCCCCGCTGACGGCAAGGCACCCGATTTCGTCATCCAGCCGCTGAAGGCACCCGATCCCTCCTCTGCCGGCCTGCTCGACGATGGCAATGGCGGTCTCGGCTCAGGGATGTGGCAGCGGAGCAGCCGTCCCCAGGCCCTGCAGGCGCTGGGTGTGCTGCCCGCGCCGGTCGCAGCGCCGGCCTTGCGCGACCTGCAGCGCCGCCTGCTGCTCACCATCGCCGAAGTGCCGCCTGGCAACGACACCACGCCTTCGATCCTCGGCCTGCGCGTGGCGCAGCTGATGAAGCTTGGCCGCATCAGCGAGGCCGAGCGCCTGGCGCCATCCGGTCCGAGTGCGCCGAAAGATTCCGTCTTCAAGGAACTGCCGTTCAATCTGGCGCTGCTGAAGAACGACGTGCCGCGCGCCTGCGAGATCGCCGATGCCGGCCTGCGCGACGAGCCGTCCGCCACCTGGCAGAAGGCCGCGGTCTTCTGCCGCTACCTCGCCAAGAACATTCCCGGCGGCGACCTGGCGCTGAGCCTGTGGCGCGACGGCCCCAAGGATGCGAACGAACCCGCCGATCCGGCCTTCAACGCGCTGGCATCCGTGCTGCGCGGCGATGCGCGGGCCAAGATCGACACGTTTGGCGGCCCGGTCACCCCGCTGCATTTCGCCATGCTGCGCGCCAGCGGGCGGCCGCTGCCCAAGGACACGCTCGAGCAGGCCTCACCTGCCGTGCTGGTCATGGTCGCAGGTTACGACAAGGCCGATGCCGAGACCCGGCTGATGGCCACCGAACGCGCCGTCAGCTTCGGCGCGCTGCCGCCCGAGCTGCTGGGCGAAGCCTATGCCGCCGTCGAGATCTCGGATGCGCAGCGGGCCACGCTGATCGCCGGCATCGGCAGCGGCAAAGAGAAGAGCGTGCGCGCCGCCGCGCTGATCTATCAGCAGGCCCGCGCCACCACCGAGCCGAAGACCCGCGCCGAGCTGATCCGCCGCGCCCATGACCTGAGCGTGGCCCGCAATCTGCTGCTCACCACCGCCGCCGTCTACAAGCCGCTGCTGGTCAACCTGACGCCCAACGAGAACAGCATCCACGCGGCCCCGGCCGTGATCCGCATGGCGCTGGCGTCGGGCGACCTGGGCCTGGCGCGGCTGTGGCGCACCACGCTGATGGCGCTGCCGCCCGAGCGCGACAATGCCGGCGATATCGTCGCCACCGCCTGGCCGCTGCTGCTGATCGCCGGCGAAGACGGCGAATGGCGCGACAGCCGCTACGAAGCCTGGTGGGCCGCGCAGGACGAGCTCTCACCGCCCGACCGCATCGCCCGCGCCGCGCAGCTGCTGACGCTGGCCGAAGCGTCCGGCATCGCGGTGCCGCCCGAGCGCTGGGACGCGCTGCTCAATGCCGCGGCGGCGGCCACCGCGCGCGTGCCGCCGGCCGGCCTGTGGCGCAACCTGCAGCGCGCCGCGATGAGCAAGGCCAAGGCCGAAACCATCGCACTGTCGCTGGCCATGCTCGGCGGCAACGGCAGCCTGGATGCCGATGGCCAGAGCCTGGCCACCGCGCTGGAAGCGCTGCGCGCCGTCGGCCTAGTCGGCGAAGCGCGCCAGATCGCCCTCGAAGCCGCCCTGCTGCGCGGCTTCTGACGCTGCATGGCGCGCGCCAGCCGCCATATCGACAGCTTCCTCGAGATGCTCAGCGCCGAGCGCGGCCTGGCCAAGAATTCCCTGCTCGCCTACCAGACCGATCTCGCCGAGTTCAGCGGCTTCATCGCGGCGCGCGGCGAAAAGCCCGAGACCATCGGCATCGATAGTTTACGCGCCTATGTGCAGGGCCTGCATGATGCAGGCCTGAAACCCGCCACCGCCGCGCGGCGTCTGTCGGCGCTGCGACAATTCTTCAAGTTCATGGTGCAGGAAAACATCCGCACCGACGATCCGGCCGCCCTGCTCGATGCGCCCAAACGTGCGCGGCCATTGCCCAAGCTGCTCAGCGAGGGCGAGGTCGATCTGCTGCTGCAGGAAGCCCGCAGCCTGCGCGACGATCCCGCCGAAAGCCTGCGCCTGACCGCGCTGCTTGAAATCCTCTATGCCACCGGCCTGCGCGTCAGCGAGTTGGTCTCGATGCGCTGGCCGCCGTTTGGCGATGACGACCGGTTTCTGGTCATCCGCGGCAAGGGCAACAAGGAACGGCTGGTGCCGCTCTCCGAACCGGCGCGTCAGGCCATCGCGGATTACGCCGGCTGCCGCGCCGTGTTCATGGAAACCAAGACTTCGCCCTGGCTGTTCCCCTCGCGCGGCGAAAGCGGCCATCTGACACGCCAACGCTTCGGCCAACTGCTCAAGGAACTGGCCATCGCCGCCGGGCTGATGCCGTCAAAAGTCTCGCCCCACGTTTTGCGTCATGCCTTCGCCAGCCACTTGCTGGCCCATGGGGCCGACCTGCGCGCCGTGCAGAAGATGCTGGGCCATGCCGATATCAGCACCACGCAGATCTATACCCACGTCCTGGAAGCGCGGAAACAGGCGCTGGTGCGCCAGCATCACCCGTTGGCCAAGGGCTAAACCGGCTGTCGGCGTCGAAACTGGTGCTGTAGGCGTCGAAATTGATGCTGTAGCCGTCAAATCCGGTGCTGTAGACATCAAAACTGATGCTGTAGACGTCAAATTCCGTCTTATTCGTCCTTATTCGACCCTTACCCGGCGTTATTCCGGTCTTATCGGGCGCTTATTCCTCCTTATTGGCCCCTTATTCGCGCTTATCGGCGTTTATCCGTGTTCGCACGGCATACAAATGTATGCCGAGACTATAAGAACATATAGGATACAATATATAGGATAAAAGTCAAATTCCGACCCTAACTCCCTCCCCTTACGTCATGCTTGCCAAGCCGGGCCCGGCTAGTTAGCAGTTGCAGCATAGAAAAAAGAGGGAGCGTTGCCGCCATGAGCTTCAAGACCATCACCCCTGCGCCGGCCCGGCTGAACCGCTGCGAGCTGGCGGTGCCCGGCAGCAATGTGAAGCTATTCGAGAAGGCGGCGAAATCCGCCGCCGATGTGATCTTCCTCGATCTTGAAGACGCCGTGGCGCCCGACGACAAGCCGCAGGCGCGCAAGAATATCGTGGCCGCCCTGCATGATGTGGACTGGGGCCGCAAGGTGATGTCGGTGCGCATCAATGGCCTCGACACCCATTACATGTATCGCGATGTGGTCGAGGTGGTGGAAGCCGCCGGCGACAAGCTCGACCTGATCATGGTGCCCAAGGTCGGCACGGCGGCTGACATCTATGCCGTCGACATGCTGCTGACCCAGATCGAGACCGCCAAGGGCTTTAGTAAGCGCATCGGCATCGAGGCGATCATCGAGACCGCCCTGGGCATGCAGAATATCCACGAGATCGCGGCGGCCTCGCCCCGCATGGAAAGCCTGCATTTCGGTGTCGCCGATTACGCCGCCAGCACGCGCGCCCGCACCACCTCGATCGGCGGGCCGAATGCGCTGTATGGCGTGCTGACCGACAAGGATGGCGACAAGCCGCGCGACTACTTCTGGGGCGACATGTGGCATTACGCCATTTCGCGCATGGTGGTGGCGGCGCGCGCCAATGGCCTGCGCCCCATCGACGGGCCGTTCGGTGACTTCTCGGACAACGAAGGCTACAAGGCGCAGGCCAACAGGGCTGCCATCCTCGGCTGCGAAGGGAAGTGGGCGATCCATCCCAACCAGATTCCGCTGGCCAACGAGGTCTATACGCCGCCGGAAGCCGAAGTGACCAAGGCCAAGCGCATTCTGGAAGCCATGAAGGACGCGCAGGCCAAGGGCCAGGGCGCGGTGGCGCTGGATGGTAAGCTGATCGACATCGCCTCCATTCGTCAGGCAGAGGGCATCGTCAAGCAGGCCGAGCTGATCGCGAAGGGGTGAGGTTTCCTACCCTCGTCATTAGTTTGCACGTTTCGCCAGCAAAAAATGACGTCACCCTCGGGCTTGTCCCGAGGGTCCATCTGCGCGTTCCAATGCTCTGATGGCTGGAGTGGATCCTCGGAATAAATCCGAGGATGACGGCTTTGCTGTCTACTTCGCCGCCGTATCGGCCACGCGGGGCACTTCGCCATTCGGCGCGTGATGGAATTCCGGCACCAGTTGCGCCAGCAGGCGCAGCAGCGAAGCCGTGTCGCGGCTGCGCGCCGCCTCGGTCAGCGCGGCGATGGCGCGATCCAGTTCGGCGCGGTCGATCACGCGCGGTGCCGCCAGCAGCACGCCATCCTGCGGCGTCGGCATGGTGGTCTCGTCGCTGTGCAGCACTTCCTCATAGAGCTTCTCGCCAGGACGAAGCCCGGTGAAGACGATCTTGATGTCGCGGTCAGGATGCAGACCGGCCAGGCGGATCATCTGCTGCGCCAGATCGCGGATGCGCACCGGCTCACCCATGTCGAGCACGAAAATCTTGCCTTCGGCGCGCAGCTGGGCGCCCGGCATGGCGGCGGCCTGCAGGATCAGCTCGACCGCTTCGCGCGTCGTCATGAAAAAACGCGTGACTTCGGGATGCGTCACCGTCAGCGGCCCGCCATTGCTGAGCTGGCGCTGGAACAGCGGGACGACGGAACCCGACGAGCCCAGCACATTGCCGAAGCGCACGGTGACATAATGCGTGCCAGCGCCGGCCTCGAGATCGAGGCCCGATTCTAAATCCAGACTCTGGCAGACCATTTCAGCCACGCGCTTGCTGGCACCCATCACATTGGTGGGGTTGACCGCCTTGTCGGTGGAGATCATCACCATGACGGCAACGCCGTGGCGCTTGCAGGCCTGCGCCACGATCTGCGTGCCCAGCACATTGGTCAGCACGCCCTCGCCGGTATTGGCTTCCACCAGCGGCACATGCTTGTAGGCCGCGGCATGCAGCACGATCTCGGGCCGATGCGCGGCGAAGGCGGTCTCGACCGCATCGGCGTTGCGCACATCGCCCAGCACGGCCAGCCGCGTCACGCCGGGGAAGCGCTCGGCCAGTTCCATGTCGATCTGGTACAGCGCATGCTCGCTCTGCTCGAACAACACGATCGCGGCAGGCTCCAGCGCCGCAACCTGACGCACCAGCTCCGAGCCGATGGTGCCGCCGGCGCCGGTGATCAGCACGCGCCGGCCCGCGATGAGCCGGGTGACCGGCCCGCGATCCAGCACTCGCTGCGGCCGGCCGAGCAGGTCTTCCACATCGACGGGGCGCACCTGCTGGGCCTCGCCCTCCTTGCGGAATTCGGTGAGGCGCGGCAGGCGGGCGACGCTGATGCCGAACTGGGCGGCATCGTCGACCAGGGTGCGGATGGCGCGACCGTCATAGCGATCGTCGGCGATGATGATGCGGCGCGGATGATCGACATCTTTCATGTCGGCCAGGATGGCGGGCAGGTCGCCGCGCTGGCCGAGCACGCGGATGCCACGCATGTCGCGGCCGCGCCGGCCTTCGGAGTCATCCAGGATGCCGACGACGCGATACTGGCCGCCGCGCTGCATCTCGCGAATGAAGGCATCGGCGGCGACGCCAGAACCCAGCAGCAGCACCGGCACGCGCTTGTCGTCGCCGCGCTTCAGCGCCGCGATCAGGCTGCCGTCCTTCCAGCTGCGATACAGCATGCGCGGCCCGGCCAGCAAAGCCACCAAAATGAAAAACTGTAAAATCGAGGCGCTGCGCGGATAATCTTCCAGGCGGGTGATCAGGAACAGCAGCACGACAAAAATCAGGATCGACAGACCGGCGGCGCGCAGGATGGCGGTGACATCGCGGATCGAGGCGAAATGCCAGATGCCGCGATACAGGCCCGAAAGCCAGAACATCACGGCGGAGACGGCGACAAAGCCGGCGGTCTCCTGCATCCAGTCGGCGGGATCCCAATGCTGATCGGCGATGCCGTAGCGCGCCCACAGCGCGAGCTGGAACGACAGGGCAGCCATGACAAGATCATGCAGCGCCACCAGCATGACGCGGTGGTTCAGGCGCAGATGAGATGCGCGCTGGCGCTTGGGCGATGCGGGTGAGTCGGCCATGCCGTCACTCTACCCGCTGGGCCGCCCTGGCGAAATACCCACAGAGCGCGGCCGTCAGCAGGATCGCCGCCACCAGCGCGGCGATGGCGGCGGTCAGCGACTGCAGGCTGATGACCGCCAGCAGGATGAGCATCGCATTCAGCACCGCGATGCGCCCGGCGACGCCGGCGTGGCTGAGGCGCGCCGTGGCCTGCTGGTAGAAATGGCTGCGATGGGCCTGCCAGACCTTTTCGCCGCGCAGCAGGCGGCGCAGCAGCGTGACTGTGGCGTCAAACCAGTAATACATCGGCAGGATCAGCGCCGCCGCCCAGGCGCCCGAGAAGGCCAGCAGCAGCAGCAGGACGCCGAGCAGATAGCCGGCCGGCACGCTGCCGACATCGCCGAGGAAGACTTTCGCCCTGCCCCAGTTCCACGGCAGGAAGCCGATGGCCGCCGCCGCCACGATCAGCGCCGGGCCGTTGGCCAGACCGTCGAACAGCAGGGCCGTGACGATCACGCTGCCCAGACCGATGGTCGTCATTTCGACGCCGGTGATGCCGTTGATGCCGTCCATGAAGTTGAACAGGTTGGTGAACCAGATCCAGCCGAAGAACAGGATGATGCGTTCGAGCCAAACCGGCACCAGACCCTGCGTGACGCTGGCGAAATCGGGCAGCACCGCCAGCACGGTGCCGATGGCCGCCGCCTGCAGGCCCAGACGCAGGCCGACCGGCAGGCCGCCGCGCCGGTCGTCGAGCCAGGAGACCAGCGCCAGCGCCATCATGCCCAGCAGCACCAGCGCGAAATCCTCGCTCGGGTCGTAAACCAGCCAGGCGATGCAGCCGAGCAGGATACCGCCGGTGACGGCGATGCCGCCGCCGCGCGGCGTGACCACCACATGGCTGGAGCGTTCGTTCGGAATATCCATGATCGCACGGCGCTGCAGCCAACCGATCAGCGGTTTCAGCGACAGGCCGACGAACAGCGCCACGGCCGCGGCGATGCCCAGCGTGATCAGCCAGTCCAGCGCGATATCGCTCACAGCGTTTCCCCCTGCTGCACCAGCAGCCGTTCATAGACGGCGAGACTCTCTGCGATGAACTGCTCGACCGAGAATTCGGTCACCGCGATCTCGCGGCCGCGCGCCGCCAGGCGGCGGCGCAGGACGTCATCCTTGAGCAATCTTTCAATCGCGACCGCCGTGGCGGGGGCATCGGCGACCGGCACCAGCAGGCCGTTTTCCTCGTCCCGCACCACTTCGCGGCAGCCCGGTGCGTCGGTGGTGACGATGGCGCGCCCGATGGCCGCGGCCTCGATCAGGCCACGCGGCAGGCCTTCGCGATAGGACGGCATCACGATGATATGGGCGCGCGCCAGCATCGCCGGCATGTCCTCGGCGAAGCCCCAGTATTCGACGATGCCATCATCGATCCACTGCTGAAGCTGCGCCGGCCCCACATCGGTGGGATTGTCCGGGTCGTGCCGGCCGACCAGCACGAAACGCGCGCCGGTGTGCCGCAGCTTTGCGGCGGCGCCGACGAATTCGTGCACGCCCTTGTCGCCCAGGAGGCGCGCGGGGAACATCACCACGGGCGGCGCATCGGCGCGCACCGGGGGTTCGGGCTGCTCGCGGAATTTCTGCATGTCGACGCCGCAGCCCCGGATCATCACCTGGGGGCCGGACAGCAGGTGGCGCGCGCGGAAGGCGGCGAGATCGTCCGGATTCTGGAAGATGGCGATGCTGTTGCGATGGCGCAGCGCGAAGCGGTAGAGCGGCTCGAGCAGGCGACGCATGGCAGCGGCCTTCGCATCCTGACGGATGAACAGGAAACCCAAGCCGGTGATGGCATGCACGACCGCCCGGACAGGGCTGAGCCGGGCGGCGAGGCCGCCCCAGATCACCGGCTTGATCGAGACCAGATGCGCCAGGCGCGGCCGCAGCCGCCAGTACAGCGCCAGCAGCGCCAGCAGCAGGCGCAGCTCGGCCAGCGGATTCAGGCTGCCGCGCGCCAGCGGGATGGCATGGAAATGGTAACCCTCTGCGGTCAGGCGGGCGGCCAGGACCGGATCGGCCGGGGCCGCCACATGGACCTCCCAGCCGCGCGCCCGCATCGCCTGCCCGATGGGCTGGCGGTGGGTGGTGAAGAACAGCGCCTCCTGCACCACTAGGAGCAGACGGCGGCCGCCCCCAGTCTGACGGGGCTGAGTCCGCCTGGGCTGATCATGGGCCATGACCGGCCTCTACCGGCTGGCGCGGGGGCGGTCAAGCGGTCAATCTCCCTTATCGATCCAAGGCTTTCCGGCTGGCTTTATTGACAGAGCGGGACAGCCGGGCTACCCCCTGACACGGTTTCAGGAAAGGTCCCGCGGGCATGTCCGCCTCCCCGTCTCCCACCCCCAAGATTGCGGTTATCGGCCTCGGCTATGTCGGCCTGCCGCTGGCCGTGGCCCTGGCCAAGCATTTTCCGGTGGTCGGCTTCGATATCGACCGCGGCCGGGTGGAAGAGCTGCGGCAGGGCCATGACCGGACCCGCGAGATCGAGGCCCCGGCCCTGCGTGCCAGCACGCTCCGTTTGAGCTGCGAGGCCGCCGACCTGACAGGCCAGACCATCTATATCGTCACCGTGCCGACCCCGGTGGACGAGAACAACGTCCCCGACCTCAAGCCCGTGCGCTCGGCCTCGCGCACCGTGGGCATGGCGCTGAAGACCGCTCCGGCGCCCGGCGCCATCGTTGTCTATGAAAGCACCGTCTATCCCGGCGTGACCGAGGATATCTGCGGCCCGATCCTGGAAGAACTGTCGGGCCTGACCTGCGGCAAGGATTTCTTCCTCGGCTATTCTCCCGAGCGCATCAATCCCGGCGACAAGGTGCATACCGTCGACAAGATCACCAAGGTGGTGGCCGGCCAGACGCCCACCGTCGCCGCACAGCTCGCCGACATCTATGGCCGCATCACCAGCGGCGGCATCCATCTGGCGCCGACCATCAAGACGGCCGAGGCCGCCAAGGTGATCGAGAACGCGCAGCGCGACATCAACATCGCCTTCGTCAACGAGATCGCCATGATCTTCGGCAAGATGGGCATCTCAACCCATGACGTGCTGGAGGCCGCCGGCACCAAGTGGAACTTCCTCAAGTTCCAGCCCGGCCTGGTCGGCGGCCACTGCATCGGCGTCGATCCCTATTATCTCGCGCATCGCGCCGAGGAGCTGGGCCACCATGCCCGCATCATCCTGTCGGGCCGCGCCATCAACGACGGCATGAGCGCCTGGGTCGCCGAGCGCATCTCCGAGCAGCTCAAGCCCAAGGCCAAGGTTCTGGTGCTGGGCATCACCTTCAAGGAAGACGTGCCCGACCTGCGCAATTCCAAGGTGGTCGACCTGATCGCCGCGCTCGGCAAGCTCGGCCACAGCATCACCATCCACGACCCGCAGGCCGACGCCAACGAGGCGCAGCACGAATACGGCCTGATGCTGGCGCCCCGGCTGGACCAGCTGTCGGGCTTCGACGCCGTGCTGGCCGCCGTGCGGCACAAGGAATATGCCGAGCTCGACAACGCGGCGCTGGCCCGGCTGGTCAAGGCCGGCGGCCTGGTCGCCGACCTGAAAAGCCTGTGGCGCGGCCGCGCGTTGCCCGACGGCCTGCAATACTGGTCGCTGTAAGCCGCATCCTGTGCTTCGGGGGCTGGACAGCGCCGCCCTGCCGCCCAAAATACTCCGCTGATTAGGAGTTCCGCGTCATGTCAGACCAGATCGACCATCGCCTGCCGGTTTCGGTGATCACCGGCTTCCTCGGCGCCGGCAAGAGCACGCTGCTGAACCGCCTGCTGCGCCATCCCGACATGGGCGAGACCGCCGTGATCGTGAACGAGTTCGGCGAGATCGGGCTCGACCATGCGCTGATCGCCTCGAGCCAGGAAGACACCGTGCTGCTCAGCTCGGGCTGCCTGTGCTGCACCGTGCGCGGCGACCTGGTGAACACCTTCCGCGACCTGACCGCCAAGCGCGACAAGGGCGAGATCAAGCCGTTCAAGCGCGTGGTGATCGAGACGACCGGTCTGGCCGACCCTGCCCCCGTCCTGCACACTTTGATGAGCGACCCGGTGGTGGCCGAGCGCTATCGCCTGGAAAGCGTGGTGACCCTGGTCGATGCCGTGAACGGCGACAGCACGCTGGACCATCACATCGAAGCCGTGAAGCAGGCCGCCGTCGCCGACCGGCTGGTGCTGACCAAGACCGACCTGGCCGAGAGCAAGCTGGTGCAGACCCTGCGCCATCGCCTGCAGCATCTCAATCCGGGCGCCGCCGTCTTCACGGCAATCGGCGGCGATATCGCGCCGAAGCAGCTGTTCAACGCCGGGCTCTATGATCCGACGACCAAGAGCTTCGACGTGCAGAACTGGCTGCGCGCCGAATCCTACGAACAGGGCCACGATCACGACCATCATCATGATCATGACCATGGACATCATCACCATGATCACGGCCATGATCACGGGCACGATCATGGCCACCAGCATTTCCAGACCGCCGAGGGCAAGCTGGACGTGAACCGTCACGACGCCTCGATCCAGTCCTTCTGCCTGACCTTCGACGAGCCCTTCGAGTGGAACACCATGGCCACCTGGCTCGACCTGCTGGCCGCCTATCGCGGCGACAACCTGCTGCGCGTGAAGGGCCTGGTGAATGTCGCCGGCGTCGACCGCCCGGTGGTGATCCACGGCGTGCAGCACCTGTTCCATCCGCCGGCCACGCTGCCGGCCTGGCCCGATGCCGACCGTCGCTCGCGCATCGTCTTCATCACCCGCGACCTGGGCCGCGAGGTGATCGAGCAGACCCTGGTGGCGCTGCAGAAAGCCGGGCCCGAGGCGCATCTCAATCAGGCCGGAGCGCACGGATCATGAGCGGCCCGATCGACTTCCCGCCCGCCGTCACCGCCGCAGGCTTTGCCGGGCTGATCGCGCTGGCCGAGACCTTCACCCGCATCGTGCGCGCCGAAACCGAGGCACTGCAGCGTGGCGAACGCCAGGGCTTCGAGGCGCTGACCGCGCGCAAGGGAGAATATCACGCCGCCCTGCAGGACAGCATGGCGACGCTGGCGCCGCGCCGCGACCAGGCCACGCCGCAGGAGCGCGAGGCCTGGAAGAAGGCGGCGGCCGAGGCTGAGGCCGCGCTGCAGGACAACGCCAAGCTGATCGCGGGCGAACAGCTGCAGGCGGCGGCGATGCTCGACATGCTGCGCGATAGCCTGCGCCAGAACAGCATCGGCTATGGCCCCAATGCGAGGCTGAAGCCGCGTTCATGAGCGGGGCCGCGCCGGTCGACGACCTTGCCGCCAACCCGGACCTGCAGGACCTGATCCGCAGTCTGCGCGAAACTGCACTGACCCGCGTCTTCTCGCTCACCTATGGCGGCCGCAAGCTCTGGATCAAGACCACGGGCAAGCCGCGCCTGCGCTCCTCGGTGCTGCTGCAGCGCGTCATCGCCGGCCTCTTCGCGCTGCCGATCCTGCAGCCGGCGCGCGACCAGAGCGGCGCGCTCGGCCTTGCCGCCGAGGCCGAAGCCATCCGCAAGCTGGCCGCGGCCGGCTTTCCGGTGCCGCCGGTGCTGGCCTGCACCGGGCAATGGCTGGTGCTGGGCGATTCCGGCATGGCGCTGGAAGACCGGCTGAATGCCGAGAGCGATACCGACCGGCGCTGGCAGATGATTTCCAATGCCGGCGATCTGCTGATGCGCCTGCATCATGCCGGCCTGTGGCATGGCGGCGCGCAGATCCGCAATTTCAGCTGGGCCGACGATACTCCCGGCCTGCTCGATCTCGAGGATCACGCGCTGCCCGGCATGAGCCTGGCGGAAAAGCAGGCGCGCGACCTGCTGCTGTTCCTCTATTCACTGATGCGCTACGACCGTGGCTTGATACCGCCGCGCCTGCCCGCACTCGCCACCGTGATGGTATCGCAGGCGACACCCGACGTGCGCGACAGTCTCGCGAAACTGCGCCGCCGCATGGCCTGGCTGCTCAATCTCGCGCGCCTGGTCGCGCCCTATGCCGGCCGCGACGTGGGCCAGGCGGTGGCCGCCGATGACGCGCTCGCCATCGCGCTGGCCCAGCCGATCAACTAATCATCTTCAGAAAGCCGGCGGCTCCAGCCCGATGCTGCCGACATTGATGCCGCGCCAGTTGTTCAGCGACTGCTCGACCAGCGGACGCACATGCTCGCGGCCGGTATCGTCCAGCAGCTTGAGATGCTCGAGCAGGCCGCCAAGTGCTGTTTGAGCCGCACGCGCCGTGCCATCCAGCACCTTCAGCGCAATCCCCAGGCCCAGTTCGGCCGAGGCGGCGGTATAGACGCCCTCGGCGCCGGTCTTGGCGATGAAACGCCCCTTGCCGGCCTCCATCACCGCCGTGCAGAAGCGGCCGCTGCCAGCCACGTAGAAAGGCTCGGCCGCAACGGCAGCGGCAATGCGCTGCGCGGCTTTGGCGCGCGCGGGCGACAGGCCCTGACCGGTGACGAAGCGGGCAAAGCCCCAGGCCAGGTTGCGCAGCGGAATCGCCATGGTCGGCATCGAGCAGCCATCGACCGCGATGGTGGCCGGATCAATCCTGACGCCACAAACATCTTCAATCGCAGCCGTGACGCGGCGCTGCACCGGATGGTCGGGCTTCACATAGCCGCGGATATCCTCGCCCAGATGGGTCGCCACCGAGACCATGCCGGCATGCTTGCCCGAGCAGTTGTTGTGCAGGTTGGTCGGCGCTTCCTGGCGGCGCGCGATCTGCCGCGCGGTTTCCTCGTGATAGGGCCAGTGCGCGCCGCATTCTAGATCGTCTGGCGTGCGGCCAATGCGCTGGAGCCAGGCCGCCACCGTCTCGGTATGGGCCGCTTCGCCGCCATGGCTGGCGCCCGACATGGCCAGCTCCTTCAGGCTGAGGCCGAAGGCATCGGCCGCGCCGCTTTCGACCAGCGGCAGGGCCTGGATCGCCTTGTTGGACGAGCGCGGGAAGATCATGGCTTCGGGTTCGCCCCAGGCGGCCACCGTTTTGCCGGCGGCATCCGTGATCACCGCCAGCACGGGATGGCGGCTTTCCACTTGCGCGCCGCGCCGGACCTCGACAATAAAGGGCCGCGCACCGGGCGCAGGCAGGGGGGCGAAGGGTTGGCCCATGGCTTTACTCCTGTCTTGAAACCGGTGGCTTTATACACGGACAGGACGGGGCTGGCGATGCGCGGCTTTTTCGGAATCGGCGTCGAGGGCATGAGCAAGCCCATGAATGCCGGCAATCTCTTCCGCACGGCGCATGCCTTCGGCGGCAGTTTCGTCTTCACCATCGCCGCCACCTATTCGGTGAACGCGGCGCGCTCGGACACCAGCAAGACCCCCCATAACCTGCCCTGGTACACCTACGACTCGGCGGCCGAGTTGAGCCTGCCGACCGGCTGCAAGCTGGTGGGCATCGAGCTGCTGGACGAGGCCATCGAATTGCCGAGCTTCCGTCACCCCCTGCGGGCGGCCTATGTGCTGGGTCCGGAAATGGGGTCGCTGAGCCCCGAGCTGGTCAGCCGCTGCGATCATGTGATCAAGATCCCCACCAGCTTCTGCGTGAATGTGGGTGTCGCTGGCGCCATCGTGATGTACGACCGGCTGATCACCCTGGGGAAATTCGCCGAGCGTCCGATCTCCCCGCTGGCCAAGGCGCTGCCGGTAACCAATCCGGGTGGACGTCACCCCAAACGATAACCCAAGTTGATTAGGCGACCGACCCGATCGCCTATTCCGCAGGCACTGGACCAGGCGGTTGCAGGCCGGACAATTTGCGGTTTGCATAGGGCCCAGGTCGACCCGATTTCTAATAGAATCAACAGCCTTACCCTTCCCTTCGCGGAAGGCCCTGTCATAATGGGTGCATAAGGGCAGGCGTTGCATAGAAGGCTGGAATACAGTGAACGCGCCATCGGGGGTTACTGAGGTTGGCAGCGGGGTTGTTCTGTGTCAGGACGCCCATTCGCTCTCTGAACGGCGTGCGCGCATCATGATCGGCCGCATCTGCCGCGACTATTTCGACGAGAACATCCTGTCGCCCTTCGAGCTGCTGCATCACAGCGGCCATGCAAAGCTGCTGAACGGCGCCGAGAATCTCTGCGCCGCCCTGGTGCAGAAGGCCGCTGTGGCGCAGGCCCAGGCGACCAATTCGCCGGTGCGCGACAAGGTGAAGAAACTCTACGCCATCACCACGGCAGCGATCACCCAGGTGGAGGCCTTCGAGAAGCGCCTGCCCACCACGGCACTGACCCATCGCCTGCTGGCGCAGCTCACCACCTCCGATCCACTCTACGGCACCCGCATTGCCTACTGCGCGCTCGCGCATCACGTGGAGATGTGCAAGACCTGGACCGAGAAGGCCGAGCGCTGCCTCGCGCTGTTTGACGATGGCATCGACGCCTCCGCGGCCACCATCCTGGACGAGGCCTTGGCCGAAATCCTGCAGGGCAAGAGCGCAGTGCCGGAGTTGCTGGGCAAGTTCCGCGATGCGCGGATCCGCATCATCCAGTTCATGTCGCTGCTCGACCAGCGTTATGCCGTCGATGATCACGCCTTTGAAACCGAGATCGCGCGCCGCCTGAACGCAGTGGCGGCCAAGCACAAGATGCCGGCGCTGCGCGATGCGGTGATCCAGCTGATCCGCCGCCTGCTGATCTCGTCGGTGCCGCTGCTGTCGGAAGAGCCGGTCGAGGAATTCGATGCCACCCGCCAGGTTTATGCACTGCTGACCAAGGAGCGCGATTTCGCGCTGGAACTGGGCGCGGCCGACCTGTTCGAAAAGCGCATGGTGCGGCTGGTGACTTCGGAAAAGCTGGCGCGTCTGATCCCGGGGCATTTCTCGGCACCCAAGCTCATGCAGGGTCTGAAGCTGTTCGAGGAAAGCATCGGCGACGGGCCGAAGGAAATCCTGCTCAAGTACATTTCATACCTGTTCGAGCATCGCGATCTGGAAAAGGAATTCGTCGATCCCGCCTATACCATCGAGGAAAAGGTGGAGATCGCGCAGGAACTGCGCAAGAAGCTGATCAGCGTCGGCCTGTCGGACCATCGCCGCGAAGCCTTCCTGGGCATCCTCGATCCGCTGATCCCGCGCCTGGCCAGCGGCGACCAACGCAAGGCCACCCGTAACCAGTGCGGCCCGGAAGACCATGTGGTGCTGGAAGGCAACCGCATCCCGCTGAAGAACTGGAGCGTGCGCGGCCTGCTGTTCGGGCCGATCACCGGCACCTTCTTCGAGGGCGAGGAGCTTAAACTGACGGTGAAGATCAAGAACCCGAAGCTGCAGATCACCTTCGACGCCGTGGGCGACGTGGTGCGCTATACCGACGACGGCATGGTGGCGATGAAATACACCTGCGCGGACAAGCAGATGGCCAAGAAGATCGCGCTGTATTTCGATCCGCTGGCCGGCGCGCGAGTTTAAAACTACAACAGTCTAGATACGCAACCGTACATCAAATTTATCAAGGTGATAACGTCCTGCGCTCCGGCAGGATAGCTTCCTGCTTTGTGCATCAATTGGTTGCGTCTATTCACCAAACGATTCTGATAATAAGTGCGATGCTGGTGGGTGAATGGCACCCCTGCTGCATTGGCAAACTCTATTAGGTGTCTGCCCATAGTTGGGAACGGTGGAGCGCATCCATAATGATGCGCGAGGGCCGACAAAGAGCTGTCAAAAGCCCTCATTGCATGTATCAGCTGCAGCAGTTCTCGACGCCTATTCGGGGCCATTTTCTTGATCTGACCCACCTCGGTCAGCTCTGCAATTATTGTCCCTCTATCCCCTGGGGGAATTTTTGCCGATCCGTTTATTAAAACAGCCAACGTTTCAGCTTTGCGATGAGGCATGTTCGCCACCCCGCAACCAACGAGAAACATCGGAAAACCTCAACCCCCGTCCTTTCGCAATTCTCTCCAAGATCATGAACTCTTCAATCGCCTCGGCTGGCCCTATGACCAAACCAGCCAATGATGCAGCCATCAAATAGTCCACATCATCATCCGCTCCTCTGTCAGCAGAAAAAAAGATTGGCATCTCATGGTCACCAAAATATGGGACGCCATTATCAAGAATATATTCATTCAGAATAGCTGTGCGAATGGATGCCTCTATTGCCTTTCTACCTGGTGAAATCTGCTCTATTAGCAGTCGATCATCCTGATGATAGACATTTATTTTTCGCCACTGACTCCAAGTTCCAGCGCTTTTTGTTCCAATCCTATGAGGCAAGCCGCGCTTCGCATATGAAGAGAAGAAGTTTTCGAAAGCGCCCTTAGAATGTGCAGGGGAAGTTCGTCCCCGATCTCGTCGAAGAGCGATCTGAGAAAGTTGTAAAGCCAGCGATGAACGCTTTGCGTTAAACAATCTTTGCTTAATTAGATTTTCAGAATCTTTAACGACAACATCCCGAGTAGAAGCCAAGTAAGAAATTTCGCGCTCCGAAAGCGGCAGAACCTCATCAAAGCTGTAGTGCGGCCAACCATTTAAAGAAGACTGCTCTCCGCCATACACCAGAATACATCTAGTATTAACTGGAAGCGCCAAACGCGCCCCAATAAGTCGAGCCTTCAGTCGTGGAGAGGACGGAGATTCCCGCGAATTTGGAATGAATAGTGCTGTTAGAATTCCATTACCACCGATGAGAATATCCGGCGTCTCTATGAGATAGGGGTGCTGAGGATGAGATACCGCTCGAAACTCTTTCCCCAGCCGACCGCTTACAGATTTCACTAACGATATTTTTTCCGCTGCATGCATAGATATTCACCCCTATTGCATCGCCCCTCGTAAAACTGCCACTCAAACAATAGGCACGCAAAGAAAAACCCCGGCGGATCGCTCCGCCGGGGTTCTGTCTTTTCAGAGCTTGGAGGCTGCCAGATTACTGGCCGGCCTCGTCGTCCTTCTTCTTGCGCATGGCGGCGCCCAGGATGTCGCCGAGCGACGCACCGGAGTCCGTGGAACCGAACTGTTCCATCGCCTTGCGATCCTCTTCCATCTCGCGCGCCTTGACCGACAGGGTCAGCTTGCGGGCCTTGCCGTCGATGGTGACGATCTTGGCGTCCAGCTTGTCGCCGACCGAGAAGCGGTCGGGGCGCTGTTCGTCGCGATCGCGGCTCAGCTCGGTGCGGCGGATGTAGCCCTGCACGCCGTCGCCGACGCTGACCGACAGACCCTTCGGATCGACCGCGGCCACCGTGCAGGTGACGACGCTGCCCTTCTTGAGATCACCCAGCGACTGGAACGGGTCGTTCGCGAGCTGCTTGATGCCGAGCGAGATGCGCTCCTTCTCGACGTCGATGTCGAGAACCTGCGCCTTCACGATCTGGCCCTTGCTGTACTCGGTG
Organism: Ferrovibrio sp. GW821-FHT12B10; assembly: GCF_058807515.1. Lineage (NCBI taxonomy): Bacteria > Pseudomonadati > Pseudomonadota > Alphaproteobacteria > Rhodospirillales > Rhodospirillaceae > Ferrovibrio > Ferrovibrio sp. GW821-FHT12B10. The sequence continues at coordinate 2,301,003 of NZ_JBXAQT010000001.1, read as the reverse complement.
ATGGCCTGTTCGCCAGCCTTGTTCCAGTCGAGGTCGGACAGATGCACCATGCCGTCGACACCGCCGTCGAGACCGATGAACAGACCGAATTCGGTGATGTTCTTGATCTCGCCTTCGATGCCCGAACCGATCGGATGCTTCTCGGCGAAGCCGTCCCACGGGTTGGACATGCACTGCTTCAGGCCCAGGCTGATGCGGCGCTTGGCCGGATCGACCTCGAGCACCATCACTTCGACTTCCTGCGAGGTCGAAACGATCTTGCCCGGATGGACGTTCTTCTTGGTCCAGCTCATCTCGGACACGTGCACGAGACCTTCCACGCCCGGCTCCAGCTCCACGAAGGCGCCGTAGTCGGTGATGTTGGTGACGCGGCCCATGAAGCGGGCGGTGACCGGATACTTGACCTTCACGCCTTCCCACGGATCGGCTTCCAGCTGCTTCATGCCGAGCGAGATGCGCTGGGTTTCCGGATTGACGCGGATCACCTGCACCTTGACGGTCTGGCCGATGGACAGCACTTCGGAAGGATGGTTCACGCGACGCCAGGCGATGTCGGTGACATGCAGCAGGCCGTCGACGCCGCCGAGATCAACGAACGCACCGTAATCGGTGATGTTCTTGACCACGCCGTCGAGGATCTGGCCTTCCTTGAGGTTGGACACCAGTTCGCTGCGGGCTTCGGCGCGGCTCTCTTCGAGCACGGCGCGACGCGAGACAACGATGTTGCCGCGGCGACGATCCATCTTCAGGATCTGGAACGGGGTCGGCTGACCCATCAGCGGGCCGATGTCGCGCACCGGGCGGACGTCAACCTGGCTGCCGGGCAGGAAGGCGACGGCGCCGGACAGGTCGACAGTGAAGCCGCCCTTGACCTTGCCGAAGATCACGCCTTCGACGCGCTGGTTGGCGTTGAAGCTCTGCTCCAGCTTTTCCCAGGCTTCTTCACGGCGGGCCTTGTCGCGGCTGATGACCGCTTCGCCCATGGCATTTTCGATACGGTCGAGGAAGACCTCGACGACGTCGCCAGCCTTGATCTCGGCGGCACGGCCCGGACCCGCGAATTCCTTCAGCGGCACGCGGCCTTCACACTTCAGGCCCACATCGATGATCGCAAAGTCGTTCTCAATGCTGACGACGATGCCCTTCACCACCGAGCCTTCCATGGCGGAAGACGAGGTGAACGACTCTTCGAGCAGGGCGGCAAAATTCTCGTTGTCCGCGGAATACTCTTCCGCAGCCTTAACGGCAGGACGCTTGGCCATATTGTCTCCTAGGAGCCCCTGGGGTTGGTGGCCTGCCGGACGATTAAAACGTCCTCGGGGCGAGCAGGCATCCGGCGCGACGCAAACGGTCCGGAGGGTTGGTTGATGAACCTGAAGACGGGCGTCAGCGCTTCAGGGTCGAGGCAACGATTTCCACCGCCGCCGCAACGGCCGCTTCTATAGCCAAATCCGAGGTATCCAGCAAGTGGGCATCGTCCGCCGGCTTGAGCGGGGCGGCGCTTCTGGCGCGATCCTGCTCGTCGCGGCGGCGCAGATCGGCCAGAACCCGCTCAAATGTGGCGGTTTCACCCTTGTCGACCAGCTCGCGATGGCGGCGTTCCGCGCGAACCTCGTCGCGGGCGGTCACGAACAGCTTCACGGCTGCGTCCGGGCAGACCACCGTGCCGATATCGCGGCCATCCAGCACGGCACCGGCCTTGCCAGAGGGCGGCGTGGTGGCAAACCGACGCTGGTAGTCCAGCAGGGCGGCGCGGACGGCGGGGATGGCGGCGACCTTCGAGGCGGCGAGACCGACCGCCTCGGACCGCAGGTCGGCGGCGGCAAGATCGGATTCATCCAGCGATTCCGCAGCCTTGGCGGCAGCGTCGGGGTCGGCCGGGTCGGCCATGTGGCGCAGCACCTTGGAGCCCACGGCGCGGTAGAGCGAGCCGGTGTCGAGATAGGCGTAGCCGTAGCGGTCGGCCAGCCGGCGGGCCAGCGTGCCCTTGCCGGCCGCGACAGGGCCGTCGACGGCGATGATCACAGAAGCGGACGTCATGGCGCCTTGGTAGACGCCGCCCTTGGGCGCCGCAAGGGTTTCCGACGGCTTTTCCCGGGGGTTTCCAATATTTTCAATAGGTTAGAACGGATCACGCCTCGGCGGGTTTCGCGCCTGGCCGCTCGCCGGCCAGGATGTCGGCGAAGCGGTGATTGACGTCGCGGTGCTTGCCCTCGTCGGCCCGGGTGGCCAGCACCACATCGCGCAGGCGGGCATCCGGCGCGAGTTTCCAATAGGTGATCGCCACTTCCGGCGCGGGGATATTCTCCTGCCGGCCGGCATCGATTTCGGCCAGATACTGCGTGTAGCTGACCACCGCCTCCTCCTCCAGGTAACCGACGATGCGATGCGCGGTCTTGGGCGCGAGCAGGTAGAGCAGGAAGAAGGCGTTGAAGAAGCCGCCCTGCACCAGCAGCACCAGCAGGCGCTCCAGCGCATTGGGTTTGGCGATGGTGACAAAGACCATCAGATGCATGCGCTCGTTCTCGGCCTCTTCGAGCAGGGTGTGAATCCAGCCGCGATCGTCACTCATGCGGCGCAGGCATTTCAGATGCACCAGCATGCCGCCGACCATGCCGGGCACGGCGGCGACCGTTTCTAGCACCACGGCGCGATGGCCGTAGCGCTTGGCGAAAAAGGCATCGGCGAAAAAGCGCATGAACTTCACGAGCGCGAACGCAAAGCGGTCGGAGAAATCCTGCGGGACGTGATGGGAGGGCTGGTCGGCGGGCATGACGGCTCCTGGGGCGGCTGTCTATGCCATCCACCCTAAAAGCTGCTCCCCAGCCTGGAAAGGAAATTTATCCGGGGGTCATTCCGGCTTCAGGCCCGCCTGCTCCACCAGCCTGGTCATGCGGGTCATCTCCGAAGCGAAATAGGCCTTGGCGTCCTCGGGCGTGCCGCCCTGCAAGATATAGCCCTGCGCCACCAGCGCATCGCGCACCTGCGGATCGGTCAGCGCCGCCTTGAAGGCCTTGTGAATGCGCGCGACGTCGTCCTTGGCCAGACCGGCCGGACCGATCACGGCGAACCAGCCCTCCAGCGCATAGTTCTTCAGGCCCTGTTCGGCGATGGTGGGCACCTCGGGCATCATCGGCGAGCGCGTCGGCGTCGAGACGCCAAGCGCCTTGAGCGTGCCGGCCTTCACATGCTGGCTTGCGACATTGACGGCAACGAAACCGAGCTGCACCTGGCCGCCGAGCAGGTCGGTGACCATCTGGCCGGTGGCACGATAAGGCACATGCGTGATGCTGACGCCGCCCTCGCTGACCAGCATCTGACCGGCGAGATGGATGATGGTGCCGTTGCCCGAGGAGGCGTAGTTCAGCATGCCCGGCTTGGCCTTGGCCAGCGCCAGCAGCTCGGGGATGGTCTTCGCCTCCACCGACGGATGCGCCACCAACACGAAGGGCGTGGCGCCCAGCACCATGATCGGCGTGATGTCGTTCAGCGTATCGTAGGGGATCGCCTTGTAGACGCTGGGATTGACGACATGATTGTTGGAGACGATGCCGATGGTGCTGCCATCCTTCGGCCCCTTCACGATCTGCGCCGTGCCGGTGACGCCGCCGGCGCCCGGCAGGTTCTCGATCACGATGCCCTGGCCGAGCGATTTCGACAGCGCATCGGTCATGACGCGCGCGGCGCCATCGACGCCCGAGCCGGCGCCGACCGGCAGGATGATGCGGGTCACCTTGCCCGCCGGCTGCGCCATGGCGAACGAGGGCACCAGCAGTGCGGCGGCAAGCACCGCAAGGCCGCGGCGGTTGATAAGGCAGGTCATGATCGCAGGTCTCCTCGTCATTTTTTTATCGTTCAGGTCGGTCAGTATCGCTCGTACCGGTTTGGTGACGCCAGCTCCGCCAGCACCTCTTCTGTATGTTCGCCCACCGCCGGCAGCGGCTGGCGCACGCCCAGCCGGCGGCCACCCATGCGCAAGGGCAGCAGCACCACATCGGTCTCGCCATCCTCGGTCTGCATCCGGGCAATACTGCCGCTCGCCTTCAGATGCGGATCGCTGACCAACTGGTCGGGTCGGGCGATTGGTGCATAGGGCAGGCCGGCGGCTTCCAGCTTCGCCGACAGCTCATCGATCTTGTAAAGTCGCAGCGTTTCGCCCAGGCGCTGGATCAAGCCGGGCCGTGCCGCCACGCGCTGCTCGTTGGTGCGCAGGCTGGGATCGGCCGCGAGGTCGGGGCGGTCGATGATCTCGCAGAGCTGCAACCATTGCTTGTCGCTGACGGCCGCGATGAAAAGCTGCTGGTCGTTGGCCAGCGTGAAGACATCGTAGACGCTCCAGGCCGAGACGCGCGACGGCATCGGCGGCGGCGGTTCGCCGGTCATCGAATACTGCTGCATATGCTGGGCATTAAGGAAAACGCAGTTCTCGAACAGCGCGCTCTGGATTTCCTGACCCTTGCCGGTGTCGCGGCGCTCGACGATCGCCGCGAGCACGCCGATGGCGCCGAACATGCCACCCATGATGTCGTTCACCGAGGTGCCGGCGCGCAGGGGCCGGCCAATCGGACCGGTCATATAGGCGAGCCCGCCCATCATCTGCACGACCTCGTCCAACGCCGTGCGATGCTCATACGGCCCCGGCAGGAAGCCCTTGTGCGAGACATAGATCAGACCGGGATTGCGCGCTGACAGCGTGATGTAATCCAGGCCGAGCGAGGCCATGCGGCCGGGACGGAAATTCTCGATCACCACATCGGCCGTATCGAGCAGCTTCAGCGCCTTGCACAGGCCGTCCTTGGTGTCGACATCGAGCACGACGCTTTTCTTGTTGCGATTGAAGCTGCGGAAAAAGCCGATGCCCAGTCCCGGCAGCTTGCGCGTGCGGTCGCCGTTCGGCGGCTCGACCTTGATCACCTCGGCGCCGAGATCGGCGAGGATCATGCCGCAGGTCGGCCCCATCACCATATGGGTGAACTCGACGACACGGAGGCCCTGCAACGGAAGCTTGCTCATACGGATGCACTCATTGCTTTTGGCATGGTTTTGGGAAGGCCGGCGCGCCACAATGTTCCGTGCAGGCTTTCGCCCTGCAGCCATTGCGCTACATCGGCGCGCAGGCGCAGCAATTGTTCCAGATCGATGCCGGTCTGGCAGCCCATGCTGGCCAGCATATAAGCGAGATCCTCGGTGGTGACGTTGCCGCTGGCGCCCGGCGCATGCGGGCAGCCGCCGATGCCGGCGAGCGAGGCATCGAAGCGCGCGATACCGGTTTCCATCGCCGCATAGACATTCGCCAGCGCAAGGCCACGCGTGTCGTGGAGATGACCGCACCAGAATTTGTCGCCGGCCAATGCGACGGCGCGGGTGAACAACGCCTTGACGCCGGCCGGGTCGGCATAGCCCACGGTATCGGCCAGGCTGACGCGATCCGCGCCAGCGTTCAGCGCGGCTTCAAGCAGGCGCAACACCTCGTCCGGATCGACCGCGCCCTGCAACGTGCAGCCGAAAGCCGTGCCGACGCCGCCCTCTACCAGGGTCTTCGCGCCCATCGCATCGCGCATCGCGCGGATCTGCGCCAGCACAGCGATCATCTCGTCTGGCTCCTTGCGCACATTGGCGCGGCTATGCGCCAAGCTGGCCGAGATCGGCAGCAGCAGCAGGTCGGCGCCGGATGCGAAAGCGGCTTCGGCGCCTTTGAGATTCGGCACCAGCACGGAGACGAACAGCCCGGGCAGGGTTTTGGCAAAGGCCACCAGCTCCGCCGTATCGGCGAGTTGCGGCAGCAGATGCTTCGGCACGAAGGAGCCGACCTCGATCTCGCGCTGGCCGGCCTCGTAAGCCCGGCGGATCCATTCGCGCTTGCGCTCGGTCGGCAGAATGGTGGCGATGCTCTGCAGCCCGTCGCGCAGGCCGACTTCGCGGATGATGATCGGACGATTCATGGAGTGCCCAAGCCCTCGGGGGTTAACCATGCCCGGCTGGCGCGGGACAGTAGCCATTCCGGTTTGGCGTACAATTGCCATTTCGGAACGTTAGGCTTTCCCATCTGGAATGTCTAAAGCAGCTATGGCAGGATACTGCCATGCGTGATCTGGACCTGACGTCGCTGCGCCTGTGGGTTGCCGTTTGCGACCATCAGAATATCGCCCGTGCCGGCGAGGCCGAGAATATTGCCGCCTCGGCCATCAGTAAGCGCATCGCCCAGATGGAAGCCCAGCTCGGCACGCCGCTGCTGATGCGCGGCCGCCGCGGCGTGCGCCCGACCCCGGCCGGCCAGGCCCTGCTCGAGCATGCGCGCAGCATGCTGTTCACCCTGGAGCGCATCGAGGCCGACATCTCCGCCTATGGCGGGGGCTTAAGCGGCCATGTGCGCATGCTGGCCTCGCCGTCCGCCATCGCCGAGACGCTGCTGGACGATGTCGCCGCCTTCATGCGCGCGTCCGACAACCGCGCCATCAAGGTGGATATCGAGGAGCGCCTGACGCGCGACGTGATCCGGTCTTTGCGCGAGGGCGTCGCCTCGGTCGGCATCTGCTGGGACAATACCGACCTGACCGGCGTGGAACATCGCCCCTATCGCACCGATCACCTGGCGGTGGCGGTGCATCCCGATCACCCGCTGGCACATCACAAGAGCCTGCGGTACGAGCAGACCTTCGGCTATGAGCAGGTCAGCCTGCCGCCAGCCTCGTCGGTGCATGTGATGCTGCAGCGCGCAGCCGCGCGCGCCGGCCAGACCATCTCCAACCGCATCATCGTATCGAATTTCGATTCCGCCTTCCGTGTCGTCGCCGCCAACCTGGCGCTCGGCATCATGCCCAGCGAAGTCGGCAGGAACTACACGGGGCTGGGCAATGTGGTGATGGTGCCGCTGACCGATAGCTGGGCGTTGCGGCGCTTCGTGATCTGCTTCCGCGACTACGACACCCTGCTGCCCGCCGCCCAGCGCATGGTCGATCACCTGAATGCCATGGCCGAAGCGGGCTGAACGGCGAATTCCCCTCAAGGGGGACCTGCACGCTTTTCATTTGCGCCGCCGACAGCCCCAAGCTACGCCATGACCATGGAATGGGCATGGATACCGATCACCATCTGGGCCGCCGCCTGCCAGACCGTGCGCACCGGCCTGCAGAAGCAGCTGAAAGGCCGGCTGAGCACCAATGGCGCGAGCTTCGTGCGCTTCGCCTACGGCTTGCCGCTGGCGATCGCCTATCTCGCCGCCTGCCTCTATTTCACCGGCCGCGCGCTGCCCGCCACGCATCTGGAATTCTATGCCTGGACGGCTTTGGGCGGCGTGGCGCAGATTCTGGCGACCAACCTGCTCATCCTCGCGCTGTCGATGCGCAACTTCGTGGTCGCGACGGCTTACTCGAAGACGGAAGCCTTGCAGGCCGCCGCCTTCGGCATGCTGATCCTGGCCGAGCCGGTGAGCATGGGCGGCGTCGCCGCCATCGTGATCGGCACCATCGGCGTGCTGCTGATCTCGCTGAAGGGCAGCGACAATGCGCTGAAGTCCTTCCTATTCGGCTGGATGGAAAAGTCGGCCCTGATCGGTATCGGCTCGGGCGCGCTGTTTGCCGTCTCGGCCATCGGCTTTCGCGCTGCTTCGCTGTCGCTGAACGAGGAATTCCTGCCGCTGGCCGCCGCCACCACGCTGGTGCATGCCATCGCGCTGCAGATCACGCTGATGCTGATTTATCTGGTGCTGCGTGAGCCGGGTGAGCTGCGCCGTGTGATCGCCGCCTGGCGGCCTGGGCTGATCGTCGGCATGGCGTCGGCCGCCGGATCAGCCGGCTGGTTCACCGCTATGGCGCTGCAGGTCGCCGCCTATGTCCGCATGCTGGGCATGAGCGAGATGATCTTCACCTTCCTCATGTCCTATCTGGTGTTCCGCGAAAAACCCTCGCGCACCGAGATCATCGGCGTGGTCGTACTGATGGGCGGCATCCTGCTCGGGCTGGCGGTCCGCAAGTAAGGCGCGAACCGCACTTCGTCGTCACCCGGACAGGATACCGGATCCCGGTTGGGCTCGGGACTCCCACCGAGGAAGGCTAATCCCCCGGCGGAAATGACGACGAAGGGCGCGGTTACGCCTTCTCCGGTTACGCTTTCTCCAGGGCTTTCTGCGCCGCCGCCATGCCCTGTTCCATCATGCCTTCGACTATCGGCGCCATCGCATCGGGCAGCAGATCGGCAGTCCAGACCAGACGGCAGCCGCCGCCGTCGGGGATGACCTGGAAAGATGCGCTGTGATGGCTGAGCCGTTCGTTGGGCTCGACCGAATAGGCCAGCCGCATCCGCGCCTCATCCAGGTGCAGGATGCGTTCACGCGCCACCAGACCATTGCCGAAGGTGACCATGCGCGAGGCGCCGCCGGACTCCAGCTTGGTATCGGTGACAAAGCCCGGGCAGAAGCGTGTATGGAGCGCGCCGGTGTCGCGCACGACATCCCAGACGCGCGCGGGCGCGTTCTCCAGTGCGATTTCCTTGTGGATGCTGGCCATACCGCTCGCCCTTCTCAGTCCATGCAGACGGCTTCGACGTTATTCCCGTCGGGGTCGAGCAGGAAGCCGGCGTAGTAGGTCGGGCTGTAATCCTCACGCAGGCCGGGCGCGCCATTGTCCGTCGCCCCGGCCTTCAGACCAGCGGCATGGAAAGCAGCGACGGCCTTGCGGTCCGGCGCCCTGAAGGCGACATGGGTACCGCCGTGAGCGTCCTTGGACTCATATAGCCAGAGCGCGGGCGCATCGGGTGGGCCGAAGCCGGTGCCGGAACTGTCGGGCACGAAACCGAGCGGCTTGAGCAAAGCGGTGTAGAAGGCGCGGCTGGCGGCGAGGCTCTTCACCTTCAGGCCGATATGGTCGTACATCGAATCCTCCGTAACTGGAGGATCAGGATTACGCCGTCAGGGCGAGCCGTTCTTGGAGAATCTTGCGGTTCTTGCCCCGGGCGGCCTGGCGGAAGCCACGCGGGGTGACACCGGCGGCGCGGCGGAAGCTGCGCATGAAATTCGACAAATCGGCAAAGCCCGCGTCATAGGCGATGCCGGTGACCGGCGCGTCGCTGTCGACGAGCAGGCGCGCGGCACGGCGCAAACGGGCACGCACCAGGTACTGATGCGGCGTGACGCCCAGCACGCGGGTGAAGACACGCAGGAAATGGAACGGGCTCAGGCCCGCTTCCGAGGCCGCCGCCGCCAGGTCGATCTCCTGATCGGCATGGGCATCGAGCCACAGTGCGGTTTCCACGGCGCGGCGGCGGTCGCGCGCGGTGCCCTCGGGCGACGGGGCCTCGCTGCCGGTGACGGTCCCGACCACACGGGCAGCGAAGGCATGGCCGATCTCGTCCAGCCCCAGATCGCTGTTGCCATCGGCTGCGGCCTGCGCCAGCTCGCCCAGCACCATCAGGCCGGGCAGCGGCGGCAGCGCGCCGATGCGCCACAATTCCTTGCGGTCATGCAGGCTGTCGGTCAGCGCCGGCGACAGGTTGAAGGACAGGCATTCGTCGCCGCAGAGGTGATGGTCATGGGTGCAGGTGAAGTCGTCGCCGGCATGGCCGGTCAGCACCGCGCCGGCCACCAGCTCATGCGCCTTGCCGCGATAGCGGTAGCCGAAACTGCCTCGCCGCACGAAGGAGATGGAGGTGCCGGTATGCTGTTCCGCGAACGGCTTCGCATCCGGCCCCGCTTCGCAGCGATAGTCGATGACGCGAATCTGTTCGGTTTGCAGAAGCGTGCGGACCTGCATGGGCAGATCCTACCATGAAAAACGCGGGCGACCCAAGACGTCGCCCGCGTCGTCCAGGTCAGTGAAATGCTTACGAAACCGCCAGCTTGATCACGAAGAGCACCGCCAGCACGGCCATGATCGGGTGCACATCCTTGACCCGGCCCGACAGTGCCTTGCCCACCACATAGGCGATGAAGCCGAGCGCGATGCCGGTGGCGATCGAGAAGGTCAGCGGCATGGCGACGGCCGTGACCACGGCCGGCGCGTATTCGGTGACATCCTCCCAGTCGACCTTGACCAGGCTGGAGCACATCACGCAGGCGACGAAGAACAGCGCCGGCGCGGTGGCGAAAGCCGGCACGCTGGTGGCCAGCGGCGCCAGGAAGATCGAGGCCAGGAACAGCACGGCGACGACCACGGCGGTGAGCCCGCTGCGGCCGCCGGCGCGGATGCCGGCCGCCGACTCGATATAGCTGGTCACCGTGGAGGTGCCGAGCGCCGCACCGACCATGGTGGCGAGCGAGTCGGTGATGAAGGCCGGCCCGATGCGCTTGAGCTTGCCCTCGCTGTCCATCATGCCGGCGCGCGGCGCGATCGAGATCAGGGTGCCGGTATTGTCAAACAGGTCGACCATGAAGAAGGCGAAGACGATGGAGACCAGACCCACCGACAGCGCGCCCATGATGTCCATCTGCAGGAAGGTCGGCGCCAGGCTGGGCGGGGCCGAGAAGATGCCGTTGAACTTCGACAGGCCGAACACGATCCCCAGCACCGTGATCACCAGGATGGCGATCATGATGGCACCAGGAATCTTGCGGTAGTCCAGCGCGATGATCAGCACGAAGCCGAGGCAGGCCAGCAGCGCTGTCGGCGCGCCGATCTTGCCGAGCGTGACGATGGTGGCCGGATGGGCGACGACGATACCGGCATTCTCCAGCGCGATGATGGCGAGGAACAGGCCAATGCCCGCGCCGATCGCCATCTTCTGCGACATCGGAATGGCATTCACGATCCTCTCGCGGATCGGCAGCACCGAAATGATCAGGAAGATCACGCCCGAGAGGAAGACAGCGCCCAGACCCACCTGCCAGGTGTGGCCCATGCCGAGCACCACGCCATAGGTGAAATAGGCGTTGAGCCCCATGCCCGGCGCCAACGCGACCGGATACTTGGCCCAGAGGCCCATCAAGGCGCTGGCCAGCGCCGCGCCGAGGCAGGTGGCGACGAAGGCCGCGCCCTGATCGATGCCGGCCTTCGACATGATCAGCGGATTGACGAAGATGATGTAGGCCATGGTGAGGAAGGTGGTGAGGCCGGCCAGCAGCTCGATCTTCACCGAGGTGCCCTTCTCCGCCAGCTTGAAATAATTCTCCAGCATGGAATCCCCCTGGGTTGTTTGCGGCCGCGCCCTGCCCTGCGGACAGGCCACGGCCGAGTCGCGTCTGTGCCAAGTATGGCCAAGCGATGGCGGGGATGCACGGATTTTTCAGGCCGGCAAAGGACATGCGAACGGATGCATGCACACGAACATCCACGGCTGTCCCCTGAAGATTTTTGAAAAATCTTCTATCCGCGACGCGCGCCCTGTGGAATCCTGAACCCAGGGTTAAACGCTGTTCCGTTCTCTTAAGACCGGCAGCAGAACCGGTCTTATCCGCCGCCAGGCTTGCCCGCCGCTGCATCACGCAGGGGCTGCAACAGAGGGAGACCGATCATGCCCAACATTTCTCAAACCTCGCCCAGTGTAGGCTCGCCTAGTGTAGGCGCACCCAGTGTAAGCACAGCGGGTGCTAGCGCGCCCAGGGTCGCCGCCATTGTCGGGCCCTACACATCGGGCAAGACCACGCTGATGGAATCGATGCTGTTCATCGCCGGTGCGATCCCGCGCAAGGGCAGCGTCGCCAACGGTACCAGCATCGGCGATGCCAGCGCGGAAGCACGCAGCCGCCAGATGACCGTGGAGCCCAACCTGGCCCATGGCCGCTTCCTCGACGATCCCTGGATTTTCATCGACTGCCCCGGTTCGGTTGAGCTGGCGCAGGAATCCTTAAGCGCGCTGATGGTGGCCGATATCGCCATCGTGGTGGCCGAGCCCGATCCGGCGCGCGCCGTGACCCTGGCGCCGCTGCTGCGCTTCCTCGACGAACGCCGCATCCCGCATGTGCTGTTCATCAACAAGCTGGACAAGACCAGCATCCGCATGGCCGACCTGCTCTCGGCCCTGCAGCAGGTCTCGACCCGACCGCTGGTGCTGCGCGAGGTGCCGATCCGCGAGCGCGACACCATCACCGGCTATGTCGATCTGGTGTCGGAACGCGCCTACCGCTATCGCGACAACGCCTCCTCCGACCTGATCGAGATGCCGGACAGCGTGCGGCCGCGCGAAAACGAAGCGCGCCAGATGCTGCTGGAGACCATCGCCGATTTCGATGACGCGCTGCTGGAGCAGCTGCTGGAGGACCGCACGCCGGCGCCGCAGGACATCTATGCGCAACTCGCCAAGGACATTGCCGGCGACCTGATCGTGCCGGTCTTCTTCGGCTCGGCCGAACGCGGCAACGGCGTGCTGCGTCTGTGGAAAGCGCTGCGGCATGAAGCCCCGCATCACCAGGAGGCCGCCGCACGGCTGGGCCTTACGCCTGAAGACGAGGCTTTCTGTGCCACCGTGTTCAAGACGCAGCACCAGTCGCATACCGGCAAGCTGAGCTTTGGCCGCATCTGGTCGGGCCAGATCGCCGAGAATGGCGCGCTGGGCGGCAAGCGTCTGGGCGGGCTCTATCGCATGATGGGGGCCAAGGCCGACAAGCTGCCGCAGGCCGGGGCCGGCGATGTGGTGGCGCTGGGCAAGCTGGACGACATCAATACCGGCCAGCATCTGAACGGCGAAGGTGAAGGCCGCACCGCGGCCGACTGGCCGGCCCCAGCGGAGCCCGTGCATGCCCGCGCGCTGCATCCCGCCGACCGCAAGGATGACGTGAAGCTGACCGCCGCCCTGACCAAGCTGCATGAAGAGGACCCCAGCCTGACCATCGAGCAGAGTGCGGGTCTGCTGCTGCTGAAGGGCCAGGGCGAAATCCATCTCAAGCTCGGCATCGACAAGCTGCAGCACCGCTTCAATGTCGCAGTGCGCAGCAGTGCACCTCCCACCAACTACAAGGAGACGATCCGCCATGGCGCGCAGCAGCATGCGCGCTTCAAGCGGCAATCGGGCGGCCATGGCCAGTTCGCCGACATCAAGGTGGAGATCATGCCGCAACCGCGCGGTGGGGGGTATCACTTCACCAACCGGGTGGTCGGCGGCGCCATCCCGAAGAACTACATCCCCGCCGTGGACGAGGGCATCCAGGATTCGCTGCAGCGCGGACCATTGGGCTTCCCCGTCGTCGATGTCGCCGTGACGCTGGTGGACGGCCAGTATCACACGGTCGATTCCTCCGATCAGGCCTTCCGCACCTGTGGCGGGCTGGCGATGAGCGAAGGCCTGGCGAAATGCGCGCCGGTGCTGCTGGAGCCGATCCAGGCCGTCACCTTCACGGTGCCGACCGAATATACGGCCAAGGTGCATGCCATCGTGTCGTCGCGGCGCGGCCAGATCCTGGGCATCCGCGCGCGCGAGGACTGGCCCGGCTGGGACGCCATCGACTGCTACCTGCCGGAAGCCGAGATGCATGACCTGGCCATCGAGCTGCGCTCGATGACGCTGGGCGTCGGCGGTTTCGCCGCGCATTTCGATCATCTGCAGGAATTGGCCGGCAAGCTGGCCGACCGGGTGGTGGAGGACCGGCGCCGGATTCTGGCGGCGGCCTGAATCTTTAATCCGGCACGACGAGGGTGACGCCCGGCTCGAAGCTGGCGGCATAGGTATAGGTGGGCGCATCGCCACTGCCCTCGTCGGCCGCGAATGTCTGCGTGGCGATGAACATGTCGACGGTGACGCCGTCCTCCGCCAGCGGACAGAGCAGCCGCCGCGTCAGGCCGGATCGGCCCGTCGGGGCGCGATAGGCGGTTTCGGAATAGACCGGCTGCCGCTCGGCCATCGCCAGCCGATACAGGCCAGCCAGATAATCAGCGTAGTCGTGGTTGGGATTGAGTTCGTCGATGTAATGCCCGACCAGATCATGGCCGGACTGTTCGATGATGCGGCTGCCGACCAGACGGAAGCGGAAGCGCCGGCCGCCGTCGACAGCCTCGACCAGGCCGACATGCGGCAGAAGGTCGGCGCCCAGGCGCAGCGGATCGATGCTGAGGCGCGATGGCAGGCGGCCGGGCGCGGGCCGCAGGCTGCGCCATAGGGTCAGCAGATGCGCGAGGCGGCGGTCCTTCAGCCAGGGCGCCGCCTCGCTCATCGCTATGCCGGTATGGTGGCCTTGAACGACGGCCGCGCGAACATGCGGTCGGCGAAGGCGGCGGATTTGGGATACTGCTTGCGCCATTCGATATGGCCATAGCGGAAATCCATATAGCCCAGCGCGCAGGCGATGGTGACGGTGCCGATATCGATACGATCACCGAAGCCGGCAGCCAGCTTCTCGACCTCGGTCAGCGCGCCATGCACCTTCTTCATCTGGTTTTCCGACCAGTCGGACCAGCGCTTGTCTTCCGGGCGCAGGAAGCCCTCGTAACGCACCAGCAGGGCAGCATCGAGCAGGCCGTCACCCAGGGCCTGCTCGCGCAGGGCAACCCAGCGCGCCTTGCCGCTGGCGGGGAAGAACTTCGGCTTGTCATGCAGGCCGTCGAGATATTCACAGATCACGCGGCTGTCGAAGAGATGTAGGCCGTCATCCGTGACCAGCGTCGGCACCTTGGCGACCGGATTGGCCTGCACGACATCGGCATGCTGGTTGACCGGCGTGGTGCTGAGCGCGTGGCGCTCGATCTTCGCGTCCAGCCCGGTTTCCAGCGCAAGCACGGTGACCTTGCGGACATAGGGCGAGGTTGGCGAATAGTAGAGTTTCATTGTGTTTCTTCCCTTCATGGCGAGGCGGTCAGCCTAGCCCCGCCCCAGGACAGACGCCATGCGGACAATACCGACAAAATGGCCGGCTCCGGAGGGGAACAATGCGTAATCCATGTGGGCAGGACGGGGAGCCGGCATGTGGCAGGCAAAAAAACGCCGGCTTGCGAAGACCGCAGCCGGCGTTAAGTGTCCGTCTCGCCACCCGGTCCGATCACAGATCAGGAGCCGGGGTTACTCTCGCAGCCCGATGCGCCTCGGCACCGGATGCTGATCCCTACAAAGCAGATTCCATGCCAGCGTCATTGCAGGGTTTCGGGGCGGTTTGGGGTCGGTCCGGCAGGGTTAATGCCCAAGAGGCGGGCGGCATGGGACAGCCATTGCCCAGCGGCAAGGCAACTTCCGAATGGGCCGTAGCCGGAGAATGACGATTCAAGCCGGGCTGCTGCCAGGCCGTAGTGGTCCGGGAATTGCTGTGTCGGCAGCAGCCAGACGCGGCGTGGCCACCCCTGTGATTCAGGCCCCTGCGGTTGCCTGTCATTGTCCGGCGGCCAATACTGCGCCGCCCAGATCGAGGATGCTGCATGAGTGACGACACATTCGATGCCGACGCCTATATGGCCGCCGCCGCCAAGGCAATGGGCATCACGCTGGACGAGGCCTGGAAGCCCGGGGTGATCGACAACCTCAAGCGGTCGCGGCAGATCGCGCAGGCCTTCCTCGGTCAGCCGCTGCCCGACGAGACCGAGCCCGCTCCCGTCTTCAAGGCGTAAATCCATGACCATCGATTGGCAGAGCAAGGCCCATGAGATCGCCGCGGCCGTACAGGGTGGTAAAATATCGGCTACCGAAAGCCTGCGTGTGTCGCTGGCCCGCATCGAGGCGACCAATCCGGAACTGAACGCCTTCACCGCCGTGACCTCGGAGCGCGCCCGCGCCCGGGCCGCCGCCATCGACCAGGCGCGCGACAACGGAGAACCGCTGGGGCCGCTGGCCGGCGTGCCCTTTGCCGTGAAGAACCTGTTCGATGTGGCCGGGCTTTCGACATTGGCCGGATCGAAGATCAACCGCGACCACGCGCCAGCAAAAGCCGATGCCCTGCTGGTTCGGCGCATGGAAGCCGCCGGCGCCATTCTGGTCGGCGCACTGAACATGGGCGAATACGCTTATGACTTCACCGGCGAGAATGTGCATTACGGCGCCTCGCGCAATCCGCATGATCCGACCTGCATGGCCGGCGGTTCCTCGGGCGGTTCGGGTACGGCGGTGGCCGCCGGCATGGTGCCGCTGGCGCTCGGTTCGGACACCAACGGGTCGATCCGCGTGCCGTCTTCACTCTGCGGCCTGTTCGGCCTGAAGCCAACCTTCGGACGGCTGAGCCGCCATGGCAGCTTCCCCTTCGTGGCCGATCTCGACCACCTGGGACCGATGGGCCGCGCGGTCGCCGATCTGTCGCTCAGCTACGACGCCATGCAGGGGCCGGATGCGCAGGATGCCTGGTGCGCGCAGAAGCCGGTTGAAGCCACCGCCGCAAGACTGGATAGCGGCATCGACGGGCTGCGCATTGCCGTGGCTGACGGCTATTTCGCCGACCAAGGCGAGGCGGATGCCCATGACGCAGTGGCGGCGTTCGCCAAGGAACTGAAGGCCGACCAGCGCGTCACCATCCCCGAAGCCGCGCGCGGCCGCGCGGCGGCCTATGTGATCACCGCCACCGAAGGCGCCAATCTGCATCGCGAACGGCTGAAGACACGCGCCGCGGATTTCGACCCCGCCGTGCGCGACCGCTTCTTCGCTGGCCTGATGCTGCCCAGCGATTGGCTGGTGCAGGCACATCGTTTCCGCCGCTATTACCAGACCCGCGTACTAGAGGTATTCAAGGATGTCGACATCATCCTGGCGCCGGCGACGCCGCGCGTGGCGCCCAAGCTGGGTCAGGTGATGATGACGCTGAACGGCGTGGAGATGCCGGTACGCGCCAATCTTGGATTGTTCACGCAGCCAATCTCGGCCATCGGCCTGCCGGTGGTGGCGGCGCCTTTTGCTGACCGCAAGGGTAAACTGCCGATCGGCGTGCAGATCATCGCCCCGCCATGGAAGGAAGAGTTGGCGCTGCGCGTGGCGCGCCGGCTGGAACAGAGCGGCGTCGCCGCATCGGTTGCTGTGTAGAGGATATCATGGACATCAATCTTCCCGACGTGGTGGCCGAAGTGACGGCCGCCTTCATGCGCTACGAAAAGGCGCTGACCGGCAATGACGTGGATGTGCTGGACGAGCTGTTCCTGAACAGCCCGCTGACCCTGCGCTACGGCGTGACCGAGAACCTGCACAGCTACGACGAGATCAAGGCCTTCCGCGCCGGCCGACCGTCGGCCGGCCTGCTGCGCGACATCTTCAACACCCGCATCACCACCTATGGCCGCGACTTCGCCACCGCGAATACCGAGTTCAAACGCGCGAACTCCACCAAGACCGGGCGACAGAGCCAGACCTGGATCCGCACGCCCGAGGGCTGGCGCGTGGTCAGCGCCCATGTGAGCTTATTGCAGGAACCGGCCTAGGCGAGCGGCACAAGCTCGACGGCCACACCGATGCGATGCGGGCCGCCGCCGAGCACCACACCCCGCACCGGACTGATATCGCCATAGTCGCGGCCGATGGCCGCCGTCACATGCTCGTCGGAGCAGATCAGGTTGTTGGTCGGATCGAGATCGATCCAACCATGCTCCGGCCCACACCAGACGCTGATCCAGGCATGGCTGGCATCGGCGCCGCGTAGACCCGAGCCTGGCGCATCTCCGGCCTTCAGCGTCCGGATATAGCCCGAGACATAACGCACGGCCAAACCCAGGCCGCGCAGCATGGCGATCTGCAGATGGGCGAAATCCTGGCAGACGCCGGCGCGCTTCTGCATCACCACGGCCACCGCCGTGAAGACATCCGTGGCGGCGGGATCGTAGCGGAAATCCTTGAAGATGCGTGCGGTGAGATCGGCGGCGGCGGCCAGGATCGGCCGGCCCGCCGTGAAGCTGGCCATAGCATAGATGATGGCGGCATCGCTGGGCTGGGCCAGCGGCGAGTCATGCACGAATTCGCTTTCCGGCACCGGATCGGGAAAACCATCGCCAGCCAGCGCGTCGCGCACGCTTTCCCAGGCCGGCGTCGCCTGCGGATCTGGCGCGCGCACCGGATCGACCTCGACCTCAGCCCGCAATTCGACATCGAAGCGGGTATGGGATTCAGCAATGGTGAGATGGGCGACGCGATTACCGAAATGATCAAGCTGCTCACGCAGCTGGTCGGCGTTCGGCGTGGTGGTGACATTGCAGCTTTTCACGCGCTGGCGCGGCAGATCGGGCAGCGCCAGATGCAGCATGTGATGCGAGATATCGACAGCCCAGGAATAGCTGTAGGAGGTGGTATGACGCAGGCGGTATTTCATCAGGAGCCGAACCCGAAGCTGCGCGCCACCTGCACATGGCTGAAATAGGTACGCGAGAGCTGATCCGATACATCCATCAGCGCATCGCAGGCCGCATCCAGGCTCCCGCGCAGGCGGGCAGCGAGCTGCATCATATCCTCGCGCGGAATCTCGTCACGGTCGAACAGCACCACCAGATCGGCGAACGGACGCGCCAGCGCCATGCAGTCGGCGCCGCGCGGCGGCGCATCGGGGTTGGGCAGCGCATCCAGATGCTGCGTCATGGCATGCAGCTGGAAGGCCAGCGCATGTGGATTGCTGACATCGAGCAGCAGCAGATCGAAGACGGCGGCGGCCTGCAGGGCGGCGCGGTAACGGCGACGGTAGGTCAGCGTGGAATCGCTGACCTCCAGCGCGATGCGGAAGGCGCTGTCGCTGCTCTGGCCCAGCACTGTCGTGGCGGCCGAGACGCTGCGGGTGATAAAGATGGCGCGTTCCAGCCGGCGGCCAAAATCGAGGAAGCGCCAACCGGAGCCGCGCGTCATGTGTTCCGACAGCATGCCGGCGATGGCGGCGGTGGCGCGGATCATCTGGTCGCAGAACTGCAGCATCGCATCGGCATCGCCGGTGGCTGTCGAACGGCTTTGCCGCAACTCGCCCAGCAGATGGTTGAACATGCGCCACATGTCGGCCGAGAAGCGATGGCGCGACACGGCGGCCAAGCGCTCGATGCCATCGAGGGTCTGGCCCATGAGCTGGCCGGATGTGCAGGCGCGCGTGATCGCACCCATGAACAACGCGCTGTCGGGCGGGGCCGCGGCGGCGCGCTGGTCGATCAGGCCGCAACGCGCGAGCGCGCGGGCCAGCACCGTCATTTCCACCAGGTCGCGGGCCGAGGCGAATTCACCGACCAGCCGCGACAGGACGGCACGCAGCAGGCGCGCGCCGTCATCTAGGCGCTCGACGCTGCGCCCAAGCCAGAAGAGATCGTCGGCGACGCGGCTCTGCAGCGTCCCTGACGAGCGCCGCAGGGTGAGCCGCTGCCGCGTGGCGCTGCCGCGGATGATGGTGGGCGACTGATCCTGTGCCACCACCCAGACATCCTTGTTGACGCCGCCGCGCTGTAGCGTGGCGCCAAAAGGATCGTTCTTTTCCGGCACGCGCGCCAAACCGCCTGGCATCACGACATAGCTGTCGCCATCGGCGACCACCTGCACGCGCAGCAGGATCGGCTGCGGCTCGAGCCCGCTTTCGCCCAGGCCCGGCGAGACCGACGGCACGATGCGTTCCTGCGCGACATAGTCAGCCGGGCGCGCGCGTACCTGCGCCAGCAGGCTCGTCTTCTCGGCATCGGTCAGCGCACTGACGGCGATCGGCTGATCCTGCAGACCATAGGCGCTGCGGATCACCAGGTTGTCGAAACGCGCCTCGACTTCCTTCAGCGCATAGGACTGCCCACACCACCAGGTGGCCACCGAAGGCAGCGCCAGCGAGGATTTCTGCAGGTGATCGGCGAGACTGGGCAGAAAGGCCTGCAGCGCCGGCGAGCCGCCAAGGCCGCTGCCGATAGCATTGCTCACCGAAATCTGGCCATCGCGCGAGGACTGCAGCAGGCCGACGACGCCCAGCGTGGAATCGGCGCGCAGTTCCAGCGGATCGCACCATTCGCCATCGAGCCGGCGCAGGATCACATCGACCTGCTCGAGGCCGGCCAGCGTCTTCATGTAGATGCGGCCGTCGCGCATGGTGAGGTCGGCGCCTTCGACCAGCGTCGCGCCCAGTTCGCGCGCGATATAGATATGCTCGAAATAGGCCTCGTTATACGGACCCGGCGTCAGCAGCACGACGCGCGGATTGTCGGCCTGCGAGGGCGAGCGCGCCGCCAGATCGGCCTGCCAATATTCGAAATAGGTGTTGAGGGCACGGACGCGGCACTGGCGCAGCGCGCCGCCGAGCAGGCGCGACATCACGCGACGATTCTGTAAGGCGTAGCCCGCGCCTGCAGGCGCTTGCGTGCGGTCGGCGATCACACGCCAGATGCCGTCAGGCCCGCGCACCAGTTCGGCGGCGTAATGCTGCAGCATGCGCCCCTGCGGTTCGCCATCGGTGCGGCGGGCGGCGCGCAGGAAATCGCGATGGCCATAGACCAGCGCCGGCGGAATGCGATGCTCGCGCAGCAGGGTCATCGGCCCGTAAAGATCGCGCAGCAGGTTATCCAGCAGATGGGCGCGCTGGATCAGGCCGGCCTCGATGCCGGACCATTCCTCGGCCGAGAGCAACACCGGCACCGGATCGAGACGCCAAGGCCGCTGCTCGGGCAGCGGCGGCGCAATCGCACCACCTGTGCTGTCGGGCAGTTCATAGAGATTGTAGGTGACGCCCTCGTCTTCCAGATACTGGCGCCCGCGCTCGGCGCGTTCGGCCAGGCCGGCCGGACCGAGTTCGCTCAAGGTGGCGAGCAGCGGCTGCCAGTGCGGGCGGATGATGCCCTGGCCGGTGACCATCTCGTCATAGGCATTGGTCAGACCGCCGGGCAGCGGCGCGGGCGCAGGTTCCTTGTCCGGCGCAGCCGGATCACGTAACGGGGCCTGCAGAGGCGAATTCATCAGCGTGTCGGCATTCGATGCGGTCGAATCGGGCGCCGAATATTACCCCGTTCGCAGGTCGAGGGTAAGCGGCTGTTCGCGCGAGGGCTGTGCCTGCGGGGCGGGCATCTGGCCCGGCGTATGGCCCATGCTGAAAAACCGGGCACGGCGACGCGCCTCGGCCTCGTTGGCGTTAACCGGGAAGGTGTCGTAACTGCGCCCGCCGGGATGCGCGACATGGTAGGTGCACCCGCCCAGCGAGCGGCCGTTCCAGCTGTCGAACAGGTCGAAGACCAGCGGGGTATGGACGCCAATGGAAGGATGCATGGCGCTGGGCGGCGCCCAGGCCTTGTAGCGGATGCCGGCAACATATTCGCCCGGCACGCCGGTGGCGCGCAGCGGCACGGCGCGGCCGTTGCAGGCGACCACATGGCGGCCGTCGACCAGGCCTTTCACCTTGATCTGCAGGCGTTCGAGCGAACTGTCGACATAGCGCGCCGTGCCACCCGCCGTCGCCTCCTCGCCCAGCACATGCCAGGGCTCGAGCGCATGGCGCAACTCTACTTCCAGACCGCGCGCCGCAATCTCGCCGATCTGCGGGAAGCGGAATTCGGCATGGGCGGCGAACCAGGCGGGATCGAAGTCGAGGCCGGCAGCTTTCAGGTCATCCAGTACATCGCCGAAATCCTGCAGGCAGAAATGAGGCAGCAGGAATTCGTCATGCAGACGCGTACCCCAGCGCACCGGCTTGCGCAGATACGGCCGCTCCCAGAAGGCGGCGAGCAGCCCGCGCAGCAACAGTTGCTGCGCCAGGCTCATGCGGACATCGGGCGGCATCTCAAAGGCGCGCAGCTCGACCAGGCCGAGGCGGCCAGTGGGACCATCAGGCGAATAGAGCTTGTCGATGCAGAGTTCGGTGCGATGCGTGTTGCCGGTGATATCGACCAGCACGTTGCGGAAGATGCGATCCACCAGCCAGGGTGGCGGCACATTGCCATGCTGCGCGACCTGATCAAAGGCGATCTGCAGGTTGACCAGCGCATCGTCGCGGCCTTCGTCGACGCGCGGATGCTGTGAGGTCGGACCTATAAATTGGCCGGAGAAGAGATAGGACAGCGAGGGATGGTTCTGCCAGTAGCCCACCATGCTGCGCAGCAGGTCGGGCCGGCGCAGGAAGGCGCTGTCATAGGGCTGGGCCGCGCCCATCACCACGTGGTTGCCGCCGCCGGTGCCGATATGGCGGCCATCCAGCATGAACTTCTCGGTGCCAAGCCGGGTCTGCCGCGCCTCTTCGTAAAGCACGGTCGTTTTCTCGGCCAGCTCGCGCCAGTTGCTGGAGGGATGAATATTGACCTCGATGACGCCGGGATCAGGCGTGACGCTGAAATGCATCAGCCTGGGATCGCGCGGCGGCGGATAGCCTTCGATCACCACCTTGCGTTTCAACTGCGCCGCCGTGTCCTCCACCGCCGTCAGCAGATCGAGATAGTCCTCGGCCAGATCGAAGGGCGGCATGAAGATATGCAGCAGGCCGCCGCGCGGCTCGATGCACATGGCCGTGCGCACCACACTGGGATCGGATTTCTGGTTCGGCGGCCGCACCGGCGGCGCATTCGGCGGAATGTCGGAGGTGATCGCCGGGCCGGCATCGCTGCCTGCAGCGCCGCGACCGACGAACCACGAGCGCCAACGCTGCAGAACGGTCGGCGCCGCTTCGGCCGTTGCGGGTGCTGCCGGATAGACCGGCTGGCGCGTCGGCAGCGGCGGGCGCTCGATCATGGTGTCGGGCAGGTGGTGGCCAGCGGCATCCTTCGCGGCGACCCAGGGCAGACTCTCCAGCGGCAGGCGCAGGCCCATCGGTGAATCGCCGGGCAGCAGATACATGGTCTGCGGGCGCAGGAACCACGGACCCGAGCGCCAGCGCCGGCCGGCGCCACTCCACTCGCGCGTCAGCGGCAGCGCATAGCCGACCACCTTGTCCAGCCCCTGTTCGAAGATGCGGCTGAGGCGAGCGCGCTCCTGCTCGTCCTTCAGATGCGATTTGAAGGGATCGACATTCACCGGCAGGCGGCGTTCGCGCCACAAGTAATACCAGACATCCTCGAAGCCGGCGATGCGATAGCCGGGATCAATCATCAGCTTGTCGGCCAGCGTGGCGGCGAAGATATCGGCGTCATGATTGGTCGCGCCATCACCTGCGTCTTCATCCGCCGCCAGCAGCGACTTGTCGCGCCAGACCGGCTCGCCATCCTTGCGCCAGTGACAGCTCAGCGCCCAGCGCGGCAGCTGCTCGCCCGGATACCATTTGCCCTGGCCGTAATGCAGCAGCGGCGACGCAGCAAAGCGGTCGGCCAGACGGCGCAGCAGCTTGCCGGCATATTCGCGCTTGGTCGGGCCAAGCGCCGCGATATTCCACTCCGCGCCTTCCATATCGTCGATGGCGACGAAAGTCGGCTCGCCGCCCATGGTCAGACGCACATTGCCGGCATCGAGCCGCGCATCGACGGCATCGCCCAGGGCCAGCATCCGCTCCCAGGCATCGTCGGAAATCGGCTTGGTGACGCGCGGCGTCTCGTGGAAGCGCATCACCTTCATGTCGTAGCCGAACTCGACCTCGGCCTTCTCGATCGCGCCGCTGATGGCGGCGGCTGATTGCGGCTCAGGCGTGGCGGCCAGCGGGATATGCCCCTCGCCCGCCATGAGGCCCGAGGTCGGATCGAAGCCGATCCAGCCCGCGCCGGGCAGATAGACCTCGACCCAGGCATGCAGATCGGTGAAATCGGCCGTCGGCCCTTCCGGGCCGTCGAGCGCCTTCACATCGGCGACGAGCTGGATGAGGTAGCCCGAGACGAAGCGCGCGGCGAAACCCAGATGCCGCAGGGCCTGCACCAGCAGCCAGGAGGTATCGCGGCAGGACCCGCTTTTCAGCTCCAGCGTCTGCTCAGCGGTCTGCACGCCGGGCTCGAGCCGGATGAGATACTTGATCTCGTTGGAAAGCCGCTGGTTGAGGCCGACGAGGAAATCGATGGTGCGCTTTTTTTCGCGCGGCACTTCGGCGAGCCAGGCGCTCAGGTGACGGCCGGGCGGATCGACGCGCTGGAACGGCGCCAGGTCTTCCTTCAGGTCCGGATCGTAGTCGAAGGGATAATGCTCGGCCTGCGGCTCAAGGAAGAAATCGAAAGGATTGATCACCGCCATGTCGGCAACCAGATCGACCGTCACCTCGAAATGATCGGTGCGCTCGGGGAAGACCAGCCGGGCGAGATAGTTGCCCTGCGGGTCCTGCTGCCAGTTGATGAAATGGTCCTTGGGCGAGACCTTGAGCGAATAGGACAGGATCGGCGTACGGCAATGCGGCGCCGGGCGCAGGCGGATCACCTGTGGCCCGAGACTGATCGGTTTGTCGTAACGATAGGTTGTGCGGTGGTGAAGCGCGACCTGGATACTCATACCGCAGCACTCATGACTGGCTTTCCCCGGGCGGTTTTATGCCAGACGATGCAATCGGTATGCCGCTCGCCTGTCCAGTGTAAAACGCTGGAACAGGCCCGGAGTTGCGCTTCCCGCCCCATACGCGGCGGATTTTTAGGCAGTGGCCCTAAAAACCGCCGTCAGAAACCGGCAGCCGCGCCATCGCTGCGTGGATCGGTGGCGCCTTCCAGCACACCATCCGCATGCCGAACGATGGCGCCGGCATGACCCATGGTGCCGGTGAAGTCTTCCAGCAGTTCCACATTATGACCGGCGGATTTCAGTGCCGCGACCAGCGCCGGATCGAAGCGGCTTTCCAGTTTCAGCGTCACGCTGTTCTCGCCCCAGGTCTTGCCCAGCAGCCAGCGCGGCGCGGTGATCGCCTGCTGAAGCCCCTGCCCGTACATCGCGTAGCGGCTGTAGATGGCGGCCTGGGTCTGCGGCTGGCCCTCACCGCCCATCGTGCCATAGACCATGGTGCGGCCATCGCTGAAGCGCGCCATGGCGGGATTGAGCGTGTGGAAGGGCATGCGGCCCGGCGCCAGCGCACGCGGGCCGGCATCGTTCAGCAGGAAACTGGAACCGCGGTTCTGCCAGTTGATGCCGGTTTCATCGAGCACACATCCGGACCCGAACTCAAAATAAATCGACTGAATGAAGCTGACCGACAGGCCATTGCCGTCGATCGCGCCCATCCAGGTGGTGTCGCCACTCGAGGCCGGCTGCGGCCAGGGCAGCGCGGTCTTGGGATCGATCTTCGCCGCCAATGTATCAAGCTGAGCGGCTTCGAGATATTTCTCCGGCTGTTCCGGCATGCTGTCGGGATCGCCCAGGATGCGGTCGCGAATGATGAAGGCCTGCTTGGTCGCTTCCACCAGCCCGTGCAGGTAAGCGAAGCCTTCAGCCTCGGTCACGCCCAGACGCTCGAACAGGGCGAGGATCATCAGCGATGAAAACCCTTGCGTCGGCGGCGGGAAGTTGAAGAGTTTGGCCGCCTTCAGGTCGACGCTGAGCGGTGCAAGGCGGCGAGCCTGATGCCTTGCCAGATCGTCGCCAGAGACCGGGCTGCCGATCTTCGCCAGATCGGCGGCGATCTGTTGCGCCAGCGCACCGCGATAGAAATCCTCCACACCCTGCGTGCCGATCTTTTTAATCGTGGCGCCGAGTGCCGGCAGCTTCATCACGCTGCGCTCGGCCGGCGGCTTGCCGTTGGGCAGGAAGCGCGCTGCAAAGCCCGGCTGGTCCTGCAACTCGGGCTGCTTGATACGGGTCAGGTCTTCCTGGCTCTGCGTCACCGCGAAGCCGTTCTCGGCATGCCAGACCGCATCGGCGACCAGACGCGACAGCGGCAGCTTACCGCCGTATTCGCTGCTGAGCTTGAGCGCCTCGCCCCAGCCGCTGACGGTGGCGGCGACCGTGTTGGCCGCCAGCGGCCCGCGCCAGGGAATGCTGCTCAGGCCCTTGCTCTTGTAAAGATCAGGCGTTGCCTTCGCCGCCGCGCGCCCGCAGGCCTCGATCGCCACCGGATCCTTGCCCGGCGCAGCCACCAGCCAGAAGCCGTCGCCGCCGATGCCGGTCATATGCGGATAGACCACCGTCAGGCAGGCAGCCATCGCCACCGTCGCCTCGATGGCATTGCCGCCTTCGCGCAAAACGGACAACCCGGCTTCGGCGGCCAGGTGATGCGGCGCGGTGACCATGCCCCGGCGGGCACGCGGTGTATTCAGCATCGAAAGAACCTTCGTGAAAGCGGTCTGCGATCCATGCAGCGCGCGTGCCTTGCCGTCAAGGCCGATGCAGCATGGCCTGCGGTCTTGTGAACACCCGGCGCCCGCGCTTCAGCCCAAACAGCGGCTGCGCCAACTCGGCCACCACGCGCGCCGGGCTGCCCGCATCCAGCACCACGACATCCGCGGGGTTGCCGACGGCGATGCCATAGTCCTTCAGGTTGAGCAGCTTTGCTGACTGTTCAGTGACCATGTCGAGACAGGCCGCCATTTCGGCGGGCCGGCCAAGCTGGGCGACATTGGCGTAGAGATTGGCGATGCGCACCAGCGAGCAGTCGCCGAACGGCGTGAAGGGATTGAGCACGTTGTTGGTCGAGAGCGAACAGGTGACACCCCAGCCACTGAGGCGATGCGCATGGGTGACGCCGCGCGGGATATTGTGGTCGTGGCTACGCCCCATCAGGAAAAGATCGGTCGCCGGCAGCACTGTGACGGCCACACCAGCATCTTTCAGGCGCTGCGCCACGGCCTGCAGTTGCGCCGGGGGCAGGGCGGAGAGCTTGGTGACATGGCCAATAGTGACACGCCCACCCATCTTATGCGCCGCCGTCTGGCGACAGACTTCATCGAGGCCCATTTTCGTGGGGTCGAGATCAAAATCGAGATGGAAGTCGATATCGGTGTCGAAGTCCCTGGCGATCTCGAAGATGCGGGCGATCTGGCCATCAGGATTGCTGTCTGTATAAGGACAGCCGCCGATCAGGTCGGCGCCATCCTGCATGGCCTGCACCAGCAGCGCGTCGGCGCCGGGATCGTTCAGCAGGCCTTCCTGCGGAAAGACGCAGATTTCCAGATCGATGGCCCAGGCATAGTCGGCCTTCAACCGCCGGATGGCCGTAAAGCTGCGCAGACCGATGCGCGGATCGATCTCGACATGCGTGCGCATGCGCGTGGTGCCCTGCAGGATCGCCTTTTCCAGCGTGGCCTTTGCCCGTGCATAGACATCGTCTTCGGTGAAGGCCTTTTTCGCGGCCGCCACCTCGGCGATGGCATCGGCCAGCGTGCCCTCGCTGCTGCAGCGCTCGAGAATGCAGGACTTGTCGAGATGCACATGGGTTTCGACGAAGCCCGGCACAGCAAGACGCCCACTGATATCTTCGACCGGGCCACCGCCCTTGAGACCAGTGTCTATCGCAGCGAAGCGCCCGTCCTTGATCCCAAGATCGACGGTGCCGCCGCGGCCGGCCAGTGCCGCATTGCGAATGATCAGGTCGAAACCGGGCATCAGTCCGCCGCCTGCTTCTCTTGGCCCAAGTACGCCGCTTCCAGCGCCTTGTCGCCGCGCAGGTCGTCGGCCGTACCCTCGCGCACGATGCGGCCGGATTCCAGCACATAGCCGCGATCGGCCACCGCCAGCGCCAGCACCGCCATCTGGTCGACCAGCAGCAGAGTGACGCCCTCGTCGCGCAGATCGGCCAGCACCGAGAACACCTCGTTGATGATAGTGGGCGCGAGACCGAGCGACGGCTCATCCAACATCATCACCTTCGGCTTTGCGATCATGCCGCGCGCAATCGCCAGCATCTGCTGCTCGCCGCCGGACAGGAGGCCTGCACGGCTGTGCAGGCGTTCGCGCAGGCGTGGGAAGCGATCCAGCAGCGCCGCGACCTCCTCTTCGGCCTTCAGGTCCGTCCGGGTATAGGCGCCGAGCAGCAGGTTATCCTTCACGCTGAGCTCGGGGAAAACCTGCCGGCCTTCGGGCACCAGCACCAGGCCCTGTGCAGCGATCTGATGCGCCGGCTGCTGGCGCAGTTCAGTGTCGCTAAGCAGCACCGAGCCCTCGATAGGCCGCAGCAGACCGCTGACCGACCGCATCGCCGAGGACTTGCCGGCGCCGTTGGCGCCGAGCAGCGCCACCGTCTCGCCCTGCCGCACAGTGATGTTGCACTGCTCCAGCACCGGTGCCGCGCCATAGCCAGCCGTGAGGTTGACGGTGGCCAGCAACGCATCGGCGGTGCCCGCCCAGGGCGTGGCGCGCGGCCGGCCGCTCATCTCAGAGCCGCCGAGATAGGCCTTGATCACTTTTGGGTTCTGGCGGATTTCGGCTGGGGTGCCGGCGGCAATCGGCGTGCCGGCATCCAACACCACGATATGATCCGAGATGCCCATCACCAGCGCCATGTCATGCTCGACCAGGATGACGGCGATGCCGAGATCGGCGATGCGGCGCAGCAGGAGGCTCAAGGAGTCCTTGTCGCCGCGCATCAGCCCGGCCGCCGGTTCATCCAGCAGCAGCACCCGCGGCCGCGTCGCCAGCGCGCGTGCAATCTCGACCAGACGACGATCCACATGGGGCAGCGCGCCGGCCAGCCGCATGACAGGCCCGGTATAGCCGACGAAGTGCAACAACGCCTCGGCGACAGCGGCTTCTTCTTCGGTATTGCTGCGTCCAAGCAGCAGGCCGAGACGGCCCTGACGCAGAGCGATGCGGATATTGTCGACCACGCTGAGATCGCCGAAGAGCTGCGTAGTCTGGTAGGTGCGCGCGATGCCGGCGCGGCTGACCGCCCAGGCCGGACGACCGGCTATATCGTCTTCCAGACGGATGCTGCCATGGTCCGGACGATAGAAGCCGCCGATCATGTTGAGCACGGTGGTCTTGCCCGCACCATTCGGGCCGATCACCGCCGTCACCCTGCCGGGCTCGGCGGCGAAGCCGACGCCATGGGCCGCACGGATGCCACCGAAGCTGATCCCGAGACCTTCGACCACCAGCGACAGCGCCGAGTGCGGCTTCAACCATTTGGCCAGATCGATACCGTCATTCTGCGCGGTGCGCGGGTCCTCGCGGCGGAAACGCGCCGCCAGGCTGCCGAGGATGCCCTTGGGCGCGGCCCAGAGCACCGCCAGCAGCAGCACGCCGAAGAACAGCAGGCGGTATTCAGCCAGATCGGACAGCAGTTCGGGCAAGCCGACCGCGATGATCGCGCCGAGCAGCGGGCCGAAGACCGAGCCGGCGCCCCCGATGATCACGGCGAGCAGGAACAGGATCGACTGGAAGAAGGGAAAGGAACTCGGCGCGATGAACATCATCAGCGGCGAGAACAGCGCGCCGGCCAAGCTGGTCAGCACGGCCGACAGCGTGAAGGCCGTCACCTTGATGGTGACCGGATTGAGGCCGAGCGACTGCGCCGCCACCTCGGCATCGCGCACCGCCCGCATCCCCAGGCCCCAATGGCTGACGCTGAGGCGGTGATAGAGCGCAAAGGAGAAACCGGCGAGCAGCACGGCGAGGATCGCCATTTCGCGTTCTCCAAACGAGATGCCGCCGAGTGTCGGCGGCAGGATTCCCATCAGGCCGTTGGAACCGCCGGTGAGGCCGCGCCATTCGACCGCGCCATGCTCGATGATGAAGGCAAAGGCGATGGTGACCATCGCCAGATACGGCCCTTTCACGCGCAAGGCCGGCAGCGCCAGCAGGAAACCGACGACGGCGCCGATCAGGCCCGCCACCGGAAAGGCGAGCCAGAAGCTGATGCCGTTCAGGCTCATCACCGCCGTGGTATAGGCGCCGATGGCATAGAAGCCGACATGGCCGAGCGAAACCTGCCCGGTGAGACCGAGCAGGATGTTGAGGCCGACGCCGACCACGCCGGTCATCGCCACCAGCGCCAGGATGAACAGCATGTAGCCTTTGGTGCTGCCGGCAATCAGGATGCCGAACAGCGTAATGAGAAGGATGGCAATGGGGATGATGGGTTTCTGTCGCATCGCCTCAGACCTTCTTCACACCAGCGCGGCCAAGCAGGCCGTTGGGCAGCAGCGCGAGCGCGACGATGACGATGGCGAAGCTCAGGATTTGCGTATAGACCGAGCCGAGCGAGACGGTAATGGTGGCTTCCATCAGGCCGAAGATCAGCCCGGCCAGCATGACGCCCCAGGCTGAGGTCATGCCGCCGAGGATGGCGACGGCAAAGGCCTTGATGCCGAACAGCGTGCCCATGTCGGAATGCACGGCATAGAGCGGGGCAATCAGTAGCCCGGCGATGGCGGCAAACAGCGCCGAGACGGCAAACGAGCCGGCGACGGCGGCGCGGGTGTTGATACCCATCAGACGGGCGGCATCGGCATTCTGCACCACGGCGAGCAGCGCCTTGCCATGCTTGGTGCGGCGCATCAGTTGCTGCAGGCCGACAGCAATGGCCAGACCGACCACCGGGATCACAAGCTGCAGCGGATAGACGCCGGCGCCAAAGAGATCGACCGGTTTCACTGCCAGCTCGGACGGGAAGCTGCGGGGCTCCTTGCCAAAGGTGAAGAGCACGACATTGTCGAGGATGATGCCGCCGGCGACTGTCGCCATCAGCCAGGCATTGGAGCCGCGATCGGCAAAGGGCCGCACCAGGAAGCGTTCGACCACCAGGCCGGCGATGGCGCAGAGCAGCAGGCTGAGCGCGATGGCGAGCGGTATCGGCAGGCCATAGCGCACGCCGAAGATATAGCCGAGCACGGCGCCGAGCATGACGATGCTGCCCTGGCTGAAATTCACCGTGTTGGAAACCGTATAAGTAACGTGATAGCCCAGCGCGATCAGGCCGTACATGGAGCCGAGGCCGAGGCCGGAAATGATGGCGGACGTGACAAGCATGGCGGTTGATCCCGCTCTGGAAAGCAAAAAGAAGCCGGGCCGGTCCTTACGAACCAGCCCGGCGCGCGATCAGTTGGTGAGCGGCAGGATTTCCGGACCGACGAACTGGGTGAAGATGTAGTCCTTCGGGCCCAGCGCATCCTGGTTGTCCGACGAGAAGGGCTTGAAGTAGCTCTTGATCAGGCCGTCATACTTGTCGATGGCGTAGAAGCCGTGGCGCACCTTCGGGCCTTCGGTGCTGCCGGCCTTGGTGATCGCCAGCGCCGTCAGATGCAGGGCATCATAGGCATTGGCGATGCCGACCGCCGGGGTCACATCGGCCGTGGTCTTGATTTCGGGGAACTTGGCCTTCAGCGCGGCGAAGACCTGCTCGCCCTTGGGCGAGAGCTTGCCCGAGAAGCTGTAGGTCTGGATGAAATGCACCTTCGAGGCGCTGGCGCCGGCCAGTTCGTTGAAGCGGCCGCCGGCCGGACCCCAATGCGAGACGATCGGCACATTCCAGCCCATGCGGTCGAGCGACTTCACCACCACCGAGGACGGCGCGACATTGCCAACCATGAACAGCGTGTCGGCACCGGCCGCCTTCAGACGGGTGAGCTGCGGCACGACATCGACATCAGGGTCGTTGAACTTCTCGATGCCGGCATATTTCATGCCCTTGCCGTCGAGCGCCTTCTTCAGGCCGGCCTCGTTGGACTCGCCCCAGGAGTTGTTGATCAGGATCATGCCGGGCGTCTTGGACTTGTATTTGGCCACCGCGTAGTCGACCAGCGCCTGGTCGACGATCTCGTCGACGGCGGAAACGCGGAAGGCGTAATTCTCGGCCGCGCCGTTGCGGGTGATCGGCGTGCCGGCCGCCCAGACGCCCATGAAGGGCACCTTCTCGGAATTCATGTAGGGCACGATGGCCATCGAGACCGGCGTGTCGAGACCGCCGAACAGCACGGCGACCTTCTCACGCTGCACCAGTTCGCGCGCCGCCAGCACGCCCTTGCCCGGATTGCTTTCGTCGTCACGACGCACCAGCTCCAGCTTCTTGCCCAGCACGCCGCCCTTGGCATTGATCTCGTCGATGGCGATGACGAGGCCGCGGGTGATTGCCTCACCCGACTTGGCCGACTGGCCCGAGAGCGCGGCGACCAGGCCGATCTTGATGCTGTCCTGCGCACGCGCCGGCGCGGCGGCGGTCATGGCCAGCAGTGCAAAGGCGGTGGCGGAGGACAGCGCCACACGGCGGGTGATCGTCATGGAGCGGAGTGAAGCGGACATGAGGGGAGCCTCCCGGGCTGATTGATCCGCGGAGGAGTTCGCAAGGCACATGCCAAGAATCAAAGCTTTGATTCTTAACGATAATTATATTGCTCTGGCTGGCCCTGCCCAAATTGTATCCAACGGCCTGCGGCTGCGGTGCAAATTGTATGCAATTTGTGGCGACAATCCTCGCGCAAGCGTGATTTGGCTGCGATTTTGGCCCGGCACCGCTCTTGCTAGAGGTGAGCCAGTCCGTTGTCTTTCAGGAGCGCCGTCCATGACTGCCCAGCCCGCCGCCGTCAGCAATGCCTTCGAGGGCCTGTCCGGCGAAGCCGAAACCGTCCGCCTGTTTCTCGAGGCCAGCATGGTCCCCGACCCGGACACGGCGCAGCGCTACATCTCGCCCGAGCTGGTGATCACCTTCACCGGCGGCCGCAAATACAGCCATCCGCGCGAGACCGCCGCCTTCAATGCCAAACGCTACAAATGGGTGAAGAAGGCGATGGAGCGTTTCGATGTCGCCGCCGGCAAGGACGAGACCATCGTCTATAGCATCGGTACGTTGTACGGCGAATGGCATGACGGCACGCCGTTTGAAGGCAACCGCTATGTCGACCGCTTCGTGGTGCGGCAGGGCAAGATCGTGAAGATGGATGTCTGGAACGATTCCGCCGAGCGGCTGCTGATCCGCAACAACCTCGATCTCTGATTCAGAGCTGATCCAGCCCGTGATGCTCGACCAGATCGAGCAGCAGCCGGGCGGCGCGCTGGCGATGGGCGCGATGCAGGCGATGCGCGGTTTCAGCGTCGCGGCGACGGATCGCCGCCACCACGGCGGCATGCTCGTCATTCGACAATGACGGCGTGGGCCGCAGCCGCAGCGTCACCATGCGGGCGCGGTGCGACTGGTCGCGGATAGCTTCGAACATTGCCAGCAGGCGCTGGTTGCCGGCCATCTCGACCAGCCGGCGATGATAGCGCGTATCGCCTGCCGCCCAGCCCTGCAGATCGTCGCCCTGCAGTGCCGTTGTCATCTCGACCAGCAGGCCATCGAGTTCCGCAGCTTCGGCGGCCGTGAGGCCGCGCCGCGCCAGGATGTCGACGGCGGTGGATTCAAGACCGGTGAGCAGATCATAGATTTCGCGCAGGTCTGCAATCGAGATCGGCAGCACGCGCATGCCATGGCGCGGCCGCACCTCAACCATGCCCTCCTGCGCCAGCCTGATCAGCGCCTCGCGCACCGGCGTGCGGCTCATGCCGAGCAGCAGCGCGATCTCCTGCTCCAGCGCCTGGGTGCCGGGCGGCAATTCATTGTCGAGAATGCGGCGCTTGAGTTCGTCATAGGCCCGTCTCGTCTGAGATGGGCGGGCGGCAGCCGGCATACGCATGGTCTGCATAAGTGATTCCCCCGTGACGCGCTGGCCCTTTTGTGGGACTCATCTGCTGCGTCTGGGGAAGCATAGTCCGAAGCCGTGCCGTCGGGCCGCTAATTTTTTGTAAACCGGCAGAGTCCCGCCCTTTTCAGGGTCGGCTCATATACAGCACGGGCAGGTCCTGGTTGCCGGCCGGCATGCTGCCGCGCGCCTCGGCCCGGTAGCCCAGCTTTTCATACAACGGCACGGCATTGATGTTGGCGCGCACGTAAAGCCGCGGATAGCCGGCCATGGCGGCGGCCTGTTCAGCCGCCCGCACCAGCGCGGAAGCCAATCCGCGCCGGGCCATGTCTGGATGGACGAAGACCTTGCGGATACGCGCCGTCATCGGACGATCCTCCATGGCCAGCCAGCCGGCGGTGCCGACCAAGCGCCCGGATATGTCTTCGCGCGCCAGGACCAGGTGCGAGCGCGCGACATCCTCGGCATAGGCCGGCGCCGCGATGAGATCTTCATGGGCCGCGATCTGCAGCGGCGTGTGATGGCCGGCCGCCAGCAGGCGGAAGGCCAGGGTATGCAGGGCGCGCACATCGGCCATATCGGCAGCCGTGCAGGCGGACAGGGAAAGGCCAGCGGGGAGCATCATGGAACCAGAAGCTAGAAAACCGCGTTTTATTCAGCAAGGCCGCCGCATTGCGGCCACCATTCTTTGTCTGGATGCCTGCATGAAACATGCAAGTCTCGCCCTTGGCATGACACTTCTGTTGCTGGCTGGCTGCGGCGGACGCACATCGTCAACTGGCGATATCGTGCTGACCCGCCAAAGTCGCGAGTCACAGGACTGGGGCCGCATGCTGCCCGAGATGTACGG
This sequence comes from Ferrovibrio sp. GW821-FHT12B10, assembly GCF_058807515.1. Taxonomy (NCBI): domain Bacteria; kingdom Pseudomonadati; phylum Pseudomonadota; class Alphaproteobacteria; order Rhodospirillales; family Rhodospirillaceae; genus Ferrovibrio; species Ferrovibrio sp. GW821-FHT12B10. Next base: position 2,266,974 of record NZ_JBXAQT010000001.1, on the reverse strand, counting down.
CGGCGTCATGGCCTGCCTGGCCGCGCATCCAGCGCAGCCGGCTTACGCGACCGATGCGGTGCCGCAGACTCAAGGCATGATCCTGGTGCGCATGAAAGGCGCCGACAACAGCCGCTATGAATGCAGCACCGGCAGCGGCGGCAGCCCGGCCCCGAAACTAGCTACGACCGGAGCACAGCGCGTGGCCGGACCGGCTTTCACGCCGGCATCGATGGCAGAACCCTTCATGCGCTGCGGCACGCCGCAGCCGGTGCAGACCGGCACCGGCCATCTGCTCGGCTGGCTCACCTATTTCACGCCGGACTGTCCGCCCGAGGGTGCGGCCGCCGACAGCGGCTGGCGCGCTTTCGGCAATGAGCCGTACTGGAACCTGCGGATCGAAGGCGAGGATGTCGTCTTCGACCGCCTGGGCGAAGTGCCGCAGCGCTATGGCGTGAAAGCCCCTTCGGTAACAGGCAACCGTCAGATCTGGACGCTCGATCCACCGGCTGGCGGCGAAACCACCGGCAGGCTGGAACTGACCATCACGGAAACCGCCTGCAGCGACAGCATGGCAACGCGGCGCTATCCCTACAGCGCGCAGGTGACCCATCAGGGCCGCAGCTATCGCGGCTGCGCCGAGAAGAGTGCCGCAATCCCGTCATCGGGGTCTTGACCGGGGACCCTATCTGCGTCACCCCTCGGGCATGACGCCTGCCGAGCTTGAACGACGCCTGCTCTATCGCGACGGCCTGATGCTGGTGCTGGACAAGCCCGCCGGCCTGCCGGTGCATGCAGGCCCCGGCGGCGGCGACAACCTGGAGCGCCATTTCCATCATCTGCAGTTCGGCCTGCCCCGCCCGCCAGCGCTGGCGCACCGGCTGGACCGCGACACATCCGGTTGTCTGGTGCTGGGCCGCCATCCCAAGGCGCTGCGCAAGCTGGGCAAGCTGTTCCAGGACGGCAAGGTCGAGAAGATCTACTGGGCGATTGCCCGCGGCGTACCGCAGCAACCCGAAGGCCGCATCGATGCGAGTTTACGCAAGCTGAGCACGCGCGACGGTGGCTGGCATATGGCCATCGTGCCCGCCGACGATCCACAAGGACAGACATCCGTCACCGATTACAGATTGCTGGGCACATCGACCGATGGCCTGAGCTGGATTGAATGCCGCCCGCGTACCGGCCGCACCCATCAGATCCGTGTGCATCTCGCATCTTTAGGCTGCGCGCTGGTGGGCGACACGCAATACGGCGATGCCGAGAAGGACCGCGGCATCACGCTGCATCTGCAGAGCCATGGCATCGTGCTGCCGCTTTATCCCTCGCGCGATCCCATCAGTGTCAGCGCCGAGCCGCCGCCCCATATGCTGGCGGCGCTCAAAGCCTGCGGCTTCACGCCTTCAGCGCCAGCTTGATCGCGTAACCCACGGCGGCGACGCTCAGCACGCCCCCGGCCCACAGCGCCACGAACCACAGCAGACGCTGCCAGAGCGGTTTCTGTTCAGTGGTAATGGGCATGACGATCCACCTTGCCGCGGAAGACCCAGTAGGCATAGGCCGTGTAGGCCAGGATGATCGGCAGCAGGATGACGGCACCGACCAACAGGAAGCCGAGCGAGACATCAGGTGCGGCCGCGTCATAGAAAGTGACCGATGGTGGCACCATCAGCGGCCAGAAGCTGATGCCCAGACCGATATAGGACAGCACGAACAGCGCCAGCGCCGCCAGGAAAGGTGTCTTCTCGCGGCGATGGTCATGCAGGCCGCGCCACAGGATGCCAGACATCACCAAAACCAGGATCGGCATCGGCGCAGTGATGGCGATGTTGGGCCAGGTGAACCAGCGCTGCAGGAAATGCGCGTCCAGGAAGGGCGTCCAGAGGCTGACCAGGCCGATCATCGCCACCAGCAGCACGCTGAGGCGACGGCCGAACAGATAGCAGCGGTCCTGCAGGCCACCTTCGGTCTTGATGATCAGCCAGCAGGCACCGAGCAGCATGTAGCCGATCACCAGCGACAGTCCGGTGAGCAGGCTGAAGGGCGTGAGCCAGTCCCACCAACCGCCGGCATAGGCACGGCCTTCGACCTTGATGCCCTGAATCAGGCCACCAAGGGCAATGCCTTGCATAAACGTCGCCACGTAGGAGCCGAGTGTGAAGCTCCAATCCCAGACCGGCTTCCAGCGCAGCGTGCGCCAGCGGAACTCAAATGCCACGCCGCGGAAGATCAGGCCGAGCAGCATGGCAGTGAGCGGTGCATAGAGCGCGGGCAGGATCAGCGAATAGGCGAGCGGAAACGCCGCCAGCAAGCCACCGCCGCCCAGCACCAGCCAGGTCTCGTTGCCATCCCAGACCGGCGCGACAGAATTCATCATCACATCGCGGTCAGACTCGTCCTTGAACAGCGGAAAGAGCATGCCAATGCCGAGATCAAAGCCGTCCAGGATCACATAGGCCAGCACCGAGAAGGCGATCAGCCCGGCCCAGATCAGCGGAAGATCGAGGGTCATGACACAGCTCCCTTGCCTGTCGCGGTTCCCTGCATGGCAGGGCCTGGCATGATGCCGGCAGTGCGCAGGGGCGCTTCCACGGCGGGGTCGTCAGGATGGCCGGCGCCCGGCGTCTTGCCCATCATGCGCAGGATGTAGAAGGTGCCGGCGCCGAAGACGATGAAATACACCACAATGAAGGCGATCAGCGAGGTGGCGACCCCTGGCATACCGATGGGCGATACGCTTTCGGCCGTGCGCAACAGACCGTAGATCGTATAGGGCTGGCGCCCGACCTCTGTCGTGATCCAGCCGGCCAGCACAGCGATGAAGCCGCTCGGCCCCATCAGCAGTGCCGCGCGATGCAACAGCGGCGTGCGGTAGATACGGCCGCCAATGCGCAGCACCAAACTCGCCGCACCGATCAGCAGCATCAGCATGCCGAGACCAACCATGACGCGGAAGCTCCAGAACACCACCGGCGCCGGCGGCCATTCCTCGCGCGGGAAGGCCTTCAGGCCCTTCAGCTCGCCATCCCATTCATGAGTCAGGATCAGGCTGCCAAGCCTGGGAATGCCGATGGCGTATTTGGTTTCGGCCGCGTCATTGTCCGGCAGGCCGAACAGATAGAGCGGCGCACCCCTGTGAGTCTCGTAATGACCCTCCATGGCGGCGATCTTGGCCGGCTGGTGCTTCAGGGTGTTCAGTCCATGGAGATCGCCGACGAAAATCTGGATCGGCGCGACAACGACGGCCATCCACATAGCCATCGAGAACATGACGCGCGCGCCCGGATTGCTGTTGGCATTGGCCTTGCTTTTCAGCAGATGCCAAGCGCCGACCGCACCGACAACGAAAGCAGTGGTGAGATAGGCCGCCAGCACCATATGCACCAGGCGATAGGGGAAGGACGGGTTGAAGATCACCGCGAACCAGTCCGCCGGCACGAACTGGCCGTTCGGCGCGATGGCATAGCCGGCCGGCGTCTGCATCCAGCTGTTCACCGCCAGAATCCAGAAAGCCGAAAGGAAAGTGCCGAAAGCCACCATGGCGGTGGCGGCCATGTGCAGGCCCCTGCCCACACGGTTCATGCCGAACAGCATGACGCCGAGGAAACCGGCTTCGAGGAAGAAAGCAGACATCACCTCGTAGCCCATGAGCGGCCCGATGACGGGGCCCGCCCTGTCGGAGAAGACCGCCCAGTTGGTGCCGAACTGGTAGCTCATCACCAGACCGGAAACGACACCCATGCCGAAGCTGACGGCGAAAATCTTCAGCCAGAAGCGGAAGACCGTCAGGTAGACGTCCTTCCTGGTGACCAGCCACAGCGCTTCCAGCACGGCGAGATAACTCGCCAGCCCGATGGTGAAGGCGGGGAAGATGATGTGGAAGGAAACCGTGAACGCGAATTGCAGTCGCGCCAGGAAGACGGGGTCAAGCAAGGCTTGCATCGGCAGTTCCTCCACGGGCTGCACCCGGAAAGATGGTATGTCCATTTTGGACAGCCACAAGACAAATCTGCCGCGCCCCGTTTGGTCAATCCGATGCTGCAGGCGCGAATTGCCGCATTGGGGCAACCCGCCGCATGGGCTTTGTGTGTGAATCATGCAACCCTTGCATCCTTTGCAACGTTCAAGTCGGTTGCAAATCGTTATATTGGCGCGTTGCTGCCGATTCTGTCCGTCATTCCTCCCGCCCCGCACCTCTCCTCATGCTGATTCCGCTGATCGTTGCCTGCGCGCTGTTCATGGAGAATCTCGACTCCAGTGTGCTGGCGACCGCCCTGCCCAGCATCGCTGCATCCTTCGGCGAAAGCCCGCTGAAGCTCAACCTGGCGATCACCTCCTACCTCTTCAGCCTCGCCGTCTTCATCCCGATCAGCGGCTGGGTGGCCGACCGTTTCGGCGCACGCACGGTGTTCCGGCTGGCAATCGCCGTCTTCACCATCGGTTCGCTGCTCTGCGGCCTGGCGGATTCCTTCTGGACACTGGTCGGCGCGCGCACCCTGCAGGGCCTTGGTGGCGCCATGATGGTGCCGGTCGGCCGTCTGGTGATGCTGCGCTCGATCCCCAAGGCCGAGTTGGTGCGCGCCATGGCCTGGCTGACCGTACCGGCGCTGATCGGCCCCGTGATAGGCCCGCCTCTTGGCGGTTTCATCACCACCTACCTGTCCTGGCGCTGGATCTTCTGGATCAACCTGCCGATCGGCCTTCTCGGCATCGTACTGGTGACGCTCTACATCCCCAATGTGCGTGAAAAGGACGTACCGCCGCTCGACTGGCGCGGTTTCATCCTGTCGGCCATCGGCCTCTGCGGGCTGGTCTTCGGCTTCGAGACCATCGGCCGCGACCTGCTGCCCAATGGCGTGGTGCTGGGCCTGCTGGTGATGGGTGCGCTCGGCATCGGGCTTTACATCCGTTACGCGCTCAGCCATCCGCATCCGCTGCTGGATCTTCGACTGCTCAAGTTGCCCACCTTCCGCGCCAGCGTCGCCGGCGGCTTCCTGTTCCGCATCGGTGTCGGCGCCCTGCCATTCCTGTTGCCGCTGATGCTGCAGCTCGGCTTCGGGCTCAGCGCCTTTGAATCCGGCATGATCACCTTCATCTCGGCGGCCGGCGCACTGACCATGAAGATGGCGGCCGCGCCGATCCTACGGCGCTTCGGCTTCCGCCGCGTGCTGATCGGCAATGCCGTGATCAGCGGCGCCTTCATCTTCATCAACGGCCTGTTCCGGCCCGAAACCGCGCACCTGCTGATCATGGGCCTGCTGCTGATGGGCGGCTTCTTCCGTTCGCTGCAGTTCACCAGCATCAATACGCTGGCCTTTTCCGATATCCCGGCTGATCGCATGAGCCGCGCCACCAGCTTCACCTCGATGATGCAGCAGTTGTCGCTGTCGGCCGGTGTCGCCGTCGGCGCCATGGTGCTGCATGCGACCGTTACCCTCAGCGGCGGCATGGACCAGATCACTGCCGGCAGCTTCGCTCCGGCCTTTTTCACGGTCGGCACGCTGGCGGCGCTGTCGACGCTGGTGTTCCTGCGCCTGCCCGGGGATGCCGGCGCAGAGGTCAGCGGCCATCGCCTGGTGGCGCCCACGCAACGCCTGAGCCAGGGCACGCCGCCGATGCCGTCCGACAAACCGTAAATCATGCCCGACTTCGATTTCGCCCTGCTGGCCATCCTCTCGCGCGGCCTGGCCACCGCCGCTTTCGTCGGCTTTATAGTCATGATGATGGAGCGCACCTCGCCCTTCATCGGCGGCATCGTGCTGGCGCTGCCGTTTGTCACCGCGCCGGTCTATGTCTTCCTGATCCTGCACGAGCCCACGGTCTTCGTGGCTCAGGCGGCATTGGGCAGCCTTGCCACCATCGGTGCGGTCTTGCTGTTCCTGGTGGCAGTGATCACCTTGCTGCCGCGCGTGACCATGCCGCTGGCGCTGCTGGGCGGACTGGCGGCATGGTTCGGCACCGGGCTTGTCATTCGCGAACTACCAGCCGCCTTGCCAGTCTCGCTCGGCGTGCTGGCGCTCTGCGGTCTGATCGCCTGGTTCGCCGGCAGGCGCGTGCCGATGACAGCGGCGGCGGCCCGCGGACGTTCACCGGCCTATGAAGTGCTGCTGCGCGCCGCCGCCGCCGGGCTGCTGGTGGTGCTGGTCAGCGGCCTGGCCCATGTGATGGGATCGAAGGTGGCCGGCATCTTCGCGTCATTCCCAGTCGCACTGCTGGCTGTGTGCTGGTTCCTGCCGCGCCGGCTCGACAAGGCCGGTATCCGCGCAGCATTACGTGCCAGCCAGATCGGCATGGTCAGCCATATTCCGTTTTTCTGCAGCCTGGCGCTGCTGGGACCGCGCATCGGTTTGATTCCAGCCTTTATCGCCGGTATCGGCGGATCGCTGGCCGTGGCGGTGACGCTGGCGCTGCTGCGCCGGCGCCACCTCAACAAGACGGCTTAGACCGTACCGCCCCTATACAGTGCCACCGTTGGCACGCAGCACCTGGCCGTTGATCCAGCCACCGGGACCGGCGAGGAAGGCGACCGTGGCCGCGATATCGTCAGGCTGGCCCAGACGTTCCAGCGGCGACAGCTTTGCAAGCTGTGCCACGCGTTCTTCCGTCTTGCCGGCAAAGAACAGTTCGGTCGCCACTGCGCCCGGCGCCACGCTGTTGACCGTGATATGCCGGCCACGCAGCTCCTGCGCCAGGAAGCGACTGAGTGTTTCCACGGCCGCTTTCGTTGCCGCATAGGACGCATAGCCGGGCAGGTTCATGCCGACCACACTGGATGACAGCGTGACAATCCGTCCCCCATCGCGCAGCCGCGTGGCGGCCTCGCGCAGCAGATTGAACACGCCCTTCAGGTTGACGGTGACCATGCGGTCGAAACCCTCGTCGGTAGTCTCGGCGATCTTCGGCAGCGCCGGATCGAGAATGCCAGCATTGGCGACCAGAATGTCGGCACCGCCAAAAGTCTCCCGCGCGACATCGAACAGACGGCGCGCGGCCGCCGGGTCGCTGATATCGGCCTGCACGGCGATGGCGCGACCGCCAGCCTCGGCGATCTTCACCACCAGCGCCTCGGCGTCGGCGGCGCGGCTGGCATAGTTGATGACGACGGCATGGCCGGCCTGGGCCAGGGTTTCGCTGATCGCGGCGCCGATGCCGCGCGAACCGCCGGTGACGATGGCTGTCTTGCCAGAGGGGGAGATGGTCATGAGGAGGCGCTCCTTAAACTGGGGTGAGGCCTTCCCTATGCGCTTTTGATTTTATTGAATAAATAAGCATTTATGGACATTATTATTCAATAATACTAAACAATAGACATGGACCGCCTGCAGGCCATGCGCCTATTCACCCGGATTGTCGAGCTGGGCAGCTTCACCGCTGCGGCCGACGACCTGCAGATGCCGCGCGCCACCGTCACTTACGCCATCAAGGAACTGGAAGGCCGACTGAGCGTCCGTCTGCTGGAGCGCACCACCCGCAGCGTGCGCACCACCCTGGACGGTGAGGCCTATTACCAGCGCTGCACGCGGCTGCTGGCCGACCTGGATGAAACCGAGGCGGTGTTCAGCCAATCGGCCGCGAGCCCGCGCGGGCGCCTGCGCGTCGACCTGCAGGGTACGGTGGCGCGCACCGTCATCATTCCGGCATTGCCCGACTTCTTCGCGCAACACCCGAACATCACGTTGGAAATGGGCATTGGCGACCGCCCGGTCGACCTGATCCGCGAGGGTGTCGACTGCGCCATGCGCAGCGGACCATTGCCAGAATCCAGCATGGTGGCGCGTCGCATCGGCCTGATCGAGCAGGTGACGGTGGCAAGCGCGACGTATCTGGAAAATCACGGCGTGCCGCAACGCCCCGACGAGTTGCACCAGGGCAGCCATCGCGCCGTCAGCTACATGTCGATGGCGACCGGTCGCCATGAATCGCTCGACTTCACCATCGATGGCGCCAACCGCCCGTTCATGCTGGAAAATACCGTCGCCGTGAACGACGCCGATGCCTATGTCGCCTGCTGCCGCGCCGGCCTGGGCATCGTGCAGGTGCCGCGCTATCACGTCGCCGCCGACCTGGCCAACGGAACCCTGCGTGAAATCCTGCAGGCCTGGGCTCCGGCGCCGATGCCGGTCTCGGCGGTCTATCCCGCCCATCGCCAGCTCTCGCCACGGGTGCGGGTTTTCGTGGATTTCCTGGCCGAGACCTTCCGCCGCGCCATCGCCGAGGGCCGGCTTTAACCCCGCAGCCCTGTTGCGACCCGCGCTGGCGTGCTAAGCGATAATCCGCATTTTCCGCGTGTTTTACCTCACTTTTCTGGACTATTCGTCATGAATCCGATCTTTGCCGAAGCACCCACCACCATCTTCGAGACCATGTCGCGACTGGCCATGCAGCACAGCGCGATCAATCTCGGCCAGGGCTTCCCCGACGATCCGGGCCCCGAGGATGTGCGCCAGAAGGCCGCCGATGCGGTGATGACCGGCTGGAACCAGTATCCGCCGATGATGGGTCTGCCCGAACTGCGCCAGGCCGTCGCCACGCATTACAAGCGCTTTCACAATCTCGATCTCGACTGGCAGAGCGAGGTGATGATCACGTCGGGCGCGACTGAAGCACTGGCCGGCGCACTGATGGCGCTGATCGAGCCGGGCGACGAGGTCGTGCTGTTCCAGCCGCTGTATGATGCCTATCTGCCGCTGGTGCAGCGGGCCGGCGGCGTGCCGAAATTCGTCACCCTGCGCCCGCCGCACTGGCGCCTGGACGAGGCCTCGCTCAAGGCGGCGTTTTCGCCCAAGACCAAGGTGGTGATCTTCAACAACCCGCTCAATCCGACAGCCACCGTCTTCCCGCGCGAAGACCTGGAACTGCTCGGCCGCTATCTGGTGAAGTTCAACGCCATCGCGATCTGCGACGAGGTCTGGGAGCATGTGCTGTTCGACGGCCTGCAGCACCAGCCGCTGATCGGCCTGCCGGATTTGCGCGAACGCTGCGTCAAGATCGGCTCGGCGGGCAAGATCTTCTCGCTGACCGGCTGGAAGGTCGGCTTTGTCTGCGCCGCGCCGGCGATCATGAAGGTGCTGGCCAAGGCGCATCAGTACATCACCTTCACCACGCCGCCGAACCTGCAGGCCGCCGTCGCCTACGGCCTGGCCAAGGACGACGACTATTTCCTCGGCATGCGGCGCGACCTGGCGGCGGCGCGTGACCGCTTCACCGCCGGTCTGACGCAGTTGGGACTCAACGTGCTGCCCAGCAAGGCGACCTATTTCCTCAATGTCGATCTCTCGACCGTTTCGAACGATCTGGACGATGCCACCTTCTGCCTGCGCATGGTGGAGGAAGCCAAGGTCGCGGCGATTCCAGTCAGCGCCTTCTACGCCGCCGACCATGTGCGCAGCGTGGTGCGCTTCTGCTTCGCCAAGACCTACGACAAGCTGGATGGCGCGGTCGAACGGCTGGCCGACTTTGTGAAGCGCGCCTGAAAAAGCCCCGCCTTACAGCGGGGCTTTCCACATCAAGCCGCCTTCTGCAACGCCGCCATGGTGCGCAAGGTCGTGGCGCAGGCCATGGCCACCTCGCGGCCCTTCACCCTGAAATGCTCGGCGAAGAACTGGCGATGCTCGTCATGCTCATGGAAGTGATGGGGCGTCAGCACGCAGGAGAGCACCGGCACTTCAGTCTCAAGCTGTACCTGCATCAACCCGTCGATCACCGCCGATGACACGAAGTCATGGCGGTAGATGCCGCCATTGACGACGAAGCCAGCGGCGACGATGGCATGATAGCGGCCGGTCTTGGCCAGCAGCTTGGCCTGCAGCGGGATCTCGAACACGCCGGGCAGTTCGAAGCGGTCGATGCTGCCCTGGCGCAATCCCGCCTTCGCCATTTCGGGGAGGAAGGCCTCCCAGGCCTGGTCGACGATATCGCGATGCCAGCAGGCCTGGATAAAGGCGATGCGCCTTGCCTCCCGGCCGATGCTGTCGAGACGGATGTCGCTGATAGTCTGTTCTGGGCTCTGATTCATCATGGCGTCCTTTCATTGCCTTGCCTGAATCAGGGCGCACGGCAACGGGCACACGCCCTACGCACAGCATAAGCTGCACGCGCCAGGCGCGTTCCGTGGACCGCTCTCTTTCATCCGGACTGTAACCGTCGGCTTCGGCCTTGCACCGAATCTGCTGGACCCTTCCGGCCATATGAAAGCCGGGAGGCGCTCGCGGGCTCGCATCCCGAAGGACGCATACCGCCGGTGGGGACTTTCACCCCGCCCTGAGAACGTTGACGCACCGGACCATCCGGTGCATCGGAATCATGGATAGGCCGAAGATCGTCCGCCGTCCAGCGGGCGATTGCTGCGATACAAGATTGTTGTGGCCGCCGTTACGTCAGCGCCGAATTCAGCGACTGGCCGTCAGCTTGACCTCGCGCGGGGTATCGGCGCCGCGCACCCGGCCGCGCAGATACTGCGGGGCGACATGTACCTCGCCGCCCAGCACATCGGCGGCGTGCCAAGCCCAGTAGGGATCGTTCAGCAGCCCGCGCGCCATCGCCACCAGATCGGCCTTGCCGTCCTTCACGATGGCTTCGGCCTGTTCGGCCTCGGTGATCAGGCCGACCGCCATGGTGACAAGACCAGTCGCCTTCTTCACGGCCTCGGCGAAATGCACCTGATAGCCCGGGCCGGTCTTGATCTTCTGCTGCATCGAGACGCCACCGGAGCTGACATCGACGAAATCGGCGCCGAGTTCTTTCAGCCGCGCGGCCATGGCGATGGCATCGGCAATCTCAAGGCCTTCGCTGCCCATCCAGTCGCTGCCGGTGATGCGCATACCCAGCGGCTTATGCGCCGGCCAGGCCGCCCGCACGGCCTCGAAAACTTCCAGCGGAAAGCGCATGCGGTTTTCCAAGCTGCCGCCATAGGCATCCTTGCGCTTATTGGAGATCGGCGAGACAAACTCGTGGAACAAGTAGCCATGCGCGCCATGCATCTCAATCAGATCGATGCCGGCGCGGTCGGCGCGCTGGGCCGCCGCGACGAAATCACGCTTGATCGCGTCCAGGCCCTCTTCATCCAGTTCGCCGGGCACATGCCAGCCGGTGTCATGCGGCAGCGCGCTCGGGGCCACCGTCGGCCAGGCCAGCGGACCCTGCAGGGAATGGCCGCCACGCCAGGGCAGATCGGCCGAGGCCTTGCGGCCGGCATGAGCAAGCTGGATGCCCACCGGGGCCGGGCCAAACTGCTTCAGGTCGGCCGTGATTTCGGCGAAGGCGGCTTCCTGCACGGCGTTGTATAGCCCGAGGCAGCCCGGGGTGATGCGCGCCTGCGCATTCACATGGGTCGCTTCTGCGATTAAGAGGCCCAGACCTGCAGTGGCATAACGGCCAAGATGGATGCGATGCCAGGTGTTCGGCATGCCGTCGATGGCGCTGTACTGGCACATCGGCGAAAGCACGATGCGATTGGGCAGCGTCACAGAGCGGAGCTGCAGCGGTTCGAACAGGGCTGACATGGGGGGCTTCTTCAGGCTGGTTGCGATGCCCGATCAGGATGACGCAGTGGCAGCCTAAATCAAGCCCGAACCAATCAAGCCCTATCATTCACAGCCCCTGTCATTCAGGCCGGTCACTCAGCTGCGGGCGGACCAAGCGTAATTGAAGCTGATCGAAATACGTTCCTGCACCGTGAAACTGGCCGGCACCTCATGGCGCAGCCAGCTTTCGAACAGCACCACCTGGCCGGCTTTCGGCTTCACGCTGACATGGAGCTGCTCGCGCGGCCGCAGGTCAGCGCGGCGCGGCGGCGCGGCCATGAAGCGGTCGAGCCGCGGATCCTCGAACTTGATCGCCGCCGCGCCCCGCGGCACCTGCACATAGTAGGTGCCGCTGATGAAGCTGAGCGGATGCAGATGCAGGCCATGCGTCACCGCGCCAGCCATCATGTTGACCCAGCAATCGGTCATCTGCAGCCTGCGGCCGCGCAGGTCGTAGCCCAGCGCGATGGCATAGGCCTTCACCTGCGGATCGAGCGCCTTTTCCAACGCTGCAAAGGTGGACGAGATGCGATGCATCTGGTCGTGGCTGCCGTAGGAGGTATAGCCGCCGGGATAATGCTTGGCGCTCCAGCGCTGGCCGGTCTTGTCCGCCATGCGCAGGGAGTCGCAGACATCGATCAGGTCGCGGTTGAAGGCCTCAAGGCCCTTCTTCTTCAGCGGGGCGATATCGACGCGGGTCGGAAACAGGCTGAGCATGGTCATCAGAACAACTCGAAATATTCGCGGTGCTCCCACTCGCTCACTTCGAGCTGGTAGCGGGCGATCTCTGCTTCCTTGATATGGATGAAATAGTCAATGAAGGTATCGCCGAAACCGGCGCGATAGCAGGCATTGGCTTTCAGCGCGGCCAAAGCCGCCTCCAGCGAACGCGGCAACGGCGGCGCCGCCGTCTCGTAAGGCGCGTCCGCCGAGGCCGGCGGGGTGAGGCTGCGCTGCATGCCGTCCAGGCCAGCCAGCAACTGCGAGCCGAGATAGAGATAGGGATTGGCGGCCGGTTCGCCCAGCCGGTTCTCGATCCGGCTGGCCGGGTCGCCCTTGGCGCCCAGCACCCGGCACATCACGCCGCGATTGTCCCTACCCCAGATGGCGCGGTCGGGCGCCAGCGAATACGGACGATAACGGCGATAGGCATTGATGGTGGGCGCGGCGAAGGCGGCCGAGGCCGGCGCCTGCTCCAGCAGGCCGGCGAGGAAGCGCTGCCCCAAGGCCGACAGCGGCTCGCCATCCTGCGTCGGGATGAAGGCGTTCTTCCCGGTCTTGCGGTCATTCAGCGACTGATGCAGATGCCAACCCGACGAGAAGATGTTCGGCAGCTTGGGCCGGCACATGAAGGTGACGTGATGACCATGTCGGCGCGCGATCTGCTTGGCGGCCGAGCGGAACAGCACCATCGTGTCGGCCGATTCCATATTGGCACCGGGCCGGAAGGTGAACTCGCACTGGCTGGGACCAAACTCCACCTCCATCGAGCGCAACGGCAGGCCGAGCGCCTGGATATCCTTGCGCAGGATTTCGTAGATCTCGTCATACTGGTCGTAGCGCTGCTCGGTCAGGTACTGGTAGCCCTGCGTGAGCAGGCTGACGCTCGGCGGCGTACCCGGCTGGCCGGCATCTTCCGGCCGCAGGTTCGGATTCTCGAGCTTGAAGACATGGAACTCGACTTCGAGGCCGGCGACATAATCGTAGCCCGCGTCGTTCACCTGCTTCAGCGCATTGCGATAGAGCTGGCGCGTCGAGAAGGGCACCGGGCGGCCATCGGCAAAGTAGAGATCGCAGAGCAGCCAACCGGTCTGCGGCGCCCAAGGCAGCACCTTGAATGTAGTGGGATCGGCGACCATCAGCACATCGGCCGCGCCCTGCATCTCCGGGATGCCGAAGCCGCCGCCCTTGGTGAAGACCGGAAACACCGTGCGATGCGAGGTGTCCTTCGCCAGCAGGGTGGTGGTGAAGCCGACGCCGTTGCGCATGGCGCTGCTGAGTTCTTCGGTCACCACGGTCTTGCCGCGCAGGATGCCGTGCTGATCGGCAAACGAGAAACGGATGACGCTCAGGCCCCGATCCGCGACTTCCTTCTCGACGGCCTTGGCCGCCATCTGCTGCTCCGGCGTCCACAGGCCGTGCTGGTCGACAAAACGCTCCACTGAAAATCCCCCGAGAATGCCAGCCTTATTCCGCGGCGAGAGGCGCAGGCGCCTGCCACGGGGCGGCCTGACGTTTGCGCGCATCGGCCTCGCGCCAGTATGCCTGCCACGTGGCGGTGGGGGCAATGCCATCGATGGTGATCGGGCCACGAATGGCCTTGGCCGCGGCGGCATCCAGCACCATCAGCGGCGGTTCGTTGCCGCTTTCGGCCTGATCGATCGCCTTCATCAGCATGGAACGGTAGTTGATGATTGCCTTGTCGGTGCTGCCCAGATGCTCGCGCGTACGGTTCTGGATCGGGCCCTGGCCCTCGATCGCCCACTGGTCATGCACATTGATGTCGCTGCCCATGCCGGTATAGGTCTGGGTCTTCTGCTCCAGCGCATCGAAGCCGTAATTGTTGGCCTTGTTCTTGCGCGGAATATAGTCGGGCAACGTATAGAGCTCCAGCCGCTGAGCGCGCATCTGCTGCTTGTCCACCGGCGTGGTGAAGCTGGTGAAGATGGCATACCAGTAGCAGTTCACGTCATCGATCGGGATATGCCATTGGGTAATGGTCATCTCGGCCGAGAGCGGAATCACGAAGGCCTGCGGGAACAGCAGATTGGTGACGCGCACATGCGTGCTCTGGTCGCTGATCTGACGCAACGCTGTCAGCCGCATACCGTAATCCGTACGCTCCACCTCGATCTGCGGGCATTCGAACTCGCGCAGCACCTTGGTCATCGGCATGTCGGAATCGGCCGAATTGGCGCGGAATTGCCGGCCGTAATTGGCATTCGGGTCTTCGTCCTCGAAGAAGCGATGCAGGAAGGAGGCATGAGCCGGATCAATACCGACCTCCAGCGCCTGCAGCCAGTTGCAGGCGATATGGCCCTTGAAGGCAAAGACATGGCTATCAGGTGCGACGAAGCAGTCGAGATCGGGGAAGGCCGGCGCTTCGCCCTCGCCCAGATAGGCAAACAGGATGCCGCTGCGCAGCACCACCGGATAGCTCTTCTGCTTGATGCGCTGACAGAGCTTGCTGGTCGCCGGCTCGGCCGGCGTCTGCAGGCACTGGCCGGTGACATCGAACAGCCAGCCATGGAAGGGGCAGCGCAGGCCGCCGTCTTCCGGCCGGCCGAAGGCGAGATCGGCGCCGCGATGGGGGCAGTCACGATCCAGCAGGCCATAGCGGCCCTGCTCATCGCGGAACAGCACGAAGTCCTGGCCCAGCAGCTTCACCGGCTTCACCGGGCGGATGTCTTCCAACTCCTCCACCAGCGCCACCGGCTGCCAGTAGCGGCGCAGCAGCTTGCCAGCCGGCTGATCGGCGCCGACGCGGGTCATGCGCATATTCTGTTCATGCGTGGTCATGGCAGGGACTCCCTCAAATCCGCCTTGACGGACCTTCCCACAGGCCCGACAATGTCCGACTAGCGAACATATGTGCGATTTTAAACCTGTCCGTCGATCACGGCAACGAGAAAACCATGACCCGCCTGCGCGCCATCGATGCCGAAAAACGTCAGCAAAGCGGCCGCAGCCCGGATTTCCTGGAAGCACTGGCGCGTGGCATGAGCGTGCTGACGGCGTTTGATGGCAGAAACCCGCAGATGTCGCTAAGTGACGCGGCCAAACGCGTCGACCTGCCGCGCGCCACCGTGCGCCGGGCGCTCTATACGCTCAGTGAACTCGGCTATCTCGAAACCGATGGCAAACTCTTCCGCCTGACGCCGCAGGTGCTGCGGCTGGCCGGCGCCTATCTTGGCTCCACGGGAAATGCGGCAGCGCTTCAAGCTGCCTGCGATGCGCTCTGCCGCGACCTGGACGAGGCCTGCTCGGCCGCCGTGCTGGATGGCGCCCATGCCGTGATGGTGGCCCATGCCTCACCGTCGCGCTTCCTCTCTTCCGCACCCGGTCCAGGCTTCCGCGTGCCCGCTTTCTGCTCGGCCTTGGGCCGCGTGCTGCTCGGCGCGCGCGCGGATATCGACATGAAAGGCCTGGGCGTGCAGGCACTGACACCGAAGACCGTGACCGATCCAAAAGAGCTGGCACTGCTGATCACAAAGACCGCAAAAGATGGCTATGCGCTGTCAGACCAGGAGGCCGAGCTGGGTTTTCGCTCGCTGGCGGTGCCGGTGCGGCGTTTCGATGGCCGTGTAGTGGCGGCGCTGAATATCGGCATCCGCATCGAGAGCGCCACACCTAAGCAGATGCGTGACACGTTCCTGACGGCACTGCTGCAGGCCGCCGAGAATCTGAAAGACCGCGTCGTCTAGATCGGATAGATCAGCGAGTTGAGGATCAGCTCGCTGTCAAAGACGCAGATGCGCTCCTTCAGCTTCAGCCCGTCATCGGTGCGCAGCAGCTGGTCGATATATCGTCCGACATTGTAGACCTCGGATATCGATCCCGGCTTGGTACGGAAGACCGAATAGTTGGCGGTCGCCCTGATGCTGACGCCATCGTCGCTGAGAATTTGCGCCACGCCGATCACATGGCGCTGGTAATAAGGCGCATGAAACAGCGTGTTGGTGATGCCATAGGCGCGGTCGCGCAGCATGCCCTGACTTTCCAGCGCCATGATGCTGAGCGGCAGGCCGGCATCGTAATTTTCGCGCGGCACGATGCGGTAATAGCAGTCCTCGGTGAACTGGTTCACCCAGGCGTCGTAATCACCGCGATCCAGCATGTCGCCATAAGCGGCATTGAACTGGTCGACGCGGTACTGCGCCTCGAGGATGCCGAGGCCAATCGGATTGGGACGCATGGTCAGAGCTCCATCACCTTGCGCCAGTAGCCGTACATGCCGCGGATCAGCGTCTCGGTGACCATATGCTGGGTCGGCGCCACATCGCGACCGCCGAGCTCGCAGATGGTATTGCCCTCCGCGCCCTTCTGACGGAAGCCGTCCTGGGAGAATTCGATCACCTCGCCATCGTCGGCCGAGACAAATCCGGCCGGACCGAAAAGATTGGCCTGACGCAGGCGCCGCTGCGTCATCTCTTCCGTGTCGTCCTCGAAGCCGAAATGCGTCCAGATGAAATCGAAGGCATCGGGACCGGACGGCACGATATGACGGGTGGACAGCGAATTGACCTGCTGCTGGATGATCACGCTGGGGAACAGCGTGATCATGGTGACCGTCGGCCCCTTCCACCAGGGCTCGGGCACCACGTCGAGCAGGCGCGTATCGTTCAGCGCCATGTCCCTTTTGAAACTGGTAACGCCCTCGGTGACGGCTTTCGCCTCGCCGCCGGCATTACGCTGGGAAATCATCACCGCATGGCGGCCTTCGGCGTCCATCACCATGCGCGACTGCTGGTCGGCGCGCCACAGGCCGAAGGTGACGAACCAGGTGTGCAGCAGGCCCGGATGATACGGGTCCTTGATGTTTTCCATCATCAGCTTCCAGTTGCCCGGAATGCGCTGGCGGCTGGTGCCCAAAATAGTGAGCTTGCGGCCGTCGAAGATGCGGTTCAGCCAGGGCATCACATCCGGCCCGAAGTAATCCTCCAGCGCCGGCGGATCCTGGTCGAAGGTGGCGAAGACCAGGCCATTATAGGTCGCGACTTTCAACTTGCTCAGGCCATGCTGCTTGAGGTCGAAGTCGGCCGGCATGCCGCCCTGTACTTCGCCATTGTCTTTCTTCACGCCCTGGCGGAACGGCAGCCCGGCGAGGTCGCCGTTCAGCTTGTAGGTCCACTGGTGATAGGGGCAGACGAAGCTGCGCGCATTGCCGCGCGGCTTCTGGCAGAAACGCACGCCACGATGGGCGCAGCGGTTCTCCACGACATTCAGACTGCCATCGCGATCGCGCACGACGATGACCGAGCGCTCGCCCACATGCGACAGCTTGTAGTCGCCGGGCTTGGGCAGCTCGGCCTCCAGCGCCACATAGCACCAGTGACCGTTGCCATGGAAAAACCGCTCGAGCTCGCGGCGATATACAGTGGGATCGGTATAGGCCCAGAAGGGAATGCGGCTGGAGCCTTCATCTGACCAGCGAGGCAGACCTGCCAGGGGCGCAGCAGGGGCAAAATTCATCTCCGAATCCTCCCGACACGGATTTATTTGCATTTGCAAATATTATCCTCCTGCTTCACGGCAGCGTCAACCAGCTTCCGTAAGGTCACAATTGAATCCGGAGCCGAAAGGCCGGAGCATGGCCTCCATAAACGGAGGAAACCCATGTTCGACCGGCATTACGCCGTCTGGCCCAAGGGCGTGCCCAAGCACCTGACCCTGCCGGCGACCAGCCTGTACGAAAATCTGGAGACCTCCGCTCGGCGGTATCCGGACAAACCTGCCATCCTCTATTACGGCTCCAGCCTCAACTATGCGCAGCTGAAGGACCAGGTCGACCGGCTGGCCGGCTGGCTGGAACAGCGTTGCGGCGTGAAGCGCACCGACCGCGTGCTGCTCTACATGCAGAACAGCCCGCAATACGTCATCGCCTATTACGCCATCCTGCGACTGACCGCCGTGGTCGTGCCGGTCAATCCGATGAGCAAGGCGGAAGAACTGCGCCATATCGCGCGCGACACCGGTGCCAGCACCGTGATCTGCGGCCAGGAAGTCTTCCCGTTTGCACAGGAGCTGCTGGGCCACGACCTGCAGCATGCCGTGGTCGCCGCCTACAGCGACTATGTTACCGCGCCGACCGACCTGCCGCTGCCCGATGTGGTGGCCGCGCCACGCCAGGGCCTCGACCGCGGTACGCCGTGGGAGACGGTGCTGCAGCAGAACCTGAGCGCCTCACCGCACAGCGCCAGCCATGACGACTGGTGCGTGCTGCCCTATTCTTCGGGCACCACCGGCGCGCCGAAGGGCTGCCTGCACAGCATCCGCGGCGTGACGGCGACGCTGTTCGGTTCGATCGTGTGGAACCCCGCCACGCCGGAATCCGTGCAGCTGGTGACCCTGCCGCTGTTCCATGTCACTGGCATGCAGAACTCGATGAATGCCCCGATTTTCAACGGCGCGACGCTGGTGATGATGACGCGCTGGGACCGCAAGGTGGCCGCCGATCTGATCAAGCGTCACCGTGTGACTCACTGGCGCAATATCACCACCATGTGCATCGATTTCCTCTCCGATCCCGACGCAGCGCACTGGGACCTGTCTTCATTGCTCGGCATCGGCGGCGGGGGCGCGGCCATGCCCAAGGCCATCGCGGCCAGGCTGAAGGAACTGACTGGCCTGGACTACATCGAAGGCTATGGTCTGTCGGAAACCATCGCTGCCACGCATATCAATCCGGTCGATCATCCCAAGCCGCAATGCCTGGGCATTCCGGTGTTCGATGTCGACTCGCGCGTGATTAATCCAGATACGCTGGAGGAGCTTGGCCCTAACGAGACCGGCGAGATCGTCATGGCCGGACCGCAGATCTTCCTCGGCTACTGGAACCGGCCCGAGGAGACTGCGCAGGTCTTCTTCGAGCGCGATGGCAAGCGCTTCTTCCGCTCAGGCGATCTCGGCTACTACGACGAACAGGGCTTCTTCTTCCTGGTCGACCGCCTGAAGCGCATGATCAATGCGTCCGGCTACAAGGTCTGGCCCACCGAGATCGAGGCCATGATGTATGCCCATCCCGGCATCCGCGAGGTCTGCATCATCGCCACTGGCGATCCGCGCCGCGGCGAGACCGTGAAGGCGGTGATTGTGCCCAAGGATGCCTCTGCTGCGGGCCAGGGCGACCTGACTCCCGATGCCGTGCAGGGCTGGTGCCGCGAACGCATGGCCGCCTACAAGGTGCCACGCGTGGTGGAATTTGCCGAAGCCCTGCCGAAATCGGCGACCGGTAAGATCCTGTGGCGCGTGCTGCAGGACGACGAAAGGACCAAGGCAGCCAAGATCGATGCTGCCGACTGAGGCGCACCGGACCCAATCACAGCGGGTTTTCCCGTTGCCCTCACCACCGCAATGCTGCACCGCACCTTCGACTAAGGTCGGGGGGAAATTTTGACCTTCGTCTATCCCCTTCCTTAACCACAATAATTTATGATTCCTCCCATCGGATCGCGCCGAGAAATCGCGACCGTTCACAAGGGAAGGAAACGCTTCATGAGCGCCAATATCGCAGCGGCGGGGTCTCGACGCCGCCCAATGACCAAGGATGAGAAGCGAGTCATTCTCGCCTCCTCCGCCGGCACCATCTTCGAATGGTACGATTTCTATCTGTACGGTTCGCTCGCCGCCGTCATCGGCGCGCAGTTCTTCTCGGCATTCCCGGAAGCGACCCGCAACGTCTTCGCGCTGCTCGCCTTCGCCGCCGGCTTCCTGGTGCGTCCATTCGGCGCGCTGGTGTTCGGCCGCCTCGGCGATCTCGTCGGCCGCAAGTACACCTTCCTCATGACCATCCTGATCATGGGCACCTCGACCTTCCTGGTCGGTCTGCTCCCGGGCTACAACACCATCGGCTGGGCCGCTCCGATCATCCTGATCGCGCTGCGCATGCTGCAGGGTCTGGCGCTCGGCGGTGAATACGGCGGCGCGGTCGTTTACGTGGCGGAACACGCCCCGCAGGATCGTCGCGGCTACTTCACCAGCTGGATTCAGACCACGGCCACGCTCGGCCTGCTGATGTCGCTGATCGTCATTCTGGCCACCCGAACCTACCTGGGTGAAAAGGAGTTCGCCGAGTGGGGCTGGCGCGTGCCGTTCCTGCTCTCGATCATCCTGCTGATCATCTCCGTCTACATCCGCATGCAGATGGAAGAGAGCCCGGCCTTCACCAAGATGAAGGAAGAGGGTCGCACCTCGAAGGCTCCGCTGTCGGAAGCCTTCGGCCAGTGGAAGAACGCCAAGTTCGCCCTGCTCGCCCTGCTCGGCCTCACCGCCGGTCAGGCTGTGGTGTGGTACACCGGCCAGTTCTACGCGCTGTTCTTCATCCAGAACGTGCTGCGCGTCGACCTGCTGACCTCGAACGTGCTCATCGCCTGGTCGCTCATCCTCGGCACCGCGGGCTTCATCTTCTTCGGCTCGCTGTCTGATCGCATCGGCCGTAAGGTGATCATCCTCGGTGGCTGCCTGGTTGCCGCCATCACCTACTTCCCGGTCTTCAAGTACATCACCGAGACCGCGAACCCGGCCCTGGCGCGGGCGCACCAGAACACGCAGGTTGTTGTTGTCACCGACACCAACAGCTGCTCGTTCCAGTTCAACCCGACCGGTACCTCGAAGTTCACCAGCCCCTGCGATATCGCTAAGGCGCAGTTGGCCCGCAGCTCGGTTCAGTACACCACCGAGCACAAGGCCGGCGCGACCGACACGGTTATCCGCATCGGCAATACGACCGTACAGTCGTATGACGCCTCGAAGCTGACGGGCGACGCCGTGCGCGCCACCCCGGCAGCCTTCGTCAAGGCGGTGAACGATGCGCTCGGCGCTGGCGGCTACCCGGTTCCGGGTGTGGCCAACACGGAAATCGTCAAGGCCTCCGGGTTCTTCGACATCTTCCGGGCCCAGCCGATCAAGCTGATCGTCGTGCTGACCTTCCTGGTTCTCCTTGTGACGGCCGTGTACGGCCCGATCGCGGCGGCCCTGGTCGAGCTCTTCCCGACCCGTATCCGCTACACCGGCATGTCGCTGCCCTACCATATCGGTAACGGCTGGTTCGGCGGTCTGCTGCCGGCCTCGGCCTTCGCGATGAGTGCGGAGACGGGCGATATCTACTTCGGTCTGTGGTACCCGATCGTGATCGCGGTCGGCACCCTGATCATCGGCGCGCTGTTCGTTCCGGAAAACCGGAACAAGGACATCTTCGCCGACGACCACAAGTAAACCTAGGGCTTCGGCCCAAAAGGAAAGGCGCCGGGGAAACCCGGCGCCTTTTTTTATTGTCCCGATAAAGACAGGCGACGTTTACTTCGCCGGCGTGACGAAGTCGGAGCGGATCATCTGGTCGTTGCGGCCGGCATAGGCGATGGTCTTCTTCATCGCCCAGGCCGACTGCTCGTAATGCAGCGGCAGCAGGCCGTAATCCTCGACCACCATCTTGCTGGCTTCCTGTAGCAGGGCGCTGCGCTTTTCGTCATCCACCGTACCCATGGCCTGCTCCAGTTTGGCGTCCATCGCCGGGTTGGAATAGCGGCCCTTGTTGGTGGTGCCCATGCCCTTTTCGCGGTTGGGCGTGGCGACCAGGGAGCGGAGAGCATTGCTCATCTCCTGCGACGACCACCCGGCCATATAGGCGCTGTATTTCAGCTCGTCGCGGTTCTTGAAGAAGATCGGCGGCACAGCCGAATCCACCTTGGTCTTCACGCCGGCCCGGGTCCACATCGCTGCGATCGCCTGGGCGACCTTGATGTCATTGATGTAGCGGCCGTTCGGCGTGCCCAGCGAAATACCAAAACCGTCGGGATAGCCGGCTTCGGCCAGCAGGGCCTTGGCCTTGTTCAGGTCGTACTTGTCGGCCTTGGAATCCTTGCGTGTGCCGAACATCGGATATGGCAGGAAGTCGCCAGCCGGAATGGCCAGGCCCTCCATGATGCGCGACGAGATCGCCTCGCGGTCAATCGCCAGCGACAGCGCCTGGCGCACCCGCTTGTCCTTCAGTGGATTCTTGCCGTTGGTGCCCTCGATGCCCACGCTGGGTTCGCCCACATGATCGACATGAATGTAGATGATGCGGTTGGACACGGCCTGGCTGACACTCAGCTTCGGATCCTTCTTCAGCTTCTCGATATCATCGGTGGGTGGATCCTCGATCAGATCGACGTCACCGGCCAGCATCGCCGCCGTACGCGCCGCTGAATTCGACATTGGCCGGAAGATCACGGTCTTCCAGTGCGGCTTTTTGCCCCAGTAGGCCTCGTTCCGCTCCAGTACCAGCTGGTTGCCGCGCTTCCACTCGACAAACTTGAACGGGCCGGTGCCGACCAGGCCCTGCCCCTGATTCAGCGACTCAGAGGTTACACCCTCGGCCACATCTGCCTTGGCCAGTTTCTTCGGCATGATCGGCAGCTGCGACATGTCGATGGGCAGCGCCGGCGCCGGGCCGTCGGTCTTGATGCGCAGGGTCAGCGGATCGACGATCTCGTAACCGGCGATCTGTCGCGTGTAGACCGTGTAGGGCGACGGGCTGTTCGGTACCTTGGCCGCGCGCTGATAGGTGTAAACCACATCCTCGGCGGTGAATGGCGAACCATCAGAAAACTTCACGCCTTCGCGCAGCTTGAATTCCCAGGTGGTATCGTCGATGGGCTTCCACGATGTGGCAAGGCCGGCATAGAGCACACCCTTCGCATCAGACATGACCAAGGACTCATGGATATGGAACGCGATCTGCAGATTGGGCGTGAGCGCATGATACTGCGGATCGAGTGAGCTGGGTTCGGTCTTCAGACCGATCTTCAGCTCCTGCGCCAAGGTCGGCTGCGCCAGTCCCAGCACCGCGACCGCCATACCGGCGATCATCAGGCCGGTCATTCCCCTAAGGTTGCGTATCATCTCTTGAACCCCTGTGTTCCGCTTGCAGGAAAATCGTTTGCATGTCGTGCTTCTTACGAGCCGTACGGATTTAGAGTAGAAGAAAGCCGCCGACCCTGAAAAGCACAAATGCTGACACGCCACACGGAACGCCATGCAGAATATTCAACGCATTAACAGTCTGATCGACGCCAAAGCCGGCGCTGCCCTGAAATTAAGCGATGCTGTCTGGGATTTGGCCGAGCTGCGGTATCAGGAACACGGCGCAGTTGCGGCGCAGATCGCCCTGCTGGAACAGGAAGGCTTCCGCGTCACCCGCGATATCGCCGGTATTCCAACCGCTTTCATGGCAGAGGCAGGCCATGATACCGGCGGTGGAAATGGTCCACTAATTGGTTTGCTCGGCGAATACGACGCCTTATCAGGTCTGGGGCAGGTCTCGGGTGTGACCGAACGCAAGGCCAGCGGACAGGCAAATGGCCAGGGCTGCGGCCACAACCTGCTCGGCGCAGGCGCCGCGCTGGCCGCCATCGCGGTGAAAGATTATCTGGCCGAGCACAAGATTCCCGGCCGCGTGCGCTATTACGGCTGCCCGGCGGAAGAAGGCGGCTCGGGCAAGACATTCATGGCCCGCGGCGGACTCTTCAAAGATCTGGACGCCGCGATCTGCTGGCACCCGGGCAACTTCTGGGGCGTCATGTCCGTCAACACCCTGGCCAATATCCAGGCCTATTTCCGCTTCACCGGCCGTGCCGCCCATGCTGCATCCGCCCCGCATCTGGGCCGCAGCGCCCTGGATGCCGTGGAGTTGATGAATGTCGGCGTCAATTACATGCGCGAACACATGCCGTCGAATACGCGCGTGCATTACGCCGTCACCGATACCGGTGGCATCTCGCCCAACGTGGTGCAGGCCAAGGCAGAAGTGCTGTATCTGGTGCGCGGCCCGTCGGTGGTGGAAGCCACCAAGTTGTTTGAGCGCGTGAAGAAGATCGCCGAGGGCGCGGCGTTGATGACCGAAACCCAGGCTTTTGTCGACTTCGACAAGGCCTGTTCGGAAGTATTGCCCAACACTGCATTGGAATGGGCTATGCATCGCAACATCGAACAGCTCGGTCCGGTGCAGTTCGACGATGCCGACCACGCCTTCGCCACCGAGATGCGCAAGAATGCGCTGACGCCGGAAGACGTGTTCTCGTCCTTGCGTAGCGTCGGCGAGCCGATCACCTACGACAGGCCACTGCATGACAGCATCCTGCCCTTCAACGGCACACCACGGCAGCTCTACGGCTCTACCGATGTCGGCGACGTGAGCTGGCTGACCCCGACCGTGCAATGCTGGGGGCCATGCTTCGCGGTAGGCACGCCGGGCCATTCCTGGCAGCTCGTGGCGCAAGGCAAACAGCCGGCTGCACACAAGGCAATGGTGGCCGCCGCCAAGGCGATGGCTGCCACCGCCGTCGACGCGCTGACGGACGAAAATCTGCTGAAGGAAGCGCGCGCGGAATGGGAAAAGCGCACCAACAGCCAGCCCTATCACTGCCCGATCCCGCCGCTGGTGGAACTGCCATTCGAGCGCAAGACCAAGGGCGGCGTGCTGCTGGGCGCCGGCGCCTCGCCGTTCACGGCCGTGCCGCTGACACGCTCAAAGCCGGCCTAGGCCAAACCGGCGCAATTTATGCGAAGGTGATCACCGCACTGCGGTTGGCCAGCGCCGACAGCACGCTCATGCCGGTGATGGCTGAGGTCTTCGGGTTGCTGGCGCTGCTGCGGCCGGCCACGGTGACGGTGAGCGTCGAGCTTTCGCTCTGCGCCTCGATACGCCCGATATTGCCGCTTGCAGCGGGATCGGCGATGAGCTGAACCATCGTGCGGTCCAGCCCCAGGCTGGCCAGCGCCACGGTGGCGGCGAGATTGGCATTCTTGGGATAGGTCAGCGCGGCTTCCCGCGCGCTGCCGCGGAAGATCACCGTCGGCGTCTTGATCGCGGCCAGATCGAAAGCCTTCTCGGCCGGCGTGCCTATCCAGGCCAGCGGCGGCTTGGTTGAGGTGTAGGTCACACCTGAAAGCCCGTCCTGGCGCATGGCCAGCAGGCCGTCCAGCCCGGTGGTGGCGCCGACCGGAATGACGATCCGCCCGCCGCCGGCCTGCGCCGCTGTCTGCGCGGTCATGCGGAAAGCATCATCGGCCAGCGCGCCGGTGGAGATGACAAAGAATTCACAGCCCTGCAGCAGCACTGCTTCAGCGCAATCGCGCACCGCCGGCTGACCGGCGGCCTCCACCACGATATTTGGTTTCACAGCCAGGAAAGCCGCCAGATCATCGGTAACGACAGCACCGGGCGCCGCAGTGCGGGCTTCATCCAGCTGACGCGGCCGCACCAGCAGCGCGGTGAGACGATGGCCTTCAGGTGGCGCCTTCTGCCACGCATCGAGAATGGAGCGGCCGATGCCGCCGAATCCGATCAGGCCGACCGTCCTCATGCTGCCTCGCCCCGCCGGTCATGCGCCAGCACCACATCGAGGAAGGCCTGTCCGAAGCGCTCCAGCTTGGCCTGTCCGATGCCGTGGATGTCACTCAGGCGATAGAGATTGTTCGGATGCTTGACTGCCAGCTCCAGCAAAGTGCGATCGGAAAAGATCACATAGGCTGGCTGCTGCAGTTCGGTCGCCATCTGGCGACGCAGGTCCTTCAGCGCCGCCAGCAGAATCTGGTCTTCATGGCCCAGCGCCACCTCGGCCGCCGAGGATTTGCCGCGCTGGCTGCGCGAGCGCTTGCCACCACCGTTCACGGCCTCGATGCGAAGCTCGACCCGATTCTGGCCCTTCAGCACGGCGCGGCCGGCATCGGTGAGGAACCATGACCCATGGCCGGCGATATCGAGATCGATCAGGCCGGCGCCATAAAGCTGGCGAAAGATCGAGCGCCAGGCATTGGCGTCGCGATCCTTGCCGATGCCGAATGTGGGCAGCCGGTCATGCTCGTTGCGCAGAATAGCGTCGGTCTTATTGCCCAGCAGGATCTGCACCAGATGCTCGGTGCCGTAGCGCTGGCCGGTGCGCATCATGGCCGACATCGCCTTCTGCGCCTCGATGGTGCCATCAAAGCGCGCCACACCGTCCTGGCAGAGATCGCAATGGCCGCAAGGTTCGGACTGCTCACCGAAATAGGCCAACAGGGTCTGGCGGCGACAGCGCGGCGACTCGCAGAGCGCCACCAGCGCGTTGAAACGCTGGCGCTCGATGCGCTTGCGCTCGTCCGAGGTCTCGCCCTCCTCGATCTGCATGCGACGGAAGCGCATGTCGTCGAGGCCATAGAGCGTCAGCGTCTCGGCTGGCAGGCCATCGCGGCCGGCGCGGCCGATCTCCTGATAATAGGCTTCGACGTTGCGGGGCAGGTCGGCGTGGCAGACATAGCGCACATCGGGCTTGTCGATGCCCATGCCGAAGGCGACGGTCGCCACCATCACCACGCCGTCATCGCGCAGGAAGGTATCCTGGTTCGCGTCGCGCTGCCGCTGCTCCATGCCGGCATGATAGGCCAGCGCATTGTGGCCCATGGCTTTCAGCGCCGCCGCCATCTCTTCGGTGCGCTTGCGCGAGGAGCAATAGACGATGCCACTCAGGCCGCGCCTTGCCGCGATGAACTCGCCGATCTGGGTGCGGGCACTGGCCTTGGCCTGCATCATCAGGTGCAGGTTCGGGCGGTCGAAGCTGCGGATGAATTCGCGCGGTCGTTCCGCGAACAACTTGGCGATGATGTCGGCGCGGGTCGGCGCATCGGCGGTGGCGGTCAGCGCGATGGTGGTGATATTGCCCAGCTCGGTCCGGATGCTGCCCAGACTCAGGTATTCCGGGCGGAAATCATGACCCCATTGCGAGACGCAATGCGCCTCGTCGATGGCCAGCAGTGTGGGATTGGCGCGCTTGAGCAGCGTCACCGTATCGGGCCGCACGAGACGTTCGGGGGCGACATACAGCAGCCGCAGCGAACCGTCGTTCAGATCGTGGTGGATGCGGCGGTATTCGTCGTCACTGATCGAGGAATTCAGCGCGGCGGCATTGATGCCAAAGCCCTGCAGCTGCCGCACCTGGTCGCGCATCAGCGCGATCAGCGGCGAGACCACTACGGTGAGGCCGCCATTCAGGATCGCCGGCAGCTGGTAGCAGAGCGACTTGCCGCTGCCGGTCGGCATCACAGCCAGCACATTCTCGCCATCCAGCAGCGCCTGCACGATTTCGGCCTGCCCGGCGCGAAAGCGCTCGAAGCCGAAAACCCTGTGCAGGGTGTCCTGTGCCGCGTCCAGAGCTGGAGATGTCATGCCGATTCGCTATCCACCATCTTGGATAGCAAAGGGCCAACGAGATAGCAAAGAGCTGACTCGCGGCTAGCCCAGCCAGCGCCGGACCTGCGCCTTTATGAAGGCGGTATCCTCCGGGATCACCTGTGGATTGCCGGCGCGATGGCCCCAGATGCTGGGGATCGGGCAAAGTTCGGCTTTGGCCAGATATGGCAGTTCGGCCGCGTTATCGGCGACACGGAAATACAGATCGGTCTCGCCCGGCATTAGCAGCACACGGGCACGGATGGCACGCAGCGCCATATGCAGGTCGCGGTTGTAAAGCGGGTTGTTGCTGATATCGCCGGCATGCCAGGTGCGCAGCTGAGCATGGAGATCGGCGGCCGGCCGCAGCGAAAACCGCTCCTCCCAGCCGGTGCGCAGGAAGGTTTCCAGATCAGGGGCGCCCAAAGCCGACAGATGCAGACCCGCGCGATAGAAATCCTGGCTCAGGCCCCAGCCGGCATAGATGCGGCCGAAAGCACGCAGCGCAGCCTTGGGCTCGGCCGAGAAACGACCATTGCCGATATGCTCGGGCGCGGCCTCCAGTGTGGCCATCAGACCCATCAGGAAGACCTGATTGTGCACGGCGGTGCGGGCGCTGCCGCAGTTGATCACCACGGTCTGCATGGCGTCGGGGAAACAGGCAGCCCAGTGATAGGCCTGCTGCGCGCCCATTGACCAGCCATAGACGGCATGGAGCTTTTCGATGCCGAACTGCTCGGCCAGGAAACGCTTCTGGGCCTGTACATTATCCCAGGCGGTGACCAGCTTGGGGTAGTCGGGCGTATTGGACGGGCTGGAGGACAGCCCGTTGCCGAACATGTCGGGGATGACGACGAACCAGCGCGTCGGATCGAGGATGCCGTCTGGTCCGATCAGCCATTCCAGGTCGGGATGGCGCGCCGAATAGCTGGTCGGGTACAGCACGACATTGTCGCGTGCCGGCGACAGCGTGCCATGGGCTTTCCAGTTGATGATGGCATCCGGCAGCGTTTCACCGGAGAGCAGCGCGAGATCGCCGAGGCTGAAACGCCCCGCTTGGGTGGGCCAGGTCATGTCGGACGCAACAAGCCTTTCAGGTAAGCCAGATGCCAGCGCGCATAGCCCGGTTGCACAACGGTAAGCTGATCACGCAGGACGGCATGGGCATCGGCCAGACGGTAGAAGGGAATCGAGGGATAGAGATGATGCTCGGCATGATAGCCCATGTTCCACATCAGGACACGCATGATGCCGTTGGTCAGCGTGGTGCGGGTGTTGGTCAGACCGTTTGAGTCTTCGGTGCAGCCGGTATGCTCGGTCAGCAGGTAGAAGCGCAGGAAGATCTGCCCCAGCAGCTGCGGGACGATCCAGAAGACCAGGGGCGCCCACCAGCCGACGAAGTAAACCGATATGGCCGTCAGCAGCGCCGCGAAGACGCACATGGCGCGGATGCTGCGGATGATGCGTGCCTGCGAGGTCGCGGGAATATAGGGATAGGCGGAAAAATCGCCGCGCCAGGCATCGGCCAGCACCTGCAGGCGCGCGCGCCAGTAATTAATGCCCAGGATGCGCAGCAGGTAACTCTGCATGCCGGTCGGGGCCGGTGGCATCAGCTCCGGGTCGCGGAGGGGGTCCTGGGTGAAACGGTGATGCGCCAGATGAAAGGCCGCATAGAAATGCCAGTTCAGCAGCGACGGCGTCGCCGCCAGCCAACCGACCACGGCATTGGCGCGACGACTCCTGAATGCCGTCAGATGCATGGTCTCGTGGATCGGAGCGAAGAGCGAGGACTGCAGGATGCCGAGCAGCAGCATCGCTGGCAGCAGCCAGAGCGGACTGGCGATCGCCACCAGCCAGCCGGCGCCGATGATCAGCAGCACATGTCGCGTGATCTGCAGGCCGCCATGCAGATCGGAGCGCTGCGAGAGCGCGCGCAAGTCCGCACCGGAAAGTAGTCGTGCCGTGGCTGGAGCCGTCATCGCATCACCTCCTGACTGCATCAGTATGAAGCGGACCAGCGGCGTGAAGCCAGTCTATTTATCGCCTCATTTCAAGGCTTTGAGTCCAGTTTTGCGGCAAACATGCGGTTCAGCTCGATGCCCGGCATGGCGCGGGCAAAGCCGGCGAAGCTGCCCTGCTCCGTAATCTCCGTCGCCACGCGCATGAACTCGCCATAGGCCGCGCGCGCCAGCGAGCCGCCGACACTGATGCGGCGCACGCCAAGCTTGGCTGCTTGTTCCACGCTATGGCCCATGGTCAGCAGGTTGACCGGCTTGCCGCCGGCCGCCTGCACGATGGCGGCGATCTGCGCCTCTTCCTTGATGCCGGGCGCGTACAGGCAGTCGGCACCGGCGGCCGCATAGGCCTTGATGCGCTTCACGGTCTCATCCAGATCGGGCCGGCCGACGAAAAAGCCTTCCGAGCGCGCGGTCAGCAGCACATCGCTGCCGCTTTTGTCGATGGCGGCGCGGGCCGCCTTGATACGCGCCACGGCAAGGTCGAAATCATAAAGCGGTTGCTCCTTGTTGCCGGTCGAATCCTCGATCGACAGGCCGGCGATGCCGGTATCGATGGCCAGCGTGACGCTGACGGCCACACCGTCCGGATCATCGGCGAAACCGTTTTCGTAATCGGCATTGACCGGGATATCGGTGGCGGCGGTCAGTAGCTTCAGATGCGCCAGCACGTCGGCGCGCTGCACCTTGTTGTCGGATCGCGCCATAGACCAGGCCATGCCGGCGCTGGAGGAGGCCAGCGCCTTGAAGCCCAGGCTCTGCAGCATCACGGCACTGCCGGCATCAAAGGGGTTGGGGATGACGAAACAGCCGCCGTCATGCAGGCGGCGGAAGGCTGAGCGTTTCTCGGTGGCGCTAACGGACATGGTTTCCTCCCTGGGGCGGCTGTCCGTTGATCCGGTCAGACCGCCTCGTAGGGTACCGTTAGCTGCGTGCCCGGCACAATGATGCCGCCGCGATCACCCGGCGTGACCGAGCCGTAACGCTGCGCAAAGGCCGGAGGTAAGGGCCGCGCTTCCTTCGGCGCCAACCAGAGCCGCAGCAGATGCCGGCGCTTCGCGGTATCGGCCCAGTCCTCAAACGCCGTGCGGTCATGCAGCAGGGTGTGGTTATGCACCAGCTGCACATCACCGGGCTGCAGTTCCATATGGAAGTTCAGCGCCGGATCGTTGGACAGCGCATCGAACAGGTCATAGGCCTCGACCTGCGCCGGCGTCAGCGGTGCCACGCCGTCGAAGCGGCGCGCCGATTCGATATACTGGCGCTGGTAGATGGCCGAGAGATATCCGTCATGCCAGTTGTATGTGGGAATGGTGAAATAGGGTTTCTCACCCACCGGCACCTCGCCACGCCGGTCGGTTTCGATCGGCTCGAACAGCAGCGCCAGAAGATCAGGCCGGCGCTTGCGCATCTCGTTGAAGATGGTGACCGAGCTAACCAGCGCCGAATGGCCGCCGGATTTCGCAATCTGTAGACAGAGCAGCCCGACGATATCGCAGGAATCGGTATGGAAGGTCTGGCGCTCATGCGTCTGGTAGATACGCACATTGGGATCGTCGCTGCTGAGCCCCATATCCTTCACATGGCCCAGCACATGGCCGCGCGCATTCTGCGAGCGCGCACTGCCCAGATGGCTGCCGATGCCGAGGAAGGCGATCGCTGCCTCGCGCAGGCTCCAGCGCTGCACCGGCAGGCCACGCAGCAGCGCAAAACCGCGGCCGTCCAAGATCTCGCCGCGCAGCGTCGCCAGGCGTCGGCCCAGCGTAGGCAGCGGAAAATCCGCAACCGTCATGCGGGCGGCATTGAAGGCGGTATTGGCGGCCAACGGTTTCAGCGCCGCTTCGACTTCGGCCAGTTCGGTCGCACTGAAATGCCCGAGCCAGGACCGGTCCCGCAACATGGCGGGACCATACCAGGCCGAGGCATCGGCGATCTCAGGCGGCAGCGTGGCCGCATCGACCGTCATGGCGTCAGACCCGGCGGGCGCGCAGCAGGAACTGCTCGGCCAGATGATCGGTGAGCGCACCGAACAGCAGTTTGTTCAGGATCCATTTCAGCTTCCATCGCTTGATGCGATGAGGCAGCACCGCCTCTACCTTCAAGCCGCCGGTCTGCATCAATTCGATGGCGGTGTCGCGCACGAAAAAGCGCAGATGGGTGCGGTCCAGGATGCCCGCATCCTGATAGGTCCACTCGCCGCGGAACAGCAGGGCCATCACGATCTTGTAGTTCCGGATATTGGGCAGGCTGGTGATCATGACGCCGCCGGGCTTCAGCAGCCCACCCAGACGCCCCACCATGGTCCAGGGATCGCGCAGATGCTCCAGCACGTCCAGGCACAGGATCACGTCCAGCGATTCCGGTGCGATCGGCAGCTCCATGGTCTCGACATCGCCCTGCAGGACCATATCAAGCTGGGTGGCGGCACGGCTGGCTGGCTCGGCACCAAGTTCGATGCCGCCGCTCCAGGTCGACAGGCCCTGATCGCGGATATGCATCAGGGTGGCGCCGGTGCCGCAGCCGACTTCCAGATAACGGCCGGGGGTCGCCGGCAGCAACGGCATGATTTCCGTTCGCACCCGGCTGAAATAAACGCTCTCGCCCGCACTGGACATGAATCGGTCTCCCCGTGAACCGGCGGCAGATTACCCGCGCCGTTGCCCTGCCGCCAGCCGCCGGACGCACCCCTCGGACCGGCTGGTTTCTGCGCCACACACCTGATATTCAGGGCCGGCAGGAACCCTAGGTGAAGGTTGACAATTTTCGCTAATTTCCACAGCAATTGCAGTAATTTGCACAGTCACTCAGAAACCGCCATACATGCTGTTTAATTCCTACGTTTTCATCTTCGTTTTTGCGCCGGTGGTAGTCGCAGGCTTTTTCCTGCTCGCCCGCCTTGGCAAAGCCCCTGCACTGGCCTGGCTCACTCTCGCATCCCTGCTGTTCTATGCCTGGTGGGATCTGCGCTTCCTGCTGCTCTTCCTGCCCTCCATCGCCTTCAACTACGGCATAGGCATGGCGCTGGCGCGCCTACCCACGGGCAGCGGCCGCGCCAAGACCGTGCTCACCGCAGCTGTCACCGCCAATCTCGGTCTGCTGTTCTATTTCAAATACTGGGGCTTTGCAGTCGAGAGCTTTGCCGCCTTCAGCGGCCTGACCATCGCACCGCCAGCGATCCTCCTGCCGATCGGCATTTCCTTCTTCACCTTCACTCAGATCGCATTCCTGGTGGACGTATATTCCGGCGCGGCACGCGAATATCGCTTCATGCAATATGCGCTGTTCGTCTCCTATTTCCCGCATCTGATCGCCGGCCCGATCATCCATCACAAGGACATCATCCCGCAGTTCAGCAAAGACTCGATCTACCGCTTCAACGCGATGGATGCCCTGGTCGGCCTCACCATCTTCAGCATCGGCTTGATGAAAAAGGTTGGCATCGCGGACCGTCTGTCGACGCATGCCTCTGTGCTGTTCGACAGCGCGCGCGACGGCGTGCAGCTTGGCTTCGCCGAAGCCTGGATCGCCGCATTGCTCTATACCTTCCAGCTCTATTTCGATTTCAGCGGCTATTGCGACATGGCGATCGGCCTGTCGCTGCTGTTCGGCATCCGGCTGCCGATCAATTTCGACTCACCTTACAAGGCCGCGAACATCATCGACTTCTGGCGGCGTTGGCACATCACCCTGTCGCGCTTCCTGCGCGACTATCTTTACATCCCGCTCGGCGGCAACCGACATGGGCATGCGCGGCGCTATGCCAACCTGCTGATCACCATGGTGCTGGGCGGCCTGTGGCATGGCGCTGCCTGGACCTTCGTCATCTGGGGCGCCCTGCACGGCGTCTATCTGCTGGTCAATCATGCCTGGGCCTCGCTGCGTCAACGCATCCTGCCCGGCCGCGATCCGCTGGCCTTCAGGCTACTGGCACCTTGCCTCACCTTTGCCGCCGTGGTTTTCGCCTGGGTATTCTTCCGCGCGGAAAGCCTGGCCAGCGCCGGCAGCATCACCGCCGCCATGCTGAATCCGCTGTCAGTGCTGCGCGACGGCCTGCTGCCGCACAACCTGTTCCCCGCGCGCTATGTGCTCATCCTGCTGGCCATCGCGGCCGGCCTGGTCTGGCTTTGCCCCAACACCCAGGAGCTGACGCGGGCCTGGTCGCCGGCGCTCGGCATGGCGCCGCATAGCGGCGGCCGCGTTCGCCTGCAATGGCGCCCGACGTTGGCCTTCGCCCTGGCGACCGCCTGCTTCCTCGCCTTTGGCATCATGAGCCTCTCGAATGTCAGCGAATTCATCTACTTCAACTTCTGATCCGGCAGCGCACCCGATGTCACGACCGCATGTCCTGCTGATCATCATCCTGGGGCTGAGTGCGGCCATCGTCGGCGCGGCCGAAGTCCTGCACCGGGTGGTGCCGCGCGATGTTTCCGGCGGCTGGTATGCCGATGAATTCCACGACCGGCTGGCCCAGGTCGATCCGCGCCGCGATATCGTCTTCGTCGGTGACAGCCGCATCGGCTACGGCATCGCCGACCGCATCATCACCCGCAGCTTCCGCAGCAACGGCTACAACCTCGAGGCTTATAACCTGGGCAATCCCGGCGGCGGCTCGCGACAGCTCAAGGGCCTCGCCCAGACATTGATCGGCAAGCATCCGGAGGCCGGAACGCTGGTGATCGGCGTATCGCCAGCCTTCCTCTACAGCTTCGAAAACAATCCGCTGAGCGCACGGTCGCGCACGCTCAACCCGCTCGAACGCCAGATCGACGGGTTCTTCAACCGCACCCTGACCGCACGCATCGCCCAGATCCCGAACGACCTGAAATACTTCGCCGAAGGCCGCCCGCCGCGCGTGATCTGGACCGATCGCCGCGTTTATGAGGACGGCTTCGTCAACGCCACGCTGGCACGCAGCGATGGCGCGCCGGTGGATGTCGTCGAGCATCAGTTGCAATACTACCGCGTGATGCTGCGCGGCATCCTGGACAATCAGGCCGCAACCATCGAGCGACGCAACGAATTCGTGGATTTTGCGGCACGGTTCCGCGATGCAGGCTGGCGTGTCGTCTTGGCCCGCCTGCCGATCGGGCCTGATCTGCTGGCACTGGAAGAAGAACTGCCTGCGGAAATGAAATTGCCCTCGCTGCAGGCCATGCTGGGCGTTCCAGCTATCGACTATACGCAGGACCCGCGCAGCCGCGACCTACCCACCCTCGATCAGTCCCACCTGTCCCCGGACGGGGCCCGGTTATTCGCCAACATCCTTGCGGCTGATCTCAAGGATATGCTTGGACAGTCGCGCCAGCCGCGCTGAATTCAGCCCGCCCCGCAGCACACGACGGCGAAAAGCCGATCTAAGCTTTACCCGACATGATGTCGTCGATGAAATTCAAAAGCCTGGGCACCGACTGGCCATCCTGTGGCCCCACATGCTCTTCGGCATGCAGGAAACCGCGCCGAATCTGCTCGGCGCGGAAATCGGTTGGGTTGATCAGGTCGCGAAAGATCGGCGCCGCATCAGTCTCGGGGCCGATATGCACAACGCCCTTGTGCTTAAGATAATCAAAACCGCAGAACTCATATGGCGCCAGAGATTCTGCCGGCAACAGGCAAACCACCGGTGTGCCATACGTCATCGGCGTGAAAACGGCAGAGGATGTAACAGTACTGACCAAGTCTGCCGCCAAACAGATATCGGACAGGCTTTCGTTCTGGAAGATTTTCGCCTCGCAGCCCCATTTCTTAAGTGACGCCTTCAGGATGATAAGCGATTCCGAGGGATGCGCCTTAACGACCATACGGGCACCGATGCGGCTCGTCGCATCAAAAGTTCGCACAAAGGTCTCTTGCAATTCTGCCGAAGACAGCATGGCCCATGTTGAGAACATGACGACGATACGCTCTTCCGGCTTGAAGCCGAAGGCCGCCCTGGCCCGAATCCGGCGCTCGGTCAGATCGCCTTCATTGCTATCATTCAGCACATCGCCGACGACTCTAATCCTTTCGCCGAACTGATTCCTGTAGCCATTGGCGAGATTCATGCCCGAGGTGGCCATCCACTCCTGGCTGCGCCGGAACAGTTTGTCTTCCGGCACGCCGGAAATGCAGTAATAGGCCAGCGTCGGCAGTCCGCGCTGCCTGGCCATCAATGTCGCTGCCCGATTTGCCTCCCAGTCCTCGAAATTGAGAACGAAGTCAGGCGTGCAGGCTTCGAATAGGCGGCCGACCGCCGTCAGCACCGCCTGCGATACGCCAAATCCGCCAAGCATGGCAGCCTTCATATATGGCGCGGCGATATCGGCGATGGAGACATTCATGACTCGCTGCGGCAGCAGCCTGTCTTTGAAAGAGCGATAGGCATCCCAAGCTTTGCGACCGTCTTCCCGACCGCGAGCGGTAATGCCCCGCAATTCATCGGCGTCAATCAACTGGTCGACATAGACAACCGTTGCCCCCGCCTTCCTCGCCACTTCGGCCTTTGAAGCACGGCGGCTGGCGAGCAGGACGATCTGCCATCCCGCTTCGGTCAGGGCAGGCATGATCTTGAGCAACCGCTCGACAGTGCGGTCGTAATTACCGATGACAAGTAGGCAACGCTCACCGGATCGCTTCAGCTGCAGGTCGCTGCTACGGCCAGTTGTCGGAAAATACACCGTCGGGATTCGCTCGAAGAATTTCCGCTCGTAATAATAGCGAAGAAAATCCGTGGCTTTTTGCAGGAAGCGCAGTGGTGCCACAACAACCAATCCCGCACCTTTGCCACTTTCTACAATAACGCGCATTTCCGATGGCGCGCCAAGGATCTGAAGCCGGCTGGCCCCATGCTGGCGAACCACCTCATACAGCAGCGGCACGATCGCAAGCCGCATCGACAGCAGCACTTCCCAGCGCAGCTCCAGCATCTTCAAATGATGTACACCATCCTGCCGGAACACAGCGGGATGGCCGCAACGGTCAGGAAAATCACCATACAGAGAGTCGAGAAAATCCAGCATGGGCTGGACCATCGGACGAGGACGGTCAAACAACTGGTATTGCGAGCGCTGATGGTCCTCGATCCGCAGCACACGGCAGCGCGTACCGAAGCGCCGCTCGATCTCCTCTCGCATGTAGCCATCGGTCAGCACCACCACTGGACCGGGCGCACGCCGGAGGGCCGCTTCGACGCGCCACAGCATCCAGGCTGCGTAGCGGGACAGCACGACCTGGCGGGCCCAGGCGATCAGCCGCGTCCGGCCACCAACGCGGGGGTTAAGAATCGCGTGAACCCACAGCAGCGTGGTGTGAGTGTTCGAAATGGCCATCTGCGTCAAAAACCAACTTACTTGATAATAAAAGGAGCCGATTCGGCAGTGTCGTATCAGGAAGCCGATAAGCTTTACCTAGCTGTTCTGAGAAGATTCTGCAAATTACCACAAAATACTTGGGGATTCCGGCGGGTTTCCAGGCTACCGCGGAATCGAACGGGCGCTACGAGGCGCGCCGTCAGATCTCAGGTTAATTGAGAACAAACTGACGGGTTCCGGCGAATCGTACCTAGAGTATTGATAAGAAGCACCACTGCTTTCTGAGAATTCCACCAGTACGAGAGTTCTTGAGAATTCCGGGCATCCTGTAGGCAGCCAATCACCCCACCAGCCTGTAGCCCACCCCCGGCTCGGTCAGCAGCAGCTGCGGCCTTGCGGAATCGGCCTCAATCTTCTGGCGCAGCTGACGGGCGAAAACCCGCAGGTATTGCACGTCATTTTCATGCGCCGGACCCCAGACCTGGCGCAGGATGAACTGGTGCGTCAGCACCTTGCCGGCATGCTGAACCAGCAGGCGCAGTAGCTCGTATTCCTTGGGCGACAGTTTCACCGGCGCGCCCTTCAGGCTGACCTGGCGCTTTTCCAGATCGACCTGCAGGTCGCCGCTGGTGAATAGCGGTGCGCCCACGCTTGCATTAACGGTGTGGCGCAGGGCCGCACGGATGCGGGCCAGCAATTCGCCAGTGCCGAAGGGTTTGGTGACATAATCGTCGGCGCCGGCATCCAATGCCGCGACCTTGTCGCTTTCATCGGCCCGGACCGACAAGACCACAATGGGGACGGCGCTCCACTCGCGGATGCGCCGGATCACGTCCTGGCCATCGATATCCGGTAGGCCGAGATCGAGCACCACCAGATCTGGTTTTTCCAATGCGGCGAGCCGAATGCCCTCCTGACCGCCACCGGCCTCGATGATCCTGTAATCATGCGCCTCCAGGCTCACTTTCAGCAGGCGACGGATCTGCGGTTCATCGTCGACGACCAGGATGCGTGCACCGTCAGCCATGACTGGTCTTTTCCTCTTGCGGCATCGCCGGCTGCTGTTCCAGCGGCAGGGTGACGACCATACGGGTGCCTCGGCCATCCTGTGCCGGGCTTTCGGCACGGATAGTGCCGCCATGGGCGGTGAGGATGCTGCGGCAGATCGAAAGGCCAAGCCCTGTGCCGGCCACCTGGCGGTCACCGGCGCGCACGCGATGGAACATGTCGAAGACCTGCTCCAGTTCGCCGGCCGGGATACCGATGCCGCGATCCGTCACCCGCAATTCCAAGCGGTCGTCCAGCCGGCGCAACGCCAGCAGGATCGGCGCGCCCCGGTCGGAGTATTTCGCGGCGTTATCTAGCAGGTTGATGATCACCTGCTCGATCAAAACGTAATCCACCCGTAACAGTGGCAGATCGGATTCCTGCTCGATTTCCACAGCATGCCCCATGGTGAGCGGGCTTGCGCGTTTCACCGCGGTGGCAACCAGGTCTTCCGGATCGACCCAGTCGAGCTTGGGCTGCATGGCGCCGGATTCGATCCGCGTCATATCGAGCAGGTTGCCGACGAAGCGGTTCAGCCGCTCGGCCTCATCGCGCACGGTGACCAGCAGGTCATCACGGCCTTTCGCTTCGATGCGGTCGCCGAAGTTCATCAGACTGCTGGCGGCTCCGATGATGGCCGAGAGGGGCGTGCGGAGGTCATGGCTGATCGAGGAGAGCAGTGCCGAACGCAGCTTCTCGGTTTCGGCGGAAACACGCGCTTCCTCGATATCGCGATTGAGGATGGTGCGTTCGATGGCCAGCGCCGCCTGCCCGGCCAGCGCATCCAGCAGACGGCGGTCATCCGGCCCTAGAACCGGCGCGGTA
The DNA here is from genome assembly GCF_058807515.1 of Ferrovibrio sp. GW821-FHT12B10. Taxonomy (NCBI): domain Bacteria; kingdom Pseudomonadati; phylum Pseudomonadota; class Alphaproteobacteria; order Rhodospirillales; family Rhodospirillaceae; genus Ferrovibrio; species Ferrovibrio sp. GW821-FHT12B10. The sequence continues at coordinate 2,228,396 of NZ_JBXAQT010000001.1, read as the reverse complement.
TCGGGGAAGCGCACCCCGAGCGCACCCAGTTTGCGTTCCACCGTGCGCAGGGGCAGGAACAGCCAGTCCGACGATGGCAACGTGCCAGTGCCGTGCCCAGCCGGCTCGCCCTTGTCCCAGGCCCAATCGGCCGCGATGCGCGCCTTGTCGTCGATCTGGTCTTCCGGTGGATAGGCGGCGCGAATCTCCAGCCGAGCCCCGCTGGCCCCATCGGGAATCAGCACCAGCGACTGCGCCTTCGACAGGGCCGCGACATGATGCACCACGGCCCAGAGGATATCGTCCTCCTCCGCCGCGCCGGTCACCGTGCGGCTGAAGGCATAGAGCGAAGCGGTGCGCGCTTCACGTATTCGCGCCGCTTCCGCCTGGGCGCGGATGCGCGCCGTGAGATTGCTGGCGACCAGCGCCACGCCGAGGAAGACGAAGAAGGTGTATATATTTTCCGGGTTAGTGATCGTGAAGGTATAGAGCGGTGGCAGGAACAAGAAATTGTAGCCCAGCACCGCCAGCACCGAACTCAGCACTGCCGCCGCATAGCCGTAGCGTAGCGCGCAGAGCAAAACGGCGATCAGTATCAGCAGCGGAATGCTGGAATCGGGCAGCCAGGGACCAGCCAGCTTGACCGCGCCCAGCGCCAGCAGCGAAATGACGACTGTCGGCAGCAGGCCGCGCCAGTCGAGGCTCTCCAGCCGCGCCCGCATCACGCCGAGCCAAGATTCCTCATCCGCCGCCCCGGTGACGACATGGATGTTGATGCCGTCGCCGGCTTCGACCAGCCGGTCGGTCAGCGTGCCGCGCAGGCGATTGATCAACCGCGAACGATGGCTGCGCGCCACCACGATCTCGGTGACATTGCGCTGGCGCGCCTGGCGCAGGATTTCCGCCGGCACGTTGCCGGCCGCCACGGTGACGACCTCGGCCCCGAACTCCTCGGCGAGCGTCAGCGCCCGGTTGATCTGCGTCTTCTCGGCATCCGACAGCCGGTCATGCGCCGGCGTCTCGACATAGAGCGCGATCCAGGAGGCATGGCGGCGGGCAGCAAGCCGTCGCGCCGCACGCACCAGCCGCGGCATCAGTGGACTGGCGCTGATACAGGCCATGATGCGGTCGCGTGTCGGCCAGGGCCCGCTGATGCCGCGGCTCTGCATATGCGACAGCATCTGGCTGTCGACCTGGTCGGCCGCCTTACGCAAGGCCAGTTCGCGCAGCGCTGTCAGATTTCCTGGCGCGAAGAAATGATGCACGGCGCGCGCGGCCTGTTCGGGCAGATAGACCTTGCCCTCCCTCAGCCGCCGGATCAGGTCTTCCGGCGGCAGGTCGATCAGCTCGATCGCATCAGCCTGCGCCAGCACCTGATCCGGAATGGTCTCGCGCACCTTCACGCGGGTGATTTGCGCCACCACGTCATTCAGGCTGTCCAAATGCTGAATGTTCAGCGCGGTATAAACGTCGATCCCAGCGGCGCGGATATCCTCGATATCCTGGTAGCGTTTGTCATGCAGGCTGCCCGGCACATTGCTATGCGCCAGTTCGTCGATCAGGACCAGCTGCGGCCGGCGGCGCAGCACCGCCTCCAGATCGAGTTCATTGAAAACCCGGTCGCGGTATTCGACGCGGCGCAGCGGCAGCTGCTCCAAGCCGCGCAGCAGGAAGGCCGTCTCTTCACGGCCATGGGTCTCGACCACGCCGACCACCACATCGATACCCTCGCGCTGGCGCTGATGCGCGGCCTCGAGCATGGCATAAGTCTTGCCTACGCCGGGTGCCGCACCAAGAAAGACATTGAGGCGGCCGCGCTTTTCCTGCGCGGCCGCCTGCAGCCATGCTTCCGGCGAGGGTCGGCTGTCGCGATCAGGTTGGTCGTCTGGCATTGGCCATGGTCATTTCGCTACCGGCCTGATCTTATCCAAAGCGAGGTTCAGCGTCAGCACATTGACGCCCGGCTCGCCGAAGATTCCAGGCTGTTCGGTATGACGATCGACCAGGCCGCGGACCTCGGCCACCGCCATGCCGCGCGCCTCGGCCACCCGCGCGATCTGCCGGGCCGCATTGGCCGGCGAGATATGCGGGTCGAGGCCGGAGCCCGAGGTAGTGATTGCATCGGCCGGCACCGCATCCGTACCATTGGCGCCCTTATAGGCACCCACATCAGCGCTCACGCGCTCGACCAGCGCCTTGGCGGTCGGGGCCAGGTTGGAACCGCTGGAGGATGTGGCGTCATAGCCCTCCTTGCCGGCCGCCGAGGGGCGCGGCTGGAAATACTGCGCGCCACTGAAACCCTGCGCGATCAGCGCCGAGCCGATCACCTTGCCATCCTGTTCGATCAGGCTGCCATGCGCCTGCACGGGAAACAGGGCCTGACCGATTCCGGTAATCGCCAGCGGATAGGCGAGCCCGGTGATCAAGGTGAACAGAGCCATCAGGACGACAGCAGGACGAATATGACTGAGCATGGAAGCCTCCTTACGCCAGACCGAGGGCCGCGACGGCCAGATCGATCAGTTTGATACCGATGAAGGGCAGCACAACGCCGCCGACGCCGTAGATCACCAGATTGCGGCGCAGCTGCACGGCGGCCGGTAGCGGCCGGTAGCGCACGCCTTTGAGCGCCAGCGGGATCAGCGCAATGATGATCAATGCGTTGAAAATCACCGCCGAAAGGATGGCACTCTGCGGCGAGCTGAGCTGCATCACATTGAGGGCAGCAAGCTGCGGATAGCCGGCGATGAACAGGGCCGGGATGATGGCGAAGTATTTCGCCACGTCGTTGGCAAGGCTGAAAGTGGTGAGCGATCCGCGGCTCATGAGCAGTTGCTTGCCGATCATCACCACCTCGATCAGCTTGGTCGGGTTGCTATCGAGATCGACCATGTTGCCGGCTTCACGCGCCGCCGCGGTGCCGATATTCATGGCCAGGCCGACATCAGCCTGGGCCAGCGCCGGCGCATCGTTGGTGCCGTCACCGCACATGGCCACCAGCTTGCCGTCGGCCTGTTCCTTGCGGATCAGTTCCAGCTTCTTTTCTGGCGTGGCCTCGGCGATGAAATCATCCACGCCGGCCTCGGCGGCGATGGCGGCCGCCGTGAGCGGATTGTCACCGGTCACCATCACGGTGCGGATGCCCATGCGGCGCAATTCGGCGAAACGCTCCCGGATGCCGCTCTTGACGATATCCTTCAAGTGGATGACGCCAAGCAGCCGACGGTCGGCCGACACCACCAGCGGCGTCCCCCCGGATTTTGCGATGCGTTCAACAGCAGTGCTGAGCGCCGGCGTGGCAGGCTGGCCGGAATAACGCAGCATGGCATCCAATGCGCCTTTGCGAATCTCCCGGCCCTGCAGATCGAGACCGCTCATGCGGGTCTGGGCGCTGAACGGGATAAAGCTGCCCTTGCCCGCTCTCTCGATCTCGTGGCCAAGGCCGTATTTCTCGACGGCGAGCGCAACGATCGATTTGCCTTCCGGCGTCTCATCGGCCACCGATGCGAGCAGTGCCGCCTCGGCCAGCTCGCTGTCCGAAACGCCGGGCATGGCGACAAAAGCCGAGGCCATACGGTTGCCATGCGTGATGGTGCCGGTCTTGTCGAGCAGCAGAGTATCGACATCGCCGGCGGCTTCCACGGCGCGGCCCGACTTGGCAATCACATTGTGGCGGATCAGTCGATCCATGCCAGCGATGCCGATGGCCGACAGCAGCCCGCCGATGGTGGTCGGGATCAGTGTGACCAACAACGCGATCAGGTAAACGACAGGCACCGCGACGCCGGAATAGATCGCCAGCGCCTCCAGGCTGCCGGTGGTGACCAGGAAGATCAGCGTCATGCCGACCAACAGTACGGTGAGCGCCACTTCATTGGGCGTCTTCTGCCGCTTGGCGCCTTCAACCAGGCCGATCATGCGATCAAGGAAGCTTTCACCCGGATTGACGGTGATCTTCACCTTGATCCAATCCGACAGCACTCGTGTGCCACCCGTGACGGCAGAGCGGTCGCCGCCAGATTCACGGATGACCGGTGCGGATTCGCCGGTGATGGCGGATTCGTCCACCGAAGCAATGCCCTCGATCACGTCACCATCACCCGGCACCGGGTCTCCGACCTCGACCAGCACGATATCGCCAATACGTAACGCAGTGGCCGGCACGGTGGTGATACGGCCATCATTGCCAAGCTTCTTGGCCATGGCTTCGGTCTTGCCGCGCCTCAAGGACTCGGCCTGTGCCTTGCCGCGGCCTTCCGCCAGCGCTTCCGCGAAATTGGCAAACAGCACGGTGAACCACAGCCAGGCGGAAATCTGGCCCATCAGCGCCGGGTTCTCGCCGCCGAAAAGATCACGGACGAACAGCACGCTGCTGGCCACGGCAACCACGGCAGTCACGAACATCACCGGGTTGCGCCAAAGCTGGCGCGGATCCAGCTTGACGAAGGATTGCCCGATGGCGGTCTTCACCAGCGCCGGCTCAAAGAGTTTCTGGCTTACAACTTTGCTCATGACGATATCCTCAGAAGGTCTGGCCGGCGATCAGCAGCAGATGCTCGACCACCGGTCCGAGCGCGAGCGCCGGGAAGAAGGTCAGGCCGCCGACGATCAGAATGGTGCCGGCCAACAGGCAGACAAACATCGGGCCATGCGTGGGGAAGCTGCCGGCCGAGGCGGGAACGGCCTTTTTCGCCGCCAGCGCGCCGGCCATGCCGAGCACTGGCACAATCATGGCGAAGCGGCCCAGCATCATCGCGACGCCAAGCGCCGTATTGTAGAAGACCGAATTGGCGGTCAGGCCGGCAAAGGCACTCCCGTTATTCGCGGCGGCGGACGTGAAGGCATACAGTACTTCACTCAAGCCGTGCGGGCCGGCACTCAGCAACCCGGCTTGGCCGGCTTCGCTGGTCAGCGCAATCGCCGTACCGACCAGGATGACGATCGGCGAGATCAGGATGGCGAGTACCGCCAGCTTCGCCTCGCGCGCCTCGATCTTCTTGCCGAGATATTCCGGACTGCGGCCCACCATCAGGCCGGCGATGAACAGCGTCGCCACGATGAAGACAGCGATGCCGTAGAAGCCGGCCCCGACGCCGCCGACGATCACCTCACCCAGCATCATGTTGATCAGCGGGATCATGCCGCCAAGCGGCAGGAAGCTTGAATGCATGGCATTCACCGCGCCACAGGAGGCTGCCGTGGTGATCACGGCGAAGAGCGAGGAGGCAAAACTGCCGAAACGCACTTCCTTGCCCTCCATGTTGCCGAGCAACGGATCGACGCCCAGCGCGGTCAACAGCGGATTGCCACCGGACTCTATATTGGCCGTCACCAGCACGCCGATCACGAACAGCAGTAGCATGGTGGCGAAGATCGCCCAGCCCTGACGCTGGTCGCCGACCATGCGACCAAACACATTGGTCAGCGCCCCGCCGATCAGGAAGATCGCCAGCATCTGCACGAAATTGCTGAGCGCGGTAGGATTCTCGTAAGGATGCGCGGCATTGGCGTTGAAGAAGCCACCACCATTGGTGCCCAGCATCTTGATCGCCACCTGCGAGGCCACCGGCCCCTGGGCGATCACCTGCTCGGCGCCCTCAACAGTATTGGCGGTGACGTAGGGATCGAGATTCTGCGGCATGCCCTGCCAGATCAAGAACAGCGCTAGAAGCACCGATACCGGCAACAGCAGACCCAACGTGGCGCGGGTCAGATCGACCCAGAAGTTGCCGACGGTTTTTGCCGATTTGCGGGCGAAGGCGCGGATCACCACCAGCGCGATGCCGATACCGGCGGCAGCCGATAGGAAGTTATGCACCGTCAGCGTCACCATCTGGCTCAGATAGCTCATGGTGCTTTCGCCGCCATAAGACTGCCAGTTGGTATTGGTGATGAAGCTGACCACCGTGTTGAAGGTGAGGTCCGGCGACAATGCTGGCAGCCCCTGTGGATTGAGCGGCAGCACGTCCTGGAAACGCAGTACGGCGTAGAACAGCACGAAGCCGGCGATGCTGAAGGCCAGCAAGGCGGCGGAATAGCTCACCCAATGCTGCTCGCGTTTCGGATCGACGCCGGCCAGTGCATAGAGCGGTCGCTCGATAGGGCGCAGCCACGCAGCTTCGCCGTTGAACAGCCGGGTCATGTAGCGGCCGAGCAGCGGCGTCATCGCCAGCAGGACTGCAATGAACAACAGGAATTGAAGTGTGTCATTCTGGGTCATGGCCACGCCTTTTCAGAATTTCTCGGCGCGCAGCAGCGCATAAATGAGATAGACGGCGAGTAGGGCGGCAATGCTGCCGCCGAGGATGAAATCGAATGTCATGGGGGCTGCGCTCCTAGAGGCGCTCGCAGAGATAGGTATAAGCGATCAGACCGGCGAACAGGCCGAGGCCGAGAAGTAGGAAAAGCAGATCGGGCATGGGAAATGGCTCCTGTAAGCGAAAGTTAGGGCAGAGCCGGATCAGGCCGCCATGTGGAAGGCGGCCGGTCGGCATAAGGATTTCATAAAGACGATGCCGGCAGGGGAAAGCCGGCCCGGCAGGCGGTGCGCCTCACGCCGACTGCCGGGCCGTTCCCTCCTCCAGCGCCCAGACCGGTTCGAGCGCGGCGGTCAGGCTCGCATCGGCGGACGGGGAGAGCGGGGTCAGCGGCAGGCGCAGGGTGTCGGCGCAGAGTCCCAAGCGTGACAAAGCGCGTTTCACCGGAATCGGATTGCTCTCCAGCATCAGCGCCTGGGAAAGCGGTAGCAGCCGTTCATGCAGCCGCATGGCTGCCGGCAGGTCGCCGGCCTCGAAGTCCTCATGCAGCTGGGCACAAAGGCCCGGCGCCACATTGGCCGCCACCGAGATGCAGCCCTGCCCGCCGGCGATGCGATGATGCAGCGCCGTGGCGTCGTCGCCGGAAAGTTGCAGGAAATGCGCGCCGGCGAGCCGCCGCAGCCTGGCCGGACGTGACAGATCGCCAGTCGCGTCCTTGATGCCGATCACGCGCGGCAGCGCAGCGAGGCGCGCCACCGTGTCATCTTCGAAACGGCAGGCCGTACGCGAGGGCACGTCATAGAGCAGCACCGGCAGGCGTACGGCATCATGGATCGCCTGAACATGCAGGGCCAGTCCGGCTTGCGTCGGGCGGATGTAAGGCGGCGCGCTGGCCAGCAGGATATCGGCGCCCTGCCGCTCCGCCTGCCGGGCAAGGAAGACGGCGCGCTCGGTGGACGGCGTCCCGACGCCCGCCATCACCGGCACCCGCCGACGAGCCACGACTGCCGCCGTCTCGACCAGCAGGGCCTGCTCCTCATCCGCCAGCAGGGCACCCTCACCGGTGCTGCCCCCCACCAGGATCGCACTGGTGCCGCGCTCGATCTGGCGCGCAATCAGGGCAGACAGGCAGCCCGCATCGACACAGCCTTTCCGGTAGGGCGTGACCAGCGCCACGATGGAACCCCGCAGACGGCGTTCGCGGTGGGACATGCCGTCACCCATGCGCCAGCACGACGACACGCGTGCCGATGCAATGCGTGCTGTCGACCTGCAGGCCGAGGCGTTTCATATACTGCAGCAGTCGCGCCAGCCCTTTGCGGGCGACCAGTACGGTCGCATCGATGGCAATGCGGCCAGTCTTACCGACCCGGCGCAGCGCCATTCGCACGGCGGCGTCGCATTCCTTTGGCTCGGCTATACCTGTGATCCAGGCCAGGTCGGCGGGCTGGGCATCCGGTGCGGCCGTGCTGATGCGCAATTCCGCGGCGCTGCGGCAGCCGCGATCCAGAAAGGCCAGAAAGAATGGCAGCGTGCCCCGGCCAATGACGACGATGCTTTCGCTGCGGATCGTGGGCGTGACGGCGACGAGGTCACCAATGGTCGATGGTGAATAGGCTGCCGCCAGGTTGAAACGGCGCCGCTTGGGGGTGGACGACACGCATGTATTCCTTCTCACATTGTCGATGGAGAAGAGTTGCGCCGCCCCGCCTATTGCCGCCATGAGGCTTTGGAGCCGTTTTCATAAAGCGGACATAAGGAAATCCGTGGCCGGCCGCCGATAGCCGGTCGCACTGCTCTCGCTGGCGTCGCCGGACACGCCGGTCCGATTTCTCATAAGAGCTGGGGAAATTCTCAAAAACCGGTAGCCGGCAGCAGCTGTGCGGAAACCAGTGTAGTTGGCAATTTTAGCCCTGATTCGAGCAAGTCGGACCCGAGTCGTTGGCAATGAATTATCAGAGATTCTGGCAACGTCTTTCCGGAAGCTCAGACCGTTCCACCTTGATCTCAATCTCGATGCCATAGTAGTCGACGACCGTGTCAGTCTCAGGAAGGCGACATGATGACATCGGTGTCAGATCTCAGATTAATTGAGAAATCAGTCTATTCGAACGAGTTGAACCAGCTTTACTGGATAAGAGCTAATACTCTTTTTGAGAAGACCTTGATAACTGACGCTCTTATTTGAGACATCCCATCCGTTTAGATCGAAATCAGCAGGCTGTGCTTACCGCCATCCAGCGGGACCTGGAAGCCCCTGCCAACATGCTCAATCCGCACACCGTCAAGGATGGCATGCGCGCTGTCCCAGCCATCCACCAATGACTGGGTGACGCGGATGTCGTAGCGGCCTGATCCGACTGATACGGTCGCTTCAAAGCCAGCCCATGCAGGCGGAAAGCAAGGATTGACGATCAGCGTGGCGCCTTCGCGGCGCAGGCCCAGGATACCCTCTATGCCGGCCCGATACATCCAGCCGGCCGCACCGGTGTACCAGCTCCATCCGCCGCGCCCGATATGAGGCGCCATGGAATAGACGTCGGCCGCAATCACATAAGGCTCAACCTTATAGCGCTCAGCATCGTCAGGCGTGCGGGCATGGTTGATCGGGTTGAGCAGAGCGAACAGATCCATCGCTGCTGCGCCATCGCCCAGTTTTGCGAAGGCCAGAATGGCCCACATGGCGGCGTGACTGTACTGCCCGCCATTTTCACGCAGGCCCGGCGGGTAACCCTTGATATAGCCCGGATCAAGCGGGGTCCGGTCAAAGGGCGGCGTGAACAGTAAAGCTAGGCCTTCCTGCTCACGGATCAGATGCCGCTTCAGCGACGCCATCGCCGTAACAGCGCGTGCCGGGTCGGCGCCGCCGGATAACACCGCCCAGGACTGCGCAATGGAATCGATCCGGCATTCCGGGCTGTCCTTCGATCCGAGCCAGACGCCGTCATCGAAGGTCGCGCGACGATACCAGGCGCCATCCCAGGCCTCCCGCTCGAGCGCCGCCCGTACATGGGCGGCATGGGCCTGCCAGCGAGCCACCCGGTCCGGATCACGCTGCCGTGCCAGGGGTGCGAAAAGATCGATGGTCCGCAGCAGCAGCCAGGCCAGCCAGACGCTTTCGCCCTGACCATCCTGCCCGACGCGATTCATACCGTCATTCCAGTCGCCAGTCCCCATCAGGGGCAGGCCGAGCCGACCGGTCAGCGCCAGGCACTGGTCGAGGCCACGCGCGCAATGTTCGAACAGCGAGGCGGACTGATCAGCAACCATCGGCTGGAAGAAGGCGTCATGCTCCCCCACACCCAGACCGGGCCCTTCGATAAACGGCACAGTTTCATCGAGCACGGCGTCATCACCCGAGGCCACCACATAGGTGGCGGTGGCAAAGGCCAGCCAGACGCGGTCGTCGGATATCCGCGTACGCACGCCTTGCCCCGAATGCGGCAACCACCAATGCTGCACATCGCCCTCAGGGAACTGCCGGGCGGCGGCCTGCAGCAGGTGGCGACGCGTCTCGTCAGGCTTGGCGAAGGTCAGGGCCATGCCATCCTGGAGCTGGTCGCGGAAGCCATAGGCGCCGCTGGCCTGATAGAAGGCCGAGCGCGCCCAGATGCGGCAGGCGAGCGTCTGATAGAGCAGCCAGCCATTGAGCATGATGTCCATCGCGCGATCCGGCGTCCTGACCTGCACAGCACCCAGCAGTGCCTGCCAGTGATCGGTCACCGCCAGCAGCACGGCATCGAGATCGGCCTCGCGATAGCGCAAAACCAAAGCCCGTGCTTCGTCGGCCGATCCACATTGGCCGAGCAGCCAGACGATTTCGCGCTCTTCTCCCACGCCAAGTTCCACTACCCCCTGCAGAGCCGCACAGGGATCCAGGCCCGCACCGGTCGCACCCGATAGCGTCGCTTTCCCCGTCAGCGCCGCAGGTGCGGAAATTGAGCCGTTGCGGCCCAGGAATTCCGTACGGTCTGCAGTCCAGGCGGTCTGCTGGCCGCTCAGATCGGAGAAGGCAACCCGGCCCGCGAAAGCCGCACCCCAGGGATTACGTGCCAGCATCACGCCTGTTGCCTCGTCGATCTCGGTGATGATGAACGGGCCGGAAACACCACGCGCCGTACCCAGCACCCATTCGGCATAGGCCGTAACGGACAGCCGCCGCGGCCGACCTGACAGATTCCGAATGGTCAGGCGCGAGATCTTGATCGGATCGGCAAGCGGAACATACTGCAGCAAGTCGAGCGCGATGCCATTCGCCTCATGCTCGAAGCGGCTGTAGCCATAGCCGTGGCGCGCCGTATAAACACCGCCATCCCGGATTGGCTGCGCCGTGGCTGTCCAGAGTTCGCCGCTGACCTCGTCGCGGATATACAGGGTCTCTCCGGCCGGATCGCGGACCGGATCGTTCGACCAGGCTGTGATCTGGTTCTCGCGGCTGTTTTCCGCCCAGGTGTAGCCGCTGCCCTCCGTCGAGACCTGGAAACCGAAAGACGGATTGGCGATCACATTGATCCACGGCGCTGGCGTGACCTGCCTGGCATTGAGAATCGTCACATATTCCCGGCCATCCTTGTCGAATCCGCCCAGGCCATTGAAGAATTCAAGTGCAGGTGCCGACGCCGATCCAGGAAATATATCGGCCTGCAGAGTCCCACCCGGTGCAACGATGGGCGTGGTCACCACCGCAACAGGCAGACGGGCAAGCTGGTCTGCAATAGATCCCCGATGGGCAATGAGAGCCACACGAGCAACCGACTGCAGCAAGGCCCGGATCTCACCGCTGATTAGGTCGGCCCGCAGCGGATAAACCGATCCACGCGCCATCTCCCCGCCAAAACGCTGGCGAGCCTGGCTGCTGCGCACGGCGATTTCAATGGCGATCTGCAAGTCTTGCGTATAGGAAGACGCGCGCTCGTTGACGATGACAAGATCCACACTGAGGCGTTTCATGCGCCAGTATTCATGAGCCCGCAGCAACTGTCGCACCTGGGCAATATCCTCGATCTCGTCAATCCGCAACAGGACGATGGGGCAATCGCCGGAAATGCCCTGTGGCCACAAACCCGACTGCGGGCCGGCGCCCCGCAGGATCGCATCGGCAGGTGCGCGGAAGCGCGGATCGGCATAGAGGATGGGTGCCGCCAGGCGTTGGAAGTCTGCGGCTTCCTCCATTTCGATATCGAGATGTCGCAGCTGGACCTGGGCCTGGGTCCAGGCCAGCGTCTTGGCGCGGTCAAAGGCACTTCGGTCGTGATGCTTGTCGATCAGGTCCAGAAGATCGGCCCGCGACGATGCGACCAGCGTCCAGAAGGCAAGACGTGCAACGCCGCCGGGCGCAACCAACACGCGATGCCTGAGCGCAAAGATCGGATCCAGGACAGTGCCCACCGTATTGGTGAGCGCGGCCTCCCCTGTCATGGCGGCGGCAGTCCTGATGGTCCGGCTCCTGCCGATGAAACGCGCACGATCGGATTCGTATTGCGGATCGGCCGAGACCTCTCCTTCCACCACTGCAAAATGGGCGGCCCAGACCTCGACTTCATCCGGTGCGCGCCGGCGTCGCGTCGCGACCAGCGCGCCGAATTCGGCAAGATACTCTGTCTGCACGAACATCTTGGAAAAAGCAGGATGGGCGCCGTCAGCCGCCGGCATCGCGAGCACCAGCTCGGCATAGGAGGTGATATCGATCTCGCGCGCCCGACGACCGCTGTTGGTCAGCGATATGCGACGAACCTCTCCGTCATCCTCACCGGACACCAGAACATCCATGGTAGTGACCAGAGATTCGCCGCGGCAGATATACTCGGCACAGTTCTCGGCGAAAATAACTTCATTGCCATCACCGCCGACACCCACCGGCTTTGCCGCGGCCGACCAGATCTTCCCGCTGGTAACATCTCGCAGGAATATGAATGTCCCCCAGTCGTCGCGCGTCACGTCCTCATGCCAGCGCGTCACGGCAATATCGCGCCAGCGGCTGTAGCCCGCGCCTGTCGCGGTCAACATCACGGCGTAGCGGCCATTCGACAGTATATGCGTTACCGGTGCCCCTTCGGTCCTTCCGGTGAGGTGGCGTGCTGTCGCCCCTTCAGTCCGGGCCTTGGTTGCGGCGACCTTTACCTCCTCGGCGCGCGGATGCGCTACGGCAATGCCTCGCGGCATGCGCTCCTGCAGCAGCAATTCGCTGGCCTGTATCATCGGTTCGCGATGGAAGCGGCTCCGCATTGCCCCGTCATGCAGCACATTCGCTATGCCGACGATAGTCATGCCCTGGTGATGCGCCATGAAGCTATGCACCACGGCGACTTCCGTATTATCCGGCAGCCTGGATCGGGTGAAATCGAGCGCTTCGTAGAACCCGTACCGCCCATTCCCTCCCAGCCTTTCAAGATGGTCGAAATTCTGCAGGGCCCCACGCGGATCCACCATGGCGGCAAGACCCGTGGCATAGGGTGCGATCACTACATTTTCGGCCAGCCCACGCTTCAGGCCCAGGCCGGGCACCCCGAAATTGGAATACTGGTAGGTGAATTCCATATCGCGCGCGTTATAGGCGGATTCGGAGACACCCCAAGGAATACCCAAGGTGCGCCCATAGGATTTCTGGCGATCCACCACCAGGGTGTTGGTGCGTTCGAGCAGGCTGCCGGCAGGTGCCCGCATCACCAGCGACGGCATCAGGTATTCGAACATCGACCCGGACCAGGAAATCAATGCAGCGCCGTTTCCCAGCGGCGTTGAAGCGCGGCCAAGTCGGAACCAGTGCTGGGTGACAACATCGCCCTTGGCAATCGCAAACAAACTGGCCAGCCGCGCTTCGGATGCCAAGAGATCATAGCAGCTGGAATCGCGGCTATTATCCGGCATTGAATAACCGATCGACAGCAGCTTGCGCTCTGGATCAAGCAGGAATGAAAAATCCATGGCGAGGGTCATTTCGCGGGCCGTCGCCGCAATCGCCTGCAGCCGCCCATGCAGGCCATGCGGCGCAGCCGCCAGCTGCAGCCGGTCGCGCTCGTGCTCAGCGATGACGCGCCGCAGTGCCTCGACCCAGAACATTAAATCCTGGAACATGCCTGGCCGGCTTCCCGAAACGAGGTCGAGTGCGGACTTGGCGGCTTTTTCGGATAATCTCTTTAGCGCTGGATAGGTTGCATCTGAGGTCAGAGCACCATTCAGATGGCCATCGATCTCGCCAAACAGCGTTTCTATTTCCTGTCCGCCTTTCCCGCCGCCGACAGGTAAAACCCCAAGCGCCGCGCGCGCCAGCAGCAGGGTGTCGGTCATTCCGGAACGAACCGCTGGTGCCACACCAGCATCCACCCACTCTTCACAGGCATTCGCCAAAGCGATCAGGTGGCCGGCCAGATTGCCGCTGTCGACGGATGAAATGTAGGCTGGTTCAAGGACGCGAAGGTCCTGCGTGCCATACCAGTTAAAAAAATGACCCTTGAAACGCGGCAGCCGCTGGAGGGTGGCCACTGTCGCTTCCAGCCGCTCAACGGTCTCTGCCGTCCCGGCCCATCCGAAATCGCGGGCCACCACGGCAGACAGCAGGTAAAGCCCGATATTGGTGGGCGAAGTCCGGTGTGCGAGAACCGGCCTGGGATCTTCCTGAAAATTGTCAGGCGGCAGCATATTCTCCGCTGGCGTGACAAAGACCTCAAAGTACCGCCAAGTACGGCGTGCGATCAGACGCAGCTCTCGCGCCTCACTTTCCGTAACCACCAGACGGCGCGCCGCCGGTGGTGAGCGACTGACCCACAAGGCCAGCGCCGGGGCCGCCAGCCATAGCGCCGCAAACGGCAGAATGAATGGCCAGATCGACGGCGCCAGAACAATCGCGGTGACGATGAACAGTCCGGTCAGGACCAGCCCGCCGGACATCTTTCTCGAAAAGCCGAGCAGATTCAGACGCGGACTGCCCGCCGATACCGCCGCCGTCGTCCATTCCAGAAGCTGGCGACGCGTCACAAACAGCCGGACCAGGGTCCTGACAATCGCATCGCCCATGCGCCAGGCCAGATCGGGAAGGAAGGCAACCGACAGCAGCGTCTGCATCACTGCCAGCCGCAGATCGCCGGCCAGCGCGCCTAGATGATTGCGCAGGCGGATTCCGGAGCGGGGCGGCAGAAGCGAAAAGGCGGCCGGCAAAAAGGCCGGCACGGCGATGGTCGCAAGCGTCAGCAAAAGCCCCGGCAGAATGGACGGTGGCGGCAGCAGCCAGCACAGGCCCAGAAGCAGCAGCGTAAAGGGACCCAGCAACGAGCGCCGTAGATTATCGAGCATCTTCCAACGCCCAAGCGCCGGTACCGCCAGATGCCCGCGGCGCGGGGCCGCTATCCACGGCAACAGCTGCCAGTCGCCACGGGTCCATCGATGCTGGCGCAAGGCGACAACATCGTAGCGGGACGGGAAATCCTCAATCACCTCGATGTCGGAAGCCAGACCGGAACGTGCATATATCCCTTCTAGCAGATCATGACTGAGGACCCGGTTTTCAGGAATACGGCCAGCCAAGGCTGCCTCGAAGGCATCAACATCGTAGATGCCCTTACCGGTATAAGAGCCCTCCCCAAACAGATCTTGGTACACATCGGATGCGGCAGCAGCATAGGGATCTATCCCGCCAGGGCTGGAGAATATCCGCTGATAGAGCGATCCTTCGCTACTGACCGGCAGCGAGGGTGTAACGCGCGGCTGCAGTATCCCGTATCCGCTGACAATGCGCTGCTCGTCGGCGCTGAACCTGGGTCGGTTCAGCGGATGCGCCATCTTGCCAATCAGGCGGATGGCGGCATCCCGCGGCAGTCGGGTGTCAGCATCGAGGGTGATGACATACCGCACATCATCCGGCAACTGCGAAGCCTTACCCGCCACGGGCATGAATGTGGTGTCGGTTGCCCCGCGCAGCAGCCGGTTCAACTCATGCAGCTTGCCGCGCTTGCGCTCCCATCCCATCCAGGTGCTTTCACTCGCATTCACGGCACGGCGGCGATGCAGAAGATGGAACCGCACGCCGCCCGGCCCCGGCCCGTGCCGGCGATTCAGGTCGGCAATGGCAACTGCGGCGATGGCCAGAAGATGCGTATCGCTTTCCAGCATTTCTTCATTGGCATCTGCGCCATCTGACAGAAGTGCGAAATACAGGTCGCCGCTGACACCCGAAAGATAATGGACCTCCAGGCGTTCGATCTGTTCCAGTAGATTCGCTTCATCGACCAGCAGGATCGGCACGGCCACCAGTGTGCGCAACGATGCCGGAATGCCGGCCTTGAGTTCCAGCCCAGGCAATGCCACGGCACTGGCACTCCAGATAACCGCCCGGTTGACCAACGCTGTTGCCACTTCGGAGGCGGGCAGGAATCCGGCAGCCAGGAAGAACGCTATCCAGCCGGCATCTAGGCGGGGCACCCCTATGGCCAGTGCGGCAAGGCCGAGCAGCAGGCCGGTGACCAGCAACAGCGCGCCGAGGTAGCCGGGAATGCCAAGACGGGTATTCAAGCGGCCGACCCAGAGGCGCGGCGATGGCCTGAATCCGATCGTCCGTTCCAGCGCCTGCCGCCCCTCGGCGATCAGATGATAACCGGGATCGCCCATGCGTTCGGCCTGCGCCAGATCGACCGCATTGTCTTCCGCAAGCCGTGCCGCCCTCAAGGTATGCTCGACAACCTCGAGTTCCGAACAGGCGGAGCCGCGAGCCAGCTGCTCGATGGCCTTCCGGTAGAGGTCGCGGGTCGAGAAATCCATCGCGGCGAAATCGCTGGCGGCCCGCAGCCGGTGATCGACCAGGCTGACACTTTCCACCAGATCGGCCCAGTCGATATCCGAGATCAGCCGCATGCTGGTGATGACATTGCGCACCGTGAGATTGGATGCGCCCTGCCTCTGTTGGGCATGCTGGACGACATCACCGATCGTGACGTCTTGCTCTTCCAGGCGGCGTTCCAGCCATCCCAGAGCCGGCATTGCCCTCGGGTCCTGATCGCGCAGCCGCTTGGCGAGCTGGGCCGCGAACCGTTCCGACAATGGCTCAGGCGGCTGCGCCGACAGATCCGCTTCCAGCGCCGACCGAAGCCTTGCGGGGTCGAGCAGGCGGTCGGCCAGCGCATCGGCACTCGCCCGGGTTTCGCGGCCCATCGTGATCTGGTCGGCCAGTCGGCGCAGGTTTTCGATCAGGACGATACGGAGTGTGATGGCGACAGCCCAAAGTTCGCCGATGGTCAGGGGCTGTACCCGCTGATAGGCCGCAATGAAGCGCCGCAAGGTGTCTGGATCGAAATGGCTGTCTGTATGGGCAACAAAGGCCCAGGCGAGACCGAATACCCTGGGATATCCAGCAAATGGCCCCTCTGCCAGTTTCGGCAGCTGGCGATAATAGCCCGGCGGCAGATCGTCGCGGATTTCGCGAATCTGTTCCTCGACCAGGTGATAGTTGTCGAGCAGCCATTCCGCGGCCGGAACGACATCGCCGCCTTTTTCCAGCTCGGCGGCATCAGCCCGGTATGCCGCCAGCAGGACGCGGGCATTGTCATCCAGCCGGATACGCAGGGACAGAACGGCAGGCGGTCTGTCCGTTATCTGCTGGGCAAGGGCAAGACTCTCGGCATGTTGCTCCAGCCGTTCGATGCCGAACAGCTCCTCCCTGACTGGCGCTGTGTCATGCCATGGCAATGATCGACGCCTGAACATTTGACGAAGTATCGCGATCATGAACGCCTTTCCACTTCGCACCGGCGCTGTCGCCACATGCAAAGCCCTGGATAATCCGTGTTACTGGCGCCAGTCGGCTGCCGGCGGAAGATCACCGGCGATATCGACATGGGCCGCATCGCCGTCGGGTGTCAGTTTGCGCTCGCTGAACCGCAGGCTGACGATACGCCCGTCCTTCATCAGCAACTGCAAATCCCGGCGGCCGAACAGGCTGCGCAGAATCTCCGGTGGCATCCGGATTTCGCCGTTGGCCATGACCTGGCCGGCCGGTCCGACAAATCCGTCGAAGTCATAATCGGCCTGCCCGAACACCTCTATCCCGCATGCGAGCGTTGCCCGGCCATGCAGACTACCGAGATAGCGCATGATGTCGCCTTACGGACTGGCCGTACGAGCCGACGTCATGGCTTGTGTGGGCACCTTCATTTCTTTTTCTTCGCCGGCGAGGCCGAGGCCATCAGCCCCTTCATCGGAGTGGACTCGACCACGGCGGCGACAGCGGCCTTCTTCGGCTTCTTGGCTTCGCGGTTACTGCGCTTTTGCGACTTGGCCATGATGACCTCCTATGCTGCCCAATCCGCGGATGCGGCCGGGCTGAAAATGAAAAGGCCCCGTCACCTAGATCAGGTGCGGGGCCCATGGGCCGTGTATTTCATGACGCTGAAGCCTGGTGGGCCGCTTGTACATCCCGCCAGATCAGTCATCTCAGTCAATAGCCTTGAGATTATCGGCTGACATTTTGCCGCTTTTGCGGTCGGCCACCAGCTCAAAGCCCAGTTTCTGGCCTTCGCGCAGATCGTTCATGCCGGCGCGTTCAACCGCGCTGATGTGAACAAAGGCGTCATTTCCACCTTCGTCGGGTGCAATGAAGCCGAAGCCCTTGTTGGCGTTAAACCATTTCACGGTTCCCGTCGTCATAAGGAAACCCTTTCAAAATAGAGGGGCGCGCCTGTCCGGCGTCATCGACATCGCATGTTCAGGAAAGAAGATGTCTGCATGGCGCTGATAAAAATCAGCGGAAGGCGGAGTCGTCCGGCCATCTATCGACAGTCATACAGATGGGAACGATACGGCGCACAATCAAGTCGCACGCGAAGATATTGGCAGATCGTTACTTTAACGTTTGAGCTGGGAGCGGCGCCGGCACCCCGTTTGATGCCCCTTTGAGAGTGAACAATGAACGTGGTGGTTGATTTGACAGGCGCTGAACCCAGCTTTCGACTCAAAGCGGTTGCAAGACCGCGCGCAGGGAGTGGCCGCATTACCGCTGCTACTTTAGAGGTATATTAGCCCGAATTCCCATCTGACAGCCTGTTTGAAACCACGAACATGGCCACGGCCGTCCGGTTTTCCATCCGCAGTTTATGAGTCACCAGATAGACCACCGTCTTGACCCGATTCTCCACCAGTCCGCTGATCTTGGCGATCTGCCGGTTGGACAGGCCATTGCCGATATAGGCCAGGATGAGCAGTTCTTCGGGGGAAAAACCGGCAACGATGTCGAGCCGCAAACGGTTCTGCTTTATGCGGTCAAACAGCGGCTCACGAACCGACATGTATCCTTTGAGTGCTATTTCCAGCGTATCGAACGGCACGTCTCCATGCGGCGCCCTGAACAGCAGGCCACTGTTCAGCGGCAGGCGCGGCACTACATCAAGAATTTGCTTGTCGCTCAGAATCGCCACAACACGCAGGGTTTTCAGCGTTTTTTCGGTGGCTTCCCGCCTGTTGCTCCAGAGCCAGACCAGATCATCGGCATCGATTAGCACGACATCGGCCATCGCGCAGGTCTGCTCGAACACATCCTCGGCCCGCTGATCGATAATACCAATCAGCTGCCATTCGGGCAGACGACTCACTTCACGATGCAGGGTCGCGGCGAAATCTGACTTTCGCGAAGCGACCAGCACACGCCGACGGGCGGACATTCAATTCCCTGTGTTTTTCACCAAAACTTCCGCGCGGATCTTCACGGCCTCTTCGAGTTCACGGAACCGAAGGCGATGATTCAGTTTAGTCGGGTCGACCACACGGCAATAAGCCGCACGGCTATGGGCGCAGCATCTCGATGCGAAATACTTCCTGCGGCCTACCTCTTTTGCGCAGCGCCGCGTATGCGCGCGCTCACCGAGTCAGAAAACGGGACTCCGTCGATCGCTTGCGGATCGATCAGATGGACATCCGGCACAGCGCGTGACCGCCGCCAGGCCCGAGCGGGCCCTGGCACAGAAAGACAGGTGCAGAGGGACAGGCGGGTCACAATCTGTCAGCCGCCTGCATTCCATTTTGTAGAGATCGGAATTCATATAGGCGCGGTACGCCATAAAGATATGGACAATACGGGCGCCTGACATTTGCGCCCACTGCACAGCGTGCCCCCGCGCCAAGCGCGACGCACAGGACTTACCGATTCTCAAATAAGCTGGGGAATTCTCAAAAGCCGGTAGCCGGCTGTCGGATCTCAGGTTAATTGAGAAGAAAACGACCGATTCAGACCGATAGGACCAGGAATATTGAGAAGAAATACTCATCTTTCCTGAGAAGACCCGGCAAAATGACCATGAATTTTGAGAACTTCCCCCGAGGCGCGGATTAGCAGCAAGCAGTCTTTGTCCGCAGGCCTAAATGGTGGCTTCCCGCTGCTTTACCGTGTTCTGAATAATTCCCATGAATCCCCGGATACGGAGCAGCTTCGGGACATCAGGCTTCAGCGCGCCTGGGCAAGCTGGCCAGCAGAGTGGCGCCGCATTCTTCTTCGACCCGGCGCGACGCCTTGGACAGGGCCGACTGGGTCATCCCCAGCTCGACGGCCCCCCTGGAGATGCTTCCCAGCTCGGCTCCCGCGCTCACCAGGAAATATAGCGACGGCCATAGAGCCAGCCGGCAACGACGGTCGGCAGCATTGCCAGAGGGTACCAAAGTTGGACAAAAAGCGGGCTATCATCGTCGCAGTTGGCCGCATAGAAGATTGCAGCGATTGCTGACGCCGCCAACCCGCAGAAAGCACCTGCCAAACCGGGATCCTTCGGAGCTCCGAACTGCAATACGCACAGAAATAATGCGAATGGACCGATCGACAGTAGCGGGATGAATGTGAGGCAGAACCAGGCGTTATGCCCCAGCATTTTCTCCTTCCACACATCGGGCGCCAATGCCGACATCTCCACCACGTCTGCGCCAAGTAGAAGTGCAATCGCAAAGGCAATTACCGAATACCAGATCCCGCATCGCGCACCGGGGGTTGCCAATGCCAGAACGAGGCCGGACGTGCCGATCGCGAGTGGTATCGTCACACAAAATTTGAGGAGAAATTGTCCGGTGCGCCCAGCCGCGGCGAAATCCGGCCGGATGCCGATAAATAAGGAAAACAGCACACTGGTAACGATCAATCCACAAATCGTCGCGAGCCAGAATACACGACGGAATGACCAAATCGGACGTGCATCTCGTACCAGAAGCTCTATGAGATTGTCCGTTGTCAAAGCTCAGCCTCCGTCGCATTCCCGAACTTCCAAGATGCGCTGCAGCGAGTCTACTTACAGATCCCGCTCCGTTTTGAAGTGACCTTCCGCTTTCTGGCGTGAGGTCTTTGGGCCGACCAGATTGAGCGAGGCACAGGCGGTTCTAACTGCGCGCCAATACCAGAACCCCGGCGACAATAATGCCGATTCCGGCCACGCGAGCCGGCGGCATGGTCTCACCGAGCCACAGCCACCCGGCGAGCGCGACCAGCACGAAGCCGAGCGCCAGAAACGGGTATGCGAAGGAGACCTCCACTCGCCCGAGCACATAAAGCCATAGCAGTAGACTGCCGCCGTAGCAGACAAGTCCTCCCAGTACCGGCGGCTGAAATACCAGCGTGGCCAATGCAGATGGGCCAGGTCCGGGGGAAGAGACAGACTGAGCCCCAAGCCGCAGCAAAATCTGCGCCAGAGCATTCAGACCGACGCTTATCAGGATGAGCCCAATGACCATCATCCCGCTCATGAACGATCTCCTCCCGCGCCGACCAACGGGCTTGCGAGTGGGCCGGGCTTCGCCGGTGACGTGACCGGGGCGCGTGGATCGAGACCAGCGAGCTCCGCCATGCCATCCTCGAAGGCGACGCGCGGTTGCCAGCCGAAGTCCCGCCTCAGCCTGGCAGAATCTGCCGTGATGTGGCGAACGTCGCCAAGTCGGTATTGGCCGGTAATCACGGGCTCCGGGCCGTTGAGAGCGCGGGCTAGCGCCACAGCCATTTCACCTACCGTGCGGGGTGTACCGGAACCGACATTGTAAGCTGCGACGCCTTCGGCCTGCCGCTCGCAGGCCAGCACGGTTGCCGCGGCCACGTCACCGACATGGATGAAGTCGCGCCGCTGCCGGCCATCCTCGAATACCCGTGGCGCCTCGCCGCGCCGAAGTGCCGAGGTGAAGATCGAAGCCACGCCTGCATAGGGTGTGTCGCGCGGCATGCCAGGACCGTAGACATTGTGATATCGCATCATCGCCACGGTCCCGCCGGTCGCGCGCGCCCAGTTGGCAGCATAGTATTCCTGCGCCAATTTGCTGGTGGCATAGGCATTGCGTGGATCCGGCGGCGTGTCTTCACCAACCAAGCGGCTTGCGAGAGACCGTCCGCAATATGGACAGGGCGGCTCGAACTGCCCTGTGGCGAGGGCGTTCTCCCGACGTGGCGCGGGCCGCACTGCGCCATGTTCCGGACAGGTCGCGAAACCTTCGCCATAGACAACCATCGAACTCGCCAGCGTGAGGCGCTGAATATTCTCCTTCGCCATCGCGACCAGAAGCTCGGCGGTGCCAACGTCGTTGGACGAGGCATAGTCGGGCAGGTCGGCGATGTCTACGCCGAGACCGACCTTGGCGGCGAGATGAATCACTGCTTCGACGCCAGCAACCGCACGTGCAACCAGAGCTGGATCGCGGACATCGCCGACGAGCGTCTCGACGCCATCCAGGGCCTGCCAGCCGCGTGTGTCGTGATGGACATCCGGGCGAAGCGAATCGAAAGCCCGCACATCATGGCCATGGGCCAGAAGTTCGGTCAGGACATGGCGGCCGATGAAGCCGGCTCCGCCGGTGACGAGGATGCGCATGCACTACTCCTTTCAGCGATTCCGCGAGGCGGAAGGCTCGGCCGCAGATTTGCCACCCATCGCGCGCTGTGCGCGGGCAAGGCGCAGAAAGGTGGTCGCGATCTTAAAGGCGGCGGCAACACCGGCCTTGAGATTGCCCGACACCTTCGACACGCCGCCTCGCCGGCAACGGTGATCGACCGGAAGCTCGATGTATCGCAACCCTGTGCCCGCGACCCGCATTTGCATTTCGAGATTCCAACCATAAGTGGTCTCCCTCATGCCGAGTTCGGCAAGGCGGTCGCGCCGCATTGCCCGCAGGGGCGACATGTCGGTGAAGCGCACGCCATAAATGATGCGCAACAGCACGCCCGCCACGTATCCGGCGACGATCTGCTGGGGCGTCATCGAGCCCGCCTCGCGTCGGCCGCGCAGCCGTGAGCCCATCACGAAATCGGCCTGGCCGGCAGCGACCGGTGCCACAATGGCCGGAATGAAGGCCGGCACGTCGCTGCCGTCGCCGTCCAGATAGCACACGATTTCGCAGCCGGGTCCGACGGCGGCCAGACCGGCGGCGCAAGCACGGCCATACCCGCGCCGCGACTCGCGCACGACCCTTGCGCCCGCCGCAGCGGCCCGCTCCGCCGTCCGGTCACGCGACCCGTTGTCCACGACGATCACTTCACCAACACCCTCGGCAAGCACGTCGCGTACAACCTCGCCGATCGCTTCCTCTTCGTCGAGGCAGGGAACGATGACCGTAACGGCGGAAAGACTGGGCCGGATGTTCATGCGGCCTTCCCGGTGCGGCGGCGCCCACGCACGAAAGCGACAGTATGCAGCGCCGGCGCGCCCGCCACTCCCGGCATGGCAAAGGCGGGCGGCATGCCGTCGATCTCCTGTTCGAGCCAGGCATAGGAGGTCGCATCATCGACATCGTACCAGCCCGGCAGTTCGACCACCGGCAGGCCGATCTCCTGCGCCCGCTCCAGCGTCAGGCGATAAACATCGGCGGTGCTCCAGGGAATATCCATGAACAGGTGTGCATGGGGGTGCGTGAGACCGATCAACGTGTAACCGCCATCGGCCGCCGGACTCAGGACCACCCGATCACCTCCCTTCAGCGCTTCAACCGCCATCCGCAAGATGGCCGCCGGCAACGTAGGACTATCCGAATTGATCAGCATGGCTCCGGTATGGCCGGAGGCTAGGAGATCGGCAATTCCCTTATGCAGCCGGGCACCGAGATCGCCCTCGCCTTGCGCCACCAGGCCGAAGTGCTGCGGCAACAGCCGCTTCAGCGCCTCTTCGCTACCCACTGGCGTGTAGACCGCATAGCCCTCGGCATCCCCCGCCTCGGCAACCTGCGCAATGGTGGTGGTGAGATCCGCGATGAAGCAGGCGGAGATCGCGGCGCATTCGTCCGGATTCAGCGGCGGCGAAAGCCGCGTCTTCGACTTGCCCGGGGCAGGTGTCTTGCAGATGACTGCGACGGCGATCGTGTTCATGGGGTGGCCCTCGTTTTTGTTGTCACGCCAGAAGATTGAGAGACTGGAGTAAATCGCGGCAAAGATCGCCGGGGTCTTCGAGCCCCACCGAGAGTCGCAGCAGGTCTTCAGGACAGGGCGAACCCTCACCCTCTATCGACGCACGATGTTCTATGAGGCTCTCAATGCCGCCAAAGGACGTCGCGCGCCGCCAGAGCTGCACCTGCGCCGCCACGGCCACTGCGGCGCGGCTACCGCCCCGAACACGCACCGACAGGATGCCACCGAAGCCATCCGGCATCTGCCGAAGTGCCACAGCGTGGCCAGGATGGCTGGAGAGACCAGGGTAAAGTACCGTCGCAATAGCCGGATGCCCGGCCAGACGCTCGGCGATCAGGGCGGCGCTGCGGCTCTGCTCACGCAGTCTGAGATCGAGCGTGCGCAGACCGCGCATTAGCAGCCAGGCATCGAAGGCACCCGGCACTGCACCGTTCTGGTCGCGCATCTCCTTGATGCGCAACCACAGTTCCGAGACGTCGGCCGTGGCAAGCGCGCCGGCAACGACATCGGAGTGACCATTGAGGTATTTGGTCGCCGAGTGCATAACGATGTCAGCACCCAAGTCGAGTGGCTTGGTGAGCACCGGTGTAGCCACGGTAGAATCTGCACAGAGCAGCGCCCCAGCCCGGTGAGCGAGATCGGCGACCGCGGTGATATCCGTGAGCGTCCACAATGGATTGCTCGGCGTCTCGATCCAGACAAGGCCGGTCCGACCAGGACAGATCGCCGCACGCACGTCCTCAAGCCGCGACATATCGACGAAGGTGACGTCGTGGAAATTGCGGCCGAAGCGTTCCAGCCACAGATGCAGACCCCAATACATTGCCTTTGGGGCGACGATATGGGTCGGACGCAGCGCCATGAAAACAGCGATTGCCGCCGCCATGCCGGAACCGAACAGCAAGGCTTCGCGGGCATGCTCAAGCTCGGCGAGCTGCCGCTCGGCCTGCTGTACCGAAGCGTTGTCCTTGCGGCCGTAGACAGGGCCGGCGTTATAGCCATTGTCGGCACCGCGCGTGTAGGTCGCACTCATGTCGATCGCCGGTGTCAGAGCGGTCGGGGACGCCCACCCCCCGCCGAGCGCCCGTGCAGCAATGGTGCGTAGCGTGGGAGGACTGGTCGGGCGGTCGTCCATGGGTTCACGATCAACCTGTTTCAGGGGAACAGAACGACCCGCCCAGGCAGGTTCCGGGGACCGTGTCATCGGTCTATACGCAGCCCTCGCGGGCTTCGTTACAGCGCAGCACGCAATTTTCCATTTTTCATTCGATGAAGGAGTTTTCGGTCAATCCGGTACCGGGCATGCGAGACGTGCATGGCTCGCGACCTGGTCTGCCTGCCGGGGAAATTCACCTCACGGATCCGTGAGCACGTAACAAATCCTTGCGCCGGCACGTAGCCGCTATTGCGGGGACACAAATGGCGCGGCATCCGCCGCTGTCGTCCCACACGCAAGGCGGAGAAAACTGGATGCATATCTCACTGCGATTGCACGCTTGTTTGCCAGGGGCTCCTGCGTCGGTCTGTTCGCATCACCCGTCAACGATGGGCATCAGGCCATGAAACTGATCTTTTGCATTATTTTGCTCGGAAGTCTGGCGGTGAGTACTGCATGGGCCGATGAACCCAAGCCGATGCGCACCGAAGGCGGGGCACATACTCAGCCCATGCCGGAGGCCAATGGCCTGACACCACAGGAACGGATGAAACGCCGCTTTCCGCAGAAGGTACGGGTCGGAGACCTGATCGGCCTGCCGATGCAGGATTATGACGACCGCGTTCTCGGTTACGTCCGAGAGGTGGTGCGTACTCCGAATGGCCAGATCGTACTGGTAATGTCCTACGGCGGATTCTTCGGCTTTGGCAGCCGGGCCGTCGGCGTACCGATCGAAACCGTCGCGATTCTTGCCAGGCATCTGAACGTGCTTGATATCCCGCGCGAGGAATTCCCGGCTCTGCCGACCTGGACGGACAGCGAAGGCATGCCAATCCCGGCTGACGAGACCATCCGCATCGCAATCTCACGTCGCTGACCATATCGCGGCATATCCGCATCAAGAGTGATGAATTCCGAGCGGCACTCATTTACGAGAGGGTTGGACAATGATCACATCGAAGAGAATGCATCCCATCTTGATACGGGTGATGCATTGGACCAATGCAATCGCCATGATCATCATGATCATGAGCGGGTGGAAGATTTATAACGACGAGGTCATCTTCGGATTCCTGCACTTTGCAGATGCCATCACGCTTGGACCATGGGCGCAGCACGGCTTGCAGTGGCATTTCTTCGGCATGTGGGTTTTGATGCTGAACGGGCTGGGTTATCTCGGTTACGGCCTGATATCTGGACGTTTCCGCCGGCTGCTATGGCCTATCCACCCGCGAGCCGTGCTCCGGGAGGTCCTCGCCGCCCTCACCTTCCGACTGCCGCATGCCGACCTTACTCAGTATAACGCGGTGCAGAAGACGCTCTATGTCGGCGTCATGGCGATCATCGTTCTGCAAGTGATTACCGGCCTCGCAATCTGGAAACCGGTGCAGTTTTCGTTCCTGGTAACGCCGTTCGGCGACTTCCAAGGTGCGCGGCTCGCCCATTTCTTCGGGATGACCGCCATCTGCCTGTTCCTGGTGGTGCATGTCGTGCTTGCGCTTCTGGTGCCGCAGACCCTGCTGGCCATGCTTACCGGTGGTCCTCGTATCGATACCGCCGTTCCCGACCATACGCCTCATTCGTGACGGATACCCCCATGTCGCAGAAACGCCCGACGTCACTGTTCCAGCCGCGCCGCGGTCCCGATCAAGCGGTCCTAACCGAGAACCGCGTTCTGATCAAAGAGATCAGTCGCCGCAAAATCCTGCGCGGAGCTGTCAGCCTTGGTGCACTGTCCATGCTTTCTGGCTGCGACGTCGCCGAACAATCGCAGGTGCAAAGCGTGCTACGAACCATTTCTGCCTTCAACGACCGTGTTCAGGCCGCGATCTTCAATCCCAACAAGCTAGCGCCGACTTATTCGGCCAGCCAAGTGGTCAAGCCTCCGCGCTTCAACGCCTATTACGAGATCGAGAATGTACGGCCGGTAGACATCACCGGCTGGAAGCTCGAGCTGGCCGGCCTCGTCGCCAACAAACGGCCCTGGACGCTGGAGCAGATCTACGCCCTGCCCGAGCAAGAAGAGATCATCAAGCATATTTGCGTGGAAGGCTGGGACTATATCGGCCAGTGGTCCGGGCCGAACCTCAAGCAGTTCCTGACCCGCGTCGGGGCGGACCTGACAGCGAAATATGTCGCATTTCATGGTCATGACGATTATCTTGAAGTCATCGACATGGCCTCGGCCTTGCACCCGCAAACCATTCTCGCGACCAAATATGCCGGCGAGCCGATCACCGACCCCTTCGGTTTCCCCTTGCGCCTGCGCACGGCTGTTAAACTCGGCTTCAAGAATCTCAAATGGATCCGCGCTATCGAAGTGACAAACGTCTATCAAGAGGGGTTTTGGGAAAAGCAGGGCTTCAACTGGTTCAGCGGGCTGTGACGGCATCGCCGTTCCATCGGCATGCCGACAGAAACCGATAAGCGATGTTTTCCCTTGCCACCGCTTCACTCGCGGCCGGTCTCGGCCTCGCGCTCTGGACTGCAGCCGGCTATCCGCTGGCCCTGCGGCTCGGCTTCGGTCGCGCCCTCGCCCTTCCGATGGCGCCAGCGCTCGGCTGGGCAGTACAGAATGCGCTGGCACTGGCTCTGGCCCAGGCGGTCGGCCTGTCCGCCACTGCAAGCCTTGGCAGTCTCATACTGATCGTAACGCTGGCCCTGATACCCGCCTCTGCTCGCAACGAGGCGAAGGATGAATCGTCTGCATCCTGGTGGATCGTCCCGATTGCCGCCGCCCTCGCCGTGGTGCCGGCTTTGGCGGTGCTGCCGAAGATCGACTCCGACGGCATGCGCCTCGCTGCCGCCATATTCGATCATGCCAAGATAGCCCTGA
This sequence comes from Ferrovibrio sp. GW821-FHT12B10, assembly GCF_058807515.1. Lineage (NCBI taxonomy): Bacteria > Pseudomonadati > Pseudomonadota > Alphaproteobacteria > Rhodospirillales > Rhodospirillaceae > Ferrovibrio > Ferrovibrio sp. GW821-FHT12B10. The sequence goes on along the minus strand of NZ_JBXAQT010000001.1, from coordinate 2,200,833 downwards.
TCGATGAGATGCTGCGAGCCGGGGTCCCACCGGTCAACCCATTCTACGGTCCGGTCGGACAGCCAGCGGAAATCTCCTATTACTATCTGTGGCATTTCGGAGCCGCGCAGATCGCCTATCTCACCGGGGCGACTGGCTGGGAAGCGGATGCGGCAGCGAGCTGGTTCACCGCCTTCTCGACTGCGCTGCTGATGGCGGGACTCGCGCAGCGGCTCGGCGGCTCGCGACTGGCACCGTTTTTCGCGCTTTCCCTCTGCGCCACCGGCTCGCTGCGTCCGTTGCTGGAGTACATCGCTGGCGATGGGCTCTACCAATGGCTCGCACCCGCTACGGGATTGGCTGGCTGGCTGTTTCAGGCGAGTTGGAGCCCGCATCACGTCGCATCCGCCGGCAGCTTAGTCATTGCCATTCTGACGAGTCTGCGCCTTTCTGGCCAACCCGACATACGGACCTGCCTCGTGCTGGGCCTGATCATGGCCGCGGCCTTTCAAAGCTCGTTCTGGGTTGGCGGCGTTGTCCTCCTGCTGACGGCGGTTGCCCTCCTTCCGCTCCTCCTCCTGCATACCAACCCGGCCGACTTCCGTGCACGCCTTGTGATCGCGGTGGGAATTTCTGGCCTTGTTGCCCTTGCTTTTGCATCGCCACTGCTTCTTTCGCAGTATCACGCCGCTCTGGAGCGCGGCGGTACCAATCCGATCGCATTCAAAGCCTATGCTGTGCTCGGCCCGATGTTTCCCGGCCTCTACGGCCGGCTTCTCGATCTGCCCGCCTACTGGCTGGTGCTGCTGGTTGTCGAATTCCCGCTCATTTATGTCGCTGGCATATTGGTGATACTGTACCGTATCGGCCGGACCGGCGATGCTCATCATCGTGTCGAAAGCCGCGCCATCTTGATAGTCGCCCTCGTGAGTCTCGTGGCCAGCTGGCTGCTAGTCAGCACGGTCGGCGAAAATAATGATCTCGGCTGGCGCGCCGTTCTGCCTGGCTTGATTGTTCTGACCGCAGCGGCTGCCGCCGGCCTTGCGCAACTTATGGAACAACGCATCCTTCTTGCTTTACTCGGCGCATTCGCTGTCTTCGCGGCAAGTCTGCCGGCGGGCCTTTCCATTCTTGACGGCAATGCCCGGGGCGAACCATCGCCTTCGGCCGCTGCTTTCGCCCGTGCGCCGGCGATGTGGGCAGCGGTGCGACAGCATGTGCCGCCGGAGGCCCGGCTCGCCAGCAATCCGGGGCTATTCGCGGATATGACGCCATGGCCCATCAATATCTCCTGGGCTCTGCTTGCTGACCGTCGCTCTTGCTTTGCAGGTGAAGAACTCGCGCTTCCCTTCGCGCCGTTGCCGCCTGAACGCCGAAAAGCCATTGCACAGCTGTTCACCGACATATTCGACGGCGAAGCGAAACCATCCGATATCGATGCAATGGTGCAGCACTACAACTGCCAAGCGGCCCTTATCACAGCTTGGGACAGAGCGTGGGCACACGACCCTTTCGCGGAAAACCGATTCTATCGCCTCGCCGACGAAGAACCGGGCGCATGGCGGCTCTACGTAACCTCTATGTCGAGGATGAACCCCGACCTTAACTGATAGATTCATGAATCGGTGGCGGATTCACTGCCCTCTGATTCAGAGTCTTCGTCGTCTTCCTTACAATTCAGATCAGGAGACGAAAGTTTAAGGGCAAAGCCAAGATCACTGACAACCTTTCTCGAAGGTAAGAGTGCCGGCTTTAATAGTGCATAAGCCCGGTCGGCAGGCGGAAGCCAAGTGATCGGAGTCTTGCCATCGTCGGTGTCGTAGATGGCGCCACGCCAGCGCCGGAGGGTGGCGGCCTCCAGGGCGTGAGCCGGGATACCGGCGTGCCGGGACAGGTTGGAGATCAGATCGTCGCAGGCATGGCGATCAAGATCGATCCCGCCGATACGACCACCGGCCAGGGCGATGCAAGCAACCCAGGATGAAAAACTCTCATCGGTCAGCAGCGGGACTGACCGGGGCCGGCTTGGCCGGCTGGCGGAGAGAGTGGGATTCGAACCCACGATACCCTTTTGAGGTATACACACTTTCCAGGCGTGCGCCTTCGACCGCTCGGCCATCTCTCCTGCGCGGGCGGCACTATACCCGCCGCGAGCGAATTTGCAATCCACCCGCCCTTGGGCTTAACATCCTGACCAGACACGCGGATTCAGGGGGAAACGACCGTGCTGCTGGGACGCATTCTGGGCTGGTTGCTGATCGCGCTGGCGCTGCTCGCGCTGGGCGGCGACGGCCTGCGCTGGCTGGAAACCGGCCGCACCGCCTTCATCAGCCTGGGCGACTTCTGGCGTCGCCTCGATGCCGGCAGCCTGGACTTCATCCAGAGCCTGATCCCGCCGGCCGCCTGGAACCCGGGCGTCGTCACCGTGCTGGGCTGGCCGGCCGTGGCCACGCTGGGCATCCTCGGCATCGCGCTGCTGATCGTGTTCCACAACCGCACGCCGCGCCGCCGGCAGCGCTTCGGGGCGCTGTCTTAAGGTTAAGCCCTAGTCCGAGATCTTGAGCGCGGCAATGAAGGCTTCCTGCGGGATCTCCACATTGCCGACATTGCGCATGCGCTTCTTGCCCTCTTTCTGCTTCTCCAGCAGCTTGCGCTTGCGGCTGATGTCGCCGCCGTAGCACTTGGCCAGCACGTCCTTGCGCAGCGCCGATATATCCTCGCGCGCCACGATGCGTCCGCCGATGGCGGCCTGGATGGCGATCTTGAACATCTGGCGCGGGATCAGTTCCTTGAGCCGCTCGCAGAGCTGGCGGCCGCGGGTCTCGGCGCGGCCGGCATAGACGATGGTGGCCAGCGCATCGACATTTTCGCCGTTCACCAGGATGGTCATCTTCACCAGGTTGCCGGCCTCGTAGCCGTCCATCTGGTAATCGAAGCTGGCATAGCCGCGGCTGACCGACTTCAGACGATCATAGAAATCGAACACCACTTCGTTGAGCGGCAGGCGATAGACCACCATGGCGCGGTTGCCGGCATAGGTGAGTTCGACCTGGCGGCCGCGCTTTTCCTCGCAGAGCTTCAGGATGGCGCCGAGATATTCGTCGGGCACCATCACGGTCGCCTTGATCCACGGCTCGTCGATATGGTCGATCAGCATCGGGTCGGGCATGTCGGCGGGGTTATGCACCTCTTCCATCGTGCCGTCGGTCTTGTAGACGTGATAGATCACGCTGGGCGCGGTGGTGATCAGGTCGAGGTTGAATTCGCGCTCCAGACGCTCCTGGATGATTTCCAGATGCAGCAGGCCGAGGAAGCCGCAACGGAAGCCGAAGCCCAATGCGGCCGAGCTTTCCATTTCGAAATGGAAGCTGGCGTCATTCAGGCGCAGCTTGGACAGGCTGTCGCGCAGTTCAGGGAATGCGCCGGCATCAATGGGATAGAGACCGCAGAACACCACCGGAATCGACGGCTTGAAGCCGGGCAGGGCCTCGGCGGCCTGGCGCTTGTCCTCGGTGATGGTGTCACCGACCGAGGTGTCGGCCACTTCCTTGATCGCCGCCGTGAAGAAGCCCATCTCGCCAGGGCCAAGCTCGTCGACCATGACCTTCTTCGGCGTGGTGACGCCGACGCGCTCGACCGGATGCACAGCGCCGGACGACATGAACTTGATCTTCATGCCCTTCCTGATCACGCCGTCGATCACGCGGAACAGCACGACGACGCCCAGATAAGCGTCGTACCAGGAATCCACCAGCAGCGCCTTCAACGGCGCCTCGCGGTCGCCCTTGGGCGGCGGCAGGCGGGTGACCAGCGCTTCCAGCACCAGGTCGATGCCGATGCCGGTCTTGGCCGAGATCGGCACGGCGTCTGAAGCATCCAGACCGATCACATCTTCGATCTGCTGCTTGACGCGGTCGACATCGGCGGCCGGCAGATCGACCTTGTTGAGCACCGGCACGATCTCGTGCTTGGCATCGAGCGCCTGGTACACATTGGCCAGCGTCTGCGCTTCCACGCCCTGCGACGCATCGACCACCAGCAGCGAGCCTTCACAGGCGGCCAGTGAGCGGCTGACTTCATAGGCGAAGTCGACATGGCCGGGCGTGTCCATCAGGTTGAGGACATAATCCTTGCCATCCTTGGCATGATAATTCAGGCGCACGGTCTGCGCCTTGATGGTGATGCCGCGTTCCTTCTCGATGTCCATGCTGTCGAGAATCTGCTCGCTCATCTCGCGCTTCTCGAGGCCGCCGCAGGCCTCGATCAGGCGATCGGCCAACGTCGACTTGCCGTGATCGATATGCGCGATGATCGAGAAGTTGCGGATCAGGTTGGGATCGGTGGCCACAGTGTCAGCTCAGCGGAACAGGCTCAGGATGTCGCCCTCGCGGGTCTCCTGCGCGGGAATCTTCATGATGCCGCTGGCGCGCAGGCAGGCTGCGCCATCGGCGGTGATCAGCGTCTCGGCGAAACCGAGATTGCGGGTCTGGCGGATCAGGCGGCCCTTGCCCTCGACCCAGGCACCCAGCGGCGCGGGCCCGACATAGTCGCCGGCGAGATTGACCGTCGGCATGAATTTCTTGCCGCCGGCCGCCACGCCGCAGGTGAAGCCGAGCAGCATGTCGGCAAAGGTCATCAGCATGCCGCCATGGCAGATCTGCATCGGATTGCAGTGGCGCTGCTCGACGCGGAAACCCATCACCGGCAGGCCGTCGGTCTCGTCCAGCCGGCCCCAGAGCGGGCCGTTCACCTCCATGAATCCCATGAAGGACATCCGCTTCATTCCGGCGGGAACGGCGGTCGACTCGACTGGATTCTGGGGGGCGGCGCTCATGGGCGGGGGTTGTAGCATCCGGGGGGGCCAGCGGCAACGCAGGCGCAGCATGCGGACCACCCGCCCGTCCATGGCCTTTCAATCCCTTAGCCGGCTTCCCCGCGCTTCGCTGGCCTTCGTTTCCCTTCGTTTCGGTTCGTTGGGCTTCGTTTCAGTTCGTTTGGCTTCGTTTGCGTTCGTTTCGCTTCATCTGGCTTCGCTGGCGTTCGCGGCGCGTCGCTCGCATTCGCCGCTGCCGTTAATCCTCGGCAAGCCATTGGCAGACATGACAAAACCACCCTGCCGGGTTGTTCCGGCAAGGCAATTAGAACATTATAGGAACATTATCGCCTTGCGGCAAGCAAAGATGCGGTGTCGGCTTAATGCGCCTGCTGGGCCGCCATTCCCGCCTGGCTCAGTTCCAGGCTGACCGCCTGGGTCGAACCGCCGGTCTTTTCCACGGCTTCGCGCAGGCGATCCGGGGTGACGGTGAAATGCCGGCACCAGTAGCGCACCTCAAGATCGGCCTCGAGATTCACGCAGGTCGGATCCGATGGCGAAAAGTCCTTACGCAGATCGGTCATGCCCAGCCTCCTCTTCATGGCGACGACGTTGATTCAATCGCTCAACGGCACCGAAGTTCCGCCCTCATTCCGCCTCATTGCAGCGCTTCGATCCGATGACCAGCATAGCACCGGAGCGAGCCGCCCCATGCGCAAATCCGCCACGTCCCTTGCCACCCTTCTTGCGATCCTCGTCCTTGCCGCCCCCGCCTTCGCCGATCCCGGTCGCGGCAAAGGCAATAAAGGCGACAGGCAGCATGGCGGCAGTGACAGCATTTCGATCGACATCCAGATCGATACCGGCGACCGCGGCATCATTCAGGATTACTACGGCGGCGTGTTCCGCAGCGGCAAATGCCCACCGGGTCTGGCGAAGAAACACAACGGCTGCATGCCGCCGGGCCAGGCGAAGAAATGGGCCAAGGGGCATCGCCTGCCCGGCGACCTGATCTATTACGACCTGCCGCCCGAGCTGCGCATGCGGCTGAAGACTCCGGCGGGCGCGAAATACGTACGCGTGGCCGCCGATGTACTGCTGATCGCGGTGGGCACCGGCATGGTGCTGGATGCGGTGGAAGACCTGAGCCGCCTCTAAACACGCCCTGATCGCCCCATCGTCAGCGCAGCGGCACTTAGCCTTAGCTGTCGCGGCTATGCCGGGTCGCGCGCCCGACGGCTGCATGTTCCGCCATACCTGCTATGAAAGGCGAAACAAGGATCGGACAGCAGATGGCCACGGATGACGAGCCGGACCAACCTTTGGAGCAGTTGCTCGAAACGCCCCACCTCGCCGACGCCCTGGAGAGTGACCGCTTCAAGCAGTTTCTCGATCACATTCCCTTCGGCATCGTCGTATCGGAGTTGCACCCGGCTGAGCGCATCACCTATGCGAATATCGAGTTCGAACGCCTGACCGACCAGGCGGCAGCCGATGTGGATGGCAAGACCTGGGACAGCATCGCCGCCAGCGCCGTTGCGTCTGACGGGCAGAGGCTGAGCGATGCCATTGCCACCACCGACGACTACATCGGCACCTTCCATATCCCGAAGGACGATGGCGCGGTTGCCGTCGATGCCTGGTCCACCATCATTCTGGATGAAGACGGCACCGCCATCTTCCGTCTGGTCGGCTTGGCTGAAAAAGGCACCCGCGTCGATACCGAGGACCTGGAACAGCGGATCCGGGAAAAAGACACGCTGATGCGCGAATTGCAGCATCGCGTCAAAAACAATCTGCAGATGATCACCGCGCTGATCCGCATGGAGACCCGCAATCTGCCGGAAGGCGCGGCGGGCGAACGCTTCGACCGCCTGGCCGGTCGCGTCGATTCGCTCGCCCTGCTCTATCGGTCGCTGGCCGATGATGGCGCCGGCGACATTGTCGATCTCGGCGTGTATCTCAGCCAGATTGCCGCCGCCGTGATGCGCGCGCATGCGGTGGAGGGCATCAGGCTGGATCTCAAGGTCGATGCCTGGCCCGTGTCGGTCAATGTCGCGATGCCGGCCGGCCTGGTGGTCAACGAACTGCTGACCAACGCGCTCAAGCACGCCTTTGTCGGACGGGACGGCGGCACCATCACACTGCACAGCCTGGTAGACGACACCGGCTGCCAGGTAACGGTCGCCGATGACGGCATCGGGCTGAAGACAGATGCCGACTGGCCGAGAAGCGGCAAGCTGAGTGCGCTGATCGTGCGGTCGCTGCGGCAGAATGCCAAGGCCCAGGTCGAGGTCGTTTCCAAACCCGGCGCGGGCCTGCGAGTCACCATCCGCTTCACCCGCACGAACGCTGCGCCTGAGGCTGAGACTGAAGCTGAGATTGGGGCCACGGCGCGGACCCGATAGGCGTCGCCGCCGGCGCGGAACACGGCCGTCCTACGATGGCTGCGCCGCCACCAGATCCAGCACCGGCGTTGCACCCTGCTGACCGGGCAGGAACAGCGGTGGCACGGCGTCGGTCTTGTCGTCTTCCTCGAAGCACAGCGTCTGCGGCGGCAGTTCCAGCGCGGCCCAGCAGTCGCGCATGGCCATGCGAAATCCGGCCGGCGTCGGCGGCGCGGCGCGCGCGATCATCGCCAGCCGTCGCGCCAGCCGCGACTCCACCACCAGATGCGTGGCCGCCTGCATCACCTGCTCAACCGCTTGCGGCCGCGCCTCCAGCAGGGCGCGCAACAGCTGCATGACAATCTCCCAATCCGGGATCAGGCCGGCCGGCGTGCAACGCAGGCAGTCCAGCACATCCGGATCAACGAGATCGGCTTCAGAAGCCGCGTAAGGGTCAAGGCCCATGCGCAGCATGGCGGGGAAGAAGGCCTGATGCTCGATCAGCGAGACTAGATCACTGACCAGGGCGTAATGCGCATCGATCCAGGCCATCTCGTCGGCACAGAGATAGCAATGCGGCCAGCCCAGCGTCTCCAGTTTCAGATGCCCGAGTTCGTGTACCACCGTCATCGCGTTGCCGTCAGATGCCAGCGCAACCGCACGCAGGCCCGGTTCAGACCAGGCCTCGCCCTCGGCATCGGTCATCTTGTCGTCGCGCAACAGCTTCACATGCAGGCCGGTGGCGCGCTCCACATCGGCACGCCATTGGATGGCTTCAGGCGGCAGGGTGAAACTGCTCCAGGCGAGGTCTTGCAGCATGGTTTTTTCCGGCTTGAAAACGGGGCTTTGGGGAAGCGGACCGGCATCAAACTAGGGCAGTGCTGCTGCATGTCTCCGTGACGTGATGGAGACATCTTTTATGTGCTTGGAATCGCTGGAGACCGCGATTTCCCGCAGGGAAGCGAGGAATTAATGAACCGCCAAAAAAGCGAAGCTTGGCCGTGGCGAGGACATCGCCACGGCCGATCGCTCAGCGCCGCGTGACGATGGTTTCCAGGTATTCCGACGGCACCGCCATCGTCCCATTCCCCGCGCGATTGAACTGCGCCACCACTGCCAGCAGATCGCTTTCCAGCGCCGTCTGCGCCTGCGCATCAAGGGCGGCGAAAGCCTTCAGCGTCGGGCCATAATAGGTGCGGAAGATATCAAGCCAGTGCGCCGCCGAGTGATAGCGGAACACATATTCCCGCTTGGTCATCTTCAGCGCGCTGGCCTGCGGCTCGAACCATATCCGCATGCGCTCCTGCATGCCCCATTGCGGCGGCGGCCGGGTGCCGGCCGGCGGCGTGATGTATTTGGCCAGTGTCTTGAAGACATGACCGATAAAACCATCGGGCGTCCAGTTGGCCAGGCCGATCTGGCCGCCGGGTTTGCACACGCGCAGCAGCTCGGCGGCGGCGCGGTCGTGATCGGCGGTGAACATCACGCCGAAGGTGGAGACCACGACATCGAAGCTGGCATCGGGAAAGGGCAGCGCCTCGGCATCGGCGATCCGGAATTCGATCTCCAGCCCCTCGGCCGCCGCGCGCTGGCTGCCGCGCTCGAGCAGCGCCGGCACATAATCAGTGGAGACAACCTTGGCGAAGCGGCGCGCCGCCGCCAGGCTGACATTGCCGTTGCCGGCGGCGACATCCAGCACGGATGCGCCCGAGCGCAGGTCGAGCGATTCACAGAGCTGTTCGCCGACGATCTGCAATGTGGTGCCGATGACGGCATAGTCGCCCGACGACCAGGCGCCCTGCTGCCGCGCCTTGACGGCTTCAAGATCGACGGTATCGGTCGCAGCGGCCGAGGTTCCTGCGCGTGACGCAAGCATTGAGCATTCTCCTGCTGATATGGCGTGATGACGATGGAAAGAATGGCCGGGATCAGGGCCCGGCCATTCCTGAACCGGCTCTCTCCGGGAACAGAGAGGAGATCCGGCACCGCGCTGGACGGCCTTACTTGGCCGTCGTGTCGGATGCGGTCTCGCCGCGGCCCCACAGGCGCGGCAGGATCATGCCAACCTGCTTGCGATAGCTGCGATACTGATCGCCGAAGGTGTCGATCAGGTCGCGCTCCTCGAAGAAGATGCCGATGAAGATGTAGCCGGTGGTGGCGATGGCGAAGAGCAGATGACCCTGGCTCATCACCGGCGCCGACCAGAAGCCGATGATGAAGCCGAGATAGAGCGGATGGCGCACCTGGCGATACAGCCAGGGCAAGCGGAAAACATGGCCCGGCATGGTGCGGCCGGTCAGGCGCGCCACCACCTGGCGCAGGCCGAACAGCTCGAAATGATCGATCAGGAAGGTGCTCAGCAGCACCAGGCCGAAGCCGAGCCAGAAGGTGGTGTGCAGTATGGCGGCGCCGATGGCGTTCCCCACCACCCAGACCGGCGCCGGCATGGGACGCCACTGCCAGAGCAGCAGCGCCAGCACCAGCGTGGCGAACAGCACATAGGTGCTGCGCTCGACCGACTTGGGCACGATCATGGTCCAGACCCGCTTGAAGCCGGGCCGCGCCATCACGCTGTGTTGCACCGCGAACAGCCCGAGCAGCAGCAGATTGATCACCAGCGCCTCGGCCAGCGAAGAGGTGGCGGGCGAATCGATGCTCTTGGGCACCCACAGATTGCCGGTGAAGGCGATGGCATAGAGGAAGGTGACAAGGAAGAACAGATAGCTGGCCGCACCGTATAAAAATCCAACGAATCCGCCCATTTTATCCTCACAGACGTGATGGCCAGGCGGCCGGCCAAGGCGGCTTTGCGCGCACTGACTCCATAGGGTTATTGAAAGCGCCGCCCCGGCGTGCCACATGCGCGCCAGTGCGATTTCAATCTGAGTCGTATCAGCCGCCCGTGGGACCGGACGTGGAAGGCGGCGTGGGAGCGACCATGGAAAATGCGGTCCATTCAAACCAGTCATCCTTGCATCTGCGCCTGCTCGGCGCGGTGGCGGTGACGCGCGCCGGCATCGCCGTTCCGCTGCCAGCCTCGCGCAAGATGCGCGCCCTGCTGGCCTATCTGGCGGTGACGCCGCAAGCGGTGACGCGCAGCCAGCTCTGCGACCTGCTGTGGGACGGCCCCAACGATCCGCGCGGCGAGCTGCGCTGGTGCCTGAGCAAGATCCGCGGCGTGATCGATCATCCGCGTGATGCGCGCAGCGGCAGCCGCATCGAAACCCGTGAGGATACCGTGCGGCTCGACATGAGTGGCGGCGCCATCGTCGATGCCGCCGAGATCGCTGCGGCGATCCAGGGCGGGCTCGAGGCGCTGCCGACCGAGCGGCTGCGGCTGCTGGCCGGACTGTTCGCTGGCGACTTCCTCGAAGGGCTCGAGGCCGATACCAATCCCGGCTTCAACTGCTGGCTGATGGCGCAGCGCCGCCGTTTCCGCGGCTATCGCGTGGCGCTGCTGGAAGAACTGATCGGGCGCCTGTCTGACGAGGATGCGCTGCCCCATCTGGACCAGTGGCGGCAGCTCTCGCCCTTCGACCGGCGCGCGCATGAAGCGCTGCTGCAGGCGCTGGCGCGGCAGGGCCGGCTGCGCGAGGGCGACGAGCACGTGCAGGCCACGGCGAAGCTGTTCGAAGCCGAGGATATGGACGACCGGCCGATCCGCGCGCTGTGGCAGGCGGCACGCGCGCAGCAGACGGTGACGCCGTCCGTGCAGATGATCCGCGCCGCAGCGCCGGACGCGGCTGCCGAAGCACCGGCCGGGCCGGCGCGCCGCGCCTCCATCGCGGTGATGCCCTTCCTCGACCGCAATGCCGCCGTCACCCTGCCGGGCGGGCCGGCCGACGGCCTGACCACCGACGTGATCATCAGGCTGGCCAAACTGCGCAGCCTGCTGGTGATCTCGCAGGGCACGACCTTCGCGCTGCGCGACCGCTGGGTGGCGCCCGAAGAGGCCGGCCGCATGCTGAATGTCGACTATCTGGTCAGCGGCTCGCTGCAGCGCCAGGGCAAGCGCATCATCATCACGGTGGAACTGGCCGATACGCGCACCGCGCGGGTGCTATGGGCCGATGCCTTCGAGCGCCAGGCCGATGACGCGATGCAGGCCTTTGACGAGATCGGCAGCCGCATCGTCGACGGCCTGATCCAGGAGATCGAAAGCACCGAACGCAATCGCGCCATCCTGAAGGCGCCGAATTCGCTCGATGCCTGGGAGGCCTATCATCGCGGCATGTGGCACTTCTACCGTTTCGACCGTAACGACAACCAGCAGGCCCAGCAGTATTTCCAGACCGCGCTGAAGCTCGACCCGACCTTCGCGCGTGCCTATGCCGGGTTGTCCTTCACGCATTACCAGAATGCTTTCCAGGGCTGGGCCGCCGACCGCGCCACTGAAGCCGACCGCGCCTATGCCGCCGCCGGGGAAGGACTGCAGGCCGATGACCGCGATCCGGCCTGCCACGAGCTGATGGGCCGCGCGCTATGGCTGCGCGGCCAGACGGAGCAGGCGCTGGCCGAGCTGGAAACCTCGGTCGAGCTGAGCCCGAATTTCGTGCAGGGCCATTACACGCTGTCCTTCTTCCACTGCCTGGCCGGCGATCCGGAACTGGCGATCGCCACCTCGGATCATTCGCGCCGGATCAGCCCCTTCGATCCGCTGCTGTTCGGCATGCTGGCCAGCCGCTCGATCGCGCTGCTGCGCCTCAGGCGCTTCGACGAAGCGGTGGAATGGGGATTGCGCGCGGCGGCGCGACCCAACGCGCATGCGCATGTGCGCGCGCTGCCCGCCTATGCGCTGGGGCTGGCCGGCCGCGTGCCGGAAGCACGGGTGGCGCTGCTGCAGGCGCGCAGCCTCTGGCCCGGCTATGGCGTGGAGAATTTCCTCTCCGCCATGCGCCTCACCCCTGACGGCATGGCAATGGTGCGCGCGGTGGCGCCGCTGGTCGACGCCTGAAAAGCAACGGCCGGGGTGATGCCCCGGCCGCGCTCCATTCCGATCGCCATTCAATCAGCCCTTGGCGACGGCCTCGGCGATCGCCTTGCCGACATCCTGCGTATTGGCCTGACCGCCCATGTCGGGCGTACGGGGCCCGGCTTCCAGCACATCCTCGATGGCTTTCAGCACGGCGGCGCCGGCTTCCTTGTGGCCCAGATGCTCGAGCATCATGGCGCCGCACCAGATCTGGCCGACCGGATTGGCGATGCCCTTGCCCGCGATATCGGGCGCCGAGCCGTGCACCGGCTCGAACAGCGAGGGGAACTTGCGCTCCGGGTTGAGGTTGGCCGAGGGCGCGATGCCGATGGTTCCGGTGCAGGCCGGGCCGAGATCGGACAGGATATCGCCGAACAGGTTCGAGCCGACCACGACGTCGAACCAGTCGGGGTGCTGCACGAAATGCGCGGTCAGGATGTCGATGTGATACTGGTCGACCTTCACGCCGGGATAGCCCTTCTTCATCTCGGCCACGCGCTCGTCCCAGTAGGGCATGGTGATCGAGATGCCGTTCGACTTGGTGGCCGAGGTGAGATGCTTCTTCGGCCGGCTCTGCGCGAGTTCAAAAGCGAACTTGAGGATGCGATCCGTGCCGATGCGGGACAGGATCGTCTCCTGAACGACGAATTCGCGCTCGGTGCCATGGAACATGCGGCCGCCGATCGAGGAATATTCGCCCTCGGTATTCTCGCGCACCACGTAGAAGTCGATATCGCCGACCTTGCGGTTGGCCAGCGGCGACGGGATGCCCGGCATCAGACGGACCGGGCGCAAGTTCACATACTGGTCGAATTCGCGGCGCCACTGGATCAGCGAGCCCCAGAGCGAGATATGATCCGGCACCTTCTCCGGCCAGCCGACCGCGCCGAAGAAGATCGCGTCATGTTTGCCGATCTTTTCCTTCCAGTCGTCCGGCATCATCTTGCCGTGCTTCATATAGTGGTCGACGCTCCAGTCGAAGCTGTCGAAGGCGAAGTCGATGCTGAAGCGGCGCGAGACTTCATCCAGCACGCGCAGGCCTTCGGGCACCACTTCCTTGCCGATGCCGTCGCCGGGGATCACCGCGATCCTGTGTTTCTTGGCCATACTCATAGGTCCTTCTTCGTCACTGGTTGGTACTGGGGAGGCTCAAATGTTTTTCTTATTCAGTCGGCATACTGGCCGGCGGCATTGATCAGCGGTGCCCACTTGGCGATCTCCGCTTCCAGATGCGCTTTCAACGCCTGCGGCGTGGCACGCGTATCCGAGGCGACCGTGGTGTTGATGTCGGCGAAGCGCTTGACGATCTCCTGATCCTTCAGTAGGCCGCGCGCGGCGGCGGCCAGCTTCTGCACCACGGCGTCGGGCGTGCCCTTCGGCGCGTAGAGCGCGTGCCAGACATTGACCTCGAAGCCCTTCAGGCCGGCCTCGTCGGCGGTCGCGAGATCGGGCAGGTCGGCCAGGCGCTCCTTGGTGGTGATGGCATAGGCCTTCACCTTCTTGGCCTTGATCTGGCCGGTGGTGTTGGTGGCCTGGTCGCAGGTCATGTCGAGCTGCTTGCCCAGGAGGTCCTGCATGATCGGGGCGTTGCCGCGATAGCCGACGGTGTTGAGCTGCACGCCCATGGCCGACATCATCAGCATGCCGCACAGATGCGAGGCGGCGCCGATGCCGGCATTGCCGTAGGAGACCTTCTCCTTCTGCTGGCGCAGATAGGTGATCAGCTCCGGCAGGGTGTTCGGCGGGAAGTCTTCGCGCGCGATGATGGTCATCGCGGAATCGGTCAGCAGCGCGATGGGGGCGAAGGCCGTCTTGGTGTCATAGGGCAGCTTGCGGTACAGCGTGGCGGCGGTGGAGATGCCGACATGGTGCACCAGCAGGGTATGGCCATCGGGCTCGGCGGTGGCGACGCGGTTGGCGCCGATGGTGCCGCCGGCGCCGGTGGCATTCTCGACCACCACAGTATGGTTGTTGAGCTGGCGCGACAGCCCTAGCGCGGTCAGGCGCGCCACCGTGTCGGTAGGGCCGCCGGCGGCATAGGGCACAACGACGGTGATCGGCTTGGTCGGCCAGTTCTGCGCTGCAGCATGGCCGGACAGCAGAATCGAGGCCGGGCCGGCAACGAGCATGGCGGCGGCTGCCGCAAAAGCGATTGAACGCATGGTTTCCTCCTGAATTTCTTTTTAATCTTATGGGGAAACGACCCTACAGCGGTGGCTTGAGTCGAGCCAATGCCGGTGCGGCCTCGTTTCATGTCGAGTATGCATAACGCAGGTGCCGAAATCCCATGGAAATTGCGTGGCTGGAAGATTTCCTGGCCCTGGCCGAGCAGATGAACTTTTCGCGAGCGGCGGCTGCGCGCCATGTCACGCAGCCGGCCTTCAGCCGCCGCATCTCGGCGCTGGAGCGCTGGGTCGGCACGCCGCTGTTCGATCGCGACACCCATCGCATCAGCCTGACGGCGGCGGGCGAGGATTTCCTGCCTGTCGCCGAAGAGACGCTGCGCCGCCTGCTGCAGGGCCGGCAGGAGGCGCTGGAAGCCGCCACGGCCGCCTCGGCGCTGAAATTCGCCGCCACCAGCGCGCTGGCGCTGACCTTCTTCCCCGACTGGCTGCGCCGTCTTGGTCCCGCCATATCGCCGTCTGCCATCCGCCTGGTAGCAGACAGCATGCAGGGCTGCGAGCGCATCATGCTGCAGGGCCGCGCGCAGTTCCTGCTCTGCCATTATCATCCCGCCGCCGCCACGCGGCTCAACCCCAACGATTTCCAGTCGATCCTGCTGGGCGCCGACATCATGGTGCCGGTCAGCATCCGCGACGACGCGACCGGCATGCCGCGCTATGCCCTGCCCGGCACGGCCGACGAACCTTTGCCGCATCTGGCCTTTTCCGAAGAATCAGGCATGGGGCGGATCGTGGCGGCGAGCTGGGCGCAGAATGGCTGCGCCGCGCATCTCAAACCCGTCTTCAGCTCGCATGTCGCCGTGGTGCTGAAGACGCTGGCGGTGGATGGCCGTGGCGTCGCCTGGGCGCCGCTGTCGCTGCTGACCGAGGACCTGGCGCCCGGCGGAAAACTGATGCGCGCCGGCGACCAAAGCTGGGACATCCCGATGGACATCCGCCTCTACCGCCCCAAGGCACGGCAGAGTGCGCGGGCCGAGGACTTCTGGGCGCAGCTCAGTGAAGGGGCCGCGACGTCGTCTTGACGTAGCGGCAGCGTTTCCCGCTTGAAATTCCGCCCGTCTGTGCTTCCCTGACATCAACCAGAAACACATGGGGAGTGAAACACTCGGGATGGACTATGCCCCGCATCTCGCACAGTTCCGTCGCCTGCTGGCGATGGTGAACCAGCCCGGCATGGCCTGCAGCGATGGCATGCCGGAGCGGCCCTTCCATCTCGCGCCCGAGGTCTATGCCGGCACGGAACGCTATGGACGCGAGATCAGCCATGTGTTCCGCAAGGCGCCGCTGGTGCTGGGCCACGAGGCGATGCTGCCGAAAGCCGGCGACACGCTGACGCTGGACATCATCGGGCAGCCGCTACTGTTGGTGCGTGGACGCGATCAGCAGATCCGCGGCTTCCTCAACGTCTGCCGCCATCGCGGCACGCGCCTGTGCAACAATGACGGCAGCACAGAAATGGGTGGGGGGCTGCAGCGCCGGCCGCAATTCACCTGCCCCTATCATAACTGGGTCTACGATCTTGATGGCAGGCTCAAACACGTTCCGCTGGAAGAAGGCTTCCCCGGCCTCGACAAGGCGCAGTACGGCCTGACGCCGATCCAGATCGGCGTCCGCGAAGGCGTGATCTTCGGCCTGGTCGACCCGGACGCACCGTCGATGGCGCTCGATCGCTTTCTCGCTGGCGTGGAGCAGGATCTGGCCGTGCATGGCTTTGGCAGCATGCAGCCCTTCGCCCGCGCAGTGACGCGGCGCAGGTGCAACTGGAAACTGGTGATGGATGCCTTCCTGGAGTCGTATCACGTGGTGCGGCTGCACAAGACCACACTGGCTGGTTTCTTCCGCGACAATGCCGCCGTGGTCGACCGCATTGGGCCGCATCTGCGCACGCTGCTGCCCAGAACGGAGTTCGAGGAAGTTCCCACCCTGCCGGAAAGCGCCTGGGACGGCCGCCGGCACAGCACCTTTGCCTACCTGCTCTATCCCAATACCATTCTCGTGCTGAGTCCCGACTATACCAGCCTGCTGAGCATGTATCCGACCGCACCTGATGAGGTGCTGTTCAGCCATACCATGCTGGTGCCGCATGCGCCGCGCGACGAGAAGGAACGCGACCACTGGCAACGCAGCTTCGACCTGATCGAGGGCGGCGTGTTCCAGTCGGAAGACCTGTACATCTCCGAGCAGGCGCAGATCGGCATGCAGTCGGGCGCCAACAAGACCATGCTCTACGGCAAGCTGGAAATCGGCATCCGCGCCCTGCATGACGAGCTTGACCGCTGGACCGGGCTGACCAGTGTGACGGAAGTCCCAAGCCCCGCCTGACCCCCCGGATTGCGTCACGGCACGGCGCTGCTATGCTGCGCCCGGACGCCGCATGGGCGATAATTGGGGGCCTTCAGTGACCGACTTTTCAAATCCGGTAGAGCGCCAGAAGGAATGGCACAGCTACTACACGGAAAAGCGCATTGTGCATCAATGGCTGCAGGTCAACCTGCTGGAACGCCTGCCGGTGCAGCATATCCTGGAAATCGGACCTTACCTGGGCGTTGTGACCGCCATGCTGGCCAGCGCCGGCTATAAGGTCACCACGCTCGACATCGAGAACCGCCCGCTCTGCGTCGGCGCCGACCGCCATATCCAGGCCGATGTCGCCAATATCGATCCGGCCAGCCTGCCCAAGGCGGATGCCATCATCTGCTGCGAGACGCTGGAGCATGTGGTCTGGCCCAAGGTCGGCGGCGTGCTGCAGAAACTCTCCGACAGCAAGATCCCCTGGCTGATTCTTTCGGTGCCCTATGAAGGGCCGCAGATCGGCCTCAGCCTTTACTGGAACCGTTTCATGTTCAAGCGGCGCAGCATGATCCGCAAATTCCGCTTCCTGAAAAATTTCAAGACGGAAGACATGGACACCTGGCGCACCCATAAATGGGAAATCGGCTACCGCGACTATCCGGTGCAGCGCCTGCGCGACGAACTCTTGAACAATGGCTGGGAGCCGGTACGGCAGGACTTCACCAGCGGCTGCCGCTCGATCTTCCTGGTCTGCCGCAACCGCCAGGTCGCGGCGTAATCACTTCGCGCTAAACTCCCAGACCGCGTGTTCGGTGACGATGTATTCGACGCGCCCCTCGCGCAGCAGCCGCAGCGCGCCGCCGGGATCGTCCAGCGCGCTTTCGGCGCCGACCTGCATGGGCAGGCCGAGCAGCGCCGGCAGCCAGGACAGCTGCTTGTAGGCCACCAGCAGATCATGCAGCAGCGGCTGCGCCTCCGCATCGATGGCCTGCGCCTGCAACCGCAATCCTGAACCCAGCGCACCGGGCAGTTGCGGACGCCAGCGTTCGGCCAGCAACTGTGCCACGGCAGGATCGCGGCCGGCCATATCGGGCATCAGATCAGGCAATGCTTCGGGCAGCGCCAGCAGGGTGGCGGCCATGAAGGCCGGGCGGTCGAGCCGCGCATTCAGGGCCGCGACACCGCCGGGCACCGCGCCGCTCAGCAGAATGGTGCGGGCCATGCCGCCGGTGGCGCCGCTGCCGCGCCGGCCATAGCAGGCGACAGTCTTGCCGGCATGCAAGAGAGCTGCGGCGGCGCGCACCGGTTCGCGGCTGACCAGGCGACAGCCACCATTGGCCAGCACCGGATCGATATCGGCGGCATAGTCGCGGCCCCAGCCCGCATCCTGCAGCGGCCGGCGCAGGTTCAGCCAGGTTTCGACGCCGTCGCGCTGCAACAGCATGTCGAGCGCGCCGCCGAGCGGCAGCGCGGAGTCATCGGGGGGCGCATGCGCGGTGATGGTGATATCGGCCGGCAACTGCGCCTGCAACGCATGCAGCAGGCGTGGATCGGAAAACAGGCTGCCGCCGAGCGCGAGATTCTTCAGCTCATGCCGCTGCAGCAGGCGCGTCACGGCAACCGCAAAAACATCGGCCAGCAGCTTGAACAGCGAGGCAGCGACCAATGCCGCCGGCTGACCCTCGATCAGGCGGCGGAACCAGCGCTCCGCCCCGCCATCGGCCGCGAAGTCGGCCAGGATGTGGCCATCGGCATCGACGCGCAGATGCGCATGCAGCGCCTGGGCGAAGACCGGCTCACCCTGCATGGCCAGCGCGAACAGCGCGCCCACATCGGGCAGGTCGAGACCGGCGACGGCGAGATCGACCAGTTGGCCGAGCGAGGCTGCACCACGCGCCGTATCCACATCATCGGCGTAATAGCTGGCAAGCCGGCCGTATTTCAGAACCTGGGCTGCATAGGCGATGCCATCGGCACCGCTGTCGGCGGTGAAGACCAGGCCGTCACGCCAAGTGGCGGTACTCAAGGCCAGCAGCGCATGCGCGGCGTGATGGCGATAGAGGTGCACCGGGATATGGCGGTTCAGCCCCAGACCGCCGGCGGCCAGCATGCCGAGATCGAGCAGGCTTTCCGGCGCAACATTGCGGCGGCGGGCCTCATCATTCAGGCCGATCGGCGTGTCGCGGCCAAGCAGATGGCGCAAGCCGCGATTGACCCGGCGCGGCAGCGACAGGCTGCGGTAATAGCGCCCGGGGAAGACGCCGCGCGACAAGGCCAGCGCGCCGATGGCATCGGGCCGCACACCGGCGATATCGAGGCACTCACCGACTGCTTCCACGGGAAGGCGCCCACCGTCATGCGCCACGCCGCTGATGCGGGCAAGCGGCACGGCAGCCAGCAGGTCATACCCATCGAAGAGCGCGGCGCCGGCGTCAGACCAACCGGAATGAACGCCGAGCACCAGCATGGAGAGGCCTACGCGCGGAGAACGGCGCCGCAGGCCTTCTCGGCCGCAGCGACGATCTTCTTGCTCACGGCTTCGATCTCCGCATCGGTCAGCGTCTGCGCCTGGGGCTCAAGCCGCACACTGATCGCCAGCGACGTCTTGCCCTCAGGGATGCCCTGGCCGGCGAAGATGTCGAAGACCGACACACGGGTGATCAGCGCCTTGTCGGCGCCGCGTACCGCCTTCAGCAGCGTATCCGCCGGCGTGGCGGCATCGACGATAAAGGCGAAGTCGCGTTCCACCGCCTGCAACTCCGACAGCTTCAACGCCGGCTTGGTGCGCACGCCGGGTTTGGCGCGGCTGGCGGGAATGCGGTCGAGATAGACCTCGAAGCCGACAAGCGGGCCTTTCACATCCAGTGCATTCAGCACGCGGGGATGCAGTTCGCCAAACGCAGCCAGAATGGTCTTGGGGCCAAGACGCAAGGTGCCCGAGCGGCCCGGATGGTACCAGTCAGGCGCGCCGTCCATGACCATCAGCGGCGCGGTATCGATGCCAGCCGCAGACAGTGCAGCCAGCGCATCGGCCTTGGCGTCATAGGCGTCGACGCTGCGCGGGCGCTCGCGCCAGTGCCGCGCGCCGGTCTGGCCGCGCCGGATGCCGGCAGCGACCATCGCCTGGCCGTCCATGTCGACGCTGGCATATTGCGGTCCGACCTCGAACAGCGTCACATCGAGTGTGCCGCGATCCATGTTGCGCTTGGTGGCCGCGATCAAACCCGGCAGGATCGAGGGCCGCATCGCATCCATGTCGGCACTGATCGGGTTGACCAGCAGCAGGCTGTCCTGGCCGCCGCCGAAGACTTCGGCCTCGGCCTTGCGGATGAAGGAATAGGTTACGGCCTCGACCAGGCCACGAGCGGCCAGCGCCCGCTTGGCCTGACGCAGGCGACGCTGCGACGCCGAGACGGCCGGCTGCGGCACCGCACGCAGCGGCGGCAGCGGTTCCGCGGGGATCGCATCAAAGCCATGCAGACGCGCGATCTCCTCGACCAGATCGGCCTCGCCGTCGATATCGGGACGCCAGGAGGGCACCGAGACCGACAGCAGGTCGGCAGTCTTGGCAACGCCGAAGCCGAGCGATTCCAGGATCTGCGTCTGCACCGGCACCGGCAGGTCGAAGCCGACCAGACCGAGCAGACGCGAGGGCCGCAGGGTCACGGTCTTTTTCCACTCAGGTTCAGCGCCCGCCATGACGACCTCGGACGGCTCGCCGCCGCAAAGCTCGAGGATCATCTGGGTTGCCACCTCGATGCCGGGCTTCACAAAGGCCGGATCGACGGTGCGTTCGAAGCGATGGCGCGCATCGGAATGGATGCCGAGCTTGCGGCCGGTGGCGGCGGTGCGCACCGGATCGAACCAGGCGGATTCGACGAACACATCCGTGGTCTCGAAGGAGCAGCCGGAATGCTCGCCACCCATCACGCCGCCCAGACCCTCGGGGCCGTTATCATCGGCGATCACGGTGATGGTTTCGTCCAGCACGTATTCCTTGCCGTCCAGCGCCAGCAGCTTTTCGCCGCTTCTGGCAAGACGGGCCTGGATGTTGCCGGTGACCTTCGAGGCATCGAAGACATGCAGCGGGCGGCCGAGATCGTAGGTGAAGAAATTGGTGATATCGACCAGGGCCGAGATCGGGCGCAGGCCGATGGCCTTCAGCCGCTGCTGCAGCCAGGCCGGCGACGGGCCATTCTTCACGTTACGGATATGACGGCCGACGAAGACCGGGCAGGCCTTTTCGGCGCCGGCCGGGAAGTTCAGCGACACATTGATCGGGCTTTTGTAGACGCCCGGGATCGCCGGCACGGTCAGCGGCTTCAGTTTGCCCAGACCGGCAGCCGCCAGATCGCGCGCGATGCCGCGAATGCCGAGGCAGTCGCCGCGGTTCGGCGTCAGCTTGATCTCGATCACCGGATCGTCGAGGCCGAAGACCTTGGCCATCGGCGCGCCGAGGGGGGTGTCGAGCGGCAGATCGATAATCCCGGTGTGTTCGTCGGTCAGCCCCATCTCGCGTTCGGAGCAGAGCATGCCGTTCGACGCCACACCGCGGATGTTGGCGGCCTTGAGGAAGAGCTGCGTGCCCGGCACGGTCGAGCCGACAGGCGCGAAGATGCCCTTCATGCCGGCGCGCGCATTCGGCGCGCCGCAGACGACCTGGAAGGTCTCGGTGCCGGTGAAGACTTCGCAGACCCGCAGCTTGTCGGCATTGGGATGCTGCTCGGCCTTTTTCACTTCCGCGACGATGAACGGGGCGAACAGCGCGGCGCGATCCTCGATGCCTTCCACTTCCAGGCCAATGCTGGTCAGCTTGGCGGAAATCTGGTCGAGCGTGGCGTCGGTCTCAAGATGCTGCTTGAGCCAGGTGAGCGTGAATTTCATCGCGCAACCCCCTGGCCCAGCGTGGGCAGGTCGAGCGGCACGAAGCCGTAATGCTTGAGCCAGCGCAGGTCGGCGTCGAAGAAACCGCGCAGATCGGGGATGCCGTATTTCAGCATGGCGATGCGGTCGATACCCATGCCGAAGGCAAAGCCCTGCCATTCATTGGGATCGAGGCCGCAATGCTGCAGCACCTTCGGGTTGACCATGCCGGAGCCGAGGATTTCCAGCCAGTCGTCGCCCTCGCCCACGCGCAGCACGCCACCCTCGCGCGAGCAATTGATGTCGACTTCCGCCGACGGCTCGGTGAAGGGGAAATAGCTGGGGCGGAAGCGCATCTTGACCTTGTCGGTCTCGAAGAAGGCCTTGCAGAATTCGGTCAGCACGCCCTTGAGGTGGCCCATATGGGTGGCGCGGTCGATGACCAAGCCTTCCACCTGATGGAACATCGGCGTGTGGGTCATGTCGTAGTCGCTGCGATAGGTGCGGCCCGGCACGATGATGCGATAGGGCGGCGGACCGCCCTGCATGGTGCGCACCTGCACCGGCGATGTATGCGTGCGCAGCACCATCTGCTCGCCGTCCTGGCGCTGCGGCAGGTAGAAGGTGTCCTGCATCTGACGCGCCGGATGTTCGGCCGGCATGTTCAGCGCGGTGAAATTGTGGAAGTCGTCCTCGATATCCGGCCCTTCGGCGATGCTGAAGCCCATCGCGGCAAAGATCTCGGTGATCTCGTCGATCACCTGACTGACCGGATGGATGCGACCCTGCTGTTCCGCGCTCTCGCCCAGCGGCAGCGTCATGTCGAGCGTCTCGGCCTTGAGCCGCGCGTTGATCGCCGCATCGGCCAGCGCGGATTTACGCGCCTCGATCGCGTTCGTCAGCTTGTCTTTAATCTCGTTCAAAGATTGCGCGCGCGCCTTGCGGTCATCGGGCGCCAGCGTGCCGAGTTCCTTCAGGGCGGCCGACAGCCAGCCCTTCTTGCCCAGCACGGCGAGGCGGGCGTCTTCGAGCGCATCCAGGGTCTGCGCGGCGGTGACGGCGCCTTCGGTTTCAGCAGCCAGTCGGGCGATCTCGGTCATCGGTCCTCGGGTCAATCTTTATGCAGCGGACAAAACAAAGGGGGCCGTGGTGACGGCCCCCTTCGCAAACGGTTCGCTTTGAATAACTGCGAGTGCGGGCCGATCAGGCCGCCGAAGCAGGCAGGGCCGCTTTGGCCTGCGCCACCAGGGCGTTGAAGGACTCGGGCTCGTGGACGGCGAGATCAGCCAGAACCTTGCGGTCGATCTCGATGCCGGCGAGCGCGAGGCCGTTGATAAATCGGCCGTAGGTCAGGCCCTGCTCACGGGCAGCGGCATTGATGCGCTGGATCCAGAGCGAGCGGAAGTTGCGCTTCTTGGCGCGACGGTCGCGGAACGCATACTGCAGTCCCTTTTCGACCTTCTCGATCGCGACGCGGAAGACGGTGGAATTGCGACCCCGATAGCCTTTGGCAGCCTTCAGGACCTTCTTGTGGCGGGCATGGGCGGTAACGCCCCGCTTAACACGTGCCATGTCAGTATCTCCTCAGACTCAGGCGTTGGGCAGGTAGTTCTTGATGATCTTGCGCGCATCACCCTCGAACACCACGGCGGTGCCGCGATGATTCCGGATCTGCTTGTTGGTGCGCTTGATCATGCCGTGACGCTTGCCCGCATGGGCACGCTTCACCTTACCGGTCGCCGTGAGCTTGAAGCGCTTCTTGGCCGAGCTCTTGGTCTTCAACTTGGGCATTTCATAACCTCCGATAGGTATGGAGTGATCTTTCAAGGCGAACTCGGCAGCCCTTCAGCCGGAACGCCCGATACGAGGGGCGGTTTGTAGCGACCCGGCCGCCCCTTGGCAAGCCGCTTTGGCCGGCTTTTGCCCAGCTTTTCAAGGGTCCAGCCCCTCCAGGGACGAGTCCGGGCCGAGTCCCGGCCGGGCCGCTGCTGAGTCAGGCCCTGTAGGCCGCTCGCGGTCCCCTTTTACCCCTGGTTCCAGGGCCGGCGAGTCGCCCGGATCACCCTTTTGGATACCCGCAGGGGGCGAGGATTCCCCCACAGTGATCGTCCTGACTGCGCATCCCTGCCGATTGTGCAAAACTGCTTTGATCACCTTGAAATCACAGCCCGTTTTACCCATATCATGAAATCAAGGAACCACAGGTAAACCGCCCGTTTTCACCCGCAGGGCGTGATTGTCGCATCAAGAGGTTTCGCGCTTGCAAAACAAGGAACGGCCGCTAGTATCACGCGGGTTCGCGGTACCCCCGCCGGACGCCGCCGTAACAGCCTTGGCTTCCGTGACAAGCCCATCCCCTCGCCGCCGCGCTCGCTTCTGCGCTGCCGGACCGGGTGGAATTGTCGCCTCAGACCAGAGCAACGGTGCCCCGTCCTACGTCGGACCCGCCGCGTGACCCAAGATTGCAGATCGATGTTGAACACCGTCCAATTCTCGCAGCTCGACCTAGTTGAACCCATCCAGCGTGCGCTGACGGCTGAAAAGCATGTCGCGCCCACGCCGATCCAGGCGAAAGCCATCCCCCATCTTCTGCAGGGCCGTGACCTGCTGGGCCAGGCGGAAGCCGGTGCCGGCAAGACCGTCGCCTTCACCCTGCCGATCCTGCAGCATCTGTCGATCGACCGTCATCCGGCCGGCCCGCGCAAGGCGCGCGCGCTGATCCTGACGACGTCGCGCGAACGCGTGCAGCATATCCAGGAAAGCTTCCGCGCTTACGGCCGCTTCGTGCGCCTGAGCCAGGCCACCGTTTACGAAGGCCCGGGCAAGGCGGCGCAGGCGCAGGCCATGAGCCGCGGCATCGACATCCTGATCGGCACGCCCGGCCGCGTGGTCGAACTGATCAACGCCGGCCAGCTGGAGCTGAACAAGCTCGAGATCATGGTGCTGGACGAGACCGACCGCATGCTCGAGCTGGGCGTGACCAACGAGCTGCGCGCCATCTTCGAGGCCGCGCCGACCGAGCGCCAGACCATCGTCTTCGCCACCACGCTGCCGGCCGAGATCAAACAGCTGGCCGACAACCTGCTGACCGATCCGGTCACGGTACTGACCAATCCGCCGGCGCCGCGCCTGATCACCACGGCCCAGTCCGCCCGCATCCGCGACACCGAAGCCCGGCGTCGCGTGCGCGACCTGCTGCCCGAGCGCATGGCGGGCCGTCGCTGAGACCAGCGGCGCCTAAACAACCTGCCGTTCCCTAAGGTTACCAAGACTCAAGCGCCCGCCTAACCAGCGGGCGCTTGCTTATGGGCACCCCCTACGCCAGATTTATCCACAGGACCCTTGAGGGCCCGGCCCGGCGGCCAGAAACGGTTTATCAACCAGGCCGCTGTTACAGGGGTATGACGTAAAGAACTGCGGATATGGCGTTGGTGACCAACGAGAATCCTGAAGACGGCATTGCCGACATGACCTGGCGCGACAAGCTGCGCGCCTGGTGGCATGGCGACGACTATGTGATGCGTCACATGGTCCAGGATTTCACGACCAAGCCGCAGGAACCCTTGCCCGAGGCCGAAGAGGCCCCCAAGGAAGTCCCCACCATCGAGAAATGGACGCCGCGGCGTCAGCAGATCACCCAGAAACTCTTCGGCGAGGGCTTCAACATGCCCGGCGGCGAAGAGCTGATGCGGCCGCTGATCATGCCGCTCGGCCTTAATCCCAATCTGTCGATCACCGAAATCGGCTGCGGCATGGGCGGCATGACCCGCATGATGGCGCGCGACAATCTGTGGATCGACGCCTACGAACCCGATCCCGACCTGAGCGAGGCGGCGATCAACCTCGCCAAGGCGCAGGGCGTAAAGCAGCGCATCAACATCAAGACCACGCCGCTGGACAGTCTGCAGTTCAAGCGCAAGAGCATCGACATCTTCCTGTCCAAGGACGGGCTGATGAGCGTGCAGGACAAGCGCCTGCTGCTGGCCAAGATCCGCGCCGCGATGAAGCCGAACGGTCAGCTGATGTTCACAGACTTCCTGCTGACCGGTTCACCGGAAAGCCGCGTCTACGAAGTCTGGTGGGACCGCGAGCCGGTGAAGCCGCATCTGCTGACGCCCGAAGGCCTGCAGGCAGAGCTGGAAAGCCTGAACTTCATCATCTGCTACATGGAAGACGTCACCGAGGAGCTCAAAGAGGCAGTGATCGAATCCTTTGGCAAATACGCCGAGGAAGTGAAGCTGCGCGGCAAGTCGATGGACGAGAACGAGCGCGAATGGGCGATCAGCGAGGGCGAGCACTGGGCGATCCGCTTGAGCGCCATGGACGCCAACGTGATCCGGCTCTACCGCGTTTACTGCCGCGTCATCTGACGCCAGCGGCGCAGCTGCCGGCAACGAAAAAGGGCCGCATCACTGCGGCCCTTTTCGATTCTCGGAATGCGCTGACGATCAGGCCAGCTTGGCCTTCACATCGCTGATCGCGCGGTCGATCTGGGCGGCGGCAGCCGGGCCCTGCAGCGACTGCGACAGCACCTGGCCGGCGGCGGCAATCGCCACCTCGACCGCGGTGTCGCGCACATCCTGCAGCGCATGCTTTTCGGCCTGGGCGATCTTGTCCTCGGCCTGCTTGCGGCGACGCTCCAGGCTGGCCTTCAGATCGGCTTCGGCCGAAGCCACCAGAGCCTTCGCCTCGGCCTGCGCCGCGGCGACGATCTCTTCGGCCTCGCGAAGGGCATTGGCCTGCTTGCGCTGATACTCGGCAAACAGGGCCTGCGCTTCCTTGTGCAGCTTCTCGGCCTCGTCCAGTTCCCGCTTGATGCGTGCGGCGCGCTCGTCGAGCTGCTGCACCACCTTGCCAGGCACCTTCAGATAGACGACCAGAGCGAGGAACAGGACCAGCGCGACGGTGACCCAGAATGACGTATCGTGCAGCATTGGCTGTGTCTCCGATCCGTCAGTTCTTGGTGGCCAAAGCCTGCGTGACGGCGGCGGTGACCGCGTCATTGGCAGGTGCCGCGCCGCTCAGGCGGGCGACGACATCAGACGCCGCATCGACAGCGACCGACTTCAGCTGGCTGAGCGCCTGCTGCTTGGCCGTGTTGATGCTGGCTTCCGCAGCCTTGGTCTTGTCGCTGATCTCGGCTTCCACCTTGGCCCGCAGCGCAGCCGCGTCAGCGGCCAGCTTGGAGCGGGTGTCGCCTGCGATCGCCTGAGCCTTGGCGCGGGCAACAGCCAGCGCCTGCTCGTACTGGGCGATCGCCGCCTCGGTCTCGGTCTTCAGCCGTGCAGCCTCTGCCAGATCGCCTTCGAGACGCGCGCGGCGTCCCTCGACGATGTCAGCCACGCGCGGCAGTGCCAGCTTTGCCATCAGCACATAGAGCAGGGCAAAGGTGATCACCAGCCAGACGAGCTGGGGCAGGAAAGTGGCTGTATCGAGCTGAGGCATTTAACTCAGACGAACAGGATCAGCAGGGCGATCAGCAGCGCGAAGATGCCGAGCGCTTCGGTCACGGCGAAGCCCAGCATCAGGTTGCCGAACAGCTTGGGGGCAGCGCCCGGGTTGCGCAGAGCGCCGTTGAGGAAGTTCGCGAAGATCAGACCCACGCCGATCGCCGCGCCGCCCATGCCGATCGCCGCAATGCCGGCACCGATCATCTTTGCTGCAGCAAGATCCATGATACTCATCCTTCTTTCTAGGTTTGAACTGGTTTGGTTGGACTAAAGAACTGAACTCAGTGGTGTTCCATGTTGACCGCTTCGGCCAGGTACAGGCAGGTCAGGATCGCGAAGACATAGGCCTGCAGGAAAGCGATCAGGAATTCGAGCGCGGTGAGCGCAGTCACCATGATCAGCGGCAGGATGCCGCTGGCCGAGAGCACGCCGCCCATGCCGATCATCGAGATGATGAAGCCGGCGAAGACCTTCAGCGTGGTGTGACCCGCCAGCATGTTGGCGCAGAGACGCAAGCTGAGCGAGATCGGGCGGGAGAGATACGAGATGATCTCGATCGGCACGATGATCGGCGCCAGCCACATCGGCACGCCGGCCGGCATGAAGTGGGTGAAGAAATGGATGCCGTTGCGGGCAATCGCGATCAGCGTGATGCCGAGGAAGACCAGCATCGCCAGTGCGAAGGTGACGATGATATGGCTGGTCACCGTGAAGCTGTAGGGCATCATGCCCAGCATGTTGGTGAACAGCACGAAGATGAACAGCGTGAAGATGAAGGGGAAATACTGGCGGCCGTTCGGGCCGACGTTTTCACGCACCATGTTGGCGACGAATTCGTAGGTCAGTTCGGCCACCGACTGCAGCCGGCCCGGCACCAGGCTGCGCTGGCGCACGCCGTAGACCATCAGGATGGTGGCGCAGACCACGGCCAGAACCATGAAGGCCGAGGCATTGGTGAAGGAGAAGGCCTGCAACTGGCCGCCTTCGCCGCAGAAGGCGATGCACTTGACCTTGAATTGATCGAGCGGGCTGGTAGCCACTGTCACTTCCCTTCCGTCTTCTTCGCGTCGCCGTCGGCTTCCGCCAGCTGGCTGCGCTGCATGATCATCGCCGTGCGGATCGCCGACCACATGGCCGTGGCGACCCCCAGCAGAATAAAGACAAGCAAACACCACGGCGCCGTGCCCAGCCAGCGGTCAAGCCACCAGCCGATGAAGACCGACACGCCCACTGCCGCGACCATCTCGATCGCCAGCGACCAGGCCTTGCCGACTGCACGCATCGCGCGGGGGTCGGCATCCGGACGACGACTGGCCGCCTCGACTGCCTTCCGCTCGCGCACCGTATTCAGACCCTCCCCCAGGCGCGCCAAGGCTTCGTGATGGGGGGCCGGATCCGATAGTCCGCTGCTCTCGGGAGGGGTCTTGTCCTGTTCAGCCATGCACGAGGCTCCGGCGCCAGAAGAGAGAAACACCCCCAGAAAGCGCCGGCACCATAGGAACAGGGGTATCAGGCGTCAAGGCGTGGAGACCTCCAGGTGGATTTGAGAATCCCTCGCATCTGCCAAATCAAGCCCTTTGCAACACTAGGGTTTTTCTGGGCTATTGCTGAAAGTCCGATGTCGTCTGTTGCAGTCTGCCGGATGGCTGCGGCGGGCGACTCGCAGGTGCGACAATCTGCCACAGCATACCATTAGAAGGGGCCGGGATGGCCCGATCAGGGCCCCCGCCCCTGCCCGGATCAGGGCAGGCCGGACGGCAGGTCGGCGCAGGGATAGAGGACGACCTGGCCCTGGATATCAGCGGGATTGGCGATCTGGGGGAGCTGGCCCAGGAAATACAAGGTGAGGCCGAAGACGCCGTAGGGCGTGCCATCGGCGTGGCTGAGCGGCACGATCAGGCGTTCGGCGCTCTGTTCGACCGAGCCGGCCGGGGTGATGCGCCGGTGGCTGATCTGGACGGCCGGCATGGACAGCATGCGGTGATAGAGCGGCGGCACCTTGCGCTTCATGTCCGGCGACATGAATTCCGAGACCCGGCGGCCCATCAGGCTGCCGCCCCAGGCCTGGTTCACCTTTTCGCCTGACAATGTGCAGAGGAAATCGTCTTCGGCCGGCAGGTACTGATAGATCCAGACATGCGGCAGGCAATGACGGATCGCCAGCGGATCAATGGCGGCGCGCGGCGTCATCAGGCCTTCGCGCTTCTCGGCCCAGTGCCGCAGCATGTCGCGGAAACGCTGATCGACCAGCGTCGGCCATTCGCCCCTGGGGCCAATCGCATACTCGCGGGTCTCGGTCTTCTGAAGCGCCTGATCCGCCATACATTCCCCCACGGACTGGCGATGTAACAGATCATTTAAGCGATGGTGATGCGACGCAAACAATAGCCCTACAGGGCGACGGTGTCTTGCTCAAACCCAGCTTGGCGGCAAAGTAGCGCACGGGAAATAGGTCACGTTATGCCCGACATATGGTGCATGCGCGGACTGCGTGAACGGATCGTAGTGATACACCGACAGTCCGAAAATCCCGTACGGCCGCCCTTCATGATCGCTCAACGGCACGACCAGACGCTCGGCCGATTTTTCCTGCAGACCGGCCGGCGCGATGCGGCGATGACTGACATGCAACGCCGGTGTCAGCACGATGCGGCGATAAATAGCCTGCGCAATGACGGCGCTATCGGCTGGCATGAACTGCTGCGGCGTCTTGCCCATCAGACTCTGGCCCCAGGCTTCATTGACCCGCTCGCCTGCCAGCGTGCAGACGAAGCGATCCTCGTCGGCGTGATAGCGAAACAGCCAGACATCGGGCAGGCAGGATTTGAGCACGGTGGGATCGATGGCGCCGCGCGGCATGGTGAGGCCGCGCTTGCCATCAACGAGAGGGCGACGCTCGGCCCAATGCTGGAGGAACAGCGTCAGCCGTGGTTCGGTGAAGCGCGGCCAGACGCCCGG
Source organism: Ferrovibrio sp. GW821-FHT12B10 (assembly GCF_058807515.1). Classification (NCBI taxonomy): domain Bacteria; kingdom Pseudomonadati; phylum Pseudomonadota; class Alphaproteobacteria; order Rhodospirillales; family Rhodospirillaceae; genus Ferrovibrio; species Ferrovibrio sp. GW821-FHT12B10. The sequence continues at coordinate 2,170,936 of NZ_JBXAQT010000001.1, read as the reverse complement.
TCCGGCAACCGCGCCATTCTCTTCACCACCACTGCCACTGTCCGCCTGCGCCATGCCATGCCCATGCTAGGCGAGGCTCCACGCGCCGTCGAGATGCAGCGCTGCGAATGGCGATCATCCGCAGGTGCGGCCTAAAAACAGCTAAGGTGTGTCGCAGGTGCGGCACTGGGGACTTTATGTGCCGCAGGTGCGGCACTGGGGATCGCGACGCAATTTCACAGTGCGCACATCGCCGCGCAGCGCATCATACAGCAGTAAACGCCCCGACAGGCTATCGCCCAGGTCGAGCAGTTCTTTCACGACCTCCAGCGCCTGCAGGCTGCCCATCACGCCGCCCAGTGCGCCCAGAACGCCGGCCTCCGAACAGGCCGGCACGCTGCCCGGCGGCGGCGGTTCGGGAAAAACGCAACGGTAGCAGGGATGCGGCGCGCCCAGATGCGCCTTGAAGGTGGAGAGCTGGCCATCGAAACGCAGCATCGCCGCCGTCACCAGCGTCTTCTTGAGACGGAAACAGGTATCGTTGACCAGGAAGCGGGTGTCGAAGTTGTCGCTGCCGTCGGCGATGATGTCATAGGCGCCGATCAGTGCATCGGCATTTTCCGCCGTCAGACGCTCGGGATGCGGCGCGATGCGCACATGCGGATTGAGCGTCTGCAGCGCGACGATGGCGCTGTCGGTCTTCCTGCGGCCGAGATCATCCGTGCCATGCAGGACCTGCCGTTGAAGATTGGACAGCGACACCGTGTCGTCGTCGACAATGCCCAGCATGCCGATGCCGGCCGCCGCGAGATACAGCAATAGCGGCGAGCCCAGCCCGCCGGCGCCGATCACCAGCACGCGCGCGGCCTTCAGCTTCTGCTGCCCCGCGCCGCCGATCTCGGGCAGGATGATATGCCTGGAGTAGCGCTCGAGCTCGTCCTTGTCGAACACGGCGCTTACAGACCGTCGAACAGCGCCGTCGACAGGTAGCGCTCGGCGAAGGACGGCACGATCACCACGACGGTCTTGCCTTCCATGTCGGGCCGCGCCGCGACTTCCAGGCCTGCGGCGATCGCCGCGCCCGAGGAAATGCCGGCCGGGATGCCTTCCAGCCGCGCCAATTTACGCGAGGTCTCGAACGCCGTTTCATTACCGATGGTGATGATCTCGTCGATCAGCGAGGTATCCAGGTTGCCCGGGATGAAGCCGGCGCCGATGCCCTGGATCTTGTGCGGCCCGGCCTTGCCGCCCGAGATCACCGGGCTGTCTTCCGGCTCGACCGCGACCATGCGCACCGACGGCTTCTTCTGCTTCAGCACGCTGCCCACGCCGGTCAGCGTGCCGCCGGTGCCGACGCCCGAAATCACCACATCGACCTTGCCGGCCGTATCGACCCAGATTTCCTCAGCCGTCGTGCCGCGATGGATTTCGGGGTTGGCCGGATTCTCGAACTGCTGCGGGATCACCGCGCCCGGGATTTCCTTCAGCAGCTCGTCGGCGCGCACCAGCGCGCCCTTCATGCCCAGCCCCGGCGGCGTCAATTCCAGTTCGGCGCCCAGGAACTTGAGCATCTTGCGGCGCTCCAGCGACATGCTTTCCGGCATCACCAGGATCAGGCGATAGCCCTTGGCGGCGGCGACGAAGGCCAGCGCGATGCCGGTGTTGCCCGAGGTCGGCTCGACGATGGTGGCGCCGGGCTTCAGCTTGCCCGAGCGCTCCATCGCCTCGATCATGGCGATGCCGATGCGATCCTTCACCGAATTGAGCGGATTGAAGAATTCCAGCTTGGCCAGCAGCTCGGCCTTGGCGCCAGCCTCTTTCGCGAGGCGGTTGATGCGCACCAGCGGGGTGGCACCGATGGTGTCGACGATCGAGTCATAGACGCGGCCGCGCGGCGCGTTGAAATGACGAATGCTGCTCTTCGCCTCGGTCATGGCGTTCTCCCGTTTATCCGGTTGTTATCAGATGGCGAAGTTATCGGCGCCTTCCAGCGCGGCGGCGAAGCCGCTGGTCTCGGCGCGGTTGCACAGGTCTTCCAGGGTGATGGTGTCAATGCGGGCCAGTATCGCCGTCTGGCATTCCTCCCAGATCGGCTGCACCGTGCGCTTGCCCAGCTCGGAACCGGCGACGAAATCCTCCTCGCCCTCCGCATCCAGCTCGGACACGATGCGCACCACCTCGCCCACCGTGATGCGGCGGCGCTCCCGCGCCAGCGTGTAGCCGCCACGCGGGCCGCGCACACCCTTGAGGATGCCGTTGCGCACGAGATGCTGCATCACCTGCTCCAGGTAGCGCTGCGGCACATTCTGGCGACCGGCGATGTCCTTGGACTGCACCGGTTCGGGTCGCGCATGAAAGGCGATATCCACCACCGCTTCCAGCGCATGCATGGTGCGCCGCGTGCATTTCAACATGGCTTACTCTCCCGCTGCTGTCTTGGGCGCGTTGTTCTGGGGCATGGCAACGCCGGTAGAACCAAAACCGCCGGCGCCGCGCTGCGTCTCCGGCAGATCGGCCACCGGCACCCATTCGGCCCGGCTGTAAGCGGCGATCACCATCTGGGCGATGCGTTCGCCGCGATTGATCACGAAGGGCTTGTCGCCGTGATTGATCAGGATGATGCCGACCTCGCCGCGATAATCGGCATCGATGGTGCCCGGCGAATTCAGCACGGTGACGCCCTGCTTGAGCGCGAGGCCTGAGCGCGGCCGTACCTGCGCTTCAAACCCCGGCGGCACCGCGATGCTGAGGCCGGTCGGCACCAGCTTGCGTTCGCCTGGCTGCAGCGTCACCGGTTCAGCGACGGCGGCCAGCAGGTCGAGGCCCGCGGCATCTTCCGTGGCATAGGCCGGCAGCGGCAGGCCCTCGGCATGCGGCAACTGCTTGATCGGCACATGCAGGGGAATGGGACGGGTCATCACGAACCTTTCTTCACGAGGACGGGTTTCGACTTTGTCGGTTCAGAAAAATGCTGCGCGATGCGCTCGGCCAGGCGCGCGGCCACTTCGGGCTTGGTGAGCCGGGGCCAGTCTTCGACGCCGCCAGTGGTGACCAGATGCACGGTGTTGCTGTCGCCGCCAAAGGTGCCGGTGCCTTCCGACACATCGTTGGCGAGAATCCAGTCGCAGCCTTTCGCGGCCAGCTTCTTCTGCGCATGCGCGACGACCGTCTCGGTCTCGGCGGCGAAACCGACCACCAGCGCCGGGCGGCGCTTCTTGTCGGTGGTGGCGATGGCGCGCAGGATGTCGGGGTTCTCGGCCAGTTTGAGCACCGGCGGCAGGTCACCGCTTTTCTTCAGTTTCTGCGGCGCCTCGACGGCCACGCGCCAGTCGGCGACGGCGGCAGCGAAGACGGCGATATCGACGGGCAGATCGAGGAAGCAGGCCGAGAACATGTCGCGCGCCGCTTCCACATGCACGGTCTTCACGCCCGGCGGATCGGGCAGATTGACCGGCCCGGTCACCAGAGTCACCTCTGCGCCGCGCGCTGCGAGGGCGGCGGCGATGGCGTGGCCCTGCTTGCCCGAGGAACGGTTGGCGATGTAACGCACCGGATCGATGGCTTCATGCGTGGGGCCGGATGTAACAATCGCCCTGCGACCCTTCAGGTCCTGCTTGAGCGGCTGCACGTTTTGCGGGGCGGCAGACGCCGGCTTCACCAGGCCCAGATGCGCCGGCAGCGGCTTGCCGAACTGTGCCTCGATGGCGGCGACGATCTCCAGCGGCTCGGCCATGCGGCCGGGGCCGTATTCGCCACAGGCCATCTCGCCATCGTTAGGCCCGACGAAGGCGACGCCGTCTTTCTTCAGCTGTTCGACAGTGCGCTGGGTGGCGGGGTGATACCACATGCGTACATTCATCGCCGGCGCGACCAGCACCGGCTTGTCGGTGGCGAGCAGCAGGGTGGTGGGCATGTCGTCGGCGAGGCCTGCGGCCATGCGCGCGAGAATGTTGGCGGTGGCCGGCGCGACCACCACGAGGTCGGCATCGCGCGACAGTTCGATATGCCCCATCTCGGATTCGTCGGTGAGCGAGAAGAGATCGATCGAAACCTTTTCGCCGCTCAAGGATGAGACACTCAAGGGGGTGACGAACTGCTCTGCCGCCTTGGTCATCGCGCAGCGCACGCTGGCGCCCCGCTCGCGCAGCCGCCGGATCAGCTCCAGCGCCTTGAACGTGGCGATTCCGCCCGAAATGACCAGTAAAATGCGTTTGCCCTTGAGCACTATTTCCTCGGTTTTCTGGTAAAAACCTTACGGACCTGGCTTTATATCACGCCAGTTTGATGTGTTTAAAGGTAATCCACATTCCATTAAACCACAAGTGCCAGCGGGATTATATCGACTCTCACAAGGGCGTTAAGGCGAGAGAGACAGGCGTTCCTGTAGGGAATCGTGCCAGGTCACCTTGTCGTCGACGGCGAACAGGATGCAGGGCCGCGCCGACGAAAGCTGCTCGCAGGCTCGCATGGCTTGCGGGATCGCGTCGGGACCCGCACGCCAGGCCCAGCCGGCGCCAGACAGATTCACCACCAGCGCCTTGTGGCCCTCGGCCCGGCGATAGGCCTGCAGGGCACGCGTACCGGCCTGGCCGCCGAAGGGAATGGCAGTCGCCTGCGCCAGTTCCTTCGGCACCATGGGCCACAGGCCGGTCAACGCCACCGGTGGCATGCGTTGCGGCAACACGCCGACATCGGCGGTTGATGCACCGCGCCGGAACTGCGGCTCGGATGGCGCGACGCGCAGCTGCATCTCGCGCTGCTGGACGCAGAGATTGATGCGCTGGCTGAGCAGCGCCCAGTCGTCGCTGCGGGTGAGATTGTCGAGCAGGCAGTAGTCGAAGAAGGTGTATTCCAGCGCGGCGTTGCAGCCAAAGGACGGACGATCACGCCGCGCCGCCGTGAAGATGATGCGGTTGGGCGCCGGCATCGGCGCTTCGGCGAAGACACCGCTATAACAGGCCGAGGTGATCACCACGGTGGGTTCATCGCCACAGGCACTGGTCAGCAGGGCGTTCAGCATTGTCGGCGTCAGCAGATAGAGCTGCGGCGCGCTGTTGATGGTCAAGCCCTGAACCAGGCCATGCGCGGTGACGAAGGCCAGACAAGCCTCGCCCGGCCCCGCCTTCATGGCGGCGGCGGCACGGCGAAGATTGTCGAAGCGCGCGTCTTTCGCCGGATCGGCATCGTGGGCCGAGAGCACGGTGATGTCACGTTCCGCCACACCGCCAGCGATCAGCAGATGGCGCAGCGCACGCGGTGCATTGTCGAAGGCCATTTCCTGACGGTCGCCGCCGACCAGCAGCGCCTTCCAGCGCAACGGGCGCGGCGGCACGGGCGCTGAAGCCGCGCCAAAAGCGGCAGCAGAAGATGGCGCCGCCGTTTCCGGAGCGTTCGCCAGCTGCTGCTGCGCGCAGCCGGTAAGGAGAAGGACGAAGGCAAAAACGGCGACAGCGGCGCGCCAGGCCGACGCGCGTGGCGTGGCGCGCAAACGATCAGACGTGCTGGCCGCCATTGATGTGGATCTCGGCCCCGTTCACATAGGACGAAGTCTGCGTGCACAGGAAATAGATGGTCGAGGCCACCTCTTCCGGCTTGCCCAGCCGGTGCATCGGGATGTCACGGCGCACGATCTCGTCGGTGCCAGGCGACAGGATCGCGGTGTCGATCTCGCCCGGCGCGATGGCATTGACCCGAACATTATGCGGGCCGAACTCGCCGGCCATCTCGCGGGTGAGCGCGGCCAGCGCCGCCTTCGAGGTCGCATAGGCCATGCCGGCGAAGGGATGCACGCGACCGCCGGCAATCGAGGTGACATTGACGATCGAGCCTTCCGCCGCCTTCAGCTCGGGGAAGAAGCCGCGCGCCAGCATCGCCACCGAGAACAGGTTGACGTTGTAGACATGCAGCATCGTCTTGAAATCGGTATCCAGCACGCCAAGCCGCGAACCGCCGGGACCCTTGGGCGAGATCGCCGCATTGTTGACTAGCGCATCCAGCTTGCCGTTGGGCAGGCGCTTTTTCAGCGCCTCGATCTGGGCGGGCAGCGCGTCGATGTCGTTCAGATCCATCTCGACATGGCTCTCGGCGCCGCCTTCCCAGGGGCAATGCTCGGAGAAGGGCTGCCGGGAAACCGTGAAGACGCGCCAGCCGGCGGCCGAAAAGCGCTTCACAGTGGCGTGGCCGATGCCGCGGCTGGCGCCGGTGAGAATGAGTGTGCGTTGGCGGTCCGTCATGGCGGGAAGGCTATCGCAACGGTTTGGCAGGCGCCAGCGGCGGCGCAGCATGGAGGCACGAATTCGGCGCTTGATTCCTGCGCTCCCTGACAGGTGTCAGGTCCCCGGTTTCGCCGGCGTCACTGTCGCTGTTGATGGATTGCTCGCGGCGTGGAGACAGGTTGGTCCAGCATGCGCTGCTCCGCCGCCGACTCTGCCTTTGCAAGGACAGCGCCAGGCTGGCGCCGGCATACAAGTCACATTGCCGCCGCAATCCGTTGCCGCAGCGCGGCCGTCTGTGGGGATTTTTTGCACTCTGGGGCGTTTAGCTGACCCGTCCGCAGTCCATCAGAATTCAAGGAGCGCGTATGAGCGCCGCTTACACCCTCGGCATCGAAGAAGAGTATTTTCTGGCCGAGCAAGACAGCAAGAATGCCATTTCGCGCATGCCCAAGGCCCTGATCCGCCGCGCCCGCGGCATGCTGGGCGAGCAGGTGACGCCTGAATTGCTGCAGTCGCAGATCGAGGTGGTGACCCCGGTCTGCCAATCGCTGCAGGATGCGCGGCAATACCTGACCCAGTATCGTACCGCGCTGAAAGAGACCTGCGCCGAATTCGGCCTGCAGGTCTTTGCCGCTGGCACGCATCCGATGGCGGAATGGTCCGAGCAGACGCCGACCGACAAGCCACGCTATGCCAAGCTGGCCAACGACCTGAAATTCCTCGCCATGCGCAACATGATGTGCGGCATGCACATCCATGTCGAGGTCACCGACCCGCATGTGCGCATCGACATCATGAACCGCGTGCTGCCCTTCCTGCCCACCCTGCTGGCGCTCAGCACCTCGTCGCCGTTCTGGCGCAAGCGGCCCACCGGCCTGATGGGCTATCGTCTCGCCGCCTATGACGAGCTGCCGCGCACCGGCATTCCCGATTTCTTTGTCAATCTGGCCGATTACAACGAGCTGATCGACACCATGGTGACCGCTGGCGTGATCGAGGACGCCAGCCATGTCTGGTGGGCAATCCGCCCAAGCGTACGCTTCCCCACGCTGGAATTGCGGATCGGCGATTCCTGCACGCATATGGAAGACACGCTGTGCATTGCCGCGCTCTATCGCTGCCTGATCCGCGCACTGCAGCGCGTGCCGGAACTGAACGGCATCTGGCGCAACCATACGCGCCTGCTGATCGAGGAGAACCGCTGGCGCGCCCAACGCTACGGCACCACCGAAGGGCTGATCGATTTCAACGAAAAACGCCTGGTGCCGTTTGCCGATGTGATCGACACCCTGCTGACGCTGATCGCCGAGGATGCCGAAGCGCTGGACTGCGTCAGGGAAGTGCAGCATGCGCGCACCATCCTGACGCGCGGCACATCGGCGGCGCAGCAGATGGCGCTGTATCGTGAGGCGCGCGCCGGCGGCGCGACGCGCATCGAGGCGCTGCGGCAGGTGATCGGCTGGCTGTCGGAGACGACGACAGCGGTCGGCGTGTAAGCTCGCCTCTAGATCACCGATCCGCGCGCGCTATAGTCGCGCCGCATGACCGACCACGACGACGATATCCCCGACGCCCTGCGGCTGGACAAATGGCTATGGCTCGCCCGTTTCTGCAAGACGCGGGCGATCGCGCAGAAGCTGGCCGGCAAGGGCCGCATCCGCATCAACGGCCGCGCGGTCGACAAGCCGCATGCGCTGGTGCGCGTGCATGACGTGATCACGCTGCCGCTGCCGGCCGCCGTGAAAGTGGTGAAGGTGCTGCAGCTGCCCGCGCGACGCGGGCCGGCGCCGGAAGCACAGGCAACCTACGAACTGATCCCGTAGAATTCGCGGGCTGCAGGAGTCTGCAGCCCTGATTCAGCTACAGAATCCGGTTGACGGATCATCGTTAGTGTACGAACAATTGACCGGCGCGAGTGCCTGTGCTACCCGACGCGCCGCCGCTGCCCCATATGAGCGGCCATTGCGTTTCGAGACCAACCAGCTTCCGTCAGGGTTCCGCCAATGACCTACGTCGTGAACGAGCAGTGCATCAAGTGCAAGTACATGGACTGCGTCGAGGTTTGCCCCGTCGACTGCTTCTATGTCGGCGAGAATATGCTGGTCATCAATCCCGATGAATGCATCGACTGCGGCGTCTGCGAACCGGAATGCCCGGCTGAGGCCATCCTGCCCGATACCGACAACCGGGCCGAGCAGTGGGTCGAGATGAACCGCGAATATGCGGCCAAGTGGCCCAACATCACGCGCAAGGGCGATGCCCCGACCGATGCCGATGCCTGGAAGGGCGTCGAGAACAAGTTCAAAGAGCATTTCAGCCCGAACCCGGGGACTGGCAGCAAGTAACTGCCGGCCCAGCCGCTGGCCCCTGGCGGGCGGCCACAGCGCGCAAAATCAGGCATTTTCCATCGCTGCAGGCCGCCTGAACGGCCCGTAAGGTCCTATCCGCGCTGTCATTCGGGCCTGCGCTGTGGTATATTCGTAACGGAACAATAACCACGGTTGCCAAACATAGGCGACCGGACGAACGGCTTCCGGACTGCATGAGTGTCTTGGTGAGGAAGGCACTTCACAGCTTTGGGTTGCGTTCGCGTATCGGGTTTCGACCAACGCTAAGTATTCGCAAGGACCCTCGCGGGCCTGACGGAAGCGTATTCGGTTCGGGGCCCGCTGCAGGTTCGGAAGTTTATGTGATCTAGCGAGGGTGGTTCAGTGACCAAGGCCCCAGTGAAAAAGAAGACGCCTGCCAAGGCTGCACCTGCGAAGTCGGCCAAACCGGCCGCCAAGGCCGCCAGCGTCAAGAAGCAGCCGGTGAAGGCGAAAGCCCCGGCCAAGCCGGTGGCGAAGGCCAAGTCGGCGCCGAAGCCTGCGCCCAAGGCCGCCGCGCCGGCCAAGAAGCCTGCGGCTCCGGTGAAGCCGTCCGCCAAGGCTGCCGCGCCCGCCAAATCCGCCGCCAAGACCCCGGCGCCCGCGCAGAAGAAGGCCGAAGCCAAACCTGCCGCCAAGGCTGCGGCCGCCGCGCCAGCGCCTACTGCACCAGCCAAGGGTGGCAAGGGAGGCAAGGGCAAGGCTGCCGTCGTGCCCGTCGCACCGCCCAAGCCAACCGGTCCGGTCCGCGTGATGGCAGTGTCGGCGCCGCCGACCCGGCCGTTGCCGCAGCCGGTGCGCCCGGCCAGCGCCGAACCCAAGCAGCCGCCGCAGTCCAACAAGATGATGCCGCTCAAGCCGGTGCCCGCCAAGGTGAAGGTCGATTTCGCCGCCGGTGACCATGTGGTCTATCCGACTCATGGCGTGGGCAAGATCCTGCGCATCGAACGCCAGATGATTGCCGGCTTCGAGCTGGACCTGATGGTGGTGGAATTCGAGCGCGACAAGATGACCGTGCGCGTGCCGCTGTCCAAGGTCAATTCGGTCGGCATCCGCAAGCTCAGTTCGCCGCAGAAGATGCGCACCGCCCTGGACACGCTGAAGGGTCGCGCCCGCATCAAGCGCGCCATGTGGAGCCGCCGCGCCCAGGAATACGAGGCCAAGATCAATTCCGGCGATCCGGTCTCCATCGCCGAAGTCGTGCGCGACCTGCATCGCAATGCGGGCCAGCCTGACCAGAGCTATTCCGAACGGCAGATTTATGAATCCGCGATGGACCGCCTGATCCGCGAGCTGGCCGCCGTCGAGCGCATCGACGAGGATTCAGCCGTGAAGAAGCTGGAAAAGATTCTGAAGGTCGCCTGATCGGCGGCTGTTCGGGCCGGCGCGAAAAGGTCACGGGGCTTTTCGTCTTTTCGTTGCTGTTTTGACTTCGCTTTACGAGTCGGGTCCGGTAGCCTCGGTTGCCGGACCCGTTTTTCATTGGCCGATTCGGAATCGATTTGTCCGCGCCGCATCTCAGCACGTTACCCCCACAAAAAGCCGCCGCTGCGGCGGTGCAGCCTGCTGCGTCCGGCACGCCTGCGTCGTCCGGCACCGAAGCCTTCGCCATCCTGGGCCAGGCACGCCGGGTATGGGCCATCGCCGCCATCCACGCCGAAGCCGCCAAGCTACGCGAAGCCCATAACGAGCTGGCCGCACGCCTGCTGCCCGGCGACCGCCTGGTCTATCTCGGCAACATGATCGGCCATGGCAGCGCCGTGGTGGAGACGCTGGACGAGCTGCTGAGTTTCCGGCGCGATTTCCTCTGCATGCCCGGCGCGATCCCGGAAGACATCGCCTACCTGCGCGGCGCGCAGGAGGAAATGTGGCGCAAGCTGTTGCAGATTCAATTTGCGCCCGGCCCCGGAGAAGTCTTCGACTGGATGCTGCGCCATGGGCTGGAGCCGGTACTGCGCGGCTATGGCGTCGATGCGGTGCAGGTCTCGCGCATCCTGCGCGAGGGCGCGCTTGGCATCAGCCGCTGGACCAACTCGCTGCGTGCCGCGATCCGCCGGCACCCCGGCCATGACGACCTGTTCGGCGCCTTCCGCCGCGCCGCCTATACCAGGGGCGGCGAACTGCTGTTCGTGCATGCCGGCATCGACCCGACTGTGCCGCTACCGGCGCAGGCCGACCATCTGTGGTGGGGCTCGCCCGGCTTCCGGGCCTTAAGCCAGCCCTATGCCGGCTTCCGCCGGGTGATCAGCGGCGGCAATCCGCGTGGCGAAGGCGCCCATCTCGATGCCTTCACCTGCTGCCTGGACGGTGGCGCCGGATTCGGCGGCCCGCTCAACGTCGCCTGCTTCTCCCTGGACGGCGCGGTTGTTGAAAGTTTCGCGATCTGAGGCGGATTTCCGCCCCTGGTAACCTTTTGACGGTTGCATGGACCCCGCGCACAGCTACCATGCGCCCATGTCTTCGCCCGCCATGGAGCAGCTGGTCGATCTGCTGCTGGCCGATCGGCAACCCGATCTGAAAGCCTATTTCGCCGCCCATGAGGCGCGGCTTGAAAGCCTGATCTGGTCCCCAACCACAGCGGTTACCGACAGCGCCCAGATGCGCTTTATAATCGAATACTGGGATCGCCTGCGCGAACAGAGCCAGACGGAAGTGCCGCTGGCCGAGATGGTGTCGCCTTTCGACCTGAAGCCGGCGCTCGGCCATGTGGTGCTGATCGACGTGCTGGAAGATGGGTGGGATGGCCGCTTCCGCGTCTATGGCACCAAGGTTGCCGAGACCTATGGCCGCGACATGACCGGCCGGCGCATTTCCGAAATCGACGGCGGCAACTATGTCTCGGTGTTTTTCCGCGCGCTCTATCGCGCCGCCTGGCTGAGGCAGAAGCCCTTCTACACCCATCACTTCCCACCGCCGCATGTGGCGGTGGAATCCTGGCAGCGCATCGCCCTGCCGCTGGCTGGCGCGGATGGCAGGATCGCCCGCTTCCTCGCCTGCAACATCGCCGGACCCTGGCGCCCCCCGTCGCAGCAGTCGCAGGGCATGCCCAGCCGCTAGGCCGGTTTTCCCGCGCGTTCCGGTGATCCGGCCACAGCCGGGCGACGTAGATAAGGCAGACCTCCCGAGGCTGCCATGACACCAGACAGCGTTCCCACCACCAGTACGCCCCCAGATCGCAACTCGGACCCCAGCCTGGGCTCCACCCTGGGCCGCAGCACCAGAAGCAATGCCGCCGGGCGCAGCAGCGAGTCTGGCGATCGCGCCTTCGTGCGGCACGCCATGCGACTGCCGCTGCTATCTGCTGAGGAAGAGATCAGCTTGGCGCAGCGTTGGCGCGGCGGCGGCGATCACGGCGCGATGCAGCGCCTGGTCGCACCGCATATGCGCCTGGTGATCGCCGCCGCCGTGCGCTTCCGCCATTACGGCCTGCCGATGGGCGACCTGATCCAGGAAGGCAATCTCGGCCTGCTGCAGGCCGCCAACCGGTTCGAGCCGTCGCGCGCCGTGCGCTTCTCGACCTATGCCGGCTGGTGGATTCGCGCCGCCATCCAGGATTTCGTGCTGCGCAACTGGTCGATCGTGCGCACCGGCACGACGGCCGCGCATAAATCACTGTTCTTCAACCTGCGCCGCCTGCGCGCCCGCATCGAGCAGGGCGGCCGCGAGACCCTAACCGCCGAAGGCCGCAGCCAGTTGGCGCGGCAGCTCAAGGTCAGCGAAGGCGACATCCTCCACATGGAAAGCCGGCTCGCGGCCAATGACCGCTCGCTGAATGCCGTCATCGGCGAGGATGGCGAGAGCAGCTGGCAGGACCTGCTGGTCGACGACCGCCCCGACCCGGAAGCCCTGTCGATCGACCGGCGCGATGCGGCGATGAAGCGGCGCTGGCTGGGTGAGGCGCTGGCCACCCTGCCCGAACGCGAACGCCGCATCCTGGAGGCGCGCTTCTTCACCGAACATACGATCACGCTGGAGCGGATCGGCGCACATATGGGCATTTCAAAAGAACGTGTGCGCCAGCTTGAGAACCAGGCGCTGTCGCGCCTGCGCCGGCAGCTGGGCAACAGTCCCCACCTGCAGCACGCCTTTCGCGACAATGCGCCGCAGTAGGGTTATTCGACTGTCTTGAAGCGCTCGCCGGGCTTTGGCTGCTCGCCAGGTCGCAGGCTGTTGAGCACGCGCAATTGTTCGGCGGCATAAGAGCCCAGCGGCGCGGTCTTGGCGTAAGCCTCCACGGTATCGCCGCTGCCAACCTTCACGACCTTCAATCTGACCGGCTGCACCGTCTTGGCTTCGGACTCGCTCAGATGCTTGAGTGTGTTGATGCTGGCGGTCGCCGCCTGCTCGATTTTGCTTAAGCCACCGGCCGGCGCCAAGATGACGAAGCGCAGGATGTCATCAGTGGGGAAGCCGACCGCGTAGAAACGCGCATCCACCGTGCCGTTCTTCTGCTGGATGCGCGCCGAGCCGGTGGCGGCCGGCATGCCGTTCACCGTGGTCGCCTGCGCGTTGGTCAGGCGCAGGTTCGGCACCCAGATACGGGTCATGTAATCCAGCGCGCTGCGCGACGCCTGCACCTTCTTCTTGTCACCCTCGATGTCGAACTGCAGGCGGCCGCCCGAACCGATGGCCACCACCGCATCGCTGGTATTGGCGATACGCCAGCCATTTGGCGCGGTGAAGCTCAGCCGCAGGCCCGGATGCGTGAAGGTGGTGCCGCGCACCACGCCTTCCTTGGGGTCGTCACCGAAGATCATGCCGTCGATGCGATCCAGATACTCATCGCGGCGATAGACCGGGCTATTGGGATATTCCTTCGCCGCCGCCATCGCCTCCTTGACGCGCTGTGGTCCGCCGGGATGGGTGGCGAAGAGATCGTTCATGCGATCCTTGCCAGCCTGTCCCGCCTTCTTGCTTTCCATCTCGCTGTAGTCGCTCAAGCTCTGCAGGAAGGCCGCCTGCGCATCGGGCGCATAGCCGACCCGCGCCAACATCTTGACGCCCAGCGTATCGGCTTCCAGCTCGTTCTCGCGACTGAAGCTGGCGAGATACGCGCCGCCGCCGACCTGGCCGGCCTGGCCGATCAGGTCGCCCGCACCCGAACCGAGGAAGATCGAACCGAGGATCGAGGCGCCGGCGACGCCCAGGTTGGTGAAGATCGACTTGTCGTAGCGCTTCTCCGAATGCTGCGCGATCACATGGCCGATTTCATGGCCCAGCACGCCGGCGGCTTCGGCTTCGTTGTTGGCCAGCGCGAGCGTGCCGCGCGTGATGTAGACATAGCCACCAGGCAGTGCGAAGGCATTGACCACCGGCGAGTTCAGCACCGTGAAGGTAAAGCTGCTGGCCGGCTGGCCCGACTGGCCGGCGATGCGGCCGGCGATGCCGGCGACGTAAGCGCCGATATTGGGATCATCGTAGACACCGCCGAACTCTTTCAGGATTTTCGGATGCTCCTGGGTGCCGAGCTTCTTTGCATCCTCGGGGGACATGAAAATCTGCGCCGGTGCGGGCGTGGCCATCGTAACCACGGCAACAGCGGTGAAGGCGAGAATGAAACGGCGCATGATCATTGTCCCTTGAATGTCGCGGGCCGACGCTCGACGAAACTGGCGACCCCTTCCTTAACGTCTTCACTCGCCATCAGTTTGCGCTGGGTTGGGCGAAAATCCTGCACCGCGGCCTCCGGCCCCTGCTCCACGGCCAGCCGCGCATTGCGAAGCGTGGCCGAAACGGCGAGCGGCGCCTGATCAGCGATATGCTGCGCCAGCCTGATCGCATGGGCCAGCTGGGCGCCGGGCTCGGTCACTTCCTGCACAAAACCGAAACGCACAGCCGTAGCGACATCGAATTCGTCGCCGGTCAGCAGGTAGCGCATCGCATTGCCCCAGCCGGCGCGCTCCACCATGCGGATGGTGGCGCCGCCGGTGGCCATGATGCCGCGCTTCACTTCGAGCTGGCTGAAGCGGCAGTCGCTGCTGGCGATCACGATGTCGGCAGCCAGCATCAGCTCGATGCCTATCGTGAATGTAATCCCCTGAACGGCAGCGATCACCGGCTTGCTGCGAAACGGCGCGCGGTTGTTGCAGGGATCGATCTGGTCCGCGCCTACAAGCAGGTCATTCTCCGCCTTACTCATCAGCGGCGCGACCTTGGGCAGGTCGAGGCCGGCGGTGAAATGCGGACCCTCGGCATAGAGCACAGCGACACGCACCGCCGGATCATGTTCGAATGCGGTGTAGGCGGCCGCCAGTTCAGTCAGCATCTTGGGTGTGAAGCCGTTCATCTTGGCCGGCCGGTTCAGGCCGATCAGGAAGATGGCACCTTCGCGCCGGGTGAGGATTTCTCCATCCGGATCCTTGGGCGGGGCAGCCTGCGGCAGTGCGCTCATGATGTCTGGGTTCCTCGCGGGGTTTTCCCGAGTTTTTCACAGGCCCCCACCTTTTTACAGAGTGATGCACGAGGGCAAGACGGCTGCCCCGGCCCATTCTATACTGCCGCTTCGTGGCAGAAGCTTGGCAGGCGCCGGGGAGCGGCTGGAATGCCGGATTTCGCGATTGAACTGAAAGTGGCTGGTCCCGATGGCGGGCTGGTCTGCGGCGTGGACGAAGCCGGCCGCGGCCCCTTGGCCGGACCCGTGGTCGCCGCTGCCGTGATTCTCGATCGCCGCCGCCGCCCCCGCGGCCTGGACGATTCCAAGAAACTGAGCATCGACAAGCGCGACCTGCTCTATGAACGCCTGCGCGATACCGCACGCGCCGGCCATGCCCATATCGGTATCGGTGCGGCCTCCGTGGCCGAGATCGGCCGCCTCAATATCTTCCACGCCACCATGCTGGCGATGTGCCGCGCGGTGACCGCGCTGCGCATCACGCCCCATCATGCGCTGATCGATGGCAACCATTGTCCGAAGATGATCAGCTGCCCCGCCACCGCCGTGGTGGATGGCGATGCCTTAAGCGTCTCCATCGCCGCCGCCTCGATCATCGCCAAGGTGACGCGCGACCGCGCCATGGCCAAGCTGCACCTGCGCTATCCCCAGTATGGCTGGGACCGCAACATGGGTTACGGCACCGCTGCGCATCAGGCTGGCCTGAAAATCGCCGGTGTCACAAAACATCACCGACTAGGTTTTGCGCCTGTCAGGGACCAACTGACTCTAGATTTAGTATTAACCAATTAAACACCTAAAGAATCTAATGACTTGCGGATCGTTTTATGGGGATGATCCGCACATGGCGCCGACCTTTACCGATCCGACCAGCAAGTCCCGCAACAAGGCCGGGCTTCGCAAGGGTCATCTCCGGCTCGTCGGCACCAGCCCCGATGCCAAGCGCACCGCGACCGTAAGCCGGGCCAAGGCCGCAATTGCCCGCCCGCTGTTGGCCAAGGCCCCCAAGGCCGAGCTGGCCCAGAACGTGCCGCATCCCGACCTGCCGCTGGACAAAATCCTGCTGGGCGAATGCATCGCACAGATGAATGCCCTGCCGGCGGAGTCGATCGACTGCATCTTCGCCGATCCGCCTTACAACCTGCAGCTCACCGGCGAGCTGCGCCGCCCCAACGACAGTGTGGTCGACGCGGTCGACGACGACTGGGACAAGTTTGCCTCTTTCGCCGAATACGACAAATTCTCCAAGGCCTGGCTGCAGGCTGCCCAGCGCCTGCTGAAGCCGAACGGCACCATCTGGGTGATCGGCAGCTACCACAACATTTTCCGCCTCGGCTCGCAGCTCCAGGATCTCGGTTTCTGGATGCTGAACGACGTGGTGTGGCGCAAGACCAACCCGATGCCGAATTTCCGCGGCAAGCGCTTCACCAACGCGCATGAGACGCTGATCTGGTGCAGCAAGGACCAGAATGCGCGCGGCTACACCTTCAACTACGACGCCATGAAGGCGCTGAACGAAGACCTGCAGATGCGGTCGGACTGGCTGATCCCGATCTGCTCGGGCGGCGAGCGCCTGCGCGGCGAGAACGGCACCAAGACCCATCCGACCCAGAAGCCGGAAGCCCTGCTGCATCGGGTGATCGTCGCCTCGACCAAGCCGGGCGACGTCATTCTGGATCCCTTCTTCGGCTCCGGCACCACCGGTGCGGTCGCCCGCCGCCTGGGCCGCCGCTTCATCGGCATCGAGCGTGAAGTCGCTTATGCCAAGGCCGCCGAGCGCCGCATCGCCACCGTGCAGCCGGTGGCTGCCGATGATGTGGATGTCACCCGCTCCAAGAAGGAAGAACCGCGCATCCCGTTCGGCTGGGTGGTCGAGCGCGGTCTGCTGCAGCCCGGCACCGTGCTGGTCGATCCTTCGCGGCGGTTTTCCGCCAAGGTCCGCGCCGATGGCAGTCTCAGCACCGGCGACGCCAGCGGCTCGATCCACAAGATGGGCGCCCATGTGATGGGCGCCACCGCCTGCAACGGCTGGGTATTCTGGCATATGCAGGTGGAAGGCAAGCTGGTGCCGATCGACGTGCTGCGCCAGAAACTGCGCGCCGAGCTGATTCCGGCGAACAACTGAACCAATTTCCCGGCCATTCTGCAGTGCAGCCGTTCTGCGCTGTGGAATAGCCGGTTTTCCACAAGACATTCGTCGCCCCAACCGGCTTCGCGCTGGCCTGCGCCATTATGCGGATGATAGCGTGTGCCCCGCCGCGCGGACCAAGCCTGCCGCGCATGGGGGCATGGGGTGCAGAACCAATCAAGCGTGGCGGCCGGGCTGTTGCAGCGGCTGCTGGAAGACGATGAGTCCCTGCTCGACAGCAGCGACCCAAAGGTCGAGGCCGTTCTGATCGAACGGCTGTACCAGAACAGCTTCGCCACCCGTTACGCGCCGATCCCGCTGCTGTTCGGCGCCTTCGTCATCTATCGCGATTACCTGAGCTGGTGGCATATCGCTGCCCTGACGGCGCTGTATCTCGGCACCACGCTGTATATGGATCGCCTGCGCGACCAGTTCTCCGACAGCCATAACGCTTTCGACCTGCGCGCCGATACCATGCGACCGGATTGGGGGCTGCGCTTTGCCATCGGCTGCGCGCTGACCGGCATCACCTGGGGCCTGCTGGGCTGGTTCGCCTATCCACCCGGCGATTTCGCGCTGCAGGCGGCGCTGTCGGTGGCCTGGGCCGGGCTTGCCACCAGCACGCTGAACACGCGTGCCGTGCACCTGCCGTCCTTCTACGCCTTCATGATCGCCATGTCGGTGCCGTTCTTCGCGCGCGGCTTCCTGTTCGGTGAACCCAGCACCATCATCATGGCCTTCTTCGGCATCATCCTGCTGATGGCCATGTGCTTCTGCGCGCAGATCAACAACAAGCGCGAACGCATCAGCGTCATCCTGCGGCTGCGCCATGCCGAACTGATCGGCGAGCTGGACCGCGCGCGTGCCGCCGCCGAAACCAACTATCGCGAGATGGAGCGCGACTACCGGCACCAGTCAGCCGATTTCGCCGCCGTGCAGCAGTTGATCGGCCTGGGTTTCTGGAGCTGGGATGCCAGCACCGGCTATGTCGCCTGGTCGGACGAGACCTATCGCCTGCTTGGACTGCCGCCGCAATCCTGCCCGGCTTCGCTGGCCGCCTGGCTTGACCAGGTGCATCCCGACGACCGCGAGGCAGTGCGCAACCATTATCACCGGCTGCGCTATGGCGCGGTAGCCGGTGAAGTGCAGTTCCGCCTGCTGGATGGCGAGACGCGGCGCGAAGCCATCGCGCAGGCAGTGACCGATGAGCATGGCCTGCTGCTGCGCATCCGCGGCATCCTGCGCAGCGCGCAGGGCTAGTCGCTACCCGCCTTAATCGACGGCAAAGACCTTCAGCAGCACCGCATCGGGCCGGCGTTCGCCGATGCCGATATGGAGCCTGTGCACCAGCCATTGCAGGTCCGGCGCCGCCGTCTCGAAGCGCATCGCCGTGCGCATGTAATAGGCCGCCGCATCTACCGCTTCGCCGCGTGCCAGCCGCGCCATCACCTCGGCCGGACCGATGCGCAGGCCGCGGCTCCAGACCTCGACCTGCGCGCCACTGCCGAGCTTCAGCATGTAGCGCGCATCGAGATCCGCCAGCCCATCGGGGCGAAGCACCTGCCAATCCGCGCCGCCAGGCAGCACCGCACCAGCAATCTTCCCGCTCACCCTGCCGCCGGTGATCGGCACGCAGCGCTTTTCGCCGGCCGCATCGCGGCCGATGCTCTGCGGCGCGGCGACATGCACTTCCAGGTCGAAGACGGGGGTCAGCATGGCGGCTCCCTTACGTGATGCGGGTCATTTGATCCGGGGCAAGATGTCGTCCAGCCGGCGATGCAAATCCGCCGCCTGGCTTTTGCCGATCTTCTCAGCCAGGGCCGCCTGCGCCTTCTGCCAGACCGGCAATGCCTTCTGGAAACTGCGCCGCCCCTCGGCCGTCAGCCGGATGTCGCGGCGGCGGCGGTCATCGGCCGCCGGGCGCTGGGTGATCAGGCCGCGCTGTTCCAGCAGACGCAGGTTACGGGTCAGCGTGGTGGCGTCGGTATCCAGTTCGGCCGCCAGGGTGCCGACGGCATGGCTGTCGTCGCGATACAGCAGCGCCAGGGTGGCGAATTGCGGCATGGTCAGCCCGGTCTCGGCCAGATACGCGCCGTAAATCTGCAGGCCGCGCCGCGCGGCGGAATAAAGCCGCAGCACAGTGCAGCCCTCCTCCATCAACTGGCGGAAGGCGGCCTCGGTGGTATCGCCGCGTCTGCGTGTCATCCCCTCTTGATAGCCGGTATGCCGCCTCTTGCAAACCGCCGGCCGAGGCATTACCTGTATCTGCATTATATGTATATACAGTCTTTTCAGGAGCCAGGCATGCGTGAGGTCGTCATCACCGGAATGGGGCTGGTCACGCCACTGGGCGCCGGCGTCGGGGTCAACTGGGCGCGGCTGACGGCGGGGCAATCCGGCCTGCGCCGCATCACCGCCTTCGACACATCCGACCTTAACGCCAAGGTCGCCGGCATCGTGCCCGACATCGCCGACGACCCCGAGGGCGGCTTCGATCCGGAAACCGCCGCACCGCCAAAAGACCGCCGCAAGATGGATCGCTTCATCCATTTCGCGCTCGCCGCCGCCGCTGAAGCCATGGCACAGGCGGGCTGGACGCCCCAGGACGAGGCCGCGCGCGCGCGCGCGGGCTGCATCATCGCCACCGGCATCGGCGGCTTCCCGGCGATCGCCGAAGCCACCCGCACGGTAGAGCGCGCCGGGCCGCGTAAATTATCGCCTTTTGTCATCCCCTCCTTCCTCGGCAACCTGGCTGCCGGCCAGGTTTCCATCCGCTTCGGCCTGCAGGGTCCGCTCGGCTGCCCGGTTACTGCCTGCGCAGCTGGCGCGCAGGCCATTGGAGACGCCACGCGGCTGATCCGCGCCGGCGATGCCGATGTGATGATCGCCGGCGGTACGGAGGCCTGCATCGACCGTGTCAGTCTGGCCGGTTTCGGAGCGGCACGCGCACTGGCGACGGCCCATAACGACGAGCCGGAAAAAGCCTCGCGGCCCTTCGATGCGGCACGCGACGGCTTCGTCATGGGTGAAGGCGCCGGCATCCTGGTGCTGGAAGCCGAAGAGCACGCACGTGCCCGTGGTGTAGAGATTCTGGGCCGCATCGCCGGCTATGGCACATCCGCCGATGCGCATCACATCACCGCGCCGCCCGATGACGGCGCCGGCGCCCGGCGCGCCATGCAGATCGCGCTGGCGCAGGCCGGGCTGGAGCCGGCGCAGATCGGCTATATCAACGCCCATGCGACCGCGACGCCGGTGGGCGACGCAGCCGAGATCAGCGCAGTGAAAACGGTATTCGCCAAGGCCCTGAACAGCGTGGCGATGTCATCCACCAAATCCGCCATCGGCCATCTGCTGGGCGCGGCGGGCGCGGTGGAGGCGATCTATGCAGCGCTCGCCGTACGCACCGGCCTGCTGCCGCCGACGCGCAACCTGGATGCGGTGGACGAGCATTGCGCCGGCATCGACCTGGTGCCGCACAAAGCGCAACGCAAGGCCATCGACTACGCGATGTCGAACGCTTTCGGCTTCGGCGGTGTCAATGCGGCGCTGATCCTAGGTCGCGCTTAAGCACGACGGGTGATCGTGGGGAAAGCCTGAACTGATAGGCTCAGATTTCAGGCCCAGATTTCAGGCCCAGATTTCAGGCGCGGATATTGATCTTCATACCGGCGGTGGGCGCAGAGGCGCTGCGCAGGCCGGCCACTTCACGATCGGCCGCGCCGAACATCCTTTCCATCTCGCCGCGGTCGCGATCCTCGACGAAAGGATTCTGCGAGGTCACGCGCAGCTTCTTCATCACGGCCTTCAAGTCGCGCGCCACTTCGGCGGCCGCGCTTTTCAGATCGGCGAGATCGGCGCTATCGATACTGACCTGACCCGCACCGCCCGGACCATCGAGGCCTTCGAGCGCGCGAATCTGCCGCGCCGCCGACTGGGCCGCGGTCTCGCGCGTTTCGGGAGCAGCCGTTGTTGCATCGGTCGCGGGTTTCTCCGCCGCGCCGCGCAGGCCTGACAGCGTGCGGGTGATGTCGCGGGCAGTGTCACGGATATCCTTGGCCACCTGCCGCGCCCAGCGGCCATCGCCGCTGGCCGCCACCGAACCGGCGGCGAGCTTCAACCCTTCCAGCTTCACCTTGGCCTGCGCCAGCTTGTTCTGCGCAGCAGCCTCGGCCAAACGGCCATCGCTGCCCTTCAGGTCGGTCAGCACCTGAGCGAGAGTCAGTTCGGCCTGGGTTTTCGGGCGTGCGGGCTTGGCCGTCGTCGTCTGCGCGGCCGCCAGGGCAGTGGGAACAAGCTTCCCGGAGATGTCGGCGACCATTCTGGCCTCCTGGAGGGTGAATGGGGGCACTCTACCCCCGATCGGACCCATCGTGGTTAATTAATAAATCGACACATCTCAGGCATTTACGTCCACGGTCATGCCCGGCATGGGGACCGAGGCCGCCAGCAGGCCGCCGATTTCACGGTCGGCCTCGCGGAACATCTTTTCCATCTCGGCACGCTCTTTCGGGTCGAGCGGATGGAATCCGGTCTCGCGCAGCTTGCGCATGATCTTCTTCAATTCCTTCACCAGGGCGGCGGCCTCGCTTTTCAGCGTGGCGAGATCGTCATCGCCGCCGCTGGCACTGCCGGTGGCAGCCTTGACCTGCTCGCCGGCGACTTTCGCAGCCGGATCGGCCGCGGCATCAGCCTTCGGAGCGGCAACACCGCCGCCGGCAGGAGCCGCCAGCATCGCCGCGCCCGCACCCGCGCCTTCACCGGCCGCAGCCAGGGCGCGCCCGAGTTCGCGCGCGGCATCACGGATATCCTTGGCCACCTTGCGCGCCAGCTTGGCGTCGCCGGTGGCGGCAGCCGAACCGGCGGCGAGCTTGAGCGCCTCCAGTTTGGCCTTGAGCTGTTCGAGCTTGCGGCGCGCCGCTTCCTTGGCCGCCTTACCCTTGCTGGATTTCAGGTCGGCCAGAATCCGGTCGAGATTCTGTTCGGCCTCGGTCTTCGGACGGGGAGCAGCAAAACTGGCCAGCGCGTCGCGCGCCGCCATAAGGGATTGGAGAGCAGCAGGCGATGCGCCCGCGCTGGCAATGTCGGCGACCATTCTGGCCTCCTCCTGCAAATCATCGGCCGGCCCGCTTCTGCGATCCGGATGCCAACCATTTTAGGCCGGAACGGTTAACGCGCCATAAAAAAAGACGGCGTGTTCGGGGGAACACGCCGCTGAGTCTGGGGGAAGGAAAAGGAAATACGCGGGTAGTCAGGTCCGGGCGGTGGGCCGCCCGGACCGGGAATTCAGTGCATGATCTTCCAGCTGCCGTCGGGCTGGCGGCAGGCGGTGCCGAAGCCCTGCTTGGTCTCGCCGCCGACCTGGATGGTCTGCTGGAACTCACGGCAGTATTCGCCGCTCGCCGCCTGATAGGCTGGCTGCGGTACGATGGTACCGGCGTTGCCGCTATCGGGATTGCGCCAGGAAACCTGGGTGCCAGACGGCGTGGTTTCGAGCGCGCGCTGGTTGGCGCGCTCCATATAGCCGCGATCGGCCTTATCGAGCGATTTGCCGACTTCCGAACCCAGCAACGCGCCGATCAGCGTACCGGCGGCGACGCCGACGAGCTGGCCAGTGCCCTTGCCGAACTGGGCGCCGGCAACGGCGCCGCCGACGCCACCGAGCACGGTGCCGACATTCTGCTTGGGGCCGCTGTCATTGGCGCAGGCGGCCAGCATGCCGACGATGCCGACGGCAGCGACAACCGACGCGAAACGGCGGGGCCGGCGATGATAAGGCGGGCGGAGGGAAATGGCGTTCATGGATGGTTGGACCCTTAGGATATGCCCATGTTGGGCACGGGAGAAAATCTGGCCGGGGATTGCGGCGGGATTGCGGCAGGGTTTAGGTATCATTGCGTCAGGACTGCACGGCCGTTCCGGCCGTTTCCTGCGCCATTCGAGGACCAGATCGCCGATGACCGACGCCACACCTTTCACGCAATTCGCCGCCTGGCTGGATGAAGCCGCCAAGGCCGAGCCGAACGATCCCAACGCCATGGCGCTGGCAACGTCCGATGCCGATGGCCTGCCGAATGTGCGCATGGTGCTGCTGAAGGATCACAGCGAGCAGGGCTTCGTCTTCTACACCAACTTCGAAAGCCAGAAAGGCACCGAGCTGCTCGCCAACAGGCAGGCCGCCGCCGTCTTCCACTGGAAGAGCCTGCGCCGCCAGATTCGCATCCGCGGCCAGGTGAGCGTGGTGACCGAGGCGGAAGCCGATGCCTATTTCGCCTCGCGCCCGCGCGACAGCCGCATCGGTGCCTGGGCTTCGCAGCAGTCGCGCCCACTGGAAGGCCGCTTCGCGCTGGAAGCCGCGGTCGCCAAGTATGCGGCGAAATATGCCATCGGCGAGGTGCCGCGCCCGCAATACTGGTCGGGCTTCCGCATCGCGCCCACGTATGTTGAATTCTGGGCTGACAAGCCGTTCCGCCTGCACGACCGCCTGGTCTACCGGCGCAGCGGCATGGACGCGCCCTGGACCACCGAGCACCTGTATCCGTGACCCCCACCCCGCATAGCAGCGTCGACCCAGCCACGAAGGCGCGCCTCATGCGCCGCGCCACCTATGCCTCCGTCCTGGTGGTGGTGCTTCTGGTGGCGGCGAAACTGGCGGCCTGGCTGCAGACGGAATCCGTGGCGCTGCTGGCATCGCTGGTTGACAGCCTGCTTGATGGCGTCGCCTCGCTGATCAATCTGTTCGCCGTGCGGCATGCCCTCACGCCTGCCGATGACGAGCATCGCTTCGGTCATGGCAAGGCGGAGGCGCTCGCCGGCCTTGGCCAGGGCGCGCTGGTGGCGGGATCGGCGCTGTACCTGTTCGTCGCCGGCATCGAGCATCTGGTGACGCCGCAGCCGATCGGGCAGAGTCCGGCCGGCATTGCCGTCATGCTGCTGTCGATCGTCCTGACCGGCGCACTGATTCTGTATCAGCGTCATATCGTGCGCCGCACCGGGTCGCTGGCCATAGCCGCCGACCGGCTGCATTACGTCGGCGATCTGGCCACCAACCTGACGGTGATCCTGGCGCTGCTGCTCGCCAGCCAGCCCGGCTATGTCTGGGTCGATGCCGTGGCGGCGTTGGTCGTTGCCGGCATCATCGTCAAAAGCGCCGCCGACATTGTGCGCGGCGCGCTGGACAACTTGATGGATCGCGAGATGGCAGATGCCGACCGCGACCGCATCCTCGCCGTGGTACGCGCCCATGCCGAGACGCGCGCGGCGCATGACCTGCGCACGCGCCAGGCCGGCAATCAGGCCTTCATCCAGTTCCACCTCGAGCTCGATCCAGAGATTTCTTTGCGCACCGCGCACAGGATTTCCGACGAAATCGAAGCCGAACTGCTGCAGCTGTTTCCCGGCGCGCAGATCCTCATCCACCAGGACCCCGCCGGCTATGATGAGCCGGTAGCGCCGCACGTCACGCGCCCGTAAGCTGCAGCCATGCGCCTTCCCATCGTTCTCCTTCCCATCGCCCTGATCGCCACGCCCGCCCAGGCCGCCATCGGCGGCGGTGCCGATATAGGACTGAGCCACGCCGCGCCTTTCGCCGGCCTGCTGCTCTCCATCGCGCTGCTTCCACTTTTCACGCCCGGCCTGTGGCATCGCCATTACGGCAAGATCACCGCATTCTGGGCGCTCTGCGTCTTGGTACCGCATGCGATGCAAGGCGATATCGGTCGCACCGGCCAACTGCTGCTGCAGGTCTCGCTGCATGAATATCTCCCCTTCATCATCCTGCTGCTGGCGCTGTTCACCGTCGCCGGTGGCGTGCGCATCACCGGCAACCTGCATGGCTCACCCAGCCTGAACACCGCGTTGCTGCTGATCGGCACCGTGCTGGCGAGCTGGATGGGTACCACCGGCGCCTCCATGCTGATGATCCGGCCCCTGGTGCGCGCCAATGATGATCGCAAGCACAACGTGCATGTGGTGATCTTCTTCATTTTCCTGGTCAGCAATGTGGGCGGCGCACTGACGCCGCTGGGCGACCCGCCGCTGTTCCTCGGCTTCCTCAAGGGCGTCGATTTCTTCTGGACCACGCGAGCCCTGCTGCTGCCGACACTGTTCGTGGTCGTGCTGCTGCTGGCTGTGTTCTATGCCATCGACACCCACTACTACCGCAAGGAAGGCATTGTTGCGCCAGACCCGACGCCGGACAGCGCCATCGGCCTTGATGGTGGCGTCAACCTGATCCTGCTGGGCGGCATCGTGCTGGCCGTGCTGATGTCGGGCACCTGGAAGCCCGGCATTGAGTTCGGCGTGTTTGGCGTGCAGGTCGAGCTGCAGAATCTGGCCCGCGACATCCTGCTGCTGTTCATCACCTTTGCCTCGCTGAAGCTTACTGAGGCACGGACGCGCAGTGAAAACGGCTTCCGTTGGGGGCCGATCGTCGAAGTCGCCAAGCTGTTCGCCGGCATCTTCGTCACCATCATCCCTGCCATCGCCATCCTGCAGGCCGGTGCCGATGGCGCGCTCGCCCCGCTGATCGGCCTGGCCACGCAAGCCGATGGCACGCCGAACAACGCGATGTATTTCTGGCTGGCCGGCGGACTGTCCAGCTTCCTCGACAATGCGCCGACCTATCTGGTCTTTTTCAACATGGCGGGCGGCGACGCGCAGCACCTGATGGGACCGCTGGGCACGACGCTGCTGGCGATCTCGGCCGGCGCGGTTTTCATGGGTGCCAACAGCTATATCGGCAATGCCCCCAACTTCATGGTCAAGGCCATCGCCGAGGACATGAAGGTGGCCATGCCGAGCTTCTTCGGCTACATGGCCTGGAGCTGCACCATCCTGCTGCCCGTGTTCGTGCTGGTGACCCTGATCTGGTTCCGCTAAAAGATCGGCCGGGCGGTCACAGGACTTTCATTGTCGATAAACCCGAGTCGCGATAGACTATAACCGATTCGGGCGGCAGTCCGGCCGCCTGATCACGGGTGTTGTTCAGGAGGATCGAGCCATCGCAACCACCACGACGCGCAAAAGCGCTGCTGCGGCCGCCGGGTCCAAACCC
This sequence comes from Ferrovibrio sp. GW821-FHT12B10, assembly GCF_058807515.1. Lineage (NCBI taxonomy): Bacteria > Pseudomonadati > Pseudomonadota > Alphaproteobacteria > Rhodospirillales > Rhodospirillaceae > Ferrovibrio > Ferrovibrio sp. GW821-FHT12B10. The sequence goes on along the minus strand of NZ_JBXAQT010000001.1, from coordinate 2,144,802 downwards.
AAGGCCGGCACCAAATCCAAGAGCACCACAGCCGCCCAAAAGACCGGCACCAAGAAGCCGGCCGCTGCCAGCAAGTCAAAATCGGCCGCAAAGCGCGCCCCGGCCAAGAAGACGGTGATGACCAAGGTCACCCAGGCCGCAATGGCGACCGCCGCGAAGAACGCGGCCCCCAAGCCGAAAACCGCTAAAAAGATCACGGCCTCCAAGGCCGCTGCCCCAAAGGCCGCCGCTCCCAAGCCGGCGAAGAAGAGCACCATTCCGCCTGCGGTTCTGAAGTTGCACCAGGCAATCCTGAAATCGCTGGACGACAACAAGGCCGAGAACATCGTCTCGATCGATCTGACCGGCAAATCCTCGATCGCCGACTACCTGGTGATCGCCTCGGGCCGCTCCTCGCGCCAGGTCGGCGCCATCGCCGAGCATCTGGTGGAACGCATCACCAGAGAAACCGGCCGCAAGGTGCGCGCCGAGGGCAAGGCGGTGGGCGACTGGGTGCTGATCGATACGGGCGACATCGTCGTGCATATCTTCCGCCCGGAAGTGCGCAGCTTCTACAATCTGGAAAAGATGTGGGGCGGGGCCACCATCCCCGAACCGGCCGCCGCGTAATGAATTGCTGCCGCCGGCCTGCTAGGCTGGCGGCATGAAGATCACGATTGCCTGCGTCGGCAAAGCCGGCCGCGCCAAGCATGATGCCGCCCAGAGCCTGATCGAGGGTTACCGCGAGCGGCTGCCCTGGCCCGTCACCATCCGCGAAGTCGAAGACCGCAAGCAGGGCGGCAGCGTGCCCGAGCGCAAAAGCCGCGAAGCCGAGCTGCTGCTAGCCGCCGTGCCCAAAAGCGCCGTGATCGTGGCCCTGGACGAGCGCGGCAAGAGCCTGTCCAGCCGCCATTTCGCCGACCTCCTGACCCAGTGGCGCGACCATGGCGAGCAGGACGTGGCCTTCGTGATCGGCGGCGCCGACGGGCTGGATGCCGCCCTGGTGGCCAGGGCCCGGCTGACGCTGTCGCTATCCGCCATGACATGGCCGCATTTGCTGGCCAGGGTCATGCTGCTGGAACAGCTCTACCGCGCCTGGAGCCTGCAGACCGGTCATCCCTATCACCGCGATTGAGGTCTAGAGCGATTGAGGGCGTGATTTTATCAGGCCCGGCGTGACGGATGGGCTGGTCTGCGCTATGTAGGACTCACGCCCCGACACCCAGAAGAATCGCCGATTATCGCCATGACCCAGAGCACCGATAGCAGCCGCAAACCCGTCGTCCTGTGCATCCTGGACGGCTGGGGCCTGCGCGACGATCCGGCCGACAACGCCCTGGCCCAGGCCAACCTGCCCAATTACCGCCGCATGCTGGAAACCCGCCCCTTTGCCAAGGTCGGCACCTCGGGGCGCGATGTCGGTCTGCCCGATGGCCAGATGGGCAATTCCGAAGTCGGGCATATGAATATCGGCGCGGGCCGCATCGCGGTGCCCGATCTCGGCCGCCTCGACAATGCGGTGGCCGATGGTTCGCTGGCGCAGAACGACGCCATCACCGGATTGATCGCCAAGCTGAAGGCCAGCAAGGGCGCGCTGCATCTGCTCGGCCTGCTGTCAGATGGCGGCGTGCATTCGCATCAGGATCACATGGCCGCGGTGGCGAAGATTTTCGCCAGGGCCGGCGTGCCGGTGAACATCCACATTTTCGCCGATGGCCGCGACACCCCGCCGAAAAGCGCGCTGGGCTTCCTGGCGCAGTTCCGCAAGCTGATCGCGGGCACCGAGGGCATCACATTCGCCACTGTGTCGGGGCGGTTCTTCGCGATGGATCGCGACAAGCGCTGGGAGCGCGTGAGCCAGGCTTACGATGCGCTGGTTGATGCCAAAGGCAAAACGGCCCAGACAGCAGAAGCCGCCGTCGAGCAGAGCTATGCTGCCGATGAGAATGACGAGTTCATCAGCCCCACCGCACTCGCCGGCTATGCCGGCATGAAGGACGGCGATGGCGTGTTGATGGCCAATTTCCGCGCCGACCGCGCGCGCGAGATCCTCACCGCCCTGCTCGATCCGCATTTCGACGGTTTCAACCGCGCCCGCGTCGTGAAATTCACCGGCGCCGTCGGCCTGACGGAATACTCAACGGCGCTGAACGCCTTCCTGACCACGGCCTATGCGCCGATGCGCTATCCCAACACGATTGGTGAAGTGCTGGCGCAGGCTGGGAAAACCCAACTCCGCATCGCCGAGACCGAGAAATACGCGCATGTCACCTTCTTCATGAATGGCGGCGAGGAGCAGCCCTTCAAGGACGAAGACCGCATTCTCGTTCCCTCGCCGAAGGTGAAGACCTACGACCTGCAGCCCGAGATGTCGGCGCCGGAACTGACCGACAAGCTCTGCACCGCCATTACATCTGGCAAATACGATCTGGTCATCGTGAACTACGCCAACCCCGACATGGTCGGCCATACCGGTTCGATGCCGGCGGCGATCAAGGCGGCCGAGACCATCGATGGCTGCATCGCCAAAGTGGAAGCCGCAGTGAAACAGATGGACGGCGTGCTGCTGATCACCGCCGATCACGGCAACCTGGAACAGATGATGGATCGCGCCAGCGGCCAGCAGCATACGCAGCACACCACCAATCCGGTGCCGCTGCTGCTGACCGGCGGCGCGCGCACGGATGCCTATGCCTTGAGCGATGGCCGCCTCTGCGACATCGCGCCGACGCTGCTGCATTTCCTCGGGCTGCCGCAGCCCAAGGAAATGACCGGCCGCATCCTCGCCACACCCTCCACACCTGCCAACAACCAGCAGATTGCCCGCCGCCTTGCGTAAACCGCTTCTCCTGCTCGCCAGTCTGGCGCTGCTGGCGCCGGCGAGCAGCTTTTCGCAAGCCAACAATGCCCCGCAGCAGCAGCTGCAGGACGTGCAAAAGCGCCTGCAGGAAAGCCGCGAGCGCGAGCGCGAACTCGGCCAGGAAGCCGCCAAGCTGGCCCAGAAGCAGCGCGACCTGCAGAAGAAGCTGGTGACGGCCGCCCGCAAGCTGCAGACCCAGGAAGACCTGGTCTCGCAGAGCGAGGACAAGCTGGCCGGGCTGCTGCAGGACGAGAAAGCGGCCGGTGAGGCCCTGGAAACCCGCCGCGGCGAATTGGCGCAGACGCTGGCCAGCTTGGCGCAGCTGAGCCGCCAGCCGCCCGAGGCCATGGTGCTGGCGCCGGGTTCGGCACTGGACATGGTGCGAGCCAGCCAGCTGATGGCCGCCCTGGTCCCCGAGATCGAAAACCGGGCCGCCAGCCTGAAGTCCGAGCTGACCCGTCTGGCCCGCCTGCGCCAGGGGGTGGCGGCCGAGCAGGAACGGCTGGGCCGGGCCATCGCCCAGCTCGACCATGAGCGCCGGGACCTGGAATACCTGCAGGCCGAAACCCATGCCGCCGCCGCACAAACGGCGGAAGAGCGCGATTCCGAACGGGAAAAGGCCAGTCAGCTGGCCGCCCAGGCCAAGGATCTGCGCGCCCTGGTCGACCGCCTGCTGGAGCAGGAGCGCCGGGAAGCTGAACGCCGGGCAGCCGAGGCCCGGACCCGCCAGACACCCCCGAAAAGCACGGATCGTGACCCGCCCGAGGCCTATGCCGCCCTGGAGGGCAGCGCCGCCCTGCCGGCCCGCGGACGCATTGTCGGGCGCTTCGGCCAGTCGGATGAAAACGGTGTCCCGCTACGCGGATTGCGCATCGAGGCCCGCCCCGGCGCCCAGGTTATCGCCCCAGCTGACGGCAAAGTGATGTTTGCCGGACCGTTCCGCGGTTACGGGCAACTCTTGATTATCGCCCATGGCGGTGGATACCATAGCTTATTGGCGGGATTTGGACGGATCGACCGCGCGGTCGGTCAATGGGTTCTCGCCGGAGAGCCGGTTGGCCTGCTAAGCAACTCCCCAGGCGACAAACCCGTCCTATATCTCGAACTGAGGCGCAAGGGTGAAACTGTAAACCCCCTGCCCTGGCTGGCCTCGGGCGACAGAAAGGTAAGCGGCTGATGCGCAATTTCCTCCTCGGTGGCGTCTGTGCTTTTGCATTGATGGGATCAGTCGCGCTGTTCGCGGCCCCCAACAAGGTGGGCAACCTGCAGGCCAATGAAACGTATCGGCAGCTCAATCTCTTCGGTGAGATCTTCGAGCGCGTCCGCAACGACTATTACAAGGAGACCAAGGACGAGGAGCTGATGGAGCACGCCATCAACGGCATGCTCACCTCACTCGATCCCTACTCGGTCTACATGCCGCCACGCAGCTTCCAGGAAGCGCGCGTGCAGACCCGCGGCGAGTTCGGCGGGCTTGGCATCGAGGTGACGCAGGAAAGCGGCCTGATCAAGGTGGTGTCGCCGATCGACGACACACCGGCGCAGAAGGCCGGCGTTCTGCCGGGCGACCTGATCACCCATCTCGATGGCGAACCCGTGATGGGCAAGTCGCTGCAGGAATCGATCGAGAAGATGCGCGGCGCGCCGAACACCAACATCGTGCTGACCGTGCGCCGTGGCGCCGACAACGCGGCCAAGAACTTTGACATCAAGATCACCCGCGCGGTGATCAAGACCCGCGTGGTGCGCTCGCGCCGCGAGGGCGAGTTCGCCTATCTGCGCATCTCGTCCTTCAACGAGCACACCACCCAGGACCTGGTCGCCGCCATCGACAAGCTGAAGAGCGAGATGGGTCCTGAACTGAAGGGCTACATCATCGATCTGCGCGACAATCCGGGCGGCCTGCTCGACCAGGCCATCTCGGTGTCGGACAGCTTCCTGAACCAGGGCGAGATCGTCTCCACCCGCGCGCTGCGCGCCACTGCCGATGACGGCCAGCGCTACAACGCCAAGCGCGGCGACGTGGCCGACGGCAAGCCGATGGCCGTGCTGATCAACGGCGGCTCGGCCTCGGCTTCTGAAATCGTCGCCGGCGCGCTGCAGGATCATCACCGCGCCGTGCTGGTGGGCAACACCACCTTCGGCAAGGGCCTGGTGCAGACCATGATCCCGCTCGGCGAATTCGGCGGCATGAAGCTGACCACCGCGGGCTACTTCACCCCCTCGGGCCGCTCGATCGACAAGGTCGGCATCAGCGCCGATGTGGAAGCCTGGAACGAGCGCGACCGCCAGATCGCCGCGGCGCTGAAAGAGCGTCGCCAGATGACCGGCACGCGCGAGACCGAGGAAGACAAGCCGCAGACCGCGCCGAGCAACACCGTCACGCCGCCGGCCGCCGTGCCCACGCCGGGGCAGGATGGCCCGGATCTGGTGCTGCAGGCCGCGATGGAAGCGCTGCGCGCGCCGCCCAAGCCGTCCGCCCGCAAGTGACCCTGCGGTCCGGATCAGCAGAAGGCTGAGACACCGCAATGGCAAAGCTTCACGCCGATCCTGACGATCGCACGGCGATAGAGCCGGGTCAGAAGCCCAGCCTGCTGCGTCGCCTGTTCCGCAAGAAGCCGGTCGTGCCGGTCGCCGCCGAGCACGACGACGCCGATCTGCTGCAGACCATCACCGGCACCGACGAGGATCATCATGCCGCGCCGCCGCGCCGGCGCGGCATGAAACACCGGATCGCCGGTGTCTTCCGCATCATCGGCCTGATCTTGTGGCCGCCCTTCCTGCGCGGCGACCTCAAGACCGTAAACCGCCGCCTGCTGCTGGCCGCCTGGACCATGGTGCTGTTCGTGCTGGCCGCTGCCGGCGGCTGGCTGGTCACCACCAGCGACAAGCTCACCTCGCTGCCTGGCTCGGAAGTCATCATCGCCGTCGCCCGCCTGGCCCTGCCGCCTGAAGCGCGGCTGGCGCCCGACCAGAAGACCGCCGTCGCCGTGGCTCCGCCAGATGTCGGCCGCCTGCCGAGCGGACTTCTTGTTGCGCCCGATCCGACCCTGACCGAGATGTCGCCGCGCGGCCCGATCCCCAAGATCGGCAGCGACGGTCGCCAGCCCTGGAGCGCCTATGCGCGGCCCTATACCGAGCCGGCGAACCGTCCACGCCTGGCCATCGTGCTGCATGACATGGGCCTGAACGCGCAACTGACCGCGCTGGCCGCCGAGCGCCTGCCGCCGGCGATCAGCTTCGCTTTCAACCCCTACGCCTCCGATCTCGCCGCGCAGGTGGAAAAGGCGCGCATGCATGGCCATGAAGTGCTTATCGGCCTGCCGATGGAGCCGTTTGATTATCCGGCCAGCGATCCCGGTCCCTATACGCTGCTGACCTCCTTGAGCGATCAGGAGAACGACCGCCGCATCGACTGGCTGCTGGCGCGCACGACGGGCTATATCGGCTTCACCAACCTGATGGGCGGCAAATACACCTCTTCGCCCGATCACATGCGCAGCATCGCGGCGCGCCTGAAGGATCGCGGCCTGATGTTTGTCGACACCCGCGCGGCTCCGCGCAGCGTCGCGGCCCGCGTGGTGCGCGAGGGCGGCGGCGTCTATGCCTTCGTCAATCGCCAGATCGACGTGCAGCCGACCGCGCTGCTGATCGATGCGCGCCTGGAAGAGCTGGAGCGCACGGCCAAGGCCGGCGGCGTCGCCATCGGCGCCGCCCTGCCCTATCCGGTCAGCCTTGACCGCCTGCTGAACTGGTCGGACAAACTGGATGCCCGCGGCATCGCGCTCGCGCCCGTATCGGCCATCGCCAATCGCCAGACCCCAGAGTGAGTTCATGACCATAGAGTCACGGCCCTATCGCGACGGCGTGGGCATCGCGCTGCTGAATGCGCAGGACATGGTCTTCGTCGGCCAGCGCATCGACCAGACCGCCGAAGCCTGGCAGATGCCGCAGGGCGGCATCGACGCGGGCGAGGATCCGCTGCAGGCGGCCCTGCGCGAGATGGAAGAAGAGATCGGCGTGCCGCAGCATCTGGCCGAGGTGATTGCCGAAAGCCGCGGCTGGCTGTCCTACGACCTGCCGCCCGACCTGGTCGACAAGGTGTGGAAGGGCAAGTATCGCGGCCAGCGCCAGAAGTGGTATCTCGCGCGCTTCAAGGGCCAGGACAGCGACATCAACATCCAGACCGCGCACCCCGAGTTCAACCAGTGGCGCTGGCTGCCGTTCCGCCGGCTGCCCGACCTGATCGTGCCGTTCAAGCGACCGATCTATGAACTGATCGTCGCCGAATTCGCAGACCGAGTCAGCACCTGACGCCGCAGCAGAAAGGCAGCCGCGCATGAGCAAGGGCGATATCCTGCTGGTGCATGGCGCCTTTGCCGGCGGGTGGATGTTCGAGCGCCTGCGCACCGAACTCAACCACCGCGGCTGGAAGACCCACGCTCCTGACCTGCCCTTCCATGGCGCCGAGTATGCCGGCGCCGATCCGCATCCCGATCTGGCGCGGCAAAGCATCGCCGACTATCGCCGTTTTCTTGAAGACGAGATTCATCGCCTCGCCAAACCGCCTGTGGTGATCGGCCATTCGCTGGGTGGATTGCTAGCGCAGCAGCTGGCCGCCAAGAACCTCGTGCGCGCCGCCGTGCTGCTGGCGCCGGTGGCACCCTGGGGCAGCCTGCCGCGCAGCCGCGCCGAGATCGACACTGCAGCCGGCCTGCTATGGAAGGGCGGCATGGATGTCATGCGCAAGGGCATCCCGCCGGATTTCCAGATCGCCGCGACGCAGTCGATGGACCGCATCCCGAAAGCCCTGCAGCGCGACATCTTCGCGCGCCTGGTGCCTGAATCCGGCCGCGTGCTGGGCGAGACCTTGCTGTGGTGGCTCGACTGGCAGGCGACCAGCCATGTATCGGCCCATCGCGTGCAGGCGCCGTTGCTGGTGATTGCCGGCAGCGACGACAAGGTGACGCCGCCTGCGGCCTGCCGTGCGGTGGCGGGACGCTATCCCGGCCGCGCTATCTATCGCGAGATCCCGGAGCTGAGCCATTTCATTTTCGGTGAGCCGCGCGAGGCGGATGTGACAGCAATGATCGCCGGCTGGCTCGACGAGCTGCCTCAGTAGACTCCAACCGGCAGGCCGCTACTGAGTATCATGTCGATGGTCTCGCCATCGCTGGCGAGCGGCAGGATCAGGGCCTGGAAACGGTGCCGCCGGCTTTCCAGCAGATAGTCGTAGGATACCATCGGCGTCGCCCCGGTCGCCACTGCATGCATATAGAGCCCGTTGAGCTGTTCGCGATAGACCGGGTTGGGAATCTCGTCGACCCAGATGCCGGTGAGATCGCCGCCATGATAGAAGACGAACTCGCTGCCGAACAGGCGGTAGCGGAACCGCGGCGCTGGACGGCCCGCTTCACACACCACATCGATCAGGTTGATATTGCCCAGCAGGCCACGCAGGTCGAGCGGGTCGATATCGGCGCGTGCGGGAAAGCGGCGCCCCTCACCGCGCATGGCGCGTTTGGCACGCCAGTAGGCCAACAGTTCGGCAAGACGGGGATCGAGATCGCTTTCCGAGATCGGTCCCTGAGGCGGCAGATCGGCCGGAGCAGTCATGAGGGAAATACTAGCCTGATGTAGGGTTCAGGCAAGGACGGCGGCGCGATGATTATGCAGCGGCAACCGCAAGGCGACGCAGGCGCCACTGCATGATCCGCCAGATTGCGCCAGCGAACCAGCGGCTGAAGCGGGATTGCGGGTCAAAATCGCAGGCCTTGAGCGCCATGCTCAGACCGCGCTGGATATGACCGAAACGATAGACGCGGCTGGCGCGCAGCTCATAGGCGGCGCTCTGCTGGTGGCGATCGTACTCGCCCTGGCAGCCGTTGCCGCACCAGTAGGCCATGGCCAGTTCGTCGTCGCTGGCTTCCTGCATGCGACCGAGCGCGATCATGAAGCGCCGCATCCGCGACAGCGGCTGCTGCTGCTGGTAGCGCTGCAGGTGCTCGTAGAACAGCTTGTAATGCCGGAACTCGTCGGCCGCGATCTTGCCGGCCACCTGCTTCAGCACCGGCTCGTCGGTGACATCGCGGATCGCCGTGTAGAAGCTGGAGGTGCCGCATTCGACCACGCAGCGCGCCACCAGTTCGCCATTGCGGCTGCCGCGCACCGAACTGGTGGCATCCAGCGGCAGGCGATAGCCGTCGGTGAAGCGGCGCATGGCCTCGGCCGGATCGAAGGCGGGATCGGCCAGTTGGGCCCAGCGCGCCAGCGCCGCGCCATGCTGGCGTTCCTCGACGCCCCACTGCCGCACCAGGGCACAGAAGGCCGGATCGTCGGCGAAGACGTTGCAGAGATACGTGACATAGTCGTCGGCGTTATGCTCGACCAGGGCGGCGGCTTTCACCGCGCGCAGCAGTTCAGGATCGACCTTGGCGGGGTCGAACTGCTGCCAGGGAATATCGTCGAGCGTCCAGTGACCGGTCATGCCATCCTATTTAACAAGCAGTCATCAAATTGCAACTCTTGTCATTTGCGCTAAGTGCCGGTTAATACACCATTCTTGGCAAAATTACGGCGACAGGAGCCGGCCCCATGTCTGACAGTGTCCTCTATCACAACCCGCGCTGCTCCAAATCGCGACAGGCGCTGGCCATCCTGCAGGCCAGCGGCCTGCAGCCGCAGATCGTCGAGTATCTGAAAACGCCGCCAAAGCCGGCCGAGTTGCAGCACCTGCTCAGCCTCATGGGCCTGAAGGCCCGGGATGTGCTGCGCCGCAAGGAAGCCGCCGAGGCCGGCATCGACGCCGCGGCCGACGACGCGACCCTGATCAAGGCCATCGCCGCGCATCCCGAAGCGCTGGAGCGGCCGATCTTCGTGCACAAGGGCAAGGCCGTGCTGGGCCGCCCGCCGGAAAAGGTGCTGGGGATTCTCTAGCCTGCTGGTTTTGGGGAGGCGGGCGCGCTAGCCTCATCCGCACACAAACGGATAAACCGCCTCGCCCATGACCGATCATTCCCCCGACGCCAAAGCCGGCGTCGTGCCTCAGAATATTTCCGCTCAGGGCATTTCCGCCTGTTCACTTGGCCTGCTGGCGCTGCTCACCTTTTTCTGGGGCGTCAATTGGCCGATCATGAAGATCGCGCTGGCCGAGATGCCGGTCTTCACCTTCCGCGCCTTCTGCCTGGCCGGCGGTGCCTTCGGCTTGTTCGCCATCGCGCTGTGGAAGCGCATGCCGATGCGCATTCCGCCGGGCTATGTATGGAAGCTGGTCTGGATCAGCCTGTTCAACATCGCCGGCTGGAACATCTTCGTGCTCTACGGCCTCAGCATGCTGCCGGCCGGCCGCACCACCATCCTCGCCTTCACCATGCCGCTGTGGCTGGTGCCGATGAGCGTGCTGATGCTGCATGAACGCCTGACCGGCTGGAAGCTCGCCGGACTGGGCATCGGCTTCACCGGGCTTGCCGTGCTGATCGGCGGCGAATGGCAGGCAATGGCGTCTGCGCCGCTCGGCGTGGTGCTGGTGCTGCTGGCCGCCATAAGCTGGGCGATCGGCACGCTGCTGACCAAGCTGTGGCAGGTGCCGATGACGGCGGTGCCCTTCGTCGGCTGGCAGATGGTGCTGGGCGGCATCCCGATCTTCGTGATGGCGCCGGTGCTGGAGATGGACCGCTGGTTCATGTATTCCGCCGGCCCGTGGCTGGCGGCGCTCTATAACGCCAGCGTCTGCTTTGTCTTCTGCTACTGGGCCTGGAACGTGCTGGTGCGCATCCTGCCGGCCGGCATCAGCGGACTGTCGACCTTGATGATCCCGGTGGTCGGCGTGTTCTCGTCCATGCTGATGCTGGGTGAGCAGCCGCAATGGCCGGAATTCGCGGCGCTCGCGCTGGTCGCCGTCGCGCTCGGCCTGATCCTCAAGCCTGCAGCAAAGGTCGTCGCCTAAAGCTTCCAGTCCTTCTGGAAGATCGCGATCTGGTTGTCGACCATGCGCAACACGCGCGCGATCAGCCAGCGTGCCACGATGCGCTCGCCAATCCAGATCAGTCCGCGCATCGGCAGGCGCAGCAGGCGTTGCCACCATGATCTTTCCGTTGCCGCTTTCTCCATGCCGCCGACCGCTTCCGCCAGCAGGCGCGGCACCATCACCGCGAGACGGCCACGGATCAGCGGTGCACATTCCTCGGCCAGCGGCACGCCGGCCGGCCAGGGATATGGCAGCACTTCTTCCGCTGCCGTACCACAGAGCGGGATGATCGGGAATTCGCCATCGCTGTCGAGCCAGCGCTGTGCCGCCTGGATATTGCTTTTGATCCAGTCGCCGAACACCGGATTGGCGGCATCGAGTGTGAAATGCTCGGCCAGGAAGCGCTGCATGTTGCGGCGGCCAAGCTGGAAGTCATGCAGGCGATAGATTTGCGAGAGAAACGCCGCGAAGCCGCCCAGGCCGCCGCCGCAGATCGCGGCCGCACCGGTCAGCCGTGTCGTGCCGTCATAGCGCACCGGCGCCAGCATGAAGCGGCTGCGCACGGATTCAGCCGCCGCCAACTCCAGCTCTTCCGGCTTGAAGCGCGTCTGCTGGAGCCAGAGATTGAACAGGCTGCCGGCGACGGCGAACATCCCCGGCATCGGACCTGGTGGCGTGTAAATCGGCAGCGCATCGGGAAATGGATCAAGCAGCAGCAGCGCGCGATGGGCCGTATGCGCTTCGCGCGGATTGCGGCTACCGGGACCGGCAAGAATGCGGCGGCCGAGTTCGACCGGCGCATTGTCGACCATGCCGCCATCAATGGCCCAGAAACCGTAATCCTGTGGCATCGGCTCGTAAGCCGGCGGAATTTGCGTGACGCTGGTGCAGGCATCGCTGTCGGGTGCGGCCGGCACGGTCCAGGGGCGTTGCTGATAGAAACTGCCCGGCTGTTGGATCGCGCGGGCGCGGAAACCCACGGGAAATGCGGCCGAGGCCGCGACCGCCTCACCCAGCGGCTGCCAGGCATGCAGCGAAGACGGCGCCGGCAGCGGCAGGTCGAAGCCCGGCTCGCCATCGGGGCCATCGGTGGCGCTGCCCAAACCATCGACGCGGAAATGCACATAGTCGCCATGCGTCGTCACCACCTGGCCGTCGCGGTCGTCGCCGGTCATGCTTATGCGATAGGGCAGGCCCGGCAGGTTGGTGACGCTCAACGACAGCCGATACGGCGTGGCGACGAAAGGATAGCGCGGTGGCGTCACGACGGTGGCATTCAACCGGCCGAGCAGGCCGTCGCGGATCCCATCCACCATATCGGCATTGAGCAGCGAGGGCACGGATGTGTCGCGCTGCAGGTCGGTGGTGGAGAAAAGCTGCACGCGATCCGCTTCAATCACCCAGGAGCGGAAGAATTCATTGACCCGCCAGTTGGCGGCCTCGGTCGCATCGCGGATGCCGGAGAGTGCCCCTTTGGAGCTCCGCCGCACCAGGTCGCGCACCGGATGGATGCCATGCCAGGGCGCAATCGCGGTGAGCGCATTGCCGATGGCGCCGGCCGATGCCCCGGCGGCGCCCTTCAGCACCACGCGATGATCGGGTACGGTCTCACCGCGCTCCTTCGCCCCCTGCCATTCATTCAGGGCTTCGTAGAGAAAATCCAGCGCGCCGGCGGCGTAGGCCCCGCCCGAGACCGCGCCGGCATTCACCAGGCCGATCTCGAAAACCGGCCGCATATCCGTCTGCTGCGTCATGATCGAATCACCCCCGCGCCATCATGACGCGGGCGGCTATTCGGCGGCAACAGACTCCTGCACGGCCTCGACCCTGGCGGCGCAGAACTTGAACTCCGGGATCTTGCCGAACGGATCGAGCTGCGGATTGGTCAGCAGGTTGGCTGCCGCCTCGAAGAAGGCGAATGGGATGAAGACCATGTTCTCGGCCACATCGCGGTCGATGCGGGCCTTCAGTGCAATGGAGCCGCGGCGGGTGGAGACGCGGATATGCTGGCCGGCCCGCACACCCAGGCGTTCGGCATCGCGCGGATGCAGCTGGGCGGTCGCTTCCGGCTCCAGCGCATCGAGCTGGGTGGCACGGCGGGTCATCGCGCCGGTATGCCAGTGTTCCAGCAGGCGGCCGGTGCTGAGCACCATCGGATACTCGGCATCGGGCAGTTCCGCCGGCGGCGTCACCTTGGTCGGCACGATTTTCGCGCGACCGGTGGCAGTGGGGAAACCGTCGGTGAAAATGATCTCGTGGCCGCCCGGATAGGTGACGGCCTCTTCGTCTTCCAGGCGCGGCCAGGTGATGCCGCTGAGCGAGGGCATGACACTTGCCATTTCGGCATAGACCTCACTCGGGTGCTTGTAGTCCCACTTCAGGCCCATGCGCTGGGCGATGTCCTGCACCAGCTCCCAGTCCTGGCGCGCGTGACCGGGTGGCTTCAGCGCCGCCCTGCCGATCTGCACGCGGCGATCGGTATTGGTGTAGCTGCCGTCCTTCTCTGCAAAAGCAGACGCCGGCAGCACGACATCGGCATGGAAGGCCGTCTCGGTCAGGAAGATATCCTGCACGACGAGATGATCCAGCTTGGCCAGCGCCTCGCGCGCATGGCCGACATCGGGATCGGACATCGCCGGATTCTCGCCCATGATGTACATGGCGCGGATTTCGGTCTTCATGATCGCATTCATGATCTCGACGACCGTGAGGCCGCGTTTAGGCGAAATCGTGGCGTTGACCACGCCGGGTCCCCAGACCGCCTCGAAAGCCTGGCGCTTGGCGGCATCCTCCACCGACTGGTAGTCGGGCAGCACCATCGGGATCAGGCCAGCATCGGAGGCGCCCTGTACGTTATTCTGGCCGCGCAGCGGATGCAGGCCGGTGCCGGGCCTGCCGACCTGGCCAGTGATCAGTCCCAGCGCGATCAGGCAGCGGGCGTTATCCGTCCCATGCACATGCTGCGACACACCCATACCCCAGAAGATGATCGAAGCCTTCGAGGTGGCATACATGCGCGCGACTTGGCGCAGCACTTCGGGCTTGATGCCGCAGAGCGGCCCCATCGCTTCCGGGGTCGCTTCCTTCACAGCCCGCTCCAGATCGGGAAACCCGTCGACGAAGCGCTGGATATAAGCCGGATTGATCAGGCCTTCCGCGATGATCACATTGATCAGCGCATTCAACATCGCCACATCGGCGCCAGGTTTGAAACGCAGGTGATGCGTAGCGAACTTGGTCAAGGCCTGGCCGCGCGGATCCATCACGATCAGCTTGGCGCCCTTCTGCCGCACGGCATTCTTGATGAAAGTGGCGGCCACCGGATGATTCACGGCGGGATTGGCGCCGATGACGATGATCACTTCGGCGTCCATGGCAGCCGCAAAAGGCGCGGTGACCGCCGCCGAACCAACGCCTTCCATCAATGCCGCCACGGACGACGCATGACAGAGGCGCGTGCAATGGTCGACATTGTTGGTGCCAAAGCCCATGCGCACCAGCTTCTGGAACAGATAGGCTTCCTCGTTCGAGCCTTTTGCGGAGCCGAACCCGGCCATCGCTTCGGGTCCGACCGTGTCGCGAACCTTGACCAGGCCGGCGGCGGCGCGCTCCAGGGCCTCCTCCCAGGTCGCTTCGCGGAAATGCGTGTATGGATTGGCCGGATCAACCACATCCTCACCACGCTTCGGCACGCCGTCCTTGCGGATCAGCGGCACGGTCAGGCGATGCGGATGGTTGACATAATCAAAGCCGAAGCGCCCCTTCACGCAGAGACGGCCGCGATTGGCCGGACCGTCCTTGCCGGTGACATACTGAATCCTGTCGTCCTTGACGTGGTAGGTGAGCTGACAGCCGACGCCGCAGAAGGGGCAGAGGCTGTCGACCGCCTTGGTCGCCTTCTCGACGCCATGGTTATGTTCGTCCACCAGCGTCGAGGGCAGCAGCGCGCCGGTCGGGCAGGCCTGCACGCATTCACCGCAGGCGACGCAAGTGCTGTTGCCCATCGGATCATTGAAATCGAAAACGATCTCGGAATGATGGCCGCGGAAGGCCATGCCGATCACGTCATTGCCCTGCACTTCACGGCAGGCGCGGACACAGAGGTTGCACTGGATGCAGGCATCGAGATTGACCGCCATGGCGCCATGACTGCGGTCGGGCGCGGGCTGGTGCGCGCGCGCCGGGAAGCGGCTTTCCGTGACGTTCAGTGCCTCGGCCCAGTGCCAGAATTTCGATTCGCCGTCATGGGCCTCAGAGCGCTTGGGCTGGTCGGCGACCAGCAACTCCATCACCAGCGCGCGCGCCGTCTTGGCGCGCTCGCTGGCCGAGACCACCTTCATGTCCTCGGTCGGCGTACGCTTGCAGCTCGGCGCCAGCACGCGCTCGCCCTCGATCTCCACCATGCAGGCGCGACAGTTGCCATCGGCGCGGAAGCCCGGCTGCGGCGTGTAGCACAGATGCGGAATATCCGTGCCTTCGCGCTTGGCCACCTGCCAGATGGTCTCGCCTGGCATGGCGACAACGGGTTTGCCATCCAGATGGAAGCGGATCATTTGAATCGCTCCAGCACGCTGAGCAGGGGATTCGGTGCAGCCTGACCCAGGCCGCAGATCGAGGCATCACGCATCACCTGTGCCAGGTCGCGCAGCAGCGGCTCGTTCCATTTCGGCTGCGCCATCAGGTCGACGGCCTTCTCGGTGCCAACGCGGCAGGGCGTGCATTGGCCGCAACTTTCATGACGGAAGAACTTCATCAGGTTGAGCGCCGCATCCTTCACGTCATCGTGGTCTGACAACACGATCACGGCGGCCGAACCGATGAAGCAGCCGTATTTCTCCAACTGGCCAAAATCGAGCGGAATATCATTCAGGCTGGCGGGCAGGATGCCGCCGGATGCGCCGCCCGGCAGATAGGCCGTGAAGACATGGCCCGGCAGCATGCCGCCGCAGAATTCCTCGATCAGCTCGGTGATGGTGACGCCGGCAGGCGCCAGCTTGACGCCCGGATTGCGCACCCGGCCCGAGACCGAATAGCTGCGCAGACCCTTACCACCGTTGCGGCCATGGCCCTGCCACCAGGCCGCGCCCTTGTCGAGGATCTGCGGCACCCAGTAGAGCGTCTCGACATTATTGATCAGGGTCGGGCGGCCGAAGGCGCCAACCTGGAAGGGGAATGGCGGCTTCTGGCGCGGCAGGCCGCGCTTGCCCTCAATGCTTTCCAGCATGGCCGACTCTTCGCCGCAGATATAAGCGCCGGCGCCGCGCCGCAGCTCGACTTCCACAGTGCCCAACAGGCCGGCAGCCTTGAGCGCATCCAGTTCGGTCGTGATGACGACGTGTAATGCGGGATACTCGTCCCGCAGGTAGATATAGGCTGTCTCGGCCTCGATCAGATGCGCGGCGATCAGCATGCCTTCCAGGAAACTGTGCGGATCGGTCTCCAGGAACCAGCGGTCCTTCAGTGTGCCGGGTTCGCCCTCATCGCCGTTCACCGCCAGCAGGCGGGGCTTGGGCTGCTCCAGCAGCGCTTTCCACTTGCGCGCCGTCGGGAAACCCGCGCCGCCCATGCCTCGCAGGCCGGCAGCCTCGATCTCGGCCACCAGCGCTTCGCGTGTTATCGCCCCACTGCGCAGTTTCGCCAGTACGCCATAACCACCCTGCGCCCTGTAGGCGGCCAGGCCTTTGTAGTTCGGCAGTACTGGGGCAACGGCCTTCTTCGCATGGGCCATCAGCACGGCGTCGACGGCAGCCGGCGCGATCACATTCTTGCCGTAAACGGCGCAGGGCGCGCGGTCACACTGGCCCATGCAAGGCGCGCGCTCGACGCGCACATCGGGGCTCAGATCATCCAGATTCCTAGCCAGCACATCGGCGCCGGCCATGACGCAGCTCAGACTGTCGCAGACGCGCAGCGTGATTGGCGGCGCCGGCGTCTCGTCAGCATCGACGACCTTGAAATGCGCATAAAACGTCGCGACCTCGAAAACCTCGGCCAGCGGCAAACGCATGACTTCGGACAAGGCCACGAGCAAAACTGCCGGCAGATAGCCCTTTGCGTCATTGATCAGATGCAGATATTCGATCAGCAGGTCTCGACGGCCGGGATCCGGCTGAACAATCGCCTGCAACACTGCATGATCAGCATCTGAAGCCTGGCGGCCGCGCGGCGTCGCCCGGCCCGCCTTGGGCGAGCCTGACCGGTGCTGGCGGGGCATGGAAACGGCGATCGTCATGAAAAAAACGCTGGCTGGTGCTGGCTGGCCATCATCCGCCCCTGACAGGGACCGGATCAAGACCGCATTCCCGTCACGCGATAGAGGTTGTCTATCGTCCGGCCAGCGTGGCGGCCAGCAGCTTGGCTTCGGCCATCAGGGCGGCTGTCAGCGGCGGCATCGGCTCGCGCTGCGGTACGACCAGGCCAATGGTGTGCACGGCATCGGGATCGGTGATCGGAATGGCGCGCAGCCGTTCGGTCAGGCCCAGGGTCGCCGCCAGCTTCTCAGGCATCACACTGGCCCACTGGCCCGTGCGCACATGCGAGAACAGCACGATCATCGAATTGGATTCCAGTGTCGGCTGTGGTTCGGCACCGCCGGCCTCGCGCAGCAGCTGGTCGATAATCCGGCGATTCTGCATGTCAGGCGTCAGCAGGCAAAGCGGAATGCGGCTCACCTCGGCCCAGGTGACACTGTCACGGTCGCCCAACGGGCTGCCTTCGGAGGTGAGCAGGCGATACTGCTCGGTATAAAGCGGGATCGAGCGGGCGCGGCCCAGCGGTTCGTTGTCGGTATAGGTGATGCCGGCGTCGATCTCGAGATTCTCCAGCATGCCCAGAATCTCGATGGAAGTGCGCGACAGGACGGTGAATTTCACATCGGCATGCTTGGCCCGAAACGGCGTGGTGAGCGCCGAGACCATGCCAAGCGCGGTGGGGATGGCGGCGATCTTCAAATGGCCGGTGAGGCCGGTTTTCAGCGCCTGCACCTCCTGCCGCATGGCACGGGCATCGCCGACGATCCGTCTAGCCCAATCCAGTACGCGCTCACCTTCGGCAGTGAAGCCGATAAAACGCGAGCTGCGCTGCACCAGCAGCACGCCAAAGCTGTCTTCCAGCTGCTTGATGCCGGCCGAAAGCGTCGGCTGGGTGACGCCACAGGCTTCAGCCGCCTTGCCGAAATTCTTTTCCGCCGCCAGGGCCAGCAGGAATTCCAGCTTGTCGATCATGCGCGGCGATCAGCCGGCGGTTTCGAGCGTGGCGCCGAGGCGGCGCATCAGGTCGGCGAAGCCGGGGAAACTGGTATCCATGACACGGGCATCGTCGATCACCGTGCCGTCCTTGGCCGCCAGGCCCAGCACCAGGAAGGACATGGCGATGCGGTGATCGAGTTCGGTGGCAATCGTCGCACCCCCTTTCGGAGGCTGGCCCTTGCCGCGGATGATGATGCCATCCTCGAATTCCTCAAGGTCGACGCCGCAGGCCTTCAGGCCGCGCGCCATCACGGCGAGACGGTCGCTTTCCTTCACGCGCAGTTCCTTGGCGCCGCGCACCACGGTATCGCCCTCGGCGCAGGCGGCCGCAACGAACAGGATCGGATACTCATCAATCATGCTGGGGGCGCGCTCGGGCGGCACGGTCACGCCCTTCAGGCGGCCATGCTTCACCGTGATGTCGGCCACCGCCTCGCCGCCTTCGTCGCGGCGGTTGGCAAAGCTGAGATCGGCGCCCATGTCCTGCAGCGTGGTGAACAGGCCGGTGCGCAGCGGATTGAGGCCGACATTGGTCAGCGTGATCTCCGAGCCCGGCACGATCAGCGCCGCCACCATCGGGAAGGCGGCGGAAGACGGATCGCCCGGCACTGCAATCGTCGCCGCCCTGAATTCGGGCTGGCCGACCAACTGCACGATGCGGCCGCCGCTCTTGGTCTTTTCGACGCCCACCTCGGCGCCGAAGTGACGCAGCATGTTTTCGGTGTGGTCACGGGTCGCTTCGTGTTCGATCACCGTGGTGATGCCCGGTGCATTCAGCCCGGCGAGCAGGACCGCAGTCTTCACCTGGGCGGACGCCACCGGCAGTTCGTATTCGATCGGCAGCGGATGCGCGGTGCCGACCACCGTCAGGGGAAGTCGCCCGCCGCTGCGGCCGACGAAGCGCGCGCCGATGCGCGACAGCGGTTCGACCACGCGGCCCATCGGCCGACGGCGCAGCGAGGCATCGCCGGTGAAAGTGGCCGAGAAATCGTGGCTGGCAACCAGGCCCATGACCAGACGCGCGCCGGTGCCGGCATTGCCCATGTCGAGCACGTCGTCGGGTTCTGACAGGCCGCCCACGCCGACGCCCCAGACGCGCCAGTCGCCGCCGCCGCGCGGGCTGTCGCCCAAACGCTCGACCTCGGCGCCCATGGCGCGCATGGCGGCAGCCGTCCGCAAGACATCCTCACCCTCCAGCAGCCCGCTGACCCGCGTCTCGCCGACACTGAGCGCCCCGAAGATCAAGGCGCGGTGCGAGATCGACTTGTCGCCCGGGATGGCGGCGGTACCGGACAGGCCGGATGCGGCCGGTCGGGCCCGCAGGACAGGGGCGATGGCCTGGGCATGGGACTGGGCTTTCGGGGCGGAATGGGCGGTCATCGGGGAAATGGTCCCAGGACGGGTCTCCGGCCTGCAAAAAAGCCGGGATTAACGGGTTGACAGAGCGCGCTTCTTTAACACAATCGCGCCGCTCCGGCCAGCCGGCCGGGGCGTCGCCGCCGGACCCGATTTCCGGGCGCCGACCAGCATGGAGATTTGCTCGATGGCTAAAGCCGAATGGGGCGCCAAGCGCCGCTGCCTGAGTTGCGGAGCGGCATTCTACGACCTGAACAAGTCGCCGATCCTGTGCCCGAAATGCGGCACCGAATTCAATCCCGAAGTGCCGGCCAAGTCGGCCCGCCGTCCCGCTAAGGTCGAGGAAAAGAAGGCCCCGAAGGTGGCTGTCGTTCCGGATGTGGTGGACGACGAGGTCGAGGATACCGAGATCGGCGATGAGATTCTCGAGGATGCCGACGAGTTCGAAGAGGACGATGTCGGCGAGGAGATCGACGTCGAGACCGAACCGACCGAAGAAGAACGCTAACAGCGCTGGATTCGGGGCCTTTTTTCAGGGCCACGAAGCACTTGCAAAGCGGCGGGGGCCGGCTTATGGTCCGCCCCCGCCGACGGACCTCAAGCTCCCCAGAGAGCTTTTAAAGTCCGTGATTTAATGGGGCCATAGCTCAGCTGGGAGAGCGCCTGCATGGCATGCAGGAGGTCAGCGGTTCGATCCCGCTTGGCTCCACCAAATCACCGTCCGTCCGGACCATTCCAAACTCAATCTGAATACTGTCGCCCCGCTATCGCGGGTTCGTTTCACAGCACGGGCTTTACGGCCGTGAGCCAAGCCGCCAAGCTGCCGGCATGACAGAGTCGCCGCCAGCGATGTCGGAGACGCCAGCAGCCCCTGGCCGCTCCACCTTCTCCACCGCCAGCCTGCTGCGCCGGGAATTCACCGCGGCTGACTGCCGCGAGCCTGCCATCGGCAAGCTGTATGACTACTGGCAGGCGCGGCGCGGTACCCACCGTTTTCCCGCCCGCAGCGACATCGATCCGATCGAGATGCGCTACGCGCTCGGTGGCATCACCATTTTCGAGGTCCATCGCAATGCCGATACGCCCAGCGGCCTGCGGTTCCGTTATCGCCTGATCGGTTCGGCCATCGTCGCCCGCGACGGTTTCGACCATACCGGCAAATGGCTGGACGAACTGCCGCTGCGGCAATATCGCGCGCTGCTGCTCAGCCGGCTGGAGATGGTGGCGCGCGAGCCGATGCCGGTGCTGGTACACAACAAGCAGTTCTACGATGAGCGTTGGTACGATTACGAAGCGATCTGGCTGCCGCTGGCCAGCGATCATCAGACCGTCGACATGCTGATGGCTTGCCAGATTTTCGCCAAGCGCCCTTCCAGCCATGTCGGACCGCCGGTGGTGTGAACGCGCAATCGCGGGCGGGCCTTGCGCCAGGTCGGGCGCGCCCTATATACCAGTACATAAATGTGAATTATCCCAGTGGCAGCCCGTGCGGCCGATGACATCCCCACCCCTGAAATCCCCATGGCGCCCATCGCCCACCGCCACCCTGACCTGGAATCCTGGCCCAGCCGACTTCCGATCCCCCGTGACGGCCGAGGTCCACGGTTACTGGCAGGCGCAGCGTGGCGGGCGGCGGTTCCCTGCCCGCGCCGATATTGATCCCCTAGCCCTGCGGGCCGCCTTGGGCAATCTGTCGCTGATCGAAATTCATGGTACGCCGCCGCGCTTTCGCCTGCGGCTGACCGGCAGCAACCAGACGGCACGCCTGGGCTTTGATCCAACCGGCATGTGGCTGGATGAAATGCCGGCGCCTGAATATCGCGAGGTGCTGCTCGACCGCCTGCATGGCCTGCTGGCACGACCCGAACCGCTGCTGGTGCAGAACCGTCAGATACTGGACGACTATCCCTACGATTACGAAGCGTTGTGGCTGCCGCTGGCCAGCGATGGCGAAACCGTCGACATGATCCTCGCCTGCCAGATTTTTGCCGACGCCGCCCGGGGTGGCTGAGGCCACCGGGGACCGTCTGCGGCTCCGCGCCAGCACTGCTGAATTGGGCCTGAAAATGGGCCGCTAACCCCGAAATTGTGACAGTGGCATCACAACTTAAAAAAATCCCCCCCGGGGGCCGATTCCGCTTGCATCAGGGGGGCTTTGGCCCCATACCCCCCTCTCGAGACTGTTTGGAAAGTTGCGAACTGGCCGTCGGCCCGGACCTCGTCCGACCGACCGGAACCACGGGGCTTTCCCAACAGTCTCTCTGCCAATCGGATGCCCCCTTAGCGTTACCGGGGGTGCTCATTTTTCCCAGGATTGCGGATAGCAGTCCCCGTGGTGGAGAGAACTAGTATGACCAAGAATTCGCTCAAGCCCGCCCTGCATGCCGTGCCGACCGATGATTCGGCCGCGGCCGAAGAGCATTTCATCTGCAAGGACGGCATGCGCTATGCCGGCATGCACCTGATCATCGACCTGTGGGGCGGCAAGCATCTCGACAACCTGGCGCTGGTCAAGCAGACGCTGACCGAGGCCGTGGCCGAGATCGGCGCGACGCTGCTGAACATCGACCTGCATCACTTCGAGCCCAATGGCGGCATCTCGGGCGTGGCCGTGCTGGCGGAAAGCCACATGTCGATCCACACCTGGCCGGAAAAGGGTTATGCGGCGCTCGACGTCTTCGTCTGCGGCGACTGCCAGCCGCAGAAGGCGATCCCGGTGCTGCGCCGCGCCTTCCTGCCCGACAACATCCAGTGCACCGAACTGAAGCGGGGCCTGGTTCTGTGACGACGTGGTTTAACGAAACCCTCTACAAGGGCTTCCGCCAGGCGCACGAAGTCAAGAAGGTCCTCTTCGAGGGCAAGTCGCAGTTCCAGAATGTCGGTGTGTTCGAGAGCGGCCGCTTCGGCCGCGTGCTCGCGCTCGACGGCGTGGTCCAGTGCACTGAGGGCGACGAGTTCGTCTACCACGAGATGCTGACCCATCTGCCGATCCTTGCCCATGGCAAGGTGCAGTCGGTGTTGATCGTGGGTGGCGGCGACGGCGGCATCCTCGAGGAAGTGCTCAAGCACAAGGCGATCAAGCGCGTCACCATGGTCGAGATCGACGGCATGGTGATCGACATCGCCAAGAAGTATCTGCCCAAGATCTGCGGCAAGGCCTTCAGCGACAAGCGCACCAACCTGATCGTCGGCGACGGCGCGGCCTATGTGGCCGAAACCAAGGAGCGCTATGACCTGGTGATCGTGGATCGCCCCGATCCGGTCGGACCGGCCACCGTGCTGTTCTCTAAGGCCTTCTATCAGAACTGCCGCCGCGTAATGAAGCCGAATGCCATCCTGGTGGCACAGAACGGCGTGCCGCACATGCAGGGCCCGGAGCTGACCGACGCGATCAAGCTGTTTCAGCAGATCTGGGCCCATTCGGGCACCTATCTGGCGGTCGTGCCGACCTATGTCTGCGGCTTCATGTCGATGACCTGGGCGTCTGACCGCGACATGACCGATGTCGACCCGCGTCATATCTTCGCCCGCTTCGATGCGGCCAGGTTGCCGGCGCTGAACTACTACAATCCGGAAATCCATTTCGGTGCCTTCGCGCTGCCGAACTTCGTCGCCCGCCTGCTGCCGGCTCTGCCGAAAGCAAAGCCGACGAAGCTGAAGAAGAAGGCAGCCAAGAAAGCCGTGAAGAAAAAGGCCGCCCCCAAGAAAAAAACGGTGCTGAAAAAGAAGAAGCGCTGAGCTTTGGTTTTCGCCCATGACACAACGCCCGCCGGCTCACCCGGCGGGCGTTCACATTTCGAGGCGGCTTTTCGGGGCCGGCTTGCGTCCCCTGTCCCTTTGCTGTTGAGTGCGCCGCCAATGAGCTACGCAGTCAAGGAAATCTTCAAAACGCTGCAGGGCGAGGGCGGCCAAGCCGGCCGTACCGCGGTCTTTTGCCGGTTCGCCGGCTGCAACCTGTGGTCTGGCCGCGAGGTCGATCGTGCGGGTGCCGAGTGCCGCTTCTGCGATACCGACTTCGTCGGCACCGACGGTGAGAATGGCGGCCGCTATACCGATGCCGCGACACTGGCCGACAGAATCGCAAGCATCTGGGGCATGGCCAGCACTGAACACCGCTTCGTGGTCTGTACCGGTGGCGAACCGCTGCTGCAACTCGATGACAGGCTGATCACGGCACTGCATGCGCGCGGCTTCGAGATCGCCGTGGAGACCAACGGCACACTGGATGCACCGGTGGGCCTCGATTGGATCTGCGTCAGCCCGAAGGCTGGAACGATGCTGAAGCAGCGCCAGGGCGCCGAGCTGAAGCTGGTCTTTCCACAGGATGGTCTCGATCCAGTGCATCTGCTTGACCTCGACTTCACCAGCTTCTGGCTGCAGCCCATGGACGGACCAGCGCGTCTGCAGAATACCGAAGCCGCCGTCGCCTATTGCAAGGACCACCCGCGCTGGCGACTCAGCCTGCAGACGCACAAGCTGATAGGAATACCGTGATGTTTGAAGTGACCAAGGATTTCCGCTTTGAGGCGGCGCATACACTACAGCGCAACATCAGTGCCGAGGGCAGCCGGCGCATCCATGGCCACTCCTATCGCGCCCAGGCGGCGGTGCGCGGCTGGGCCGATCCGACCAGCGGCATGGTGATCGATCTGGAGCAACTGGAGCGCTTGATGCTCGCGGCACGCGCCGAGCTGGATCATCGTTTCTTGGACGAGATCAATGATCTGGGTCCGGCAACCATGGAAAATCTAGCGGCCTGGCTCTGGCGCCAGCTTGCGCCGGCAGTGGCCGGGCTCTACCGCATCACCATCTTCCGCGACAGCACCAGTGAATCCTGCAGTTACTTCGGACCGCAAAAGGCCTGATCAAACCTTCATGGGCAGGATCACCATTGTCACGCCACGGCTGTGCAGCTTGCGCTGCAGCGACAGCGGCGTCGCATTGTGCAGCAGACGGGTGAAGAAGTTCTCGTTGGCGAACAGCAACTTCGAGGCGAAGAAGATGGTGTTGGGGAAGGTCTGCAGCACCTCGCCCGACAGCTTGTCCAGCAGCTCCACCGTCTCGGTGCCATAGGCGCGGTAGGTGGCGGTGGCTATGCCGCGACGCTCGCACCAGTTGGAGAAGCGTTCGAGGCGGGTGTCGATCTCCACCTGCATCCTGGCGACCTTTTCCTGGCCGTGAAACTGCTCGATGTCGATCTCGCCCACGGTGAGGAAGACCACGTTCTTGAACTGGTTGGGGAACAGCGTCAGCGCCGCCAGCAGGGTATGCATGGCTACACCATCGCGACCGCCGAGGAACAGCGCCGCCGTGCGCGCCTTCGGATCGGGCACCAGTTCGCGCGCCGGCGGCGCACCCTGGCCGTTGCCGAACAGCATGTCGGCTTCGGCCAGCTGGCGGTTCACCGCATCGTAATGGCGCTTGATCGAATAGCCGAGGAAGACGACGAAGCCGGTGGCCAGCACGGTGAACCAGGCGCCGTCGAGGAATTTCTCCACCAGCGTCACCAGCAGGATCGAGAAGGCGACGACGAAACCGAGCCCTGACTGCAGCATGCCAATCACGAAGCCCTTTTCCGTCCGGTGCATCATCCAGTAGCGGCACAGGCCGGCCAGGCAGAGCGAGAAGGTCAGGAACACGTTGATCGAGTAGAGCACCACGAGGAAATGCACCTCGCCACCCGTGACCCAGAGCGCGCCAATCGCGGCCGCGCCCATGACGACCACGCCATTCTGGGTGACCAGGCGATCGGAGAGCTGGCTGAACTGATGCGGCATCCAGCGATCGACCGCCATGTTGGCCAGCACGGCCGGGCCGCCGAGGAAGCCGGTATTGGCGGCGACGAACAGCAGCGCGGCAGCGAAGATCAGCGTGATGGTCAGCGCCACCGTGACCCAGACATTGCCGGTGCCGAACAGCTCAGTCAGGATCGACTCGAAGACGATGGCGTTCAGCGTCTTGCCTTCTTCGTAGGTCACGTTCCACAGTAGGTAGAGCACGATCAGGCCCGCCGCCATGAAGGCCAACGACAGCGCCATGTAGAGCATGGTCAGCTTGCCCGTCTGCACGCGCGGTTCGCGCAGCATGTTGACGTTGTTCGATACTGCCTCGATGCCGGTATAGGTGCCGCCGCCCATGGCAAAGGCCTTCAGCAGCAGCGCGATGACACCGACCATGCCGATGGTGCTGGCCAGATCCTGCGTCTCGTGGACGGTGGCCGGAATCAAGGCAGGCAGCGCATCCGCATGGGCACCGATGCCGATCAGGATCAGCAGCACATGGGTGACGACAAAGCCGAGGAACAGCGGCAGCAGCAGCGCGATCGGTTCCTTCATGCCGCGCATGTTCAGCGTGGTGAGCAGGATCACAACCAGGAATTCGATCGGCAGCTTCCAGACCTGCCAGTGCGGCGGGAACAGGCTGAATAGCGCGTCGACACCACTGGCGACCGAGATGGCGATGGTGAGCACGTAATCGATGATCAGCGCCGAACCCGAGACCAGGCCGGCATGCGGGCCAATCAGTTCGGTGGCGACCTTGTAGCCGCCGCCGCCATTGGGAAACAGCGCGACCACCTGGTTATAGGCGAAAGCGATGATGAACACCGTAAGGCCGGTGGCCACGGCGAGGTACAGCGCCAGATGCGTATGCCCTTCCAGTGCCAGGAAGGCTTCTGCCGGACCGTAGTTGGCCGAGGAGAGACCATCCGCGCCGAGGCCGACCCAGGCAAGAAAGGCCGCCAGCGCGATATGCTGGCGCACTTTCGGCGAGAAGGGATCAAGAGGGGCGCCCAGAAACAGACGCTTGAGTCGTTCGAGACTCAGCCAGGAAGGTTTCATGATGTGATAACGGGAAAATGGAAAGGCAGTTGCCTGTCGCTGAAGCGTTTTCAGTCAAACGCGGCGCGATCCTCTGCCTGAAAGCAGGAATCGTCAAGCATCAACTAAGGTTGTGGAAATTAATAATTATTACTGATTCCCCGGCCGCGCCTTGAGCGCGGCGAAGGCGAATCCCACTGCCGATATAACCATCGCGGCCAGCATGGCTATCAGCACCATGCCGTAGCCGCCGGTCAGTTCCCAGATCAGCGCGGCCAGCGACGGCGCCACGGCGGCGGCGACGCTGGCGGGCAGCATCAGCGCACCGGCAATCGCACCGTAGCCTTCACGGCCAAGGAAGTCCGGGATCGCCGTGCCGCGCAGGATGGTCATCATGCCGTTGGCGGCACCGTAGATGGCTGCAAACAAAAACAGCAGCGGCGCCACCGAGGGGAACAGTACCAGCAGCAGCATGGCGCAGATGAACAGCCCCATCACGATGGTGCCGGTCGCCACCGTGCTGATCCTGCGGCCGAACAGCAGCATGACGCGGCCCGCCACCTGCGAGGGGCCGATCACCGCCATCACGCCAACCGCGACCGCCAGCGGAATGCCGTAGTCGTTCAGCATCGGCATGAAATGGAAGATCAGCATCGCATGCGCCAGCAGGTAGAAGGTGAAGCAGACGGCGAGGCCCCAGAAGACCGGATGGCGTAGCGCGCGCTTCATCGGACTGGCCTCGGCATCCACCGCCTTCTGCACCGCAGGCACATCGCGGTCGCGCAGCATCAGCACATGCACCGGCAGGCAGAACAGCAGGTTGACGCCGGCCATCATCAGCAGCGCCTCGCGCCAGCCCAGCACCTCGATGCACCAAGCGATCAGCGGCGTGAACACTGTGCTGGCCAGGCCGCCAGCCAGGGTGAGCACAGTGATACGATGCTTGTAGTCGACCGGGAACAGCCGCGTCAGCACGGCGAAGACCGGTGTGTAGAGCGTGAGTGCCTGGGTCAGGCCGAGACCGATGATGATGAGATAGAACAGGACCAGGCTGCTGTTGAACGACCAGGCGATGAACAGCAGGCCGGCAATCAACGATCCCGCGCTCATCAAGGCGCGGCCGCCATGGCTGTCGATGCGTCGGCCCACGGGAAACGCCAGGAAGCCGGCGAGCAGCAGCGCCAGTGACAACGCGCCGTTCATCTCGGCGCGGCTCCAGCCCAGATCGCTCTCCATCGGCACGACGAAGAGCGGGAAGCCATAGAAGATGGTGCCCCAGGAAATGAGCTGGGCGACGGAGAGCGCGGCGACCAGCGGCCAGCCGTCGCGGCGATAGGTGCTGAGAAACATCGAGGGCGTTATAGCCGGGCTTCCCGCCGACCGGCATGAGATTTTCTTATGCGGCGTGAAAGAGCACCGACCTGTCATGGGACTTGTCGGGCCTCTGGATTATGATATATTATAACACTTCTTGCTAGAGACTCCGCATGCTGCGCCGCCGCTTCCTCTCCACTGCCTCCCTTTCCATCGCCGGTTTCACCTGCCTGGGCGCCCCGCCGGCGGCCCGCGCCCTGTCGCTGGAACCCGCACCCGCCCATCTGCGACTGGAAGCGCCGCAGAGCGAGGGCGCGCTGGACTGGAGCCTGCTGGCCCGGGCCGGCGAGACCCGGCTGCAGGATGGCGTGGTCAGCCGCTTCCCCGCCGCCGTGCGCGACCTCGACAACCGCGAGGTCACGCTGTTCGGCTACATGATGACCTTCAGCCACAGTGCGATGCATACCGAATTCCTGCTCGGCGCCCTGCAGTTCCACTGCCCGGGCTGCATGGCCGGCGACCTGTCGCGACTGGTGGCCGTGCGCGCCGCCGTGCCGGTCGCCTATGTGGAAGAGCCATTGCAGATCCGCGGCACGCTCCGCCTGCTGGAAGACGAGCAGTCGCCGCTGTTCTATCGCCTCGAAAGTGCCCAGGCCGTCTGACACGGCCGCTTGATCTGAAGCAGGCTTTTTCGTACATCTCGATTCCCGGCGGCGGCTTCCCTATCCCTGCGCAATGCGCCACGCATTGTCGCGCTCTTCTCCGTATTGCTGGATTTCACAAAATGACGACTTCTGATTCTGCGCAGCGTCTTCGCGCCACCCTGATCGGCACCATCGCCATCTGGCTCTGGGCCGCACTGGCCCTGTTCACCACGCTGACCCCCAGCGTGCCGGCGCTGCAGCTCACCGCCATGACCTTCACGCTGTCGGCCCTCGCCGCCATTCTGCTCTGGACGATCCGCGGTGACGGCGTGCTGAAACATTTCCGCCTCAGCGCGGCGGCCTGGGCGCTCGGCGTCTGCGGCCTGTTCGGCTATCACGCGCTGTATTTCCTCGCGCTGAAACTGGCGCCGCCGCTGGAAGCCAGCCTGATCAACTATCTCTGGCCGTTGCTGATCGTGCTGTTCTCGGCGCTGCTGCCGGGCGAGCGCCTGCGCTGGTTCCACCTCGCCGGCGCGGCTCTGGGGCTGGCCGGCACGATCATCCTGATCATGGGCAAGGGCGAGCTGGGTTTCGACTGGCGCTATGCCGCCGGCTATGCCGCCGCCTTTGCCTGCGCCTTCACCTGGTCGAGCTATTCCGTGCTGAGCCGACGCTTCGCCGCCGTCCCCACCGATGCGGTCGGCGCGTTTTGCGCCGCCACGGCGCTGCTGTCATGGCTGGGGCATTTCGCCTTCGAGACCACCGGCTGGCCGGCGGATATCACCGAATGGGCCGCGATCATCGCGCTCGGCCTCGGCCCGGTGGGTTTGGCATTTTTCTGCTGGGATCACGGCATGAAGCGCGGCGACGTGCGCGCGCTCGGCACCATGGCCTATGCCGCGCCGCTGCTGTCCACCTTGCTGCTGATCGTGTTCGGACAGGGCGCGCTCACCCTGCCCGTCATCCTCGCCTGCGCGCTGATCGTCGGCGGCGCCGTGCTAGGCACCGGCGACCTTCGGCGTCGCTGACATCGGCATATCTTCGCCGCGCGCTTCGGTCGGCGAGCCACCCGGGAAAACCAGCGCCGACAGGAAGATGCTGAGGCCGAGCGCCGCCAGCACGCTGAATAATGTGTCGAAGCCGCCGCCGCGCTCGTAGACCAGCGCGATCAGCGGCACGGCCGTCGCGCTGGCGCCGAACGACAGCAGGTAGCGCAGCGAAAATGCCCGTGCCCGCCATTCATCCGAGGTGTAGCGCGCCACCATGGTGTCGTTGATGGTCACCTGGCCGAAGACAGCGAACATGAGGCCAAGGCAGGGCAGCACCAGCCACCAGCTATCGGTGAGGCCGGCCAGCAGAAGACACGGCGCCTGCAGGAAAGACACAACAACGAAGATCTGCTTCAGCGTGTAGCGGTCGACCAGGCGCCCGATGATCAACTGCGCCATCGCGCCGGCGAGATAGACCGTGAAGACCAGCATGCTGATGCCAACCGGCGTGCCGATCAGGTCGTGCATGCGTTCGCTGAACAGCTTGGGCAGCACGATGGTTGCCGCATTGAACACCACGCCGCCGCTGACGCCAACCACGGCCAGCACGGCGAAGGCGCGGATGGCAATGGACCGCGGCACTTTTGCCTGCGGCCTGCCCTTGCGCGGCGGACTGACATGTTCGGGCACCATGGCCAGATAGGCAATGCCAAACAGGATCGAGGCTGCGCCTGGAATGATGAAGGCGAAGCGCCAGCCGAGGAACTGTGCGATCGCGCCCGTCACCAGCGCCGCGCAGGCGACGCCGACATTGCCCCAGACGCCATTGGTGCCGAGCTCGCGGCCGAGTTTCTCGGAACTGAGCGCTTCTGCATGCGCCGTCAGCATCGCGGTGCCGACCGGATGATAGATCGAGGCGAACAGCCCCATCAGGGTCAGCGCCGCCGCCAGCATCCACAGTGAACTGGTGCTGCCGGCAAGGATGGCCGCGCCGCCGATGCCGATGAAGAACACGCCCAGCATATTGCGGCGGCTCCACTTGTCGCCGAGCCAGCCCGACGGGATCGAGCCGGCGCCAAACGCAATGAAGCCGCCGATGGAGAGCGCCAGCAGCTCACCGTAGCTCTTGCCGAAATCGGCCTCCATCGCCAGCACGGCGGTGGGGAAGATCAGCATGAACATGTGGTCGAACAGATGGGCGATGTTGACGAAATTGATCACCCGGCGCGGCAGCGACATGGACGGAATCCTTACGAGAACCAGTTGCGGCAGGCAGCATAGGGGTGTCTGATGGTTATAGTCCTGCCTGTTTCTATCGAGAATCAGACAAATGGTTAAAACCCGCAGCACGAATCCGGAGGATTACCAGCGTCTCGCCACCCCGGTGGCGGCGATGCCCAAGGATTTCCCGCCCGGTTTCCATATCGCGCCGCACAACCATGAGCGGGCGCAGCTTGTCTATGCCGTGAAAGGCGTGATGCAAGTAACGACTATCCCCGACACTGACAGCAATGGCGGCACCTGGGTGGTGCCGCCGCAACGCGCCCTGTGGATTCCCCCGGGCCAGCGTCACGAAATTCGCATGGGCAGCGCCGCCGTCGCCATGCGCACGCTCTATGTCGCACCCGAGACCGCCGCCACGCTGCCCGGCACCTGTCAGGTGATCGAGGTTTCGGACCTGTTGCGCGCGCTGATCCTCGCCGCCATCGAGGAGCCGGTGGACTACGAGAGCAACAGTCGTGGGGCGGCGATCGCCCAACTGTTGCTGCATGAGATGCGCACCGTCTCGGCTCTGCCGTTGCACCTGCCGATGCCACGTGACATCAAGCTGCAAACCGTGTGCCGTCGCGTGCTGGAGAATTTGCATGACGATATCGGCATCGAGACGCTGGCGCTGGAGGCCGGCATGTCGAGCCGCAGCCTGGCGCGGCTGTTCCAGCGCGAGACCGGCATGGGCTTCCAGGCCTGGCGCCAGCAGGCGCGGCTGGCGGAAGCGCTGTCCCGCCTGAGCAGCGGCCGCCCGGTGGCGCTGGTGGCCAGCGATCTGGGCTATGCGAGTGCGGCCGCCTTCACCGCGATGTTCCGCCGGACCCTTGGCACCACGCCGAGCAGGTATTTTTCCAAGCCTTAAGGCGACAAGCCCTACGGTTTCCAGTCCTTCGGTGCCAGCTCGAAGCCGGCGAAGTCGAAGCCCGGTGCAACCGTGCATCCGACCAGCGTCCACTCACCGAGTGTTTCCGCCGCCTGCCAGTGATGTGGCGGCACAATGCCCTGCGGGCGCTGGCCCTGCGCAAGGTCGCCGCCGAGTGTGATCGTCTGCACCGGTGCGCCTTCTGTCGCGGCGATGCTCAGCTTCAGCGGCGCACCGGCATGGAAATGCCAGATCTCGACCGCATCGACTCTGTGCCAATGAGATATCTCGCCTTGCCTCAACAGAAAATAGATCGCAGTCGAGCGGCTGCGGCCGTCGGGGCCCGGCGCGTCGCGGAAGGTCTCGACGAAATGCCCACCCTCGGGATGCGGCTGCAGCTTCAGCGCGGCAATGATCTCGTCGGCTGTCGTCTTGGGAGGCATCAGAAAATCCGGTCGATGATGGCGAGGCCGACATCAAGCAGGAACCAGACCCAGCCGGTCGCCACCACGCTGGTGACCAGCGCGGCGATCACCAGCGTGCCATCGCGCTCGACCTGACCCAGCGCCGCCAGGATGATCGCCCAGGCCGGGATCAGGTTGCCGAACGGAATCGGCAATGACAGCAGCACGGCGTTCCACAGGATCAGCAGGCCGAGCGGCCGGCTGGCGCTGCGGCCGGACAGATGCGCCAGCCGTGGCCGCACATAGCGCTCGATTTTAATGATATAGGGCAGCGCCGGCCGCAGCAGTTTGGCGATATCGCCGCGACGGAAGCTGCGTGCACGCCAACTCTGCGGAAACCACGGCGTGTGGAACCCCAGCAACATCTGCGCCGACAGCAACAGCAAGGGCGCCCCCATGATGGCGGAAAGGCCGGGTGCGATCGGTGCCGGAATCCCGTTGGGCAGGGCGAAAACCAGGATCAGCAGGCCGAAGCTGCGCAGGCCGAAGGCGCGCAGCAGGTCATCCAGGGTGATCCGGTCATCGTCCCAGCCATCGCAAAGGGTCGCAACGATGTCGCTGACCTTTTCCGGCGCGTGGCTTTCACTCATTTGGAATCCATGAGGCCCGGCAGGCGCGGTGCGACGACCTCTTCCACATCCGCCTCGATCACATCTTCGGTCCGGTGCACGTTGACCTCAAAACTGGGCAGCGCCGCCGGCGCGGCTTTGCTCGGGCGGACGCCCAGTTGTCCCAGCTTGCGCACGCGCGGCAGCAATCGGGTGTTGATTGAACGGCTGAAGGATTCGAACTGTTCCGTTGCCTGCTGCAGGCCGCGCCCCATTTTCTCCGCCAGCGTCAGAGCCGTGGCCGTGGAATCGATCAGCGCCTGTACGGCCTCTATGATCTTCTGGTGATTTTCTTCCTGCCGGCCGCTGTCGATCTGCATGCGTGAAAACGCGATCAGTGAAAACAGCGACGACGGCCCGGCCAGCACCACGCCGGATTCAATCGCGCGCTGCTCGAAATCAGGCGCCGCCAGCCGCAGCTTTTCAACGGCAGCGTCGTTGGGCAGCGTCATGGCAACGATGCTGCGCTTTAGGCCGCCGCCGCGCTTGGCATCACGATACGCCGCGACGACGGCATTGCCGTAATCCTTGGCGGTCAGCGCGCGCAGATGCGTGGTCATGCGCTGGGCCAGCTGGGCCAGTGCCGCGGCCTCGGCCACCTCGCCTTCGGCCTCGGCATGATCGAGCAACAACTTCGACGCCTTCGAATCCACCACCAGCACGGCGTCGCCGGGCAGGAAGATCACCGCATCGGGGCGAAGACTGCCGCGATCACTGTCGCCAGCCACATGATACTGCAGGACGAAATCGATGCCGGGCTGCAGGCCGAACGCCTTCAGCGTGTTCTCCAGGCCGATCTCGGCCAGGCGGCCCGCGCCGCCGGGATGCGACAACATGCGATGGATCGCGTCGACGCGCTGGTTGTCCTTGCTCTGCTGCGCCACCGTGCTGGCCACGACCTGCGCCACCTCGGTCATCTGCTTGATCACGCCCTCGGTGACCTGCTGGACCTGCTTCTGCGACTCTTCTTTTTGCGCTTCCGTCTCGCGCTTGTGGTCGGCCAGCAGCTTGTTGGAGAGCTGCGCGGCGGATTCCACGGCAGCGGCGCGAGCTGCCTGCGTGGCGGTTTCGGCCAGCTTCTCGAAAGCCTGGGTCTTCACGGCCAGTTCGGCGCGCAGACCCGCCGCCATGCGCTCGGCTTCCAGCCGGGCGGCCTGGGCGGCGGCGGCCTCGTCGCGGGCGGCATCGACCTGGTCGCGCAGCTCGGCCAGCAAGGCCGCATCGCTCACAGGGCTGGCGCCCCGGCGCAGCAGCAAAACCAGCAGAATCAGCACGATGGCCAGGCCGGCGGCGCTGGCGATTGCGAGAATCGACATTATATCCATGGACATGGCTGTTAATATCATGCGGGCTTGACGGACTACCAGCCCGCAGCCTATCTGACGACCCAGAATTAAGCGTTTGGTATTGCGGATTCAGACTATGGCCCTGCTGCCCATCATCACGGCGCCCGACCCGATCCTTGAGACCGTCTCGACCCCTGTCGAAGCGGTGACGGACGAGGTGCGCCAGCAGCTGGACGATATGCTGGAGACCATGTACGCGGCGCCCGGCATTGGCCTCGCCGCCATCCAGGTCGGCATCCAGAAGCGCATGCTGGTGATGGATGTCAGCCGCGAGGGCGAAGAGAAGCAGCCCTATTTCATCATCAACCCGGAAATCACCTGGGCCTCGGACGACGACCAGCTTTACGAAGAGGGCTGCCTGTCGCTGCCCGAGCAGTATGCCGAGGTCGAACGCCCGGCCGAGATCAAAGTCAGTTATCTCGACCGCAACGGCGACCAGCAGGAACTGCATGCCGAAGGCCTGATGGCCGTCTGCCTGCAGCATGAGATGGACCATCTCGACGGCATCCTCTTCGTCGATCATATCTCGGCGCTGAAGCGCAACATGATCCTGCGCAAGCTGCTGAAGCAGAAGCGCCTCACCGCCACCGCCTAATGACATTACGCCTCGTCTTCATGGGCACGCCGGATTTCGCCGTGCCGGTGCTGGACGCCTTCCTCAAGGCCGGCGACGAGATCCTGGCCGTCTATAGCCAGCCGCCGCGGCCGGCCGGCCGTGGCCAGAAGCTGACGCCCTCTCCCGTGCAGGCCTTTGCCGAACAGAACGGCCTCAACGTGCGACATCCGGTCAGCCTGAAGACGCCTGAGGCCCAGGCCGAATTTGCCGCGCTGAACGCGGATGCCGCTGTCGTCGTCGCCTATGGCCTGTTGCTGCCCAAGCCGGTGCTCGATGCGCCGCGCCTGGGCTGCTTCAACCTGCATGCCTCGCTGCTGCCGCGCTGGCGTGGCGCCGCTCCCATTCAAAGGGCTATTCTTGCCGGCGACACCGAGACCGGCGTCTGCGCCATGCAGATGGATGTCGGCCTCGATACCGGCCCGGTGCTGGCGCGCGAGACGGTGCAGATCGGCCCCCGCACCACCATCACCGAACTGCATGACGACCTTGCCCGCGTCGGCGCTCCGCTGATGGTGCGGGCGCTGCATGCCTTCAACGACGGCAAGATCACACCGCAGCCGCAACCGGCCGACGGCGTCACCTATGCCTCCAAGCTGATAAAAGACGAAGGCCGCATCGACTGGCGCAAATCGGCCATCGAGATCGACCGCATGGTGCGCGCGCTCAATCCCGGCCCCGGCACGACCTTCGAGCTGAACGGCGAGCGCATCAAGCTGCTGGCCTGCGAACCGGTTGCCGGCAACGGCACGCCCGGAACGATGCTCGATGATGCCGGCACCGTGGCGTGTGGAGATGGCGCGCTGAAGCTGCTGAAACTGCAGCGCCCGAGCAAATCCGCCATTGCCATCACCGATTTCCTGCGCGGCTTGGCCCTGCCGAAATCGACGCAGCTGTCCTGATGCCGCGCTTCCGCCTCACCCTGGAATACAACGGCACGGCCTTCGTCGGCTGGCAGCGCCAGAAGGACGGCCGCGCCGTGCAGCAGGCGCTGGAAGAAGCGCTGGAGGCCATGTGCAGCACACCGGTCGAGACCTTTGCCGCCGGCCGCACCGATGCCGGCGTGCACGCCACCGGCCAGGTGGTGCATTTCGACCTCGCGCGCGACTTCACGCCTGATCGGATCAGGGATGGCCTGAACTTCTACCTGCGCGAACAGCGCATCGCCGTGCTGGACTCAAGCATCGTGGATGACAGCTTCGATGCGCGTTTCTCGGCCACGGCACGACACTATCTCTATCGCATCCTGAACAGGCGTCCGCCGCCGGCGCTGGAGGCCGGCTTCGTCTGGCATGTGCCGGTGCCGCTGGACGCCGCCGCCATGCATGCGGCCGCGCAAGTTCTGATCGGCCATCACGATTTCACCAGCTTCCGCTCGACCGAATGCCAGGCGAAATCGCCCGAGCGCACGCTCGATCACCTGAGCGTCAGCCGCGTGGGTGAGGAAATCCACATCACCGTGCGCTCGCGCAGCTTCCTGCACAACCAGGTGCGCATCACGGCGGGCACGCTGAAGATGGTGGGCGAAGGCCGCTGGACGGCCAAAGACGTGAAGACGGCGCTAGAGAAGAGGGATCGCGCCGCGGCCGGTCCGACGGCGCCGCCGGACGGACTGTGTTTGACCCGCGTCGACTACTGACGCTTAGCTGCGCCAGCCGATCGCCTTGGCCCATGCTTCGAAATCAGCGTTGCGCTTGGCAGCATTCGCGGGCGCCACTTCGCCGGCGTCCGTTGCTTCCTTGCGGCGCTGGGTGATGCCGTCGGCCAGCGAGGTGAGTTCGGCCTGGGCGCGGCGGGCGTCGACGCCGGCCGGATTCTCGATCGGCAGCGGATTGAGCTCGCCCTTCTCGTCCCAGTCGAACTGGGTGCCATAGACCTGCGGCTTGCCTTCGAGCCAGCGGATGCGGTCGGTCAGCAGGGCGAGCTGCCAGCGCGGCGCATCGCCCTTGGCCGCGGCCGCTTCGATTTCCTGCAGACAGGCGCGCATGAAGCGCGGCAGGCCGATGGCATGCTGGGCGATCATCCAGGCAGAGGTGCAACCGTCCTCGCCGACCAGCGAGCGGCCGGGCCAGCCCTTGGTGTCGACGATATCGGCCAGCGCCTTGGCATGCTTGTTGTGGAGGGCGCGCATCTGCTCGTTGTAGCCCTGGAACAGCGAGCCATCGGCGGCGAGCGAGGTCCGCAGCGCCCGGTTCTCTTCCAGCATGCCGATCAGCCGGCTGCGCAATGCCTGGTCCATAAGGTCCTCACATCTGTCCTGTGCGGCAAAAACCGCGAATCCGTGGCCAGATTGGCGGTTCAGGCCGCTTAAGTCCAGTCCGAGACAGGCTTTCCTGCCCAGACCCTAGCCCGCAACCGGCTCAGATCAGGCGCTCGATCAGCCGGTGCATCAGGATGCTGACCACCAGGTCGAGCGCCGCCGCGGCGACCGCCAGCGACCAGCCCGCACCGAGTCCGAGGCGGGCGATTCGCGCCACGATATAGAGCCAAATCAGCAGCAGCGCGGTGCTCCAGCCCGACAGGATGCCGGGCCCGAGCAGGCCGAAGCTGGTGCCGGCGAGCAGCGGCAGCGTCGCGGCCGTGGTGATCGCCTGCGCCCAGTTGTAGAGCACGGCGAAGACCGCGAAGCGGTTACCCAAACCGAAGCCGCGACTCAATCCCGCCATCGCGATCAGATAGAGCATCCAGGCGAGCAGGAATTCGACCCCGCGCACCAGGTTGTAGCCTGCGGCATTGTCGTTCCAGTCGGCCAGCTCGACCGCATCGGGCCGCATCAGTGCGACATAGGCGAGCAGCGTCAGGAACGGCCAGCGGAAGCTGCGCCAGAATCCGCCTTCGGAAAAATCATAGGCCAGCAGCGCGCGGGGATCGCCGCGCAGCAGCAACCCGAGGCCGCCGACCGCGGCAAGAATTTCCGCTTTAAGCGGCAGCGCCATCGAAGAACCGCTGCAGCATGCTTTCATAGACCTTGGAGAGATTGCGGATATCCTCGACGCCGGCACGTTCGTCCACCTTGTGCATGGTCTGGCCGACCAGGCCGAATTCCACCACGGGGCAGTAGGCCTGGATGAAGCGCGCATCGGACGTGCCGCCGGTGGTGCTGAGCTCGGGCACGCGCCCGGTGCCGGTCTTCACGGCTTCGGCCATCGCGGCGACGAATGGCCCCGGCTTGGTCAGGAAAGGCATGGCGCCGTCTTCCAGCAGCAGATCGAAGCGCGTGCCCTGCAGCGTGCGGTTGGCGCTCTGCGATCCGCAGACGGCCTCGACCGTGCGCGTGATCCAGTCCTTCAGGCCCGCTGCGGTCTGTTCAGTGTTGTAGCGGATGTTCAGCACGGCCTTGGCACTGGCCGGGATCACGTTGTTGGCCGGATTGCCGACATCGACCGTGGTGATCTCCAGGTTCGACGCCTCGAAATGCGCGTTGCCGGTATCGAGCCGGCGCGACTTCAGCGCCGAGAGGATGTCCAGCAGCTTCGGCACCGGATTGTCGGCCAGATGCGGATAGCCGACATGGCCCTGGATGCCATGCACGGTGAGCCGCGCGGTCAACGAGCCGCGCCGGCCGATCTTCATCATCTCGCCCAGCTGCAGCGGATTGGTCGGTTCGCCCACCACGCAGACGCTGAGCTGCTCGCCCTTCTCTTTCAGCCAGTCGAGCACGCGCGTGGTGCCATTGATGGCCGGGCCCTCCTCGTCGCCGGTGATCAGCAGGCTGATGCCGCCATCGAGCTGGTTATTGCGGCTGGCAAGGAAGCGGCCGGCGGCCGCGACGAAAGCGGCGATGGCCGATTTCATGTCGGTGGCGCCGCGGCCATAAAGCTGGCCCTCAATGATCTCGGCGCCGAAGGGATCGACGGTCCAGGCCTTGGCATCGCCCACCGGCACCACGTCGGTATGGCCGGCGAAGCAGAAATTTGGCGTGCCGGGCGGCAGGGCGCCAATGGCGCCCTTACCCCACCGCGCATAGAGGTTTTCCACATCCGGCGTGCCCGGTGCCGAGAATGTGAGCCGCTCGCAGTGGAAACCCAGGCCGGTGAGCGCCTGTTCCAGCACCCCCAGCGCGCCCTTGTCGGCGGGCGTCACGCTAGGGCAGCGGATCAGGGCCTGAGAGAGGGCGACGGGATCGGGCAGAGCGGAGGCAGACACGGCTGAAAAGACCTTGAAAAGCTATGGGGAAAGCTGCGGAAAGGCCGCCGAAGCAGCGGTTTTAGGCATTTGGCCGGAGAGCGGGCATGTAACCCCTTGGAAAGGCGCGGGTCAATGCGGCAGCCAGATCGACTTACCGCCGGGTTTATGGGCGGGTTTACGGGCGGTTTTACCGCGCCCCCCTTCGTTGACACGGGCGGGGGCAATGCATATCTAATGCCGGGTTTCCGTCGCCCGGTTCTCGTTTGGCGACGCGTATTTAGCGGCATTTTCAGGGGTACGGCATGTTCGGCGCGATTGCCAAGAAGCTGTTCGGTTCGGCCAACGACCGCGCCGTGAAGGGTTATTCCAAGGCTGTCCAGGCCATCAATGCGCTCGAGCCCGAGATCAGCGCCCTCACCGATGCCGCCCTGCAGGCCAAGACCGTCGAATTCAAGCAGCGCCTGGAGAAGGGCGAAACCCTCGACGATCTGCTGCCCGAAGCCTTTGCCGTCACCCGCGAGGCCGCCAAGCGCGTGCTGGGCCAGCGCCATTACGATGTGCAGCTGATCGGCGGCATGGTGCTGCATGACGGCCGCATCGCCGAAATGAAGACCGGTGAAGGCAAGACGCTGGTCGCCACGCTGGCCGTCTACCTGAATGCGCTGGCCGGCAAGGGCGTGCATGTCGTCACCGTCAACGACTACCTCGCCAGCCGCGACGCTGGCTGGATGGGCCGCATCTATAACTTCCTCGGCCTGACCACCGGCATCATCGTGCATGGCCTGGACGACGAGCAGCGCCGCGCCGCCTATGCCTGCGACGTCACCTACGGCACCAACAACGAATACGGTTTCGACTATCTGCGCGACAACATGAAGTTCCAGCGCGAGCAGATGGTGCAACGCCCCTTCAGCTTCGCCATCGTCGACGAAGTCGACAGCATCCTGGTCGACGAAGCGCGCACGCCGCTGATCATCTCGGGTCCGTCTGAAGACACCACCGACCTCTATGTGAAGGTCAATGCGCTGATCCCGAGCCTGGTGCCAAGCGATTTCGAGAAGGACGAGAAGCAGCGCTCGGCCAACTTCACCGAAACCGGCACCGAGCATATCGAGCAGCTGCTGCGCGACGCCGGGCTGCTGAAGTCTGACTCGCTCTATGACATCGACAATATCGCCGCCGTGCACCATGCCAATCAGGCGCTGCGCGCCCATGTGCTGTTCAGCCGCGACGTGGATTACATCGTCAAGGACGGCAAGGTCATCATCATCGACGAGTTCACCGGCCGCATGATGGAAGGCCGGCGCTATTCCGACGGCCTGCACCAGGCGCTGGAAGCCAAGGAAGGCGTCGCCGTCCAGACCGAGAACCAGACGCTGGCCTCGATCACCTTCCAGAATTACTTCCGCATGTATCCCAAGCTGGCCGGCATGACTGGCACGGCCTCGACGGAAGCCGCGGAATTCGCCGACATCTATCGCCTCGAAGTGGTGGAAATCCCCACCAACGTGCCGGTCGCCCGCATCGATTCCGATGACGAGGTCTATCGCTCGGCGCGCGAGAAATACGAAGCCATCGTCAAGCTGATCGCCGAATGCCGCGAGAAGGGCCAGCCGCTGCTGGTCGGCACCGTCTCGATCGAGAAGTCGGAACTGCTGTCGGATTACCTGAAGCAGCGCAAGATCGAGCACAATGTGCTGAACGCCCGCCATCACGATCAGGAAGCCTATATCGTCGCGCAGGCCGGCCGCCTGAATGCCGTCACCATCGCCACCAACATGGCCGGCCGCGGCACCGACATCCAGCTCGGCGGCAATGCCGACATGCGCATCCTGCGCGAGACAGAAGGTCTGGATGAAGCCGCCAAGGCCAAGCGCGAAGCCGAGATCCGCGCCGAAGTCGCCGTCGAGAAGGACAAGGTGCGCGCCGCCGGCGGACTTTACGTCATCGGCACCGAACGCCACGAAAGCCGCCGCATCGACAACCAGCTCCGTGGCCGTTCGGGCCGCCAGGGCGATCCGGGCGCGTCGAAATTCTTCCTGTCGCTGGAAGATGACCTGCTGCGCATCTTTGGCTCCGAGCGCATGGACAGCATGCTGCAGCGCCTTGGCCTGCAGGAAGGCGAAGCCATCATCCATCCCTGGATCAACAAGGCGCTGGAAAAGGCCCAGCAGAAGGTGGAAGCGCGGAACTACGAAATCCGCAAGAACCTGCTGAAATACGACGACGTGATGAATGACCAGCGCAAGGTCATCTACGAGCAGCGCATCGAGATCATGAGCGCCGATCACGTCGCCGACACCGTGGCCGACATGCGCGACGAGATCGTCAATGACCTGGTCGACAGCCACATCCCCGAGAAGGCCTATGCCGAACAGTGGAACGCCGACGGCCTGCAGGCGGAAGTAAGCCGCATCTTCGCGCTCGACCTGCCGATCGTCGACTGGGCCAAGGAAGAAGGCATCGCCGAGCAGCAGATCCGTGAGCGCCTGCTCGACGCGGTGGAACGCCGCATGGCCGAGAAGGCCGCCAATTTCGGCCCCGACGTAATGCGCATGGTCGAGCGCAGCCTGCTGCTGCAGGTGCTGGACCAGACCTGGAAAGAGCATCTGCATCACCTCGACTACCTGCGCCAGGCCATCGGCCTGCGCGCCTATGCGCAGAAAGACCCGCTGAACGAATACAAGCGCGAGGCCTTCACGCTGTTCGAGCAGATGCTGGTGCGGGTGCGCGAGCAGGTGACCTCCATCCTCGCCCGCGTCGAAGTGCGCAGCGACGAACCGCCGCCGGAATTCCAGCGCAGCCCGCAGCAGATGCGTGAAAGCCGCGGCGAGCCGCTGGAAGGCGAAGGCGACGACAGCCTGCCGGCGCGCCCCGTCGCGCAGTCGCGCTCGGCCGCCGTCGATCCGAACGACGAGGGCACCTGGAAATCGACCCCGCGCAATGCGCCTTGCCCCTGCGGCTCGGGCAAGAAGTACAAATACTGCCACGGCAAGTAAGCCGGCAGGCTTCCACAAAAAAGGCGCCCCGCTCCGGCCGGGCGCCTTTTCTTTTGCCCGCCTCTCTCCTTCGTCATCCCCGCGAAAGCGGGGATCCCATTTTTTGTTGTTGCTGCAGAAAAGAATAATGGGATCCGGGGCCAAGCCCGGGATGACGATCCTGGGATGCCATGCCATCATTGCCACATGCCCCAGACCAAAATCTCCCGCGATCAGGCCGAACGTTTCGCCGCGCTGCCCTTGCGCAATCTCGACCGCGAATTCCCCAACAACCTGACGCATTTCAACAACGATGCGTCCGACGTGTTGCCGCCGCACAGGCTGCATCCGATCTTCTACGGCAGCTATGACTGGCATTCCTGCGTGCATGGCTGGTGGCTGCTGGTGCGCTGCCTGCGCCGGCATCCCGCCTTGAACGACGCCGCGAAAGCCGAGCAGCTATTTGCATCGCATTTCACACCCGAGAAAGGCGACGGCGAAGCCGCCTATCTGGATGCACCGGGACGCGGCACCTGGCAGCGACCCTATGGCTGGGGCTGGCTGCTGGCGCTGTCAGCCGAGCTGTCGCTGTGGGATCATGCCCAGGCCAAGACCTGGCGCGCTGCGCTCAAACCGCTGGAACAGCGCATCGTGCAGCGTTTCCCGGCCTATATGGACAAGCTGACCTACCCGATCCGCGTCGGCACGCATTTCAACACCGCCTTCGGCCTGCTCGTTGCCTTGCATTACGCGCGCGTCACCGGCGAACCGACCTTGGAACCGGCGATTGCCGCCTATGCCGCCCGCGTCTTCGGCCATGACACGGACTATCCAGCACGCTATGAGCCGAACGGCGACGACTTCCTCTCCGGCGCATTGGTCGAGGCACTGCTGATGGCCGAGCTGCTGCCGGCAACAGAGTTTGCCGCCTGGTGGGGGCGCTTCCTGCCCGATGCAGGCACGGTCTTCAAACCCGCCATCGTCGCCGATCGTTCAGACGCCAAGGGCGTGCATCTCGACGGACTGAATCTGTCGCGCGCCTGGTGCCTGCGTGGCATCGCCGCAAAACTGTCGGGTGATTCCACCGCATTGCTGCTCGCTGCCGCCGCGCATGAACAGGCCAGCCTGCCGTTTCTGGAAAGCGGCGAATATGGCGGCGAACACTGGCTGGCGACCTATGGCGCTCTCGCCGTCGAGGGCCTGACCGCCTGAGGGATGAATACGCGGATATAGCTCCCGATTTTCGCCGCAATTCTCGACGATAGTTTGTGCTATGGTTTCGCTATGAGAGACTTGCCCAACAACCCCTTCGATGCCCTCGACAACGTCACGGCCGCGGATCGATTCAAGGTCGGACGCAATCTGCGCCGCCTGAAGCGCTACGGCATCTATTACCGGCGTTTACGCACGCGCATGCGTTTCGGCGTGCTGTTCGACCGCATCCTGCACGTGATCACCATTGACTGGGGTGGCCTGCTCGCCCTTCTGGCCGTTCTTTGGGGCGCCATCGAGCAGCGCATCCGCCGCCGCTCTGCCTCCTGAGCGCGGCTGCGCCTAGCGGTCGCGCGGATCGCGGCGGCGCTCCAGCTCGCGATCCAGCCGGCGCGTTTCGTCCCCGTGGATGATGTCGTTCATCGGCT
Organism: Ferrovibrio sp. GW821-FHT12B10; assembly: GCF_058807515.1. Classification (NCBI taxonomy): domain Bacteria; kingdom Pseudomonadati; phylum Pseudomonadota; class Alphaproteobacteria; order Rhodospirillales; family Rhodospirillaceae; genus Ferrovibrio; species Ferrovibrio sp. GW821-FHT12B10. The sequence goes on along the minus strand of NZ_JBXAQT010000001.1, from coordinate 2,101,721 downwards.
TCACATAATAATTGCTGACCGCCCTTACCACCGCACCGGGCAGATACGGCGTGATCTCCTTCTGCCAGTACTTCACATCGGCATGCGCCTCGTCCATCAGGCGGCGTGCGCGCTGCAACTCTTCCGGCGTCATCTTGTCGTAATGCCACTGCGGCTGGCTGACGATCTCGGCCGCCAGTGCGTGCAGCTTGCCGGCCAACCGCGGATCGCTCGCGCGCAGATCCTGCACTTTCTGCAGCGCCGCTTCGCGTTCGCATTTGTCGCCATAGCGGATGAAAGCCACGCCGCCCAGAGCCGGCAATAGAGCGGGATTGGAGAGGTCGATGCGATCCGGATCGAGACCGAGCTGCCCGGCGAGATCGCGCGCCACCGCCGTCGATGTCTCACGGCTTTTCATCTCGGCATCCGAGACCTGCACACCTTGCGGCGGCCGATACAGATCGCCAAGCCAGCGGATGGTTTCACCCTGTGGCCCAGCCCAACCATCCACGACGAGTCCATTGTCTTTCTGCAGCGCGCGCAGCGCTTCGTCGTCCCGGTTACCCCAGTAGCCAGTCGGCCCACCGGTGGCTTCGGCGTCCAGCTTGTCCTCGCGATGCAGCAGCGCCTGCAGCTTGAACACGTCGCCGCGCTGGTTGGTGCGGCCGGTGCCCACCGTGTCGTTCAGGCGGAACAGGTGATCGCCGAACAGGTCCTTCAGCGAGGCGCCCTCCAGCCAGCGGCCGCGCGCCGCCTCCCAGGCCGGATCGCCGGGCCCGATGCGGCCGAATGGATCGGGTTCGGATTCGGGCAGGGGATCGGGACCGAATAGGCGGTCGGGATTGAAACCGGAATTCGACGCATCGTCAGGGTCGGCGGGCAGGATCGGCATGGCAGGCTCCGTAAGAACAATAGTTAAACATATTATAGGTTGATTATCCTAATTTGACCAGAGTTATTTCTACTTTTGTTCTAATTTCGCTAAACCCCCGTCACCCCTTGCAGAAACCGCCCGCCCTATGGCTGGCTGGGACAAAGATTCGGAGGAAACAGCATGCCCGTCAGTCTCGAGCTCTGGCTCGCCTTCGCCGCCGCCGCGGCGGTGATGATCCTGATCCCCGGCCCCACCACCCTGATGGTGATGGGCCACACCATGGCCGGCGGCCCGCGCATCGGAGCACTCAGCCTGATCGGCGTCACGCTGGGGGATATCTGCGCCATCACGCTGTCCATGCTCGGCTTCAGCGCGCTGCTGGCGGCCTCGGCCGAAGCCTTCACCGCGATGAAATGGATCGGTGCCGCCTATCTCGTTTATCTCGGCATCAAATTGTGGCGCGCGCCACCGATGGAGATCACGCCGGTCAGCAGCGGCAAGAGTTCGGCGCGCGAAGCGATCATGCAGACCTTCCTGGTTACGCTGCTGAACCCGAAGGGCATCCTGTTCTTCGCCGCCTTCCTGCCGCAGTTCATCGACCCGGCCAGACCTTTGCTGCCGCAGGTGGTGACGCTTACGCTGACGCTGAATGTGCTGGCCGCCAGCATCCAGGGCTGCTGGATCGCCATGATGGGCCAGGCGCGCAACCGCATCGTCACGCCGCGTACGCTGAAAATGATGAACCGCGCCGGCGGCGCCATGCTGATCGGCGCCGGCATGCTGACGGCCACGCTGAAGAAGGCCTGAGATGCCGCGGCTGACGCCATCGACAGAACGCTTCGGTGTCCATGTGCCCGATGCCGCGCTGGCCGACCTGCAGACGCGGCTGGCGCTGGCGCGCTTCCCCATCGAACCGCAGCAGGCCGCCTGGCAGTATGGCAGCAATGGCAGCTACATGCGCCGCTTCGTCGACCGCTGGCGTAACGGTTTCGACTGGCGCAGCTGGGAAGCCCGGCTGAATGCACATGAGCAGTATCTGATCAAACTGAAACGCCCCGATACCGGCGGCCTGCAGACCGTGCATGTGCTGATGGAGCGCGGCTCCGGCGACATGCCCCGGCCGTTGCTGCTCACCCACGGCTGGCCCGGTTCGGTCTTCGAATTCATCGACGTGATCGAACGGCTGGCGCATCCCGAGCGCTTCGGCGGCCGCGAGGACGACGCCTTCACCGTGATCTGCCCGACCCTGCCGGGTTATGGCTTCTCGATGCCGATCGACAAGCCGATCGGCCCGCGCGCCATCGCCGGACTGTGGCGCGACCTGATGGTAGAGGCGCTGGGTCTCGACCGGTTCCTGGTGCAGGCCGGCGACTGGGGCTCGGTGGTTTCGAGCTGGCTGGGCGCCGATCATGCCCGCCATGCCGTGGCGCTCCATCTCAACATGGTGCCGCTGCGGCCGCCGCTGACCAAGGATACGCCGCCGCTCAGCCCGGCCGAGAAGGAGTGGATCGCGCGCACCAAGACGATCCATGCCGCCGAGGCCGGCTATCTGGCGATCCAGAGCACCAAACCCTCCACACTGGGCTATGCCATGAGCGACAGCCCGGTCGGACTGGCCGCATGGATCGTCGAGAAATTCCACGGCTTCGCCCGCGCACCGATCGAGCAGGACCCGGTCTTCTCCATCGATCACCTGATCGCAAATGTGGCGCTCTACTGGCTGACCGACACGGCCGCCACCGCCACCTGGCTCTACTGGGCGGCGCGCGAGACCGGCGACTTCGCGCTCAAGCCTGGTGAATTCGTGTCCAGCCCCACCGGCTTCCTGCTGCCGCCCTGGGACCTGGTGCCGCCGCCGCCCGAGGGCTGGCTGGAGCGCGGCTATAACGTGACGCATCGCCGCGACCTGGACCGCGGCGGGCATTTCGTGGCGATGGAACAGCCCGAGGCCTTCGTCGCCGATGTGCAACAGTTTTTCCGCAACATGCAGATTTAGGATCATGAGCAAGAGCGAACGCTGGTTTGAGGATTACACCGTCGGCGAAGTCATCCGCGCCGATGGCGTCACCATTTCGGAAGCCGAGATTCTCTCTTTCGCCTTCACCTACGATCCGCAGCCCTTCCATCTCGACAAGATCGCCGCCGAGAAATCGCCATATGGCGGCCTGATCGCCTCAGGCTGGCAGACCGGCCTGCTGGGCTTCCGCATGCTGCTGAATGCCGGCCTGCTCGGCAAGGGCAGCATGGGCTCGCCCGGCCTGGATGAAATCCGCTGGGCCATGCCGGTGCGTCCGGGCGACACGCTGTTCGGTCGCGCCAGCATCGAGGACAAACGCGAGAGCGCCTCCAAGCCTGATCGCGGCATCGTGCGCATGAAATACTGGGTCGAGAACCAGAAAGGCGAAACGGTGATGAGTTTCTTCGGCACCCAGATGGTGCTGAAGCGTCCGGGCTGATGCGGCCCGTGCTTGAAACCGTCTCGCCTAGACTCGCTCCAGCGCCAGTTCATCGCGGATAAGGCCGGCCAGTCGACTGGCATGGCTGAGCGGCAGCATATGGCCACCCTCGGCGATCTCGACCAAGCTGGCCTGCGGGATCGAGCTGGTCAGCAGCTCGGCGATACGACGCGTCGGCCGCGGCGACCGGCCGCCGCGGATCACCAGCACCGGCATGCTCAACTCGGCATAGCGCTCGGCTGGTATGCCGGCCGCGTAAAGCGCGGTGAAATCGCTGCCGATGCTGGGCAGCCGCAGGGTCATCTCGGTTTTCATCGCGCCGGGCAGGTTGACCCAGGTGCCAGCGCCATTCCAGTAGTCCACAAACAGCCCCGTGGTGATGTGGCTCACCACGGGATCGTCCTGTCTGCCGCCGCTGGCGAGCTGGCGCCCGATCCTGGCCAGGTCCTCCAGCAGCACTGCATCTTCGGCGTCACCGGTGCGCAGCATGTGGAAGGCTGCCGGTTCGGCCAGGATCAGATGCGACACCATCTCGGGGTGATCGAGTGCGAGCTGCAGCGCGATGGCACCGCCCATCGAATGCCCCACCACGACGGCCGGGCGGCCATCCAGCAGCGTGACCAGCACATCCCGCACGGCGCGCACATGATCCTCAATGGTGACATCGCGATCCAACGGCCAGGCCGGCGATTTGCCATAGCCAAAAAGCTCGGGCGTGATGGCACTCACCGGAATCTGTAGATCGGCCAAGTCTTCGATGGTCTCGTGCCAGTGTCCACGGTCGCCCGCGGTGCCATGGATGAAAACCATGGCAGGGCCGGTACCTTTTTTCCCGCAGCTGAGTCGCACGTCGGGAGAGATGGTCGCTGTCGTCATGAATACGCGCCCGGTCTTGGTCAGGCTCTGGCCGGCTGCGCCGCGTCGCCCAGCGGCTTCACGCTGACCGGGACATTGACCAGCGCCGCGGCGGCGCTGAGCGCGATGCAGATCCACCACATCGCCGCGTACGACCCGGTGAGGTCGTAGAGCGCGCCACCGAGCCAGGCGCCCAGGAAGGCGCCGACCTGATGGCCGAGGAACACCAGGCCCAGCAGCGTCGCCATGTAATATGGTCCGAAGATCTGGCCCAGCAGGCCCGAGGTCGGCGGGATCGACGACATCCAGACCACACCCAGCATGGCCGAGAGCAGCAGCACCGCGCCATCGTTGACCGGAGCATACAGCAGCGCCGTCATCGCCAGCGCGCGGCAGCCATAGATCCAGATCAGGATGCTGCGCTTGCTGCGCGTCTGGCCCAGCACGCCGACAAAATACGCCGAGAAGAGATTGGTCAGGCCGATGGCGCCCAACGCCCAGGCGCCGGTTTCGGCCGAGAGACCCAGGCTGACCACATAGGCCGGCATATGGGTGAAGACGAAGCCGGCATGCAAGCCGCAGACGGTGAAGCCGGCAAAGATCATCCAGAAGCTGCCGCTCGCCGCCGCCGTCTTCATGGTTGCCTGCAGGCTGCTGCGCGGCACGGAGGATCCGCCGCTTCGGATATTCCCGGCGAGCAGCAGGGCACAAGGCAGGATCGCGCCGATGCAGCCGGCCATCACCAGCAGCGCAGTCTGCCAGTCATAGGCGGAGATCAGTGCCTGGCTCACGGTGGCCAGCACGAACTGCCCCATCGAGCAGGCGGCGATCGCCATGCCGGTGGCCCAGCCCTGCAGATGCGGCGGCGCCACCCGCGTCACCGCGCCCACGCTCATGGTCCAGGATGCGCCGGCCAGGCCGAGGCCCGCCGTGATGCCGCCGGCCAGATGAAACAGTATCGGCGTATCGGCCACCGCCATACCGGCGGTACCGGCGACATAGAGCAGCACGCCGCCGATCAGCACGCGGCCATAGCCATGGCGGTCGGCCAGCGCGCCGGCCAGCGGTTGCGACAGGCCCCAGACCAGATTCTGGATCGCCAGCGCCAGGCCGAAGGTTTCGCGCTCCCAGCCGCGCGCCTGCAGGATCGGCTCGAGGAAGACGCCGAAGGTGGTGCGTACGCCAAAGGACAGGAAAGCCATCAGGCAGGCCGCCATGATGCAGGTATAAATCAGCAGGACGGAGATCGGACGGCCGGCGGCGACGCTCTGCATGAACCCTGTACCCTGGACGCATCTGGAGCCGCCGATTCGGCCGCTCCCCTGTCCGCACTGTGGCCGGGGACTGTGGGTCCGGGCGTGGTAGCCGGCGTGGAAATCGCGCAGACTTCGACGGCAGACTGGCTTGGATGCCAGACTGGCTTGGATCGCAGGCTGGCTTGACCGCGGCGGCGCCCCGCCCTTTCTCAGACCCCTAACCCAGAGGGATCACACATGTCCGTCACGCTCTATTACGGTTCCGGTTCGGCCTATGCCTGGCGCGTCTGGCTGGCGCTGGAACACAAAGGCGTGCCTCACGACCTGAAGGTACTGTCCTTCAGCGAAGGCGGCCACAAGACGCCGGACTACACCAAACTCAACCCGCGCCAGCGCGTGCCGACCCTGGTGGACGGCGACTTCATCCTGCGTGAATCGGCGGCGATCATGGAATATGTCGAGGAGCGCTGGCCCGAGAAGCCGCTGTTCGCCCAGGACCTGCGGCTGCGCGCCGAACAGCGCCGCATGATCCGCGAAGCCGACAATTATGTGGGCGAGACGGTGGAGCATCTGTTCCATGCGGTGTTTGCGCCACCGGAAAAAGCCGATGCCGCCAAGCTGACCCAGGCCGTGGCGGATGTGCAGGCCGAAATCGCGCGCTGGGAGCCGCAGATCGCCGGCGACTATGTGAATGGCGATGCCGTTTCAGGGGTGGACTATACGCTGTATCCGCACCTGGCCATCATCGGGCGTTTCCAGCTGCGCAAGCCCGAGGCCATCCCGGGCAGCATCTTCACACCGAGGCTGGGCGCCTGGATGGAGCGCATGAAGGCACTGCCGGTGGTGCAGAAGACCTGGCCGCCGCACTGGAAGTAAGGTGCACCATTAGCCGGGATTCGACCTGATGCACAAAACCGGAAATGCCATCTGATGCGTTGTGGTTCGCTGCACTATCAGCGTGCTGATTAACAGCCTGCGGGACAATGGCGGTGCCGCGCCACCATCGAGCAGGTTCAGTTTCTGCACTTGCATGACGATACGCTGCGCTTGTGACGAATCTGCCGATGGCCTACAAGACTGCAAAGGCCGGAGCGACGCATGCGCAACACAAATGCGATTCAACATAAACCAAGCGGGATGCTGATGCTCTCGCTGACCGGTTCGCTCTCTGCGAACCTGGACGGCACTGCACTGGAGCTGCCACCGTCCAAGAAGGCGCGCGCCCTGTTGGCCTATCTGGCATCCGCCCGGCGACCGCAGCGCCGCGAGCGTCTGGCGTCTCTGCTGTGGGCCGACACGGAAACGGGTCGCGAAGGTCTGCGCTGGAGCCTGAGCCGGCTGCGTAAAACACTTGAGCTGGACGGTGTATCCCGCCTTGTCGCCGACCGCGATACAATCTTTCTGGATGCGACCCACGCTGACTGCGACATCTGGTCGATCCAAAGAATTGCAGCCATGACGCCCGCGATGGCATCGACGGCCGACCTGATCGGCGCCGCCGGGCTGATGCAGGGCGAATTCCTCGAAGGCCTCGACCTGCCCGACTGCTACGAATTCCGGCTCTGGTGCATGGCGGAGCGCGAAAACATGCGCCAGACCCAGGCAGCGATCCTGGCGACGCTGTGCGACCGGCTTGGCGCCACCGAACAGTCGCTGCCTTATGCGCGCCAGCGCGTGCTACTGGAGCCGACAGAGGAAGCGGCCCATGTGTCGCTGCTGACGATGCTGATCGCCCTTGGCCGCATACCCGAAGCAGAATCGCATGTCGAAACTGTGCAGCGGCAATTCAAGACCGCCGGCCTGCCGCCACCCTACAAGCTGGTCCGGCAGTGGGCAGCTCATCGCGCCGCACATCAGCCCGTTGTCGAACGAATCAAGGAAAAGTCCACGCGGCAACGCATCCATTTCTGTGCAAGCACCGATGGCGTGCAGATAGCCTATGCTGTTTCTGGCCGTGGGCCGCGTCTGGTGAAGGCGGCCAACTGGTACAGCCATCTGGAATACGATCTGGAAAGCCCTGTCTGGAAGCATCTGATCAATGCTCTGGCACAGGACCGCGAGCTGGTCCGCTACGACCGGCGTGGCTGCGGCCTGTCAGACCGCACAACCAAAGCATTGAGCTTCGACGATGCACTGAACGATCTTGAAGCCGTGACCGGCATGCTCGACGCAGATCCATTCGATCTTGTCGGATTCTGCAGCGGTGGCGCGATGTCCATCGCTTATGCGGCCCGTCATCCGGAACGCGTGCGTCGCCTGATCCTGATTGGCACTTCGGCGCTGGGCTGGCGCCGGCGTGCGAAGGGCAATGCGCCCAATGAACATATGGTCGCCCTGACCCGTCATGGCTGGGGCCTGGATAACCCGGCCTTCCGGCAGATTTTCACCTCACTGATGTTCCCCGAGGCGACACCGGAACAAGCCACCTGGCTGAACGAACTGCAGCGCGTCTCGGCCACGCCTGAAGCCGCCGCCATGTTGATGGACAGCTTCGGTGATTTTGACGTGAGCGACCTGCTCGCCCAGATTCAATGCCCGACCCTCGTGCTGCACAGTCGCGACGACTCCATGGTACCGATGGAGTTCGGCCGCGAATGCGCCACCGGCATACCGCAGGCGCAATTCATTACGGTGCCCAGCCGCAACCATCTGCTCCTGGAAAGCGAGCCGGCCTGGTTGACCCTGAAGTCGGAAATAGAATCCTTCTTGGCGTGACGATTCCCGCCGCAGAAACGCCGCGCAACCGCAATCCAGCATTACATGATCGGAGCTAACGCCGCCTGGATACGGAGTCCCTGCGCCTCGGTGATCATGCCGCCCAGCAGTTCCTGGAAACGCGGCACCTGAACGCCGGATACAATGTATTGCCACCGATAGGCTTTCAGCAGCCCCTGTTCGAGCAACTGCTGCTCCTTGTCGGTAAGTTTGCGAGCGTTGATTTTTGCGAAATAGGCGGCATCGGCCTGTGACTGGGCCTGCAGGATGCCATCGACGGCACCGACCAGGGCAATCAGATCGTCCACGGCAGCATCGCGCTCGATGTCGCTGAGACGTGCATTCGCGCGCGCCCATTCCATTTCATCGAGAATCGCATGCTGCGATTCTTCGCGCCAGTGATGCAGGAACACGTCCTTGTAGAGATCGGAAAGACCGCTATCCGGCTCTATGCTCTGGCGGTAATGCACCAGTGTGAACAGTTCTATACAGCAGGTCAGTGCCAATACAGCCCAGGTGGATTTCGATAGCACCACCCCTGCGACGGCATCCGGATCGGCCGTGCGAACATATCCCGCCGGCATCTTGGTCGCGATCATCTCTTCTATCCGCCGGAACAGCTCTTGGTGTTTCAGTTCTTCGGCGCTGAAGCGAACCAGCGCCTCAAGTGCGACTTGATCGCCAAGGCTTGATTCGGCGCTGATTTCCAGAATCTTGGCGGCAATATAACGTTCAACCAGGCCAAAGATATACGCATAGGTGCGGCCTTGGACCTGGCTCAATAGCCGCTGTTCGTCCTCAGACAGAAAGCTGAAATCAGTGACCATCGATAGGCCGTCGGGCAGGAACTTACGCGAGAAATCGAACGTCCTTCCCTTGAAGATGTCCTTGTCGATATCCCAGTTCACACGCTTCGCGTTTTCGATGCACCGGGCATAACGCTCGGTCTGCAGATTCGGCTGAATGGCGGTCATGATCCCTCTGTCTCCATGCGATACTGTAAAAAGTATCTGTGATGGGCCGCGCATTGGCGGCACCATCAGGGATGAATAGAGGGACTCAATTGGATTCGGCGTGTGTATAGCCGTATAAACACGCCGCGACCCGCAAGATTGGGCCGTACCGCGACTCTGGGCTCGATCAGACTGCCACGCGGCCCTGGAACTCGCGGATCAGTTCCGCCACCAGCGCCGCATGGGTCAGCGGCATCATATGGCCGGCATCGGGAATGCCGATCTGCTGCGCCGCCGGCAACGTGACGCCCAGGCCGGCGACGATGTTGCGCACCGGACCCGGCGACTGGCCGCCGCTCAGCAGCAATGCCGGCATGGTCAGCGCGGCGTAATCAGGCAAACGCGTCGGCTCGTTGAAGGCGGCGGTGAAATCGCCCGAGATCGCACCGACCGTCTGCGCCATGGCATCGCGCAGCGACTGGTCCACGGTCTGCCAGCGGCCCGCCGTGCTCCAGTAGTCGAAGAAATATTCCATGGCGCAATGCCGGGCCTCTTCCGCCTTCGATGCCGCGCCGGCATGCACGGCGGTGGCCACGGCCGAGATCTCGGCGAACAGCCGCAGCTCGGTTTCGCCGCGGTCCTTCAGCAGGAAGAAGGCTGCCGGCTCGATCACCGTCAGCGTGCGCAGGCGGCCAGGCCGCGTCAGCGCGAAGCGTAGCGCCACCGCGCCACCCATCGAATGGCCGACTAGGTCGAAAGGCTCGTCGATGTCACGGGTGCAGGCTGCCACGATGGCGGCATAGTCATCCAGCGTGATCGGGCGCTCGCCACGCCAGCTGGCGGTTTTGCCGCAACCGAACAATTCCGGGATGATCACGCGGCGGTTCAGCGGACCCCAGGCCTTCAGCACGCGCTTCCAGTGCTGGCGATCCGCACCTGAGCAATGCAGCAACACCAGCGGTCGGCCTTGTGCCACAGCGCCTGTATCCTCGCAGCCGATGGCAAAATCCGGCGGCAGTTGCACGGGGGAAGACGGAAGCGTCATCACTGTCATGGCAGCTCGCGATGCAAACACCGACTCGCATGAGCCGGCACGACGAGCTGCGCTATAACATGCGGCACGCATCGCGCTTTGCGACAACGGTCACAGGCAGAATCACAAGCGAGTGAGATTAATCCCGCGGGATTAGGCGCGGACTAGCTGCGGACTAGCCGCGCACCGCGCTTCTGAACGCAGCTGACAACGCCGCCAGCGCTTCGCGCGCGCGGCCATCCTTCACGCGTGTGTGCAGCAGCACCGGCAGGCGTGGCAACTCCGGCAGCCCGAGCCTGCGGCCGACATCGACCGCGCCGAACGGCACCATGCGCGGCGACAACGCACCGACGCCCAGCCCCGCCATCACAGCTGCTGCGACCGCCGCAACACCGCCCCCGACGAAAATTTCCGTCCAGGGCACGCCGGCCGCATCGAGCATCTCTCCCGACAGCACGCGCACGCCGCAGGGCTCGGCCATCGTCGCCACCGGCAGTGGTTCATCGGCGCGATGCTGCCAGTTCGGCGCCGCGAACCAGCCGAATTTTTCCTCGGTCAGCAGTTCGCCGTCGCTGCGCCCGGCATGCAGGCGCACGATCACCGTATCGAGTTCGCGCCGGTCGAAGCTTTGAAGCAGCGGGCCTGAGGATCCGATCCGGATCTCGATCAGCAGCTGCGGGTCCTGCGCGTTCATGCGTGCGATCAGGGCGGGCAGCTCCGGCCCGGCGACATGATCGCTGATGCCGATGGCCAGGCGCTGGCGTGCGCCGGCAAAACCGGCCAGCGCGCGGTCATGGACATCGAGGAGTTCGCGGGCATGTTCGAGGAATGCCGCACCGCGCGGCGAAAGTTCGAGATAGCGCGGCGTACGCTCGACCAGCCGACAGCCGAGCCGTTCTTCCAGCCGCTTGAGCTTCAGGCTGACCGCGCCCTGGGTCGTCTGCATCGATTCGGCTGCGCGTGTGAAGCTGCCCAGCTCCGCGATGCGGACAAAGGCCTGGACGGCGTCGAGATCGAGGGGGCAATTAATCATTTCTATTTATAATAACTGATATGATTATTCATTGCATTTATAAATATATAAGCCGGATTTAGGGTTTAGCTGCAACCCCACTCCGAAAGGCTCCCGCGATGCCCCTCGTCCACATCTCCCTGCGCGCCGGCAAACCGGCCGCCTACCGGCAGGCCATCTTCGACAGCATCTATGCCGCGATGCGCGAGGCGCTGGGCGTGCCCGAAGACGACCAGTTCATGACCATCACCGAGCATGAGGCCGCCAACTTCCGCTATGGCGCGTCCTACCTCGGCGTCGCCCGCAGCGACGATCTCATCTACATCCAGATCACCGTATTCAACACCCGCACGACGGAGCAGAAGGCGGCGCTGTTCCGGCGCATCGCAGCGCTGCTCGGCGCAAGCCCCGGCATCCGTTCCGAGGATGTGTTCGTGAATATCCTCGAAGCCGCGAAAGAGAACTGGTCGCTGGGCAACGGCATCGCGCAATTCGCCTGAAATTTGAGGGTCAATCGGGACAATCCGGCGGATGACGGTCCGCGCCCTCTGCGGCATGGTATCGTCATGACGCATCTTCTCTTCCTGCCCGGTGCCGGCGGCGCAGCCGAGTTCTGGCATCCGCTTGGCGCGCTGCTGCCCGACAACTGGCGCAAGACCTATCTGAACTGGCCCGGGCTTGGTCGCGAGAAGCACAGGCCCGGCTTCGACAGCCTGGATGCGCTGACGGCCCATGCCGCAGCCCAGCTCGAACCGCGCAGCATTATCGTCGCGCATTCGATGGGCGGGATTTTCGCCATGCGGCTGGCGCTGTTGTATCCCGAACGCGTCAGCCATCTGGTGCTGACGGCATCATCCGGCGGCGTCGATGTGATGAAGTTCCGCGCCGCCGACTGGCGCCCGGCCTATCGCGCCGAGTTTCCGCAGGCAGCAGACTGGATCACCACGGCGCGTGCCGACCATACGGCCGAGATCGGCAGCATCGTGGCACCGGCCCTGCTGCTCTGGGGCGATGCCGATCCGATCAGCCCGCTCGGCGTCGGCCGGCATCTGCATGGCCTGCTGCCGCGGTCGACCTTGCAGGTCGTCAAGGGCGGCGATCACGGCTTCCCGCATGACCGTGCGCGTGAGATCGCGCCACTGGTGGAAAATTTCCTGCGCGCTTGATCATCATCGCGGCGGCACCATCTCAAGGAAGCTGCTGTCGGACATCGTGAAAATGGACGGGATGGGGCTGGATCGCCCTGGCCAGCACCAGGCAGGACCTGGCATCCAACTGGACGCAACTGGCCTGAACTGGACGCAACTGGCACCCAACTGGCCAGGCAACCGGCAGCAACCGGCCTCCGGTGCCGCAAGCAGGTCCAGGTTTTACAGAGACTTAAAGTCCAGTCGCACCCATATCGAGGAATTTGCGCCGGCGCGCCTCGCGCAGCGCACCCGGCTCCTGGCCGGCCAGCGTGCGCAGGTTGGCGTCCAGCGCATCGCCCAGTGCATTGATGGCGCGCACCGGATCGCGATGGGCGCCGCCCAGCGGCTCCTTCACGATCTCGTCGACCACCTTGAGCTTGAGCAGGTCTTCCGCCGTGACGCGCAGCGCCTCGGCCGCATCGGGCGCCTTGGCGTTGTCGTTCCACAGGATGGCAGCGCAGCCTTCGGGCGAGATCACCGAATAGATCGCGTGTTCGAACATCAGCACGCGGTTGGCGGCGGCCAGCGCCACCGCGCCGCCCGAACCACCCTCGCCGACGATCGCGGCCACCAGCGGCACACGGATGTCGAGGCAGCAGTCGATGGCGCGCGCAATGGCTTCGGCCTGGCCGCGCTCTTCGGCCTGCACGCCCGGATAGGCGCCGGCGGTGTCGACTAATGTTACGACCGGCAGGCGGAAGCGGTCGGCCATGCGCATCAGGCGGATCGCCTTGCGATAGCCCTCAGGTTTCGCCATGCCGAAATTGTGCTTCACGCGGCCTTCGGTGCCACGGCCCTTTTCATGGCCGATCACCATGACGGCGCGGCCACGCAGGCGGCCGAGACCGCCGGTGATGGCACCGTCCTCGGCAAAGGCGCGGTCGCCGCAGAGCGGGACATAGTCGGAGATCAGCGTCGCGACATAGTCGGCGAAATGCGGGCGGTCCTGATGGCGGGCAACCTGGGTCTTCTGCCATGCACCCAGTTTCGAATAGGTGCTCTGCAGCTGCTGGGCGGCCTTGGCCTCCAGCTTCTCCAGGTCTTCCGCGATATCGGTGTTGCCGCTGTCGACCAGCTTCCTCAGATCGGCGATTTTCGCCTCGAGCTCAGCGATCGGCTTCTCGAATTCCAGATAAGAGCGCATGGGGGCATCGTTTAGCATGGATCGCGGCGGCGGACAAACCTCTTAAGCCATTGTATTGGGTGAAGTTTTCCACATCTTTCGGGGGTGGCCGGGGCATGCTATAGCCCGTCCGCCCTTCCCTCCTGCCGAGTCCAGAGGCCCCATCCGATGTCCGCCGATCTCATTCCCGTCCGCCGTGCGCTCCTCTCCGTGTCCGACAAGACCGGGCTTATCGACTTCGGCAAGGCGCTGGCCGGCTTCGGGATCGAGCTGCTCTCCACCGGCGGCACCTACAAGGCCCTGAAAGATGCTGGCGTCGCGGTGAAGGAAGTGGCCGAGCATACCGGTTTCCCCGAGATGATGGACGGGCGCGTGAAGACGCTGCATCCCACCATCCATGGCGGCATCCTGGCGCTGCGCGACCATGCCGATCACAAGGCGGCGATGGACAAGCACAACATTCCGCCGATCGACCTCGTCGTTGTGAACCTCTATCCCTTCGCCGCCACCGTGGCCAAGGGCGCCGACTTCCCGACCTGCATCGAGAATATCGACATCGGCGGCCCGGCGATGATCCGCTCGGCGGCCAAGAACCACGGCTTCGTCAATGTCGTGGTCGATGTCGCCGATTACGCCAAAGTGCTCGATGCGCTGAAGACCAACAATGGTGCGACTGGCCTGAAACTGCGCCGCGAACTGGCGGCCAAGGCCTATGCCCATACCGGCGCCTATGATTCGATGATCGCCACCTGGTTCGCGCGCCAGAACGGCGAGAATTTCCCGCCCACCCTGCTGCTCTCGGCCGAGCGCAAGCAGACGCTGCGCTATGGCGAGAACCCGCACCAGGACGCGGCTTTCTATACCGTGACCGGCGACAAACGCCCTGGCGTCGCCACCGCCGTGCAGGTGCAGGGCAAGGAGCTGTCGTACAATAACCTGAATGACACCGACGCGGCCTTCGAGCTGGTCTCGGAGTTCAGCGACAAGCCGACCATCGCCATCATCAAGCACGCGAACCCTTGCGGCGTCGCCACCGCCGATACGCTGGCCGCCGCCTGGGATGCGGCCCTGCGCTGCGATCCGGTTTCGGCCTTCGGCGGCATCGTCGCCATGAACCGCAAGCTGGACAAGGCCACCGCCGAGAAGATCGGCGCCATCTTCACCGAAGTGATCGTCGCGCCCGAGGCGGATGACGACGCCAAGGCGCTGCTGGCGGCGAAGAAGAACCTGCGCCTGCTGCTGACCGGCGGCATGGCCGATCCGGTCGCGCCGGGCTGGTTCGTCAAGTCGGTCGCCGGCGGCTATCTGGTGCAGACCCGCGACGCCGGCCGCATCGTGGAGGCCGACCTCAAGATCGTGACACAGCGCGCGCCGACGCCGCAGGAACTCGCCGACATGCTGTTCGCCTTCCGCGTCGGCAAGCATGTGAAGTCGAACACCATCGTCTATGCCAAGAACGGCGCCACTGTCGGCATCGGCGCCGGCCAGATGAGCCGCGTCGACAGCGCCCGCATCGCCTTCCGCAAGGCGCAGGACTCGGCCAAGGCGGCCGGCCTGACCGAGAGCCTGACCAAGGGTTCGGTGGCCGCCTCGGATGCCTTCTTCCCGTTCGCCGACGGCTTGGAAGTTCTGGTTGAGGCCGGGGCGACGGCCGTGATCCAGCCCGGCGGCTCGATCCGCGACCAGGAAGTGGTGGACGCCGCCAACAAGGCCGGTCTGGCCATGGTCTTCACCGGCATGCGCCACTTCCGCCACTGAGCCTCAGGGACCAGCCGCATGTACAAACTCTACTGGGCGCCGGGCACTGCGGCGATGGCACCGCAGACCGTGCTGGAAGAGATCGGCGCACCTTATGAGACAGTGCTGCTCGACCGCGCCACCAAGGAGCATGAGCAGCCGGCCTACAAGACGCTCAATCCCAATGGCCGCATTCCCACCCTGGTGGACGGCGACTTCGTCATCTTCGAGACGGCGGCCATCTGCCAGTATCTGAGCGACAAGCATCCCGAGGCAAAACTGGTGCCGGTGGAGCTGCGTACCCGCGGCCGTCACCATCAGTGGCTGACCTATATGACCAACACCGTACAGGTGGGGTTCAGCGACTGGTTCCACCCCGACTGGATCTTCGACGAGGCAGACCAGCAGGCGGCACTGAAGGCCCAGGCCGAGACCCGGCTCTACGCCTGCTTCCAGGTGCTGAATGACGGCATCGGCTCGATATCACCCTACATGCTGGGCGAGAGCCACAGCATCTGCGACATCTATCTCGCCATGATGACGCGCTGGAGCCGCTTCCTGCCCCGGCCGATGTGGACCTGGGCGAATATCGAACGCGTCGTCGACAACACCTACATCCGTCCGGCTTTCCAGCAGATGATGCAGAAACAGGGCATCGCCTGGGCGGAAAACTGGCCGCAGAAGTAGGCGCACCCCCCGCGCCGCATAACTGTCCCGCGTATTCGACGGGCCAGTAACCAACGCACCGTTATATTCCCGGCACCGCCGGGTGCATCCTTGGCCGACTCGCACAACCCCTCTTGTCGAGTGCAACCGAGCGCGCCAATATGGTTGGTGGATTGGGGCGTTATCTCTTTTAACCGGAGATTCCGCATGCTTCTCGATTTTGTTCTGAAGTCGGTACTGAAGTCCGGTTCGCTGACGGTGATCGACCACCGTAATCAGAGCCGCCATTACGGCGACCCGCCGGGTCCCGACAGCGTTGTGATTAGGCTGATGAAACCGGAGACGGGGCGGCGCATGGCGCTGGACCCGAACCTTGCCGTGGGCGAGGCCTATATGAATGGCGACCTCGTGATGGAGAAAGGCTCCATCTACGATTTCCTCGCGGTCGTGGTGCGCAATCTGGGCACGCATGGACAGTTGCCGCTGTCGGGCCTGCAGCATTTCATCGACCGCTTCACCCGGCTGTGGCACCAGTTCAACCCGATCAGCCGCGCAACCAAGAACGTGCAGCATCATTACGATCTGGACGGCCGGCTCTACGATCTCTTCCTCGATACCGACAAGCAGTATTCCTGCGCCTATTTCCCCACGCCCGACACAACGCTGGAACAGGCGCAGCTCGCCAAGAAGCGGCATATCGCCGCCAAGCTGCAGATCGAGCCCGGCATGAAGGTGCTGGAGATCGGTTCGGGCTGGGGCGGGATGGCGCTGTATCTGGCCGAGACCTGCGGCGCCGAGGTCACCGGCGTCACACTCAGCACCGAGCAGCACACCATCTCGACCAGTCGCGCCCAGGAGCGCGGCTTGAGCGAACGGGTGAAGTTCCACATCCAGGATTATCGCACCCTGGCCGGCCAGTTCGACCGCATCGTCTCGGTCGGCATGTTCGAGCATGTCGGCGTACCGCATTACGGCGAGTATTTCAGCGGCGTGTCGCGACTGCTGAAAGATGATGGCGTGGCGCTGATCCATTCGATCGGCCGCATGGATGGACCGGGCACCACACCGGGCTTTATCCGCAAATACATCTTCCCCGGTGGCTATATCCCCGGCGTGTCGGAAGTGACGCCGGTGATCGAGCGCAGCGGGCTGTGGATCACCGACATGGAAATCCTGCGTCTGCATTACGCCGAAACGCTGTTGCACTGGCGCCAGCGCTTCATGGCGCAGTGGGACAAGGCCAAGGCGCTGTATGACGAGCGCTTCTGCCGCATGTGGGAGTTCTATCTTGCCGCCTCGGAAGTCACCTTCCGGCACTGGGGCAACATGGTGTTCCAGCTGCAGCTGACCAAGCGGGTCGACACCCTGCCAATCACGCGCGACTACATGCACGAGACCGAACTGGCGCTGGCCGGGCGGGAACTGCCGCAGCGGCCGTTTGCCAAGACCGCGTAAGGGACAGCCGGCGCACCCATCGACCTAGGCCGGGCGCGCCGGCTCCTTCACCTTCCACAGCAGCACGAAACCCACCGCCAGAAAGACCAGCACGATCACTGCGCCGACCCGCTGGGTGGCAAAGATCGGCGTCGTGATGGCGATCAGGAAGGGCGCGAGGAATGTCGTCGCCCGACCCGACAGCGAAAAGATGCCATAGAACTCACCCACCATGTCGGGCGGCGAGAGTCGCGCGACCAGCGTGCGGCTGGCCGCCTGCACCGGGCCGAAACCCAGACCGAGAAGCACGGCGCAGACAAAGAAGACCTGCTCGCCAGCCGAGCTGAACAAGCCCGCACCGGCTGCCTTCGGCGCAACGTTGATGACGAAGAACACCGTGTCGGCCGTAATCGAGAGAATGCCGAAGGTGCCCAGCGCGAGCGATACCAGCGCAACCTGCACGGCACGTTTTGAGCCGATCCTGTCTTCCCACGAACCGCCGGCGATCACAGCCGGGATCGCCACCATATTGATCAGGATTCCAAAGATGCCGAGTTCGGTGGTGCCCCAGCCGAAGATACCGGCCGCATAGATGCCGCCGAAACCGATCACCGTCACCACGCCGTCATAGAAGATCATGTAGGCGATCAGGAAACGCATCAGGTTGCCATACTGCCGCAGGTGCCGCAGCGTGCCGATCACGCGGCTGATGCCGGCGCGCACCACCTGGGTGAACGGCAGGCCCGAGCCGGGCCGGTCCGGCGTGAACAGAAACATCGGCAGCACGAAGATCGCGATCCAGACGGCCGTTGCCGGGCCGATGATGCGCTCGGCCTCGAAAGCTTCGCGCTTCAGGCCGAGCAGCGCTTCGCCCGGCGGCGGCGCGATGCCGATCAGTTCAGGCTGCGAGACAATCAGCACGCCAAACAGCGCAATCAGGCCGCCGGCATAGCCCAAGCCCCAGCCCAGGCCGCTCAAGCGACCGACATGCCTTGGCGTTTCCAGCGACGGCAGCAGCGCATTGTTGAACATGATCGAATACTCGGCCGCGATATTGGCCAGGATGAAACCCAGAATCACCAAAGGCAGCAGTTGCACCTGTCCCGGCTGGGCCAGCCACAGAAGCATGCAGGCAAAGGCCAGGATCAGCTGGAACAGGAACAGCCAGGGCTTGCGCCGACCGCCGGCATCGGCGATGGCGCCAAGGAAGGGCGCACCGATGGCCACGATGGCGGCCGAGAAGGCCAGCGTGAAACCCCACAGCGATTGCCCTTCCACGGAGTCGCCGATCACCTTGCTGGTGAAATAGGGAACGAAGATGAAGGTGGTGATGACGGTGAAATAAGGCTGATTGGCCCAGTCGAACATCGCCCAGGACAGGCGGGCGCGCCATGACGCCGGCACAGAGGGCGCGGCGACAGGGATCGGTGGCGAATTTTCGGCCGTCATGACAGTCCCGCTTCCGGTCGTTTGACCCAACATAGAGGCCGGATATGACAGCGCCAATCACCACAGGCGTGCATCCAGACACAATTGAAACACTTTTCGCAGCTGCGAGAAACAGAGGCGAAACCGGCAGAGCCGATAAACCCCGCGACCCGAAGCCTCCAACAGAGCCGCCATCATGACACCCGACCAGATCGCCCTCGTCAAAGACAGTTTTTCCAAGGTTCTGCCGATCAAGGACGCCGCTGCCGCAGCCTTCTACGCACGCCTCTTCACACTGGATCCTTCCTTGAAGCCGCTGTTCAAGAATGATCTGGTGGCCCAGGGCCAGAAGCTGATGCTCGCAATCGGCACCGTGGTCGCCGCGCTGGACCGTCTTGAGACCGTGCTGCCAACCGTGCAGGCGCTGGGTCGCCGTCATGCCGATTACGGCGTGACGGACAGTCATTACAGCACCGTCGGCGCCGCACTACTGGATACGCTCGCCGGCGCCTTCGGCGAAGCCTTCACCCCCGAGACCCGCGAGGCCTGGGCCACAGCCTATGGCGCACTCAGCAGTGTGATGATCGAGGCCTCGCGGAAAGCCGCCTGACTCAAGATTCCGTCATGACCGTACTCACCCAGCAGACCGATCCTGCCGCCACGGATACGGCGGCCGCAACTGTCGTTCATCCGGCATTGCCGCTGGCGTTGACCAGCAATGTGCCGATCCAGGCTTTCGTCGGCCCACATGGTACGCTGGTCCACATGTTTGCAGCAGGTACAGGGGCGCCGGTGCTGGCGGTGCATGGCTCGGGCATGCAGGGCCAGATGTGGCGCAGCATGCTGCCCTGCATGAATGACGAGTTCCGCCTGCACTGCCCCGATCTCTATGGCTATGGCCAGAGCGAGCCTCTGCCGATGCAGCAGCGCATGACGCTGGAAGACAACGCCGCCTTGATCGGGGCCCTGTTGCGGCGTTTCGACCGTCCGGTGCATGTGGTTGCGCATGCTTTTGGCGCTGCCGTGGCGCTCCGCGCTGCGCTGGACCATCCGAACCGCCTGGCCAGCATGACGCTGTATGAGCCGATGGCCCTGCATCTGCTGAAGCCAGAATGCGACGGCCATGTGCCGGCGCAGCGCCAGATCGAGATCATGGCCGGCGACATGCGCATTGCCTGCCTGCGCGGCGAGACCAAGGAAGCCGCCCGGCTGTTCTTCGATCACTGCCACGGTGCCGGCGCCTTCGCGGCCCAGCCCGATGCGCGGCAAGCCACGCTCGCCATGCAGGCGCCGCGTCTCTGCCTCGATATCGGCATGAGCTTCGGGCCAACCCAGTCGCCCCGTGCCTATCGCAGTCTGCGCATGCCGGTACTGCTGCTGAACGGCCAGCGCTCCTCCGGCACGCTCCGGTTGATCGCCGAGCGTCTTGCCGGGGTACTGCCGCTGGTGCGGCACGCGGTTTTGCCCGAACTCGGTCATCTGGCGCCGATCACCCATGCGGAAGCCGTGGCCCGGGTGATCCAGCCCTTCCTGAATATCTGCGAACGCGCCCTGCCGCAGCATATCCGGGCCTGAATTCATCGCGGCGCGGCAAGAGGAATGGACGGCCCCGCCCTCCTCTTGCTATCACAGACCGGGGAGAGGGTGGCGCAGCATGACAGGCGAACCTCGCATCATTGTGGTCGACGACGAACCGGGCATCCGCGACATGGTGGCGGAGTATCTCGGCGGTCACGGATTTCATGTTGAAACCGCTGCCGACGCGGCCAGCTTCCGCTTGTTGCAGGGTGAACGGCCAGCCGATCTGGTGATCCTCGACATCAACATGCCCGGTGAAGACGGCCTGAGCCTCGCCCGCTGGCTGCGTGCCCGCTCCAAGATCGGTATCATCATGCTGACGGCAGCCGGTGAAGTGGTGGACCGCATTGTCGGACTGGAAATCGGCGCCGACGATTATATCCAGAAGCCCTTCGACCTGCGCGAGCTGCGTGCCCGCGTGCGCACCGTACTGCGGCGTGTCGAGGATGCGCCGCAGCCGTCGTCCGAGAACATCGAGGTCGTGCGCTTTGGCAGCACCTTCCTGAACCTGCCGGCGCGCAAGCTGTTCGACGCTGTCGGCAGCGAGATCGCGCTGACGGCCATGGAGTTCGACCTTCTGGCTGCCTTCGCCCGTCACCCAGACCGCGTGCTGAGCCGCGACCAGTTGCTGGATCTGGCGCATCACCATCACTGGGAACCCTTCGACCGCAGCATCGACATCCGCATCGCGCGGCTGCGCCGCAAGATAGAAACAGATCCGACCAAGCCGGAAGTGATCAAGACCGTGCGCGGCGCTGGCTACCTGTTCAGCCGCCGGGCATCGTAGCGCGTGTACAAGGACGCAGCCTACGACCTCGATCATCTGCGTCCTTTTCTGGATGCTTCGCTCGACGGTGTGATCCTCACCGACATCCAGGGCAGCATCATCGAATTCAATCCCGCCGCCGAAGCCATGTTCGGCCAGCAGCGTAGTCGCATCATCGGCCGGCCAGTCGGCGATGTCGTCGTGCCGCCGGGACTGCGTAATTCGCATGAGAAGGCGATGCTGCGCCGGCTGTCCAATCCGGGAGACACCCGCAACCGCCAGCGTTTCGAGACCGACGGCCTGCGTTCGGACGGCACGATCTTTCCTGTCGAACTCACCGTCACCGATGTGATGCTGCCCAGTGGCGGCCGGCTGCTGCTGGCCTATGTGCGCGACATCACCGCACGCCAGCAACTGCGGATCAGCGAGGAACGTTATCGTCTCGCCATCCGCGGCGCCAATGACGGTATCTTTGAATGGGATGTCGAACACGGCACCGCCTTCTATTCGGCGCGCCTGGAAGAGATCGTCGGCCGCAAGGCCCGCGACCTGGGCAATAACATCACGGCCTGGCATGCCTTCGTAAATCCGGAGGACCTGGAGGGCCTGAAGGACGAAACCCGCAAGCTGCTGCGCGGCGACATTCAGCGCATTGTTATGGAATACCGCATTACGCGCAGCGACGGCGTGGAACGCTGGATCCAGGTTACGGCGGCCACTGAGCGTGACGCCAGAGGACAGGTGCTGCGCATCGGCGGATCGATCGGTGACATCACCGACCGCAAACGCGCCGCGGCCGAGATTGAGCGCCAACGCGAGGCCCTGTATCAGTCGGAAAAACTGTCGGCCCTCGGCTCGTTGCTCGCCGGCGTGGCACATGAGCTGAACAACCCGCTGTCGATCGTTGTCGGTCAGGCACAGATGCTGAAGGAAACCGCCGCCGATACGCCCTATGCCGAGCGCGCCACCAAGATCGAAACCGCCGCCGGCCGCTGCGCCCGCATCGCCCGCACCTTCCTGTCGATGGCGCGGCAGCGCCGCCCTGCCCGCCGTCCGGTGATGCTGGAGCGCGTGGTCGAGGACGTGCTGAATCTTCTGGACTACAACCTGCGCAGTGCCGGCGTCAGCATCGAGCGGCGCTTCTCAGCCGACCTGCCGACGATTTCTGCCGACCCGGACCAATTGAACCAGGTCTTCACCAACCTGGTGATCAACGCACAGCAGGCGCTGGCCGGACAGGCCGGGCCGCGCCGCATCACCGTCTGCATCGCGCTGGGCGACGATGGCCAGTGGGTCGAAGCGCAGGTCTGCGACAACGGCCCGGGCATTCCGCCCAACCTGCGACGCCGGATTTTCGAACCGTTCTTCACCACCAAGCCGCCCGGTTCCAGTCCCGGCAGCGGCACCGGCATCGGCTTGGCCGTCAGCCACGGCATCATCACCGCCCATGGCGGTACGCTGGAGGCTGACGCGGCCGGGGATGGTGGCGCCTGTTTCCGCTTGCGCCTGCCAGTACTGGCCGGCACCGCGCAGCCGGCGCGCCGGCATGGCGACACAACGGTACCCCTGCTGCCCAGCGGCCATCACGCGCTGGTGGTGGATGATGAAAGCGGCGTGGCCGACCTGCTTGCGGAAATCCTGCGCGGCGCCGGGTTCACGGTGGCGCTCGCCGATAACGGGCAGACGGCGCTCGACATGCTCGGCCATACCGACTTCGCCGTCATCCTGACCGATCTGCGCATGCCGGGGCTGGACGGTCCCAGTCTGTTCGCCCGCCTGCAGCAGCAAAATGCGGCTCTGTCGCAGCGTATCATCTTCGTCACCGGCGATACGCTGAGCCCCGATGTGACCGACTTCCTGCGCGACAGCGGCCAGCCCTGCCTGGAAAAACCCTTCTCGCCCGAAGACGTGCGACGCGCCGTCGCCTCGGTTTTCAGCGCTATGTGAGCGTCGGCTGATCGCAGCGCGATCAGTCTGCCTGTTTCGGCATCAGCCTCTTTTCTCGGCCTTGGCCTTGCCAATCCCCGTCATACGATGACAAACTGTTTTTAATGCGCGCTTTATTCTGCCTGGCGCATTGTTTCAATGGGGAGACCATCGATATGACGAAGATGTGGCTTAGCGCTGCCGTGCTCGGCACCGCAATGATCGCGGGCGGCGCCTCGGCGCAGACCAAATGGGACCTGCCGAACGCGTATGCGATCAGCAACTTCCACACCAAGAATCTGCAGCTGTTCGCCGACGACGTGAAGAAGCTGTCGAACGGCAAGCTGGAGATCACCATCCATCCGGGCGCTTCGCTGTTCAAGGCGCCGGAAATCAAGCGCGCCGTGCAGACCGGTCAGGTCCAGGCCGGCGAAGTGCTGATGGTGAACATCGAGAACGAAATTCCGATCTTCGGCGTCGACGGCGTGCCGTTCCTCGCCACCAGCTTCGACGCCTCGCAGAAGCTCTGGGCCGCCCAGAAGCCGCTGCTGGAGAAGAAGCTGGCCGACCAGGGCATGATCGCGCTCTATGCTGTCGCCTGGCCGCCGCAGGGCATCTATTCCAAGAAGGACATCAACACGGTCGATGACCTGAAGGGCACCAAGTGGCGCGCCTACAGCCCGGCCACCTCGCGCATCGCCGAGCTGGTGCAGGCGCAGCCCGTGACCATCCAGGCGGCCGAACTGGCCGGCGCCCTGGCCACCGGCGTCGTCAACACCATGATGACCTCGGGCGCCACCGGCCGCGATTCCAAAGTCTGGGAAAGCCTGACGCATTACTACGACACCCAGGCCTGGCTGCCGAAGAACCTGGTCTTCGTGAACGCCGACGCGTTCAAGAAGCTGGATGCGGCGACGCAGAAGGCCGTGAAGGATGCCGCTGCCGCTGCCGAAAAGCGTGGCTGGGATATGGCCAAGGAAGAGACCGAGTCCGCCAAGGCCGATCTGGCCAAGAACGGCATGAAGGTGCAGCTGCCGTCGCCGGCGCTGAAGGCCGGCCTCGAGAAGATCGGCGCCACCATGATTGACGAATGGGTCAAGAAGACCGGTGCCGACGGCGCCGCCATCGTCGACGCCTACAAGAAGATGTGAGCCCTGCGAAAGCAGCGCAAACGGAAAGGGCGGCCTCTCGGCCGCCCTTTTTATTGCTTCGAATGATTGCCGGCTATCCGCCGGCGCTATCCGGGAAGGCCCATTTCGGCACGATCGATACGATCTCCGGGAAGATCGTGATGATCGCCACCGACAGCACCAGCAGGAAGAAGAAGGGCAACGAGGCTTTCGCCACGAACAGACTGTCTCGCCCTGACATGGTTTGCAGCACGAAGAGATTGAAGCCCACTGGCGGTGATACCTCGGCCATCTCGATCACCAGGATCATGAAGATGCCGAACCACACCAGGTCGAAGCCAGCCTGCTTGATCAGCGGCAGCACGACGACCGTGGTCAGCACGATCATCGAGATGCCGTCCAGGGCTGTGCCCAGGATGATGTACATCACTGTCAGCGCCGCGATCAGCGCGAACGGGCTGAGATGCAGACCACCCACGTAATCGGCCAGACCGCGCGGAATGCCGGTATAGGCCATCGCCTTCGACAGGAAGGCGGCCGACGCCAGGATCAGCATGATCATGCAGGTCATGCGCACCGTGCCCATGACACTCTGCCAGAAGTTCTCCCAAGTCAGCGTGCGCGACCAGGCCGCGATGCCAAACGAGCCGAGCACGCCCCAGGCTGCACATTCGGTGGCCGTGGCCCAGCCCATGATCAAGGTCACCGTGATCAGCAGGATCAGCAAAGCGGTCGGGATCAGGTTGTAAGATGCTCGCACACGATCCATGAAGGGCATCGATTTCATGTCGTCGGCCGGCTGCTTGTCGGGATTGAGCAGCGCCCAGATCGCGATGTAACCCGAATACAGCACCATCACCAGCAGGCCCGGCAGGAAGCCGGCGAGGAAGAGCTGGATGATCGAGACATCGGCCGCCACGGCATAGACGACCATGGTAATCGAGGGCGGGATCAGGATGCCCAGCGTGCCAGCGCCGGCCAGCGAGCCGAGCGAAATGCGTTCGTCATAGCCACGCTTGTTCAGCTCTGGCAGCGCGATCTTGGCGATCGTCGCGGTGGTGGCGGCCGAAGAGCCGGACACCGAACCGAAAATGCCGCAGCCGATGACGTTCACATGCATCAGGCGGCCAGGCAGCCATCCGAGCCATGGCGCGAGGCCCTTGAAGATTTCTTCCGAGAGCTTTGTCCTGAACAGGATTTCGCCCATCCAGATGAACAGCGGCAGCGCCGCTAGTGTCCAAGATGCGCTGGAATCCCAGAAGGCGACAGCCAGCACCTTGCCGGCGGGCGCCGGCGTGTAGAGCAGCATGGCGAGCCAGCCGCAGGCGGCGAGTGAAATGCCGATCCAGACGCCGGTGCCAAGCAGCAGCAGCATGAAGACCAGCACGATGGCAGTGAGTTCGATCTGTCCCATGATGCGCTCCTCAGACCTGCGACGCGGCGCGCTCGAGGACTTCCTCGGCGGTCTTGGGCGGGTCCTTGGCGTAATCGGGCTTGTAGCCCCACACCGTGATCACCAGCTGCTCGAAGAAGGCGAGGAACTGCACGGCGGTGCCGAAGGCGAGCGGGAACTGCACGATCCACAGCGGCAGCACCAGCATGCCGGGGGTCACATCCTTGAAGCGATAGGCGTCCCAGACGAAGTCGGCGCAGAACCAAGCGATCCAGCCGGTGAGGAAGCAGCCGACCAGAAGGCAACCCGCCTCGGCCCAGCGCCGCGCATCACCTTCGAAACGTTCGACCAGAATACCAACGCGCACCATTTCGCCATGCTTGAAGGTATAGGCGAGGCCGAGCGCGAAGCAGGCGGTTGACGCCCAGCCGCAGATTTCGTCGCCACCACGGATGTTGATGCCGACCTCGCGGCCAACTGACATCAGCAGCATCAGCACGCAGATCAGCACCAGCAAGGCACCGGCCATCCAGCCGCAAACAAGATAAAGACCATCCAGGGCGCGCCGCACGGCGGTCGCTCCAGGTCCATACTGCGTTTTCATAAGACCCCCGATACAAACAATGTGGCTGCAAGTTATCAGCCATCGGCGGTATGCGTACAAGACTTTGTTCGTTTCTGCGGCTGGTCAATCTCTGTGCAGCTGACTAAAAATCTGCTTCTCTCTCAGTCGTTTATGCGCCGGTTACGGCCAATACAACCTAAGGAGACTCCCCATGCTTCCCATCACTCGCCTCACCGGTATGGCACCGGGCCGCAGTCGCGTCGTCGCGTATAACAACATGGTCTTCACCGTCGCTGTCGCCGACACTGCCGAACTCGACATGCGCAAGCAGACCACGGAAGCGCTAGCCAAGATCGACAAGCATCTGGCCGAAGCCGGCACAGACAAGTCGCGCCTGCTGTCCGTCACCGTCTATATCGCCGACATGAGCCGGAAATCCGAGATGAACGACGTCTGGCTCGGCTGGGTGGACAAGGCCAACGAGCCGCAGCGCGCCTGCATCGGCGCGACGCTGGATACCAACCATCTGATCGAGATCGTCGCCGTCGCCGCGACCAAGGCCTGATCGCGCCGCCTGCTTCAGAAGGTGGGCGGCGTGCAGGCGCTGATCAGTTCGCAGGGCTCGCTGCCGAGATTGCGGAAACGGTGTGGCTGGGCGCTTTCAAAGTAATAGGCATCGCCCGGCCCCAGCACCCGCACCTGCCCGGCCACTGTCACTTCCATGCGGCCGCGGATGATCACGCCGCCTTCTTCGCCTTCATGCTGCAGCATGACACGGCCGGTATCGGCGCCGGGTGCATAGCGCTCGACCAGGATCTGCAACGCGCGGCCGCTCAGGTCGGCGCCGAGCTGGCGATAGCTGATCTTGCCTTTGCCCACTTCCGCCAGTTCGTCGGCCGCATAGAAAGCCTTGCGCGGCGCCGGCTGCCCCGCATCGGCGAAGAACTCCGCCAGGCTCATCGGCAGGCCGTCGAGCACGCGCTTCAATGCGCCGACGGAGGGATTCATCTGGTTGGACTCGATCAGCGAGATCGTCGCGTTGGTGACATTGGCGCGCCGCGCCAGCGCCCGCTGGGACAGCTTGGCCGCCTGCCGCACCGATTTCAGCCGCGCTCCGATGTCGATCTCCATGCCGGACTCCACCCCAGATCTGTCTGGAATCTGTTTTATTGTTCACGATCGTGAACATTCTGGCTCCCCAGTCCATAGAAATCAACAAGTTAAGATTCCTCAGAAAAACCCTGTTTCGCCATCGCAAACTCCCCGATGATCCTGTTCAGCCCCTCCCCATCCACCTTGGAGTCCCGCATGTCCGCCAAACCCGCCCTGGTATCCAACGAAAACACGGCCGTGCCGAACGACCTCGAATCCTGGTGGATGCCGTTCACCGCGAACCGCCAATTCAAGGCCAATCCGCGCCTGCTCGTGGGCGCCAAGGACATGCATTACACGACCCATGACGGTCGCCAGGTCATCGATGGCAGCGCCGGTCTGTGGTGCGTCAATGCCGGCCATTGCCGCCAGCCGATCGTGGACGCGATTCAGAAGCAGGCCGCCGAAATGGATTTCGCGCCGACCTTCCAGATGGGCCATCCCAAGGCCTTTGAATTCGCCGCTCGCCTCGCGCATCTGGCGCCCGGCGATCTCAATCATGTCTTCTTCGCCAATTCCGGTTCGGAAGCGGTCGATACGGCGCTGAAAATTGCCATTGCCTATCACCGCGCCCGCGGCGAAGGCGCACGCACCCGCCTGATCGGCCGCGAGCGCGGCTATCACGGTGTCGGCTTCGGCGGCATTTCCGTCGGCGGCATCGTGTCGAACCGCAAGGTCTTCGGTCCGCTGCTGGCCGGTGTCGACCACCTGCCGCATACCCACAGCCTGAAGGATATGGCCTTCTCCAAGGGCCAGCCCGACTGGGGTACCCATCTGGCTGATGACCTGGAGCGCATCGTGGCGCTGCATGACGCCAGCACGATCGCTGCCGTGATCGTTGAGCCGGTGGCTGGTTCGACCGGCGTGCTGATCCCGCCGAAGGGTTATCTGCAGAAGCTGCGGCAGATCTGCGACAAGCATGGCATTCTTCTGATTTTCGACGAAGTGATCTGCGGCTTTGGCCGCACCGGTGCCGCTTTCGGCGCCGACACTTTCGGCGTGCTGCCCGATATGATGACGGTGGCCAAGGGCCTGACCAACGCCGCCGTGCCGGCCGCCGCGGTCTTCACCCGCAAGCATGTCAACGAGGCCTTCATGAGCGGCCCCGAAAACATGATCGAGCTCTTCCACGGCTACACCTACTCGGCCCATGCGCTGGCCTGCGCCGCCGGCATCGCCACGCTGGACGTCTATCGCGATGAAGGCATCTTCGAGAATGCCAAAGCGCTGTCGCCCTACTGGGAAGATGCCGCGCACAGCCTGAAGGGCGTGAAGAACGTCATCGACATCCGCAATATCGGCATCATGGCCGGCATCGAGCTGAGCCCGCGCGAAGACGGCGCTGGCAAGCGCGGCTACGACGTTTTCGTGAAGGCCTATGAAAAGGGCCTGATGTGCCGCCTGACCGGCGACACCATCGCGCTGTCGCCGCCGCTGATCCTCAACAAGGGCCATATCGACGACATCTTCGGCATTCTGAAGGATTCGATCCAGAGCGTGAACTGATTGCAGCCGGTTCACTCCATGGAAAAGCCCAGTCGAAAGACTGGGCTTTTTTCATGCCGGATCCAGCAGGCCGATCAGCCCGGCACGCGCTTGTCGTAAACCTGCGACAGCCGGTCCATGCTGCCCCAGAATTCGGTGGGCGCACGGCCGTTCAGCCGCTCGATCAGCACGGCCACATGCGTATGCCAGCCGGACGAGACGCCGAGCATGTCGCCACGGGTGGCAAGCCGGCGATGAGTCAGCGTCAGCAGCACATCCTTGCCCTTCGGCGTCAGCTCGAAGGTCACTTCGGAACGGTTGCCGCTGCATCCGGCATCCGCGCCGCCGTCTTTCTCGTTCCAGGTCATGGCCAGCAGGCGCAACGGCTCGAGCTGGGTTATATGGCCGCGATGCGTGACCGGGCCGGTGTATTGGCTGTAGCGCTCTGGCACCACCTCGCCCTTCGGCGCCAGATCGCCGTTGCGGAATTCCAGCGTCACCGCACCGCCGACCCGCAGGTCCATCTTGCCTGCCGCCAGCCAGGTGGCGCGCTTGTCAGACTCGGTGATGTATTCCCAGACCCGCTCGACCGGTCCGGGCAGCAGGCGTTCGAAACGGACAGTGCCGGATTCCAGCACTGTGCCATAGGCATTGTTGTCGACCACATCCACGCTCATCGCTTGCTTCCTTTCGTCTTTGATTTCGGCTTATCCGTCCTGCGCAGTTCGCGCTCCAGGGCATCGAGCTTCGGGGCCCAGAAACGCCGCACGCTGTTTAGCCAGTCATCCATCTCGCTCAGACCCTGCGGATTGAGCTGATAGATGCGCCGCTGGCCATCCACGCGCACCTGAACCAACGCCGCTTCGCGCAGCACCTTCAGATGTTGCGAGATCGCCGGGCCACTGACAGCGAAGGCCTCGACAATCTCGCCGGCGGAAGATTCACCACGACTGAGCAGTTCAACGATCTGACGACGGGTCGGATCGGCGAGGGCGGTGAAGACGGGTGCGGCATTGGTCTGCATGACTTATTATTTATATAAAATACTTAAATAAGTCAATACTTAAATAAAAGCTTATTTCATACCGGTGTATTCCTCGCTTTGGGTGCGGGCGGCACTATTTCTTGCCGCTGGTGTTTTACGCGTGATAGCACCGAGGTGCCGACCGTCACCGACAGGCCCCATGGCAGCGGAACCAAGCGACGCATCCCGACCTTCCGGCCAGCATCCCTGGGAATGGATGCTGGCCAACAAGCTGCTGCTTGGCGCGGCAATTCTGGGCCTCGCCATTTCGGCGATCCTGCTGGTTGTCGGACGCAGGTTGGATGAACAACGTGTCCTGAGCATCTTGGAATTCCGCGCTGAATGGCGGGCCGGCGATTTCGAAGCCAAAATTCGTAACAGTGCCTTCACAGTCGGCAATCTGGCCGCCTTCGTCGCGTCGCAGGATCCGGTCACGCCCGGCGATTTTCATCGCTTCGTGCGCAAGCAGCAGAACACGGCACCCATCCGGACCCTGAACTGGGTGCCACATGTCACTGGCGCCGAGCGGCCATGGTTTGAATCCCACGCCCGCATCAGCGGACAGACGCAGTTCGCCATCCTGGAGCGCGGTGCAGGCAGCGCGCTGGTATCCGCTGCCAATCGCGAGGAGTATTTTCCGGTCTGGCTGAGCGAGCGTTTCGAGACCCAGGCATCCGCCATCGGCCTCGATCTTCTTTCACATCCCGATTTCGGTCGCCTGCTCCCCTTGTCGCGTGACAGCGGCCTGCCCGTCATGGTCTCCGCCGCCAGTACGACGGTACCGCCACTCGTGCTCCCTGCCTTCCAGGTCCTTTGGCCGGTCTACAGCACCGATCTGATCCCCAACACTCTTGATGAACGCCGGCAATCGTTGCGGGGCTTTGCCATGGGCCATTTCCGTATCGAGGCGGTGCTGGCGGCGGCGATCAAGGAAACCCCCGGTATCGTCGAGCAGATTCGCTTTCATGTCGGAACGCCAGCACTCGACAGGCCAGCCCAGCTTGTGAGCGTCTACCTGCCCGGCAAGGGCTTTGTGCCTGAGACAGACATGGAGGAAATCTCAGGCATTCCGGTGAGCCGGCAGTTTGAAATCCTGGGCCACCGCTGGACGCTGGTTTCGATCTTCCCTGCGTCGCTGGTTGCCGAACTGCGCTCCTGGGCGCCGCTGGCGCTGTTTGCCACTAGTCTGTTGCTGACGGCGCTGATCGTCATGTACATGGCCCGGCAGCAGGCGGTTCAGCGTAATATCAACAGTCTGGTGGCGACGCGCACATCAGACCTCACGGCGGTCAACATATCGCTCAACCGCGAGATCACCGAACGCCAGCGCGCTGAACAGGCCCTGCAGCAGCAGGCCGAAACCTTGGCCGCCACACTGGAGACCCTGCCGGTCGGCATTATTCATCTGAACCCGCGCAAGAATATCCTGTTCTGGAGCCACACGGCCGAACAGATTTTCGGCTATTCGGCGGGAGAGATTCTGGGCGAGCCCTTCGGTCTGGCCGTAGAGGAGGAACGCGAGTCTTTCGACGCCATGCTGGACTCTGTCATTGCAGGCACGGTGGTGCGCAATCACCCTTTGCGCGCCGTCAAAAAGGATGGCAGCCCCTTAGTGATCAGCTTCTCCGGCGCAGCGCTGTATGATCATGACGAGCTGCGCGGCATCGTCGGCATCCTAGAAGACATCTCGCAGCGGCAGTCACTGGAGGCGCAGCTGCTGCAGTCGCAGAAGATGGAGGCGTTGGGCCAGCTGACCGGCGGCATGGCGCATGACTTCAACAATCTGCTGATGGTGATCATGGGAAACCTGCAGCTGGTGATGGATCTGACCGAAGGCCAGGATGAAATCCTCCATTTCGCCGGCGAGGCCTACAAGGCAACCGAACGCGGAGCCGACCTCATCCGCAGCCTGCTAGCCTTCGCCCGCCGCCAGCCACTGCGCCCGCGGCAGATCGACATCAATGAGGTGGTGTCCAGCACCACCAAGATGCTGACCCGCATCCTGGGCGAGAATGTGAACATCACTCTGGATGCCGGCCATGCGCTCTGGCCGGTCAAGGCCGATCCCGTGCAGGTGGAAGCGGCCCTGACCAACCTGGCGACCAATGCCCGCGATGCGATGCCGCGCGGCGGGCGCCTGACCATTGCCACACAGAACCGACATCTGGACGAGGCCTATGCCGCGCAGCACCCGGAGGCGATGTCTGGCGATTACGTCATGCTGCAGGTATCGGATACCGGGACCGGCATTCCACCTGATGTCATGGCTCGCATCTTCGAGCCCTTCTATACCACCAAGGACCGCGGACGCGGCACCGGCCTGGGCCTGAGCATGGTGTTCGGTTTCATGAAGCAGTCAGGCGGCCATATCAACGTCTACAGCGAAGTGGGTGTTGGCACCACTTTCCGGCTCTATCTGCCGCGCCATCGCGATCCGGTGGCAGAGAGCAGCGTGACCCAGCAGAAAACGGCGGCACGCGGCGGCGGCGAAGTCATCCTGGTGGTGGAAGATGATCCGGCGATCCGCAAGCTGGTGCTGTATGAACTCAATGGCCTGGGTTATCGCACCCTGGAGGCCGACAATGGCAGCAAGGCGCTATCGCTGCTGGAAGGTGGGCAGCATGTCGATCTTGTCTTCACCGACATCGTCATGGCGGGCAAACTCGACGGCCTGGATCTGGCACGTCTGATCCCGGCGAAATGGCCGCAGGTGAAAGTGGTTCTGACATCGGGCTTCCCCGACACCAAGATGGGCGACGAGATGGATGGCCTCGACGGCGTCCATCTACTCAGCAAGCCCTATCGAAAATCCGAACTCGCCAATGTCTTGCGCGCGGTGCTGGACGGCAAACCACCGGGTGGCGACGACTAGCTCGGCACCAGCATGTAGCCCGAGCCACGGATGGTACGGATCAGGCCCGAACGTCGGGGATCGGCCTCCAGCTTGCGGCGCAGGTTGCTGACATGCACATCCATGCTGCGATCTAGCGGATCCCAGTCGCGTCCCGCCACCGCCTCCATCAGCTGCTCGCGCGTCACCACCTGCCGCGGCGCCTGTGCCAGCAGAACCAGAATGCGATATTCCGCCAGCGTCAGATGCACGGCCTCGCCCTGCTCGTTGCGCAGCTGCTGCGCAGCCAAATCGAGTACCCAGCCCTGGAAACGTATTTCGCCGGCCGGTGCCGCCTTGGCGGGCGCCGCAGCGGATTGAAGGGCACGGCGCTGCACGGTACGCAGGCGGGCCAGCAGCTCCCGCAGATCGAAAGGCTTGGACAGATAGTCGTCGGCCCCGAGTTCCAGACCCACCACCTTGTCGACCGTATCGCCCTTGCCCGTCAGCATGATCACCGGCACCTGGCTGCGGGCGCGCAGCCAGCGCAGGGCGCTCCAGCCGTCCTCGCCGGGCAGTACCACATCCAGAATGATCATGTCGGGCGGCGAGGCCTGAAACGCCCGCTGCATGTCAGGCACATTCCCGGCAACGGCGGTTTCGAACCCCTCCTTGCCCAGATAGGCGGTGAGAAGTTTCGAAACAGCGGGGTCGTCTTCGACGATCAGTATCTGTGTCTTTACCACAGGCCCCTGCATCCGTGTGTATGTCAGGCCACCGCTGAGGCGGCGCATGCCATTGATGGCATTTAGCCATTCAGGGCTACACGGATCAAACTATTTACGCTCCGGTCACCTGCTTCCAGGCTGCCGGCGGCAATCAGCATGATGCCGGCCAGTGCAGCAGCGGCAGCGTCTCGCCCAGAAACAGCATCCCAAACACCGCGGTTATGGCCACGCTCAGCTTGTCGACCGGCTCGACTCGTGCGGGCCAGGATTAATGTAAGACCGGTCCGCTGATCACCAGGCAGCCATCCAGTACGCGGCCCTCGACGGCGAAAATGCGGCGCAGTATGTCTGGCCCCAGCACCGCCTGCGGCGGGTCGAGCGCCTCCAGCCTGCCGTTGTTGAGCACCAGCACACGGTCGGCATAGCGATAGGCCAGGTTCAGGTCGTGCAGCACGGTGGCGACGGCCGCGCCGCGCCGCGCCAGGTCATGCGCCAGGTTCAGCACGCCATGGGCATGCGAGAGATCGAGGCTGGCGGTCGGCTCGTCCAGCAGCAGCACAGGCGGCACCGCCGGCGCCGCTTCGAAATCAAGTTGCGCCATCACCCGGGCGAGCTGCACACGCTGCTGCTCGCCGCCGGACAGCGTGCCATAGGTGCGCTGGGCCAGATGTGCGATATCGGCAGCAGCCAGCGCCTGCTGGACCGCACGCGTATCGCCGGCACGATCATTGCGCTCCCGGAAGGGCGCGCGGCCCAGCGCCACCACATCCCAGACCGGCAACGAGAAACCCAGGCGCGAGGCCTGTGGCATCACGGCGCGGCGGCGCGCCAGCGCCAGCGGCGTCCATTGCCGCAGCGGTCGATCATCAAGATGTACCGCACCGCCATCGGGCGCCAGATCGCCGGCCATCCCGGAGAGCAGCGTGGTCTTGCCTGCGCCATTGGGACCGACGATGGCCAGCAGTTCGCCGGGCTGAAGCTGAAAGCTGACCTTGTCCAGCAGCAGGCGGCCCTTGCGCTGCACGGTGATGTTGTCGACCCGCAGGCTCATGGCAGGAAATCCTTGCGCGAGCGCCAGAGCAGGCTGAGGAAGACCGGGGCGCCGATCAGGCAAGTGAGCAAGCCGAGCGGCAGTTCGGCCGGCGCCACAATGATGCGGGCGACCAGATCGGCGCCGATCAGCAGCGCCGCGCCCAGAATGGCCGAGAGCGGCAGTAGGCGGCCATGCTGCGGCCCGGCGATCAGGCGCACCACATGCGGCACCAGCAGGCCGACGAAGCCAACGGTGCCACTGACCGAGACGGCGCCCCCCACGGCCAGCGCCGTGCACAGGCAGGCAAGCCGCTTCACGTATTCGACGCGATAGCCCAGATGCGCCGCCTCGCGCTCGCCCAGATTCAGCGCATCCAGCGCGCGGGCGAACCAGGGCAGCGCCAGAAACGGCACCAGCGCAAAGGGCGCCAGCATCATCACGGTCTGCCAGCGCGCCCCGCCGACACTGCCAAATGTCCAGAACGAGATGTCGCGCAGCTGGTTGTCATTGGCGAGGAAGATCAGGAAACCGGTCATCGACAGCGCGATGGCATTGAAGGCGATGCCGGCCAGCAGCAGCATTGGCACCACCGTGATGCCGTCGACCAGCGCCACGCGGTAGATCATCGCGATCACCAGAAGGCCGCCGCAAAAAGCGCCGAGCGGCAGCAGCACCGGCTGCCAGGCCGGCGGCAGCACGGAACCGGTCAACACGATCACGCTGGCCGCCGCCACCGTCGCACCGGCGGAGACACCGATCAGGGTGGGATCGGCGAGCGGATTGCGAAACAGGCCCTGCATGATGCCGCCCGAGATGCCGAGCGCCGCGCCGACCAGGCCGGCCAGCAGCACGCGCGGCAGGCGCAGATGCAGCACGATGGCTTCATGGCGGCTTTCGCTGGCCTGACCGACCAGGGCGGACAGCACATCCATGGGCGACAGCGAGACCGCACCGATGCCCAGTCCCGCCATGGCGGCAATCAGCAGCAGGGCCAGCGCACCGCCAACCAGCACCGGCAGACGCAGGCGCAACGGGGCGGCGCCGGCCGAAACCTCGATCACGCTCATGCCCTCATATCCAGGGACGCGCCGGCAGGGCCGGCAGCCCGGCGCCGGGATGCAACAGTTCGGCCAAGTCGCGCGTGGCATGTGCAATACGCGGCCCCAGGCCCAGCATGTAGAGCGTGTCCATTGCATGCACGCGGCCATCGCGCACGGCGCGTGTGGATTTCAGCGCCGGCAGGGCGGCGACGCCGGCAGCTCCACCCAGCGCCTCGAAGGAATGGCCGGGCAGCAGGATGACATCGGGGTCGGCAGCCAGCGCCGCTTCGGCATTCAGCGGTTTGAAATTCTTGTAATCGGTCACGACATTCTGCGCGCCGGCCAGCCGCAGCATGACATCGGCCGAAGTTTCCTGGCCGCCGGCCAGGATATTGCCGTTGCTGGTGCTGAGCACAAACAGCACGCGCGGCCGCTTCAGCGGCGTCACCATCGCCTGCACGGCCTGCTGGTCGACCTCCACCGCATCGGCGACTACCCTACCTTCGGCACCACGGCCGACGGCCTCCCCGACCATGCGGATTTTCTTCGGCACCGCTGGATCGGTATAACTCTCCGGCACCACCAGCAGCGGCACGCCGGCCGCTTTCAGCTGCGCGATGGTCGCCGGCGGGCCGGCATGATCCGATGCGATCAGCAAGCTGGGTGACAGCGAAAGGATGCCTTCGGCGCTAAGCGTACGCACATAACCGATCTGCGGCAGCTTGCTGGTCAGGCTGTAGGGATACAGGCTGGTGGAGTCAACGCCGGCGAGCCGGTCGCCCAGCCCCAGCGCCACCACGATTTCCGTGAGCGCGCCGCCGGCGACGACCAATCGTTGGTCGGCGGGCGCTGCAAAGCCGATGCGCGGCAGCGTTGCCGCCGCCGCCATCGTTCCCAACAGGGCACGCCGGGTCAGCATCACGCCGCCGCCCGCGTCACCAGCGATTCGGCCAGGCTGCGCCATTCCTGCAGCTCCGGATTGCCCGGCTTGCGCTTGCCGAAGAAGGAGACGATCAGCTCGCCATCCTTGTCGAAGAGTTCGAGCGAAGTGACGGTGCCGTCGACGCTGGGCTTGCGCACCAGCCAGCTCGACACGATGGCATCCTCGCGCAGATGCAGGTTGAACATCGGGTCCAGGACGTTGAACCAGGGGCCGGTCGGCACCAAACGCTTCACCGGGCCGGTGTGAATTTGGATCATGCCGGGATTGCCGACGAAAACCATGATCGGCAGGTCGGAAGCGGAAGCCGCCTCCATCATGCGCCGCGCACTGTCATTCGTCACCGGTTCGGCGAATTCGCGGCCGGCCAGACGGAAGGCCTGTTCACGCGCCACCTTGTGCTTGCGCAACAGCGGGAAGAAATCATGCGTATCCTTCAACGCCGCCCATTCACTGCGCAGCGCGGATGCATCGATCTCGACATCAGGCCGCGGTGCCGGTTTCACCGCGGCCGGCTTGATCGCCAGCTCGGCGGACTGTTCGGGCGCGCGGAATGTCCCGGCAATTGCCGCGAAGGCCGCCGCATCCGTCTTCTCGGTGGCGTAGATCTTGTGGATCGCCTGACCGGCGGCATCAAAGAACTGCAGGCTGTTGCGCGGGCCGGCCTTGGTCTCTTCCGAAACGGCAAAGCCATGCGCCCAGGGGCCGAAGAAGATGCGCAGGTCGATATCCTCGCCGACGATGAGACCGACATGGCCTTCGACGGACAGGTCCCCATACACACCGTGGCGTTCATGCACGATGGAATTGTTTCGGGTCAGCGCCATCACCTCGCCCGCCCCGCCGACGGCGCGGATGATCTCCGGCCAGGGGCCGGTCAGGCGGGTAACGCCGTTGCCCAGACGCGTGACGAGAAGCTCGGCTTCACTCACACCCAGGCGCTGAGCGGCATCGCGGATGCGCAGGTTGGTTTCACTCGCACGCAGAGCGGCCCAGCGTTCGGCAAGTGTAGTGGCGGTCTGGCTGGTCATGGAACGGTCTCCCGATCTCTGGAATGGAAAGGTAGGGCGAAAACTGACGGATACAAACGGCGGTAAACGCAAGCACGGCCAGCGCGGGATGGGGCTCCCGGCCGGCCGGCTCAGACTGCTATGTGACGCATAGGCCGCCGACAGGCGGCGATCAGAACCCCTTGGTGTAGCTGACGGAAACACGGTAATCGCGGCCTTCCTCGTAGAGCGAGGCCAGGTGGCGGCGATAGGTATTGTCGAAGATGTTCTCGACCCCGGCGTCGACGCGGAAGCCCTGCAGGAATTCCGGCATCGGGAACCACGACACGAAGACGCTATGTACAGCGTAGCCGCTGGTGGTGGGGGTGGCCGAGGTGGCCGTACCGCTGACGAATTCCCGACCGCTGACATTGTCCTGCGCCGCGACGAACTCGCCGCGCCAGCCAAACCTCACTCCATATTCCGGCAGCTTGGCGCCGAGGACGGCGGTGAACTTGTCGGCCGGCATCGAGTCCAGTGAGCTGCCATCGCGATCATTCTTGCCGCGGATGCGCGCATAGCCCAGCGACCCGAAGGCGAAGCGGTTGTCGTAAGCCGCCGAAAGCTCCGCGCCCTGGATGACGGCCTCTGGAATATTCAGGTTGGTGGTGCTGCCCCCTGCGGCCGTACCGGTGACGACGGTTTCGATGAAGTCTTCGGCCTTGGTGTAGAAGTATGTCGCATTCAGCCGCACACTGTCCTTGTCGGTCGCGACATTGTCGAACTTGAAGCGGAAGCCGCCTTCCGCCGTTTCGGTGGATTCGGGCCGCAGGTTCGGGTTCGGAATGAAGTTATTGGTCGGGCCGAGATGCGGACCGGCAACATACATTTCCAGCAGGCTGGGGGCACGGAAGCCGTAGCCATAGGAGCTGTAGAGACTGGCCCAGTTCGTCGCCTGCCAGTTGGCCGCCAGCTTGGGCGAGAACTTGCTCTCATCAACATCGCGGGCCGTGTTGGCCTTGAGTTGATACTGGTCGTAACGACCTGATGGGGTCAGGGTGAAGCCCTTGAACAGCTCGATCTCGTCCTGGACGTAATAGCCCGACACTTCACCGAAGGCGGTCGGATAGCCCGGACGCGCCGCGTTGTTGCGGTAGGCCTTCTGGTTATCCTGGTAATATTCCGTACCGAAGGTCACGGCATGCTTAAGGCTTCCGGTGTCGAACCGCGACGTGTTGTAGACATCGAAGCCGTCGGTGCTGTGATAGGTGGTGTCGTAGCGCGCGGCGGCAGGCGGCAGGCGGCGTTCGCTCGAGGTCAGTTCGTTGCGGTACAGCTTCAGGGTCGGATTGACCAGTGGCATGTCCGGATTGGCATAGGAATAGGTCGCCGCATAGGTGTTCAGATAGGTGTAGCGGCTGACCGGATAGGCTTCGGTGGCGCTCTGCTGTGCATCGGGATTCGACAGCGTGTCGCCATCTTCCTTGAAGCGGATCACGGTCAGGCCGAGCTTGTGGTTCTCGGCCGGACGCAATGTCGCCTTCAGCAGCACGTCGCGCAGGTCTTCAGCCGAATAGGCCAACTCGCGGTCATCGCCCTGCTTCAGGGCGCCGCTTGCACGATAGGAGACGTTGCCCAGCAGTTCGACCTTGTCCTGCACACGGCCAAATGCACCTGCGCTAACATAGTTTTCGCTCCCCGCCGTGCTGTGGCCATATTTGGTGCGGAAGCCGTAATTCTGACCCGCCTCGAGGAAGTCGGAAGCGTCCCTGGTCTCCATGGAGACCACGCCACCAATGGCGCCCGAACCATGCAGGGCCGAGTTGCTGCCGCGCACGACTTCAACCTGCTTCAGCAGCTCGGGATCGAGGAAGAAGCGGCCTTTGTGGCCGGCGTTGAAATTCTGGCGCGCGCCATCGAGCGTGGTGACCACGCGCTGGCCACCCATGCCGCGGATATTGATGTCCTGGCCGATACGGCGCGGACCGCCGGTCA
This sequence comes from Ferrovibrio sp. GW821-FHT12B10, assembly GCF_058807515.1. NCBI lineage: Bacteria > Pseudomonadati > Pseudomonadota > Alphaproteobacteria > Rhodospirillales > Rhodospirillaceae > Ferrovibrio > Ferrovibrio sp. GW821-FHT12B10. The sequence goes on along the minus strand of NZ_JBXAQT010000001.1, from coordinate 2,062,436 downwards.
TTTCGACGCCGGGCAGCTCGCGGAACAGATCGTCCATCTTCGACGGGCTGCGGCTGTCGATCGTCTCCATGTCGATGATCGAGATATTGGCCGGCACTTCATCGAGCTTGTGCTCGGTCTTGGTGGCCGTGACCGTCACCGGATCAAGCAGAACGCCGCCATAGGACAGGCCCTGCGCCACCTGCTGCTGCGCAAAGGCAGGCACGCCCAGGCCACCGGCCAGCGTCAGGCCCAGAAAAGTCGTTGCGAAATAGCGATTTCGATTGGATGCGCTCACGACGCCAATCCCCCAACAATGGGCACTTCGGCCCTGTTTCATGTTGTGGCTGGCTGCCTGCCGCGAGCGTGCCGCGGGTGGGTGGCTGGCTAAGTCGTGTCTCTCTTAACCTGTCACAATCAGATTAGCAACTAGGAAGCATTCGCAACAATGCAAAAAAGGATTGCGGAGAAATGTATTAAAATCAATATGATAAAATGGGAGGGCGGCGACGGCTTGGCCGAATGTCGGGCCCTCCCGGTGACGGGTCAGGCTTTCGGCTTCACCGCGCCGGCGGCTTCCAGCACCTCGTTGGCGGCCTTGAAGGCATCCAGTCCGGCCGGAATGCCGCAGTAGATGGTGGCGTGCAGCAGCACTTCCTTGATCTCGTCGACGGTGACGCCGTTGTTCAGCGCGCCTTTTACATGCAGCTTGATCTCGGGCGCGCGGTTGAGCGCGGTGAGCATGGCGAGGTTCAGCATGCTGCGGGTCTTGCGATCCAGACCCGGACGGTCCCAGCCATAGCCCCAGCACCATTCGGTGGTGATGTTTTGAAAGGCCATCATGAAATCGTTGGCCTTCGCGATCGAGCTGTCGACATACTCGGCGCCCAGCACCTCGCGGCGCACCTTCAGGCCGGCTTCAAACAGCGCCTTGGTTTCATCACTCTTCGCCATGTTTCGCTCCTTCAGCGGTAGAATATGTGATCGCCGATGCGGCCCAGAGTCTTGCGCTTCTTGGCCCAGACCGGCGGCTTGATCTTGGCGCTGTGAAAATACAGCGCGCCATTGGTCGGATCCTTCGCGCCAGCCTGCATGGCCATGCGGGTGCTCTCGACCGCTTCTTTCCAATTCTCATCTTCCGTGGGCTCGTCGCGTTTGCCGTCGCACCACCAGGAGAACTGGCACCCCTTCTTCCCCCTTTCCGCCTTTTGCGAAACCACGCCGCAGATCGTGTTGGGGAATTTCGGATTCTTCGTGCGATTCAGCACGGTATGCGCTACCGCGAGCTGGCCCTCGCGCGTTTCGGTCTTGCCTTCCCAGTAGACCGCCAATGCCAGGCATTTGCTTTCGGCACTTAACGGCTTCGCCGGCTCGGCGACCGCGACTTGCGCTGCGGTTTCCTGCGCGGCAGCGGCGCCGCATGCAAGGACGGCCGCGAGCACAAGAACCAGCAACGCGCGCATGTTCTAGCCGGCCTTGGCGAGCGCGCGGTCGACAAACTCCAGACGATCCTGGCCCCAGAAGGGTTCGCCGTTCAGCACAAAGAACGGCGCACCGAACACACCGGCATCGATGGCCTGCTGGGTGCCGCGATCATATTCTTTCTGCACGGACTCGGTTTCGGCGGCCTTGAACAGCTTGGCCGGATCGAGGCCGGCTTCGGTGATGATCTCTTCCAGGATTTCAGGATCGGCGAGGTTGCGGTCCTCGGCCCAGACAGCGCGCATCATTGCATGCGCCAGCGTAATGGCATCGTCACCGGCATCACGCGCGGCAACCACCAGCTTCGCTGCCAGCGCCTCATTCAGCGGGAACACCGAAGGCTGCGGGATCAGCTTGATGCCGAGATGCTCGCTCCAGCGCTTCAGTTCGAACAGGCGATAGGTCTGGCGCTGCTTGGCGCGCTTGGCCAGCGGCAGCCCGCCGCTGGCATCGAACACCGCCAGCGCTCCCATCGGGATGATATTGACCTTGGCCTGATGCTTCGCAGCGATTGCCTCGAACCGCTTCGACCCCAGATAGGCCCAGGGCGATGTGATGAAGACATAATAGTCGATCTGCGCCGCCATGAATCCTCCGAGGACGTGTTTTTATTGCAAGCCGCGCAGACGCTGGAACTGCCGCAGCGCGTAAGAATCAGTCATGCCGCTGATGAAGTCGGTCACGGTCAGCAGCCAGTCATAACGCCCGGCCCCGGTCTTGGGTTTCTGCGGCATCAGGCGCAACAGCGCGCGCTGTCTCGGCGCCAGCGCCGTCAGCGTGCCGCCAGCCAGTTCCAGCGCATGATGGGCGCCGCAGAAGGCATCCAGCAGGCTGGTCAGCACCTCGCCGCCCATGACTTCGGTCTGGAAGCGCTCGCGCGTCTCGAAGATGCGGCTGCGGGTAAAGCCGGCGATCTCGTTCAGCGCCGGCGCGACGACAGTGCGGCTGAGCAAGTCGCCCTCGAAGCGGCCGGCCAGTATCTCGGTCTCGTGATCGAGGAAGACCTTCACCGCCAGATCGATCAGGTCACCAATCACCTTGGCGCGCAGATAGGCGATCTTCCAGGTCTCATCCTCGATCTCGACATAGCGCGGCGGCATCTTTTGCAGCAGCTTCTTCAGCCGCTCTTCCGCCTGCGCAAAGGTGATGCGGCCGAGCTTGAAGCCGTCCTCGATATCCACCACCGAGTAGCAAATGTCGTCGGCCGCCTCGACCAGATAGGTCAGTGGATGACGGGCGAAGCGGTCCTGGCCCAAAGAGAGCAGCCCGGCATTGCGCGCCACTTCCTCGAACTGCTCGGTCTCGGCGGCGAAATGGCCGAACTTGCCCTTGGCCGGATCGGCGGCCGGGCTGCCGAAGGGGTATTTCATGAAGGTGGCAAGCGTCGCGCAGGTCAGCCGCAGGCCGCCGGCATCGCGCCAGTTCTGCAGCCGGGTCATCACGCGGAAGCCCTGCGCGTTGCCCTCGAAATGCAGGAAGTCACGGCGCTCGGCCTCGGACAGACCCTGCATCAGCGGCGCGCCGGGGCCGGAGCGGAACCAGTGCTGGATCGTCGCCTCGCCGAAATGGCCAAATGGCGGGTTGCCAATATCGTGACCGAGGCAGGCGGCCGCGACGATATGGCCGAACTCGGCCGCGCCGATGCCGCCCAGATCGCCATGGCGCGCCAGCACGGTCTGCCCCACCTGGGCACCGAGCGAGCGGCCGACGGAGGAGACCTCCATCGAATGGGTCAGCCGGTTGCGCACATAGTCGCTCTCCGGGAGCGAGTGAACCTGCGTTTTATCCTGCAGCCGGCGGAAGGCTGAACAGAAGACCACGCGGTCCCAGTCCTTCTGGAAGGGATTGCGGGCTGGCGTCACCGGTTCGGCGGTTTCGTGACCGAGCCGCTGGGCCGACAGCAGGCGGGACCATTGCATTGTCATGGCGGGCATCGTGGAGAGAAGCCCCCACCCTTTCAAGGCTTTGCCTCACGGAAGTGCCATCGCCGGTTAATCAAATAACAATCATCTGACCATAAGAGTGAAGAAACAGGACCAGCCGACGACCATGACCTTCCCGATCATCGCCGCCATAGCCATCGCCGCGCCGCTGGTCGTCACCCTGATCTGCTATTTCACCTGGCGGCGCCTGGACGGCGGCCGCCATCTGATGTTCTGGGCCATCGGCCATGCTGGCTTGGCCGTCGCACTCGGCCTGCTGGGCTTCACCGAGTGGACCAATCCGCCCTGGCCGCTCACCGTTCTGGCCGTCGCCGGCAATCAGCTATGGACCGTGATGCTGGCAGCCGGCATCCGTGTGCTGATCGGCAAGTCCGACAGCCTGCGCAACACCCTGCTGCTGGTCGGTGTGGTGACGGTGGCGGTGCTGCTGCTGCAGACACTCAGCGAGACCTTCTACTACCTGGCGCCGACGGTGATCGGCGCCCTGTTCCTGACCTATGCGGGCATGACGCTGCTGCGGCACCGCCGCTCGATCCTCTACACCTTCACCGGCATCCTGCTGCTGGTGCGCGCCATGCTGACGCTGTCGTTGGGCCTGAAGCTTCTGCAGGTGGCCGAGCTAAACAGCGCGCTGACCTCCTCGATCTTCGTCAACCTGCTGACCGGCCTTGGCCTGATCCTGATGGAATTCGACAACGCGCGGCACCGCGAGGCACAGGCGCGCGACGGTGAACGCGAGACGCGTGAATTCTTCGAGACCGTGCTGGACGTGATGCCGGCGACCATGACCTACAAGGACATCACGCTGCGCTACCGCATCATCAACCGGCGCATGCACGAGTTGATGGCGATGTATGGCAGCGACTTCATCGGCCGCACCTGGGCCGAGATCGTCGGCGATGTCGCGGCCGGCATCGTGGAAGAGGCCGACCGCCGCATCCTGGAAACCGGCGCGCCCGAGCACATGGAGCAGGTCTGGACCGGGCCGGACGGCCGGCGCCTGGTGCTGTTCGCCCTGAAAGTGCCGCTGCGCGACACGGCCGGCCATGTCATCGGCATCATCACCTGCGGCGTCGACATCACGCGGCTCAAGGAAACCGAGGCCCAGTTGATCGAGCAGCGCGAGGCGGCCGAGACGGCGAGCCGCGTCAAGACCAGCTTCCTCGCCAACATGAGCCACGAGCTGCGCACACCGCTCAATGCCATCATCGGCTTCGCCGACATGATGGCCGCCGGTTACGCCGGGCCGTTGACGCCGCGCCAGCAGGATTACGCCGTCAACGTGCGCGATTCCGGCGAGCATCTACTGCGCCTGGTCAATGACATCCTTGACCTTTCGCGGCTGGAAAGCGGCCGCCTGGAAATCAGCGCCGAGGATTGCGATTTCGACCAGATCGCGCAGAGCGCGCTGGCCATGGTGGAACCGCAGGCGCGCCAGGCGCAGGTGACACTGGATTTCGAGCCGCAGCAGCTCCGTTTACACGCCGACGAACGCGCGCTGACCCAGATCCTGATCAACCTGCTGGGCAACGCGGTGAAGTTCAATCGCCCCGGCGGCACCGTCACCTTACGCGCCACCGAGGTCAACGGCGTGATCCGCATCCGCGTCAGCGATACCGGCATCGGCATGAGCGAGGCGGAAAGCCGCGCCGTAGTGCAGCCGCTGTATCGCTCCGACGTCTATCGCAGCCGCGCCAACAGCGGCGCCGGCCTCGGCCTGTCGATCTGCCGCAGCCTGGTCGAACTGCATGGCGGCCGCATGGAACTGCGCAGCGAACCCGGCGTCGGCACCACGGTGGAAATTGCCCTGCCGGCGTGATGCTCTGCACAAAGATCACGCCCCTGTGCGCTGCATGAGCCTTGGTTTTGCTGTTTCGCATTTCAATACTGTGACCAGCCCAATACACCATGCTCACCAGGGATAATCCGTGAGAAACCTGAGACCATTAACACTCGACACAATGTCTGCACTGCCAATCCATATTGAAGTGAGTGCTGTATTGCCGGCTTCAGTTAACCGTGTGTTCGAGACGCTCGCAGACCCCGAATCCTGGCCGCAGTGGTTTTCCTTTATTCGTCACGTGCATTATCTGGACGCACAACGTGGCGTCGATGCCGAACGCGATGTGACCACCAAGATCGGCGTCATCCGCGAGCGCTTTCTGGCTTGGCAACCGAATCGTTTCAGTTTTTTCGTGAGCCAGAGCGACGCAGCCGGCTTAGCGGCTTTTGCAGAAGATTATCAAATCGAAGCACTCGGCGAGCGCAGCCGCCTGACCTGGCATGTCTATGCCGACCTCCAGCCGCCATTTCGCCCCTTGGCTTTCATTGTGCCGCCGGTGGGTCGCTTGATGTTTTCCAAGAGCCTGCGCGACTTGAGTGCCTGGCTCGATACTCATCGATAAATCCCGACTGAGGCGAATTCTTTTATTTCGTCTGATTTCGCTTCGTTCGTGTTCGCTGGGCTTCGTTCGGCTTCGTTTCTGTTCGTTTCGCTTCGTTCGAGTTCGTTTCGCTTCGTTTGCACTGGTCCAGCATTGCTTAAAAAAGAACAAAACAAGAATATAGTAGCTTGATCCATAAGGCAAGCCAGCTCCTTGCCTGCCGCCCACGCTTTTATTAAAATAGAATATCGTTCTATTAGATAGAACGATGGGAGTGAACCAAAGCGAGGACGGCGCCGGCGCATGGCCAAGGCTTCCGCGACCACATCCACGACGACAGACCCCGTCGAATCCAGCGGCGTCGCCGCTGTCGATCGCGCGCTGTCCATCCTGGCCGCCTTCACCGCCGAGGACCGCAGCCTGACGCTGGCCGAGCTGGCGCTGCGCACCGGCCTGTACAAAAGCACCATCCTGCGCCTGGCCCAGTCGCTGATCGCACGCCGGCTGCTGCTGCGGCTGGATGACGGCCGCTATCGGCTGGGCAGCGAGCTGCTGCGGCTGGGCGCGCTGTGCCAGCAGACGTTTGCCATGGGCGATGCGCTGTTGCCGGCGATGCGCGCGCTGGTGGCCGAGACCGGCGAGAGCGTCGCCTTCTATGTGCCCGAGAATGATGCGCGCATCTGCCTCTATCGCATCCAGTCGACCCACGCCGTGCGCTATCACGTGCGCGAGGGCGATCGCCTGCCACTGGATGCCGGATCGGCCGGCCGCGTCATCGCCGCCTTCCTGCATGACAGCCGCGACGAGCCATATCCCACCATCCGCCAACACCTGCATCACGCGTCGTTTGGCGAGCGCGACCCAGACATCGCCGGCATCGCCGCGCCGGTCTTCGGCCCCGACCATCATCTGATCGGCGCGCTGACCGTGGCCGGGCCGCGCTCGCGCGTGACCGAAGCCTTCGTCACCAGCGCCCGTGCCCCTTTGCTGCAGGCCGCCGCGAAGGCCACCTGGGCGCTGGGCGGCGACGCGGATGCACTGCGCGCCCAGGCAGAGAAAATCGCGGTGGAGGCGATGGCATCATGAGCGCGCTTCCCCTGACCGGCATTCGCGTGCTGGACCTGACCAATGTGCTGGCCGGGCCTTTCTGCACCTATCAGCTGGCCCTGATGGGCGCGGAAGTCGTGAAGATCGAGCAGCCAGGGCGCGGTGACCTGGCGCGTCGGCTGGGTGCCGACCCAATGGCCGCCAAACGCGACATGGGCGCGAGCTTCGTCGCCGTGAATGGTGGCAAGCAATCGATGACGCTGGACCTGAAGCATGCCGAAGGCAAAGCCATCCTGCGCAAGCTGGTGGCGCAGTTCGACGTGCTGGTGGAGAATTTCCGCCCCGGCGTGATGGATCGCCTGGAGCTGGGCTATGACAGGCTGAAAGAGATCAATCCGGCGCTGGTCTATTGCGCGATCTCCGGCTTCGGCAAGACCGGGCCGTTCGCCGACCGCCCGGCCTATGACCAGATCATCCAGGGCTTGTCGGGCATCATGAGCGTGACCGGCGACGTGCACAGCGCGCCGCTGCGCGTCGGCTATCCGGTCTGCGACACCGTCGGCGGGTTGACGGCGGCCTTTGGCATCGTGTCGGCGCTGTTCGGCGCCAGGCAGAGCGGACAAGGCCGCATGATCGACCTGTCGATGCTGGAGTCATCATTGGCCACCATGGGCTGGGTGGTCTCGAACTACCTGAATGCCGGGGTGACACCGGAGCCGATGGGCAACGAGAATTTCACGGCAGCGCCATCTGGCACCTTCGGCACGGCGAAAGGCCTGCTCAACATCGCCGCCAACGAGGACAAGCAGTTCGCCGCGCTGTGTGATGTTATCGGACGGGCGGACCTGGCACGCGATCCGCATTATGCGGAACGTCAGGCACGCAAGGCCAACCGCGCATTGCTGAATGCCGAAATCAGCCTGGCACTGGCGGCGCGCACGGCGGCCGAGTGGGAGAGCCTGCTGATCAAGGCCGGCGTGCCGGCCGGCCAGGTGATGGATGTGCCGGCCATCCTGAACCACGCGCAGATTTCCGAACGCGATTTCCTGCATCGCTTCGATACGCCGGACGGCGCGCAACATATGACGCGCGGCGGCTTCCGCCTCGATGATACGGCTCCGGCGCCTGCTTCACCCGCCCCGGCGCTGTCGGCCGATACGGAACGCTGGCTGAAGGTGCTGGGCTATGACGCGGCGCGGATCGAAACCCTGAAAGCCCAAGGTGCTATATGAGGGGCGCGATATGAGCATGATTGAAGAAAAGAGCGCGCAACTGGCGGCCGACTACTGGAACACGGCGATTGTCGACATCCATCCCGGCTCGATCCGCATGCGAGGCTTCGCGATTGAAGACCTGATCGGCAATGTCAGTTTCCCCGCCATGATCTGGCTGATGCTGCGCGGCGAACTGCCTGGGGAGGGCGAGGCAAAATTACTGGAGGCCGCGCTGGTCTCCGCGGTCGATCACGGCCCGCAAGCGCCCTCGATTGCGATTGCGCGCATGGCTGTGACCTGCGGCCTGCCGCTGAATGGCGCGATGGCATCCGCCGTGAATGCGCTTGATGACGTGCATGGCGGCGCCGGCGAGCAGGCCAGCGCGCTGTATCTGGATATCGACCGCCGCGTGGCTGGCGGCCAGCCACTGGGCGAGGCGGCAAAGGCCGGGCTGGATGCCTTCACGGCGGAGCATGGCAAGTTCATCCCCGGTTTCGGCCATCGCTTCCATCCCGTCGATCCGCGCGCCGGCCGGCTTTTAGCCCTGGTGGATGAAACGGCGGCACGTGGCGCGATCTCGGGGCGCTTTGCCGGCATCGCCCGCGCGGTGGAGGCTGCGCTGCAGGCCGCCAAGGGCAAGGCCATCCCGATGAATATCGATGGCGCGACCGCCGTGATCTATACCGAGCTGGGCTTCCCGCCGGCACTGGCGCGCGGCCTGTTCTGCCTGTCGCGCAGCGTCGGTATCCTGGCCCATGCCTGGGAACAATCGGGCCGTGGCGAGCGTAACAAAGGGCCCCTGCCGCGGCAGTTGCCCTACCGTTACAGCGGCCATGCCCCCCGAAGCCTGTAACGCCAGTAATTTACGAGATATTTTCTTGTTTTCGGCCGCGTAACCCGTCACCAATCACAGAACCGTATCCGGGAGAGAAACGTCATGATGAACCGCCGCAGCTTCCTGCAGTCCTCCGTCTATGCCGGCACCGCTGCCGCGCTGCTGCCCACCCTGGGCTTCGGCGATGCGCAGGCCGCCGTCGACACCCTGAAATTCTTCGTGCCCGCCAATCCCGGCGGTGGCTGGGACCAGACCGCCCGCAGCATGGAACTGGCGCTGAAGCAGGCCAACCTGATCAAGGGCGCGCAGGTGACCAATGTGGGCGGTGCCGGCGGCGCTGTCGGCCTGCCGCAGTTCGTCAACCAGTGGAAAGGCCAGGGCAACGCATTGATGGTCGCCGGCATGGTGATGGTGGGCGCGCTGCTGACCAACAAGTCGCCGATCAAGATGACGCAGACCGTGCCGATCGCGCGCCTGACCGGCGAGTTCGAGGTGATCGTGGTGCCGCCGAATTCGCCGCACAAGAATCTGAAAGACCTGATCGACGCCTTCAAGGCCGATCCGACCAAGGTGTCCTGGGCCGGCGGTTCGGCCGGCGGCTCCGACCATATCCTCGCCGGCATGATCGCCAAGGCGGCCGGCGGCGATGCCAAGAAGGTGTCCTATGTCGCCTATGCCGGCGGCGGCCCGGCCCAGGCCGCGCTGCTGGGCAACCAGGTGACCTGCGGCGTGTCGGGCTGGGGTGAGTTCAGCGAGCAGGTGAAAGCCGGCAAGCTGCGCGCGCTCGCCATCTCAGCCGACAAGCGCCAGGCCGGCATCGACGTGCCGACCATCAAGGAACAGGGCCTGGATGTGGAGCTGTTCAACTGGCGCGGCGTCTTCGCGCCCCCGGGTGTCAAGGATGCCGACAAGGCGACGATGATCGATCTGGTCACCCAGATGAGCAAGAGCGCGCCCTGGCAGGAGCAGCTCAAGACACGGGAATGGACCGACATCTTCCTGCCCGGCGATGCCTACGGCAAATTCCTGGAAGCGGAATCGGCCCGCATCGAAGCGATCCTGAAAGAACTCGGTCTCGCATAAATGGATCGCCTGAAGAAGCCGGAAACGGCCGTCGCGCTCGGCGTCGTCGCGCTGGGGTGTCTCTCCTTCTATGAGACAAGCCAGATTCCCGTCTCGCCGATGTATGCCCAGGTCGGCCCCACCGCGATGGCCTATCTGGCCAGCACGCTGCTGCTCGGTCTGGGCCTCGCGCTGCTGGCGCAGGTCTGGACCGGCGCCTGGTTCAGCCCGCCGGAAGAGACCGAGGTCACGCTCGACCTCAAGGCCATGGGCTGGCTGGTGCTGGGCCTGGTGCTCAATATCGGCCTGATCGGCCCGCTCGGTTTCATCCCGGCCTCGATGCTGCTGTTTGCCTGCACCGCGCGGGCCTTCGGCAGCACACGGCCGGGCCGCGATGCCCTGATCGGTTTCCTCTTCGCGGCGATCGCCTATTTCGGCTTCGCGCAGCTGCTCAACATCAATATCGGCGCCGGACTTCTGGAAGGCTGGATCTAATGGACACGCTGTCGCTTCTGGCCGGCGGTTTCGCCGTCGCCCTGCAGCCAATCAACCTGATGTGGGCGCTGGTCGGCGTCACCCTCGGCACCGCCATCGGCGTGCTGCCGGGCCTCGGCCCGGCGCTGACCATCGCGCTGCTGCTGCCGATCACCTTCTCGGTGCCGGCCACGGCTGCCTTCATCCTGTTCGCCGGCATCTACTACGGCGCGATGTATGGCGGCAGCACCACCTCGATCCTGTTGAACACGCCGGGCGAAAGCGCCACCATCATCACGGCGCTTGAAGGCCACAAGATGGCCCGCAAAGGCCGTGCCGCCGCAGCGCTCGCCACCGCCGCCATCGGCAGCTTCGTTGCCGGCACCATCGGCACGCTGGGGCTGACCTTTGTCGCCCCGCCGCTGGTGGAATTCGCGCTACGCTTCGGCCCGGCCGATTACTTCTCGCTGATGGTGGTGGCCTTCATCGCCGTCTCCGCCGTGCTCGGCACCAGCGTCGTGCGCGGGCTGACCGCGCTGGCCTTTGGCATCATGCTGGGCCTGGTCGGCATCGACCTGCAGACCGGCCAGCCGCGCTTCACCTTCGGTCTGCCTGAACTGCTGGACGGCATCAATGTGATCGTCGTCGCCGTGGGACTCTTCGCGGTCGGCGAGACGCTGTATCTCGCCGGGCGCCCCAAGGATGAAGTGACGCTGGTACCGCTGAAAGGCCGCGCCTTCATGACCAAGGAAGACTGGCAGCGCTCGTGGAAGCCGTGGCTGCGCGGCAGCTTCCTCGGCTTCCCCTTCGGCGCGCTGCCGGCCGGCGGCGCGGAAGTGCCGACCTTCGTCAGCTACTTCCTGGAGAAAAAACTCTCCAAGCATCCGGAAGAATTCGGCCATGGCGCCATCGAGGGCGTGGCCGGGCCGGAAGCGGCCAACAACGCATCCGCCGCCGGCGTGCTGGTGCCGATGCTGGCGCTCGGCCTGCCGACCTCGGCCACCGCCGCGATCATGCTCTCGGCTTTCCAGTCCTACGGCATCAACCCCGGCCCGCTGCTGCTGCAGAACCAGCCCGAGCTGGTCTGGGGCCTGATCGCCTCGCTCTATGTCGGCAACGTGATGCTGCTGGTGCTGAACCTGCCGCTGGCCGGCATGTGGGCGAAGATCCTCACCATCCCCTCGCCCTGGCTCTATGGCGGCATCCTGGTGTTTGCCACCATCGGCACCTATGGCATCAGCCAGTCGCCCATCGACCTGGTGCTGCTGTATCTGATCGGCGGCGTCGGCTACCTGATGCGGCGCTTCGATTTCCCCACCGCGCCGACCGTGATCGGCATGATCCTCGGGCCGTTTGCTGAACAGGAATTCCGCCGCGCGATGACCATCTCGGCCGGCGACCTGTCCACCTTCGTTACCCGTCCGCTCAGCCTGACCCTGCTGATTATTGCAGCTTTGTTGCTGGTGACACCGCTGCTGTTGCGCTTGCGCAAGCGTTAGTTTTCATGGGGTTCTGCTTGAAACCGGCGGTTGCCGAGGATTCGTGACCGCCGTCACTGCGCGCTAGGCGGGGGCGGGCTATATAGGGATCATGAAGCGGCGTGATTTTGCAGAGTCGCGCTGGTTCAGGGATACGAAGAGATTTTGCAGAGTCGCTTCGTTTTCCTATTTCCTCCCCCAATGAATACCCCCTAGAGGGCGATCTCCCCCTAGATCGCCCTCTTCTTTTTGCCTGCAGTTTTGCCCAGCATCATTGCCTTGGCTGCATGGCTTGCCTTCGGCGGCTGCATGGGCCATCACGGTTTCATGACCCGTCGTTCCAAGCCCTCTCCGGTGCCACCCGGCTTTGCCGTGCTGCCACCGGTCTCGCCCTTCTTCCGCAGCCTCGGCAAGATCTATGTCCGCGATCCCGGGAACGACGGTGATCCGGTCTACGGCCTGCATGTGCGGCCCAAGCATGCCAACCGGCATGGCACCGGCCATGGCGGCTTCCTCGCCACACTCGCTGATACCTTCATGGCCGCCTTCGTGCATCACCGCGATCCCGCGGTGGTGATGTGGACGGCGCGGATGAGCATGGAATACAAGCGGCCGGCACCGATGGGCGCCTGGCTGGAGGGCCACCTCACCGACATCACGCGCGAGGGCCGCTACATCACGGTGACCATGGAATTGCGCATTGGCGAGACGGTGGCCTGCAAGGCCAGCGCCGTGTTCAGCGTCGCCGCGAAGAAAGATTAATTGCGCACCGGCTAATTCCGGCCGGCGGGAATCGTCATGCTCGGCAGCGGCTCCAGCGCGCCGGGCTGACCGGGTTGCTGACGCTGCTGCTGTTCCTGCGGCGGCACCGAAGACGGCGGCGCCCCGGCCGAGACGATGCGGCAGAGCTGGCCGCGGCCGCTGGCATCCTGCAGGCGCAATTCCTCGCCGCTGCGTTCCGCGCCCCAGCCGGCGCCGAAATAATCGAAGCGCGCGCCAGGCTGCTGGCGCTGTAAGACCACCGGATCGCGACCGGCGGTCTCCACCACCAGACGGTCCTGCGCCGCGCCCAGCACGGCATGCAGCGTGTCGGAGCAGCGGAAGACGATCTCACCGCCCTCGCCCGCCAGCTTGCGCGCTTCCGGGGTCGCCGGCGCGGGCTGCGGAATCGAATTCATGGAAAAGCCCGAGCCACGGGTTTCCTGCCAGGCGGATTTCGACCCGGCCAGACGCTCCAGCGCGGCGAGCGCCTGCATATTGGCGCCACGGATCTCGGCCTCGGTCGGTTCGGTCTCGATGCCGTCGATGGTCTTCTTGCCGCCGGTATACTTGCCATTGGCAAAGGACAGGCTGAGCTCGACTTTGCGCATGCCGTCCATCGAGCCGGCCTGACCGCCGCGGCGCTGGCCATGCTCGCCATAATGCATCAGATCGCCGTTATGGAAGGAGAAGATCACATTGGCATTGCCGTTCTGGCCGTAGTCGCGCCATTCGGCGATGCGCTCGGGCTTGCCCTTCTGCACGGCAGCTTCCCAGTCGGCCTTGGTCTCGCCCGCCGTATAACGGCCGCGCACGATGGTGGCGCCGTCGGCCATATCCTCAGTGCCGTCAGACGCCTGGCCGGTCTGATCGCCGGCCGGGGTCTGGGCCAGGGCAAAGCCAGATACGCCAAAGCCCGGCGCGGCCAAGAAGGCGGCGCTCATGAACAGGGCCAGGATGGCGGACGACTGGGTCTTCATGGGGTCAGCTCCATGCAGAATCACCTATTACAACATGAACGCAGAAAAGCGGCAGGAATCAGGCAGCGCAATGGCGATGACGCCCCAAAGCCAAAAAAACCCGTGACCAGAATAGGACTTGCCGTAAGCTGGCCCCGGTTTCGTCGGGGAAGGAAACAATCGTGTGGAGGGCATTCGCCATCCTGGCCTGCCTGCTGCTGGCGGCCGGGCCGGCTGCCGCCCAGCCGGGTGGCGGCGACCAGGCTGCATCTAGCGGCATCCAGATCATCGGTGCCGCCCGGCCGCCCTATGTAGCCGAGCGAGACGGCCTGGGCATTGGCCCCGCTGTCGATATCCTGAAGCAGATCGCTCCCGCTGCCGGCATCGACCCCACGGTGCGCATCCTGCCCTTCCAGCGCGCCATCATGGCGCTGGACCAGGGTGGCGTGCTGTATCCGGCGCTCCTGCGCACGCCCCCGCGCGAACAGAAATACATCTGGATCGGCGAAGTGTTCAGCGACCGCGCCGTGTTCCTGACGCGCAAGGGCTCGCCGGTGGTGAACAGCCTGGAGATGGCGCGGCGACTAGGACGCATCAATGTCATGCGCGGCTCGGAGCTGCAGAGCATGCTGCAATCCTTCGGCATCACCGATATCGAACCCAGCAACAACGAGATGGATATTGCCCGCCTGCTGCGCGCCGGCCGCATCGACGGCTGGTTTGCACCGCGCGCGGTGGCGCGCGCCACCTGGAAGATGCTGGATTTCGATCCGGCCGAGTTGCAGGATGGCGAGACCTTCGCCGTGCTGCCGTTCTGGATCGCGGCCTCCAGCAACATGCCAGGCGAGACAGTGGCGCGGCTGCGCACCGCCTACCGCGCCTTGCGCAGCGACGGTCGTTACAAGCGCATCATCGCGCCGCTGGAAAATCCGTCGTAGCAAAATAAAAAGGCCGGGATCACTCCCGGCCTTTTCCGTAATCCATTGCCTGAAGGCTTATTCGGCCTGGGCGGCCTCGTCTTCGCCGCGCGGCTTGTTCGACAGGTCCTCACCGGTGGCCTGATCGACCACCTTCATGGACAGACGAACCTTGCCGCGCTCGTCGATGCCGAGCACCTTGACGCGCACTTCCTGGCCTTCCGACACCACGTCGCTCGGCTTGTTGACGCGCTTGGGCGCCATTTCCGAGACATGCACGAGGCCGTCGCGGCTGCCGAAGAAGTTGATGAAGGCGCCGAAGTCGACCAGCTTCACAACCTTGCCCTTGTAGATCATGCCGACCTCGGGCTCCGAGACAATCGACTTGATCCACTGGATCGCGGCATCCGAAGCGGCCGGATCCGACGAGGCGATCTTGATCGTGCCATCGTCCTCGATGTCGATCTTGGTGCCGGTCTTTTCCACGATCTCGCGGATCACCTTGCCGCCCGAACCGATCACTTCACGGATCTTGTCCTTCGGCACGGTGATGGTGGTGATGCGCGGCGCGTTTTCCTTCACGCCGCTGCGGTTCTGCGACATCGCCTTGGCCATCTCGCCCAGGATATGGACGCGGCCATGCTTGGCCTGCTCCAGCGCCACCTTCATGATCTCTTCGGTGATACCGGCGATCTTGATATCCATCTGCAGGGCTGTGACGCCCGCTTCAGTACCGGCCACCTTGAAATCCATGTCGCCGAGGTGATCCTCGTCGCCCAGGATGTCGGACAGCACGGCAAAGCGCTTGTCTTCCAGAATCAGGCCCATGGCGATGCCGGCGACCGGAGCGGTCAGCGGCACACCGGCATCCATCAGCGCCAGCGAGGTGCCGCAGACGGTGGCCATCGAGGAGGAACCGTTCGACTCGGTGATCTCCGAGACGACGCGGATGGTGTAGGGGAAGGCTTCCTTCGCCGGCAGCAGCGGACGAACCGCACGCCAGGCCAGCTTACCATGGCCGATTTCGCGGCGGCCCGGCGAACCCATGCGACCGGCTTCACCGACCGAGTAAGGAGGGAAGTTGTAGTGCAGCATGAAGGCTTCGCGGTATTCGCCATCCAGCGCGTCGATGATCTGCTCATCGGTGCCGGTGCCCAGCGTGGTGACAACCAGCGCCTGGGTTTCGCCACGGGTGAACAACGCGGCGCCATGGGCGCGCGGCAGCACGCCGACTTCCGACACGATCGGACGGACGGTCTTGGTGTCGCGGCCGTCGATGCGCAGGCCGGTGTCGAGGATGTTGAAGCGCACGACCTGGGCTTCCAGATGCTTGAAGGCATCGGAAACGTCGACCGGGTTGGCTTCGCCCTCGGCGAACAGCGCCTTGGCCTTCGCCTTCACTTCGCCGACCTTGGCGTAGCGGGCCTGCTTGACCTTCTCTTCATAAGCCTTGCGCAGTTCGGCCTCGATGCCCGAATCCTGCAGCTTCTTGAAGGCGGTCTCGTAACCGGTGCGGGCCTGCAGCGGCATCGCATCCTTGGCGGCGCGCTCGGCCAGGCCGATGATGGCTTCGATCACCGGCTGGAAGCCCTTGTGACCGAACATCACTGCGCCGAGCATCACGTCTTCCGGCAGCTGCTGGGCTTCCGACTCAACCATCAGCACGGCGTCGGCGGTGCCGGCGACGACGAGGTCGAGCTTGTTGCCCTCTTCGTTGAGCTGGGTCTTGGTCGGGTTCAGCACGTATTCGCCATTGATATAGGCGACGCGGGCGGCGCCGATCGGACCCATGAAGGGGATGCCCGAGATGGTGAGCGCGGCAGAGGCGCCAACCAGCGCGACGATATCGGGATCGTTCTCCAGATCGTGCGACAGCACGGTGGCGACGACCTGGGTCTCGTTGCGGAAGCCATCGGCGAACAGCGGACGGATCGGGCGATCGATCAGACGCGAGGTCAGCGTCTCCTTCTCGGTCGGACGGCCTTCACGCTTGAAGAAGCCGCCCGGAATCTTGCCGGCGGCAAAAGTCTTTTCCTGGTAGTTCACGGTCAGCGGGAAAAAGTCGACGCCCGGCTTGGGGGTCTTCGCGGCCACCGCCGTGCAAAGCACGATGGTGTCGCCATAGGTGACCATCACGGCGCCATCGGCCTGACGGGCGATCTTGCCGGTCTCGATGGTGAGCTTGCGGCCGCCCCACATCAGTTCGGTCTTGTGGATATTGAACATGTCTTTTCTTCCTTCCTCGGCGCCCTCGGTCCTTCGGACTGTCCCTGACCTAGGCACCTGGCGGGACGGCGCCCATCGCCTCCCGCCCGGCCGGCACGACTGAATTCAGATCAGTCGCACGCGGCGAACCGGCGCATCGAGTCCATCCCGATGCCACCGGCCATGGGTCCGGCCTACGATGACATGACAACGCCCGCCCCGGCGATCCGGGAGCGGGCGTGGTTCATCGTATCCGGAATACGGCTGCTGGCGATTCGCTTCGCGGCAGCGGCCATAATCTTTACTTGCGGAGACCCAGGCGCTGGATCAGCGCGTCGTAGCGGGCCGAGTCAGTCCGCTTCAGATAGTCGAGCAGGCTGCGACGCTTGCTGACCATCATCAGCAGGCCGCGACGCGAGTGCACGTCTTTCTTGTGGGTCTTGAAATGCTCAGAGAGATTGTTGATGCGCTCGGTGAGCAGGGCCACCTGGACGTCCGGCGAACCGGTGTCGCCCTTCTTCGTGGCAAATTCCGAAACGACAGCAGTCTTGCGGTCGGCAGTGATGGTCATGATCTAACTCCGCGACATCATAGGTTGAACAAACGCAACGGTCGGACTTCATCGGCGAGACGTTCGACCAGACCGACGGGCTTGCCGTCTGCCATGGCCAGAAGTTCGCCTTCCGGCGGAAGTCCGGGGGCCGTCAGCGCGATCTTGATAGGCTGGCCGTGTCTGAGGCGGTCAGCCTGCGGGCCGGTCAGAACCAGGGCCGGGATGTCGTCCAGCGCGGTTTCAATCGGCAGCAGATACGCGTGCGCGGCGTCCTTTTGGCATAGTTCCTCCAGTGAATCCAGCGAAAAGGCCGCCTTTTCCACATAGCGCCCGACCCGGGTGCGCCGCAGGGCCGTGATATGCCCGTAAGTCCCTAAATATAAAGCAAAATCCCGGCCCAACGCCCGCACATAGGCGCCCTTGCCGCAATCGACCTCGAAGACCGCATGATCGGGGTCCGGACAGTCGACCAGACGCAGCGCATCGATACGGATCGGGCGCGCCGCCAGCTCCGGCGCCTCGCCCCCGATCTTCTTTTGGGCGCGGGCCAGGTCATAGGCGCGCTGGCCATCGACCTTGATGGCGGAATAGGGCGGCGGCCGCTGCATGATCTCGCCGGTGAACTTGGGCAGCATGGCCAGGATGGCCGCGCGGTCGGGGCGCAGGTCAGACTGCTGGATGACCGGGCCCTCTGCGTCGTCGGTTTCAGTGCCCTGCCCCCACCGCACGGTGAAGCGGTAGGTCTTGCCGGCGGTCATCACCCAGTTGACGGTCTTGGTGGCCTCACCCAAGGCGATCGGCAGCACGCCGCTGGCCAGCGGATCGAGCGTGCCGCCGTGACCGGCCTTGGCCGCATCGGTGAGACGGCGGACCTTGGCGAGACACTGCGTCGAAGTAAGCCCCAGCGGCTTGTCGACGATCACCCAGCCATGGACCGGGCGGCCTCTTTTTTTCATTCCTCGGAATCCGCGGGCTTTTCGAGATCGGCGCGGACGGCTGGACCCTGCAGCAGCTTTGTGACGCGCGCGGCCTCATCGAAGCTGTGATCCAGCTTGAAGGAAAACTGCGGCGCGACGCGCAGGTTGATCTGCTTCACCGCCTCGGTGCGGATATAGGCGGTGGCGCGATTCAGACCAGCGATGATCTTGGGCGCATCCTTGCCGGCCAGCGGCATGACGAAGGCGGTGGCCGCCTTCAGGTCAGGGCTGACGCGCACCTCGGTGACGGTGACGACCAGGTCGACCAGATCGGGATCGCGGAAATGGCCGTTACGCAGCACATCCGACAGGATATGGCGCAGCTCCTCGCCGACGCGCAGCTGACGCTGGCTGCGGCCGCCGGGCAGATCGCCCCGGCTGCTGCCCTTACCACTGCCGCTGCTTTTACGCTGCGCCATGACGGATTCTCCCCGAAACAGAGACGGACGCGCGGGCTTACAGCTCGCGCGCCACACTCTCGAGTTCGAAGCACTCGATCACATCGCCGACCTGGATGTCGTTGTAGTTCTCGAACGACATACCGCAGTCCATGCCCTGCTTGACCTCGCGCGCATCGTCCTTGAAGCGCTTGAGGGTCGAGAGCGCGCCCTCGTGGATGACCACGTTATCGCGCAGCAGGCGCACCTTGGCGCCGCGCTTGACCAGACCTTCGGTGACCATGCAACCCGCGATCTTGCCGATCTTCGAGATGTTGAACACCTCGCGGATTTCGGCGTAACCGAGGAAGCGCTCGCGGATGGTCGGAGCCAGCATGCCCGACAGCAGCGCCTTCAGGTCGTCGATCAGGTTGTAGATGATCGAGTAGTAGCGGATATCGACGCCTTCGCGCTCGGCCAGTTCACGCGCCTGCTTGGACGCACGGACGTTGAAGCCGATGACCGCGCCCTTGGAGGCGCCGGCCAGCGAGATGTCGGACTCGTTGATGCCGCCGATGGCGCCATGCAGGAAGCGGACGACCACCTCCTCGGTACCGAGCTTGTTGACGGCGGCCTGGATCGCTTCCAGCGAGCCCTGCACGTCGGTCTTGATGACGATCGGCAGTTCCTTGGCTTCGCCGGCCTGGATCTTGGAGAACATCTGCTCCAGCGAACCACGAGCCGAGATGGCAGAGCGCGCTGCGCGCTGCTTGCGCTCGCGGAACTCGGCGACCTCGCGGGCGCGGGCCTCGTTGTCGACGACGACAAACTCGTCGCCGGCTTCCGGATTGCCCTGCAGACCCAGCACTTCGACCGGGACGGCCGGACCGGCCGAGACGACGTTCTTGCCGTGATCGTCGATCAGGGCGCGCACGCGGCCCCAGGCACTGCCGGCCACGAAGACATCGCCGACATGCAGCGTGCCGCGCGCAACTAGCACGGTAGCGACCGAACCGCGGCCGCGCTCCAGCTTGGCTTCCACCACCACGCCTTCGGCGCGGCGGTCGGGATTGGCCTTGAGATCGAGGATTTCGGCCTGCAGCAGAATGGCTTCTTCCAGCGCATCCAGGCCGACCTTGGTCTTGGCCGAAACCTCGATGGACTGCACTTCGCCGCCCATCTGCTCGACCACGATCTCGTGCTGCAGCAGTTCCTGCCGCACCTTCTGCGGATTGGCAGCCGGCTTGTCGCACTTGTTGATCGCAATGACGATCGGCACGCCGGCAGCCTTGGCATGATGGATGGCTTCCACCGTCTGCGGCATCACGCTGTCGTCGGCGGCAACCACCAGCACGACGATGTCGGTGACCTTGGCGCCACGGGCGCGCATCTGCGTGAAGGCTTCATGGCCAGGGGTGTCGAGGAAGGTGATCGCCTTGCCCGATTTCAGATGGACCTGATAGGCGCCGATATGCTGGGTGATGCCGCCGGCTTCACCGCTGACCACATCGGTCGAGCGGAGCGCATCCAGCAGCGAGGTCTTGCCGTGATCGACGTGACCCATGACGGTGACGACCGGCGGACGCGACTGCATCACTGCGTCCTCGTCCTTCTCGCCGCCCAGGCCCAGTTCGATGTCGGATTCCGCCACACGCTGTACGCGGTGACCGAATTCGCTGACGATCAGTTCGGCCGTATCGGCATCGATGGTCTGGTTGATGGTGGCCATCACACCCATTTTCATCAGCGCCTTGACGACGTCGACGCCGCGCTCGGCCATACGGTTGGCCAACTCCTGCACCGTAATCGTTTCAGGAATGACGACGTCACGCAAAATCTTCTGCTGCTCCGTGGCACCCTGATTATGGGCGCGTTTCTCGCGTTCAATGCGGCGGCGGAAGGAAGCAACCGAACGCACGCGTTCGTTGTCATCCAGGGCCTTGGTGACGCTCAGCTTGCCGGTACGGCGCTCGGCGCCGTCCTTGCCCGGACGCAGCGTGGCCGGCTTGGCCGGCACGATCTTGGTACCACCCGGACCGGTGCGGCGCTTGGCGCCGCCGTCCTCTTCCTCGTCCATCGCCGGGCGTACGCCGGTGGGCGCAACCCCGGGCGACGCTTCGGTGCCGGTGGTTTCGGGCGACGCAAGACGACGGGCCGCTTCGGCTTCGGCCTTCTTGCGCGCGTCATCCTCGGCCTTCTTGCGAGCATCCTCGTCGGCCTGGCGACGCAGGGCCGCCTCGCGCTCGGCGTGGATCTTGGACTGGTCGTCCATGCGACGACGCATGCCCTCTTCGGCCACGCGGCGCATTTCGCCGACACGGCTGCGGAGATCGTCATTGCGGGCGCGGGCCTGCTTCTCCTCGTCCGACATCGGCTTGAGCACCATGCCGGAAGTGCGCTGCGGGCGCGCGGCGGCGCCGGGGCGTTCCGCGCCGCGCTCGGTGCGTTCGGTGCGGGCATTGGGACGGGAGTCGCCGGTCGGCTGCGCGGTCATCCGCGGGCCGGTGCGCGACGGCTCGACGATGCGGGCGGTCGGCGCGGCAGCCGGCGTGGTCGCGGCCGGAGCAGGCGCAGCAGCCTTGGGCGCGGGCGCCGGTTCGGCGGCGGCGCGGGCGGCAGCGGCGGCGGCCTCTTCAGCAGCCTTGGCCGCCTGGGCGGCGTCATGCTCGGCGATGATCTCGGCGCGCGAGGGCACATGCACGCTGGGCGCGGGCGTCTTGACCGCCGGCGTCGCAGCGGGCGCAGCGGCAGGCGCGGCGGCGGCCGGAGCGGCCTCAGCCTTGGCGGCAGCCGAACCCGGGGGAACGATGGTGCGCTTCTTGCGCACTTCCACCGTCACCGCCTTGGTGCGTCCATGGCTGAAGCTCTGGCGGACCTGACCGGTCTCGACCGTCTTCTTCAGCTCAAGCCGCTTGGGCTTTGCCGCTGCCTTGTCCTTGTCCTGCTCGTTCACGTCGCTCATACAGTCCGCTTCCGCCTACCGCAAAAAACAAAAAACGCATCCTGCGATGCATTACCTATGGCCCGGGTGGGCCT
This sequence comes from Ferrovibrio sp. GW821-FHT12B10, assembly GCF_058807515.1. NCBI lineage: Bacteria > Pseudomonadati > Pseudomonadota > Alphaproteobacteria > Rhodospirillales > Rhodospirillaceae > Ferrovibrio > Ferrovibrio sp. GW821-FHT12B10. The sequence goes on along the minus strand of NZ_JBXAQT010000001.1, from coordinate 2,040,755 downwards.
TAAACAACCAGCCGCGCCAGCAGCGCCAGATCGGCCGCCATGCGCAACCCGAACGGCGTGCGCTTCAGCGCCAGCCGCCCGCAACCAAGAACCGCCGCATCGACGGACAACACCGCGTCATCCGCATCCGCCTCGGTCACCACCAGCCCGGCACGCCGGGCCTTCGCCACCTGGGCAGCGCCATGCGCCGTCCAGGCTTCCAGGCTGCGGGCCGCCAGATCGGCTGGCACCTGCAGCTTGCGTTTCGCCGCCCGGGCGAACATGCCCTTGGCCGCCGCCGTCGCCACCGCATCCTTCGTCGGTGCGAGCCAGAGCCCGCGACCGCCGATCCGATGCGCCGGATCCGGCATCACCACGCCCGCCGCATCGATGGCGAAACGCAGCAGGCTGTTTTCATCCGCGCGCTGGCCGGTCAACAGACAACGGCGCTGCGGCATGGCTTCGACAGCCTTCAATTCACGCCGGACGACAGGCTTACGCCTTGTCGCCCGCAGTCTCCTCGCCGTCGAACCAGTGCTGACGCGCCGCCATGATGATGGTGTTCGCGTCTTCGTTCGACATGCCTTCGCCGACGATCTCCTGCAGCTCGTCGCCGGCCAGGTCGCCGAGGTCGTCGAGCGTCTTCACGCCCTTCTCGCCCAGAGCGACCAGCATCGGCGGGGTCAGGCCTTCGATTGCCGCCACATCGTCGGTGACGCCAAGCGACTTGCGCTTCGCTTCCATCTCGCTGTTGCGCTTGTCGAGATACTCGACCGAACGCTCATGCAGCTCGTGGGCAATGTCGCCGTCGAAGCCCTCGATCTCGGCCAGCTCTTCCACCGGCAGATAGGCGAGTTCCTCGACCTTGGTGAAGCCTTCGGTGACCAGCAGCTGAGCCAGGGTTTCGTCGACATCCAGCGCATCGATGAAGAGCTGGCTGCGCTCGCGGAATTCCTTCTGGCGGCGCTCGGACTCTTCTTCCTCGGTCAGGATGTCGATGTCGTAGCCGGTCAGCTGCGAGGCCAGACGCACGTTCTGGCCGCGGCGGCCAATCGCCAGCGACAACTGGTCGGTCGGGACCACGACTTCAACCGAATTGGCTTCTTCATCGAGCACGACCTTGGCCACTTCGGCCGGGGCCAGCGCGTTGACGATGAAGGTGGCCGGATCGGGCGACCACTTGATGATGTCGATCTTCTCGCCCTGCAGCTCGTTGACCACCGCCTGGACGCGGCTGCCGCGCATGCCGACGCAGGCGCCGACCGGATCGATCGAGGTGTCGTTGGAGAAGACGGCGATCTTGGCGCGGCTGCCCGGGTCGCGGGCGACGGCGCGGATCTCGATGATGCCGTCATAGACTTCCGGCACTTCCTGGGCGAACAGCTTGGCCATCAGCTGCGGATGCGAGCGCGACAGGAAAATCTGCGGGCCGCGCGGCTCGCGGCGGACGTCGTAGATGTAGGCACGCGCGCGGTCGCCCTGGCGGAAGGTTTCGCGCGGCAGCAGCTCGTCGCGACGCAGGATCGCTTCGGCGCGGCCCAGGTCGATGGTGACGTTGCCGTATTCGACGCGCTTGACCAGACCGTTCACGATCTCGCCGATGCGGTCCTTGTATTCGTTGTACTGACGCTCGCGCTCGGCTTCGCGCACCTTCTGCACGATCACCTGCTTGGCGGTCTGGGCGGCGATGCGGCCGAAATCGATCGGCGGCAGCGGCTCGGCGATCACGTCGCCCGACTGGGCGTCCGGATTGCGGCGCTGCGCTTCGACCAGACCGATCTCGATGGCGTCGTTCTCGACCTTCTCGACGACCTGCAGATGGCGCTCCAGGCGAATCTCGCCCGACTTGCGGTCGATCTCGGCATGGATGTCGTTCTCCAGGCCGTAGCGCGAACGCGCCGCCTTCTGGATCGCGTCTTCCATCGCCATCAGCACGACATCGCGCTCGATAGCCTTTTCGCGGGCCACGGCATCGGCCACCTGCAGCAGCTCGATCCGGTTGAAACTGGTCACCGTTTCCATTGTCCTGTTCCTCGAAACCTTACCTGGTCACAGACTCAAAAATTTCAGTTCGCCGCCGGACGAGCCGCCATCGCCGCAGCGATCAGGTCGTCGGTGACAATCAGCTTGGCGCTGGTGATCTCGGCCACGGGCAGACGCGCCTCGTTGCCCTTCTCCTCGTCCTTCAGCACCACCGTATCGCCAGCCAGGCCGCCGATGCGGCCGGCAAAGCGCTTGCGGCCATCCAGCGGACGACCGAGCTCGACCTTGGCGGCGAAGCCCTTGAAGCGCTCGTAATCGGCCGCCTTGGTCAGCGGGCGGTCGATGCCGGGCGACGAGACCTCAAGCCGGTAGGCGCTGGCGATCGGATCTTCCACGTCCAGCACGGCGCTGACACCGCGGCTGACATCGGCGCAATCGTCGACCGTGACGCCGCCGTCATGGGGCGCGCCGCCAGTGTCGCGCTCGAACATGATCTGCAGCACGGGGCGCTCGGTGCCCATCAGCTTGACCCGCACGAGCTGGAAGCCCATCGCTTCGAGCGTGGGCGCAATCAGGTCGGCAATCCGGGTCGCAGCATCCATGCCTGCGCAGAGTCCTTAAAAGCGTCGAAAATGCATTTCTGCGGGCGGTCAGCCTGGCTGGTCGGGGCCGGGAAATCCGGCTGACCCCGTAGAAACAAAAAATGGGCCGGCTGGCCCATGTCCCCTTCCCGATCCGACCATGGACCAGGCCAGCTATGTCGGAGGCTGTTATAGCGGCAAATTCCACCAATGCAAGGCTTTTCGCCCCCTTGGCAGACCCGCCGGGCGCGTGGTTTTCAGGCGCCGGTTTCGGTCCCGGTTTCGCCCTTGGGAGGGACCTTGCGGGCCAGCAGCCGGCGCGCCGACAGCGACGATCCGGCCCCCAGCAGCAGCCAGAACAGCAGATTGAGGGCGAGGTCGCGCCAGACCGCAATGCCTGGGTCCCGGGCATCCCCAAAACCCGGCGTGGTCAGGGTGTCGGGCCGGCCGGCGAGCACATGGCCCAGCAGCAACGGGAGCGCCATCAGCATCAGGCCTGCCAGGCGGCGCTGCCAGTCCGGCCAGCGCAGCAGCCACAGGCCGGCCGTGCTTGCAGCCACGGAAAACAGCCAAAGTGCCAGGCTGGCCGGTAGCTGGCCGGGCGAGGTATGGGGCTGGGCAAGCCACGGTAAAAGGCAGAAAACCAGGAAAATTGCACCGCCCAGCTGCACCCCCTGCCGAAGCCCGGCCCCGGCCTTCAGGAGCAGTGGCAACATCAGCAGGCTGCCGGTCAGGCCCAGACCCAGGTGATGCAGCAACAGGGTATCGGTCGCGGCCGGATCGAACGGGATCAGAGGGTTTAGGATGACGCGGACCACCATCATCCCCAAGGTGGCGGCGATGGCGGCCATGGCCGCGGCGGCAAACAGGCGAAACAGCATCGGCGCGCGCCCTCTTTACTCGGGGGAGGAAAGAAAACTCAGACCCGGTGCAGACGATAGTAATGCGGCGTGCGGCCGGCAGTGATGGCTTTCTGCTCGTACTTGCTGGGCGGCCAGTCGGCCGGTCGCGTCAGCCAGTCAACGCTGCTCTCCGCCTGCCAGTCGAACCGCGGTTCGGCCAGGATATGGCGCAGCATCCAGCGCTGGTAATCGGGAACGTCGGTGGCGACGCGAAGTTCGCCGCCGGACGGGATCAGCCGCGACCAGTCGGCCAGCGTGTCGGCGTTGACGATGCGGCGCCATTGATGGCGCTTCTTCGGCCAGGGATCGGGGAACAGCGTGAACCCGCGCGCCACACTGTTGTCGGGCAACGCTTTCAGCAGCAGGCGCGCGTCATCGGTGAGGATGCGGATGTTGTCGCGTGCATCGCCGCCTTCGTGGCGCTCGGCGATACGCATGACCAGCTTGGCAACGCCATGCTCATAGGGCTCGATGCCGATAAAGCCGACATCGGGATACTGCTGCGACAGCGCAAACAGATGCCCGCCATCGCCAAAGCCGATCTCGACCCAGTAGGCTTTCTTCGGCATTGCGAACAGCAACGCCGGATCGAGCATGGCGCCGGGAGCCGGCAGCGTGATCGACACACGCGGCAGCCAGTCGCCAAAACGGTTTTCGCGGGTGGGGGAAAGTTTGCGGCCGCGCCGACGTCCAAAAATCAGACGTCGTGGCGCGGCCGCATCATCATACTCGTCAGTCACGAAACCTCGTAGACGCCCTTAGCGGACGTTGAAGGCCGACTTCAGGTCCTTGACCAGATCGGTCTTCTCCCACGAGAAGCCGCCGTCCTTTTCCGGCTTGCGGCCGAAATGGCCGTAGGCAGCGGTGCGGGCGTAGATCGGGCGGTTAAGCTTCAGATGCTCGCGGATGCCGCGCGGGCTGAGCTTCACCAGTTCCTGCAGGATCTTGGCGATCTTGTTCTCGTCAGCCTTGCCGGTGCCGAAGGTGTCGACATAGACCGACAGCGGATAGGCAACGCCAATGGCATAGGACAGCTGGATCAGGCATTTGTCAGCCAGGCCGGCAGCAACGACATTCTTCGCCAGATAGCGCGAGACATACGCGGCCGAACGGTCAACCTTGGTCGGGTCCTTGCCCGAGAAGGCGCCGCCGCCATGCGGAGCCGCGCCGCCGTAAGTGTCCACGATGATCTTGCGGCCGGTGAGGCCGCAATCGCCGTCCGGACCGCCGATGACGAAGCGGCCGGTCGGGTTCACGTAGAAATGCTCGTCATCGCACATCCAGCCCTTCGGCATGACCTTCTGCACGTAGGGCTTCACAATGCGCTTGATGTCGCCGCTTTCCAGAACGCGGCCCTTCTTGTCCTTCAGCGCATGCTGGGTCGAGACGACGATAGCGGTGGCGCCGGTCGGCTTGCCGTTCTTGTAGAGCAGCGTGACCTGGCTCTTGGCGTCGGGGCCAAGCAGCGGCTCCTTGCCGCTGTGGCGGACATCGGCCAGCGCCTTCAGGATATTCTGCGAGAGCTGCAGCGGCGCCGGCATCAGTTCCGGCGTCTCGCTGGTGGCGTAACCGAACATGATGCCCTGGTCGCCGGCGCCTTCGTCCTTGTTGCCGGCGGCGTCGACGCCAACCGCAATGTCAGCCGACTGGCCGTGCAGCAGCACGTCGATCTTGGCGGTCTTCCAGTGGAAGCCCTTCTGCTCGTAGCCGATCTTCTTGATGGTGGCACGCGCCACCTCTTCGATCTTCTTCTTGTTCACGGCGCCCGACTTGGACACCAGGCTCTTCGGGCCGCGCACTTCACCGGCGATGACGACGCGGTTGGTGGTCGCCAGCGTCTCGCAGGCAACGCGGGCATAGGGGTCTTCCTTCAGGAAGAGATCCAGCACACCGTCAGAGATCTGGTCGCAGACCTTGTCGGGATGACCTTCAGACACCGATTCACTGGTGAACAGATAGGAAGAACGCGCCACGTGTTATCTCCTCAAAGACCGCGCCAACCGGCCCCAGGCTTTTTGTCAGCCCGCCCCCGCACCGGCGTTTGGCGCACGCCGGGATTGGAAAACGGGAAAAGTCCGGTTATTTCGCAGAGCCTGACGCGGGGGTCAAGCGGAATGGCGTGACCGAATGGGGGCCTCTGCCGGTTCCACAGCTGGTTCCGGTGAGTCTCCGAGCTCATTTCCGCCCATCGCCCAGACCAGTTCGATGATGCGGCGGCGCAGGCCGGGCTGGCGCAGGCCATGGAAGGCACGAAGCAATTCGACATCCTCGCGGCTGAAGGATGCAGCCGGACTATCGGCCGGCACGGCGGCGGCCAGCACCCGGCCGTCGCGGTTGGCGACCGGGACGCCCTCCAGGCCATCGAAGAAATAGGCCGGCGGCACGTCGAGGATGGTGGCGAACTGGAACAGTCGGCTGGCGCCGATGCGGTTGGCACCTTTTTCGTATTTCTGGATCTGCTGGAAGGTCAGCCCGACCATCTGGCCGAGTTTATCCTGACTCATGCCGACCATGGTCCGGCGCAACTTCAAACGATTGCCGACATGCACGTCGACTGAATTCTTCGTCACTGAACTGCCCTCACGCAACGCGTAACCAAAAACGAGGGGCGGATTAAAGGCCGCGGCTATGGCTGCGGTCAATGCTTTGTGGTGCGACGTTCCGCCACAAAGCAACAGATGAGAAGCAATAGTGACAATGCGAGCAAAGGTATGTCGCCGATACGCGCGTAAGGCGGATAATCCGGCAACGCTTTTGGCAACGCACCATCGACCGTACCAATTTCATCCAGGCCAAGGCTGGCCGTTATGCGGCCATACGGATCAACGATCGCACTGATGCCGTTGTTGGCGGCACGCACCAGCGGCAGGCCCTGCTCGACGGCACGAAAGCGTGCGGAAGCAAGGTGTTGATAGGGACCGGAGGACCGGCCGAACCAGCCGTCATTGGTGACATTGAGCAGCAGGCCCGGGCGCGGCGCCGTATCATCGCTGATCTCGTCGGCGAAGATCGCCTCGTAACAGACCAGCACACGCACCGGCGGAAGACCGGGGAAATTCAGCGGCGCGGCGGCGAAGCCGGGTGAGAAATCGATGCTGCCGGCAGCCAGCGCATCGAGGCCAAGCGGCCGCAGGATGCTGCGAAACGGCAGATATTCGCCAAAGGGCACCAGATGCAGCTTGTCGTATACGCCGGCAAGCAAACCCATGGCGTCGACGGCGAACACGCTGTTGAACAGCACCATCTGGCCCTTGGCATCGAACATGCGGCGCGGTGCGCCGGTGATCAGCGCGCCGGATTTGACCGGCAGCAGCCGCGACAGGCCGTCGCGCAGCGGGCCTTCCTCATCCAGCAGATAGGGCAATGCGGTTTCCGGCCAGATGATATGCGTGGGCGGAATGGCGGCCGGCTTCAGGCTTAAGGCTGCATGCTCCTGCAGATGCTGCTGGCGCAGGTCGTCGCGCCACTTGTTGGTCTGCGGCACGCTCGGCTGCACCAGGCGCAGCTGCACGTCGGGCACGGTGTCGACCGGCGCAGACGGCAAACGCAGGCTGCCCAGCCCGAGCAGCAGGGCGAAGCCAACAGGCAGCAGCAGCGCCATCATGCGACGGCGCGGTGCGAGCGCCGGCAGCAGCGCGAGCGCGAGTCCACTCGCCGCCAGCATGGTGAGCAGGCCCAGGCCCGGTTCGCCGATGAAGGCGGCGAGCTGCATGGTGGCAGGCCAGGCGCCCCAGACGGCACCAACCTGGTTCCACGGGAAGCCGGTCAGCAGATGACCGCGCAGAAATTCACCAGCCAGCCAGCCGAACGGCGCAAGCAGGATGAAGCGCGCGGCATGATGGCCGGCGGCGCGTTGCGCCAGCCACAGGCCGAAGGCCGGGAACAGCGCCAGCAGCAGCGGCAGGCCGAGCACCGGCAGCGGCAGCAGCAGCGCATATTTCTCGGCATCGACGAAGAAGGCGATGCCGATCCAGTAAAGCCCGGCGACGAAATAGCCGTAGGAAAATGCAAAGGCGGTGAAATAGCTGATCCAGCGCCGCGCGCCCTGCTGCATCAGCAACAGCCCAACGAAGGCGATGAAGGCCAGCGGCCAGGCCGAGACCGGCGCCTGCGCGCCGGCCAGCGCCACGCCCAATACGACTGCCAACGCATAACGCCGCCAACCGTCCAGGCCCGCCAGAGTGGCCGGCATCACACGCAGATTCATGTCAGGGATCAGGCTGCATCGGCGCTGGATTCAGGCGCCTGCACGCGGATGCGCACGCGCTTGACCCGGCGCGGATCGGCGTCCAGCACCTCGAAGGCGAGGCCGGCCGGATGCTCGACCAGCTCGCCGCGCAGCGGCACGCGGCCCAGATGCGAGACGATCAGGCCGCCGACGGTATCGACTTCCTCATCCTCTTCCGGATCGAGCAGCGGACGACCGAGCTTTTCTTCCAGATCCTCGACCGGACAGCGGCCATGCGCTTCCAGCACGCCATCGGCGCGCTGGACCAGCATGGCGCCGACGCTTTCGTCATGCTCATCGTCGATCTCGCCGACAATCTGCTCGACCAGGTCCTCGATGGTGACCAGGCCATCCACGCCGCCGTATTCGTCGACGATGATCGCCATATGGGTGCGGTTGTCGCGCATTTCACGCAGCAGTTCGAGCACCGATTTCGACGGCGGCACCACCAGCAGCTTGCGCAGAATCTTGTCCATGGAAAAGCCGCTGCGGCCGGCGAGGTAAGGCAGCACGTCCTTGACATGGATCATGCCGATCACATCGTCCAGCGAGCCGCGATAGACCGGCAGGCGCGAATGCTCAGCATCGACCAGGGTCTTCAGCAGCTTCTCGAATTCGATCTCGGCCGAGACGGCGATGATATCGGTGCGCGGCACGCGAATTTCCCCAACCCGCAGTTCGCCCACCTCCAGAACGTTGCGCAGCAGCGCCCGCTCGGCATTCTCCTCGGGCGTGGCGCTATCCTCGGCATGCTCTTCGAGCAATTCCTCGATGCTTTCACGCAAGGATTCATCGCGGCCGCGCAACAGCGTTAGCAGGCGACGCCAGAAAGTCGTGCCGTTGCCGGCATGCTCACGGGTCTCGCTCATTTCGCAAGCTTCCGCTTGGCGGTTTTCTTCTTCACGGCTTTCTTCTTAGCCTTGGCAGGCACAGGCTTTTTCTTTTGCGACCGGCCGGTCGCGGGCTTCTTTTTCACGGCACTCTTCTTTTTCTTCACAACAGGCTTTTTGGTTTTCTTATCGATCACTTCATAGGGGTCTGCGATGCCCATGGCCGCCAGGATCACCGTTTCGAGCGGCTCCATCGCTTCGGCCTGGTCGTCGTCCATATGGTCATAGCCCAGCAGATGCAGCACGCCATGCACGGTCAGATGCGTCACGTGATCGGCAAAGGCCTTGCCCTGCTCGCGCGCCTCGCGGCGACAGGTCGACAGCCCAAGCGCGATGTCACCCAGATAGGGCGGCGGCCGCGACGGATCGACGGCGGTCTCCGCCGGGAAGGACAGCACGTTGGTCGGCTTGTCCTTGGCGCGCCAGCCGGCATTGAGCTTGCGCATCTCGGCGTCTTCGGTGAGCAGGATGCTCAGCGCCACCTGAGCTTTTTTGGGCAGTTCGGATTTCAGCGCCGCCTGTACGGCCTTGCGGATCGCCGCATTGGCGCCGGGCAACGCGGTGCGCCAGCCGGCCGCGGCAATGCGGATATCGATCTCTATACTGGGGCCTGCGGGCATGACGGAACCTGGATAATCCTGTTTTAGCGCCGTGGCCGGATGGCATCGGCGCCGAGATCGAGCTGCTGCTCTTTCTGGGCGTAGGCGCGCACGATCTTGGTCACCAGGGGATGGCGCACCACATCGGCCTCCCCGAACTTCACGAACGAGATGCCTTCGACCCCATCCAGAATATCCAGCGCATGGCGCAGACCGGACGGCACGCCGATCGGCAGGTCGATCTGCGACAGATCGCCCGTCACCGCCAGGCGCGAATTCTCGCCCAGGCGGGTCAGCAGCATCTTCATCTGCACCGGCGAGGTATTCTGCGCCTCATCCAGGATGACGAAGGCGTTGGCGAGCGTGCGGCCGCGCATGAAGGCCAGCGGCGCGACTTCGACCTCGCCGCTTTCCAGACCCTTGGCCACCCGTTCGGCCGGCAACATGTCGTAGAGCGCGTCGTAGAGCGGACGCAGATAGGGATCGATCTTGTCGCGCATGTCGCCCGGCAGGAAGCCTAGGCGTTCGCCGGCTTCGACGGCGGGACGCGACAGGATGATGCGGTCGACGCGGCCTTCCAGCAGCATGTTCACCGCCATGGCGACGGCGAGATAGGTCTTGCCGGTGCCGGCCGGCCCGAGGCCGAAGACCAATTCATGCTTCTGCAGCGCCTCGAAGTAGAGTTTCTGCGTATGCGAGCGCGGCAGGATGATGCGCTTTTTGGTGCGCACCGCGCCATCGGGGACCGGACGGTCATCGCGAACCAACTCGGCCTTGTCACGCAGCTTCGCCGTCACTGGAGCATTCATTGGAACCCCTTGCGTCATGCGGATTGCACCATCGATATCGCCCATCTCGATCTCGGCGCCGCTTTCCAGGCGGCGATAGAGATCGGTGAGAATCTTGCGAGCCTGCGCCTGCCCATCGGCTGAACCGGTGATCATCAGCCGGTTGCCGCGCGAGGCCACCGTCACATTGAGGCGCTCCTCGATGCGGGCGAGGTAGCGGTCATGCTCGCCGAACAGAAGCGCGAGCAGGCGATTGTCCTCGAAATCCAGAATGATGGGATCGGCTGCCGTCTTATCCGCGCCGCGTGCATCGCTCACAGGCTTTGGCCTCGTTGCTGCGTCCAATCGATCCTCATGCTGCCTCGCGACGAGCGATCTGCCCGTCGATGGAACTGCCGTGACCGGCGGTGATGGTGACCATGGCGCGGTCGCCGACTTGCAATGCGGCGTCCTCCACGATGACAGACTGCAGATAGGGCGAGCGGCCCAGCACCTGGCCGGGGCGGCCAGGGCGATCGAACAGCACATCGAGTTCGCGGCCCACGCAGGCGCGGTTGAAGTCGGTCGACTGTTCGCGCAGCAGCGCCTGCAGCGCCAGCAAGCGTTCGCTGCGCACCGCTTCGGGCACCTGGTTGGGCATCAGGCCGCCGGGCGTGCCGGGACGGACGGAATACTTGAAGGAATAGGCCGAGGCATAGCGCGCCTGGCGCACCAGATCGAGCGTCGCCTCGAAATCGCGGTCGGTTTCACCGGGGAAGCCCACGATGAAGTCGCCTGCCAGCGCGATATCAGGGCGGGCAACACGCAGCTTGTCGACGATGCGCAGGTAATCCTCGGCGCGATGCTGGCGATTCATCGCCTTCAGCACCGCATCGGAGCCGGCCTGCACCGGCAGGTGCAGGAAGGGCATCAGCATTTCCAGATCGCCATGGGCGGCGATCAGGTCGTCGGTCATTTCCAGCGGATGCGAGGTGGTGTAGCGCCAGCGGATATGGGGATACCGCGCATTCACGCGGGCCTGCAGCGCTTTCAGCAGTTGCGCCAGCGACCAGCTGCGGCCATCGGCGCCCTCGCCATGCCAGGCATTCACATTCTGGCCGAGCAGCGCGATCTCCTGCACGCCCGTTTCGGCGATGCGGAAGGCCTCGCTGATGATGGCTTCGGCCGGCCGCGAATATTCCGCGCCGCGCGTATAGGGCACGACGCAGAAGGTGCAGAACTTGTCGCAGCCTTCCTGCACGGCGAGATAGCCAACCGGGCCGGGCGCAGCAGAAATCTCGTTGGGGAGATGGTCGAATTTCGATTCGACCGGGAAGGCGGTTTCCAGCAGGCCGCGGCCTCCGCTGTGCTTCACGCGGGCACGCTCGGCACGGGCCAGCAGTTCGGGCAGCTTGTGATAGGCCTGGCTGCCGACCACGAGATCGACAAACGGCGCGCGCTGGTTGATCTGTTCGCCCTCGGCCTGGGCCACGCAGCCGGCGACGGCAATCGTCACGTCGCCGCCCTGCTTCTGGGCCTCGGCCTTGCGGATGCGCCAGTGGCCAAGCTCGGAGAAGACCTTCTCGGCGGCTTTTTCGCGGATGTGGCAGGTGTTGAGGATGACCATGTCGGCATCCTCGGGCGAATCGGTTTTGGCGTATCCGAGCGGGGCCAGCACGTCCGCCATGCGGGCGGAGTCGTAGACGTTCATCTGGCAGCCGTAGGTCTTGATGAACAGCTTCTTGGCCAAATCCGGGTTTCAGCGGGGCGGGCCTTCGACCTGACGACGCCCCAGACGCTCCTTAAGAATTCGTTTCCGACACACCCACGCTACCATCCCGGGGCCCAAAAACCAAGGGCAACCGGGGCGCAGGGGACACTGCGTCACAGATTCTTCACAGGAGAATCAATGAGTTATCCAAGGGGCGTCTGGGCTGTGCGGCCGAAACCCGGCCAGCACAGCCCAAACGACGGGGGCGACGGCTGGCTGGCAACGGCTGGCTGGCTGGCGCACCCCTAATGATTATGACGATGGAGGCCGGCCAATTCATCAGGTTGCGGCAACAAATCCGCCTGCCGGCGGGCCGGCCAATGCAGGCGAATCCAGCCCAGCAGAGGAACCAGCAGGCAGAGAATAAAACCGGCTACCGCCCCCTTTTCGCCCCAGGTCATGCCGCTGGCGGGCGGCAGGATGAAAACCGGCGCCGGCCGGTGCGGATCGAAGGCCAGTACCGCCTGCTGCCAGCTGCCATCCCAGGATTCGATCACGATAGTGAGACGGCAGTGCGGCGCGCAATCGGGCAGCGTGGACTGCGCCATCAACCGGTCGACCAGACGCACGGCGGGGCGCAGGCCGGCCGGGGGCTGAGCCGGAGATTCATCCTCGGAGCCGATCCAAAGCAGGGCCTGACGGAAATTCGGCTGCGCCGGGCCGTCGAACTGCACAGCGAGCTGCAGGACCGATGGAGATGGCGCCGGCTCGTGCCAGAACACCGTGGCCGGATGCCCGCCGATGTCGAGGCGGCTCAGCGTCGCGACGAAGGCCGGCGTCGTCGAGATGCTGGAACGCACAACGCCATAGACCAGGGTGCCATGAATGCTGATCAGCAGCAGCAACAGCGTTGGCAGCACGACCAGCGCGGCAGAGAGCGGATTTTTCGACAGCACGAGTCCGTTGCGGCGCAGGCGCAGCCAGGCACTGTAGAGGCCGGCGAGAATGCCGCCGCTAAGCGCCAGTCCGGCGACCAGCCAGAGAATGCGCGTCGCCACGCCGCCGAAGGTGCCGAAATGCAGGGGGTCGGCGGTTTCGGCCCAGCGCTCCAGCGCCGGCAAGGCCGCGCCGCGCCGGATGTTCAGCACCGCACCGCTATAGGGATCAAGCTCGACACCATTGGCGCGGTCGCGCACCAGCCAGGCTTCGGCTTGGCCGGTGAGGCCCAGCGTATCGCCCGGCCGCACCGGCACGCGGATATGCTCGATGACCAGCGCGGGATAGGCTGCCTGGGCCTTTGCCGCAGCGGCATCGAGATCGAGCGGCAGCAGATCGGCCGGACGCTGGCGAAGCTGTTCGGCTTGCAACCGCGTGGGGCGAATTTCGTCTGGGAACAACCCGGTGCGGTCGAGAACGATCTCGGCGAAATACCAGATGCCGGTCAGACACATCAGCACCGCGATCAGCAGTGACCACAGGCCGCTGGCGCGATGCAGGTCAGACCAGAAGAGCCGCGGGCTACGCCCGACGCGCAGCGTGACCAGCGCCCGCCACCAGCGGCTGACCGACAGCAGGCCGGCAACGACCGTCACCAGCAGCGGGATCGCCAGCGCACCGGTGATCAGCGTGCCATGCATGCCATGCACTGACGGCACGGCATAGAGCTGCTTGTGGAAGATGCGCAGGAAGCTGGCCAGGCCGAAGTCACTGCGATGGCCTTGCACCGTGCCGGTATAAGGATCGATCAGGACGGTGCGAAAATCCTGCGGCGAGTAAGCGATAGTGGCGCTGGCAGCCCAGCCCTCGCCGCGCGGCGCATGCAGATACACCACGCGCCCGAGCGGATGCGCCTGCGCCACCGCGTCATGCATCGCCTGCCAGGAGACCGGTCTTGCATCTGGCACCGGCGCCGTGACGCGCAGGGTCGGATCGCTGAGCCACATCAGCTCGGCGCTGAAGACGGCAACCGTTCCCGAGAAGCAGATGACGAACAGCAACAGCCCGAGGTTGAGGCCGATCCAGGCGTGGATGCGGTACAGCCCCTTGCGTGTCATCCGGCCACAGCCCCGTCAGTCAGAACGTGACCGAGAGCGAAGCGATGGCCGTCAGCGGCGCGCCGTAATGAGCGATGTTGCGATCGCTGGCGCGCACGATGTAGTCCTCGTCGAACAGATTCTGCAGGCTCAGGCCCAGCTTCACGGTTTCCCATTTATACCAGGCGCCGAGATCGAAGACCGTGTAGGGTGCGAGCTTCACCGTGGTTGCGAATTGCGCACTGCTGGTGTCGACATAGCGTAGCCCCCCGCCGAAGCCGAAACCGGCAAGCGGGCCTTCGTTGAAATCATAGGTCATATACAGCCGCGCCATGTTGCTCGGCACGCCGCCGATCGGGCCGCCGACCGTAGCCGGCTGCGGCACGCTCTTCAGGATCACGGTATCGGTATAGGCATAGTTGGCAATGATGTTGATCTGCGGGGTCAGGGCGCCGATCACGTCGAATTCGAAGCCACGACTGCGCTGGTCGGATGGGGTGGAAACGGCAAAACCGGTCAGCGCGGTCTGTGCAGCATCTTGGCCCGCAACATTGGTTTTCTCGATCTCGAAGACCGATGCAGTGGCGGTCAGCTTGTCGCCGAAGAATGAACCCTTCACGCCAGTCTCGTATTGCAGGCCGCGCTCGGGCGTCACTGTCTTGCGGTTGATATCCAGCGTACCTGGTGTCTGCGGACGGAAGGACTGGCTGACACTGACATAGCTGGAATACTGCTTGGTGAATTCATACAGCAGACCGGCGCGACCGGTGAGCTCGCGTTCGTTCACATCGGGCGAGATCGCATTATCGACACGGTTCTCCTGATGCACGGCATCATACCGGCCGCCCAGCAACAGCTTCAGCCGGCCATCCTCAAGCAGAGCCATCTGGTCCTGCGCATAAAGGCCGACCCAGCGCTGGGAGCTTTTCACTTCTTCTTTCGGCTGCAACCCCGGCGGATTGAAGCTGACATTGGGGCTGTTGCTGATATTGAAGTTCGGAGTGTTCACGCGAAACCGCAGGGTCAGCGTGTCCTGCATGGTGGCGTCGGTGCCGACCAGGAAAGTGTGATCGATCGGGCCGGTGGAGAATTTCGCCGTTGCGTCCAGCACCGCCTGGATTTCGTCGTCCTGGCGATCTTCGTTCTGATAGCGCATTAGCAACTGATTGCCCGTGATGCCGCGAGCGCGTAGCGATTCATTCGACGCATTGGCGCGGTGCAGCTGGATCTGGTTGCGCAGCGTCCAGACCGAATTGACATCATGCGAGAGCTGGTAACTGGTGGAATAGTCCCGCAAGTCGCGGCCACTGAGCTTGGAATCGCCGAAAAAGGCGTTCTTGGCCACCATCGGTTTGCCATCGGCAGTCAGTGGAATGCCGCTGTCATAAGGCTGCGTCTCGCGCATGTAGGACGCGTCGAACAGCACTTCCGTGCTGTCGCTGGGCCGCCACAGCAGAGTGGGGGCAAAAGCCGTGCGCTCCAGTTCGACAATATCGCGGAAGGAATTGCTGCTTGTGTAAGCCGCATTCACGCGATACAGCATCGACCCGTTCTCGGTCAGCGGACCAGTGGTATCCGCTGAGGTGCGATAGAAGTCGTAGGATCCAACCTGCTGCTCGACCGTGCTGCTCTGTACATCCTGCGGCCGCTTGGTCACGTAATTGACGATACCGCCTGGCTGCAGAGTGCCATAGAGGATCGAGGCCGGTCCCTTGAGCACTTCGACGCGCTCGATATTGCCCAGATCAACCGAACCAACCTGGGTGGATCGCATGCCATTGCGCAGCAGCACCGGCGATTCGAAGCCGCGGATGATCGGCAGCACTTCGGTCTGCGCGTTCAGCGTGTTGCCGGCCAGCTGCACGCCGCTGATATTCTGGTAGATGTCCTTCAGGCTCTGCGCGCCCTGCTCCTCGAACACCTGTCGCGGGATGACCTGGATCGAGGCCGGCGTTTCCATGATCGGTGTGTCGATCTTGGTCGCCGTGGCGCTGCGGCGCGCCAGATAGCCCTGCACCGGACTGAAGGCGGTTTCGAGATCGCGGGCACGACTGCCTTCCACGCTGAGCGTCGGCAGCACGGATGTATTACTGTCACTGCGCGGCGACAGCGTCAGGGCGATACTGCGTGCCTCGATGTAGCGCCAGGTGACGCCGGTGCCGGCCAGCAGGCTGCGCAGCGCATCTTCCGGCGTCATCGTGCCGCTGACGCGCGCACCCTGCAGATTGCTGAAGCCCTGCGGATCGAAGGAGACCTGATAGCCTGACTGCCGGCCAAAGGCGGTGAGCGCCTGCGGCAGGGGCTGGGCCTCGATGCTGAAGGCGACCTGCTGCGGATTGCCCTGGGCCAGTTGCAGGGGCGCGGTCTGTGCTTGCGCCGCCAGCGACAGCGCCACAGCCGTACCCGCCAATGCTGTCGCCAGCAGGCCTGTTCTCATGATCCGCATCGTCGCCCCCAGAACCGTCATGCCGCCAAATTACGCAAACGCGTTGCATTTGCAGTACGGTACAAGGACGAAGGTGGATGCCGGTTTTTCCGCGACACCGCAAAATTAAATCGCGATTTGAAATTAATTATTCAAAACAATGAGATAAGGCGTTATCTCGTGAACCGTTACCTGCCGCAGTTCGGGTCCGGCGCTGCCCAGCAGGGCGCGCAGCGCACGGGCCGGATCGTCAAGGTCAAACACGCCGCTGACGCGCTGGCGCTCCAGCGCCGGCGGCAGCGCATTGCCCAGCACCATGATCTCGCCGCGATGATAGCGCTCCAGCTGCGCGATGGCGTCGCGCAGGGGCCGGTCATGCAGCACCAGCCGTCGTTCGCGCCAGGCGCCGACATCGGCAGGCGACAGCCGCGCCATCGCCGCTGCCCCTGAGCGACGGTCGATCTCGATACGGTCGCCCGGCCGCATCTGCATGATCTCGCCACCGGGTGACTGAACCTGCACCTGCCCGCTGGCCACCGAGACCGCGATCGCGCTGTCGGTCATGCCGACATCGAAAGCCGTGCCGATCACCGTGACCTGCACCGTATCGGCGGCGATCACGAAGGGGCGCAGGCGATCGGCTGCGATCTCGAAATGCGCCTCACCACGCAGCAGCGCGACGCGGCGATGGCTGACGGTCACATCGGTGCTGATCGCACTATCGCCGCCCAGGGTGACGGTCGACCCATCCGAAAGCGAAACGGCACGATTCTCGGCGGCGGCCGTGACTTGATCGGCACGCAGGCGCGTCTGCACTGATGGCAGCGCCAGCACGACGGCCAGACAGGCCGCTAGCGCTGCAACCACGGCTGCGATACGACGCGGCCGTCTCATCGGGAAGGCATGAATATTGGAGGCCGGCTGCAGATGGCCGGTCACCGCCCAGCTGCGCTGCACCGCCAGCCAGGCTGCAGCATGGCTAGCATCGGCGGCGAGCCAGCGATCGAAGGCGCGACGCAGGGCAACGTCGTCTGGTTGCGCCCGCAGGCGAAACAGCCAGTCGGTCGCATCTTCCAGCGACAGGTCGTCGAGCGGGGCGGACTCTGCGGTCATATTCAGTAGACGAGTGCGGGGCTGAAATTTTCCATCGGCTATCCGCCCTCGCCTGAGGACAGACGCCGGGTGACATGCATGACGGCATCGCGCACCAACCGGTGGGCGCTGGTGACCGAGATGTCGAGGCGGTCGGCGATCTGCTGGAAGGTGCAGTCCTGGAAGCGGTGCAGATCAAAGGCCAGCCGGGTGCGTTCGGGCAGTTCGGCCAGCGCATCGGCGGCGCGGCGCAGCTCCTCGCGGCGGATGAATACCTCATCCAACCCCGGCATCGCGAGGCCAGCGCCCAGCAACGCCGCCTGTGCGGCGCGGCGGTCTTCCGCACCGGTGCGGCGCAGCAGGTCGAAGGCCAGGTTGCGCACGATTCGGTAGAGATACGGCAATGGCTTTTCCGCCGCCGGTGCCGCGCCATCCGGCCCCTGCGGCACAAAGCGGAAATAAGCTTCCTGGACCACATCCTCGGCCTGGGCGCGGCTGCCGGTCAGCGGCGTGGCATAGTCCACCAGCGCCGACCGATGAGTCAGATAAAGCTTCAGCCTGTCGTGATCCTGCTGCAAAAGCCGCTCGCGCCTGCATACTACCAGATGCGAACCGTTATCAAGTTATCAGGGCAAAGACCAGCCCCGCCACGCCGGCAGGGGCCTGGAGGCGATCACAATTTGCTGCTCAGGATGTCTCTTCGGCCGGGATCGGGGCCGCTTCGATCTTGAGCTGCGGCGGCGTGCGCGGGCCGGGCAATTCGCGGCCGGCATTAATGTCGCTCAGCCCTTCGGCCACGCGCTGGTGACACCAGGCCGCCATGCCCTTGCGCGAGTTGAACTGCTCCATGGTGACGGCCTCGTGGAATTCCACCACTGCCTCGCTGGGGCCGGCCTTCAGGAAGCGCCACAGATGCGGCACCAGATCCTCGTCGCCGACCCAGGCGAACAGCCGCATCCAGCGCCGGCCGACCGGCATGTGATTGAGGCGCGCATAACCGATGCTGACCGGCTGCACCGTCAGGGGACGGCCCTTCACCGGATGTTCGGCCATGCCGAAGAAGGCCGACTTGAAATTGTGGATGCGCAGGCCGTCGGACGACGTGCCCTCGGGGAACAGGATCAGGCGATCGCCATTCTGCAGGCGCTCGACCATCTCGTCGCGATGCTCGGCCGTACGTGCGCGTTTCTCCCGCTCGACAAACACCGTGCGCTGCAACCGCGCCAGCGTGCCGAAGAAGGGCCACTCGTTCACTTCACGCTTGGCGATGAAGCTGACTTCGGGCAACACCGCCGACAGCACGACAATATCGAGCCAAGAGATATGGTTGGACACGAACAGCGTCGGCGCGGCCTGCGACGGCCGGCCGATGGTGCGCACGCGCACGCGCAGCAGCCAGCAGATCGAGACATGATAGAAATACGGCAGGCGACGCATGAGCGGACTGCCCAGGCGGAGCAGTAGCATCTGCACGGGGATCAGCAGCACCGTCCAGACAAGGAAAACGGTGAGCGTCGCAATAGCTCGGGCTGTCATGATGTCGGAAGCGCTGAGCGATCAGCCCTTCTTCTTGTCCTTGTCTTCGAGCGGCACGCCGAACAGTTCAAGCCGGTGGTCGACCAGGCGATAACCCAGGCGGGCCGCGATCTTTTCCTGCAGCGCCTCGAGTTCGGGATCGTTGAACTCGATGATCTTGCCCGAGCGGGTATCGATCAGGTGATCATGATGCGCTTCGGGCATTTCCTCATAGCGCGCGCGGCCGTCGCCGAGATCGAGGCGGCTGAGAATGCCGTTCTCCTCGAACATGCGCACGGTGCGATAGACGGTTGCGATCGAGATGCGAGGGTCGACAGCGACCGAGCGGCGATGCAGCTCTTCCACGTCGGGATGGTCGTGCGACGCGCTCAGGACCCGGGCGATCACCCGCCGCTGGTCGGTCATCCGCATGCCAAGTTGTTCGCAAAGTTGTTCGAGGCGGCTGCTCATGTTCGCCGAACGCCCTTATTCTGGTTGAAATTCCCTGCGAGCCGACCTTAGCACGGTCATCCCGCCGATGAAACGCACCGGATAGGCTGCGAATCAGGCGGATTCGTTAATACCGTGCGGCCACCGGCCCAGTCCAGCAGTGCCGGCCGGCACCGCGTCAGCGACGACGCCCTTTGCCCAGGCCGATCTTCTTGGCCAGCACCTGTCGCTGCAGGGCGTAATTCGGTGCCACCATCGGATAATCGGCCGGCAGACCCCAGCGTTCGCGATACTGCTCAGGCGTCATCTTGTAATGACTCATCAGATGGCGCTTGAGCATCTTCAGCTTCTTCCCATCCTCAAGGCAGACGATGTAGTCGGGCATCACCGACCGCTTCACCGGCACAGCCGGCTGCAAGCGCTCCGCAGTTGCAGGGCTCGTGGCTGGCGTCGCGCCAGCCACGCCATCAACCAGTCCGGACAGCGTGGCATGGACCTGACGGATCAGGGCCGGCAGGGCGGCGGTCTCGATCCGGTTGCTGGTGACATGGGCGGCGACGATTTGGGCGGTCAGCGCCAGCAATTGCGACCGCTCTGCGGACTGCGGCATCGGCGAGCTCCAGTATTCGTTGAAGTAAATCTCAGGCTCGATACTTAAATTATGAGCCGGGCCGTGTAAATCCAGCCTATTCGCAACAAATCAGAACGTGCTGGATTGCCGCCATTTCAACCGGGACTTTACAGCGGACTCAAAGGGGCCGCTGCATGACGATGGCATCCCGCGGCCCCGCCGGCGTCTGGTAATAGGCGGCGCGGCGGCCAGCCTCGGCAAAGCCCAGCGCCAGGTACAGCCCGCGGGCCGCCCGGTTGTCGGACTGGACCTCGAGAAAACAGCGCGTGGCCCCGCGCGCCTTCAGCGCAGCGAAGCCCGCGTCCAGCAGGCGGCGCGCCACGCCAAGCCGGCGCAGACGCGGTCGTACCGCCAGCGTGATGACTTCCGCCTCATCGGCAGCTTGCCGCAGCAGCACGAAACCAACGGGCTGCGCGTCACCCGTCGCTGCATCTCCAGTTCGCGCCAGCAGCGCCAGCGCGCCTGGCATCGCGGTCAGATCGCGCAGGCTCTCGGCCGTCCAGGCGGCATCGGGAAAGGCATCGGCATGCAGCGCCGCCACCAGCGCAGCGCTTTCGATGCCGCAGGGTTCGATCGTCACCGCCAGCAGCGCACGGGGCTGCGGCACCTTGGGCAATGCCGCATCGGGTGGACGGATATAGAGCGGCGCGGGTGCGGATTGCGGCTTCGGCATGCCGGCGGCAAGACGAGCCACAATTACCGGATCCGGATCGGGCGCGACCGGCGACAGATGCAGGTCGCTGCGGCCGAAGGTCTCGGCCAGCAACGCGCTGCCGCTACCCACCAGCGTCAACGGTTCGGCCGGCAGCAACGCGGCTGCATCCTTGAGCGCCAGTAACAGCGGCTCCGTGGTTGCCTGTCCGTCAGACGCGAAAACCTGCAGATACACCTCGTCGCGACGGGCATCGATCACCGCCACCGTACCGCGACCCGGCACAGCTGCCGCCACGGCCAGCGCCTGCGTGGTGGTGACGCCATAGACCGGACGATCCAGCGCCAGCCCCAGGCCACGCGCGGTGGCCAGCGCCGTACGGATGCCGGTGAAAGAGCCAGGCCCCACGGTGGCCGCGATACCGTCAATCGCCGCCAGCTCGATGCCGGCCTGCAACCGCGCCTCCTCGATCAGCGGCAGCAGCCGCTCGGCGTGGCCCTTGCCGCCGGCCGATACCACGCGCACCAGCATCTGCGCACCGTCCGTGATGGCGACCGAGCAGGCGTTCAGCGCAGTATCGATGGCCAGCAGCTTCACGGGCCGGACCGGCGATGGTAGGAAGGCTTCATCATGGTGATGGAGTAGCAGCGATGGCCGCCCCAGTCGAGAGCAGACCCGGCGAGGTCAAGCTAGTCAACAACACGCTGGTCGAGATCAGGCCGCCCGATTTTCCGGTCCTGATCGACATGCGCTATGCCACCGACGACAACCTGACGGGCAGGCCGATCTACGGCCGCGCCGCCTGTTTCCTCAATCCCGAAGCCGCCGAGCTGCTGAAAAACGCCATTGCGCTGGCGGCCCAGCTGGACCTGCGACTGAAGGTGTTCGACGCCTTCCGGCCGACCGAGGCTGCCTGGGCGCTGTGGAACCACAATCCCGACCCGACCTTCCTGGCCGACCCACGCAAAGGCTCGCCGCATTCGCGCGGCGCCGCCGTGGATGTGACGCTGGTGGATACTGCGGGCGAGGAGCTCGACATGGGCACCGGCTTTGATGCCTTCACGCCGCTCGCCTTCCATGGCGTGCTGGAGATCAGCCCAGCGCAGCAGCGGAACCGCGCGCTGCTGCTCGGCATCATGACCGCCGCGGGCTGGGACTTCTATAAAAACGAATGGTGGCACTACCAACTGTTCCAGCCGCGCCGTTACCCGCTCTTGTCGGATGCGGATGCCGGCACGCTGCTGATGGCGCCGTCCGGATTGATGTGATCGGCGGTCAGCGTCACGCGCTCGACATCGCCAGCCAGCCATTGCGCCGTCGTCAGGGCTTCAGCCTTATCCATCAGCACATCGCCGATCAGTTCGCCAGCCAGCGGCCCGAACTTGAAGCCATGGCCTGAGGTGCCGCAGAAGGCATAGGCGCGCGGACCCAGCGTGCGGAACTGGAAACGCTCCTCGGCCTCGACCTCATAGAAGCAGGTCTTGGCTTGCGCCACCCTGTAATCATCCAGATTGGCGATGCGATGGCGCGCATTGTCGATGATGCCGGCGATCTCACTCTCGGTCGGCTCACGATCTGTCGACGGATCGGCGGTGGCACCGAAACGATGGTCGCCGATCTTCAGACCGGTGCGCATGCCGTCACGGGTGATGCGCGGCGGCACGATGTAGAAGCCTTTCGTCTCGCCGATCTCCAGCAGCATCGGCGCGCTGTACCAAGCAGCCGAGAAATCCGGCGGCGGCTGCAGATACACCACTACCTGGCGTGACGGCCGTGAAACTGTGGCCAGATCGGGCAGCAGCTTCGAAGTCCAAGGTCCCGCTGTGACCAGCACGCGGTCGGCCTGCAGCGCGCCATGCTCGCCAAGAGTCACAGTGCCGGCCTCGGCATCCACGGCGGTGACGGTTTTTCCAGTCGCGATCTTCACGCCACGGTCACGCAGATGCGTGGTCAACGCCGCCACGATCGCCTCGGCGAACAGGAGCCCGCCCGACGGACAGTAAAAGGCATCCTGCAGGCCAGCCTCGTTCAGCATCGGGTAGCGACCGGCCACGGTCGCCGCATCAAAGCTCAAATGCTCGACCTCTTCCTCTTTCAGGACCTCAGCACAGGCAGCGGCCCAGCCATCGCCCTGGCTGCTGAGCACCAGCGTGCCGGTCTCGGCATAGAGTTTCATCTTGAGATCGCGCCAGACGCGGTCCCAGGCGTGATAGGCATGGCGCACCATGCGGGTATAGCCGCGTTGCGCGCCGTAGGGATAACGGATCAGGCGATGCTGATCGACCGAGGAGCCGAGCGGATTGGGCAGCGCGCCCTGCTCGATCAGCACGACTTCAGCGCCGGCGCGCCGCAGCGCCCAGGCGCTGCTGAGGCCCATGATGCCGCCGCCGACAATAATGACTTTCACGACAGACTCTCCACCACCATCTCGGCTGCCGCCAGATCCTCAAGCGCAGTGCCGACCGATTTGAACACGGTGATCTCGGCATCGCCACTGCGCGCGAAGACATCATTGCGGCAAAGCTCGAACAGGTCGCCGCGCACATCCTCGGGCTTCAGCAGGCCATGCTTGAGCGGCACCACCAGATCGCCCGCCTCTTTCAGCGCGCCTTCACGCGTATCGACCCAGACAGCCCCGCGTGACAGCGTGGCGTCGTCGGCCTCGCGCATCTGCGGCGTGAAGCCGCCGACCAGATCGACATGGGTGCCGGGCCGAAGCCAGCCACCGCGCACCAGCGGTTCGCGGCTGAGCGTGGCGCAGGAAATGGTATCGGCGACGCGCTGTGCCGCTTCCAGATCATCGACCACCGCGATGGAGGCCTTGAGGTCGCCAAGCCTGTCGGCCAGCGCCTCGGCGCCGGCGCGGTTGCGGTTCCAGATCTCGATGCGGGTGTAATGACGCACGGATGCATGAGCGCGGATCAGATGCGGCGCCAACGATCCCGCGCCGATCATCAGCAGATGCCGCGCATCCTTACGCGCCAGATAGCTGGCAGCGAGCGCGGAAGCGCAGGCTGTGCGGCGCAAGGTGAGCGACACGCCGTCGATCACCGCCTTGGGTGCGCCGGTGCGCGCATCAAGCAGCAGATAGGCGCCGATCACCGATGGCAGGCTGGCTTTGGAATTATCAGGATAGACGCTGACAATTTTCACGCCGACATGCCGACCGGGCTGCCAGGCCGGCATGATCAGCAAGGTGCCGCCAGCGCCGCCGGCGCCAAAGCCATCCTGCGGTGCATCGATATGAAAATGGCTACGCAGCGGCACCTCGCCACCGGTGCGGAAGGCATCGCGCAGATGGGGAATCAGCTTCGCATAGGGCAGCGCCGCATGGACGGCGACGGCATCGACAGAGCGCATGTCAGACCAGCGGCGCGGGCGGCAAGGGCCCCGCGCTGGTATCGGGCGATGCAACCGCCTTCTGCATGGCGATCTTCTGTTCGGCTGCCTTCTGGCGAGCGGCTTTCTGACGCGACGCCGACCAGGCATTCAGCCGGCCGGTGATCACGCCCAGCACCAGCCCGGCGAAAAACACCAGGAAGACCAGCAGATACAGAGGCAGTTCGATCTGGAAGGGCAGCGGGTCGACGCTGACCGTCACCGCGCCTTTATTGGCGACGGCAAACACCACCAGGATCAGGAGAAGGAGGGCGCCAAGGAAAACGCGCAGAAAGCGCATGCGGACCCCCGCTCTGGAAAATTACTCGGCGTCGGCAGTCTGCTTGGCGGACAGATTCAGCTTCTGGCGCAGTTCCTTGCCGGTCTTGAAGAAGGGCACGAACTTTTCCTGCACGTCGACGGCGGTGCCGGTGCGCGGATTGCGACCGGTGCGTGCCGGCCGGCGCTTCACTGAAAAGGCACCGAAACCGCGCAATTCAACGCGATCGCCGCGCGACAGCGCATTGGCGATCTCATCGAAGATCGTGCCGACAATGCGCTCGATGTCGCGCTGAGTCAGATGCTGATTACGCTCGGCCAAACGGTTGATGAGTTCGGACTTGATCATCGGTTTTCCTTAGCCCAGCGGCTGCGGGCCCCCTCGTTCGTTACTCAGGGTGCCAAACCGAGGTCAGGCCGTCAAGCTTAAGTCTTTCGGAAAAAAGGCTTTTTCCAAGGAGGCTGGCAAAGACCCGGCTGCCCAGCCCATCGAGCATGCTGGCCGGCGGGTCCGGAGGGATGTCCCGGAGGGGCAAATCGGCCGGGATACCCCGCCCGGTCAGCCAGGCCCGAGCCTCCTGCAGGCCGCCCAGGGCGTCGATCAGGTTGTTGTCGAGGGCGGCGCGGCCGGAATAGACCCGGCCATCGGCCAGCTGGCGCACTTTTTCGACCGGCAGGTCGCGGCGGTCGGCCACCAGGCCGACGAACCAGGTATGGGTCTCGTTCACCATGCTCTGGATCTGGGCCCGGCCGGCCGGACTCATCGGCTTGGTCGGGTTGGGTTCGGCCTTGAGCGCGCCAGAGGTGATGGTCTCGGCACTGACGCCGACCTTTTCCATCAGCTTGGAGAATTCGGCAGTCTGGAACAGCACGCCGATCGAGCCGGTCAGCGAGGTTTCACGCGCCAGCACATGGTCGCCGGCAATCGCCACCATATAGCCGGCCGAGGCGCCCAGCGTGCCGATCACCGACACCACCGGTTTCTTCTCGGAGACCTTGCGCACCGCCTGGAACAGCGCCTCGCCGCCATAGGTGCTGCCGCCGGGGCTGTTGATTTGCAGGATCAGCGCGCGCACGCGGTCATCGGCTGCAGCGTCTTCCAGCTTTTCCATCCACCAGTCGTTTTCGGCGATCACGCCGCTGATCTCTAGGCGCGCGACATGCACCTGGTGACTGCGGATCAGGTTGCCGGGATCGAGGCGATACAGCCCGATCAGCGTCACGGCGAGAACCGCGACGACGGCGATGAAGCGCCACCAGGTGAGGCGGCGGCTGAGTTTGCGGCGTTCGAGCCAGGCATCGGTATCAGACATGGGGTAAACTTAGGCAGCGCTTTGGTTTTTGCCAAGGGAGCGACGCAGACAAAACCGCCGGACTGCGGTTACAGTTCCTTGATGCGAACCCTTCCTGTTGCCACCCTGCTGTTCCTGACCCTGTTGCCGACCGCACAGGCCGCCAATATCGCGGTCATGGGCGGCGAGGCACCGCGCTACACCGAACGCACGCTGTCGGCCACGCCGCTCGACTCTGCCATCCGCCAGCGTTACTGGGCGCCGGGACTGAATGAGGGTTATGTGCCACAGGGCCTGACCTGGGCGCGGGACACGCTGTTCGTCGGCGCCTATCGCAGCACCGAGCCACAGACCAATCGCGGACCGGCGCGCGTCTTCGCCGTCGACCCGAAAAACGGCGCGGTGATCGGCAGCATCGATCTGCCCGAGAGCATTGGCCATGCCGACGGCCTTGCGGCCACGCCGGATGGCGGCCTGCTGTTCGTTGCCGACAGCGGCCGCGCGCTCTATGCCTTCGACCTGCCGCGCTCGCTGCAGGCCGGACGGGCCGTGGCAGTGGGCGCGCCGCGCAAGCTGGAGAAAGATCCGGCGCTGGGCAGCAGCTTTCTCGCTTTCGACGGCCGCCTGTTGTGGTTCGGCCGCTACAGCCGCGACGATGCGGCGGCGCGACTGATTGCCGCCGATCCTGCCGTGCTGTTCGGCAGTTCCACACAGCCGTTCCGCGCAGCCCAGGCCGAACGCAGCCTGCCGCTGCCCTTCCATGCGCAGGGCGCGACCTTCGATGCGCAGGGCCGGCTGTGGATCAGCACCAGTAACGGCAGCACAGGCAGGCTGTATCGCATCGACACGCAGACCGGCGCGGTGCTGGCGCAATATGCGGCGATGGCGGGCCTGGAAGACCTTACGCGCGGCAGCGATGGATTGCTGTGGGCCGTGGGCGAGGCCGGATCGCAGCGCTGGAACAGCTGGAAAACGTTTTTCCCGTTGCTGTTTTCGTTTGATCCGTCTGCCCTGAAATAACTACCAGCGGAACAGGTCGAAGCGCACCAGCCGATAGGGCATCGGCGGCAGCCCGTGATGTCGGCGCAACGCATATTCGATCATCTGCACCGCCCACATCACGATGAAGGCGCCGACAAAGCTGCCGACGATGGTGAGCAGCATATTGTCCGGCGCAATGCCACGCATCGCACCAATCTTCAGCGCCACCGCCTGGCCAAGGCCGAAGCCGAGCACCAGCGACAGCACATTGGTGGCGTATTTGGCGATGCGCCAGCTGTTGGTGGTATCCAGCTCATACCGCACCGTCGACCAGCCCGCCAGAATGACCAAGATGATCAGCGATCCGCCGGTGATGGTGATGAAAGGGTCGTCCATGCGCGCGCCATCCTGTTGGTGTTGGCAGGCACTGTACAGAAGTGCGACGCCGCCGCCAATTGCGCTGGAATCCGACCTTAGGGGAAGTCGATGACGTGGCGCAGCGTTTCCTCGAAGGTCCCGCCGTCCAGTACATAGAGGAGCGGCTGCTGCTCGGTGTGGTCGCTGGGCGGCCAGGTCTGCCCGATCAGCACCATATCGACACGATCACCGCCCCGGGTCAGCGGCAGCAACAGACGGCGCGTGCGCGACGTATTGCTGCTCTCCCAGCGAAACGTGCTTTCCGAATAGAGCGGGGCACGATGTTCGAAGACGGCGCGGAACATGCTGGTGATGTAGAGGCGATAGCTGCCGTTCATCACGTCAGAGACATAGCGGCCGGTGAAGTCGATGCCCAGGCGATTGACAATCTCGGTGCCGACCAGCCGGTATTTGATCTGACGGCCGCCATCGCTGAGCTCCGCGAGGCCGACATACGGCAGCACCTTGCGCGGCATAGTCAGCGCATCGATGTCGGCGCGATCGGGCATGGCACGGCCTTGGCGACGCGCCGACCAATATCGCCCCAGCGACATCAGCACGGCATCGTCGCGCAACGGCAAGCCCTTGTTGGCAGAGTTCTCCAATGACCGCTCCGGCGATGGTGATCGCCGGATCAAGAGCAGCCGCCGTGGCGACATACAATAATATTGAAGGGCTACATGCTCCGCCGCATGCCCTGACGACCGGGCCTCAGGGCGCGTCGAACATGCCCCGGAAGGTGGCCTGCAACACGCCCTTTTCCAGGGCTTCGACCGCGATCAGGCGCTGGCGCGGTGCTGGCGGCTGATGGCCGCCCTGGCTGTCGGCCGGCGCCCAGCTCAATGCGCTGAGTACGAAAGCAACCTGCTCGCTGCCCGCTTCCGCAGCCATCGGCAGCAGCAGGCGACGGACGCGGCCATGGCCTTCCTCGGTCCAGACCCGCACGGTTTCGACGAACAGCGGCTGCGCCTTGGTGAAGACGGTGGCGTAGATGTCTTCGAGATAGGTGAGGTATTCGGTGCCGCCGTAGAGATCGGTGCTGGTCTTGCCGGTGGCGTCGCGGCCGAAGCGCTGCGCCAGTTCGGTACCGACGAGGCGGAAACGGATTTCACGGCCTTTGCCGGTCGGCTCGACCAGTGCCAGATAGGGCAGCAGCCGGCGCGGCATGTCGAGCGGATCGATGGCGCTGCGGGGCGGGAGAGGATGACCAGCCCGCTTGGCCGACCAATAAGCGGCCAGGTTGAGCAGGACACGATCGTCGGCAAAAGGCAGGGAGTGGCCGGTAGACACTGATACGCAAACTCGACTTAAACCCGACCAAACGAATCGGAGCGTTGTAACATGACCCGACAGTCAGGCAATTCCTATTCGGATTCAATGGGTTGCAACCTGACCGCGTATGATTGATGCCTAAAATATCGCACAGGAGGGCTATTTGTATGGTTTGCCGCTCTCAAGCTGGGTTTTGAGCCGCGCGAGCGCCAGACGGATGCGCGATTTCACGGTGCCCAGCGGCAGTTGTTCTTTTTCAGCGATGTCGCGATGTGACATCTCGGAGAAGAAAGCGAGCTGCAGCAGCCGGGTCTGTTCCGGCGGCAGCGTCTCGAGCGCAGCGCGCAGACGCGTTTCATCCTGCGCGACATCCAGGCCTTCGTCGGGCGCCGGCTCGGGGTCGGGCACCAGCGCCGGATCGTTGGGGTCGAATTCGGGGCGTTTTTCGCGGCGCAGGCGATCGATGCGCTTGTTGCGTGCGATGGTAAACAGCCAAGTGGCGACCGAGGCCTGCACCGGATCGAAGCTTGCCGCGCGCCGCCAGGCCATGATCAAGCTTTCCTGCACGACCTCTTCGGCCATGTCATCGGGCGCGCCCTGCCGGATCAGATAGGCCTTCAGCCGGGGGGCGAAATGCCCATACAGGGTGGCAAACGCCGACCGGTCGCCGCTGCCGGCCACCGCCGCCATCAGCTCCGCCTGCCGTTCACGATCCATGGGGGTCCCCATTCATGCCGGGATGGTGCTGCATGATAAGAGATAAGGCAAGAAGGCCAAAGGGTTAGATAACGTGCAGGGAACACCCATCACACTGCCATGATCTCGCCATGAAATCGGGTGGAAATCGATTATCCACCCCGCTATGTTCGCCGCCATGACCGACAACACGGCTATCCGATACGCAGCCCCGATGCTCGCCTCGCGCCCGCTTTTGTCTCTGCGCAGTCAAGGGCGCCGCTTGCCTTTGGCGCGCCAGATCGCCCTCGCCGCCCTGGTGCCCGCCCTGATGCTGGGCGCCGGCAGCGATGCCCTGGCTCAGGCCAAGAAGAAACAGGAAGCGGCCAAGCCAGCGCCCGCGGAAACCAAGAAGATAGGCAGCTTCAGCGGCTGGGATGCCTATGAGCATACCGACAAGGGCGCCAAGCTGTGCTACCTGCACGCGCTGCCGCAGAAGAAAGAGCCGGCCAGCGCCAAGCGCGGCGAGATTTACATCCTGGTGACGCACAAGCCGAAGGATAAAATCCGCAACGAGGTCAGCATCTATTTCGGCTATGCGCTGAAGGAAACCTTGCCGGCGCAGGCTGTGGTCGCCGGCACCACGGTGGAGATGTTCACCCATCAGGAAGCCGCCTGGGCGGCCGATTCATCCGTCGACCAGAAGCTGGTCGATGCCCTGCGCAAGGGTAAGACGCTGGTGGTGAAGGGCGAGAGCGCTCGCGGCACCAAGACCACTGACACCTATGATCTGGGCGGCTTCGGCCCGGCGCTGCAGGCGATCGACAAGGCCTGCGGCATGGCCGGGATGTCATGAGCAATACGGCTGCCACCCTTTCGTCTGCCTTGGTTCCTGATGTCGGCGTACGCGACAGCGCACCGATTGCGACTGTAGCCGACGGCCGCACGGAGCTGCTGGGCCTGACCCGCGCCGAAATCGCCACAGCACTGATCGCCGCCGGCGAGGCGGAGAAATCCGCCAAGATGCGCGCCAACCAGATCTGGCACTGGGTCTATTACCGCGGCAGCCGCGACTTCGCGGCCATGACCACACTGTCGAAGGAGCTGCGCGAGCGGCTGGTGCAGCATTTCAGCGTCGGCCGGCCGAGCGCCAGCCGTGACCTGAAAAGCACCGACGGTACGCGCAAATGGCTGCTGAAATTCAATGACGGCGAAGAAGCCGAATGCGTGCACATCCCGGAAGAGGATCGTGGCGCGCTCTGCGTCTCCAGCCAGGTCGGCTGCACACTGACCTGCCGCTTCTGCCACACCGGCACGATGAAGCTGGTGCGCAACCTGGATGCCGGCGAGATTGTCGGCCAGGTGATGCTGGCGCGCGACCACCTGAATGAATGGCCCTCGCCGCCGGAAGGCCGCATGCTGTCCAACATCGTGATGATGGGCATGGGCGAGCCGCTGTACAATTTCGACCATGTGTCGAAGGCACTGAAGATCGTGATGGACAACGAGGGCATCGCCATCTCGAAACGTCGCATCACGCTCAGCACTGCCGGCGTGGTGCCGATGATCGCGCGCTGCGGTGAGGAGTTGGGCGTCAACCTGGCGATCAGCCTGCATGCCGTACGCGACGATATCCGCGACGTGATCGTACCGATCAACAAGAAATACCCGATCAAGGACCTGATGGCCGCCTGCGCCAATTATCCTGGCCTGAGCAATGCGCGCCGCATCACCTTTGAATATGTGATGCTGAAAGGCGTGAACGACACACCGGCCGATGCCAAGGAGCTGGTGCGACTGCTGAAGGGCGTGCCGGCCAAGGTGAACCTGATCCCGTTCAATCCCTGGCCCAATGCGCCGTATGAATGCTCGAGCGACGAGGCGATCCGCAAGTTCAGCGACATCGTCTTCAATGCCGGATATTCCTCGCCGGTGCGCACGCCGCGCGGCCGCGACATCATGGCCGCCTGCGGCCAGCTGAAATCGGCCAGCGTCAAGCGCAGCAAGGCCGATATCCTGCGCGAGCAGGCCGCCAAGGATGCGGCCGCCGCCGCGCTGCCGGTCTGAACCTAATGCGCATCGTTCTTGCCGCTGCCGCGCTCACCCTGCTCCTGCTGCCAGGTATGGTCGCGGCCCAGGACGGCCTGCTGCAGCCTAGCCTGCTCGCACCGGTGCCACCGCCTGCCGCGGTGCCACAGCCGACAGCGACCACCACGACGGTTCCAGTTGCCGATGATCGCGTTGCCTTCAACTCCACCGAGCAGTGGATGATCCCGCTGTATTTCCAGCATGTGCGGGAATACCAGAAGCGCGCCGCGCGCAGCCGCCGTTACGAACGGGCGTTGCCAGCCGGCCTGACGCAAAAGCCGGCCAAGGGCGACCAGCTGTCGCAGACGGTGCTGGCCGAACTGCACCGTTTGCCCGGCCCACTGGTGCGTGACCTGCCCCCGGCCCGGCCCGGCACCGATCGCGTCATCGTCGGCAAGGATGTGCTAATGGTGAATACAGCGAACGGTCAAGTACTCGACATCCTGGGCGGCATTCTTTTCTGATCCGCCGCAGAATTCTCCGTCGTCCTAGCGTTTGAAGAATTCAACCAGCTCGGCCAGTTCAGTCGCCTGATGCGCCAGCGCCTGCGCCGAAGCCGTGGTCTCCTCGACCAGGGCTGCATTGCGTTGGGTCGCCTCATCCATCTGCGCCACGGCGGTGTTGACCTGGTCCAAGCCGGTCGCCTGTTCCCTGCTGGCCGCGGCGATCTCGGCGATGATATCGGAAACACCCCGAATCGCATCGTTGACTTCGGTCAGCGACGCGCCGGCCTTTTCCACCAGGGCCGCACCGTCGCGCACATGGCCGTTCGACGTGTCAATCAGCGCCTTGATCTCCTTGGCCGCATTGGCTGAGCGCTGCGCCAGCGCACGCACCTCATGCGCCACCACGGCGAAGCCCTTGCCGGCCTCGCCTGCCCGCGCCGCCTCGACGCTGGCGTTCAACGCCAGCAGATTGGTCTGGAAGGCGATTTCGTTCATCACCGCGATGATGTCACCGATCTTGGTGGCGCTGGTCTCGATCTGGTGCATGGCCGCAATCACGCCCTGCACGACTTCGCCGCTCGCCAGCGCCTTGTTGCGCGCACCGCCGCTCAGACCATCGGCGCGCGTGGCATTGTCGGCGTTCTGCTTCACGGTGGCGGTGATCTCCTGCATGGTCGCCGCCGTCTCTTCCAGCGCGGCGGCCTGGCTTTCACTGCGCTGCGCCAGATCGAGGCTGCCCGAGGAGATTTCCGCCGATGCGGTCTTCACGGCCACGGCGCTTTCGGCCAGACGCGCCGAGAAATCGCCAAGCAAGCCGGCCATGGCATTGGTGCTGTCCTTCAGCTGCCCGAACAGGCCGGCGTAATTGCCTTTCACCTGCTTGGTCAGATCACCCGCGCCGAGCGCCGCCGTCACCAGCGCCATCTCGTCCATCATCGCCTGGATCATTTCGGCGAAACGGTTGAGCTGTTTGCTGAGGTCGAGGAAGAAGCCGGTCTTGCCGTCCTGGGCCAGGCGACTGCCGAGATCGCCGGCACTCAACCGGTTGACCAGATCGGTGACCTCGGCGGCAGAGACGCGTTCACGCGCTTCGGCCTCGGCCCGCTTGAGCTGCTCGCCATCCCGCGCCACCTGGCGGTCGCGCGAACTCTTGCGCCGAGCAGCAGCCTCGCCGCGCCAGGAGCGCCAAGACAGGCGTAGCGCCTGTAGCCGCGCACCTGCGCCAGTGAAAGCGGCGACCAAGCCTATCACCGGCAAGCCGATCATGAAACAGACGCCGAAGATGCCGGCAAGTCGATCGGGCTTCTCGGCCAGCAGTTGGGTGCAGCGGGCCTGCAGGTCGGCGGCCACGCGGTCGCGCGCCAGGCAGATCCGGTCGATGCGCTTCGTGGTGGTCTGAAACCAGTGGGGTGCCTCGATGCCGCTGGCGGTTCCCTCGGCAAAGCCGTGATAGATGCGGCTGCGCAAGTCTTCCACATCGGTGAATTCCGACTGGCCGCGCAGTTCCTCGAAATGAGCAACTTGCGCCGCTGTGGCATGACTGCGGAAGACGGTGAAATCGGCCTCCTGCAGAAAACCCAGACTCATGAACCGCTGGAACACTGGCAGCTCGAACTTGCCCGCGGCCAACGCACCCGATCCGGTGGCACGCTCCTGCGCCGATTTCTCGAGACCTTCCAGCAGCGCGAGATAGGCATCCAGCCCGCGTGCAAATTCCATGTTGGTCAGCATATAGCCCAGGCGTTGCACGCTTTCGAGCGCCTGGCGGATCGGCGTAGTCCAGTTGGTGAAGGACTGCTGGGTGGTGACATCGAGGCGATCAATCGCCGGCCGCGCCAGACGGGCAGTATCCAAAGTCTGACTCAGCGTATCGGCAGGGCCGAGCAGCGGTGCCAGCAGGGTGTAGGCGCGGCAATCATCCAGGGCGGCACGCAGGGTGAGCACGCGCTGATCAAGATCGGCGCGCGCTGTCAGCATCTGCTCGCGGAACTGGGCACCCTTGCTGCCGATAAACAGCGCGCTGGAACCACGCTCGCGCTGCAGGTCATGCGCCAGCGCGCCGACGGCAATGGCATAGGCGATGGCTTTTGCGGTGGCGGGCGCTTCGGCCCGGCGCTGGCGCGCATCATAGAGCTGGGTTGCGGCGTAACCGACAAATCCAAGAACTGACAGGCGGCGGGTATTGACCTGACCACTGCGGTCTACGCTGGATAGAACACCATCGGGCATTGACTGACCTCTTATCGCCTTTTGCGACACTGCGCTTCTGCCTGAAATCGAAGCATGTTCCGTGCCAAGATTGTATTCGGCGAAAGCCACACATGAAAAACGGGATGCTGGCGTGCCAGCATCCCGTTCTCCATCATCCCGCAGGGCTATGTCGGTGCCGCATTGACGTGCGATCGGCGCACGTCACCGCATCACAACTCAATAGCGTTTGTATTCGAGATACTTGCCGGTCATGACGATCTTGACGCGGTCACCCTTCGGATCGGGCAGGCGTTCCATCGTCATGTTGAAGTCGATCGCCGACATGATGCCGTCGCCGAACTCTTCATGGATCAGTTCCTTCCAGGTGGTGCCATAGACCTGCACCAGCTCATAGAAACGATAAATCGTCGGGTCGGTCGGCGGACCCGGCGGCAGCGAACCGCGATAGGGCACTTCAGCCAGCAGCTTCTCTTCCAGCTTGCCCAGACCAAACAGTTTGGCGGCCTTGGCGGCCTGCGCCGGCTCCAGTTTCATCTGGCCAAGCAGGGCGGCGGTGAGGAAGATATGCGACTGCTTGGCGTCGATCTTCTTGGCGATGTCCTTCCAGGCCCAGCCTTTCAGGCGTTTGACATCGAGAATCTTGGCAGTGACGTCTTCGCGCTTCACGGGTCTCTCTCCTGTGCTTTCTTATGACAACTGTTATTCGGCGGCCGCGACGACGCCGGTGGGGCGTACATGCGGCGGTGTCTTCGGGTCCCAGCCGGCCGGCGGGGTAAAGTTCTTGGACCGGCGCACCAGGAAATCCAGCAGGTGGTTGCGCATCGGGTAATACTCGGCGAGCTGGTGCAGGGTTTCCCGCGTGCGGGTCTTGGGCAGCGTGTTGACCAGTATCTCGGCGATCTTGGCGCCCGGACCGTTGGTCATCAGCACGATACGGTCCGCCAGCAGCAGGGCCTCGTCCACGTCATGGGTGATCATGAAGACGGTGAGATTGGTGCTGTTGCGCAGGCGCAGCACCTCGTCTTGTAATGTCCCACGCGTAAGGGCATCCAGAGCCGAGAAGGGTTCGTCCATCAACAGCGTCTTGGGTTCGATGCTGAGCGCGCGCGCAATGCCGACACGCTGCTTCATGCCACCCGACAGCTGCGAGGGCTTCTTGCCTTCCGCACCAGCCAAGCCGACCATGGCGATATACTTGCGTGCATGCTCGGCGGCGGCGAACTTGGTCCATTTCGGCCAGCGCGACTGCACGGCGAACATCACATTGTCGAGCACCGTCATCCAGGGCATCAGGGCATGGCCCTGGAACACCACGGCGCGCTCCAGGCTGGGGCCTTCGATGGCGGTGCCATCGAAGATGATGCCGCCTTCGCTGGCATGATCCAGGCCAGCCATGATGTTGAGCACCGTCGTCTTGCCGCAGCCGGAATGGCCGATGATGCAGACGAACTCGCCCGTCTCCATGCTGAACCACAGATTTTCGAACACAGCCTTGTCGGTACCGGGGAACTGGCGCTTGAGGGCTTCGACGGAAATGAAATGCTTGCTCATGGCGCGACGCTCACTCGGTATACGTGACGAGACGGGTGAGGAAGCCGAGCAACTGGTCGAGCAGCATGCCGATCACACCAATGAAGAGAATGGCGTTGATCACATTGGCGATCGACAGGTTGTTCCACTCGTTCCACACGAAGTATCCGATGCCGGTGCCGCCGACGAGCATCTCGGCGGCGACGATCACCAGCCAGGCGATCGAGATCGAAATGCGCATGCCGGTGAGGATGGTGGGGGCCGCGGCCGGCAGGATGACGCGGAAGATCTTGCGGAATGTGCCAACCTCGAGGGTGTGCGCGACGTTCAGCCATTCCTTGCGAACACTGGCGACCGCGAAGGCGGTATTCGTCAACATCGGCCAGACCGAGCAGATGAAAATGACGAAGATCGACGAGATCGCGCTGTCCTTGATGGTGTAGAGCGCCAGTGGCATCCAGGCCAGCGGAGAGACAGGCCGCATGACCTGGATGAACGGATCGAGCGCCTGGCGGAACAGCGGCGACAGGCCGATCAGGAAGCCGAGCGGCACGGCGACGATGACTGCAAGGCCGAAGCCCAGCGCCACACGGCCAATCGAATAGGCCAACTGGATGCCGATACCCTGGTCGTTCGGGCCTTTCACATAGAAGGGGTCGGCCAGATGGGCGCCCAGAATCTTCGCCACATCCAGCGGACCGGGCATGGCCGACTTGCCCTGGGTCGCGGTCAGACCCATCAGCTTGGCATATTCAGGATCCATCGCCTGGGTCTGCCCGGTGCCCGAAGTGCCGATATGCCAGGCCCCGAGCAGCGCGAGCAGCAACAGCAGCGACACCGCAGCGGCGCGCAGGCGAAACGACATCTTCATACGCGATACTCCGTCTTGCCGTCGCTTACACGCGCTTGATCTTGAACGACTTGATGTAGTCGTCCGGCTTGGACGGGTCGAAGGTCTTGCCCATCACCGAGAAGGTGCGATACGGCGAGCTGGGAGGCGTGAGCCCCACATCCTGCATCAGCTTTTGCGTATCGGTGGCGAGGAAGACCTGTTCGGCCACCTTCTGGTAATCGATATCACCCTTGATCTGGCCCCAACGCTTCATCTGGGTGAGAATCCAGATGCCGAAGCTCTGCCAGGGGAAGGGCGCGAAATCGATGCGGTCGGGCATCTTCTTCACGTTGCCCAGGCCGTCGGCGTAAGTCCCGGTCAGCACCTGTTCGACCACCGTCACCGGCTGGTTCAGATAGGCCGCCGGCGCAATGGCTTCGGCGATCTGCTTACGGTTCTCGGCCTTGGTGGCATAGGCCGTGGCTTCGATGATGGCGCGCAGCAGGGCGCGATAGGTGTTCGGCGTCGCGTTGATGAATTCCTGACTGGCCGCGAAGGCGCAGCAGGGATGGCCGTCCCAGATTTCCTTGGTCAGGATATGGATGAAGCCGACGCCGTCATAAACCGCGCGCTGATTGACCGGATCAGGCGCCAGGAAACCGTCGATGTTGTCGGCGCGCAGGTTGGCCACCATCTCCGGCGGCGGCACCGAGCGGATCTGCACATCGGTATCCGGGTCGATGCCATGTTCGGCCAGATAGTAGCGCAGCAGGTAGTTGTGCATCGAATAGTCGAAGGGCACGGCGAGCTTGAAGCCCTTCCACTGCTTCGGGTCGCGCTTGTCCTTGTGCTTCATGGCCAGCGTGATGGCCTGGCCGTTGATGTTCTCGATCGCCGGCGCGGTATAGGGGATCGGCGCCGAGCCGGTGCCGGTGGTGATCGCCAACGGCATCGGCGACAGCATATGCGCCGCGTCGTATTCCTTGTTGATGGTCTTGTCGCGGATCACCGCCCAGCCGGCGGTCTTGATCACGTCGACATTCAAGCCGTGCTTGGAATAGAAGCCCATCGGATGCGCCATGATAATCGGCGTGGCGCAGGTGATGGCGATGAAGCCGACCTTGAGGTCCTTCTTTTCCAGCGGACCTTTATCCTGCGCGAAGACCTCGCGTGCGGTGGCCAGCGGGAAGAACTGCTCGACCGCCGAAAGGAATGTGCCGGCGCCGATGGCATGCAACACGCGGCGGCGGGTGACGTCATTCGGGATCAGGGCGCGGACGACGGCTTGGTCGACCGCATTGGTGAGGCGCTTTTCCTCATCGGACGCCACTGCCAATTGCTGGTCACGCTGAAGGAGCGCCAGTTCGGCATTGTGGTCACCCAGGGACTTATGCGCGCCGCAGGGGCAGGCGGATAGGTCGGCACTGGCGTCGAACGGATTCTTGAACAGCGACATTCGGTATCCCCCTGAAAGCTTGCCTGCCGGAAAATGTGCAAGGCATGTGCCACGGGGTGCGATCCGGCATAAAACCCATATAAATCAGTGGGCGGCGCAAAATCATGGCATTACGAAAAATCGTAGTATACGAAAAGTCGTAATATAGATTACGATCTTTCGTAATGAATTCTGATCCCGCCACCCTCGCCCGCCGCCCCGCAGCCACCTCACCGGGCGGCTCTCTGGGTCACGCTTTCGACAGCAATCCACAGGCGATGCTGGCGGTCGATCCCACCGCTGACCGCATCCTGGACGCCAATCCGGCCGCCGCGAAGCTGTTCGGCTTCGACCGCGATGCGCTCTGCGCCATGAAAATGACCGAACTCCATCCGGGCCAGCGGCCGGCGCTGATCGTCTTCACCGAAGCGGTGGCAGCGAAGGGCCGCTGGTGGAGCCGTGACCTGCGGCCGCGCCATGCCAGTGGCCGCGAGCTGAAGGTGGAATATGTCGGCGCGCCACTGCCCAGCGATGACGGCGCCGCCGATGGCCGGCTGCTGCTCACCATTGGCGACCTCGAGGAACTACGCCGCCGCCATGTCGATGCCGAAGCCGACTCATACCTGCGCGGCGGTATCGCCGAATGGCAGCGCGTCGAGCGATTCTTCCGCGATATCGAACGCGAGAACCAGTTGATCCTGCGCGCCGCCGGCGAAGGTATCTACGGCGTCAATGCCGAAGGCAAGACCACCTTTGTCAATCCCGCAGCTGAACGCATGCTGGGCTGGTCTGCCGAGGAAATGGTTGGCCAGGACATTCATTCCATGGTGCATCACAGCCATGCCGACGGATCACATTATCCCGGCCATGACTGCCCGATCTACGGCGCCTTCCGCGACGGCCATGTCCACACCGTCGACAACGAGGTGTTCTGGCGCCGCGACGGAAAACCCTTCTGGGTCGAATACACCTCGACACCAATCCGCGACCGCGGCGCGGTGATCGGCGCGGTGGTGGTGTTCCGCGACGTGAGCCTGAAGCGCGAGGCCGACGAGAAACTGCATGCGGCATTGGAGGAAGTGGAATCGCTGCGCCGCAAGCTGGAGCTGGAAAACGCCTATCTGCAGGAGGAAATCCGCGCTGAAAGCAATCATCGCGGCATCATCGGCAAATCGGCCGCGATCCAGAACGTGTTGCGCCAGGTCGAACTGGTGGCGCCAACTGATGCCACCGTACTGGTCACCGGCGAAAGCGGCACTGGCAAGGAACTGATCGCGCGCGCCATCCATGAAGCGAGCAAACGCAGCGACCGGCCGCTGATCCGCGTCAACTGCGCCGCCATCCCGCGTGAACTGTTCGAGAGCGAATTCTTCGGCCATGTCAAAGGCGCCTTCACCGGCGCCCTGCGTGACCGCATCGGACGGTTCGAGCTGGCCGATGGCGGTACGCTATTCCTCGACGAGGTTGGCGAGATTCCGCTGGAGCTGCAGGGCAAGCTGTTGCGTGTGTTGCAGGAAGGACAGTTCGAGCGCGTCGGCGAGGAACGCACGCGTCATGTCGATGTGCGCGTGATCGCCGCCACCAACCGCGAACTGAAATCGGAGGTGAAGCTCGGCCGTTTCCGCGAGGATCTGTATTTTCGTCTGAATGTCGTACCGATCCAGTCGGTCGCCCTGCGCGAACGGCGCGAAGATATTCCGGCATTGGCCGCGCATTTCCTGCGCGGCGCTAGCCGCAAGCTGAAGACCGATGGCCTGCGCCTGAGCCAGGCCGACATGCGCCGGCTGGCGCAATATGACTGGCCGGGCAATGTGCGCGAGATGGAGAATGCCATCGAGCGCGCGGCGATCCTGGCGCGTGACGGCCGCCTCCGCTTCGACCTGCCCGACGGCATCGCGCCGGCCCGGCCGACGGAGGTCGCCGCTGTCCAGCCGGCGGTGCTGACCGATGACGACCGGCGCAGCCGCGACCGTAGCAATATCCTGGCGGCGCTGCAGGCAGCGGGCGGAAAGATTTTCGGGCCGGGCGGCGCGGCAGAGCTGCTGGATGTGAAGCCGACGACGTTGGCCTCGCGTCTGAAAGCGCTGGGAATCCGCAAACCGGCACCTGCCGAAAAGGCGGGCAGACAGCCCTGATTATGAGCACTCCACAACACCTTGTGGGTGTTGGCTGACTTTGGTCACGACAATGTGCCACCGGATTCAGCGGTCTGCCACGATGCAGCCGTAATTGGCCGGCATTGATCGTATAATCATGATTGTCTTGTCCCGCCTGTTTTCCGCTACGGCAATCGCCGCCTTTGCTGCCCTGGCATCCATGCCGGCGCTTGCGCAGAAGGCTGGTGGTGGCGACACCCGCCTCACCATCGGGGGCGGCGGCCTGTTCGCGCCGACCTATCTGGGCTCGGACAGCTACGATGTCGATCCCGTTCCGCTGATCGACCTGCGCTATGCCGACCGCTTGTTCCTGTCGACGCGCGACGGCCTCGGCGCCAACCTGCTGGAGCGTGGCTCGAACTGGAAGGCTGGTCCGGTGGTGAAGTATCGCTGGGCCCGCGACCAGGATGACGACAGCGCACTGCGTGGCATGGGCGATGTCGACGGCGCTGGCGAGGCTGGCGGCTATGTGCATTACGACCTGCGGCCATTCAAGATCGGCGCGGAAGTGCGCCAGGGTTTCGGTGGCCATGACGCCGTGGTCGGCGATCTCTTCGCCAACTGGTCGACCAATCTGACCAACAGCCTGATGCTGACGGCGGGTCCGCGCGCCACCGTGGCGTCTAAGGATTTCACCCAGACCTATTTCGGTGTCGATGCGGGCCAGTCGGCGCGCAGCGGCTATCGCCGATATAATCCCGACGGTGCCTATATGAGCTACGGCTTCGGCGCCAACCTGACCTACATGCTGACCGAGCGCCTGGCGCTGGGCGGCTTTGCCGGCGTCGACCGCATTGCCGGCGATGCAGCCGACAGCCCGCTGGTCGATCAGGTCGGCTCGCCCACCCAGGCCCGCCTCGGCCTCACGCTGGGCTATACCTTCGACTGGTGACGCGCCTTAGCGCGCGGCGCCCAGTTCGACATTCACCAGATTGACCCAATAGGCCGCGCCGGTGACCAGGATTTGGTCGTTGAAATCGTAATGCGGCGTGTGGACGTAGTGGCAGGAGCCGTCTTCGATGCTGCCGCCATTGCCCACCAGGATATAGGCACCGGGCTTCTTCTCCAGCATGAAGGCGAAATCCTCGGCCCCGGTCAGCGGCTCGACATCGCCATCG
Source organism: Ferrovibrio sp. GW821-FHT12B10 (assembly GCF_058807515.1). NCBI lineage: Bacteria > Pseudomonadati > Pseudomonadota > Alphaproteobacteria > Rhodospirillales > Rhodospirillaceae > Ferrovibrio > Ferrovibrio sp. GW821-FHT12B10. The sequence goes on along the minus strand of NZ_JBXAQT010000001.1, from coordinate 2,000,207 downwards.
GTGCGCGCCTCGCCCACCGTCATGGCCGCGGCTTTAAGCGCCAGCATCGTCTGCTCGGGCGCATTCACCAGCGGCGGATAGCGACGCAGATAGTGATATTCGACGCTGCAGCCATGCGCGGCGGCAATGCCATGGGCGATTTCACCCAGCCGCTTTTCCAGCAGGTCGCGGTCGCCCGGCGTGTAGCTGCGCGCGGTGCCACGAATCAGCACTTCGGACGGAATCACATTCGGCGACCCATACGATCCCGCCGCGATATGACCGACGCTGATCACGGCGGCATGCTGCGGATTGATGTTGCGGCCGATGATGCCCTGCGTCGCGGTGACAAACGCCGCCGACGGCATGGTCGGATCGGTGCCCATATAGGGCATGGCGCCATGGCCGCCGGTGCCGCGAAACGTTGCGGTCCAGGTGTCGCTGGCCGCCATCATCGGACCACTGCGGATACAGAACTTGCCGGTCTCGATGCCGGGCATGTTGTGCATGCCATAGACTGCATCGACGGGAAACTTCTCGAACAGGCCATCCTCGATCATCACGCGCGCGCCGCCCTCGCCTTCCTCGGCGGGCTGGAAGATGAAATGCAGCGTGCCGGCGAAATCGGGATTCTGCGACAGATGCTTGGCCGCGCCGAGCAGCATGGTGGTATGGCCGTCATGGCCGCAGGCATGCATCTTGCCGTCATGCACCGAGCGATGATCGAAGCTGTTCTTCTCCTGCAGATTCAGCGCATCCATGTCGGCGCGCAGGGCGATCGCGCGCTGGCCGGCCCACTTGCCCTTCAAGGTGCCAACCACGCCGGTCTTGCCCAGGCCCCGATGGATCGGGATGCCCCAGTCGGTCAGCCGGGCCGCCACCACATCGGCGGTGCGATTTTCCTCGAATGCGGTTTCGGGATGCTTGTGAATGTCATGGCGGATCGCGGTCAGCTCGTCGCGATAGACTTGCATGTCCTTGAGAAGGTCTTTGGTCATGGGGGCACTCGTTTTTTGCGGGTTTCCGCTAGGACAGCACTACCCGCCCATCAAGGCAAGGTTCTGGGCAAGATGTAGCGATACATTTCCCCCTCTGGACTTGTGTAATTGCGCCCCTATCATCGGCCGAACCCGAGAAGCCAACCCCCACAAGAGCCCCGTCATGGCCACCGACACCGCCTCCTCTTCCACCACTCGCCCCTCCTTCCATCATCCTTCGCTCAGCCAGTGGCAGAGCGTCTCGATCCTGACCGGCGCTGCGGTGATGCTGTCGCTGGCCATGGGCATGCGCCAGAGCCTGGGCCTGTTCATGCAGCCGGTGACGCGCGACATCGGCATATCCGCTGCCGACTTCGCCTTCGCGCTGGCGATCCAGAATATCGTCTGGGGCGTGGCACAGCCCTTTGCCGGTGCGTTGGTCGACCGGTTCGGCACACGCCTGATCGCGCTGTTCGGCGGGCTGCTCTATGCCGCCGCACTTATCATCACCGCCTACGCGCATTCGGCCTGGATGGTGACGCTGGGCTCGGGCGTGATGATTGGCGTGGCGCTGGCCTGCACCACGTCGGGCATCGCCGCCAAGATCGCCGCGAAAGTTGTGCGGCCCGAACGCCGCAGCCTCGCCTTCGGCCTCGTTTCCGCCGCCGGTTCGATCGGTACCTTCTTCTGTGCGCCGCTGGCGCAAGGCGTGATCCAGGCGAGCGGCTGGCAGATGGCGATGTTCGTTTTCGTCGCACTCGCAGCCGCCATGCTCCCCGCCGCACTGATGGGCGGCCGCGCCGACAAGGTGCCGGTGGACGGCATCCCCGGCGCCGCCGAGACCATGCGCAGCACATTGGGCGAGGCCGCCGGCCATGGCGGCTATATCGTGATGGCCGGCGCCTTCTTCGTCTGCGGCCTGCAGCTGGTGTTCCTGACCACGCATCTGCCCACCTTCCTGGCCGATTGCGGCGCCGACCCGATGCTGAGCGCGCAGGCATTGGCGGTGATCGGTGCCTTCAACGTCTTCGGCAGCTGGCTGTTCGGCTGGCTCGGCGACCGCTATCACAAGCCGATGCTGCTGGGCTTGATCTACCTGCTGCGCTCCATTGCCATTGCCGTCTATTTCATGACGCCGGTGAGTCAGTTTTCCACGCTGGTCTTCGCCGCCATGATGGGCACGCTCTGGCTGGGCGTCATCCCGCTGGTCAACGGCCTGGTCGCGCAGATTTTCGGCATCCGCTATCTGGCGACACTGACCGGCATCGCCTTCTTCAGCCACCAGGTCGGCAGCTTCCTGGGTGCCTGGGCCGGCGGCCTGATCTACGACACGCTCGGATCGTACACGCTGGCCTGGCAGCTCGCCGCTGGCATCGGTGCGGCCGCCGGCATCATGCAGCTGTTCATGAACACCACGCCGACCGAACGCGTGCTGACCAGCCAGCGCGCCATGACAGCCGCAGAATAATCAATCAGCACCAACAAAAGCGGCGGCGGAATCCACCCGCCGCCGTTTGCGTTTCCAGAGCCTGCGGTCAGCGGCTCAGATACTGCTGCACGGTATCCTGCGCCACTTTCTGCAAATGTGCAGCCGTATCGGCATCAAGGCCGGCATTATACTTCAGCCCGACCGGCGACTTGCCGAACAGCGTGGCGTAAGTGACGGCCGAGGCCAGATAAGTGCCGGCCAGACTCGGATGGCGCTTGTCGGCGACATAGAGATTGAGATCGGGTTTCTGCGCGATCGAACGCGCAAAAGCCAGACCGGCCGGAATCACCAGCGCCTTATGTTCGTTGCCGGCCTTGGTATAGGCCTCGGCCAGCTGCTCGGTCATTTCCGGCTTGTCCTGATAGGCCCAGGACATGAAAAAGACCGGCTGACCGCCATGCTTGCGCACCGTGTCGCTGTGCTTCTTGGTATATTCGGCAAAAACCTTGCTCAGCGTCGGATGGATGGGGCACTGGCTGCAGTCCATCATCACGGCCACCTCGAACAGCTTGCCGCCCGGCGGATTGAACACCACCTCGTTGTCACCGACGAAGGAATAGCGGCCGATGCCGTTGGGCTGGAAATAGGCATCGACATTGTGCCAGTCGAGACCGGAGCCGCTGATCGTCACCGACGAGGCGCGGTACTTATGGTCCTTCATGCCTTCGCGGACCATGAGGGCAATATGCCCGTGCATGCTGTTGTTGTAATAGAAGAAACTGTTGCCGATATAGATCACCGAGGCCGGCGCGCCACCGATGTCTTTCACATCCGGCTTGGGCTGCGCCCAGGCGGCGGTAACGGTAACAGACAGCAGCAGTGCTGCCGCGATTCCCAGTGTGGTCTGGCGCAGAGACATGGGGGTTTCCTCCGGTTGTTATTGTTCTCGGGCGACAGATTTTAGTGCGCCCGGCAACCGAAGGTCAAACCTGCTTCATCGCGACGGGGCGATGCTAGCGCCGGTTGAGCAGCCTCCCGGTCGCCAGGACCGTGGTGAGGAAAGCGCCGGCCACAAGGCCAATCCAGAGCCCGGTCACGCCCAGCGCCTGCATCTCGCAGAGGTAGAGCCCGAGCGGCATGCCGATACCCCAGTAGGCGACGAGTTTGTAGATCATCGGCACCCGGGTATCCTTCAGTCCGCGCAGCAGCCCTAAAGCCGCCAATCCCGGATAGCCGACCAGTTCGAGCACACCAAGCAGAATCAGCAGACCGATGGCGACCTGCGCAGCAGCAAAGCCTGCCGCACTCGCATCGAAAAACCAGGTCGCTAGCGGATGCGCGGTGGCCACGAGTAGCAGACACAACATACCGCCGCCGACAGAAGACAGAAGCAGGCTGCTGGCAACAACAGCGCGACCGCCAGCCACATCCTCCAGGCTAGCCGCTCGCGCCATACGCACCATGGCGGCCTGCTGGAGCGCCAACGAACCGGCATAGACAATCCCCGCCATCCGCAGGGTCAGCGTATGCGCCGCGACATCGGCGGCACCCATGGTGGCGGCATACAGCGTGACGGCCAGATAGATGCCGGTCTCGGTGGCAGCCGTGATTCCGATGGGAATGCCAACGCGCAACACGGCAGCAAGGCCACGCCAGTCGAAGGGCACGGAAACCGATGCAACGGCAGACCCGCGACGCGCAGTCAGCAGCAGAATCGCGAGGCTGGCCAGCGCGACCAGCAGCGTGGACAGGCCGGACCCGGTCGGGCCGAAAGCCGGAATGGGGCCGGCGCCCAGCATGAGGACATAGTTACCGGCCGCATTCAGCGGCAGCATTGCCAGTGTGACCTTAAGGAAAACCTGCGGCTTTTCCGCTGCCGTGAGGATCGTGCGATAGAGCGTGACACCCAGCATCGGGATGAGGGTGAGTGCCATGACCTGCGTGAAACCTTCGCCGCGCTCCAGCAGATCAGCCTCAAGGCCGAATACCTTCAGCCAGACCGGCGCAAACCAGATCGCCGGAACTGCCAGTGCCGCCAAAAGCGCCACCATCATCCAACCAATCCGTTCGAGCCGCTGCCGGTCACCGGCATCGCCCCGCGTCACCGCAGCAGTATAAAAGGGCGCAACGCCACCGAGAATGCCGGCACACAGGTAGAAGATAATCGAATAAAGATCACTGCCAACTGCCACGGCCGCCATCGCATCGGTGCCGAACAGCAGCGCCACCATCATAGTGTCGGTCACGCTCATGCCCATGTTGACAAGCGCGATCAGCATGATCGGCATCGCCAGCCGCAGCAGAGACCTGCCTTCCGTCATGCGCAGACGCCAGTCTGGCTCCGTCCGGAGCACTGCCATACCTTCTTGTGCAATCGTCATGACTCACCTGTGCGATGTGCCCAGAATTGATGGGCGGCGGAAATCCATTCAGCGAAAACGACGCTCCACAACCCAGAAGGTCTGCTGCGCTTCGTACCGCGCGGCAACCGGATCGATGCCCGCATCACGCAACGTGCGGACATCGATCTGCGCCAGTGCCTGACGCGCCTGGATCCGCCACCGCCATCCGTGCAGGGCATCAACCAGTCGCGTCAGGCAATCCTTATGGCGATCCTCGGCGCGCCGCCCGATAATAGGGCCGAGGATCGCTCCAGCGATGACACGCATGATCAGAGCCGTGCTTCCAGGATCAGGTTGAACGGCGTCGCAGTGGCGCGACGGAAGCGGGAGAACCCGCTGGCTTTCGCCAGATCCGCCAGTCGACCCTCACCCGCCTGGGCGCCGAGCACATGCGTGCCGTTTTCCGAAATCGCATGAGCACAGCACAGAGCGGTTGATCCGGCGTAGTACATGCGGCCGATCGGATTGAGGTTGTCTTCCACCTTGTCGTTGGCGAAGGGCTCGACCAGCATGAGCGTGCCGTCCGGCGCGAGTGCCATAGATGCCTGCTTCAGCGCCTTGTCGGGATGGCCCATGTCATGCAGCGCATCGAAGAAGCAGATCAGATCAAAGCCCTGCGTCGCATACTCGCCGGCCTTGGCCACTTCGAAATGCACGCGGTCGGCCACGCCTTCCTTCTTGGCATTCTCGCGTGCCTGGGTGATCGAGCCGGCATGGCTGTCGAAACCCCAGAACTGTGACTTCGGGAATGCTTTAGCCATGAGGATAGCGGAATGGCCATGGCCGCAGCCGATGTCGGCAACCTTGGCGCCCTTCTGCAGCTTCGGGACCACGCCATCCAGCGCTGGCAGCCATTCCGGCACCAGATTGGCCGCATAGCCATTGCGGAAGAAGGCGGCGATGCCGCAGTAGAGGCGTTCGTGATGGTCGCCCCAGGCGACGCCCTTGCCGGTGCGAAAGGCTTCGATGGTCTTGGGTTCGTCATGCCACATCGCGGCACCGACCTCCCAGGCATTGGGAATGAAGACGGGGCTGCTCTCGTCGGCCAGCAGCAGCGCCTGCTCAGGCGTGAGCTCGTATTTCTGTTCGATCGCGTGATAGGCCACATAGCCGCCAGCGGCCTGGCAATTCAGCCATTCGCGCACATAGCGTTCAGCGCAGCCGGCACGCTTCGCCAGATCGGTCGAGGTCAGCGGGCCAGCCCCGACCATCGCCTTGTAAAGGCCAAGCTTGTGGCCGATCACAATCATGATGCCGCCCTGGCTGGCCGACATGTCGGTTACGGCCATGCCAACAAGGGCGTTAAGCTTATCCTGATCTATCATCATAGAATCATTCCACTTCTCTGCTGTTACCCGGGGGGACGGGCGGCGGAGAATGGCTTGATTCGCGGCAGAAGATGAGAGCGTAACTTGTCAATATCGGTCCTGATGTGCCATCTGTGCCAATCATGACCCAACTGCCGCGCCTTCATGTCAGTCTGGTTGCCGTGCCGGAAACCTCGGTTTCGACCATGTTCGGCCTGTATGACCTGCTGAATGGGTTTCGCATGATGGCGGGGTTCTTGCCGGACGCTCCGGAGACGCCGCCCTTCAAGGTGGAGATTGTAGGCCACGTCCCCGGCCAGCTGGTTCTGGCCGGCGGTACGCCCGCACATATTCATCGTGGCATTGCCGAAATAAACCGGACCGATATCGTGGTCGTGCCGACGCTGATCACCACTGACTGGAAGACAGGACGATATCCGGAGCTGGTGAACTGGCTGAAGGCAGCGCATGAGAGCGGTGCGATGATATGCTCGGCCTGTTCGGGCGCATTCCTGATTGCGGAAACCGGACTGCTCGACGGACAGATCACCACGATACACTGGAATTTTGCCCGACAGTTCGAGAAGCTGTACCCAGCCGTCCCGCTCAGCCCAGAAAAACCATTGGTTGTGGCCGGAGATCGCCAGCAGTTCGCATCTTCGGGTGCATCCATGTCATGGCACGATCTGGCACTTTATCTGGTCGCCCGCCATGTCGGTCCCGCCGCTGCGCAGGGCGTGGCCAAGTTCTTCGCCTTGCAATGGCATCGCGACGGCCTGTCACCCTACATCACCTTCGAAGGCCGGGTGGATCATGGCGATGCGGCAGTGCTGGCGGCACAGAACTGGTTGAGCACGCATTATCAGGTTGCCGATCCCGTCGAGGAAGCGATGAAGCGCTCAGGGCTGGCAGGGCGCACCTTCAAGCGCCGCTTCACCAACGCAACCGGTCATGCCCCGCTTGACTACGTGCAGCGACTGCGCGTTGAGCAGGCGAAACAGCGTTTGGAATGCAGCAACGACTCTGTCGATGAGATCGGCTGGCAGGTTGGCTACGAAGAGCCGGCGTTCTTCCGCCGGCTGTTCAAACGTATCACTGGCCTGTCACCCAGCGCCTATCGCCGTCAATTTCAATTTCCCACCTATATAAAAAGCCTAGGCAGTCCGTAGTCGTCGCGGCGGCGGCGTCACCCATGCCGCGACGCGCGCCGAGATCGTCATCGCCGGCTGCTCCACCACATGATGCAGCAGCCAGGCGGCCGCGATCGCCAGCGCGCCAACTGCCAGGGATGCGATGATCGAAGCTGGTACATGGCCCAGATGTGGCGCTAGCGGCAGATAGGCCATGCCGCCGAACGACCAGATCAGCGGCGCGTGCAGCAGATACAGGCCGAACGAGATTCGCCCCAGGAATGCCGATAGGCGGTTGGCGAGGAAATGCTGCAGTACGGGCGCCAGCATCACACCGAAGACGATCAGGGCGGCGCGCATCTGACTGGTGCCGAGGATCGCCTGCCCGGCCGGATCGGGCGGCGTGGAGGCCGGATCGTAGACGCTGATGCCGAACAGCGGGAACAGGCACAGGCCGAGGATCACCAGCGTGACACCGGCCGGGCCACGCCAGGCGCCCGCATCGGTGTTGCGCTTCGCATCCAGCGCCGCCAATTCGTAGAACACGACGCCCAGCGCAAACAGCGAACAGTAATTGGCGATCCAGCCCGCTGGCCAGGCTTGCGGCAGCAGCGCCAGGCCGCTGCCGACCAGCAGGGCCGCGACCAGACGCGGCAGGCCGCCCGGCACATAGAGCGCCAGCAGGAAAACCAGGATCGACCCCGGGAATTCGATGCGGATGGTCCACAGCACCGGATCATGCACCGGCGTATCGGGACCGACGAAAGCCGTAACGAAGGCCTCGCGCAAGATGTCCCACCCTGAAGGATCATAGGCCGGGGGGAAGAACTTGCGCATCCAGCTCGACTCAGATGCCCAGCCGATGGCGATGCTGCGGTCGGCATTCATCTGCAGAAGCGCCAGCACGACCAGTCCGGCCGCGAAGATCGGCAGGCCCAGCCGCAACCAGCGCTTGAGCGTCAATGCCGGCAGACCGAGCGCCACACCCTTTTCGCGCGCAATGCTGACCGCAGCCGCCAGCACGATCCCGGACAGGATGAAAAAGATCGACACCGCCAGCGGGCCGTCAGTGAGGAAACTGAGCGGCGCCGCCGCCGGCGAGGCCTTGATTTCGGCCTCATGGCCGTCGGGAGCAAAGGCCAGCAACAGATGATGGAACAGCACGAACAGCGCGGCCCAGCCGCGCAAGCCGTCGAGATACAGAATCCGGCGCATAGCTCATCCCGCCCCTAACCGTCAGACGGCGGATTCAACGCTGCAGCGCAGCAGATTTCACTAGACCGTGAGGCTATGTCTCATCTTGGTCACAGGTGATATCGTGCGGGCCGATTCACGCCAGCCATGATTCATGGAGAAATCACGCACCATGTCCGCCAAGCACCTGTTCCCCACTGCCGTCGCCGGCAGCCTGCCCAAGCCCGCCTGGCTGGCAGAAACCCACAAGCTGTGGCCGCAGTGGAAAGCGGAAGGCAAGGACCTTGAGGACGCCAAGCGCGACGCAACCCTGCTATGGATCAAGTCGCAGGAAGATGCCGGCCTGACCACGGTGGGCGATGGCGAGATGTCGCGCCAGCATTTCGTGCATGGCTTCGTTGAGCATATCGCCGGTATCGACCGCCAGAACAAGGTGGAGATGGGCATCCGCGACAACCGCTACAAGGCAATGGTGCCGCGCGTGGTGGGCAAGCTGGAACAGAAACAGCGCGCCCATCCCTGGGAAGGCGCCTTCTGCCGCGCCCATACCAAGCACACCCTGAAATTCACCCTGCCCGGCCCGATGACCATCATCGACACGATTGCCGATGAGTATTACGGCGACCGCGTCAAGATGGCGATGGCCTTCGCCGATCTGCTGAATGCCGAGGCCAAGGCGCTGGAGGCCGATGGTGTCGACATCATCCAGTTCGATGAACCTGCCTTCAACGCCTATACCAAGCAGGCCGGCGAATGGGGCATCGAGGCGCTGCACCGCGCCGCCGATGGCCTGAAATGCAAGACCGCCGTGCATATCTGCTACGGCTACGGCATCAAAGCCAATATCGACTGGAAGAATTCGCTCGGCCAGGAGTGGCGCCAGTATGAGGATTTCTTCCCGGGCCTGGCCAAGAGCAAGATCGACCAGGTGTCGCTGGAATGTTTCCATTCCAAGGTGCCGCCGCACCTGATGTCCATGCTGGAAGGCAAGGAAGTCATGGTCGGTGTGATCGACGTGGCATCCGACACCATCGAGACGCCGCAGGAGATCGCCGAGACAATCAAGATCGCCATGCAGTATGTGCCCAAGGACAAGATCATTCCTTGCACAAACTGCGGCCTCGCGCCGCTGGATACCGCGGTGGCCCAGGCCAAGCTGAAGGCGCTGGGCGATGGCGCGGCGCTTGCGCGGGAGCAGTTCGCCTAAGGAACGGTTCGCCTTGTAGAACCGTTGGGGTCCCGGTCGTCACAAACCGGGACCCTTTTTCATGGATATTGCCACAATACTAGGGACGGGCGCCGCCATCGCCTCGACGGTCAGCTTCACGCCGCAGGCCTGGAAAGTGATCCGATCGCGTCACACGCATGACATCTCGGCGGTGATGTATAGCATCACCGTGGTGGGCTTCGCGCTCTGGCTGTCTTACGGGATTGTCCTGATGCAGTGGCCAATCATCCTGTGCAATGGCATCTGCCTGCTGCTCTCGGGCTTCATCCTCTTCATGAAGCTGGCGCCCCAGCCAGTGAAGGAGGTGGTGGCGGATACAATCGATCCCACCACCTGACTCAGGCAATCTTCCTACGGCCGTCAGCGCTGCGCTATCATGTCGATCTGGCGCAGCGCGGCACGCACATGAGGCTGGAGACTGAGGGATGGTAACCCGGAACAGACCACCACCCCGCGGCCTTCATTCAGGTAATGTGATAGTCACGTTCTTCTGCATGAGTTCGGCAGTCAGAATATGCTGCGCCGACCGGCGTACTGAAACCTCTATCAGCGTTTTGGCCAGTTGCATCAGGGTTTGATTACTACCGATCGCAAAGTTAGGCAGGACCACAAAACCCACATCGATAGACTGCAGACTCTGCAGCAACAGGGCTGACCGCTTGGTCACCTGATCAGCCGCCTTGTTCGACAGAACGCGAATTAGCTTGGCTTCGTTCTGCGTTATGCCGCATCCATTATCTGCAACGACCGCAGTCTCCAATCCCACGAGGCCAGGAATGTTTTTCTCTCCGGCGGCGATAACCGTCGGAACCTCCTTGGTGCCCGGATACACTTTTTTCCCGCCATCGGCGATGTAGATGGCCGGAGTCTGCAGGTACAGGTCAGCCGCAAGCTCCAGCAACACCAGAAAGGCATGATTGAGTGCCGTATCATCAATGCCCGAATCGAATTTCGGCTTGCCCAGTTTGTCTCCAAATCGAGTGGCAAACTTTCCTTCATAATAAGCAGATTCATAAAACAGGATTCTTGTCACCGCATCGGACTTCACCAGCTTGTCGTGCAGGTCCTTGATTTTTCGATATGTCAGCTTCTTCTTTTCACCGCTGACGGTGGCGCCGAATGTCGCCACGTTCAACGATGCAGTCTGGGAGAATAATTCTTCCACGATCTGCATGGCTTCGGTCTTCATGACCGGATCCAACCCCATGCTTGTAAACGCCGCCGACTGAACTGCCCGCATTGCCGCCGCATTGGTGCAGGTGGCCACAGACAGCGGACTGAGAGCTTGGATATTATTTGCTTTGATGGCGGCCAGACTGTCTTGTGTAAACGCATAAAGATCGACGGTGGATATTTTATCCGCTTCAACATAACTGTCTTCCGATACGCTCCAGGACGTGCAGCCGGACAGCGCGCCGGCTACGACAATGGCAACGACAATGCGCGTTATATTTTTCATCTTTACCCCCCGTGAAGGCCTCACCCACCCGCGCCGACGATATGCCCGCTACCTTCGCTGTCAATTGAACACTGCCGTGCGGTTACTCGTGCATGCAGAGAAAATGAATACCGACACCATACGACGTACCAAGATGGATATATGCGTATGCACCACGTGGCTAAATAGCACCTCCCCGATATCCGACACATCGCGCTAACGTTCACGCGGGAATCACGAAACCAGGAGGGTGGCATGCCGATAGAAGGCATTGACGTTTATGAAGAGAATGGAGAGATAGACTGGGCAGCGATAAAGGCGGCAGGGAAAAGTTTTGTTTTCGTCCGCGCGGCATTTGGCGACAGGCCGGACACCCGCATGGTCCGCTATCTGTCGGATGCCAAGACTGCCGGCCTGACCTGCGGCATCTATCACTTCCTGCTGCCCGCCAACGACTACAAGCAGCAATGCGATCTCATGCTCAGCCTGATCGATCAGGTCCTGCAACCCGGCGACCTTGTTCCTGTCCTCGACGTGGAGAATTACAAAACCTGGAAACCGAAGAACACCGCGGGCTACATTGCCGGCCTGAAAGATTGGGTGACGCGTGTGGAGGCACAGATCGGGCGGCGGCCGATGATCTATACCCGCGCCAGCTTCTGGCATGAAATCGGCAATCCACCCGGCTTCACCGACTGCCCGTTATGGGTTGCGCATTACGGAGCGGCAAAGCCGAGGCTTCCGACCGGCTGGGATCGCTACGATTTCTGGCAGTACACCGAAACAGGCCGCGTCGCCGGGCAAGCCGGCGACGCAGATTTAAATGCTGCGCATCCCGATCTGCAGGATCTGAACAGCCTATGCCTGTAGAAAAAGGGCGTACCACACAATACCACCGGCCCTAGCTCGACTGCGGCACGGTCCGCAGGATCTCATCGAAGTTGCGGCCCCTGATTATTGGGTAATGCAGCTGCGCCTTGATGGTCCTCCCAGGTGCGAACTACTCCACCTTTAGAAACCGTTCCTCCCGCAGGCTGTAGCGATGCGCTACGCGGCCGATATGGCGCAGCTCGGCATGCACATAGGGCCATAGCACGACCAGGAAGGCGATAGTCACCACATCCATCATCAGGATGGCCAGATCTTGCGCCGTCAGCGGTGCCGACACCGTCACCAGCGCCTGGAACAACGCCATGCTGGTACTGCCGGCAACGAACAGCAGCACGCCGACCAGATGCAGGCGATAGGTGGACAGCAGCAGGATCACGACGGCCATCGCCAGCTGCAATCCGGCCGCCACCACATCCTGCTCCAGCCGGATGCTGCTGAGCAGCGTCGCTGTGCAGGCGCCGAGGTACAGCACCACGGCGAGCAGGTTTATCATGCACCAGAAGCCCGAGAGCCGCCGGCCCAAAACGGTGACCAGTACGCCAGCCATCAGGCTGGTCAGCACCACGCCCCAAGCCACCCAATGCCATGGCCCCATCATCAACATGGCTCCATCATCAGCATGATCAGAACTTGTAGCTCAAGAACAGGCCGGTGGTGAGCTGGTCGGCCGAGCCACGATCCTGCACCAGCGGGCTGTCGGCGACGTCTCCCAACAGGCGCTTGTAACCGAGACGGCCGGTGATGCCCCAGTGTTCGGTCAGGCTGTAGTCGAGATCGAGCGTCAGACCCGCATCCTTGAAGCCGCCCTCGGGCTGATAGCGGCGCATGCCGCTGCGTGCTACCTGTGCCGCCGTCACACCGAAATAGGTCTCGGTGTAATTCTCATCGGCCCAGGTGGCGTAGAGCTCACTGCGCAGGCGCAGCTTCGGAGAGAAGCTGTAGCGATAGCCACCCGACAGTTTCGCTGTCAGGCCGTCATGGGCGCCGCTGACATCCTGGAAGACGGTGGCGCCCAGTGACCAGGCGCCGATGCCATAAGTGATGAAGCCGCCGACTTCCATGCCGCCGTCGATATCGCCCATGCCGCGCAGATCGTCGCTGTCGTCTTCATCGCGGCCGAACTGGTAGCGCACCAGCGGCCCGACCTGCAGCTTATCGCTGTCGCGCGGGCCCTGCCAGGTGAAGGCATTGGCGCCCAGCGTGGTTCCGCGCAGGAAGATCAGATCCTTGTATTTCACCATCAGCAGCGGCGCGGGCGAAACCTCGTAATCGTCGCTGCCCTCGTAATCGGGCTGGAACAGCGCACCGGCGCCGAGCCGGATGTCCCAGTCCTTCTTGGGTGAGGCCGCCTGTTGCTGCGCGGGCTGCTGCTGGGCTGCGGCGGCTAGCGGCAGTGCCAGGATGACAGCGGCCATGAGAACGCGGGTAGCGGCAGTCGTGCAGGTCATCGGGGGAATGCTCGTTTTCGTGGAGAATCAGGGGGGAGGAAGCCGGGACACCCTAGCCCGGCTGGTCCGCCGGCCCGTGTCAGCCCTGTATCGATATGTTTCAGAATGTTGCTGGGCGGCGGCAATGCCGCGCCGGCCTGTTATATTGGCGGCCAACGGAGACCCAAGACTGTGACGACCCCCGCCGCCTTCCACGTCCTGATCGTCGACGACGACCATCGCATCCGCGCCATGCTGGCCCGCTTCCTGACCGACCACGGCATGAAGGTGAGCCAGGCCGGCGATGGCAAGCAGATGTTCGCCATTTGCGACAGCGCCCGCATCGACGTGATCGTACTGGACATCATGATGCCGGGCGAAGATGGCCTGTCGTTGTGCCGCCGCATGCGGGCGCAGAGCGCGGTGCCGATCATCCTGTTGACCGCCATGACCGGCGATACAGACCGCATCATCGGCCTGGAGATCGGCGCCGACGACTATGTGGTCAAGCCGTTCAATCCACGCGAGCTGCTGGCTCGGATTCGCGCCGTCACACGCCGGTTGGGCGCCACCAGCATCAACGCCGAGCGGCCGGCGACGGGGACCGCCTATGAATTCGGCGGCTGGCAGCTCAACGCCAGCCGGCGCACGCTGACCTCGCCGGCCGGCGCGTTGACCGATCTGACCAGCGGCGAATTCGACCTGCTGCTGGCCTTCCTGGAGCATCCGCAGCGCGTGCTGACTCGCGACCAGCTGCTCGACCTGGCGCATGGCCGTATAAGCCAGGCCTATGACCGCAGCATCGACGTACAGATCAGCCGCCTGCGCCGCAAGATCGAGACTGATCCGCAGGATCCGGCTTTCATCAAGACGATCCGCAACGAGGGTTATTTCTTCACTGCCGCCGTGGCCATTGTGCAGGATGCGGCGGCGTGAGGATTCCGCTCTGGTCAAAGCTGCGCCTGGCGCCGCGCATCGCGCTGGTCATCATCGGTGGCCTGCTGGCCGTGAAGGCGGTCGACGAACTCATGCCGCTGGTGATCCGCCCGCCTGAGATCATGTTCTTCGACCGCGACTGGCTGCTCGCCAACCTGCAGGACATGCGCGACCGCAGCAGTGCCGTGCCAGCGGCCGATCGGCCGGTCCTGCTGCAGTCGCTGCCGGCGGCGCACTGGCTGGATATGGCGCCGCTGTCCGCGAAACCGGAGTTCCGCCACACCGCGCGCAGCGGCGCCTTTGCCGACCTGCGCCTGCAGATTGCCGCCACGCTGGGCCTGGCACAGCAGGACGTGCTGTTGATGGCAGACGATCTGGACGATCCGGAATATTCGCCGCGCCCGTTGGTGATCATCCTGCCGCCGCTGCCCACCGTGATGCGGGACGTGCTCGACGAGCGCCGCGAAAACATGCTGAGCAGCGACCTGCGTATCGCCTTCCGCATCGGCCCCGAGGAGTGGCTGCTGGTAATGCCGAAAAGCGACGGCCAGGAAACTGTGCGCATGATCCGCAATGTTGCCCTGCCGCTGTTCGCCGTGGTGATAATCGCCCTGCTTTCGGTCTGGGTGGCACGCGGTGTGGTCAAGCCGCTGGACGACCTGGCGGCGGCGGCCGAGAAGCTCGGCCGCGACCGCGAACTCAGCCTGGTGGGGGATTTCAACGCGCCGGAGCTGCAGGCGATCGGCAATTCCTTCAATGCCATGCAGCAGCGCCTGAAACGCTTTGTCGACGACAGACTGCAGATGGTCGCCGCAATCAGCCATGATCTGCGCACGCCCCTCACCCGGTTGAGACTGTTTGCCGAATACGTGCCCGACCAGGACCAGCGCCGCCAGGTTCTGTCCGACATCAACGACATGGAAGCGATGGTGAGCACGACGCTGACCTTCGCCAGCAACCGGCTCAAGGACGAGCCCCATGGCGCCGTCGACCTTGCCTCGCTGCTGATCAGCCTCTGCGATACCGCCGCTGATGCCGGCAGCGCCGTGCGTTATGACGGCCCGGACCATGCCGACCTGACCTGCCGTCCCATCGCGATCCGCCGCGCCTTCGCCAATCTGGTCGACAACGGCTGTAAATTCGGCACCAGTGTGCAGGTGAATCTGCGCGATGCCGGCGATGCCATCCTCGTCACCGTGGCCGATGACGGGCCGGGTATTCCGACTGACCAGCACGAAGCGGCCTTTCGGCCCTTCACGCGACTGGAAAGTTCGCGCAACCGCGAAACTGGCGGCACCGGACTGGGACTGACGATCGCGCAGGATGTAATCCAGGCCCATCACGGCACGATCAGTCTGGACCAGTCCGCAGCCGGCGGACTACTGGTGACGGTGATGCTGCCGAAGACGACATAAGCAAGAAGGCGCCGTTTCCGGCGCCCTCTGCAATGTCGCGACGAGTGTCGCTATTATTTCGGCTGCGGCCCAGCCCTACTTAGGTTGAGGGACTATGCGCAAGTAAGGCTTCGGCGCCTTCCAGCCGCCCGGGTATTTCTGCTTGGCTTCATCGTCGCTCACCGAGCCGGCAATGATGACGTCCTCGCCCGGCTGCCAGTCGGCCGGCGTAGCCACCTTGTGCTTGGCCGTCAGTTGCAGACTGTCGACGATGCGCAGGATCTCGTCGAAGTTGCGGCCCGTGGTCATCGGGTAATGCAGCTGCGCCTTGATGGTCTTGTCCGGCCCGACGATATAGACCGTGCGCACGGTGGCGTTGTCGGCGGCCGTGCGGCCCTTCGATGAGTCGCCAGCTTCCTCGGGCAGCATGTTGTAAAGCTTGGCCACCTTCAGATCGTGGTCGCCAATGAGCGGGTAGTCCGGCAGGAAGCCGGTGACGTCCTTGATGTCGCCGACCCAGCGCTTGTGATCCTCGACCGGATCGATGCTGAGGCCCGCCACCTTCACGTTGCGTTTGTCGAATTCGGATTTCAGTTTCGCTACCGCGCCGAGCTCGGTGGTGCAGACCGGTGTGAAATCCTTGGGATGGCTGAACAGGATGCCCCAGCCATCGCCGATGAAGTCATGGAATTTCAGCCTGCCGACCGTGCTGTCGGCCTCGAAATCGGGCGCCTTGGCGCCAATGCGCAAACTCATGATGTCCTCCCTCCAAGTCTATGGAAAAGACATAAGCTAGGGCGGCGCATAGGGTTCCGGAAACGAAGATTTTTTGTCGGATCGGCGCAGGATTTTGTGTGGAATCAGGCGCCGAACTTGCGCGCCGCCCAGACGCCCATGGTCGAGGCCAAGCCAGTGACGATGGCGCCCCAGGCCATGTCGACAATGGTGACGCTCAAAGGCCAGTTCGGAATGGTGGCATGGTTGGTCAGGTCATAGGCGCCATAAGCGACCAGGCCGAAGAAGGCGCCGCAGAGCAGAACCGTGGGCAGACTGTCCCCATCACTGAGCGCCGGCCGCAACACGAAGAAGGCTACCCCCAGGCCATGCAGCACATAGAACAGGATGGCCGGGACCCAGACGATTTCTTCGCTCAGCAGCGCACCGAGTTTGGGCCGGTAGAACAGTTTGGTCGCGGTCCCGAGCCAGAAAAAGTCCAGCGTGGCCAGGGTGGCCCACATGGCGGCGGCGGCGATGGCAAGGGTTTTGGTCATGAACAACGCTCCTCTGCTGCCCATCATGTAGATCGAATCGCAGCTTGAAAAGGGTGCACTTCCGGCCAAAAACCCTCAACTGTGGAAGAGTCCACCCAGCAGCATGTCGATCCTCCGGCCATCACTGGCCAGCGGCAGCAGGAGACGCACGAATTTCCAGACCCTGTAATCCCGCCCGAGAATATGGACGGGGCCGCAGCGGGGCGTACGGTCTGCAAGCACCTCTCGGATCTGGCCTTCGAAGGTGGATACCATCTCCGGGTCATCAATAGCGGACGGCGATTTCCCATTCATGCTCTGCCGGTAAATCTCGTCGACTTTGGTGCCGGCAAGGCGGAACTGGAAGTATGGCGACGCGGGAAGAATATCGATCAGGAAAATATGCGGCAGCAGACCGCGCATCTCGATCGGATCAATGTCCCGGCGAGCGGGGAACTCTCGTAGCCCGCATTTTTCCAGCCAGTACTCATACATCCATTGCACCTGGGCCTTGGTGTCGCAGGCCCTGCTTTTGGAAGGACAGGATGTGCAAGGGCTAACCGCAGGCAAGGGGGGAACAGGTATCATGGCGGTCATATCCCAAACATCCGATCGTTGACGGGACTGCTCGATGCTCGGACGAGCCCAGGCTGCCTCAATCTGCTGGCATGCCTTGCCGTGACACCGCGCATCCATGATTCAGTTGCTTCTCGCGGCCAGGCCAAGGACGAATTCGTCGTAGCCCTGCCCCCGTTCTTGGAGAATGCTTTCCAGGAGCGCGAGCGAGGCCTGCACGCCATGGGCGCGATCGGAATGCCTGGATTCTTCCGCCAGGAGGCGGGCATAGAGCGGCTCGATCTGGGCGATCGCATCACGATCCGATGCACGGCGGTTGCAATGATAACCATCGACGCGGCCGTTCAGATCCTCATTCGGCGTAACATGAGCGAGAACCCAGTAGTAGTCGCCGTTCTTGGCCAGGTTCTTCACATAAGCAAAGATTTCATGGCCGCGTTGGATGCGTTCCCACAGCAGGCGAAAAACAGCACACGGCATATCTGGATGGCGCAGGATGCTTTGCGGCTGACCCAGAACATCTTTTTCATGATACAGCCCAACCTTGC
Organism: Ferrovibrio sp. GW821-FHT12B10; assembly: GCF_058807515.1. Classification (NCBI taxonomy): domain Bacteria; kingdom Pseudomonadati; phylum Pseudomonadota; class Alphaproteobacteria; order Rhodospirillales; family Rhodospirillaceae; genus Ferrovibrio; species Ferrovibrio sp. GW821-FHT12B10. The sequence goes on along the minus strand of NZ_JBXAQT010000001.1, from coordinate 1,982,101 downwards.
AAAACACGTCATTGACGTAGGTGATACGCCCTTTCGTGTCGGTCTTGCTGACGATGATTTCGCTTTCGGGGAAGCTGCGTTCGGTTTTGGTCGGTGACGGTCTTTGCATGGGGTTACCCGCTGTGGATCAATGCGGGATATTTCGCTCCGAACCGGTGAATCAGCCAGTCACCAGTCACTGACTGAAGGGCGGGTCACCATCCGGTGACCCATCGGCGCTGCCAAAATGGACAGCAATGAAAAAGGCCCGGTCTTGCGACCGGGCCTTTCCGTAAGCTCTGAACGAAAGAGCGTTGGACTTAGAAGTCCATGCCACCCATGCCGCCCATACCGCCCATGCCGCCGCCGCCCGGCATGCCGCCGCCGGCCGACTTCGGCTCCGGCTTGTCGGCAACCATGGCCTCGGTGGTGATCAGCAGGCCGGCCACCGAAGCAGCGCCCTGCAGCGCGACGCGCACGACCTTCGCGGGGTCGATGACGCCGGCCTTCACCAGGTCGGTGTATTCTTCGGTCTGGGCGTTGAAGCCCCAGCTGGTGTCCTTGGACTCCAGCAGCTTGCCGGCAACCACGGCACCGTCAACGCCGGCATTCTCGGCGATCTGACGAACCGGGGCCTGCAGAGCGCGGCGGATGATTTCCACGCCGTGCTTCTGGTCGGCATTGTCGACCTTGACCTTGTCGATGGCGCGGATGGAATAGAGCAGAGCGGTACCACCGCCCGGCACGATGCCTTCCTCAACCGCGGCGCGGGTCGCATGCAGCGCGTCATCAACGCGATCCTTGCGCTCCTTCACCTCGATCTCGCTGGCGCCGCCAACCTTGATCACGGCAACGCCACCGGCCAGCTTGGCCAGACGCTCCTGCAGCTTCTCACGGTCGTAGTCCGAGGTGGTTTCCTCGATCTGCGCCTTGATCTGGGCCACGCGAGCCTGGATATCCTTGTTCTTGCCGGCGCCGGCGACGAGGGTGGTGTTCTCCTTGTCGATCGACACCTTCTTGGCGGTGCCCAGCATCTGCAGGGTGACGCTTTCCAGCTTGATGCCGATGTCTTCCGAGATCAGCTGACCACCGGTCAGGATCGCGATGTCTTCCAGCATGGCCTTGCGGCGATCGCCGAAGCCCGGCGCCTTGACGGCGGCAACCTTCAGACCACCGCGCAGCTTGTTCACCACCAGGGTCGCCAGGGCTTCGCCCTCGACGTCTTCGGCGATGATCAGCAGCGGACGGCCGGTCTGCACGACGGCTTCCAGCACCGGCAGCATGGCCTGCAGACCCGACAGCTTCTTCTCATGAAGAAGGATGTAGGGGTTCTCCATCTCGCAGAGCATCTTCTCGGCATTGGTGATGAAGTACGGCGACAGGTAACCGCGGTCGAACTGCATGCCCTCGACGACATCCAGCTCGGTCTCCAGGCTCTTCGCCTCTTCAACCGTGATGACGCCCTCGTTGCCGACCTTTTCCATGGCCTTGGCAATCATGTTGCCGATTTCGGAATCGCCATTGGCCGAGATGGTGCCGACCTGGGCGATTTCCTTGGTGCCGGAAATCTTCTTGGCGCGGGCCTTCACGTCCTCGACGATCTTTTCCACAGCGAGGTCGATGCCGCGCTTCAGATCCATCGGGTTCATGCCGGCGGCAACGGCCTTGGCGCCTTCGCGCACGATGGCCTGGGCCAGCACGGTGGCGGTGGTGGTGCCGTCACCGGCCTGGTCATTCGCCTTCGAGGCCACTTCGCGCACCATCTGGGCGCCCATGTTCTCGAACTTGTCAGCCAGCTCGATTTCCTTCGCAACCGTCACACCGTCCTTGGTGATGCGCGGCGCGCCGAAGGACTTGTCGAGAACGACGTTACGGCCCTTCGGGCCCAGCGTCACCTTGACGGCATCGGCGAGGATGTCGACGCCGCGCAGCATCTTGCCACGCGCGTCAGCGCCGAAACGAACGTCTTTAGCAGCCATGTGAATGTCTCCTTAGAATTTATGCAGGTTGTACGGCGCTGATTAAGCGGCCTTGGACTTCTTGGCAGCGGTGCCTTCGATGATGCCCATGATGTCGGATTCCTTCATGATCAGGAGATCCGTGCCATCGAGCTTCACTTCGGTGCCCGACCACTTGCCGAACAGCACGCGGTCGCCGACCTTGACGTCGAGCGGCTGCACCTTGCCGTTTTCATCGCGAGCGCCAGCGCCGACGGCGATGATCTCGCCCTGCATCGGCTTTTCCTTGGCGCTGTCCGGGATGATGATGCCACCAGCCGTACGCTCTTCCTCGGCCACGCGCTTAACGACCACCCGGTCATGCAGCGGACGAAACTTCATGCGATCCTCCATTATCTGTCGCATCGATAAATTCTGAAATCATCAGAAATCGCAGTTTTCCGCGAAAATCTTCAGATTGTTAGCACTCTCCCTAGGAGAGCGCCAGACACTTAAGCAGGCCCCGCCTCACCGTCAAGGGAGCCTGCCCGGATTCCGCCATATTTTTTGGACTAGGCCCCTATTCCATCTAAATCTTCAAAAAACCGCCTTGACCTTGACGCAGCGTCAAAGCGGAGGCTGCGGTTATCGGCACCATCACGGAGACGGCTTTTGTACAGGATCGGGGAATTCGCCCAGCTCGCCCAGGTATCGGGTCGCCTGCTGCGCTACTACGACAGCATCGGCCTGCTGAGCCCGCAGCGGATCGATCCCGCCACCGGCTATCGCTACTACACGGCGCAGCAGCTGGTGGCACTGAACCGCATCCTGGCACTGAAGGAGCTTGGCCTCACGCTGGACCAGGTGGCGCGCCTGCTGCAGGACGGAGTCTCGGCCGAAGAGATCCGCGGTATGCTGGCTCTGCGCAAGGCGGAGTTGGAACAATCGCTGAGCGAGGAGGCGATCCGCCTGCGCCAGGTGGAATCGCGGCTGCGCCAGATCGACGAGCAAGGCGGCATCGCAGATTACGACGTGGTGGTGAAATCGGCACGCGCCCAGCCCTGGCTATCGCTGCGCCGCGACTTCGCCAGCATGGACGAAGCCGTGACTGCCCTGCGCGATATTGTGCAGGCGGCGCGCGCCCGCATCCCCGACACTGCGCGCGACGCCCTGGTGGTGGTGGCGCATTCCGCCTTCGAACATGAACATCTGGACCTGGAGATCGGCTTTGCCCTGCATCGCGAGATCAGCAAGCCGGTCCCGGTGCCGGGTGGCATGAATTTGCAGCCGGCGGAACTGCCGGCCCTGCCCGCACTGGCGACGCTGGTGCGGCGCGGCCCGAATTATCAGAGCCATCTCGCCTTCGGCGCACTCGGCCTGTGGATGGAAGCCAACGGCTATGCCATCGCCGGCCCGAGCCGCGAGGTGTTTCTCGAACTGCCCTTCATCCGGCCGGATGAAGACGAGTCGGTGGTGGAAATCCAGTTCCCGGTGAGCAGCGCGGTGACCGCACCGGCATAACCGACAGCAAACAGAAAAAATCTTGAACCGGCGATCCCGCATCGCCGGGCAGGAAGCCTTGTGCTTTTTTCAACGGCGATCGCCGATCGCCATCACCCAGAGGAGACGTGTAATGCTGAAGATTTATGGCGTGCCGATTTCGGTTCATACCCGCAAGGCCATCCTGGCGGCGCTGGAAAAAGGCATCGCCTATCAGAACGAAGTGGTGATCCCCTTCACCCCGCCCCCAGGCTGGGATCGCCTGAGCCCAACCGGCAAGATTCCAGTGATGACCGCCGGTGACCTGCACCTGCATGATTCATCCGTGATCTGCGCCTATCTGGAGCGGACCCATCCCAACCCGCCGCTCTATCCGCAGGATACCAACAGCTATGTGCAAGCGCTGTGGTTCGAGGAATTCGCCGATGGCACGATTTTCCGCGACGTGATCCATGGCCTGTTCTTCCAGAAGGTGATCCGGCCTGGCATCCTGAAGCAGGAGACCGACCAGAGCGTGATCGATACGATCCTGCAGGCCGCCATGCCGAAACATTTCGGCTATCTGGAAAGCGTGCTGGATGGCCCGTATCTGGCCGGTGGGCAATTCGGGATCGCCGACATCGCCACGGTATCGAATCTGATCAACTACCACTATCTCGGCTATCGCATCGATGCCGCCCGTTTCCCCAAGCTGGCGCAGTATCTGGCGACGCATCTGCGACGGCCGTCAATCCGCACGGCTCTGGCAGCCGAGCAGATGGCGGCACAAGGCATGGGACTGGACCGCAGCTTCGCGGCCGACCTGCAACTGGCATAAGCAAACGGCCGGCCCCTCTTTGTTATCCAGGGGCCGGCCGCATTCCCGCAGACGGGTGCTATCCGGCTCTGTGCGCCGATGGTAGATTGACGGCCCTCTATCGACAGTCAGGCCAACAATCAGGACCGCCGCCATGATCACCGTCCATCACCTGAACAACTCCCGCTCGCAGCGTGTGCTCTGGCTGCTGGAAGAACTGGGTGTGCCCTATCAGGTGGTGCATTACCAGCGCGGCCCTGACATGCGCGCGCCGGCCGAGCTGCGAAAGATCCATCCGCTCGGCAAGTCGCCGGTGATCGCCGATCCCGCGATCACCAGCGGCGACCAGACCATCGCCGAGACCGGCGCCATCGTCGAATACCTGCTCGAAACCTATGGCAACGGCCGCCTGGCGCCGGCGGCCGGCACGGCAGAGAAGCGCCGATTCACCTACTGGCTGCATTACGCCGAAGGCTCGGCCATGCCGCTGCTGCTGCTCAAGCTGATCTTCCTGCGACTGCCCAGGAATGTGCCCGGCCTGCTGCGGCCGATCATCAACATCGTGGCCGGCAAGGCGCAGGCAACGCTGATTGACCCGCAGCTGTCCCAGCATGCCCAGTACTGGAGCAGCGAACTGGCCAAGAATGGCGGCTGGTTCGCCGGCAGCGACTTCACCGCCGCCGACATCATGATGAGCTTCCCGCTCGAAGCTGCGGTCTCGCGCGCCAATCTGGGCGACGGCCACAAACCGATCCACGATTTCCTCGCCCGCATCCATGCGCGGCCGGCCTACCAGCGCGCGCTCAAGTCCGGCGGGCCCTACGAACTGATGAAGTGAATCCGGAGTCGCAGGGCATGTCCGACCTGACCAACCTGCCGTTTTCCGACCTGATGGGCCTGCGCATCGTCAGCGTGGCGCCCGAGAAGGTGATCGCCGAACTGCCGGTGCGGCCCGATCTGTGCACACGACCGGCCGTGCTTCATGGCGGCGCGGTGATGGCCTTTGCCGATACGCTGGGCGCCGTGGCCACCGTCGCCAATCTGGGCGAGGGCTTCAGCACCACGACGATCGAAAGCAAGACCAACTTCTTCGCCGCCATTCCCGCTGGCGACACGGCGAAAGCAGAATGCACGCCACTGCATCGCGGCAAGACCACCATGGTCTGGCAGACCCGCATCACCCGCAACGACGGCAAGCTGGCCGCCGTGGTGACCCAGACCCAGCTCATTCTCGCACCCCGCTCATAAGCAGTCATGCCCATGACCCTCGACGACTTGCCCACGCCCGTCCTGCTGCTGGATCGCCAGCGCCTGCTGCGTAATATCGCCCGCATGCGGACGCGCGCCGAGGTGCTGAAGGTGACGCTGCGGCCACATCTGAAGACCGCGAAATCCGTGAAGGTAGCCGAGCTGTGCCATGGCGGCGCAAAGGGGCCGCTCACCGTCTCTACGTTGGCCGAGGCCGCCTATTTCGCCAAGGCCGGCTTCCGCGACATCACCTATGCCGTGCCCATCGCGCCGCAAAAGCTGGTGCAGGTGGCTGCCATCATGAAGGATGGCGTCGACCTCAAGATCATCACCGACAATCTCGCGATCGCCGGGGCGGTCGCCGCCAAGGGTCGCGAGTTGGGCATCGTCTTTCGCACCCTGATCAAGATCGACTGCGGCCTGGGCCGCGCCGGCATCCTGCCGAATGCGCCGGAGCTGCTGCCGCTGGCAACCGCATTGTCCCAGCCGGGCACGCAGCTTGCCGGCGTGCTGACCCATGCCGGCCATTCCTATGGTGCGAAAAGCATTCCTGAGATCGAGCGCATCGCCGAAGAAGAGCGCACCGCCGCCGTGCTGGCCGCGACGCGGCTGCGCGAGGCGGGATTCACTTGTGGGATCGTCTCGGTGGGCTCGACGCCGACAGCGCTGTTCGCCAGGCATCTGGATGGCATCACCGAGATGCGCCCGGGCAATTTTGTATTCTTCGATCTGTTCCAGGCTGGCTTGGGCAGCTGCAAGATGGATGACATCGCTGTATCGGTGCTGGCCTCGGTGGTCAGCCATCATCCGCAGCGCAATCATGTGCTGATCGATGCTGGCGGCCTGGCCCTGTCAAAGGATACCGGTGCCAACCAGCACAGCCCCGGCACCGGCTACGGCCGCGTCTGTCGTCCCGCAGAAGGAATGCCTCTGCCGGGCCTCAGCATCCATGACGTGCATCAGGAACATGGCCTTGTCGGCGGACCGCAGGTTGCGCCGCTTGATTTCTCAGCCTTTCCGCCTGGCAGCCGCCTACGTGTGCTGACCAACCACATCTGCATGACCGGTGCGATGTATGATCGCTATTATGTCACCGATGGCGGCACCACCGTCGTCGACGAATGGGATCGCGTGAACGGCTGGTAAGTCAAACCGGTTGCGCTCTCACTATATTTCCGGTTGAGTAACGGCGAGGGGAAAACTCGCCGGCATGTCCGAGACTGTCAAACCCGATACAACCATGGCCGTTCCGCCGCCTGCGCGGGACGAGCAGTGGTCGCGGGAACAGGACAGCGCCCAACAGAGCCGCAGCCGCGCCAACGCTCCGATCAGTTTCCGCCAGGTGGTGCCGATCAACGCGGGCGTCACCCTCATCAATGTCACCGCCATCGCGTTGCTGCTGCATGGCGAGATCGAACTGCGCTGGCTGATCGCCTGGTGGCTGCTGCATGCCATCACTTTTGCCGCGATGATGTATCGCTGGCTTGGCGAAAGCGGCAAGCCGCGCAATCCCGAACGCTCCCAGCGCCTGCGCCGGTTCGACATCGTCAGCGCAGCCTTTTCCGGCGCCTCGTGGGGCGCTTCGGCGCTGTTCCTGCCCTATCTCGCGCAGGAATATCAGTTGCTCGTGGTGATGGTGGCCGCTGGCATGATTGCTGGTTCTGCCGCGACGCTAGCCGTGGTGCCGCGCGCCGCGCTGGTCTTCATGCTGACCATTGCCGGGCCTTTCATCACGCATTTCCTGCTGCAGGGAACGCCGGTGACGGTTGCCATGGCAGTGGCTTCGACGCTGTTCACGGCCGCGATGATCATGACCAACCGCATCGTCAACGGCGTGATCCGGCGCAATCGCCGCCTGCATGAAGAAAATACCGCGCTCTACGAACGCATCCGCAGCGCTCAAGCCGAGCTGCTCGACATCGCCGAAAGCACCGAGGCCTTCGCCTTCCTCGACCCGCAGGGCCGGCTGCAGTTGTGGAACAGCCGCCTGCCGCGCATCCTGGGCCTGGACGAAGCGCAGCTGCAGCGCGGCGTCAGCCTCGATGCACTGCTGCGCAACGCCGGCCTGCCCGATGCGCTGCTGACCAGCCAGATTGCCGGCGGCACGCTCCAGCTGCCGAACGGGCGCTGGGTGCAGATCAGCCGTCGCATCACGCCACATAACGATCAAGCACTGATCGTCATCGACACCACCGAACAGCAACAGGCCTCCGCCCAGCTGCAGCAGCAGAATACCCGGCTGGAGGATCTGTTCCGTCAGGTGTCGGATGCGCGCGACGCGGCCCAGCGCGCCAGCCAGGCCAAATCGACTTTCCTGGCCAATATGAGCCACGAGCTGCGCACGCCGCTGAACGCCATCATCGGCTTTTCCGACATCGTGCAGAAAAAGCTGTTCGGCAATGCACCGGAGAAATACGACGAGTATCTGGTCGACATCAACGGCAGCGCCCGGCATCTGCTGGGCGTGATCGACGACATCCTGGATCTGGCGCGCATCGAGGCCAACCAGATCGTTCTGAATGAACAGCCGGTGATGCTGGATGAAGAACTGCAGATCTCAGCACGGCTGGCCACCTCGCATTACGGCCGCGATGTGCATGCCACCCGCCTCGACGTGCCCGACGACCTGCCACCGCTGCATGCCGACCCGCGGCTGGTGCGACAGATCATGATTAACCTGATCGGCAACGCACTGAAATTCTCGCCGTCAGGCGTGCCGGTGCAGGTCTCGGCCTGCTACGACGCCGACAGCCGCGAACTGTCGCTGGCGGTGCGCGACCGTGGCATCGGCATTGCGCCTGGAGACCACAAGCGCATCTTCGATGCCTTCGAACAGGCCGACAGCCAGCTCAGCCGCAATTACGGCGGCGTTGGTCTGGGGCTGTCACTGGTGCGGGCCTTCGTGCTGGCCCATCAGGGCCGCATTGCCATCGACAGCGCGCCTGGTCGCGGCACGCTGATCACCGTCACCTTCCCGTCCAGCCGGACCGGGGCCTCATTCTAGAAAACGATTTCTTTAAGCGGCGGCAGCGGCCATGCGCTGGGCCGCCTGCGCGCGGCTGCGCCTGCGCGTGAGCCAGCGCTGCTCCTGCGGGTCCCACAGGATGGCGTAATCGGCCAGCATCATACCGATCACCACATCGGCGAATTCGGCGCGCTCGACCGTGCCGCGCAGGAAGTCGAAGCCGCGCGCCAGATCGATGATCGCTTCGGTCATGCGGAAATAGTCGCTGGGCAGGCCGATGCGCTGATACAGCGCGGTCAGGCCGCGGCGGCCCGGATCATAGATCAGTAGGCGCACATTTTGCAGCGAGATGCCGGCGCTTTGCGCCATCGCCTGTTCGAAGAAGGCAAGATCGCCACCGGCCAGAGCGCGCAGGATCAGGGTGGCCGTGAGCTGGCCGCGCTTCTGCAGATCGGCGACCAGGTCGGCCAGGGCCAGCGGTTCGGCGCCATCACCGGTCAGGCCCAGCAGGCTGCGCTCGCGCAACTGCATCATCAGGTCGGCGGCCATGGCGGGTGGAATCTGGTACCGCGTCACCAGGGCATCGCGCAGCGCAACCGACACCTGCGCGATCAGGCGGGCGGCGAATTTCGGCGGCAACTGCGGATGCCGGGCCAGCGCATCGCCCACGCCGCGGCTGTCGGGGAAGCGATCAAGCGCGCGCTCCATCATCATCGCGCTGACCTGGGCGCCGCGATTGGACAGCAGGATCGCCACGGCGGGTTCGGCGCCATGGCAGACCAGCGCATCGGACAGCGCCGGCGAGATGGTGCGGCGGCCGGCGATGGCGCCCTGGTGCAGCGGCGACACGGCCTGCACCAGCTCGATCAGGTCGGCATCGGTGAAGACGGGGGAGAATTGCAGCAGCGGGGTGGCGACTGCCGCCACGTCACGCGCCAGCTTCAGCGCGATGCCGCGGGGCAGGGCCGCATGGTCTTTCAGATGCTCGGAAAGAGTCTGCCGCACCGTGGCTTCGGCATCCCGCGCCAGGGCCGTGACGATGGCTTCGGCGAGCTGGCGTTCGGTCGGCGTCAGGGCCGGCTGCGACCAAGCAAGCGCCACTTTCGCAGCCGTGTCGCGGCGTGCCGCCGGCGATGGATCCGCCAGCAGACGCTCAACGTCCTGCAATGAAAGGAACGCCCCTGACGCCACCGGTCTTTGTCCCCCAACCCGCTTGGCCTTGTCCGGCCGAGCCGGTATTGGCGGCGGACAATAGCAAAGCATCGGGGAATGTCACGGCCAAAATCCTCACCACATCTGCCCGCCCAATCTGATGGTGAGGACCGGTGTCGCCGCCGCCCGTTTTAAGGGCAGCGGCGTTGGTTTCTATGCAGTCCCGACGCCTATGTATTCAGACGCCAGACCGTTTAGCAGGTGGTGTAACCCGGCGGGCAGGTGCGGACCGTGCTGCCCGGCGGCACGACCACGGCCTGACCCGGCTGCACGATGGCTCGCTGCGGCGGCGGATCGACGATCACTGTCTGGGGCTGCGGGGCCGGGCTGGCACAGGCGGCCAGCATGAGGGGAGCCGCGATGACGACAGCGGCAGTCAGGAATTTGCGCATGGTGCTTCCTCCTTTGCGTAGAAGGAAAACCCCAACCGCCCAACCTGGGTTCCTGTGACTTTAACGTGGCTTACGCCATCACCCGACGGCTAAGCGCATCCTCAATGGCGTCCCAGATCTCTGCTTCCAGCTTCACACCATCGAAACGGTTGATCTGCTGCAGGCCGGTGGGGGATGTCACGTTGATTTCCGTGAGATAATCGCCAATCACATCGATGCCGACAAAGATCAGGCCCTCGCGCTTCAGATGCGGACCGATGATGTCGCAGATCTCGCGCTCGCGCGCCGTCAGGCCGATCTTTTCCGGACGCCCGCCGACATGCATGTTGGAGCGCGCCTCGCCCGCCGCCGGCACACGGTTGACCGCGCCGACCGGACGGCCGTCGATCAGGATGATGCGCTTGTCACCCTGGCGCACCTCAGGCAGGTATTTCTGCACGATCACGGGCTCGCGGCTGAGCTTGGTGAACATCTCGAGCAGCGAACCGAGATTCTCGTCATCGGGCTTGAGATGAAACACGCCGGCGCCGCCATTGCCAAATAGCGGCTTGAGGATGATGTCCTTGTGCTCGTCGCGGAAGGCCTTGATGGTTTCCATGTCCGACGAGATCAGGGTCGGCGGCATCACGCCATCGAAATGCGTGACATACAGCTTCTCGGGCGCGTTGCGCACGGCGACCGGATTGTTCACCACGAGCGTCTTGGGGTGAATATGCTGCAGGATATGCGTCGCCGTGATGTAGGACATGTCAAACGGCGGATCCTGACGCATCAGCACCACGTCCATATCGGCCAGGTCGATCAGCGCCGGTTCCCCCAAGGTGAAATGGTTGCCGCGCTCGTGCCGCAGCTTCATCGGGCGCGCGCGCGCCAGCACCTTGCCGTCACGAAAGCTCAGGTCCTTGGCCAGGTAATGCACCAGAGTATAGCCGCGCGCCTCGGCCTCGAGGCCCAGCACGAAAGTGCTGTCGCCATCGAAATCGATACTTTCGATGGGGTCCATCTGGATCGCCACCTTGAGGGCCATGGCACAGTCCTTTTTTGTAAAAACCTTAATTCAGCTGCAGCCGAATGTGGCGCAGGAAGGCCTCGGCCTCAAGGCTCGCCGCCTCATCCCCGGCCAGCATGAGAAAACGCTCGGTGGCGGCAATGGACTGGCGGATGCGGCCGAGCTTGCCCTCGACCACGCCCAGCTCGCGCCAGGCCGGCGCGAAATTCGGCGCCACCAGCAGCATGCGCTGCAGTATTTCCGCCGTGCGCTCGACATCGCCCGCGCGCCAGGCCCTGCCCTTGATATTGTTCTGCAGGCGCAGAAGTACCTCGCGCCCCGTCATGACACGGACATGTTCGGGCCGCACTTCCTCGCCGCCGCCCACGCGGCGCAGCAGATCGGTCATTTCCGGTGGTGCCGCGATGCGCCCGCCATGGAAAGGATCGAGCACCAGCATGCCGTCCTCGCCCTCCAGCCGGATGAGGAAATGGCCAGGAAAATCAATACCGGCTACCGGCCAGGACTGCGCGCGCGCCGCGAAGATGTAGAGAACGCCTAGACTGACCGGCAGGCCCATGCGGCGGTCGATCACACGGATCAGATCGGCATTCTGTGGATCGTCATAGGACTCGGTGTCGCCGCGGTAACCGAATTCCAGACTCAGCACGCCGGCCAGCGCCATGGCGCGCGGCGCCGCTTCCGTATCGGCATCCATGCGGCTGAGCGCGGCAGCGATATCGGCGAGATGACGACGATAGGGTGTCAGGTCGAGACCCGGACGATCCAGCGCCGCCAGCAGCAGCGCCGCCTCGGCAATGTCGATGCCGTCGTCAGGCGCGGCCCCGAGCGCCTTCAAAGCCATCTCGATTGCCGCGCGATCAGTCATCTTCTCTCCTAGACCGGACGACGACGGGTATCGGTTTTCAGCCAGACATGGCTGACGACGCGCTTCACGCCCTTCAGCGTGCGCGCATGATCGGTGACGCGCGTGATCTCCTCGTCGGACTGGCCGATGCCGATCAGATAGACCGTGCCGTTCACCGTCTCGATCGAATAGTTGATATCAACGATCTGCTTGTCAGTGGCGATCTTGGTGCGCAGCTGCGTGGTGATCCAGGCGTCGCTGGCAAAATCGAAGAAATCGCCGGACGGATTGACCTGCAGCTCGTTGATCACCTCGTTGACGCGATCGGTGGCGGCCCAGGCCAGACGGGTCGCCTCGTCGCGCGAATATTCGGTGCCGACCACGCCGGTCAGCAGCACGCGGCCTTCGTAGACGGTGATCGAGAGCTTGCGCCAGAGATACTGGTTTTCTTTGAGCAGCCGGTCGTTGATCGCGATCTGGATGCCCTTGTCATTGCCGGCATTCTTGATGCCGCGCTCTTCGGCGGCAGCCACGCCGGTGGCCGCGCCCGCGCCGATGGCGGCGCCGATGCATCCCGAGAGCATAGGAGCGGTAAGGGCCAGCAGGGCGGCGTAAAGAACGAAACGGCTAGCAGTCTTCAAACGCACGGGTATCTCCCAGTCTAAGTCGGTCGTCACTCGCTCAAACCATCATGGCCGCCACGCATCGCGGATATGATGGGGCCAGCGCCGTGGCACCAGCAGCATGGCGTCGAACCGCAGCGACAGAATCGCCGCATCCGCCTGCTGCGCCAAGAATACCGCAGCCGCATTGGCAATGCGATGGCGCTGCTGCAGGCGTACCGCCTCGGCCGCCTGCATGAAAGTGTCACGGGCCTTCACTTCCACGGCAACCAGCAGCCGGCCGCGCCGGGCCAGGATGTCGATTTCACCCAGCGGATGCCGCCAGTTGCGCGCCAGGATGCGATAGCCCTGCAGGCGCAGCCACCAGACCGCCCAGGCCTCGCCCCGCCGCCCACGCCGGTGCCTGCTATCCGTCGTCGCCATCCCGCAATTCCCCGCCCTTCAATTCGAGGGCGCGCGCATAAACTGGCTTACGTGCGAGGTTGAGCACCGTGGCGACCTCATCGACGGCCTGACGAAGCGGCAGACGTGCCATCGCGGCACGCAGCGCGCTGTCCATATCGTCGGCGGTGGCCTCCGCGCCATCCTCCGGCGGCGGACCGATCACCAGGGTGATCTCGCCCTTGGGCGGCCCATGCTCGGCATAATGCGCGGCCAGTTCGGCCAGCGGGCCGCGCCGCACTTCCTCGAATTTCTTGGTCAACTCGCGCGCCACGGCGGCCTCGCGCTGGGGCCCGAAAACACTGGCCATGCTGGCCAGGCTGTCGGCCAGGCGCTGGGGACCCTCGAGCAGCACCAGGGTGGCACGGACGGATTTCAGTTCGGCCAGCCATTTGAGGCGGGCGGCCTCCTTGGGCGGCGGGAAGCCGGCAAACAAAAAACGGTCGCTGGGCAGACCGGACAGACTGAGGCCGGTCAGCACGGCCGAGGCGCCCGGCAGGGCGGTGACGGCCACACCGGCCGCGATGCAGTCGCGCACCAGCTTGTAGCCCGGATCGTTGATCAGCGGCGTGCCGGCATCGGAAATCAGCGCCACCACGGCGCCGGCCTGCAGTTTCCCCAGCAGCTGGGGTCGCACTTTCGCCGCATTATGCTCATGATATGGGAAGAGCGGGGTGCCAATGCCGTATCGTTTCAGCAGCGGCCCGCTGACACGGCTGTCTTCGCAGGCCACCAGATCGGCGTGGCGGAGCAGAGCCAAGGCGCGCAACGTGATGTCGGCGGCGTTGCCGATGGGGGTAGCCACCAGATATAAGCCGGGAGTGAATTGCGCCGCATCGACCCCAAGATTGTCGGGCAGCGGCTGGATCGGGTCTGTCATGAGCGTTGCAATGAGCTGCGTGCGTTACCTTAGGGCGGGGCTTTCGCCCCTGTCTATCATGCCGGCGGTGGCGATCCTGCTGCTTCTGACCGCCTGTCAGAGCGGCAGCGGCAGCCAGGGCGGCCTGCCCGGCCTGATCGAGCGCGTGGTACCTGGGTCTGGCACGCCGCAACGCGTGGCGCCCTCGCCCGGCGCGCCCGTGCAGACCCAAGCGAATACCGTTCCTGCCGGTTCGGCGCAACCAGCCCCCTTGCCCGCCGCCATCCCGTCGGTGGCAATCGAGACCCTGCCACTACCCTCCGCCCCGGCCCTGCGTCCGCCCAGCGTCGACGCCATCCGGATCGGCTTCCTGGTGCCGCTTAGCGGACCGAATGCCGCCCTGGGCCGCGCCCTGTTCGATGCCGCCCAGCTGGCGCTGTTCGACCTCGCCGACGACCGCCTGCTGCTGGTGCCGCGCGATACCGAAGGCCAGCCCGAGAAGGCGGCGATCGCCGCCAATCAGGTGATCGCCGAAGGCGCACAGGTCATCGTCGGCCCGCTCTTCGGCAATGAAACTGCGGCTGTGGCGAATGTCGCCCGCCTGCGCAATGTGAAGGTTCTCAGCTTCTCCACCGACCGCAGCGTGGCCGGCGGCGGCGTCTTCCTGCTCGGCTTCACGCCGGACCAGCAGATCGAGCGCGTGGTCGCCTATGCGCGTGGCAAGGGCATGACGCGGCTGGCGCTGCTGGCTCCGGATTCCGCCTATGGCACCGCCGTGGCGCAGGCCGCCGAAAGCGCCGCCAGCCAGAGCGGCGCGCAATTGCTGAAGCAGGAGCGCTATCCCGGCGACACCCCGGACCTCACTCCCATCGTGCGGCGTTTCGCCACTTCGCTGCGCGCCCTGCCGGCGCGCAGCCTGGAAGACCCGCCGGTAGAGGGTGTCGACCCCAACCTGCCGCGCCCGGTGGACGCCCTGCTGCTGCCCGAGGGCGGTGCGCGCCTGCGGGCACTGGCGCCGCTGCTGCCTTTCTTCGACATCGATCCCCGCGCCACGCGCTTCCTCGGCACCGGCCTGTGGGACGACCCGGCGCTGGGCAGCGAACCCGCCCTGGTGGGCGGCTGGTATGCAGGCCCGGCCCCCGAAGGGTTCGCCGAATTCGGCCGCCGCTTCGAGCAGGGCTTCGGCCGCCGGCCCCCGCGCCTGGCTAGCCTGTCCTATGACGCGACCGCCCTGGTCGGCATCCTGGCCCGCGGCCCGACCGGCACCGATATGTTCAGCGATGCCGCGATGACCAACCCCGACGGCTTTGCCGGTTATGACGGGATTTTCCGTTTCCGCAGCGACGGGCTGGTGCAGCGCGGCCTGGCCGTGCTGGAAATCCAGCGCCGCGGCAGCCGCGTGATCGACAAGGCTCCCGCCAGCTTCCAGCCGCCCGCAAATTAACCGGTTAATCATCGGCAGGCCGCCTGAAGGTTGAACTTCGCGTTACTTGGCCAGAGATCGGTTGGCGATTCTCCGATTACCAATAAATAATCCCGCGCCTGCCAAGGCCCCGTGCTACGACCCCCTAATACTCTAATACTACTGTAACGCGCTTTTGCTCGGGGTTTGTTTCTAGTACTGTTTTTGCGCGGCCCTAGGCAGGGGGATCCAAATGGTGAGCGACGACAGCATGGTTGACCATGAGCGTATCGATTTTTCGAAGATCAGTTTCCTGGTCGTCGAGCCGAACCGTTTAATGGGTCAGATGGTGCGCGATGTGCTGATGATGCTGGATGCCCAGTATATTGACCGCGCCCGCGACTTCGACACCGCCACCAATATCCTGCGGCTCGGCCGCACCGATATGATGATCACCGAATGGGCGCTCGGCCAGGAAAAGCTCGGCCGCACCGGCATGGACATCGTGCAGTGGGTGCGCAATGACGCCGGCTCGCCCAACCGCATGATGCCGATCGTGATGATGACGGCCAATTCGGAAGAAGAGTACGTCTGCCGCGCGCGCGACTGCGGCGTCTCGGAATTCGTCGCCAAGCCCTACACTGTGAACGGCTTCTACACACGCTTGGTCGCCGCCATCGCGCGGCCGCGCCAGTTCGTGCGCGTGGGCGAGTATTACGGCCCCGATCGTCGCCGTCGCAAGATCGCCGAATATGGCGGTCCCGAACGCCGCATCGACATGAACTGATCCGGACGCGGCCTTCCGAACAATGGCAAAGAAGCCGGTCTTCACGCCGCCGCAGCAGGATCTGCGTCGCAAGGCGGTCAACTTCAAGAAAGGCTTCCGCCTGAAGCTGGAGCCTGCCGAACTGCGCCGGCTGGAAGAGGTGGTGGAAAAAGCCACCGACAGCTTCAGCGTCGAGGTTGCCGACAAGCTGCGCCTACTGCGCGCCGCCCTCGAAGACGTGGCGATGAACCACGCTGTTGATCAGGCGATGCAGGCGATCCGCTCGTTATCCCTGGATATCAAGGGCATGGGCGGCATGTTCAAGTATCCGCTGCTGACGGCCTTCGCCAAGTCGTTGAACGACTTCACCAGGGATATGGGCGCGCCCAGCCCGATCCAGCTCGACATCATCGCGGCGCAGATCGATGCGCTATATGTGGTGCTGGGCCAGCAGATTCAGGGCTATGGCAGCAAGGTCGAGGCCGACCTGCTGCAGGCCCTGCGTCAGGCGATGGAAGCCCACAAGAACTGAAGATTACGCCGCGAATAGCATGCGCCACAGCGGCAGGCCGCTGAGCGCGGCAAAGGCGCAGAGCAGCAGCGCGATCATGCGGAACTGCCGTTCGCTGGAGCGCGCGAACAGTCGGCTGCCCAGTTGCAGCGGCAACAGATAGGCCGGGATCAGCGGCAGCGACATCAGCAGGCTTTCCATGGTGAACAGGCCGTTCCACCAGTAGGCCAGGCCTGAGGCCACCGCCGTGAAACCGAAGAAAACCACCAGATTGGCGCGCACCGTTGCTGCCTCGCTCTGGCCACCGAGCCAGAGCAGCACCACCGGCGGACCGGGCAAAGCCGCCGCGCCGCCACTTAATCCTGCCAGCGCGCCGGTGGCCACAGTGGCCGGCAGGCTGAGATGGCCGCGATAGCGCCAGCCGGCTGCCATCATGCCCACCGCCAGAAGAATCAGGATACAGATCGTCCAGCGCATCACATCCGCATCGGCGATCACCAGCAGCGCCACGCCAAATGGCACGGCGACTACGGCGCTCAGCCCCAGTGGCAGCACCTCGCGCCACAGACAACGGCGCAACGCATCAGGCAGCAGGGCGAGTGCGGCCAGATCATCGGCGATAAAGAGCAGGATGGCGGCGAGCTTGGGCTCATAGAGCAGCCCGGCGATCGGCATGAACATCATGGCGCCGCCAAAGCCGGAAAACCCGCGTACCAGGCCCGCCAACGCCGCCGCGCCGGCGACGGCCCAGTAGCGTGGCTCGGTCAGGAAACCAAAAAGAGGATCAGCCAATCAGGATGACGATGCCGGCCAGCGCCACGGCGGCACCGGCGGCGCGGGTCAGCGATGGCAGATTGAGCTGCTGGGCCAGGCGCGCGGCCACCAAGCCGAAGCCATGCAGCAGCGCAGTGGCCAGCAGCATACCGCCGGCATAGACCAGCGCCTGCGAGGGATCGCCCATCTCGGTGCCATGGGCATGGCCGTGGAACAGCGCGAAGAGCGCAGTGACGGCCATGGCGGCAACCAGCGGCGGACGCGCGGCAAAGGCGACGATCAGGCCGAGCAGCAGCACCGACAGCGCGATGCCAGCCTCGACGCCGGGCAGCGCCACGCCGGCAAGGCCCAGACCGAAACCGGCGGCCATCGCGGTGACAAAACTGGCCGGCAGCAGCCAGAGCGCGCGTGGCTGCTTCGCGGATTGCTGCCAGGAATACTGCACGGCCCACAGACCGACGGCCAGCATGGCCATGAGATGATCAAAGCCGCCAAAGGGATGCGCGAAGCCAGCCGCGAAACCGCTCGCCTCCGGCTCGCCGCCGGGATGGCCCGGATGGGCCAAGGCAGGAACGGCGATGCTCGCCAGAAGAAGGACCGGCAGAGCGACCTGACCGAGCTTGGACTTGAACGACATGGCGACCTCTTTATATATGCGCGCCCTCAAGATGCGCGTGCGAACCACCCATTCCTTTGTGCCCCAAGCCGGCGGCGTTTGACAAGCATGGACCCGGTTTGACAAGACAAGACACTGGGCTTACGGTCCGCCGCGATGGTTCGCCAAGCCGCCTGTGACGGGCGGTATGGCGATGAAAAGGGAACGCGGTGCCGGATTCCTGTGCAGGCTTCTGTACAACTCCGAAAACCGCGGCAGCCCCCGCTACGGTAGGCGGCGAGCGGCGCGCAACAAGCCACTGGACCATACGATAACGGTCCGGGAAGGAGCGCTGACCGCGATAACCCGCGAGCCCGGAGACCTGCCATCAGCTTCAGTCGAAGCGGACGTGTCGGACGGGGTGTGCCGACAGCCGGCCTGTGCCATTCTGTCCTCCGCGACGGGATCGGCGGAAGCTTGGTCCGCGTCGGCGTCACAGGATCAGGACGCTAGCACATGCAGACGATTTCCAAGGGCAGTACCGCCAAAATTCCCGCCACCGTAGTCACCGGCTTTCTCGGCGCCGGCAAGACCACGCTGATCCGTCATCTCATCACCAATGCCAGGGGCCGGCGCATCGCGCTGATCGTCAATGAATTCGGCGAGGTTGGGATCGACGGCGACCTGCTGAAAAGCTGCGGCGCGCCCGATTGCACCGAAGACGACATCGTCGAACTGGCCAATGGCTGCCTGTGCTGCACGGTCGCGGACGATTTTCTGCCCACGCTGCAGAAACTGCTCGACCGCCCGAATCCACCGACCCATATCGTGATCGAGACTTCCGGCCTCGCCTTGCCGAAACCCCTCGTTCAGGCCTTTGCCTGGCCCGGCATCAAGAACCGCACCACCGTCGACGGCGTGGTGACGGTGGTGGACGCCGCCGCCGTGGCCGAGGGGCGTTTTGCCGATGACGAGGAGGCGCTGGCGCAGCAGCGCGCCGCCGACCCCAACCTGGATCACGACAATCCGCTGGAAGAACTGTTCGAGGACCAGCTCGGCTGCGCCGACCTGGTGCTGCTGAACAAGACCGATCTTCTGGATGAGGGTGCACTGGAGAATGTCCGGGCCGAAATTGGCGCGCATCTGCGTAGCGGCGTGAAGACGCTCGCGATCTCCAAGGGCGAGATCGCGGCCGACATCCTGCTTGGTCTGCATGCCGCCGCCGAGGACGACATTACTACGCGCAAGTCGCATCACGACAATGAAGACGACCACGACCATGAGGATTTCTTCAGCTTCGCGCTCACCCTGCCCGAACAGGACGCCCCCGATATGCTGCTGGACCGTCTGCTGCCCGTGATCATCGAGCACGACATCCTGCGCGTGAAGGGCTTTGTCGGCATCGCCGGCAAGCCCATGCGGCTTGTGCTGCAGGGTGTCGGCACGCGGCTGTCGCATTATTACGACCGCGACTGGGTTGGCAATGAAAGCCGCGCCACGCGTCTGGTCGTCATTGGTCGTGCCGGCCTGGATGAAGCGGCCATCCGCACCGCGCTCCTCGCCGCCTGACCGGATAAAGGCACCCCTTGCATCTGCTCAATGCCATACCCGGCGGCACGACGACAGCGGATGGCGCTGTCGACCTGCGGCAGTCCCCGGGCGAGATCGTGGTGCTGAGCGCTGCCGATTCCGAACTGGCGGCGCTCAGTGCCGCCTGCGCCGGACTGAACGACGACTTCCCTGCCTTGCGTCTGGCCAACCTGCTGCAGCTGAGCCATCCCTACGCTGTCGACCTCTATGTCGAGAACGTGATCGCACAGGCCAAGCTGGTGATCGTGCGGCTGCTGGGTGGTCAGAGCTACTGGGCCTATGGCGTCGAGCGCCTGAGCGATGTCTGCCGTGCGCGCGGCATCGCGCTGGCCTTCCTGCCCGGTGATCGTCAGGCCGATCCGGGCCTCGACGGGTTCTCCACCGTCACCGACGAAACCCGCGCCGAGCTGTTCAGCTATTTCCGCGAAGGCGGCGTCGAGAATCTGGGCAACGCACTGCGCTATGCCGCCTCCATTATCGGCCGCGCTGAGGATCCGCCGCCGGCGCGGCCACTATCCGCTGCCGGTCTCTACTGGCCCGGCCTGCACAACCCCGACCTGGATTCGCTGCGCCATGTCTGGGCCGAGACGCATCGCGGCATACCCCATCCGATCTGCGCCATCGTCTTCTATCGCGCGCTGATGCAAGCCGGTGACATCGCCGCCATCAACGCACTGATCGACAGCTTAAGCCGCGAAGGCCTGCATCCGCTGCCCATCTATGTCACCAGCCTGAAGGATGGCCTGTCGGCCGACCTGGTCGGTGCGCTGCTGGATCAGGCCCTGCCCGACGTCATCCTCAACACCACCAGCTTCGCCATCGGCAATCCGAATGGCAGCAGTCCGAACGGCGGGCCGCAGAATGAAGATCCACTCGGGCAGTGCGACTGCCCGGTGCTACAGGTGGTGTTTGCTTCCGGCCCGCGCGAGGACTGGGAAGGCGGCACGCGCGGCCTGAATGCACGCGATCTTGCCATTGCCGTGGCGCTGCCCGAGATCGACGGCCGCATCATGACGCGTGCGGTTGCCTTCAAGGCTGAAGCCATTTTCGATACCCGTACCGAATGCAGCATTGTGCGCATGCAGCCGGTGCCTGAGCGCTGCCTCTATGTGGCAAAGCTGGCCTGCGCCTGGTCGCGGCTGGCACGGCTGGCCCCGGCCGAGCGCAAGGTGGCGCTGGTGCTGGCCAACTATCCAAACCGTGACGGCCGCATCGGCAATGGCGTCGGCCTCGACACGCCGCAGAGCGCAGTGGAAATATTGCGCGCCATGAAAGACGCCGGCTACGAGCTGAACGCTCTGCCGGTCAGTGGCAACCGCCTGATCGAGGCGCTGCAGGAAGGTGTCACCAACGATTTCGCCCGTGCCGCCGGGCGCCGCATCCGCGCCACCTATCCGCTGGCGCTGTATCGCCGCTTCTTCGAAACCCTGCCGGCATCCGTGCAACAGGCCGTGCTGGCACGCTGGGGCGATGCCGAGGCCGATCCTTTGCTGCATGACAGCCCTGATGGCAGCGGCTTTACCCTGCCCGTGCTGCCGCTGGGCAATGTCGCGGTGATGATCCAGCCGGCGCGCGGCTACAACATCGATCCCTCGCGCAGCTATCACGATCCCGATCTGGTGCCGCCGCACAACTACCTCGCCGCCTATGCCTGGCTGCGCGAAAGTTTCGGCGCCGATGCCGTGATCCATTGCGGCAAGCACGGCAATCTGGAATGGCTGCCCGGCAAGGCACTGGCCCTGAGCGATGGCTGCTTCCCCGAAGTGGTATTCGGGCCTTTGCCGCAGCTCTATCCTTTCATCGTCAATGACCCGGGTGAAGGGACACAGGCCAAGCGCCGCACCTCTGCGGTGATCCTGTCGCATCTGACGCCACCTCTGACGCGCGCGGAAATCTATGGCGACCTCTCGGCGCTGGAGCAGCTGATCGACGAATATTACGAGGCCGCCGGACTTGATCGTCGCCGCCTACCGCTGCTGGCCGAGCGCATCATCGACGAGGCGCGCCGGCTCGGCCTCGATGCCGACTGCGACATCCAGCCGGGCGAACCGACCGATCAGGCGCTGTTGAAACTCGACAACCATCTCTGCGACCTGAAGGAACTGCAGATTCGCGACGGCCTCCATGTCTATGGCGTGAAGCCCCAGGGCGACCAGTTGATCGACCTGCTGGTGGCGCTGGTACGGCTACCGCGCGGCAACGGTAAGGACGGCCAGGCCTCTATCCTGCGCGCCTTGAGCGCCGATCTCGGCCTCGATTTCGATCCGCTCGCCACCGATTACGTCTCCGAATGGACAGGGCCGCGCCCCGCCGTGCTGGAGGAGATCGTTTCTGACGGCTATTGGCGCAGCCATGGCGACACAATCGAACGGCTGGAGATGCTGGCTAAGCAACTGGTCGGCGACCGCCGCCTGCCGGAAGACAGCTGGACCGCGACCCAGGCCGTACTGAACGAGATCGACTATCGCCTGCGGCCAGCCGTTCTCGCCTGCGGGCGCGCCGAGATCGAGAACCTGCTGCTCGGCCTGGATGGCCGCTTCGTACCGCCGGGCCCGAGCGGCGCGCCGACGCGCGGCCGGCCTGAAGTGCTGCCCACAGGCCGCAACTTCTTCTCTCTCGATGCGCGCAGCCTGCCGACACCGACCGCCTGGACGCTGGGCTGGCAGTCGGCGGATGCGTTGCTGCAGCGTCACCGCCAGGATCACGGCGAATGGCCACGCGCCATCCTGCTCAACGCCTGGGGCACCGCCAACATGCGCACCGGCGGCGATGACATCGCGCAGGCGCTCGCCCTTATTGGAGCGCGCCCGACATGGGAAACCGCATCAGGCCGCGTCACCGGTTTCGAGATCGTGCCGCTCGACCTGCTGGATCGCCCGCGCATCGACGTGACGCTCAAGGTCAGCGGCTTTTTCCGCGATGCCTTCCCGGCGCAACTCACGCTGTTCGACGCCGCCATCCGCGCCGTGCAGATGCTGGATGAACCGCCCGAACTCAATCCGCTGGCCGCCCGCTTCCGCGACGAGGTGGAAGCCCTGATGGCGCACGGCCTGGCCGAAGATCAGGCCAAACGCCGCGCCGGCTATCGCATCTTCGGCGCCAAGCCGGGCGCCTATGGCGCCGGCCTGCAGGCCCTGATCGACCAGGGCGGCTGGAACGAGGCAGCCGATCTGGCCAAGGCCTATATCGCCTGGGGCGCCTATGCCTATGGCGGCGACGCCCAAGGGAATGAAAGCTGGGGCGTAGAGGCCAAGGACGGCTTCACCCAGCGGCTTGGCGTCATCGACACCGTGGTGCAGAACCAGGACAACCGCGAGCACGACCTGCTGGATTCCGACGACTATTACCAGTTCGAGGGCGGCGCGGTGGCCGCCGTGCAGTTCGTCTCAGGCTCTGCACCGACTGCCTATCACAACGACCACTCCCGCCCCGAGGCGCCGCGAATTCGCCGGCTGGAGGAAGAGATCGCGCGCGTGGTGCGCGGCCGCGCTGCCAACCCGAAATGGATCGACGGCGTGAAGCGCCATGGCTACAAGGGCGCCTTCGAGATTGCCGCCACCGTGGACTACCTCTTCGCCTTCGCCGCCACCACCGGGCTGGTGCGCAACCATCAATTCGATGCGCTGTACGATGCCTATCTGGCCGATCCCGACACGCGGCATTTTATCGAGATCAACAACCCGGCTGCCGCGCGCGAGATCGCCGATCGTTTTGCCGAGGCGATCCGCCGCGGGCTGTGGCGGCCACAGGCCAATTCCGCCACCGATCTGCTGGAAAGGATGCGGGCTGCATGAGCACCGATGACACCGCCATCAATGAACGCGCCAACGAGAAGGCGAAGAAACGCCAGGAGGTCAAGACGCGCGTGCTAGCCGAGAAGACCATCGAGAAGGGTCTTCTCATGGTCCATACCGGCAAGGGCAAGGGTAAGTCCACTGCCGCCTTCGGTCTGGCGATGCGCGCCATCGGCAACGGCTTCCGTGTCGGTATCGTGCAGTTCGTCAAGGGCAAGTGGCAGACCGGCGAACGCCCGGTGCTGGAAAAGTTTCCCGACCAGGTCGAGATCAAGGCGATGGGCGAGGGCTTCACCTGGGATACCCAGGACCGCGCCCGCGACATCCGCGCCGCTGAAGCCGCCTGGGCCGAGGCCAGACGCATGATCGAGGCCGCGCGCAAGACACCGCCCGACTTCGACCTGCTGGTGTTCGACGAGCTGAATATCGTGCTGCGCTACGACTATCTGGATGCGGCCGATGTCGTGCAGGTCTTGCGTGACCGACCGCCCAACCTGCATATCGTGGTGACGGGACGCAACGCCAAGCCCGAGCTGATCGAGGCCGCTGATCTTGTGACGGAAATGACCGAGATCAAGCATCCCTTCCAGGCCGGCGTGAAAGCACAAAAGGGAATCGAGTTCTAGGATGGAAAAGACGCTGATCAATCCCGCCACCATTGCGCCACCCGTGGGTAACTACGCCCATGGCGTTCTGGTCACTGGCGGCCAGCGCATTTTGTTCATCAGCGGGCAGATTCCGGCCGATGCCGACGGCACCATCCCAAAGGATTTCGAGAGCCAGGCGCGCAACTGCTGGTGCAATATCGAGAATATCCTGAAGGAGGGCGGCATGACTTTTGACAACCTGGTCAAGACCACCATCTTCCTCAGTGACCACAAGTACCTGCAGGCCAACCGTCAGGTCCGCAATGAAATGATCGGCGATCGCAAATTCGCCTCCAGCGCCATCGTGGCCTCGACGCTCCTGCCGGAATGGCTATTGGAGATCGAAGCCATCGCCATGGCCTGACCAACAGAGAAACCAGCGCCCCATGTTTTCACTTGAGAAATCCGCCTTCGAGAAAACCGCCGTTATGCTCTGCGGCCATGGCAGCCGCGACGAGCGCGCAGTAGCCGAGTTCAAGGCGCTGGCCGAGCATTTGAAGCGGCGCCTGCCGCAATACGACGTCGATTACGGCTTCCTGGAATTCGCCACACCGATCATCCGCGACGGCCTCGATGCCTTGCGCGCCAAGGGCAACACGCGGATTCTGGCGCTGCCCGGCATGCTGTTCGCGGCCGGCCACGCCAAGAACGACATTCCGAGCGTACTCAACAGGTATCAAGCTGAACATCCCGATATCACTATTAGCTATGGCCGTGACCTCGGCATCGACCTGAAGATGCTGCGCGCCGCCGGCGATCGGGTTCAGCAGGCGCTGGATGCGGCCGGCAACGATGTGGCGCGGCACGAAACCTGCCTGGTGGTGGTGGGCCGCGGCACGTCCGATCCCGACGCCAATTCCAATGTGGCCAAGGTCATGCGGCTCCTGTGGGAAGGCTTCGGTTTCGGTTGGGGCGAGACCGCCTATTCGGGCGTGACTTTCCCGCTGGTGCAGCCTTCGCTCGAGCATGTAGCCAAACTCGGCTACAAGCGCGTCATCGTCTTTCCCTATTTCCTGTTCACCGGCATCCTGGTCGAGCGCATCTACAGCGCCGTCGACGAGGCCGCCGCCCGGCATCCCGGCATCGCATTCGTCAAGGCCGGCTACCTGAACGACCATCCTTTGGTGCTTGAGGTCTTCGAGGATCGCCTTCAGGAAATCCTTGGCGGCACCAACAACATGAACTGCCAGATGTGCAAATACCGCGCCCAGGTGCTCGGCTTCGAGGATGAAGTCGGCCTGGCGCAGGAAAGCCATCACCATCATGTCGAGGGCATCGGCACGGGTCACGATCACGACCACCATCATCACGATCACAACCATGACCACGCCCACCATGATCATGGCCATCACCCCTATCCCCATGCCGACCATCCGCATGGTCCGAAGACGCTGGTAAAATGACCTACGATTATCTGCGAGATCCCGATGCGATCTACCGCCTCAGCTTCGACCTGATCCGCAAAGAGGTCGATCTGAGCCATCTGCCGGCCGGCATCGACGAGCTGGCGCTGCGGCTGATCCATGCCTCCGCCATGCCGGAGATCCTGCCCGACCTGGTCTGGACAGATGGTTTGCCGCTGGCCGTCCATGGCGCGTTGCGGTCCGGCAAACCGATCCTGAGCGATGTCGACATGGTGGCTTATGGCGTGATCCGTTCACGCCTGCCGGCCGAAAACCCTGTGCTGAGTTTCCTCAACACGCCCGAGGCGCGCGCGATCGGCCAGCAGAAGCAGATCACCCGCTCGGCCGCCGCGGTCGAACTCTGGGTGCCTCATCTGGACGGCGCCGTGGTGGTGATCGGCAACGCGCCGACCGCGCTGTTCCGCCTGCTGGAACTGCTGCAGGACCCGGCGGTGCCGCGTCCGGCCGCCATCCTGGGCTTCCCGGTCGGCTTTGTCGGCGCGGCGGAATCCAAGCAGGCCCTGATCGAAGCGTCGCCCAGGGGCGTGGCTTATGCGACACTGAAGGGACGGCGCGGCGGCAGCGCCATGGCGGCAGCCGCCATCAATGCCCTGGCCGCATGGGAGCCCTGAGAGAATGATGCAGCCGTGGCTATCGGTGGTAGGGATCGGCGAGGATGGCCTGACGGGCCTGACCCCGGCGGCCCGCACGCTGGTGGAGACGGCCGATCTGCTGATCGGCGGCGAGCGTCATCTGGCCATGGTGCCATCCCGAGACGGCCAGCAGCGCATCGCCTGGGCCTCGCCGCTGCTGGATCAGGCCGACCGCATCATGGAGCATAAAGGTCGCCGCACCTGCGTGCTAGCCAGCGGTGATCCGATGTGGTTCGGCATCGGCGCCACGCTTGCCAAACGCATCCCGGCCGGTGAGATGATCGCGATCAGTCATCCCGGCGCGTTTTCGCTGGCAGCGGCGAAGCTGCTCTGGCCGCTCGATGCAGTCCATTGCATCACGTTGCATGGCCGCCCGCTCGACCTGCTGGCCGTGCATCTGCATCCGCAGGCCCGGCTGCTGATCCTGAGTGAGAATGGCGCGATGCCGGCCAAGCTTGCTGCCTGGCTCGACAAGCGCGGCTTCGGGTCCGCCGAGATCACCGTGCTCGAACATCTCGGCGGCGAGAAGGAAAACCTGCTCACCGGCCGCGCCAAGGGCTGGCCGCATGGCGCCTGCGCCGATCTCAATACCATCGCGCTGCAGCTCCATGACGGCCCAGGCTTAAGCCGCCTCGCTGGATTGGAAGACGATCTTTACTTACATGACGGCAACATCACCAAGCGCGAGATCCGCGCCATGACACTGGCCCGCCTGTCGCCCTTCCCCGGCGACCTGCTCTGGGATGTCGGTGCCGGCTCTGGCTCGATCTCGATCGAATGGATGCGGGCCGACAGTCGCAACCGCGCCATCGCCATCGAGGACAAGGGGTCTCGCCGCAGCATGATCGCGCAGAATGCCATACAGCTCGGCGTGCCGACTCTCGACATCCGCGAAGGCCGCGCACCGGGCGTGTTCGACGGCCTGTCCGCACCCGATGCCGTCTTCATCGGCGGCGGCGTTACTGCCGAAGGTGTGATCGCGCGCTGCTGGGAGGCGCTCAAGCCCGGCGGGCGCATCGTCGCCAATGTCGTGACGCTGGAAGGCGAAGGCATTCTGGTCCAGGCGCGACAGACCTACGGTGGTGACCTCGCCCGCTTTTCCGTACAGCGCGCCGAACCCGTCGGTCGCTTCCATGGCTGGCACGCGATGATGCCGGTCACCCAGTGGAGCGCCCAGAAAGAATGAGTAACGGCACTGTCTATGGTCTCGGCATCGGCCCGGGTGACCCCGAGCTGATCACGCTGAAGGCACTGCGGCTGCTTCAGTCGGCGGATATTGTTGCCTATCCAGCACCGGAAACCGGCGACAGCCTGGCCCGCCGCATCATCGCGCCGCACCTGAAAGGCGGCCAGACCGAGCTGGCGATCCGTATGCCGCTGACCGTAGCGCGTTTCCCCGCTCAAAACGTCTACGATCAGGCCGCCAGTGATCTGGCCACGCATCTAGAGCAGGGCCGGAACATTGCCGTGCTCTGCGAAGGCGATCCCTTTCTCTATGGCTCCTTCATGTATCTATTCGGCCGACTGGCCGAACGCTTCCCCGTGGAGGTCGTGCCCGGCGTGTCGTCGCTGACCGCCTGCGCCGCAGCGCTGAAGCATCCACTGGTATCGCGCAACGACGTTCTGACGATCATTCCTGCGCCGCTAGACGATGAAGTGATTGCGCAGAAGCTGCTGCATACCGATGCCGCCGCCATTCTCAAGCTCGGCCGGCATGGCCCGCGCGTCGTGGCGCTGCTGCGGCAGCTTGGCCTGATCGATCGGGCGCACTATATCGAACGCGCCACCATGACCGAGCAACGTATCCTGCCGCTGAAAAACGTCGATCCGCAGAGCATTCCGTATTTCGCCATGATCCTGATTCACAAGAAGGGCGACCAACACTTTATGGAATTCCAGTCTTGAGCGGTAAACCCGCCATGGTGCTGCTGACGCCCAATGCCCGCGGCGTGGCGCAGGCCCTGATGACGGCCTTTCCGGCCTGGGATGTCTATGCGCCCGATGATGCGGCGCTGGTGCATGCTCTGCCTATTGGAAAACCGACCGATACCATCGCGCAGCTCTTCACGGCCGGTCGACCGGTGATCGGCATCTGCGCCGCCGGCATCCTGATTCGCGCCGTGGCCAAAACGATCGGTGACAAGCAGACCGAGCCACCGCTGATCGCGGTGGCCGCTGACGGCTCTTCCGTCGTGCCGCTGCTGGGCGGCCATCACGGCGCCAATCTTCTCTCGCGCCGCATCGCATCCGTCCTGCAGGGCATCGCCGCCATCACCACGGCTGGCGACCTCGCCTTTGGCCTCGGGCTCGATGAGCCGCCCGAAGGCTACACCCTAGCCAATCCCGATGACGCGAAAGGCCTGATGGCCAACCTGCTGCGCGGCAACGGCATCCGCATCCTCGGCGATGCGCCCTGGCTGGAAAGCAGCAGCCTGCCGATCCGCGACGATGGCAGCCTGGTGATCGAGGTCACGCACAAGGCCATTGAAGGCGGTCCCAATCACCTGATCTATCATCCGCGTACCGTGGCTATCGGTGTTGGCTGCGAACGCAATGCCAAGCCGGTCGAATTGATCCGTCTGGTGCAGTCGACACTGGATCGCGAAGGGATCGCCCGCGACAGCATCGCCGGCATCTATTCGCTGGACCTGAAAGCCGATGAACCGGCCATGCATGAACTGGCCAAATGGTTTGGCGTACCCTTCCGTGTCTTCGATGCCACCACGCTGGAGGCTGAGGCGCCGCGTCTGGCCAATCCATCCGAGACCGTCTTCGCCGAGGTCGGCGCCCATGGCGTCTCCGAAGGCGCGGCCTTGGCCGCCGCCGGGCCGGATGCAACCCTGATCGTGCCGAAGCAGAAATCCGAACGCGCCACCTGTGCCTTTGCCCTTGCCCCTGCGCCTTTCGATGGCGCCTCACGTGGTGCAATGCGCGGTGAACTGCACGTCGTGGGCACCGGGCCAGGCGATGCGCAATGGCTGACGCCGGAAGCGCGCATCGCCCTCACTGAGGCCACCGACTGGATCGGTTACGGCCTCTATCTCGATCTCTACCCGGAGCTCAGCATCGGCAAGGTGCTGCACCGCTACGAGCTGGGCGAGGAAGAGCTGCGCGTGCGTGCCGCCTTTGATCTGGCCGCGCAAGGCAAGCGTGTGGCGCTGGTCTGCTCGGGCGACCCCGGCATCTATGCCATGGCGACGCTAGTCTTTGCGTTGCTGGAAAAGGAACCCGGGCGCAAGGACTGGCAGCGGCTGGCGGTGCAGGTCGCGCCTGGCATCTCGGCACTGCAAGCTGCGGCGGCAAAATCAGGCGCGCTGCTCGGCCATGATTTCTGCACGATTTCGCTGTCCGACCTGCTGACGCCGCTGGAAGCCATCCTCCAGCGCATCAAGAGCGCGGCCGAGGCCGATTTCGTCATTGCCTTCTACAATCCGGTATCGCAACGCCGCCGCACCCAGTTGGCCATGGCGAAGGACATCCTGCTGCAGCATCGTCTGCAGGACACACCGGTGGTGCTGGCGCGCAACCTGGGGCGCGAAGGCGAGCGCATCACCTTGACGACTCTGGCTGCGCTTGATATCGAAACGGTCGACATGCTGACCGTGGTGCTGGTCGGCAGCACGGCAAGCCGCGCGATCGCGCTGCCGGACGGCCGTCGCTTCGCCTATACGCCGCGCGGCTATGAGAAGAAGTTCGAAGAATGACTGTGCACTTCATCGGCGCCGGGCCTGGCGCACCCGACCTGATCACCCTGCGTGGCGCAGCCCTGATCAAGGCCTGCAAGGTCTGCCTGTATGCCGGCTCGCTGGTGCCGCCGGAGATCGTGGCGCTGGCGCCCAAGAAGGCCCGCGTGATCGACACCGCGCCATTGAACCTGGACGAGATCATGGCCGAGATCGTCGCCGCGCATGACAAAGGCCTGGACGTGGCACGCGTGCATTCGGGTGACCCGTCCTTGTATGGCGCCATCGCGGAGCAGATCCGCCGCCTTAAACGCCTGGATATTCCCTATACCATCACGCCGGGCGTGCCGGCCTTTGCCGCCGCGGCCGCCATCCTGCAGACCGAGCTGACCCTGCCAGACGTGGCGCAGAGTGTGATCCTGACCCGCACGGCGATGAAATCCTCCGACATGCCGGCGGGCGAGACACTGGCCAATTTCGGCAGGACGAAAGCCACGCTGGCAATCCATCTGTCCATTCGCAACATGAAGCATGTGATCGAGGAACTGACCCCACATTACGGCGCCGACTGCCCCGTCGCCGTGGTGGTGCGCGCCACATGGCCGGATCAGGAGATCATCCGCGGCAGCTTGAAAGACATTGCGGCGAAGGTGCGCGCGGCCAAGATCACCCGCACGGCGCTGATTCTGGTTGGTCGCGTGTTGGATGAGCAGGCCGAGTTCAGCGACAGCGCGCTGTATGATCCCAAGCACGCACATGTGCTGCGGCCGGGCAAGAAGGCGAAGAAAAAAGCTTAAACCGCATTGATGTTGATCCAGGCCAGCGCGGCACCGACCGAGTCCAGATTCTCGCCCGGCGGCAGCGGCGGGCGCTCGATCATCAGCACCGGAATATGCAGCTCGGCGGCGGCGGCGATCTTGCCGGCCGCACCGCCGGCATTCTTGGTCACCAGCAGATCGATGCCGTGTGTCTGCAGCAGCGCTTTTTCGTCATCGGGCGTGAACGGTCCGCGCCCCAGCACCACCTGACCGGCCGGTAGCGCGACATCGGCCGGCGGCGGATCGACCATGCGCATCAGGAACCACTGATGCGTCTCGGTGAGCGGCACAAAAGGCGCCAGATCCTGGCGGCCCAGCGTGAGGAAGATGCGGCGCGCCGGATGGACGCGCAGATGCGCCACCGCCGCCGCGATATCAGGGACCATGGTCCAGCGGTCGCCGGGCGATGCTGCCCAGGGTGGTCGCACCAGCTTGGCGCGTGGCACACGCAGCACGGCGCAGGCCTCGTGAGCATGGCGCGCCATCTGGCCGGCGAAGGGATGGGTGGCATCCAGCACCAGGTCGATCTTCTCGTTCGCCAGATAATCGATCAGGCCCTGCACGCCGCCGAAGCCGCCGATACGGCAGTCGCCCGGTGGCAGTTCGGGATTCTCGGTCCGGCCGGCCAAGGAAGAGATGCAGCGGATTTTTGCATGCCCCTCCAGCTCGCGCGCCAGCCGCCGCCCTTCGGTGGTACCGCCGAGCAGCAGCAGGTTACGCCGGCGCGCCATTGGATCGTCCTGACCGGTTGTCGTATGAAATCATCGTCATTCGGCGCCAAGTATACACCGGCTGCCGCGCGGTGTACCCTGTGGCCATGCATTTGCCCGCGTTCGACATGCCCGTTTTTCCGCCCGGCCAAGTCTGGCTCGCCGGGGCCGGACCCGGCGATCCCGGGCTGCTGACGCTGCATGCGGTGAACGCGCTGAACCAGGCCGACGTGGTGGTTTATGACGCGCTGGTCGGAGAGGCCATCCTGCGTTGCGCCCGCCCCAACACCATTCTTGAATACGCGGGAAAACGTGGCGGCAAACCCTCGCTGAAACAGCGCGACATTTCCGAACGACTGGTCGAACTGGCGCATCAAGGCAAGCGCGTGCTGCGGCTGAAGGGCGGCGATCCCTTTGTTTTCGGCCGCGGCGCGGAAGAGGCGCTGTCCCTGCGCGACGCCGGCATTCCCTTCCGCATCATCCCGGGCGTTTCGGCCGGCATCGGCGGGCTCGCCTATGCCGGCATTCCGCTCACCCATCGCGACACCAACTCCTGCGTCACCTTCCTCACCGGCCATAACGCCAGCGGCGAAGTGCCGGACAGCGTCGACTGGGCCGCCATGGTGCGGGCCTCGCCGGTGCTGGTGATCTACATGGCGATGAAGCATCTGGATATCCTGGTGGCCAAGCTGCGCCATGCCGGCCTGCCCGAGGATCGCCCGGCTGCGCTGGTCAGTCACGCCACCCTGCCGCAGATGCGCATCCTCACCACCACACTTGGCCGTGTGGTGCAGGATGCAGCCGATGCGCAGTTCGAACCGCCGGCGCTGTTCGTAGTGGGCGAGGTCGTCAGCCTGCACACACTGTTCGGCCGCAGCGACCTGCAGGCCATGCTCCCCGCGGCAGACTCATGCCAGGCGGCGTCGTAATCGCCGCGCCCGCATCGGGCAGCGGCAAGACGACCGTCACGCTGGCGCTGCTGCGCCTGTTGAACCGCGAAGGCCGCGCCGTCACGGCTTTCAAGACCGGGCCGGACTATATCGACGGCGCCTTCCATCGCGCCGCCGGCGCCGGCCGCCCCTGCTACAACCTCGATCCCTACGCGATGCGGCGCGACAGCATAGCCGGCGTGATCCGAGCCGGCGCCGAAGCCACCGAGTTGGCCGTGATCGAAGGCGTGATGGGTTTGTTCGACGGCGCCGCCAATAGCGAGGGCTCGACCGCCGACCTGGCCGCGCAACTGAAGCTGCCGGTGATCCTGGTGGTGGATACGGCGCGCCAGAGCCAATCGGCCGCAGCGCTGGTGCATGGCTTCCGCAGTTTCCGCAGCGACGTCACTGTCGCCGGTGTCATTCTCAATCGCGTTGCATCGGTTCGCCACGAAACCTTGCTGCGCAACGCGCTGGCCAAGATTGGCGTGCCGGTGCTGGCCGCACTGCCGACGCAGGACAACCTCGCGCTGCCCAGCCGCCATCTCGGCCTGGTGCAGGCGGGCGAGCACAGAGACCTCGACCTGTTCCTCGACCGCGCCGCCGACTGGCTGCATCGCGATCTGGACCGCGCCGCTTTCGAGGCTGTGCTACAGCCACTGACCATCGATACCAGCGCCACGTTGCGGCCGCTGCCGCCGCTGGGCCAGCATATCGCGATTGCCCGCGACGAGGCTTTTGCCTTTGCCTATCCGCATCTGCTCCAGGGCTGGCGCGAACAGGGCGCGACGTTGAGCTTCTTCGCACCGCTGCATGATGGCGCGCCGGTGGCCGCGGCGGACGCGATCTTTCTGCCCGGCGGTTATCCTGAGCTGCATGCCGCAAAACTGGCGGCGAATGCCGGCCTGATGCAGGGCCTGCGCGCAGCGGCCGGGCGCAAGGCCGCCATCTATGGCGAATGCGGTGGCTTCATGCTGCTGGGCCAGGGTCTGACAGATGCCGCCGGCGGCAACCATGCCATGGCCGGCCTGCTGCCGGTGACCACCAGCTTCAAGATCCGCAAGCGCCAGCTCGGCTATCGCCGCATCGCCACGCTGGCCGATACCGTGCTGGGGCCGAAGGGCAGCTGCTTCCGTGGCCATGAATTCCATTATTCCGTCCAGATGGGGCCGACTGCGCCGGCCAGTGCCCTGTTCCAGGCGCAGGATGCCACCGGCGCTGATCTCGGCCCCACAGGCTGCCGTGCCGGCAGCGTATTTGGCAGTTATCTGCATCTGATCGACCGGGAGTGACCGGCAGGCTGATCGTCTTGCCCGAGCGGGCGAATGCGATAGTATTCCAGTCAGTCTCATTCTCGCCCGACCCCATGATCAACTGGATCGACATCCTTTCCCCAAAGCTACGACAGCTGCATCAGGACTGGATTCACTATCGCGGCAATTTCCTGATGCCGAGCGTGGCGCATTACAACAGCTTCGCCGCCGCCCCCACCGTGGAAGAAGCCGACCGCTTCACCGTCGCGGTGATCCTGCCGGCCGAGGGCGCGCCGGTGTTCAAGCATATCGGCCAAGCCCTGGTGAACCTGCTGCCCGACTGCCATGCCGGCATGAAGTTCACCGATCTGAAGTCGCCGGTCGTACGTGCCGCCGTGACTCAACCCTTTCATCGCATCGCCAGCAGCCGGCAACCCGAGGCACGGCGCGGTCGCCAAGACACCACCAGAGTCGGCCGCGATCATGAAATGCTGCTGCTGCCGTTCAGTGACGCCAAGCTGCGGGTCTGCATCATCCATGCGGTCTATGATATGGCCGGCATCGACTGGAAGAAGGCATTCGCATGATCGAAGCTCCAATCCCCGAGAACGACATCTATCGTCTGGCCGCACTGCATGCCCTGCCGCTGCTGGACACGCCGGCCGAACCCGACTTCGACGCCATCGTGCATCTGGGCCATTCGCTGTTCCGCACCGAAAGCTGCGTCATTACCCTGGTCGACGCCAACCGGCAGTGGTTCAAAGCCTGCATCGGCATTGATGGCGAGGAAGGCCCGCGCGCCACGTCATTCTGCGGCCATGCCATCCTGCAAAATGATGTCTTCGTCATTCCCGATGCGCGCGAGGATCCGCGCTTCCACGACAATCCAGCCGTGACCGGCGCCCCCTATGTGCGCTTTTATGCCGGCGCGCCGATCATGCTGCCCAGCGGTTACACCATTGGCACGGTCTGCATCTTCGATCCGCGCGCCCGCTACGAGTTCGGCATCGTCGAATGCGCCCGGCTGGCCAACCTGGCCAAACTGGCACTGGCCGCCATCAGCCTGCGCGCCCTGCGCGGCGAGGCCGACACAGCGCGCCGGTCGGTTGAACGCCACCAGACCGCGCTGCTGGCTACGCCGGGCCCGGTCGCACTGCTGGATCATGAGGGACGGCTGGCCTTCCACAACGATGCCTTCGCCGCACTGTGCAAAAGCTGGCCGGCCGAAGGCGACGATGCGGCCAGTGCCCTGGGGATCGCCTGGTCGCCGGCCATCATGCCGGCCGGCAGCGAGCAGATGACGCTTGTGCATCCGGCCCTGCCCGGCAGCGGCCTGGCGGTTTATCGCGATCCCGACGGCTTCATCGTCACGGCGGCGGCCTGAACGGCTGCAGCCGGCCCGCTACAAACGCTGTTGCGCCGGACTCGGCCGCTGCTACGATCCGGCGTCATGGTGCCGATTCGGTCCGTTTTAACTCTTCCTTTGCCGGTTCTGCGTTAGTCACGCCTGTCATGCTGTTGCGATTCGCCCTGGTCTTCAGTCTGCTTCTGCTTGGCCCCGCCTCTCACGCGCTGGCCGCCGAGGCCGCGACGCTGACCGCGCCCGCTGCCGCCAATGCCAATCCGGTGCCCGATAAGGGTATCGATTCCGGCCTGCCGATCCCGCGCTTCGTCAGCCTGTCGTCGGACAAGGTGAATGCCCGCACCGGCCCCGGCTCGCGTTACCCCATCGCCTGGCAGTACCAGCGCCGCGGCCTGCCGGTCGAGGTGGTGGCGGAGTACGAATACTGGCGCCGCATCCGCGATCATGACGGTACCGAAACCTGGGTGCACAAGAACCTGACGTCGGGCAAGCGCTTCGCCGTCGTCGACGGCACCGTGCGCTCGCTCTACAAGAAGGCCGACATCGCCACCGACGTGCTGCTGACCGCCGAACCCGGCGTGCAGGCGCGCGTGCGAAAATGCCCAGACCTGGCCTGGTGCCAAGTGGAAATCGCCGGTACGCGTGGCTGGATTCCCCGCCAGCATCTCTGGGGCCTCTACGCCAACGAGACTTTTGACTGATCTGCGACACCGCGTCGCGCCCGGATGGCAGTCAGCCGCCCTATCTTACCGTCCATGATCGAGGAACCCGACAGCACCCCGGATAGCACTCTGGAGCAGCGCCAGGCGCGCCGCGCGGCGATCTCGCCCGGCGCCCATGCCGGTGTGGACGAGGCGATGGTGCATGCCGTGGTGCATGGCTTCTATGACCGCATCCGCAAGGATCAGCTGCTTGGACCGATCTTCAACACTGCCATCCAGGATCGCTGGGACCATCACCTGAGCAAGATGGTCGATTTCTGGTCCTCGGTGCTGCTGATGACTGGCCGCTATGAGGGCCGGCCGATGGCGGCGCATCTCAACCTGGACCACAAACGCGGCGAAGCCGGCATGCCGCGCCTGGACGAGCCGCATTTCCAGCATTGGCTGTCGCTGTTCCGCGAAACAGTCGCCGCGCTCTGTCCACCCGAAGCCGCCGCGCTGTTTGTGGCGCGCGCGGAAAAGATTGCGCAGTCCTTCGTGATGGGCATCCGCTTCCATCGCGGCCAGGAGCCCGACTGGCTCGGCCCGGCACGCAGCGAACCGGTGAAACCGGCTTGATCTAATTATCCTTGGCGTAATGCGTCAGGCGCTTGCCGGGCAGCAGGTCGTAAGCCGGCTTCCAGCCGGGCAGCGCCGCAATGCGCTGCAGCCATGCTTGAATCGCCGGATGGCTGACGGCGAAATCGTAGCCGGTCTCATCGCTCGGATAATGCAGATAGGCCATCATCGAGAAATCGGCCACCGTCGGCTGCGCGCCGGCGGCGAAGGCCGAGCCCTGCAGATGCTGATCCAGAATGCCGAGGAAGTCGTCGAGACGCCGGCGGAAGTATTTCAGCACCTGCGGATCGGGATTGGGCGTGAAGGTCCGGTGAAAGCGATAAGTCGCCATGTAGCCAGTGAGCTTGTGGTTGTCCCAGAACAGCCAGCGCAGCACCTCGAATTTTTCCGCGTCGCTCTCACCGCCAAACCGTCCGTACCGTTCTGTCAGCTTGAGCAGGATCGGCGCGGTCTGGGTCAGCTTCACGCCGTCTTCCTCCAGCACCGGAATCTCACCCATGCCGTTGACGTTGTCGCGCCATTCCTTGGTGCGAGTAACCCCGCCGCCGAAATCGGTCCAGACCGGCTCGAAATGCTGGCCACAGAGCGTGAGCATCAGGGCGAGCTTGTAGCTGTTTCCCGATTCGGGAAAGTAATGCAGGCGATAGGCAGGCATTCGTCACACTCTCAGTACAGACGGTTCTTGTAACCTTCTTCGATAATTGCCTCGACCGCTGCGACCTCCAGGCCGGCAACCTGATCGGCGATCACCTTGCCTAAACTGGGGAAGCTGCTGCGTGGCACATGCTTGTCGGGGTTCCACAAATCCGAGCGCATCATCGCCTTGGCGCAGTGGAAAAACACCTCGCGCACGGTGATCTCCAGCGCCGAACTCGGCGCCTTGCCCTGCGCCGTCATCGGTTCCAGCCGGGCCGGATCGGTGATCACCTTGGCGCTGCCGTTGACCCGCAGCGTCTCGTTGATGCCCGGCACCAGGAACAGCAGCCCGACCTGCGGGTGCTGCACGATGTTGCGCAAGGAGTCAATCAGATTGTTGCCGCGCCGGTCGGGCAGCAGCAGTGTGCTGTCGTTTTCCACATGCACGAAGCCCGGCGCATCGCCGCGCGGCGAGCAGTCGGCGCCATCCGGCCCGCTGGTCGACAGCGCCAGGAAAGGCGACAGCGCAATGAAGGCTTTGGCATGCTTGTCCAGCCGCGGGATGATCTTGCGCCGCACGGTGTCGTTCGGCTCGGCATAGCAGTCGCGCAGGGCGGCTTCGGTGGTCAGGGCGGTCATGGCAGTCTCCGATGCGAGACTGCCAGTCTGGCCATTTGCGATGGAAAGGCCAACCTCTTTCCTTAAGGCGGCGGCATATCCGCCTCCATCACCACGCTGGGCGCGGACCGTTTGGACGGGCCATGGAACACCGCCTCGATATTGTTGCCGTCGGGATCGAGCGCGAAGGCGGCGTAATAGCCCGGATGGTATTTGTCGCGCGGGCCCGGCGCGCCGTTGTCGCGGCCGCCGGCCGCCAGCACCATCTGGTGGAACCGCTGCACGGCTGCTTGGTCAGCGGCCTGGAAGGCGATGTGCGCGCGACCGGTGATGTGGAAATCCTTGTGGGCCTCGGCCGTGCTGACAAACAGCTCGTCCATATAGAAGAAGCCCGGCCCTTCGCCCTCGATCTTCAGGCCGAGCGCACCGAAGGCTGCTTCATAGAAGCGGCGTGATGCTGCCAAGTCTTTCACCACAAGCTGGACATGGTCGATCAGCCGGCCGCGATGGAACTGCATGGATGTCTCCTTCCGCAATCACCCTCGCGCCGTTAACTCCCGGCGGGACAATTTGATCCGGAAAGAGCAGGATTTTAGGCGAAATCCCCAGCGAGACTTTCGCGCACCGGCTCGGGGATCACGGCGATATGGCCGTAATTGGCATGCTCGACTGCCAGCAGCACGCGGGCGCCGGGCGCCTTGAAAGCCGCCACCTGTTCGGCCGTGAAGGGGAAGCGCAGGAAATGCACCGACGAGGTCTTGCCGTCCTCGCGGTTGCGTTCGGCGTCGTCCTCGGGGATTCCACGCACCTTGTGCGGCCCGAATTCCAGCAGCACCTGCTGGTCTATATTGGTGAGCTGGTTCAGCACCACCGGGCGGCGCACCGGATCGTCGACCTCGATCATGAAGGTGCAGACCAGCTCGCTGCCCTTGGGGACCAGCGGCTCATAAGCCGACAGCTCGTCCTTCAGCTGCTCGTCACCGCCTTTTTCGATGAACAACATCTCCTGGATCTGCCACCACATGGTGGCGTAGTTCTCGAAATAGAAGGTGGCGAACGGGCCGACGCCGACGCGACGGTTCTTCTTGATCGCAACGATCTCGGCGCGCCTCTCCTTGCGGACCTTTTCGAAGTCGGCCATGGAAAGAATGTCGGCGGGCGTGATCGTGGTTTTGAGACTCATCGCATCAATCCCGATTAAAGCAATCCATAGGCTTTGGCGAATAGCTCCACCGGATGCTCGGCCTTGGCCGGCAGGCTGAAGCCTTCCTTATCCTTGCCTTCGCGCTCCATGCCCTGGCGGATATGAATACCGGCCAGTGGGCATTCCGAGGCGATATGCGCCTTGTTCTCCTTCACGGCCGTGCGCATGACCGGCTTGCCCACCTTCATGCCGACCTCGAAGAACTCCTTGCGCACGCCCCAGCTGCCGCCATGGCCGGCGCAGCGTTCGATGACGGCCAAATCCTGGCCCGGCTTCATCTCGGGAATCAGCTTCAGCATTTCGACCGCCTTGTTGCCCATGTTCTGCGCGCGGGCATGGCAGGCCAGATGCAGCGTGACGCCGCCCTCGATGGGCTTGAGCCCCGGCGCGAGGCCATCTTTCTTGGCGATATCGACGATGTATTCCGAGATGTCGAAAGTCGCCCGGGCCAGCTTCTTCACCAGCGGATCGTCCGGCAGAATCAACGGCCATTCGAATTTCAGCATCAGCGCGCAACTCGGCACCAGCGCCACGATGTCGTAGCCCTGATCGATCAGCGGCGAGAAGGCCTCGGCCACCACGCGCGCCTTGCTTGCCACATCGGCAATGTCGCCCTGCTCCAGCCGTGGCATGCCGCAGCAGCCGGGATACTCCACCCGCAACTCGACGCCGTTATGGGCGAGAATCTTCTGCGCGGCGACGCCGATATCGGGATTGTTGTAGTTGCCGAAGCAGGTGGCGTAGATCGCCGCCTTGCGTTTCCCGAAGCCGGGCGCTTCGCGGTTGATCGCCGCCGGATCGCTCTTGGCGCGTGCCACCAGCGTCTTGGCATGGAATTTCGGTAGCTCGGCATCCTTGTGGATGTCGGCGACGGCTTCCATCAGGCCGCGCGTGAGCCCGTTGCCGCGTTCCGACGCCCAGTTGGCGATGGGTGCGGCCAGGCCGGCCAGCTTGCCGTTGCGGTCGGTCTGCGACAGCTGGTCGCCGATCATGTCCTTGTGGCCGTGATGCCGCTCGGCTGCACGGTAGCGCAGCATCAGATGCGGGAAATCGAGATTGAACTCGTGCGGTGGCACATAGGGGCACTTGGTCATGTAGCACAGGTCGCAGAGCGTGCAGGCATCCACGATGGGCTTGAAATCTTTTGAATCGACCTCGTCCAGCTCGCCGGTCGGCGAGGCATCAACCAGATCGAACAGGCGCGGGAAGCTGTCGCAGAGATTGAAGCAGCGGCGACAGCCGTGGCAGATGTCGAGCACACGACGCATCTCGGCGTCGAGCTTCTCCAGGTCGTAGAAGTCCGGATTGTTCCAGTCTATCGGGTGCCGGGTCGGCGCCTCGAGGCTGCCTTCGCGCATGATCATGCTCCCAGGGCAAACAGGTGCGTCTGACGTGCTGATCACCCGCAGGGCAGCAGCGTGAGCTGCGCCCTGCGGATCGTCACGTCACCAGTGCGGTGGGAATCAGCCCAGCGTGTCGAGCGCCTTCTGGAAACGACCGGCATGGCTCTTCTCGGCCTTGGCCAGCGTCTCGAACCATTCGGCGATCTCGTCGAAGCCTTCCTCGCGGGCGGTCTTCGCCATGCCGGGATACATGTCGGTGTATTCGTGGGTCTCGCCGGCGACGGCGGCCTTCAGGTTGTTCGAGGTCTCGCCGATCGGCAGATCGGTGGCCGGATCGCCAACTTCGGCCATGAATTCCAGATGGCCATGGGCATGGCCGGTCTCGCCTTCCGCAGTCGAGCGGAACACGGCGGCGACGTCGTTGTAACCCTCAACGTCGGCCTTCTGGGCGAAATAGAGATAGCGGCGGTTGGCCTGGCTTTCGCCGGCGAACGCATCCTTCAGATTGCCGTGGGTCTTGCTGCCTTTGAGTGCGGGCATGGCTGGCTCCTTTTTTATTCCTTCCCTGCGCTGCCGGTCTCGGGCCCAGATGAGATGGCGGGGTCCGCCGGCAGGCATTCCGCCTCCACATCGCGGCTGCCATGGGGCGACAGCGGACGGATTCGGAACGTCGCGATTATGAACCGCAACCGGAAGCCGTCAAGCTACTTTGGAATAGTTCTAAAAGTTGAGAACCGCTCGCAGTGCGAGGGCTTTAGCGCTGGAAGATCAGCCCAGGCGGACGATGACGTCGACGCGGGCGATCTTGGCGCCTTCGGGCGCCTCGGGCAGACGGGCGACCGCGATTTCCGCTTCCGGAATGTCGCGCAGCTCGCCGGTGCGCTCGTAATAGAAGTGATGATGCGGCGCCAGGTTGGTATCGAAATAGGCCCGGCCGCTGTCGACCGTCACCATGCGCAGCAGGCCGGCGGCGGTGAACTGGTGCAGGCAATTATAGACCGTGGCCAGCGACAGGCGCGCGCCACGACCCGCCGCTTCGGTGAACAGGCTTTCCGCCGTCACATGGCAGTGGCCGCGTTCGAACAGGATTTCGGCCAGCACCAGCCGCTGCCGCGTGGTGCGCAGGCCAGCAGCCTGCAGCCGCGCGGCGGCTGGCTTGAAGCGGCTATCGATCACCTTGGTCATACGCCTGCATATATAACAGGAGTTGGTCGCAGGCCACCGATTTGTCGGTATTGGTGTAATTTCTCCCAAATAATTGATTTCAATAACCAATTAGTCCGACCGCGAACTTTTCCGGCTCCCAGGGGCCAGGTGATCGCGCCATTGTAACAAGATGCAACGAAACTGTTGCGGCTGGCCGGGGGATCACTACATTGTGCCCGGAAGGCGATGGCGGGCCCGCGACTTAAGCGGAATCCGCCACATAAAATGCGCCGGAGACCGGTCCGATCATGGACCTGCGGAAAGGCGCCAGACGGGTTGAGGATTTCACGATCGTGGAACAGAAGAACAGTTACAGCTACGAGGATCTGCTGGCTTGCGCACATGGCAAGCTGTTCGGCGAGGGCAATGCCCGCCTGCCGCTACCCCCGATGCTGATGATCGACCGCATTGTGAAAATTGTCAGCGATGGCGGCAAGTACGGCAAGGGCGAGATCGAAGCCGAACTCGACATCAAGCCCAACCTCTGGTTCTTCCCCTGCCATTTCGAAAACGACCCGATCATGCCGGGCTGCTTAGGGCTGGATGGCATGTGGCAGCTCATCGGTTTCTTCCTCGGCTGGACCAAAGCGCCGGGCCGTGGCCGCGCGATCAGCGTCGGTGAAGTGAAGTTCTCCGAGATGGTGACGCCGGCGGCCAAGAAGATCACCTACAAGATCGACATCAAGAAGCTGCTGCTGCGCAAGTTCGGCATCGCGATCGCCGATGGCACGATGTTCATCGATGGCAAGCCGGCCTATGAATGCAAGGACATGCGTGTCGGCGTGTTCCCTGACGGCCTGGCCCCCGCCGCTGCCTGATCGGCCGCATATAACCGCTTGCCGCATTCCGACAGGATGATTCGGACGGCCGGGAATTTATTGAAAGCAATGTCATTGCGGTCCGCCCTGCGCGGAACGGCCGCATAACAGGAGCCCTACGCCATGCGTCGCGTCGTCGTTACCGGTCTCGGCATCACCTCCTCCATCGGCAACAATGCCGAGGAAGTGGCCGACAGCCTGAAGGCTGGTCGTTCCGGCATCGTGTTTGCCGAGGAATACGCCAAGCTGAATTTCCGCAGCCAGGTGCATGGCACGGTGAAGATCGATCTGGAGGCCGCCATCGACCGCCGCCAGAAGCGTTTCATGGGCGATGGCGCGGCCTATGCCTATCTGGCAATGGAACAGGCGATCGCAGATAGCGGCCTTGAGGCCGGAGACATCATCAACGAGCGCACAGGGCTGATCGTCGGCTCGGGCGGCGCGTCGACGCGTAACCTGGTCGCCTCGGCCGACATCACCCGTGAAAAGGGCGGCCCGAAGAAGATCGGCCCCTTCATGGTGCCGCGCGCGATGTCGAGCACCTGCTCGGCCGTGCTCTCCACCGCCTTCAAGATCAAGGGCGTGAACTACTCGATCAGCTCCGCCTGCTCGACTTCGGCGCATTGCATCGGTAACGCCGCCGAGCTGATCCAGCTCGGCAAACAGGACATCGTTTTCGCCGGCGGCGGCGAGGAGCTGGACTGGACCTTGAGCTGCCTGTTCGACGCCATGCCGGCGATGTCATCCTCCTTCAACGCCACGCCCGACAAGGCCTCGCGCGCCTATGACAAGGATCGCGACGGCTTTGTGATCGCCGGCGGCGGCGGCATCCTGGTAGTCGAGGAACTGGAACACGCCAAGGCGCGCGGCGCCAAGATCTATGCCGAACTGGTCGGCTATGGCGCGACCTCCGATGGCGCCGACATGGTGGCCCCCTCGGGCGAAGGCGCGGTGCGCTGCATGAAGCTGGCGCTGGCGGAAGCCGGCCGCGGTGCCGGCCACAACGCGCCGATCGACTATATCAACACGCACGGCACCTCGACGCCGGCCGGCGACATCACTGAGCTGAACGCCATCAAGGAAGTGTTCGGCGATGCCGTGCCGCCGATCAGCTCGACAAAATCGCTGACCGGTCACTCGCTCGGCGCCGCCGGCGTGCAGGAATCGATCTACTCGATCCTGATGATGCGCGACAATTTCATCGCGGCTTCGGCCAATATCGAAAACCTTGATCCTGGCGCCGAGGGCTTTCCCATCGTGCGTGCGCGTAAGGACAACGTGACGCTGAACCGCGTGATGTCGAACTCCTTCGGCTTCGGCGGCACCAATGCCTCGCTGATCTTCCAGCGCTACGACGCCTGACCTCACCCG
Organism: Ferrovibrio sp. GW821-FHT12B10; assembly: GCF_058807515.1. Lineage (NCBI taxonomy): Bacteria > Pseudomonadati > Pseudomonadota > Alphaproteobacteria > Rhodospirillales > Rhodospirillaceae > Ferrovibrio > Ferrovibrio sp. GW821-FHT12B10. Next base: position 1,938,926 of record NZ_JBXAQT010000001.1, on the reverse strand, counting down.
CCTCAAATTTAACGATACAAAAAAGAACAGACCAGACATGACCGATACGCGTGCATTGATGAGCGGCAAGCGCGGCCTCATCATGGGGGTTGCCAACGACCATTCCATCGCCTGGGGCATCGCCGAGATGCTGCACAAGCATGGCGCGGAACTGGCTTTCACGTACCAAGGCGACGCCTTCGAGCGCCGCGTGCGGCCGCTGGCCGAGAGCATCGGTGCGAAAACCGTCGTCCCTTGCGATGTCGAAGACGAAGCTTCGATGCGCCAGACCTTCGAGACGGTGGCCAAGGCGTTTGGCGGCCAGATCGATTTCGTGGTGCATGCCATCGCCTATTCCGACAAGGAAGAGCTGAAAGGCCGCTATCTCAACACCACGCGCGGTAATTTCGGCCGCTCGATGCTGATCTCATGCTACTCCTTTACCGAAGTGGCGCGCCTCGCCCAGCCCTATATGACCAAGGGCGGCTCGCTGATCACGCTGACCTATGAAGGCAGCACGCGCGTGATGCCGAACTACAACGTGATGGGCGTGGCCAAGGCGGCGCTGGAAGCCAGCGTGCGGTACCTCGCCGTCGATCTCGGCCCGCAGAATATCCGCGTCAATGCCGTGTCGCCCGGCCCGATGCGCACGCTTGCCGGTTCGGCCATCGGCTCGGCCCGCGCCACTTTCAAGTTCACTGCCCAGCACAGCCCGCTGCGTCGCAATGCCTCGCTCGAGGAAGTCGGCGGCACGGCGCTGTTCCTGCTCAGCGATCTGGGCGCCGGCGTCACCGGCGAAGTGATCCATGTCGACAGCGGCTTCCATGCACTCGGCATGCCCAATCCGGCCGATCTCAACGGCAACGCCACAGAATAAAGCAGGCATGACCGCAGGCGGGTGCAACCTGCCTGCGGCGTTACCTTTTCTTTAAGTAGACGGCGGCCGACCGCAGGAAGGCTGGGACAGCTCCGTTTGCTCGCGCAGTCCTCCGCAGCCGGAGCGTGATGCAGCGCAAACCCTCACTCATTCTGGCTGATCACCGAAAGTTGGCCTGCATCGCGGCCCGGTCCGCTCTACCCTGTCGTCTCCGGCACAACAACGGTCACAAACGCAGGCCGGTTCATAGACAGGGAACGGGGACAACCATGAAACGGATTCTGACCATCGCCGCCGGCTTGGTGCTTGCGGCAACTGCCGTGATGCCGGCGCGTGCGCAGCAGCCGGCGCGCCCACCGATCGCCACCACCAAGGTGGAAGGCACCGACAACGTCTACATCTTCCGCAATGGCAATCACCAGGCGATGTTCGTGGTGACATCGGCAGGCGTGATCGCCACCGATCCGGTCGCCTATGGCAAGCCGACCGGCGGACAGGATTACCTGAACGAGATCCGCAAGGTGACCGACAAGCCGGTCAAATACGTGATCTACAGCCATCATCATTTCGACCACATCGCCGGCGGCAAGGCCTTCAAGGATGCCGGCGCCGTTTTCATCGCGCATCGCCGCGCCAAGCAGCGCCTGGTGCCGCTGAAGGATCCGCATACCGTGATCCCCGATGAGATCGTCGACGACAAGGGCCGCACCATCACACTGGGCGGCACCAAGATCGAGCTCAGCTATCATGGCCTCAATCATTCGGACTCGACGCTGGTGATGCGCCTGCCCAAGGAAAAGATCATCTTCGTGGTCGACACCATTCCGGTCGGCGCAGTGCCCGGGCGCGGCATGATCGATTTCCATCCGGTGGAAACCGAGGCCTTCATGAAAAAGATGCTGGCCATGGACTGGACCCGCATGATCCCTGGTCATCCCGGCCCGAACGATCGTCTGGGCACCAAGGACGACGTGCGCGCCCAGCTGGAATTCCTGCAGGATGCCTCGGCCGAGATGAAAAAGCTGGCCCAGGATGGCAAATGCTGGGACACCGCCGAGAAGGAATTCAAGTTGCCGAAATATGAAAGCTGGCCCGGCTATGCCAACAACCTGCCCTTCGTCGCCCGGCGCTATTGCGGCTATTGGGGTCGCGGTACCTGATTTCAGGCCTGTAACCTGCGCTGATTTGCGCGGGCGCTGACAATTGAACCGATGGCCCGGGCGGCTATGCTGCCCGGGCTTTTTTTAATGTCAGCCTCGCCAGTATGGACCGCTCGCTCGACACTCTTCTTGCCGATATCGACCTGCCCGGCCACCGCGCCGTGGCTGAGCATTGGCTGTCGCTGTTCAGCCGCGACCGCCAGATTCCCACGCTGGCCGAGATCGATCCACTGAACTTCCCACGCGCGCTGTCCGATGCCTGGATCGTCGACGCCACCGATGACGGCCGGTTCCGCTTCCGCCTGATGGGCGAAACCCTGGTGGCCTGGTATGGTCGCAGCACCAAGGGCCTCTATTACGAAGACCTGTTCCCGCCGGCCGTCGTATCGGTGCTGATGGAACAGTCGCGGCAGGTTCTGGAACGGCCCTGCGCCGGTTTTCAGCGCGTGCACACCAATGTGCCCGACATCCACATGCCGCGCTCCTTCGAGCGCCTGACCCTGCCGCTGCGCGACAAGACCAGCGGCCGCGTGCGGCATATTCTGGGCAATTCGATTTTCAACCGTGATCCGGAAGGCCACCTGGCGCCGGAAATAAACTACTGGTATCCGATCGTCTGACACCCGGGAACGCGAGAGGCCTGCTGCATGCTGAATCTCTATTACGCCCCCAATACCTGCGCCCTCGCCTCGCATATCGCCCTGGAAGATGCTGGCGCGACCTACACTACCACTCGCATCAGCTTTGCGACCGCCGACCAGAAGAAGCCCGCATTCCTGGCGCTCAACCCTAAGGGCCGCGTGCCGGCGCTGGTGACGGAGCGCGGCGTGCTGACCGAGACGCCCGCTATGCTGGCCTTCATCGCGCAAAGCTATCCTGCCGCAAGGCTTGCGCCGCTCGACGATGCTTTCGCCTTCGCCCAGGTGCAGGCCTTCAACAGCTATCTCTGCTCCACCGTCCATATCTCGCATGCCCATCGCATGCGCGGTTATCGCTGGGTCGATGCCGAAGACGCCGTCTCGATTGCCGCCATGCAGCGCAAGGTGCCGCAGAGCGTCTATGAAGGGTTTGCGCTGATCGAGGACGGCATGCTGGCCGGTCCCTGGGTGATGGGCGAGACCTATACGATCTGCGACGCATACCTCTTCACGCTGGCGCAATGGCTGGAGGCCGATGGCGTCGACATCACACGCCTGCCGCGCGTGATCGATCACCGCAACCGCATGGCCGCGCGACCCTCCGTCCAACGCGCACTTGCGGCAGAATCGCAGGAAGCCGCCTAGCGCAGACCATAATTCCGATTGCCAGCCCCGCCATTGCGCCGCAGTATTGCAATGAGAGGATTGGGACGGGCATGGCGAACGACTTCAATTCCCTGCTGAGCGCAATGACGTTGCCGGCGCATCAGGCGCTCGTCCGTCACTGGCTCGACCTTTATGCCGCGACCGGCAATCGCATTCCCCCGATCACCGCCATCGATCCGATCAGCCTCGGCCGACATCTGCCGGAAATCTGCATTCTCAATCACGAAGGCGGCAACAAGTTCCGCTTCCGGCTGGCCGGTGGCAGCGTCAACGATTTCTATGGCCAGGATGTGCGGCAGAAATATCTCGGCGACCTGATCGAATCGCCCACCCGCGAGCGCCTGTTCGACATGGCCCATGCGGTGCTGCAGCCGCCGTGCGCCATTCTGCACGGCCTGAGCAGCATGCTGCCGCAATGGAATTATTCACTGGCGCTGCAGCGCATCAGCCTGCCGCTGGCTGACGGCACCGGCGCGGTGAAACATATCATCAGCGCCACGGTGTTCTTCCGCTACAGCCGCGACGATACCCATGCCATGGTCAATGCCGATTATCAGCACCGTTATCGCATTCCGCTGGCCGATGATATCGACGGCAGCGATAGCGTCAGCGGCATGGCCGGCTAGCTCTAGAGCGATGCCTTCAACACGCTGAACAACCGGTCGATATCCGCATCGGTGTTGTAGAGATGCGGGGTCACCCGCATCGACTTGCCGCGCACGCTGACAAAGACATTCTCAGCCGCCAGCTTCGCCGGCAGGTCGGCCGGCACGCCGGCGGGGAAACGCAGCCCCAGATAATGCCCGGCGCGTCGGTTGGCCGCCACGCTGTCCAGCCCCAGTTCGGCGCGGGCGCGCTCGGCCGTGCGATCGTTGCGGCCTTTCAGCGTCGCATAGATGCGCGCGGTGCCCCAGTCGAGCAGCAGCTCCAGCGAGGCTTTCGCCGCCGGCGTCAGCGCGAAGTTGCTGCGCTCGCCCACATCGAAGCGGCGCGCGCCCGGCTGGAAGTCCGACTTGTAGTCGACCAGGCCGGCAAAGTCCTCGGAGTCCTTGCGCGCGATCCAGTTATGCTCGACGGGCGCGCCAGACTGCCAGCGCGGCGCCACATAGAGATAGCCGAAGGAATACGGCCCCAGCATCCACTTGTAGCCGCCCGCGACCAGGAAATCGGGCTGGATCGCCTTCACGTCGAACGGCATCACGCCCATCGACTGCGTCGCGTCGATGCACAGCGCCGCGCCCACCTTGCGGCAGGCCGCACCGATGGCGACGAGATCGAGCAACCCGCCATCGGTCCAATGGCAATGCGGCAGGGCGACAATTCCGGTGCGGCTGTCGATCCGCGCCAGCACCAGCGACGTCCAGTCGTCGTCACCGGGGCGCGGGATGTTGATGAACTCGGCCGACGCCTGCTTGGCCAGCTCGATCCAGGGATAGATGTTGGAGGGAAACTGTTCGGCCAGCGTGATGATGGTCTGGCCTTTTCTCAACGGCAGGATATTGGCCGCCACCGCCATGCCGTAGGACACCGACGGCACGATGGCGATGTCGTCCGCCGTGGCATTCACCAGCGTTGCGAACAGCCCGCGCACGGCTTCGGACTCGGTGAAGAAATCGACTGGACGGATCGTCCATGGCCTCTGCTTAGCGCGCATGCCGGCCTCGCCGGCGGCCACCGCGACCTTGGGCATCGGCCCCATATAGGCGCTGTTCAGGTAGGCGATATCGGCCGGGATATCGAACAGATGGCGTTGGCTGGGCAGAAGCTGGTCGGTCATGGCGAGAAGGTCCCGGTTCTGAAATCGCGAAACTGCCTAACGGTGCCTGCGGCATGCTGTCGAGGGCGGAATTGCAGCCGGACAATGACGCCTCACGCTAAGCTGTTGGTAATCCTATCCGCGCTGAAATGCATCCCGACAATTTTCTGCTGGCCTGCGCGCAGGCGCGGCGGCACTCTGCGCCAAATCATAAAGGTTTTGCCTTCCCCCAAGGAATCTCATGTCTGTTCCGCATGTTGCGCTTGCCGTCCTGATCGCCGCGATCTGGGGCTTCAATTTCGTCGTCATCCGGCTCGGCCTCGACGCCTTCCCGCCGCTGCTGTTCAACGGCCTGCGCTTTGCCGTGGCCAGCCTGCCCTTCCTGCTGATCTTCCGCAGCCCGGGCGTGTCCTGGCGCTGGGTGATCAGCACCGGCCTGGTGCTGGGCGTGATGAAGTTCAGCCTGCTGTTCATCGCCATGGCACATGGCATGCCGGCCGGCATGGCTTCTGTCGTGATGCAGGCGCAGGCACTGTTCAGCGTGGTCTTCGCAGCCTTACTGCTGCAGGAGCGACCCGGCGCGATGCAGTGGAGCGGCATGGCGATCGCCGCCGGCGGCCTGGCCGTGATCGGCCTCGACATGGGTGTGGGCGCATCGCTCGTCGCCTTCGGCCTGGTGATCCTGGCGGCGGCCTGCTGGGGCTTTGCCAATATCCTGACCCGCAAGACGGCCGCGCCGCGGCCGCTGGCCTTCATGGTCTGGGTCAGCGCGGTGCCGCCATTGCCGATGTTCGGCCTGTCCTGGATTTTCGAGGGCGAAGCCGCGATCACCACGGCGCTGCAGTCGCTGGATGCGCGCGGCATCATGGCGGTGCTCTATATCGGGCTGCTATCCACCACGGCCTGCTTCGCCGCCTGGAGCTTCCTGCTGCGGCAGTACAAGGCGAGCATCGTTGCGCCGTTCACCCTGCTGGTGCCGGTGTTCGGCCTGATCAGCGCCGGACTCGTGCTGGACGAGACGCCATCCGCCGTGAAGCTGGGCGGCGCGGCGCTGATCCTGCTTGGTCTGATGGTGAATGCCGGCCTGCTGAAGCGGCTGCTGCCGACAGCGAAAATCGCGACCTAGAGCTTACGCCTTACAGCTTGATGGCCAGATCGCGGATCGCCGTGCGGCAGGCATCGGCTGTACGTTCGAGATAAGCACGGGCGTCGGGACGAAGATCATCCTGCTGCAGCTGCTCGTTGATGGACGCAAGTATGGTGCGCAGGTGCCGAATGCGGGCCGGCATGTCTTTATCCCCCTCAGGCGAATCATGTGTCGAATCACGTGTCACGCGGGGGAGAGTGGATGGGTTAGGTTAACAAAAACTGACCCCCATCAGACCGACAGGCCCGAGCGCGTCATGTCGGTCGTAATGCAGCGCGCCGACGCACGGTGCGACGCAGGCCTGGCGTGAACGCGGGCAGGCCCGCAGCGAATCCCACGGCCGGTACGCCGGGAGAGGCCAGCCGGTCGAGCGACACAACATCGGGTATGACCACATCTTCGGCCGCAACGGTCAGCACGGCCTCGTCATCAGGACGCGGCGCCTCGGGGACAGGCACCGACATGATGGTGACGGTCTGCGGCGCAGCCGATGCCGACGGGGGCTCGATTGCCGTTTCGGGCTCGCGAATCGGCGCCGATTCGGCCGCCGGTTCCTCGGCCGTCACGGACTCCATCTGCATCTGCGTCGCCTGTACGACCATGCGATCGAGCATGGTCTTCAGATTCGGCGGCACCGGATCGTAGCCTTTGAGAATCAGCACCAGCGCCGGCCGCATCATGCCGAGTTTTTCCGCCAGCAGCTCGAAGCTGATGCCGAAGCGCCGGCAGGCATCCAGCACCTGCGGCTGCACATCGCGCAGGTAATAGACGCGGCCATCCCGGCGCAGGCAGGGCAGGCCGTCATCGACCAGAAAATCGTCGTCTTGCTGAACGTCATAGAGCAGGGTCATCGGGCGTCTCCGGTCGCAGAAGCGAGGTTGGGCGCGGGGTGGCCGTATCCCGGAGACAACAGACAAACGGCCGGAGAAGTTTCCGCCGGCCGTGGATGGTTCGGTGATCAGCACGGGACAAATGCGTGACGCAGGCCCCAGATGGCGAAAAGCCCTGGTTTACAGGCGATCCGCGGCGGTGGCGGCGACCGATTGCCAAGCGGTCAGGCCGGTGCTGAGGCTCAGGCCCTTGAGCACGAAATCCTCGATCACGCGCTTGGTCTGGCGCGGCACGGCGTCATGGCCCTTCAGCATCAGCACAAGCTGCCCGCGCGGCATGGAGAAGCGCGTGGCGAAAAGATCGAAGCCGATGCCATGGGCGCGGCAGGCTTGCATCACCAGCGGCTGCACATCCTCGGCGAAATAGAGCTTGGCGCCACGTTCGATGGTGGTGAGGCCGCTGCTGGTGAAAGCGGGACGCGCGAAACGCGGATACTGCATCGGATTCACGACGGCGCTCCTCTGTCTGACAGGCATGGATGTCAGGGCAAACGCCGCAGTCGCCGCAGGGTTTCCTGCCGCGTCTACGAATCTTCAGATGACACAGAAAGATGTGAAGCGATCAGACGCTGAGATCGGCCCGGCGACCCATGCCGCGCGGACGCGGGCTGTTGGTCTTGGCTTCAGTGGCGGCAGCGTTGTTGTCGGATTTCGAGCCTTTTTCCCGCTTGCCGTTGGCCGAGTTGCTGGTATTGCCTGATGCGACCGCCGCCTGGCGGGTCTGGTTGCCGACCGGCATGCCCGACACGGCGGCAGCCTGCTGGGCCGCCGTCGCGACCTGCTGAGGGGTCGCCGGAGCCTGGGCCGGCTGGGCTTGCGGCATGGGCGCGCCAGGTGGGATGATCATGCTCATAAGACAGATGTATGATGGTCCTGTAAGCTTTACAAGAACTTAAAGTTTCACTGCCGGTGCCCGGCACAATTATTAATAACTGCAACGGGAAGAGGTCTGCTCCTGTCCAAGCCCAAGGCGAGTAAACCCGGCCTGCTGAGCCGCCTGTTCGGCGCCGCGCCCGCCACCCCCAAGCCGCCGCAGAAGTATACCGGCCCGGCCAAGGACGAGGCCCAGAAAGAGGTGGAGAGCCGCAAGCTGCGGGCCCAGCTGGCCGAGCAGATCCGCACCTTGCGCGCGCGCCTGAACCCCCAGCTGCTGAAGCTGGCCGAGAAGATCGCCAAGAAAGGCCCGCCGGTGACCGACCAGGAACGCGCCACTCTGGCGATCGAGCTGTTCCTGGCGCAGAAGAAGGATGGCGGCACCTTCGCCAGTCGGCTGAAGGAAAAGATCGAGGAACGCCGCCGCAAGAGCCACTGAAATCAGTGGCCGTCGCTTTGCGTCAGTGCAGGATGCTGCGCGGCGGCTCTACCGGCTTGTCATCCGCAGGGGCCGCCGTCGTCACGGTCTCACCGACCACCGTGGCAGCCGTGCCGTGATCGCCGCGCTTCAGCCGCTCATGGGCTTTGAGCGAAAACGGGATCGAGGCGATATAAGCGATCTCGATGGCGGCCAGCGTGTACCACGGCTGGTTCAGCAGGCCGGCGACCAGGATGCCGACGCCCAGCAGCACCAGGCCGATATATTCGCGCGGCACGCGCACGCGCTTGAAAGAATAGGTCGGCACGCGGCTGACCATCATGCCGCCGATGACCAGCATCCAGATCGCATTCAGGCCGGCCGAGCGGAAGAAATCGCTTTCCAGTTCAAGGCTGATGATCAGGAACAGCAGGCTGAGGCCGGCGCCGGCGGGTGCTGGAATGCCGGTGAAGAAGCTGCCGGTCCAGACCGGCTTCTCGGCATCGTCGAGTGCGGTGTTGAAGCGGGCCAGACGAAGCGCGGCGCAGACCGCGAAGGCCAGCACCACAACCCAGCCGGTGTTGCCACCGCCGAGCGTATTCAGCGTCCAGAAATACAGCACGATGGCCGGCGCGACGCCGAAGCTGAGGAAGTCGGAAAGTGAATCAAGTTCGGCGCCGAATTTCGAGGCGCCTTTCAGCAGGCGCGCGACACGGCCATCCAGCATGTCGAACAGCGCCGCAGTGGCGATGGCGAAAACCGCGAACTTGAACTGACCCATGATCGCGAAGCGGATGGCCGTCAGGCCGGAGCACAGCGCGATGATGGTCAGGATATTCGGCGCCAGCGTGTTGAGCGGCAGGTTGCGCAGCTTGATCGGCTTCATCGGCATCGTGGTCTCCTGTGACCGCCAGACTAGTCTGGCGGTCTTACAGTGATATTAACGTACCGTACCCGTCCGGGGCTGCTCGGTGGCGCCGTCCTCGGCGATCACCGTCTCGCCGGCGATGCAGCGCTGGCCGGTGATGGCCAGCGGCACCATGCCGTCGTCAAGATAGACGTCGACGCGGCTGCCAAAGCGGATCAGACCGAAACGCTCGCCGGCCTTGTAGGTTTCACCCTCGCGGGCCTCGCAGAGGATGCGGCGGGCGACCAGGCCGGCGATCTGGACAACCGCGATCTCCTTGCCCGAGGTCAGCTTGAGCCGCATCGACTGGCGTTCGTTGTCGATGCTGGCCTTATCGAGCGCGGCATTGAGGAACTTGCCCGGGCGGTAGGCGAGCGCGGTGACGACCCCCTCGGCCGGGGCGCGGTTCACATGCACGTCGAAGACATTCATGAAGACGGAAATGCGGGTGCGGGCATCCGTGCCCATGCCCAGCTCTTCCGGGGGCACGGCGCGCTCGATCATCTGCACCACGCCATCGGCCGGCGAGATCAGCAGGCCTTCGCGGTCGGGGGTGACGCGGGCCGGGTCGCGGAAGAAATAGGCGCACCAGCAGGTCAGGATGACACCCAGCCAGCCCAGCGGCTTGGCGACCCAGAACAGGATCAGGGTGACGATCGCGAAGATGGCGATGAACTTCCAGCCTTCACGATGGATCGGCACCAGAACGGAACGGATCGTGTCCATGGACGCGGTCATCCTCTACGGAAAAGTGATGTGTGCAGCATGCGGCCTGCAATGTAGCGATTGCCGCCCTCGGCTTAAAGACCTACCGGGCCAGAGCCTTGCGCAAAAATATGGCAGCCATCGGACGATTTTCCGGCCCGCTTGGCCATGCTAGGACTCTGTCTACTGAACTTTCGGATCTATGGAGGACTACCATGACGCCCATGCAGCGTCTTCGCAGCTTCACCCTCACCGCGGCCGCCGCCCTTCTCGTGGCTGGCTCGGCCTTCGCGCAGGCCTATCCGTCCAAGCCCGTCACCATGGTTGTGCCCTTCCCGGCCGGCGGCACCACCGACATCGTCGCACGCCTGACCGCCCAGAAGCTGTCGGAAGCCTGGGGCCAGCCGGTGATCGTCGACAACCGCGCCGGCGCCGGCGGCAACATCGGCTCGGCCATGGTTTCCAAGGCCGCCCCCGATGGCTACACCATCCTGATGGGCACGGTCGGCACCCATGCGATCAATGCCAGCCTCTACGAGAAGATGCCCTATGACGTGGTGAAGGACTTTGCGCCGATCACCAATGTCGCTGCCGTTCCGAACATGCTGGTGATCAATCCCGCCCTCCCCGTGAACTCGGTGAAGGAGCTGATCGAATACGGCAAGAAGAATCCGGGCAAGCTGAACATGGCCTCTAGCGGCAACGGCACCTCGATCCATCTCTCGGGCGAGCTGTTCAAGGTGATGACCGGCGTGGCGATGGAGCATATCCCCTACAAGGGCTCGGCGCCGGCGCTGACCGACATGATGGGCGGTTCGGTGCAGGTGATGTTCGACAACATGCCCTCGGCCCTGCCGCATGTGAAGGCCGGCAAGCTGAAGGCGCTGGCCGTGACCACGGCCACGCGCTCGCCCGCCATCGACCTGCCGACCATTGCCGAAGCCGGCGTGCCTGGCTTCGAGGCGGCCTCGTGGTTCGGCCTGCTGGCCCCGGCCGGCACGCCGAAGGAGATCGTCGCCAAGATCCAGGCCGATGTCGTCAAGGCAATGAAGACCACTGACCTGACCGAGAAGATGGCACAGCAGGGCGCGGTCGCCGTCGGCAACACGCCCGACGAGTTCGCCGCCTATATCAAGGTCGAACTGGCGAAGTGGGAAAAGGTGGTGAAGGCTTCGGGCGCGAAAGCCGACTAAGCCTTCGCTTCACGCGATACGAAAGGGCCGGCCCAGAAAGATATTCCTGGGCCGGCCTTTTTTGTTGCTCAATCGCCCGCCGCCGAGAGCACGGCGACGGTGGCGCCGCCGGCCTTGGCCTCGGCCTCGCGCGCCTGCTGCTGCTTGTGCCACAGCGCGGCATACAAGCCGTTGTGATCGAGCAACGCCTCATGACGGCCGCGCTCGGCGATACGGCCCTGATCCAGCACAATGATTTCGTCGGCATCCACCACGGTGGAGAGCCGATGCGCGATCACCAGCGTGGTGCAGCCTTCGGCGGCGCGGCTCAAGGCCGCCTGGATTTCACGTTCGGTATGGGTATCGAGCGCCGAGGTCGCCTCGTCGAACACCATGATCCTCGGGTTCTTCAGCAGCGCGCGCGCAATCGCCACGCGCTGCTTCTCGCCACCCGAGAGCTTGAGGCCGCGCTCACCCACCATGGTCTGCATGCCATCGGGCAGTCGCGCGATCAGGTGATCGAGTTGCGCCATTTTCGCGGCCTGCATCACCTCTTCATCAGATGCGCCGACGCGGCCATAGCGGATGTTGTAAAGAATGGTGTCGTTGAACAGCACCGTATCCTGCGGCACGATGCCGATTGCCTGCCGCAGCGAAAGCTGCGTCACATCGCGGATATCCTGGCCGTCGACGCGGATGCTGCCGCCCTGGATGTCGTAGAAGCGATAGAGCAGACGCGACAGCGTCGACTTGCCCGCGCCCGACGACCCGACGACGGCGACCTTGGCGCCGGGTGCGATGCGGAAACTGACACCGGACAGAATCTCGCGGCGCGGATCATAGGAGAAATGCACGTCGGTGAATTCGACCAGGCCACGGCTGATCTGCAGGTCCGGCGCGCCGGGCTTGTCCTGCACTTCCTCCGGCACCACCAGCAGCTTGAACATGCCTTCCATGTCGATCAGGCCCTGCTTGATCTCGCGATAAGCGAAGCCAAGGAAGTTGAGCGGCATGTAGAGCTGGATCAGATAGGCATTCACCATCACCAGGTCGCCCAACGTCATGGTCCCGTCGCGCACACCCATGACGGCCAGCGTCATCAGCGTGATCAGGCCGACCGAGATGATGGCGCCCTGCCCCAGGTTAAGCACGGACAGGGAAACCTGGGTCTTTACGGCGGCGCGTTCATATTTCTGCAGCGCATCGTCGAAGCGGTGCGCCTCATGCGCCTCGGCGGTGAAATATTTCACCGTCTCGTAATTGAGCAGGCTGTCAATGGCGCGGGTGTTGGCGCGCTGGTCCTCGTCGTTCATCACCCGGCGGTACTGGGTGCGCCATTCGGTGATCGCCAGCGTGTACCAGATATAGCCGCCGATGGTGGCCACCGTGATCAGGGCGAAGGTCCAGCCATAGAGCCACCACAGCACGCCACCGACCAGGCCGATCTCGACAATGGTCGGCACGATGTTGAAGGTCATGAACTGCAGCACGAACTGGATGCCCTTGGTGCCGCGTTCGATCACACGGGAAAGGCCGCCGGTCTGACGCTCCAGATGGAACCGCAGGGACAGTGCGTGCAGGTGATTGAAGGTTTCCAGCGCCAGGTTGCGGATGGCGGCCTGGGCCACCTTGGCGAATACGGCGTCGCGCAACTCGCCGAAACCCTGTGCACCCATGCGGGCCAGACCATAGGCCAGCACCAGGCCGACCACACTCATCAGCGCCACCTGGCCCGCGGAAACCCCGTGGTCCATATGGTCCACCACCTGCTTGAACAGATATGGCACTGCAACATTGACCAGTTTCGCCGCGACCAGGAAGCCGAAGGCGATCACCACTCGGCGGCGCAGATCGGGCCGGGCACGCGGCCAGAGTCGCGAAATCAGCAAGGCGGGTAGTGATTTTTTCAAGTCGGTCATGATGGGCAGGGCTGGAGCGATTGATTAGGTTGGGCGACGTCAGGCTCGCCGATTTCGCGTTGGGGGGCTTGATCCGTGTGGCGGGCGAAGCCTATCGTTTGCCCCCGATTAATCCACGTTATTTTCCTGTTAGGCTTTGAGGGAGCAGTGCGATGAAAGTGGTGAGCTTCGTCCGAAATGGCAAGAGCTCGTATGGCGTCGTCAGTGGTGACGGCATCGTCGACGTGGGTGCCAAGCTGGGCTCCAAATATCCCGATCTGGTCGCGGTGCTGAAGGCCGGCGCACTGGCCGAGGTGGAAGCCGCCGCCAAGGGCGCCGCGGCGGACGCCAAGCTGGAGGGCACGACCCTGCTGCCGGTCATTCCCAATCCGGGCAAGATCGTCTGCGTCGGCGTCAACTATGACGAACACCGCCGCGAGATGGGCCGCGAGCCGCCGGGCCATCCCACCATCTTCGTGCGCTTCCCTGAAAGCCAGGTCGCCCATAACCAGCCCCTGCTGAAGCCTGCCGAGTCCGACAAGCTGGATTACGAAGCCGAACTGGCCGTGATCATCGGCAAGCGCGGCTACAAGGTTTCGGAAGCCGACGCCTTCAGCATCGTGGCCGGCTATTCCTGCTACAACGATGGCTCGGTGCGCGACTGGCAGACCCATACCGGTCAATTCACCCCGGGCAAGAACTTCGTCGCCACCGGCGGCTTCGGCCCGTGGATGGTGACGGCGGATGAAATCCCCGATGCCCAGGCGCTGGAAATCCAGAGCCGCCTGAACGGCCAGGTGATGCAGAAGTCCAACACCGAGCTGATGACATTCAACATCCGCAAGATCATCAAGTATGTGACGACCTTCACGCCGCTGGAACCCGGCGATGTGATCGCCACCGGCACCCCGGGCGGCGTCGGCACCAAGCGCAACCCGCCGGTCTACATGAAGGACGGCGACATGATCGAGATCGAGATCGAGAAGGTCGGCCTGCTGCGCAATCCGGTGAAGAACGCGTAAGCACTCGTATTCATTCAGTGAAAGCGGCGCCCTGGTGGCGCCGTTTTTATTTTTGATACCCCGTGAATAGCCGGCCTTGGCCCGCCATCACGACTTACGTCTTGCCCACCGCCTCAGCCACGCTCTTGAATCCATCGCGCTTCAGCAGGGCCGCCAGCTCGGCCTTGATACGCGCCACCAGGGCCGGGCCTTCATAGACCAGCGCCGAATAGAGCTGCACGGCCGAGGCGCCGGCGCGGATTTTCGCATAGGCCTGTTCGCCGGACCCGATGCCGCCGACGCCGATCAACGTGGTGCGGCTGGCGACCTGTTCATGCAGGCGCTTCAGCACGGCGGTGGATTTCTCGAATAGCGGCTGGCCGGACAGGCCGCCGGTCTCAGCCTTATTGCCGCTCTTCAGCGTGTCCGGACGCGCGATCGTGGTGTTGCTGGCAACGATGCCGTCCAGCCCATAGCGCAGCGCCAGTTCGGCCACGGCATCGATATCCTCGTCGGCGAGATCCGGTGCGATCTTCACCAGCAGCGGCGCGCGGTACTGGGCATGCAGCGGTTGCAAACGTTTCAGCAAGGCGTCCAGCTCTTCGCGGCCCTGCAGATTCCGCAAGCCCGGCGTGTTGGGTGAAGAGACATTGACCACGGCGAAGCCACAGAGCGGCGCCAGCCGCGCGTAGGAGATCGCGTAGTCGCCAGGGCGATCGGCCGAATCCTTGTTGGCGCCAAGATTGACGCCGACCAGACCCGTCTTCCCCCGGCGCGCCTCCAGCCGCGCGGCGGCGACGTCAAGGCCATCGTTGTTGAAGCCCATGCGGTTGATCACCGCGCGATCTTCCTCCAGGCGGAAGACGCGCGGGCGCGGATTGCCACCCTGAGGCTTCGGCGTGATGCCACCGACCTCGACGAAGCCGAAGCCGAGCTTCAGCATCGCATCGGGCACTTCGGCATTCTTGTCGAAACCCGCGGCCAGACCGACCGGACTTGCAAGGCGCTGGTTGAACAGCGTGGTTGTCAGCACTGGATCATCGGTACCGCCGATGCACGGCACCAGACCGGTTTTCAGGGCCTTCAGGGTCAGGCGATGGGCAGTCTCGGCATCGAGGTTGCGCACCAGCGGCCAGACAAGATTGCGATAAAGAGTCATGCCACGGTCTCCGGCGCGGACAGCGCCTGGGTTGAAAGCGGTTCATAGGCCAGGGAAGGATACTGCGTCTCGCGCATCAGCATCACCTCCCGCACGGGAAAATCCAGAGCGACCGGATGGGCCGCGATGCGCCCGGCGAAATCAGCCGGCAGGGCCTGTGGCTGTGCGTAGCGAGCCAGCGTCAGGTGGATCAGGTCATAGCGCGGCGCACCGCCGGGCGGCGGCGGCAGGGCGGCGGCCATTTCGCGGCGCAGGTTCCAGATCGCATCATCGGATTCGGCTATGGCGATGACAGCCGTGGGCGTGGCCTTGATATGGCGAAAGCGCAGGGTCGGCATTGCATGTCGCCGGCACCAGTCCTGCACCGTGGATACAGCAATTCCCTGCACGCCAGCCCAGTAGGCGTCCTTGTCGAACGCCTGGCGCACCGGCGCGATGCTGTAGAGCGAAAGATGCAGAACCGACAACGGCGCCACATGCAGGATGGCATGTCCGCCGGCCAGACCGGCCACCGTGTCAAGCAGCGCTGCTCCCGCCGCCTGCACGGCCCGGTCGGCCATGGCGACGACATTGTAGGAACGGACCGGCTGCTGCCACAGCGGATCGCCAACGAATCCGGTCACGGCTCCAGCTCCGGAAACACATGGCGGCCGTCGAAGCCTAGTCGCAGCTCTTCGACGCGATGCACGGCCGCAACCGGGAGATTGCCATACAGATGCGGGAAGAGATCGTCGTTGCGCGACCTCTCCCATTTCAGCGGGGCGGTCAGCGCCGTATCGCGCACATACAGCAGCCGCAGGTCGGTCAGGCCGGCATAATGCTTGGCTGCGGTTTCGGCTGCCTGCTTCGCGGTGGAGAAATGAATGAAGCCGTCGCGGATGTCATGGGCGGTGCCGGAAAATACCCCGGCGGCCTGCGCGGCCGCCCAGTCGGTGGCCGAAATGATGCGGTAAATCGTGGTCATCTTATTTTCTTGTACCTGTCTTCAGGTCATAGGCCCGAATGCCGGCCAGCCCCAGCATGCCGGTCAGCATGGTGTACTGCAACTCGACGGGGATGTCAGGCAGCGCGGGAACGTCCCTTGAGAAAAGCATCAGGACCCAGGCCATCAGCGGCCGCCCGAGCCAGGCATAGCCAAGCGAATAGACGCAGAGCCAGCCCGCACCCCAGCGCCAGCCACCTGCGCCCGAGCCGGCCTCGGCCTTGTTGACCTCGATCTGGGCAAGGTTGCTCTGCATGAAGGCATCCAGCACGCGACGGGTCGCCTCGTCCTCGGCCTGGGCGCGGGCGGCGGGATCGGGGATGCGGTCGACCAGCGATTTGATGATCGGCGCCAGCGCCGGAATCAGGAGCTGCAGCATGTGATGCCCCTAATGGATGTCGTTGTAGAAGGCATGATGGCCGATCACCACGCAGGGCGTGCGGCCCTTGACCCAGGCCGGCGTGATGTCGATGGCGTGATAATGCGTGGCCCCGAAGCTGTAATCAGTGAGCCGGCCTGCCAATGCTGCCCGGGCGATGCGCAGCGCCAGCGCGAAGCTGACATCGGCTTCGCTCACCTGGAGCAGCTTGATGCGGTTGGGGTCGCTTTCCAGCCGACGCTCAAGTTACTGCGATCGAACTGCGCCTGCAAAAGCTCGGCCGCCTTGTCGAGTTCGGCCGCCATCGCGCCATGCTGTTCCTGCGGCACATCGCGACCGGGCTGGAAGGCAAACCAGCGCGACCAGGGCGGCGTGAGCTGCGACAGTAGCGACGCGGCCAGCTGCTCGGCGCCATCGGCAGCGGTCGCATCGAATAGGCGCTCGCTCACGCGATGGCTTGCACCGGCAGCCTGACCAGATAATTGACCGGGACGACGTGCTGGCAACGCATAGTCGTAGCAATCCTGCCAGAGCGCATCCCAACTGCCGCGCTGGCTGCGCACGCGACCATAGCGGCGGCGCAAGGCATCGGGCTGCAGCGGATCATCGACAGAAGAAAAAGTCGTTGCTTGCATGGCCGTCACTCGCCCAGCAGCCGCTTGGGCGTGGGACCGGCAGCGGCGCCGGCCGGGGCGTCATCGACGCCGCGCCAGGAGGTGGCGATGGTTTCGCCCTGGGCGCGACGGCGCCGTTCGCGCGCCGCCTTTTCGGCGATCTCGGCCTCGCTCTCGGCCGGCGGCGGGGGAGCTGGGGGCGGCGGAGGGGGCGGCGGAGGCGGCGAGGACCCGAAGATTCCACCCATGATGTGGCCTTTCTGCAGGAAGAGAGCGTTAAGTTGCTTAAATGTTCTTTTCGCGATCAATGTAGAACGAAACAAATCCATAATCAAGGGATATTTTCCGCAACTCAAGAAATAGTTCCCACGGTGTTCTCACTGTCCAACGATGCAAGCCGATTAAGCGCTTGACCGTTTCGACACAGGAAAACGGCAGCGGCGGCGCCAGCCGGCGCGGCGGATCGAGCACGGGAACGGTGAGCGCACATTGCCCCAAGTTGCGCAGATGGGCCGCCAGGTCGGACTCGGGCGACCAGCGTGGAAATCCATGGATTTCAAGGCGATGGGAGAGTGGATCAACTCCCACCCAGCCGTCCTCCATGGCCAGGTAGGCCAGGCAGTGGCGGAAGCCGGGCTTGAGCCGGCGCAGCTTGGGAAGACGGGTTTCCTCGGCGAAAACCACCACGGCCCGGCGTTGGCAGCCAGTCCCTGATACAGGGTATGCGGGAGACGCAAATCCCGGTTTAGTCGGTTTTTCAGTGGTTTGTTTCATATCCAGCCCCACTGCAGGCGGAACAGATTGGAAATACACGCCCTTGTTGACCCTTATATTCCTATAATGTTCTCTTGTCAAACGCATACAGTGATAATATTCCTGTAGCCAAAATCCTGAATTTACAAGACTATCGTCCCATGCTGACACATCGGGCTATCTGGGCCGCCATCGACGGGCTGGCCGAACGCTATGGACTGACCGCCTCGGGACTGGCCCGCAAAGCGGGGCTGGATCCGACCACCTTCAACCGCTCCAAGCGCGTCTCGCGCGATGGCAAGCAACGCTGGCCGTCGACAGAGTCGATCTCCAAGGTGATCGAGGCGACCGGCGCCAGCGTGCCGGAATTCATGGATCTGCTGTCCGATATCGGCGGCGTGGCACGCAGCACGCATCGCGTGCCACTGATCGGCCTGGCCCAGGCCGGCAAGGATGGCTTCTTCGACGATGGCGGTTTCCCCACCGGTGAAGGCTGGGAAAAGGTGCCCTTCCCCGAGATCGGCGATCCCAATGCCTATGCGCTCGAGATCACCGGCGACAGCATGCTGCCGGTGTATCGCGATGGCGACGTGGTGATCGTCTCGCCCGCCGCCAATGTGCGCCGCGGCGATCGCGTGATCGCCAAGACCATGCAGGGCGAAGTGATGTGCAAGTTGCTGGCGCGCCGCACGCTGACCCGCATCGAGTTGGCGTCTTTCAATCCTGCCTACCCCGAGCGCGTCTTCGACGTGCAGGACATCGCCTGGATCGCCCGCATCGTCTGGGCGGCACAGTAGAACGGCGCGCCATGGACGCGGATCCGACACGGCGCCACGTCACCCAGAGTCTTTTGCAGACCGCTGCGACACTAGGCGTCTTGAGGCTTGCTTTCGCTGGCAATGCCTTTGCTGCGACGATAAAACCCGCGACTGAAATCTGGGCCGGCAATGTCGTCGCTCTGGCCCGGGATTTCCGGCAGCGCAGTCTGTCCCAGCAACAATGGCAACAGGCAATCGCGGCACTGAATGCGACCGTGCCAATCCATGAACTACTGTCCTATATCGATTTCGACCGGCTTAAATCGGTTCTTGTCGCCAAGGGTGCCGGCGAACACTACGAACGGATACGACTGCCCGCACTGGATAACGGCGGCCAGCGCATCTGGAGCGCCGTTTTCATCCTGCCTGAAGGCGACGCCATTCCGCCACATGCGCATAACAACCTGGCCACGGCGCATCTGGTCCTGCAGGGCCGCTTCCGCGCACGCACCTTTGATCGCATGACGGATGCACCAGGGCACATGTTGCTCAAACCGAAGATGGACGCCGCGTTCAGTGTTGGTGAAACCGTCAGCATGTCGGATGACTGCGACAATGCACATTGGTTTATCGCGGAAAAAGGACCCGTTTTTACTTTTGATATCAGCATACGCTCACCCGATCTTCGTCAGTATCAGAATCCCACGGATCGCGATGGCCGCATCTTCGTCGCGCCCGCAGATAGACGCGGCAGCGATGGGCTGATAGAGGCTGCCGTGATCAATCATGACGACAGCCTGAGCCGGTTTGGCAAAGCTGACAGTTTTCTGATGTACCGATGACACAGAGTCTTTCCGCCGCACTGGGACGACTGCCGGCGCTGGTTGCCGGCGGCGGGTTCGCCTGGTGGTTTGAGAACGGCCGGCTGGAAAAGATTTCCTCCGATACGGCGGCCCGCCGCGCCCGCGCCACACCGCCTTTGCTGGTGCATGGCAAGGCGACGGCAACGCGGCTCGGCGTCGAACCCTTCCCGTCTTACGATCTGCTCGATCTTTTTGCCTTCGTGCGGCCGGCGAAATTCTGCCTGCCGACGCCGCACGGCCTGCTGTCGCGCGTCAATCTCGATGCCGCCGATGACGAAGAGGCCGTGCAGTATCTGCATCATGCGGCGCAGGCGCTGCTGGAAGATTTGCCGCGCCAACAGCCGCGTGCGCTGAAGCGCAGCGCGCGCCTCGCACAGACGTTGCAAAAAGCCGGCTGGCCCTGGGCGATCTATCTGCTCACCGCGCTGGGGCCGGATGCGGCCAGTGTGCCCGCCGGCGGTTTCGGCGGGCTTGATATCTGGCAGGAGCTGCCCGAATGGGTGGATTACGCGCCGCCGCCGCCGCCCGATACACAGTCGGTCTCGCCGATGGAGGCGCGCGAACGGCTGGCGCGCCTGCTCGGCACAGTGTCGGAGCTGCGCGAGACACAAGCCGATTACGCCGCCACCACCGCCCAGGCCTTTGCGCCGCGCGAGATGATCGGCATGCCCGAGATCGTGCTGGCTGAAGCCGGCACCGGCATCGGCAAGACGTTGGGCTATATCGCGCCAGCCAGTGTCTGGGCCGAGAAGAATGGCGGCACGGTATGGCTGTCCACCTATACCAAGAACCTGCAGCGCCAGATCGACGGCGAGCTGGACCGACTCTTCGCCGACCCCTCCGAGAAGGCGGCCAAGGTGGTGGTGCGCAAGGGCCGTGAGAATTATCTCTGCCTGCTGAATCTGGAAGACGCGAGCCAGGGCGGCGTGGCGCGGCCACAGGATATCGTGCCGCTCAGCCTGATCGCACGCTGGGCCGGCGCGACGCGTGACGGCGACCTGGCTGGCGGCGATTTCCCCGCCTGGGCGGTCGATCTGCATGGCCGCAACCGCACGCTAGGTCTCACCGACCAGCGCGGCGAATGCATTCATGCCGGTTGCCCGCATTACCGCAAATGTTTCATCGAACGCAGCGTGCGCAAGTCGCGCAAGGCCGAGATGGTGATCGCCAATCATGCACTGGTGATGATCCAGGCCGCCATGGGCGAGGATGAGTCGCAGAAGCCGCTGCGCTACGTCTTCGATGAGGGCCATCATCTTTTCGAGGCCGCCGACGGCGCCTTCGCCGCGCATCTCACCGGCATGGAAGGCGTCGACCTGCGGCGCTGGCTGCGTGGACCGGAAGGTGGTCGCCGCAGCCGAGCACGTGGGCTTGGCAATCGCATCGGCGATCTGGTGGCGCAGGATGAGCGCGGCAAAGCAACGCTGGACGCCATCGTGGAAGCCGCACGCTGCCTGCCCGGCGAAGGCTGGCTGGCACGCATCGGCGAAAACAACCCGCAGGGCAGCGGCGAAAAATTCCTGGCCAAGGCACGGCAGCAGATTCTGGCGCGCAGCGCCCAGCCCGACTCACCCTATGGCCTGGAATGCCCGACGCGCGAGCCGGTCGATGGCCTGATCGAGGCCGCGATGGATTTCGCGCGTGGCATCGACCGCCTGCTGGAGCCGCTGAACGGCCTGACCAAAAGCTTAAGCGACATGCTGGCCGACGAAACCGCTGAGCTGGACACGGCGACGCGCAGCCGCATGGAAGGCGCGGTGCGCGGCCTGTTGCGGCGCAAACTGACATTGGACGCCTGGCGCAGCATGCTGCTCGACCTGCAGACCGAGACACCGCCGGCCTTTGTCGACTGGTTCGGTCTGGAGCGCATCGACAGCCGCGACCTCGATCTCGGCCTTTATCGCCATTACCTCGATCCGATGCTGCCTTTTGCGGCCGCCGTGCTGAAGCCAGCCCATGGCGTGGCCATCACCTCTGCCACTTTGCGCGACAACGCGCCGGCCAAGGCCGATGCGGCGCCGGAGCAGGCCTGGGAAAGCGCCGAGATCCGCAGCGGTGCGCGCCACCTGCCACAGCCAGCTCGCCGCGCGGCTTTCCCCTCGCCGTTCGATTACGCCAACCGCACCCGCGTGCTGGTCGTCACCGACGTGCGTCGCGATGCGATGGACCAGGTGGCGGCGGCCTATCGCGAACTTTTTCTGGCGGCCGGCGGCGGTGGGCTGGGATTGTTCACCGCGATCTTCCGCCTGCGCGCGGTGCAGAAGCGCATCCTGCGGCCGCTGGCCGAAGCCGGCTTGCCGTTATATGCGCAGCATGTCGATCCGCTCGACAACGCCACACTGGTCGACATCTTCCGCGCCGAGGAACATGCCTGCCTGCTGGGAACGGACGCGATGCGCGACGGCGTCGATGTACCGGGCGCATCCTTGCGCCTCGTCGTCTTCGACCGCGTGCCCTGGCCGCGACCGGACCTGCTGCACAAGGCGCGCAAGGCCGCCTTCGGCGGTCAGGCCTATGACGATCTGCTCACCCGGCTGAAGCTGAAGCAGGCCTATGGCCGCCTGCTGCGGCGCGCCGATGATTACGGGGTCTTCGTCGTGCTGGATGCGCAGTTGCCGTCTCGATTGCTGTCTGCATTCCCGGCCAGCGTCGATGTGCGGCGCGTCGGGATCCGGGATGCGGTGGCGGAAACCGCCAGCTTCCTCAAATCGCTGCAGGCTGGCACTGGCGAAGCGCAGAATCTGGCGTAAGCTTTAGGCCATCCTTTTGCCGCATTCGGCGGCTAGTTCGACGCTTCCCTCCTGAAGGTTTCCCGCATGTCGACCATCACGCCCCAGAACGCCCTGATCTATGCCATGGTGATTGCCGCCGTGGCCGACGGGAAGCTGAAAGATACGGAAGTCGCCGCCATCGATATGGCCGTGCGGCATCTGCCTATCTTCCGTGGCTTTGGCGTCGATGCCATGCAGGTCGCGATCGGCGACTGTGTCGCACTGCTGGATCAGGAAGACGGCGTCGATGCGGTGCTGGGCCTGGTGACGGAGGCGCTGCCCCGCGACTGGACCGAGACCGCCTATGCGCTGGCCTGCGACATTGTCGCCGTCGATGGTCATGGCCGTCAGGAAGAGCTGCGCTGGCTGGAAATGCTGCGCCATGAACTGCAGGTCGAGCGCCTGCACGCCGCCGCCATCGAGCGTGGCGCCGGTGTGCGCTACAAGCGGCTGCCCAACCACGCCTGAGCGATCAGGTCAGGGGAGTTCCGAAGTCTGCATATTGTAGGCGCGTTCCACCTTGGCAACGCGGATTTCGTAATGCTCGTACCAGGCCTTGCGGCCCTGGCGCTGCACCGCCAGATGCTCGGCATTATTCTTCCAGTTTCGGATATTCTCTTCGGTGTCGAAATAGGCGACCGTGATTTCATAGCCACCGACTTCGGTGGCATATTCCACGCCGAGAAATCCGGGCTGCCTGCCCACTAGGTCTCCCATGCGTTCTGCCGCAGTGTGATAGGCGCTGTCGTCGCCACTGGCATCATGGGGCGTATGCTGCGCCGAAAAGATCACGGCATAATATGGCGGCTTGGGTGTCTTGGCGAAACGTGCGGTCGACATGGGGCGGGGTCCTCTGCTGGGAGGTTATTCGGCCGCCTTTTCTAGCATGATCTGCACCAGCGGACTGCCCTTGGGCAGAATCAATGGAATCGCTTTTGCGCCGATGCGCGTCGCTGCCGGCAGAAAAGCCGCGATATCGCCATCGGCCTGTACCGGTTCGCCGGCAGGTCCTTCGATCACGATCTCGCGACCGCGCACCAGCTCGATCTCGGGCAGCTTTTGCAGCAGGCCCAGTGTCATCGCCGCGGTGGCGCGCAGCGCGCCGATGCGGCCGCCCATGCGGAAGAGGCAAACTTCAAACGCCGGATCGTCCAGCCGCGCGTTCGGCGAGCAGACGAACTTGCCGCCGTAGAAATGCCCCTTGGCGATGACAGCCGAGGCGCAGTCATAAGGCTTACCGTCGATGATCAGGCGATAACCCGGTACCTCGTATTGTACGAGCTGGCGCAAGCTCTCGATCACATAGGCACCCTTGCCGAGCCAGCGCTTCAGCTGCGGCGGCAGCTTGGCCACCACATGCGCATCGAAGCCGACGCCGGCCATGATGGTGAACAGGCGATCGTTCACGAAGCCGGGCCAGATCATGGTCGACGGCCCATGCAGCACCGCTTGCATCACTGAGGGTGGATCGAGCGGCAGGCCGATTTCCATCGCCAGCACATTGGCGGTGCCCAGCGGAAAGATGCCGAGCGGCGCGCTGGTGTCGGGCAAGCCGTTCGCCACTTCGCCGATGGTGCCGTCGCCGCCGGCCGCGACCACGGCATCGTATTTCTCGGCATGGCCGTCATGGGCGAAGCGTTCGGCATCGCCGCGCTGGGTGGTGGGGCGGAACTCCACCGCGCAGCCGGAATCTTCGAGCAGGTCGAGATAAGCCTCCAGGCGATGGCGTTTCCGACGCCCGGCCGTCGGGTTGTAGATCACCAGCAGACGGCGGCGATAGGACACAGGCAGGGCGGCGGCAGACATCCTGGCCCGGATAACAGATTTCGCAGGGCGGCGTCAGCCATGGTTTTGTGACAGTCGCCCCCTTGGCATACAAAGTTATGCTAAGCCGGACGCATGACATGGTATGCGATTCGGCTCCTGCCCCTGCTCTTTCTTATGCTGGCCTCGCCGGCCATGGCCGCCGAACCGGCGCTGCTCCCCAGCGTGCTGGACGGCGACACCATCAAGATGGCGGGGGTGAACTATCGCCTGCATGGCATCGACGCCCCGGAAAAAACTCAAATATGCCAAAGGGATGGTCACGACTGGCTGTGCGGCCAGGAGGCGGCGGCCTACCTGCGTGGCCTGATCCGCGGCCGGCCGGTGACCTGCCAGGAAAAGGATCGCGACCGCTACGGTCGGGTGGTGGCCATCTGCTATGCCGGCCAGGACGATCTGAACCGCGCCATGGTGCGGGCCGGCCTGGCCTGGGCCTACCGCTCCTATGCCCGGGATTACGAGGATGCCGAGCTGGAGGCCCAGATCATGGGCAACGGCATCTGGGGTCCGTCTGCCCGGGCCCAGCCGGCCTGGGACTGGCGCCGTGAAAGACGCGCCAAACCCGCCAAGAACCCCGCTGGAATCCGGGGTTGACAGCCCCTTTGCCCCGGCTATAGTGCGCCCCTCGAATTCAGGCGGTGCCGGACGGCTGGCACTGCCGCTTTCTCATGGAATATCAATATGTTCGCAGTGATCAAGACCGGCGGTAAGCAGTACAAGGTGGCCAAGGGCGACGTGCTCGAGGTCGAACTGGTGGCTGGTGAAGCCGGCGCCAAGGTCGAATTCAACCAGGTGCTCGCAGTCGGCAACGGCGGCGACGTCAAGGTTGGCAAGACCCTGAGCAGCGCCAAGGTGATCGCCGAAGTCGTCGGCCTGACCCGCGGCCCGAAGCTGGTCATCTTCAAGAAGCGTCGCCGTCAGAATTCGCGTCGCAAGAACGGTCATCGCCAGCGCTACACCGCGGTGAAGATCCTCGAGATCGCCGCCTAAGCGCGCGCTGAAAAGTTTAAGGAGACAGTTCCATGGCACATAAGAAAGCTGGCGGCTCTTCCCGCAACGGTCGCGACTCAGAGTCCAAGCGCCTCGGCGTCAAGAAGTACGGCAGCGAGTCCGTCGTTGCCGGCAACATCATTGTCCGTCAGCGCGGCACCAAGGTGCACCCGGGCAAGAACGTCGGCATCGGCAAGGATCACACCCTGTTCGCCACCGCCGATGGCAAGGTGAAATTCCATGACGGCAAGGGCAGCCGGTCCTACGTTTCGGTGCTGCCGCCGGAGGCGTGATCACACGCGCCTTTCCCGCAAGCATCACAATCGATCAAGGGGAATGGCGCAGGCCATTCCCCTTTTTCTTTGGTCCAGCCCAATCTTCCCTTTTGTCAGACTGACACCCCGATACACACATGAAGTTCCTCGACCAGGCCAAGGTCTTTATCGAAAGCGGACAGGGCGGCCCCGGCTCCGTCAGCTTCCGTCGTGAGAAGTTCATCGAATACGGTGGACCTGACGGCGGCAATGGCGGCAAGGGCGGCGACGTCTGGGTCGAATGCGTCGACGGCCTCAACACGCTGATCGACTATCGCTACCAGCAGCATTTCCGCGCGGCGCGCGGCGGTCATGGCTCCGGCCGCCAGCGCTCGGGCGCCAATTCCGACGACGTGATCCTGAAGGTGCCGAAGGGCACGCAGGTACTAGCCGAAGATAACGAAACCCTGATCGCCGACCTGACCGAGATCGGCCAGCGCGTGCTGCTGGCCAAGGGCGGCGATGGCGGCTTCGGCAACGAGCATTTCAAGTCGGCAACCAACCGCGCGCCGCGCCGCGCCGATCCCGGCTGGCCCGGTGAAGAGAAGTGGGTCTGGCTGCGGTTGAAGCTGATCGCCGATGCCGGCCTGGTCGGCCTGCCCAATGCCGGCAAGTCGACATTCTTAAGTCGTGTCAGCCGCGCCAAGCCCAAGGTCGCCGACTATCCCTTCACGACGCTGAAGCCGCAGCTGGGCGTGGTGAAATCGAATGACCGCGAATTCGTGCTGGCCGATCTGCCTGGCCTGATCGAAGGCGCCGCCGACGGCGCCGGTCTCGGCCATCGCTTCCTCGGCCATGTCGAGCGCTGCGCCGTGATCCTGCACATGCTGGATGGCACGGCCGAAGATCCGGTCAAGGACTGGAAGCTGATCCGCAAGGAGCTGAAGGTCTATGGCGCCGGACTGGACAAGAAGCTTGAGATCATCGGCCTGAACAAGATCGACGCGATTCCGGCCGACGAACTGAAAGACAAGATCGCGAAACTGAAGCGTGCAGCCAAGCGCCCGGTCTTCGCGCTCTCGGGCGTCACCGGCGAAGGCGTGCAGGCGGTGAGCGATGCACTCTATGCCATCATCGCCGAGGCGCGTGCAGCCGAAAAGGCGGCTGCAGGAATTGAAGTTGGCGAAGTCGAGACGGACGATGAGTAACGGCCTCGCATCGGCAAAGCGCATTGTCATCAAGGTCGGTTCATCACTACTGGTCGATGCCGAGAAGAACACGCTGCGCGATGCCTGGCTGACCGCACTGGTCGAAGACATCTCGAAACTGCGCAGCGATGGCAAGGAAGTGCTGGTCGTCTCCTCGGGCGCCATCGCGCTCGGCCGCCGCATCCTGGGCCTGGACGCGAAAGCCATGCGGCTGGAGGAAAGCCAGGCTGCCGCCGCAGCCGGCCAGATCCGGCTGTCGTCGGCCTGGCAGGACGCGCTGGCAAAACACGATCTCAAGACCGCACAGCTGCTGCTGACGCTGGGCGACACGGAATCGCGCCGGCATTACCTGAATGCGCGCGAGACCGTGAACACGCTGCTGAAGCTTGGCGTCGTTCCGGTGGTCAACGAGAATGATACCGTGGCCACCGCCGAAATCCGCTTCGGCGACAATGATCGCCTGGCCGCCCGCGTGGCGCAGATGATCTCGGCCGACTGCCTGGTGCTGCTGTCGGATATCGACGGTCTCTACACCGCCGATCCCGGCCTCGATACCAATGCGAAATTCCTCTCCGAGATCGAGGCGATCACGCCCGAAATCGAGGCCATGGCCGGCGTGTCGCGCTCGGGCCTTGGCCGTGGCGGCATGATCACCAAGATCGTGGCAGCCAAGATCGCCGTCGGCGCGGGCTGCGCCATGGTGATTGCCAATGGCAAGCAGATGCATCCGGTGCGGAGCGTGCGCGACGGCGGCCGCTGCACCTGGTTCCATGCCCATTCGACGCCAGCGGCGGCGCGCAAGCAGTGGATTGCCGGCCATCTCAATCCGCAAGGGACGCTGACGCTGGATGACGGCGCGGTGAAGGCGCTGCGCTCGGGCCGTTCGCTTCTGCCCGCCGGCGTGACCAAGGTCGAAGGCCGCTTTCAGCGCGGCGATCTGGTGCGTGTCTGCGCGACGGACGGCGCCGAGATTGCGGTCGGGCTGTCGGCCTATGCCGATGAGGATGCCCGCCGCATCAAAGGCCATAAATCCGGCGACATTGAAGATATTCTCGGCTACCGTGGCCGCGACGAAATGATCCATCGTGATGAGTTGGTGCTGCGATGACCTTGCATGCGAAAATGGCTGTCTCCAGTTCGATCACGGACGTGAACGCCCTGATGGCTGGCATCGGCCGCGCGGCGAAGGATGCCGCCGCGCTGCTCAGCACCGCCAACACCATGCAGAAGAACAGCGCGCTGCTTCAGGCCGCCAAGGCGATCCGCGCCAACGAGGCCGCCATCCTGAAGGCCAATGCCGAGGATGTCGCGGCGGCCAAAGCCAAGAACCTGACGCCGGCGCTGCTCGACCGCCTGCTGCTGGATTCCAAGCGCATCGCGGCGATGGCTCAAGGGTTGGAAGAGATCGCCGCCCTGGCCGATCCTGTGGGCGACGTGATTGCCTGCTGGACGCGACCCAACGGCCTGAAGATCGAGCGCGTGCGCACGCCGCTGGGCGTGATCGGTGTGATTTACGAAAGCCGCCCCAATGTCACCGCCGATGCCGGCGGGCTCTGCCTGAAGGCCGGCAATGCCTGCGTGCTGCGTGGCGGCAGCGAAAGCTACAATTCCAACAAGGCGATCCATGCCTGCCTGGCCGAAGGCCTGCGTCAGGCCGGCCTGCCGGAAGCCGCGATCCAGCTGGCGCCCACCACCGACCGCGCCTTCGTCGGTGCCATGCTGACGGCGGCGGAGTATTTCGACGTGATCGTGCCGCGCGGCGGCAAGTCGCTGGTGGCCCGCGTACAGGCGGAAAGCCGTGTGCCGGTCTTTGCCCATCTGGATGGCAACGTGCATGTCTATGTCGAGGCCAGCATCGATCTGGCCATGGCGGAATCCATCGTGCTGAACGCCAAGCTGCGCCGCACCGGCGTCTGCGGCGCGGCCGAGACCCTGCTGGTCGACAGGGCCGCCGCTGCCACGCATCTGGCGCCGCTGGTCAAGATGCTGCTGGATGCCAACTGCGAAGTGCGTGGCGATGCCGAGACGCAGGCGGTCGATGCCCGCGTCAAGCCGGCCACCGAGGAAGACTGGGCGACCGAGTATCTCGATGCCATCATCGCCGTGAAGGTAGTGAACGGCCTGGACGATGCCATCGCGCATATCAGCACCTATGGCTCGCATCATACCGACGCCATCCTGACCCAGGATGCGCAGCATGCCGCGCAGTTCATGAACCGGCTCGACAGCGCCATCCTGCTGCACAATGCCTCGACGCAGTTCGCTGATGGCGGCGAATTCGGCATGGGCGCCGAGATCGGCATCGCCACGGGCAAGATGCATGCACGCGGGCCGGTCGGCGTCGAGCAGCTCACCACCTTCAAGTATCTGGTGCATGGCACCGGCCAGATTCGGCCGGTCTGACCAGAACAGGATGCAGCACGGCGCATGATCCCTCCCCTCGGTTCGCGCCAGCGCCTGCGCATTGGTCTGCTCGGCGGGTCGTTCAATCCCGCTCATGCCGCCCATCGCGAGATCAGCCTCACCGCGCTGCATCGCCTGGAGCTGGATCAGGTCTGGTGGCTGGTCAGCCCGCAGAATCCCCTGAAAAGCCGCACCGGCATGGCGCCCCTGACCCGGCGCCTGGCCCAGGCGCAGGCAGTCGGCGATCATCCCTGCATCCATGCCACCGCCATCGAACAGCAGCTCGGCACGCGCTATACGGTCGATACGCTGGCCCGCCTGCAGCTTCACTACCCCAATATGCAGTTCGTCTGGCTGATGGGGGCCGACAATCTGGCGCAATTCCACCGCTGGCATGCCTGGCAGGATATTGCGACCACAATGCCGATTGCTGTTCTCGACCGGCCGGGCTTTAATCTGAGGGCGGCCCGGACACCGGCGGGGCAATGGCTGTCCCGCTACCGGATCGCACAGCATCAGGCCGGCGCACTGGCAGACCAGGAGGCCCCGGCCTTCCTGCTGCTCAAGTCCAAGCTCAATCCGTTGAGCGCGACTGCTCTCCGAGAGAGCGCGATCAGGCAGAAAAGCAAGAGGAGGACGACGGCGTGAACAGTTATCTCGTGTCTTACGATCTCGACGGCGCAGGCCTCTGGGCCATCATCAATGCGCCGGACAGGGACGCCATCCTGGCAACCTTCCCGCGGCTTTCCGTGCTGGACGAGAAGCCCGACGCGATGACCATCGCCGATTACGCCCGCCTGCAGGCGCAGGAGACCTATGACCTCGCCGGGCCGCTGCCGAAATGGCTGGCCGAAATGCGCTAAGGCAGCCGCAGGAACAATTTGTTCACGCCGGTGAGCAGCCGGTGCAGCGGCGCATAGATTGCCGCGAAGTCATCCCAGCTTAAGGCCAGCGTTTCCGCGATCACGCCCAGCGTGCGTTTGCCATCCATCAGGGCGACCATCTCAGACGACCGCGGCGGCGCGGTAAAGACGAACCGCTCCGTCTCAAACGTGATGGCGAGTTCGCCGCGCTTGGCCAGCGTCTCGGCCAGCGCCTTCGGCGGCAGGCCATGCAGCCAGGGCGCCAGATCCGGCGCCGGCTGCGCCACCGCATAGGCCGCGCGCGCCGTGGCCACCGCATAGACCACATGGGTCTTCAGCGAGCCGCAGAGCCGCTCGGCCAGTGCCGCCTGCTCCAGCGCCGACAGCGCAGCCGCATGCATACGCAGGTCCTCGTCCTTCAGATAGGTCAGTGGATCGTAGCGGCAGGGTTCGATCCAGGCTGCCGGCGCCAGCTCGGCGCCCTCGAGCAGGGCGGCGAATTGCGGCACCGTATAGGCGCGATCCTGGCTGTGCAGCAGCAGATCATAGAGCCCGGCATCATTCTGGCGGTGATCGCCGACGAAGGGATTGCGCTTGAAAGCATTGCTATCGGGCAGCTCGGCCAGCAGGCGTTTGGCGGTCGCCACCTGATCCTGCGGTGTCATCCCCGAGGTCAACTGACGCAGGGCTGCCTGCATCGGATAGACGCCGGCGCGGCCGTATTCGCCATAGACCATCAGGCCCATGCCGCCATCGGTCGCGAGCTGCGCCTTCAGCACGGCAAGTCCGGCAGCGGGGTCAGGCAGGTGATGCAGCACGCCGCAGCAGTCGATGTAGTCGAATGCACCTGGTGCAAGCTGTGGCAAGTCAAACAGCGAACCGGTGAGGAAGCGGATATTGGTGAGATTGCGCACTTTCGCGCGCGCCTCGGCGATGGCGCGCGAGGCGGTCGAGAGATCGAGATAGACGATTTCATGCTGGCCACCGCTGGCGGCGAGATACTGCGCCAGATGGATCAGCCCGTCGCCGGTGCCGCCGCCGGCCACCAGTGCGCGCAACGGCTGCTTGAAATCACGCCGGCCACCGAAGACATAATGATTGAGCTCAGGCAGGAAACTCGGGCTGCCGCTGATCAGGCGGCGCGCCTCGTCGGCCGGATCGCGCGCCGGATAGGGATAGGCCTCGTATTGCTGTTTGACGCTGTCTGTCACGCGACCTTGATCACCACCTTGCCGGTGGTCTTGCGCGACAGCAGCGCCTGCATGGCCTGCGGCACCTGATCGAGCGTGAATGTGCCGGACACATGCGGTTTGAGCTTGCCGTGTTCATACAGCGCCAGCAAAGCCGCGAAATTGGCGCGGTTCTTTTCGGGATCGCGGGCGGCAAAGGCGCCCCAAAAGACGCCGACGATGCTGCAGCCCTTGATCAGCGCCAGGTTTGCCGGCGCTTCCGGAATGCGGCCCGAGGCGAAGCCGACCACCAGCAGGCGGCCGTCCCAGTTGATGCAACGCAAAGACTGGTCGAAGGCATCGCCGCCAACGGCATCATAGATCACATCGGCGCCATTGCCGCCGGTCAGTTCCTTGACGCGATCCTTGATGCTTTCCTTGGAATAATTGATCACATGGGTGGCACCATACTCTTTCACAATGGCGATCTTTTCGTCGGAGCCGACCGTGCCGATCACGGTGGCGCCGAGCTCGCGGCCGAGTTCAACCGCGTTAAGCCCTACGCCACCAGCCGCGCCATGCACCAGCAGCACTTCGCCCTTCTTGATGCGGCCGCGATCGACCAGCGCATGATAGGTGGTGCCATAGGTGATCGGGAAACCGGCCGCCGCCTCATAGGGCATGGAGGCGGGAATCTTGAACACGTTGTTGACCGGGCACTGCACCTGCTCGGCGAAGCTGCCATGGCCGGTGGTGGCCATCACGCGGTCGCCGACCTTCACATCGGTGACCTTCTCGCCGATGGCGGTGACCTCGCCGGCGCATTCCATGCCGGGTGCGAAGGGGAAGGCCGGCTTCATCTGGTACTTGCCGGTGATCATCAGCGTGTCGGGAAAGTTCAACCCGGCGACATGCACCTTGATGCGGACTTCCTTAGGCCCGAGCGCCGCCAGCAGCAGGTCGTCCAGCACCAGGCTTTCCGGACCGCCCCAGGCCTTGCACACCATGGCCTTCACGTTCATCGCTGCCGACATCACTCAACTCCCTTGTTTCGTTTTTTATGCTGCAGATACAGAAATGGCGCCGACGGATGCCGGCGCCATTGCTTCTAGGCCGATATTACTTCGGCGACATGACCATGGTCATCTGCCGGCCTTCCATCTTGGGCGTCTGCTCCATCTTGGCCTTGTCGCCAAGATCTTCGCGCACCCGGTCGAGCAGCTTCATGCCGAGTTCCTGGTGGGCCATTTCACGGCCGCGGAAGCGCAGGGTGACCTTCACCTTGTCGCCTTCTTCAAGGAACCGCACCATCGCCCGCATCTTCACGTCATAGTCATGCGTGTCGATCATCGGGCGGAGCTTGATCTCCTTGATCTCGATGACCTTCTGCTTCTTGCGGGCTTCGGCCGCCTTCTTCTGCTCCTCGTACTTGTACTTGCCAAAATCGAGGATCTTGGCGACGGGAGGTTCGGCGGTGGGAGAAATTTCGCAGAGATCGAGGCCCGCTTCTTCAGCCAGACGCAGGGCTTCGCGGATCGGGACAACGCCGCGGTTCTCGCCGGCGGCATCGATCAGACGGACCTGGGGGACGTCGATCTCGAAATTGACCCGCGGACCATCGGTTTTGGGTGTCGGCGGGGCATTGAACGGGGGACGGGCTATGACGCGCTCCTAAAGTAGTTGCAACAGAATCAGTGAGTTAGGGCAGATGCGGCCAGGGTCAACCCAAGGTCATCCCTGGGGCATCCGGGCTTCGGCCGACAATCTAGCAATCGCGTCGGCCAACGCAATGGTTTCCTGCTGTTCCGAGCCGAGGCGACGCAGGGTCACGGTGCCCTGCTCCGCTTCCTTTTTGCCGACCACCAGAATGACCGGCACCTTGGCCAGGCTGAGCTCGCGGATCTTGTAGTTGATCTTCTCGTTGCGCAGATCGGTGTCGACGCGCATGCCGGCGGCGGCGAGCTGGTCGGCGACCTGCTGGGCGTAGGCATCGCAATCCGACACGATCGGCGCGACGGCGACCTGCAGCGGCGCCATCCACAGCGGCAGGCGGCCGGCGTAATGCTCAAGCAGGATGCCGATGAAGCGTTCGAAGCTGCCCAGGATCGCGCGATGCAGCATCACCGGACGATGGCGGCCGCCATCGGCGCCGACGTAATCCGCATCCAGGCGTTCGGGCAGCACGAAGTCGACCTGCAGCGTGCCGCACTGCCAGTCGCGGCCGATGGTGTCGCGCAGCACGAATTCCAGCTTCGGGCCATAGAAGGCGCCTTCGCCGGGGTTCAGCGTGTAGTCGAGGCCGGATGCGACACAGGCATCCTTCAGCGCATTCTCGGCCTTGTCCCAGGTCTCGTCCGAGCCGGCGCGCTTGGCCGGACGGTCGGAAAACTTCACCTTGATCTCGGTGAAGCCCATGTCCTTGTAGATCGACTGCAGCAGATCGCAGAAGATCTTGCTCTCCGAGATGATCTGGTCCTCGGTGCAGAAGATATGCGCGTCGTCCTGGGTGAAGTTGCGTACGCGCATGATGCCGTGCAGCGCGCCGCCCGGCTCGAAGCGGTGGCAGGAGCCGAACTCGGCCATGCGCAGCGGCAGGTCGCGGTAGCTCTTGAGGCCCTGGTTGAAGATCTGCACATGGCAGGGGCAGTTCATCGGCTTCAGCGCGAAGATACGCTCGTCCGCATTGGCCGCGAAATCGCGAATGCCTTCTTCATTCTCCGCGATATACATGCTCTCGCGGAACTTCTCCCAGTGGCCCGAGGCCTCCCACAGCTTGCGGTCGACCAGCTGTGGCGTCTTCACTTCCAGATACTTGGCCTTTTCCAAACGCTGGCGCATGTAGGCTTCCAGCGTGCGGTACAGCGTCCAGCCCTTGGGGTGCCAGAACACCATGCCGGCAGCTTCTTCCTGCTGGTGGAAGAGACCCATCTCCTTGCCCAGGCGGCGATGGTCGCGCTTCTCGGCCTCTTCCAGGCGCTTCAGATACGCGTCCAGTTCCTTCTGGTCGCGCCAGGCGGTGGCATAGACGCGCTGCAGCTGGCGGTTCTTGGCATCGCCGCGCCAGTAGGCGCCCGACACCTTCATCACCTTGAACACCGGCGGCAGCTTGCCGGTGGACGGCAGATGCGGACCCATGCAGAGGTCGAGCCAGCTGTCGCCCTGGCGATAGATCGAGATCGCTTCGCCGCGCTTGGCGATTTCGGCAACCCATTCGGCCTTGTAGGTCTCGCCGATCGACTTGAAATAGTCGACGGCCTTGTCGGCCGGCCATTCCTCGCGCTCGATCGGCAGGTCACGCTTCACGATCTCGGCCATGCGCTGTTCGATCTTGCCGAAGTCTTCCGGCGTGAAGGGCTCGTCGCGCACGAAGTCGTAGTAGAAGCCGTCGTCAGTCGAGGGTCCGAAGGTGATCTGCGTGCCGGGGAACAGCTCCTGCACCGCCTGCGCCATCACATGGGCGCCGTCATGGCGGATCAGGTCGAGCAGCTCGGCCTCGTTCTTGTCCTTCAGCGTCACGATCTCGAGCTTCACGTCGCGCGTGATCGGGGTCTTCAGGTCCTTCAGCGTGCCGTCCAGGCGGATGGCCAGCGCCGCCTTGGCCAGGCCGGCGCCGATCGAGGTCGCCACATCCGCGCCGGTGCTGCCGGCCGGGTAAGTTCGCACGCTGCCATCGGGCAGGGTGACGCGGACTTCGGCAGGAGAAACAGCGGATTGGGACATGGGTTAACGGACCTCCAAGGGGGCGCAGCCTAGCCGCCCAAGCCCCCAAGTCAAGCCGGCCGGCCGGGTGGCAAAAGCCGGATTCCGGGCAGCCGAAACCCGGTCCTGCCGCTTTCCGGGGCAGCCCCAAGGCGATAGCTGGCCGAGGGGTGCTTTTGTGCTGGGAGCCGGGCCCGGAACGTGATGGCATGGGCTTCGCATAACAACGACGGGCAAACCGTCCTAACAGGGGGCTATCAACCATGCGTATCCGTTCCATCCTTGCCGCCACACTGGCTTTCGCCGGTCTGGCTGCTGTCGCCGCGCCCGCCCAGGCCGGCGCCACCTTCGATGCCGTCAAGGCCAAGGGTTTCGTGCAATGCGGCGTCAATGGCAGCGTCGCGGGCTTCTCGGCGCCTGACGGCCAGGGCGTCTGGAAGGGCATCGACGTCGACCTGTGCCGCGCGGTTGCCGCCGCCATGTTCGGCGACGCCAGCAAGATCAAGTATACCGCACTGACTGCCCAGCAGCGCTTTGTCGCCCTGCAGTCGGGCGAGATCGACGTGCTGACCCGCAACGTCACCCAGACGCTGCTACGCGACGCCTCCCTGGGCCTGCGCGAGGCCGGCGTCAATTTCTATGACGGCCAGGGCTTCATCGTGCACAAGAAGATGGGTGTGAAGAGCGCCAAGGAGATCAACGGCGCCACCGTCTGCGTGCAACCGGGCACCACCACCGAGCTCAACCTGTCGGATTACTTCCGCAAGACCGGCATGACCTTCAAGCCGGTGGTGATCGAGAAGGTGGACGAGAATATCGCCGCCTTCGCATCGGGCCGCTGCGACGTCTACACCACCGACGCCTCGCAGCTCGCCGCGATCCGCGTGACCGCGCTCAGCCCGCCCGACGACTATATCATCCTGCCCGAGCGCATCTCCAAGGAGCCGTTGGGCCCGCTGGTGCGTCAGGGCGATGACCAGTGGTACCAGCTGGTGAAATGGGTGCTGCTGGCGATGAAGGAAGCCGAAGAGCTGGGCATCAGCCAGACCAATATCGACGAGATGGCGAAGAGCGAGGATCCGGTGATCAAGCGCTTCGTCGGCGCCACGCCGGGCTACGGCAAGGCGCTCGGCGTCGACGAGAAATGGGCCTACTACGTCATCAAGCAGATTGGTAATTACGGCGAGAGCTTCGAGCGCAACCTGGGCAAGGACAGCCCGGTGAAGCTGGAGCGCGGCCTGAATGACGTCTGGACCAAGGGTGGCCTGATGTACGCCATTCCGTTGCGCTAAGCTCAACCGCTTCGCCACGACGCCCGGTCTGGAAACAGGCCGGGCGTTTTTTTATGGCCTACTGATGCTCGGGAAACAGCAGCCGCGTATAGACGCGGATATAGGCCTCGCACATCGCATCGATGGTGAAGCGCTCGGAGACATGGCGGCGCGCGCGTTCGGTGATCTGCACGCGGCGTTCCGGCGTCAGCTTCAGCGCCTCATCCAGCGCATCGGCCAGCGCATCGGCATCGTTGGGCGGCACCAGCCAGCCGGTCTCGCCCGGCAGCACGGTCTCGCGCGAGCCGCCATGGTCGGTGGCGACCACCGGCTTGCCCATCGCCTGCGCTTCCACGGCGACGCGCCCGAAACCTTCGGGGAAGGTCGAGGCCGAGACCACCACATCAGCCAGCATATAGGCCGCCGGCATGTCCTTGCCATCGCCCGGCATGCGCACGCAGCGATCGAGCCCAAGCTGGACGATCATGCCTTCGAGATCGGCGCGATAGCCCTCGCGGCCCTGCGTATCGCCCAGCAGCACGGCGATGAAGTCCTGTTTGCCATGGCGCTCGCTCAGCTTGGCCAGCGCGCGCAGCAGAACGGTATGGCCCTTCCAGCGCGTCAGGCGCCCGGGCAGCAGGATGACTGGCAGGCCATCAACCAGGCGCCACTGCTGTTGCAGGTTGGACAGGCGCTCGGGGTAGATGCGTGTTGGATCGAACTTGGCCAGATCGATGCCACGCGGGATTGTCACCAGGCGCGCGCGCGGCACGCCGAAAGCCTTGTTGGCGTAATCGGCGACGAAATCGGAAATCGCCACCACCATGTCGCCCTTCGACATCGGGCCGGCCCAGAATTTACGGAACCAGTTATGCGACTTGTAGGCATTGTGGAAGGTGGTCACCAGCGGCACGCCGCAGCGCTGTGCTGCCAGGCGCGCCGACCAGGCTGGCGCGCGCGAGCGCACATGCACCACATCGACCGGCAGGCTGCGGATCAGCTCTTCCAGCTTGGCGGCGTTGCGGCGGATGACAAACGGATTCTTGCTGGCGACCGGCAGCGTGATGTGCTTGGCCCCGGCGCGCTCCAGTTCGCGCACCATCGGGCCGCCGGCCGAGACCACATAGGAGACCCAGCCGGCCTTCACCAGGGCCTTGGCCGTATCCACCGTGCCGCGCTCAACCCCGCCGGTCACCAGGGCGGGCAGCACCTGTAATACCGAAGGGGGTCTTCCGGGACTCTGGGGATTCAGGGTAGAAATTGGGGTGTCTGTCATTGCGTAGGTAAAACCAGAAAAGCCCGGCCGACGGGGTGCCCGTCAACGGCAGCGGGGGGAGAATGCGTCAGATAGGTGCGTTAATCCAGAGGGATGGCCGCAGGCTGGCGCTGACCGGGCTGGTCCTGTTTGGCCTTGCCGCACCGGCCCTGGCCCAGACCACCGGCAAAAATCCCTCGCATGCGGATATCCTGCGCGGCTTCGATGCCGCCGTCTTCTGGGCCAGCCGCGAGGACGTCGATTACGGCGGCACCTACAATCCGGTCGGCCTGGTGATGCGCTGGCAGACCGATATCGTCTATCGGGTGGACGGCCTGCGCTTCAAGCCCGACATCATCGACCTCGCTATCACCGCATTGCGGCAACAAGCCGCCATCGCCGGCGTGCCTGTCCGCGAAGCGAGGGACGGCGAAGAGGGCAATTTCACTCTGATGTTTCGCGACGTGGCGAATTTCTCGCTGCAGGGCCGCAAGGCATCCTGCTACATGAACATCAACTATGACCGCCTGGGTGGGCGCATCAACAAGGCCACCCTGCAGATGAATCTGTCTGCCGCGGGCCTGGAGCGCTGCATCCGGCACGAGACCCTGCATGGCTTCGGCCTGCTCAATCATCCGCACAAACTGCATTCGGTGCTCAGCTACTACACCAGCAGCTTCGTCTATGACATGACCGAAGCCGACACCGTGATGCTGCAGACACTATACGACCCGCGCCTGAAAGCCGGCACATCGCGGCTGCCCGGCCTCATGCTGGCGGACCAGATCCTGGAGGAGAAACGGCGGACGCTGAATCCTGCCGCGCCGCCAAAGACGGATTCCACCGCCATCTTCCAGGCGACTGTTGCCGATCTGGAAAAAGCCGCAGCCGCCGGCAACATGCGCGCGACGCTTTATCTGATCGAAGCCTACCAGCAGGGCATCGTGGTGCCGCAGGATGTAGCCAAGGCTCGGGCGATGATAGATCAGGCCGCGCAACAGACCGATATCGGCAAGCGGTTCGATCTTGC
Source organism: Ferrovibrio sp. GW821-FHT12B10 (assembly GCF_058807515.1). Taxonomy (NCBI): domain Bacteria; kingdom Pseudomonadati; phylum Pseudomonadota; class Alphaproteobacteria; order Rhodospirillales; family Rhodospirillaceae; genus Ferrovibrio; species Ferrovibrio sp. GW821-FHT12B10. Next base: position 1,900,594 of record NZ_JBXAQT010000001.1, on the reverse strand, counting down.
CTATGCCCTGGCCGAGGGTTTGCAGGTTTCAAGAGACGAAACCCTTGCCGTAACGCTCTATCGTAGCAATGCAGAAGCCGGCCACCGCGCCTCACAGAACAATCTGGCCGTGCTGCTGCGCGATGGCCGGGGTGTGGGCAGAAACAAGATGGAAGCCCTGATGTGGTTCACCATCGCCGCCAACGGCACCGATTACGCGCTGGCTGAACGAAATCGCCAGAACCTGCTGCCGCAGGTCGAGGCCGCCATGCAGGACGAAGCGAAACAGCGGGCCGCCGCATGGAAACCGGTGGCAGGAACCGCTAAATAAGGCGGTATGAGCGAAACCCAGTTCCTGCCCCGCCCCGATGGCACCCGCCTTGCCTACTGCGCCACGCCGGCCGCAATGGCGCGGTCCGGCAGGCCCGGCATCCTGTTCTGTGGCGGCTTCAAGTCGGACATGACCGGCAGCAAGGCGATGGCGCTGGAAGCGGCAGCGATTGCCCGCGGCACCGGCTTCGTGCGCTTCGACTATTTCGGCCATGGCCAGTCGGACGGGCTGTTCCTCGACGGCACCATCGGACGCTGGAAGGAAGACACGCTGGCGATCCTGCGCGAGGTCTGCCCAAAGGCGAGCGACGGTCCGCTGATCATCGTCGGCTCCAGCATGGGGGGCTGGCTGGCAACGCTGGCGGCACTGGCGCTGCCCGACATGGCCGCCGGCCTGGTGCTGATCGCGCCGGCGCTGGATTTCACCGAAGACCTGATGTGGGCGCAGATGGACGAGGCGCAGCGCCGCATCCTGCTGCGTGACGGCGTTCTGCGCGAACCCTCGCAATATTCCGACCAGCCCTACGAATATACGCTGAAGCTGATCACCGAGGGCCGCGACCACATGCTGCTCAAGCCCGGCATCAGCTTCGACCGGCCGGTGCGCATCCTGCAGGGCATGAACGATCCCGATGTGCCGTACAGTCATGCCGTGAAGACCATCGAGGCCTTCCAGGGCGGTGATACGCGGCTGACGCTGATCCGCGACGGCGACCATCGCCTGTCACGGCCGCAGGATCTCGACCTGCTGATCGAGACGGTGTGGAGCCTGATGTGACCGGCAGCGTCAAGATGGCGCGGCTGCGCCAGCGCGAAAGCCTGACGACCTGCTACGCCCTGACTATGGTGACTTTCCTCAAGTCCTGAAGAAACCGGCGATCTGCGACAGCTGCTGGGCCTGCTGGGTCAACGACTGTGCCGCCGCCGTGGTCTCCTCCACCAGCGCCGCGTTGCGCTGGGTCATTTCGTCCATGCTGCCGACGGCGGTGTTGATCTGGTCGAGGCCGGTGGCCTGTTCCTTCGACGCGGCTGCGATCTCTGCCACGATATCCGACACCTTCTTGATCGCGCCGACAATGTCGCCAAGCGAGCTGCCGGTCTGGTTCACCAGCGCAGCGCCGGTCTTGACCTGGGCATTGGACTCGCTGATCAGCGCCTTGATGTCCTTGCTGGCATTGGCAGAGCGTTGAGCGAGTGCGCGCACTTCCTGCGCCACCACCGCAAAGCCCTTGCCGGCTTCACCCGCACGGGCAGCTTCCACTGAAGCATTCAAGGCGAGAAGATTGGTCTGAAAGGCGATCTCGTCGATCAGGCCGACGATGTCGGCAATCTTCTGCGCGCTGCCCTCGATCTGACTGACCGCCGTCACGGCTTGGGCCACCACGCTGCCGCCCTTTTCGGCGGTATCGCGCGCCGCCATCGCCAGTTGGCTGGCCGCCTGGGCGTTATCGGCATTCTGGCGCACGGTGGTGGTGATTTCATGCATTGAAGCGGCGGTCTCCTCGATTGAGGCCGCCTGGCTTTCCGTGCGCTGGGCGAGATCCTGGCTGCCGGTGGATATCTCGCTGGCCGCGCCATGGACCGCCGTGGTGGCCTGGATCAGCTGGCTAGCAATATCGCGCAGGCGGCTGGCGGTGCCGTTGCTGCTGGTCTTCAGGTCACCGAAGACGCCGCTGTAGTCCCCTCGGACCGACTTGGTAAGGTCGCCCACGGCCATTGCAGCCATCACGTCGGCCATCTCGCCGGTCATGGTCTGCAGGGTGGCGGCCAGGCGATTGAGCTGCTGGCTGGTGGAAAGGAAAAAGCCCTCCTTGCCAGTTTCCTCGATGCGGCCCGAGAGATCGCCACCCGCCACCTTGTTGACCAGGGCGGCGATCTCGGCGCCAGCGGCCTGTTCGCGCGCCTCGCGTTCGGCGCGGCGGCTTTCCGATTCCGCACGCTGCCGGGCGATATCAACCTCAGCCTGCTCACGGGCGATCATGTTATCCTTGAACACCTGCAGTGCCCGCACCATGGCGACCACTTCATCGCGGCCGCGTGCCGCCGGCACCGGCGCGGTCAGGTCGCCCTGCGACAGCCGGGTCATCGCGCCGGTCAAATGTCCCAATGGCCGTGACACCTTCCTCACGATTACCCAGAGAGTGGTGCCAACCACGCCGACGGCAATCGCCAGCAGGGCTTCCATCGCCAGCATGAACTGGGCATAGGAGGATTCCGCCGCGGCATACTCGGCCTGGGCAGCCGTCAGCTGCACGGCGATCAGCTCGCCGATGGCTTCCGTGACGGCATCGATGACCGGATACATCTCCTGCTCAACAAAGGTGACCAGCGCAGCCTTGTCGTTGACGGTGATAATGCCCTGCAGCTTGTCGACGGCGCGGTCGGCCGGCGTGAACAGCGCCTTGGTCTTTTCGACCAGGCGTGCCTCTTCTGGCGTTAGAATCGTGGCGAGATAGCCCTGCCACTTCGCCTTGATCAGCGCGCGCGCCTTGGCGATCTCGAGCAGACCAGCCTGCGGCTGGACGCTGCCGGCACGCACCTTGTGCGACAGATCAACGATCTGCACGGCATAGGCATCCGAGATATCCTTCAGGTCGCTGAGTGGCACCACACGGTCGGCATAGATGCTGGCGAGTGCCGCCTGGTTGCGCTGGAGTGCGATATAGCCGGATGCGGCGAAGACAATGATGACGGCCAGCAGAGCAAAAACGCTCAGCATGAGACGCAGACGGATGGTCATTATTTTCTTTCCCCCGGGACCCACATCGCCCTTATGTCTGGGCTTTTGCAGAATCCTTATGCAGATCCACTCTCTTTAGCCTGTGGAGCGTGCAGGGGAATCACCTCTCGGTATTAGTAGAGCCAAGAGTTATCGAAAATACGCGCCGCGCTGCACTGGAGGCTGCACATGGCGTAATACGCGCACGCCAAAGGTGGTGCGGTACAGTCAGGTGACCGTCGACAACAGCGCCGCCAGACCTTCGCGATAGGTCGGGTATTTCAGCGTCACGCCGAGCTCGCGCTTGATGCGATCGTTGCGCACGCGACGGCTGTCGGCATAGAAGCTTGCCGCCATCGGCGAAAGGTTGGCCTCGGCAAACGGCACTTCCGGGGGCGGCGTCACGCCGAGTAATTCTGCGGCGTATTGCACCACATCCTGCGGCGGCGCAGGCTCGTCATCGGCGAGGTTGTAGATCGCGCCCGGATCGGGCTTGCGCATCGAGGCGCGCAATACCTGGGCGATATCCTCGACATGGATGCGGCAGAAAACCTGGCCCGGCTTGTTGATACGATGCGCGGTACCGCGCTTCACGCCTTCGAGCTGGTTGCGGCGTGGGCCGTAGATGCCGGCCAGCCGGAACACCTGCACCGGCACGCCATGATCGGCCCGCAGTTTCAGCCAGCCGGCCTCGGCCTCGGCGCGGCGCTTGCTGCGGCCTTGCGTGGGATTGATCGGCGTCGTCTCGTCGACCCATTCACCTTTTCGATCGCCGTAGACGCCCGTGGTGGAGAGATAGCCGAGCCATTTGAGCCCGGACAGATTTGCGATATCGGCCGCATGCCAGCGCAGCACGGCGTCGGCCTCTTCCTCGGCCGGTACCGAAATCAGCATATGCGTGGCGCGCGTCAGGATAGACGGATCGGCCAGCGGCGCGGTGCCGTCGAAGACATGCGCTTCATAGCCCAGCGCGCCGAGTCCGGCGGCCTTCTCGGGCGTGCGGCTGGTGCCGATGATATGCCAGCCCTCGCTTTTGAGCTGTGCAGCCAGCACATGGGCACTGAATCCGAGGCCGAAGCAGAAGAGTGTGTTCATGGGGTCCTCGTGTCAGACGTGATAGCGGCGAGGACATCAATCTCGATGGCAAATTCAGGCCGCGCCAGTCCTGCCACGATCAACGTGGTCACTGCCGGCGGCTGCGCCGAGGCCCAGCGCTGCTGGCGCAATGCGGTCAGGATCGGCAGGTCGGCCGCGCGCGTCAGGTAATAGGTGATCTTCACCACATGCTGCAGTCCGGCATTGGCCGCAGCCAGCAGGGCTTCGACATTGGCCATGGCTTGCATGCACTGGCTGCGGAAATCCGGCGGCACCGCGCCACCCGGCGCCACGCCCACCTGGCCTGACAGTGTGATCAGGCGCGCACCCGGCGGAATCTCGACGGCATGGCTATAGATCGACTGGAAGTCGGCGGAGGCCCGCCACACCGTTGGCGGATCGTGCCGTTTGGTCTGGGTCATGTGCTCTGTTGTCCCGGTCCGATGCCTTGATTTTGCCATCCGGCAGCGCCACTGTGCCGCGCCATGACATCGCTTCGCAAGATAGGGTTCCCGCTGGTTTTTGCCAGCCTTCTGGCTGTGCCGGCCGTGATCGTATCCGCTTGGGCACAACAGCCGTCGCCCTCGCGCGTGCTGGAAGACCAGAGCTACCAGGACTGTCTCAGCCTGATGCGGCGCAATCCCGAGGAAGGCTTCGCCCAGGCGCAGACCTGGCAGGCGACCGGCGGCGGGCTTCCCGCGGCGCATTGCGCGGCGCTGGCGCTGATCGAAATGAAGCATTACGGCGATGCTGCCGACCGGCTGGAGCAGCTCTTGCCGATGGCCGAGAAGCAGGCACCGCATCTGTCCGTGGCGCTGCTCGATCAGGCCGCCAATGCCTGGCTGCTGGCCGATCAGCCCGACCGCGCGAAGAAGCTGCTGGATATCGCGCTGAAAGTGGTGCCCGACACGCCTGATCTGCTGATCGACCGCGCGATGGCCTTTGCCGCGTTGGAAGACTACGCATCAGCGCGCAAGGATCTCGACCGTGCGCTGGGCCTTGCCCCGCTGCGCGAGGATGCCATGGCACTGCGCGCTGCCGCCCGCCGCCAGACCGGCGATGTGGACGGCGCGCTAACCGATGCCGAAGCGGCGCTGGCCATCGAGCCGCGCCTGCCGGAGGCGTTACTGGAGCGCGGCATCCTGCGCAGCCTGAAGGGCGACAAGCGCGGGGCGCGCGCCGACCTTATTCAGGTCCGGCTGCTCGCGCCGGACACCGCGGCCGCCGTCACCGCCGGCCAGTATATCGAGAAGCTCGACCTCAGGGTCGAGTAAGCCGCGCCAGCGCCTGGCTCGCCTGGGCGCGCACGACGTCTGACGCATCCGCCGACAACCCCTGCAGCACCGGCACCATGGCCGGATCGTTGCTGTTGCCCAGCGCCACGCAGACATTGCGGACGAACCTGTCGCGGCCGACGCGCTTGATCGCCGTGGTGCTGAAGCGCGCGCGGAAGCCCTCGTCATCCAGCGCCGCCAGTTCGCGCAGCATGGGCGCGTTCAATTCAGGGCGGCTTTGCAATGTCATTTCACGCGTTGCAGAGGCAAACTTGTTCCACGGGCAGACGGCGAGGCAGTCGTCGCAGCCATAGATGCGGTTGCCCATCACATCGGCGAATTCCGGCGCGATCACGCCGTCATACTCGATGGTGAGATAGGAAATGCAGCGCCGCGCATCGAGCTGGTAGGGCGCGGGGAAAGCCTTGGTCGGGCAGATGTCGAGGCAGTTGCTGCATGTGCCGCAGTGATCCACCTCGGGTGCGTCGGCGTCGATCTCCAGCGTGGTGAGGATCAACCCCAGGAACAGCCAGGAGCCGAACGCGCGCGATACTAAATTCGTGTGCTTGCCCTGCCAGCCGATTCCGGCCTGAGCGGCGAGCGGCTTTTCCATCAGCGGCGCGGTGTCGACGAATACCTTCACATCGCGGTCCACTTCGCGATGCAGCCAGCCGGCCAGGCTTTTCAGCTTTTTCTTGACCACGAGATGGTAGTCGCGGCCCTGCGCATAGACCGAGATGGCGGCGCGATCGGTCTGCGCCAGCACGTCGAGCGGATTCTGGTCGGGGCCGTAATTCAGGCCCAGCGCGATGATGCCGCGCGCCTCGGGCCATAAGGCATTGGGGTGGCGGCGGCGTTCGGCCTTGTCTTCGAGCCAGGCCATCGCGCCGTGGCGCTTGAGCGCCATGAATTCGTCGAGCCGCTGGGCAAGCTCGGGCCCGATGCGGTCGGCCGATGTGAAGCCGACCGCATCGAATCCCTCTTCAAGCGCGCGGGAACGGATGCGCGCCTTGATATCCGTCGTCTCAGTCCGGGAGCGCGGCAATGATCGCGATCTCGACACGGTAGTCCGGGCCGGCCAGCTTGGCCTCGGTGGTGGCGCGCGCCGGCGTGTTGCCCGGCGACACCCAGGCATCCCAGGCGCCGTTCATCTCCGCGAACGTCCCCATGTTGCTGAGCCAGATGGTGGCCGAGAGGATGCGGGTCTTGTCGGTGCCGGCTTCCTTCAGCAGGCGGTCGATCTGCGACAGGATCTGCTGGGTCTGGCCCTTGGTGTCGGCCTTGGTGTCGGAGGCCACCTGACCGGCGAGATAGACGGTCTTGCCATGCACCACGGCCTGGCTCATGCGGGGGCCGACATCAATGCGGCGAATGGTCATAGGTCTTTCTCCTCTGTCATTTTATTTGTCATTCCCGCGAAAGCGGGAATCCCATTTTTAAATGGGACCCCGGGTCAAGCCCGGGGTGACGGTGAACAAACCAATCAGAAATCGAGATCGGCGTAATGCTTCGGCGGCGGCAGGCCGGGAATGTGGTCGGCGAGCAGCGGGCGGAACGAGGGCCGCGACTTCACGCGGGCATACCAGTCATGCGCGCCGGGATAATCCGACCAGGGCACGTCGCCCAGGTAATCGACGCAGCTTAAGTGCGCGGCCGCCGCGATATCGGCGAGGCTGAAGTCCTCGCCCGCCAGCCAGTTGCGGCGCTCGGTCAGCCAGCCGATGTAATCCAGATGGATCTTCATGTTGGCATGGGCGATGCGGATCACCGCCGACTCCGGATGCCCCATGCCGAGAAAGCGCTTCATCACCTTCTCGAAGACCAGCGGCGTGCTCACCTCGGGTCCGAACTTGTGATCCCACCAGTTCACCAGGCGCCGGGTCTCGGCGCGGCTCGGCGGATCGAAGCCCAGCAGCATCTTGTTGGGATGCACCTCGTCCAGGTATTCACAGATCGCCTGGCTGTCGGCCAGGCACTGCCCGTCATGCTCGACCAGCACCGGGCCTTCGCCGCTCGGGTCCATGGCGAGGAATTCGGGGCGGCGCTCCCAGACCTTTTCGACCTCGAGATCGAATTCGAGGCCCTTTTCCTTGAGGAGCACGCGCACTTTACGCGACTGGGGCGACAGCCAGAGATGGTACAGCTTGCGCATGGGCGCGGAGTTTAGTGGTATTCGCTGGCCTGAAAAAGATTCGGGCCGTAAAGAATTGGGAAAAAACACCGATGTCGCATGCCAGCCCATATAACAACACGGTGACGATCTGGGGCCGCGGCAGCTCGGTCAACGTGCAGAAAGTGCTCTGGGCCGCCGACGAACTGGCCTTGAGCTATGACCATATCGTGGTCGGCGGCAAGTTCGGCGGCAACGACACGCCCGAGTATCGCGCCATGAATCCCAACGGCCTGGTGCCGGTGCTGCGCGATTCGGACGGCAGCCTGCACTGGGAAAGCAACAGCATCCTGCGCTATCTCGCCGCCAAATACGGCACCGAGGCCGCCACGCTCTGGCCGGCCGATCCGGTGGCGCGCAGCCTGTCCGACCGTTGGATGGACTGGGCGCTGACCCTGATCGGCGAGCCGATGCGCGTGCTGTTCTGGGGCCTGGTGCGCGACCCTGTGAACGCCGACCTCAACGCCATGAGCAAGGCCGAGGAGCAGGCAGCGCTCTACTGGGGCCGGCTGGACGCGCATCTGGCCGGGAGCGGGCCGTTCATCGCCGGCGCGACGCTGACCATGGGCGACATCCCGCTTGGCTGCTACCTGCACCGCTGGAAGGCCTTCCCCCTCACCCGGCCGACGTTGCCAAACCTGGACCGCTGGTACAGCCGGCTGCAAGAGCGGCCGGGCTACCGCAAACATGTGATGATCCCGCTTGGGTAAAACAGGCCGAATAAGGGCTTAGCCGATCCAGTATCGGCCAATCCGAGCCAATCCCGGCCCAAGCGAGTGCCAATTCGCGCCAATCCGGACCAACGGGAGCCAACGGCGGCCAATAAAAGCCAACTGGAGCCAACGCGAGCCAGCATTTGGCCCCCGAAATCCCCCATCCGAAGCCTGTTCAGGCCGTTTCAACGCCCCGGAAGGTTGATTTCAGCCGTTTGAGGCCTGAATCGGCCTGTTTTCAGGCCTGATTCCGCCCCGGAACCCCGCTTTTTGTAGGAGTTCCCTGTTTTTGGGGCCTTTTTCTGCATCAAAAGCCGGTTTTTACCAAGATGGACGCAATAGCGTAAACGACCCCTTCACCCTCTTGGCCGGGGTAAGGCGATGCGATTCACGATGGGCAAGATCAGAACAAAAAGTGTACACGAAATAAAGGCCTCCGGCAAGTCCGGCGGGTGTGGCGCTGCCCGGCCTGCACTAGGCTGCGGCCCATGATCGCCCCCTGCCCCTGCCAGTCCGGCCTTGAGTTTTCCGCCTGCTGCGGCCCGTTGCTCGCCGGCGCGCCGGCGCCGACCGCGCTGGCGCTGATGCGTTCGCGCTACACGGCGTTTGTGCGCGGTGATGTCGCGCATCTGCAGCGCACCCTGGCGCCCGAGCATCGCACCGGGTTCGATCCGGCCGAGACGGCGGCCAGCGCCGCCGAGACGCAATGGCTCGGCCTGGAGATCATCGACACGAAAGCGGGTGGGCCTGAGGATTACGACGGCATCGTGGAATTCGCCGCGCGCTTCAGCCTGCAGGGGCAGGTCCGCGTGTTGCGCGAACGCTCGCGCTTCCGCCGCGATCATGGCGCCTGGGTCTATGTCGATGGCGAGGTGGATGCGCAACCGATCAAGAAACCCGGCCGCAACGATCCCTGCCTGTGCGGCTCGGGCAAAAAGTTCAAGCAGTGCTGCGGTAAGGCGTGAAAGGCAAATGGGACCCCGGATCAAGTCCGGGGTGACGGCGTCTTATTCTCTCTCACGCATTCTTGCGTTCGCCGCGCAGGGTCGGCAGGCCGATGCCCGTTGAATCAAACCCGCCATCCACCGCAATCACCTGGCCGGTGATATAGCCGGCTTGGTCGCCGCAGAGGAAGCAGATCGCATTGGCGAGTTCGCTTTCCAGGCCGTAGCGGTTGAGCGGAATGTGATCGTGATAGTCGGCGCGGATCTCCGGCGTGTGCACGGCCTTGGCCATCGCCGTATCGACCGGGCCCGGCGCCACCGCGTTGACGCGGATACCATACTGCCCCAGTTCGGCCGCCTGCTGCTTGGTCAGATGCGCCAGCCCCGCCTTGCTGGTGCCATAGGCGACGCGCAGGGTGGAGGCGCGCAGCCCCGAGATGGAGGTGATGTTGACCACCGCGCCGCCGCCCTGGTCGCGCATGATCGGCGCCACCGCCTGCGTCATCAGGAACGGCCCGGTGAGATTGACGGCCAGCACGCGCGACCAGTCTTCCAGCGAGACTTCCAGAATCGGTTTGAACACGGCGATGCCGGCATTGTTGACCAGCGCATCGATGCGGCCGTCCCAGTGTTGCTGCACCTGGCGCACCGCCGCCTGCACGGCTTTTGGATCGGAGACATCGGCGGTGAGCGCCAGCGTGGCATCGGGTGCGTTCAATGCGGCCATGGCGGCCTGCAGCGTATCGCCCAGCACATCCAGCAGGGCGACGCGCCAGCCGTCCTGCAAGAATTTCGTCGCCGTGGCGAGGCCGAGCCCGCGCGCCGCGCCAGTGACCAGAGCGACCTTTTGCTGTTGAGCGGCCATGCCGCGCCTCCCCGTTTTCATGGAACCGTTTATGTGGAAAGCCTAGCGAAAGGCACGGAAACCGCAAGAATCCGCGCCGCCGGCCGGTTTTGCCGCCATTTGCCGCAGAAAGGCCGTCATTCATCCCTGTACTTCGCGCGCATTCTCTGCTCTGACAGCAGCGTCTGTTCCCGCTGGTCCGGCTGTCGCCGCATCGAGCCCTTTCAGGCGCCTTTGCAACAACCCGAGACCCCGACTGCATGTCCTATAAAGACGACACCCTGCTCGATCGCCGCGACGCCGCAGCGAAAGCCCGCCAGGCCCTCCTGGAAAAAGCCCGCGCCAACGACCCGACCCGCGATCCCGATTTCGCCGCCCGCCAGGCCGCCCGCGCCGCCGCCAATGCCGAGCGTGAAAAGGCCGCCGCCGAACGCCGCGCCGCCAAGGAAGCCGCCCTCGCCGAAGAGCGCCGCCTTGCCACTGAGGCCAAGGCCGCTGCCGCGGCCGCCGCTGCGCTGGAAGCCGAAAAGAAAAAGCCTGTGCCGAAGACCGAAGCCGAGCTGAAGGCGGCGCGCGATGCGCGCTATGCCGCCCGCAAGTCGCGTCAGCGCTAACCGGCGTCCTTCACGCATCTATATCGCCCCGGCTGGCCCGCGCCCGCCGGGGCGATTGCGTTTCAGGACTTCACAAAGGGATGGAACGGGATGCGCTCGCGCTTGCTGACGCGCTGGACCAGTTCCGGGATCGCCCGTTTGAAATGTTCGCTGTCCTGATGCGCGGTCCAGCCATCGCGGTCGCGATACAGTTCGAAGATGAAGAAAGACGCCGGATCATCCGGCGACCGATATGGCAGGAACAGCTTCACACCGGGTTCCGCCATCGTGGGCGCAACCAGCCCTGTCAGAATGCCGGCGACCGCTTCTTCTTCACCAGGCTTTGCCGTGATCGCGATGGCGACCACGAAGCCTTCGTTATAGTCCGCGAAATTCATCTCCATCGCCTCCTCAGGCAGCTTGCGTCATCGGGATCATGAAATCGGGCAGCCGGCGGCCGATGCCGAGCAGCCAGCGCCCCATCGCACCCGCGACCAGGCGCACGGCGGGGCGTGCCACCATATCACCGCGCCAGCGCGCCAGATGCGGCGAGAAGGCATCATCCATCGGCGCGTTCATGCGGCTGCCGAAGATCAGCGCCATGAAGAAGGCGATATCGGCGTAGGAATAGTCCACGCCGTTCAGCCATGGCCGGCCATCGGACAGCAGGCCTTCCATCTTTGCGTAATACGCGCAGCAGGCCGCGCGCGCGGTGACGGCGGCCGGATCGTCCAGACTGTGTTGCAGGCCCATGAGGCGAATGACAGGCGGGAAATAGACCTCGTCCGACTCATGCTCCAGCCGTCGGGCGCGCGCCCGATCGGCGATGGCGCGCGGCCACAGCGGTGCGTCGGGTTTGAGGTCTTCCAGATATTCGAAGATCTGCGTGCTGTCGTAGATTTCGAGGCCATCATGAACCAGAACCGGGACCTGGCGCTTGGGGTTGATGCGCAGCACCTCCGGATGCTTGGGCTCATACAGCGCCGTCATCTCGAAAGGCACCATCACCAGATCGAAGGGGATCGCCTTTTCATGCAGCGCGATCTGCACCTTGGCGCCGAACATGCTGAGCGGCCCGGAGTAGAGCGTGATCTGCCCCATCACCGGACCCGCGCAAAGTCCATGCGCCAGTTGGTTTCCCAGCTGATGCCGTTGTCGCGCGAGAAATCCTGCTCCCAGCGCGGCGCGATCTCGTCCACCGTCCAGCGGTAGCGCACCTTCACGGCACAGCCCTGGTCGATGTCGTCGCCGAGGAACAGCCCGCGCCGGATGCCGTCGGCACCGGTCTCGAAACGGCCGGCCACCGGCGGCTGCAGCAGGCCGTCGGCGCTGTTGACCCACCAGATGCGCCAGGCGGCAGCGTTGATGTCATAGGCCCGCATGGTCATGCCGGTGAAGCCCTTGGTGGGGAAGCGCAGCTCCTCGACATTGGCGATGCCATCAAGCTTGCTGTCGCAATGACCGTAACCGGGAAACACATCCCAGTTGTCCGGATCGGCCTGGTCGAGACCGGCAAAGCGCTGCTTCAGTCGGCGATTGGTCAGGCTCCAGCGGCCATAGAGGAAATCGAAATCGTGGCGGCCATCCTGGGTTTTGGCATGGCTGGCTTCGTCATCATTCGCGGTCGTCATCGTGGCGGTCATTGCGGCAATCCGCTTCAGCATGGACATGGGATATCTCCTCAGCTGGCCGGTACAGGCGCGGGACGCTTGGCATAGCCCATCGCTTCCACGATGAGGCCGTCGCGCACCCGCATCAGGTTGAGGCCGCGCAGCGCATCAGCGCCGTTGGGGCCGAAAACATAGCGCCAGCGGATCATCGCGCGCTCGCCCGCCACCAGCACCTCTTCCTGCTCGAAGGCGCTGTGGGTTTCAGACGCCAGCCCCTGCCAGATGGTCAGCGCGGCGGCCTTGCCGACCAGCAATGCGCCATCGGGGGCGGGCGTGATCGCCTCGATCACGATGTCATCGGCCACCAGACCCGGAATGACATCCGGTGTGTGTGCATGGAAGGCCAGGTTGAAGGCATCGATCACCGCCGCCGTCGACCGCGAGACGGGGTCGTCGGAGGCCAGAACGGCGGCGGTGAAGATGCCGGGCACCCGCTGCTTTGCGGCAGGCTGGGGGGCGTTGGCAGGGTGCTCGGCGGGGACAGGCTTGGAGACGGTGGACTGGTCGGTCGCGGGCGTGGACATCGGGGAGGCTCCCTTTTTTTGGTGCGGCGCCACCCTAGCCCCCTAATCATGACATCGAATGTCAGGATTATCCGGTATAGTCAAAAAATGCGTGCGAGCCGACTGATCTCCCTTCTGATGCTGCTGCAGACCCGCGGCCGGATGACGGCCGAGGCGCTGGCCGGCGAGTTCGAGGTGTCGGTGCGCACCATCTATCGCGACATCGATCACCTGAGCGCCGCCGGCGTGCCGGTCTATGCCGATCGCGGACCCAGCGGCGGCTTCGCACTGCTGGACGGCTATCGCACCAAGCTGACCGGCATGACGGCGGCCGAGGCCGAGACGCTGTTCCTCGCCGGCCTGCCGGGCCCCGCCGCCGAACTCGGGCTGGCCGAGATCATGGCGACGGCTCAACTCAAATTACTCGCTGCACTCCCACCGGCGCTGCAGCAGCAGGCCGAGCGCGTGGCCGCGCGCTTCCATCTCGATCCGGTCGGCTGGTTCCGCGACGGCGATGCGGCTGCGACCGCGCATCTGCGCGCGCTGGCCGATGCGGTGTGGAACGCCAAGCCGATGCGGATGATCTACAAGAGCTGGCAGAAGGTCAGCGAGCGCGAACTGATCCCACGCGGCCTGATCCTGAAATCCGGCGTCTGGTACATGGCGGCACAGACGATTGAGCGTACGAAGAAGGCCGCGAGCTGCGGCGAGATGCGCTCCTACCGCGTCGGCAATATCCAGACGCTGACCGTGCTGGACTCCGCAGAGAGCTTCCCGCTGCCGAAGGATTTCGATCTCGCCGGCTGGTGGATGGACTCGAGCAAGCGCTTCGAGGCCGAGATCTTCACCGGCACGGCGACATTGCGAATCAGTCCGCGTGGCCTGCGCTGGCTGCGCGAAATGTCGCCCACCATGCATGCCGGCGCCGAACGCACCATGCAGCCCGCCGATGCCGAAGGCTGGCATCGCGTGACGATTCCGATCGAAGAGGGCAACTATGCCGCCGGCCTGATGCTGCGGCTGGAAGACCAGGCGGAAGTGCTGGAGCCGCCGGCCCTGCGCGAAGCGGTGATGCAGAAGGTGCAGCGCCTGCGCAGCCTATATGAAGCCCCCGGCGCAGCCTGACACGTCAGGCTGGCCTGCCGGGAGCGATACTCGCCAGATGACCTGGATGGGGCGTTATCCCGCGAGCATCGTGGCTTCAGATGACGCAGCTTGGCTATATATCAAGCCTACTTCACGGGGCCCGGATTCTGTGGCAGCGACGAGCCCGAGGACGCCATCAGGGCAAAGGTGAGCAGCGTCGCCATCGGCAGCGGCTTGAGCGGCAACTGGGTGGACTGCGCTTGCGCGCGGCTGTCGGCGGGGGTGGTGACGACCGCATTCTGGGAAACTGGATGCTCAGAAACTGGCGCTGGCTCGGCGGCGCGCGAAATTCCGGGCATTGCCGCCATAATCAGGGCGGTCCCATAGAGCAGGAGCGATCCGGTTCTCATGATAAGTCACCCCGCAGACGGTGCATGACTGGACCATCAACCCGATGCGGGGCCAAAGGTTCCCGCGCAACGCTGCGCAGCGGCGTTTGTCACGCGTCGGCGGTATCGCTCTCCCAGCCGCCGGCCTTGGCATCCAAGGTGCCGCGCGTGATCACGGCATCCTGTGCCATCACATCGGCAGCGCCGTAATCGGCCTGGCCGCGCAGCCGCGCATAGAGCGGCGTGAAATCGGGTCGCGTGGCGTTGAACAGCTCCTCGAAGCTTTTGATGACGAAATAGGTCTTCTGGAAGGTGTCGATGCGGTAGCGCGTGCGCATCACGCGCATCAGATCGAAGCGCACCCGGTTGGGCGCGTCGCTGTCGAGGCAGAAGAGGCTTTCGGTCTTGGATGAGAGAATGCCGCTGCCGTAGATGCGCAAGGACCCGTCCGCCTGTTCGATCAGGCCGAATTCCACCGTGTACCAGTAAAGCCGCGCCAGATGATGCAGCGCATCGAGCCCGGCCGCCTTCAGGCCGCCCCTGCCATAGGCTTCCATGTAATCGGCGAACACCGGATTCATCAGCAGCGGCACATGGCCGTAGATGTCGTGGAAGCAGTCGGGCTCCTGGATGTAATCGAGTTGCGCGCGCTTGCGGATCCACCAGGTGACGGGAAAACGCCGCTGGGCGAGATGGCCGAAGAAGACATCGTCAGGCACCAGGCCCGGCACGCAGACGATGCGCCAGCCCGTCGCCGTCTCCAGCACATCGGAGAGTCGCTCGAAATCGGGAATACCGTCAGCGGCCATCCCTAAACCGGTGAGGCCGTCGAGGAACTGCTGGCAGGCGCGGCCGGGCAATAATGCGGCCTGGCGCTTGAACAGGTCGCGCCAGACGGTGTGATCGTCGGCCGTGTAGCGATGGCGCGGCTGCGGATGGGTGAAGTCGGGGCCGACCTCTATGTCGTGATCGATATCGCGGACAGCCATGGCGGACCTCCGGTGGGCAGAGGACCGAGGTTAGGCGCGCGGGCATGCAAAAACCCCGCGATCGGACGCATATCTTTGTGACTTTTCACAAATTTCATGCATAAATCATTGAAATACGCGAGATTCATGCATGACGCCGGCCGCCCTGGATGTTTTCGACCTGAAACTGCTGACCGAGCTGCAGAAGAACGGTCGCGCGCCCAGCGCCGCCCTGGCCGAGAGCGTGGGGCTGTCGGCCAGTCAGGTGAGCCGGCGTCTGGCGCGACTGGAAGAGGATGGCGTGATCGCCTCCTACGCGGCCTTGCTCAGCCCCGAAGCGGTGGGCCTGACCGTGCTGGCCTTCAGTTCGATCTCGCTGGAGCGCCAGGCCGAGCAGATGGACGCCTTCGAAGCGGCGGTGACGCGCTTTCCCGAAATCCTCGAATGCTGGTCGGTCACCGGCGAGGCCGATTTCGTGCTGCGCATCGTGGCCAAGGACCTGAAGAGCTTCGCCGACTTCCTGTCGCAGCATCTGCTGCGCGTGCCCGGCGTGCGCGCCGTGCGCAGCTCCATCGTTCTGCACCGGATCAAACAGACGACGGCCCTGCCGCTGTAAGCGGCGAAGAC